>CAWGRW010000001.1:0-3556 GCA_963825135.1 uncultured bacterium
CAGCCGTCGTCGGATTGGGGCTGATAGGGGTGTTCTTCGCCGTCAGGCGCAAGAGGGCGCAGGCGGTTTAATTTCAGTTGGATTATTAATGTAAGGTGACGCCCCCACCCTTGGTAAAGGGGGAGAGAATTTAAGGATTGGATTCCGGAATAAGGAATTCAGGAATGACAGCAAATGAGAGAGCCTCTTTCCCCGGCGCCGGGGAAAGGGGCTCTTTGTTTTAGCCCGTTGGAAAAAGAGCGGAATTGAGAGCCGGAGGGTTAAGAATCGGTGAAAAATGTTTATTAATTCTTTTAATCATGGTATATTGGGTTCGGAATCACTTAGAGGAGGAGGATAAATCCCTAATGTATACATCAAGAGTGCTATATGCCGCGTTAATTCTTTTTTGTTTTTTCCTACGGCGTTTCACAGGCCCAGGTCACGTTTACTACGAACGAGTCTCAGTTCAACGCTGATAACCCGGGGCTCGCTTTCCAGGATTTTGCCGCCGCAAACGCGCCTGCGAACGGGTTCCTTTCATGTAACCCGCCGGTGAATTCCGCCTCAAACGATGTGTGTTTTACGCCGGGTGAAATTCTGCCGGGAATTGAATTCACCGTTACGACTGCCAACGCCGGTAATATTTTGGCACTCGGGTCGAATGCATCGGGGGCGGGCAATCCGGCGAACGTGCTTACTACTAATGTATTCGCGGATACGTATCGGATACTTTTCACCGACCCGACTATAATGAGGGCGGGGATGCTTATCGGATGCGCTCAGTCTGGTGGGACGTGCAGCGACAATAATATCGTCGATGTATACGGTGCAGGGAACGTCCTTCTCAACTCGACTGTCATTCCAATCACAAACCTGTTTAATTCATTCCTGGGGGTCACATCGGCCATTGCATACTGCAAGAATCGAGCTGCGGCCCGGCGACATGACAGCTGAAGTACGAGGCCTCCTCAGCATAAGACTTCGGAGATGGGATTACGCCGGACCTCGTGAGCCTGTCGCCGGAATTCGCGACGAACGATGTGTTCCCGAGCCATACCGTTACGGCGGCCATTATTTCGAACGGCAGCCCGCTGCCGGGGGTATTGGTGAGCTTCGAAGTGACGTCGGGGCCGAACGATGGGCAGGCGAGCGATCCCCGGGAACGGCGAGTGCACGCCTAACGACGACTGTACGACGGACATAGACGGTCGGGTATCGTGGACTTATACGGGGAGTAGAGTTACCCAGTACGGACACTATCGTAGCTACGATAGAGGGCGGGGAAACGCTTACGGCGGAGAAGTTGTCGATCTCCCCGGCGCGGCCGATACCCACCCTTTCCGAGTGGGGGATGATTTCCGCCGTCGTCGGATTGGGGCTGATAGGGGTGTTCTTCGCCGTCAGGCGCAAGAGGGCGCAGGCGGTATAGAAGGGAAATAACAGCGAGATTCCCGATGGAAGCTCACGGGAATGACAGACAAGAAAAGCGGGACCCTGAAACCAGTTCAGGGTGACTTCAAAGTTGCCCCTTTCTTCCGGGATGGAGGAAAGGGGCTTTTTTTTAGCGATGCTGCGTTTACAATCACTTGTAGGAGCGGCTTCCAGCCGCGACACACACACGTAGTGTGATCATTCGAAAAGACAAGACTAAGGAAGGACAAGACAAAGGCTGTTTTTTTATCCTTCTTTTCCTTGATGAAAAGAAGCAAAAATCATTCCGACTACAGAATTACGCTAAAAATCTTGTGTTTAAGCTAAAATCTTTCAATTGGACTGCTCAAAGATTTCTTAACGCTTAAACACGCGATTTTCTTAACGCAAATTCTGTAATGTCGGGGGGAAAGGCAAAAGAAAAGGCAAAAGATAGATTTCTCGCGCTGCTCGAAATGACGGATAATGTGCCCTTCGACGCGCTCAGGGTGAACGGGTTGGGCTTCGTTGCCGGCTATATGGAGGAGATCCGGAAGGGTCGTATATGAGCACACATTGTGTGCCGCAAATTCTGTAATGTCGGGGGAAAAGAAAAGACTACACCCCCTCCTCACTCCCCCTTTTTCCAGGGGGAAGGAATTAAGGGAAGAACCTTCGACAGCACGCTTCGTGTGCGCTCGGGGTGAACGGGGCGGCGTGTCGCCGCCGACATACGAAAACGCCATGATTGCCGGTTTGAGCGTAGGAGTTTCGGAAGGATCATAAAGAGGGAAAACGTCTGGATCGACCTCGCCGAGATCATCAAGCAGCTGCCGAAAGAGTGAGGAGAGATTGCCGAACCCAGACGGGAATGATAAGGCAATAAAGATTAGATCCTGAAACGAGTTCAGGATGACTGAATTATTTTAATGTACCCCCTCACCCTAATTTGGTTGAGACGACATTGTGCCCTAAGTTGATTGGCTACATCAGTTTCGTTGCAGGTTCGACCTGTTCTTGCGCACGCTCAGAGACAGTTCCACGCTGGGGAGAGGGAAACTAACGTGCGGGTGCGTGGCCGCCGTCAGAATGTTCTCCGGCTGCTGCTTGAGCTTCCGCTCCTCGACGCGCGGGTTTAACTTCACGCTGTAGTAGAGCACCGAGAGGATTGTGTTCACGTTCCCGCCCTCGAGGGTCAGGAATATTTCGGGCTCGGGCGTTTTCCAGGAGGTCTGGAGTATCAGCTTCCCCTCCGTCACGGCCTTGCCGTAGGCCTCGGGCTTTTCCTCCTGCTGACCCGGGCTCCAGGTCTTCCAGTCCTCCGCGGGCTTGCCGAATTGCCCGGCGAGGACGCCCTTTACCCTCTCGTAGTCCTTCACGTACTGCTGAGGGTCCTCGTACTTGCTCGTCACGGCGTATCCGCCCAAGACGAGCTTATCGTTCGTGAACAGGTAGCCGATCTCCGCGTCGAGCCCCTCGTACTTTCCCCTGTAGCTGACGGCGAGGTCGTAGGGCGGGAGCTTGGTCTCGCTCACGGGTGCGCCGTTCTCCGTGAGCTTCACCTGCGCCGGGGTCATGCCCCAGCGGGTTTTCCTGAAGTCGTGGGTATTGTTCTCCGCGCGGGATTCGGGGGCCAGGGCGGTGAGTATTATGGCCGCGATCAGGGCGAGCGTGATAGGTTTCATCGGCGGGGTTTTCTCCTCCGTAGAATTATACATGCAGATCGGGGAAAAGGCGGGGTTCCGCTCTGATTTGCGGCATTCGATGCGGGAGAGAAAAGACAAAAGAAAGGTGAAAGGCTATTTGATTGATCCTTCTTTTCCTTGATGAAAAGAAGCAAAAATCATCCGACTACAGAATTGTGCTAAAAATCTCATGTACTCGCTAAATCTTCCGATCCCGCCCCACCCCGCGTAAGATTCTTAACGCTCGTACAATCGATTTTCTTAACGCAAATTCTGTAATGTCGGTAACGTGCTTCGACTAGCTCAGCACGAACGGGGTAAAACCAAATCCTCCCTAGCCCTCCTTTTTCTAAGGAGGGAATTAATACCAAAGGCAAAAGACAGATGTCTCGTTTTGGATTGTGCAGATCGTGTACGGTGTCAATTTGAGTTACTTGCAATCAACTAACGTCGACCAGTTGCGCGCACGCTTGCAACTG
>CAWGRW010000002.1:0-4743 GCA_963825135.1 uncultured bacterium
CGTCCTGAGCGCACACGAAGTGTGCTGTCGAAGGGTCTCTTCCCTTCAATTTCCCCCTTAGAAAAAGGGGAACGATTTCGAACGAGTGAGGAATTGGTCGGAGATGATTAAATGCAAAGGGACTTTCTTAATTGAAGTGACACTTTTGTCAAACCAGATTAAGGGGGATTTAGTTTTTTCTTTTTTCCCCGACATTACAGAATTTACGGCGGGTGAGCACCCGCACGCATACGATCTCAAGCATCTCCTTTCCTGTCATTTCGACCAACAGGAGAAATCTAGCTTTTGCCTTTTCTTCCCGACATTACAGAATTTGCGTAAAGAAAATCGATTGTACGAGCGTTAAGAATCTTACGTGGGCCGGGGTGGGATCGGAAGATTTAGCGAGTACATGAGATTTTTAGCAAATTATGTAGTCGGATGATTTTTGCTTCTTTTCATCAAGGAAAAGAAGAGATAAACAAAACAGCCTATCACCTTTCTTTGTCTTTTCCGTGTCTTTTCGAGAACCACACTTCGTGTGTGATTTTTGCTTCTTTTCATCTAGGAAAAGAAGGATAAAAAACAGCCTATCACCTTTCTTTTGTCTTTTCGAAAGTTCACACTACGTGTGTGTCGCGGCTGGAAGCCGCTCCTACGTTAATCTTCATGTCATTGCAAGCTGTATAGCAGCGCGCCAATCCCGTATTTTCCTCCCCCCATTTCCCTTTCCCCCCCAACCGAGGCTATAATTGTTTATTATCATATTTTCCTGATAACCTAAAGAGCACTCTCTTAACGGAGGATAGTACATGAAATACCGGAAAGCTTTACTCACGTTTTTATTAGTCCTGACAGCCGTCTTCGGCCTCTACGGTGGCTGCTCGTCAGGCGGCGGCTCGAACATACCCGCCGACATACGCGCGATATTCAACAAGTCGCTTTACTCGGACTCGATCTGGGGCCTCCGCGTTGTCGACCTCGACACGGGCGAAGTGCTCATCGACCTCAAACCGAATTATCCATTCTTCATAGCCTCGGTCAGGAAGGTATTCTCCGTAGGCGAGCTGCTGAATGAAATCGGCCCCGATCATCTGTTCGTGACCCCTATATATAAGGAAGGCGAAGTCGACGGAGCAGGCGTGATCGACGGCAACCTTTATCTCGTCGCTTCGGGTGACATCTCCATGGGCGGCCGCACAAAGGCGAACGGAGAGTTCGCGATTACCAACTTCGACCACAACGAGGCTAACGCACTCGGGAACGCCCAGCTCACGAAGCCCAACCCTCTCAAGGGATATAAGGCCATAGCGGAGCAAATCGCGGCAGCGGGCATAACGCAGGTGGACGACGTGGTGATAGACGACAGGTTATTTCAGCCTTACCCCTTCAGGAACGAGGGCAATTTCGCGATCAGACCGATATTCGTGAACGACGACTGCGTCGACCTGATTATCAACCCGACCTCGGTCGGAATGGAAGCGTCCGTCGACTGGCGTCCTAAATCCGCGGCCCTCGGCGTGATCAATGACCTGGTCACGACCGCGGCGGGCACGGAGCCGATTTTCACGCTCGAGCCAGAATTCCCGCCGTGTATAGGCGATCCCGGCTGTACGGCCGAGATCACGGGGCAGCTCCCCGTGGATTTCATTCCCCCGCTCACTAACGAGTTCCCTCTTATAAGGACATTCAGGATAGTCGAACCCCAGAACTACGCGCGCACGGTGCTTATAAAATTGCTCGAGGACGCGGGCGTCACTGTGCTCGCCGACACGGTGGCTCAAAACCCTGTCGCGAAGCTGCCGCCGAAGAATTCGTATTCGGAGGACGACCTCGTCACGACATTCGTATCTTTCCCTTACGCGGACTATGCGAAGCTAATCATGAAAGTGAGCTACAATATCGGCGCGGACACGAGCTTACTTCTCTGGGGCACAACACAGGGCGTCGACAACATGGACGACGCTCTCGCCGCGGAAAGAGAAAATCTCATTGGTAATTTCGGCATACCTGGCGACGAGTTCTTCTTCATCGACGGCAGCGGGGGCGGAAACACTACGGCGACGAATAGGGCGGTGACGCAGTTCTTTATAAAAATGACGGAAACGGACGTTTTCAGCGCCTACTTCGACACTTTCCCTCTACTCGGCGTGGACGGCTCTCTCG
Organism: uncultured bacterium; assembly: GCA_963825135.1. GTDB lineage: Bacteria > Desulfobacterota_D > UBA1144 > Nemesobacterales > UBA2774 > 2-12-FULL-53-21. Next base: position 2,146 of record CAWGRW010000002.1, read on the forward strand.
GGTTCGTGACGGATTTCGAGCAGGACCCCACGCTCGCGGGCGCGAAGGGACAGGTGCACGCCAAGACAGGCACGAACGCCAGGGGCGACGAGTCAGGCCTCGTGCTCGATGGCCAGGCGTTCGGGGGTTATATCGATGCGAAAAGCGGGAGGCGCCTCGTTTACCAGCTCGTGGTCAACAACGTCCTCATAAGCGAATTCGACCAGGTGCTCGGCATATTCCAGGATGAGGGCACGATCTCGGCCATACTCTGGCGGGATTATTGATACACAGAATCTGTGCTCACCATCATAACGTAAATTTCTCCTGCCAATATCTTCCCTCCCCCTTGAGGGGGGAGGGTACGGGTGGGGGTGTTACCATAGTGTTCTTATCAATTCAGAAATTCTTTCTCTCCCCGACATTACAGAGTTTGCGTTAAGAAAATCGATTGTACGAGCGTTAAAAATCTTCCATGGGGTGGGGAGGAATTGGAAGATTTAGCGAGTACATGAGATTTTTAGCACAATTCTGTAGTCGGATGATTTTTGCTTCTTTTCATCAAGGAAAAGAAGGATGAACAAAGAGCCCCCCCTCCCCCCCCACCGAGTTTATAATTGTTAATCGCTATATTTTCGTGCTAATCTATGCCACTCGGTCTTTAAAGGAGGATATGGTATGAAATCAAGAAGAGCCTCGCTCGTCCTGGCGCTCGCAGTCATAGCCGCATTCGCCTTCGTCCTCGGCCGCAATGATAGCGCAGACTCCGCTGATACCGGCATCCCGCCCGGCATCAAGGCGATATTCGACAAGCCCGCTTACAAGAGCGCAACATGGGGCCTTCGGTTAGTTGACCTCGAAACGGGCAATGTGCTCATCGACGTGAAACCGGATTACAACTTCTTCATTGGCTCCGTACGGCAGTTTTCCCGTTGGCCGGCTCCTGAATCAAATCGGTGCGGGACACAAATTCGTCACGCCGATATACAAGCATGGCAATGTGAACAGCTCAGGGGTGCTGGACGGCGAGCTCATACTCGTCGCGTCGGGCGACCTCACCATGGGCGGACGCACGGAGGCTAACGGCAAGATTGCTGTAACAGATTTCGACCATAACGAATCGGACTCTCTCGGCAACTCCCAGCTCACGAAGCCGGACCCGCTCCAGGGTTACGAGGCTCTCGCCCGGCAGGTCGCGGCGGCGGGCATCAAGCAGGTTAACGACGTCGTCATAGACGACAGGCTCTTCCAGCCTTTCCCCTTCAGGAACGAGGGCAATTTCGCGATAAGACCGATATTCGTGAACGACGACTGCGTCGATCTCATAATCAATCCTTCGAGCCCCGGTGAGCCGGTATCCCTTGACTGGCGGCCCAAATCGGTCGCTCTCACCCCCGTCAACAAGGCGGCGACGAGCGGACCGGACACCGATTTTACGATCGGGCTCGAGCCGGAATTCCGCCGTGCATCGGCAGTCCCGGCTGCAAGGCGGCTATAACAGGAGAGATCCCTGTCATTTTCAAGCCCCCGCTCAACGGCGGGTTCCCGCTCATCAGGACGTTCAGGATAGTCGAGCCCCAGAACTACGCGCGCACGGTGCTCATCGAACAGCTCGAAAAGGCGGGCGTTAACGTGCTCGCGACGCCGTCGCGCAAAACCCCGCAGCGCTTCTCCCGGCGAAGAACTCATACTCGCAGGACGACCTCGTAACCTCCCTCGTCTCACTCCCCTACGCGGAATACGCGAAGTTCATATTGAAGGTGAGCTACAACATAGGCGCGGACACGAGCCTCATCCTCTGGGGCACGACGCAGGGCCTCGACAACATGGACGACTCGCTTGAGGCCGAGAGGAAGAGCCTCACGGGCAAATACGGCATACCGGGCAATGAGTTCCTCTTCGTCGACGGGAGCGGAGGCGGGGAAATGACGCGACTAACCCCGCCGTTACGAAATGGCTCGAAACAATGACGAAGCAGCCTGTGTTCGACGCCTTCTTCGCCGCCCTTCCGATACTGGGAGTGGACGGCTCTCTGGGTTCGTAATCGATTTCGAGAAGGACCCCACGCTCGCGGGCGCAAAGGGGCAGGTGCGCGCCGAGACCGGCACGTTCGCGGCCGGTGACGCATCGGGTCTCGTGATAAAGGGACAGGCGTCGGCGGCTATATCGACACGAAGAGCGGCAGACGCCTTATTTACCAGCTCGTCGTCAACAACGTGCCGATATCCGAATTCGATCAGCTGCTCGAGATATTCCAGGACGAGGGCACAATATCCGCGGTCCTCTGGCGCGACTATTGATTCGCGCGCACACACAATGTGTGTCTCTACGATTCTAGTGGACCTCCTTAGCCCGACCAATAATTTCCCTCCCCCGCAAGGGGGAGGATTAAGGGTGGGGGTGTACCTCAATATTTTTGTCATTGCAATGGTTCTGATGAATAAGAAGAACCGGTCGCTGCTGGCTGATTGCATTCAAGTTGCTATGCCATGGGACGAACCTGCCAAATAAAATCTGTGAGCGAAGCGAAGCAATCTCGTCTTTTTCTTCCCCGACATTACAGAATTTGCGTAAAGAAAATCGATTGTACGAGCGTTAAGAATCTTCCACGGGGTGGGG
>CAWGRW010000003.1:0-5962 GCA_963825135.1 uncultured bacterium
AACTCTCTATCGGGACTGGCAAATATCAGTTTCCGTCTTGCTGCCGTATTGATCTCGTGAAAAGAAAGAGAGATCGCCGCGGCTACTTACGCGGCAATCTCGATGACAGAAAAATGAGTTATCCTTGTGAGGTACGCCGTTCTGCAACCGCTGCAATATCGATCCTGTATCTTTTGGGTACGCCGTCGAACCCTGAAACGAGTCCGGGGCAGGCTCGTTTGAAATCTCGTCGTAACTGATAATCCCCTCCTTCCATTTTCCCGTAAACATTGTAAAATGTGATTATCCCCCACAGGAGGATGATTCCATGCGTACATTTCACGTTTTATCTCTAGCTTTATTTACTGTATTCGTTTTTTCCTTCTTTTAGACCCACGTGCAGCTCAAGTCGATCCCTTTGTAAACGGCGGCTTCGAGACGGGCGACTTTACGGGGTGGACCGTCGTTCAGCAGCCCGGGAGCAGCGGCGACTGGTTCGTTTACAGCGGCCATAATTTATCTCCATTGCCCTCACCTCCCGTCGGACATTTCGCGGCCGGGAGAATCAGGGTGGTCCGAGCTCTCAAGTCCTTTATCAGGATATAGATGTTCCGGAAGATGTAGAAACCTGTTCCCTTGTTTATTACTATGTAGTCGGGCCTTCAGAAGCTCGTGACCGGGCCCCGATCCACTCATATTCAGGGGATCCTAACGAGCAAGCGAGAGGTACATTTCTAACCCCGGCTGCCGACCCCTTCGATGTGGGTGCGGGGGTTTTGTCGGAATCTCTTCCAGACGAATCCGGGCGATCCCCCTGTCATTAGGCTATACGACGCTAAATTTCGACTTGTCCGCATTCGCGGGTTCGACGGTCAGGTTCAGGGCGGCCGAGGCGGATAACCTGGGTACGTTTAATTTTGCGATCGACGACGTTAGGTGCGGCGGTCCCGTAACCGAGAGCATACCCACGCTCGGCGAATGGGGGATGATCTCTATGGCCGGGGTTCTGGGGCTCGCGGGCCTCATTTTCACAATCCCCGCAAACGGTCGCTCGCGGCGTAGGCCGAAGTTCCGGTTTCCTAATATCTGAAATATATGAAGGGGCAGCGAGCATTATGCTTGTCGCCCCTTTTTTCTTGTCACTGCGAGGAACGGTTCTGAGCGAGCGTAAGAACCGGTCGCTGTCGGCTGATTGCAAGTAAGAAAGTTATCTATGCGCCAGCCAGACTATTCCGCGACCGCGCAATCTCGTCTTTTTCCTTTCCCGTCATTCCCGACCCCGACCGGGGGGATCCAAGCTTCTAATTCCCTCCCCATTTCCAAAGGGGGAGGGCCAGGGTGGGGGGTGTACATTAGATAATTACTCTCGCATCCCCGCAGCGACCCCCCCCACATTTGCTTTTACACCCCCGCCGCGCATAATAAATTCCGGGGTATCCTGCAGGCAAGGCGCATGATAAACACCGTCGACGAGTTCATGGAAAGAGCTTCGTGAAGCACAAGGACAAGGTCGAGTGGTACATCCACCAGCCGACCCCGTTCGCGAACTTCACCGACATAAGAGGCAAGGGCGTCCTCTGCAGCCCCATTACGGTCATGTGCGACACGCCCGTGCATTACCACCTCGATTTCCTCGATCTCGAAGCGGACATCCACCACTCCTTCGCGCTCGTGGTCACGACCGCGTCCGAGCACAGCCTCGCGTCGCTTACGGAAGTGATAGAGCTGCCCGACAAATTCCCCCAGAGCCGTGCCCGCGAGAGGCGTACGAGCTAAGGAAAAGGCTCCTCGACGTGCTCGGACTCACGGAACCCAACGCGCAGGCGTCGTCCCCGGCCCCGTAAGATAATCTGACATACTACACATGCGGCGGTCACTGCTCCGAAAAGGTATCCGGCAATGTTTTATAAAGACTGTATTAATTAACGCCCTGTTTACGGCACGCTCCGTGCATATATACTAAATTAACAAAGCCTTCGGGAGGGGCAATATGAAAAAGAAGACGGTAAGCGGACTCGAGGTAGTGGATGTTCAGGGTAAAGTGAAGGAACAGACGGAAGTGGTAAATAGAGCAGTATCTGGGGTGGATGGTAGCTCAATCGCAACTTTCTCGACGAATTGCTCAAGGCTATGGACATGCAGCTAGAGATGTGGCTCGCGATGCAGCTTGGGTGTCTCGACTTTATGAAGAACGTGCTCGAGATTGAGCCTGCGGTCAAGCCCTTCGAGCATCACCTCAACCCCCTGGCCGCCCATTTCGAGAACATCGGCGATTTCAGCAGGGATATCATCGAGATGAAGAAAAGGAAGGCTGAGAAGTTCGCGAGGACGCTCAAGAGCTACCACAGAAAAATATCGAAAACACTATCTCGGCGTTCGACAGGTACTGCGACATGCTGAGCACGACGTAATTTCCTTGCCAGATTGCAGGAGCGCCGTCCTGGCGCGATTATTTACCGTCGTCGCGGCTGGAAGCCGCTCCTAGGAGTGTAGTTTTACATGGGGATTGTACGGATTAACCCTCACTTCCCCCACCTGGTCGATATGAACTCGACCGCCTCCTGTATGTTGAGCCGCCTCGTGCTCACGCCCGTGCGCAGGTAGAACTTCATGTCGTTCCCCTCTTTCAGATACACGGGCCTCCGGGCGGGCTTCACGATGACCCTGCATACGTCTTTACCCGAGACGCTGTGGAAGACCGGCTCGACGTAACGGCACGCGTCCGTCCCCAGCTTCGTCGACACGGCCGTCATCAGCGCCTGGCCGAATCCGTCCCTGTCCTTTTTCTTGAGCGTCCTGTAATCGTCTTCCAGCCCCGTTACCCGCCCATCGTCCGACACCCCTATGATGAGCGTCCCGCCGTCGCCGTTCATGTACCCGGCGAGCGTCTTGATCACCGCCTCCTCCACGCCCCGGTTCGCATTCCCTTCCTTAACGTCCCACCTGAACGTGGACTTGAATTCGAGATGCGGGCCTTCCCCGTGCGCGATGAGCGGCAGGAGCCCTTTTTCCAGCTCCTCGCTGAGCTTCCTTATGCTGAGCGCGCTCCTGTAGAGAGCGCTGTAGAAGAACGCGGATACGAGCCCCAGAAATGCGCCCACGCACGCGTAAAATAAGGTCTTGAGCGGCATGCCGCCCGTGAGAGCCCACATCAGCTCGGCCGCCGCGTATTCGAGGGCCGTGCCCCCGCCGGGCCTGTGCTCGAAGTAAAATACGAGCGCGTTCACGGGGATGAGGAACAGAACCCCGACGAGCGCGCCTATGAGCACCGGTATGAGGTAGAGAAGAAACGTCCGGTTAGTGAATATTCCGCTGTCGCCCATGAGTCAGACCGATCGCCTCCGGATGAATATTATAAAGCACCGCAGGCTTTCGGGACAGCCGCTCCCGAGATTATCCCCCGCTGTATTAAAGAATCTCACTCTGATCGGGCGGGCGTTCATTCATTATGATCGATGCGGGTTGCGGAACATATGTTTATCTTCCTTCATAGTCGGCCCCCGGTAACGGGGGGGGTATTTTTTATAACAGAAACCATGAAACGGTTATATGCTTATACAGCGTGTGTGCGGAGGGCGATTCATGGAGCTTTCATTCGGGGCGGTTATGACTCGGGCAAAACGAAATTCAGGGTGCTTTATAGGTCTCGCATTCGTGTTCATTCTCGCGGCCTTGACCGGGTGCGGCAGGGGGGGAGAGGCAGAGGAAAATCAAATTTCGCTCGATACGATCTTTTCCGGTTCAGGGACTGACTCGTCGATAGACACGGACGGAGACGGGAAAAACGCCCTTATCCTGCGAGCTAACGGAGCAGCCGCCGATGTGGGAAGTATCAACTTCTCCGAAGTCATCGAAACATCGATCAAGGATCCGGCGGTCCCCTGTATTACCGCGGAAGGCGTTCCGGGAAATATATACGAGCTCGTGCAGGGGCACATTGCGCTTCAGGTGGAGGAGTCGGGGGATATTATAACGGGCGAATTTATTTCGAATAACCAGTGCGTTCCGGCTGACTCCGGGGACGATGCCGTTATCGACTTCGAGGGGCAATGGATGGTCACGGGGGGCACAGGAAGGTTCGTTGACGCGTCGGGCGCCGTTAATTTCTCGGGCAGCGCGAAGCTGCTGCTCTCGCATGCTACCGGGAGGTTCGTCATCGCGACTGCGCACCATTCGGGTATTATCGAGATACATTGAATAATTTTTCTTAACCGCAATAAATCACTAATATTACTCCTGCTTGCTGTCAGGCTGCTTGACCCGGCGCATGTTAATATAGTGATATTGTATTTTTCCGCTTCGTTGAATCGAGTATGCAGAAAGATCTCGATCTACTGTTCGAAAAATTAAAGAAATCCCCGTTCCGCTCCCGGTTCACTCTCCGGGGCAGGGAGCTTCTCTATCTCAGGGAAAAGGGCGTCGATAAAGTGATGGAGCACGCCCGCGCATTCGTCGAAGAAAGGCTCGCCCCGGCCGACATTCCCAACGACGGCAAGCAGACCCCCGTGCGGAACCACCCCGCGTTCATCGCACAGCACGCGACCGCCTCATGCTGCAGGAAGTGCCTCATGAAATGGCACGGCATACCGTCTTCAGGCCACCCGCTTACCGGCGAGGAAAAGGAATACGTGCTCTCCCTCCTCAGGCGCTGGATGGAGAATTATCTGTAAATGTCATGAAGAGCGCGACGCGCTCCCGTATCGGTCGATAATACGATTTTGTATATGCAACCGGATTCATTATCCTATAGGACAAGAAAGGAGGGCCTCCCATGAAAGCCACAGTCTATCACGGAGCCAGAGACGTAAGGGTCGAGACAGTGCCCGATCCCAAGATAAAGGACCAGAACGACGTAATACTCAGGATAACGAAGAGCGCAATATGCGGCTCTGACCTGCACTTCTACCGGGGCAGCATTCCTCTCGACCAGGGCTTCGTAGTGGGACACGAATTCATGGGTATCGTGGAGGAGGTAGGCAAGGGAGTCAGGTACTTCAAGAAAGGCGATAAGGTCGTTGCCCCGTTCTGGGTCAGCTGCGGGCACTGCGGGAACTGCTCAAACGGCTACCCGACCTCCTGCACGGGAGGGGGCGGATGCTTCGGATTCGGCGAGGCGCTCGGAGGGTTCTCGGGAGGCCAGGCGGAATACGTGAGGGTCCCGCTCGCCGACACAACGCTCGAGCTGATCCCTGAAGGCATCGCCGACGACAGGGCGCTGTTCCTGGGCGACATACTCTCGACCGCCTATTTCTGCGCCGAATGGGGGAGGATAAAACCCGGCGATACGGTAGTCGTTTTCGGCGACGGCCCGCTCGGACTCCTCGCGACCGCTTCGGCAAGGCTGTTCGGGCCTTCCCGCATCATCACGGTCGGGCACCACGATTTCAGGCTTGAGCTCGCGAAGAAGATGGGGTGCGATATCGCGATCAACGCGAAGAAGGAAGACGCGGTGGCGAAGGTAATGGAGATCACCCACGGCCAGGGGGCGGACGTCTCCCTCGAATGCATAGGCTCGACGAGCGCCGTGCTCGACGCGATCAAAAATAGCGAGGCCCGGAGGCACAATCTCCTTCATCGGTTTCATGTTCCAGGAGCTCCCGATCCCGATGCTGAATTTCTATCTCAAAGACCTCACGTTCAGGGGCGGCGTATGCCCTGCGAAGAATTATATACGGAAGCTCATGCCCCTCATCGAATCCGGCAAGCTCGACCCGACGCTCATCATCACGCACGACCTCCCTCTGACGGACACCCCCAGGGGTTACGAGCTCATGGACTCTAAGGTGGAGAACGCGATCAAGGTCATCCTCACTCCCTGATACGCACACATACGTACTGTGATCTTTCCGGATATCCTCTGCTAGACCAACCACCGGGACCAACCCGCCCCTGCAAAATTATTGTAGGAGCGGCTTCCAGCCGCGATACACAATCCGTCCGTCCTCTGTCGCAAAAACCGCGTACATATACATCGCACCCCCCT
>CAWGRW010000004.1:0-3031 GCA_963825135.1 uncultured bacterium
AGCTTGCAGAACACGGCGTTGAAAATATTGCACCTACTAATTGAACGAGTTAAGGATAGGGGACGGATGAACTATCAGGCCGTCGATCCAGGACACGTATTCGGGTACTTAAGGTGGAGGATTTTGTGGGTTTATTTAAGCCGGATTTATGAGTTTACATAATATATCTTATCGGACATACGGCAGCCTCGCGCCGCACGACATACTTTTGTCCCCGAAACCATAACAAGTATACTATTCTGAGTCAAACCGAATCCCTTATTCCCGAGGTAAGAGAATCATGAAGAGTTTAATCCCGGACAAAAAAACATGGATAACGACAGGCGCTCTGGTGCTTTTGTGTTTACTCTGCTCGGCCGGAGATCTATTTTCACAAGAACCCACGATCGGCGAGAAAATCGCACAGGCTTACGGAGTAAGCGGCTTCGGAGAAATCGAAGAACTGAAATTTACTTTTAACATTAAATGGGGAGAAATTTCAGCCAGCCGGTCCTGGGTATGGCTGCCCAAGGAAGACAAGGTTACTTACCTCGGAGACGGGAAACCGGATAGTAAGGCCATAACCTACAACAGGAAAGATTTGTCGGATTCGGGGTCCGAATCGCTCAGGGAAATAGATGCCCATTTTATCAACGACCAGTACTGGCTCCTCTTCCCCTTTCATTTGGCCTGGGACAGCGGGATGAAAGTCGAGCTCGCCGGTGAAAAGGTAAAGTTTCCGATGGGCGGCGGAATGGGCAGGATGGTCAGTGTTATTTATCCCCCCACGGGCGGGTACACCCCCGGGGACAGATATGATCTGTTTTTAGACGATAACAATATGATTGCGGAGTGGATATTCAGACGCGGAGGCGCCGAGAAACCGACCGTGATCGCCACCTGGGAAGATAACCGTCATATGGGTCCGATAATAATGTCTTTAAATCACGTAGGCGCTGATAAGAACTTCCATGTCTGGTTCACCGATGTCGAAATGAAATTATCCGGCTCCGGTGAGCCAATAAAATCTGAACAGTAACTGCTTGCCGGGTCAATTAGCTGCACAATCCATAACAGGTATCATAAAAGTGTATGAAGCTAAAAGGCGAGAAGGCCCTCATCACCGGCGGAAGCAAGGGCATAGGCAAGGGAATCGCGGCCGCGTTCCTCATGGAAGGCGCGTCCGTTATTATATGCGGAAGGAACGAGATCAATCTGAAAGCCGCGTGTAACGAGCTTGGCAGGCTCGGGCGGATAGATACATCGTCGCGGATATAGCGAACAGGGACGATGTCAAACGCCTCGCCGATACGATCAGAGATAAATGGGGTTCCCTCGATGTGCTCGTCAACAACGCGAGTATCCTCGGCGAGCGCATGCCCGTCTCTGAGTACCCGGAAGACGTCTGGGTGGAAGTGATTCATATTAATCTCAACGCGCAGTTTTTCGTCACGAAGGCCCTCCTCCCGCTTCTCATGAAATCCGAAAACGCTTCCATCATAAACGTGAGCTCGAGCGTCGGGAGGCGTGGAAAAAAGGAATGGGGAGCCTACGCCGCGTCCAAGTTCGGGCTCGAAGCCCTGACGCAGGTGCTGGCTGATGAATTGGGTGAAACGGGTCCCAGGGTGAACTCCGTAAACCCCGGAGGCACGCGTACCGACATGAGGGCCGGCGCTTATCCCGACGAGGACCCGATGACCCTGCCCTCGCCCGAGGAAATCTCCCCGGTCTTCGTCTATCTCGCATCCGACGACTCTATCGGCGTTACCGGAAAGGAATTCAACGCCCGGGATTGGATCGGGGCGAAATAATTCTCTTCCAATCGACGCCAAATAAAAACACTGATATTGATTCTCCGCTTTACTTCTGAAACTTCACATTCTAATATATTATGAAATTATCAAATATTTGTCGCCGGGGGGATGATTATGAGGTACGTTACAATAGTAATTACGATTTTGTGCGTAATTCTTTCATTCGGGTGCGACGGTGACGGCGGCAATTCCACCGATTCGATTAATAATTGTTTCTCACTCACATCCTCCAATCCGTGTTTTGACCGTGACGCAGTCGGCGAAATTAGCCATGTCGATGACAAATCTCCGGATGAGGTTATAACCGAGCATGAAGATGACGAGGATTTCATCCGGCAGCTGAATGTAAAGCAAATTGCAAAAATATCAATTTATTCTATATTCCTCCCGCCTCTCGATCCCGAATGCAGGTGGGATGAGAGCGTAATAGTAATTAATTCGGATGAGGATTGGAATCGTTTCAGGCAAAACTGTTTCTTCATAGATAATCTCTGGGATCTGCCCGACATCGATTTTACAAAATTCATGGTCTTGGTCTCATACCAGGACCACTCAGGGTTCGGAACGCAGGTAGACTCTGTGCTCGAATTCGGCTCAAGGCTCGTATTAGTCGTTGAAGACAGAATAAGCGATGTCCCCGCCCAACCCCCGGGGTTCCCCTCCTATATCGGCAGGATTAGAAAAAGCGATAAGGTTGCGGACGTAATAAGGGTTGAAACAATTTGTAATTCTTTCTTCAATATTTCCAATTCCGAATGCGTTGCGGAATCACTGACAAACCTCTGTCAATTCTCGTTCTGCAGTTTTAGAAACGGGCACGGTTCCGTCTGAGCCTAATTGCACTGCATTGGACTGCAGCACTCTCCAGTGTGACAAGATCGATATAACCGATACCGGGATGTCTAAAACCATCTCGGGCACGATTATCTACTTGAGGCTAAATGACCAAGGCTCTCCCGTAGGTCTCACAAATATAGACGGAGAAGTTAGAGAAGTCAGCTGCGGACTTGTCATAGAATAATCAAAGAATGTTTCCGAAATTGATCGATATGATTTGTATAAGTCCGGGTTAATTCACGTCTCCAATCTTATTCAGCGCACTGTTCCAGATAATTTCTACATTGATATGCGCACCATTGCGTTTAATTCCGATGCTACCTATAATAGATGTCTCATAACCGCTTTATTTTTGTTTCGGGAGGGTGATGAGATGTTAAATAAAAAGATTTTCCTGTTTG
>CAWGRW010000005.1:0-10925 GCA_963825135.1 uncultured bacterium
ATCTCTCCGGGATGGGTTTATGCTGAGCGCTGTGTAACCGCCGCCGCGGAGCTTCTCCATTGAACGCCTGAAGAATTCCGGGCTGAAAGATAATACAGAACGGCTGTCGGCCATGCTATGAAAGGTCAGAACCATTATGTAATCAGCTATACGTATTTCACATCCCACCGTTAATTTGATCAGACAGTGGTAACTAGCAGAGTGTTGATAAAGACAATAATTAAAAGAACACTACGACAATTGATAGCAGATAGCTGGCCTTTGATCGTGGACACGACTGGGTATGACTGATCACCCGCTCTAATCACCGCTTTTTTTAAGTATGTGGAGCGGAAGTATCTTTGCGGACTTTGTAGCATAAGGCTCCCTCCTCACAACCCGGAGGGTATTGCCTTCCCGCCACTTTCCAGCCATTATGTCCCCGCCCGGATAAGATACGAGTGTTTTAATCACAGTATCGACAACCGCTCCCTCGTCCACCTGTCTCACCCGCGGGCTTATTACAATGCTTACCTTGGGCAGGCCGTCCACTTCTTGCTCCACAAACTGATAGTCCGTGGGGTTGCCTCCGAAGCGGCCGGGCAACACTTCCTCTAGGAGTCTGTGCAGCTCAGTCCCGAGAAAGCTCACGCCCTCGCTCGTCAGCTTGTCGTAGCTCCTGATATCGTAGAGGTGCGTGGTATAGCCAAGCGCGCCGATGCCGCAGCCGCACTCCCTCTCCTCCAAGATCCCGTAGTCGTCGCTCTCTACGTTCAGCATAAGCTTCGGACAGAGCGGCAGCACCGTCGTATAAAACAGCGCGCCCACAATCCGCCCGTCGGCTCCGATCTGTTTCGGCCACTGTACTACGGCTATTTTATCGGTGAGAAGGTGGACCTCATCGAGATGCTGGGGAGAAGCACATGCGAGCCCTATCGTGCCGATCTCGGTCATAGAATAGTGACAATACGCTTCACATCCGGCCTCGTTTATTATCCTTGCCTTAGCTTCTGTGTAGGGCTCTCCGCCGAAGCGAAAGAATGTCCCGGAGATATCGATCCCCGTCTCCATAGCTGCAAGGCATAACCTCACGCCCGAGCTTACATTCGTATCCATCACTGCAGGCGTTCCGTCCCTCTTCTTTCTCCCGAGCCACTCCGCGATTATCCGGGCGCTGGCGAGGGGCACATATTCCGGAGATGGCAGCGGGTTGGCGAATACCCTGCTCGCGAGGATGCTGTATTCCGTGAAGATGTAGAATTTGAGGTTTTTGAGGCTGAATGATAACTGGCTCTGTGAGAACCACTTCTCGACCGGCATTCCGAGCTTCGCCAATCGCAACACAAGCTTCATGCCGGCCGCGACTGGGGGAATCTCACGCCAGGCTCCGCGCGGTTTGCCGGCAAGGCCGAAAGCATGGAGGTACTCGCTGAAGTAAGCGGCCTCATGAGTCAGGAGATCGAGGTCGATGATAATTCTCGTACCGGCGCTCCTCGAACCGCTGCTCCTCGCCTCATAGAATCTCGCGAGAAAGGGGTTGTCGAAATCGGAAGGCTCGGTCGCAAACTCGAGGCCGGAACGTCGGACAGGCTTCCTGCCTTTGAATTCATCTAGCGTTAAATAAACGCCCTCTTTATACAGACCTGACAGCGCTCCCTCGACCCCGTGACGCCGCACCTGCTCCACGACATCCCCGAACTCGGCACCCGCGCGGGCGAGCAACCTCGCGTACGGGCTTTTGGGATTATCGTAAATACCTGATTTCAGTATTTGAAGGAAAGACTCCTCCCTCCTCTCGAGCTGCGCAGTCAGCATGGTCCGGCAATCGGCTGGAGTCAGGGTGCTGCGGAAAAAATCCCGCAATCCCCACGCATACCTCCCGAATATTTTCAGATCATCGAGCATAAATAATATCCATAACCATTAGGGAATACGAATACGAAAACTGATATATAATTCCGATATTTACTTCCTCGGCTTTCCGCGCGGCCTCTTCAAAACCCTAATCTCTATCAGGGCCCGAGCGGGTTGCCGCCCGCCTCATCGGGAGAGCGGCGGAATTGTAGACTCTGACCCTGATACAAGACCGAACCTTTATTCCATATACTCTTTTTCAAGCAGCATCCTTCTCAGGCGCGAGTCACCCGCCCTGACCGGATACCTCATATGCTTCAAGATAATATCGCCGAAGTCGGTCCTGCACGTCGACATATAGGCGAACATCATTAGATAGCGCGGCTTGACGGCATTCCGGCTCCCATAATGAAAACACGCGCTGTTGTCGAGGAAAAGCACGGTGCCTGCGGGGCAGCAAAGCCTTATCAATTCGCTTTCGGGAACGACCGAATACATTTTCTCGTCCGTTACACGGTGACCGCCTTTTCTTGTGTGGTAATTCCCGAGCCCTCCGCAGGCCTTCTCCGATACGGACTCGGGCAAAAAACAGAAAGGCCCCATCTCCATCGTCACATCCCTCAGCGTGACTATCGCATACGCCATCGGCTTATCGTGAAAGTCCAGATGAAAGAGCTGACTCACCCTGAGCGGGGAGTCGGGATCGTTATCGAACCGGTTCCATGATTCAACCAGCCTCGCGCCGCAGGGCAGTGAGTATGACAGCATAGGGATAAAAGCCAGGTAATTGCATATTGTCGAAAGGACATCCGAGGATGTTGCGAAATTAAGGATGGCAGGGTATCTCGTGAAATGCTCATCCGTTATCAGCTCTTGAAAAAAGGGCCTTCCGAAATCATGACGCTTCACGCCGCCACGTTCCTTTATTATCTCGTCCGATTCGGAAAGCAGCTCTTTGAGATAAGGGAGCTTCCCGGAGGTATCGATAACCCACCCGTCCTTGATCTCGTTGACGGGAGCGGCCGGCTTACCGTTCTCCTCGATGAGATTATCGAAATTCTCTCTATACTGCTTAATCCTGTACTCTTGATATTTGCCGAACCAGAGCTTGTTGTAAGCCCTCGCGATTCCGGTCGTGGTATTTACGCCGAGCGCCTGCATGGAATTCTTTTCGAGCAGCGAAGCTGCGGGCTTGATTATTCTGTCTATTGTTTTCCCGATCATTCTATTCCGCTCCGTCCGGAAGATTTATCCCGCCATCAGATACCCATGGAGACGACCTTGGTCTCGAGGAATTCCTCAAGACCAAGCCTGCCGCCCTCTTTCCCGATACCGCTGTGCTTCACCCCGCCGAAGGGGATATGCACGGCCCCGAGGCGGGCGTTGTTTATACCGACAAGTCCGTACTCGAGCCCCTCCGACATCGTTTTCGCCCGTCCCGCATCGCGCGTGTAGAAAAAAGCCGCAAGACCGTAAGGAGAACCGTTTGCTCGCGACAGGACTTCGTCGTCGGAGCTAAATGTAGCTATGGGAGCCACCGGCCCGAACGTCTCTTCCTGCATTATGAGCATATCATGGGTTACACGCGTTAGAACCGTGGGCTCGAAGAATAGACCTCTTGCGAGACCCCCGTCCGTGAGCCTGCGTCCGCCCGTCAAGAGCTCCGCTCCTCGGGACAGGGCATCCCCGACATGCGCTTCCACCTTCTCCATTCCCTCTTCGTCTATCAGCGGGCCGACGTCCACAGTCTCATCGAGGGGGTTGCCCGTTCTGAGCCCCTTTACCAGCTCAACAAACTTCGCCGTGAACCCCTCGGAGACGGACTCGTGCACGTAGATACGGTTAAGGGCGACGCAGGTCTGCCCCGAGTTCTGGAATTTCGATGCGACGGCGTGCGAAGCTGCAAGCTCTATGTCCGCGTCCCCGAACACTATGAAAGGGGCGTGCCCGCCCAATTCGAGCGTGATCCTCTTTAAATCACCGGACGCCCCGCGCATGATTTTCTTCCCAACCTCCACGGAGCCCGTAAAGCTTACCTTCCTGACCTTGGGGTTCCCGAGCATCTCCTTCCCGACCGCGCCGGGGCGGAGTGTGGTAACGAGGTTCGCGGCGCCGGGCGGGATCCCAGCCTCCTCGAACAGCTCGAATATGGCGATAGCCGAAAGGGGCGTCTGCTCGGGGGGTTTTACGACAACCGTACATCCGGCTGCCAGGGCGGGTATTACCGGCCTTGTGATCCCCGCCGAGGGATAGTTCCAGATGCTAATGATCCCCGCAACTCCCACGGGCTGCCTGATCGTATAAAAACGCCTGTCTGGGAGCGGCGGGGTGAATATTTCACCCGACACGCGCTTGCACTCCCCGGCGAAGTATTTTATAAACTCCGCGGAATACCCGATCTCGGCGCGGGATTCCCTTATCGGCTTCCCCTCCTCGACGGCTATCAGACGGGCGAGCTCCTCGCTCCGCGAGATCATCAGGTCCCTTACCCTGAGAAGCAGGTCTGAGCGTTCACCCGCAGTGAGCTTCGACCACAGAGGGAAGGCCTCGTATGCGGCGTCTACCGCTGTCCCAGTATCTAGGGCGTCTCCGTCGGACACGGAAGCAACCGCTTCGCCCGTCGCGGGGTTTCTCACGACGAAGTACTTTCCGGAGCGGGCCTCGACCCATTTCCCGCCGATGTACATCCTGTTCTTCTCAGGTTTTCTCTCTCCGATCCTTTCCCCGCATGGCATCCGCCTGAATACTCCTTACAAAAATTCTCAGGATTCGAGTATCTCTTTTAAAATCACGAGCTCCCGCTCTACGTTCGACACGAGCTTCTCGAACAGTCCCGGAGGGGCGTTCTCGGGTTCCGACTGAGTAAAATAATAGGCAACCCCCCGGCCTCGATCAAGCTCCACGAGACGCGACGAGGACTTTTGATAATGACCTCCCCTTCCGAAGTAGAAATCGATACGGCCCTCTTCCCCGGCCGTCCTGACAAAGAGGTCGATCACTCCCCGGGGCGTCTTTACGCGGTAAATGTCGCCTTCTTTTTCGGGCGTCTCCAACGCGAAATCCACAGTCCAGAGGTGGAGGTTCCCGGGACTGGTGATAAAATCCCACGCCCTGTCGAAGGAGGCCTCGATAGTTATGCTCAGGGTTTCCGATCTATTCATTTTCCCTCTTCCGCTAATACATTTTATTATCCAGGGCGGGTGTGTGCGCGCTGCATCAAAACTATACACCGCCGCCGGAGCGCCGTACATCACCTTGCCGATGTGCGCCGAGTACGGCATGCGCATTCTGCCGGAGGTGTTCGACATTCGTAGTCCCCGTGAGCACCGTTGACACCGCGGGGTGAGACACGGCGAACCCGTAAGCCCGGGCCTGACGCGAAAATTCCTGCCCATTCGGCCGATCTCGTCCAGGCATAAGGTTTCCGACATCATTTTGTAATAAGGCGGCACTTCTCGCCGCAGCCATGCATATCACTCCGACTTTCTTCTCCCCGGCCGTACGCAAGACGCCATTTCCCGGGGCGGGGCACGCCGGGTTCAAGGCAACCATGACCGTGTCGAAAATGTCGTCGGAAAGTGCAATAGTCAGCATCTCATGTGCCCGGTCCCTGATGCTCGACTCCGTTATGCCTAAAAAACGGAACTTTCCCTCATCCCTGAGCTTTTCGAGGGTCGGCATAAGGGAATCCACGACCGCGCGGTAGGTATCAGGCAGCACGGCATGGAATTGAAGTATATCTACCGTATCAACACGGAGCTTTTTCAGACTCCGCTCGAGCGATCCGACGGTCTCCCGAGGTCCTGAAATCCTGCCCTGTGCAACCGGATGAATTTTGGTAGCAATTATGAATTTCTCACGCGGGATGTTCCTCAACGCCTCCCCAAGCACCGCTTCGCTCTCGCCGTAAGATGGGGCGGTATCGAAAAGATTTATGCCTATATCGAGGGCGTTCCGGATAAGATCGACGATATGCTGAGGGAGCCTGAAGCTTCTCTGGCCCAACCCGTTTACGCCACCGGAGCCGAGCGAAAGAGCTGAAACCATGAGCCCCGTCCGTCCCAATTCTCTGTATTGCATAGGAGGAATCTCTCTCCGCATTACGGCCATACCTTTTTATCAGTTATATGAGATCTCTTAGTTTTTTCCTAACTCTGAAACCCGGTATTACCTCTCTTGCAAATAGCTCGGTAGACCTGAGGCAGAGCGCGTGGCTCTGGGTAATAAAGTTAAGCGAGCAGAGGAGGCTGCCGATTTCCAGCCTTGATGCAAGCTCTCCGATGCCCCGGGTCACGGTATCCGGGGAGCCGAACAGGCAGAAGTCCTCTGAAAACCGGGCGAAGCTGAAATTCCCCTCACCGCCGTACTTAGACACGAGAGCAGCTTTCAGATCTGGTGCGCGGAACTCGATGAATTCCATGAACGGTCCTTCCATTTCCAGCCGCGCTTTTTCGTCCGTATCCGAAACGTAAACGAAACGGTTTACTATGAACTCGGGCGTGCTGCCGCCGGAAGCTTTCGTATCGAGATTGCCGAAGTACATCCCGGCCCTTTTCTTGAGCTCGCGCGGCGTCCGTGTGGCCCCGTTTACTGCGGAATAGCCTTTCCGGGCGGCCAAAACAAGCGTCTCTTCCGATACGGCGACGAGCGATACCGGTGGATGGGGCTTTTGAAGCGGCTTCGGATACACCGAGACCTCGGGGATACGGTGGAATTTCCCTTCATACGAGAATCGTTCCTCGGTCCAGGCTTTAATTATTATGTCGATCGCTTCCACGAACCTTTCCCTCGTCTCGTCGAGCGGCGAGTGAAACGCCAGGTGACACTCCTCATCGAGGCTCGCCCGCGCAGCACCGAAGTCGAGGCGCCCCCCGCTCAATATGTCCAGGGTCGCCGTGTCCTCGGCGAGATGTATCGGGTGGTCGAGGGACAGTATCCGGGCCGCGGTACCGATGCGTATCCTTTTGGTCCTCGCGGCAAGCGCGGCGGCAAGGCTCAAGGGGGAGGAGTATAGGAGGTCGCCGTGCCTGAAATGCCTTTCCCCGAGAACTACCGAATCGAAACCCAGCTCTTCCGCATAGACCATCTGGTCGAGGATTTCTCGATAACTTCCGTCACGCGTGCCCATGATGAATAAGCCGAATTTCATTTACAGTCCCTTCCCCCGTCTTTTCATATCACCGATACAAGCACTCTAGGTTTAATTTTGCTTTAGCTGCGGGAGCAGATATTCCGTGAACAGCTCCATGGACTTAAGGCATTTCTCGTGTCCGATAGTATAGTAATTGAAAGTCAGGACCAGATTCCTGAGATCGATTTCTTCCTTGAGACGCTCGATCTTTTTCATGCAGGAATCGGGAGTGCCGAATATGCAGACATCATTAAATAGGAGGTCGTATGTAATCTCATCGTCGGGAAGAAACAGAAAGTCTCTGATCACGGTGTTCTTCCTGTGGATGAATCCCATTATAGTTTCCCTCGTGTCCTCAATCGCCTTCTCCTCAGTCTCCGCCACGTATATAAAACGGTTGACCGGGTGAATTATGTCCCTGCCGCTTTTCCCGTTCAGGAGCTCGTTATATCTTTCCTGAGTCTCCCTCAGGACGGGGATGGTCTGCGCGCCGGCGAGAAGCAGCGGCAACCCCAGTCCGGCGCCGAACTCCAGGGTTTCCCGGCTTATACCCACCAGATAGAGAGGTGGATGGGGTTTCTGGACCGGCTTCGGCTCTACTGAAATATCAGAAATGCTGTAAAAGCCGTTATAGGAAAAACGTTCCTCCGTCCACGCCTTGATGATTATATCAATCGACTGCTCGAAACGCCCTCTCGTTTCCTCCGCCCTCACGCCGAACGCACTCTGGTAGAGCTCGTTTTCCCCTATCCGCGCGACTCCGAGGTCGAGCCTCCCGCCCGATATAATATCCACGGTCGCCGCTCCCTCAGCCACGTGTATGGGGTGGTCGAGGGGAAGGAGCCTCGCCCCCATCCCGATACGGATGCGGTCCGTGACCGAGGCTATATATGACGCGGCCACGAATGGTGAAGAGAAGAAATTCCTGCCTTCATGGTCAGGGTGGAAATGCCTCTCTCGAAGCCATACGGAATCGAACTCCGCCTCGTCCGCATAACGGACCTGGTCTATCAAGTCCATGTAGCCGGATGTGGCGGAACCCGTGGCGTAAAAACCTATCTTCAAATCGACCTTCTAATGTGCTTTCTCCAAACACTCAAGCCGAAACGGCCGGCGGACATCCCTGCAGTCAGGCCGGTGTCCCCGGACGTCAATCCGCATTAACGCACCCGGTCGGGGTAGCTCCGGGACGACGCCTCTATCTTTAGCACCTTCACCTCATTGACGAACGCCGTCAGGTGCGACGACAGTGCGTCAAGGAGTTTCCGCCCTTTCTCGGGCGTTGCGTTCGAGTCGCGCACACTCTCATGCGCAGCCGGGCTTACGTACTCATAATCATCCATACCGAACGTGATGTTCTCGGCGCCGTTGAACCCGACGGCTATCCCCGTCCCGGCTCTTTTGTAAAATGAATCCCCGAGCCATTCGGGGGCGTGCACCCTGTAGCCGTGGGATAAAAACCTATCGGTCTTAAACCTTTCCTGAATGAGATGCATCGCAACGGAACACTCTATATCGCTCGAGAGACGGTCCGGCGAAGACTCCATGATCTCCATCGCCTGCTTGTTTTCCCTTCCGCCGTAAAACGCCACGAACGCCCCGGTCTTTGTGCGGAGCGACAGCAAAACCTCCTCGGCAACCGCGACGTTCGAGCTGTGGAGAGACACGAATATGAGCTTGTTGAATCCGTGGTAAATAAGCGACCTGCTTATCTCTTCCAGAATGAGCCTGTAGGTCTCCGCCCTGAACGATATTGTGCCGCAGCCTTCCCCTTCTCTGCCGAAGTGCTCGGGGGCGTACCCGAACGGCATGAGCGGGGTATGGAGGACGTCCGTCTCCCGGGCGGTGCGCTCGACTACCGTCCCGCTAACTAGCCCGTCAAGACCGAGAGGTGTAAAGGGGTTGCCGTGCCTTTCGCAGCTCCCCATTGGTATCAGTATCACATCCCGCCCTTCCCTCACCCTCTTCTGAATATCCCCGGTTCCGAGCTCCTGTATATTAAGTATCTTGTTTCCGTTTTCCATCTTTTAATTCTCCTCAGGATGTGTAATTATCGGTAACGCCGTTATCCGGCGGGAAAAGCCCGTCCGCTGATTTAATATTTATACCATTCAAGCTTATATCATAACAAGCGGTCCCGTATCATCCCCCGTCGAATACATCTTGAAGTGCTTTTTCCGTCCCGTCAACCATCTTTTCGATAGTGAAGCTCTCCGCTATCCTCCTCCGTAGTTTCGACGGGTCAATGCTGGAGAGCCTGTCGAGCATCGTGCTCATTCCGCTTGCGAGAAGCACAGGGTCTCCCGGCGGAACGACAACGCCCGAATCCCGGACTATAAGGGCGGAATCCCCGACGTCAGTTACTACGCACGGCTTCCCGCATGCCATAGCCTCTCCGACTACATTTGGGAAACCCTCGCTCCAGGACGGGGAACATAGAACGTCTATGGAGTTGAGTACGGGCAGCACATCTTCCGTCACTCCCACCCAGATCAGATAATCACTTACTCCCAGCCGCAGGCTCAGAAGCTCCAGCTTTTTCCTGTAGGCCTTATCGCCGTCCCCCATGAAAACAAAACGAACGTCTTTCCGCTCCTTCAATAGCCGGGAGCAGGCTTCGAGGAACGTGACATGACCCTTAAGCCTATCCAGACGGGCAATCACGCCTATGAGCGCCTCGTTTACGGGAATGCACCATTCCCTCCGCAGACGCTCCCGCGCTCCGGGGTCCGGCTTGAATCCATCCGTATCGAAACCGTTATTTATGACCAGCCCCCCGGCGCACCTGTAACCCATTTTCATGCGGCCCGCCAGTCCGGCCTGCGAGTTGGCGATCATAAGGGGAATGAAGGGCGAAACCAGCTTGTTTATATAGTTGACGGGCGAGTATCTGCGGGAATTACTTTTCGGGACGCTCGATCGGGAAGAACCCTGGAAGCCCCACACGAGTTTAGCGCCTGATACCGTGCTCACCGCGAGCCACGATATAAACCTCGAGGCATCGCCGTTAAAGCTGTAGAGGATTTGAACCTTTTCCTCCCGGAGTATCCTCCTTAGTCCGAGCACCGCTCGGATTAAATCTATAACCCCGGTTACGGCGTTTCCGGGTTTCCGCGCGAGAAGGGTCCTTACCCGAACCGGTTCCCCGCCCCATATGCGCTCCCAATCCCTGTCGCTTTCATAAAGTGCGAGAATTGATATGTCATGCCCCCTTTTGTTCAGTTGAGGAGCAAGGTATGAAAGCTGGCGTATCACACCCCCCATTCCGAGATTCTGGATGAAGATCAGGATTCTTATTGTGACCCCCCCCTGTTTTCTTCCTCAAGCTGCTTAAGACGCCTGAGCTCACTTACTCCAAGACCTCCGTACTTCTTCTTCCAGTTATAGAATGTAGCCTCTGCTACCCCCATCTTCCGGCATACCTCGGATACCTTTGTGCCGGTCTCTGCCTGCCTTAGGGCATACGCTATCTGCTCCTCGGTAAACTTTGACTTCTTCATGGCAAAATCCCTCCTGTTAACTAAGTTATTTTGCCAGAAAGTTCTACTTATCGCCTGTCTACTTTTTAGGGGAGCTTACAAATGGGTTATGCAAGGAAGAATCTGGACCAACTCTGGATCGATCCATTTTATTACCAAACTGAATTAGAAGAAGCTATGGAGTATTTATCCAAAAGAGGAATAAATGTATCCATTTACAATCATCAATTCTTTGTTCTCACTGAGAATTTATGGCCATTTGCACAAAAATCCATCTCAGATTGGAAGAATATTTATCTTGATGAATGTATGGAATGCTCAGATTTAGAGCAATGTTGAGGTTTTTAAGTCAAGTCAAAAATTAAATAGCAAATATAATTACTCTCTTTAAATGTCTTCTAACCTCCTTTAATTAAGGTAATATTTGATTGAAATTCATACAAATGTTCATCATTGTAAGTGGATTTATGATTACAACATAA
>CAWGRW010000006.1:0-6310 GCA_963825135.1 uncultured bacterium
GCAAATTCTGTAATGTCGGGAAAGGAAAAGAATAATGAAAACACCCCTCACCCTGTCCCTCTCCCCCGCGGGGGAGAGGGAATTAAAGGAACAGACGAGATTGCCGCGCTGCTATGCAGATTTGTATATAGTATGTCCTTTCCATGGCACAGTAGCTTGCTTGCGTTTTGCGGAGGGCGACCGAATGCTTGCACGCTCGCATCCGTTCCCCCTCAA
Source organism: uncultured bacterium (assembly GCA_963825135.1). Classification (GTDB taxonomy): domain Bacteria; phylum Desulfobacterota_D; class UBA1144; order Nemesobacterales; family UBA2774; genus 2-12-FULL-53-21. The sequence continues at coordinate 217 of CAWGRW010000006.1, forward strand.
GGGGGGAGGGAAATAAGTTCACACGCTTCGACTAGCTCAGCACGAACGGGTTTGGCTTGGGTTATCGATAATGGCGGCGGAGTTGGAAGGGATCGTCAACACGCTAAGCGTGCGCGTTACTGCGCGGGGGAGCAGCGGAACTGGCGGAGCGAGCTTTCCCTTCCCGTTTTGAGGTCGAACGACATTTTCTCCTCATATACGACGTCGAGCCCCTGTTTCTTCCATTCGGACGCCTGCGGGCAGGGTATCTTCGCCAGAACGCCCGAGACCTCGTCCCTCGATTCGTAATACGTCAGCGCTCCGTTCTCTATCTTCGCGTCCGAGTAGCGGATCTCCAGGAGCGGGAAGGTCTTCTCCTTCATATCGAATATGCTGATCGTCCGGAAAGAAGGACCCGTGCCCTGGTCTATGAAGAGGTAGTCTCCCGAGACGCCCGCGAAGAAGTTCGTCCCTCCCGAGCTCGCCCGGCCGGTGATGGAGAAGTACCTGCCGCCCTTGCCCTCGCCGCACGGATCGGCGGGAGGGGACGGGGGTTCCGTAGACGGATATGCCTTGCCCGGGGGACTCCGCGCTCTGCGTTACATATATAGTATATCCCTTATAGACATACGCCGCGCCGTCGGGGCACTGCGTCGTCCGGGGCGTATCGGAGCCGGGGAGGAGGGAAACCGACGGGCGCGCCGCGGGTTCTCCGCCCGAGGCGGTGATGACGAATGCAGCGAGAACGAGGGCCGCAGATATGAACGCGCTTCGCATCCGGGACATTATACGCGCCGAACGGAAGGCGAAAGCGCGGCCGGGGGGGCGGGATTCGCGTATACCTCGAAGCGGCCCTGTATTTTATAACTATTGTTAAAATTCATATAAAGTTGTACAATATGCTCAGTGAATATCCGTAGGAGGATGACCATGGTTACACGAGCTATCCGGCTATTCTTTTATCTTTGGTGCTTTCCGGTTTTACGGGCATGACCGCGCAGGCGGGGGCTCCGTCCATCCCGGACGGTGATTGCGGATTTTTCATTTTTAAAGATATACCCAGACTGGTGCAAGGAGATGCATTTGAATTCATCAAGAATGTGAACGGGGTCGAAACCGAAATCACTGTGTCTTCGAATCAAATGTCTCCGCCCGATTTCGTGTTCGTAGGCGCCGGGGGCACTGTAAGCTTCACGGAGCTTCCGCAGGAAGGGTGGACGATTGAGGAGATTGGGTGTTTCGAGGGGGTCGGCGTCGATATTGAGAAGACCGAGGACAGCGTAACTTTCCATTGCGTCGAGCCAAGCGGACAAATTTCCGGAGCCGGGTGCGTCTTCGTTAACAGGATATCCGCTGACAAGATACCGACGCTCTCCGAATGGGGGATGATCTCGGCAGCGGCCGGGCTTGGTCTGATCGGCGTGTTCTTCGCGGTGAGACGGAAGAGATCTGCGGCGGGTGTTTAAACACATCCTTCGACCCTTCGACGAGCTCAGGGCGAACGGGTTTAAGAAAGGAAAAGATGAGATTGCCGCGCTTCGCTCACTTTCGTTCGCTGCGCTCGCAATGACGGAATAAAAAGAGACCCTGAAACTAGTTCAGGGTGACCGGAAAAAGATTAATTGGGCCTCTTCCCCCGCTTCGGGGGAAGGGGCCTTTTTATTTGGCTAAGGCCGCTCGACGCACGCGGCGCCGCGGGCAGTAAATATATACTCGATATACTGTATTGAGATATATAATTACTGCGTCCGCGAGCGGTAAAACGGGGGGCGGAGGGGATTATCGGGGGAGTGTTGAATCGCACCGGATAATATAGTAATATCGTGCGAGCAAGGGGAGTTATCAAATCCATTCAAGGGAGGAATTAAATCATGGAGAGCAGCAGAACATTGAACGAATTAGTCGTTGGGGCGATTTTCGGCGCGTTTTTACTGGCGATCGGGACGGGGAGCGTTTTCGCGCAGCCCGTTTATCCGCAGCCCGCACCCGTCGCTCCGGCCCCGGCTTCGCCGTGCTCGTCGCAGGAGGGTATCTCCTGCTCGAAGAAGTGCCAGCCCATGGTCGTCAACGTGGAGACCGTGAAGGCGAGCGGCGTTTCTGTGTCGGAAGTGTCCGAGAGCCAGCAGGTGAGCATGCTCGCGGGAAGGGCGCTCGATTTCAGGGCGACCTGTCCGGCCGGGTCCTTCGCGATAGGCGGCGGTTATACGGTCATGCCCGAGGACTCGACCATAGACATGAAAGAGGTGAGGGTAACATCGAGCGTAGCCGATAACATGAACCCGAGCGGATGGAACGGATGGAAGGTCTCTGTTTTCAGGAAGGAAGGCGCGGGGTCTCCCGACAACTGTCTCATGGTCGAAGTGCGCGCGTACTGCATACAGGGGCAGTAAGGGTTGACTCGCAGGGCGGATACCGCCCGTGAATAGCTGATTGGTTTATTTTGAAAAGAGCGCTCCCCCGCTCCGCCGGAAACGGCGGGACGGGGAGTTTTTTTTTGCGGGAGTTCGGTGTATGGGTCCGAGGATGGAATCCGGCTTCTCGATTTCGGAAAGAAAAGGCAAAGGCGAATATTATTTCTTCTCTTCTATGGACCACGTTGGATTATGAAAACACCGTGCGCCTAAAGTGGCACACGTAGTGTGAAAGGAATGATTTATCCTTCTTTTCCTTGATGAAAAGAAGCAAAAATCATCCGACTACATAATTTGCTAAAAATCTCATGTACTCGCTAAATCTTCCAATTCAACCCCATCGGACAAAGCGATGTCGGGAAAAGCGGAGGAGAGGAATGCCGCGCTCGCTTACTTCGTAACGCTCGTACAATCGATTTTCTTGACGCAAATTCTGTAATGTCGGGAAAGAAGAAAAAACTAAATCCCCCTTAATTTGTCTTTGCCGCTTCTTAGCCTCTTTTGCCTCCCCCTCCCCTCTCTCCCGTTCCCCCTTTTTCTAAGGGGGAAATTGAAAGGAAGAAACCCTTCGACAGCACACTTCGTGTGCGCTCAGGACGAACGGGTTGGGTTGAGCTGAGGGGGGATGTTGGAGATCGTATGCCCGCGGGTGCTCACCCGCCGTGAGTTCTGCGGAGGTATCCGACGCCGCGGTATACGGTCTGGTAGATTAGCGGGAGGACCATGAGGCCGCCGATGAACCAGAGGTCCTTCCTGTTGGCCGGGGTCCAGGCCGTCTGCGCGATCATTACCGCGAGTGCGACGAAACACACCGCGGCGGCTATGAGCGATACACGCCTGCTGCCGCCCGTCACCCGGGCGAGCCTGGCGTTCGCCAGATTGACCGTGAGGAATATGACGATGAACCCCGTGCTCGCCGCGGCCGAGAGGGAGTGGAGGTCGAGGAAGTTCACGTATCAGGAGGATGAGTATCGAGATGACGACGAGTCCCGCGGGATGCCTGCCCCTGTACTCGCGGAGGTATATGGGCGGGGCCTCGTTCACCCTGGCGAGCATCAGGGGCAGCTTCGCCGCGCCGAATAGCCCGGCGTTAATGGCGGACGCGGTCGCCAGTATGGCCCCTATCGCGAGGAGCACGAACCCGGATCTCCCCATGAACAGCTCGGCCGCCGCCGAGAGCGTGTAATTGCTGGAGTCCGCGACCGCACTGAAGCTCATGTGTCCGAGCACTACGACTATTATCAGGACATAGAACACGAGCGCCGTCGCGACCGAGCCGTAGTAGGCGAGCGGCAGGTTCCTCTCCCTGTCCTTCACCTGGTCGGAGACGTTCGCGATGAGCTCGAACCCCTCGTAGCTCAGGAATACCAGCATTCCGGCCGCAACGATATCCGGGGCCGGGACCCATTCCGAGGGCGCCATGCGCTCGAACGTGAGTCCGCTTCCCCGGAGACCGAGCACCACGAAGACGAAGAGTATGAGGAGCTTGCTAAGGTTGAAGAACCCCTCAGACCTTTCGACGAGCGCGGGTCCGGCGAAATTCACCAGAGCGAGCGCGACCACGACCGCCGAGACGAGCACCCTGTGCCAGCGGGCGTATTCGCCGTGGGGGAAGAACGTGGCGGCCGCGTAATTGGCGAATGCGTAAGCGTAGACCGAGAGGAGCACGACGTAGCTCATGACGAGGAGTGTATTGAGCGAGCCCGTGACGAACCCGGGGCCGAACGCCTTGTTAAGGAAGGTGACCGTGCCGCCCTTGCTAGGGTAGGCGAGGGAGAGTTTTACGTAGGAGTACGCGGTGAGAAGCGCGACTATGCCGCCGATGAGGAACGAGAGGAACGTCGCGCCCCTGGACTCCTCCGTGGCGAGGCCTAGAGTGGCGAATATCCCGCCGCCGACTATGCCGCCGATGCCGATGGAGAACGCGCCCAGGAACCCGATTGCGCCGCTTCCGGCTGAGATGTCCTCGGCCGGGTTGTCGAGCCGCCTGCTAATCCTCGATAGGAGTGCCATCAGTCCCCGCAGAGTGCCGGTTTGATTCGCGAGCCCGTTTATCCGCAGCCCGCGCAAGGGAATTTATATAACACATGAGGGGGAAAAAGATAGCGGGGGGACAGTGGATTAACGGGTTGCGACTGGGCGCTGCAATTTCATAAAGGCATAGAAATGGCGAATATTATTTCTTCTCTTCCTCGATGAAAAGACACACGTAGTGTGGATTATGAAAACACCGTGCGCCTAAAGTGGTCTATGAAAAGATAATGAAAAGACTAGAAAGGTGAAAGGCTGTTTTTTTTTATCCTTCTTTTCCTTGATGAAAAGAAGCAAAAATCACACACGTAGTTTGGATTATGAAAAGCAAAGACAATATTATTTTCTTCTTTGTCTGGATACAAAGAAGCAAAAATCATCCGACTACATAATTTGCTAAAAATCTCATGTACTCGCTAAATCTTCCGATCCCGCCCCGGCCCACGTAAGATTCTTAACGCTCGTACAATCGATTTTCTTAACGCAAATTCTGTAATGTCGGGAAAGAGAAAGACTTTCTGTTTGATAGGAGTGATAAGGTAAACCCCCCCACCCTGACCCTCCCCCACTTTGGAAGGGGGGAGGGGAATAAATATGCGGGTGCTCACCCGCCGCAAATTCTGTAATGTCGGGGAGATAAAAAAATAGATTGCCGCGCTGCTTTGCGGATTTTATTTGGCAGGTTCGTCCCATGGCACAGCAACTTGAATGCAATCAGCCAGCAGCGACCGGTTCTTCTTATTCATCAGAACCGTTGCAATGACAAAAACATTGAGGTACACCCCCACCCTTGACCCTCCCCCCTCCTATTGAGGGGGAGGGAAATTAATTTCAAAAGACGAGATTGCCGCGCTTCTTCGCAGATTTTATTTGGCAGGTTCGTCCCAGGGCGCAGCAACTTGAATGCAATCAGCCAGCAGCGGCCGGTTCTTCTTATTCATCAGAACCGTTGCAATGACAAAAATATTGAGGTACCCCCTTCACCTTGATCCTCTCCCACAGGGGGAGAGGAGATTCAAAGAACAGATGGGATTGGCGGATGCCTCTGAATAGAGACAAAAGTATTATAATACAATGTATGTACAAATATAGTACATTGTATTATAATGATCCGGAAGAGGGAAGGAGGATGATATGGGAAAGGACTCAACCTTATACATCAGGATAGACGGGGGGAAAAGAGGGAGTTCGAGAGGCTGGTATCCGGCCTGGGGATGACCCCGTCGGGCGCGGTGAGGCTCTTCATCAGGAAGGCGCTGTCGCTGAAGGCGATACCGTTCAGGGTGGGGCTTACCGAGGCGGCCGGAGACGGGGCTTCGGAAGAGGAGGACTACGAGAGCCTCTTTAAGTGACCCGGCTGCGGGAATATTAACATTGAACTCGGGGCGGGAGTAAACTATAATTCTACATCTTCAATAAAGCATATAACGGAGGAAAATTATTAAATGAGAATCGCTTTTAAGTACCTGTTTGTTTTTCTTTTGCGGTTATGGCCTTCGCCGGCGCGCGGGCTGAGGACGCAGTGCTCAACGTGACCCGGGGAATTACCAGATAGAGGGAAACCAGCTCCAACGATGACCCGAACGCCATCGTCAACAACGAAGAGAAGTGCATAACAGATAAAGTGTTCAATCCCGTTAGCGCACTCCCGGCAAACGCGGGCTGCACGGCCA
>CAWGRW010000007.1:0-11045 GCA_963825135.1 uncultured bacterium
GCTTCCGCCCGCGGCGCCCGCATTGTTCAAAGGCGCTATTACTATAGAAAACACGGCTAAGAATATGATTAAAGGAATGAAAAATATCTTATTCGCCCTCATCTAACCCTTGCCTCCTCTTGATTGGATAAGATTTTATTATGAGAGGGGGAATATTACAAATTGGCTCGATGTCCGAGGCGCAGGGGATGGAATCACGTGGCATTGAGTATGAGTAGCCGCCTTCGCTGAATTTGCGCTAATTAAAAAGCCCCGATAAGTTTCTAAAACCATGAAGCGGATGCTGAGAGGGCTCTATGTGATAACGGATAAGAAGCTCATTTCACGGGACATCTTCGTGGCGGCTGTGGAAAAAGCCGTTCGAGGGGGGGCGAGTGTCGTTCAGCTCAGGGAAAAAGACACGCCTGAGGACGAGATCGTGAGCCTCGGCAAAGCGCTCCTCAAGGTGACCGGAAAATACGGAGTCCCATTAATAATTAATGATTCGGTAGAGTTGGCAATGGAGATAGGGGCCGACGGGGTGCATCTCGGTGAGGATGATTCGGATGTTCGTCACGCTAGAGAAGCGCTCGGGGAGGGCAAGATTATAGGAGTCTCCTGCTACGGGAGGCTCGAAAGAGGGCTCGACGCCGAGCGGGACGGGGCTGATTACGTCGCCTTCGGGACCCCGTTCTTCACTCCAACTAAGCCGGAAAGGACCCCCACTTCGTTCGATGTCCTGAGGGAGGCGGTTTCAAGGATAAAAAGTATTCCGGTATTCGCGATAGGTGGAATTACGCCGGCAAACGCCGATTCGGTCTTCGAAACGGGCGTCGACGGCATCGCTGTCATCACCGCCGTTTTCGGCTCGGGAGATCCGGAGATGGCCGCACGGGAGCTTGCCTCAATCGCTGATAGATATTTGAAAAAGAGAGATTAACTTCCGAGAGACTACCTAAACTACTATATTTACAATCTTTTTGGGGACTACGAAAACCTTTCTGGGCTCTTTTCCGGCAAGATAGCCCCTGACCTTTTCGTCGGCGAACGCGGCCTCTTTCATCGCTTCGTCGCTTACGTCCGCGTCCATCGAGAGCTGGGCCCTCACCTTCCCGTTCACCTGAACGACCACGGTGATCGCGGCTCCGGCCACGAGCTCTCTATTCCACTCGAGCCAGGGCTCATCGACGAGCAACCCCTCATATCCGAGCTCATTCCAGAGCTCCTCCGACACGTGGGGAGCTATCGGGTAAAGGAGCCTCACCATGGCCTCGACCGACTCTCTCACCACCTTTACATCCTCGTCGCAGGCGGGGTCGAAGCGGGACGTATCGTTAAGAAGCTCCATGACGGCGGCGATAGCAGTATTGAACTGAAATTTTTCAAGGTCGTCCGTAACCTTCTTTATAGTCTTATGCACCTTGGTCAGAAGGTCCCTGCCGGAGACGGATATCTTACTCGCGTCCGGGGCTTTGCCCTTGAGGCTTTCGATTGCAGGGAACCTGTCGGAGACGAGGCGCCAGAGCCTGTTTAAAAACCTGAACGCCCCTTCTATCCCCTCGTCGCTCCAGTCGAGGTCCTTCTGCACGGGGGCGGCGAAGAGCATGAAGAGCCTCACCGTGTCGGCCCCGTATTTCTTTATCATGTCGTCCGGGTCTACGATGTTGCCGACGGACTTCGACATCTTGGCCCCGTCCTTTATGACCATCCCCTGCGTGAGGAGGTTAGTGAAGGGCTCGTCGAGAGCGCACATGCCCAAGTCCCGGAGCACCTTCGTGTAGAACCTCGCGTAGAGCAGATGCAGTATCGCGTGCTCTATACCGCCGATGTACCTGTCCACGGGGAGCCAGTACCCGACCTCCTTTTTATCGAACATGCCTTCGCCGTAATGAGGGGACGCGTACCTGAGGAAGTACCAGGAGGACTCGACGAACGTGTCCATGGTGTCTGTCTCGCGCTTCGCCTTGCCGCCGCACTTGGGGCAGACGGTGTTGACGAAGCTCTTGGCCTTAGCCAACGGCGACCCGCCCTTACCCGTGAATTTTATGTCGAGCGGAAGCTCTACGGGGAGGTCTTCGTCGGGAACGGGGACTACTCCGCACTTATCGCAATAGACGATCGGAATTGGCGCGCCCCAGTAACGTTGGCGCGAAATGCCCCAGTCCCTGAGCCTGTAATTGACCCTTCTTTTGCCTATACCTTTTTCCTCTACATATTCTATAACCTTCTCTTTCCCTTCTTCCGAAGGGAGGCCCGTGAACTGCCCTGAATTCGTCATAACTCCGGGGTCTTCGTATGCCTCCGTCATATCTTCCGCACGGAGCTTAGTCCCTTCGGGTTCTATCACGGGAACGATAGGAAGCCCGTACTCCCTTGCGAACTCGAAGTCCCTCTGGTCGTGAGCGGGGACGCACATGATTATTCCGGTCCCGTACTCGACGAGCACGAAGTTGGCTATGTATATCGGGACGCGCAGACCGTTGAAAGGGTTTATGGCGAAAGCTCCCGTGAAGACGCCTTCTTTCTTCGCTCCTTCCGCTATCCGTTCGAGGCTGCTCTGTTTCGTGACTCGTTTTATGAACTTGAGCGCTTCCTTTTCCTGAGACTTCCCTTTTATCAACTCAGCCGCGAGCGGGTGCTCGGGCGCGATGCTCATATACGTGACGCCGAATACGGTGTCGGGGCGCGTCGTGAATATGCTGAGACCGCTCTCACCGCCAACGGTTTCTTCGAGTGGAAAATCTATTTCGGCGCCGGTGGACTTCCCGATCCAGTTCTTCTGCATGGCGAGGACCCTTTCGGGCCAGCCTTCTTTCAGCTTTTCGGTCCATTCGAGGAGCTCCTCGGTATATTCCGTGGTCTTGAAAAACCACCCGTCCATCACCTTTAATTCCACTGTGGAACCGCAGCGCCAGCAGAGCCCGTCCTCCACCTGCTCGTTCGCGAGCACGGTCTCGCACGACGGGCACCAGTTGACGGTCGTCGATCTCCGGTAGGCGAGCCCCTTCGCGTACATACGGGTGAATACCATCTGCTCCCATTTATAATAGGTAGGGTCGCAGGTGGCGATCTCTCTCGACCAGTCGTAGCTGAACCCGAGCTGTTTTAACTGCGCCTTCATCTGCACGATGTTGTCGTAGGTCCACACGGCGGGGTGCACACCCCGGGCGATAGCAGCGTTCTCGGCGGGGAGCCCGAACGCGTCCCACCCGATAGGATGGAGCACGTTATACCCGCGCGTACGCTTATACCGGGCGACGACGTCGCCTATGGTGTAGTTCCTGACGTGGCCCATGTGTATGCGGCCCGAGGGGTAAGGGAACATCTCGAGCACGTAGTACTTCTCCCTCCGCTTCTCCGCCCGGACCTCGTACATTTTCCTCGCGTCCCATATGTCCCGCCACTTTTTTTCTATTTCTTCCGGTTTATAACTCTCTTTCATAGCGTGCTCTCAGGCTCCGGCCGTTTATAATAAGGATAGAAATATTTACCATAACCGGAGGCATAGGACAAAGAATACGTATATTTCCGGGATATGGATTTTTCGGCATAAACCGTGTTTTATTATATTAATGTACCCCCTCACCCTGACCCTCTTTGGTTTGGGCAGCATTGAGCCGGGAGTTAAGGTGCTTCAGAGCCTTTGTTATAGGGCGTCCGACTGCGCGCTCGCTTGCAGCCGTTCCACAGAGGGGAGAGGGAAGTTAGAGAAAGAAGGATTCTGATATGAGCCGTGAATCAGAGCTGAAAGGGATCATCGAGGACTTGAAGAGGCGTCTCGAATTTGAGAAATCCATGGGAGTCGCGAGGGCGCCAGTGGAAAAAAAGGCCGGGGAAGAGACCATCCCGAAGGCTCCCGGGAAAGAGACGCAACCAAAAGCTCAGACATCACCTGAAAAAAAGGACGACGCTATAAGAATAGAAGAGCAGATCGGCATATTCGACGCCTCCGCCAAGAAGATGACGCTCGAAGAGATAAGGGCGGAGATAGGGGACTGCACCCGGTGCAAGCTCCACGAGGGGAGGACGAATTTGGTGTTCGGGGAAGGGAACCCGAAGGCGAGGCTCGTATTCGTGGGGGAGGGGCCGGGGAGGGACGAGGACCTGCAGGGACGTCCGTTCGTGGGGAGGTCGGGACAGCTCCTCACCAAGATAATAGAGGCTATGGGGTTAAAGAGGGAGGACGTATATATATGCAACGTGGTGAAGTGCCGCCCGCCCGAGAACAGGACTCCAGAGCCCGACGAGATGGCGACCTGCGAGCAGTTCCTCTTCAAGCAGATTAGGTCGATAGAGCCCGGGGTCGTAGTGTGCCTAGGGAGCACGGCCGCGCAGTCCATACTTAAAACGAAACAGAGCCTCGGGAGCCTCAGGGGGAAGTTCCATCAATACGGAAGGGCGAAACTTATGGTAACTTATCATCCTGCGGCCCTTCTCAGGAACCCGAATTTCAAGAAGCCGCTCTGGGAAGATATGCAGGTAGTGATGAAAGAGCTTGGAATCTCAAAACCGGGCGATTAGCTCAGTGGATAGAGCGCAGGCCTCCGAAGCCTGAGGCCGGGGGTTCGAGTCCCCCATCGCCCGCAATAAAATAAACTATGATAAGTATAGATTAAACCAATATACAGAAGTTGGATTTAGTATGTAGATCGTGCGTAGTGTCCAAACAGGGGTGGCTCATTACGATGGAGAAGTGACATGATGAAGCAAGCAAAGAACACGATTTGCCTTTGGTACAATGGCGACGCCGAAGAGGCGGCGCGTTTTTACGCCGAGACCTTCCCCGATTCATCTGTTGGCGCGGTACTCCGCGCACCGGGAGATTTTCCGTCGGGGGTGCAAGGGGACGTGTTGACGGTCGAGTTTACCGTTATGGGGATTCCTTGCCTCGGGCTCAATGGCGGACCCGCATTCAAGCACAACGAAGCGTTCTCATTTCAGGTCGCAACTGTTGACCAAGCCGAAACGGATCGTTACTGGAACGCGATAGTAGGCAACGGTGGCGAGGAGAGTGCGTGCGGCTGGTGCAAGGACAAATGGGGATTGTCCTGGCAGATCACGCCGATTGCTCTCATCAAAGCGATAACCAATCCCGATCGCGATGCCGCCAAGCGCGCATTCGATGCGATGATGCAGATGAAAAAGATCGACATTGCTGCAATCGAGGCGGCGCGCCGCGGTTGAGGTTGCGCCTCCGAAGCCTGAGGCCGGGGGTTCGAATCCCTCATCGCCTGCCAAATACCGCCGATTGTGCGGCATGACGCGATATCACCGTCGATTCTGTTTTGCGCTAGCGCTTGATAGCGGCGATGGTACCCGTTATCCTCGACCACATGGCTAGATGCACAGCACCAGTACATGGCCATCGCACAGCGAGCGGTCGCAGCGGCCTGCCCTGCATGTGGTGGCCGCTATCGCGGCTACGGGTCAGCTACTGGTCGTACTCGTCCCCGTCCTACTCCTCGTCGGGGAGCAGCGGGGGCGGCCGGAGCAGCGGCGGCGGGTCCGGCAGCAGCGCAAGGCCGCGCTGGTCGCGAGCCGGTTCGTCCGTGGTGTACACGCCTGCCGAGGTGCGGGCACTCACGCCGGTCCGCGAAAGCGTCGAGAAGCGAGCGCCCCTGCCTGACCTTCGGGACGTCTTTCTCTGCCACGCGTGGGACGACCGGAAAGGGGCCGCCAAGGAGCTGCACGATCTGCTCGAGTCACGCGGTGTCTCGGTCTGGTTCAGCGAGAAGGACGTCGCCCTCGGCACGCCGTTGCTCCGCGAAATCGACAAGGGACTGGCGAAGTCGCGAGTCGGGATCGTGCTGGTGACCCCTGCGCTGCTGCGCCGCCTCCAAGGAGAGGGCATCGCCGACAAAGAGCTTTCGGCACTCCTCGCGCGTGACCTGCTCGTTCCCATCGTGCACGACACGACGTATGAAGCTCTCCGCGAAGTCAGCCCCCTGCTCGGCTCGCGAAGCGGCCTGAGCACTGCAGAAGAGCCGATGGCAAACGTCGCGGCCAAGCTCGCCGAGCTGGTCGCCCTCTAGCTCTATTGTCAGGGTGGCCGGCCCGACGTCGCACAAGCGGTCAAGGCGCCGGCGCGGTTGAGGTTGCGCCTCCGAAGCCTGAGGCCGGGGGTTCGAGTCCCCCATCGCCCGCCATTGTTTACTCAATATTTAAAATCACACACTTAGTCCATTCCTTACAATATCTTCCAGACATTCAAATCTAATGCCTTTTTTTCCTGGTGAAGTGTCATACAATATCGGAACGGGATTTGAAAAAATAACGTATGGAACAATATTTACTTCTCCCAAATTGAGCTTGCAGAATTTTGAAAGCTGGTCTTTGTGCATTGAGAGCACATCAATACGAAGCAAGTGCTTTTTTAGCCGATCTGGTTTTCCATCTCTATCCTCACCCCTAAATTCCATCAATTGCTCTGCAATTTCCTTGGAAGTTTTTGCGTAATATAAATCCTTGCACTCTATTACATATATCGATTTCTCTCCATTCCTCCAGGCTATTACATCTATATCACCATAGTCTCTATCAAGGTTTTGTCTTGAAATAATGGAAGCTACCTTAACATCCGAATACGCCTCATAACCCAGAGATTTAATAGAACCGGCCACTTCCTTATTGAATTTGTGTCCCCGTCTGGTTCTTTCCTTCCCGATCCATTCCCTCATTTCGGGGGAACTGCAGCGGCTTTCTTCAATGTTACATTGGTTATACGTATCTAGGATATAAGCCAGCGATTCCCCTACAAGACCTGCAGAAAGTATGAATCTTGAGTCCTCTGCGTCGTCTACTATTACGAATGGTTTCATAAGAAGAGATAGCCTGCGGCGGAAAAGCCACGGGTTAATATCCCTCTGCGTATAAGTGGAAGGTGGCATTGCCCAATCATTGCGGGGCTGCAATGAGAAAGAATTGAGAATCTTAGTTGCATCCTTACCGCTACAGAGCATCCCTTTTTCACAGAACGCAATAATTTCACTTTTTCGGGCTGCGAACACAGTTTTTTGTTTTTCTTCAGCCATATTTTCTATTTCTTCCCGGAATCTAAGTAACGTCTCAGCACATACCCCAGTCTCTTTTTCAAATGCGTCTAGAAATTCTTGAGAAAAAATCTTTGATAACTGTCTTTGGAAAGGCACATCTTCAAAATATTTTTTATACCTGTCAGCTGCTGATGTGAAACTTGTTTTTTCAACTCGAGCGGAGAGGGGAATTAAGACTTCGTCGTGAAAAGTTTGTTCTGTTTTTATTTCCCCACTAGCGGATACCACAATTCTTGGTTCTGTTACACCTTTAGCAATGGCATCCGACATGTTTCCAATGTGAAATAAAAGGGATGCCATTGACATGAGTGGACTCAGATCAAAGCGACCCATCTCTGCTCCGCCGTCTATAGGGCTTTCGCAAACAGCTGTTTCAACAATAATCCTGCATGCGATGTCAGCTGCATAAAATCCGGAAAAATGCTCTCTGGTAACATTATAAACATCTTCTTTGTCATGATGTAACCCTAAAATGGCTTTGGCTGATCTCTTCCATTTCTCCTTCTCAGCGGCTACACCTTCAATATTTCTTAGAGCAGTTGTTATCAAAGATTCACGATTATATTCTTTAAGTTTTCTCTTGAGGTTATCCCATGAATGGTCCACTATTTTTTCTAAGAACGAACTACATTTTTCTTTCCCTTTAATTTCCTTATAACCTATTACACCTTCTAAATGACCCAATCCAATTTTTACAAAACCTGCATCAAATTTATCAATCCGCTCAAAATCACATCTGTCAAAGACTTGTATATGTTCCCTAAATCCGTGTGCTTTAAAAAAGTGTATATACCTTGCATCTTCATTAGGGATGATTTGATCACACAACTCATCGATCTGTGAATTCTCCAAAGTATGATTTACCAAAGTAAAAAAAGCTTGTACGCATGATCGAACCAACGCTCGTTCACTTATGTTTCTTGAATTATAAAGATTGTATAAAAATGGCTCTCTCACTTGAAGCTTAATAGTATTTACATCATGGATAACCTCCACGTCAATAAGACTATCTGTTTCTCCCGGAGGATCCTCCGGTAAATATTCGTAGTGAGGAAGAGCCGAAACATCCAGTTCATAAAGTATCGGTCCAGATATCAAATTATAGAATCTTCCATCAAGAATCGATGATATTCTATTCATCCAATTGAGGAGCGCATCCCAAATTCTGATACTAGAATCTGAATCGAGTTCGGCCTCATCCTGTTTTAGCTCTACCCACCAAGGTCTGATTTTTGTTACCGCACAACCTGATCAACCGTCCCTTGCCTGCATCCTGATAGCTCGCAAATATAGGGATATCTGCGTCTTCAGCGAAAAAGGATGTTAAAATCTTTCTGCGTACTCTTTTAAACATCCCGTCTATGTATTTTTCACTATGCATGTCGCTGGATTGCCGCGTTGTTTGACGAACCTTCACCAAACAATCCGTTGGAATTCTGATTATGCATTCGCCTTTACCAACTTCTACGTACTCTGGAACTGGATTATAATCTGTCATCTCATACCAACCATACAGATTTAATAAACCATTAATATTGGCAATCTTCACATTATATTCAGCCATTTTCCTTCTCTGTTCCAAAAGTTTCCAAAGAGATTTAGCAATAGCGTCCGGAATCCAACCAATGGTTTCAAGGTCATGCGCTGATATGAATTCAAAATTCCAATTCGAGATTTTCTCGGACATCATTAGCACCGCCGGGCGTCCATAACCTGCTGATACTATTAAAGACAAGCCATCTTTGAAATCTTCCCTAGCGTCAGTGAGTCTTTTGCTGCGAGTATGCGCCGTTCAATTTCCTCCGATTGTTCATGTGAATGAGGTGGTGGATTATCCATACCTTCTTCTAAGAGTCCATGAAGAGTGTCTATCCTTACCAAAATATGAAGATAACGTCCCTTATCAATCTGCGCTATGACATCAAAGAAATATGCTCCAGCTATTTTTTCTGGTCGTAATTGCAGACCTTGGGGGACAGGCTTTCCCAAGATGGGTGTCTCCTGCAGAAAACTTATATATTCCCTTACATAATTTCTTTCAAAGCTGTCTGCCAGCCCCATCTGTGAAGCCATTCAAATATGTATCTCCGGATTGCCACACTAATAGCCGTAGGAAGAACCAAAATAATCTTATTATCATCAACAAGAAGTGGAGAACGTTCGAGGTCGGTGTTACCGAATTGTTGGTTCCGAAGATTTTCCCGGTAATTTGAATCAAATACAAATGCAGTCAAATCCTCTGTGGAAAAACCCATTCTTTCAATATCTGCCCGTGAAAAAGTCAAAGTCTTTGCCAGTCGTTTTAGAGTCTCAGTGTTAGGAACATTTATATCTTCTTTGTCATGGCTTTCAGCTATTTGATAAAATGCAGCGTTATTACGGTGAGCACTTCCTCACTAATAGACAAAAGCGCATGAATGGGCTTGAACAATGAACCAGAACCCATATTTGGAGGAATTGACTGAATAGTGTCGAGTACTTTTTGAAGAAAAAAATCGTTTCCTTCCCATAGCCCGTTATAGATGCGGAAATCCCCCCATTGAGTCATCACTCCTGCCACGAAGACGTCTTCAACCGGATCATCCATGTAGGATGCAGCGCTGATTGGATTGAAATCATTCAGCCATCTTTGAATTCTTTTTGAAGAAGGTTGTAGTTTTCCGTCACTATGACTGAGCAAATAATGTATGAGTAATTCTATCCTGAAAGTATTTGCATGAAACCGTGGTGCAAGAAGAAGCCCGGAAACCAAGCTTGCTGATTTTATTGGATTAGCTTCTCGTATTTCTCGCGGTAATTCATTCATGATCATCGAAATTAAATTATAATTGCAAATATGGCAAGAGACTATTTCGAAACCCTCTTTTGCCAAATATATAAGTTTGAAACAAAGGTATGCCCTAGGTCGCGAAAGCTGCACTCCTGAATATCTGACTACCCTAGCCTGAGGCCCCGGGGGTTCGAGTCCCCCATCGCCCGCCATTCTCCAGCCTCGGAATAAGTAAGAATTTGAAAAAATTCCATTTTAATATTGTATAATGTGACTCTAAAATTCAATTACGAATTGCATATGCGCAATTCATTTCAAGGGGTATACGACAATGACTCTTCCCGTACCAGACATTTCTAAAAATCTATTCGACTTAAACGGTTTCTGCAGTATCGTTACCGGCGCCGGTAAGGGAATAGGCTTGACTTTATCCCGGGCGCTCGCTTACAACGGGAGCGACCTTGTCCTTGTAGGCCGGAGTGCCGGTGACCTCGAGGCAGCGGCAGATTCAGTACGCGCGATAGGACGCAAAGTAAGAACCGTTGTAACCGACGTGACTGCTGAGGACGCGCCGGAGATGATCGTAAATGCAGCTATGGATCTGAGCCGTAGAATCGACGTGCTGATCAACAATGCAGGGTTCATGACGTTCGCCGATATGCTCGAGGTCGACGATAAGACCTGGGATGATATTTACTCAGTGAACGTCCGGGCCCCGATGAGGATAATGAAGGTGGTACTGAAAGAGATGGTAAAAGCCGGGCGAGGGAGCGTAATTAATATTGGAAGCTCATGGTCGTCGCGGGCTTCGGTTTTCAACCTGGATGGCGGCGGAGTGGATTATTGCTCTTCAAAGGCGGCCCTTCAAGCTTTGACCAGGGCTGCAGCCCATGACGTGGCTCCCAAAGGAGTGCGTGTAAACAACATCGCCCCGGGAGCGGTCGACACCCCTATGCACGCAGACCACCGGGATTTGCTATACCAGTTCGTGAAACACATCCCCCTCGGGCGTATGGGTATGGCTGAAGACCTGGCTGGAACGGCCGTGTTTCTGGCTTCCGACGCAAGCACATTCATCACCGGCCAGACGATACATGTAAACGGCGGCATGCTGATGGTGGACTGAGCTGCGATCAGGTTCCGAAAATAAATCTATTCTCTCTTATTGCGGCCGGAACTGAACCTGATATGCGGCTTTCAGGACCCGAACGGCCCTCTTCCAATTCCAATTGAATCTTTATGGC
>CAWGRW010000008.1:0-5900 GCA_963825135.1 uncultured bacterium
CGTCGTGAACGAGGTCGATTGTAGCCGCGGCCCTGTAATCCTCGCAGCTCGCGTGTATTGAGGCGGGGTCGCTGAAGCACCTGACGTATTCCCGTACCGCCTTTTCATCGAACCGCGCCCCAGGCGCGCTCCAGCGCCTGAGCTTTTCTTTGAGATAATATTCCGCGTCGCACCCGATCATTTTTTCAGGGAGACCATCGGGCTGGATTAAAAAGAACCAGTGGTAGTACCCTGTTGCGAACGCCTTGTCCGCCCTTGTGAACATCGTATGCGTGGGCGCGATGTCCATTACGCAGGCGGCTTCTATACTGTCCGGGTAATCGAGCGCCATCCTGTGCGTGACCCTTCCCCCCCTGTCGTGCCCCGCCGCGAAGAAGCTTTTATATCCGAGAGCCTCCATAACTTCCACACAGTCTTGGGCCATCGCGCGCTTTGAATAAGCGTAGTGGCCGGGCGCGGATTCGGGCCTGGAGCTGTCCCCGTAGCCCCGGAGGTCCATGCACACGACGCGGAATCTTTCGGCTAGCGTTGGCGCGGTCGCGTGCCACATCACGTGCGTTTGCGGGTAGCCGTGGAGCAGCAGGAGGGGCTTTCCCTTTCCCCCGTGGACGAGGTTTATTAGAGCGCCCGAGGTTTTGACTTTGGCGTGCTGAAATTTATCGTCGAACATAGGTTTTATCACCTTCGTTGGAATTCGCAGTACTCCGAAATATATTGTGATACATATTGCCGCCGGATGTTGCCCCTGTCTAGCGGGCCCGTATCCCGCTCCTCTCCGCCAAACCTTGCGACGGCTCCCTAGAAACAGTAGTATTTAGAGCGCAGTAGTGAGCGTATCGCGGATGCTTAACGGAAATAAAGGAGCACAGAATGAGCATAACAGACGCCCCCGAGGCTGAAAACGTGAGGCTAGAGGAGCTTTCAAAAATAGCCCCCGGGGACCTGACCGAAGAACAGCTGGATTATCTTTTCAGCGTTTGCAGAAATTCCGCGGGCACAGAAGCGCAGATACAGGCAGCCGCGCTTTTATCACACGTCTACAGCGAGATCGCGGATTCGAATAAGGATTTTGCAAAAAGGGTACATATCCTCTATCTTAAGCACCTCTTAAAGCCGAATAAGGATTTCGGGCACCCTATCTGTAACTGGCTCGCGTCGACACACCTTAAAGGAGAAAGCCTGTCCGGAATACCGTGGGAGTCGGCGGGCGAGATATCCACCGCGGCCGAGGCTTTTTATGACCTTACGGAATCGGGTCTCAGCTCTGAGGATATCAACGTCCGGGTGAGGGACCTCGTGAAATACGCGGGCATCGGGTTTGCGGAACAAAACCGGTGGGAAGACCTGTTCCGCCTGATTTCTAACGTTCACGTGGCTGAAAATACGATGGACTCTGATTTTTTCAGGTTAAAAAACACCGTCCTTCTTTATGAGCAAAAGCGCGTGGTGCGCCTGAGAAGAATGATGATTAATTTCGTACTCGGGGTTTTAATACTCGTGGCATTCATATCGCCTTCCCTGTTCATGCTGTTCGAGAATGAGTACCGCCTCGCAAACGGTTATCAAAAGCTCACTTTTTTTGACGCCCTTTACTGGAGCATTATTACCGCCGGGACCGTTGGCTATGGAGATATAGTTCCGTTCACGGTAGCCGGGCGTGTCCTGGCCATGGTCGATAGTTTATTGGTGATCGTCCTTCTCGGGGTCGTCGCGGGCTTGATTTTGAGCCACCTGACGCCGAGGAACGTGTGATAAACACTGCATAGCCCGTGGTCGCGGTCCGTTCCTTTACAAGTACCCTCGATCCGGAACTAGACCTGACTCCTGTCGAGGGACCTGTATTGAATCGCTTCCGATATGTGGTGGGCGAGGACGGACTCAGCACCTTCGAGGTCGGCGATAGTGCGGGAGACTTTCAGTATCCGGTCATAAGCCCTCGCGCTCAGGCCCAGTTTATCAATCGCGGTCTCAAGCAGCTTTATCCCTTTATCGTCGGGCCTGGACGCCTTCCTCACCATGGACGGGGACATCTGGGAATTCGAGTGGATTTTCGACCTCTTGAACCTCAACTTCTGTATCTCACGCGCCATATTCACGCGGGTCTTTATAGGGGCCGAGCCTTCCCCTCCCGCTTCGTCGGCGAGCTCCTTATATCTCACGGGCGGGACTTCAATATGTATGTCTATCCTGTCGAGGAGCGGTCCCGAGACCTTGGCCCTGTACTTCTGTATCTGTATGGGCGAGCACGTACATTCTTTCTGCAGATCCCCGTGATAGCCGCAGGGGCAGGGGTTCATGGCGGCGACGAGCATGAAGTTGGCCGGGTACGTGATCGATGTCGACGCCCTCGATATAGTCACCATGCCGTCCTCCAAAGGCTGGCGCATGACTTCTAACACATTTTTGCGGAACTCGGGAAGCTCGTCGAGAAATAACACGCCGTTATGAGCGAGGCTCACCTCGCCCGGCTTGGGAATCGCGCCCCCGCCTATGAGCCCCGCGTCGCTGATAGTATGGTGGGGGGAGCGGAAGGGTCTCGTAGCGTATAGCGACGAATGGTCGGGGAGGAGGCCCGACACGGAATATATCTTGGTCGTCTCTAGAGCCTCTTCGAAGCTCATGTCGGGGAGTATGGTCGGGAGCCTCCGGGCGAGCATCGTTTTTCCCGTGCCCGGGGAGCCTATCATGAGGACGAAATATACTGCTCCCCATTAAGAACCTAGTAGAATTAAGCTAGTAAAATATCTGTAAAACACAGTGGGAGGGGAGCAATGAAGCGAAGGAGATGGGATTCTAAAACAAAGACCAAGATAGTACTTAAAGGTTTATCCGGCAGACCAGTTTCAGAGATATGTAACGAGTACGGAATACATCAGAATCAATACTACACCTGGCGGGATAAGTTCTTATCTGAAGCTCATAGAGCGTTTGAATCTAAAAAAGACGGTGGAGAAGTAAACCGTCTTCGTAAGAAGAATCAGGAGCTAAAGCAGATAATCGGCTCACTCACCGTTGAATTAAAAAAAACAGAGGAAGACTTCATATGAGAAATCCGTCTGACTCTGTAGCTCTTCGTAACGAACATCTGGTTAGCAAGATAAAAGACATTAAAGCGGAACATCCCTTCTGGGGTTACAGGAGAGTATGGGCATATCTCAGATATGTGGATGGATTAATAGTAAATAAGAAGCGTGTATACAGACTTATGAGGGAAAATAATCTGACAGTGAAGCAGAATCAAAGGCTAATAGCAAAGAGGGTGTCAGAGAGGCCAAAGCCCCGCCCGGACAGACCTAAGCAGTGGTGGGGAATAGATATGACAAAGGTTATGACTGACAGTGGCTGGGTATACGTAGTAATAGTACTGGACTGGTATACGAAGAAGATAGTAGGTCACAACAGTGGACAGGCAGGCAAGAAGCAGAGAGTGGCTGGAAGCCCTAGAGAAAGGACTAAACAGGGAGTTCCCAGGAGGAGTAAGGGGGCATGGACTAAAGCTCATGAGCGATAACGGGAGTCAGCCTACATCACTCAGTTTTATGAAAGTCTGTTCCAATCTGGAAGTAGAGCAGGTATTTACGAGCTACAACAATCCCAAGGGGAATGCGGATACAGAAAGAATGATAAGAACAATGAAGGAAGAGCTCTTTTGGCTAAGGGAGTGGGAGAATGAAAGAGAGCTTAGCCCAGAACTGGATAAGTGGGTTCAATATTACAACAGGAACTACCTGCATTCTTCACACGGATACCGGACACCGGTTCAGGTAGAAGACGAGTATTACGGGAATCTTGATTCAAAATTAGATGCTGCTTAATTGAAGAGGAGAAGTCCAATTATAGAAGTATCTGTATTTCATTACAATATTGTAATTTTGAGGAAACTTTCCTGAAACAGTTGTTGGGTATGATAGGCATAAATTAAATCGCATTACAGGAGGTATTAGCTATGCGTTTATTTAGAGAGATTAATACTACTGTTTTTTGTGCCTTTTTTTCTATGGCAGTTGTTATTTTGATTGGCGTGCCTATAAATGAGGCAATGGCAAAGGGCAAAAAGAAACTTGATTTCGATTCTGCAGTATTTACTTCTCCTCTGAAGATAAACAATCCTTTTATGCCCCTAAAGGCAGGAGAGACTTACATATACAGCTCCGAGACGGAAGACGGTACCGAAGAAAGCACGGTTACAATTACCCCCAAATACAAAACATTAAGAGGAGTGAAGTGCAGAGTTGTTTCGGACGTCGTAACACTGACTAATGACGTGCTTGACCATGAGCCCACCGAAGTAACAACTGATTGGTTTGCCCAGGATGATGACGGAAATGTTTGGTACTGCGGGGAGGACACAGTCAAATATATTTTTGACGAGGACTTCAACAAAATCGGAGAGAGTACGGAAGGCTCCTGGAATGCGGATATGCCCGGCGCTGAGCCTGGAGTCGTCATGCTGGCCCACCCCAAGACGGGAGTCTCATATAGACAGGAATTCTTGGAGGGTGTTGCAGAGGATATGGCAAAAGTTCTAAGACTCGATGCCGAGGTCGAAATTGAAATGGGCGATTTCGAGGACTGTCTCAAGACTAAGGAATGGTCACCGTTGGATTTAGGTGTCATAGAGCACAAGTTTTATGCCGAAGGCATAGGGCTAATACTGGTTGAAGAGCAGGGAGGAACAGTTAGGGAAGAGCTTGTGGATATAGAAACTTCACAGTCAGGTCACCACCACCATGATTAAGTCCATAGAGATTGAAGCGATACTGTAGTTAGAGTTAGAGCCAAATGAAGGAATAAAAAGGGGGATTTTTTGAAAATCCCCTTTTTTTTGATACATAAATGAATTTTAGGTTGCAAGTCTAACTTAAACGCATCTTGACCAAAGGAGAGCAGTACAAGACCACTATACCTAACTTCTGAGTTCTTAAATTAATTAATCGCAATCACAACCAATTATTTGTTAGTTCTTTCCATGGCACTATTTCACTGGTTGAAGGTGCCTTTTCCCACGTATTACGAATAAACCTATTAATCCCAATCCGACAACCGTTATAATCATTCCCCATTCGTTCATCGTAGGAATCGGATTAGAGACTTCTTCGTATTCTATAAGATAGTAAAATACATCATTTGTATCCAGACAATCTTCATCATCCCAAAATCCATCCCCCTGAAAATAAATACAATCTTCAACTCCAGGCTCATCCGGTTCACCTTCAGCCCAGTTCGCATAAGTAAATGGTTCACCAGTTACCCATTCCCATGCAAGGGGTGAAGGAGGCTGGCTTGTATCTCGTGTGCCGCCTATCCAAATATCACAAGGGACGTCATTATCTGAACAAGGCTTTGGTATAAGACTTTCGATATTATTCAAAATAAAATCATTCTCTTCTTGACTGGTTATAGTAGCTAAATGTCCATTTGAACTTCCGAAAGACTGAGCTTCCGCAGCGTCTCTGGCAGAAAACCAGTCAATCCCCTCTAGAACAAATACTAATTCATATAAATTCCCATTATCTGGATTCTGAACAACATTTGGGTTCTGGGCAGCACTGGAAACTGAAATCCAGTACATTGAGAAGGTTAACAGCAAAACTAAAATCAGACAGATTTTTATCTTTTTCATGATTATTTTCCTCAATTACCTTGTATTACGGATTGAACGTTAGATAAACATTTAAAGCACATTTTAATAGAATTGATTCACTTATGCAACAAAGATGGTAGCAATTTCAAGTAAAAGTACTTTGGGACTGTCCTGACCCTCCCTAATATGGCCTATAAATCAGATTTTTGATAGAAAACCCTGTATGTATTAGGTCATGACAACGGCTGTTAAGCTTCTCAATAGTACATAATTCCAACTTAAATCTGACTTGACAAAAGGGGAGCAGTACAGAAAG
>CAWGRW010000009.1:0-2787247 GCA_963825135.1 uncultured bacterium
GAGGGCAACGAGGTGCTGATTTACAGGATCGGCGGCGGGTTCGCGACCGTTGAATCCGAGGGCACGGTAGAGGTCGAGCTCGACGCGAAGCCCGGGGACGGCAGCGCCCGGCAGAGTCTGCGCGTAACCATAGAGGTCGAAACGCCCGAGCCCGAATACGACGTCGTCTACGCGTTTAAGGACGGCAGGCTAGGCATGGCCGTGCTTCACCTCCGCGATACTGCCCAGGACCCCGCCGAATACATCAGGCTCCTCAGGGAAAAGTCCGCGGAGATTTCGAAGGAGACGGGCACCCCCGCCTCGGGAGTCGCCGAGTACGACGTGAGCGCGCCGAAGGACGACCCCTATTCCGCGCCCCGGGAGATTTGCGAAGGACAGTACTCCCTCAAACACGCCTGGCCCACTTTCAAAAACAGCACCGACATCACCATAGAGGCCGACCAGAAGAAGTTCTCCCACGAGCCCGACGGCAACCTCTCCGTTTTCTACGAGCGTGAAGTACCCCTATCCACCCTGCCCTCGAACGACTCCCACGAGACACTCTAGCGCAGTGAAACGCAGCGCGGCAATCTCGTCTTTCCTTTCCCCGACATTTCAATTTGCGGCGGCACACACGCACATAGTGCGTTTTTACGATTCTAGTGCGACTCCTCCGCTTCCGCAATGCTCTCGATTGTCAGTGGTGCGGCGCGACGCCCCGTTCACCCTGAGCCCGTCGAAGGGCGGTAATCTTATCTCCCTCCCCCCTTGTAGGGGGAGGGTATGGGTGGGGGGTTTACCTTATCACTCCTATCAATCAGGTAGTTTTCTTCCCACATTACAGAATCTGCGGCGGGTGAGCACCCGCGAGCATATGATCTCTCACATCCCCCCTCGGCACAATCCAATCCGTTCACCCTGAGCCCGTCGAAGGGTGCGAAATTATTTCCCTCTCCCCTCAGATAGGAGGGGGGAACAGTTGCAAGCAAGCGCGCAACTGGTCACTCTCTCAGCGAGTTCACCCAAGTACATTAACTTCCGGCTTTACGTTGCCTAGGCCAAAACAGCCAGGGTGGGGGTGTACCTAGATATGTAAACCCGTTCGCGCTGAGCTAGTCGAAGCACGTTACCGACATTACAGAATTTGCGTATGGAAAATCGATTGTACGAGCGTTAAGAATCTTACGCGGGGTGGGGTTGAATTGGAAGATTTAGCGAGTACATGAGATTTTCAGCACAATTCTGTAGTCGGATGATTTTCGTCTTTGTATCCAGACAAAGAAGAAAATCTATTGTCTTTGCTTTTTCTGTGTCTTTTCGAAAGTTCACACTATGTGTGTTCATCAAGGAAAAGAAGGATAAATCAAATAGCCTTTCGCCTTTCCTTTGTCATTGCGAGCCCTCCCGTTCGACCATCGGCACACATCCCCCTCTTGCGTCCCCCGCCCTTCCGGCACGATAATATCCGCAACACCCTGAACGGGAGCGGATACCATTATCAAATCACTTGCCGTAATCGCCTTATTATTGCTATCCCCGGCGGCCCTGTCCTTCGCGGCGGGCGAAAAGCCCGACCTGAGGGACGTTAAGTGGGGCATGTCGAAAGAAGAGGTCATGAAGCACGAAAAGGCCGAGAAAATCAAGGAAACTGACAGCATACTCGTATACTTCGTCAAAGGCGGGCCTACGCGCGAAATTATCCATACGCATCCCGACCTGGATGGGAAATCGATGGAGCTATCCATGGATATCGACGTACCCGACTACAACCTCGTCTACCCTTCCGGACGGCAAGCTCGGCATGGCCATACTCCACATGGACAACCCCAAGGCGGACGCGAAGGGCTATATCGACGAGTTTGACAGGCAAACGGACAAGATAACCGAGGAGACCGGGAAGGAGCCCGACGGACAGGCGAAATACGCCGAGAACGAGAGCGAGGACACCGTCTACGAGCACCCCGCGGAGATATGCACGGGGAGATACGGTTTAAGGTACATCTGGCCCACGATAAACGACAGGACTAAAATCATGATCGAGTCGACGACAGGAAGTCTGCCGACGACAAGTCCGAATGCACCCTGGCGATCTTCTACGAGAGCGTGAAATTCCCCGTCGACCCCGCCTCCTCGGCGAAGATGCACGAAGCGTTGTGAGTCAATAATCAGAAGTTCCAACCGCTGAATATTCCGATATCCTTATTTCATCCGGCGCCGCGGCACGGGACATGGTTCACGACGACGGAAATAGCCCCCCATTTCCATACCCCTCCAGCCAAGGTTATAATTGTTTATTATTATATTTTCCTGATAAGCTAAATCGCACTCTCTTAACGGAGGATAGTACATGAAATACCGGAAACCTTTACTCGCGTTCTTATTAGTCCTGACGGCCGTTTTCGGCCTCTACGGGAGGATGCTCGTCGGGCGGCGGCTCGGGCGTCCCCGCAAACATACGCGCGATATTCGACAAGGCGCTCTACTCGGACGATCCGGGCCTCCGCGTCCTCGACCTCGAAACGGGCGAGGTGCTCATCGACTACAAGCCCGATTACGACTTCTATATCGGCTCCGTCAGGAAGATATTCTCCACAGGCGAACTACTGAACGAAATAGGCCCCGATCACCTGTTCGTAACGCCTGTATATAAGGAAGGCGAGGTCGACGGCTCGGGGGTGCTCAACGGTAGCCTGATTCTCGTCGCGTCGGGCGACATCTCCATGGGCGGCAGGACGAAGGCGAACGGGCAGTTCGCGATTACAGACTTCGACCACAACGAGGCAAGCTCGTTCGGCAACGCCGAGCTCACGAAGCCCGACCCGCTCAAGGGCTATAAGGCCATAGCGGAGCAGATAGCGGCCTCGGGCATCACACAGGTGGACGACGTCGTAATAGACGACAGGCTCTGGAAGCCCTACCCGTTCAGGGGAGAGTTCGACCTGAGACCGATATTCGTAAACGACGACTGCGTCGATCTGATTATGAACCCGACATCTCCGGGCCTGGACTCATCCGTGGACTGGCGTCCAAAATCGGCCGCGTTCGGGGTCGTGAACGATCTCGTCACGTCGGGACCGGAGACGGAGTTCATGCTGGAGCTCGACCCCGCAAACCCCGGGTGCATCGGCGAGCCCGGCTGCACGGCCGCCGTCACCGGACACTCCCGGTGGATTTCTGCCGCCGTTCACGAACGAGTTCCCGCTCGTCCAGACGTTCAGGATAACCGAGCCTCAGAACTACGCGCGCACCGTGCTCATCGAGCTTCTCGAGGACGCGGGCGTTACCGTGCTCGCGGACACGGTTGCCCAAAACCCCGTGGCGAAAATCCCGCCAAGAACTCTTATTCCGGGGACGACCTCGTGACGACGTTCGTCTCTTTCCCGTATAAGGACTACGCGAAGCTGATAAACAAGGTGAGTTATAACTTGGGGGCGAACGCGGGCTTCCTCCTCTGGGGCAAAACGCAGGGGGTCGATAACATGGACGCCGCGCTCGCCGCCGAGAGGGAGATGCTGACGAACGTATACGGCTTCCCCGGCGACGATTTCCACTTTATCAACGGCGACGGCGGCGGCGAGACCATGGCGAAGAACGAGGTCGTGACGAAATGGCTCGAGATGATGACGGAGCAGCCGGCGTTCGAGGCTTTCTTCGACTCTCTCCCGATTCTCGCCGTTGACGGCTCTATGGTGTTCGTTGACGGTTTCCTGTCCGACCCGACCCTCGCCGGGGCCAAGGGACAGGTGCACGCGAAGACCGGCACATACGCCGGGGGAGACGAGACGGGCTTCGTCGTAAAGGGCGAGGCGTTCGCGGGTTACATCGACACAAAGAGCGGGAGAGGCCTCGTCTACCAGGTCGTCGTCAATAATGTCAGGTTAAATACGTTGCTCGACATTCTCGAAGTAATCCAGGACGAGGGCAATAACGGCCATGCTCTGGCGCGACTATCGATTCGCGCGCACGCACAACGGCGTGTGTCTATACGATTCTAGTGGACTTCCTTATCCCGACCAATAATTTCCCTCCCCCCGCAAGGGGGGGGACTAAGGTGGGGGTGTACAATGTGTGCTCATATACGATCCTTCCGAAACTCTTACGCTCAAACCGGCAATCATGACGTTTTCGTACGTCAGCGGCGACACGCCGCCCCGTTCACCCTGAGCTTGTCGAAGGGCGGTAATCTTATCTCCCTCCCCCCTTGAGGGGGAGGGTATGGGTGGGGGGTTTACCTTATCACTACTATCAATCAGGGAGTCTTTTCTTCCCCGACATTACAGAATTTGCGGCGGGTGAGCACCCGCGGGCATATGATCTCAAGCATCTCCTTTCCCGTTATTGCGAGTGAAGCGAAGCAATCTCGTCTTTTATCTCTATTCCCTCCTTAGAAAAAGAACGGATGCGAATAGGTGAGCATTCGGACGCCCTACGGTAAAGAGCAAAGAAGGAACTTAACTTCCGGCTCAATGCTTCTGAAGTCCAAGTAGGTTAGGGAGGATTTAGTTTGTTCTTTCTCTTCCCGACATTACAGAATTTGCGGCGGGTGAGCACCCGCGGGCATACGATTTCAAGCATCTCCTTTACTGTCATTTCGACCAACGGGAGAAATCTGTCTTTTCTTTTATCTCCCCCGACATTACAGAATTTGCGTTAAGAAAATCGATTGTACGAGCGTTAAGAATCTTACGCGGGGTGGGGTAGAATTGGAAGATTTAGCGAGTACATGAGATTTTTAGCACAATTCTGTAGTCGGATGATTTTCTGTTTTTTTTCATCAAGGAAAAGAAGGATAAAAAAAACAGCTTTTCACCTTTTCTAGTCTTTTCATAATCCACACTATGCGTGTGCTTCTTCTCGTCGAGGAAAAGAAGGATAAAAAAAAACAGCCTATCACCTTTCTTTGTCTTGTCTTTCCGAAAGACCACACTGCTTGCGTTAATCAAGGAAAAGAAGAGATAATATATTCGCCTTTTCTTTTTTATTTATCTTCCTCAAAAGAGCAAGCAAGTTCGGCAATCCCGTATTTTCCTCCCCCCATTTCCCTTTTCCCCCCAACCGAGGCTATAATTGTTTACCGTTATATTTTCTGTTAATCAAAATCACCCTGTCTTGACGGAGGATAATGCATGAGATACCGGAAAGCTCTACTCGTGTTTTTACTGGTCCTGATTGCCGTTTTCGTCCTGTACAAGGGCTTCGGCGGCTCGGGCTCGAACATCCCGGCCGACATACGCGCGACATTCGACAAGGCGCTTTACTCAGGCTCTTCTGGGGCCTCCGCGTGGTGGACCTCGACACGGGCAAGGTGCTCATCAATCTGAAACCGGACTACAATTTCTTCATCGGCTCCGTCAGGAAGGTATTCTCCGTCGGCGAGCTTCTCAACGAAATAGGCCCCGATCACCTCTTCGTGACCCCGGTATATAAGAAAGGCGAAGTGAACGGCTCGGGGGTGCTCAAAGGCAGCCTCATTCTCGTCGCGTCGGGCGACATCTCGATGGGCGGCAGGACGAAGGCGAACGGACAGCTCGCGATTACCAACTTCGACCACAACGAGGCCGACTCGCTCGGAAACGCCGTGCTCACGAAGCCAGACCCGCTCAAGGGCTATAAGGCCATCGCGGAGCAGATAGCGGCCTCGGGCATAACGCAGGTTGACGACGTTGTGATTGACGACAGGTTGTTCCAGCCCTTCCCCTTCAGGAACGAGGGTGCGTTCGCAATCAGGCCGATATTCGTGAACGACGACTGCGTCGATCTGATTATCAACCCCGCCTCCACCGGCATGGAAGCGTCCGTCGACTGGCGTCCCAAATCGGCCGCGCTCGGGGTCGTGAACGATCTCGTCACGTCGGGCCCCGGTTCGGAGCTCACCCTCGGGCTCGAGCCCGAATTCCCGGACTGCATAGGCAAGCCCGGCTGCACTGCGGAGTCAGCGGCCGGCTCCCGGTGGACTTAGTTCCCCCGTTCACGAACGAGTTCCCTCTTATAAGGACATTCAGGATAGTCGAGCCTCAGAACTACGCGCGCACGGTGCTCATCGAGCTTCTCGAGGACGCGGGCGTCACGGTGCTCGCGGATCCGTGGCCCAAAACCCCGTGGCGAAGCTCCCGCCCAAGAACTCTTATTCGCAGGACGACCTCGTGACGACCTTCGTCTCATTCCCCTACGCCGAATACGCGAAGCTAATATTGAAAGTGAGCTATAACATCGGCGGCGCGGACACGAGCCTGCTCCTCTGGGGCACCACGCAGGGGGTAGACAACATGGACGCGGCACTCGCGGCCGAGAGGGTTAATCTCACGGAGAATTTCGGCATACCGGGCGGCGAGTTCTTCTTCATCGACGGAAGCGGCGGCGGCGGGACCACGGCGACTAACAAAGCAGTCACCGAATGGCTCAGGATAATGACCGGGAAGCCGGCGTTCGGCGCGTTCTTCGCTGCGCTGCCGATACTCGGAGTGGACGGCTCTCTCGGTTTCGTGACCGATTTCGAGTCGATCGGACGTTAGCCGGGGCGAAGGGACGGGTGCACGCAAAGACCGGCACGTTCGCGGCCGGTGACGCATCCGGGTCTCGTGATAAAGGGACAGGCGTTCGGCGGTTATATCGACGCGAAGAGCGGCAGACGCCTCGTCTACCAGACTCGTCGTCAACAATGTCCCGGTTCAGCAGTCAACGACCTTCTCGAAATATTCCAGGACGAGGGCACAATATCCGCAGTCCTCTGGCGCGACTATTGATTCGCGCGCACGCACACACGGCGTGTGTCTATACGATTCTAGTGGACTTCCTTATCCGACCAATAATTTCCCCTCCCCCCGCAAGGGGGAGGATTAAGGTGGGGGTGTACAATGTGTGCTCATATACGATCCTGTCGAAACTCCTCAGCTCAAACCGGCAATCGTGACGTTTTCGTACGTCAGCGGCGACACGCCGCCCCGTTCACCCTGAGCCTGTCGAAGGACGGTAATCTTATCTCCCTCCCCCCTTGAGGGGGAGGGTATGGGTGGGGGTTTACCTTATCACTACTATCAATCAGGGAGTCTTTTCTTCCCGACATTACAGAATTCGCGGCGGGTAGGCACCCGCGGGCTTACGATCTCAAGCATCTCCTTTCCCGTTATTGCGAGTGAAGCGGAGCAATCTCGTCTTTATCTCTATTCCCTCCTTAAGAAAAGAACGGATGCGAATAGGTGAGCATTCGGACGCCCTACTCTAAAGAGCAAAGAAGGAACTTAACTTCCGGCTCAATGCTTCTGAAGTCCAAGTAGGTTAGGGAGGATTTAGTTTGTTCTTTCTCTTCCCGACATTACAGAATTTGCGGCGGGTGAGCACCCGCGGGCATACGATCTCAAGCATCTCCTTTACTGTCATTTCGACCAACGGGAGAAATCTGTCTTTTCTTTTATCTCCCCCGACATTACAGAATTTGCGTATGGAAAATCGATTGTACGAGCGTTAAAAATCTTCCACGGGGTGGGGTTGAATTGGAAGATTTAGCGAGTACATGAGATTTTTAGCAAATTCTGTAGTCGGATGATTTTTTTGCTTTTTTTCATCAAGGAAAAGAAGGATAAAAAAAACAGCCTATCACCTTTCTTTGTCTTGTCTTTTCGAAAGATCACACTACGCTTGTGTCGCGGCCGGAAGCTGCTCCTACATGAATCTTCCCGTCATTTCTCGCCTGAGGCGAGAAATCTCATCTTTTCTCTTTCCCCGAACGTTACACAATTTGCGGCAGCGGGCAAAAAAAAGCCCGGAGAATATTCTCCCGGGCCTCGATTATTCTTCAGCTAATTGAAAATTTCACTCCGTCTTATTCTTATACCGTCTTCATAACCCGAGCGCCGCGCACGTCATGCCGGGACGGAACGTAGAATACAACCATACGGTCCGCGCGGTGGGATTATCGTTTGAAACGCTACGTACATCGATCGATGCATTCGCAGCCAGATCAACGCATAACGCACTGGAACAGGTTGTCCCGGACGGCCCGCTCACCGTGCAGGTGATAGGACTTGCTATGCCGCCCACCATCACCGTGAATGCATAACTGTTGGGTGCGGCACCTATAGTATTGTCTAATAAGATATTTAGACCCACAAGTGCGCCCGAAACGGGCAAGCTATGTTGAACTACAGATTCAGTAGCACTGGAGTTCTCCAAAAACATATCTATGAATGTAGAAGTGGCAGATGCTCCGGTTAGGATATTAATACGAGACCCGCCTGACAATATAGTCACGCCGGCAGGTGCGGGATCACCCTTAGGCCCCTGAGGCCCCGTAGCCCCCGTAGCACCGGTAGCTCCGGTCGTTCCCGTTGGCCCGGCGGGTCCGGCTGGCCCGGCAGGCCCCGTAGCCCCTGTAGAACCGGTAGCTCCGGTCGTTCCCGTTGGCCCGGCTGGCCCGGCAGGGCCCGTAGCCCCTGTCGTTCCCGTGGGTCCGGCGGGTCCGATAGGCCCGGCTGGCCCTGCTGGTCCCGCAGGTCCGGCAGGCCCTGTTGTCCCCTCGGGCCCGTTGCATACGTAAGTAGTGCCGGAAACGATATTGTCCTGCCCGGATTCGACCTTTACACCGCCGTCCGCGCAGTTAGCTCCCGCGGGCTCGGGCGTCGTGTTCACAAATGCGTTGAGCCCGTCCGTACCAGCAGGCCCTGTAGGTCCCGTAGCCCCGGTCGCGCCTGTAGGCCCGATTGGACCGATGGGTCCGACCGCTCCGGTTGGTCCGGTTAGACACCGTTGCTCCGGTCGCACCTGTTGTCCCTGTCGGGCCGATTGGTCCCTGAGGTCCCTCGGGCCCGTTGCATACGTAAGTAGTGCTGGAAACGAATATTGTCCTGTCCGGATTCGACCTTTACGCCGCCGTCCGCGCAGTTAGCTCCCGCGGGCTCGGGCGTCGTGTCACAAACGCGTTGAGCCCGTCCGTCCCCGCCGTCCCCGTAGGTCCCGTAGCCCCGGTCGCTCCCGTAGATCCGATGGGTCCCTGAGGTCCGATTGGTCCGACCGCTCCCTCAGGACCGATTGGTCCCTGGGGTCTTCCGGTCCCATAGGTCGGGGGCGGTCCCTGTTCCCCGGCATTTACCTGAATAGGAACCTCCTGTTCGAGACATTCCGTACCGGGCCCTCTGAAAGTTCACTATTTGAAGAAAATCGTCGAGTACGCAAAAGGTTAATTCTTCTGAATTACTTCTACTTGCAAACAACAAAAAGCATAAAGCTAAAGATATCCCGATCTCCCTTCTCATCATCTCCATTCTCCTGTAATGTGAATAAAAAAGGTCTTCTAGTCTATCCTGTCAAATTCTTTCCTACTTTAGTCAATTGCTGGAGAAAATATATCCTAATATAGATATTCTAATAACACTTGTCAAATTTTATTTTTTGAAGTACCATTTGTAATAGATAATGTTTTCAGTTTGTACAGGATAATTGCTAAACTCGTTTGTGATGTATTGCTGGTCAATATTAGCATATAGATATATAGTTAATCATTTGTATCGCAGATACAAAGACGGGATAAATCAGGGTGCTTCCCGTTCCGACGCTTGGAATCGGTCCCGGCACAAATGTTTGAATATAATGAAGGGGATGATGATGAAATCGAGAAAAATATATGCCTTTATACTCTTTCCCGTAATTTTAGCCTTAATCTATCGGAGGCTGCGGCGGATCGGGAGGGGACAACCCTCAGCCTACGCCCAAACCCTCGCCCACGCCCGCGCCTACCTCGAAGCCCACGGCATGTAATTCTCCGTCGTTGAATACGGCTTACGTGAACGTTGACGATACGAATCAGTTCTACGTCTATAACGCCGCGGGGAGCACGCTCGATACGCACCTCTACTCGGACGGAAAGAACGTGTTTGTGCTGGTGTCCGACGGCCTGACCACGTTCGGGTTCGGCGGAGTCCCCACGGGCGCGGGCACCGCGTGCGAATTAATCAAAGGCGTCCGCCGATTACAATAACGACGGCGTGTTCGACGAGACGGCGAAGAGTTTCTTCAGCAACTGCCTGAGGCTCGATGACGGGGGCAGTTCACATACCTCGACGGCCCTGGGCAAGGTCGATGCCTCACAGGAATTCGAGGACAGGCTTCTGTATCTCTACAACCAGGTCGCATACTACAACGTACTCGACACCCTCGGCTGCGACCAGACCGAGACCGTTCCCGATAGCGGCATTTACGAGCCCCTGCTCCTGCAGCTCCAGACCGAGATCAACGCCATCTGAACGGGACCAGACGCACGCGCACACAGTGGGTTTCCACGATTCTACTTGCGCTCCTCCGCCCGACTTACCCGTCATTGCGAGCAACGCGAAGCAATCTCATCTTTTCTTTCTGTCATTCCCGAAAGCCTTCATCGGGAATCCAGTCTTTGATCTTGTCATTGCGAGCGTAACGAACGAATGCGAGAGAAGCGCGGCAATCTAGTTTTTTCTTTATCTTCCGACATTACAGAATTCGCGGCGGGCACACACAATGTGTGTCTCTACGATCCTTCCGTAACTCCTCTGCCATCGCCGGGGAATTTGCCCAATCCTGTTCACCCTGAGCGCACGCGTAGTGTGCTGTCGAAGGGTGCGAATTATTTCCCTCCCCCTCAATAGGAGGGGGGAGGGTTAGGGTGGGGGTGTACCCAGATATGTAAACCCGTTCGTGCTGAGCTAGTCGAAGCACGTTACCGACATTACAGAATTTGCGTTAAGAAAATCGATTGTACGAGCGTTAAAAATCTTACGTGGGATGGGGCGGGATCGGAAGATTTAGCGAGTACATGAGATTTTTAGCAAATTATGTAGTCGGATGATTTTTGCTTCTTTTCATCAAGGAAAAGAAGGATAAATAAAACAGCCTTTCACCTTTCTAGTCTTTTCATTATCTTTTCATAGACCACTTTAGGTGCACGGTGTTTTCATAATCCACACCCGGCAATCCCCCTACTTGTCCGGTAGATATATGTCCTTCGCGAGCTCTATGAACCCCCGCCATATCCCGTCGGGCTCCCACACCTCGTCCATCGGCGCTCTCGCTTCGTCCTCGGTCACCCCGAGGCTCAGGAGCCTGTAGAGGTAAACGAACGCGGACGCCCTCTTGTTGACGACGCAGTGCACCCAGACCTTCTTGTTTCGGAGGTCGTCCATGACCGAGAAGAAACGGTCGAGGTCGGACAGCCCGGGCGCTGTCCACACGACGGGTATGTGGTAATAGGTCATGCCCGAGGCAGACGCGACGTCCCCCTCGTCCGGTATCGCGTCGGGGGACGTGCCCGTCGCGAGGTTCACGACGGCCGCGTAACCCTCTTTCGCGATTTGTGCGAACTCCTCCCGCCCCGGCTGCCCGGACGTCGCGATGTCGTCGCTCACAATGACGCAGTTTTTGATATTGTTCATACGGGGAAAATATAGTCGCGATCATCCCCCATTCCACAATAAATTCCTTCCCCCTAAAAAGGGGGAAGGTACGGATGGGGGTGTCACATTTCATTTATAAAATCAATCATGCTGAATTAATTTCAGCATCTCGCTTTTAATATCTTACATATCCCTTCTATACTACCTGCGCTCTCTTGCGTTTCACAGCGAAGAACACGCCGACCATCAAGAGCCCCGCAGCGGCAGCGATCATCCCCCATTCGGAGAGCGTGGGAACGTTCTCGTCGTTACCGCCGAACCACACGTTGAGCACGCCGTTCCCGTGCTCCTGATTCTCCCCGTCCTGGTGATCGAGCAGGACGCAGCAGATGGGGACGTCGGACGTTATGCCCAGGAAATTATTGAACTTTTCGTTCAAACTTACTGTAGTCTGCCCGATCAGATTTTCGTGGGTATCGAGCACAGTGACGTCGGCGCTGCCATTGCAATCCCCCTGTGTATAGCACCCGACCGTCAGACCTATCCGTGTCGCGCCGGGATTCACAGTGACGTCGAATGAGTCCTCGCCTGAACTCTCGATTAGTATAGGACCGGGCGGAGCGCCGGGGCCCGCGGCGGCCGTACCCAAAACACGCAGCCCTCCGACCGGGTTCACCGGCAGGTTATAGAACGCGAGCTCCGGAAGTATGTCGCCGGGAGAAAAACAGTCGTCGTCGCTCTCGGAATTGACCGGCACGTTGCACTGCTCCCCGCCTGCGGGCTGCACTTTGGTAGCGGAGAAGTCCTGGAATCGTAAATTCGGATTCTGCGCCAGGAACTGCGCCTGGTCGTTAGTGAACTCCACCTGCGCGAGCGCGGGCGAAAGGGAAATCAGAAGCGTTATTATAAATACGAAACCCGCAAGCTTGTGATGATTCTTCATATGCGTTCCTCCATGTTCCCCCGCTCTTTTTTAATTCCCTCCTTTCGTAAAGGAGGGTTAGGGAGGATTTATGTTTTTCTTTCTTTTCAGGAATTAAGCGCCCTTCTCTCTCTCTTGACCGCGAAGAACACTCCGGCGAGCATCAGCCCCGCCGCCGCAGCGATCATCCCCCATTCGGAGAGGGTGGGGATAGGCTGCGTAGAACCTGATATAAAGCCCGTGCCCCTGAACTGTGTTACGAGCCCGAGGTCGTCAGCATCGCCCGTCGGACTATTTACATCCGGACCGCTCGCCCGTGATGTTATGTCCGGGAACAATTCGGTGGCATCGAACACCACCGAATTGCCGATCCACGCAATCGTTGATCCTGAAATCCACCAGCAGATTTCCGTTCGCGGGATCGAACTCCAGAAGCGTGATTATAAATACGAAACCCGCAAGCTTGTGATGATTCTTCATATGCGTTCCTCCATGTTCCCCCGCTCTTTTTTAATTCCCTCCTTTCGTAAAGGAGGGTTAGGGAGGATTTATGTTTTTCTTTCTTTTCAGGAATTAAGCGCCCTTCTCTTTCTCTTGACCGCGAAGAACACGCCGACCATCAAGAGCCCCGCAGCCGCAGCGATCATCCCCCATTCGGAGAGGGTCGGAATTTGAGGAGCCGCTCGTGTCCCGAACCATACGTTCAACACGCCCTGAATCACATCGACGTTTTCATCAAGGATCCTTATTTCCGTAATCGGCTCCGCAGTATTGATGCCGAGGAACGAATTGAACGCGCTGGTCACCGGTATCACGATAGTCCCAAGCAGCCCGCTCCCGCCGAAGACAGACACGCGAACGGTCTTTCCGATGATGCACGTGTCGCTCTCTGAAAGGCATCCCGCATTAATCCCCACTGCGTTAATATTCGGCTCGGTAAAAATTATATCGAAATCGTCGCCGACACCTCCGACGTTGGACGCCAATACGTTAGGCGGGTTATCGTTCCCAAAAAAATTGCCGTTAAAAAGAACCAGCGCATTGGAGGATAGTCCCGGGTCCACCACGAACTCTATATCCGGGAGTATCTGGCCGGGCGAGAAGCAATCGTCGTTAGAGCTCGAGTTCGCGGGATTTGCGCATACTTCAGGCATGGCGAGAACTTTACCGAGGAAGTCCTGAAAGCTGGAGATTCGGAATCGCCGAGCCAGGAACTGTACGCCTGGTCGTTAGTGAACGTGCACCTGCGCAAACGCGGGCGAAAGGGGAATCAGAAGCGTTATTATAAATACGAAACCCGCAAGCTTGTCGATGATTCTTCATATGCGTTTCTCCGTGTTCCCCCCGCTCTACAATAAATTCCCTCCCACTTGAGGGGGGAGGGATAGGACGGGGGTGAAACTTTCCGTTTTCAATCAGCATATTAAACCGCAGCCCTTCTCGTTTTGACTTCTATCACTTCGATGCGGCGAGCAGCCAGCTCGCCCGCAATTAGCCAACTGCATCCGACTGCTTGCTTGCTCGCAGTCGCCTCACCGCGAAGAACACGCCGGCGAGCATCAGCCCCGCCGCGGCCGCGATCATCCCCCACTCCGAGAGCGTGGGGATACTCCGGGTCGCGAGATCGAACCATACCTGCGTTACGCCAGGCACGTTCTCCGACGGGGCGGGCACAATAATGCTGACCCTGGCGATAGGCGCAGAGGACTCGATGCCCAGGAACGAGTTGAACAGGCTTCTGCCCTGTACGACGGTCTGGCCGAGAAACTCGCCGTCCAGCCCGAAGACCTCGACTGTCATAGCCGTATCGCAGCTCCCATTTTCCGACTGCAGACACCCGAGCAGCACCCCGACGGCGTCTGCGCCCAAGACGGGGAATTTAACGTCCAGGGTCGTGTTGACAATACTCGCCGCGAGCACGTTGGGGGGGCTGCCGCTGCCGCGGTAATCGGGACCGAACAGCACGAATAAGTCGATCCCATCCTGCAGATTTATTGTGAGGTCAAGTCCCGGGAGTATGAATCCGGGAGTAAAGCACTCGTCGTTGCTTCTGGAATTGACAGGCGAGTTGCAGTTAGTGAACTCGTCCGCGGGTATTGCGTGACTCCGGAAACCCTGGGAAGCCGCCCCGGGGTTATCCGCCAGGAACTGCGCCTGGTCGCTGGTGAACGTCACCTGCGCGAGCGCGGGCGAAAGAGAAATCAGAAGCGTTATTATAAATACGAAACCCGCAAGCTTGTGATGATTCTTCATATGCGTTTCTCCGTGTTCCCCCCGCTCTTTTTTGATTCCCTCCTTTCGTAAAGGAGGGTTAGGGAGGATTTATGTTTTTCTTTCTTTTCAGGAATTAAGCGCCCTTCTCTTTCTTTTGACCGCGAAGAACACACCGACCAATCCTAATCCCGCCGCCGCAGCGATCATCCCCCATTCCGAGAGCGTGGGGATCTGATTCGGGACCCGCGTCCCGAACCAAACGTTCAGCACTCCTTTCTCCGAGAAGTCGCCGTTGGCGTTCCTGATGCTTATATTGCCTATCTGCGCCTGGGTCGATATCCCGAGGAATGTGTTGAACCCGCTCGTAACGTGGACAGTGGTCTCCGCAAGGAACTGTGGGGTAGTATCGAATACCACGACCTGCACATCCGCATCGCACGACCCCTTGGAAATACAGCCCAGCGTCAGGCCCGCCCTGTTCACCCCCGGGTCGAATACGATTTCGAAATCATTATCAGTAAAGGTGGCCGTGAGTACCGGCCCCGGCGGCTCGCCAGCGCTGGTAGAACCCTCCCCCACCAAAAACAGTCCCGTGACCGGATCAAGTATAGGGCCGTTCAGGAACTCTATCCCCGGCAGTATGGTCCCGGGCGAAAAGCAATCGTTATCACTCGCCGAATCTGCCGGCGCCGGGCAGACAATAGAGCTGACGGGGACGACCTTCGAGCCCACAAAATCCTGAAAAGCCAGGTCCGGATTCTGCGCCAGGAACTGCGCTTCGTCCGTCGTAAAATTCACCTGCGCGAGCGCGGGTAACGCTGGAAATAAAATCACTGTGAGAGCAATAAGATACAAGCCTCCCCTTAAAGCTCGCCGAATGGTTTTGGAATCCATGCATCCTCCTCGAGAAGCGTAATCTACCCATTTTACCGTATATATTTACATTATTCCAGTTGTTTATATTCAGATAACGGTACGGCAGGGGCCGCCCTCCCCCGCATCGTTTATCTCCCCACTCTCAGGTAAAATGTAGGAAACCCGCCCGCAGGAGTGAGAGATGAGTGGAGATATATTCGAAGAGACGGAATCAGGAAGGAGAAGAATCGCGGTCGTATTCGCCGCCGGCGTCGCAGCGGGAATAGTAATCACGCTGATAATACTATCGCTCTCGGGCTCCCCCGACCGGTACGAGCTCGTGTCCTCGCAGGACGGCGCGGTCGTACACAAGATAGACAGGGAGACCGGCAGGGTGTGGTGGAAGAATTCCTACGTCCAGATGGACCCGCAGGGACAGCCGGTGACCATATGGTACTGGGAGGAGCTAACCCTCGACAGGCCCGGCGCAACGAAGCTCGCGAAGGAAGTTAAGACGAGCACCGACGACGCGATGAAAGCCGAGGAGGAGGCCAGGCTCTCTGAAGAGAAGGAGAAGGACTCGATCAGGCAGAAGAGGCTCGACGAGATATACAGCATCTGCGGCGACGACGTCGATTGCGTAAAGAAGAAATGCTCGGTCGGGTACAAGGGTTCGAAAGACCCGGACTGGACGTCTTTCTGCACGGACAGTCTCAAGGCCCACATATCGGACGTGATAATAGGGCAGTGCGGAGGGGACGCGGGGTGCATCAAGAGCTACTGCGTGAATAAATACAACAATACGTACCCGGCCGTGAGCGACTGCGTGAGCGCCATCAATCTCCGGAAGGTCACGAACGAAAACCTGAAGTCCCCCGAAGGAGCGGAGGATAAGGAAGAGCAGTAGGCGCTTGACCCTTTCCCGGGCATTGGTGTATCATTGTTGAAGAAAGTACTGGGAAGAGCCGGATAACCCTGTCCCGACCGGGATGAAAGAAGGAGGATGATGATGGCAAGACTTCTGCCAGTTCCCTTATTATTGTTCGTTATATTTACGGTTTACTCCGCCCACGCCCAGCCGGTTGCATACATCGGCAGCAATAACAATAACTTTGTCTCCGTAGTCGACGTGCCGACGAACAGCGTGGCTTATCTCTTCCATCTCAACAGCGGCGCGAGTGCGGACACCTCCGACGTCTCTACCGACAACAGGTTTATATATTACGGCGGGAACGTAGTAACGGCCGTCGATACTTCAAACGCCGCTATCGCGGGCAAGGTCGAAGTCGGGAACGCGGGCTCGAACGGTATCGCGGTCTCGCCCGACGGGACCACGCTCTACGTGACGAGCTCCATTACGGATACGCTCACGGTGATAAGGACTTCGGACTTCACCGTAACCGGCGCGATACCCATGGGCCTCGGGCCCGACAACCTGGACTTCACCCCAGACGGGACGAAGGCTTACGTCGCCGACCAGGTCGAGGACGCGGTATATGTGATAGACACGGCTTCCGTCACGGTGACGGACGTGATCCCGGTCCCCGGGGGCTCTCTCGTCAGAAACGTCTCCGTCGCGCCTAACGGCAAATTCGCATACGCCTCCTCAACGGGGAGCAACATAGTAACGGTCATAGACACCCAGACGGATACGGTCATAGACACCGTCACGGCCGGGGACAGCCCGAGGAACATCGCGTTTACGCCCGACAGCGCTTTCGCGTACGTCCCCAACGGGACGAGCAACGACGTGTCCGTCATAAGGACTTCCGACCATACGACCGTCTTTACGATTCCGACCGGCCAGGACGACCCGAACGGCGTGGACATCACGCCTGACGGCGGGTTCGTCTATGTAACCGCCGTATTCAGCGACGACGTGGCTGTTATAAGGACGTCCGACAACGCCGTGATAGACACGATATCGGGCGGGCAGCTCGACGGCCTGGTCGATAACGGGAGATTCATAGTGAACGCTCCGGCCCCGGTCAGGGCCATACCGGCTCTCGGAGAATGGGGAATGATCGCGATGGCAGCAGTAATAGGCATAGCGGCCTTACTCGTGCTCAGAAAGCGCCTCGCTTCCGCGTCTTCGGGCAGATAAAGAAGAAGAGTTGTGCCTTTTCTTTGTCATTCCCGAAGGTTTTAATCGGGAATCTTGTCCTTTCGCCTTTCTCTTTCTTTCCACATTACAGAATTCGCGGCACACACGTAGGGATTATACGATCCTTCCGAAACTCTTACGCTCTAGCCAGCAACGTAGCCCACCCGTTCATCCTGAGCGCAACCAATTCTGTCGAAGGGTCTTCCAATTCCCTCCCCCTTGAGGGGGAGGGGTCGGATGGGGGTGTCATTTCGAGCAACAGTTGCAAGCGTGCGCGCAACTGGTCGCCGTTGGTTGATTGCAAGTAACTCAAATTGACACCGTACACGATCTGCACAATCCAAAACGAGAAATCTATCTTTTGCCTTTGGTATTAATTCCCTCCTTAGAAAAAGGAGGGCTAGGGAGGATTTAGTTTTACCCCGTTCACCCTGAGCCCGTCGAAGGGCGTTATTTCCGACATTACAGAATTTGCGTATAGAAAATCGATTGTACGAGCATTAAGAATCTTACGCGGGGTGGGGTAGAATCGGAAGATTTAGCGAGCACATGAGATTTTTGGCACAATTATGTAGAGTCTTTTCGGAAACCACACTACGTGTGTGATTTTTGCTTCTTTTCATCGAGGAAAAGAAGGATAAAAAAACATCCTTTCACCTTATCTGTGTCTTTGCTTTTTCCTTTGTCTTTTCGAAAGAGCACACTACGTGTGTTCATCAAGGAAAAGAAGAAATAATAAATACCTTTTTCCTTCGGCACACATAGTATGTTTTTACGATTGCCGCAGGCTACAGCCCGAGACTTCGCTGGGACGAACGGATTTATCACCCCCACCCATATTATTTTGTATTAACCAGCATCGAGCCGGAAGTTAAGGTGCTTCAGTGAATTTGTCGGGAGCGCGACCAGTTGCGCGCTCGCTTGCAACTGTTCCCCCTCAAGGGGGAGGGATTTAAATATGTAAGGTGAGATCGCCGCAACTATAAGGACGAAGCAGGCCCCTATCCCCGCGAAAGAGCCTTATAATTAGGCGGACAGGGACGCCCTTCGGAGTCGTCCGTACATTGCGAAATAAAGGAGAACAATAAATGAGAACGATGTCGTTATTCATACTCGCTCTAGCGGCGGTATTCACAACCCTCCCGCAGCCGTCCCGCGCCTGCACCGAGGCGAGGATTAAGGCGGAAGACGGCGCGGTCGTAATCGGGCGGAGCATGGAATTCGCGCAGCCCCTCGATTCGAACATAGTCGTCCAGCCCCGCGGGCAGGTGAACGTCTCCACGCTCCCCGACGGCAGGGACGGAATAAAATGGACGTCGAAGTACGGGGTCATGTATCTGGACGGCTTCGGCATCGACGTGGCCGTTGACGGCATGAACGAGGCGGGCCTGTCGCTGGGCTCCCTGTTCTTCCCGGGCGCGGCCCGGTACCAGGACATGAAGGGGGCGAAGAGGTCCCGGACGATGGTCGTCAACGACCTGCCCCTCTACATACTCCAGAACTTCGCGACGGTGGACGAGGTGAAGGAGGCCCTGCCGAAGCTGACAGTGGTGGGCATAAACACCCCGGCCCTTCAGAACATCGTAGTCCCCGCGCACTTCTCCGTTTACGAGCCCGACGGCACGGGCATTATCGTCGAGTACACGAAGGACGGCCTCAATATCTACGACAGCGTAGGCATAATGACGAACTCCCCGGCGTACCCCTGGCACGTCACGAACCTCAATAACTACGTGGGCCTTAACAGCGTGAACGCCGAGCCCATAGTCGTCGACGGCGTGAGCTTCGCCGCGACCGGGCAGGGCAGCGGACTGAACGGCATACCGGGCGACCCGACGCCGCCCGCGCGTTTCGTAAGGGCGGCGGCCATGGCGTACCTGGCCGCAAAGACCCCGAACGCGGACGGGGCCGTGAACCTTGCCGTGCACATCCTGAACACGGTGGACATACCGCTCGGGACCGTGCGGGACTTCTCAGACAAGGAATCCTTCGGCGACTACACGCAGTGGATAGTGGTGAAGGACCTCGCGAACAGGGTGCTCTATTTCCGTACTTACGGGAACACGGCGCTGAGGTCGGTCGATATGAAGAAGTTCGACATGTCCCCTGGCGCGGAGAGGTTCACGATGCCCGTGGACGGCGGCGCG
Organism: uncultured bacterium; assembly: GCA_963825135.1. Lineage (GTDB taxonomy): Bacteria > Desulfobacterota_D > UBA1144 > Nemesobacterales > UBA2774 > 2-12-FULL-53-21. The sequence continues at coordinate 19,579 of CAWGRW010000009.1, forward strand.
GGCGCGGTGACGGACGTGACGTCGGAGCTCAATGCTGCGAATTAGATTATTTTCTCCAATCACTTAATCCCCTCCCCTTTCCGGGGGGAGGGTTAAGGGTGGGGGTGCACACAATGTGTGCTCATATACGATTCTCCCGTAACTCCTCCGCTATCGCCTGGGAATTAGCCAAACCCGTTCGTGCTGAGCTAGTCGAAGCACGTTACCGACATTACAGAATTTGCGTCAAGAAAATCGATTGTACGAGCGTTAAGAATCTTACGCGGGATGGGGTGGAATTGGAAGATTTAGCGAGTACATGAGATTTTTAGCAAATTATGTAGTCGGATGATTTTTGCTTCTTTTCATCAAGGAAAAGAAGGATAAATAAATGGCCTTTCACCTTTCTTTTGTCTTTTCGAAAGACCACACTATGTGCGTTCATGCACGCTCCTCCCCTACTCCCCCGGAGCGCACTCCCCGTCGTGGTCCTTCCGCTCTCCGGCCGACATCCTCCCGCACTCGTTCCCGTAGGTCTTCCCGTCGCACCCGCACACCGGGACGTAGTCCTGCGTGCACATCTCGGGCTTCGCCATGCACTCGCCTATCTCGTTTAGCCCGCCGCAGTGCCCGAACTGTGTCTCGCAGAAATAACCCTCGGGGCATTTGAGATTATCGAGCCCGCCGCAGGCCTGCCCCGTTTCCCCGCTCGAGCTTTTGAGGTCCCCGCACTCCCCGTCGTGGTCTTTCCTCGCGCCCGCCGACATCCTCTCGCAGTCGTTCCCGTAGGTCTTGCGGTCACACCCGCAGACGGGCTTGTAATCCTTCGCGCACATCATGGGCTTCTCCTTGCAGAGCCCCTCGACCGCGGGCACGGAGCACTTCCCCGCCGGGGTCTCGCAGAACTGCCCTCCGGGGCAGGCGACGTCTTTCCAGCCGCCGCACACGAGCGGGGCATCCTCCCCCGCATGGCTCACGCACCCCGCCGATATAACGACCGCCGTAACGCAGAATACGATGAGGGATACGATTTTAAGCATGGCTCTTTTCCTCCGTGTCGTTGAGGGGGGATTCAAGCGTAAGTCCCGACGGATTTCGCCCCATACCAAGAGTGTAAAGTGAGGAGAAGCGGACTGCAATGGATATATTGAAGCGGCTCTAAAAAGGTATGCGGGTACGAGCGAGGGTCGGCGAGTACGCGCCCGCCCGGCGTGTCACTCCCTCCGGGTCACCCTCACGGGGGTTTCCCCGCCGCTGATCGTGGCAAATCCCACGGCCGCCGCGATGAGCGACATAAGGGCGGCGATATACAGCACTATCTCGAAACCGCCGATGAAGGAGCCGTTCACTATGCCTTCCAACCCGGCCTTTAACTTTTCTCCGAGCGCGGCCGGTATCTCGGCCCCCGCGAGCTTAATCCTCTGCCCGTCCATCTGAGCCCTGACCTCGGCCGGAATACCCGCCTTGTCCATGCCCCTGTCTAGGTACGCGCCGAACGCGTGGATTATCACTATCCCCAAAACAGCTATCGTTACGAGGCCCGCGAGCCTGGCCATGGCGTTATTTATGCCCGACGCCGTGCCGGAATACTCGACGTGCACCGCGTTCATGACCGCGGTCGTCAGGGGCGCGATGCTGAGCGCGAGCCCGACGCCGATCAGCGTTATGCCGGGGAAGAACGTGCTCAGGAAGCTCCCCGGCCCGTTGAAGAGCGCGAGCGACAGGTAACCCGCCGCGCCTATGACGGTGCCTGCGACGAACGGGAGCCTCGCGCCGTATTTATCGGTGAGCACGCCCGCCCACCGCGAGAGCACGAATATTATCAATATAATCGGCAGAAGCGTCGCCCCCGCCTGGGTAGCCGTGTATCCGTACACCTGGATGAGAGCGAAGGGCAGGAAGAAGAACACCCCGCCCAGAGCGCCGTACATGAAGAGCGTCGCCACGTTCGCGCCCGTGAACGTCGCGGAGCGGAAGAGCGACGGGGGCATCATGGGCGAGTCTTCCCTCCCCTCGACCATGACGAACGCGAGGAGCGCGAGCGCGCCGAATACCAGGGACGCTATGACGAGCCTGTTCGAGAACCCCAGGTTCGAGCTCTCGATGAGCCCGAACAGTATGCCGCCCAGGCCGAGCGTGGCGAGAAGACCGCCCGCCCAGTCCACCCTGCCGTCGGAGACGCCGCTCCTGCTCTCGGGAATGCGGAGGAAGAGTATCGTAAGCACCGCGGCCGCTATCGGGACGTTGATGAAGAATATCCATCTCCAGGAAACGTTCTCCACGAGCCACCCCCCGAGCACGGGGCCGAGCGCCGTGGTTATCGCCGAGAACGCGGACCACGTGCCGATGGCCCTCCCTCTCTCCTCCGGGCCGAAGAAGACAGTGATTATCGCGAGGCTCCCCGGTATGAGGAGAGCGCCGCCCACGCCCTGGAGCGCGCGGAACGCTATCAGCTGGTATATGGAATGCGAGAGCCCGCAGAGAACCGACGAGACGGCGAAGAGCCCGACGCCGAGCGCGTACACGCGCCTCCTTCCGAACCTGTCCCCGAGCGCGCCGCCCACGAGTATGAGCGCCGCGAGGAAGAGGGTGTACGCCTCGATGACCCACTGCGCGTTCGTTATGGACGCGCCCAGCTTTGCCTGGAGCGCGGGCAGAGCCACGTTGACCGCGGTGCCGTCTATGGACGCGATGCTCGACCCGAGTATGGTCGCGGCGAGCACCCAGCGCCCTTCGGTCAATCTTCTGGTAGCAGATTCTTCCCCCGCCCCCGCCGGGGGGGCGATCACGGGAGGTTTTCCGATTAAAGCCATGAAGCGGTTAATTAAACACAATGAACCGTTAAATGTAAACGGGGACACGCAGACACATAGCGTCGTTCCAAGGTTCCCTCCGGCCTCCCGGGCCTTACCGGCGTTCCGGACGTCCGCGGCGGCCCGCCGCACAGTTGTCATTTCGACCACCGCTTCGAGCAAGCAACGGTTTCGAGCGTGCGAGGAACCGGTCGCCCCAGGCTAATTCCTGTAAGTTGCCATCTACCGCGATATGTACAGAAAACAAAATAAGTAGGACGCCCCGGGCTAATTCAAAGTTCACTACCTGCTCACCGAATATCAGCATATGAAAACTAAACGGGAGAAATCTATCTTCGTCTGATAATTCCCTCCTTAGGAAAAGGAGGGTTAGGGAGGATTTTCCGTTTGTCCTTTTCGTTAATCCCTAAACGGCCATTATCAAAAACTAAATCCCCCTGAATCCCCCTTTTTCTAAGGGGGAAAATGATTTTGTCATTCCCGACTCGATCGGGAATCCGGTCTTTTCGATTCAATTCAATCGCGGCTAGAAGCCGCTCCTACAATTGCGACTGTCATTCGGAGCAGAGCGAGAAATCTATCTTCGTCTGATAATTCCCTCCTCCCTTATAAAAACTTCCATTCTCCAATGGTATAATTCTATCGCGCATGCGGCCGTTACGAAGATACCGGCCCCGGGCGCGCGTCCTCATGAGCTCAAGACCGAAATTCAACATCCACCCGCTACTCGCGGGCGCATCTATCGTCGTAATACTCGCAGGAGTCCGCGAGATCGCTCCCGTGCTCAACATCTTCTTAGTCGCCCTGCTGCTGGCCGTAGCCGTCTCTCCGCTCCTTACGTGGCAGCTCCGCAAGGGCTGGCCCAAATCGCTATCCCTCGCCCTCACGATACTCATCGTCATAGTCATTATGGGGTCCGTGTCGACGATCCTCGGGGTGGCGATAAATAATATCGTGGGCAAGGCGCCGTTCTATCAGGAGAAGATAGCCGAGCTCTACCACTCGGGCCTGACCGCCCTTACCGCGAGGGGGTTCGACGTGAGCGACGTGCAGCAGCTCGACGTATTCAGCCCCGACAAGATAGTCGGCTACATGACCTCCTTCCTCCAGAGCATATTCTCGACCTTCGGCAACTTCTTCTTCGTCGTGCTGCTGATGGTATTCATACTCATAGAGTTCGCCGACCTCACGATAAAGGCGGACAGGGGCGAGTTCGCGGAGGACTCCTGGCAGAACAGGTTCGGCGACATAACGAACGACCTCAAGAAGTACGTATCCATAAACGCCATAGCCGGTCTGATGGCCGCGCTTGCGGACTTCATACTGCTCCTGGCGCTGGGCGTGGATTTCGCGGTGCTCTGGGGGTTCCTCGCATTCCTGTTCAGCTTCATACCGAACATCGGGTTCGTGCTCTCGGTCCTGCCCCCGGCGCTCCTGGCGCTTCTGGAGTTCGGGTGGGGGCGATGCATACTGGTCGTCGTCGGCTACATAATTTTCAACTCGATCATAGACAACGTCGTCAAGCCGAAGTTCCTGGGCAAGGAATTCAAGATGTCCATACTCGTCGTCTTCCTGTCGCTGCTCTTCTGGGGCTGGCTCATGGGGGCGATAGGCGCGATATTGGGCGTCCCGCTCACGATGTCCGTCAAGCGGATCGTCGATTTCATGAACAAGGACATGGAGGCCGACGGACGGGACGTAGAGGGACCGGCCATCCCGCTGCCCGAATCAAAACCGGGCGGCGCGGACGCGTAGCGTCGCGCAGAAGCCGCGGCGGGTGAGCACCCGCACATTAATTTCCCTCCCCCTTTTCAAAGTGGGGGAGGGTTCGGGTGGGGGGTTTACTTGGCAGTCCTATCCATCCAGAAGGTTTTTCCCCGACATTACAGAATTTGCGGCGGGTGAGCACCCGCGGGCATACGATCTCTAACCTCCGCCTCTGCTCAACCTGGCGTGTCATTGCGAGGAGCGAAGCGACGCGGCAATCTCATGAATAAAGCGAGATCGCCACGACCACAGTACGGTCTCGCGATGACAGAAAAAGGGCTGGGGTAGAATTGGAAGATTTAGCGAGTACATGAGATTTTTAGCAAATTATGTAGTCGGATGATTTTTGCTTCTTTGTATCCAGACAAAGAAGAAAACAATATTGTCTTTGCTTTTTCCGAGTCTTTTCATGAATCACATTCTGGGTGTGATTTTTGCTTCTTTTCATCAAGGAAAAGAAGGATAAAACAAACAGTCTTTCACCTTTCTAGTCTGTTCACTATCTTTTCATAGACCATCTAGATGCACGGTGTTTTCATAATCCATACAACGTGTGTTCATCAAGGAAAGGAAGAAAAATAAAATAGCCTTTCTTTTTTCATTTCCTTTTCAACGGCGCGCAGCACCCCCTCCCCCCGAACAACCGCCGGAATTTACTAATGCCGGAAACCCCTGTATCTTAATTGCTGAACATGAAACCAGACAACAGGACCCGGAACCATGGCTGATCAGGAAATGCAGGACATTTACGGGATGAAGCTCCACGACCGTATCGTGTTTCAGAACTTCACAGTCGACAGAGTACCCGGCGGCTGGCTCTACACCTTCATAATCGAGCATACGTACCCCAGCCATTCCGGACGCGAGACCGGGAGCATCTCGGCCACGACCACGTTCGTCCCCTACAGCGAAGAATTCAGGAAATAATCAAGGTACATCCGGCTCCGCATCAGACAATCAGTCTATGGCCTATCATCCACAGGCCGTACGCGGCGAGCAGCACCCCCGCGACCCTCGCCACCCACTGCCCCGAAGGCGCGAGCTTCTCAATCAAAACGAACGCGGCGATCAGGGCTACCCAGAGGAGGTTCATGACTCCGGTAACGAAGAGGACCGTCATCAGGAGCCAGCAGCACCCGACGCAGTAGGTCCCGTGCCTGAGCCCCATCACGAACGCCCCCGCGCCCCCTTCCCGCCACTCCGACATCAGGAACCCGAGCGGCGAGCGGCAGTGCCTGAGGCATGCGTGCTTGAGCGGCGTCCATTGGAACACCCCGGCGGCGATCAATATCGCCCCGCCGAGCACGGGGCTCGTGCTCACCATCATCGGCGACAGGAGAGCGGCTTCGTGCAGGCCCCATTGAGCGAGCGCGGCTACAAGGCTGAACCCCGTCCATGAAGCCATGTATCCGAGCAGAAACATCCCCGCGAGCCCGAGGACGCTGCTCTCGCGCCCGTTTCGCCTGATAGCGTTCGCATAGAGCAGCACCATTTGCGAGACGGAGGGGATCATCATGGCCGCCATCATCACGGTCCACATGAGAAACAAAAGGGTAAGGTCGACCGGACCCCACGTCGCCATATTCGGCATGTCCATGTCCATGCTCATGTCCATGCTCTTCATTTCCCATGCCGAATGTATGGTATAGATCCAGGCGAGTATAGCGATGCCCGCGAGTCCGAGCAATATGATAATACGGTCCCGCCTGAGCGCGGCCTCTATAATGGAAGTGTTTTGTCCGGCGTTCGCGCTCATGAAGCCGAGTAAGAAAACGGCGAGTAAAATCCGTTCTTATTCGTGATGTGCCAGTTAAACCCGAAGTCTTTGAGTGTGAGCTGGTTAGATTTCGCCACTACGGCCGGATATCCGGGCGCGACGCAGAACGGCATGTTCGTCACAGTAACGTCCGCGCCGCCCTGACCGGGCATGGCCTCTATCTCCATATCGGCGACGTCCCCCAGACGGAGACTCCGCGTCTTGCCCTCGGCGCGGTAATCGATCGCGACGCTCTTCACGCCGAGAATGGTCCCGACAAAAGAAGCGATTCCCGCGGGATGCCCTCCGGCCAGCCCCGAGAATATCGTGATCAGAGCCTGCGTCTGTTCTTTGCTCGCCCTGTCGTCAACATATACCACGGTCGTCCACTTCACTTCCAGCATGTGCCCCGGCGCGTGCACGGCGAGCGCGATGTTGATGCCGTCGAGATTAACGTCCTGGTAATGTCCCTTGTCGATGTGCCATGCCACAAGAGCCTTGCATTCCCCCTCCGAAGGCGCGCTCATGAACACGCACGGGCACGCGGCATCGCAGTTGCACGCTTCGAAATAAGACCCGTTCAGCTTCCAATCAGTTACGGCCATATCTACCCCCTGAATGCGGATTTTGTAACCAAAACGACACTTCGTTAATATTTTGACACATTTATTCATCATTGTTAAGTGATTTTGTATATTGAAATACGTCCAAGTATAAATTCTTCCCCCTCCTTCCTCTTAATTCCTTCCTTCCTCTTAATTCCCTCCTTTAGCAAAGAACGGTTCTGAGCAAGCGTAAGAACCGGACGCCCTGCACCAAGAGCACCGAAGGATATTAACTTTCGGCTGAATGTTGCTGAAGTCCAAATCGATGATTGCCTTAGCTAAAATAGAAACGTGATGGAGTACAACATAATCCTTATATTCCCGAAGCCTTAATCGGGAATCCAGTTCGTGAACAACGTAGGAGAGGATTATGTTTTTATCCATTAACTCTGTGCCTGTCGAAGGATGAGCCTGTCCTGAGCGAAGTCGAAGGATCGAAGAGGTGTCATTTCGAACGCACGTGAGAAATCTGTCTTAGCCCTCATCCCCCCCTCCCCCCTCTACCCTCCCGGCCGAATCGGCACTATTATTAGTAAGCCTGTCTGCGAGAAGGGGTAACCGTGCGGTAATTTCTGTCTTTTTCATCCGTTCCAAGCCCTTCATACGTACCTGTTATTATAGGTATTTAACGCGGCGGCATACTGTTTAAAGGAGGATTCGCCATGCGATTCACTGAAATCACAAGGTTGGGCTCGGCGATAATTATCGCGTTTTTGACGACTCTCATAATGACCGGAGACGGCCAAAAGGCGCTCGCCCAGTCGTCCGCGACGATAACGATCAACAACTACTGCTCGGAGACCGTCTGGGTAGCCGCCGTACCGGGCATCACGTCAGGCACGATAACGGGCGGAAGCGACCCAGGCTCGATCAGCACGCTCGGCGGCTGGGAGCTCGACTCGAACGCCGTGGCTACCGTCACCGTGCCCGACAACTGGTCGGGCAGGTTCTGGGGGCGTACGGGCTGCAGCTTCGATCCCTCGACCAGCGTCTGCGACCCGCAGAACGTAACTGTAAACAACAACCAATACGTCATAGCCAACTGCTGCGACACGGGCGGGTGTATGAACGGGAGCAACTTCGCGCTCGACTGCGCGCAGACGGGCCTTCCCCCGGCGACCCTCGCCGAGTTCACTCTCGCGGCGGGCGGACTCGACAACTACGACATCAGCATGGTGGACGGCGGCAACATAGCGGTCGAAATAATCCCGAACTCCTCGGACTACAGCTGCACCGGGAACAACAACTGCATATTCACGGGCAATCTTCCGGGCACGAACTCGCCCACGTGCGCCCAGGACTCGGACTGCTACCCGCTCTTCGGCTTCGGCTACAAGTGGAAATGCGATACTAATCTAAACGAATGCGTGAACCCGTTTTTCTGCGGGAGCCCGGGATGCACCGACACGGGCGGGTGCGCTCCGAGCGGCCTCGTGCAGTCGGACCTCCCCTCGTCCCCGTGGACTGGTGCTTCCGGTTTCGCCGTCTCGCAGACGGACTGCCCTTCGGAGCTTCAGCTAAATAACGATCAGAACCAGGGCACGAGCTACGTAGGCTGCTTCGCGCCCCAGAAATTCTGCAGGCAGACGTGCACCGTGGACGGCGACTGCGGCCCGCCTTACACGTTTAACTGCGGGGCCTCCGGGTACTGCGAGCAGTCGCAGGCCGAACAGGTCATACTCGGGGCCGACTGCGACACCACCGTAGCGGATACGACCAACGGGAACCTCTGGGCATGCTCCGGAGTCAACGCGGGCTCGTGCTTCACAGCCGGGACGAACGCCGATTGCTGCGGATGCCCGAGCTGGGCGCCGGGATACCCGAGCGGGGCGTGCCAGGCCGGGAATAACGCGAACTGGCAGTCCGTTGCCCAGCCCATAGCGCTCGTGTTCGACACCTCGAGCCCGACCACGTACGCCTTTCCCTACGACGACGCGATCAAGCTTTTTAACTGCCAGACGTCGACAGCTGGTCAGGCCGTCAATTACACGGTCAACTTCTGCCCCAACAACTCGGACGGCGACGCCGCGCAGAACCCGGACGACGCGGACATCGACGACGACGGCGTTATGAACGGCGTCGAGACGGCTAACGCGGCTGACGCAACGAATGCGGAGGGGAGAATAATATTCCCGGAGGATGACCCGGATGAAGACGGGGTACTTAACCAGAAGGACCTCGACTCCGACCAGGACGGCCTTACGGACCACTACGAATGCGGGGGTACCGACGACGCCGACAAGGACGGCAGGGTCGATTCGGATACCGACGAGAACAAGAACGGGGTCGCGGACGAATACGACCCGAGCCAGGGCGGCAATATGCTCAAGTGCGCGGACACGGACGGTGACGGCAGACCTGATTTCATAGATATAGACTCCGATAACGACGGCGGCACAGATTACGAAGAGAGCGGAGGTACTGACGCGGACGGCGACGGACTGCCCGACACGACCGTGGATGCGAACAGGGACGGGCTCCTCGACGTATTCGACTCCGGGCGGGGCGGCGCTCCCCTCGAGCTCAGGGACTCGGACGGCGACGGCATACCCGACCAGCTCGACGCGGATAGCGGCGGGAACGGCGGATGCGCGCTCGCTCCCGCAAGCACCGGGACACCCGCGGCCCTTCTCCCGCTCCTCTTTATACCGGCATTAATCCTTTTCAGGAGGTCCTTACGTATATATAGTAAGGACTGACGACAGTCCGCCAACACAGGTGTCAGGGGTTCTCTCTCCGTAAAAACCCCTGACACTCCCTAGCATCACAATGTGCGCTCATCATACGTTCTAGTGTGACTCCCCTGCCCGTCCTGACCCTGTCTTGCGAGCAAAGCTGACGAGAGTCAGCAAAGCGCGGCAATCTCATCCCTACACCGTCATTTCGAGCAAGCGCGGGAAATCTACTTTTGCTTTCTCTTCGCGACATTACAGAATTTGCGATGTATAGAAACATCGATTGTACGAGCGTTAAAAATCTTACGCGGGACGGGGTTGAATCGGAAGATTTAGCGAGTACATGAGATTTTTAGCAAATTATGTAGTCGCGCATGATTTTCGCTTCTCTTCATCAAGGAAAAGAAGGATAAAGAAAACCGAGTCTTTCTCCCTAAGTCTTTTCGAAAGACCACACTACGTGTGTCGGCTGGTAGCCGCTCCTACAATTAGGGGAGGAAAAGAAGAAATAATATTTGCCATTGCTTTGTCTTTGCATGTTCAACGCCCTAGCCGCAGCCGGGAAGCTCCCAGCGTGCCCCTACTCCCCTATCCTCTTCCCGCAGTGAGGACAGACCTTGACTTCGGAATCTTTCTTCCGCATCTCCTCGACGAACCCCGAAGCGATAATACCGGCGGGTATCGCGAATAGCGCTATGCCCATGACGGACACGCACGCGGCGACGAGCTTGCCTAAGGGAGAGAGCGGGAGCACGTCCCCGTATCCCACGGTGCTGAGCGTCACCACGGCCCACCACATCGCGGCGGGGATGCTCGAGAACGCCCTGGGCTGCTTGTCGTGCTCGATGTAGTACATGAGGCTCGACGACAGTATGATGAGTATCAGCACGAGCATGGCGGAAATGACTATCTCCCTCTTCTTCGCCCTGAACACGTTCCCGAACAGCTTGAACTCCTCCGCGTACCGGGTCATCTTGAGGAGCGTCAGGAGGCGGAGCACCCGGAGGAAGCGGAGGTCGACCGTCGTAACGAACGGCAGGTAGAAAGGCAGTATCGCTATAAGGTCGACCAGGGCGAACGTCGAGAATATGTACCTTATCCGGCCCGCGACCGGGCCCTTGTATCTCTCATCGACGGTGCACGTCCACACGCGCAGCAGATACTCTATCGTGAACAGTATGATGGAGACTACGTTGAATACGTCGAAGAATTTCCCGTACCTGGCGTCTATGCTGTCGACCGTCTCCAGTATGACGGCGGCGACGTTCAGCACGATGAGCGCCATGATGAAGAGCATGAACACCTGCTCGGCCGCGGGGCTCGTGTCGTCGGGCTCCATTACGTCGTGGATTCTGTACTTCAGCTTTTCATACATAGGCGTCCAATAATTCTAAGAACTTACGCCCGGCATTGCAAGATGTACATTAAAAGAGACCGAATCGCTCAGGCCCCCCTTGCCTCCCCCGCGCTCTCATATATCCTTACTATCCGGTATATGAAAATACGGCTCGCGCACGTAAGCATCACCGCAAAGGACCTGACGGGGCTGAGGGAGTTCTACGAAAAGGCGCTCGGCTTCGTCGAGGCGCGCCCGGAGAGGGGCTTCTCCGGCGGCTGGCTCGGGAAGGGCACGGGCGTCCCCGGCGCCGAGATCAGGAGGGTACACCTCCGCCTGCCTGATTCAAGGGGGGACGGCGCGCACCTGGAATTGATCGAATACGCGAGCACGGCCGGAGAAGCCGCGCCCCCGGCCGCAGACCGCGCGGGGCTGAGGCACATCGCCTTCGAGACCGGGAGCGCCCGGGAGATTACGAGGCTCCGCGACACGATCATCGAAAACGGCGGCGGAGAGCTCGGGGAAATTTCCGTGAAGGAAATAGACGGCCTCGGCACTGTCACGTTCGTTTACATGACCGACCCCGAGGGGAATATCATAGAGCTGCTTAACTGGCGGGCCTCACAGTGAGCCTTCGAGCTTACGATCTCGAACTTCCTCCTCTGCCCCATCAATTTATGAAGTTCAACCCGTTCGTCCTGAGCTTGTCGAAGGATGGAAATATTAAATCCCCCTGAATCTGGTTTAACAAAAGTGTCACTTCAATTAAGAAAGTCCCTTTGCATTTAATCATCTCCGACCAATTCCTCACTTGTTCGAAATTGTTCCCCTTTTTCTAAGGGGGAAATTGTTATCTCTTCGCTTCTATGCCTTAATTCCCTCCTTTGGAAAAGGAGGGCTAGGGAGGATTTAGTTTTTTGTCATCCCCGAACGCCTTCCGGGCTTATTACTTCGAGCGCGCTTTTTTATACACGATCGGGGTGCGGAGCCTCCCGCCGTTCATCTCGTACTTATCGGTGGTCAGCATCTTGAGCTTGTATTTAGGGTCGTAGCCCTTCGTGCAGTCGTTACAGGAATAACTCCTGCTCACCTTCCTGTAAAAATGCACCGCCTTCCTGCACACGGGGCACACGCCCACGTACTTCCCCCTCGGCATGTTGAGCCCTTCGACCGGGGCGCACCTGTCGGGCCTGCACCCTACCCTCTTCGCCGTCTCTCTCCAGCCGTTGTCGTGGTTCGACTTCCCGGTCTCGATGTAGTGTATCGCGTGCGCGATTTCGTGGAGCAGCGTGTCCTTCATCACCGGGTAAGGGTTAGTGTTCATGAACGCGAGCGAGAGCGAGATTATCTTCCTCCGGGGCTTGCAGTACCCCAGGTGCCTTTTCTGGTTGGAAAAGACCAATTTCCAGCCTTCGAGGCTCCATTTCTCCTGCTCCCTCTCCCACACCCTTCTTATCTTTTCACGGGAAGTCATATTCGGACAGGTTATTATTATACCGTGTATAATGAATATGGAAGGGGCAATCTTGCATGGCCGAAAAAATATATTATTTCATCCTCTCGATACCCCGGGAGGAGCTGCTGGCGTACTCCACAAAGCTGAGCTCCTACATCTCCAAGTTCTTCCCCGGAAAGATCAACCCTTTCACCCTTAAACCCCTGGCAATACTGGAAAATGAGACCGTAACCAAGATCTCGATAGAGTGCTCGGAGGATGAGATCAGGGCGTTCGCCGGGCGGTTTTTCGACGGCGGGTACGAGCTCGTCGAGCAGGAGGGCGGCGAGGTGGAAATAGTGCGCACTATGAGCGGCGAGCAGCCCGCGGCCTCCCCCGGCGGCATCACCAAACACTAGCACACAATGTGTGCTCATGTACGATTCCTTCCAATCCCTCCGATGACGGGGGTTACCCGTGAACTTTCTTAACACTCGTTTGCCTGCGGATGCTATCCGCCGCGGAACCTGCGCTCGTAAACGAGCGCTTCGATTCTTCTCAGCCCTGACCAACCACGCCGGCAATTCCGACCACCACGGCAGCACCCGGCCATAAAACACACACATTGTGTTTCTACGATTCTCATGCAGCTCCTCTGCCCATTGAGCAACGACAATAAACCCGTTCGTCCTCTAATTTAATTCCCTCCCCCTCTAGGGAGGGGGAACAGTTGCAAGCAAGCGCGCAACCGGTCACTCTCTCGGCGAAGTCACCGAAGTACATTAACTTCCGGCTTTACGTTGCCTAAGCCAAAACAGCCAGGGTGGGGGTGTACCTTAATCTTCCTGTCATTCCCGATGCATCGGGAATCCACACAAATATGTCGCGGTTCTACCGTTCCGCCTGCACCCCGTCCAACTGTTTATTTTGACACGGCACATTAACAACTGCTGTATAATTGCTGTATTGACGTCGGGAATCGAGTGATACAGAGTATGACGAAACGGAATCGCAGTACCTTAATTCTATTGATGATTTTGTTCATATCCGCGTTCCTGACCCTCAATTCTCCCCAAGGGGCTTCCGCGAGAAACGACCCCGGGACCGGGGAACGGGCACTGTCGGAGAAACAGGAAAAAGCGAAACCACGGATAGAAATCAGCCTGTACCTTAAAAATGTCAGGTCATTCGATCTCGACAACGGTGATTTCACCGCCGATTTCTGGCTTATCCAGGAATGTGACCGTCCCTGCGCCATAAATGACGACTTTGTGATTCAAAACGGATGGGCGGACAGCGTTGAGCTCGTGGACCGGCACGAAAACCGTCAAACCTACAATATAAGGGCAAGCCTCATCTCGGACCACGATGTGCGGCATTACCCTTTCGATAGCCATAAATTACCCGTCGTTATCAGATTCAGTGAAGATTACGCCGCCGAGTATGCGCCCGGCATGAAAAGCGGATTCGGCCCGGATTTGTTTATACCGGGATTCGAGCTCAGCCCGTTTACGGAAACCGAGATCGTCAAATCACGCAACCAGGCAATGGATGAAATGCAGAGTCTCTTCCGGTTCTCCGTAGAGGGCCACAGGATATTACAGGCATCGTTGATGCGGCTGCTCCCTCCCCTCCTCTTTGTGCTGGTCGGCCTTGCGTGCGTGATGATAAGACCCGATATCAGTCTCCTCTCCGGAGTCCTGCTGGGGTCGGTCTTTTATCAGATATTCCTTAACGAGCATGTTCCCCCGATAAGCAGGCTTACGTTCGCCGAGATCTTTATGAGTATCAATTATCTGACCCTGGCCCTCTGCATTATACTCTCACTGGGACTTGGCAGATATGTCACCGGGGAGACACATAAGCGGTTGCTCTTCATCTCCACGCGGGCGCTGCCCCTCGGATGGTTCCTCCTGCAGGGGGTTAACGTCGTCTTTCTTCTACACTCATTATACGTGGAGCACGCGTAAGCCCCGGCTGTATGTCCTTCAACCGGCCCGGTTACCTCGATCGCACACGCACGTAGTGTGTTTTATGATTCTTGCGACTCCTCCGCACACCCAGCATCATCGACCACAGCAACCGTAGGAGCGGCTTCCAGCCGCGATACACACATAGTGTGTTTCTACGATTCTCTTCAGCGCTCTGCATGCTCAAGCAACCGGAGTCCAACCCGTTCGCCCCTGAGCTCGTCGAAGGGTGATTATTTCCGACATTACAGAATTTGCGTGAAGAAAATCGATTGTTTACAGCGTAAAGAAATCTTACGCGGGTGGGCGTCCAATTGAAAGATTTTAGCGAGAACATGAGATTTTTAGCAAATTATGTAGTCGGATGATTTTTGCTTCTTTTCATCAAGGAAAAGAAGGATAAATAAAACAGCCTTTCACCTTTCTTTGTCTTTTCATAAAACCACAGTAAGCGTGTTTCGCGGCGGAAGCCGCTCCTACGATAGCGCAGTTCAGGGGATGCGGAGAATTTACATATGAACACACACCCCTCGCCCCCTCAATCCCCCACCGCCTCCATCCCCGGTTCCGGGGCCGCCGTGCAGCAGTAGAATACGCCGTTTAGAGTGTAGCAGTTCTCGTCGGGGTCGGCGCAGGGCTTGGCGGGGTTGCAGTCGGACAGCGTGCAGACGTCGGATATATCCGGGTCGTTCGGCGCGAGCGGCAGCTTCTGAACGTCACCCCCGCTTCCGTCGTCGTCCGCGATCGCAAAAGTAACGCCGAGAAATAAAATCAGCGTGATTATAAGGAAGGCTTTTTTAAGATTACTTATCGCAGGCATGGTCTTTCGCTCCTTTCGGGGATGCGGTCCCGCTCCCCTCGGCAAAATTCTAATGCCTGTCTCAATCAAATACAATGATCATTGACTCGCTATGTCTATCTCGTAGTCGATGATCGAGCGAGCGCCCGAGCCCCGGTACGATCCGGTGAGCGGAGCGGCTTCTTCCGGAATGACACCGGCCGACACCGTGACGTGCTGGTCTGCGACGGCGAGCCCGGAGGACGGGTCGTATCCCCTCCACCCCCCGCCCGGTATGTACACCTCGGCCCAAGCATGGAGCTGCCTCTCCTCGCCCATCATCTCGTTCTCCCTGTACCCGCTAATGAACCGCGCAGCGATGCCCACGGCCCTGCACGCCTCCATGAAGAGGACAGTGACGTCCCTGCACGCCCCCCTCTTCGAGCCGAGGGTAATCTCCGCCGGGTAAGGCGGCCCCTCGTGCCTTATGAGCTGCTCGAAGTCGTTGTATATGCGCTGAGTGAGCGCCAGGATGAAAGGCATGGTCTCGACGCCCGACTCGTATATCACGTCCGTGACGAACTTGTCCACCTGCCCCTCGGGCTCGGTGTTGCGCATGAAATAGGGCCTCAGCGACGGGACGTAGTATTTAGGGTAGAACACGGGGAGCTTCAGCACCGAAGGCTCCGTGATGATGTAGTCGAACGGGTTCGTCCGCAGCGTCTCGACCTCCGAGCGGGTCGTGATGGTCAGGTGGTCGTGCTTCCCGGAGAACCAGGCGCACGCGCTGTCGTTCCCCGCGACGTCCACAATGTCGGCGACGCCGTCGGGTTTCGGATCGATGTCCATCTCGAAGCTTACGAGACGCTGCGACCCGTCGCTCTTGGGTCTGAGCCTTATCGTCTGCGGGTCGAGAAACACGCCCTCGGTATATTTGTATCTCGTCGTGTGCCTGATCTTTATATTCATAGTCTCACTCCCTTCGTATGTCATTTCACGCCGTCGCCGAGCTTCGAGAAAGCCGCCATCACCCAGTCGTGCGGCAGCTCCCTTATCGCCTCTCTTATCCTCTTCTGCCACCACTCGGATATCTGTATCAGCTCCGCCCTCTCGTACCTGTGCTCCACGATGTCGTACGTATCCGCCCTGTAGAGCACCACGTCGATGGGGAAGTCCACGTCTATCGCGCTCGTCCGGGTCGCGTCGAACGCGAGGTAGCCTATCTTGAGCGCGGTCTCCATGTTGAGCTCGTAGGAGAGCGCCCTGTCCATGATGGGCTTCCCGTAGCTCGACTCCCCTATCAGGTAATACGGAGTCCCCTGCCCCACCTCCACCCAGTTCCCCTGCGGGTACAGCATGTAGAGCTTATGCTCGGTGTCGTTCTCGAGCTGGCCGCCGATGATGGTCAGGAGGTCGAAATGGAGCCCCCCCTCTTCGAGCGCCTTCTTGTCCTCTTCCGCGACGCGCCTCACCTGGGCTGCGAACGCGTTCACCGCCTTGTAGAGCTTGTCGAAGGTGTTGTCGTCCTGCTCCAGCACCTCGCTGAAATACGTGAGCGCCTTGTCCCTCACCGAGCGGAGCCCCGAGGTCATGAGGAAGAGCGAGTGCCTGCCGTACTGATGGATGGTCACCTTCCTCGCGGTAATGCTCTCGGAGCCCGTCGTTACGAGCGTGTCCGCTATGCCGACGAGACCCTTTCTCACCTTCATGCCTACGCAGAACGTCACTCTTCCATGCCTCCTACCGCATCGGGCGCGGCGGCGGGGCCGAACGCGAAGAACGTATCCCTTATCGAGTCGTCCGCGTTGTTGATCTCGGTCTGGAACCTGTCCAGGTAATCGTGGAGCCCTTCATTTATGATGTCGTCTATCCTCGCGTAGGTGAGCTCGGCGTGGAGCCTGCCCATGCGCCTCTCGGCTTCGTTCCGGAACATGCCCGCGGGCGTGCCGGTTATCGAATGGAGCGACGCCTCGGCCATTATCACGCAGTAGAGTATCGCGCGCGGGAAGTGCCTGTCGAGCAGCAGGAACTGCACGACGGATTCGGGCGTTATCTGCTCGTACTTCCTCCTGTACATGTCGAGCGCGCTCGCCGATTTCAGGAGCGCCGCCCACTGAATGTTGTCTATCGGCGTGCCCACGTCCTCGGGCTTGGGAAGGAGTATGAAATATTTCACGTCTATGATACGGGACGTCTTGTCGGCCCGCTCGAGGAGTTTGCCCATGCGGGCGAAGTGCCAGTCCTCGCCGCGGTTCATGGTCGAGTCCGCTATGCCGGCGTAGAGGTGGCTCTCGGTCTTCACCCTCTGGTAAAAGTCCTGCGGGGTCTCGGCCGCGACGCCGCTCAACGCGGAGTCCCTGACGAAGTAATAGAACTTGTTTATCTGCTCCCACATCTCGGAGGAGATTATCTCCCTTATCGACCTCGCGTTCTCCCTCACCATCGTGAGCGTGGAGAGTATGGAGTTAGGGTTCTCCCTGTCGAACGTCAGGAAATCGAGCACGCTCTCGCGGGTCGCTTCCCCGTAACGCTCCTTGAAAATCTCGAGGTCGCCCGTGGTGCTGACGAGCGGCCCCCACTGCCCCTGCTCGGTCTGCATGTCGAGCATGAGGTGGAGGTTCACCTCTATGAACCTCGCCACGTTCTCGGCGCGCTCCATGTATCTCGACATCCAGTATATGGAACTCGCTACCCTGCTAAGCATATCGGTTAACGCCTGTATTCAAATTTTTAGATTACGGGAGAAAGAGGTCCTCCGCGGTCTCAGGGCGTGTCCCTGAGCACCCACGTGTCCTTGCTCCCGCCCCCCTGAGACGAGTTTACCACCAGTGATCCTTTCTTGAGCGCGACCCTCGTGAGCCCCCCCGGCATCACGTATATGTCCTCTCCGTAAAGCGTGTAGGGCCTGAAGTCCACGTGCCTGCCCTCGAAGCGGTCTCCCGCGAGTATCGGGACCCTCGAGAGGGACACGGTCGGCTGGGCGATGTAGTTCCTCGGGTCCTCCAGTATCTTCCCCCGGAACTCCTCCCTGACGCTGGCGCTCGCCTTGGGCCCTATCATTATCCCGTATCCGCCCGATTCGTTGGCGGGCTTCACGACGAGGCTTTCCAGGTTCTCGAGCACGTATTTCCTGTCGAGCTCCTCCCAGCACACGTAAGTCGGCACGTTCGGGAGGATCGGGTCCTCCCCGGTGTAGTATTTTATTATCTCCGGCACGTACGCGTAAATTATCTTGTCGTCCGCTATCCCCGTCCCTATGGCGTTCACGAGCGCCACGTGACCGGACTTGTACACGTCCATTATCCCCGGCACTCCCAGGAGCGAGTCCTCCCTGAATGCGAGCGGGTCGATGAAATCGTCGTCTATGCGCCTGTAAATGACGTCCACCTTCTGGAGCCCCTTGGTCGTCTTCATGTAGACGTATCCGTCGGTCACGGCGAGGTCCCCGCCCTCGACGAGCTCTATGCCCATCTGCTGCGCGAGGAACGAGTGCTCGAAGTAAGCCGAGTTGAATATGCCGGGAGTGAGGAGGACGATTGTCGGAGACTGCGCCCCGCCCGGCGCCATGTACTGGAGCATCTCGCGGAGCCTGTAGGGGTAATCGTCCACGGGCCTTATCTTGAGGTCCTCGAATATCCTCGGGAACGTGCGCTTCAGCACCTCCCTGTTCTCGAGCACGTACGACACCCCGGAAGGGCATCTGAGGTTGTCCTCGAGCACGTAATAAACGCCGTCCCCTCCCCTCACGAGGTCCGTTCCCGAAATGTGGCACCATATGCCGCGGGGAGGCCTGAACCCCTCGCACTGGGGCCTGTAGCACTTGCTCGTCCTGAGAAGCTCCTCGGGAACTATTCCGTCTTTCAGTATTTTCTTGCCGTTGTATATGTCGTCTATGAAGAGGTTAAGGGCGTATATCCTCTGCTTGAGCCCCCTTTCGAGCGCTTCCCACTCGCGCCCCTCTATGACACGCGGGATTATGTCGAACGGGAAGATCCTCTCGGTCCCCTCCTCCTCGCCGTAGACCGTGAACGTCACGCCCATCTGGAAGAGCCTCGCCTCGGTCGCCTTCTGACGCCTCAGGAGCTCTCCCCCGGGGAGCTGTTCCAGCCGCCGGAGAAGCACGGACGCGCCCTCCCTCGGACTTCCGTCCGCGTGGAAGTACTCGTCGAAAAAACCCTCCGTATCGTAATCCTTGTAATACATGACCATCCCTCTAGTCTAACATTTTATTTTTATTCCTCTCATTTTTCTCTCGCCTTCCCCCCCCTTTTTTTAGTTCCCCGGGCCAAGAGAGACAGGGGGGATGGCCCGGGGATAGGCTAAAGGTGTTTTTAGTTCATCGTTTCCGGAAGCCCGGGATTCTGTCATCCCGCGCCGGCATAAAATAGCCGGAGACGGGAACACCCGTATATTCCCGTCTCCGGCCACATAAGGAGGTTTGAAGATATGAGATTGTATTCGTGTTTGACATCAGTTCATGCCCACTGCCTTGGGTTTCGCGTAATATTCCCCTTCCTCTTTCTCTTCGACCGTACCGTCGTAATCGCCCGGCCGGTCGATGTAGCTCTGGCTCACGAGCTTCTTTTCTATGAGGTACGGTATCCTGTCCTTTATTTCAGGGTCGTAGGAGCATACGCCCGACATGACGAAGGCGAGGAGGGCTATTTCCGTGAGGTAGCTCACGTTCGCCTCCACGACGTCCTTCGGGTATTGCCCTTCCTCCGGCTGGCGGAGGTTCAGGTAGATCGTTTCCCTGAGCGAGTGCCCGGCGTCGAAGACGTTCTTTCCGGGTTCGTTCTGCCTCAACCACACTCCCAGGTTGAATGCCGCCTTTATCGAGTTTACCGCGCTGTCGTTATTCATCGTCCTTCCTCCTTTAAAGAGTATTTTCAGATGCTCCGACCCGTTTCCCCCTTAAACCCGCTGCTGCTTCTCTTAACTGTACGCACTTGCGTATGTTTCAACCCGAATGCATACGAGGATATATATGGCAAAATTCGTGCCAATCCCGTAAATAAAGGGGAATTGATGGATTTTAATTGGATTTCAAGCCTTTAGAACTATTAGCAGTTGCAAAAGAATTGTGAAGAAACCGTAATTTTGCCTATATTCTGTACATAGCGGGCTATTTTATAGGCAATCCGGCCGGAATTTAAGCCGCGGACTTGAGAAATTACTTTACCTGCGCTGATTAATTTCCCCTCCCCCTTCACAGGAGGGGGGAGGGCCGGGGTGGGGGTGTACCTTTCATCAATCAAATCAGTCATCCTGAATTTATTTCAGGATCTCATCTTTTATCTTTTTCGTCATTTCAATGAACTCGATATTATCTCACTAAAAACACGTTCGGGAGCGCAGCAGGGTGGGAGGATGTACCGAATTGAATATTGTCCATCACCCCCATCCTAACCTTCCCCCCTCAAGGGGGAAGGAAGTAATGCCGCCCCTCCCTTATCAGGGACTGTCTTCCCCGCCGCACCCGATCGCCCTCTCCGCACAGGTCGAGGGATCCGGGCCCTCCGCGCAGAGCGTCGTGAAATAGGTGCACATCTTGTGGTCCTCGCTAATGCCGTCAATGTTGTCGATACCGTAGGTCACCACCTGCGCGCCTATAGTTATGAGATTGCAGTTGTCCGCGCTGAAATCGGGGAGCGCCGGAAGCGCGACGCCGAAAGCTAACTGAAGCACGTTGCTCACGTGCTGGTACATGAAATCCGGACAGTCGAGCCCCGTGGGGGGGAGCTTCGGAACGAGGTCGTTCTCGTTCACGACCCTCCAGCTCACGCGGTCAGGTCCGTATTCCGCCTGGTACATGCTCACGAAATCGCTGTCCCCTACGGCCGGCCCTGCGAAGCTGTACATAAACACGTTCGCGGCGGACGAGTTCTGAGAGAGGTCGGGGAATGCAAGCGCGGCAATCGCCGCCCCGAGGCTGTGCCCGGTGATATATAGATTGTCATAGTCGCCCGTCATGAGAAGCTGGTCGAGATCGCTCAGTATGTCGGACTCCACCGGGAAGTCGCCCGAGCCCTCGTACATGCCGAGGAATCCGCCAGAGACCATGCCTCCGTCGGGCACGAGGTCGTAGTCGACCTGTATCGCGAGGGCGTCGGATATAGCGTCTGCGACGTTGGACGTTCCCCTGAAGGCGAGATAAATGCTGTTGCCCTCCGTGGCGATGAATGCTAGAGGCACGACGCCCTTGTCATCGAGGCACGTATCGTTAAATGTGGGGTCGACGGATTCGTAAATTACGTCCTCAAGCGTCCAGGGGGCAGGGACCGTGATCGCGTCCTTTCCGGAGGCTACGCACTGCTTAAGCTGCTCGTAAGCGACAAGGCTCAGCTCGCCGAGGTCGATCGCCGCCTCGAGATCGAGTACGGGATCCACCGGCGGGGGCTCCTCGCCGACGCCTCCGCCCTCCGCCGCCGTTACTGCATCCGCCCGCGAGTCCGAACGATACGGCCAGCAGGAGCGCAGTCGCAATTAAATTCCCTCTTTCTCATTTTATCCTCCGGGTTTCTGGTCTGCAGTAAATATTATAACCAATCGAAATCGCATCCCGCTCATCCCGGATAAGAATAAAAAAAAGCCCCTCCGTCCGCCTTACCTCCCCCGCTCCCCTCTGGTATGATGTTCGGGCGATGAAGACACTCAGGTTCGGCATATACGCGGGGATAATATGGGCGCTCGTCTCGCTCATACTCATCGCGGCGTCGGTATTAGCGGGTCTCAGGCTCGCGTGGGTGGAGCTCGACTTCAGAATCCTCTCGGGCTCGTTCCTCCTCGCGGCCAAGGCGCTCGGCTTCGGGGACGCCGTGAGCGGCCTCGCGTCCTACGCAGACACCGGGCTGCCCATGACGACTCTCCGCGTAACGGCGTGCGCGGCGCTCACGTTCGCGGACGGATTCACGAGCGGCGTGATCATCGCGCTCATATATAACCTCCTCGCCGGGGGCAAGGGAGGGAGCACCCTCGGGAAGACGCTTTCGTTCGGCATAGCGTCGGGGATAACTCTTGGAATAGCGTCGGGTCTTCTCGCGCTCGCGAGCATGGCGTACGGCCTCAATATCGTGTCGTTCGATTTCACCGTGAGGCCCGTGTGGGTGACTTTCTATCTGCTGTCCAAAACCGGAATGCCCGGGTTTCTCTTTCCGCTCATGAATTCATACATGTACTTCCCGAACGGCCCCGCGGGGGCGCTCGCGTGGGCGGCGTGGGGCTTTATCGACGGGCTCGTCGAAGGCGCGGTGCTCGCTTACCTGTTTTTAACGTTTCGCGGAGTTGTTAAAACCTGAGCCGAGGTCGCGCGCACAGTGTGTGTTTGATATGAAAAGAAAATATTAACGTATTTCTTCTTTTCCTTGATGAAAAGAAGCAAAAATCATCCGACTACATAATTTGCTAAAAATCTCATGTACTCGCTAAATCTTCCGATTCTACCCCATCGGAGCAATAGTTTAGCGATGTCCGTGGCTAACTAACGTCGTGCGGATAGGAGAGGGCGTCCGAATGCGCGCTCGCTTGCATTCGTTCCACGTAAGATTCTTAACGCTCGTACAATCGATTTTCTTAACGCAAATTCTGTAGAGTTGTCGGAAAGCAAACTATGTGTGTGATTTAGCTTCTTTGTATCCGACCAAGCCCAGCACATATGGAATGTTATATCTTAAATCCTCATATCCCCTTTTCAAGGGGAAATCATTACATACCTGCTATGCGCGCGGCGGCTCGCCGCCCTCTCAGCAGTCGGGCAGGACGCCCATTTTCTTCTTCATGAGCTCGGCTATAGAGACAGAGCGCTCCTTAGCCTTCACGGCGGTCGGGCCCTCGAAGAGCTCGTCGATCGATCCGTGGAAGAGGTACAGCCACCTGTCGAAGTGCTGGCTCTTGAAAGGTATTTTTTTATTCAGGTCCAGGTGCACGTTCATGGCCTGCGCCCCGCCCTGATAAACGGGGTTCTGGAACAGCACCGTTTCCCAGAAATCGCTTATCGCCGGAAGATGGCTCTTTAGGTCGATCCTGGCGTAAAAGGTGAAGATATAGCCGATGATCGGGTCATCCATCATGCGCTCGTAAAACGTCTCGACGAGCGTCTCTATGTCCTCTCTGTTCGTAATATCCTTCATGGCGGACTTAATCCTTCCCGGATGAATTGTACCAGATTCGCACCGCCCTGCACACACACACACATAGTGTGCTCTTACGATTCTACCGAACCTTCTCAGTCCTGCCGGCATATCGTTTGTCCCAGGCGGCGCGCCGACTGTTCGCCCCGTATACCGGCTCCCGCATAGTCCCCCCCTCCCCCTAAAATCACCCTTTATTTCCAATGATCGTTTGTGTTAGACTTTAATCACGGGCTGTTTGGATTAATTGCCCCGTCCGGGCAATGGGGGGCTGGTAATTTTATGAGCGAGACATGTCTGGTCAGCATGCGGGAGATAGACGAAGAGTCCGTGCTCCGGAACCTTATGGAATGCACGGCCTCGGCGACGGGCGAGAGGTTCTTCTACTCGATCGTTGAAGGTCTCAGCAAGGCGCTCGGCACGGAAGGCGCCTGGTGCACCGTCCTCAACAAGGAAAAACACACGCTGCGCGCTCTCGCCTTCCTGATGCAGGGCGAGTGGTACGAGGACTACGAGTACGACTTCACCGGCAGCATATGCGAGGAAGTGATACTCGCGGACAAGCTCGTCCACCACCCGGACAACGTGATGGACATCTATCACGAGAGCGAAAAGCTCAAGTCCTTCAAGGCCGTGAGTTTCATGGGAGCGCCGCTCAAGGACAAGGACGGCGTCACGCTCGGCTATCTTTCGGTGCTCGATACCCGTCCCATCCCTCAGGAAAAGGGTCTCATAGGCATATTCAACATATTCGCCGACAGGGCCGCCGCCGAGCTCGCGCGGATACGCGCGGAAGCGACGATAAGAGAGCGCGAGGGGAAGCTCTCGAGCCTGTTCGAGTCCGCGATGGACTCGATTATAGAGCTCGACTCCGGCCTCGGGATAAACCTCGTCAATTCAGCCGCCGAAAAGCTGTTCGGCTTCGGAGCGGGGAGCCTCGCCGGGAACGACTTCACGCGCTTTCTCTCGAGGGAGAGCCGCGCAAAGCTCACGGAGATAATCAAGGACCTCCACATGCAGCCCGAGGAGAAAAGGTACCTCTGGATACCGGGCGGCCTCGAAGCAGTCACGTCCGGCGGGGTACGCTTCTCGGCGGAGGCGACCATATCCACATACGAAGCCGACGGCGGAGTCTTCTACACGCTCATACTCCGGAACGTGAACGAGCGCATCGAGGCCACGAAGCGCATCCGCTCGCTCATGGACGCGGCGAAATATCTCGAGGAGGAAATAAAGGAGCTCGGGAACTTCGACGACATCATGGGATCGAGCGCCCCGATACTCGATGTCATGCGGGACGTAAGTCAGGTGGCCGGGACGGACAGCACGGTGCTCATCCTGGGCGAGACCGGCACGGGAAAGGAAGTGATAGCGAGGGCGATACATAAATCGAGCAGGAGGGGCGAGAGGCCGCTCATAAAGGTCAACTGCGCCGCGATCCCGGCGCACCTGATAGAGAGCGAGTTCTTCGGGCACGAGGAGGGCGCGTTCACGGGCGCGACACGGAAGCGCGACGGCAGGTTCACGCTCGCCGACGGCGGCACCATATTCCTCGACGAGGTGGGCGAGCTCACGCTCGACCTCCAGGCGAAGCTCCTGCGCGTGCTCCAGGAAGGGGAGTTCGAGCCCGTCGGCAGCTCGAGCACGAAGAAGGTGGACGTCCGGGTGCTCGCCGCCACCAACCGCGACCTCAAAAAAAGCGTCGAGAAAGGCGAATTCCGCGAGGACCTCTACTACAGACTGAACGTATTCCCGATAAAGCTCCCGCCGCTCCGCGAAAGGGGGGACGACATCGCGCTATTCGCCAGGGCGTTCGCCGAGAAATTCGCCCGTAGGATTGGGCGGGAGTTCCACCCGCTGACGGACGACTGCATAAGGCTGTTGAAATCATACTCCTGGCCCGGAAACGTGAGGGAGCTACAGAACGTGATCGAGAGGGCGGTCATTACGTCCCAGGGAAAGCGCCTCGAGATTGCACGCGTATTCCCGGAAACTTCCGCGCGCCTCATCGACAAAGTCCCTTCCGCCGAAAAGCCCGCCGGGTCGATATTGACGATGGAAGAGATGATGAGCTTCGAGCGTGAGAACATACACAGGGCCCTGGCCGCGGCCTGCGGCAAGATATACGGCGAAGACGGCGCGGCCGCACTCCTGGGTATGAACCCCTCCACGCTCCGCTCCCGCATCAAGGCCCTGGGGATAAGAAAGGTAGACAACGACTGATGACAGCCGCGTAATCTCACGCTTATTCACTGTGAAATCTCACGCACCGCTTAATCTCACGATGTGCATATCACACACCGATTCGCCTAATTTCCCGTAACGACTACATAAACTCTACAACCGAACGCGTGGCACTTTTTATGCGCCTATAACCTTCAAAATCTATTTTTGAGGAGGTAGTAGCCATGAAAAGATTTAGCTTGTTCGTATTGTCAGTTTTGATATGCGGGATGGTTTTGACAGGGTTTTCAACGGTTCCCTCTTTTGCCGCCGGTGAGGATGTAATCGTGCAGGGCAATGTCATATGCCTCGTATACGACAAGAAGGGAAACGTCACGCCGATGATCGCTACGGGGCCCTGTGACGGCTATCCGCCGCACCAGCACATCCTGGTCACCAAAGATGGGACCGTTTATTCACTCCAGGGACTCGAGGACGGTTTGGTGAAGATAGCCAAGATGCCCCAGAGAACCGATGTGCAGGTTAAAGGCAAGATTCAGGGGAATCAGTACGGCTGGGTTCTCGTAGTTGACTAAATTAAATTTATAGAGGAGAGATCACGCATCTCTCCTCTTTTTTCAGTAATCTCGTTATTAACATTCCGGCCCTGGCCGGAGAAGTAAAAAACTCAAGAGGAGGTATTAAGAAATGAAGAAAGTCTATCTATACGGTATTTGTTATGTACTTTTGGTCATCGTCCTCTCCGTCCTTTCTATTTCTTTCTACGCGGCAGCCCGGGAAGGCGCGCTCGACGGCAAAACATTCGCAGGCGATATGGGAGAAAAGGGTAAGGAAACGGGCGATAAGGACGAGCTGGTTTTCAAAGACGGGAAGTTCCACTCAGTCGCGTGCGAGAAGTACGGTTTCGGAGACGCTCCTTATACGGCCGCGGTCAGCGGTGACGCGACTACATTCGAGGCCGACACCGTAAGCGCGAAGGAAGGCAAGATGCACTGGACGGGGACGATGAAGGACGGCGAGCTCGCAGGCTCGGCCGTGTGGACAAAAGAAGGCCAGGCTCCCATCGAGTACTGGTTCACGACGCAGTTGAAGAAATGAACTTGAAATCAGGTCAAAGTAGCTTTGCTTTAGTCGTAAAAAAACATTAGGAGGTGTGTAATGATGTTAGAACTTAAATCGAAGTACGCAGCTTGCGTATTATTTCTTTCCGTAGTGGTCTTCCTCGGCTGGACCCCGGCCGGTTATTCGGAATCCGAAGAGGCTCAGACCGCCGTTACAGTCAACGGTTTGAATGCCACCGCGCTCAACGGTCTTATCGATGCCATGAAGAAGAACCCTGACAAGGGACGGGTCACATTTTATTCCAAATCCCGCTGGCAGGACGGCATGAGGAGCTTTACCGGCTTTACAGGGTATAAGATTGACGGATCGATGGTTCACGAAAAGACCCGTCAATTCGTGCTTCTCGGAGACGAAGCGGTCGAGCTGAGCGGGACCGATGCCGCCCCCGGAGCCGTCGAAGAGCTTATGTATGCCGTGTCCACCTGCGTGATCGCGGCAGCCAATATGAACGCCGCTTTGATGGGGGTTAAATTGACCCGCCTGGACGTGGACATAGAAAGCGACCTGGATCTGCACGGTCTTTTGGGACTCGATCCGAACGTCAGGGCGGGCGTGACGAACATGCGGATGGGAATTACAATAGCGGGCGATGCGGATGAAGCGACGCTCAAAAAGATTGCGACTCTCGGCTACCAGTATTCTCCGGTTTCCGAAACCACCCGGAACGGAATTAAATTCACCCCCGTAATAACAGTGGCCAAGTAGTCGGGACGGATCACTCAAGCAACTGGATCGCGGAATTGCACCGGGCCTGTCTCAGGCCCGGTGCAATCTATTTTACCGTCATTTCTTTTCCTGTCATTCCCGAGTGCTTAATACGTGTGTGTCTTTTCATCAAGGAAAAGAAGAAAGAATATTCGCCTTTTGCTTAGTCTTTACGCAATCGGCATATCCGTGTGCGACTATAAAAAAACCCGGAGCGCAGAACCCATAATCACTTCTTCAGAATCTCGGCCATAGTCAGCGAGGAAACGGGGGTAATGGACGATGTGCACGTCATCATTCCCGGCTCCAGGAACTTTACGACCTTATCGTAGCTGTCGGTCTCGACGACATAGATAATCGTATGGGACCCGTGCTCGACATAGACGTTTTTGAGCGCGAGCCCTTTCACCTTCTCGTTTATCAGCACCTTTCTGAATCCGCCTATGTCCTTGGGACAGTCCTGCGGGTCGTGCAGCTGTGTAATCATGAATTGCATTCTTAACCTCCCTCGTGCGAGCTTTTAACTGATATTATAGTCTGCATATTTGATGCCATCGAGCTATCCGCCGCAACTCTCACCGATAATTCATTTTCATCTATATGCACCTAAGCGTAATCGATGAGACTGTCCGCTTCCATGACAATTTTCCGAATGGTATTGCCAGCCCCTGCCATAATGTTGATACTTGGTAGCCAAAACGTTATATTTCACCGATAAGCGCCGTGAAATCTCACGTTCCGCTAAATCTCACGGTGTGCGATATTGCACGACAATACTCGTAATCATCCGTCTTCACAGAATAATCTAATGTTCTATTTAACTGGCACGGTTCGTGCACTATACAGATTCAAAATCAATCTTCAACCAGGAGGTAGTTAAGATGTCGATAGATAACGATAAACTGCACGAGCTGCTTAGTGAAGGCAGTAGTGGATTTCGGGGCCACGTTCCACGCGGCCCTGGTGGTGATAGGCGACAAGCTCGGGCTTTACAAGGCGCTCGCGGCGAGCCGGGTCCGCTCACCCCCGGCCGAGCTCGCGGAAAAGACCGGCACGTCCGAGCGCTACGTGAGGGAATGGCTCTCATGCCAGGCGGCGGGCGGATACGTTACTTACGACCCGGAGACGAAGAAGTTCCATCTCTCCGAAGAGCAGGCGTTCATGCTCGCCGACGAGACGAGCCCGGCGTTCGTCCCCGGCGCGTTTCAGGTCGCGGTATCGTCGGTCAAGTCGCAATCCGAGATCGAAGAGCGGTTCCGCACCGGGAAAGGGTTCGGATGGCACGAGCACGATCACGGTCTGTTCGAGGGGACGGAGCGTTTCTTCAGGCCGAATTACGCCGCTAACCTGGTGAGCTCCTGGATACCCGCGTTAAACGGCACCGAGGCGAAGCTCAAAAGCGGCGCGCTCGTCGCCGACGTAGGGTGCGGGCACGGGGCTTCGACGATTCTCATGGCGAAGACCTATCCCAACTCCAGGTTCATAGGCTACGACTATCACAAGCCCTCGATAGAGTGGGCGAGGAAGGCGGCTGCCGACGCCGGCGTCGCGGGCAATACGTCCTTCGAGGTCGCTGCCTCTAAAAACTATCCGGGCACCGACTTCGACCTCGTCACGTCCTTCGACTGCCTGCACGACATGGGCGACCCGGTGGGCGCGTCGGCTCACGTGCTGAAGTCCCTCTCGAAGGACGGAGCGTGGATGATCGTCGAGCCCTTCGCCAACGACAAGCTCGAGGACAACCTCAACCCGGTCGGCAGGGCGTACTACGGGGCGTCTACACTCATCTGCACCCCGGCTTCGCTCTCTCAGGAGGTAGGCGCGGCGTTAGGCGCGCAGGCCGGAGAGACGCGTCTCAGGGAAGTGGTCACGAAAGGCGGGTTTAAACAGTTCAGAAGGGCGTCCGAAACGCCGTTTAACCTCATATTCGAAGCCAAGCCGTAAACATCGAACACGATAAATATCCCATCACCCATACATGAAATTCCCTCCCCTCGTCACGGGGGGAGGGCGCGGGTGGGGGGCACCTTTCTTTTCCCGTCATTGCGAGGAATGGTTCTGAGCAAGCGTAAGAACCGGTCGCTAATGGCTGATTGCATATGAGGATGTTATCTCTGCGCCACACCGTACTAAACCGGCGACCGCGGCAATCTCCTCTTTTTTCCTTTCCCCCGACATTACAGAAAAGGGCCCGTCACAGCCCCCTAAATCCCCTCTTCCCCTCCGTACTTTATCCATTACACTATTACCTTATGCAGGAGAAATTCGATCCGGTCAAGCGTTTCAACGAAAGGGCGACCGTATACGACGCGGATATATTGAACATAATCCCCGGATACGAGGCGCTGCACACGAACGCGCTCCATCTGCTCGAAACCTCGCTGCCCGAGGACGCGTTTCTCCTCGTGGCGGGCGTGGGAACGGGGAACGAGACGGCTGCCGCCGCGCTCCGCAATCCGGAGTGGCGTATAACGGGGTTCGACATCGCGGAGAACATGATAAAGACCGCCTCCGATAAGATTAAGAGGCACGGCCTCGAGGACAGGGTCGAGCTCATACACGGCACGCTCGACGACGTCCTCCAGGAGTCTTTCGACGGGGCGACCGCGCTCCTCATAATGCACTTCATCCCCTACGAGGAGAAGCTCGATTTCCTGAGGGGGATAAACCTCAGGCTCAGGCCGGGCGGCATGCTCATAACGGCCGACTTCACGTGCGACAGGGAATCCTACGAGTTCGAAACCTTCGCGACAGCGTGGGAGGCGTTCATGCTCACGACGACGGAAAAGAAGGACGTCGAGGAGAGGCTTGGGCACACCCGCCGCGACCTCGACATACTCTCTCACGAAGAGACCCTGGAGCTGCTCGACAGGGCCGGGTTCACGGACGCGCGCCTGTTCTGGAAATCCCTCATCTTCAGCGCATATATATCGGAAAAGGCGGATTTATAAAATAATTGCGACCCGTCATATCCTTTGCCGCTCCCGTGTGCCTTCATCGGGAATCCGGTTCTTTGTATCGTCATTGCAACTATCGTGAACAAGTGATTAATCGTTTCGGGAACGATAAGCTCAGGCCAATTCCGCGCCTCAGAACTCGTACCCCAGGAGCTCTATCTCCCGGCTGAAGAGCTTCCCGACGGCGTCTCTCCGGGCGGGGGTATAGACCTCTCTGTAGGGCCTCCGGTCCTGCCTGTAGTGCGATTTCTCGGTCGCCCCGAGCGAGCCCCCGAACGGCACGCCCAGCATGCCGAACACGTCCGCCAGCTCTTCATTCAGGTTTTCGTACCTGAGCACGCGGTCTACGATTATCCTGCCGTCGAGGTCCGTGTATTTCGTATAGTTATACGGAAGGTCGGCGACTTCGAGGTATTTCTCGAACGATATATTCTCGTCGTACTTTTTATAACGCTGCCTCACGAAGTGATAGTGGGACAGCGCCTTGTCCCAGGGGTTTCTCTCTACGGTGAATTTGAAGTAGCTGTCCCAGATTTCGCGGGGGATCCTGTCTCTCACCTCGCGCGCCTTTATGTGCGACTGGAATTTTTTGAGCGTGAAGAAGCGCCCGAGCGTCCTGAGCGCCTGGGGGAGGTTCTTCCTCTCGGAAAGCTCCGGGAGCGGGTTGAAGAG
The DNA here is from genome assembly GCA_963825135.1 of uncultured bacterium. GTDB lineage: Bacteria > Desulfobacterota_D > UBA1144 > Nemesobacterales > UBA2774 > 2-12-FULL-53-21. The sequence goes on from CAWGRW010000009.1 coordinate 50,462, forward strand.
CCCCCTGTAATTACGGGGCGTGTACGGCTGCTCCGGCCTGTCTATGGGCGAGAGAATGTCCTTCTCGCCGCAGAGATGGGAGAGGTATATCTGTATGCTCGACCCGGCCGTCTTTCTCGTCTTGATGAATATGAATTTATATTTATGGGAAAGTACCATATGCCGCCCATCGAAATTCTACCACGAGGAAGAATATTCCGCGACTGCGGCAATCTCGCCTTTTCTTCCCCCGACATTACAGAATTTGCGGCGGGCACACACAATGTGTGCTCATATACGATCCTCCCGTAACTCCTCGGCCATCGCCAGGGAATGAGCCCAACCCGTTCGTGCTGAGCTAGTCGAAGGGTGATTATTTCCGACATTACAGAATTTGCGTGAAGAAAATCGCGTGTTTAAGCGTAAAGAAATCTTTGAGCAGTCCAATTGAAAGATTTTAGCTTAAACATAAGATTTTTAGCACAATTCTGTAGTCGGATGATTTTTGCTTCTTTTCATCAAGGAAAAGAAGGATAAATAAAACAGCCTTTCACCTTTCTTTGTCTTTTCGAAAGACCACACTATGTGTGTGGTTTTTTGTATCAAAATAATATTCTCCGATGGATGACGGAGATGCGGGAGTTTATCACCCCCACCTATATCCTCCCCCCTCAAGGGGGAGGAAAATAATACGGATCGCGGCTGGAAGCCGCTCCTGCATGTAATGGGGATGGTCGTGTGACGAGCGGCAGCCTTAGAATAAACTCAATGCGGCAACCCCGCCCTGCCTCAGCTGCTGTAAACCCTGCCCCTGTCCCCTATGATCAGCGGGACGGGCTTCGCTTCGGGGTATGAGGCGAGCTCCGCCTCGTCGTAGCTCGAGTGGAGGTTAACGAACGAGAGCACATCTCCGGGGCCCCATTCGCTCGAGCACCAGAGCGTGTCGCCCCCCGAGTAGCCCGATACGTCTTCGGGCTCTATGTGGAGCTTCCTCGGAGACTGGTTCCTGAACGCCTCCGCCTTTTTCCTCTCGAAAAATACGGCGGTGAGGACCCTATTGGAGAACCTGTCGATATGAAGGACACAGTAAAATGTCGCCGTGCCGCGCCCCTTGCGGGGCTTCTGCGCGGGATCGCCCGCGCTTAACGTGTGTTTTTTTGTTTCTATCATACGTGAGAGTATAGCCGACGCCTGTTAAGAAAATATTAAGACGGGGTGAGTTTTTGGTCATACCCGTTGCATGCGGATACATCCCTCCCAGCGGAACATTCATTTCAATTTACTACGCCTTTGAAGGGGAACGAATGTGAGGAATTGGTCGCCCCCTGGTTGATTACAAATTAAGTCACTGTATCGTTGCGCTTCCGCAACACAAGTCAAAATGAATCGGGAACCCATTTCTCTGTCCCTCTTGCTCTCCTTATCAAAGACAAAGACTAAATCCCCCTGAATTTGGTTTTAATAACTTTGCCGCTTCAATTAAGCGACTTCTTTGCTATCACCCAACTCCAACCAATTCCTCACACGTTCGGATTTGTTCCCCTTTTTCTAAGGGGGAAATTGTAATCTACGCTTTCTCCTTTAATTCCCTCCTTAGGAAAAGGAGGGTTAGGGAGGATTTTATTGATTGTCCTTCTTCGACGCCTTGTCTTTCCCGGCCTTCCCGGCCCGAACCAGCCTCAGGATGGTTATTTGCGTAAATTCCTGTAAAATATCTGTCTGAAATTCCTGACTAGCGGGTGGCGTAAGACCGGATATGGAAGTTAAATCAGCTCAATACGGCCTCTTCAGCTTTTTAAGCCGCAAGGGTAAGGCTGCCCCCACGGCCGAGGACTGGCACATAAAGGGGAACGAGCTCACGGTGCACCGTGATTTCCCGGGGGCCCTCGCCGCGTACGAGAAAGCCATAGGGCAGAGGCCCGATTACTTCTCGGCGTGGATCGGGAAAGGGAACGTGCTCGCGTCGCTCGACAGGCACAACGAGGCGCTCGCCGCATACGACAAGGCTGGGAAGCTCAAGCCCGAGCACCTGAAGGCCGTCGAGGGCAACGGATTCGTCCCCTATTACATGCGCAAGCGCGCGGAGTACGTCGAAACGTCGGCGAAGTCCCGTATGTTCGAGTTCGATTTCCACATGGCGTGGGTCGGCAGGGGCGTCGTGCTTACCGCGCTCGGCAGGCACGGGGACGCGGCCCTGGCTTATGAAGAGGCGGTGAAAGTCGATCCCGGATCCCACGCGGCCCGGATAGGCAGGGCGGACGCTCTCTACGCCGTGGGCGCGCACGGCGAGGCGGCGGACGCTTACGACCGCGCTAACGCGCTCGTCCCCGACTTCCACCATTCGTGGAGGAGGAAAGGGAAATCCCTCTCAGAGCTCGGCAACTATTACGCCGCCATAGAGGCCTTCGACCGCGCCATCGGCATTAAACCCGACTACGAAAACGACTGGTACAGCAGGGGGTGCGCCCTCGCCGGTCTCGGCAAATACGCGGACGCCATAGAGGACTTCGACAGGGCGCTCGGTCTCAACCCCGGTTACGCGGACGCTATGTTCCGGAAAGCCCTCGCCCTCGCCGCCCTCGGCAGAAACGAGGACGCGCTAAAAGCGTTCGACGAGACCGTAAGATCAAAACCCGGACGCACGAACGCCTACATAGAAAAGGGCAGGACGCTCGCCCGCCTCTCGAGATTCGACGAGGCATTCGACGCATACGACAAGGCTATAAAGAGCAACCCGTACTCGCACCTCGCGTGGATAGGCAAGGGGGACGCGCTCGCCGGGGTCGGGAAATTCGAAGACGCCGCGAACGCCTTCGAGCTGGCACTGAAATTAAATCCGGACGATCCCGTCCCGTACGCGAGGAAAGGGGACGCGCTCTCCGGCATGAGAGAATATGAAGAAGCGGTCAAATCATACGACCGGGCGGAGGCGCTCGCGCCCGACGATGCGGACATACTCACGCGGAAGGGAGACGCACTCACGGGTCTCGGAAACCTCGCCGGGGCTCTGACGATATTCGAGAGGGCCATCGCCGTCAGGCCCGGACACCCGGGCGCGTGGAGGGGCGAAGGGGACGCGCTCGCAAGGCAGGGGAAACACGGGGACGCGCTCGTGTCGTACCGCAGGGCAATCGAGCTCGACCGCGCCGAATACCGCGCGTGGACCGGCACGGGAGACGCGCTTCGGGCGATGGGGAATTATAGGGACGCCGTAACGGCCTACGACCGCGCGATCGAGGCCAACCCCGGATACGAGCCCGCCAGGCGCGGGAGAGGGGACGCATTACTAAAATCGGGACACTTCACCGAGGCGCTCGGTTCACTCGACGACGCGGTCGGGCTCGATCCCGCGTCCGAAGGGGCGTGGCGGGGCAGAGCCGAAGCGCTCGCGGAGCTCGGCGAACACGGCGCGGCCGCCGAGGCATACTCCCGCGCTTCGGGGATAAACCCCGGAAACTCGGATCATCTCCTCGGCATGGGCGGAGCGCTCAGCTCGGCCGGGAGGTACGGCGAGGCGGCGGGGGCCTTCGACAGGGCGCTCGCCATAGACCCCGCTAACGCCGCGGCGTGGAGCGGCAGGGGGATCGCGCTCGCATATTCCGGTAAATACGCAGAGGCTTCCGAATCGTTCGACAGGTCGCTCGCGCTCGATCCCGGAGACGCCGCCTCCTGGAACGGAAAGGGCGGTGCGCTATTCGGCATGAACAAATACGGGGAGTCGCTCGCGGCGTACGATAAAGCCATAGAGCTCAGTCCCGCGAACGCGGCCGCCTGGAACAACAAGGCGCACGCGCTGTTCGGGCTCGGGGATTACAGGGCGGCCGAGGCGGCCTTCGTAAGGGCTTCTCACATCGAGGGATGGTGGAGCGAGCCGCGCATTGGGAAGGCGAGCATGTACCTCGCTCTCGGCAATACGGCGAACGCATACGGGGCCGCCGAAGAGGCGCTTTCAGAGCTCGGCAGAAACGCGGAGCTCCTAGCGGCGAGAGGCTTCTCGGAGCTTTCCATGCGGGAGTACGGGAGCGCGGTCGAGTCCTTCCGCGGGGCGTCCGAATCGGACCCCGGCAACCCCGCGCTTCTCCTGTGGCGGGCATACGCCTCGTACCTCTCTGCCGAAAAGAATTCCGGCTCCGGCGCGAGCATATACAGGGACAATATAGCGTCCGTGCTCGAAACGCTCGACAAGGCGCACCGGATGATCGCGCCCGAAGAGAAAGACGGGACGCTTCCTCCCTGGATCCCTCAGGAAAAGAAGAAGCCCGACGAAAAGGAGCTCGGCATAATGTCGGACATCCTGTATTTCAAAGCGCGCTGCTATTTCAAGCTCGGGGATTACGACAAAACCGTCAAAGCGCTTAACGAATGCGCGCGCCTCGGCGCCGGGGACGAGAGAGACGTAAAGCGCGTCCTTAAAATCATATGGAAGAATTATTCGGCGCCTTCTCTCTGGAGGTGGTGGCTCGCCTCGCCGGTGAACCCATGGCCGAAGAGGATTTTATTCTTCTCCGTATCCCTCCTCGCCTCAGGCCTCCTGCTGGCCCATCCGCTCCTGGTCGAGCTGATCAAGCCTTACGCCTTAAACACGGCCGTATATATCTCCCTCGTCGCCGTCCTCATAGGGATACTCTTCATGCCGCTCACGGAGAGGACCAGGGAGACGGAGTACGAATTCAGCCTCGCGCCCGATCTGAGGAGAGACCCCGTACTCACTCCCGTCACCCTCGACGGCCACATCAAACGGATACGCCGAAAACTCCCGGCTTAAATTCCTTATATTATTTCTCTTTAATCCGTCATCCTGAACTACGTTTCCGAGCGTGCGCAAGAACCGGTCGCCATTGCCAATATAGCACTTCCTCGATTAACCCCGGCTACATACTTATTAAAATTCCAGTTGTGAGAAATCTATCTTTACCCGTTCTTCCCGGGCTCGCCCGTCCCGAGCCCGTCGAAGGGTCTGCATTATTCTTCCCCTCACTGCGAGTGCAGCTAACGAAGTTAGCGGGACGCGGCAATCCCCTTCCCTCTTCTTTCCCTAATATTGCGAGCCGCGCAAGAGGCGAAGCAATAGTGGGGACATTACGGGATTTGCGTTAAGAAAATCGCCGTGTTTAAGCGTGAAAATCTTTCAGCTTCCCATTCGAAAGATTTTAGCTTCAACACAAGATTTTTAGCACAATCCCGTAGTCCCGAAAGATTTTTGCTACTTTTGATCTCCCAAAAGTAGAGAGAACTCCTGCCATTCGATAATCGCGCGAGCATCATGCGCCCGCCCCTATCGCCGCCCCGTTCACCCCGAGCGCACACGTGCATGCAGTCGACGGATCGAAGGACGCATGCAGTAGCGGCTTAGAGCCGCGATAATGCGCAATTTCAACTCCCGTCCGTAAATTTCCCGATATCCGTGAACCTTTTTTCTCAATCACCCCGTATTAATAGACGTTAATGGACATTGCTGCGGGTATTTCGCCGGAATCGTTACATGAAAATATTTCGCGTCCCTGAATCCATCCTCGTTGCAATAACAACTAAATAGACAAATACATTTTTTAAGGAGGCAGTAAAATGAAGAAGTTAATAGTTGCAGGTACATTAGTAGCGGCCCTCGCGTTCCCGCTCGTCTCGCACGCGGAGGTAAACGCGTTCGGAGTGCAGCTCCCCGTGGGCGGGTACGAAGCGGGCGGCGGCGCAAAAGGCGGCTACGTGGCAGAGGACCTGAGCGACACGTTCCACGTCCAGACCCTCTCCGGCAAGAGCGAAACCGCGCAGCCGGAAGAGACGGCGCGCGAGAACGTCTACACGGTGTCAGGCATTCATCTGAGCGGTGAAGATGCCATATAGTCCGTGCGCGGAGCGCGCGCAGACAGAATACAAATCGAAACGGAAGCCCGGCCCCGACCGGGCTTCTGCTTTTATGATGTGCGGGTGCGCTATCGAGCTTACTGTTATTTAGCCTTGTGGATCCTTACGCGCCCGGCGTTATCGGCGCGGACGACTGAATCCGGACCCTCTCCGGGAGCGCCCCGCCTCCGTCCGAACCCTGACATCAGAAGACCGGCAGCCGCGAGCACCGCGCCCGCCTTCACTGCGGCCACGTTGGCGACCACGAGGAAATCGAGGTGCGTCGAGAACCCGAGCACGCGCGAGACCATGACGGGCATCATCAGTATCTCGTCGTTCAGCCTGCCGAGCGTCCGGTCGAGCCCGAACACGACGAACACGAGCCCGTAGAGCACGGCGAGCGACCCGGTGAGGAAAAGAATCCTGCCCGTGAGCCTCCTTATGCCGAGCGTCCCGCACGCGAAGGAATAAACGAGGTAAAAGTGCGCGAGCAGCAGTATCACGGCTGAGGACGCGAGCACCGTGCGGAAACCGCCGCTCGTCCAGACGTTATACCAGAAGTAATATGGCCCCCTCACCGAAAGCACGGCGAGCACTATGCCTAGGAGCGCGAGCGCAGGGAGGAGCGAATACGCGAACCCCCCCTGTCCCCGGGAGCCGAACACCGTGAACCTGAGCCCGAGGAAATAAATGAGCGCGGGCACGCCGGTCGTCAGGACGAAGAGCGGCGCCCCGAAAGACGTGAACGCCTCCAGCATCCCGAACGTGAACACCGAGAGGAAAAGCGGGGTCCCGATCCCCGAGCCCGCGTCCCTGCCCTTCAATACTACGAGCGCCGCGAATAGGGCCAGCACCAGGAGTAGCGCCCTCGACGTCCAGACCGTGTAATCGGTCCTCCCGGCCTGCGCCACACCGTTGTCGGCCATCTCGAAGTTATACGCGGGGAAATCGAGGTTCCCCCGGTACTTTTCCATGTGCTCCGCCTTCGCTTTCTTATATTCCATCGCCGAGGCCTTCCATTCCCTCTCCCTCTCGTCTCCCCCCTTGTCGAGCCACTCGTAGAACCCGAGCGTGAACTTCTTGTGCCAGGCGAGCGTCGAGAACAGGTTCTCCTCGTAATCGAGCGACGCCTCCATGCCCGGTATCCATTCCCTCCCCTTTTCCATTCCGCCCTCGACGGAGCGGAGTATGTCCCTCATCCTCCTCACCTCGGAGACGGCGGCGAAGCCGTCCCTGACCGCGTCGCCGAGCTCGCCGCGCGAGGCCTCGTACACGAGGCTCATCACCGAGGTCGAGCTCTCCATGAGGTCCCAGTAGCTGTATATCACGGGGGGGATCTCCATGCCGACCCCGGTCACCTCTTTCCTCGCGAACTGCGGGATGGTAAGCCCCTTCACGGCGGTGCCGTGGGACATCTCCAGAAGCTCGGTGAGGCCGTCCTCGACCTCCTTGCCGCCGCCGAACGTATTCCGCACCCACTCCCGCGTCCATTTCTCTACGGGCTCGCCCGGGTGCGCAGCGATCATCGCGGACGCGTAGACGTTGGCGTCGGTCCAGAGCCAGTGGCCGTGGAACGGGTATATCATCATCGGCCCCTGACGTATCGGCCCCCCCGCCTGCGTCCACACCCACACGCCGACGATGTTAGGGTTGCGCTCCAGGAACCCGCGCATCGCGTCCCCGTAATCGGGCCCCACGTAGTTGGGTATGACGTTGAACGCCTCGAACTCCCTACGCGCCTGAAGCTCGACGATGCGCTTTTGCCTTCCGGAATAGAGCGTGGGGTTATAGGGGACGCTGTTCCAGAAGTCCCCCTTCGTCAGCTTCGTCGAGATAATAAGATTATCGGAATCAATATCGCCCAGTATGCGCTCGTAAACGGCGGGGTCGGTGTGCATGCTCCCGACCTCGCCCACCCCTACCGACCATGTGCGGAATATTATGTACTTGCCGTGGGCCTCGGCAGTCTTTGTAAACGACCTGAGCATCTCCTTCACGGATGTGACGCTCCTCACCATGAGCTCGCTCGTATAGTCCCATCCTATGCGGTTATAGAGCGGCCCCGCCTCGCCTATACGTATCATGAGCCCGTCGACGAGCGGCATGGTCTCGAAGAGCTCCGAAAGCCCCTCCGAGTAAACGCCCCAGAACCGGGCGCTCTCGACGTCTATACCTCCGGGCAGGCCCGCGAGATAGTGCTTGAGGGCGGGCGTGAGGGCGACCATGTCGGTGCTCAGTATGACGCGGAGGCCTTTTGCGTGCGCGTAGTCAAAGAACCGCGAGTAGAATTTCCGGAGCGCCTCGTGCCGCTTCCTCTCGACGCTCCCTGCGGGATATACGTCCGTGCCGCTCCCGAGCCTGTCGAAGTCGACCAGCTCGAGGAACGCCTGGAACTCTATGGCGTTGAACCCGAGCGCCGACATCCTGTCCGCGTATTCGCGGAACTGTGCGAACACGCGGTCGGCCTCCGCCGGGTCGACGAACGGCTCTCCCGAAAGGAATACTTTGTCGAAACGCCTCGTGTTATGAGAATAGTCCTTGCCCCAGCCCTCCGCGTCCGCCTCTATCCCCACCCCGCCCAGGTCGACCATCCTGAAAGGGAGCGGCGGCAGGTCTTTCGATGAGGCGGGCGCGGAATCCCCGAGGTCCTTGTCCTTTATGGATATGGCAAGGAATGCGTTTATCCTGCCGCCCAGGAACAGGCCCACTATAAGGGCCGCCGCCAGAAAGAAGAGCGTACGCGCTCGCATCATCAGGTCTCCCCGTCCGAACTTCCCCCCGCGGGACTGCGTATTTATTAAGGCCGGGTTAACCGGCCGTTAAGCGGAAATGAATTCGGAGCAGGGATTAATTATACAGAGGATTGGAGGGGATGATAAAAATCTTAACAATCGGAGAGTGCCGCACACGCCCTTGGGGGAGCGGACCATGCTCCGGTCCGCTCCGTTTTCAGGGCCGTGATTTCTTCATTTACGCGTTTCCCGAAATCAGGAGAACGCGGTTCGGAACACTTTACTCGGCGTTTTGATCCTCGGCGCTGCTATCGTCGGAAGCCGGGGGTGCGGCGCTATTATTTTCGGGTTTGCTGCCCGTGTAACTCTCGGGCGGTGCGCCTTTATCCTTGAAAGCCTCGGGCGGCGCTTGTTTCTCGCTGACCCTCGGTTTCGGCATGCACGCGAGTATGCCGGTGGTCGTCTTCATGCAGGAGCCCGCTATAACCGCGCCGCCTGTTATAGTCACGCTGCAGTCGTCCCCTTTATTGAGACCGTTGCAGGGCTCGGTTATCTCGGGCGGCGGTCCGTGGCTCTTGGTGACCTTGCTCTCGACGGCCTCCGGCGCCTGATTGGACGAAGGCTCCGCCGGAGTCTTGACCTCGGTTGTCTCCGTTTTCTCGACGGTCTCCTTCTTCTCCCCCTTATCGGAGGAGCATGCCCCGAAATACAGTCCGGCGGCGATGAGAAATACCGCTATGGCCGCAGCCGGCACCTTTAAACCGGAAAAATAAGATTTGAACATATTTAAACCTCCTGTTGCGCTGGTGCTGAAATTTTACCTGTTCGTACGGAATCTATACCGGAGTATTGCAGTATTGCTCGAAACTCACAGGACACGCCAGACACAACGCTTATAGTCTATAGGGTTTTATCGCACTTTTCTTCATAAATTTTTTGATCCGGGGGAAAAATTATCCGCCCCGGCGTCACCCGTGCTCATTCGGTCAGAGGACGTTCCGGGCCCGCGGCATACGCAGGAACCCCGCTAACTTACCGGGATGCCGAGTAATTTTTAGGGCGGCCACCCTCACGCGTCTTCGCTCTGCCTCCCGGTGCGCATGAATACGAGCGCGAGGAAGAAGGCGGCCAGCACGACAGAGCCCGCGAAGTAGTATCCGACGGAAATGCTCCTTGCGACCGCCGAGTGGAGGTCCTCGACGAGGGCGGGCGATATGGAGGAAAGCTCCCTCAAGGCGTCCCCCTGGCCCTTGAGCGCGCTGTCTATGAGGGGCGCGAGCCTTTCCCTTACGCCGTCTGAGCCTCCGAACCCGTTAATGATCTTCGAGACCTCGCCCTTTTGAACAGTCGCCACGAGACCGCCTATGGAGGCGAGCCCGACCGTAGCCCCTATCTGCCTCATCGTCTGGACGACCCCGGAGGCCTGCCCCCTGTACTCGCTCGGGGCGCGGTTGAGCGCGTCCGTGCTCGTCGGGACCATCACGAACCCTATACCGAACCCGAGCACTATCATGCCGGGCAGTATCAGGAGGAACTCGCCCCTTTCGAGAAACGGCGCCTGCGAGAAGAAGCCGAGCGCGATGAGGAAGGCGCCCGTGAGCGCCGGTATCTTCACCCCTACCCTGTCGAAGAGCCTCCCCGAGACCTGGGACATCGCGACCACGGAGAGTATGATGGGCATGATCGCGAGCCCCGCCTTGAGCGGGCTGAAGCGGAGGTTCGTCTGGAGGTATATCGCCCCGAACACGATGAGGCTTATCATCGCGAACTGGATGCAGAAGAGGAGCACGTTGTCCATGGCGAAAGCGGTGTTCCTGAAGAGCCTCAGCTGTATGAGCGGGTCTTCGCTCTTTACCTGTATGAAGCAGAATATTTCGAGCAGCACGAGCCCCGCCGCGAGAAAGCCGAGCGTGAGCGGCGAGGACCATCCCCATTCGTACCCCTGCTGGAGCCCGAATACGAATGCGAACATGCCCAGCACGAGGAGGAGGGCGTAGACCGGGCGCACTCTTCCGCCGCCGGGGGCCCTGCCCGCGGGTTTCGAGATATAGGTCATGAGTATGGCAAGCGCCCCTACGGGGAGGTTTATCCAGAACACCCACCTCCACGAAAGGTACTCGGTCAGGAACCCTCCCAGGAGCGGGCCCAGCGCGAGGAAGGCCTGCGCGACGCCGACGTATATCGCCATCGCCTTGCCCCTCTCCCTTATGTCGAACGACTCTATCACTATGGCGGCCGAGGAGGGGAGCATGAGGGCCGCGCCCAGGCCCTGGAACACGCGCGCGGCTATGATCACCCCTTGATTGGGGGCGAGCCCGCAGAGAGCTGAGGCGGCTGCGAAGACGACGATGCCGGCGACGAACGCGCGCACCCTCCCGAACATGTCCCCCAGCTTTCCGCCGAAGGCGACCGTCACGGCGAGCGCGAGCACGTACGCGTTCACTATCCACTGGAGCCCCGCCTGCGACACTGCGAGGTCGGACTGTATCCTCGGAAGGGCGACGCTCACGACCGTCTGGTCGACGAATATCATGGAGAGCGACCCCGTCATCGCGATGAGTGTGAGCCACTTGTGGGAATGTTCGCTTCTCATGGGACCTGGGGGTAACGAGCCGGGTTTCAGAGGACTTAGGCCCGGTAAATGTAATTACGGCGCGTAAAAAGTCAACACGCACATATGCCCGCCGCCGGGGCGAAAATGCGGTTGTGCGACGCGCGGACGGGGAGCGATTTTTTTGAAATACCGCCCCGGTTTCTTGAATTTACCGGCGCATTGCTTTATAACTAGTGAAACATCGGCGGCAATCGCAAGCGGCGCCCGCCGCCGGGAGGTGCGATTTGAAAGCAGTAGTCCTCAGTCTCATCATATTTACGTGCATAATCGGAGGAGCTGTTATCGGCATATTCCTCCGGGCGATACTGCCCGCGCGTCACCTGACCGACGAATCGAGGAACATGGTCACGCTCGGCATGGGAATAGTCGCGACCATGGGGGCGATCGCCGTCGGGCTTATGATCCAGGGAGCGCAGATCTCATTCAGCGCCCAGCGCAGCGATCTCATAGATATGTCGGCCAAGATAGTCTTCCTCGACAAGCTTCTCGCCGATTACGGACCCGGGGCGGAAGGGGCCCGCGAGACGCTCCGCGGCTCCCTCGAACGCACGATAAACCAGCTCTGGCCGAAGGGCGGCTCGGGAGGCGCGATGATCGAGCCGCCCGAATCCAAATCCGAAACCCTGTATTATCAAATCCTGTCTCTTAAACCGGATGACGATGCCCGGCACGCGATACGCGACGAGGCGCTTTCGCTTACATACGACCTCGCGCTGGCGCGAGACTCGCTCGTAATGGGACAGAGCAGGTCTATTCCCGGGGTATTCCTTGTCGTGCTCGGAGTAATCCTCTTCTGGTTCGTCTCCATATTCTTCAGCTTCGGGCTCTACGCCCCGACGAACGGAACGGTCGTTGCGACGCTCATATTATCCGCGTTGGCAGTCACGCTTGCGCTCTTTATGATAATGGAGCTCAACAAGCCCTTCGACGGACTGCTGCGCATGCCGAGCGAGCCCCTCGTGGAGGCGCTGCAGCATATAGGGAAATAAAAATCCCGGAACGGGAACCCCGCGCGGGGTTATTCGGAGGACTTTCCGTCCCCGGAGAATATGAGGAGCAGAAGCTCCGTCCCTTCTATTCTCATGTAGGATAGCTCGATGACGGACGACGGGAACACCCACTTACGCTCGGCCGAGGTGCCGGGGTCGTTCGAGGTCTCCTCCTTATCAGGGTCCCCGTATCTGGAGGCCAGGTCCTCGTCTACCTTTATAAACGTCTCCGCCCATTCGAACCCCTTGGGCTCCCCCGTCGGAACGAAAACTATCTTCCTCAGCCTCTTTGTGCCGTTGTCCATCCAGAGGCTCGCCCTGAACCCCTTTCCCCCGATTGTGAGCCCCGTGAGCTCGAGGTCGCTGTACGCCCCCTCGCCCTTGTCCTCTTTGGGCTTATGCACGACTACGCTCTTTCCGAATGCGGCTTTGATCTCGTCCCCGGTCATGCCCCATTTCAGGTTCTCCCAGCCGTAAACGTCCCGGGGCTTCTGAGCGGCCCGAAGCCCGCCTGAGGGAATCAACACCGCCATGATCAACAGAATGGAGATTGATATTTTTATCAAGATTGCCTCCGGGTCCGGTCTTGTAATCGAAACATCCTCGTACAAGAACTATAAAATAAGGGAGAGGAAAATGGAAACGGTTTTTCTATCCGCCATGCGGGACACGCACACACACAATGCGTGCTCATATACGATCCTTCCGAAACTCCTACGCTCAAACCAGCGACGTAGCCAAACCCGTTCGTGCTGAGCTGGTCGAAGGGTGTCACTTCACCCGCGGGCATACGATCTCTAACATCCCCCTCAGCTCAATCCAACCCGTTCACCCTGAGCTTGTCGAAGGGTGATTATTCCCGACATTACAGAATTTGCGTATAGAAAATCGATTGTACGAGCGTTAAAAATCTTACGGGGGCCGGGGCGGGATCGGAAGATTTAGCGAGTGCATGAGATTTTTAGCACAATTCTGTAGTCGGATGATTTTTGCTTCTTTTCATCAAGGAAAAGAAGGATAAAAAAAATATCCTTTCACCTTTCTTTGTCTTTTCATAAAACACACTGTCTGTTTCGCGGCTGGAAGCCGCTCCTGCGCGGGGGTAGATTGGGCCTGATACGTGCGGGTTCCGGCGGCCGCGCCCCCTATCCGCAGGACGCGCGCGGACGCTCCCTGCATTCACCCTCCAGGCACAGGGCGTGCGCACTCGACCTGTGTAGCAGGCCGAAGTCGAACACCCCCCTCTCCCCCATGAGCACGAGCCTTATGACGGAGCGCCCCGTCATCCACTCGGTGAGATAGATGAGGGATTGAGCGCTCCGGACCGCGTCCCCGCACCGGCACGCCTTGCCGCAGAGGCCGCACCCGGAGCATATGTCTTCGTCTATGGCGGGGTTTCCGTAGGAGCCCGAGAGAATTCCCTTCACCTTCGCGTACTCCCTTACGTACGTGCTCTCCCCGCCGAGCGGCTCGCGGAACGCGTAACCCGCCTCCACGAGAGAGTCCCCGCGGAAATGGAAGCCCACCACCGCGTCGAGTCCCATTACGCTCTCCCCGTAGGTGACGTAGCCCTCTCCGTGGCTCAGGGGCGGGACGCCTTCCGAGCGCATTACCTCCTTCTTCGACATTCCCCAGGACGCTCTTCTGAAATCATGGGCGGCGTCCGTAAACCCCGAACGAACATGGTTGAGTTTCATCTCGCTTCCTCCTTTCAGCCTCGTTGTGCTCATATTCCTTATTATGTCGTACGACCGTCTGCCGGATACGGTTAGATCCTTAAAATATCAGTGAATATCGCGGCCGCAGCCCTTCACCTGAACACGTTCATCACGCTGCAGAACACCTTCCCCACGACCATGTCGGGGTCGAACTCCTTCCAGCCCAGCAGCGAGACAGGGTAGTTCCTGTTATACGGCCTCAGCAAAAGCCCGTCCGGCTCCGAGAGGCACTCCCTGATAATGCACCCCTCCCCCGGCACGCTGAGCGCGTAGACCGAGCCTGAGACGATCTCCCTCGACGATACGTCTATGACCACGCTCGCCCCGTCCATGATGAGTTTCTCCATGGAGTCCCCCCTGTTCCGGATCACGATGAAACCGTCCCGGTAAAGCTCGTTCGGAATCACTATCGCCTGATCGGCATCGAATTTCGCAAGCTCCGTCAATGACCCTCTCCTTACGCGCCGCATTGGAAACGGACGGTGACGCCCGTCCTGTCTCCCCATACCCGTTTCCGGATTCCCCGGAGGATAAATGTCCGCGCATCAACGCCCCGGTCCTGCGGGATTCGAAAGCGCCCCCGCCGTGCGGAAGCCCCACGATTGAAGATGTTTATTTACCGCCGCTGATGCTGGAGAGTCCCCCTCTCGAAATCGCGGTCTTATTCATATGCTCAATTCCATTATCCGAAATCGGCAGAGCCATTTCAATCGGGTGATACCTGTATTTTATATAGGGTGTTTATGTAGGAACGGCGCGCAAGCGGCCGTCGTTACGGAACAATACGGTTCGAAAAAAAATTTTTGCGGATGCGCGTGAACTTGAAAAAACAGTGAAATTCGCGGGGAAGAACGAGGCCCTTCGTAAAGCGCCCGCCGGAAAAGCCTATTTTTTCTCTTCCGCTCCGCTCTTTTTGCCCTTCGGATACCCGACCCCGCCGACGCGCGCCCTGACGAGCGTATACGAGGCGTGACCCTTCGCCGATTTCTGCTCGTGCGATATGAGCCCGACGCCCTTCGCGTAAACGTCCCTGAACCAGAACGCCCCGCCCTCGGGCATCGTGACTACCATCACCTTCCCGAACTTCCCGGCCGGGGTTTCGGATCCAGTCTCCGGGAACGCGGTCGATACGTCCGGGCTGTAGAACGTCTCTACCCCGCCCCTCGAGGCTACGAAAATTTCTCCGCCCGGCGATATCTTCATGCCCACGCCGGGGATTCCGAAGAACGTGTCGAAGACCGACCACCCGTCGGACTCCGAGACTACGGAATTCGTGACCTCGGACACGCCCTTGCTCGTTTCCGCCCTGTAAGTCCAGCTGTTCCCCTTGTCGAGCGGAAGGAATTCCGCGAATGAAATTTTCTCGCCGCCCGAGAGCACGTTCGTGTATTCCTTGAACTGTCCGAGGCCGGTTCCCGAAGCGAGCGCGTTCAGCCTGTCCTCATCGACGAACCTCACCGCGGCGGGCGCGGGACTCAGCCTGGCAATGAGATATGTATAAGAGGGCTTGCCGGAAGCCCCCGCGACCGGGCCCGGCGCATCCATCCCGTACATCACCTCAAGGGCTCCCCCCTCCCCGCTCTCGGCGCCCCTGATTTTTAATACTCCGCCCTCGGCGCTGTCCGATACGATGACGGCGAGCGCGTCCTTTCCGAAATCGACCGGGGGCAGGGGGCCGGATATGCCTAGCGCCTCTTTCGCCTTCCCGAGCTCTTCCGGGCTCCTTACGAGCGCGCTCTTCATATCGGGCTTCCTGTCGAGAGAGCCGCTGTAGTATGTGCTTAGCGAGACCTCGCCCGCAGCCGCGGAAATCACAAGGAGCGATGCCAGGGCAAGAACGGTCAAGGCGAGCGGAGCGTATTTGCGGGGCTTTGTCAGGTTATGTCCCATATAGACATAATTATACTTACAATCACGGAGTGCAGGGGAAGGTCGATGCATCTTGGGTCAGGGCCGTTCGAATTCGTTTATAGCCTCTCTGAACTCGTCGATCTTGAACGGCTTCGCGAGGAACCTGTTGCCGGTGCCGTATATGAAATCGACCGTCTCCGCGCTCGGGTCCCCCGTCATGAAGAGCATCTTTCCGGCCAGCACGGGGTCAGTCTCCATGACCCGCCTGTAGAACTCTTTCCCGTTCATCTGCGGCATCTTGATGTCGCAAACGATGAAGCTGTACCCCCCGGTTTGTATCATCGAGAGCGCTTCCTCTCCGTTCGAGGCGAAATCGACGCTGTATCCGTCGCCCTCGAGTATCCCGCTTATGAGCATGGTAACGAGCTCCTCGTCGTCGACTATAAGTACGGTCTTTCCATTCCCGGAAGCGTCCTCGTCCTCGCGCCCGCCGCCCTCTTCCTCTTCGAAGAGGAGGTAGTCCGTATAATCGCGGACGGGGAGCTTCACGGTGAAGGCCGCCCCTTCTCCGGGCACGCTCTCGACGGAGATTTCCCCGTCGTGCTCCTTTATTATCCCGTAAGAGACCGAGAGCCCCAGGCCCGTCCCGACCCCCGTGGGCTTGGTCGTGAAGAACGGGTCGAATATCTTGTGCTTTATATCCTCTCTGATGCCGGGGCCCGTGTCCGATATAACCGCTTCGATGTCCCCTTTCTCTCCGGTCATCGTCGTAATAGTGACGACTCCGCCTCCAGGCGAGTACCCGTTAATCGCGTGGCAGGCGTTCAATATGATATTTGTAAATACCTGGTCTATCTGGGTCGAGTCCGCCATGGTCTTCGGCAGACCGCCGTCGAGGCGCATGACGACGTTGATGTTATCGAGCTCGAACTGGTATTGCCTGAACTCAACTGCCTTTCTCAGTATCTCGTTTACGTCCACGTATTCCCTTCTGGGCTTGTCCTTCCTCGCGAACGACAGGAGGTTCTCCACTATCTTCCTCACCTTGTCCGCCGAATTGTGAATAACCTCGATGTATCTTTGCCTCTTGTCTTCCTCCGTTTCGGGCGCCGCGATGAGCATCTGCGAGTAGCCGAGTATCGGCGTGAGGGGGTTATTTATCTCGTGCGCGATGCTCGACACGAGCTGGCCCAGGGAGGCGAGCTTCTCGCTCTGAATGAGCTGGTCCTGCGCAGTTTTCAGTTCCTGGTAGAGCCTTTCGAGCTCCTTCGCGCGCTCACCCGACTCCTCGAACATCTTCGCCTTGGAGACCGCGGTCCCGATCTGGTTGCCGAGCGAGTGGAGTATGTCGAGCTGGTATTTCTCGAACGCCCCGCTCTCCGCTCTCGTGAAATGGATGACGCCTATCGTCTGTCCCCTGTGCTTGAGCGGAAGCGAGAGGACTACCTTGGAGTCAAACGCGATTCCGAGCGGTTCAACCGGGTCAGGCCCGGCCGAAAGCCCGTTGTAATAATACGTCTCGCCGGAGTCTATCACCTTCCAGGTAATGCCCCGGGGATAGGGTATCCTCCCTGCCTTTTCGACGCATTCTTCAGGAAGGCCCCTCTGGACACGGAGGACCGCTTCCCTCGAATCGCCCTCCCCTTCCACGAGGTATACGCAGACAATGTCTATCAGCTTCATTCCCTCGACCATGTCGAGGAACGTCTCGAATATCAGCCTCAGGTCGGCGGAGCCGTGGACCTTCTCCACGATCGCGCCCAGTACGGAAAGGTTCTCGTTTCGCTCCTCGAGCTCGCTCGTCTGCTTCGCCCTCGCGATGGCTATGGCTATCTGGTTCCCTATCGTCGTGAGGAGCTCGACCTCGCTCCTGGTGAATTTTTCCTCCTCGTATCTCGCGAACCAGATTACGCCTATGGCCTTGCCTTCGAGGAGTATCGGCACCCCAAGTATGCCGTGGAATCCCGCCTTCCTTCCGGCGGGCCCGATTTCCTTTACCTTGTTTATGTCGTCGATGTTGAGGATCTCGCCCGACATTATTACCTTCCAGGTAATCCCGACGGGATAAGGGATAACGGAAGCCTTTTTTATATAGCCGGGCGGGAAATTCCTGTGCGCCTGCAGCACCGCCGTGCCCGACGCTTCGTCCTCGAGGTATATGGCCGCCATGTCCACTTTTTCGAGCTCCACGACGAGGTCGAGCGCCGTGTCGTAGATACTCTTCAGGTCCGAGGACTTGTGCACGGCCTCGACGACCTTGATCAATACCCTGAGATTGTCGGCTATTCTTCGGGGCAGTCTTAGAGACTGTTTAATTTCCATTGGCGAGCATTCCGATAGTGCTAATTATATCTACAGTTGATTTGATTGCGCAAGTACCCGGGGAGGAGTTCATTACATCGGCCGGAATCAGGGAAACGCGCCGCATGACAGTCCGACTGCGCGGGGCTCAGGCACATGGCCATCGAGACCGGGAGCGCCGAGGAGATTACGAGGCTCCGCGACGCGATCATCGAAAACGGCCGTGGCCTCGCGATGACGGACATAGAGAATTTCACTGCGGGCTGCGGCGGAAGGGCGGGATCGCAGACGAGCGCACAATGCGCCGTCACTCACGCCCTTTGAGAAGCCCCGGCCTGTCGAGCGTCATCCCGTCGACTCCCTTCCACGAGAGGAACCGGGCGACGTAGTAATTGTCGATATTCCACGCCCAGACGGTATGGCCCCCGCGCTTGAGCCTCCACGCGAGAGACGGGTCGAGGACGTAGGCGGGCCAGAACGCGCACACGTATTTCACTTCGACCGGGCGGGGGAGTGCCGAACGGATATACGTAGAGGGCTCCGAGGGCCGTGCCCGGCATGAGCTTCCCGAACCGCTCCGCCCACGCAGCGTCGAACGATATGACGACGACCCTCTTCTCCATCCCGTATCTTTTTAAATACTCTGCGAGGGTATCGCCTATCGCGGGGTTCCCGGCCGGGTCCTTGACCTCTATCAGGAGCGTGGAGGACGCCCCTTTCATGTATTCGAGCACCGTGCCCAGGTGAGGGACGTGCTCGGCTTTGAATTCTTCGGAAAAGCTGCTCCCCGCGTCGAGGGAATTCACGTATTCCCACGTGCGCTCCCTCACCCGTCCCGTGCCGTCCGTAGTCCTGTCGAGAGAGGCGTCGTGCATGAGGACGGGCACTCCGTCCGAGGTGAGGCGGATGTCTATCTCTATGAACGGCGCGCCCGCGCTGACCCCCGCCCTGACAGCGGCGAGCGTGTTTTCGGGCGCGAGGGCGGCGGCCCCCCTGTGAGAGAGCGCGTACGTCTCCCCCTTTTCCGTCATCGACGCGAACACAAGCTCAAGCGCGGCGTTGAGTGCGATGAGCGCGGCCAGGATTATCAGGACCCGCTTTCCGGTCGAACGCCTTTTGTTCTCGGGAATTTCAGCCACGGATGAATGATATAAAAGAAGCCGCGTTTAGTAAAGCCGCGTCAGAGAGCGCTCCAGACGTTGAACACGACGAAGGCGAGCACCCACGCGATAACGAAGCTCCCGCCCAGGAATATGAGCGAATATTTCCTCCCCAGCTCCTTTATCATTATCGCGACCGTCGCGACGCAGGAGTTATACAGCAGGAGCAGTATCATGAACGAGTACGACGAGGCCGGCGTGAAAGACTGCTTGATCGAATTCCTGAGGCCGTTTTCCTCCGCCGTCTGCCCGACGTCGAACGAAGAGAACCCGAGGGTGGCGACCGCGAGGAACGAGTCCTTCACGCTCGTGAGAAGCCCTATGCCCTGCTCCTTCGCGAGCACGAGGAGGTCCGGACTTGCGGCGCCGGGGGCGGGCACCGGCTCGGACGTCTTATAGATTACCGCCATCGAGCTCAGCACCACCTCCCTCGCGAGAAACGCCGGAATGAGTGAAGTCGTCGCCCTCCAGTCGTCAAGCCCGATGGGCTTGAACACCGGGGTTATGGCCTTGCCTATAGAGGCCGCGAGGCTCTCGTCCGGGCCCTTGATGCCGGGCGGGAGGTTCAAGAGCCCCCACACGATCATCGATATGATGAATATCACCGTCCCCGCCCTCCAGAGGAACCTCTTCGTGTGCGCCCAGACTATAATCGCGACGGTGCGGGACGAGGGGAGCCTGTAAGGGGGCATTTCGAGGACGAAATTGGCCTTCTTTCCCTTCAGGTAAGTCCGCCTCAGCACGAGCGCCATAAGCAGCGCGACGACAATGCCGATTAGATAGAGCGATATGATTATGACGGCCGGGTGGTCAAAGAAAATGAACGAGAAGAACGCGAACACGACGAGCCTCGCCGGGCAGCTCATGAACGGTATCATCATGCCCACGAGTATCTTGTCCGTCCTGTTTTCGAGGTTCTTCGTCGCCATTATCGCGGGCACGTTGCAGCCGAAGCTCAGCAAAAGCGGCGTCATCATGTTCCCGTGGAGCCCGAGCCTGTGCATGAACCTGTCCATGAGGAACACGATCCTGGGCAGATAGCCCGACATCTCGAAGAACGTGATGAAGAAATAGAGTATCGCGACCAGCGGCACGAATGTCACGACGAACCCCACGCCCCCGATGATCGCCTCGTTCACGAACTTGATAAAAATCGCGGGCAGGCCGATATTCGTCCCGAGCGCAGTAAAGCCCGCCGAGAGAAAATTGTTCATGAAGCCGTCTATCCAGTCCATGTACGGGCCCGAGAAATCGAACGAGATCTTGAACATCAGGTAAAAGAGAACGACGTATATGGCGATGCCGATAAACGGATGCAGCAAAACGTTGTCGAGCCTGTGAGTGAGGCTGCTCGGCTTCCTCTTCGAAAAGTTGGTCGCCTCCTTCTCCACCCTGTCGGCGAGCTTCCACCTCTCCTCCCCCGCCTCCTCCGAATCCCCGCCCGGCAGCCGGAGACTCGCGGCGCCCGCCCCCGCGGGGGCGGGCTTGCCGATTCCGTCGCATAATTCCTGTATGTATTTGAGGAGGGTGTCTATGCCCTCGCCCGACTTTCCGACCGTAAAACACGCCTTTGAGCCGAGCATGCCCTCGACCCTGGGGATATCCACGTTGATCCCGCTCTTCCTCGACTCGTCCGCCATGTTGAGCGCGAGCACGACGGGCTTTCCGATTTCCAGGAGCTCGAGCGTGAGCAGGAGGTTTCTCTTGAAGTTGGAGAGGTCTATCACGTCGACGATGATGTCAATGTCGTCGCTCTTGACGAAATTCACGGCGACCTTCTCCGCGTCGGTCGATGCCTTGAGGTCGTAAATGCCCGGCAGGTCGATTAAGTGCAGGTTATGTTTGCCGAGCGTGAAATAGACTTCGGACTTCTCAACGGTAACCCCGGCCCAGTTCCCCACCTTGAGGTTCTTTCCGGCGATCTTGTTGAGGATTGTGGTTTTGCCTACATTCGGGTTCCCAGCGAGCCCTACGGTAATCAGAGTTAAGAGACCTCCATTACTCCCGCCAGGTCCTTATCGATGACAAGCTCGACACCGAGGTCGAGTATATTGAGGATGATGTTTCTGCCCTGAATCCTTTTAACCCTTATCCTGGTCCCCTTCTGGAGTCCCATGGAGCGGAGTTTTTTATAGGCGTGATGGTAATCGCGGGCTCCGGTAAATACCGCTTCCGAGTTATGGTTCAGATCGAGTATGGTCATCTTGCCTTGATTACCCCTTGATATGATTAGGATTCGGCGTTCAAATGAAATTCAATGTCAAAATCAATATATACTATTCCGGTGAAGTGTCAAGGATAATTTTCCGGTTATCGGGGGCCGGGTTATAAGAGTCCCTCAATACATCAGAAACCCCGGGCCGATACCGCCTGTATATAATGTATCAGTATATCCGGAAGAGCATGCGGGAGCACTCATGATAGTCACTATATTCCGCCCGCGCCTGAGACCCGAGCGTGAGCGCGAGTACCGCGAATGGGCGGACAGGATGGAGGCGCTCGCCCGCGCCATGCCCGGGTTCGTGTCCATAAAGACCTTCTACGCGAGAGACGGCGAACGTGTCTCGATAGTCGAGTTCGAATCGAAGGAGGCCCACGAGGCGTGGAGGAGGACACCCGGAGCACATGGAGGCGCAGCGTCTCGGGCGCGAAAAATTCTACTCCGAATTCAAAATCCAGGTGCTCGAAGATCCGAGGGAGTATGAGTTAAAGAAGGGATGAAGAGACAAATGATGATATCGTCACGGCCGCAACATGCTTTATCCGTACGTTCCATTGTGCAGGGCTCGATTGCCTTATGTGCAAGGCGTCCCTTCGTTCGCTTGCTCGCAATCGCCGGAGCATCGCGATGACAGAAAGTGGTGTCATTTCGACCACAGGGAGAAATCTGCCTTTTATCAACTACGCTTAACCATTTGCCCTCCCGGAACTTCAAGTCCTTTAAAACCTGGTCCCTCGCCCCAATCCTTATAATCCCACCCATTCTACTATGCCCGCCCCGGCTGAAAACACCGGTTGAAAAGTACCTGACTACCGATTATTATACAGATAAAATTATTAATTATGAGGTTAACCGATGTCGAATAGACTGGTTGTCGTATGTTTACTGTTAATAATCACGGTCAATTACGGATGCATGAGCGCGGCCGAGCACCAGAGCAGCCTGCCCTCCACACAAGCAGAGGAGATGACCGTAGGCGTCGTGCAGAAGGAAATACGCGTCGGGATGTCGGGGGCCGACGTCGCGGAGGCGCTGGGCTCGCCCAATATAGTCACGAAAGACAGCGCGGGTAACGAGACGTGGGTGTACGACAAGATCGCCTCCGAGGTGTCCTATTCGAAGGACTCCGGAGGAACGGGATTGATAATCAACCTGTTCGGCGGATACAACAGGGAGGCCGGGGCGACGAGCACCACGCAGAAAACGCTGACCGTCGTCATCAAATACGACGCGAAGGGACTCGTCGAATCGTTCTCATATCACGCGAGTAAATTTTAACACGGACCGGGCATTCTGATTTTCGTTTCACCGAGGGGGATATCATGAGAACCGTATTAGCGTCATTATCGCTTCTGTTCGTATTCGCGCTGTCCTGCGCTCCTGCGGCGAACGTCGCGCCTGAAAAAACTCAATTACAGATACGCGAGTTTCAAACCAGGACGTTCGACGTCGACAACGAGCTCATGGTGATGAAGACCGTCGCGAGCGTGCTGCTCGACGATGGGTTCATCATCAAGGACGCGGAAACCGAATTGGGGATCATAAGCGCCACCAAGGAAGTCGATATCGAAAACGGCAGCGAGAAGTTTTTTTCTATACTCTTCTTCGGCGCGAACGCGAGGTGGGCGAAAAACAGCGTCATCGAATCCACCGTCAACGTAAGCAAGTTCGGCAAGCAGGTAAAGGTACGCGTAATCTTTCAGGTGAAGTCCATGAATAACCGCGGCGAGGTAATGCTCGTCCAGCAGGTGGACGACGAGCAGTATTACCAGGACTTCTTCTCGAAAGTGGACAAGGGTATATTCATACAGAAAGAAGGGATCTGAGACTGGCGGCTCCGGAACTCGCCGGGAACTGACGGCGTCTACCGAACCGTAACTCCCACGTTCCCGAAACCCGGGCCCCCTCGGGCGAAAGACCTGCTTCCGGCCCGCGATACCTGTTACATTTTTTATTCTGTGCGTATTGACCATACAGCTGTAATTATGCTATAATTCCGAGGTTTAAAGGAGGATCGGAAATGAAAAAAATTATTCTGAGTTTGTTTCTGTTTGCTGTTACTCTTATCCGTATCCGGCCCGTCATACGCCATCGATTTCATTAAATTCGGGACCGGTCACGACAGCGGTTTCTGGGGCACGCCGGATATCGCATTCGGCACTTTCCCCAGCACGGTTCAGTATCTTGCGGAACATGGAAAGAACGAGATAACGTCCATCGATCTTAATGATGTAAACGTGCAGAACGTTTTCAACGGGGATTTCGGCCATTTTGACGCTATCGTCGTATCCGAAACTATTGTGCCCCTATCGCCCGAATCTTACGAATTGTTCAGTCGATACGTGAGCGAGGGCGGATGCTTTGTTTTAACTGCCAGTCACGGGGATGAAGACGATTTCCTCAATAACGCGTTCGGATTTAGCGTAATTTCTACAGACGCAAGTGACGGGGTAGATACATATCCGCTTCAATCATCCGCGAACGGCACCGCGTTTGCCGGCGGTCCCGGCGGCTTGATCGCGGCTGATCATACATTAGCCTTCAGTAACATTCCGGGTACGGAAATATATAGCGGTCCTACCGGTACGGCAGTATTTACGGATCAATTTGGCATAGGTACGATTAGCGCTCTGGGTTGGGACTATTGCTGCACGCCCCCGAGTGATCCTAACGCGATCCTCGACTGGTACGAAGCAGTCAACAGGGCGTTTGATCAGTGCGGGCCGCTGCCGTCGCCGTCTCGTCCTATACCCACAATGTCCGAATGGGGACTCATAGCCATGGCGGGGGTTCTGGGCCTGTTCGGATTGCTGGCGGCGAGAAGAAGAAGGGCGGCTGCGTAAGATTGGACTAATACAACAACGACGATAAGAAAAAGGGAGCTTCGGCTCCCTTTTTTGTTTATACATGAGACCTGAGAGGAAATATCCTCTCCTTGCGCGCCCATGTGCGCATCCCCTTCAATCCGCAGCATCAGTACAGCAACGGCCGGGAATGCGTTCTGCAGGGAATTAATTCAATGTGTGCATCGCGGATGCGGTTTGACTTGGAAACAATACGCCCGCAAGCGGCATAATTCGCGCCGTTCATAACCACGGTAACAGTCGCGGGATGCCCTCAGCCGTTTCTGTTGGGCGTGCCCAGGATGTGTGACTTGGGCGGCATCATCACGTTGTCGAAGTCCTGTGTGAACATAGCGGCCGCGAAGAACGCCACTGCCCGGAGCGTTTCCTTGCCGACGTTGGCGAGGTCATGCTTTATGCCCGTAGGAAGAACGAAGACGCTTCCCGGACCCACCGGGTATGTGGCGCCGTCTTCCATGAAGAGCTTGCCGCTGCCGGCCAGAATGTACTGAGTCTCCTCCGTCGCGTCGGTATGCCAGCCGAGTCTATGACCGGGCTCGATCTCGTACACGATCGTGGAGGACTGCGTCGTACCGTGGCCTCCGTAGACCGCGAACGCGCCTGCCCAGCGGACTGTCGGATCGTCTTCGGCCCATACCTCGCCGCGCTCTAGTTTGTTTGATGGAACGACTGGATTCATGAGCTTCTCCTTTGCGGACGCCCGGCGCCCGGCTTTGTTGGAAACTGATCCTGCCTTCGAATGTGATGCGGAATAACCCCTGTGCCTTCTCCCGAAATATATGGTCGACGGCCGCGCAAGTCAACAGGTTTTCTTGTATACGCAAATGTCTTTGGCGTCAGGGAAATAACGATTGTTACGGGAGGCATCCCGGGGCCCCGCGGTACATGCTAAGAATCACACGCGGGTCTATCCCGCATACGCACGTCGGATGCGAAGAATCCACGCGCGGCTTCCGACGTCGGGTTAATAAATCCCCTTCTCGAATTTTTCTATGAACTCTTCCTCGCGCCCGCCGTCATTAATCCATTCGCAGACGTATTCGTCCGAGAGGACTGTTTCCATGTACCCCTTCGAGAGACCCCCGGCCTCTATCCCGTAGGTGTTGAACCTCAGCGTGACGGGGGCGTACATCGCGTCCGCGGCGGTGAACCGCCCGAAGAGCCACGGGCCGTCCTTCCCGTACTCGCTCCTGCAGGCCTCCCATATATCGAGGACCCTCTCCGCGTCGGCCACGGCGTCCCCGCCGAGCTCGACCCACCTGTCCCCCGCCCTCGCGTTCATGGGGAGCGTCGATCTCAAGGCCCCGAACCCGGAGTGCATCTCGGCCGAGACGGACCGCGCGCGAGCCCTGGCCGCGGCGTCCGCGGGCCAGAGCGAGGGGTGCTTCTCCGCGAGGTATTCGAGTATAGAGAGCGTGTCCCATACCCTGACGACGCCGTCGATATAGACGGGCACCTTACCCGAGGGAGAGTACTTCCTTATCTCCTCGGAAGAGCCCTCGACGTAGAGCGGTATGCGCACCTCGTCGAAATCGATCCCGAGATGCCTTAACGCGAGCCACGCCCTCATCGACCAGCTAGAATAGTTCTTGTTCCCGATTACAAGCACGGGCTTCGCCATGGTTGTATCTCCTTGCTAATCGCTCACAATGTGCGATTCCGCGATTCTGCGATACTCGCCAATTTCCTCAGCCAAAACCGGCAACCTCGGCGCCTGCGCCCGTCGCGGCGCCGAAGCAGGCCGAGGGCCCGCCTCTAGAGCTGCTCCACGGTCATCGTGTGGAAATAGTGAATATTGTACACATCGTTGTGCCTCAGTATCCCGAGCGCGCTCTCCTTCATCTCTTCGGTCTCCGCGAGCACCGTGACGAAGAAGCTGCCCCTGCGCAAATTCTTTTCTATCGTCTTTACGCCTTCCACCGCCTCTCTCGGAAGGTCCTTCCGCAGCGCCCGCAGGATTTTGATGAGCAGTCCGTGCCTGCCCCCGTCGAGGTCGAGTATCCTGAGTCCCTTCTTTCCGTGAAAATAGTAAACACGCTCGTTGTCGAACCCGGCCTCTTCGAGCTCGGCCAGCGCGGCTTCGAGGTCGGATTCACTGTCTATTAAGCCTATGAGTTTTTCATACGGATATAATTCGAAACATCCGTCAGGATTTTTTCTTGCCATATTGTACCTCTCTCTAATGATTTTGTTTAGGAAATAAAAGCAGGTTGTCAAAGAAACGGCTCCGCCCCCGGCGGCCGCTTGAGAGAATCAGGCGGGGCGATAACCGCGGCCGGGGCTGATAGCGTCAGAACGCATTAGGGGTCCCGGTTAAGTAAAAGTCTAACGATGAATCCCGCGTGTCAAAGTAAAATTTTCCGAAGAGTTATACTCCCGGAATTTATTTTTTGAATTTGAGAGGGTTATGCGAAAAAAAAATTGAAAAATTTTTCATCCTCCGCCCGCTCGGCAGGTCCCGGGGCGAAAGCACTCAAAAAACGGTTTACGGCTGCCGGAGCATTCGGCCCGTTTTAACCATCCCCCCCGAAGGGTTTTCCCCCGCCCGCACGTATATACATGCAAAGCATGCTTGAACACAAAATTTCACACAGGAGGCTTTAAATGAAAAGGAATTTCGTACTTACTGCTGTACTGGGATTGTTAATGACCGGAGCGTTGGCGGCGGTTGCATTCGCCCATGGCGGCGGCCCGTTCGGGATAGAAAGGCTCGAGGCCTTCTCGAAGCTCCCGCCTGACAAACAGGCGCTCGTTATCAGCACCCTTAACGCGGCGAAGGAAGAGAACAAGGGGCTCAGGGACGAGATGGAAGCGACCCACGACAAATTGAAAGAGATACTCACGGCGGAGCAGTTCGACGCGCAGGCGTTTAAGGAGAACGCGGAGAAGCTCCAGACGCTGATGGCCCGGGGCTTTACTTCGTTTACGAACGCGATAGCAGAGCTCGCCCCTCAGCTCACTCAGGAAGAAAGGGGGATACTCGCCGAGCTCGGCCCCGGCGGACATCACGGGAAGCACGAGGCGGATTAAGGGCAATCAACATCCTCTCTAACCTGAGCGGGCGGATTATTCACTTTACTAATCCGCCCGCTCAGGTTTTAATATTTTAAGGTATACGATGGACACGACTGCCGCACTTCCGCTCGGACAAATGGGCATAGAGACGAAAGAATTCACCGACGAGGAGCTTATGGGGCTGATAAGGAACGGGGACAGGGACGCGTTCTCATTGCTCGTAACGCGCCACATGAAGAGGTATTACGGCCTCGCCTACAGGATGCTGTCGAGCAGGGAGGAGGCGGAGGACATAGTGCAGGAATCGTTCCTTACCGTATGGACCAGTCCCGCGAGCTGGGACGGAGGGAGGAATACGAAATTCACGACCTGGTTTTACAGGGTTGTAGCCAACGCGTGCATAGACAGGAAGAGGAAGCATGCGCCGCTCCCGATGGAAGACGGCTTCGACCCTCCCGACGAGTCGCGAGGGGCCGAGGAAACGCTCGAAATGAAAAGGAAAAAGGAAAGCATGGACGCGTATATCGGGGAGCTGCCGGCCTCGCAGCGGACGGCGCTCGAGCTATGCTTCTTCGAGGGAGTGAGCAACAGGGAGGCCGCGGAGATAATGGGCGTGAGCGTGAAGGCGGTCGAGTCGCTTCTCATGCGCGCGAAAGCTTCTCTAAGGAGCAGGCTCTCGGGAGATAATGGGACGGAGGACGCCGAAAATGGATAGAAACGCATTCCTGAAGTATCTGGAGCTATACGGCGGGGACCTCGGCAGGTGGCCCTCGGGCCTCGGGGAAGAGGCGGAGGCCGCGTGCGCGGAATCCCCCGAGCTGAGAGAGGCGCTCGAAAATGAGAGACGGTTCGAGGAGGCCCTCATGGAGAGGGCGTTCGAAGAGCCCTCGCCCGGACTCGAAGCCAGGATAATAAGCGCGGCCGCCGGGGTCAAGCGGCCCGAGGCCCGCGGAAGTTCGATGCCCGGTCTCCTGGGCGCCCTGTTCTCGGCCATACCGCTCCCGCGCCCGGCGATAGCGCTCCCGCTGCTGCTCGTCATGGGGATGGCCGCGGGTTACCTCTATGCCAATTACGCGGAGCAGGACACGGACAATTCGCAGTACGCCGAAGCGCTCTATTTCGGGGAGGGATACTATGAGTAAGGGTCTTAAAATTTTTCTGACTGTATCCGTGCTCCTGAACGTGCTCCTCGTCGGGATAGTGATAGGGACGTTCTCGCACACATTCGTCGGACGCATGGAGAGGGGGAAGCGGGCGCTCATGCTCCTGAAAGACCTGCCTCCCGAGAAACGCGAGATGGTCCTCGAAACCATGAAAGACATGAGAAAGCATTCCCGTGAAACGAAGAAGAAGATCTGGAAAATGAGGGACGAGATCATAGACGTATTTGCCGCCCCCGAGTTCGACGCCGGGCTTTTCGACCAAAAAGTCGCCGAGTTGCACGCGCTCATGGGCGAGATCACGGGCGAAATGGCCGACGAGACCAAAAAGATCGCCGCTGAGCTCAATTACGAAGAGAGAAAAGCCATAGCGGAGATGATAAGGAGAGGGCCGGGGCCGCCTTTCCCCCGCTTCCTCATGGAAGGGTTCCCGGGCCCGGACGGTCCCCCGCCGCACCACCCCGGCATGGATGACTGGCACGACGGGCCGGGAGGAGAGCCGCGTGAAGAGAATTAAGAGGGTCCGCAAGGTAATTCCGGCCGGCGACTACCCCAAAGTTTTAACGCCCCCGCCGGTTATAGTCCTGATCGTTATCGCCGCGGGCAGCGCCGTCGGACTGATACAGCCTCTCCGCTTCATAGACGGCCCCGCGAGATACATAGCGGGCGGGGCGCTCGTGCTGGTCACGGCGGTCATCACGTTAACCGCATACTTTAAAA
Source organism: uncultured bacterium (assembly GCA_963825135.1). Taxonomy (GTDB): domain Bacteria; phylum Desulfobacterota_D; class UBA1144; order Nemesobacterales; family UBA2774; genus 2-12-FULL-53-21. The sequence continues at coordinate 79,627 of CAWGRW010000009.1, forward strand.
TGAGGGGCGCGGGTACGAACGTCGATGTGAGGAAGCCCGCAACGACTGTGGTCACGGACGGTATTTACTCATACACGAGGAACCCCATGTACGTATCCATGGTCGTTTTTCTCGTCGCCATGTCGGTGCTCCTCAACAACCTCTGGATAATGATCCTCATTCCGGCCTTTATATTTATATTGCGGAAGGGAGTGATAGAGAGGGAAGAGCTCTACCTCGAAGGAAAGTTCGGAGACGAATACAGGGAGTACAAAAACCGCGTCCGCAGATGGCTCTAGCACACAATGTGTGTATATACGAATCCTTCGTAACTCCTCTGCCACGCCATGGAATTTGCCCATCACGTTCACCCTGAGCTTGCCGAAGGGTATCACTTCGCCCGCGGGCATAGCTATCTCTAACATCCGCCTCTGCTCAATCAACTCCCGAAGCCAAACCCGTTCGTGCTGAGCGGCACACGAAGTGTGCCGTCGAAGCACGTTACCGACATTACAGAATTTGCGTTAAGAAAATCGCGTGTTTAAGCGTAAAGAAATCTTTGAGCAGTCCAATTGAAAGATTTTAGCTTAAACACAAGATTTTTAGCGTAATTCTGTAGTCGGATGATTTTTGCTTCTTTTCATCAAGGAAAAGAAGGATAAAAAAACAGTCTTTCACCTTATCTTTTGTCTTTTCGAAAGACCACACTACGTGTGTTCATCAAGGAAAAGAAGGAATTAAATTAGCCTTTGTTTTTGTCTTTCCGAAAAGCGGAAAGCAATGCATTGCTTAAAATCCTCCCTAACCCTCCTTTACGAAATGAGGGAATTAAAATCTCTACGGCAATCCCGCCATTACTTTTAATACCGCCATCCCGGAAAATACGGAATACAGGCCGGATCCCGCATGGAAAATCGAACGTTTCCCGGACAGACCCCGAACGCGTCCCGAATGTACACCAAAAACAAGGCCCTGACGCACCCGTAGCAATCCCGTGCTCTCGCCCTAACCCACTGTGAAGACGTGAGATTAGTGTTATCCGGCAGTATTTTTCCCGCTTAATAAAATACCATATTGACATCATTACGTAATGATGTAATAATGAGTGCATGACAGCGGCAACCATACAGCAGCGGGCAAATCCGGAGAAGATGCACAGAGGTTCGCTATACATCCCGGCGATCCTCTACGAGAGACTGAGGCTCTTCTCGTTCGTCTCCAGAACAAGCCAGTCCAAGATAATCGAGGAGGCCATCGCCGAGTACCTCGAGAACCGCATGACCGGCAAGGAGTTCGATAACGTGCTGATGTACAGGAAGGAAGAACAATAAGGCGTCGCAAAAAATACCTAGCGAGAGGATGGGTGAGATGAAAGTGAGAGAAGTGATAAAGTTTCTGGTGGAAAACAACGGATGGTATCTCGTGAGGATTTGCGGAAGTCACCGTCAGTTCAAGCTCAGAAGCAAGAAGTCGAGGCTCACTATAAACTGCAAGATGGATAAGGAGCTTCCGGAAGGCGCTCTCTACTACTCACTCAAGCACTGTTTCGATTCGCAGGAAGTAATACATAAAGAACACTATGAAATTACAATAGAGCAGTCCAATGACTGTTATTCGGCTTACTGCCCGGACCTCCCCGGCTGCGTCGCCGTAGGGGACACGCTCGAAGAGACGAAAGAGCTCATGCTCGACTCCGTACGCCTTCACCTGGAAGGGCTCAAGCAGGACGGCGTACTGGTATCGGAACCGGGTAATACATCGGCATTTTTCGAAATCAGGCAAGCCTCCTGATGTCGGCAGCTTAACCGAATTAAACGGGCTGCCGACATCAGGGCCGTAAAACCCTGACAAGAGAAGCAGGCATTACGGCATCAATAACGACATAACCCCATACCCCCCCTTAGAGCGTCAGGAATCGGTTCTCACGAGAACAAGATTCCTGGCGCTCCCTTTTTGCACACAATGTGTGATTCTATGATCCTTCCCTACTTCTTCCGCCCACCTATTTTGCATTTCGAACGAACGTGAGAAATCTATCTTTTTCTTCCCGACATTACAGAATTTGCGTCAAGAAAATCGAGTGTCGAAGCGTATAAAAATCTTTCAGCTTTCTAATTGAAAGATTTTAGCTTCAACATTTGCCGTTCCAAAAAACACACTATGTGTGTCTTTTCATCAAGGAAAAGAAGAAAACCATCTTTGTCTTGTCTTTGTCATCCCGAAGGGCGCCGTCCCCCTCCGTTTCGTTGACACCGCACCCCCCTTTGGTTACTTTATATGTTCTCAATAAAGAAGCGATGTTACTTCATCGGATATGCAACGAGGAGAGGTGGCCGAGTGGTCGAAGGCGCTCGCCTGCTAAGCGAGTAAGGGGGCATAAACCTCCTTCGAGGGTTCAAATCCCTCCCTCTCCGCCACACACACATAGTGTGTTTTTACGATTCCTCCCTAACCATCGCTCATTACCCACAATTGAGGCCCACCCGTTCACTCTGGTTTGTCGAAGCATGTATTTACATTCTTCCCGAATTACAGAACTTGCGGCGGGTGAGCCCCGCACGTTTAAATCTCCCTCCCTCCTTTTTCAAAGTGAGGGAGGATATGAGTCGGGGGTCAGCATTTCATTCCAATCAATCGAGAATCTTCTCTTCCCCCGACATTACAGAATTTGCGTCAAGAAAATCGATTGTACGAGCGTTAAGAATCTTCCACGGGGTGGGGTTGAATTGGAAGATTTAGCGAGTACATGAGATTTTTAGCAAATTATGTAGAGTCTTTTCGGAAACCACACTACGTGTGTGATTTTTGCTTCTTTTCATCAAGGAAAAGAAGGATAAGAAGCAGCCTTTCTCCCTTCTTTGTCTTTTCATAGCAGTGCGTGGCAATCCATCACTAATAGGTGTGTCACGACTGGAAGCTCGCTCCTACAGATATAGGACTATCACTAACCGCAAATTCTTATTGCCTTTCCCCGCCTCTGTGGGTATAAATCTCAGGTATGGCAAAAGAGCTCGTCGTAAAAAGGTCCTTGAATATAAAAGCCCCGGCGTCGAGGGTCTGGGAAATACTCACCGATCCCGGGCATACGACGAAATACATGTTCGGATGCGAGGTCGTCTCGGACTGGAAGATCGGAAGCCCCCTCTTATGGAAAGGCGCGGCCGACGGGGTAATTTACGTAAAGGGGAACCTGCTCGCGCTCGACAGGGAGAAGCTCTTTGAGTTTACCACGTTCGATCCGAACTCGGGCATGGAGGACGTACCGTCCAATTACTCGACGGTGACGATAGAACTGACCCCCGTGGACGGCGGGGCGGCGCTCTCGGTAACACAGGGCGATTTCGCGGGAATGGCGGACGGAAAAAACCGTTTCATGAGCGCCGAGGCGGGCTGGGATATGGTGCTGCCGAAAGTAAAAGAGATGGCTGAGCTGTAAATTTAACCGTTTGAAGTTTGTATGGAGCTAGCGGAATTATCACGGAACCGAATAAATCTTCAACTCCCCAAACTCTCGGAACACTCTCAAAAATAACACTCCGCTCGCGCGCAGCGAACCCGACGATCTCGTGTTTCTGATTCCCGTCGAGCTCGGGCTCGATCTTCCGCACGGTCTTTTTTATCGCGATAGAATGCCCCGGGTCCTCCTTCGCATGCACCTCGATGAACCCGGACGGGTAAGGCGGCTTCACGTATCCCGGGAACATTATCCCGGACGCGTTCTCGAACAGGTACGAATGCCCCAGGATACCGAGCGGGTGTCTCTCGGCCTCGTCGAGAAGGAATTTGTCGTATTCCCCGGCTAGCGGCAGCCGGGAAATATCCACTCCCCCGGCGTCCATTCCCGCGAGGTCGTCGAGCGCGATCTCTGCGTGCCCTTCTTCCCCGCGTGCGCACGAAATGAACCGCGAGGACAGATAAGGGTTCGTTTCCTCCATACGTTCGGCCGCCCTCAGCACGGCCTTACGGCTGATATATTCGATAATGTAGAAGGACGTGAGAAACTTTATATAGTCCTCCCGCGAAATCCCGCCCGAGAGTAGCGCCTTCACCTCTTCCATCCCCCGCACCTTTCCCAGGTATTCGCCGACCTCTTGATCCAGCATCTCTTCGAGCTTTTCCATGGCAGGAGAATATCATATCCGACTTTCCCGGAATTTCACGCGCGGCGTAGTAGTGTCCTTTTACTGTTTCTTCCTCTCGGCACCGCATCTTACTGATCCCTCCCCTTCGAGGGTTCCAAACAACGGTCCCGTTCTCACCGCATAAAATCCGGACCAGGATGGGATGATATCGTCATTTCGAAAACAAGAAAGTATTACGATAGTCCGAATAGCTTATCAATAAATTGGGACTTTTTATGGCCTTTATTTTGACCACTCTCCATGATATTGAACTTAGTATAAATACCGTTTAACGCCGAATCAGGAGATCGAAATTTAAATGAGAATAGGAAACAAACAATACGGCATGGGATGGCTGCCGGACTATCCGGATTTTAGAGACTATTCGATTAACTATGACCGAGTATCCAAATTTAAAAAGTCATTGGGGCAGGAGAAGTCAATAAAGCAAATGCTTAAGGAAGTGGGCATCTTAAATAAATCCGGCAAAAAATTAGCTAGTTCAGCCGACCTTCGCCCGTGGTGCCCGCCAATCGAGGATCAGGAAAACCTCGGCTCATGTACCGCCCACGCGGGGGTGGGTATTGTTGAATATTTCGAAAGACGCGCATTCGGGAGGCACATCGACGCATCGAGATTGTTTCTCTACAAAGTTACGAGAAGGCTCGCAAATTTGTCAGGCGACAGCGGGGCATTTTTACGGTCCACGATGGGCGCTCTTGCACTATTCGGAGTACCGCCCGAGGAATATTGGCCATACAATATATCCGATTTTGAAGTCGAGCCCACCGCATTCTGCTACTCATTCGCTCAGAACTATCAAGCTGTAAGTTACTATCGCCTCGACAGCCGTGATGTAAGTACGGACGATCTGCTGAAAAGGATTAAATTATTCTTATCCGCAGGTCTTCCATCCATGTTTGGTTTCACGGTCTATCGATCCATAGATCAGGGCTATATCTCGGGGAAAATCCCCTATCCGTCTGAAAATGATATTGAAGATGGGGGGCACGCCGTTATTGCTGTCGGATACGACGACGCCATGAAGATCAAAAATAACAATCCGGGCTCGAAAGAAACAACCGGCGCCATATTGATAAGGAATTCCTGGGGAACCGGATGGGGCGAGAACGGATACGGCTGGATGCCATATGATTATATCCTGAACGGATTAGCAGACGATTGGTGGTCGCTTCTGAAAAACGAATGGGTAGATACGGGGAATTTCCAAGTTTGATGATTCTCGCTATTTCATGGCCGAATTTCTTTAGCAAAGCGCAAGGTCAATTGGAGAACATTTACAATTCAGATCCAACAAGAACAAGATATGTAAAACAATCCTAAACAATGGAGGTAAGCAAAATGGTCTATATTCCAGAACCCGATATCATATACCGTCCCTCAGCGGATATTGAAAACCTGCGCATGTTCAATGCTATGCCAAAAAGAGCCGCAATGGCTTTAGAAGCAATAAAAGTGGACCCGAACATCACGGATATAGAAATGCGTTTGAAAAATGTATTCATTATCGATAATCGTGATCCGGGGAAGGGAGATATTTACATTGTTACTTTGGTAACTGACAATGTATCAAAAGAGCCTTTTTCTTTGAATATTAAGACATTCGAAGATATCCATGATAACGAAGCACTTCAGATTGCACCAGGTGGACTTACGATATACAGAAATCCGGCCAACACTCTTCCTAGGTACCTGGATTTTAGAATTCTAGTTATGGAATCCGACCAGGAAATGAGGGATGCAGGAAGTCTTATTTCAGAAATCACGAGCAGTGAACAATTTAAATCAGTTAGAGATGGGATTATCGGAATGGTGGTCAGTACCAACCCCGCAACTGCTCTTATAACAGCAGGAGCGGATATTGTGATAGGTTTGATAAGTACCATATTAAAAATGAATAGGGATGATCAAATAATATATATTGTCGGATCCTTCAATGATAAGATCGACCATTGGGGGGTAGATTACGGACCGATCAACCAAAAGAATACCTATTCTAAGGTATCGTATCAAGTTCTTGTTGTTTAAGATATATATCTATCGAACTTTAATACTTAAGAATGAAGGAGTCGTATGCTTTCGGTGACTTTGTCCAACATCTTCCGATATCGCAAATTCTCGGCAGGCGCATAACGCATAATAAGCACACGGACCCCCCTTTTTAAACCAAGAGGTTGGGTGATACGATTGCGAACAAGTAACGTTTTCGACCAACAGTTCTGAGCAAGCGCAAGAACTGGTCGCTGACGGCTGATTGCTATTAGATAACTGTATTATGTACTAAGCATATCAAAACAAATTAGAGAAATCGGACTCCCCCGGCTGACTGCAATATTGAAAGTATATCTCGCCGACCATCCGAAACCAAAATGAATCGGTCGCCCTAGCTGACCTGGCTCGTCATAAATTAACCTCGGCAAAGAACCTCCCCTCGTCAGGCGCGCAATGAGCGCACCCTCCCCTATTGATGAACCCGGCAATTTCGGTAAACTAATCTACTCTTTAAATAAATACGCGCCCGTAGCTCAATTGGACAGAGTGCTTGACTACGGATCAAGAGGTTGGGGGTTCAACTCCCTCCGGGCGCGCCACTTTCCCGAAGAATAGTGACAGGGTTGCCATTTACCACCAGCGACCGGTTCTTGCGCACGCTCAGAACCGTTCCTCCGGGCGCGCCACTTTCCCGAAGAATAGTAACTATCTTGCACTTAGCCACTAGTGACCGGTTCCTTTGGTTTCATTGGATTTCCCAGAAACATCCGCATTCTCGCACTCATCCAAGGGCGTCCGAATTCTCTTATCCATCGATTCCTCCTATTCGTCGAAACCGTTTCCGGGCGCGCACTTCTTTCCCGAAGCACAGCGGCAGTGTTGCCATTTACCACCAGTGACCGATTCCTCCTGTTCGCGAAACCGTTCCTCCGGGCGCGCCACACTTTCCCGAAGCATAGTTACAAGGTTGCCATTTGCCGCCAGCGACCGATTCCTCTTATTCATCGGAAAACGGTGACGGCGTGCTCGACGATTCCCTCGACACGGACGGGGACGGGCTCGCGGACATCGTTCAATCGAGCTCCGGGGGCCGTGTCTGATTCGGGATATCGAGTCCCTCCGGGCCGACGGAGCTCAGGGGAATTTCCGTTGGCGAATGCCGTGAATGCGGTATAAACTCTTCCTGAGCATCCATATGGAAATCGAGAACAAAATCGCTCTCGTAACGGGCGCGTCTTCGGGGATAGGCCGCGCCCTCGCAAGGCTCCTTTCCGAAAAGGGCGCCAGGGTCGCTCTCGTGGCCAGGTCCGGGGAGAAGCTCGAAGCCCTCTCGAAAGAACTCCCGCAGTCGCTCGCCATCCCGGCCGATATGACCGTCAGGGCCGACATAGAAAGGGCCGTCAATAAAACGATGGATCGTTTCGGGGGAATCGACATACTCGTCAATAACGCCGGCAGGGGGTACGACTCGCCCATCGAAAAAATAGACCTCGGCACGTTCCGGAGCATACTGGAATTAAACGTGCTCGGCCCCGTAACCGCCATGCAGCTCGTCATCCCGGTCATGAGAAGCCGCGGCGGCGGGATGATCGTCAACGTGACCTCGGGCACGGCGTTAATGTATCTGCCTAACATGAGCCCCTACTCTTCCTCGAAACGGGCCCTGGCCGGCATCACCCTTACGGCGCGGGAAGAGCTGAAAAAGGACAATATCAGGGTCTCGGTCGTTTACCCGTTTATCACGGACACGGAGTTCGAAAAAAATACGATCAGGGAAATTGTCGAGGAAGAGGACGCGGCGGCAGATGAGCGGCTCAGGCCCGATACGGCCGAATACATAGCGCAAAGAATATGCGAAGGCATCGAGAAAGAAGAGGCCGAAATCTTCGCACACGACTGGATGAAGAACCTTCCGGTCAGGCCGGAATAGAACCGCCCGCCGTCCGGCGCCGCTTCCGTTTCCCCTCATCAAATTGTAGACTTGTATGCCGGCGCGTTTAACCGGAGGGAAGGAGAGAGCGGAGTGACGACGTCCGAGCCATCGAGAACGAGCAGGGAATCGCTTGCAGTCTGCCTCGCCGCCGTTGCGGGGTACGTGGACGCCTACGGATTCCTCACGTTCAGCACGTTCGTATCTTTCATGAGCGGGAACACGACGCACGCGGGCATTAAGCTCGGGCTCGGGACGTATGACGCCGCGCTCCCGGCCGCGGCGGCGATACTGTCCTTCGTCGCGGGCGTATTCGCCGGGACGCTCCTGACCTTCTCCCGCTCGCGCCAATCGCGCCGCCTGCTCTACCTGTGTATCGCCGCCCTACTCGCGCTCAATATCGACGCCTCGCGCCTGGCCTCATCATTTATATACCTCGGCATCGCGATGCTCAGCTTTACGATGGGGATGATGAACACGGCGCTCTCACGCGTGGGGAATATCATGGTGAACCTCACATTCGTGACGGGCACTCTGAGCCAGATAGGGAGTTACCTTGCCCTAGCCGCAAACCGCGCGCCTGTTCAGGACGGAGAGGGCGTATGGGACACGCACCTGCGCCGCGCTGTAATACTCATACTCGTATGGCTGGGGTTCATCGCGGGCGCGATACTCGGGGGGATCGCCACGCCGCGCTTCGGAGTGCGGCTGCTCCTGCTCCCGCTCGTGATAATGCTCAGCGCTCGCCGTATTGAGCCCGGCCCGGGACGCGGGCGACTGATCCCGGTTGCGGATGCGGCCGGCCCTCCGTCGACGGATGCGCGGACGAGGGGAAGAAATCTCTTTTCTCCTATCGATTAGAAATTGCATCCGTCGTAAAGATAATAGACTCTAATTGCAATATTAAACAGGAAGGCGGTTTGCGGCCCGGTTATCAACCGGGGCAAGGAGACAACGATGGCCGACACGATTATCGATGAGTTTTTTGCCGCGCTCGTCTCTGGAGGAGCGGAGGCGGCCCTGAAGCTTGTTACGCCCGACGCAACATTCGAGGCGCAGGGGCCTGCGAGCGTTCCGATCTACGGGCGGTTTGAAGGACACGACGGCGTCCGCCGCTTCATCGCCACACTGGGCGAATTGTTCGACACCGAGCGGTTCGAGATCCGCCAATCCACCCAGAGCGGCGAAATCGCATTCGCGTACGGGTACATGCAGCACCGCGTGCGGAGGGCCGGCCAGGTGTTCCGTTCGGAGTGGGCGCTCTACTGTGAAGTGCGCGGCGGCCGCATCCGTACCTACAAGATGTTCGAGGACACCGCCGCGCTGACCGCGGCTTACGGCGGAACGACTGAGGTCACAGAAAGCGACAGGTTTACGAGCGGGCTCGCGAAGTTAAAGGAAATCGACGGCGAAGCCGGCGAGCAGGTCATCGACGCACTCAAAGACATAGCACCCGACCTCGCCCGATACACCGTCGAGTTTCCGTTCGGCGACATTTACCGGCGGCCCGGTTTGGACCTGCGGTCGAGAGAGATTGCAACAGTTGCCGCCCTTACCACGCTTGGCACCGCACAGCCTCAGCTCAAAGTGCATATTCACGGTGCCCTCAACGTCGGATGCACGCGCACCGAAATCGTCGAGGTCATCATTCAGATGGCCGTATACGCGGGGTTTCCAGCCGCGCTCAACGGCATGTTCACCGCCAGGGAGGTTTTTGCGGAGCGCGACGCCGGAGGGAATACGGACAAGCCTTGACGGCTGCCGCGGCTCAATCACCCGGCGACTGATCCGGATTAGAGATCGACAAAGGGCGAGGGCCCGGCAAGCGCCCCGGCCCTAGCGCCCGTGTTCAGGACGTTCAGCGGCGATGACCCCGTCATATGCCGCGCGGGCGTACGCGTTATACCCCGCTTCGAGCGGATGGCCGTCGTCGGTCGTCGAATAGACGCTTGAAGAGCCCGCGAGCTCCCTCTCGACGTACGGACGGGCGTCCGCGAACCTGATGTCCTGCTCTTTGAAGAACCGCGACAACGCCGCCGTGACCTCGTTTTCATTCTCGACGAGCCCCGCGTAATCGGCCGGGAGCTTGTAGTCCCGCTTCTTCAGATAGTCGAAGAACACCGCCTCTTTCGAGGGGATGAGCACGACGCTGAACTCTATGCCCAGGGCGTCGGCTTTCTTCTTCATCTCGCGCAGGAGGTCTTCCGTCACCGCGAGGCCGAGCGATATGCGCTTGCGCGAGAGGTCCATCTTCTTCATGTGAGAATTTATCGTCGCGTATTTGATTATGGTCGGGTTCTTCGCGTCCCTGACCTCGAGCGCGTCCCCGAAATTGACGCTCTCGTTCACGCGCTTTACCGCCGAGGCCGCCATCCAGTACACGTGGAGCCCGGACAGGGTCCGGTTAACGCGGCCGAGCCAGTCAGAGGAACCGGCGCAGACACCTGCGTCGTAGCCGCGCGCCTGTGCCCACTCCCTCCAGTACTCCGACTCGTCGATCATCTTGCATACGTCGCTCAGGTCGTTGGCCGGGTATAGACCCAGAATTATGCGTTTCGGTTTTAACGCGGTCGCTCTGTCGAAGAGATAATAATATTGAAGAGGGCCGTACCCGCCGACGCCGAGGTTGTAAACGGTCATGCCGGACATGACCGCGAGCTGCCGGGGCCACGACTTCTCCGACTTCACGTTCACGCCGTACGTCTGCGAATCCCCGAGAACGGCTATATCCGCCGTCTCCGGGAACCTCGGGGTTCCTGAACCCGTTCTCGTCTATCCCGGGCAGGGACGGGTCGATCCTCCGCCCGAGCCTTTCGTCATAGACCTGGCTGTTTTTGGGCGAATATATGAGGAAGGTCGAAAGTACTCTCAGCCCGAGCTCGAGAATTATGAGCGAAAACACAATGGCGCCCGCGAGGACGACTATTTTTTTTGCATTCATGGGGCCGTGCTCCTGCGCAGGGTTGAAAGATAGCATTATATTCGGCCGCTTTCCAATCGGGCGGGATACGGGCGGACCCGCTCATAAAGCCGCTGTCTCTCCGTTGACTCGCGAGAGCGGTTAGCGTATAATTCGGGAGACTTAATTATTTACCACGGTATGCACATAACTAGCTGAGAACACTAATACGAGCAGGCCTCGCATCGCATAAACCGACGCGGTGACGGCAGACTGAATCTCTTACAGGAGGCGGATATGGGACGGAGCAGCAGGCGGGAATTCTTAAGGCGGGTGGGACAGGCCGGTATTGCGCTTGGCATCGGATCGAACCTGGGATCGCTCGCAGGGTGCGACAGCGTGAACAGCGCGTCGGGCCGGTACGATGTAATCATAATCGGCGGCGGGACTGCGGGGACTATTGTGGCCGCAAAGCTCCAGGCTGCGAGCGGCGGGCGTAAGCGCATCCTGATAATCGAAGCGGGCGGCCCTACCGCGGCCTCCATAGGCGGGACCGACTATCCCGTGTGGCTGCCGCCCGACAGAAACGACCTCACCATCTTCGACGTGCCGGGGCAATACTCGCAGATCCCTTTCACGCCGGCGGGCGCACCGTATCAGCTGACAGAAACGCCGTTCACGTATCAGGGCATCGGGCTCGGGGGCAATTCCCAGTTCAACGGGATGCTCTTCCAGACTAACCCTCCGCTCGTGTTCAACCGCTCATGGCCCGGGGGATGGGGCTGGAAAGACATGGCCCCATACTTCAAACGCATCCGGCAGAATATTCCCATAACCAATACACCGTCCACGAACGGGATACCGCAAAATACCGGCCCTGCAGAGATCGTGCATCCGCTCTACGAAAGCATGGGCTGGGTGCAGGGCGATACGAGCAGGCCTTTCCCTGAGGATGGCGTGTACAGCAGACCCTACGTCGCGGCCGAGGACGGGAGGCGCGCGGGCCCGGTCAGCGCGTATTTCGAGGAGGTCGATCCGGGGGGCGTTCCCGTCGAGGGTCTCGAGATACTGGAATTCACGAAAGCGGACCTTATAGAATTCGACGACAACGGCAGGGCCGCGGCCGTGCACTACACGAGCCGCGGCGCGCTCGACCAGAAGCTGCCCGGAGAGCCCGGAACGGCGAGGCTGAAAAAGAACGGGCTCCTCATTATGGCCGCCGGGGGGCTCGTAACCCCGAGGCTGTTATTGCTGAGCGGCGTCGGCCCCAGGGGGCGCGAGGCGGAGATATTCCCCGGACAGTCGCCCGCTCCTTTCACCATAGATAATCAGCATGTGGGCGTGGGGCTGTTCGACCACGTTCTGACAATGGTCACTTACGGCTACGACGGTCCCGTCCCGTATCAGGCGTACAACTACGGCGACTACGCCGGGAACGAGGCCGACCTCGAGGCTTACCTGGAAAACGGCCGCGGGCCATACGCGCAGTACCAGCCCGTGTCCATACTCAATTACAGGTACAACTCCGATGTGCCGAACGTCGAGGTGTTCCTGAACCCGAACGGGGCGGGAACGCCAGGAGGCCCTTATTACGGGCCGAATACGTTCTCCGCGTTCATGATGCTGTTAAATCCCAAGTCGCGCGGGCTCGTCACGCTCGATGAAAACGGGAACGTGAGGTTCCCGAACATCTACATGCCTCCCGACACCCCCGAAGGACAGGAGGACATAGAGATCATGACGCAGGCGACGTTCGATATCATACAGCTTTTCAAGGAAGACAAGGGGCTGGGCATCGTATTCGGACCCGGAAGCGCGGGCTTTCCCGACCTCGACCCCGATATTATTGACGACATACGCACGTATGTGACGAGCCCGTCTCCCGTGGACGGCGTGTATTTCAGCAGGCTCACGGTCAATCACTGGGGCGGCACGGCGCGTCTTACGGACGGCCCGGGAGGCGTCGATCCCGGGACCCTCATACTCAGGGGCACGGAGAACGTGGCGGTGGTGGACGCGTCGCTGATACCGACGGTAGTCCCGGCGCATCCGGTCGGCACGATAATGGCCGTCGCCGACAGGGCGGGCGATATCCTCGCCGCCCGCATCGGTTGAGGGAGACACATTCGTTCACTGACTATTTCGTCACATTATATGGTAAACGTACTACGTGCAAACATATTGACGACGTTCTTCACCCCGGCAACACATCATCCGCGGTCTCGCCCTTTCTTATTATCCTCGCCTTGCCTTCTTCTATAATTACTATCGGCGGGCGGGGGAATATGAACGCGGTCGATTGCGGGATGTTGTAGGCGCCGACGTTTTTTACCACGAGCCTGTCGCCGGCTTTTAATTCGGGGAGCTCACATTTTCCGATTATGTCCGTCTGAAGACAGAGCGGCCCGTAAACCGTCGCCTCTCGCAAACCCCCTCCCCTTTCGTCAACGCACTCAACATCCTGAAACCTCCAGAAAGAAGTGGGAAGGATGTTTATGCCGCTATCGACGACTACGGCCCTGACCCCGCCCGCAAGCTCCTTCACGGCGACGACAGTAGTGACCAGGTGCACGGCGTCGCTTACGATCGCCCTCCCCGGCTCTAGTATCAGGAGCGGCGGGTCCTCTTTCCCGAATCCCTCCAATATAGGCCCGGTCACGGCTTCGACGTAGGGCGCGATCGAGCCGACCGTCGGGAACCCGCCTCCCATGTCGATGTACTTCATCACGGACGCCGAACCGCTCCCTCATCTCGATCGAGAAGCGCGTCATCTCTTCTGCAGCCTTACGGTACGCGCGCGGGTCTTTCGGCCATATGAGTCTCACGTGCCTAGCCGGCATGCCCCCTTCCCCGTGGGGCTCGACTATGTAGCTCGTCAGGTGGACGTGTAGCCCGGCGATCCTGATCAGCTTATTCCGTGAAGCGCTCTCCACGGCGCGCTCCGCCTCCCCCGATTCGATATTGAAGCCGAACCTGTCGGGCATCTGGTCTATGCCCGTCTCCATGCTCACTCTTAAGCCTATATCGACAGGGCCGCCATCTTCACGGGCGATCTCTTCGAGAAGTTCTATTTCCACCATATGGTCGGCGTTTATAAGGGCGCCTTCTTTTACGGACTTCCTCAGCTCTTCCTTCTTCTTATACGGCCCGTTCAAAACGATAGAGCTCCCGGGCACGCCCATCCTCCGCGCGATCTCGTATTCGAATCCCGAGGCGGCCTCCGCCCATAGGCCCTCGCAGTGTATGATCCCGAGTATGGCGGGGACGGAGTTTACCTTGTACGAGTATGCGGTTTCGATATGGGGATAGACGGAAGAAAACGCGGCCGTGAACGCCCGGCAGTTATTGATTATCACCGAAGCCGAAGCGATGAAAATGGGCGAGCCGAATTCGCTTGCCAGATCGTCGATCGAAACACCGTCTATTTTATTCATCGCGTATCAGGCAAACGTCATGAATTTCGATAAATATTTGAGACCCGAATCGGGGAGTATAACGACTATGCGCTCGCCCCTCCCGCGTGTGCGCGCATACTCTATCGCGCCCGCCATCACCGCGCCGCTCGAATCGCCCGCGAGTATGCCTTCTGACTTCACGAGGGCTTCAACCATTTTTAACGCCTCGTCCTCGTAAACCTGAATCACGTCGTCGATGTAATTGAAGTCGATAACGCCCGGAATGAAGTTCTTCCCTATGCCCTCTATGCTGAACTCCCCACCCTCGACCAGCACGCGCTTTTCGAGATAGTCCTTGAACACCGAGCCTCGCGGCTCGACGCCGATGATCCTCACGCCCCTGTTCATTTCCTTCAGATACCTGCCTATGCCCGTAATCGTCCCCCCGGTCCCTATGCCGCAGACGACGGCGTCCACTTTCCCTTCCGTGTCCCTCCATATCTCCGGGCCCGTGGTCTTGTAATGGGCTTCGGGGTTGAGCGTGTTGAAATACTGGTTCACGTAGAACCCGCCCCTCTCGCGCGCTATCTTTTGAGCCACCTTGTAGCAGCTCCTCTCGTCGGAGGGCGGCAGCCCCCTCGGCGTAAGCACGACCTCCGCCCCGAAGAGCTTTATCGCGAGTATCTTCTCCTTGCTTATCGTCTCGGGCAGGGTGAATATGCACCTGTAACCCCTCACCGCGCCCACGAGCGCGAACGCGACGCCCATGTTGCCCGACGTGGCCTCGACGATGAGGTCGCCCGGCTTTATGAGCCCCCTCGCCTCCGCGTCGTCGATTATGTATTTCGCCACCCTGTCCTTGAAGCTCCCGCTCGGGTTATAGAACTCGAGCTTCGCGTAAACTTCGCTTCCGAGACCGCGGGCGAGCTTGTTCACCCGGACGAGCGGCGTGTTGCCGATGAGGCTTAAGACGTCCTCTGTTACGTTCATCCTTTCCCCTTTATCCTCCGCACTATGTCGCGCGCGCGGTCGTTATTCCTGCTCTCGAAAAACTTTACGACTGCCTCCCTGTACATGCCCGACCGCGCCTCGGCAATCGCCTTCGGCAGAGAGTCCCCGAGGTGCTCGAACGCCCACGTGTCGGGCCTCGATATGTTGAGCCTTATGTAGCCGGTCGCCCCCACGTCGCCCAGCCCGTCGCCCGGATAAACGGCGACCCTCCGCTTGAAGAGCGCGACGGTCAGCTCCTGCGCCGTGACCCCCGCGCCCGAGACGTCCAGCACCATCGAGAAACCGTAGTCGGGCCCGACCGGGATAGACACGCCGGGGTTCCCGGCGGCTATCTTTTTTACGAGTCCGTAATTGCGCCTGATTATGGCTTCCGACTCTCTGGCGTACGCCGTGTCTTTTATCGCCGCAAGCGCGCCGTGCTGAGCGATGAGGTTCGTGTTTATACGCGTTAGCGCGACCTTCGACACGAGGCATGCCCTCATCACTTCCGGGTGTCCGGCGAGAAACCCTATCCTCACCCCGGCCATGCCGTACCCGTGCGAGACGCTGAACGTCGAGACGACGTTGTCAGTATTCGTCTCCCCGTAAAGGGAGCTCATCGGGATGTGCAGGGAATCGGGGTTCACCCTGTGCGTGCCGTGCGTGATGTCGTTTATTATCACTATCCCTTTAGCGCGCGCGGTCTCGATGAGCGCCAGGAGCTCTTCCTTCTTCTGCACCGTGCCGAAAGGGTTCAAGGGATCGCAGACGATCACCGCCTTCGTCCGCGCCGTGATTTGTTTCTCCACTTCATCAGGCATCATCCTGTAGCCGTTTCCGGGCCCTAGCGGAATCCTCACGGGCACGCCGCCCGCCATGAGTATCGACGAGGTGAAGTGAAAGTATCCGGGGTCGGTGATTATCACCTCGTCGCCGGGATTGATAAAAGTCTCGAGTGTGTAGGATATCGCGGCCTGGCTTCCCTCGACCCCTATCACCTCGAAAGAGCCCCCTCTCGGCCGTCCGAACTTTATTCCCGCGGCGGCTTCTCTCAGGGGATTTATCAGGTCGGGGGAATAGGGGTTAATGTTTTCACTGTTGGTGTTATTGCGCATCGCCTCGACCGCGCTCTCCGGGGGCCCCGCGAAGCAGGTCATCCATCCGAAGTCGGCCCACGTCCGGGGATCGAGGTCTATGCGGCCGTTAGCGTATATCTCCCCCGCGTCTAACCCGAGGATGTTTATCGCGTCCCTGTAGGACATGTAGTTCCACATCCCGTGCGGGCTCTCCATTACGGACCTCACCCTCGCGGACAACGCGCGCGGGAGGA
Organism: uncultured bacterium; assembly: GCA_963825135.1. Lineage (GTDB taxonomy): Bacteria > Desulfobacterota_D > UBA1144 > Nemesobacterales > UBA2774 > 2-12-FULL-53-21. The sequence goes on from CAWGRW010000009.1 coordinate 96,284, forward strand.
ATTCAGGACCCGATTCCCCGCCTTCCCATCCCAGTATGAACCTTTCTTTTCCCATGCCCGGTATCCGGCCCTGCTCCTTTTCAATTCCTCATCATCACTACCGCGTAAATACCGTAGGGGTCGAACGTGATTTTCGGGTCCCTGAAACCCGCCTCTACCGCCCACCCGATTACCTGCTCGACCGGGCGGAGATGCCATACGCACCTCTCCCCGTTCTGGTTACGGAGCGCTCTCGCTATTAGCTCGATCTGGGGGTTCTTCGTCTGCACGTTAAACAGCAGCGCGTCCGGGTTGAGTACGTCCCTGAGCTGGGAAAAGTGTTTCCGTATGAGCGCGTCGTCGTGGATTATCCCGTAGAGCCCGACCTCTATCACAAGGTCGGGCTTTTCGGCGATCGCCTTCAGGCTTTCCGTATCGAGCGCGTCCCCGAGCCCGAAAGAAACCCTGTCCGTAAGCCCGAGACGCCTGGCCGTCCTCCCGCTTCCGGCGAGCGCGGTCTCGCTTATGTCCCTGAGGAGCGCCCTCACCTCCGGGCCCGTCTGCCGGAGCACGTCGTAGAGGTAGTCGGCGTCCCCCGAGGCCAGGTCCGCTATGAACGCCCCCCCGCCGTCCCTCTCCGCCAGGTAGCTGAGTATCATGTTTTTCTGTATCTCTTTGACAGCTCTCCACGCCCTGCACGTAACTTGATTGAGGAACGCCTCGTCGAGTTTCCTGCCGATGTAGAACCTCCCGCGCGGGGAGTTTTTATAGACGTAATTCATTATCATCCCCGAGTCGAAACCGTGCCTGCAGCCCGTCCTTATGCCGTCCGACAATTGTCCGACCGTTCCGAGGAAGAAAGAGACGAGCGCGAAGTACCAGCCCCGGGGCGAATACCGGGGAAGCGGTTTTTGCAATTCCTCGAAGCCCGGCATTTGGTTACGAAGCATACCACTCTATCTCCACGTCTTCTCTGTCGGCGTATATTTTATCGGCGACCGATTTTATCTCCCGGGCCCTCTTCTTTTTCGCAGCGGTATCGGCGTTACGCTCGAAGTATTTCCTGAGCTGGCGGAGGTGTCTCCTCACGTCTTTCTGCACCTTCTCTACTACGAGGCGGCTCTTTTCGTCGGCTGCGTCGCGGTACACATCGAGGAGCGCCGAGAAATGAATGAGCGATCCCCAGGCGTACGCGAGCTCGTCGAACGTATCGTTGTAGGTCTCGAGTATGTCGTAGATCTCCCGGCCTATCCGCGGGGGCGTGTACGTCTCGGGGGTCTCTCCGAGCTCGCGCGCCCTGTCCGAGAAGAGCTTCGCGTGCCTGGCGTTGTCCGCGATGATCCCGGCCGCGACCAGCTTGACGCCGGGGTCCCTTATCGACTTGAGCTTCGCCCCGAAGAGGTCGACCCACGCGAGCATCCCGTACGTATGCCTGCTGAACGCCCTCGCCAGGCGCCTCGGGTCCGACAACACCTCTCTCAGTCTATCGGGATTGCGTATGCTCATAACCTTTACCCTCTCTAACTTATGCAAACAGGGATAGTCCGTCCCGGCGCCGGGGCGGACTCAGTACATCTTTTTCAATATATCTATGATTTTTTCATCGCCCCCTGCGGGCGCTTCCCATTCCACCTGAACGACCTCTACGCCCTGAGCCTCGAGAGCGTCCCTGAATATGTCGAGCCCGATGTTTACGGCCAGTATCTCCCGGTTGAATATGTCCCGCGATTCGCCCCCTGCACCCGTAGAGCCCGCTGAGATCATCTCCTCCATTGCGTCAAGCGCCTTTTCCGCCGCCTCATCCGAATCGGCTTCGACGACCATCACGAGGTCGCCGCCCCCGGCGCCCTTTATCCCGGGCGTCAGGAGCCCGGCGGATTCGAGCGCGAACCTGGCCTTGTCCGTAGCCATTACGGCGGTCGCCTTCTTCACCCCTTCCATCCCGCCCGCGGTCTTCGATATGCGCATCAAGCGGAGCGCGTCCTGAAAGTAATTCTTTTTGATCCTGAATTTAAGCGGCAATGCCCCTCTCCTTGATCCTCCCGTCCGCCCTATGCGATTACGTATTCGATAGGGCACGGGTTCATAATGGTCCTGCTCACAAAACAGTATTTTTTCGCCTCGTCGATGAGCCCTTCCAGGGTCCGGGTCGGGACCGTGCTCATGACTTTAACGACGATCTTCGTAAATAGAAAGTTCTTCGTGTCCTTCTCCCCCTCGACCTCGACCTCCATATCCTCGACCTCTATCTGCCTCTTGCCGGCGGCGTATATGAGCGCCATGCAGAAGCAGGAAGCGAGCGACGCGAGGAAAAGCTCTGTCGGCATCATGCCCGTATCGTCGCCGCTGAAATCCACAGGCTCGTCCGTCAGCACCCTGAACTGCCGGGCTCTCACGTCCACCTGATACCTCATCTTCCAGAATGCCTTTACGCTCATATCATCTCCTCACCACAACCGTCTCTTTTTCGCCGATGCCGGTACCGTTCAGTATGCCTGTGTAGAACACGACGTGCCCGCGGGCGGCGTTCTCCCAGCTGTATTCCTCCGCTGTCTCTCTCCCCTTAGAAGCGAGCGCGAGCCCGAGCTCTCCGTTCTCCGCGAGCTCGATGATCAGGGACGCGATACGATCAGAGTCCATCGGGGACACGAGGAGCGAATTCTCCCCGTCCCTCAGATACTCGGTCATGGGCTCTATGCCCGAAGCGATAACGGGCACGCCCGAGGCGAGGGCCTCCAAAACGACCAACCCCCACCCTTCCCTGACCGACGGGAAAACGAAGACGTCCGCCGCGTGATAGAGTCGGGCGACCTCGTCCTCCGATACGCTGCCCGGTATGAATATATCCTTCCCGACGGCGAGCCCGAGCCTCTCCGCCCCGGAGAAGAACTCTTCCCTGTACGCCCTGTAATCGAAAAGCGTCTCACCGCCCCCGATGACCCAGACGAGCCTCTCGCCTTTCTCTTGAAAATGAGACCTGGCAGCGTGAAATGCCGTGAGAGACGTCAGCGTGTTTTTCCTCGGCTCTATGCCGCCTATGCTCAGCATCACCCTCGCGCCCCCGAGCGAGAATTTCTCCTTATACGTTTCTTTAGAGCCCTCGTCCGGGAGCGGGCGGAACCTCAGCGTGTCCACTCCGTTCCTGATGACGGTCGAGCGGAGAGAGTACGCCGACAACAGCTCTCTCTCCCATGCCTCGCTTACGGTGATTAAATAATCGGGCTCGATAATGCTTTTTAGCTGGCATTCGATTAAGGCCTCGGAAGTGAAGTCGTCTATATGGTGGACGGTCCTCGCGAAGGACCCGATCAGGCCCCCTTGTCTCAGGTTCAACAGCGCGTTTGCCGAAATGCAGTCCTCGGCGTGGAATATATCGTGCGCGAGGGCGTGCGAGGAGAGGTATTCGGTGTATATATTTATGTAGTCCCTGATTTTTTCGTCCATGCCCGCGTATTCCTTTTTCGGACACGGGATGAGCGTATGGGGGACCGATACGTCCCTGAAAAAATTTCCCCCCGAGGATAGCGAGTACACGCGGACGGCGTGTCCCAGGCGCGCGAGGCTTTCGGCGAGGCAGAGTGTGTGCACCACGCCGCCCCTGGGCTTGGTAGAATATGTGAGGAGCGCCACGTCAAGCGATTTCATTGAGCGCCTCCGTTTCGAGCATAGACCCGAGATACCTCACCCCGTAATAAATACCGACAGCCATGTCGGCCCCCGTGGTCGCCCCCATGGCGAGGAGCTTCTTCGCGGAGGCGGCCGTATCTTCGGGCCCTCCCGCGACGAGGCTCACGATCAGGCCGGTCGCCGCAAGAGGCCCCTCTCCGCGCCGGGCGTCGTCTATCAGTCCCCGGCTGTATATGGTGGTCTTCACTTTCGAGAGTCTGAAAATTTCATTTCCGACTTTCTTAAAAAACCGGGCGGCGCTCCCGTCCGTGGAAAATGCCTTTCCCGCGAAGCAGAGGCTCATGAGCAGGCCCGCGAGGAAATCGTCGCACGAGGGGGTGAGCCCCGGCCCGAGCCCGAGTATCGCCCCTGCCTTTTCGGAGACGGCGGCGAGATCGCCCGAGTAGAGGCCCCACATTAGCTGCTCTATGTGAGGACGCGCCCTTTCGGCCACGCTCTCCCCCCGAGGCTCGAGGAACACCTTCATCGGCCCCCGGAGGTCCACGTCCTCGAGAAGCGGGACGAGCCCTTCCCGTCCGGGGAACGTATAGATCACGTCCCGCAGTATCCTCAGGTTAAACGCGACCTCGTCCGGGTTTATAGGCCGGCTCCGCTTCGGAAGCCCCTGCTTTTTCAGTACGCGCGCATTTGAAATATTTACAGCCACAGCGCCCGAGGTGAGCGTCTTTCCATCGAAGAGCACGCGCTCCCCCGTCTCAAAGCCGAGGGATTTCATTGACGCGCTCTCGTGATTTTTTATCAGGATTGAATAGGGGCTTACGAAATCTTTATTCAGTATTAATTTCAGCAGCTCGTTCTTTCCGCCCGATATATAGACCGCGTGATCGAAAACGCCGTGAATCTCGCTTCCATCGCCTGATTTCCCGAGGGCTTTTAACGCCTTCTGCCCCACCGACTCCGCTTCGAGCGAAATTCTGTTGACGCCGCCTGACTTTCTCATTATATAAAGCTCTATCGGGTCCCGTAACCGCGCGGGTATACCGTCCGCCCGCGGCTCGAATAACAAATCAGAACGCGGACGCACGCCGGTCAATTAAACTTCTTCCAGCTCGGGCGCTTCCCCCCGGGATAAGACGTAAAAAGAATAATTTTTCTCCTCACCTGCCAGGGTATGGCGAGGTAAACGGGGACGAATATGTTCATCCACAGAAAAGGTATGAGCCCCTTCTCCCTGTAGGGTTTCGCGCAGTACTCCGGATAGCGGGAGGCGACGCTGTCTCTCGCGGCCTCCATCAGATATTTTTCAGCGTTTTTCCTGAGCCATAATCCGAAAGCCATTAGAACCCCTCACATTATTTCTATAAGCTTATTATTTCGTAATATTTTGCACCCTGCGCGTATCCCCGGCTCTTGCCGGTCCCCCGCCCTGCGTATGCCCCCGGCTATTTCTTTTTCGCGAGCTCCGCGAGCCCCGCCTGGGCCGCCAGAGCTATGGGCTCCATGAGCGCCCCTATCGGAGGGGAGTATACGTTTTCCATCCACGCGAAGTCCTCTATGCGCGCCCCGCGCTTAATCGAGAACGCGAGGAAATCGGCCCTCTCCTTGATGCCTTCCCCGCCGGACATCTGCGCCCCGAGCACCCTGTGCGTGTCGGGGTCCACTATGAGCTTCACCCTTATCCTGGTGACGCCCGGATAGTACCTCGCCCTCGATATGCCTGTCGCCGCTGCGACGAAATGCGGTATGCCGAGCGCCTTGTGGAGGGTCTCGCCCAGGGACACCCCGCCTATCTGCACCTGCCCGCCCACCATGCCCCAGGGCACGAACACCGGGTCGTAAGAGCGCTCCACCCCTCCGGCGTTTGCTCCCGCCACGCGTCCCTGCGAGTAGGCGTGGCTCCCGGAAAGCCCCTGGATCGGTATGTCGGTCACGCCGTGGACGACCTCGGCGCAGTCCCCTGCCGCGTAAACGTCTTTCACGGAGGTACGCATGTGGTCGTCTACAATTATTCCGCCCGTCGAGCCTATCTCCACGCCTGCCTCGCGCGATATGCGGTTATTCGGTTTCTTGTGCGTCGCTATTACCGCCACGTCGCACTCTATCTCGCCGCCCGTCGTGACGACGGACCGGAGCTTTCCGCCCTCGCCCCTGAACTCGAGCACCTTCACGCCGAAGTGGATCACGGCGCCCTCTTCTTCGAGCGACTTTTGAACGGGCTCCATGATGTCGGGGTCGGCGACTTCAGACATGAGCCACGCGCCTTCGTCGACGAGGTGGGTCTCGAGGCCCCTGTGCGCGAGGTTGCCGGTGATCTCTATCCCGAGCGGGGTCGCGGCCATGACGACTACCTTCTTCACGGTGTCGAGCACCTTGTCGAACTCCATCGCGCGCCTTATGTTCTTCACGTAATGTATCCCTTCGAGATCGACGCCCGGCATCTCGGGCTTCTCGTACTCGAACCCCGTCGCGATAATCAGACGGTCCCAGGGGAATTTGTCCGGGCCCACGCTCACCGTGCGCCCCTTGAGGTCAATAGCCGTCACGGCGGTCTTGAGCCTCAAGTCTATGCCGATAGAGGCGTAGTGCTCGGACGTCTGGAGGAAAAGGCGCTCGAAATCCGGTATCTCCTTTCCGAGCACGAACGGTATGCCGCACGGGCTGTAGGCCACGTCCTCGTATTCCGTGAATACGGTGACGGACGCGCCCGGGGCTACAGACTTCGACGTGGAAGCGGCCGATATGCCGCCCGCGCCCCCGCCTATTACGATTATCCGCAAATTATCACTGCTCATCCGGTTTCACCCCTTAACGTCGTAAATTTGTCCCGTCCGGAGCGCAAAGCCTCGCGCCCGGCGGTATGTCCCGCCGTGTCCGCGGCTCCGGGCACAGGGCCTTTTAACTCACGCCCAGCTGCTTCGTAAACTTTTTAAACCTGACCCCGCCCGCTCCCGCAGACTTTTCGAAATCGTGGAGCGCGGAGCATTCCCCGCAGCTGACGCAGCCTGCCTTGCTGTTCTTCGCGATCCCGTCGTACTCCGCGAGTATCTTCGCCGCCTCGGTGTACACGCGCTCCATTATCTCCGGCCCGGGCGGCGAGTTCCGCTCCATCGGCGTGCCGGCTATGGGCCTGAACGGGACTATGAACGGGTAAACCCCGATCCCGGCGCAGAGCGCCGCGCCTTCGATCACGGTCTCTATCCTCTCGCCTAACCCGACCAGTATGTACGTGCTGACCTGCCACCTCCCGAACACCCTCACCGCTTCCTTCCAGGTCGCGATATATTTGTCGAGCCCGATCGCGGCCTTCCCCGGCGTGACGGTCCTGAACACGTCGGGGTCGAATGTCTCTATGTGCACGCCTAACGAATCGACGCCCGCCTCTTTTAACCTTTCAAGCCACGCAAGGTCCTCAGGCGGTATTATTTGAAGCTGTATCGGGAGGCCCGTCGCGTTCTTCACCTCGCGGCATATCTCCGCGTACTTCGCGAGCGCCTTCTCCTCGTCAGGGGCTACCCCCGAGGTGAACACGACGTTCGTTATCCCGTCGAGCTCCTTTGCGAGCGTAAGGGTCTCGACGAGGCTCTTCGCGTTCTTGAACCCGACGGTGCTCCTGTCCTTCAGGGTGAGCTCGATGCCGCAGAACTTGCACCTCCTCTCGTCTTCCCAGAAGTCGCACGTCTGAAGGAGAGTGGTCGCGAAGGTCGTGGGACAGTGGAGGAGCCCTATGCGCTGCATCGGGATGCCTGAAGACGTCTTGTGCTCCTGGAACCTGGCGCTCTTCTCCATCAGCTCCACCTGTGCGACCGCGACCCCGTCCTTGAATATCCAGTGCTCCCCGTTTATCAGGTCCAGATGATAGGGGGATGCGCTGACGAAATCGCCGACTACCGGAATGTTCGCCTCGCCGCCCGAAAGAATTTTCAGGTGGAGCCCGCCGGTAGGCCCGGCGCCCCCGCTCCTGATGTCTTTCGTATCGGGAATCCTTAACCCGTAACTCTGCAACTCCACCTTAAGGGTTCTTGAATCCATAACGTGCCCCCTTATTATTGGTTAAACAAAAAACCGCTCGCAGGCTCACCCTAACAAACCCGTAAAATTATCCGCCTGTACGGATATAAAATAACGCCTTACAGCCAAATGGAAAGTATAAGGTACGAAAACCCTATACAGTCCAGGTGCTGAACATCATAGCCCCGGCTCTGTGGTGCTCGATAACGATGTCGAGTATATCCGTCGGGTGGATCGGTATTACGCCCTCGAGGAAGTTCGACTCGTTCTGACCGAGGAGAGCCGCTGCCGAGAAACGGCACGCGAGGACCTTAATGCCTTCGCTAATCATCCTGTTGACGAGGTTCGGGTAGAGCTGTATGCCGGCGCCGTAGCCGTCGTCGCCTACGTTCGGCCAGCCCCTGTATACCGGGATGCCCGACGCAGGGCCGTAGAACAGCACGGTCGTTTCGTACCCCTTCTTCTTCGTCCTTATCGCCGTCAGCATGTTGATGCCCGCGACCGAGCCCTCGTAAGGGACCGAGTGAATGAGGAATAACGCCTTCTCGCCCGGTTTCGCCTGGTGGTCCGGATAGAGCTTCTCCTCGTAATTAACTAATGCTTTACCCTTCTCGGGCCTGTCCGCTTTAACTCTGTTTACAGCCATTGTAAATTACCTCCTGTAATTTATTTAGAATCAGACCCCGGAGCTCGCGCCCCGGGCTTTTTTCTCTATGTTGTGGTCAGATTTACTCCCAACTCCCTTATCCTCATCATATTATAAAACATCAAACTTAATCAATCGAATCGGCATATCTCCCGCCGGCGGGCCGCTTCCGAAACACGCCCGCGTAAAGCTCACTGCGTTATCTCCGTCCCGCCCTTTCCGTTGATGGCCGCGTCCATCTTCTCGGCCGAGGTGATGACAGCCTTCTTCCCGCCCGCGCGGAGGAAGCTTATGGCGGCTTCGATCTTGGGCCCCATGCTCCCCGGGGGGAAATGCCCTTCGGCGTGATACCGCTCGGCTTCTTCGAGCGTGATCCTGGAAAGGAGCTTCTCCTCGGGCTTCCCGAAATTTATCGCGACCTTCTCGACCGGAGTAATGAGGACGAGTATCTCCGCCCCTATGAGCGTCGCCAGCTTCTGCGCGGCGAAATCTTTGTCGATTACGGCGGCTACTCCCTTGAGCTTCCCCTTCTTGTCCTTTAACACGGGTATGCCGCCCCCGCCGCAGGCGATCACGACGTACCCCCTGTCGGCCATTTCCGAGATCTCCCTCTTCTCCACTATATCTATGGGCCTGGGCGAGGGCACGACGCGCCTGTATCCGCGCCCCGAGTCCTCCTTCATCACCCAGCCCTCCCTCTTCCGGAGGTTCCTGCTCTCCTCCTCGGTGAAGAACGGGCCTATGAACTTCGTCGGGTTCTGAAACGCCGGGTCGTCTTCGGAGACCACGACCTGCGTCACGAATGCGACGGTCGGGTTCGACATCTTCTTTTCCGTGAACAGGTTCCGTAGCCTCTGCTCTATCATGTACCCGATCTGCCCCTGGGTCATGGCGTTACAGACATCGAGTGGCATGGGCGGTATCGACGAGGACAGGCTCTCCTGCTGCATGAGGAAATTCCCCACCTGCGGGCCGTTGCCGTGCGTTATCACGACCCTGTATCCCATATCGAAAAGGCCCATGAGCTTCCTGCACATCTTATCGGTCTTCATTATCTGCTCTACGTAAGTGCTCTTGCCTTTATGGTCCATCAGGGCGTTACCCCCGAAGGCTACTACCGCTGTCTTCATAATATCCCCCTGTCTGTTTCTCCCTCTCCCCCGGCCGTTATCCAGCCCGCCACCCTCGACGCGAGGGCATTGGTCGGAAAGACCATCACGCCTTCTTTCCTGAGCTTCTCTTCCTGGTCACGGAGTCCCTGGGGGTCCCGCTCCGTGCCGCACACGTGAGCGACGTACGCGACAGAGCGCCCCTTTTTCCGGGCGGCCGCCTTCGCCGCCCTTATCGCCGGCAGGAGGTCCCCCGCCGGGTCGGGGCTCGCGACGTGGCCGAGCACGACGTCGAAGAGTATCACCGCGACTTCGGGCTTCGCGGCTTCGCTCAGGAGCCTTTCGCTCCGGAGCGTCGCGTCTATCATCGGGTGCGGGCGTCCGACCGTGAACTCCTCCTCCCCCAGATCGACGCACGTGTTGCCTACGCTGACGTTTGAGTCCTTCAGCTTGTTTTTCTTGTTTAGAGGCGCGTTCGAATATACGTCCCCGAGCGACAGGGTGAGTATCTGCTGCGCCTCGTAGCAGAGCGTACCTCCCGAGAATAGCCCCCTCAGGTAACGCTGATTGCGCTTCCGCGAGCGGACGTATTTCCCGGCCTGCCTCTTCCAGCTCTTTCCAGCGCCGGGGGCGTGCTTCTTAATGCCCCCGTTTACGAGGGCGAGCGCCGAGAAAGCGGCTTCTTCGAGAGTCGATACGAGCTTTATATTCTCGTCTTCCGGCAGGCGCAGACCGTGCCCCAGGAAGCATACGACGGCGGGCTTTCCGGTCTCGCCTATCGCGGCGAGTATCTTTTCCGCCACATTTTTCGAAGGCGGCTTCGAGACGACGAGCAGCGCCTTCGTATTATTATCGCTACCCAGTATCCTGAGCGCTGCGAGCGTCATTATCCCGCCCACTTCCCCCGACAGGTCCCTTCCCCCGACCCCTATAGCGTGCGTGATGCCGGAGCCCAAGTTGCTAATGAGGCTCGTCACCTCCTGCATGCCCGTGCCGGCGGCGGCTATCACACCTATCGGGCCCCTCTCCACGACGTTTGCGAACCCGAGCCCCGTGCCGTTTATTATCGCCGTGCCGCAGCCCGGGCCCATGACCAGGAGCCCGCGCCCGGACGCCCTTCTTTTTAGCTCTATTTCTTCTTCTACCGTTACGTTGTCGCTGAATAAAAATGTGTGAAGCCCCTTTTCTATGGCCTTCGAGACCTCGAGCTTCGCGTACTCCCCCGGCACCGAAATGAGCGCGATATTCGCCGCCGGAAGGACGTTCAACGCGGTATCGAGCCCCTTCACCGCCTCGGCCGTCCCCGCCCGCCGGGCGCCCTGAGGGGCAAGGAGCGAATCGAGCATGCCCATCGCTTCGCTGCGCCTTTGACTCCGTCTCGGCCTCGACCGCGACGATGAGGTCGTTCGCGCTCGCCTGCTCCGGGGCCTCCGTGATGAGCCCGGCTTCCCTGAGCATTTTCAGATTGGCTTCGGTCGCCATTATCGCCGAGGCCTTTTTTATACCGGGCAGAGCCGGAGAGCTTCCGGCTGAGCTGCATGAGCTTTAGCGAGTCCTGGTAATGATTCTTTTTAATTATGCTGGCTATCGCCATAATAGTTCCTTTACCGACTTCCAACCCGTCCCGCGAACCCGGCGCCGCCTGCGTCCGCAATCTCAGGCCGCGAGCTTATGTCTCTGCCCATACGCCGTGACCGCCTTTACGAAACATTCGTAAGGCGCCCTCACTATCCCCGCTCCTATCTGCCCCGCGCCCGAGCTCTTATGCACGACGGCGCTGTTGATGCTGGGCAGTATCCCCGTCTCGACCACTTTCCTGAGGTCTATGCCCGTGGGCGTGCCCTCGAAGTCGAGTGCCGGTATTCCGAACTTCGGGTTTTTAAGAGTCGTTATGAGCTGCATTCTCTTCGTGATGCTTATAGATTCCCGGACGCCCCCGCCCGCGAACGCGGCCATTGAAGGCGCGGCCGCTATGGCGAACCCGCCTAATCCCATGGTCTCGATTATGGAGCTGTCCCCTATATCGGGCGCGCCGTCCTCCGCGCTGTATCCCGGATTGTAGAGCGCGTCGAGGAGATATGGCGCCGGGGCGGTGAACCACGCGTCGCCGAGCCCGCTGACTTTTATGCCGAAGTCGGTCCCGTTCCGGGACATGGCCGTAACTATGGTCGAATCCTCTATCCCGTGCGCGGCGTCCATGGCGAGCTTGCACGCGGTCATAGTGATGTTGAGGAAGAAGTGGCTGTTCCCCGCTATGAACCTGTAGACCTCGAGCGCCCTCTCGCGGGGCAGGTCGAGCTTGAAGAGCGTCTCGGCGATTATCTTGAGGAATATGTTCGTCGACGCGGCGTGCCTGTTGTGGCACTCGTCCCCCATCTGTATGCCCTGGGCGAGTATGCTCCACACGGGTATTCCGCCCGTCATGCCGAGGGCCTTTTTCATTACGGGGGCGAGCACGTCCCTCATCCACCTGAGCCGCTTTATCGTCTCTTCCCCCACGGAGCCGAACCAGAGGACCTTGCCTCCGCCCTCGTTGAACGTCGAATAGACGGTCCTGCCGTGAGTTATGTCCTTCGTCACTATGACGGGCATCGAGGGGGAGATTATCCCCGTCATCGGGCCCACGGCGTCGTGATAGTGATTGGGAGAAAATTTTATTTTTTTCGATTTGATCAGCGCCTCCGCGCCCTTGTCGTCATGGGCGAGGCCCTCGAATATGAGCGCGCCCCTGACGGCCCTCTTCATCGCGTCGCACATCCTCTGCCATGTGACGGGAGGCCCCGCGTGGAGTATCGTGTCCGGGGTCATCCCCGGAACGGACGAGAGCGCGGTATCTACGCCCGACAGCACGGGCTCCGTCGAGAGGAGCCTCTCTAACGCGCGCGCGTTTGACTCCCTTATGCGGTCGCCCATGTATCTCTCTACGGGCTTTTCGGCCCCTTTAATAGACATTCTACCGTTTTCTCCCCCCGCCCGTTATGATGGCGGGACTGCCAGTATCCAAAGTAATTTGGCCTTGCTCTGTCCCACGTTTCTCCATTTGTGTTCGAGGAGCGTCCTGAAGTGGATGCTGTCTCCGGGGGCGAGCGTGTACGTTTTATCGTACACCTGGAACTCCACTTTCCCGTTGATGCAGTAAACCAGCTCCTCTCCCCTGTGCTTCATCGGCGTCTTGCCGCTCGACGCCCCGACCTCGAGCACCGAGTACGCGGCGGTCATGATGAAATCCCCGTACTTCGTGGCCGATATGCCCTGGAGCTCGAGCCCTTTTTTAAACGTGAGTATCGGCTCGCGCTCATTCGCCGAAACAAAAACCACGTCGCTGTCCTCTTTTTTTTCTTCTATGAAATGGCTCACCTTTTTTCCGAGCGCGTCCGAGATCTTCATCATCGTCGTGATGGTGGGGGTTATGCCGTTTGACTCGATCTTGTGAATCGCCGCGGCCGAGACGCCCGATTTATTCGCGAGATCCTTGAGCGAGAGACCCCTCTCGGTACGCATGTTTTTTATCTTCTCGCCGAGCCTCGATACTATGTGATCTATCCGATATTTCTCAGCCGCCATTTTTCACCTGTGGGGTATTTACGGGATTCACGCCTATTAGAGGCTCTTCGTCAAAATTCCAGAACATCGCTTTTTCGCCGCCGTCCGTGAAGTAAACCCTGCTGTCGTTTATGACCCGGCCTATCGTTTCGCATACGAGGCCCCCGTCCCTGAACCTGTCCTTTATATATTGCGTCTTATCCGGCCGGGACGAGATGATGAACCCGTAACTCGGGAATGTCAGGAGCCACTTTTGGAGCGGCACGTCCCCGGGCGCAGGGATGCGGTCGAGATAGATTTCGGCCCCGGCCTTCGAGCCCTCGAGCAGCATGAGCGCTGAGCCTATGAGCCCGGCCATGCTCACGTCCTTTGCGGCGTCGGCGAGCCCCTCTTCCGCGAGCCGCGGAAGTATTTCGAGCTGCCGCCTGAGCTCGTCTTCGGCGAGCGCGCTCGAGGAGTCCCAGAAATTAAACGCCGGGTAGAACCTGCCTTCGAGGTCGGCGGCGAGAATAATGTCGTCGCCTTCGAGTGCGCCGAAGCCCGAGAGCAGGCGCTCGGCCTTTCCCAATATAAAAACAGACAGGGAGCCGGATTCGGCGTCTAACGTCGTGTGCCCGCCCACTACAGGGACGCCGTAACGCCCGGCGTTGTCCCTTATGCCGCGCAGCACCTCTCCGGCGCTCTCCAGGTCTTTAGAGAAGAGCACGTCCACTAGCGCGACGGGCCTCCCGCCCATCGCGTATATATCGTTCACGTTCGTGAGCACGGAAGTCCTGCCCGCGAGGTACGGATTCGAATCGAGGAGCGGCTGGTACACGCCTTCAGCGGCGAGCAGCAGATATCCGTCCCCGGATTTTATGGCCGCCGCGTCGTCGCCCAGAAGTATGTCGTTCCCGTCTATGCGGGGCGCGAGCGGGAAGTACCGCCAGAGGCCCGCGAGGTACTGCTTCTGAACGAGCCTGGTTGAGGATTTGAGTGTCCGGATCAGATTCTGCAAACGCGCTTCCTTTACTCTTTTATGCGGAGTGGAGGTCCGCTTCCATCAGCTGGTGCGTGACGCCTTCGTATTCGACCGGGTCGCCCGCGGGCTTCCAGTCGAGCCTCTTGAAAAAATTCACGTTCTGAGGCTGCACGTACGCGAGGAATTTTTTGCATCCCCTCGATTTGACCGTCTCTACGGCGAACCTGACGAGTCCCGAGCCCACGCGGCCGTTCCTGTAGCCGTTGGCCGCCGTGAGTCTCCCGCCGTACCACGTGTCGTTACCCGTCGTATAGCACCTCACTCCCCCTACCATGACTCCGTCCGGGCCCTTGAGCGCGATTATGTGTATCGCCCCCCGGTCGCGCTCGTCCACGTCCGTGCCGCTGAATATCTTCTGCTCTTCGACGAATACCGCGTGACGGAGCCTGAAATAATTACCGAGCTCTTCCCCGTTCTCCGCGATCTTGAATGTGTATTCCCCGGATTTTCGAATGTGCGCTTCCCCAACCTGTTTGAATGTGTTCATCCGCGGTCCCGGAACACCTGCCGGCCCGTCCACTATATTGGACACTATATCAACTTTAGTAAATCAAGTCAAGAATATTCCGGGCGCGGAAGAACGCGGTGCGCCCGTCATTCGGAGCCCCGTGTTTAATGAGGATCAAGCGGTTTGCGGACGCCTTGACTAGCGGGTATTAATTTCCTATAATGTACGGAGCATATACTATAGGAAAACAACATGCCCATCTATGAATACCACTGTCCCAAGTGCCGGAAGGAAGTAAGTATTTTTTTCCTGACCGTGTCGGAGGCCCTGGAAAGAAAGCCGGCGTGCCCCGAATGCGGGAGTAAAAAGCTCGCGCGGGTCATCTCGAATATCTCTACGGTATCGAAAGCGGACAGCGCCAAAGAGACAGGCGTCCCGAAGGCCGGAGCCCCGGGTGAAGACACCGCTTCCCTCGCCCGCATCATGCGCGAGTCGAGCCGGAAGTCGAAGACCGGCTACGGGGAGCAGTTCAGCGAGGTAGCGGCCCGTCTCGAAAAAGGGGAGCCGTCGAAATCGATAGAGAAGAAGCTCAGGAAAAGGGTCGGCGAGACAATGGAAACTCATTGACGGGGGGCAGTCCACGGGGCGGATAAGGGGGACAGACGAGCGGGGGCAAACAGGGGGCGGATAAGAGGAACAGGCGGGCGGGGGCAAACAGGGGGCGGACAATGGGGGAGAATGACCGGCGATAATTAAGCGGGACAGATAGACAAAGACCCGGGGCGGTTAGATAAAGACAATGGGTCAAAAAACAAAGACAAAAGGAGACAGTCCGATGAGCAGCATAGTAAAAAGAAAGAAGATTTTCGATAACCATAGTCACATAGGGCCTGTGCCCGGCTTCGCTTACTACGGCCTGCCTCAGGCGGTGAAACCCACGACGGATTACGATAAGACAGAGGACTATATAAAAGGTATGGACAAGCACGGTGTCGACCGCGCCCTGGTCATGTCGAATTACGGCTACCCGGATTCGGCGCAGCCGTTCACGCTGAACCCGCTAGTCGCGGACAGCGCGCAGAAAACGGACAGGCTCATGGGGGCCATATGGGTCTCGGCGCTTCCCAAGGACAAGGAGCGCACGACCGAGGCGCTCAAGCTCATAGGCGAAAAGGGGCTCGTAGCGTTAAAGACGACCTGCCTCCTCGGAGGGACGTTTAACCCCGAGCAGTGGGACAAGGAATCGGAAGAGCTCTGGACGATGATCCTCGACGCGGCCGCGGCTCACGACATGCCGTTCCACATACACACGAGCCCGGGCGGGGGGTCGGACATCGACGGCGCGCTCGCTCTTATCAGGAAATTCGGAAAGAAGGCAAAGATACACGTCGTCCACATGGGCGGCGGGGTGAGCGGCCATATCAAGTTCGTCCCCAGGTTCTTCGAGCTCGTGGAAGAGGGCTATCAGGTCTATACGGACTCGTCCTGGGCCGTAGGGTTCGGCTCGACGTGGCTCCTCGAGGAGATAGAGCGGAGAGGCGTCGGAGGCGACCGCTTCCTGTTCGGCTCCGATATACCGTGGAGCGATTTCGCGTCCGAGTACTGGAAGATAGAAGGCGCCGACGTATCGGAAAAACTGAAAGCGGATATATTCTGGAACAACGCCGAGAAGCTCTACGGCAAGTTCTGGTGATCAATCCGGCCGATTGCAAATAATCCGGCGGCTCTTGCGTCTCCCGCGGCGAAAGTCAGCGCAGCACCGCGCGCTTCGGGGTTGAATTCACCGCCTCCGGCCGGTTAATATTAAATACGCTCTATCCACGGCGTCAATTAATGAACACGGTCGCTAATTCTTCATTCGGTCTATTCCTCAAGAAGGACTTTCTCGATGCGGAGCTGTGCAGCGCAGTCCGGTCGGAGATGTCCTCGTCCGCAGGGGACCCGGCGTCAATCGTAAAAACAGGCATGCGCCTGATCGACGAAGACACGCGGCGCACCGTGAGAAAAACGGTGTCGGACGAGACGATTTCTCTCCTCCGCGGCAGGCTGACCTGCGTCAAAAGCGAGCTCGAATCCTATTTCGGCATAGAGCTCTCGCATCCGCAGGAGCCTCAATTCCTTTTTTACAGGCCCGGAGATTTCTTTCAAGTTCACACCGACTGGAACGCCAACCCGAAAAACCCGGAGACGGTCAGGGAGCGCAAGGTTTCGGCGGTCGTGTTCCTGAACGACGAATCGGACGAGCCCGGGGACGATACCTACGCCGGGGGCTCGCTTGTTTTATACGGGATACTGAAGGACCCGCGGTTCGAGTCGAGGGGCTTCAAGGTGCCGGGCGCCGCCGGAATGCTGCTCGCATTTCGTTCGGACCTCTTTCACGAGGTCACGCCCGTGACGCGCGGGTCGAGATATACCGTGGTTACCTGGTTCGCCTGACTGCGGTTCAGGCCCGAAATATCTTCATCATTGAAGTGGGCCGGGCGCCGGACATAACATCAACAGGCCTTCACCTCTGCCGTCCGGGAGATGAAAGAAACGCGGGGATATCCGCGGGCGGAAGTCCGGGGTATATACGTCCGGGATTCCTTCTTGCCTTATTCTCACCCCCTCTTCCCCGGAAGCCTCCTGAAGCTGATAGCGATCCTGTTCCAGAAGTTCATGTCCGCAATCACCAGCGTGAGGTCGATGAGCTCCTTTTCCGGGAACTGTTCGGCAACATATTCATAAATCGAATCGGGGGCGTGAGTATCTTCAACACGCGTCACGGCCTCCGCCCATTCGAGTGCCGCGCGCTCGCGCTCGTCGTAAAAGGGGACCTCCCTCCATACGACGAGGCAGTCTATACGCTGGGGCGTCTCCCCCTCTTTTCTAAGCTGGTTGGTATGCAGGTCCACGCAGTAGGCGCAGCCGTTTATCTGCGAGACGCGGAGCTGCACCAGATACCGAAGCTTGCGCTCGATCGACGAATTCTCCAGATAATTGGCCCCCGAGGAAAAGGCCTTGACCGCCTCGGGCGCGACTTTGATGTAAGATGCCCGTTTTATCATGCTGCACCTCTCTTTTGCTTTTTTCTCCATATAAATATCAACGGAATAGGCACGTTTGACAAGGAATTTTTGAGGGCAGTGGGGAAGCCGTATAAAGAACCAGGACAAGCCCTTTTCACAACTCATCCCGGGAGCAATGCATCATCAGTCTATCAGGGCAAATGACATACAAAAGTGATCATTGACAATCATTCATGAGGTATAATATGATTTATTTGCAATATCACATAGATCCCTGCGGGGGGAGGTTTCAGACGATGGGCGAGAGAAAGGTAATGGACTGCAGTAAGCATCCGAGCGACAACAACTGCACGCTCAGGATCAGCGGGAAAGAGGAAGAGGTCATGCCGGTTGCGGTATATCACGCTACGACGGCGCACGGCCACAAGGACAGTCCCGAACTCAGAAAACAGCTGAAATCCATGCTCGAAAACGAGTAGGCGGATTGATCTGAAATAGAAATTGCGCGCGGAAGATTCAGAAGCGGACGAAATGTTCGAAGGATTCGTTTACATTAAATTGGTATACCCTCCGCATCAATAACACGTATAATTTTATTCCCATTCTCACGATTTTACTTATATCGTTATTATTTATCAGCACTTGACTCCTGACTCCCGGCATTTCCCGACCGAATCGATAAAATATTTAATCCGAAGGGCATAAAAGTGACGTAGAATTAATGTAATTTGAAAAGCCGGAATGAACGATTTTATCGAACGTTAATTACACGCGTCCGTATTTTATAGATTGTTCATTCGAAGAAGGAGGATTTCGATGAAACGCACTGCCGTAATTGGAAGTTTGTTACTGATTGCTGGAATTTTATCCATCTTTATGGCCGCCGGATGTGACGACAATGGCGGAGGCGGCGATGACCCGTTCCCTCCGCCGAACTCGATCGCGACCAGGCTCGCCCAGAGGGGACAGACGGCGCCCGACGGGCAGGCGACTTTTACCGGCTTCATTCGACTTGGCGGGTCCGAGCAGCGGCGGTTTGGTGTCCTTCGTATCGCTCGAGAACATTGCAGAGGACACTAGAAGGCTGGTCCTGTACTATAGCCGACACGGGCGGGCTCATGGAAGTAGTGAAGACCGGGGACACCGCCCCGGATGGAGGAGGTATATTCAGGAGCTTTCTTCAGCTTATCGGAGTGAACGACCAGGCGCAGGTCGCGTTCGTCGGAAGGACGGCGGAATCCCCTCACGACGAGTTCGGCGATACGGAAGGATATTATCTCGGCAGCGAAGAAGGAATAGAAGTCCTCGTCCGCGAAGGGGACGCGGTACCCGGCGGAGGTACGGTATTCAAGCTCTGCATACCCGGCTTCCTCGCCTGCTCGTACAGGTACGGCGGGCTAAACGAGAGCGGGCAGATCGTGTTCGTCGCGGCCCTTACAGACACGAACGACAACAGAGCGTTATTCCTCGCCGATACGGACGGTATAACGGAGCTTGCGCGAAAAGGCGACCCGGTGCCCGGCGGGAACGGCGCGTTCGAGGATTTCTTCGACCCGGCCGGGCCTAACGAGAGCGGCCAGGTCGCGTTCGTCGGACGCATATCGGGGACTTCGGACGGAGAAAACGACAACGAGGGCATCTACCTCGCGACCGAAGGCGGCGTCATAGAGCTCGCGCGCGAAGGCGACACAGTGCCGGGCGGAAACGGCACATTCGGGGATTTCCTGTTGCTATCGGGAATAAACGACGAGCGGCCAGGCCGCATTCAGCGCACAGCTCGTCGGCACGTCGGGAGGCGAGACCGATAACGAAGCGATCTTCCTCGCGAGCGAAGACGGAATTAGAGAGCTCGTGCGTAAAGGAGATTTAGTTCCCGGAGGCGGAGGCGGGATCATAGACAGCGAATTCTATCCCAGGGGTCCGAACGAAAACGGCGAGGTCGCGTTCGGCGCGGCAATCAGAAACGGCGACGAGGACGTTCCCATCGACTCGGCCATATTCCTCGCTGGTCCTTCCGGTATTACTACGCTCATCCGTCACGGCGATCCCGGCCCCGGGGGAGTCGGCCAGTTCGCACAGTTCGGGCTCGCGGGGTTAAACGATTCGGGGCAGGTGATATTCAGGTCGAGGCTGTTTGAGGGCAAGAAATCAGCCCAGGGCCTCTACCGCGTAGGTCCCGGGGAAAAAGTAACCGCGCTCGCGCAGGCGTTTCAGCCTGCCCCGCCCGGACGGCTCGAAGCTCTACCGTACAATCGAGGACAACAGGTACCCGGGCCGAGCGACAGCGGACTCGCGTTTTTCGTAGCCGGCCTCATGAACGCGGACCGCACATATTCGATCCAGGACACGGGCATCTTTTTAGCGCAGTGAGGTTTTAAATATCGGGGCTTTCGGGTTTGAATCTACTAAGCGCCGCAATCGAAGAGGATGTTAAAACAGATCCCTCTGGGCGTCTTCGAGAAGCACTTTCTTGAGGAGGCTCTTGGCGTGGACAATGGCCTTCTCTTTAATCTCTTCGAGGTCGGAAGACTCGTTCGCGAGCGGAAATGAAAGGGAGATAAAAACCGAATCCGAGTCCGCCTCGTAATCCTCGAGCTCTATTGTCAGGTCTATAAGGAACGACTGCTCGTCGTCGGTTAGTGTGATGTTCTCGACTTTATACTGGATCATATCAGAATCTCTTCCGTTCCATTGTTATCGTCAGGCACCAGAGCGCATGGTTCGTCATATACGGTCACTCCGGCAATTAAAACACGAAGCCCGAAACGAAGGTCGGCCCGGCGTATCGTCACGCATGGCGGCCGGGAATTAGGTTGATTATATAAGGTACGCCGCGAATTATCAATTCACCGGAAGAAATAACGGGGCCTTCGTCCCTCGCGCGGGACAAAACGCCTCCGTTTTTTTTACTCGCTAATCAAGGTGGTGTATCATTCACTGGAGGCAGGCCGAAAGTCGGCTCCGGCGTGATAATAACCTGAAAATATAATCACATCCGGTCGGGACCTGCCAATTGCACATGCGCGATCCCCGTTATCTTAACCGTATAATTCTGGCCCTGACGCTTGCCGGTATCTCAGCGGGCGGAGCCGGGTATCTCCTGCGAATCCCCGGCGTCGCGGACATCGCCTGGGCCGCCGCCACAGTGGCGGCTCTCATACCTCTCGTGTTCATGACCGCGCGCACGCTCATGTCGGGCAAGCTCGGCGTGGACATCATCGCGCTTATAGCCATGGCGGGGTCTCTATATCTCGGGCAGTACCTGGCGGGGGCGGTCATCGCGCTCATGCTCTCGGGCGGACAGGTGCTCGAGGAGTACGCGGAAGCGAGGGCCAGGAGAGAGCTCTCGGCGCTCATCGGACGGACCCCGCGCACGGTCAACAGGATAGACGGCGACAACGTAACCACTGCGGCAATAGAAGAGGTAAAGCCCGGGGACTTCCTCATGGTAAAGCCGGGCGAGATCGTCCCCGTAGACGGCGTCGTGATCGGTCCCTCCGCAGTGCTCGACGAATCCGCCCTCACGGGGGAGCCGAAGCCGGTCGAGCACATGGACAGGGACCAGGTTTCGAGCGGCACGGTGAACGCGTCCAAAACGCCCTTCAAGATGAGGGCGACCGTGAACGCGGACGAAAGCACGTACGCGGGAATAATAAGGCTGGTCGAGCAGGCTCAGGCCTCGAAGGCCCCGCTCGTAAGGATGGCCGACAGGTACGCGATATTCTTCCTCCCCGCGACTCTCGCAGTCTCCGCATTGGCCTGGATCATCTCGGGCGACCCGGTACGCGCCCTGGCGGTGCTCGTGGTCGCAACGCCCTGCCCCCTCATACTCGCGGTCCCCGTGGCCATCGTCTCAGGGCTTTCCAGGGCGGCCCGCCGGGGGATAATCATAAAGGGCGGCGGCGCTCTCGAAACGCTCGCCCGCGGCAAGATCCTCGTCCTCGACAAAACAGGGACCATAACGAAGGGCGAGCCCTTACTCACCGGGGTCGAAAGCCTCGGGGCATACGATCCGGACGAGCTTCTCAGGCTCGCCGCGTCCCTCGATCAGGCTTCTCCCCACGTGCTCGCAAGGCCCATAGTGAAATCGGCGGTAGAGCGGGGGTTCGCCCTGGCCTTCCCCGAGGGTGTCTCCGAGGAATTCGGCTCGGGAATCAGCGGAAAAGTAAACGGCAGGACTGTGAAGCTCGGCAGGATGAACTGGGTATTCGGCTCGATTCCCGAGGACCCGGCCGCGCACCGCATACACAACAGGTCCCTCTTGGACGGCTCCTCGTGCGTATTCATATCGGTCGACGGAGTTCCGGCCGGGGCTCTGATACTCGAGGACCCGGTCAGACCGGACGCGCCTCTCACTATACGCGCGCTAAAGCGCGTCGGGTTTCAAAAAATAGTCATGCTTACCGGGGACCACAAGGACGTGGCGGTTTCCGTGGGCGCGGCCATAGGCATAGACAAAGTCCTCGCAGAGCGCACGCCCCGGGAAAAAGTGGACGCGGTGCTCACGGAATGCGCGGAAGGCACGACGGTAATGGTGGGGGACGGCATAAACGACGCGGCAGCCCTCGCGTCGGCCCACGTGGGCGTTGCTATGGGCGCACGGGGCGCGACGGCCTCTTCGGAAGCGGCCGACGTCGTGCTGCTCGTCGACAGGCTCGACCGCCTCATAGAAGCCGTGCGCATAGCACGGAGGTCGAGGTCCATAGCGTTTGAGAGCATCGCCGTCGGCATGGGGCTTTCGATAATAGCCATGCTCGCGGCGGCCGCGGGGTTCCTCGTGCCGGTCGCGGGGGCCCTCCTGCAGGAAGTGATAGACACCATTGTCATTCTCAACGCGCTTCGCGCGCTCAGGGACGGCCAGCACAAGAGCCAGATAGACCCGGATGCCGCCCGGATAGGTCTCCAGTTCCGGGACGAGCACGAGAAGCTGATGCCCGAGGTCAGGCGCATCCGCTACGTTACGGACAGGCTCGACACCATGCCCCCGGAAACGGCGGTCAGGGAGCTGAGGGAGATACACAGATTCCTCTCGGAGCGCCTCCTCCCCCACGAGAAGGCCGAAGACGCCGTCGTCTACCCGCTCGTGGCCGACATCATAGGCGGTGAAGACCCGACGGCCACCATGAGCAGGGCGCATATCGAGATCAGCCATCTGATAAAGGTGTTCGGCCGTCTTTTGGAAGAGATGCCGGGCGAGGGGCCCGGCCCCGAGGATATGCGCGAGCTAAGAAGGGTGCTTTACGGGCTGTACGCGATACTCACGCTCCATTTCGCACAGGAGGAGGAGTCCTACCTGGCTCTGATAGAAGAACGCATGAAATCGGACAAGGACAGGCAGGGTTGAACTGATCCGCGGACAATTATCGGATCAGTGCGTCGTCCTGGCTATTCTGTTGAATATTTTTTTCGAGTTTCGGCTTTAAATAAAGCTCGATGCTTTCGAACATCACGCCGTGCCTGCACTTCCCTTCCACGCCTCCGAGAGTCTCTTTAATAACGGTTCCGTCTTTCACCCAGGAGGCGGAATACGCGAGCTTGCCGCCGCAGACCGCGGCGCCCGGCTTATCTTTGTACTGAAGCTCCTCACCCTCGCCCCAGTCTACTTTGTCCTCGGCCGGAGCCCCGTATTCCTTTATCAGATTTTCCTTTACCTTCTCATAGTCGCCGACGTACGATTCCGGGTCCTCGGACGTACTCCGCATCAGGTACCCCGCCCTTACGAGCTTATCGCCCTCGAACATGTATCCGATGATCGACGGTATGCCGCCGTACTCGCCCGTATACGTAACCACTTCCGGTCTGTCCTCGGTCGGCGTATCGCTCTCGGAGGCTTTCACCTGATCCCGGCTCATCCCCCATGTCGTTTTCCTGAAATTAAACTCCCCTTCATCTATCTTCCTCACGTCCCTGCAGGACAGAGCCGCAATCCCAATGGCCCCGATAAACGCCAGCAGCAATACCTTTTTCATGCTTCGAGTCTCCTCCCTGCGGATTGTCGGGAATGAATACCGCGTCCTGCGCCGCCTGCCCGTCGCCGGGACGCGGTCAGACGCCCGAGCGTAACGTGCGGAAATCCCGGTCACGCTATTTGACGGTAACTATTTTACACGATTATTATGCGCGGGTATCCGGCGTAGTCATTCAGCCGAATTGCGCCTGGTTGTAGTGAGAGGACGCCCGGCGTATCCGGTACGATCCCCGCATGCCCGTTTCCGCGGTATCCGCCGCCCGCCCGTCAGTCATCCGAATTCCCCCTGCCGAACTCCTGCAGCACCTCGTTTATCACATCATCCGAGGCATCCCTGAGCAGCTCGTCGTAACGCTCCAGAAGCTCCTCACGGCTAATGACGCCTTTATCGGTCAACAGCCTCTCAAGAGCCGAGATCTTTATCCTGTCGGTAACGATTGCCCTGACAAGGTCCAGGATCAGTCTCCACTGAGTATCGCTTCCGAGCAGCTCGTAAAGAGGCTTTGTTTCGGCCTTCTCCAAGTCCTTTCCTCCCTTATCTTCCCGTCGGCGCCGGGGCCCTCGGGGTTTAATATTAATGTCGGCGTACGAATAGAGCAAATATACCGGGGAACTTCAGCCGCCCCTTAAATTCCGGCCCGAAAGAATTATATATACATTCTGCCGCGGGGGAAAGTGGGCCGGACAACAACGGGCCGCACCCTTCATAAGGGCTTATCGTTGCCGTGAATTAAGAAATTGCGGATCGAAAAAACCGCCCGGTTCCGGGGCAAACGGTGAGCAATCGTCTTAGGTTATGAGTGCTTCCAGGCGGCAAGGCCCTGGCAGACCACGGTGAACCAGTTCTGCGGGTATTCCCTTTCGAGCTTCCAGGTCGTGTTCAGCACGGAATTGGCTCCGACGAGTATGGCCTGGTCCTTAAGCGCGTTTATGCACTGGCCCACGTACATCTCCTCGTTATACTCGAACTCCCACGCCTCTTTGAAGTGCCTCTGGCTCTTGCCGGTCACGTACTCGACGGAATCGTACTGCTCGATCTCGTCAGGCGCGCCCTTCTGCTCAATGAATATGAACTCGCGGAGATTCTCCCAGGCGCCCGATACGCTGGCGCTAACGGATAGAATCAGCAACGCTGCAAAGAATGTCCTCATATCATCCTCCTTCCGGATATAGACACGGCAGACCCGCAGGCGGGAGACTCCTTGCCTCCGGTGCCCGCGCCAATATTATATACCCGATATAAGGGATTGAGAATACCGCCCTTAAAAATTATCGATGCCGGTTACGCCGGGACTGCGGGCTTCCTTATCAGCCGGACGATGTAGGCCCCGCCCAGCGCCAGAACGGCGTAAAGCGGGATAAGGGCGGCGTGCCCCGCGGAGTAAACCCTCAGGGAGTCGGCCAGGAAAACCTTGAACGCGGAGAATTGATGCAAGTCTCCCTCCAGAAAACCCGGGATAATATACTCCGTGAGTATGTTGACGTTCCGGTCGTACTCGTTCGTCATCGTGAACGAGACGCATGCGAGGGATATAAGAAAACTGAGCGCGAAAAGCCCGAGCATGCCCGCGCGGAGCCTCCTGCCCGCCCCCGCCCACATCACCGCGAGCGGCGGGCAGAGGAACGGCAGCATCGGGGTCAGGAAGCGGGGCCCGGTCGATCCCCCTCCCGTCCAGTACTCATACGACGAGTTCAGGAGCAGGTAATAGAGCGGCACGGCGGCGAGCGCAATTGTAACGGCTTTGGCGCCGGGCGTCTTCCACAGCCTGTAGAACGCATACGGGGTCATCAGCAGGATCGGCGAGAGCCAGAAAAGACCGTGCCCTCCGGCGAAGAGGAGCTTCGCCATCAGCAGAGGATGCGGGTACGTAAGCCCGTAATACCCGAGCCTCATGCCGGTGTAATATACCGTGTAGCTGTAAAGCGAGCCGAAGAGAGACCCGGTAATGCTGTAATTATAGATTAACAGGGGAGATATGAAGACGAGCGAGCCCGCCGCCACGGAAAGGAGCACGCGCGCGAGCCTCCGCCTCTCCCAGCCCCTCGCGCAGAATATGCCGTAAACGGCGATAACGGCGGTAGCCGGAGCGGACGTAAGCTCTATCACTACCGCCCAGGATAGAAGAGCCCCTGCTGCAAACCCTAGCAGGATATCCTTCCTCGCGCTCCCCGGCGAAACGGCGAGATAATATACGGCCGCGAACCCCATCATGAGACACCCGCCCGCGGGGTTGTGCCCGAAGAACGCCGTCGCCCACCCCCATGCAGGCGTGGCGAGCCCGTAGGCAAGAGCGCCCAACACGGCCCCCGGGAGACCGGCCCCGAGCCTCATCGAGAGGAAATATATTGTCAACGCGGTAAACACGGTAAAAATAGCCGTCGTAAAAATGTTCGCCACTTGCTCGAGAAGAACAAAATAAATCGTTATATATCCCCTGGGGCCGAGCCACCTGACATCTCCGAGATACGATTTCATAAACAGCCGCGCCAGGGCTACGCCGGGTATGGCCATCAAAGACATCCCGGGCGCCTTATCGGAGTAAAACCTGCCTTTATACCGGGCTATATCATGTGTTGTATTTTTGTATTTATCGATCGCCGGCGTCCCGTCTTCGATAATCGACAGGGCAAGCGCTATCCGCGGCACCGAGTTCCAGTTGTCGGGGTTCTGGAGGAAATAGCAATAGGAGAAATACAGCATTATGGAAAGGACCGCTGCGATTCTGATTATTTTTTTCCTTTCCGTCATCCGTATGGCTCCGTTCAGCTGTTTGAAACGGCAATAACAAGAGGATTGTACTTGAAATGTATCGTCCGCGCCCGGCCGACATGCGCGATTATGCTGATTTCATTTGCTCTCTCTTTCAATGTCCCTGTATAATTTAAATAATTTTTTGACAGAAAAACACCGCTAAGGCGTATTCACCCACAGTACGCGCGGAATCAAATACCAGTCAGGGTCCGGGTCCCTATGACAGAGAATTGTGAATTCAGCGAATATTTCAGCGAATTTATTAACGATACCGGAATCCGTATCAGGCCCCGGGGCGGGGAGAGGACCGCGCTCGGGGATATATTCGTATTCCCGGACCTCGAAATTCTGACGCCTGACCGGCACACGGGCGCGGGGCCGTCAGGCGGGATTGTGAACTCTTCCGGTCTCGCCGCAGCCGCTGCCGCCGGGGGCGGCATATTGATATACGGCCCTGTAGATTCGGGAAAGACGTCCCTTCTCAAAACCCTGGCCCTGCGGCTCTCGGGCTCGGGTTTCCATCCCGTCTACATGGACGGCAAGACGCTCCGCATCCCGCGCTCGGGAGACAAGGCCCGATTTTTTCTCAGGAAATACGAAGAGCAGTATACGCCCGGGAGTTACGAGCGAATTAAAGCCGGACCCGCCGGAAAGAGGATACTGCTTCTCGATAACGCCGACAGGATTCCCGCGGGCTCTGCCGAGCTCGGCTCCTTCCTCGGCGGCCTTACGGACCATTTCGGCTCAGTCCTGGTTACGGCGGCAAACACGCCCGAGTTCAAGGGCCTCCCCGAGGGGCTGAGCGTCTTCGGCGTACCCGCCGGGTTCTCCGTTTACGAAATAAAGGAATTCGGACGGGCCCTCAGGGAGGAGCTGATATCGAAATGGATTGACGCAGGCGCGCGCGGGAGCGAAGAAGATGCCGCCCGAACGAAGGCCAGGCTCACGGGCGCGGTCGACACCGTGCTCGGCAGGAGCCTTGTCCCCTCATACCCCGTCTTCATACTGACCATATTGCAGATGGCCGATTCGGAGGATCCGGCCGCGCCCGGCGCGGGCTCCTACGGACAGTACTACGAATACATCATAACCAAATCGCTTAAGGACGTGACGCGAAGGGAGGATTTCCCGTTCTTTCAGAGCCTCCTCGCCCGTACCGCATACAGGATGTTCTCCAAGAGGAGCAGGTGGATATCGGAGGAGGACATCGAGAACCTCGCGGCGGAGGTCTCTGCCGGGTTCCCGAGCCCCCCGGAGGACACCGGGTCCGTGATGACGGCCCTCCTCGAATCGGACACCCTCACACGCAGGGAGTCCGGGTTCGAATTCAGGTACGGCTACTCGTACCACTACTTCGCCGCCCTTCACTTTTCCCGCAGCCTCCTTGACGAGAGCGCGAGAGAAGAGGTGAGGAGGCTATGCGGCAGCCTCGAAGACGAGGAGCACGCGAACATCGTTCTGTTCCTTACCCACCTGTCGGGCGACCCCTTCCTGCTGGAGCTGATTGCGCGCAGCGTCGTGTACGCCGCGTCCTCGGAGGAGCAATACGCGGCCGGGGAAGAGGAAGCCTATCTGGACGATCTGGTCACCGAGCTCCAGAGGCTTATAGACAAGGACAGGAAGCTCAGAGAGATAAGGGCCGAGTACCGCTCCTCCATGGAAGAGAGGCCGAAGCCTCCGATCGGGTTCCGTACGGACGGCCCGGACATACGCGTCAGCAGAAGGAGGGAGAGAGAGCTCTACGACGCTATGCGCAAGTCCCGGTCCGTAAGCGCCCTCCTGAGAATATCCTCTGAGGCGCTTCACGGGCAGACGCCGGAGGGGCCGTACGACATTCCGGACGGCTTCGAAGAAAATATGCACCTGCTCTGGTCGTCGTCTCTCAGGAGAAAGAAAAGAGACGCGGACAGGATGAAGGAGGCGGCCTCCGGCAGTAAGGGATACGGATTTGAAGGCGGCGGCGAAGGGGAGACGCTCGGCTATCTGACCCTGCTCTACGGTTTCTATATGAGAATCTACATGAACTGCGTCAGGGAATTTTCCCTACTTGCCGAAGCGGGTATTGCCGGGCGTACGGACGCAGTGCCGGACGATCTGACAAATATCTGCGCGAGCCTCTTCCGTAAAGACCGGCCGCCCGACCCGGGCACGATCAGCCGGTTTCTCTCGGAGAACGAAAAGAGGAGATTCGCGAAGGCTCTCATAAGAGAATGCGCGTCGCTCCGCATCTACCTCTACGGCGGGGAAGACGAATATTCGCGCGGGCTCGGGAAGCTCCTCGGATTTTAGTATGGAAAAAATGCGATCGTTGGATAAAGTATTAAACGGGAGGGGGAAAGAAATCATGACGATAAATCGACCGATGATAAAACTGGTCCTCACATTATTCATATGCGCCGGCAGCATCGCCGCCTGTGCGTCCGCAATAGCCGATACCGCCGGGCAGCCCGTCGTCCTTGAGCTGTTCACGTCCCAGGGCTGTTCTTCATGCCCGCCCGCTGACGAGCTCATGGGCGCATTGGCCGCGAATCCGAAGGTCCTGCCGCTGTCGTTCCATATCGATTACTGGGACAGGCTGGGATGGAAAGACCCTTATTCCTCCCGCGAGAATACAGAGCGTCAGGGTAACTATGCAAAGGCGATGGGACTCGATTCCGTTTTCACCCCGCAGCTGATCGTCGACGGCGCCGTATCGGTAGTCGGGTCGAACGAGAGCGATGTGCGCGAGGCGATTGTAACGGCCGGCAAGAGCCCGCGCCCCTATAATATCGGAATCCGGCCGGAGAAGACCGGCGGAGGAATGGATATCACTGTTTCAGCCGAAAAGACGCCTGCCTCTCCAGGCGGATTAGATATAGTGGAAATCCGCTTCGTGAGCCAGGCCAGAACGGACGTTACCGCCGGCGAAAACACGGGACGTAATCTGGAGAGTGTCAACAACGTCACATCGATTAATTTTCTCGGCAAATGCCGGGATGAAAAATGCAGTTACAAGTCATCCCCGCTCCGTTCTCCTGACGACGGAATCGCAGTCATCGCGCAGTCGCCCGACTACGGTCACATCCTGGGCTCGGCCGCGTACAAAACGCCGCGATAGAACCGAAGCCGCTGCCGGATAATTTCAAATTGCGGTATTGAGCAGGGCGGAAGAGCTCCTCACCCGAACGTCGTAACGAAGTCGTATTCTATTTCGTGGGGGATGTCCGTGTCGGCGATCACCTTCCTCAGCTCCTCCGGGCAGCCCCGCGGGAGGTCGTCCGTGTCCTCCACCCCGAGCCACCCCCAGCTGTTGACGAAACCCCTGGCCCTCGTTTCGTTCCCGTCCGCGAAAAGCCTGACGAGGTCCCATGCGAACTCGTCCACCACGGCCTCGAGCGTCTTCACGTCGACGATGAATTTCCCGCCCCAGGGGTCGTGCCTGATAGCCCCCCTGTCCCTGAAATGCCTGTATGCGAGATAGGCGGAGCCGGTGTCGGGGTGCTTTACGAACCCTTCCCTCCTCATGTACCTCAGCATCTCGGCGACCGTGAGGAGATACGCCTTGTGGAGCAGCCCGCCGCTCAATAGACCCCCGGAGAGGTGTTTCATGTTGTAGAGCGCGATCATGTCCGACTTCAGCTCGTGGAGCACCATATAATTACTGTCGAACTCGGACATCACACGGCCGAGCCTGTCGGCCCCGATGAAATGCCCCGCGTCATGCCCCCTCAGCCATATGAGCAGGAGCCTCGCGGCCTCGCCCTCGCGAAAGCTCCGCGAGCCCTTCCGCCCCCGCGAGGTAACGGAGCGCGATCTTCTCCGTAAGCGCCTTGAACCTGGCCGCGTACAGGTTGATGAATACGGTCATACGGGAAAGGGAAGACACGTTCTCCTTCGTCCCTCCCGAGAAGAAAACGCAAATGGGCTTGTGCCTCACGTCGAGACCGCCAGCGAGGGAGAACACGTCTAGGCATTTTACCCTGGGAAGCTCCCCGTTGAAGACCTTCCCCTTGTACCCGCGCGACGTCATGAGCGCCTCGGTGAACCTGCCCATGTTGCTGTCGTATTCCTCGAGCAGTTGGGCGTATTCCCCGTTCTCGATCCCCGCAGCCCCCGCGTAATAGCTCTCGCCGTCCCCTTCCGAGGAAAACACCTTCCCGATTATCAGCTCCATTGCGCCTTTCACGCGGGCGCTTCCGGCGGCGAGGGGAAAGAGGTCGAATATGCCTTTTTCGAGTACGGCCACGCCGGATTCGTATCCGGCGCGAGCGTCCCCGGACAGGGAGTCCGCGCCCGCCCGCAGCTTAGCGGTTATTTCGTTCCAGAGACCTTTTTCGAGAGAAAGAGTGAGCTCGTTCGAGAGCTGCCTCCTGTAGAGGCCGTCAATAAGCCCGAGCGATTCCGCAAAGGCGCCGGCAGCGCCCTTGAACGCACCGGGCAGCGTGACGTGAATATCTTGTTTTAGCGTCTTCCTTGCCGGAGGCATGACCCGGTATTTTAACCGGGAATAAAGGTAGATTTAAACAGGGAATTTTCAGGCTGATTCAGTCGAGCATTTCTCTTTTTCCGGAGACGACCTCGACTACCGACAGGTATTCGTCGAGCATTTCGAGCGCCTTCTCAATCTCGGCAGTGTTGCCCGACTTCGCGGCCTCCTCGATGACCTTCCCGATCCTGCCTATCTCCCGGAAACCGTATCCGCCGCCCGCGCCCTTCATACCGTGTCCCAGTCTCTGCGCTTCTTTAAGGTTCGAGTCCCTGAGGCATTCCCTGATGTTCACGATATCTTTATGCCTGCATTCGAGAAAGAACGGTATGAGGTCCATGAAATCAGGGTCCACGTAAACTATCTCTTTCTGGTAACGTTTGCCCGGCATTCGAAGTGCTCCTCCTTAGGCGCGCGCGCGCGCGGTCGTCGCCGATAATAATACACCCGATAGGTTCTCCCGGTAAACTGCAAACAGCCGGTATTTTCCCGGCATTAGAGCTTGGGCTGGTGTTCGGGCTTGAGAAGGTCGAAAACGGTCTTTACCGGGTTGAAAGTCACGAGCGGCACCTCGACGAAAACGGTATTCCAGAAGGCCATCGTTCCGTTCCAGAGCCCCGGGAGCTCGAGCGCCTTGAGCTCCCTTCCGTCCTTCGATTTCACGGAAATGAACCCCGCTTCGGGGTCCGTGAACCCGGACAAGTCGAAAGGCTCTCCCCTATGGTCTCTCAGGGCGCATACCAGGTCCACGGGGTTAAAGTGGGTCGAGGACTCCCACGCGGCCTTTTGACCGGGCGCGGTCATATCCACCTGAGCCGATTCCACAATCTGCTTCGACACGCGGCCGTCCTTCCCCCTCACCCAGAAAGGCCCTCCCCCGGGCTCTCCCTCGTTCCTCACGACGCCGCACACCCTTAGCGGGCGGGCGAGCGCCGAAACGAGAGCGGCCGGGTCTTCGCCCCCCGGGCATTCTATGGCGAGCCCCATCCTTCCGAGCTCTCCCAGCTCCGCCGAAACGTCCCCGCGCGAGGCTCCCCCGCCGAGCTTGCCGAGCGCCGAGAACACGAGGCTCTCGAGCTTCAGCAGATATCCGCCGAGCGCCTTCTTCCAGAGATAAGTCTCGTCCTTGAGCCTGTCCGGCAGGACGTTGTCTATATTCTTTATGAATACGATATCGCAGCCGAGCTCGTTTAGGTTCTCGATCAGGGCGCCGTGTCCGGCCGGCCTGAATACGGGCTTCCCGTCGTCGCCGACGAACGGCCTGTTCTCCATATCGACGGCTATGGTGTCGGTCGAAGGCTTCTGTACCGAGCAGCCGATTTCGAGACCCCCCGTCTCCCCGGCGTAGAACCCCTTGACGCTCTCCAGGTGGGCCCTCACCGTCTCCACGATGCTCGGGCGACAGGGTGAAATGCACCCTCGCCGTCCCCGAGGCGTCCTTCGTATAGTGGAGCGCCTCCGCGAGGTGCTCCTCGAAGGCCGTCCTGCTGTGCGCCGGGTGCTTGTGGAATTTGATAATGCCTTTCGGCAGGTTCGAATAGTTAAGCCCCTTCGCGTCTAGCGTGTGCTCGAACACCTCCCGGTATTCGCCCGCCGAGAGGAGCTCTCTCATGTCGTACCCGTTTTTTTCGAGCGCCGATTCGAGGTCGTCGTGAAAGGCGAACCTCGGGAGCTCCCCGATGAACCTGAGAGCGGACCGGGCGTCCCCGTCCCCCTCCCTCGCCGCCCTTTCCAGGCGCGCCCGCTCGAGCGGGCCTCCGGCGGCGGCCGCCTGGAGGTCCCTGAACATCCTGCTCGCCGCCCCTGAAGCCGGGACGAATTTGATAATTTTTTTGCGAACGGACTCCGATTCGTAATACCGGGCGTAGCCCCCGGCTTCGTCCCTTATGGACACTATCCCGTCCCCGGGCGTGCAGGGTCTCACCAGACGGGACGCGGACATGCCCCTCTCGAACATCCCTATCTGGGACAACACGGTCTCCACGTCCATACCCCTCGATTCGATTTCCCTGATCACATTGCTGCCGAGTATAAGCTCGCTCATGCCCTGCTCCCTATACGCCCGTGCTGTACGTTTTAAGTCCGGCAATATTTTATACGGAAAAAATCGCGTCCCCAAGAAGGCGTCCCGCAAGGTGCGGAAGGGCCGCGTCGGATATAAGACTCACGCCCCCAGGTCGACTCCCGGAGAGGCGCTCTCCGCCGCAGGCGTGTTCAGCCACTTCCTCACCATATCGAGAAGCGACTTTTTCGTAAGCGGCTTCGTGATGTAATCGTCCATACCGCTCTCCAGGCATTTTTCCCTGTACCCTGTGAGGGCGTGCGCAGTAACCGCGATGATCGGCGTCCTCCGCCCGGCGTTCCCCTTCTCCCATTCCCTGATCACCGTCGTCGATTCGAAGCCGTCCATAACGGGCATCTGTATGTCCATCAGTATCAGGTCGTACCAGCTTCCGCGCGCGGCGTCCGCGCCTTCCTGCCCCCCCGAAGCGACGTCGACGGCGTAGCCTCCGATCTCGAGTATCCTCTTCACGAGGTTCTGATTGTCGGGCGTGTCGTCCACGACCAGTATGCGCGGCTTATCCCGTTCCCTGACCTTGGCTGATTCGAACGGTGAGCCCGTGTAGCCGGCGTCCGCGCCGCCCTTCGCATAATTGTCATCCTTGACGAGCCTCGACACGGCTTCGTAGAGCTTCGCGGTCTTTACGGGCTTGACTATGGTTTCGTCTATCCCCTTGTCCTTGATCTCGGAGAAGTTCATCCCGGCCCACGACGTGAGAAGGAGAATTTTGATGCCTCCGCCTATGGAATTCCTCACGTGCTCCGTGAACTCTATACCGTCCATCCCGGGCATCTGCTTGTCCACGATAATCAGCGGGGGCCTGCGGTCCATGTTATGGAGCAGCGACAACGCCGCTCTGCCTCCGCTCGCTTCCAGGACCTCGAACCCCCAGAGCGAAAGCATCTTCCTCAGCACCGACCTGTTGGTCCCGTTGTCGTCGACCACGAGTACCGGCGTGCCGCGGAAATTGGGCTGGACCCTCGTGATCCCCCCCTCCTTCTCCCAGTCGAGCTTAAGCGGGAGGCTGAAATAGAACGTGGAGCCCTTCCCGGCCTCGCTCTCGAACCATATCTTTCCGTTCATCAGCAGTACGAGCGACTTCGAGATGCTGAGCCCGAGCCCCGCCCCCCCGAACGTCCTCGTAGTCGAGCTGTCCACCTGCGAGAACTTCTCGAATATCTTCTCCCTGTGCTCCTCCTGTATTCCGATCCCCGTGTCGGCCACCTTGAACTGGAGCTCGACCTCTTCCCCGTCGAGGGGCCTCAGGTTCTCGAGGTTGATCAGCACCTCGCCCGTGTCCGTGAACTTTATCGCGTTTATCACCAGGTTCACGAGTACCTGCCTTATCCTCGTCATGTCCCCGATCAGGCGGTCGGGCACGTTGTGGTTTATGTAGCACACGAGCTCGAGCCCCTTCTCGAAAGCCCTTACCGAGAGAGAATCCACCACCCCCTCGACGAGGTCCTTCAGGCTGAAGGGCTCCTCCTCGATCTCCATCTGCCCGACTTCGATCCTCGAGAAATCCAGTATTTCGTTAATTAGACTCAGGAGCGCCACCGAGGACGACTCTATTACCCTGAGCGTCTCCTGCTGCTCGCTCGAGAGCGAGGTGTCGAGCATCAGGTCCGTCATTCCGACGATCGCGTTTAAAGGTGTCCTTATCTCGTGGCTCACGTTCGCGAGGAACTCTGACTTGGCCTGGCTCGCGGCCTCCGCCGCTTCCTTCGCGTGCTTGAGCTCCTCCTCGGTCATCTTCATTTCGGATACGTCCATCAGGCTCCCGAGGATCGCCTGCCTGCCCCTGTACTGTATCGACGTGCTCGTCTCCATCACCCATTTGATCTCGCCCTTGCCCGTCACTACCCTGTATTCGTACGGGAGCTTCCTCTCCCCCTCCTGCATCTGCCTCGACTTCTCCCTCACGTCGTCGCGGTCGAGCGCGTGCACGAGCTTCCACGGGTTCGTGCCGACGAGCTCGTCCCTCGCGTAACCCATGAATTCCTCGAACTGCGGGTTTACGTATTCGAATCTAGAGTCCTGTATTATGAACACCCCTATGGGCGTTCCGGTCGAAAGGGTCTCGAACAGCTCCTCGGCCTGCTTCCTCTCGGAGACGTCCATCAGCGTGCCGAGCACCGCGTCTTTACCCATGTACTGAATAGACCTCACGACCTCCATCGACCACATCATGCTGCCGTCCTTCCTTACCGCCCTGTATTCGTAGGGGGCATTGATCTCGCCCTTCAGCATCCGCACCGCGTTCTGCCTGACCGACTCCCTGTCCTCGCCGTAGATATACCATGCCGACTTACTGCCGAGGAGCTCCTCCTCGCTATACCCCGTATATTTCTGGAACTGCGGGTTGACGAATTTGAATTCACCGTTCTGGACGATGTATATGCCTATAGGAGAGCTCGTGGAGAGCGTCCTCAGCATGACCTCCACCCTCCGGCGGTCGGTGACGTCGGCTACGCTGCCGAGCACCGCGCTCTTGTCCCCGAACCTTATCCCGGTGACTGTCTCCGTGAGCCACTTAACCTCGTTATCCTTGCTGAGTATCCTGTACTCGTAAGGCTCGGCGCCAGAGCTCTCGAGCATCCGCCTCGACTTCTCCTTCGCCGATTCCCGGTCGAGATAGTGGATAATCCTGTCGGCGGGCGTCCCCAGAAGCTCGTCTTCCGGGTATCCGGTGTAATCGCAGTACTGCCTGTTCACGTACCTTATCTCACCGTCCTGAACTATGTAGATACCTAACGGCGAGCTCGTGGAGAGCGTCCTCAGCATCTCCTCGGCGTGCTTTCCCGGAGTGACGTCGACGACGCTTCCGAGGAGCGCCTGCTTCCCGCCGTACGTAATTTTCGTGACCGTATCGGATACCCAGACGGCCCGTTTTTTCCCGTTGATTATTCTGTACTCGCAGCGGACCGAAGCCGCCCCGTCGTCGATCCCCCGTATAAGCCTGATGCGCTCTTCCCTGTCGTCGGGTGAAACGAGCGCCTCCATTTTAGAGCCTATAAGCTCCTTTTCCTTATAGCCGGTAACCTTTTCGTACGCGGGGTTTACAAACATGAAACGCCCGTCCGAGATTATGTAAGTTCCGCAGGCCGAGCCCGCGGACACAGTTTCGAGAAAATCTTCCGAGGCTTTGAGCGCCCGTATTTTCTCATCGAGCCTGCCTACGGCCGAGCGGTTCTCCTCCTCAGCCCTTTCCAGCCTGACAGCGGCTTCCCTCGATTTTTTCTCCGCGTGCCTCTTCTCCCTGTAATTCCTCGAGTACTCGAGCGTGAGCCCGAGGAACGGGATGAAGCAGGCCAGCACCTTGAGGAAATCGGCGTACAGAAAATGCTCGCCCGGAAATAGAGACGAGACGAGGGTGGTGAAGATTTCCGATGCGAGGAGCGGTATCAGCGTTATCTCGAGGACGTAGGACATGAGCGTCCTCCTCGCGCTCGTATAATATTCGGCGGCGAGCGCGGCGGCGATTACGGACGCCATCGGAGCGAGCGTCCATAAACGGGTCAGGAGCGTATGCGCGTCGGGGGAGCCCGACCTCAGGCCCGTTTCGGCGAGCGTGTAAATTATCCCGAGCGAAACGCCGATTATCACGGAGCCGGTGATGAGATAGGGCCCGGTCCTCTTCTCGAATTCCCCCTCCGTCTTTTTCCTGAGCAGCAACAGCGCGCCCGCGAGTATGAGGACAGCCGGGAAGAGGTCAACCGCTCCCGAGGATACGGATATAAAGAATTCCCTGTAAACGCCTACCTTGAACAAATATGAGGCGAAGAGCTGGAAACCGCTTATGACGGCTGTGCCGATAAGGGAAACGCCGAATATGAAAGTTATCCTGCTCCTCTCGAGTGAGTAGTGCATCAGACAAAGCGTCCCCGAGAAGAGGGAGACGAGGATGGTCGCCGTGACGGTGATCCTGAAAGCCTCGGTCACCTCAAGGTACCTCATCCTGAAATCGGCGCCGAGGAGCGACAGCACGAAGGGCATGACGGAGAGCGCGAGGACGGCAATGAAGAGCCCTTTCGGGAACCGCGAATTTCCTGATTTAGCAGTCAGCTTTTCCGAATTCATGCCATGTCCGTAGGGGACAAATAAACATTAAAGTATCCCATTCCTGAATCAGGCAATTCCCATGCCATGTTTATCGCATGATAACCAGCCGTATCCACTAGAAATCATGAAGATTTTTGGCGCCCTCAAACGGCACGTATGACAATAATTGTCAAAACTCCGCCAAAATTGCGGAAATTAGCGAATTTGTGAAATATGGAATATCGACGTCCGTAAGCGCAGCCGCCTCCCCCGACTTGCGCAATCCCCCCCGGTCGAGTTACTATTAATCTCCGAATTGCTTAATGACGCCATTTCTCAAACTAAACGTTAGGCAGGGGTCCGGTCATGAAAAACACAGGGGACGCACTAATCAACCGTACTTCGGGTCTGATCGTGTTAATTTCCTCGATCGTAATGATCGCGTTCATGGTAACGGGAGGGTGCGAAGGCGACGGCGACGGCACCCCGCCCTCGGCTACGGGGTTCCCACCGGAATGCAACGGCACTTTCGACGTCGATCTCAGCTGTCCGGCCTCGAGCCTGGCCGGCTCCACATGCCTTCCTTATGTATGCGATATCGTAGACGACACCGGGAACCCGCCCGAGATCGTCGACACGACGACTATAATTTTCGGCAAAAGCTGCACGCAAGCGGACTGCTTCACGCTCGAATGTCAGGACATATTTAACGGACCTGTGATCGATGCCGATGCGGCGACTATCATCATAGAGAGCGTAAGCGGCACTCCCGTCGGAGGGGACGTCGGAGGCGAGGTGTTTCAGGGAACTCCCGACGGCAGAATTATTATCGATAACGAGGAATTCACCCTCGACTGCAACGCGATTGTTGTCCCGTGAATAAGCAGTGCGCGGAGAGACGAGGCCGTAGAGTTCTCAAATAAAAAAGTGTGACATATAGAGCCCGATCAGCTTCACGCCTGCGGCCCGGTATTTACAAGGCTATTGCCGGCTGTATTATTTCCAGAGGAGGGACCGACATGCGAAAGAACGTACTCACGATTCCGGACGGCAATCATAATCGGCCTGCTCGTATCGGCGGCCGCCTGCGCCCAGCCCGCAGCCGAGCCGGGCAAGGTATACGACCCGGGCCAGGTCTCGGCGACGTGCGCCGAGAATCTCGGGCTCGACGGCGCGGTAATAATGTCTCTCGCTGCGGCTTTCAGGGACTCGGACGGCAAGATAACCGACTCGTTTAAGGAAAAGGCGAGCAAGGACATTGCGGAGTCGGAGAACGTACAGCCTTCCGAGAACGACGCCGTATTCCAGCAGTACATCTCGTGCCTCGAAAGCTCCGTGGCGCAGTGATAGACGGCCCGTGCCGCCGCGGCCTTTACAACCCCCGAGATTTCTGTAGAATTGGATTATGAAAATCAAGCATCCGAAAAATCCCGCCCTATATTATTCGCTAGTCCTGATTTGCGCGCTCGTAGCCGCGACGGGCTGTTTCTGGAAAGGAGACGAGGTCAAGTTTCCGAAGGCGTCCGACCCGGAGGCCGCGGCAACGTCTTGCGCTCAGAGCCAGGGGTTCGACGAACAGGTAACCAAACGTCTGACCTATCAGTTCAAAGAACACGACGGCGAGGTGAGCGACGATTTCAAGCTCGCGGCTTCGACCATAATTTCCGAATCCGGCAAAGTGCCCGCCCCGCAGCGCAATGCCGTGTTGAAGGAATATTTTTCCTGCCTCGCAGGTCCTGCCGAGAAGAAGTAGCTCTCCCGCACCGGGAGAGGGTCAGGAGTCACGGGTGAGCCGTGTTTTCACTTCTTTTCGGGCGGCGAGACCTTTTCCATCACTATCGAGCCCGTCAGGCACACGTACTGGAACTGGAGCTGCCACGCCGGCGACAGCCAGGGCCCTTCGAGGACGGTCGGAATAGTCGTTATCTCCGTGAACACCTGTCTCATCACCTTCGCCCCCGGCCCTCCCGGACCGCTGTAGTCGCCCGCGAAGAGCTGGTCGAGCTTCTGAAGCGCCTGGCTCGCCGCGTTATACTCCGAGACCGCGATCCGCTTGCTCGCGAACTCTCCGCTCGTCATGGGCCCCTGCTTGTCTATGGTCCTTATTAGCGCCCTCGCGGAGTTCCGCGCTTCCGTGGCGAATTTCTTGTCTTCGGCCTCGTTCCCGCCCGCCGACTGCAATATGTTGAAGCTGATGCCGTACACCTTCTCCCCCGCCTGCCCGAGCGCCGACCTGTATATGGAGCCCTTGCCCGCCCAGGTCGCGTCTATATTGGCGTTGTCGGTGAAAGCCTTGTACGTGCCCGCATAATATACACCGAACACCTCGGCCAGCTTTGCCGCGTCTCCCGTAAGGCCCGTTACCGGATACTTATAGAGGTTCTCGATCTTCGGGTCGGCCGCAACCTTGTCCCTCCACATGCCGTTCGCGGCGTTCGTCCCCTTGGGCAGGTTCATGTTCGAAAGCTCGTAGAGCCTGTAGAGCAGCACCTGGAACCTGAGATTAATGTCCTTTACGGCCTTTGCCTCGTCCTGGGCCTGAGCGCGTGCCGCCGCCCCCAGAAAAAGTACCATTATCAATGCGATATATGCCTTTCTCATTTCAATATCCCCCTGTCTGGGCGGGCTATAAACTACGCACCCGCAACAGATTACATTAAAGCAAATTTATTCCCCCTAGTCCAGAGGATTTATCAGTTCGAGAGATTTATCGATATCACCCGGCGGACGCAAATAATCAGCGGCATGAATACCCTTACGGCCCTAAGTCTTAAAAATCGGCACAGACGACTGGACTTGAACCCGCGGCCACCGGTTTGACAGGCCGGCAGCCCTCCTTTCCCGGGCGGACGGAGTTTGTGTTTTACTCATCGTCACACTATAATAGATTTTATATATCAATATTCCTCATAATTCGCGACTTAAACAGGAGGCAATAACATGAGCGTGAAAATAATTAATGCTATTTTATTGCTTTTCGTATTATCCATACCCGCTTTGGCTGCGGATACCCCTAAGATGCCCGAGGCAGACACTCCGGACATGCCGAAAGTGGACACTCCCGAGATGCCCAAAGCAGATACTCCGGACATGCCGAAAGTAGACACTCCCGAGATGCCGAAAGCGGATACTCCGGACATGCCGAAAGTAGACACTCCCGAGATGCCCAAAGCGGATACTCCGGACATGCCGAAAGTGGATACTCCGGACATGCTGAAAGCGGATACTCCCGAGATGCCGAAAGTGGATACTCCGGACATGCCGAAAGTAGACACTCCGGACATGCCCAAGGCAGATAATCCGGCAGCACCCGAATAAAGATATGTGAAAGTACATCCACTCTATCAAGTGTAATTAAGCTCAACCCTCACGCGAGCTGACGTGTCAGTCAATGTCTAATAGGGATTGGAAATACAGGCAGTGACGCGGGACATTTACCCCCCTCCCCCCCGATTTCTAGGAGTGATCGATCAGGTACACGATCTGATCCTGGCTATGCATAAACCTGTAGTAGATGGAATACCATATGAGGATATAGAGCAGAGGGAAGACGAACCTCGCCGCTACGTTCCCGTAATCCCATATCTTCAGCTTTCCGTGGTGCTTGAACAACTCGAAGCTTATGACCGAAACGATCGTAACGCCGCACATCAGGTATCCGGACAATATTATCGCGTCCAGAATCGTCAAGTAAGACACGTTCGGGAAGAAGCTCGATACGACGAAATTAAACGCCACGGCGGTCAGCGCGAAAGCGGCCACGATGCTCACGCGCCTGTCGAGCGACTCCCTCTGCATCCAGAATACACAGGTCGAGAGCAGTATGAAAAAGCAGAACGGAAATAGTATCCTCCACAGATAATACGCGGTCCTCCTTTCCATAGGGACGTAAAAGCTGACGTACGACCAGTCATCGGTTTCCGATTCCCAGAGCCTCCTGATACCCGCTGTAGACGACATCTCGTGGAGTATCCACTCGTCGTTCTGAAAGTTATGATTGACGCCCGTCCTCTCGCTCCAGACCTTATAGTCGAGCTCGTCCTTGGGATATGAAAAGGATTCGAATTCCATCCTGACCGTCTGAAGGTCAAACGGGAATTTCCGGAATTCGAGCGTCGTCGCGGTATCCGCCACGAACACGGAGGAATATACGATGTCCCCGTCCGGGTGAATGAGGAGTCTCTTGTTTATCTCCGTTATTGCGCCCAGCTGATTGGTGATCTGCGGGTCGGGCCACCACATGTATTTTATGCGCTCCGCGACCTCGTCTCCCATAACTATGTCCGGTTTATGATCCGCGCTCTCGAACGCCTCCTGGGGTCTTTCCAGTGAAGGGACAGGGCGTACCGGGCGCTCAGCATCTGCTTCGGCTGATCGAGCTTGATAAAATCGAGCAAATAAAGTCCGACGTCCACGGTCGTAGGCCCCCCGGCGTTGGGCGGAGTATTGTACTCCTTATGCTGTTGGGAAGCGAGGCTCGCGGCCGGGAGCAGAAAGAGATATATAACCAGGAGCGCGCCCATAACATCGAGCGCTCTCAAAGCGGTTCTACGCCCGCCATCAAGCGGGGCCGAATTCATACTTATCACTGCGGGAAGCACCCCGCTCTCAAGGGTTGTGTAATCATTAGAACCTGACCGGCGCGCCGTAAAAAGCCGGACAGGTAAGTTTACAACCGAATATCGTCTAAAAGCAAAGCCCTTCCAGAGATAGGTAAATAATTTCCGAATGATAGGGAATCTCCGGAAAGGAAAGGCCGGGACGACGGGGCTTGAACCCGCACCGTCCGGTCCGGACCTCCAACAATCAGCTCAGGACCTAACTCCGGACCTCATAAGCGCTTGTCGGAAGATGTATTCCGGGCCATTAATTTACCTATCAATTCGAAATATGATTTCAGGTGGGATTCCGCGTTCCACTTCCTGATGTAGCATTCATAGCCCCTGGTCCCGAGCTCTTCCCTCAATGAAGGCTCGTCAATGAGCCTATCCATCGCGCTTACTATTTCATTCTCGGAGTTGTATACAAATCCGCCGCCGCTCTCAACTACAAGCTCGGGGAGCCCCCCGATGTTATTTACTATGACGGGCGTTTTCTCCCTGAAGGCTTCAAACACCACAAGAGTGGAGATCTCATAGTTTATAGAGGGCACGATGAGGGCAACAGCCTTTTTATATATATTCCTGAGCCCGGCAGGCGGCACATAGCCGGTCATATCGATGTTCAGGCTTCCAAGTGCAAGCCGGCGGATGTCACCCTCATACTCGCCTTTACCGGCAATCACGAGTCTAGCTTTTTTATATTTTCTGAATAAGGGTATCAGATTCTGTATGCCCTTTAATTTCTCGATCCTTCCCACATATAAAAAGAAAGGCTCTTCAGGAACAGTTATGTCGTATTTGCCGCCCCGGCCCGTGGAATAGTTATCTTCAGGGATAAAATTCGGGATGTGATGTATGGGTACCTTCAAGCCCTTTGTTTCATACAGCTTTTTGCTGAACATGCTCGGGCTAATTATTGCGTCAAGATGGTCTAAAGACTTGTCGATGAGACCGGTATACCTCCAGAGCTGAGGCGGGCGGGCGTGGACGAGCTGGCACATCAGGCAGTGAGGCTTTTCGCACGGGGCACGGTCAAACCTCATCAGCACATGGGTCGGGCAGACGAGCCAGTATTCGTGCGTCGTGTAGAGCTTGACCCCCTCCCCGTATTCGATTACCTTCGGTCCCCCTACGAGCGAAATATTGTGGAAGTGTATGACGTCGAATCCCCGGTCCAGAATCTCCTTGATCCGCCCCGATTTGAAAAAGGGATATCCCGTTTGCTGTGTAGCGAGCGGAGAGAGAAAACCGTATTTGCTCTTTAGTCCGCAAACATCGACATTCGGGTGGTTTTCATATACGGCGTCCGGTTCTCCGCCGGCAAGCATTTCATAAGAATCGATGCAGTGAATTACGGTTACATGATGGCCCCTCCGGGCGAGTTCGTTCGCGAGCTGCCAGACATAGATTGCATCACCCCCGAAGCTCCAGGGAGGGTAGAACGTCGTGATCATGCAGAACCTGAGATGCTTCGGCGGAGCGCTCATCTTCCACCCAGCCCGCGCCTGACAGTACGCGGGATATTGCGTAAAAAGATGTACACGGGAAATGACTTCGTCGTAATGAGATTGAACAACCTTTCGCGCCTGAGATAATAGGCGTCCACGCGCTCGAGGGCGTAGATATCGCTTTCCCTCGTTAATAAACCGAGCTTGTCCGAACATGCGCATTCGAAGTTTCTTCCCGCGATTTCAAGACCTCTCCCGTCGTATCTCCCGTAGGGATAGGCAAACGATAAGACGGGAGCGCCCAGATTGTTCTCGATTATTTCTTTAGACCCGGTTATCTCGCGTAGGACGCCGGACGTCTCAATCAGGGTGAGGTCAGGGTGTGTGATCGTATGGGCTCCGAAATCGATTCCCGCTTGCTTCATTTCCCTTATCTCCCCCCAGCTCAGCATCTCGACCCCGTTAAGCGGCGTCAAACGGTCGTCAGCGCCCGCCTTCTTCGAGTCGCCCCCGGCGAGGAATATAGTGGCGGTCATCCGATAGTTATCAAGTACGGGAAAAGCCTCCGCGTACACGCTCCCGTACCCGTCGTCGAAGGTAATGACAAATGATTTTTCGGGGAAGGGCCTCCGATCTCTGATCAGGGCCGCCGCGTCGCTCAGCCTGAGAGTCCTGTATCCGTTCCGGTAGAGTCTTTCCATCGAGCGTCCGAACATTTCCGGGCTGAAAGCTATAACCGTGCGGCTGTCGTCTATCCTGTGGAAAGTCAGGACCGGAATATAACCTGCGATGCGAATTTCTCCTCCCCTGGAGTGTTCGGCATTTCCCGATCATCCGCGCGAGTATCCGCGGCAGGCGCTTTCATTAAATTAACGTCTCAACGGAGCCGGGGCCGAAATGAATGTCTATAGCGGATGACGGATTACTTTAATCTGGCGCTCGGAGATCAATCAACCGTATCGTCCAAAGGCACCACCGCGACAAGCGCTGCTTCGTTTCCAAGAACACGCGTCGTATGACCCTCTCCCTCAGTGTCCAATATGACCCGGACGTCCCCCGCGCCAAATGTATGCCGGCTCCCGTCCCCGAAGCTATTTTCCAAACGGCCTGACAGAATGATGACGATCTGTCTGCGCGGGGCGGGGTGCCAGTCGAGGAACGTGCCCG
Organism: uncultured bacterium; assembly: GCA_963825135.1. Lineage (GTDB taxonomy): Bacteria > Desulfobacterota_D > UBA1144 > Nemesobacterales > UBA2774 > 2-12-FULL-53-21. The sequence goes on from CAWGRW010000009.1 coordinate 140,177, forward strand.
GCGGAAATTCCTTAAAAAACATTGTCGATGCGGTCCTCATCGATGTCCAGAACGGATCGTGCGGCGGAAGCTCTTCGATGCGGGATCTGCCGTCTTCGCCCTTATAAATTCTGTATATGCCCATGTGTAAAGTTCTATCCGGCCGCTCGTATGTCGGTGCCTCTATTTCTAAGAAGAAGCTCCTGTTCATCCATCCCTTCAACGATCTCGAATGTGTCGATCGCAGGACCGAGATTCATAGACGCGACGCGTCCGAACATTATTCTCATCGCCTCGCGTACGTCCTCCGGTATGCGGAGGAAATCCTCTATTCTGAACATCTCGACGTGTTCTTTCGCGAGCCCCCTCCCGAATTTGCTCGCGAAGGAATACACTTCCCGGGAATTTTCGCACCCCCACAGGAGAGAGCGCTGACAGGCGGCGGCAATATCGCGCGTCAGCCCCTCGCCAAGCCCCTTCCGGACAAGGTTGAGTCCCACGGGCAGAGGGAGCCCCGTGTCCTCACACCATGCGACACCAAGATCGCGCACACAGACGAGCCCCCTTTCCCGGAAGTGGATTAGCTCTTCGTGTATCATAACGCCCGCATCCACTTTGTCCCCGGCGATAGCGTCGACTATGGCGTCAAAGGGCATTTCAACAAGATCGATATCCGGACAATACATCAACGCAAGCACGCTGCCCGTCGTCGGATGCCCCCCCACCGCAACTCGCTTTCCCCGCAGGTCTTCGACCGTCTTGTATCGTTTTGAAACGAGTGCAGGGCCGAAATTCCTCCCCACGCTGTTCCCTACGCAAAGAATAAGGTACTTGTCGGCGACCTTGGGGTAGAAAACGGAAGAGACGGCTACGACGTCGTATTGAGCCTCGAGTGCCGCACGATTGAGATCGATGATATGATTCCGATAAAATACGGGCTTGCAGCCGTCGACGCCCAACGTTACTCGACCTTGCTCCCAGGCGTAGTAGTTGAACAAATCATCGCTGTCCGGCGTGTAGGCGATAGAAAGATCCTTCATTAACACTCCCCCTCGCAATCTAAGAGCATTATTAATAGTTATGAATGAGAAATCAAACGACGTTAGATCATTATCCAAGGGTCTAAATAAGCATATATTGGTAACACATTAGTAATATTAGATATTCTCGGATATATTATCCCGGTTCATACATAGCGTCAAAATACTCGTTTAACGCTTGTACACGATAGTCTCAGATACCGCTATGCTCGATGATTTGAAAATTTTCAGCAGGTACGCATGGGGGCTCAATGATTTCTTCCGTCACACCCTGCCCCCGGAAGTCTGCAGAAATATGATTGCCGGTCAGCTGCAAAACAGGGAGAAGTCCTTTTTGCGCATACTGAAGCTGGGGATTTACGATAATCCGAGAAGCCCGTATTTCAAGCTCCTAAGGCACGCGGGGATCGAGTACGGGGATTTTGTAAAACTTGTAGAGAGCGAAGGCGTTGAGGGATCACTCTCGAAAATCTACGACTCAGGCGTTTACCTCACTCTGAATGAATTCAAGGGCAGGCAGCCCGTCCGTCGCCCCGGGCTCGAGTTCCCGACCCAGCCCCATGATTTCGACAACCCGTTCCTGGTTAAGTTTTATGAAGCAAGGAGCGGCGGGTCGAGGAGCAGGGGGAACCGCATCATTATCGACCTCGATCTGCTCACCCATGAGGCCGCCTATTTTCAATCATTTCTCGAGTCATTCGGGTTGACCGCGAATCCCCGGGGAGCATGGCGGGAGATACCCCCCGTGGCTGTAGGAATGAAACTCGCCCTCCGTTATTCCAAGCTCGGGAGTCCGCTCGAACGGTGGTTTTCGCCCACCGCGCTTTCGCTCGATTTAAAAAACCTCAAATTCTATATCTTCACGAGATACAGCATCCTTGCGAGCAGGATGTTCTCGAATCCCATGCCCGTGCCCGAGCACGTGCCTCTGAACGAGGCTCACAAGGTCGCCGCCTGGCTCGAGACGAAGAGAAGCCAAGGCAGACCGGCCGTTCTGGATACTAATGTGAGCGCCGCGGTCAGGGTATGCCTCGCCGCCCGGGAAAAGGGGTTCGACATATCAGGCACCTTCTTCCCGGGAGGAGGCGAACCGCTCACACCGGCAAAAGCGAAGATAATAAGAGAAACCGGCAGCAGGGCACACTGCCACTATTCGATGACGGAATTGGGCACCATGGGGCTTGCTTGCGCGAACCCCATACACCTGGACGAAGTCCACCTCCTCACCGATAAGATAGCGGTGATACAGCGTACGAAGGAAGTAGGGGCCGGCGGAGGGAAGGTCGGAGCCCTCGTATATACGTCTGTCCTTCCGCTCTGCCCGAAGCTCATGCTGAACGTGGAGAGCGACGACTACGGAGATCTCGAGTCGAGGGACTGCGGCTGCCGAATAGGAGAGCTCGGATACGGTACGCACCTTTCCAATATCAGAAGCTATGAAAAACTTACGAGCGAGGGAGTGAGCTTCCTCGGGACAGAGTTGATCAGGGTAATCGAGGAGGTCCTGCCCGGCAGGTTCGGGGGCGGCCCTACAGACTACCAGTTCGCAGAGGAAGAGGTGGACGGGCTTCCGAAGGTAAATATAGTCGTGAGCCCTCGAGTGGGAGAGGTTGACGATAAAGCAGTCATCGACGCGGTAGTCAACGCTCTTATCCCCTATCCGGGGGGCGAGGTGATGGTCAGTCAGTGGCGCCAGGGTAACACCCTCCGCGTTATAAGAAGAGAGCCTTACACCACGTCGTCCGCGAAAATCCTGCCCCTGCATATCACTAAATTATCGTAGTGTAGATTCGATATAATATATTCACGGGTCGTTTCATGCCTCTCGATATCGTCTCCCCGCGAACCGGGATACCCCGAGCCGTCACTTGTTAGTCGGCAGGACCGGCTCTCTCCCGTCCATTATCTATATTCCCTGTCCAAAATCATACGCCTTAGTCTCGAATCCTCCTTCCCGACCGGATATCTCATGTTCTTCACCACAAGGTCCCCGAAATCCGTCCTTATCGTTGAGACATACGCAAACATCATCAGGTGACGGGGTTTCACCGCGTTACGGCTGCCGTAGTGAAAACACACATTGCTGTCAATGAACAACACCGTCCCCGCGGGATAACAGAGCCTTATCAATTCACTCTCGGGAACGACCGCATACATCTTCTCGTCAGTAACTCGGTGACCGCCTTTCTTTGTATGATAATCACCGAGACCTGTCTCCGGCTTTCGCCGACACGGACTTGGGCAGGAAGCAAAAAGGCCCCCTCTCCATCGTGACCTCCCTCAAAACGACAATGACGTAGACCATCGGCTTATCGTGGTAGTCAAGATGAAAGAGCTGGCTCTCTCTGGGCTGAGCGTCGGGGTTATCATCGAATTTATTCCAGGACTCTACAAGCCTCACGCCGTAGGGTCTGGAATAAGAAAGCGTGGGTATGAAGCCGAGGTAGCTGCATACGGTCGACAGCACGTCCGAAGAAGTCGCGAAATTGAGTATCGATGGGCACCTCGGGAAGTAATCTTCGATAAATATATCCTGAAAAAAAGGCCTCCATTTAAGATGCTGCTTTTCGCCGCCCCGCTCATCTATTATCTCTGCCGATTCCCTGAGGAGCTCCTCGAGATAAGGAAGCCTCCCTGAGGTATCGATAACCCATCCGTCCTTCATTTCGTTCACGGGCGCGACAGGGTTTCCGTTCTCTTTGATAAGCTCCGGGAAATTATCCCGATACTGCCGCTTCCTGTACTCATGATACTTCCCGAACCTGAGACTGTTATAGGCCCTGGCAATCGCCGTAGTGCTATTCACCCCCAGGGCGCTCATGTAATTCCTCTCGAGGATTTTGGCGGCAGGTTTGAATACCGCGTCCATGGCTTTACCGATCATCTCTCCTCCCGCGCCGCCGCTTGATTCCCAGACGGACCGGCGCTATTCCGCTCCTTATCAATATTCCTTGTCCAGCACCATACGCCTCAGCTTTGAATCCTCCTTCCCGACCGGATATCTCATGTTCCTGAGCACTATATCGCCGAAATCCGTCCTAATTGTTGAGACATACGCAAACATCATCAGGTGACGGGGTTTCACCGCGTTACGGCTGCCGTAGTGAAAACACGCGCTGCTGTCGATGAACAACACCGTCCCCGCCGGATAACAGAGCCTTATCAATTCGCTCTCGGGAACGACCGCATACATTTTCTCGTCAGTAACACGGTGACCGCCCTTCTTTGTATGGTAATCAACGAGACCTCTCTCGGCTTTCGCCGACACTGACTTGGGCAGGAAGCAGAAGGGCCCCCTCTCCATCGTGACATCCCTCAAAACGACAATTACATAAACCATCGGCTTATCATGATAGTCGAGATGAAAGAGCTGGCTCTCTCTCGGCTGAACATTAGGCGTATCATCGAATTTATTCCAGGACTCGATGAGCCTCACGCCGTAAGGTTTGGAATAAGAAAGCGTGGGTATGAAGCCGAGGTAGCTGCATACCGCCGACAGCACGTCAGAAGAGGTTGCGAAATTGAGTATAGATGGGCACCTCTGGAAATAATCGTCGGTAAATAAATCCTGGAAAAATGGTCTCCTGTAAAATTGATGCTTTTCGCCGCCCCGCTCATCTATTATCTCTGCCGATTCCCTGAGAAGCTCCTCGAGATAAGGAAGCCTCCCCGAGGTATCGATAACCCATCCGTCCTTCATTTCGTTTACGGGCGCGACAGGATATCCGTTCTCGGCAATCAGCTCGGAAAAGTTTTCCCTATACCGCCTCTTCCTCTGCTCGTGGCTGCTTCCGTGCCTGAGACTGTTGTAGGCCCTGGCAATCGCCGTAGTATTATTCACCCCCAGGGCGCTCATGTAATTCCTCTCAAGTGCCCTGGCAGCCGGTTTGAATACCGCGTCCATGGTTTTACCGATCATTTCTCCCCTCCTCCTGCGTGAGCAGACCGCCGTGATCCTCTACGCACGCGCGTTATGGAATGTTGAAAAATAATACAAGATTATGAATAAATTGAGAAGTAAGGGTAAAAGTTTGCTATGGGATAACAATCTGTGCCGGCGGCTGTAACGGCAATAAAAACCGGCGGCGACGGGGCTTGAACCCGCGACCTCCGGTGTGAGGGTCTATTGCACCGGGAAAACCAAACAGCGTCTCAACCCGGCCAAAAGGGGGCATATCCGCGCCGAGGCCTACTCCAGCTTCGTCCATGTTTTATCAGGATTGAATTCTTTTACGCCTAGCGCGATTTTTTCGGTGTCCTCTCCCAGGTCTTTTTGATAGATCGCCCCGTTCTGGTTGACTAGAAACGTCATTACGCCGCTCGAACCGTACTTCGCGGGATAGGCCAGGAGAGCGAATCCCCCAACCATGTAGCCGTTGATCAGGTAGCTGTATTTCCCCCCGGGCGCGTTGGGCCCCTGGGAGGTCAGGATGCGGTAGTAGTAGCCGTGATAAGGTACGGGTTCGGGGTGGGCCTTGGCAATATTGTAGCCCTCCGCCGTTGCGCCGGCCATCAAAGGGCCTATCGGACTCTCTTCTTCGCCCTTCGCCGCATCCCAATAGAGCCCATCGTGCTTGCCGGGCGTGCTAAGGAACTTTCTGGCGTACTCGAGCACTCCATTGCCGTTCCTGTCCTCACTCGCGTAATCCCGCTCGGCGCTGACGAAGTTGGCGCAAACTGATATGGTATTGAGCTCATTTTTCCCGATCCTTCTGTCAAGCATCTCTTCCATCCCCGACGCCGTATCGAAGTGCCATTTATCACCGTCCTTTACTAAGGGGACGGGGAACGGCCAGTCGTCGTTTCCGATGCTGAGGATTGCTTTCCCGTCCTTCGTATAATCGATGCGGTTCATCTCATCGGTTCTTTTGACAAAGTTTTGCATCGCGATTTCGTCGGCCTTTTGATCTCCCGAAGAGACCAGATCCTCGCTGCCGGGGCCGAAGATCTCTAAAAGCTGTTCCGTGCTCTCCGATTTCGCTGCGGCGATAAGAGCCTTCACCGCGTCCTCGGGCGAGGAAAAGACCTGCTGCTGAACCGTGTCGGCATGAGAATCAATCGAAAGAATCCATAGTAAGGCAAGCGTGAATGTCAAAAATAATGATGGAAGGTATCTTGATAAGCTTCTTTTGGTCTTATTAGCCATTATGATTTCCCCCTGTATTGTATGCTGATAAATGATGGAACCCCTTATCTCCTTTTACCTCTGTTGCTGCCCTTGCTGCCTCTCTGGCTGCCGCTTCTGCTTGTGCTGCGCTGATAGCTCTCACGGCTCGATCTCCCGCGATTACTATCGGCCCGGGTCTCGCTGCGGCTCCCGTAGCCGCTGAACGCATCGGAGCGGTCTCTCGACCCGGTGCTTCTGTTCTCCCCGGTCCTCGCGCGATCCCTTGTGCTTGATGCGGATGAGCCCGTATTCTTTCTATCCTCAATCCCTGACTTGCTCGAACCCGTTTGACGGCTCTCACGCCCGACCTTGCTCTCCTGTTTCGTCGCCTGACCGCGGTCATAACCGCTGAAGGCCCCGTTATCTCCCCTGTCTTGCAGCCCTTTCTCGACTGAGGCTGTCGTCGGTCTTTTTTCACCATACCCTTTATACTCGCGGTTGGACACGCCCTGATTTCCTTTCTGGTACCGCTCGGCAACTGTATTATTCTTGTATTCGACCCCTCTCCTGTGCTCGGGGTTGTGCTGCCAACGGCGTTCCCCCGCATTGTTTCCGTTGATGTTGACCTTATTCCCGATATTAACATCCCCTCTGTTGATATTTACATTTGTATTCCCGTGCCCGTATCCCCCTCCCCAGTAGCAGCAATTGTTATGACCCCAGTCGAAACTGGCGAAGGTGGCGCCTACCGCTACTCCGAGACCGAACGAAAAGACGCTCGACGCGACGTATCCGGGAGGATATATGGCATAGGGAGGATATGCGGGATAGTACCAGGTGCCGTATACGACCGCCGGGTTATACGCGGGGACATAGACGACCTGCGGGTCGGCGGGTTGTATGATTATAGTTTCCTTTTCCTTAACAACGACCTGCTCCTTGGTCGATTTCAGATTTCCCGAGGAGTCCGCTCTTTCCCTGAGCACCTGCACCGCGTCCATCACTTCCTGCTGCTGCGCGAGGAACGCATCGCCGAGGCTCGTAGTCCAGTCGAGATTCTCATTCATCATTGAAACCACGTCCGGAAATTCGACGAGGGATTTTACGCTATCGTCCCAGTCCTGTTTCTGGGCTTCCGCGAACAATTGCTCTCCCTTGAGATTCTTATTCTTATCCAGCCAGCGCGCGGCCTGCACGACCTCCAGGGGATACGTTGACGCCATCAGGACCTGGGCCAGGAGCGTATCGGGATAAAGCGCAATCGGAGCCAGCAATTGCTCGAGTTCCGCGGAGCTCAGTCGTCCGGACGGGTCTTCCTGGGCGAATGAACACCTTGAGCCTAGGGTGCTAAATAAGAGAATGATAACAACGCCATACTTGATTACCCGCATTATCCCACCTCGTGGAAAATGATTTATAAAGACATCAAGTGTGAAATCCCCTCGATGTCGACTTGATATAAACATCCTTGATACACTGATTATCGCTTTCGGGCTGAGCCGGGCCCGGGCATAAGCCCCGCGGCTCGAGCATCATTTATAAAACAGTCTGTTTCGCATCTTTTATCAGAATTGACATAAATTATATGATAATTATCATAAATTGCACGGAAAGCAATGAAAGAATGTTACCATAAACCATGGCAATTCATAACATTAGATACAACCCTTTTTCCGCTTTAATCCGGGTAAAATCGAGGCCCGGCCCTCGACCGGCCGGATCATTGCACGAAAGCCCCGGCACATTTGCTATGCTTTCTTCAAAAGGCGCATCAAGGGAGAACGGTTATATAGACGTGTTCCGACAGTTCTTGATCCTCTATTCCACAAATGCTGAACAGAAGTTACGATCCAACTCGGGACATTGTCATTGGGCATCAACCATTTGGCAAGTGATTGAGATATCGTTAGGGCACGATAGGCCAGTTCGATGGGATACAGGGTAGAATTTCTCAACTTTTAAATCGAGTCTCACAGCTCACTTCCTTTTTCATCAAATAAGTGCTGAAGCCTGTCAAGGCTGCTTTCCCAAAATCGCCTGTAATGTGTGAGCCATTCATAAACCTCTCGTAAAGTATCGGGCCTCGCCTGATAAATACGAAAGCGCCCTTGTTTGCGCCGAGATACCAACCCGGCTTCGGCAAGAATCTGCAAGTGTTGAGAGACGGCCTGAAAAGAAATATCAAAGTGACTTGCCAGGTTGTGAACGGGCATTTCTTCTTGCTGCAACAGATCAAGTATTTTTCGGCGATTGGTATCAGCAATCGCATGAAATACATCAGATTTTTGAGTTGTAACGATTTCTGAATTCCGCATGAAATGATTATATTCAAGAAGATGCTTGAATGTCAAATAAGGGCGTGCTACGATATTCAATCAATCACTTAAATGAGGAGGTCTGATCTTCATGAAAAAAGAATCCGGCGGCGGCATCAATAACCACATTGTGGTTAACCATGAGGAGTGGCTTACTGCGCGTATGTCGCTCCTCGCAAAGGAGAAAGAATTTACCCGGTTGCGTGACCAGCTCAGCCAAGAGCGGAGAAACCTGCCGTGGGAAGAAGTCGAGAAGGAGTATATTTTTGAGGGTTCGAACGGTAAGCAAAACTTGGGAGAGCTCTTTGATGGTAGAAGCCAATTGATCGTCTATCACTTCATGTTTGGCCCGAGCTGGGTGGCAGGATGCCCCCACTGCTCCCGTTGGGCTGACAGTTTCAATGGAATAATTATTCACTTGAACCAGCGCGATGTAACCATGATCGCCGTGTCACGGGCGCCTTACACCAGGTTAGCGGCATACCAGAAGCGAATGGGCTGGAATTTTAAGTGGGTCTCATCACTTGAGACGGATTTCAATTTTGATTGCCATGTGTCGTTTACACCGGAAGAGCTGGCCGGGAAAAAAACATTCTATAACTTCACAATGGAAGATCAAGATAGTTCTGAGCGGGAAGGGGTCAGCGTATTTTACAAGGACTCGGCGGGTAAAGTGTTTCACACCTACTCGACTTATGCGCGCGGCATCGACTTATTGAACGTGGATTATAATTACCTTGACCTTGTGCCCAAGGGCCGGGATGAGGGAGATCGTGGACCCTTTTGGGTGCGCCGCCACGATGAATACGGTCTATAACCGGTAATCGGGCAGCATCGACAGGGGGACCGAGAAATGATCGTAAAAAGCTATAGACGCCAGATCCGAGATCGCGGCAGGTGCTCTCAATTCCAGGCATTACTACTCGTCAAACCGGCAAATGGAAACGAATAATCTACCCGGTCAATTGTTATTAAGGAATAAGTACCGGCGGGGACGACGAGGCTTGACCCCGCGACCTCTGGCTTCGGAGGGCTTTAGTATAGTTGTATGAATTATTACCCTTTTGTATAGAGCGTACCGCTCCCCATTAGTCAAGCTCGGATTAACGCGGAGTGATGAACCGTAAAAATGTTAAAAATTTAAATGCCATTATTATCCGGTCTTATGCCCTGCTCCGGCACTCAGTCCGTTCCCCAAGGGTTGTCGATCACGATGCGCCAGGATCCGTCTTCCTGACGACGCAGAACATCCGCGGATTTTCCCGCCAGCTTCTCCGGTTCGCCGTCCGGCCCGGTTCCGGTGAATGACCAAACCGAGATTACGAGGGCCAGACCGCTCGCCTCAAGAACCCTTGTCACTTTGAGATCGAGTGTGCCCTTCATCGCGATGAAACCGGCCAGCGCTTCACGGATACCCGGTATGCCGCGGGCGAGGTTCCCGGGCTGAGCCGCAAGAGCGGCGTCAGGCTCATAAAGAGTCATGAGAGTGTCGAGATCGCCGGCGTTAATTCCGTCAACTACAGATTTGAGGACTTGCTCGGGTGTTCCTCTGGACATACCATCCTCCCGCTATGTTAAGTTTTTAATCGTCGTGTAGAGGCCTGACTACCAATTAGACTGCCTAGATTGCTAATCCCGTTTTACGCATGAAGCTTTTCTATTGCTATTCTCTCACAAGTAAGAAGTTCTTGTCAAGCAAAGGTATAGGTCCACTACATATGAGAGATGGAGTAAGATAATAAAAAGAAGCTGACCGGAAGACTTACTGTGCGGGGTTTTTGCAGTTCGGGAAAATTAATACTTTTTAACTACAACAGCATCTCCATCGAAACCTATGAATCTGTCGACACAACTGCCGCATACCGGACAATAAACTTCTATATTTCCCTGGTGACCGGGTATAACGCGTTCTTCGATCACCAGATTCTTAAGACACCAATAGCATACATATTCACGTTTAATAACATTCATATCTTCGGTCTCGTGTGGCGGAATTGTTCCGATCTGAAACGCTTGAATGTCCGGAGAAGACGGCTTAGAAATCGTAACTAACTCAACGCCGTCCGAGAACACGCTTACCGGGCCGTCTTCCGATACCGTAAGTACGACTGATTTAGCTTCTTCATAAGAGTATCTTAGAGCTGAGGTATGACGAGTTCCTCTATACTCGGGGATCATCTCCTTAGTCGATTCCTTGCTGTCTAATTTAATTTTCGTACATCCAAGTATCCCGTCCTGGTTGAAAAATGTAGCGCCGTCAACTTGCGACAATAAATTTGAAATCAGTATTTTATGTTCATCACTCAAAATAGATAGAGTAATCGGAGCAAGGTCCTCAAGGGGTTCAACTTTTGGAATTTTAGACCCCGTCTCGTCGTCAATGAAATATATAATGGTCGCTCCAATATTTCTTGGACTCAAATAATAGTATGCAAATTCGAGAAGAGCCGATAGTATTTCATCTTGCATTTGCGGTACATGTAATTTAATTTTTGTTATGAGAGGATATATGCATTGTATTTTTAACCAATTTCTATTGTGATGTATGTATAGATTGTTATTATGGAACAACTTTGTTTTTAAGGCATTATCTCTTTGCAGTATCAAAGCGTTTAAATCTTGATGCAATCTTAATAATTCGTATTCTGAACCATAAATTTCGTTCAAAAATATAAGCCCAATCAGGTTATCTCGTTCATATAACAAATATGATTTATATCCATCTGATAATATTCTTAATGTGGAAGAGTCCAATGTCTTGTTGAATATTATTTTATAGGACTTTAAGTTCTCGATATTTTCTACAAAAATCACACCGAAGGTTGGTATTAGATTTTCATGCAGCGTAGGATATACACAATAACTTAGCTCTTCCCAAAATAATTCCATATCTTTCCATTTGTTGTCTATATCTATTTGATTTAACTCTAACTCATGCTTCAAAATAGAAATTTTTGTATTATTGTCCATCATGGATCGATATCAATCTTTGTTCTTGTGGATGAATTATTACAAATCCCGTCAATTTGAATAAAGCTGTTATTATTTTAACCCTCTCGGATTATTATTAGAATAGGCCAAAATCCTTTTACTGCATATATACCCGTACCTTCTAACTTATTTGTTGTTAAAGACTAATTCATATATATAATTCTTTTTCTCAGCATGTCTTTCAGCCGCATATACGGCCACCCCGGCTATTCAATGCAAGTATACCTCAAACCATTGCCGGAACCTTTCTTTGTTCTCGTCCTGCGGCCGCCGGAGTTTTTCGGTACACCGGAGAGTATTCGTGTCTTCTTCGGTATTCGGACAGTGTGGAGCCTGTCCGTAGTTAGAATAGCGCCAACAAAAGTGCTAACACTTTTACCCTGGTTTCCATTTGTCCAGCCGGGAATGTTCATTAGTGACTGGCGGGGACGACGGGACTTGAACCCGCGACCTCTGGCTTGACAGGCCAGCGTTCTAACCGGACTGAACTACGTCCCCGCAAGTAATTTATGGAGTGGTGGGCGGTACAGGATTTGAACCTATGACATCCTGCTTGTAAGGCAGGCGCTCTCCCATGCTGAGCTAACCGCCCACTCCGAATTTGAGTAGTTCCGCACCTAAATCCGAACCGTAAGGGAGAAATATATAACTGAATTTTAAGCTTTTGTCCACACACATAGTGTGATTCTATGATCCCTCCCATCCGCTCAGTTCCGCCGACATTTCGCACATTTGCGACTACCCGCCGTCATTTCTGTCCTTATGCGCAGAACCTGCGCTCGTATACGATTCCTCCCCGGCTCATCCGCCCAGCCGGCATATGCGGCAATTTCAAATGTCGGCAGCGACTCGCCGTCCCGTACATTACCACAGAAACACCCTGAGTCGTCCGGGCCAAAAAAAAAGGCGGTTATCTCTAACCGCCCCCTCTTCAAAATCATCTTTTAGTTTATAGTCTAGTTTACGTTCGTCCCCAGCTCTTCGCCTATCGGCAGCGCCGGAGGGATTACCACGTTCTTGAGCACGGGCTCGTCGGTTTCGATCGCGGCTTCAAGCACCTCGTCCATGTGGTCGACGAGCTTGATCTTGATGTCCTTGAGAATGTTCTCGCGGATGTCCTTAATGTCCTTCTCGTTCTCCTGCGGGATAATTACGGTCTTCACCTTACCCCTGTGAGCAGCGAGGATCTTCTCCTTGAGTCCGCCTATCGGGAGCACCCGTCCTCTGAGGGTTATCTCACCGGTCATAGCGACGTCGTGCCTGACCGGCTTCTTGATGAGCGCGGACACGATAGCGGTAGCGATCGCTATGCCCGCCGACGGTCCGTCCTTGGGCGTCGCTCCCTCGGGGACGTGTATGTGCACGTCCACCTTCTGATGGAAGTTGCGCTCGAGCCCGAGCCTCTCGGCCCTGGATCTGACGTAGCTCATCGCAGCCTGCGTCGATTCCTGCATGACCTCTCCGAGCTTGCCGGTAACGGTGAAATTCCCCTTTCCGGGCACCACCGACACTTCGATAGTGAGGAGCTCTCCGCCGACTTCCGTCCAGGCGAGTCCAGTGGACATACCCACCTGCGGCATCTCCTCGATCTCCCCGTACTTGAACTTCGGAATGCCCAGGTACTTCTGGCTCGTTATCAGGTTCGGGGTAACCTTCACCACATGCTCGGTCCCCTTCTTTACGATGTCCCTCGCAGCTTTCCTGCAGAGAGAAGCTATCTCCCTTTCGAGCGTCCTCACCCCCGCTTCCCTCGTGAAGCGCCTTATTATGGTCAGTATGGCATTGTCCGATATCTTCAGGTTCTCTTCCTTCAACCCGTGCGCTTCGAGCTGCTTGGGGACGAGGAACTTCTTCGCTATCTCGAGCTTCTCGTCTTCCGTGTAGCCCGAGATGCGGATTATTTCCATCCTGTCCTGGAGCGCCCACGGTATCGTGTGCAGGATGTTCGCGGTCGTGATGAACATTACGTTCGAGAGGTCGTAATCGACTTCGATGTAATGGTCGTTGAACGCGTTGTTCTGCTCCGGGTCGAGCGCCTCAAGGAGGGCGGACGCCGGGTCTCCCCTGAAGTCCATTCCCAGCTTGTCTATTTCATCGAGCAGGAACACCGGGTTCGTGGTCCCCGCCTTTCTCACTCCCTGTATTATCTTTCCGGGCAGCGCTCCGATGTAGGTGCGCCTGTGCCCCCTGATCTCGGCCTCGTCCCTGACGCCGCCGAGCGAGACCCTCACGAACTTCCTTCCCATAGAGCGTGCGATAGACTTCGCGAGCGAGGTCTTTCCCACTCCGGGCGGCCCTACGAAGCATAGTATCGGGCCCTTTATCTTTTTCGTCAGTGCCTGTACGGCGAGGTATTCCAGGATCCTCTCTTTCGGCTTTTCCAGGCCGAAATGGTCTTCTTCGAGTATCTTCTGGGCCTCGTCTATGTCTATCCTGTCGTCCGTCTTCTCTTCGCCCCACGGTATCGAAAGGAGCCAGTCTATGTAGTTCCTTACGACGGTGGCTTCGGCCGACATGGGCGACATCTGTTTTAGTTTCTTTATCTCTTTTTTGACCTTCTGCTCGGCCTCTTCAGGCATGGTCTTCTTTTTGAGCCTGTCCTCGAATTCCTGTATCTCGGATTTGAGGTCGTCCTTCTCGCCGAGCTCCTTCTGAATGGCCCTCATCTGCTCCGTGAGGTAGTACTCCTTCTGGGCCTTCTCCATCTGCTTCTTGACTCTCGACCTTATCTTCTTCTCTATCTGGAGTATCTCCACCTCGGACTGTATCTTCTCGTAGAGCTTCTCCAGCCTCTCCGCCGGGTCGAGGGTTTCCAGTATCTCCTGCTTGTCCTCGAGCTTGAAGCCCAGGTGAGAGGAGATGGTGTCCGAAAGCCTGCCCGCGTCCTCGATCGAGGACACCGTGACGAGCACCTCGGACGGTATCTTTTTATTCAGCTTCACGTAGTTTTCAAACGCGGTGACGAGGGTCCTTATGAGGGCCTCCGTCTCCACTCCTACTTCCTGCGGTTCGGGGATGACCTCCGCCTCGACGAGGAAATAGCCCTTGTTCGGGAGGTAATTCAGGACCTTCGCCCTCTTCTTCCCCTCGACGAGCACCTTTACGGTCCCGTCCGGGAGCCTCAGCATCTGAACTATCGTCCCGATAGTCCCTATGTCGTAAATGTCCGTCTCCTGGGGATCGTTCGTCTTCGCATCCCTCTGCGCGACGAGGAAAATCTCTTTTGATTTCTTCATCGCCTCTTCGAGCGCGCGTATCGACTTCTCGCGCCCCACGAACAGCGGCGCGACCATGTACGGGAATATGACTACATCTCTAAGCGGTAATAACGGTATTGTTTCCATTTGCCCCTTTCCCTCTTCGTTTTTGAAAAACATCGGCATGGCATGTCTCCTTAACTATCCGGATTCACATCCTACGTTCCCAGACGCGCTTCCTCCTCGTAAATAAAGAGGGGGTCGCCCTTCCCGTTAATTACGTCCTCCGTGATAACACAACGCCTTAGCCCTTTAAGCGACGGAACCTCGTAAGATATATCGAGCATCACGGTCTCGATAATCGCTCTCAGTCCCCTCGCGCCCGTTTTTCTCGATATAGCCTCGCGGGCGATTGCTGCGAGAGCGCCTTCCGTGACCTCGAGCTCGACACCTTCGAGCTCCATCAGCTTTTGAAACTGCTTTATAATCGCATTCTTCGGTTTGGTAAGAATCTCCACGAAGGACTCTTCGCTGAGCTCTTCGAGAGTGGCCACGACCGGTATCCTGCCGACGAATTCCGGAATCAGTCCGAACTGTATCTGGTCCTCGGGCTGCACCTCTTTTAAGAGCGCGCCCAGGTCCTTTTCCTTCGTCCTTCCGAGATTCGCCTCGAATCCGATCGACTTCTCCCCGATCCTCTGTTTCACTATATCCTCAAGCCCGCAAAAGGCCCCGCCGCAGATAAACAGAATGTTCGTCGTATCCACCTGCAGGAACTCCTGCTGGGGGTGTTTCCTTCCGCCCTTCGGCGGAACGTTCGCCTTGGTCCCTTCCATGATCTTGAGAAGGGCCTGCTGAACACCCTCCCCGGAAACGTCCCTCGTTATAGACGGGCTGTCCCCGGTCTTTCTCGCGAGCTTGTCTATCTCGTCTATATATATAATACCCTTTGATGCCCTTTCAAGGTCATAATCCGCGGCCTGGAGAAGACTCACTATCATATTCTCCACGTCCTCTCCGACGTAGCCCGCCTCGGTGTAGCACGTGGCGTCCACGATCGTGAACGGCACGTCGAGGAGCCTCGCGAGCGTCTGGGCCAGCAGCGTCTTGCCGCTCCCCGTGGGTCCTATCATCAGAATATTGCTCTTCTGCACCTCGACGTCTGAATTCCTCTTCCCGCCGTTGTGCGCGTTTAATTCGACTCTCTTGTAGTGGTTATATACCGCTACCGACAGTATCTTCTTCGCCCGTATCTGTCCGATAACGTATTCGTCTAGAAACTTCTTTATCTGCGAGGGCGTCGGTAAGGCGGTATATCTTTTCTTGAGCACGCCTTCCTTGGCGTCTTCGTCGGCGATTATCTCGTTACAGAGCTCTATGCACTCGTTGCATATATATACGGTAGGGCCCGCAATGAGTTTCCTTACTTCTTTCTGGCTCTTTCCGCAGAAAGAGCAGTATAGTTTCCCTTCTTTCGCGTCGCGTCTGGAAGTCACTTGCCCGCCTCCTCTCTCTTAGAAATTATAGCATCAACGAGACCGTATTCTAAGGCGTCATTTGGACGGAGGAAAAAATCCCTCTCCGTGTCCTTCGCTATCCTGTCGATAGGCTGATTTGTATGCTTGGCCAGAATACGGTTCAGCTCCTCGCGCATCCTCAGTATTTCCTTTGCGTGTATCTCTATGTCGGTAGCCTGCCCTTCGACGCCCCCCAATACCTGATGGAGCATCACGCGGGCGTGCGGCAGCGCGTACCTCTTCCCCTTCGTCCCCGCGGCGAGGAGCACGGCGGCCATGCTGGCTGCCTGCCCCAAACACATTGTCGCAACGTCGCACTTTATGTACTGCATCGTGTCGTAGATCGCGAGCCCCGAGGTCACGTTTCCCCCGGGAGAATTGACGTAAACGAAGATGTCCTTCTCCGGGTTCTCCGACTCTAAAAACAACAGCTGCGCTATTACCGTGTCGGCGACCGGATCGTTGATCACTGACCCGAGAAACACTATTCTGTCTTTGAGTAATCGGGAAAAAATGTCATATGCCCTCTCGCCCCTGCTTGTCTGTTCAATTACAATCGGCACATAGCTGGACATTATTCTTGAGTATACTGATTCTCCCCTTTATTGTCAACGAGAATCGGCTCCCCCTGAACCTCCTCAATCGTCGCGTTTTCTATAATGAAATCAATGACTTTTTGCTCCGCGAGACTCGCGTCGAGTCCCTCCAGGAGGTCGTTCTTGCCGTATATCTCGCGCACCTGTTCGGTGGGCATATTATAGGTGGCGGCGATGCCCGAAAGGCTCTCGTCGATGTCCTCGTCCGTGACCTTGATGTCCTCTTTCTTCCTTATTTCCGAGAGTATGATCGACGTCTTCACGTTCCTCTGCGCGCTCTCGGCTATCACGGCTTTTGCGCTGTCGTCGAGCGTTTGAATGTTGAGCCCCCTCTGACGGAGACTCTGCGCCATATTCCGCGCGAGCCTGCCCACCTCTTCGTTGACGAGGCTCTGGGGGGCGTCGACGGTATTCCTTTCGATGAGCGCGTCCACCACCTGCTGCCTCATCTTGCTCTCCGACTGGTGCTCCGACTGCTTTTTCAAATCCTCTCTCACATGTTCCCTGAGCGCGGCCACGTCCTCCATTCCCACCTCTTTCGCGAGCTCGTCGTTTAACTCGGGCAGCGTCCT
Source organism: uncultured bacterium (assembly GCA_963825135.1). GTDB lineage: Bacteria > Desulfobacterota_D > UBA1144 > Nemesobacterales > UBA2774 > 2-12-FULL-53-21. The sequence continues at coordinate 157,491 of CAWGRW010000009.1, forward strand.
CTTAAGGACGTCCGTCACGGAAAACTTGTAACGCACCGCCTTGCCCGCCGCTTCCTTTACCTGAAAATCCTCTCCGTAGCTGACGTCGAACTCCTTCGTCTCCCCCTTTTTCATGCCGATGACGTTCTCCTCGAACTCCGGTATGAGCCTGTCGTGCCCCACGAGGAACTGGAGACCCGTCCTCTTCAAATCCTTCACCTGCTCGCCGTCTATCGAGCCCTCGAAATCCACTACCGCGACGTCCCCGTTCTCGACCGCCTTCTCCCCTTCGTAGGACTTTATCTCGGCCCTGTGCTCGATAAGATGCTCGATAGTATGATCGACGTCCTCGTCCCTGACCCCGTGTATCTCCTTTTTGAGCGGGATGCCCTTGTATTCGGCGAGCTCGAATTGGGGAAGCACCTCGAAGACGGCCGAGTAGTGGAAGTCTTTATCGGTCTCGAATACGTCGGGCGGGTTGATCCGGGGCCTGCTTATCGGGTGCGCCGATACCTCTTTGAGCGCCTCTTCGAGCGAGTCCGTGACGAGCCTCGTCGCGGTCTCTCCCAGTATCTCCTTCCTGTACACGGATTCGATAACGTTAACGGGCGCCTTCCCGGGGCGGAACCCCTTTATTTTGGCGTTCTTCTTGATCTCGGAGAAGACTATATCCCTCTTCTCCCTCACCACCTCGACGGGGATTACGACGTCCACCTTCCTCTCCGTACCGCTCAAATTCTCTATGTTCACCTTCATGTCTCTCTACCTCTCGGAATGTCCGATAATTTATGCAGTATTTTTAAGCCCTTATCCCCTGCGTAAAAAGCTTGTAATTATACATGACAATATTTATTGTGAACAATTTTTCAAGTCGGAATAGATATGATGCGGGAATGCGGCAAATAGATTCGGGCGGGGGGGGTGATCGGGTCATCTCTTTCCTCTCACGGAGGGGAAGCCCGGATACAGGTCAATCCCGTTCAGCCTGAGCAGGAGCCTGCCCCGAGCAGTGAGCCCGTCGAGCTATCGAAGGGCGGCTATCCCCGCTTCATCCTCTTCGCAGGAGCGGCTTCCAGCCGCGATACTTCGCTTCTCACACACTCTCCACAAAATCCGGAGAGCCCCCTACCCCGCCTGGCCCAGGAACCTGAGCCATCTGTAATGGGAGATGAGCCCGGAGAAGAAGCCTTTGTAGGCATAATAGGTAACGCTGTATTCCCTGCACGTCTCCTCGACAATGCGGGAGAGCGCGGGATAGTTTACGTGGCATATCTTGGGGAACAGGTGGTGCTCCACCTGGTAGTTGAGCCCGCCCAGGTACCACGTCAGGAAATGGTTGTCCTTGCCGAAGTCCGTGGTGGTGCTCAGCTGATGCACCATCCAGCTCGTGTCCATCTGCTGCGTTTCCCCCGAGTGCATGGGGAACCCCGCGTCCTCGTTGCAGTGGGCCAGCTGGAACACGACCGACATTATGAGCCCCTGCAGGAACGCGACCAGCATGTAGAACACGATTACGTAGAGGACCGGATAGAAGAAGAGCGGTATCACGAAAGCCATGGTGAGGAAGAATATCTTCCCCGAGAAAAAAATTACCGCGTCCCACCCCGCGGGTCGGTCTATCTCGTGCCCGTTGATCTTGTTCGTAAAAAAGGTGTAGAAGTCGTCGAACAGGTGCCACTTGATCGCGAGGAACCCGTACAGGGGCCATATATACAAGTGCTGGTAGCGGTGAAAGAAATACCTTTTATGATGGGGGCTCAGGCGCGCGAAGATACCCGCCTCTATGTCGTCGTCGTGCCCCGCTATGTTGGGATAGGAATGGTGGAAGTAGTTGTGCTTCCTGTACCAGAAATACGAGCTCCCCCCGATGAGGTCGAGGAAGTGTCCCATCAGCTTGTTCACCCACGGGCGCTCGGAATATGCCCCGTGGAGCGCGTCGTGCATCACATTGAAGGAGAGCGCGTTTAACGCGACGCCCAGGGATACGGCGGCGAGTATCAGGCCCCAGACCGGGAGTCCCGCGAATACCAGGAGTGAATACGAAGCCGCCACCCACAGAACAGCGATAAGCGTCTTGAGATACATCCGGGCGTTGTCCTTCTTCGATACGGCGTTCTCCTCGAAGTAAACCGAAACCCGTTTCTTGAGCTCCTTCTCGAACTCCGTGTTCGGGGTAAAGCGTATCTTCGTGTTCGCGATGGAGTTATTGTCCGCTGAAGTGTTGAGCTGAGCCATAGTATGATTAGACAGGCAGTGATCCGCGTTCGGCAGTATCGAATACGACTCCGCAACCGATAATAACTGAAGCCTCAAGTGTCCGAGCCGGCACTACGTTAAATCCCGACATTCGGCGCATTCGGTAATTCAAATACGGCAATCAACCGGACCTGTCAAATTCCCCTTTTCTAACCCTGCAATTTTTCACTCTCGAGCCTGTATATCAACGATTAGATCCGGATGAGTGGTTGAAGGGCAAATTTATTAGGCGGATAGTATAACATTTTCACCGCCGAGTACAACGGGTGCACACACGTTGTGTGATCTTGCGATCTCTCCGAACTTTAATAATTCGTCCGTGTCCGCGTGCCTCCGCTCAGGCGGCGCCGGTTCTCCCATGGAAAGAAGCAGCTCCCGGAGTACGCATAAGGAAATCAATGACTTAGGAAGAATTGGTGCGAGAGGGGGGAGTCGAACCCCCACACGGTTAGGTACAGGAGCCTAAGTCCTGCGCGTCTGCCAGTTCCGCCACTCTCGCATATGGTGGGCTGTGAGGGAATCGAACCCACGGCCCGATGATTAAGAGTCATCTGCTCTGCCAGACTGAGCTAACAGCCCACACCACAATCAAGAGTACTTAGAATACCTTAAATCAAGATAAATTTGGAGTACGCCGGCAGAGGGCCGGCCTACTTAAATATATACAGAGAGAGTCTATTATAACGACCTTATTCTCAAAATCAACGTTTTATATTCTGTAATTATGACTTTGCGGTAAATACAAGTCTTCATTGAGCAGGATATCCGTTATTTTGTTCGGATTCCGTAATTACCATCATCATACAGGGGTCAGATGAGCCTCTATTATTCGTCTCACCTCTTCAGGGCTCTCGGACAAAAGCACGTCCTTCTGCCACTGAGTGTCCCGGCACATCCGGGCGAGCATCCCCAGGACTTCGACATGGCTCGTCGGCTGCTCGGCGGGCGACAGCATCAGAAACATTATCTTCGCGACCCTTCCGGTATCCTTGTCCCTTATTCCGGACTTGCCGACTCCGAGCGCGATCACCGGACTGGTTATTCCATCTATACGGGCGTGCGGCATCAGAATCTCCTCTCCCGCGAACGTGCCCCCTTGCCTCTCCCGCTCCATGAGAGCAGCCCAGGCCGAATCCTTTATCTTGGGGAAATCGCCGCAGCAGGCGCCTAAAAGCTCTTTCATCGCATCCTCCTTATCGATGGGCTTCTTCCATACGGCGACTTTAATGTCGGAAAGCGGAGACTCGGGAATAACCGGGATAACCTCCTTATCCCAATCCGTCTCCAGGGGTTCGGGGATGGGTTGCCTGTACGTACCGTCGTCGCGGATCGCCCCCGTGTCGATCACGACTATATTTATCCCCTCGCTCTCCGTTATCAGCCGCTCGACGATGCTTACCTGACCGAGGAGCCTCCTCCAGAGGGGGTATTTCCCCCTTGTAGAGCCCACGACGATGTGCCCGACTCTGTATTCCTTGGCGAACTGGAGTATGGTCTTCACGACGTCGTCACCCTTGTATGTGAACACAGTGGCGCCCAGCTGCTGCGCGAGCGCGAGGGTGTTCGACAGGATACGCTGCGTCTCCGCGTCTATCATCGTCGGCCTCTCGCCCGATGTCTGCACATAGAGCGCGTACCAGTTCCTGTTGAGCCTTCCCGCGAGGCGGGACGTGTAGCGCAGGAGCGCCTCGCTGTTCGGTCCCCTCGAGCTCATACAAACCATCACCTGGTCCGGGCTCGACGGGGTCTCCCCTTCAGTGGATTCCCTTCTGCGGGAATCGATCTGCGCGGCGAGCTCTCTCAGCGTGAGCTCGCGGAGCTGCTCGAGGTTCGTCTGCGTGAAGAAATGCTCGAGCGCGGTATCTATCCTCTCCTTCGTGTATACCTTCCCTTCGGCGAGCCGCTGGCGGAGGTCCTCCGTTGTGACGTCCACATTCACGAGCTGGTCCGCTTCGGCGACGACGCGGTCAGGGATACGCTCTCTCACTCTCACGCCCGTCGCGCGCTCTATGGTCTCGTAAAGGCTTTCGAGGTGCTGCACGTTGAGTGTGGAGATTACGTGAATCCCGGCAGATAGTATATCCTCCACGTCCTGATAACGCTTGGCGTTCCTGCTCCCGGGGACGTTAGTGTGCGCAAGCTCGTCCACGAGCACGACTTCGGGGCGGCGGTCGAGAATTGCGTTCAGGTCCATCTCTCCGATCTCTATCCCCCTGTAGCTGGTCTTTCTCCGCGGAATAAGTTCGAGGCCTCCGAGAAGAGCCTCCGTCTCCTTCCTGCCGTGCGTCTCGACGAGCCCGACCACTACGTCTATGCCGCCCTCTTTCAGGCGGCGGCCTTCGAGAAGCATCTCGTACGTCTTGCCGACGCCGGCCGAGTATCCGAGGTAGATTTTTAGCTTGCCGCGCTGAGACCTGCGTATCATTCGGAGGAAGCTGTCCGCGCGGTTACCGCTCACTCGATCGATCGATTCTCCCATAATTTTCTCTTTGCCGCACCGTCAATGAACTGTCTTATCGAGCTCGATATTCAAGAGCAGCACGTTCACGAGCGGCTCGGGCGTGAGCACCCCGCCGGTCTTCAAGGCATGGTTTTCGATGATGCCCATTACTTCCTCTTCCGAGAGGCCGCGCGCCTTTGCCACCCGTTTCGCCTGATACCTCGCAGCTTCGAGAGTTATATGCGGGTCGAGCCCGCCGCCGGACGCCGTCACAAGGTCAGCCGGTATAGGGTTGTCCGCCGTAGTCCCCTCGAGACCGATTATCTCCAGAGCCCTCTCGCGGACCTTGGGATTGGTCGGTGAGAGGTTGCTTCCGCCTGCCCCCGCGGCGTTGTAATCTACCGCGGAAGGTCTCGGCCAGAAATACTCCGGTCGTGTAAACTTCTGAGCGATAAGCTCGCTCCCGATTACTTTACCCTGTGCGTCCGTTACGAGCGAGCCTTCAGCCGTATGCGGCGTAAGGGCCTGGCCGATTGCGAATATCAGAAGCGTGTACAGAGCACAGCAGACGGCCATCGTGAAAATCACGACCCTTATTGAGGTAACAAGCTGCCGGGCCACTCCGAGATTTTCTTTATCTTCTTTCATAGTTGCGCCTCCTAAAAGAGCCCCGTGATGCTGAGAGCCATGTCGATTAATTTTATCCCGATAAAAGGCACGATGACCCCTCCGATGCCGTATACGAGGAGGTTCTTTCTCAGGAGAGTCTCCGCTCCGACAGGCCTGTATTTAACCCCCCTTATAGCGAGCGGTATCAGGATCGGTATAACGATCGCGTTAAAGATCAGCGCAGACAGAATTGCGCTCTCGGGAGTACGCAGGCCCATGATGTTGAGCGCTGTGAGCCCCGGTATCGCCAGTATAAAGATAGCGGGGATGATCGCGAAATATTTTGCCACGTCGTTGGCGATGGAGAAGGTCGTTATCGCCCCCCTCGTTATCAGTAGCTGCTTTCCGATCTCTATCACCTCGATGAGCTTCGTTGGGTCGCTGTCGAGGTCGACCATGTTGCCCGCTTCCTTCGCGGCCTGGGTGCCGGAGTTCATGGCGACGCCTATGTCCGCCTGTGCCAGCGCGGGCGCGTCGTTCGTCCCGTCCCCCATCATGGCGACGAGCCTCCCGGAACGCTGCTCCCGGCGTATGTATTCGAGCTTATCCTCGGGCTTGGCTTCGGCGATGAAATCAGATACCCCCGCCTCATGCGCAATCGCCGCTGCCGTAAGCGGGTTATCGCCCGTCACCATGACGACCCGAAGCCCCATTGCACAGAGCCTGAAGATACGGTCCCTTATACCCGGCTTGAGCACGTCGGAAAGCGATATGACCCCGAGAATTTCCTTCCCCTCGGCGACAGCTATCGGCGTGCTCCCCCCCTTCGCTACCCCGTCCACTATACCCTGATAGGATTCGGGGACCGAGCCCCCGGCATCTATCACAAAAGTCCTGATGGCGTCGGGGGCCCCCTTCCTGAAACGCCGCCCGTCCCCGGCATCGAGCCCGCTGAGACGGGTCTGCGCGGTGAAGGGGATGATCTCGCCCAAAGTCTCTCCGGGAGCCATGCTCCCCAGCGTTTCCGCGCCGAGTCTCACTATAGACTTTCCTTCGGGAGTGAGGTCACCGAAGGACGCGTACATCGCGGCTGCGGCAATGCTCTCGCGCGTAACGTTCGGGATGGGGAAATACTCGGTCGCCTGGCGGTCGCCGATAGTTATCGTGCCCGTCTTGTCGAGAAGAAGCGTGTCGATGTCCCCCGCGAGCTCTACCGCCTTTCCGCTCTTGGCCAGCACGTTGGCCGAGAGCGCCCTGTCCATTCCCGCAAGCCCGATCGCGGCCAACAGAGCGCCGATCGTCGTCGGTATCAGGCATACGAGCAGCGCGACGAGAGTGGGGATCGGAATCACGACGCCGAAATATTTACCAATCGGATAGAGCGCTCCCGTCACCATAAGGAAGGCAAGAGTCAGCCCGGCAAGAGTCACCGTAAGCGCAAGCTCGTTCGGAGTCTTCTGGCGCACAGCGCCCTCCACGAGCGCTATCATGCGGTCGAGGAACGATTCGCCAGCGCCCGCGGTGATGCGCACCTTTATGAAGTCCGACAGGACGCGAGTGCCGCCTGTAACTCCCGAGCGGTCGCCGCCGGCTTCCCTCACTACGGGAGCGGATTCTCCCGTGATGGCGGATTCGTCCACGCTGGCGACGCCCTCTATCACCTCGCCGTCGTTCGGTATGACTTCCCCGACCGACACGTACACGATGTCCCCTTGCCTGAGCTCATCCGAGCTCACCTCTTCCGTACGCCCGTTCACGATCCTCCGCGCAAGCGTCTTCCGCCTCGTCTTCTTCAGCGTATCAGCCTGCGCCTTCCCCCTCGCCTCTGCGAGAGCCTCTGCGAAGTTCGCGAAGAGAACGGTCAGCCAGAGTATCAATGTCACCCATAGGGTGTAGAAAACGGCTTTGCTGCCGCTGGAGATATTCATAACCAGCACGAGAGTGGTCACAGCCGCCCCTATCTCGGTCACGAACATTACAGGGTTACGAGCCATCGTGACGGGATTCAGCATTAAAAAGGACTTTTTCACCGCAGCCGCCACAAGCTCACTTTCGAATAGGGAGGCCTTGCGGACCTTCCTTCTCTCGAGCTTTGCTAGTTCATTTACGTGTTGTGTATCAGTCATAGTTTCAGTTCCTCTCTTATTACTGTAAGGTGTCTCACGATTTACTTATACATAGCCGCCGACGTGACTTGCTCGTTAATAGGCCCGAGCACCGCGACCGGCATGAACAAAAGCGCCCCGATCAGGATAACGGTCCCGAGGATCACGAATCCGAATAAAAGAGTATCAGTTCGCAGCGTACCCGTAGTCTCGGGTGACGGTTTCTTCACGGCAAGAGACCCCGCTATAGCGAGCGGCAGTACTATCGGTATGAACCGCGCGAAGAGCATGACGAGGCCCGTCGCGACGTTCCAGGGTATAGTACCGTCTCCCAGTCCCTCGAACCCGGAGCCGTTGTTCGCGGCGGCAGAGCTGAACTCATACAAAATCTCCGAGAAGCCGTGAGCGCCGGGATTGAGAACCGTCGCAGCACCCCACGCGGTCGCGGAGAAAAGAGCCGCGCCGAGGAGGATAAAGAAAGGATGTGCGAGCAGAGCGAGAAGCGCGAGCTTCATCTCCCTCGTCTCCACCTTCTTCGTGAGGTATTCGGGCGTCCTCCCCACCATCATACCGCATATGAATACGCCTACAATGATATAGATGAACATGTTGATGAACCCGACGCCTACGCCTCCGAAGGTCACGTTCAGCCACATGCCCGTGAGCGGGACAAGCCCGGTGAGGGGGTTAAGGCTGTCGTGCATCGCGTCGACGGAGCCGTTGCTCGTAGCCGTCGTCATCGTAGCCCAGAGGGGCCCCGCAGTGGTGCCGAAACGGAGCTCCTTACCCTCGAGGTTCATCGAATGCTCGACCGGGAGTCCCGTAAAGGCCGCAGTCGGGGCGCTCTCGAAATAGACAGCCAGACTGACGGTGCCGATGAGGATCGCCGCCATTGCCGCAAAAATCACGGCCGCGTGACGGATCCTCCTGGTTATCCTGCCGAACATCCAGACAGAGGACATCGCTATAAGCACTATGCTGACGCATTCGACTATGTTGGTGAAAAATGTCGGGTTCTCGAAAGGATGAGCCGAGTTCGGACCGAACCAGCCTCCGCCGTTCGTCCCAATCTGCTTGATGGCGGCGAACGCCGCCACCGGGCCCCGAGCGATCGTCTGCGCAACGCCTTCGAGCGTTTCCGCAGCCGCAGCGCCGTGGAAGGTCATCGGTGTGCCGCCCAATACCAGGAGCGCCGCTACGACTACCGCAATCGGCAGAAGAACGAGCAACGTGGCGTTAAGTAAGTCTTTGTAGAAGTTCCCGAGCTTCGGTTTTCCCGAAAGCCCCCTCGAAAGCGCCGCGAGCGCCGCGATGCCTGTCGCGGCGGAGACGAACTGGAGCCACATGAGTGCGAAGAGCTGCGAGAGATAGCTCATCGAGACCTCGCCCGAATAATGCTGGAGGTTCGTGTTCGTCGTGAAAGAAGCCGCGGTATTGAATATGGTGCTAGGCTCGAGCGCTCCCTTTGCGTCCGGGTTTAAGGGCAGGTACTGCTGAGCCGCCATGATCGCAAATACGACCACGAACATCACAGCATTGAACAGCAACAAAGAAAGCGAGTACCGCTTCCAGTCCTGCTCCTTATCGATAAAGCCCCCGCAGACATTCCGGAATAGCTTTGTGAAGCGCCCCCTCCACCCTTTTTCAGGGTCGCGCGGGTCCATAGACCACGTCATGGCCTTTCCCAAAGGCCATGAAAGAAGGGCGGGAATCGCCAGAACAATAATTATAAACAGCAGTGACATATCGTATCTCCTCTAAAAGCGCTCAGGATCAATAATCGCGTAAACCAGGTAAAAAAAACAGAAAATCAGAACAATCGACGCTATCCACAGCATTTGAGCCTCCTATATTTTTTCCAAAAAGACCGTCATTATTCCCAGCAGGATAAAAACTATCAAGCCAAGAGCCAGCATTATAAACATCAGCATTTTCTTATGCCTCCTCAAGCGTGGTGAATTCGTAATTCAGTTAAATGCCGTTCCATCGGCAGCGTGAACTCGAACGAGGAACCTTTCCCCCGTTCACTTTTCACGCCGACGACCCCCCCGTGCGCCTCTACTATCTCCTTCACTATCGCCAGACCGAGGCCCACTCCCGACTTCTCGTCCTGCCCGGGAACACGGTAGAACTGCTCGAACAGTCTCGTGATGTGTTCGGGCGGAATACCTTCCCCGGTATCTTCAACCGAGAAGCGTATAAAGTCGTCTTCGTGCTCCGCCCGCACTATCACTACACCGCCGGGCTTGGTGAACCTCAGCGAGTTGGAAATAAGATTGGCGAACACGTGGCGTATTCTGAAAAGATCAGCCGGAATCTCAGGAAAGTCCTCCGGGACTCCGTTTATGATTGTCACACCTTTATCTTTCGCCTCCGTGAGGAACGGCTCTATGCCCTCCCTCGCGAGCGTATGCGGCGAATAATTCCCGACATCGAGGTTCGTCTTTCCCGACTCCATTCTGTTTAAATCGAGCAGGTCGCTGAGTATGTTCACGAGTCTCTCGCTGTCCTCCCTCGCCGCGATCAAGAGGTCCGTCTGTTCCTTGTTGAGTGAACCCACTTTCTCTTCGAGCAGCAGGTAAACGGACATGCGGAGCGACGTCAGCGGGGTTTTCAGCTGATGGGACACGGTTGAGACGACACCCCTCTTGAGCTCCTCCTGCTCATGCACCTGAGTAACATCACTCAGGATTATCGCGGACCCCGTATGTTCGCCCGACTTGGGCTTGATCGGGATAGGCACCGCAATGGGCCTGAAGAAATACTCGCGGCCATCGGCGAAACGCTGTACATCACCGTTTCCGGATTCCATCTTCACAACCCTGTCCTCAGCGAGCGCTCTGCCTATCAGACCGGTCATCCATTCGTATCCGATGTCTTTAACAATAACACCCGGCATCAGCCCGAACATACGCTGAGCGGTGTCCGTCGACACCTCCACCCGCCCTTCCGCATCGAGAACGGCGATCGCGTCAGGCAGGGCCTTCACGACCTCTTCCATGGCCCTCCGCATCCGTATGAGGTTGAGCCTGTCGCTCTTCCTCACCTGCCTGAGTGCCGAAGTCATTTCGTTGAACGACTGCGAGAGCTTTCCTATCTCGTCGCGGGAGCTCGACTCTATGACCAGGTCGAGGTTGCCGCGGCGTATTTCATCGGTCGATTCGATGAGCCTGTTTATCGGCCTCAATATCCAAGCGTGAGTCAGGTAGCTGAAGAGGACGGCAATAACGGCGGATGCTATGATTGCCGAAAGCATCTGTCTGTATGTGGAGGAGGCGAGCGCCCTCGCTTCGTCGTTCGCGTCGCTCATGCTCTTCTGATTCATTAATAGAATTTCGTGCGCGAGTGTTTTAATCTTCTGGAAGAGAGGCAGGAGTTTCGAAAAGTAAGCCTCGTTCCGCGACTGAAAAGGCCGGGAGGCATCCGTGACTAGCTGAATGCTATTTGTATATTCCCCGAAAAGCTTTTCAATCTCGCGGGTCTTTTCCCCCTCTCCGGGAAGCGTAATATTTCCGAACTCGGCCTTGAGAGCGGCCCTGAATTTTATCTTGTTATCGTTTATCAGGGTAATCCCCTCTTTATTGTTCCCCGCAAGAGTGAACAGGACGCCGCTGTCGATCCGCTCGAGCGTCTCTTTCATGTCCTGACAGGCGACAACGCTCAGATAGTTCTCCTTGAGTATTACGTCCACCGCATAACCGAGTTCCTTTATGCGCGACATTGTGAGCAGCCCGATCACCACGACTATAGCTAGCAGTCCCCCGAACCCGAGGGCGAGTTTCTGGCGTATGCCTATCATAGATTTAATTGAGATCATATTGCAAGAGTCGTACCCGGTCTTTGTGATCAAATTCTACAATTATATAAGGTAGTTATATTCGGCCAGCCTTGCAATACCCAACACGGAGGGCGATTAATAATTGCATTATGCAAGGCAGATGGGCGAAAATCGGGCCCGGTCATACGCCGTACTGCTTGCGCTTCCGCCATAGAGTCGCCTGGTCGATTCCGAGAATTTCAGAAGCCTCCTGCAGTGTCTTCGTACCGGCGATGACGCGCCTTATATGGTTTTCCTCAATCACGCTTAACGGCAGGAGGTCTCCGAGTCCGGGCGCGGTCTCGCGCGGAGAGATGGAAGCCGGCAGATGCGCCATGCTTACCATATCGCCCTGGCAGATTATAGCGGCCCGCTCGATTACGTTCCGGAGCTCTCTGATGTTGCCAGGCCAGGAATAATTCCTGAGGGCCTGCATCGCCTCCGGAGTAAACCCCATCAGGAGCTTGTGGTTCTGCGCGCCGAAAAAAGAAAGCATGCCCAACGCAAGCTTCTCCACGTCGTCGGGACGCTCTGATAGCCGGGGCAGGGTGATTTCTATAACGTTCAGCCTGTAGTAGAGGTCTTCCCGGAACCTTCCCTCTCTCACCGCTTCTTCCAGGTCGGTATTCGTCGCGGATATTATCCGCACGTCGGCTTTTCTCGTCTTCTGGTCGCCGACGCTCTCGTATTCCCTGTCGTTCAGAAAACGGAGCAGCTTCGGCTGGAGGTTTAGGGGCAGGTCCCCTATCTCGTCCAGAAACAGAGTACCCCCTTCACACGCAGCTATCCTTCCGGGGTTATAGGATACGGCCCCCGTGAACGCCCCTCTCGCATGTCCGAAGAGCTCGCTTTCGAGGAGCTCGGGGCCGAGCATAGGACATGAAATTACGCCGAACGGCTTGTCCGCCCTCTTGCTCCAGCCGTGAATGGCTCGCGCAAGGACGGTTTTTCCCGTCCCGCTCGGTCCTTTAATCATTACGGCTGCTTCGCTCGGCGCGGCCATGCGGGCGAGCTCAAGCGCGCGCTGCATACCGGGATGTCCGGACTCGAAAGAGATACCGGGGCTGAGCTTATTGATATCCTCCTCGAGCGCTTTTATCCGCCGCTCCATGCTCCTCACTGAAGCCGTGCGTTCGGTCACAATATCGACCTGCTCCGGGGTAAACGGTTTGGGTATGTAATCGGCGGCCCCTCTCTTCATCGCCTCCACCGCGGTCTCTATAGATGCGTAAGCCGTAACAACCACAATTTTGATCCAGGGGCATGCCGCAAGGAGCACGGGGATGAGGTCGAGGCCGTCCTCCGTTCCGAGCCTGAGATCGACGAACGCGAGGTCGAACACGCGCCTGCCGGCCTCGGATACTGCGTCCCCGGCGTTGCTGACGGCCGTGACCGTATGGCCCCGCGATTCGAGACACACTGTGAGTGTCTTTCTTATATTCGCCTCGTCGTCAACGACAAGAACGTTAAGCCGAGGCGCTCCGCCTCTGTCTTCCTTCATAGTATCTCCCGCCACCGAAAATAATATACTGTCCCCCGTGCGGAAGGGAACCCCTCCGCAGCCGATCCCCCCCCGGGGCCCGGTCTCGTTTACATTTGCAATCCGCAACGGCTCTTCGGCGCATGTATTGTAATTTACAAGACCGCGCGAATCTAATTATCCGACATGCTTATATTATATATTGAAGCATATCAGGCACGCCCCTTGCAACTAAATATGACATACAAAGGAGGTCGTCATGAGTCTTAGAGATATGAAGAGAGATAACCCCGGCGATCGCCGCCGGTTTTTACAAATTCTCACATCCGGAGCTGCTGTCATAGCCGCGTGCGGACTGCCCGACAAAACGGCTGAGGCGATAGTCCCCGCGACGGAGCCGGATAGTCAGAGGTTATTCATTTCCCCGGGCGAAGTCCTCATGCGCGAGCATGGCGTGCTCGAGCGAGTGCTTCTGATTTACGGAGAGTACATCCGGAGGCTCGACGCCGGCGCGGACCTGCCCCGCGGAGCGCTGACCGACGCGGCTACTATAATCAGGTCATTCATCGAGGACCATCACGAGAGGCTCGAGGAAGATTTCCTCTTCCCCAGGTTCCGTAAAGCCGATAAGCTGGTGGAGCTGGTCGACGTGCTCAGCGATCAGCACAAGGCGGGGCGCAGGCTGACCGACGCCACATTACTGCTTGCTCAGGCCGGGCGCCTTAATGACGCGCAGGACAGGCAAAAGCTGGCCGAAACGCTGGGCCTGTTCATCAGCATGCACGGCCCTCACCAGGCGCGCGAGGACACGGTCCTCTACCCGGCTTTTCGGACAATCGTATCACCCGATGAATACGACGCCCTCGGAGAGGATTTCGAGAGAAGGGAGCAAGAGCTATTAGGCGAAGGCGGTTTCGAGGTAATGGTCGACCGCGTGGCCGCAATCGAGAAGACTCTCGGAATCTACAGCCTTTCTCAATTCACTCCGCATACTTGATGACGCAGGGCAGCGTATCGGGAATTATTCGGGGCGAGTTATAGGCCGCTCGTGTTTACGGACGACTTTTCATGCAGTGACATAAACTGTCCGGGCGGCTTGCGCCTATCCCTTCCCCTCCGCCTCGAGCTTCTCGGCGAGCTTTATCTCCCTCCACGAGAGGAAGAGGAATATCGCGAGCAGTATTATCGTGTTCAGAGGCACGAGCCAGAAGGGGAACTCCTCGCCGAAGCTCTCCAAAATCATGATAGTGCCCAGCATGCCTATCGAATACATCGCCCCGTTCTTTAGGTACGCGTACCTCGATATCCAGTTTATGCCGCGCACAGTCACTTCCCTCACGACGAACGCGCCTATGCCGTTTCCGATCAGGATCAGGGGCACGGACATGGTGAACGCGAACGCTCCTATGACGCCGTCTATCGAGAAAGAGGCGTCGAGCACTTCCAGATACAGTATCTTGCTCCACGCGCTCATCGCGGGGTTGAGCAGATCCTTTTCCTTCTCCTCGGCGTTCTTCTTGAACCCGTCCGTGATGAAAAACGCCGTAGTCCCTATAGACGCGGCGAACGCCAAAGAACGGGTCGAACCTGAGCGATATATACACTATGACCGTGAAGAATACGGAAGTGATGGCGTAGAACCAGACCGAGTGCCTGTGAATAAAGTACTCGACGAGGAATGTGTACTTCTTCTCCTCGAGAAAGAGCCACGAGAGAAACACTAAAAAGAGATACATCCCGCCGCCCAGGAGCAGATATGCCTTCGAGTGATGAAAGGAGCTCTCGATCTCCTTGCTGTTCCCGGAAAAAACGAGAGTGAACATGTCGGTGAACGAAAGGCCCGGGTTCGCTATCCATATGATGAGAAACGGCAGGATTCCCCTGAGCACGAAGACCGCGATCAGCATCCCCCAGAGGAGAAAGAACTTCCTGAAACGCTCGGGCAGCGTGCTCAGCACGTGCGCGTTCACGACGGCGTTGTCTATGCTCGATATTATCTCGAACAGGCTTAGCCCGATTATGACTACTATTATTTCAAACATAGCTTGAGGAGTTCAATATATTCTTCACAATACTGCTTTAATTTCAAGGGAAACTTAAGGCTTGTAAGTATATAGGCTTATTAACCGGAGGTATATATTAACAAATCCTGAGGGGATGACAACAGAAGAAGCGAATTAAAACCCGAACCGGCGTGCCTATCCAAAAATCAAAAAACGCCCGACTCCGATATTGTGATTTGCTCAATATCTTTACTCCAATCGGGATTACCACTACTTTGTTTTTCATCCAATGGCAAACTGTATTGTATTCCGGCTTTTCTCTTCGCTATAAATTCCGGCAACTTATGCAAGTAAATGCTGTATTTACCTGTATCGTAATGAAAGTGATATAAAGAATCTATCTGCTCGAATGTCATCTCAGAAAGACTTTGACCATTTATCTTTACGTCTAGGGTCTTCTCAAATTCAATCCTCTTATTTTCCTCGCTTCCCGGATACCTGTTGTAAACTATTTTCTTTAGCGGAACAATTATTGAATCTACTAGGATTTCATTTCGCGAAGATTTCCCCACCTCACCTTCATCGCACGAAAAATTCGTCACGGCTATGCCATAGTCTGACCAGCCAAAATACAAACCTTTTCCGCACGGACATTCATATGAAAAGTCGATATTAGGCTCACCAAGTGCATCTATCCATAGCCCCAGTGGAGTACTTATTTTAAGATTTCTGTTACCTAGAGCTTCCCCAACCGCTTTTTCGATAGGATCAACGCGCTGCCGCTCCACCATTCCTATAGCAAATAAAGTCAATACAATTAATAAAACTACCGCGAAACCTATCTTCATTATTCCGACTCTAGAATCGCGATCTCACAAAGTACTGATTAAAATCATTGTAAATTGTATCTCTCACAAGTCTTTTCACAACACTCTCCTTTATTCGTTCTTCCTTGTCTATTAGCCTGATCATCCGAACCCAACGAATCACAACTATCTTTATTATAATGGCAATCAAAATCTTCTTTGAAATCACTAACGCCAGCCGCCGCACCCATACCAAGGCTGCCGCAGCGTTTTACAGATTTACAGTTTGCCATGCAATGATACCATTTGTCTGTATTTTGAACATTTCCAGTAACCAGTTTAAAAAACTCAAATGCGAAAATGGGCAACACACAATGCAACGCGTCTCTTTCCGGGCTTGGTTCCAGTTGTAATCCGAAAGGGTCGGTAAAATTAATGGGATTATTTTTTACATAAGCATAAAGATTCAAATCTCCGCCATCAAACCCGATCGGGTCCTCACTCAAAAACCTCCCAATCGTCGGGTCGTAATACCTCGCCCGGTAATAATACAGCCCGCTCTCCGCATCATACTCCCGCCCGGTGTAGGTGAATGGATTATTGGCCACCCATCCCCTACGGCTGGATCGCGACCTTTATAACGCCGTCGCCCTGGGACGAGAAGAGCTTGTACGCCTCCTCTATATCGTCGAGCGAGAACCTGTGCGTGATGAGCTGGCGTAGGTTAACGCGCTCGTTCTTGACGAGGTCCATGAGCCGCCTCATCCTCTCCTTGCCGCCCGGGCAGAGTGTGGACACGATGTTCTTGTCCGCGATACCGAACCCGAACGCCTGATTCGGGACGCCGATATTCGGCATGTCCGCCGGGTAAACACCGAGGCTAGATATGGTCCCGCCTACGCGAGTGGCCTTGACGCAGTTCTCGAGAGTCGCCTGGGTGCCGAGCGCCTCAATCGCGACGTCCACCCCCCTCCCCTTCGTCATGTCGAGTATCTCTTTCACCGGGTCTTTTTTCTTGAAGTCGATTACGACGTCGGCCCCCATTTTCTTAGCCATTTTCATACGCGAAGGGATGGTATCGACGCCAATGATCAAGGAGGCCCCCTTCAGCTTCGCGCCCGCCGTCGCGCCCAGGCCTATAGGACCCTGCCCGAATATAGCGACCATGTCCCCCACCTGAATGTCGGCGCTCTCGGCCCCCGAGAGGCCGGTCGAGAATATATCCGTCGTCAGGAGCACGTCCTCGTCCGAAAGCTCCTCCGGTATCCTCGCGAGGTTGGCCATCGCGCTCGGAACCTTCACGTAATCCGCCTGGCAGCCGTCTATGGTGTTCCCCATTTTCCAGCCGCCCAGGAACCCGCCGCACTGCGCCCAGTTCGCGGAGAGGCAGTATTCGCACATCCCGCACGGGGTTATAGCGTTTATAGCGACCCTCTCGCCGAGCTTGTAGTCCGTCACCCCGTCCCCGAGCTCGTGAATAACGCCCACGGGCTCGTGCCCTATGGTCTGCCCGACCCTGACGGGGTACTCGCCCCTCATGATATGCACGTCGGTCCCGCATATCGTCGTAAGCGTTACCCTTACCACCGCCTCGCCCGGCCCCGCCTTGGGTACGGCCTTTTCCTCGAGACCTACTTTGTTTACGTCCTTAAATACGTTCGCTCTCATAATCTTAGCCTCCTGCTTCTGTATTTAATATTATAGCGGGCAAGTCCCGTGCCATCGCGAGAGATGCCCCTTTCCACTCTATATATATTAGATACTTTTTATTAAGGATGTGTGAAATACTTCCGGGCCCTGTCCGATAACATTACAATATGCACGAAAGGACAGAGCGGGGATGGAGAACCGGAGCGCGGCCCAAAGCCGTATGTGCAAGCATGCTTCGTGAAAACTTCTATAAGAAAATCTGCTGATGAGGATGAAAAATGATTACAGCCGAAAAAAGTCTGCTATACTATAAGTGAAATAGTCGAGTTTGGGTCCGGGGGGGGAGTTATTCTCCATACCTCTATCATCAAATCCTCCTTTAACGAGACATCAGGATTCTGGATTTGTCCCCCCGGGCTCTTTAAGTCCCCATTATACACTAGTCCTGATTAAAATATCAAGGAAACCGATCCCGGAGCGGGTTCGGAATTCTCACTGCGGAAAGTGACCGGAGAGGGATCCCCTCCGGCGGTAGCGGTATTGTATCCCGGGGCCCGAGCCGCATACGGCGGTATTTCAGGGCCCGCAATCAGGCGCTCGCGCTCAGCCCTGCGTCGCCCCGCTATCGGGCTTTACGATTATGAGCGTGTACTTGTTAAGGTCGATGTATTTCCTGGCCGCGTTCTGCACGTCCTCTTTCGTCACCGCGTAAATCTCTTCGGGATACCTCTTGTACTCGTCCCAGCCTATCCCGTAGAGCTCGTCGAACGTTATCTTCGCCGCCTGTGAGGAGTTCTGCTGGAGACCTATCTCGAAGCTCCCGACCAGGTAATTCTGGGCGCGCTTTATCTCGTCTTCGGTCACGCCGTCTTTCAGCACGAGCTCGAGCTGCTCCTTGATCGCGTCCACGGCCTCTTTCTCCTTCTGCGGAGCGGTGCCTATGTACACGCCGAAGTAACCGGGCTCGAGCCCCGGCGTATAGAACGATGTCACCGTGTAGGCGAGACTCTTCTTGTCCCTGAGCTCTATGAAGAGCCTCCCGCCCTGCCCCGAGAGGATCGTGTTCAGCACCTCGAACGCGTACTCGTCCTCCGAGTTTAACGGAGGGGCGAGGAAACCCATGATTATATGCGTCTGGGCCTTGTCGGGCTTGGTCTCAGTCTTCTCGGTTACGGCCGCGGGCGGCGTTACCGCCTTTACGGCGGGCAGCGGAGAGCCGCCCTTCTTCATGCTTCCGAATTTTTCCTTAATCGCATTCAGGGCCTCTTTTTCGTCCACGTCGCCCACAATGGTGATGACCATGTTCTCGGGCCTGACGTATTTCCCGTAGAAAGCCCTCAGGTCCGTGCCGTCAAACGCGGTCACGGTTTCGACCGTGCCGAGCGGGTTATATTTGTAAGGGTGCTCGGCGTAGAGCGTGGCCAGGAACAGGTTGACGGTGGTCTTCAGGAGGTTGTCGCCTTCCCTGTTTATATCGGACAGTATCTCGCGCCTCGCGCGCTCTATCTCCTGCGAATCGAACGACGGGTGGAGTATCACGTCCGCGAAGATGTCGATAGCCTCGCCGAAATTCTGGCTTAGCGCCTCGACCGTGACGCCGAAGCTGTTCCTGCCCGAGAACCCCTGAACCTCCCCGGCTATGGATTCGATCTCCTCGGCTATCTGCGCCGCGCTCCTCGTCTCCGTGCCCCTGGTGAGCATGCGCGAGACGAAATCGGACATCCCCTGCGTCTTGTCGTCCTCGTATCTCACCCCGCCGAGAAAAGCCGCCCTCGCCGAGAATAGCGGTATGCCCTTGTTCACCTTGATCAGCACGTTGATGCCGTTATCGAGGACGAATTTCTTCACCTCGCCCGACGACGTCTTCTCGGGCTCGGTGCCCGGCTGATTGCCGGTCCCGCCGCCGGGTTTCACGCCGTCAGAGGGTGCGATTATCTCCTCCGTGAGCTCTTCGCCGGTAACCGCGGCGCCCGAGCCGTTGCCCTTATTCCGGGCCCAGTCCCTGGCCGCCTCATCGGACGCCTCCTTCGCGATTTCCCTGACCTCCTTCTCCGTCAGCGTGATCTGCCCCGACGGGAGCAGGAATCCGGCGGTGAGGTTATCCACCGTGAGGTACTTGTTAGCCGCCCGCATTATGTCCTCGGGCGTAACGGCGCTCACCTTCGCGAGGTACTCGTCCTCGTACCTGAAATCGCCCGTCTCTATCTCGTAGAAGCCCAGTTTCTGCGCCTGCCCCTGCATCGTTTCCTTCGTGTATATCGCGTCGCTCTCTATGTTGAGCTTCACCTTCGAGAGCTCGACGTCGCCGACGGGCTCGTATTTGAGCCTCATCACTTCTTTCATTATTTCCTTGAGCGCTTCCTTCGATTCAGACGGGCTGAGACTGCCGCCTACCGCCAGGAGGCCCTCCCTCATCGGTGTGTAGGCGTAGGCGTACACGTTGCTCGTGAGCCCCTTATCCTCTTTTATGTTCCTGTAGAGCCTCGAGCTCTCCCCTCCGCCCAGCACGTTCGAAAGCACGTCCATTACCGGGGTGTCCTGACCCCTGGCGTTGGGAATATGAAACGCGAGCGAGAAATACCCTTCCTGAAGCGGCTTGTCGATGACGAACGCCTTCATGCCCTTCTGCTCGGGCTCGGCCGGGATATTGCACGCCGGGAGGTCCCTCTTGTGGAGCTTGCCGAAGGTATCTTCTATTTTGGGCTCTATCTTCGCCGTATCGAAATCCCCTACGACGACGAGCGTCATGTTGTTAGCCGCGTACCATTTATGATAAAAATCCGTGACCCTCTTTCTGTCAAAGGCCTTTACCCCCGCTTCGGTCCCGATTATGGGCCTCCCGTACGGGTGCTGCGTAAAGGCAGTCGAGAAGAGCTTCTCGCTCAGGTTCCTGCCCGGGTTGTCCTCCCCCCGCCTTATCTCCTCGACCACGACCTCGAGCTCCTTCTTGAGCTCTTCGGGGTCGAAGGTGGAGTTCTCCATGGTATCCGACAGCACGTCGAGGGCCGTATCCATGAACCTGCTCGCTATTACTACGTAGTAGACCGTTTCGTCGTATGATGTAAACGCGTTGATGTCCCCGCCGCTCCCCTCTATCACCCTGGCTATCTCCCCGACAGCCCTCTTCTCGGTACCCTTGAACACCATGTGCTCGTGTACGTGGGCGAGCCCGTATTCCCCTTCCTGCTCGCACGCGCTCCCGGTCTTGACCCAGACGTTCACGGCGACTACCGGGGCCGAATGGTTCTCTTCGAGAATAATGGTCATGCCGTTATCGAGCTCGTATCGCGTTATGCCGTTCAAAGTCTCTTTATGCTTCAGCCCTTCATTGTCCATCTTGTTCTCCTCTCTGTGGCAAGAAACTACCATAACACCCAGAATGACGGCAAGGAATACGGATATGACCGAAAACCGCGCTCGTCTTCCCTCAAACCTGTAAATTCCTCTAAATCCAAGTCTCTTTTTAAACCCTGATGTCATTGGCGACCCCGCTCTGCGTTTGTATTTGGATGCCGGAATATGGGATTTTGTAACCGTAATAAGATAACGGGTATTGTGCCCCTATCAAGGACGGAAAACACTCGAAATATGTTATGTCGTGTGATTACAGGTGGTTACGTCTTTTATTAATCGGCGGGCTTGCCCGGAGCAGGCTCTTCCTTAACCGCGGGCTTGCCCATAACGTAGCCGAGCGCGTGGAACACGAGCCCCGACACCGCGTAGAGGTAAACGAGGAAGATAAACATTATCTCGGGGTTGGTTATTACAGCCGCGATAATGATCGCGGCTACCACGAGGGCGTTGAAAGGACCTCCCAGTCTGAGCGTGGGCTGCTTCGAGTACCTTACGTTGCTTACCATGAGAAGCCCTATGACCGGGACGGCCACGAGGTAAAACCACAGCACCCTGGCGTCGGGATCCATCTTGAGGGACGAGAGCAGCATCAGGGGGGACACCATGAGGCCCGCGGCCATGGGGCTCGGGAGCCCCGTGAAATTGAACCTCTCCACCGTAGCCGACTGCACGTTGAACCTGGCGAGCCTGAGGGCCGCGCAGACCACGTAGACGATGACCGCCATGAGGCCGAGCTTGCCCTTGTCCATGAGCGTCCACACGTATATCAGCACGGCGGGGGCCACGCCGAACGATACGACGTCCGAGATGGAATCGTACGAGAGGCCGAAACTGCTCTCGTGCTTAATGAACCTGGCGAGCCTGCCGTCGAGCGTGTCGAAGAAGAACGAGATGACTATGAACGCCCCGGCCCACCAGAATTTCCTGAACGCCCAGGCGTCGGAAACGTTACCCGCCCCCATGACCGATACTATCTCTATCGACGTCAGTATCGATAGGAGCCCGAAGGCCAGGTTCCCCGTCGTGAATATATTGGGAAGAACGGGCATCACCTGCTGCCTCTTCGTTTTCTTCCTTCTCAAGCCCTGTTCCCGTCTAGCCACGCTATTATGCTCTCCCCGGCTCTTACCGTGTTACCCGCGCTTACCTCTATTATACACCCCTCGGGCAGATACACGTCCACCCTGGAGCCGAACTTGATCATACCGTATCTTTCGCCCTTTTGAAATTTCATGTCCACGTCCGCGTAAGAGACGATCCTCCGGGCGAGGAACCCCGCTATCTGGGAGACCACGACCCTCTCCCCGTCCTGAGTCTCGACGAGCGTGGAAAGCCTCTCGTTGTCGTCCGATTTCCGCTTCATTCCGTCCGAGAACAGCCAGTCCGGCATGTGCGCGATATTGAAGCTGCCGGGCGAATACTTGGTCCCTATCACCTTGCCCCGGACGGGCATCCTGTTTATGTGGCAGTCGTAGAGGGCGAGCGATATGCTTATCCTCGTCGTGGGGGCGCCCAGGAAGTCCCTTTCGTAGATATCCTCCACCATTATTACCCGCCCGTCGGCGGGCGAAACTATGGAATCGGGGTCGTCCGGGACCTCCCTCTCGGGGTCCCGGAAGAAAAACAGCGTGATTACCGCGAGGATTGCGAAAATAATGGATACTACGGTGAAATTGAATATGGCGGCCGCCCAGGCGAGTATCGCGAGAACGCCGAGGTACGTAAAACCCTCGGTAGCTATGGGAGACCGCTTTCTTTCCATCAGTTCTTAGTCTTGTCGACCAGCTTCTTCTTGAAGAGAGAGCTCATCATCTTGCGTAGCTCCCCCCCGATTTCCTCTATCGGGTGTGTCTCCCCTTTCTTCATCAGGGCGTTATAGACGGGGCGTCCGGCCCTGTTCTCGAGTATCCATTCCCTCGCGAACTCGCCGTTCTGTATGGAGGTGAGGATCCTCTTCATCTCCTTCTTCGTTTCCTCGTTGACGACCCTTGGGCCCCTCGTGATGTCCCCGTACTTCGCCGTGTCGCTGATGGAATAGCGCATGTTCGATATGCCGCCCTCGTAAATGAGATCGACTATCAGCTTGACCTCGTGGCAGCACTCGAAGTACGCCATCTCGGGCGGGTATCCGGCCTCGACGAGGGTTTCGAACCCGGCCATTATAAGGGCCGTGAGCCCTCCGCAGAGCACGGTCTGCTCCCCGAAGAGGTCGGTCTCGGTCTCGTCCTTGAACGTGGTCTCTATTATGCCCGCGCGCCCCCCGCCTATCGCTCCCGCGTAAGCGAGCGCTATCTCCTTGGCCTCCCCTGTCGCGTCCTGGTGAATCGCCACGAGCATCGGCACCCCGGCGCCCTCGACGAACTGCCCCCTCACCGTATGCCCGGGAGCCTTCGGGGCCACCATGAACACGTCCACATTGGGGGGGGGCACTATCTGTCCGTAATGTATATTAAAGCCGTGGCTGAAAACGACTGCGTTCCCGGCTTCCAAGCTCGGGGCTATGCCCTCGCTGTATATGCCGGCCTGGCTCGTATCGGGCGCCAGTATCATTATGATGTCCGCCCATTTCGCGGCATCCTCGACAGAGAGCACTTTGAATCCCGCTTCCTTGGCCTTTTCCCAGCTGCCGCTCCCTTCCCTGAGACCCACGGCCACTTCCATGCCGCTGTCTCTTAGGTTCTGGGCGTGCGCGTGGCCCTGGCTGCCGTACCCTACTATCGCAATCTTTCTCTTCTTCAGTTTTTTCAGATTGATATCGCTGTCGTAGTAAACCTTCATTTCTCCTCTCCTTTATTCTTCGTGAGTTTGGACTCGCGCTTCATGGCGACTGTCCCGGTCCTTGCGACCTCCTTTATTCCCATGGGCCGCAGGAGCTCGATAAAGGCGGTTATTTTATCCTTGTCGCCGGTAAGCTCAAGCGTGTAGGACTTGGGCCCGACGTCCACCACCTTCGCCCGGAAGATGTCGGCCGTCCTCAGTATCTCCGCCCTGGTCTCTTCCTTCGCCTCCATCCGCACGAGCACCATCTCCCTTTCCACCCGCACCTCGTCCGTAAGGTCGCTCACCTTTATAACGTTCACCATGTTGTTGAATCTCTTGATTATCTGCTGGATTATGAAATCGTCCCCGGTCGTGACGAGG
The DNA here is from genome assembly GCA_963825135.1 of uncultured bacterium. Lineage (GTDB taxonomy): Bacteria > Desulfobacterota_D > UBA1144 > Nemesobacterales > UBA2774 > 2-12-FULL-53-21. Next base: position 181,131 of record CAWGRW010000009.1, read on the forward strand.
GTGATACGCGAAGTATCCGGGTCGAGCGTCTCCCCCACGTTCAGGCTCTCGATGTTGAAACCCCTCGCGCTGAACAGACCGGCGATTCTCGAAAGAACCCCTGACTCGTTATCGACAAGAAGCGATATAGTGTGCCTCACTGGTAATAAACCTCCGGTTATAATCGACTGAAAATTTACTTTCGATAGGGGAAAAAGACAAACGAGAACCCTACGTTACCGAGAAAGCTCCCTCATTATACCCTATCCTTCCCATTAAGCCATATCGGCCGCTTCCGCGACCATATCGCTCATTGAGCCCCCGGGTCCGAGTATCATTTCGTTCATCGCGCCTCCGGGTGCGATCATCGGGTAAACGAGCTCGTTTTCGTCAACGAATATCTCCATCAGCACCACGCCTTCGGTGGAGAGCCCCTCTTTCAGAGTGGCTTCCAGGTCCTCAGGCCTCTTCGCCTTGAGCCCTTTTGCGCCGAAAGACTCGGCCAGCTTCACGAAGTCGGGAAGAACGCCGAACTTGGAAGCGGAGTAGTTCCCGTTATAGAACATGGTCTGCCACTGCCTCACCATGCCGTGATGGCCGTTATTGAGGAGTATTATCTTTATATCCATGTCGTTCTCAACGGCGGTAGCGAGTTCCTGCATGTTCATCTGGAAGCTCCCGTCGCCGCAGACGCTTACGACCATCTTGTCGGGCCGCGCGAACTTCGCCCCCATGGCCGCCGGGAACCCGAAACCCATAGTCCCCAGGCCGCCCGAGGTGATCCATGTCCTCGGATATTTGAAACGATACCACTGGGCGACCCACATCTGGTGCTGTCCCACGTCGGAGACGACTATCGCCTCTCCGTCCGTAATCTTGCTGAGGGTGTCTATGACGTACGTCGTCAGTATCTTGTCGCCTTCCTGCTTGTAAGCGAGCGGGTGTTTCTTCTCCCATGACCTAATCAGCCCCATCCACTCCTTACGGTCCGTTTTCACCTTCGCCGGAATCATTTCGAGCATCTGTTTTAAGACTTCCTTCGCGTCCCCGACTATGGGGCAGTGCACCACTATGTTCTTGTCTATCGTGGACGGGTCTATGTCTATGTGAATTATCTTGGCGTCCGGAGCGAACTTCGCAAAATTACCGCCCGTGGCCCTGTCGTCGAACCTCGCGCCTATGGATATAACGAGGTCGCAGTCGTGCACCGCCATGTTCGCGGCATAGGAGCCGTGCATCCCGAGCATGCTGATGAAGAGCGGGTCGTCCGCCGGAAAAGCGCCCAAGCCCATGAGCGTGAGGGTAACCGGTATCTGGAGCCTGTGGACGAGCTCCTTAAGCTCCTCCGAAGCCCCCGACCACAGGAGTCCTCCCCCTCCGAATATGAGCGGTCTCTTCGCGGCGAGTATCATATCGACCGCGCGCTTTATCTGTCCGGGATGCCCCTTCTTGGGGGGCTTGTATCCCCTGAGGCTTATATCATCCGGTATCACGAACTCGTCCTCGCCGATCAGGACGTCCTTGGGCATGTCTACGAGCACGGGGCCCGGCCTGCCAGTCCCGGCGATGTAGAACGCCTCTTTTATGGCGAGCGGGAGGTCTTTGGTCTTTCTGACCAGGTAGTTGTGCTTCGTGCAGGGGCGCGTTATACCGATATGGTCCGCCTCCTGAAAGGCGTCGCTGCCGAGATACGGCAGCGGGACCTGTCCCGTGAACACCACTACGGGGGAGGAATCCATCTGCGCCGTGGCTATGCCGGTAACGGTGTTAGTCGCGGCCGGGCCCGACGTGCAGAGCACGACACCCGGCTTGCCCGACGCCCGCGCGTAACCGTCGGCCATGTGCGTCGCCGCCTGCTCGTGCCTGGCGAGAACGTGCCTGATACGGTCCGAGTACTTGGGCATTACGTCATACACCTTGAGCACGTATCCCCCCGGAAGCCCGAACACCACGTCTATGCCCTCGTGTATCAGGGTCTCGAAAAACATATCGGCACCGATCATTCTCACCATTTTACAATTACCCCCGTATTTTACGCGCGGCGCATTACGTCACGGACCGCCCCGCAGTTATTTTATTTATGCTTCGTTTCGGCGATTTTCGCTTCCATCCTGTCCTTTAACGAAAGCTTTATCTTCTTCAGTCTCCTTACTTCTATTTCATCATCCCTGGTAAGCGTCCCCTTACTCTCGAGGCTCCTCACAACTTCGTCGAGCTCCCTGTGCTCGAAGTAGATGCGCTTGAATTCCTCGTCCCCTTCGAGCAGCTTTTCGATTATGTCCGATTCCGTCATGGTATCTCCCCTTTGCTTTTAATTCCGCGTGCGGTTTCCGTAAATATGTCCGGCTTTCTCAAATACATCGGCGCGAGTCCCAGGACCTCGTCCGCACGCCCCTCCCCAATCCTCTCGTAACCGTAAATTGCGAGGGATGATGCCCTCGGGTAGTTCAAATAGGGGGGGCTGAATAAATAGTCTCCTCCCCCCAACCCATTATCTTCCAGAAAATCCCTGTAAAGTAAAGCGCCTTCGCCTATAAATATAGTTTTTTCCTTTATTATTTCCATAAGCCCCCGGGGCGTAATTATCACGTCTTCGGCAAGCCTCGCGACCCTTCCCCCGGCCGTCCTGAAGAGGGCCGCGAAGAGCTCCCCCTTCCTCGCGTCGGCCGTCGCGCACACCTGCCAGGGCGAAAAAGGCGCGTTCATGGCCAGGACTTCCAGGGAAGACGCCCCGATTACCGGAATATCCAGCGAATACGCCAGACCCTTGGCCGTCGAGATGCCCACCCTGAGCGCGGTAAACGACCCCGGCCCGAGCGAAACGGCCGCTCCCCCGAGCGCTTTCCGGTCTATGCCCAGCTCCCCGAGCAGGCGCTCTATCGCCGGTATGAGCCTCTCCGAATGGGAAGGGCCCATATTCAGATAATATTCCCCGAGTATACGGCTGCCCTCAGAGACAGCTATGCTGCCCGAATACGTGGATGTTTCAATCGCCAGAACTTTCATCGTCGATATTATTAATCTCTATCAGATTATAACGGATTGCCCGATGAACGGAAAGGAGAGGGCTCTCGCGCCTGCACATACGCGCATACGTTGGAGCGGAAAGATGAGAACTATTTCGAGGTCTGGCGCCCGAAGGTCTCTTCCCTTATGAGAGATCCCGAGCCCGACGTGATGCCCTCTATCCGCATGGCGAGGTCGTTACTGTTGGTGGCCTGCCTCATTGCCTCGTCGTACGTAATCATGCTGCTCTTGTAGAGTGTGTACAGGCACTGGTCGAAGGTCTGCATCCCGTAATGGATGCTCCCCTCGTGTATCGCCTGCCTTATCTCCCAGGTCTTCTGCGGGTCGGAGATCAGGTCTTTCACCCTTTCGGTCGCGATAAGTATCTCGGCCGCGGGCACGCGGGCCTTGCCGTCGGCCGTCGGGACGAGTCTCTGCGACACTATCGCCTTCAGCACCTGCGCGAGCTGATACCTGACCTGGTTGTGCTGGTGGGGAGGAAAGATAGTAAGCATGCGGTTTATCGATTCCTGCGCGTCGAGGGTATGGAGCGTGGTGAGCACGAGGTGACCCGTCTCAGCCGCCGAAAGGCATATCTCCATCGTTTCGAGGTCCCTCATCTCTCCTACGAGTATCACGTCCGGGTCTTCCCTGAGCGCTGCCCTCATGGCGTTCGCGAAGGACATCGTGTCTATGCTTATCTCCCTCTGGTTTATATAGCTCGTATGGTCCTCGTGCATATATTCGAGAGGGTCTTCGACCGTGATTATGTGGCGCGCCTTGTTCCTGTTTATGTAATCGACCATCGCGGCGAGCGTCGTGGACTTGCCGCTTCCGGTAGTCCCGGTGACGATTACGAGCCCCCTCTCCTCGCTCGCTATCTTCTCCATCACGGGCGGGAGGTTGAGCGAGCTGAAGCTCAGTATGTTAAACGGTATCGCCCTGATGGCTATGGACAGGGTGCCTCTCTGGTGAAACACGTTCACCCTGAACCGGGAAAGCCCGCTTATGCTGTAGGCGAGGTCCATCTCGTAGAGAGACTCGAACCTCTCCTGCTGGGCGGGGTTCATCATCTGAAGCGCCATGTCGCGGACGTCCTCGGACGTGAGCTTGGGCGCGTTCTTCACCGGGGAGAGCTTACCCTCGACGCGCAGTATAGGGTGCCTCTCCGTACCGATGTGTACGTCGGACGCCCCTACCCTGACTGCGGCGCGCAGGATATCGTCTATATTTACCGAGCCCATCTACTTCTCCTGGGGCTTCTCCGTCTTGATGACCCCTGTCTTGGTAAGTATATCGCTCTTTATTTTTTCGGCTATATCCGGATTGTCCTTGAGAAAGGCCCTTGAGTTCTCCCTCCCCTGCCCTAGCCTCTCCCCGCCGTACGAAAACCAGGTCCCGCTCTTCTCGACTATGTTCATCTTGGAGCCCATGTCGACGAGCTCCCCCGTCTGGGAGATGCCGCTTCCGAACATTATGTCGAACTCGGCGTCCCTGAAGGGAGGGGATACCTTGTTTTTTACGACCTTGGCCCTGACCCTGTTCCCGGACACCTCTTCCCCTTCCTTGACCGAGCCTATGCGCCTCACGTCTATCCTTACGGAGGAATAGAACCTGAGCGCCATTCCGCCGCTCGTCGTCTCGGGGTTCATGTAGGGGAGCGTGCCTATCTTCATCCTCGTCTGGTTGACGAATATCACGAGCGTGTTCGACCTGCCTACGGTGGCCGTGATCTTCCTGAGCGCCTGGGACATGAGCCTCGCCTGAAGCCCCACGTGCGCGTCTCCCATCTCGCCCTCTATCTCGGCCCTCGGCACGAGGGCCGCGACCGAGTCGAGCACTATGACGTCCAAGGCGCCGCTCCTTACGAGCGTGTCCACTATCTCGAGCGCCTGCTCTCCGAAGTCGGGCTGCGATATGAGGAGGTCGTCTATCTTAACGCCCAGGTTCTGGGCGTAGTTCGGGTCGAGCGCGTGCTCCGCGTCGACGAACGCCGCTATACCGCCCTTCTTGTGGGCCTCCGCTATTACGTGGAGCGCGAGCGTGGTCTTGCCCGAGGACTCGGGGCCGAATATCTCGATTATCCTGCCCCTCGGGTATCCCCCCACGCCGAGCGCTATGTCGAGCCCGAGCGAGCCTGAGGACACTACGGACAGCTGTGGTAACGGCGCCCCCGAGCCCAACCTCATGATAGCCCCCTTGCCGAACTGCTTCTCTATGGAAGAGATCGCGAGGTCTATCGTCTTTTCTTTTTCCGATGAATCGGGTGAAAATGTTTGTTTTGCCATAATAGCTCCACATTATACGTTATTTAAAAAATTTTGCATAACCATCCAAAGCGCGCGGGACGACGTGACGAGCTTTATCTCCTCCCTCGACCCGTGAAACAGGAATTTCTCCGAGCGCACGCCCCCTTTATCCGAATCCATGCCTATAAAAACCGTGCCGACCGGCTTGTCGGGAGTCCCTCCGCTCGGCCCCGCTATCCCGGATACGGCTAGGCCAATATCCGAGCCCGCGAGCTTCCTCACCCCCATCGCCATCGCCTCCACCACGGGCCCGCTCACCGCGCCGTGGGCGGCCAGCAGCTCACGCGGCACGCCGAGTATGTTCTCCTTCGCCTCGTTACTGTAAGAGACCACCCCTTCGAGGAAGTAATCGGAGCTTCCCGGCACGTTCGTAATCCTGTGGGCGATGAGCCCGCCCGTGCACGACTCCGCAGTAGCGAGCGTCATGTCGTGCTCGCGCATGAGTTTCCCCGCGGCCTCTTCCATGGTCTCCCCTCCGGTCGAGAATACGCTGCCGCCCAATCTCGATTGAACGTCCCTGACGAATACCGCCATCAGCTCCTCCGCGTCCCTGTTCGAGTCCCCGGATGCCGTGACGCGCAGGTGCACCTCGGGGAAATGGGCCCTGTACCCGAGCCTTATTCCGTCCCTTTCAACCCCTTGTAATTTGATTGCGACCTCGGATTCCGGAAGGCCGAACGTCTTTATGAGCTTCGCCCGAAAAGGCTTCCTGCCTTTGTCCCGGCTTTCGAGCTCGGGGATCACGTACTCGTCCATAAGCGCGCGGAACTCCCCCGGCACTCCGGGGAGGAAATAAAATACAGCCCCGCCTTTTTCGATGCTGAAGCCGGGCGCGGTCCCCCAGTTGTTTATCAACACGCGCGATCCCCGCGGTAAAAAAGCCTGTTTCCTGTTCATGTCCGTGAGCACCCTGCCCCTCTTGCTCAACGTTTCTTCGATAGACCTCACCGCCCGCATGTTGAGCTCGAGCGGCACTCCCAGGAAGGCGGCGGCCACTTCCGAGGTGAGGTCGTCGGGAGTGGGCCCGAGGCCGCCCGACACTATGACGGCGTCCGCCCTTTGCGACGCAGTGACGAGGGCGGTAGAGATATCGCCCCTGTCGTCCCCGACGGTGGTATGGAATTCCACCGAGAACCCCCTCGACGTAAGAGCGTCCCCCGACCAGGAGAAATTGCTGTCCTGAGTGAGACCGCTCATAAGTTCATCGCCCGTCGTTATGATCTCTATTTTCACACACATAGTGTGTTCCTACGATTCCTTCCAACTCCGTCACTTAATCCGGCAGCTTAAACAATCCCGTCGTGCTGAGCTTGTCGAAGGATGTTATTCCCGAATGTTCTGATCGGAACAGCGGCAACGACACCTAGATAATAAACCAGCGGCGAAATCGAATTCAACTGCCGGAAAAAAAATCAACTACAACAGCACCCTCGCAATTATCTGAAGGAGGATGTTCGCATACACCCCGGCAATCACGTCGTCCATCACGACCCCGAGCCCGCCATTCAGACGCTCCGACTGTCTCGACGGCGGGGGCTTTACTATGTCGAAAAATCTGAACAGGAAAAACCCGATCACCAGATTAGTGAGTGTGAAGGGTACGAGCGCCATCGTAACCAGATACCCGCACACCTCGTCGGCCACGATGAGCCCCGGGTCCTTCTCCCCGAATATACCCTCTGCTATCCCCGACGCCCACACCGACAGGATAATGAACAGCGCCGTAAACGGGATATAGAAATAATACGGCAGCCCGGAGAGTATATAATACAGAGGCACCGCGGCGAGCGTGCCCATCGTTCCGGGCGCGTACGGGAAGTACCCGACGTAAAAAAACGTGGCTATGAGCCTGGCGATACGCTCTTTCACCTAAGAAAGCGTCCCTTCCACCCTGAGGAGGTCCTTTTTAATCTCTATTCCGCATGAATATCCGCCGAGCCCGTTTGACGCGAGCACCCTGTGGCAGGGGATGACTATCGGTATCGGATTGGCCCCGACCGCGTTCCCGACGGCCCTGGCCGCCCCGGGCCTGCCGACGCCCTCCGCGACCTCCCCGTATGTGGCCGTCTCTCCGTATGGAATATCGAGGAGTTTTTTCCAGACCGATTTCTGAAACGGGGTGCCTCCGGACAGGTCTATCGGGGTCTTGAATTCGGAGAGCCCGCCGTCGAAGTAGAGCTCAAGCTCCCGGGCCATATCGGCCGCGGCCCCGCCTGTCGTAACCGGCGCCCCCGCGCGCGCTTCCAGGTATTTCCTGAACTCCCTCTCGCCGAATACTATTCTCGTAACGCCCCTCTCGCTCGAAAGCACGAATACCTGTCCTACGCGCGTAACTATTGATGAATAGTTGATCTGACTCATGCCTGTCCCCCCCGATTCAGTTTCCACGCACGCACCGCGTTGTCAAGACACACGCGCGCGTGTTCATACGATTCCTTCCATATTTCTTCTCCCGGCCAACTACCGAAGTCAATCCCGTTCGTCCTGAGCTTGTCGAAGGATTGAACGGGTCAGACTCCCGTATGTCCGCTGCCACCCCGCCGCCTTGAAATTCCCCCTAAAGTACGTAATATCTCTACTGCAAATTTAAAGGATCAAATAACCGACAAGGGGGATTTACCGGGTATGGAATACGGGTTAGAGAACAGCTGGGCACTAATTCTCGGGGCATCGAGCGGGTTCGGCGAGGCGGCGGCGCTGGAATTGGCGGCGCACGGAATGAACATCTTCGGCGTCCACCTCGACAGGAAATCCACCATGCCCAAGGTCGAGGAGATAAAAGAGAGGATTAAGGAGAAGGGGAGAGAGACGGCCTTCTTCAACATAAACGCGGCCGACCCGGAGCAGCGCTCGGAGACGCTCGGGGAGATCGAGCAGATTCTGGACGAGCACGGGAACTCCTCGGGCATAAAGGTTCTCATACACTCGCTCGCCTTCGGCACGCTCAAGCCGTACATAGCGGCGTACGAAAAAGACAGGGTATCGAACAAGAACATGGACATGACACTCGACGTCATGGCGCACTCGCTCGTTTACTGGGCGCAGGAGGTCGTGAGCAGGAAGATGATGGTCGAGGGAGGCAGGATATTCGCCATGACGAGCGCCGGGAGCCACAGGGTATGGCCCACGTACGGCCCCGTGTCGGCGTCGAAAGCGGCTTTAGAGTCCCACATCCGTCAATTGTCCGTCGAGCTCGCCAAACACAAGATAACGGCGAACGCGATTCAGGCCGGCGTTACCGAGACCCCGGCCCTGAGCAAGATACCGGGCAGCGAGGAGATAATTAAACACGCGCTCGCGGCTAACCCCGCGGGCAGGCTCACGACCACGTCGGACGTTGCGCAGGCGATTGTGGCGCTTTCCGGCGTGGGCACGCATTGGCTCACGGGGAACGTGATCAAGGTGGACGGAGGGGAGGACCTGATTTGAAATTGGAGGAGAATAAATCGATTTCTTATCTGTCATTCCCGAGGTGCAGAATCTGCACTCATATTCGATCGTAACTATGATGCTTAGACCAAAATAATTCCCTCTCCCCAGCGTGGGAGAGGGTTAGGGTGAGGGGGTACGTTATAATTCTGTCATTCCCGAACGATTTAATCGGGAATCTAATCTGTCTAAACTGTCATTGCGAGCGGCGAGAAGCAAGCTCATGAATAAAGCGAGATCGCCACGACCATAAGACGGTCTCGCGATGACAGAGAAATAGCCCAACCGGATATAAGGCAAAACATAATGGAAATGAAAGTAACCCTCTACAACACGCTCACGCAAAAAAAAGAAGAGCTCGTCCCGCACGAGAAAAACAAGATAAAGATGTACGTCTGCGGCCCGACGGTGTACGACTCCGCCCACCTGGGACACGCGAGGGCGGCCGTCACTTTCGACGTCATAGAGAGGTTCCTCTCACACGTGGGCTTTGAAGTCACGTACGTCAGGAACTTCACCGACATAGACGACAAGATAATAAACAGGGCTAACGAAACGGGCATCCCCGCAAGCGAGATTTCGGAGAAATACATCGAGGAATACAGGAACGACATGGCATCCATAGGCGTGAGGAGGCCCACCGTCGAGCCCAAGGTCACCGAGCACGTCCCGGAAATAATCGACTTGATAGAAAGGATAATCTCAAACGGCTACGCCTATCAGTCGGGCGACGACGTGTTCTTCGCCGTAAAGAAGTTCAAGGGCTACGGCAAGCTCTCCAAAAGGGACCCCGACGACATGCTCGCCGGGACCAGGATAGACATCAACGAGAAAAAAGAAGACCCGCTCGACTTCGCTCTATGGAAAGGGGCGAAGCCGGGAGAGCCCTTCTGGGAAAGCCCCTGGGGCAATGGCCGCCCCGGATGGCACATAGAGTGCTCGACCATGAGCATGAAGTACCTGGGGCCGAGCTTCGACATACACGGGGGCGGGAAGGACCTCATATTCCCCCACCACGAGAACGAAATCGCCCAGTCCGAAGCGGCCACGGGAAAAGAGTTCGCCCGGTACTGGGTCCATAACGGACTCATCCAGATAAACCGCGAGAAGATGTCCAAATCCGTAGGCAACATACTTAACGTCAGGGACGCCGTCACGATGTGGAACAGGGAGGCGATAAGGCTATTTTTCCTCTCGCACCAGTACTTAAACCCGGCAGACTTCTCGGACATCACCATGGGCGAGTCCGAAGCCGCTCTCGAAAGGCTCTACATCACTCTCAAGCGTGCGAAGGACCAGGGAAAGAACGGGAGCGAGGACGACACGGAGCTCGCGGGCGCCGCGGCCTCCTTCGGCCGGAAATGGGTCGAGACCATGTGCGACGACTTCAACACAGCCGACGCCATAGGGAACCTCTTCGAGCTCACCCGCGCCGTGAACAGGTCGATAGACTCCAGGGGCTGGACCCCTGCCCTCGAAGGGGCGTTAAAAGAGATCGGCCTATTCGGGAAGGCCCTCGGGATACTCGAATACGAGCCCGCGGAATACCTGCAAAGCATAAAGCTCCAGAAAAAATCGGCCGGCATCACCGAAGGCGAGATCGAGGAGCTTATTAAGGAGAGGAACTCCGCCAGGGCGGATAAGAACTGGAAGCGAGCGGACGAGATAAGGGAAGAGCTCAGCTCCAGGGGCATACTCCTCGAAGACAAGTCCGAAGGCACGATCTGGCGCGTGAAGGGATAAATTGGAAGAAGTACAGGGTTTGGGACAATGGGGCACATCGTCCCGGTATATACCCCGCCCGTCTGTCCCATTGTCCCATAACGGGTTATTCGAGAATATCATCTCAGTGATATGAACATGAGAATGACGGTATGAGTGGATCCGGCAAATCCTACATTGCTCGTCAACTACATCCTCCTCTACCTTGTCATTTCGAGTGTATACGAGAAATCTATTGTTACTCTTTTTTATTTCAAACGAATACAAATAACAGATTTCTCCCTTTGGTCGAAATGACAATGGTGGTAAGTCCGGTGTAAAAAATGAAGTCATTTTGTTATATATTCTCCCTTATATGCCTAAATACAACTACTACGTCTATATTACTACCAACTTTAACAAAACCACTCTATACGTCGGCATCACGAATGATCTGGCAAGAAGACTTCAGGAACACAAAGACAGCAGAATAGACGAAAACAGCTTCGCCGGAAAATACCACTGCTACAATCTTGTATACTGCGAAATTTATGAAAACATAGAGGAAGCAATTAGACGTGAGAAAGAAATCAAGAAATGGAGAAGGGAGAAAAAGAACTGGTTAATCGAGAGTCAAAATCCAGAATGGAGATTTATGAACGGGGACATATAGATCTTTGTCATTTCGAGCGTATGTGAGAAATCTATTGTTTATCTATGTCATAGAGAAGACAGATTTCTCCCGCTGGTCGAAATGACATATTATTGTTCTACCCAAGTTTCTTATCAGTAGTTGCAGCTATGGGACAATGGGACACATCGTCCCGGTATATACCCCGCCCGTCTGTCCCATTGTCCCAATCCTGTAACCATTTGATGAGACTTATTAATTTTTGAGGATCAGATGTGAGTGCTTTTGGTTTTCGCAGGGAAGAAACCTATCCCGTGCCGCTCAAACCCATACGCCCATATACTCGAGCGCGCGCCTGATGCTTGCCGGGGTCTGGGTCTCACCGCGGCATGCGTACCAGCACGCGGTGCACTTGGTCTCTTCGTAGAGCTTCGGGGAATATTCGGAGTAGTGAGTGGTAATCGGCATTTCGGAGCACCGTTTTAAATGCCCGGACGGCGTGACCTGTATGTGGCTTATCCCCGCCGTGCATCCCGGTATCCCGCCCGTCTCGAAATACCTCGGAATCTCTTTCAGGTAGTACTCGGTCGATAATATCGTCCCCTTCCAGGTCTTCCTCAGCCTGATGAGCTCGGCGACGAGGTTCTTCACCCTTTCGAGCTCTTTAGGATGCACGAAATGGGTCTCGTTGTTCGTCTTCATGACGGAGTACGAGCTGAAAGAGATGCCTATCCCCCACTCCCTCGCCTTGGCCGCGAGCTCCGGTATGGAGTCGATGTTGTCTTCCATGATAATAGTGTTGAGCGTCACCTTCCCCTTTGGGAACCTCTTTCCGAGAACGGGAAGCAGCTCCGAGAGGTGGTCCCAGAGGCCGGGCACGCCCCTGTACGTGTCGTGCGTCTTCCCCGGGAAGTCGAGCGATATCGCTATCTGGTTTATCCCGGCGTCGTATAGCTCCTTCGCCTTATCGACCGTGAGAAGGTCTCCCTTCGTGACCATCGACGTGAATATGAAATAGGACGACTCCTTCACCTGTCTGACTATATCCGGCAGGTCCTTTCTAAGCATGGGCTCGCCGCCCGTGATCACGACCACGAGGGGGTTAATGAGCTTTATGACGGGGCGGTAATCGTATATGCGCTCCTCGTGCCTCGTCTGCCAGTAGTCGCAGAAATCGCACTTTGCGTTGCAGAGCTTCGTGATTTCGAGGTTAACGAGCTTGGGACGCCCCGTGAACCGGGTCTGGAAATATTTGATGGCCCCGAAGAGGCTTTCCTGAGGTGTAATCATTATAGAATTTATACATAACCCGCCGGCGGATTTCAAGCGAAGCCGGCAATCTCGGCAAATTACCGGCTGAATACATTGGCATTATTCAACAAAAAGGGGCGAGGGCTCCTTGTGCGGATTAATCCGGCCCACATCACGCAACAAAACATATTGACTTATCCCTCCCGATTTATTTTAATAGTTGGAATATGGTTATCTGCTTGTATATGCAAGGGGTGAGGGATGTCTATTAAGCTTATAAAGAAAGAGCTTTTTCAATGCGACCATACGGACGAGGACGGGGAGAGGTGCGAGAGAGAGGGGAGCAGGGACTCGATAAAGACGTGCGGGCTGTGCGGCATGGACATCTGCATCACGCACTACGAGCTCGTAACGGTGACGCTCCAGGGGACGCGCGACCATTTCACGTACTATTTCTGCGCCAACCATACGGACGAGTTCCTGGAGACCCTCGCCCGTAAATACGGCGATACGAGGCCCATACCCCAGACGGGGTACGGCGTCACCCTGCCGCGGATGCGCCACTGACGGCGAGCGGGGGGGTAATACATCCGTATTGACATCGGGGGCAGGATTTAGTTTAATCACTGTGGGGGGGGCTGCTGGTACGGGCGGGCGGCGGGTTTAATTACAGGCTACGGATTTACATAAAGGAGATTAGATATGTCGAGCAAATCCATCACGGTTGAAATATTCCAGTGCGACCACGTAAACGACGACGGCGAGCGCTGCGCGAGCGAGGGGGAGAGGGTAACGATAAAGACGTGCGCCCTCTGCCATAAGGACCTCTGCAGCAGGCATTACGAGCAGATAAGCGTATCGAGCCGCGGCGGCAGGGACTCCCTCCTCTATCATTTTTGCGACGAGCACACGCAGGAATTCATGGATACGCTCATAAACACGTTCGGCGACACGAGGCCCGTCGCCTACGCCGGCATGGCGAAGTGACACACACATAGCGTGTTTCTACGATTCTACCCAAGCTCCTCAGCCCTGCCAGCGTCACGCATGTCATTGCGAGGCTTTGCGAAGCCACTGCAATTCGTCGAGAATCTTTTCTCCTTTTCTCCCGACATTACAGAATTTGCGTAAAGAAAATCGATTGTACGAGCGTTAAGAATCTTCCACGGTATGGGGTTGAATTGGAAGATTTAGCGAGTACATGAGATTTTTAGCACAATTCTGTAGTCGGATGATTTTTGCTTCTTTTCATCAAGGAAAAGAAGGATAAAAAAAACAGCCTCTCACTTTTCATTGTCTTTTCATAAAACGCGCTACGTGTGTCTTTTCATCGAGGAAGAGAAGGATAAAAAAATAGCCTTTCGCTGTACTTCCTTGTCTTTCCATAAAACACACTACGTGTGTTCATCAAGGAAAAGAAGAAATAGAAAGCTTGCCTATTCATTGTCTGTTGATTACCCACTCTGCTCCCCCCACCTATACAATCCCCCAGATTTACGTTATTTTTTATGGACGCACATGAAAATAGCGACGCGCGAAATAGTAAGGGAGATAGACGCCCTGTCGATAGAGAAGCACGGCATACCGGGCCTCGTGCTGATGGAGAACGCAGGGCGCGCCGCGGCCGACGTCGTCATCGAGGAATTCCCCCACGCCGACAGCGTAGCCGTATTCGCCGGGGGCGGGAACAACGGGGGCGACGGTTTTGTCATCGCCCGCCATTTGATGGGACAGGGCGTTAGGGTAACCACATACCTCGCGGCAGGCTCCGCGAAATACAGGGGCGACGCGCTCTCGAACCTGAAAGCGCTCAAAAAATCGGGGGGCGAAGTCGTCGAGCTTGACGGGAGCTTGAGGAAATATAAGCAGGCGGACCTGATAGTGGACGCCCTCTTCGGCACCGGTCTGGACAGAAAGGTCGAAGGGTTTAATAAAAAGATAATAGAGTTCATGAATAATCAGCCCGTCCCGCGGGTCGCGGTCGACCTGCCTTCGGGCATAGACGCGAATACGGGCTTCCCCCTCGGGGCGGCCGTCAGGGCGGACGTGACCGTAACGTTCGTGCTTCCAAAGATCGGAATCTCGATATACCCCGGACTCGACTATGCGGGCAGGATATACGTAGCCGACATCACCACGCCGAAACACCTGGAGGACGGCATACCGTACGAGCTGCTCACCCGCGCGTCCGTGGGCGGGATACTCTCGCCGCGCCGCGCCGATACGCACAAGGGCACATACGGCCACCTCTTCATTCTGGCGGGCTCTCCCGGAAAGACCGGGGCCGCGACTCTCGCTTCTCTCGGCGCCCTCAGGGTAGGCACAGGGCTCGTTACGGTGGGGATACCCGCGAGCCTGAACGACATAATGGAGGTAAAGACGACGGAGGCTATGACCGAGCCGCTTCCCGAGACCGACCTCCGCACGCTCGGAAGGGTCTCCGTAAAGCGCGCGAAGGGAATCATCGCCAATAAGAAAACGGCCCTCGCTGTAGGGCCCGGCATCTCGACCACGGAAGAGACGCGCGGGTTCCTGTACGAAATTATCAGGTCGTGCGAAATTCCGGCGGTTATAGATGCCGACGCGCTCACGCTTATAGCGGAAGACCCGGGGATTCTTCGCGGAGCGAAGGCCCCCATCGTGCTCACGCCGCACCCGGGCGAGATGTCCCGGCTCGCGGGCATAACGACCGACGAAGTGGAGCGGGACAGGATAGGCGTGTCCCTCGATTTCGCGAGAAAGCATAAAGTCATTCTCGTCCTCAAGGGGGCGAGGTCCCTCGTAACTACGCCCGGAGGGCACGTCTACGTAAACACGTCGGGCAACCCCGGCATGGCGTCGGGCGGCATGGGGGACGTACTCACGGGCGTCATAGGGGGCTTTCTCGCCCAGCGCATCCTGCCCGAGGACGCGGCCAGGCTCGGGGTCTTCCTTCACGGACTTGCCGGAGACATAGCCGCCCGGGAGCGGGGACAGGTCGGACTGATAGCGGGCGACCTCGCCGATACCCTCCCCGGGGCCATCCGGGAGCTTCCGGAATCGGACGAGGAGCCTTTCTTCCGAATCCGCTGATTTCACTCGTTTTTTTAATTCACCGAAAATACCTACATGACGAAAAGAGAGAGTATGGACATTCTGGTAACGGATGCGGAGGAGACGATAAAACTGGGTGAGATTATTGGCAAATCGCTCGAACCCGGTAGTATTATCGCCCTTAGGGGCGGCCTGGGCGCGGGCAAAACCGTCCTCGTAAAGGGTATAGCGAGGGGGCTCGGCATTGAAGACGAGCCGGTGAGCCCCACGTTCGTTATAATGAACGCGTACGAGGGCAGGATACCGCTTTACCACTTCGACCTCTACAGGATCTCGGGCGCGGACGAGCTCCTGGGCATAGGCTCCGACGAATTTTTATTCGGCGAAGGGGTGTCGGCCGTCGAGTGGGCGGAGAGGGTTCGGGAAATATTTCCTGAATATACTATATATATCGATATAAAAATCCCGGACCCCGAAGGCGGCGTCCCGGAAAACACGCGGGAAATCAGGATAGAAGGAAAAAAGGAATGGGTCTCATCGTTCAGAAGTACGGCGGAACAAGCGTTTCCGGCCTCGACAAGATAAAGTGGGTAGCGGGACACGTCATCAGGACGAAGGGGAAGGGGAACGACGTCCTCGTCGTGGTCTCGGCCATGGCGGGCGAGACCGACAAGCTCGTCAAGCTGTCGCTCCGGATAATGGACCCCCCTGACGAGCGGGAGCTCGACGTCGTGACATCGAGCGGGGAGCAGGTCTCCTCGGGACTGCTCGCGATGTCCATAAAATCCCTCGGGCATGAAGCGCTATCGCTGCAGGGCCATCAGGTGAGGATCGTCACCGACAACGCCCATTCCAAGGCCAAAATAGTCAGGATAGACGCAGAGAAGATAAAGAAGGCGCTCGGCGAGGGAAAGATCGTCGTCGTGGCGGGTTTCCAGGGGGTGGACGAGGAGGGCAACGTCACGACCCTCGGCAGGGGAGGCTCGGACCTCACGGCGGTCGCGCTCGCGGCCGCGCTCAACGCGGACTCCTGCGAGCTATACAAAGACGACGTCGACGGCATATACACGTCAGACCCCGGCATGGTGCCCACGGCGAGGAAGCTCGACAAGATATCATACGAGGAGATGCTCGAGCTGGCGAGCCTCGGCTCGAAGGTGCTCCAGGCGAGGGCCGTCGAGTTCGCCATGAAATTCGGCGTAACGCTCCACGTCCGTCCCACCGCAAAACCGGATACCGAAGGAACGTGGGTAGTAGAGGAGGAAAAAATGACTCACCTGGAAAACATTCTCATATCGGGGGTATCGTCTGACAAGAACCAGGCGAAGATCACCATCACGCAGGTGCCCGACAGCCCCGGCATCGCGGCTAAAATATTCACGCCACTGAGCGAAAACGGCATCATCGTCGACATGATAGTCCAGAACGTCAGCATAGAGGGGCACACCGACATGACGTTCACCGTGCCGAGGACAGAATTTAAAAAATCGATTATACTAACAGAAAAGGTGGCGAAGCAGCTCGGGGCGAAAAATATGATATCCGACGACAAGATAGCCAAGGTATCGCTCGTCGGCGTCGGAATGAAAACCCACTCCGGAGTGGCGAGCCGCATGTTCTCGACTCTCGCGAAAGAGGGCATAAATATTCTGATGATAAGCACTTCGGAAATAAAGATTTCGTGCGTCGTAGAGGAGAAATACACGGAGCTCGCGGTAAGGGCGCTCCACGACGCGTTCGAGCTGGGGGAAAAGAAATGAGCCGGGATTCGGTAAAGATATACGACGTTACGCTCAGGGACGGGACTCAGGGAGAGAGTATATCGTTCTCGATCCACGACAAGCTGAGGATCGCCCAGAAGCTCGACGAGCTCGGCGTGCATTACATCGAAGGCGGGTGGCCGGGCTCGAACGAAAGGGACGAGGGGTTCTTCGAGGAAGCCAAGAAGCTCCGGCTTGGAAAAGCCAGAATCGCTGCTTTCGGCAGCACGAGACGCACGGGGAAGACGTGCGAGGAGGACGGGAGCATACAGGCGCTGCTCAAAGCCGAGACCCCCGCCGTTACCATCGTCGGCAAGAGCTGGGACTTCCACGTAAAGGAAGCCTTGAGGATACCGCTTAAGGAAAACCTGGAAATAATCCACGACTCCGTTACGTACCTCAAGAAATACGTCGACGAGGTATTCTTCGACGCCGAGCACTTCTTCGACGGGTACAAGCACAACCCCAAATATGCCATCGAGTCTATAAAGGCGGCTCATGACGCCGGAGCCGACGTCCTCGTGCTCTGCGACACCAACGGCGGCACTCTCCCCTGGGAGATAGAGGAGACCGTGAGGGACGTGAACTTGAAGCTCGACAGCCCGCACCTGGGCATACACACGCACAACGACGGCGAAGTGGGCGTCGCCAACACGCTCTACGCCGTGAGGGAAGGCGTGAGGCAGGTGCAGGGGACGATGAACGGATACGGGGAGAGGTGCGGCAACGCGAACCTCTGCTCGATCCTGCCCAACCTCAAGCTCAAGCTCGGCATAGACTGCATAGAAGAGGACGAGCTCAGGAGGCTCTACGAGGTTTCCCATTTCATACACGAGCTCACGAATCTGCCGCCGCTCAGGCACAGGCCTTTCGTAGGGGAGAGCGCCTTCGCCCACAAGGGCGGGCTCCACGTGAGCGCGGTCATGAAAAAATCGGAGACCTACGAGCACGTAAACCCGGACGTCGTCGGGAACCGCAGACGCATCCTCATATCCGACCTCTCCGGGCGGAGCAACATCATCTACAAGGCAAAGGAGTTAGGCATTGAGCTCGACCCACAGGACAAGCGCATCAACAATATCCTGAATGAGCTCAAGAAGCTCGAGAACGAGGGGTACGAGTTCGAAGGCGCGGACGCATCATTTGAGCTTCTCGTGAGGAAGGCGCTCGGGGAGTTCAGAAAGGCGTTTGAGTTAAAGAGCGTCCGCACGATAACCGAGAAAAGGAACGAGGACGAGGAGCCCGTAACCGAGGCGACTCTCATAGTGCAGGTGGACGGCGTAACCGAGCACATGGCCGCGATAGGAAACGGCCCGGTGCACGCGCTCGACCAGGGCTTGAGGAAGGCGCTCGAAAAGTTCTATCCCAACTTAAAAGAGGTCACTCTGAAGGACTACAGGGTGAGGGTGCTTGCGAGACAGCACGGTACGGACGCCGTGGTGAGGGTGCTCATAGAATCGGGCGACGGCGAGAGCGACTGGAGCACCGTGGGGGTCTCCCAGAACATAGTCGAGGCCAGCTGGAAGGCGCTCGTCGACAGCATCGACTATAAGATACTCAAGGACGAATCCAAACGCGCCGCCAAAGCGCGGGGTTAAACTGCATAAGGATTTTCCCGGATAACAAACCCCGGTTGTAAAAGCGGCTTCCGGTGCGGCACGCAATACCCGCGCGCCTTCACGACCAGACGGGCTTCGGGAGTCCGTACGCGAACAGGAATATCATGTACACGAGCCAGTACGTGATAAGCCCCACGACGCACACCCATATTGCGTTCCACGTGTTCTTGAAGTCGAGCGCCTGCCTCACGCCGATTATCATCGCGACGAGAGTCCAGACCCATACGACCAGAAGGACGACCGCGGTAAGGTTGTGCACGACCGCGAAGACCCTGAACATTCCGGGGGCGCTCGCGAACCCGAGCACGCGCATTATCTCCCACTGGTCGCTCCTCGTATCGGATTCCGGGAAGAGCTTGGTGCCGATAATGTAGATGAGGAAGGCGAGCAGCATCCAGAGCACGAAGTTCGTGATCGTGCCCAGTATCAGGCCCCTGTAATCGCCCGATTGATAGCTGTATATACCCCTCGCGAGGCTCGCGAGAAAGACGACGACGACCGCCTGCCACATCGAGCTCTTGTCGTGCTCCACTTCTTCGTACAGCTCCGGATCGAGCGTGAGCGCCCTTATTACTCTCTTAATAAACACGGATGCGGTTCACCTCGGGAACAGTGAATATAGGGATTACAAGATAAATCCAACGAATCCATAAGTCAAAGTTATTTAACCGCCGGCTGTCCGGATAAAATATCGCCTGACCGGACTCCAACCCTGCGAACCGCGCCTTCTATGCGGCGCCCCGGTTCACGAAGAACGAATTTACCAAAACGTTAATGATAAAATATATGACCGCGCCCAATATACACACCCCCGCGGCGCGCCACGTGCTCTTGTAGTCGAGCGCCTGCCTTACGGCTATGACCATCGCCACGAACATCCAGACCGTCAGAACGATAGCGATAAACTTTCCCGCAACCGGTATTAATAAGAGAAAGAGGAAGATTCCGGGCGACCGCGCGAATCCTATTACCCTGAGCAGCTCTCCCATATCCGATTCGGTCTGAGGCTCGGGCAGGAGCTTCGTGCCGATCACAAAAGTCAGGAACGCCCATATAAACCACCCGATCAGGTCCAATACCGTCCCGACTATTATTCCCTCTATTCCCAAAATCCCGATCGAGCCGATGCCCGCAGCGATGCTTACCATTACGACCACCAGCATCGCCTGCCACATCGAGCCCTTGTCGTGCTCCACCTCTTCGTAAAGCTCCGGGTCGAGCCTGAGCGCCCTTATGATTCTTTTAATCAACACTTATGCGGCTCACCTCTCGATTGGGATACAGGAGTGTAAAATCAACGCTTCGAAAATTGAAAGTCAAAGCGATAAAAGCATATCAGATAATTTCTGAATATTAATTCCCGCCTCGGCTTTCAGAAAGGCTCCCCGAAGACGCTGCCGCCGCTTAAACCGTCTCCGCGATACCGGCGATGAATCAGTTGCCGGTCTGAGCCGCGGGATTTACACCGATAATCGTGAACAGGAACGTCATGATTACCAGATAGACTATAAAGCCGATTACGCAAACCCCGACCGCGCGCCATGTACTCTTGTAATCTAGCGCCTGCCGCACCGCGATTATCATCGCAACGAGCATCCATATCCCGACTGCGAACGATATGATCGCCCCCACGACCGGGATCACCCCGAGAATGCGGAGCACGCCCGGGGAGCTCGAAAACCCGATGGTCCGGAGCATCTCTCCCATATCGGTTTTCGTCTCCGGCTCCGGCAGGAGCTTCGTCCCTATAAAGAAAGTCAGGAACGCCCATATAAACCAGCCTACGAGAGCGGCGATAGTGGTGACTATCAGCCCCTCTATCCCAAACACCCCCAGAGAGCCGATACCGGCGGCAACGCTCGACAGGACGACGATAATAACAGCCTGCCCCATAGACCCCTTGTCGGCCTCGACCTCCTCATAAAGACTCACGTCCAGCTTTGAAGCCCTGATCATGCGATCGATCAAACTGGCCATCTTCTTTCCTCCTCTATGCTTTCATGAATATGCACATAATAAAACCTTAGCGCGGATTCGTCAAAGAGGGGGGGGAAGTTTCAGGCCCTGCGGCGGGACTCCGTCTCCTCGCGGAGGAGGTCGGTCAGGCGCGCTAAATCGTCGTCCGCGCAGTCTCCCATGAGCGCAATCTGTATCCAGTTCCTTTCGAGGAGGTAACCGCTCCTCCAGTGGAGGTAATAGCCCGCTCGTTCGAGCTTCGCTCCCAGGACACGGGAGCTGAGCTTTTCGGGAAGCGGGATTGTGATAATCGCCGGGGACTCGCGCCCTTCTCCGGCAATGGGCGTCAATTCCGACTTTGCGAGCCATCCCCTGACGAGCCCGGACAGTCTCCGGATGCGAGCGTACCTCTCCTCGGCGCGAAAATTTTCGAGGGAAGCCCCAAGCGCGCGGAGGAGGTTCGAAGAGAGCGTAAACGGGGTGCCGGGCGACTCCGCGTACAGGCCGAGGTCGAGATAACGGGGCAGCCTGTCCGGCCGGGGAGCGATCTCACGGTTATAGAAAACGAACGAGAGTCCGGGATAGGACCTTAGCCCCTTCCCGCTCACCCCCGTCGCGAGATAGACGCCGGAGAGGTCAAGAGGCACGGTGCCGAGGGAGCTTATGCAGTCAAGGCAGAGGTCAACGCCCCGTGCCGCGCATATCTCGCCGAGCATGCGAGCGTCGTTCAGCACCCCGGTAGAGGTCTCCGAATGCACCGCCCAGAGCCACGCCGTCCCCGGACCGCGCGAAAGCGCGTCCTCGATCTCCCGCCGCTCAAAGCATTCCCCCCACTCCTTCCCGAGCGTCTCGAAGGAGAGCCCCCACCTCCGGGCGTGGTCTATCAGGCGCTCCCCGAACTCCCCGTTAGAGAGAATGAGCCCCTTCCCTCCCGCGAGCGAGAGCTGACCCGAAAGGGCGTCGTTCGCGAGCGTCCCCGACCCCATCAGCAGAGCAGCGTGTTTCGCCCCCGTAATGTCCGAGAGGAGGCGCTTCACCCGGTCGAGCTCCCCCGCGAATTCCCTAGTGCGGTGCGATACGGGCGCCCCCGAGAAAGCCTCTTCCGCTTCCGCACAAACGTCCACGGGCCCCGGCAGCAGGTTCACGTGCTTTCCCCCGGCCGGAGCTCCGCTGTCCATCCTCGAAAGGAGCTTCGAGCGCCCCTTCATACCGTAATAGGAATCAGGCGTGAGGTACATGGGCTGGTACCTGGCCCCTTCCCCTCCCACCTCCGGGCCGAACGGCGCGAACCCGAGGTTCCTGTAGAGCTTCTCCTGCGTCACGTTGGCCGATATGATGGCGAGGTCGTATTTTTTCTCCTCGCAATAGGCGGCGAGGCTCGTGAAGAGTCCGAGCAGCACCTTCCGGTAGCGGCGCTCCCTCTTCACGCTGAGGAGCCTCAACTCGCATAGCGAGCGCGCCCGGGGGAGGTATGAATCGAGACCCGGGACCTTCCGGTCGAGAGAGAACGGCCGCCTGTCCCTGACTGCGAGCATCCCGACCAGATCCCCGCCGTCGAGGCAGATTATATATGTGTTCTCCTCGTGGAATTTATCGACGAGCCTCCTCTCCTCGTTCCCTCTGTGCTGGGGAATCTCCTCTACGAAGGTCTCGTAGTTGAGCCTGTGTATCTGCTCGAACTCACGGTCGAGGGAGGCGATCTTGTAGAGAAGGCCGCCGTTCATGGTGTTCAGGTTCATAGCGATTGAGTGCCGACAGGAATAAAATTATAGCCGATACCGTGCGCTCATTCGAGGAACCTGCTCTTTATATCGGGTGACGGTATCATGCACTCGTCTTTTTTACCGTACCATTTGTACCTGTTCCGGGCTATGTAATCGTAAACGGCGTCCCTCAAGGGAGCGGGCACGACGATAAACGCGTAGAGGAGCGTGTGGAGGCCGCCCAGGAGCTTCTGCACCCTGAGCCCGGCCTCGGATTTGGTATAGAGCTTCCCGCCATCGATCAATACGAACGAATCGAGGCTGTCGGCGGGATAGTTAAATTTTCCCAGGATTCTTTTTGCGGCTTCCGACTGGAAGGGTGCGAACCTGAACAGGCTGCGCGGGTCTCTTCTGATGATGAGGTTGACCGTACCGCAGCAGTAATTACATACGCCGTCGAAGATTATCAGAGGATGGTCTATATCTTTACCGTTCACCGGCACCTTCTTTCGAGAGCCATTAATCGTCCGGAGCCCGGACTTACTGTTTTTTCTCTTCGGGCTTCTCGGCGTTCTTTTTCACGGGCAGCACTATATACCAGCTCCTTATTATATTGAGTGATTGTGTTCACCATGACACCGACCTTGGCCTTCGTTTTGGTCTCCACTCCCTTGTCGTCTTTCTTTGATGATCTCCACCTCCGTCACGAGCACGAGAAGGTCGATCGGCGCAACGGGGAAATAGAGTCTTGTCCCCCCTGGAGAATGTCTGCGGGCTTTATCGTATTCCGCACACTTCTTCTATAGGCTGTACTACGAATTCTGTGTTCTTGGGAATCTTTAGGGTAAGGAGATTGTCGATTATGTTGTCCAAGGCTCCCTGGACTGCTCATTCTCCATAAAGGCGATGACTTCCGGGTGGATGAGGGATTTGATCCCGTCCTTGTTCTGAGTCTTTATGGATTCGAGCACTTTGTTTCCGAGGGCCTCGGGCGAGCTCGCCCCGCCCTCCGCCCATGCAGTAGTGACGGGCGACGTCAGCATGGCCGCCGCAATGATAATGAGCGCGGCCGCGAAAGAAATTCTGGTATTCAAATTCTGCCTCCGCAAAAAATTATTTTTCGTATTAACAGAGTACCGTCATGAAAGAGGCTTCGTCACTGCCTCAACTTCGTGAGGAGCCTCAGGAATTCGATGTAAAGCCATATGAGAGTCACCATGAGCCCGAACGCGCCGTACCATTCCATGTACCCGGGCGCTCCCTGCTTCGCTCCCTGCTCTATGAAATCGAAATCGAGGACGAGGTTGAGCGCGGCTATAACCACGACGAAAAGGCTGAACAATATACCGAACGTGCCGCCCGAGTATATAAAAGGCACCTTGACGCCGAAAAACCCGATGACCATCGACACCAGATAGACGACGAATATAGCGCCCGTCGCCGCGACGACTCCGAGCCTGAATTTCTCCGTTACCTTGATGAGTCCCGACCTGTAAGCGACAAGGAGAGAGAAGAGCGTGCCGAAAGTGAGCGCGACTGCCTGAAACACTATGCCCTTCAGCTGGGACTCCGCGTAGGCCGAGATGCCGCCTATCACGAGCCCCTCCAGTATGGCGTACGCCGGGGCGGTGTACGGCGCCCATGTCTTCTTGAATATCGTAATCATGGCGAACACGAGCCCGCCGATAAGCCCGCCGTAGAGCCAGGGCGTTACCGACTGCATCCCTGACTTCGCGAACATGTCCCAGACCCATAGGGCCGGGACTACGACTAGGACGAGGAGCACTAGAGTCTTGTTTATAGTGCCGTTGATCGTCATCTGCCCGGTGCCCGTAATATCCGGAGCGAGCCTGCCGAACGTCTTTTCCGCGAACGCGGGATTGGAACTCTTAAGCATTTATCTGTTTCCTCCGGTACCGGGTGAGAATATTAACCCGAGTCTGGAAATAGTATATCATCCGCGCGCCGAATTGGCACTCCGCTGACGCGCGCCGAACGGTTGAAATTCGAATTTATTTCATTGGCACGGGCCGTTTGCCGGAGGATTCAGGCGATTTATCTCTTTCTGTATACCGGGAATTTGAGACGAATTTTGTCATCCGCGACAATGTTTGCCAATCCAGGTCTCCGCAAACCGTCACCGGATGATTTATATTCAATCTCGGATGATAGTTACGTATAGCCGTAGTGACACATTACTTGCACATTTCAAAAATGCGCTAATATTATGCCGAATAAGACAAACGGAGCCGGAGATGGATCGATGAGCGGAGCGAGTGTATTGATAGTAGAGGACAGCGAGGATTTCTCGGCGTTCTTAAGGGAGCTGCTAATAGCGTCTGGCTATAACGTCCTCCCGGTGCTGTCGTCGGGAGAGGACGCTCTCAGGACGGCCGGTCTGTCGAGACCCGATATAGTCCTCATTGACGTCGGCATAGGCGGTTCACTCGACGGCATAGAATCGGGCGGGAGAATAATGGAGAATTTCGGCATACCCGTGATTTTCCTTTCGGGATATACGGACGAGGTCGCTCTCGAAAGGGCCAAGACCAAAAAGCCCTCCGGTTATCTGGTCAAGCCCTTCAACAAGGCGGAGCTCAGGGCGGCGATAGAGATCGCGCTCTACAGACACCGGGCCGAAGCGGGCGAGCCGGACGCTTCTCCGAAGCCCTCCGGGCCGAACGGAGCCGCTGCCGATTGCGCTCCGGATGCAAAAGAGCTGAAAGAACTGAAGGCCGAGGTCTTGAGGCTCAGGACGGAGAACTCCGGGTACAGAAAGATAATAGATTCGCTTAACAGGAGCCTCAACCGGACGCAGGGGAACGAGGAGATTATCTTTCTCATCAACGAAGGGTCCGCCCCCCCTGAAAATAAATCCGCCCCCGCAATCGAATTCGAGAACGAGTAATCAAAGAGCGCCTTACGATACCGGTCAGGGGATCGTCCGGGTGAGTGCCGGGCCGCAGCTAGAGAGCGCCGTCGTAAAGCCTGCCCTGATATGTAGCCCTCTTTTCGAGCTCCGCTTCTATGCCGCCTATCACCTCGATATGCGACCTGTCCCATCCGGGGGCGATGAGCAGGCTCCTGGGCGTGTCCGTGAAAAAACGCTCGACGATTATATCAGGCGATAGTCTTTCCAGAAAACTCACGATGAAATCGAGATACTCCTCGTAGCCGAAGAGCTCAAACGGCCTCTCCCCGTACATCCTGGCAAGCGGCGTGTTCTTTACTATGTGCAGGTTATGGATCTTGAGGCAGTCTACGCCGAGCGCCGACACCTCGCCCGCCATGGCGAGCATCTCTTCCCGGGTCTCCGTAGGCATGCCGAGTATGATGTGCGCGCCCAGCTCGAACCCCCTCCCCCTCGACATCTCGAAGGCGCGCAGAACCGAGCCATAATCGTGACCCCTGTTCATGAATTCGAGCGACTTGTCGTAAACGGACTCTATGCCGTATTCGAGAGAGACGTAGCACTCTTTCGCGAGCCTCTCGAAGATGCCTATCTTCTCCTCGTCGATACAGTCGGACCTCGTGCCCACGGCTATGCCGACGACGCCGTCATAAGAGAGCGCCTCCCTGTACATCTCTTCGAGCTTCCCGGCGTCGTCGTATGTGTTCGTGTAGGCCTGGAAATAGACTATGAACTTCTCGGCCTTGAACCTCTTCCTGATATAGTCCATGCCGTCCTTCAGCTGATCGCGCATGGAATAACGGGCGCGGGCGTAGGGAGGGACGAAGCTGTCGTTGTTGCAGTAAACGCAGCCCCCCCGGGCGAGCGACCCGTCCCTGTTCGGGCAAGTGAACCCCATATCGACCGAGACCTTGTTGACCCGGCACCCGAACCTTTCCTTCAGGTGATCGTGGTACGAGTTATAGCGCCTTTTCATAATTTCCTCCGGATATTATACAGGGTGCGGGGGGTAAGAGAACGAATTAGTCGATACGTGCACCGAATGTAGCCCGGAAGGAGTACGAGGGGACACCGGTTAGGGGAATTGCAAGGGGAGCAGGCTCAACCAATATCCCGATAGCATATACCCTTTGGCAATTTGCTGGAAGGCAATACAAAAAGCTGATCGAGAAGAAAAACCTAGACTTTGTTACTCAGAATGTATTCCCAATCTTCGATTAGATTCTTACCTCTCTGATCTAACAATTTTTCCTGATCGGGCATAATCTTCACAAAATCTCTAACAGCATGGCAAATGTATGCAGTACATACGTCTAACAAAGTTTTAATGATTGCCAGAGATTCATCTTCACCCCCACGAAATAAAGATAATTGACTATATGCGTAAGGAGTGGCATGGGCGTAAGCCGATAGATATTTATATCGTGAATTGTAATAATCGGGATCAATCCCTGCCCTTTTCGACAACTCGGGGTTTTTATGAAGTATTCCCATTTCCCCTCTACGTATTTTCTTCTTAATCGATGATTCTAACGATTCGTAAAACCTATGGGTGATTACCGAGTCTTTTAGTATTTCCACGTCCTTTGTAAGCTGAGATACAACTGGGTTAGTTGATTTCATAATTCGGAGCATATCAAGTCTTTCCTTTTCTCCGTGATACTTCCACAAACGATGTCGAAACTCCAATTCTTCATCACCAACATTATCAACACCTAGATAAAAAAACACATAGTAAGTTTCTATTAGTGTTCTAATAAGAACTGCAATTGAAGAGATGTCCCAAGTGGAGATTACATATCGCTCTTTGATCTCCAAATCCGGCAATAATTGCAATATAGCTTGAGCATGTAAACACAATTTTCCAAAAATATATGAGCAGTACTCCTGACGCCAGTTATTTGCCTCACGTTCATGAGCATCAACTGATATATTCCAAGCAATAGCTGTGATATATTCAAGATCATCTGCTGCCTCTAAAAATTTCTTAGTATTTTCGGTCATTGATTTAACTTATTCAAATCGCTACAAAATTTCAATTTCTTGCTCTTGTTTTGAACTATCTAATTACAGTACAAGAAGCTCCCAAATGTATGATGAGCTAACACCGATCATATTTAAACATACTTTCGTATGATATATTACGTATGCGTATAATGTATACATTACAGATTTAATATTACATCGGGCGGGAATGTAATATGAGTACAGAGCTAGAAAAACTTCAAGAAATAAGGTTTCGAATTCTTGAATATCTTTATAAAAAGTCCGAAGCTGATACTTTTCACTACATAGATTGGAGAGCATTAGTAGGCGATTTAATTGCTAGTAACCTAGAATTTAAAGAGATAGAAATTCGAAGATCGTTTGATTATTTAGTGGGAGAATATTTAGCAGAGAGAAAAACCATGGGCTCAGTAGGGATAACCCACTATGGAATCAAAGAATATGAAGATGCAATTAAACACCCGGATCAGGAAACAACTTATTTCCCACCTTTGAATATACTTTATGTGCAACACATGGAACATTCACAAATACAGCAAGGAAATATTCAAAGTTCCATGTCTCAAAGTATAGTCATAGAAAATAAAAATGAAATCGAACAGTTCATCAAATTATTAAAAGAACGCCAAGAAGAGCTAGGATTAGAGAGAAGAACTGAAACCGACCTTAATGCAGATATTTCCACAATTGAAGCCCAACTCAAATCAAGCCGACCTAAGACTAATATCTTAAAAGAATCTATATCATCCATTAAGAGTATTTTAGAAGGTACAGCAGGATCTATTATAGCTGTTGAGCTATTAAAATATATACCGCCAATTTTGGAAAAATTAGGATAGCCCAATCTTTCCGCCATTCCGCCATGTCCGCAGGGGTATATAGGTGGCGGAGTGGCGGAAACTGACAGGAATATTATTGAGGTACACCCTCACCCTTCACCCTCTCCCCTCCAATAGAGGGAGAGGGAATTAACAAAAAAAGGGAGCCGAAGCTCCCTTTTCTCTGCACTGCGTTATTTTTCTAAACTCAGTTACGCCGCCGCTTTCTTCCTGCGCGCGGTTACGAGCAACCCGATTATCCCCAACCCGACAGCCGTCGCTATCATGCCCCATTCGCTTATTGTAGGTATGGGATTGATTACTTTAAGGTCGCATCTTCGGATCAAGCCGGTTCTGCATACCTCGGCTTCCTGCGCGGTAATGTTCATCCCTTCAGATTGACCCATAAAAGATATCCCACAGCCAATGCTACTTGGAACATTTTGTACTGAATAAGCCGCATCAACTTCTGAAATAATTCGAGCTACACCTGAAGTTAAATCGAATCTGACGCCTTCGCCGAGTTCCCCGCCGGGACAGAGAAGCTCAATAATATCATTTCCACTAGTCCCGTTCGGCAATTCATGAGTATCACAAGGACAAGAAGGTATTTGCGCATAGGCATACGGAGTTAAAAACAGGAAAGCTAATAATATTAGCGGTTTAATACCCTTCATTATCACTCCTCCTTTAATTGGATGGGCATACGAGCATATAAGTTAGGCAGATTATAACCACGAGTAGTTTGTTATGCAAACGAGCCAATCTGCAAGGTCATTCAAGGTTATCGAGGCTTTTCTAATCCGCCACTTCGCTACCCCTATACCGCGACGAAGGCGGCGGAGTGGCGGAAACTGAGGGGAATATTAATGTACCCCCTCACCCTTTCCCTCTCCCACGCTGGGGAGAGGGGATTATGTGTGCTCGCTCACACCATCCCCGCGGAGGGGCAAAGGTGGCTTACAGCGCATTCCCCGCAGCGGGGCTTGCGCGCGAAGCACACGGTCCTGCCGTGGTCGCCGAGCGAGTTCGAGAAGAACGTCCATTTCTTTCTCGGGAATCAATTTTTGCAGGTCGAATTCTATTTTTACCGGGTCTGTATTTGAAGTGAGCCCGAGCCTTTTGGAGAGCCTCATGATATGCGTATCCACGATTATCCCCGGTATGCCGAAATAATTCCCCAGCACGACGTTGGCCGTCTTCCTGCCCACGCCGGCCAGCTTCGTGAGCTTCTCCATCGAAGCCGGGACCTCCCCGCCGTACTCCCCGACGAGCGCCTTCGAGCACGCCAGTATCGATTTCGCCTTGGCCCTGAAAAACCCGCAGGAGTGTATCTCGTCCTCGAGCTCCGCCCTGTCTGCCCGGGCGAAATCGGACGCGGCCGGGTACTTCGCGAAGAGGCCCTTCGTCACCTCGTTCACCCTCTTGTCAGTACATTGTGCGGACAATATGCAGCCGATCAGCAGTTCCAGCGCGTTTCGGTACTCGAGGTGGCACCCGGCCTCCGGGTACTCCTCCGAAAGTACGCGCAGAATGGCGAGCGCCCTCTTTTTCTTCTCCGAGGGGTTTTCACCGCCCCTTCCGCCGCCTTTCTTCTTAATCCCTTTTTCAGTCTTCATGAGCATAAAAAAAGGGGACATGCCGCGGGCACATCCCCTATCGCTTTTTTTTATTCTTGAAATCAGTTCCTGCCCGGGGAGAGCTCAGTCCTTCCGTGCAGGCTCGAGCCCTTCCTTGCCTACGAAGAAATCCGCATTCTTGGGAGTGTATTCACTCCACTTTTCCGGGAGCTCGTCTTCATGGAATATAGCATCCACCGGACAGGGGTCTACGCAGGCGCCGCAGTCGATGCACTCCTCGGGGTGTATGTAAAGCTGGTCTTCGCCCTCGTATATGCAGTCCACAGGGCATGCTTCCACACAGGCTTTATCCTTGACTCCTATGCAGGGCTCCGCGATGATGTACGCCATTCTGAATACCTCCGGGTATTTGTAATGTCTAATATACTTAATGTGCTTTTGGGCCGCAAGGCAGATGCCGGTCGTCAAAATTCCTGATGCGAAATGCCGGGTGCATTAGAGCCTTCGGACCGTGCTTATTTTTTCTTCTGCCCGGTATCGTCCGCGCTGCCGGCCCCGTCTCCGGGCTTCTCGCCCTGAATCCCCGCGCCTTTTCCGTCCGCGGGCGCAGTCGACGCCCCGTTCCCCGCAGGGGATTCGGGAGCAGTAGCCTGGCCTGCGGGCGCGGTAACTCCCTCGGGCGCTTTCTCCACAGGCGCTTTCTGCTCGACCGCGTTCTCGGGCGAGTCGGTAACTACGGACTTGCTCACGTTACTCGCGGCGAAGTATCCGAGCGACAGGGAAGTCAGCATGAAGAGTATGGCGAGCCCCCTCGTCACCTTCACGAGGAAAGGGACCGCTCCGCTCGAGCCGAAGATGGAGTCGCTCGTCCCGCCCCCGAAAATCGAGCCCAGGTCGCCGCTCTTTCCCGGCTGCAGCAATACCACGATGATGAGCAGTATGCTCACGATGATATGGAATATCTTTACGGAAAAAATTATTAGTTCCACTATTTCTCTCCCGCTGTCTCGACTATGCCCGCCATGGAGTCCGCTCCGAGGCTCGCGCCCCCGACGAGCGCCCCGTCGATATCGGGCTCTGCGAGCAGGTCTTTTATATTTGTCTCGTTAACGCTTCCGCCGTAAATTATCCTCATACGGCCGGCTGAATCACCCAATATATTACCCGCAATTTCACGGATTGCAGCCTGGACGAGCTCGGCCTCCGCGGGCGTCGCGTGCTGTCCTGTGCCTATCGCCCATATAGGCTCGTACGCTATTACGAGATCCTCCGGCAGGCCGGGGTCGATGCCCTCGAGAGCCTTCACCACCTGCTCGTCGACGGCCTTTATAGTCATGCCCCGGTGCCTCTCTTCCAGGGTCTCGCCCACGCATACGATGACTTTAAGCCCGGCTTTGAGAGAAGCCCCTATCTTTTTATTGACCATCCCGTCGGTCTCGCGGAGAATGTGTCTCCTTTCCGAGTGACCGACGATTACCCAGGAGCATCCCGAGTCGGCAAGCATACCGGGTGAAATCTCGCCTGTAAACGCCCCCTTCTCCTCCCAGAACACGTTCTGGGCCGCGAGCATGATGCCGGTGCCCCGGAGCGCCTTCCCGACGACGTCGAGCGCGGTAAACGGCGGGGCGAGTATTATATCCACCTTCCCTGAGAGCCCGCTCACCCTGCCCGCGATGCCGCGCGCGAGCTCCCCGGCCTCCCCCCTCAGCATGTTCATCTTCCAGTTGCCCGCGATCAGTCTCTTTCTCATCTAACCCGCCTCGAAAGGGCCTCAATAGCGGGGAGTGTTTTGTTCCTGATATATTCGATCGCCGCGTCCCCGCCGCTTGATAAAAAGCTCTTGCCGGCGTCCAGTCCCTCTGAAGCCGCCGCATCGAGGGTGCTCTCCCCTATGACGGCGCTCCACGCGTCCGACTCGGCCAGGGCCTTCACGACCGCAACCGTGCCCTCTCCGAACCCGGCCCGCTCGCACATCCCGAGGGGTCCGTTCCAGAGGACCGTACGCGCCCTGGATATATGTTTCTCGAACTGCCGCCTTGTTTCGGGTCCTATATCGACCGCCGTGTAGTCGTTCGGGATTCGGCCGCCGGAAATTATATAGGAACAGGGTTCATTGTTCAAATCACCCTTTACGACCAGGAAGTCCTCCGGAACCACGAACCTTATCTCCCTCGTCATGGACGAGGATATGAGCCTCTTCGCGCTGTAAATCGTCCCCTCGTCTATCTCCGAGCGCCCTATGTCGCGGCCGAGCGCCTTGAGGAACGTGTGCGCGAGAGCGCCCCCGACGAGAAAGACATCTGCCCTGTCGAGAAGGCTGTCCATGAGCTCGATTTTCCCGGACGTGCAGCTCCCGCCGATTACTACGGCGAAGGGTCTCTCCGGGCTCTCGAGGCGGCCGAGGTTCTCCACCTCTTCCCTGAACCTGAGTCCTACGCAGACCGTATCGAAATAATCCGCCACGGACAGGAGCGACGCCCTCGGCTGATGGGACACCGAGAAGGCCTCGTTCACGTATATCTCGGCTACCTCCGACAGCTTCCTCGCGAAGTCCGGATTATTCGCGAGCTCGCCCTTATGGAAGTCCAGGTTCTCGAGCAGCATGACCGAGCCCGCGAGCATGTCTCCCGATATCTTCCTTACCGCGTCCCCTATCGAATTCTCCGGGAAATAGATCTCGCAGTCGAGGAGCTCGGAGAGCCTCCTGCCCAGGGGCTCGAGCGAGTGCCTGCGGCTCATCCTGCCTCCGGCCCCGCTCATGTGGGACGCTATTATCACCCTCGCCTTCTGTCCGACGGCGTATCGGATCGTGGGAAGCGCGAGCCCGAGCTTCCTCGCGTCCGCGATTTCCCCCGCACGCGTGACGGCCGTGTCGAAATCGACCCTGATGAGGAGCTTTTTGTCCCTTATGTCTATTTCCGCGATCGACGGTATTGTCATTTTGTTGTGTTTTTCAATTCGTTTAGATACTCGCCCAGTCTCCCGATCCCCTCTTCGATGTCGGATACCGACGCGGCGTAGGAAAACCTGAGATACCCTTCCCCGCCCTGCCCGAAATCGATACCGGGGGTGACCGCGACGTGCGCTTTCTCCAGAATATCGAACGCGAGGGCGTGGGAGTCCGGGCTTATCCAGGACGCGTTCACGAAGACGTAAAATGCCCCGAGAGGCTCCGTACCAAGGGCGAACCCGAGCTCCCTCAAGCCCTCGATCATCGCCCTTCTTCTCCTGTCGAACTCGCCGGCCATGCCGAGCGCCGCCGCCTTCGCCAGTCTTATCGCGGCAATGCCCGCCTTCTGCACGAAGGGGTTAGGCGATATGAAGAGGTTCTGCTGGAGCTTCTGCACGGGTCTCACGAATTCTTCGGGCGCTATCATATAGCCTAATCTCCATCCGGGCATCGAGTATAGCTTCGAGAACCCGTTCACCGCTATGGCGTTCTCCGTGAACTCCAGTATCGTCCTCGCCTCTCCCCCGTAGACGAGTCCGTGGTATATCTCGTCCGAGATAACGAATACGCCTGACCCCGCGATTGCCGCCATCACGTCCGGGCTCAGCAGGGTTCCCGTGGGATTCCCCGGAGAGTTAATCAGCACGGCCTTCGTCCGGGGCGTGATCGCCTTTTTGAGCCTGCCGGCGTCTATCTGATAACCCTCTTCCTCGTAAATGCGCACGGTCCTGGGCACGCCCCCCGCGATCTTTATGAGCTGGGGATAGCAAGCGTAATGCGGGTCCGTGATTATAATTTCGTCTCCGGGGTCCAGCAGCGCCAGCATCGAAAGGAATAACGCGGGGGAGCTGCCCATGGTCACTATCACGTTCCCGGGCGATATTTTTACCCCGTACGTATTTTCGTAGTCCTCCGCTATCGCTTCCCTGAGTTCGGATATTCCGAGGCTGTGCGTGTACCTCGTATCCCCTTCCCCGATCGCGCTTACGGCCGCGTCGCATATCAGGGCGGGGGTCGAGAAATCGGGCATTCCGACCTCGAAGTGTATGACACTCCCTCCGGCGGCTTCAATTTCCTTCGCCCTCTCCAGCACTTCCATCACGTAAAATGGGGAGATATCTTCGGATAACCTAGACGGCATGTGAGTTTATTCTATTTGCAAAGGGAGGAGTTGTCTAGACGCACACACGTAGTGTGGCTCTACGATTCTTCCGAAACTCCTCAGCTCAAACCGCCAATCATGGCGTTTTCGTACGTCAGCGGCGACACGCCGCCCCGTTCACCCCGAGCGCACACGCAGTGTGCTGTCGAAGAACAATTGCGAGCAAGTGAGCAATTGGACGCCCTGGCTCACAATGTACCAAAGCTAGTTAACTTGGCTGCCGCAGGATCATATCTTTTTGTCATTGCGAGCGGAGCGCAGCAATCTCATCTTTTTCTTTCCTGTCATTCCCGAATGTCTTTATCGGGAATCCAGCCTTTTATTATTTTGATTCAAAATATGGATTCCCGCTCCCCTGGAAGTGACAAAAATATTAATGTACCCCCTCACCCTACCTAATTTGGCTCAGGCATCGACGAGCCTCATCTAAGCACCATGTCTAGCTTCGTCGTAAGAGCGACCAATTCCTCGCCAACTCGGAATTGTTTCCCGCGCTGGGGAGAGGGAACTAAGAAGAAAAGAGAGATCGCCACGGCTGCATACGCAGCCTCGCGATGACAGAAAAAAAGAGTCATCATTCCTCCGCCGCGGGCTCCAGCGTGGGCTGCGGCGTGGGCTGGGGATTGCCGGCGCCGGCGCAGAGCGTGACGACGTAATTTATATCGTCGCCCTGACAGGTAAAGAGCGCGTTCGCGAGCCCTATCACCTGGTTGCCGTCGTCGAAAGACCAGGCGTAAGCCCCCGCCTGACTCCCTCCCGTATTATCGCCGCAAGCGGCGTGCACGTTCTCTATGTACTCAGTGGTATTTTTTGTTCCGCCGTCGTAGGTCGGCCACGCGGACGTCCTTCCCATGGTCGAGTCGCACTGCCCGTACGGGTCGCACATGGTCGCCGGGAACTGGCAGCAGGGCGGCGTCGAATTATTCGTCGGCGGTATGTTCAAGTTCGTGCCGCACGTGGTAGACGAGGTCATCGCGCAGCTGTTGGCATTATCACCGAAGCTGATCATGCACACGCCCCAGGCGTCGTTATTCGTCCAGGGGGTTTCGTCGTAGCCGCCGACGCAGCCGAGCCTGTTCATCTCGTCCGTAGTCAGGGAATCGAGCGGCGGAAGCCCTATCGATGACATATTGAACGGGGAGAGGCAGGTGCCGATATCCCCAGTCGAGGTTTGAACGAAGCCGCCTATGTTGCCCGGTGCCGACGGGCTGAAAACGTAGGTGTCCCACGGGCACGCGGGCAGCTCCGTACACCCGGACCCGGCGCTCCCGCAGCCGCTCTGACAGGGCGCGGTCTCGATCAGCACGTTGAAGCCGGCGACGAACGATACGTCGTAGTTATCGGCGCCCGTGCAGTTCGCCGGAATCCCGCCGTCGAACGTAAACTCGGCCAGGGAAGCGGGCTTAGGCCCGTTTATCCCCCCGCAGTTCTCGACGCCCGTGGTGCCCCCGCAGTTTCCGGTCTCGCAGGTGAGGTCGCCGCTGTCGGAAGTACAGCCCGTCCGGGCTACGATGACCCCGGAATCCCAGCAAACGGGTATAGTCAGCTGCCTTACGCCGCCAAGCCCTGCCGGATCGTTGTCACTGGGCGGTATCTCCCAGGTGGCGCCGCCGTTGGTACCCCAGGGCGGAGGCCCTACCCAGGCGGCATTGTTCGTAATCGTGGGCGGACTCGTCGGCTGAGGGCCCGCCTGACCGCCCTCAGGGCCGCAGTTGCCTATCGAGGGCGAGCTGCCTGTACCGGCCTCGCAGAGGAGCGAGGTGAAGTCGATGCTCTCCGCACCTATCCATACGGACTGCGAGCATTGGTTCACAATGCTTATAGTGTGTGTCCCGGACGGTCCGGGCGAGGGGCACGGCAGAGGCGTCGGAGTTGGAGTGGGCGAAGGAGCAGGTGTTGGTGTGGGCGTGGGTACCGGAGTGGGTAGGCACAGGCGTCGGTTCGGACGTGGGTTCCGGGGTAGGCACGGGAGTAGGCGCGGGCGTTGCGATCGCGCATGCCTCCGAGAAATCCGTATTACACTCTGAAGACGTCTCTATCGAGTCTACAGAGCCGCATTGGGCGGGAGAAGTCAGCGGGCAGCAGGCGGCCAGGCCGCCTTCAGCGCAAACCTCGCAGGCCGAATCCCCGCCCGTGAGGTCGCATGTCCGCAATTCAGTGTCGTCGTCATCACCGGAGCCGTCTCCCGGCGTTTCGCATCCGCCGATGTTTCCGAGGCCGATTAGAATGAATAGTGCGCATACGGCAAGAAATCGAATCCAGTTGTATCTTTTCATCTCATCTCCTTTACTCCAAGCGCTGGAATTTCACAAACGCTAATATTTGAACTTTATTATTTCGTAAACATACGGCCGGAAACCGCCCGAAACAATATATTAAATATAAAAGACCGGGCGACGGGGCCCGGGAAGTACACACGCGGGCGGCATGGGGATGAGTAAATCAGAAGAATTTATTAAATGCGCATTTCGTAGCATTACCAGTTAAACTATGCGATAGTTAAATTAAGAAAAAAATATACAGGAGACAAATAACATGAAATTGACCAGCCCCGACTTCGAGGAAGGAGGCATGATGCCGAGGGAGATGACCTACGACGGCGGGGACGTATCTCCGGAGCTCAATATAACGGAAGTGCCCGAGGGGACTAAGTCGCTCGCGCTCATCATGGACGACCTCGACACCCCGAGGGGGACGTTTGTCCACTGGCTCGTATGGAACATACCCTCCGCGACCGGCAGGATAGAGCGCGGAAAGGAGCCTGTGGGCACTTTTGGCGTAATCGGCTTCGGAGGCAAGGGCTACAGAGGGCCCTGCCCCCCGTCAGGAACGCACAGATATTATTTCAAGTTCTACGCGCTCGACGAAGAGCTCGGGCTGAAGGAAGGCTCCGTGAAGGAGGCGTTCGAAGAGGCGATGGAGGGCCATATAATCGACAAGGCCGAGCTTATGGGGAGATACAAGAGGAGCTGAGCGCACAATGTGTGCTCATATACGATCCTGACAATGCTGCATCCACCTGTCGCTGCGAGCCGAAGCGCAGTAATCTCGTCTTGTTTATTCCTGTCATTCCCGAGCCACGGTTCTGAACGCGTGCAAGAGCCGGACGACCCCGGCTGATTGCAAATACGCTTCAATATCCCGGCACCTTAGCAACACAAGCCAAAAAGAATCGGGAATCTAGTGTTTTCCTTTTTCTTAAATCCACCCTACCCTATTTGGACTTTAGCAACGCTCAGCCAGTAGTTAATCTAACTCGGTTTCGTAGTTGTCCCGGCGTCCGAATGCTCACACGTTCGCATCCGTTCTTTACAAAGGAGGGAATTAAAGGCAGAATCCGTTCGCCCCGAGCCTATTGCAGGATGATGCTTAGTCGATCATTTTAATCATTGGATTAGCCGAATATAAACAGCCGGCAGGTTAAATCTCTCTCACATCACTGCGTATCTCTTTTCCTCTTTCCCGAGAGCCTTCTCTATCTTGCGCTTCAGCAGCTCGCGCTTGAGACGCGTGAGCCTGTCTATGAAGAGCACCCCGTCCAGGTGGTCTATTTCGTGCTGGAACACGCGGGCGAGCAGGTCCTCGGCCTCGATCTCGAGGAGCTTCCCATCCCTGTTGTAGCCTTCGAGCACGATTTTGTATTTCCGCTTCACGTCGCTCACGAACCCGGGGATGCTCAGGCACCCCTCCTCTCCCACGATCTCGCCTTCAGACGAAATAATCTCGGGGTTAATGAGCTCTATCAGCCCGGGCCCGTCGTATTCAGGCCCGCCGTCCCCCTCTTCGTCATCGTCCCCTTCCGTCTTTCTCGGAGATATATCGACCACGATTATCCTGCTTTCGACCCCCACCTGGGGCGCGGCCAGCCCCACGCCCGGGGCCTTGTACATGGTCTCGGCCATATCGTCGAGAAGCTCCAGCACATCGCCGTCGATCTCTTCGACCGGGGCGCATTTCTTTCTCAAATACGGGTCGGGGTATATAAGTATTTTACGGAGTGCCATAAAAAAAAGGCTATCGGATCAGACCTGATTGTCAATGTGGCGGTTATGCGCGGAAGCAGGGTAACGGAATATGAATACCGTCCCTATGTACGCCATGAATTCCGCCGCCCGGGGCCGGGCGGGCCTGATGCTACTCGTTTCCGCCGTTGAGCTTGGTGATTAACTCTCTGCTCGGCCTGAAATGAGGGAGCTTCTTCGAGGACACCGTGACCTTGGAGCCGGTCCTCGGGTTCCTCCCCTCGTAGGACCCGTAGCTCTTGGTGAAAAAGCTGCCGAACCCCCTGATTTCTATCCTGCCGCCGCCCTCAAGGACCTGGGTCATGTGCTCGATCACCGTATCGAGTATCTGCTCGGATTGCGAGGGCTGAAGATTGAATTTGTCCGCCAATTCCTTTTCTATATCTGAGCGCTTCATAGTTAAACTCCCAACCTTTTTAGTCCGCCGTAACGCCCGCCCCTTACCCACTCTTCCAATTTAGATAATTCTTAAGTGTTTGTCAAGTGTTAGATTGCCCGGGAATTAAATTAGTTTCGGTCCCCGGTTTTCCGGCCGCAGCCCTCCTTTTCCGCTTCCCGGCCAATGAATCAAGCCTTTATCTTCTTTTTCGCCCCGCCCGAGGCCCTCGCTTCCCTGCCTCCGGATTTTTCCCCGACGCTCCCCCGCGCCTCCGGGTGGTCGCTCAGGAATTTGTTCAGGTGCATTTCGGAGTATGACCCCTTCGGATAGTACTTGTCGTAGAACTCCACGTCTATGTTCATCGCCTGGAAAACGAGCCTCATGTACATGGGATCGACGAACGCCGGGAACCTCCCGTAGGTGTCGTATATATAATTCGCTACGTCCTTAACGATCTGAATCGTGTTCTTCGTGGGCTTGGGCGCCCTCATTAAATGTTTATCGGGCTCCGTGTAGGGAAACGGCTTCTCGGGCTTCCAGGCGTCTTCCTTATGGTGATGGAACGCGTCTATGGCCTCGTCCATATTCTTGTAGTAAGGCGGGCAGTAGGCTTCGAATATACCGTCCCTTCCGACCGGAACCGTGGACGGGGGGTCTATCACTCCCTTCTTCGGCTGTACGAACCTGAACCCGAGCCCCTTGAACAATTGAGGAGCCCCTCCCATGGCGAACCTCGGTATGAAGCCGCTGAACGTCCAGCCGGCAAGACCGAGCGCCTGGAGCGCCAGGCTCATGTTCTGGCATATGAAGGCCTGCTCCACGTTTAGCCCCGTGAGTATCCTCACTTCGAGGTCGAAGAGCGACATCTTGACGCCGTCCTTGAGCCTCCCCTTGTCTATCCACTTCTGCACTCCCGCGGGCTTGCCCGTGAGGTCGTCTATGATCGTGAAACCGTATGTGGAGCTGCAGTAGAGGTGGAGGAGGTTCAGGTACTCCTCGGTGACGTCCGTCACCGGGATAAAGACCGAAGTCCCCGGTTTGTTCGTATTCCACTGGTTGAATTCGAACAGGCCCGGCATGCGGTCGGGGAGCTCCGCCCTCCCGTCCTCCAGCTTCACGAGGCTCTCGCGGTACAGCTCCAAAATCCTTTCCATTCTCTCTTCGCGGCCCATGCGGAAAAACATGTCGAGCTCGTGGTTCTTCGGGAGCATGTGCTTTACGTTCACATGGTAGAGCCCCTTGTCGTTCGTGAAAAATAGCTCCGTCCCGTGGTTGTTGCACGCCGAGGGCCATGTGCGCCCCGTCCACTGGCAGAGGAGGTCGATACCCGTTTCAGGAGGGAGGTCGGCCAGGCAGAGGCCCGTGAGACCGGTGCCGGACCACACTAAAAGCGCCTCTTCCATCTCCTCGAGGGGAACCGGGTCGTAACGGGATTCGAAACCGAGCGACGTGTCCTCGAGCTTCATGCCGAGGCCGAAACGGCGCGAGCGCCTGTTGAATATCGAGTCGAAAAGCGGGTAGTTAAGCGCCTGCTCGTACCTTTCGCCGAGAGCGAACTTTCCGTTCCCCTTCCCGTTGTTGCCTCTGCTGTTTCCGCCTTTAGCCATAGTAGTCCTCCTTATTAATTAAACAAACATGAATTGATAATGGGACGATTGCCCCCCCTACCTAGAGAATTTAAAATAACTCGACGGAAAATGCAAGGAATTCGGAGGATACGCGATACTCAGGGGCGCAAAACGATTTCAAGCCCTATCTTGAGTAACGAAATGTAGAATTTATATATTGTAGCGGGAATACGACGTTAACACCGGCCCCGGCGAGGAAAAAAGAGGCCCGCTATATGGACTGCCCGTGCAGGAGCTCTCTTTGAGACGGCTTTGTCGCGCCCCCGTCGGGCTCGACCGTGACCAGGAACCTCTCTACGTCGCCGTATTTCTTAAGCGATTCCACCTTCACGACGCTGTTGCCCTCGCTGTCCACGTCGAAAACGCCTACGCTCTTCGGGACCCCGTGCACGATTACCCACCACTGGTAGGTTTTGCCGGGAGGCGCATCGGGTAGGTGGAGGCAATAAAGAAGCGCGTCGTTCTCCTCCTTGTCCCAGAGCACCCTTCCTGCCGCCCGGACCTCCGGTCTCGACTTCTTCATCCGTATGAGGACTATCTCGGGGTCCTTCATGAATTCGGTTATGTCCTCGATGCTTGCGAGCTTGGCCTTTAGGCCCCCCACCATCCCCTCCCTGTCTGTGAGCAGGTTCTTCAGGGATTTTATCTCTTCCTCCTGCCCAGAGACCTTGGCGTTAAGGATCCCGACCATCGCTTTCTCCCGGCGGAGATTCCCTCTGAGCGAGAGGTCGTTCACGAACAGGAAAACAATGACGCCCGCCGCGAGCGCCCCGCCTAGCCCGAAAAAGTAGGGCCTCAGCCTTTCCATGAAGCCGCCCGTCTGCACGGGTCTCCGCCTGAGCGCGCTTTTCCTCGCGTACTCGAGTATCTCGCTCCTGACGCGGGGACCGGGCGAAGCGGCGCCACTCGAATAAGAGAGCAGGGACGCCGCGTTCTCGTATTCATTAAGGAGCTCCTTCGCCTGCGGCGGGCCCTCGCTTATAAGGCGCTCCGCCTCGCGCAGCTCCTCTCCCTCGAGCACGCCTAACGCGTAGAGTGGGATCAATTCTTCGAGTCTCCGGTCATCCGCCATAAAATAATGGGTCTCACTATCGAGCTTGCGGGATTTATCGTCAATCTAATATAAATTAAGACGCCGCACAAATAAATATACGGAGATAAACGATATTCGGTTTAATCGACCGTATGTATATTATAACCGCTTAAAACAGGAGGGAAGAAGGTCGTCGCCCCCACCCCGGCGCCGACCGGGCGGAGACAAATACGACGCGGCTATATATTTAAACGGGATGTATATTTATTATGTTATATTCTTGTAACCGAATTACACGAATCGGAATTTGTCTTAGTCAAACAAGGAAGATAGAGACGGATGACAATGCCTTCGGCTGAGACCAGACGTATACCTGAAATCGAGCGTGAGCTGAGAGAGCTCATAAGCAAGATCTCGCGCGGATGCGAGTCGGCGCTCGGGAAGCTCTACGACAGGATGATATCCCAGGTCTACGGGCTCGCGCTCAAGATTCTCCGCAGCAACTCCGAAGCGGACGAGGTAACTATAGACGTATTCAAGCAGATATGGGATAAGGCCTCGGGCTATACGCCCGACCG
Source organism: uncultured bacterium (assembly GCA_963825135.1). Taxonomy (GTDB): domain Bacteria; phylum Desulfobacterota_D; class UBA1144; order Nemesobacterales; family UBA2774; genus 2-12-FULL-53-21. The sequence continues at coordinate 222,576 of CAWGRW010000009.1, forward strand.
CGGAAGCCCGTCGGCGTGGCTGATTACGCTTACGAGGAGCCGCGCGATAGACAAGCTCCGGTCGGACACGAAGAGGAGGAGCTTACAGGATCCGCTCCACGACGACATCCCCTCGAATATAGACCCCCCTGATGAGACCACAGAGACGAGGCAGAAGCGCGCGCTCATCGATAAGGCCCTCTCGGAGCTCCCCCCCAAGCAGAGGGAATCCATAGAGCTCGCCTACTTTCACGGGCTCACTCAGACGGAGATATCCGCCCGTATGAACGAGCCGCTCGGCACCGTTAAGAGCTGGATGCGGGCCGGGATGACGAGGCTCCGCGAGATCATAGGCGCCGGGTACTAATCCGCCGCCCCGGTCCTAAAGCGGCAGGCCGAGCTTTCCGCCAAGCGCCGCGTATCCGAGAAAAAGCACCACCATCACCCCGAGGACGCCGCCATAGACAGCCGGAAATTGCAGCCGTGCCGGAGCATCCGCGGCAGGATGAGAAAGAAGAGAAGCGTGGGCAGCACGAAGCGGCCGAGAGGTCGGCGATCCGTCCCGCGTCCCTGGTATCGGCATAGAGCCATGCCACTGCGAGGAGAGATGTCAGCGGAAGGGCCGCCAGCATGGCGGCGAAAGCCGTGTGCCTCTTGCCGAGCTCCGACACGCCCGCGATCACGAGCGCCGTTAATACGGTCTTAACAATGAAATATATCATCTCCCGCTCCTTCCCAGCCGATATAATTGATATTAAACTACTCCCTGTCCGTTATGCCTGGAATAATCGGTACAGCCGGGTTTGGAAACTATATACTTTTCCGGCTCTGTTTGAACGGGCATGAACAGTCGGAGGAAAGAACTTGAAAATCACTTCTTATATCATTGGCGACGACCTGCACCTCGAAGAAGAAACCTCAGTCACCTCTTTCTCGGAAAGGATAAAAGACGGCAGGCCCAGATGGGTCGACATCGTAGGCCCGGCAGACGACGAGCTGAGGAGCGTGCTCACGCCCCTCGTCCACGACGATTCATTGATCGAGAATTTTATATTGATGGAGCGGAACCTCCCCGTAGCGCATTCGGAAAAAGAGCTCTACTTCGAATTCCCCCTAATCAGGGACACGGCCTCGTTCGATCTCGAAAACGTATCCTTCCTCTGCATGCCTCATCTCCTTATCACGATCCACGACGAGGAGATCGAAGTACTGAACAAGCTTTCCCAGGACCTGTGCAAACACCTCCATCTGCAGAGGGCCACGATTGCTTCCCTCCTGTTCAACCTGATGGCCGAGCTCGTGGAGAAAAACTACTATCTCTACAGGGACCAGAGGGAGGAGATCACGAAGATAAGCAACAAGGTAATAATGGGAGAGGACTCGATCGACGTCAGGACCATTCTTCATCTGAAGAAGAATATCGGGCGCGTGAATATCATGGTCGAGGACCAGCTCTACTGCATCAACACCATACAGGTATACGAAGGGGTGGCTTTCGATATCGGCAAGCAGCGGAGGAATTTCAACTACCTCGAGGACGAGGTGCGTAACGGCTTCAGGTTCCTGAGCAGGTACGAGAACAGGCTCGAGGACATACACAAACACTATGAGCTCATGCTCCAGGAGAGGACGAACAACAGGCTCAAGGTGCTGACCATAGTGGCGGCCGTATTCCTGCCCCTTAACCTCGTGGCCGGCATCTACGGTATGAACTTCGAGAATATACCGACTCTCAAATGGGAATTCGGGTACCACGCCGCGCTCGGTTTCATGCTGTTAGTGGCGGTCTCGATGGTTTATTACTTCTACCGCCGCGGCTGGTTCAAGTGACCGGCTCTCGCCGGGCTAGTTCAATTTCTCCCGGGCGGTGACCGCGCGGAAGAGTTAGCCCGGAACCCTCGTCTGAATACTAAAATCCTCCTCCGCCCGATCCTGATGTAAAATATAGGTCAGCCAGGATGGAAATTGTCAAAGAGAGCACAAAGGCGGCAGCAATGAATTTCGAGCGAATGTTACTCTCCACGACCGTATTAATCCCCCTCGCGATCACCGCGGTCATATCGGCCGCGCTCCTGTTCTTCCCGCTGGCCGGGGCTCTCGGCTTCGAGTACTCGGCCGTCATGGGGTTCGTCCTCTCCTTCATATCCGTATTCGTATCGGCGGAGCTCATGGGCGGCGAATACAAGTCCCACTCGTCGGGGAAGAGGCTCTCGGACAGGGTATCGTCCATACTCCTCGTCTGCTCCTTCTTCCTGGTCCTCGTGTACCTGATCGGGCTCCTGGGCTCGCTCCTCAAGGGGGACTGCTACATACGGGAGGGGACGGTATTCTTCCTCCTGATCCCGGTCGTGAGCGTATTCTTCTCGTCCTCCCTCGGGCTCCTGACCGGGTATATCCTGCGCGGCAGGGGTTTCATCGCCGGGGCCCTGATACTGATCGGGATATTCGCGTATTCTCTCTGGGAGCTCTACAGCGAGCCCTCGCTCTTCGTCTATAACCCGCTCTACGGATTCTTCCCCGGCCCCATCTACGACGAGGCGATACCGGTCACGGACACGCTCATCGTCTACAGGCTCATGACCGCGCTCTGGGGGCTGCTCTTCCTCGCGCTCCTTCAGCTCGCCAACGGCCTCGGATACAGGAGGGTCGGCCTCTGGGATTTCGTGAAGGTCTCGGTCGTCGGTATAGCGCTCATCGTCGCGTACTCCCACGAGCACGAGTCGGGCGTCAGCTACGACAGGGCGTACATAACCGGCGAAATCCTCCCCGCGTCCGTGGAAACGGACCACTTCATAATTTACTACGACCCGTCCTCACCCGACGCGAAGCGTATAAACCTCATCGCCGGGGACCACGAATGGAGGTACAGGGAGTTAAGCGAATTCCTCGATCTCAATCCCGGCCCCGGGTCCATGGAGAAAATCCGCTCCTACGTCTATCCCGATACCGATACGCGGAAGAGGGTCGTCGGCGCGGGAGATACCACCATTGCGAACCCGATACACAAGGAGATACACCTCGTTTACGATACGTTTCCCCAGCCCGTGCTCAAGCACGAGCTCACCCACGTCATGGCGGGGGACTTCGGGACGAAGATACTCCGCATGAGCCCCAAGATCGGGCTCCTCGAAGGACTCGCCGTGGCCGCCGACTGGAGCGGCGACGGCTACGACCCGCACCAATGGTCAAAAGCGATCATCCACAACGGCCAGGCCCCCGACATCGCGGACATAACGGGTTTCGGGTTCTGGTACGCGCCCCCGGCCCTGAGCTACACCCTCATGGGCTCTTTCTCGAGGTATCTCATCGACACCTACGGCATAGAGAAATTCAAGACCGTTTACAGGACGGGCGATTTTTCAGTCTACGGCAAGGGCCTCCCGGAGCTCGTCTCGGACTGGAAAAAGTTTCTCGACGGAGTGGACGCCCCCGCCGAGATAAACGCGCTCGCGAAAGCCAGGTTCGGCGCGCCCAGCATCTTCACGGCCTCGTGCCCGAGAAGGGTCGCCGCTCTAAAAGCGGAGGGGTTTAAATATTACGGGGACGACAATTTCTGGAAGGCGAGAGAGAGATTCAAAGAAGCGCTCCGGTACGACGGCCGGGACCCGGTGCTGCTGAACGGGCTCGCGTATTCGAACTACTACGAGGGCGACTACGGCGAGGCCGAGAAAATAGCGGAGACGCCGGGCGCGCTCACGGAGGCCGACAGGGCGGTGCTCGGGAACCTCAGGGGGAACGCCCTCTGGCAGTCGGGCGACACGAAAGCGGCGGCCGGGATTTTCAGCTCCTTACGGCCGGGCCCCCTGCCCGACGACCTCAAGAGGGAGATAGACATAAAGCTCTCGGCCATAGGGACGGGCGGCACGCCTGAAGGGAGCGTAAGCGAGTTCTTCTCGACGAGGGACAGGACGCTTCAGGCCGCATCCCTCTCGGAATCGATACTGAATTCTCCCGAATACTCACCGCCCTACTATCTCATGGGGAGGCTATTCTTCAACACCGGTGATTATCAAAGGGCGATACCCTATCTGTCCATGGCGGACTATCTGGGCCTCCCTTCGGCCGAGCTCACGCAAGAGAACCTGCGCATACTCGGCATTTCCCTCTTCGCAGCCGGCAGGTACGACGAATCGGCCGCCGTGTGGAGCCGCCTCGCCTCCGGGGACGACCCGGAGCTCAGGGAATACGCGTCCGACTTCCTTCGCAGGATCGAGTGGGGCAGGAACAACCTGTTGAAGTAATCGTTTAATCCTATATAATCTTAGCTTCCGAAAATGGACAGATACAGAAAAGCCGCGGTCATCACAGTACTCGTAGTCGTAATCGACCAGTTGTCCAAGTGGCTCGTGATCAAGTACGTGCCGCTCTACGGCAGGGTGAACCTGCTCCCGTTCCTCGACGTGACCCACATCAGGAACCCCGGGGCCGCGTTCGGCATCTTCCGGGAAATGCCCGAGTCGCTCAGGCTCCCGTTATTCATAGTCGTGCTCCTGGCCGCCGTCGTGGTCATCATATACTTCCTCTCGAAGACCGGGAAGCAGGACAGGCTCCTCGTCTTCTCTCTATCCCTCATACTAGGCGGGGCGATAGGAAATTCCATAGACAGGTTCAGGCTCCGCTACGTTACGGACTTCATAGACTTCCACTGGTTCGGCAACCCCGCGCTCCACTGGCCGCCGTTTAACCTCTCGGATTCGGCCATTACCATCGGCGTCATACTGATACTTTTCGACACATTCATCCTTAAACGGGGCAGATAGACATGTTCACGGGGATAGTAGAGGACACAGGGACTGTCACGGCGATTAAACGCCGCTCCAGGGAATCCTCTTTCACTTTCAGCGTAGGCAGGATCGACTTAAATGAGGTATCAGCGGGGGAGAGTATATCCGTAAACGGCGTGTGCCTCACCGTTACCTCGCTCGAAGGCGATACGTTCACGGCCGACGCGTCGCGCGAGACCCTTTCGAGGACCGGCCTCGGGAAGCTCAGGGTCGGCGGCAGGGTGAACCTCGAGCGCTCTCTTCGGGCCGGGGACAGGATGGGCGGGCACATCGTGAGCGGGCACGTGGACGGGGTTGGCAAGGTCAAATCGAAAAAGAAGCGGGGAACGTCCGTGGAATTCAGGTTCGCGGCCCCGGACGGGATCATGAAATATATCGTCGAGAAAGGCTCGGTCGCCATAGACGGCGTGAGCCTCACCGTAAACGCGGTCGAGGGCGGGGAATTCACCGTGAACATCATCCCCTACACGCTCTCGGAAACCACGTTCGGAGCGCTCAGGACCGGGAATACGGTCAACATAGAGTGCGATATAATAGGGAAATACGTCGAGAGGTTCACGACGGGCGCAAGAGACATAGAGACGGGCTAAAGATCATCAGATGACTCCTCCGCGGAAAAAACCGAAGAACATATTCCTCGTCGGCTTCATGGGAGCGGGCAAGACCACCATCGGCAGGATACTCGCCCGGACGCTCGGGTACAGGTACTGCGATTCCGACAAGGTGATAGAAACGAAAGCGGGGAAGACGGTCTCCGAAATATTCTCGAGCCTAGGGAGAGTCTCGTTTCAGAGAGCTTGAATCGGAGACGCTCAATTCGCTCGCCGGGAAGGAAAAACAGGTGATAGCCACGGGCGGCGGCGCTGTGATGAGGGAGGAGAACCGGGAGGCGATGAAAAAGGGCGGGGTCACGGTCTATCTTAAAGCCCCCGTGAGCGTTATCTGGGAAAGGATCAGACTCAGCAAGACGCGTCCCCTGCTGAACGTGGACAATCCGCTCGAGGCCGCGGAAGAGCTCCTTCAAAAGCGCGCCCCTTTCTATGAATCCGCCGATATAACTATCGATACGGAGAGCCTCACGCCCGAAGAAGCGGCTTCTGAGGTCATAAAGAAGCTCGGGATTTGAAAGGAAAGCTTTATACTGTCATTTCGAGCAACAGTTGCAAGCGCGCGCGCAACCGGTCGTTGCTGGTTGATTGCAAATAACCTGAATCGACATGCGTATATAATCCGCGTAAACCAAAACGAGAAATCAATCTTTTATCTTTGCTTTTGTTTTCTCCCGACATTACAGAATTTGCGTCAAGAAAATCGGATTGTACGAGTCGTTAAGAACTCTTACGCTAGGGACTCGGTCGGGAGTCCGAACGATTCAGCGAGCACAGTCGAGCATGTTAGCGACAATTACTGTAGAATTTGCGGATGAACATCGCGTGTTTAGCATCAAGGAAAAGAATTGAAAGATTTTAGCTTAAACACAAGATTTTTAGCGTAATTCTGTAGTCTTTTCGGAAACCACACTACGATTTTTGCTTCTTTTATCCAGGAAAAGAAGGATAATATCACCTTCACCACTATCTTTTCTGTCTTTGCATAAACCACTATCGGTGCACGGAAGTTTTCATAATCCACACTTCGTGTGTTCATCAAGGAAAAGAAATAAATAACATTAGTTAGGTACCGCCCTCACCTTCACCCACAAAGCGGGGAGAGGGAATGACATACAGTGAGAGATCGTCACGCTGTGCGCCCCGCTTTGCCCTTCCTCGAAAAATTGATTAAGATAGTTGGGCCATGCAGATGCGTTCCCCGAAACAGGCTCCCAGGAAGAAGAGAAGCTACGGGCTCGGCTCCGAGGAATGGATTGACATAACGGTGCCCCTGTCGGACGGCATGGTGCACTGGCCCGGAGACCCTCCGGTGAAGGTGTTCCGCGTCCGGGACATGGGAAAGGGGGACGATTTCAACATGTCCGCCCTCTCCATGTCGGTGCACACGGCGACGCATCTCGACGCCCCTTCTCATTTCACGAAGCTCAAGACCGGGATAGACAAGATGCCCCTTTCGGCTGTCGTCGGCAACGCCCGCGTAATCGAGATCGCGGATAACGACTTTATAACCGCCGACGAGCTCCGCGCGCACCGCTTGAGAAAAGGGGAGCGCCTGCTTTTCAAGACCCGGAACTCGAAAAGGAAATGGGACAAGAAGCCCTTCGACCAGAATTTCGTACACCTCTCGACCGACGCCGCGAAATACCTTGTGGAGCGCCAGGTACAGACCATAGGGGTCGATTACCTGTCGATAGGGGGATACGAGGGGAACGTCAGCGAGGTCCATCACATAATACTCGCCGCCCGCATATGGGTCATCGAGGGACTTGACCTCTCGCAGGTCGAGCCCGGGGATTACGAGATGATCTGCCTGCCGATAAAAATCGAGGATTGCGAAGGCGCCCCCGCCCGTGCATTGCTGAGGCCGGTTTAAGAATTGAGCGCACTTAGTGTGATATTGCGAACCGTACTCCGGCCCGGTTCATGATTCACTGCAATTCTCGCGAAAGCGGGAATCAATTCTTTAAATCAACAACGACGAAAAGACAGATTCTCGAACATGCGGGAATGACAAAATTATAAATCCTCCCTAACCATTTGGACTTCAGAAGGATGGAGCTGGAAGTTAAGTTACTTCTGTGCTATTTAAGAGGGCCTTGGCAGGCTCGCCCGTTCGCAACCAAACTTTTACTAAGGCGGGAATCAACAGTATTTTCCCCCTTTGGAAAAGGGGAATTAACGGGAATTAACCCGACTGCTCTCGATGTCCCCCGATACCATAACCCCCGTTCATTATGTATTCTTGTATATCCCGGCATCAAGGCCGATTAACATCCGGAGGTTTCAAATGTTCGAAGGCTCGCCGCTTGAATACTACATAAAGAAATTCTCCGACTACGACCCCGTCATCTCCGCGCACGTGATAGAAACCATGGATATAGAGGAGAGCGCCGAGGTCTTCAGGAGCCTGCCCCCGCAGATATCGAAGACGATTTTCGAGAACCTCCAGAACGAATACGCGGCCAAGCTCCTGGGCAGCCTGCCCGACGATATCGCCGGGGAGATCATACGGGGCATTGAGCCGCTCAAGGTCTCCCTCATCGTGAGCGTGTGCCCCATGTCGCTAAAAAACAAGATAGCGCAGAACCTCACCGAGAAGCAAAAGCGCGAGATCGGGGACCTGCTGGAGTACCCCAAGGACAGCGTGGGGTACATGATGAGCCCGATTTTCCTCGCGCTCCGGGACGACCTCAGGATTTCCGACGCAGTGAACAAGATAAAGCTCATGGCCGGGCAGGAGAACATGCCGCTCTCCTACGTCTACGTCGTCGACGCGGACTTCAAGCTGGCAGGGGTGCTCAGCATGAGGGACCTGCTCATAGGGGAGCCGCACAGGAAGCTATCGGACGTGATGATAAAGAACGTCTTTTGCCTCAACTCCTTCATGGACGCGAATGACGCGGCGAGCATCGTATCAAAACAGAAATTCTTCGCCGTGCCCGTAGTCGACAACACGCAGAAGCTCGTGGGCATAGTGAACACGAACCGGCTCCTGAGCGACATGCAGGACGAGTACTCGGCCGACATACAGACCATCTTCGGCGTCTCGAGCGAGGAGAGGCCATTTTCGAGCACCTTCTTCTCGCTCAGAAAGAGGCTCCCGTGGTTAAACGTCAACCTCGCGACGGCCTTTCTGGCGGCGGGCGTCGTCTCCATGTTCCAGGACACGATAGCGAAGATCACGGTGCTCGCGGTCTTCCTCCCCATAGTCGCGAGCCAGGGAGGAAACGGCGGCGCGCAGTCGCTAGCGGTCGTGATGAGGGGGCTCGTGATGAGGGAGATATCCAAAGGCGATTTCCCGAAGCTCCTCTGGAAGGAGGTAAAGCTCGGGATCGCGAACGGTCTCATAGTCGGTCTCATCACGGCGCTTATCGCGTACGCCTGGCAGCGGGACGTCACGCTCGGCGTGGTGATCGGGCTCGCCATGATCGTCAACCTCCTGATCGCGGGCCTCTCGGGCGCGATGGTGCCTATAGGGCTCAAGTCCCTGGGCTTCGACCCCGCGCAGTCCTCCATGATAATCCTCACCACCGTGACGGATATCGTCGGGTTTGCGGCGTTTCTCGGACTGGCTACAATATTCTTCAGGTTGAGTATGTAGGCGGGACTGAAACGGATGGCAAAGGAACGGGTAAAACTGCTGATAGGAAGGAAAGAGAAGGTAGACTTTCCCAAGCTCGGGCTCTTCGGGATGAACGCCAAGGTCGACACAGGCGCCTACACCTCCGCTATACACTGCGACAGCATAAGGGCGGTCAGAAAGGGCGGCCAGAGGTTCGTGAGGTTCAGGCTCCTCGACCCCTCCCACGCCTCTTACGACGGGAGGGAGATACGCAGACGCCTCGTCGGAAGGAGGAAGGTCAAGAACTCCTTCGGTCAGACGGAATTCAGGTACATCATAAAAACGATCATAGAGATCTTCGGAAGGGAGTTCGAGATAGAGCTCTCGCTCTCGGACAGATCAGGGATGGAGCACCCGATACTGCTCGGGAGGAAGTTCATACAGGACAAATTCGTCGTGGACGTGTCCAGGTTCGACCTGTCGAGGAAAAAGAAGGTCATCGAGATCGGCGGTCGCGGCAAGTCCGAGCGGAAGAAGCCGGGGAAACGGGATAAGCGCGGAAGAGCGGGAAAAGACGGCGCGGAGGAATGACCGGGCGCACGCCGGATGCGGCGGGACTCACCCGCTTATTATGTCGATCGCCTGATTCATGAGCGCCTCGGGGAACCTCGCTACCCTGCCGTCCACGAACTGGACCCTGTAGGATTTCCCGTGCGGGCAGGTCGAAGGTCTCGACTACCGTCCCCTTTAGCCCCTGCTCGAACCTGTCCTTTTTCCCCTCGATAGGCTGATTCAACATGACGCTTGACCCTTTCTTGTACATCCCTCACCTCTCGCAAATATATCCAAACGAATGAGAAATATACAAATCCCGCGCCGTTTTGCAAATTGGGGGGGGACGATTAAATAGAGTGCGATTCTTTATCTGTCATTGCGAGCGGAGTAGAACGGAGCGCGGCAATCTCAATTGTCCGCGGCGACCCGCCGCCGGTTCGACCTGAGCAGGAGCCCGTCCTGAGCGAAGCGAAGGATCGAAGGGTCGAATGGCGGGAACACAGACGATACTTCACCCTAATGCAACATCTTTACATCGAATCCCTAAAAGTTATATAATGTGACGGCGGAGGTGACGCCGATGGCAGAGTTCCTCGATAAGCTCAAGGTCAGGCTCGACAAGGGTTTGACGACGGTAAACGAAAAATCAAAGGAAATAATAGGGAGGCAGAAGATAAGGCTCCACCTCTCGGAGCTGGAGGCGGAAAAGAAGATGGTGTTTCAGGAGCTCGGAAAGGTGACTTACGGCAGTTACCGGCTTTCGGGAGAGGTCCCGGGTCTCGCGGCAGCGGAGACCCCCCGCGCGGCCCTGCCGGAGGCCCTCGACAACTGGGAGGCGTCGGTCGTCCTCGTGCTGGGGAGGCTCTCTAACGGGGAGCTCGCAAACATCCTGTTCGAAGATACGCCGAGGCAGTTCAAGGTCACCGCGAAGACGCTCTACGAGGAAGTGGAGAAGCTCATACCCGATTCCGAGAAAAAGGGTCAGAACCTGCAGTGGCTCGGGCGCGTGCTCGGGAAGTTCGGGATTGCGGCGAAAAAGGTCTCCAAGAGGATAGACGGCGAGAGGGAGACGGTTTACGAGTTCGACAAACAGAAGACGCGCTCCATACTGGACAGCCTGTCGTCAGCCGGAGAAAAAAAAGGGAAGGACGAGAGTCGGGCCGGAAGCGCCCGGGACATGAGCGCGATAACCTCGGCGTGCGCCAGGCTCGCGGACATAGATTCCAGGATTGAAAAGCTCAAGAAACAAATGAAGGAAATCGGCAAGGAAGACTAGAAGTCAGGCGCCGGCATTCACCGGGTCCGATCAGAGCGCTTTTCCGACGACCCTCTCGATCTCGCCCTTGGGCACCGCGCCAATGATCTGCTCCACGGCCTGCCCGCCCTTGAAAACGATGAGAGTGGGGATGCTTCTGATTCCGAACTTCATTGTAGTCTGCTGGTTTTCATCGACGTTCAGCTTCCCCACCTTGAGCCTCCCCTGATAGGTGGAGGAAATCTCCTCGACGACAGGAGCTATGGCACGGCACGGTCCGCACCACGGGGCCCAGAAATCCACTAAAACCGGAGTTTCGCTCTTTATAACCTCGGCCTCGAAGTTGGAGTCGCTTAACTCAATTATTCCGTTGGCAGCCATAGATAATCTCCTTTGTTAGATCCTCGAATATTATATCAGAAATCCCGGCCGTGTCACTTTCCCGCGTTATACCCGGCGGGCTTGTTATTCCCGGGGATGAAGTTCTCTATCCGGACGCTTTTTTTCTCGAGCAGCGTGCCTTTGGCGTATTCGAGCTCGGCGAGCGATATGTTGTAGCTCGTCACGGCCGTGATCTCCCTCGTGCCCGCGTCGATGAGGTCCCTCTGGGCTTCGAGCACGTCCCGCGTCGTGCCTATCCCCACGTTGAGCCTCTCCTGCTCGTTGCTGACGACTTCCTCGGCGAGTTTAACCGATTCCTTCGCCGCGTCGATCGCCCGGAGGCTGTTCTCTATCTGCCGTATCGCGCTCCTCACGTCGAGCGCCACGTCGTCCTCGGTCCGGCTGAGCACGATGTCGCTCCTGTCGAGCTCGGCCGTGGCCTTCACGTAATTCCCCCTCGCGGTCCTGTTGAAGATCGGGAAGCTGAATATGCCGAGCACCTGCCATGTCGCGAAGTCCCCGTTCCATAACTGCCTGAACGCGTCGCCCGGGCTGTTGAACTCGGGCGGTATGGGCTCGGGCTGGTCTTCGAAGCTGAGTCTGTCGGGGTTCTCGTCCCCGCCGAGGCCCTGGAGCTGGAGGCCCCCCTCCACGGCGAGCCTCGGGAGCCGCTGGTTGGAATAGTAGTGCTTGAGCGTCTTCTTGTTCTCTATGTCGAGCTTCACCTGGTCGATTTCGGGCCTCCGCTCGTAAGCGACCTTGAGCGATTCTTCCTCGCTGAATGTATAGACCGTCGTAGTCGGCTCGTCCACGGCCGTTATCTTCCGGGCGAGGTCCATTGCGAGGACGTTTTTCAGGTCGTCCTGCGAGGCCTGGAGGTCGTTCTCGGCCCTTATCACGTTGACCTCCCTGGCGGCGACCTCGGACTCGGCCTGCGTCACAGAGACCGGCGGCAGGACGCCTACGTCCACCTGTATCTGGTTACGGTTCTTGAGGTCTACGGCGAGATCGAGCGCGGTCCTCTCGAGCTCCAGGTTCTTCCTCGCCGCCACGACCAGCCAGTAACGCCTTTCGACCTCTAGCAGCACCTGGGATATCCTTTTTTCGAGCTCCTTCTCCGTAATCCGGCTCGTCCTCTTGGCCGTAACGATGAATGTCCTGTTCACGTCCGCGCCGAAATTCCTGAGCAGCTCCTGCCCCAGGCTGAAGCCCACGTTGTTGAACCAGCTCGGGCTCAGGTCCTCAAGTGGGTTATTGGTTTTGGTCCAGGTCGTGGAGAAATCGATAAGGTTGTAAAACGTGCCCGTAGGCAGCGTCCCGGCTACGTTGGCCTCGGCGCTGAACTCCTTCTGCGTCACGGTTCCGCTCGGTATAAAAGTGCTTAACTCCGGTGTGTCCCCGTCGTTAAAAAACGACACGATATTGAAGAGCGGGTCGAATTTCCCCTCCTGTGACGTTATTTCCCCTTCCGAGAACAACACGTTTTTTTCCTCTATCTGTATGTCCCTGTTATTCTCGAGGGCTATCCTCACCGCGTCTTTCAGTGTGAGGTCGAGAGCGCTGTCAGTTCCCGTCATCGAGATCAAAATCAATAAAAACATTTTGGTCATCGTAATCTCCTCGAAAGGTACGCTCTACCGGGGATACTTGTTCATGAGTCCGGGCTACATTATTAATTGAACTACTCAGGTTTTCAATCGGTCACAATAATCAGCGTTCGATAAGCCGGCCGGAAGCCGGCCAATCTTGACACTCCATACCATCGCTGGTAATTTGTAAGTAATTACTTACTTACAGCCTACAGGGATAAAACAAAATGTCAACAGATAAAGCGCTCGAAAAAGCGGCGTCTCCGTCAAGGGAATCAGCGAAAGAAAAAGTAAACACGCACGACAAAATACTCGAAGCGGCTATAAAACTTTTCTCCGTAAAAGGGTTCAACGGCACTACGACGAAGGAGATAGCGGAGGCGGCGGAGGTCAACGAAGCCCTTATCTTCAGGCATTTTTCCACGAAGCGGGACCTCTACGGCGCGATAATCGAGCGGAAGATAAGCGAGGAGCCCGGGATCGAGATGTCTCTTGAGACCCACAGGGACTCCAAGGACGACCGTCTCGTATTCACAGCGATCGCGGAGCGGATGTTCGACAAATGCGGCAGGGACCCGAGCTTCATGAGACTGCTGCATTTCAGCGCGCTCGAGGGGCACGACCTCTCGGACATGTTCTTCGACACCTACGTCGAGTACATCAACATGCTTATCTCCGATTACATAGACACGAGGGTCAAGGACGGCGCTTTTAAGGGCCTGAACCCACTTTATTCCTCGAAGGCCTTCATAGGGATGGTCGTCAATCAGATAATAGTGCAGGAGCTTTTCGGGGAAAAGAAAAAGAATAAAACGGACAATAAAGAATTGATCGGGACCTTCGTCGAAATTTTCCTCGAGGGCATAAAAACGAGTCCGGCCTGAGACCCCCTTATTTGAATTCGAGCCGCCCCCGCTGAGAGCCGCCTCCGTTTCGCGAAAGACAATAGCGAGGCCGGATCAGCCCGGAATATATATCACATGATCAGACGCGCCGTTCTTCTTTCCGTCCCCGAAGCCCCGCGCGAGAGCTACGGGTCAGGTGTCCCGCAAATAATCAATCCGAATACGCGGAATATCCGTATTAATCATCGTAATGAAAATCACGTACACCGACTGGATTCCGCTCTTTTTACTCCCAGCGCTCGCCATACTCCTTCTGCGTCCGGCCCTCCCGGCGTGGGGGTTTCTTTTCGCGGTCGCGTTCTCGATCTTCTACGGGTTCAAGTGGGCGACGTACAGGAGGGCGCATAGAAGGGGCGCGAGGCCGGGGCCCAAGAGTACAATCGGATATCTCTTCTGCTGGGTGGGGATGGACGGGGCGGCGTTTTTCGACAGATCGGACGGGGTCCCGAAACCGCCCGCCTCCGAATGGCTGCTCGCTCTCTTCAAGACCTCGCTCGGCCTGGCGCTCTTCTTCTTCGTCGCCCGCATTTGTTACCCCGCGCATACCCTGACCGCGGGATATATCGGGCTCACCGGCTTCCTGCTTTTCACGTTCTTCGGCACGTTCCACCTGTTGTCGCTTTACTGGAGGCGGCGCGGCGTGAACGCGGTCCCGATAATGAACTCGCCCCTCCGCCCCTCCTCCCTCTCCGATTTCTGGAGCAGCAGGTGGAACCTCGCGTTCAGGGACATAGACCGCGCGTTCGTGTTCAGGCCGGTCTTGAGGAGATGGGGCGTCGTATACGCGGTCCTGGCCGCGTTCGCGTTCTCGGGCATACTCCACGACCTCCTCATATCGCTTCCCGCGGGCGCGTGGTACGGCCTCCCCACGCTCTACTTTCTCATCCAGGCCGGAGGGGTGTTCATAGAGAAATCGGGTTACGGAGTGAGGGCGGGAATTAACCGCGGACTCAGGGGATGGCTCTTCGCCGCGGTCTTTATTCTCGTCCCGATCGTTTTACTCTTTCACCCGCCGTCGATCGAGAACTGCCTGCTCCCCTTCATGAAGGCGCTCCGCGCCCTCGGGTGACCCGGTGGACTTGCCGCCCGGCCGCCGTTAAACTGAACCCGAAGGCAGTGGAGGGCCCGACCGTGCTGTTCTCCGTAAAAAAAAGCGCCCTACTTTCGCTCGCGCTTACGCTCGTGTTCGCGTCGGTCTCCATCCTTCTGAAACATCTCCTGGGCCTCGACTGGAATCCGCATATCGGCGGAACGGCCCCTAAGCAGTTTTTGTCGGGCCTCGGGTTGATACTGGCGTCCGACTTCTCGATCACCCTCCTGCTCGTGACCATATTTCATACGGCGTTCGTCCGTCTTTCGATGGAGCTTGCGCAATACTTCAGCCCTCAGGGCGTATACGCGATACTGGCGGGGGGCCTCCTCGCCGGGAGCGAGGAGATGTTCTTCCGGGGGATACTCCTCCGGTACATGATTGAGACTCTTAACACCGGGGTCTATTACGCAGTGATAGCGTCCGCGGTAATATTCGGCTTATTCCACGTCATAAGAAATAAACGCCTCGCGCTCTTCGCAATCTGGGCGGTCTGGGAGGGCGTCATACTCGGAGCGGTGTATGTATATACGGATTCCCTTCCCGTCACGATGGCAGTGCACGCGGCCCACGATGTGCTGGGGTTCGCGCTTTTTTCCCTCCGGAGGAGACGCGGGTTTCTCTTGCAGAAAAAACACCCGGGGTTTTGAGCGGCGATATAGATGGTAAAATGTTACTCCTTAGAATTTTTACACCCGGGGAGTGATATATGAATTTCGAATCCGAGCTAAAAGTGGCCGTCGAAGCGGTGAGGAAGGCGTGCGGGCTATGCGTAGGCGTGCAGTCCTCGCTCGTTTCCGAAAAAACGGTAACGAAGAAGGATGACTCTCCGGTCACGATCGCCGATTTCGGGGCGCAGGCGGTTATCTGTCACGAGCTTATGAAATCGTTCCCCGGCATACCCATAGTGGCCGAAGAGGACTCGGCCGAATTGAGGTCGGAGGAAGGCCTCACCGCGCGAGTGCTAGAATTCGCGTCCGAGGTGTTTCCGGGCATGGACGAAGAGGGCCTCGTCGCGGCGATTGACTCCGGGGACTCAGGCGGAGGCAAGTGCGGCAGGTTCTGGACGCTCGACCCGATAGACGGGACAACGGGTTTTTTAAGGGGCGAGCAATATGCGGTCGCCCTCGCGCTCATCGAGGACGGCCGGGTAGTGCTGGGCGTGCTCGGATGCCCGAGCCTGCCGCTCGATCTCAAGCATCCGGACAGAGACAAGGGCTGCATACTCACCGCGGTCAGGGGCGGGGGTTCATCCATGCGCCCCCTCGGGCATAACACGCCGAAACTCATAGCGGTCTCCGACATAGACGACCCGAGACACGCGCCTTTCTGCGAGTCGGTCGAATCCGCCCACTCCTCTCACGGGGATTCCGCGCGCATAGCGGAGCTCCTCGGAGTGAAGGCGCCGCCGATCAGGATAGACAGCCAGTGCAAGTACGCCGTGCTCGCGCGGGGCGACGCGTCCATTTATCTGAGACTCCCGACGAAGAAAGACTACGTCGAGAAGATATGGGACCACGCGGCGGGCTCGATAATCGTCGAGGAAGCGGGCGGGGTAGTGACGGACGCGCGCGGTCGGGAACTCGACTTCTCTTTGGGCAGGACCCTTTCGGGCAATAAAGGCATAGTCGCGACGAACGGACTAATCCACGGGAGAGTACTCGACGCGGTAAGGGAGGTTCTCGGCTCCGGGGCAGAGGGCTGACATACCGGGCTTCAATCCCTGCACTTGAACCCCGCCGAGACCTCGTCCAGATAGGCGATGTCGTCTTCCGAAAGCCTGAAATCCATCGCCCCCGCGTTCTCCCCCGCCTGCTCCGCGCTCGTAGCGCCGGGAATGACCACTACGCACTCACCGTGGAAATTCAGGAGCCAGTTAAGGGCCGCCTGAGAGGGCGTCGCGCTGTATTTAGCCGCGACTCTCTTGATGGCCTCCGCGACGGGCCTCGATTTTTCGAGACTCGCCTTGTTGAGTGATCCGTAAAACCTCCTGAAAAAATTCCTCTCGCTCACCGTCTCAGGGCGGTCGTGGAACTTGCCCGTAAGGAGCCCCCGAGCGAGCGGCGAGTACGCTATGACGGTCACGCCCAGGTCTTTCGCCGCCCCTAGCACCCCGTTCGTTTCTATCTCCCGCCGGAGCATGCTGTAATTCACCTGGTTTGAAACGAGGGCGAGGCCGAGACGAGAGAGCTCCATGTGCGCCTTCCTCATTCCGTCGGCCGAGAAGTTGCTGACCCCGACGTGCCTTACCTTTCCGCTCCCCGCGAGCTCCGCCATCTCCCGCATCTGTGAGCCGATGGAAGAGAATGAAAATGGATTGTGTATCTGATGGAGGTCTATGTATTCCGTATCGAGGGACCGGAGCCTGTCGTCGATTGTCTTCCCGATCGATCCCGCCGTCCTGAACAAGGGCCACCATTTGGTGGCTATGACGGCGCTCTCCCTCGGCACTTTCAATTCCGCTAAGCGCCCGTGAGAGCGCTTTCTCCGACTCCCCCCAGCCGTAGAGCTCGGCCGTGTCGAACCAGTTTATCCCGCCTTCGACCGACACCCTCACTATCTCCCTTATCATCGTCAGCGCTCAGGGGCGGCCAGAGGAGCCCCGACATCCCCTTGCCGCGGCTGAACTGGACGCAACCGAGCCCGACGGGCGAGACGAACATGTCCGACGTGCCGAGCCTCCTCTTATCGCGCGTGTGCTCTCGTTTCATCAGGCTCCTTCTCTTTTAATCGACGGGGAATTTACATATAATAGCCGTATGACCGCCCGAAGACGAATCATAGACCTCGGCATAACGGTCGAGCCCGCGCCCGGACCCGAGCACCAGAGGCTCGAAATTAAAGTACGAGAGGCACGAGGACACGGCCGAGTACATGATGATGAGGTTCGAGTGCGAGCGAAAAGACCTCCCCGGCGGCCTCGGGTGGGCAAACGAGTACGTCACGCTCGGCACCCACGTGGGTACGCACATGGACGCGCCCTGGCACTATCATCCGGTATCCGAGGGGAAGAAGGCCAGGACCATAGACGAGCTTCCGGTCGAGTGGTTTTACGGGGACGGGGTGGTTATAGACATGAGGCATAAGAAGCCCGGAGAGCTCATTACCACGGCCGATCTGAAAAAGGCCCTCCTAGATATCGGTTACGAGCTCAAGCCGTTCGACATCGTCCTGGTGATGACCGGGGCCGACAGGCTCTGGGGGACGAAGGAGTACTGGTCCCGGTTCCCCGGTCTCGGGCGGGAGTCCACGCTATGGCTCGCGTCTCGGGGCGTGAAGGTGATGGGGACGGACTCGGCAGGGTGGGACAGGCCGTTTCCGGCGATGGTCGAGGAATTCAAAAGCACGGGGGATTCGAGCGTCATCTGGGGGGCGCATTTCGCCGGGATAGAGAGGGAATACTGCCAGATGGAAAAGCTCACGAACCTCGACCTGCTGCCGCCTTACGGGTTTAAGGTCGCGTGCCCTCCTGTGAAGATTCTAAACGCGAGCGCCGGGTGGGTCAGGCCTATAGCGATTATCGGGGATTAGTCCGCTCTGCCGCCCCCTCCTTGGGAGAGGCGAAAACCACGGTCCAGTAAGTCCTGTTTTTGGTGTCCTTGTTGTGAAAGCACGCGCCGCCTATCTCGGTGTAGCTCGCCGTCATTATGTTCTCGCAGTGATCAGGGCTCACGAGCCAGGCGGCCACGACCTCCTCCGAGCTCTCTCTCCCCGCCGATATGTTCTCGCCGACGCTCGTCCACTCGTAGCCGAGCTCCTCCACCCTCTCGTCCACCTCGCTCCCGTCGGAGCCCCTGTGGCTGACGAAATCCCCTGTCGCCATATCTACGGAATGCGCGAGCGCGGCTCTGGCCAGCGTCGGGCTCCACGTGACCTCCCCCGCTGGCGTGTATATCTTGTAGCCGCAGTTCCTGCTCTGCGCCCTCGCCCTGTTTATGAGCACGAGCATCTTTTCCTTTATGACGTCGAAATCCTCGCACCGGTAGGAGTCATTCGCGAGGACGTAAACGATCTCGTTATTTTTCCCGCAGCCGCAGAAAAGCATAACGACTGCCGTAATGGCTAGCAGTCTCGTCAAGGCCTGTATTATACTCGGCGCGCCCGATAATTACACCGTATATTCTTTAGTGACCGGCCGCCGCGGCAGCCCCCCAGTATTCCGCGATGAACTGGTCCCTGCCCGAGCCCGACCTGTAGCTTTTATACCTGACCGGGTCCTTCATGTAGAATTTTTGATGGTAGTCCTCGGCCGGGTAGAACGCGGTCGCCTCGACTATCTCGACCACCACGGGCTTATCGAACCTGCCCGACTTATCCAGTTTCTCTTTGGACGCCTCGGCCGCCTTCCTCTGGGCTTCGTCGTGATAGAAGATAGCGGGCCTGTACTGATTCCCCCTGTCCACGAACTGCCCGCCCGCGTCCGTCGGGTCTATGTTCATCCAGTACACGTCGAGGATCTCTTCGTACGTCACCTTCTTCGGGTCGTAAACTATCTCTATCGACTCCGCGTGCCCGGTCTTCCCGTAGGATACCTGCTGGTACGTCGGGTCTTTCTCCTTCCCGCCCGTATACCCGACCGTGGTCCTCACGACGCCTTCGAGCTTGTCGAAAGGGGGCTGAATGCACCAGAAGCACCCGCCGGCGAAAGTGGCCGTCTCAAAGTTAGCATCCTGCGTCTGAGACTTTGCGCCGTTTTCCTCCGCGCGGAGCATTCCGCCTGACCCCAGAGCAAGCAGTAAAACGAATACAACCGATAATCTTCTCATGTCGTCTCCCGTTCGTTGATAAAAATCGTCCGTTATTTAGAGCTTTCCCCTTCCCGTAGTATATATACGCTCCCTGCCAGGAAATGGTTTTAAGGTTTATTTGATCGTGAGATGGATTCCGGCGTCTCCCTGACGAGCCGGAAGCGCGGAAAAGCGCGCGGCTTCAGCTGAGGAGCCCCCACTTCTTCATGCGGTACCTGAGCACCTCGCGGGTGATTCCCAGCATCTCGGCAGTCCTCGTCTGATTCCAGTTATTGAGCTCTAGCGCCCTCGTTATAACCTTCTTTTCAATTTTATAGAGGGACGCTTCCTCGAGCGGGACGTCGATTACCATCTTATCGCTTGAATTCTGAACCTTGAGGCTCTCCCCCTCCTCGAGCATTATATATTTGGGATTGAGCACCCCGTCCTCGCTCAGGAGCGCGGCCCTCTCGAGGGTGCTCCGGAGCTCCCTCACGTTCCCGGGCCAGTTGTAATTCATGAACGTCATCCTCACCTCGTCGGGGATAACGGCGATGTTCTTGTTGAGGTCCGTGTTGAAATAATTTACGAAATGGTCGATGAGTTCGGGGATGTCCTCTTTCCTGTCCCTGAGCGCCGGCATCTCGAAGCTTATCACCCTCAGCCTGTGATAGAGGTCTTCCCTGAATTCGCTGTGCTTGACGAGAGACTTGAGGTCGTGGTTCGTCGCCGCTATGACGGAGAGGTCGACCGAGATGTCTCTGTTGCCCCCGAGTCTCCTGAAAGAGCGCTCCTCGACCGCCTTGACGAGCTTCGCCTGAAGCGAGAGGCTCATATCCCCGATCTCGTCGAGGAATACGGTCCCGCCGTCCGCCTGCTCCAGTATCCCCTTCTTCATCTTCTTCGCGTCGGTGAACGCGCCCGCTTCATGGCCGAAGAGCTCGCTCTCGAGGAGCGTCTCCGGTATGGCCGCGCAGTTTATCTCTATGAACGGGCCCTGTTTCCTCATCCCGTTGTAATGGAGGATCTTAGCCGCAAGCCCCTTCCCGGTCCCGCTTTCACCCGTGATGAGGATAGTCTTCGGGTCGGATTCCGTGAGCTTCTTGATCAGTTTTTTCAGCTCCGTTACGGACGCGCTCGTGCCTATGAGGGTCTCAAACCCGTATTTTTCCTGGGCCCTCATCGCGGCCGCGCTCAGGCTGTTCTTGAGCTCGCTCGTTTTGAGCGCGTTACGGACCATTACCTTGAGCTTGTCGAGCGGAAACGGCTTCTCTATGAAGTCGTACGCCCCCACCCTTATGGCGGTGACCGCGACTTCCACGTTGCCGTGCGCGGTCATCATGATGGTTGTAGGGGGGTGCTCCCACTTCGAGAACGTTTTCAGCACCTCGAGCCCGTCCTTGTCCGGGAGCTTCAGGTCGAGCAGCACGAGGTCCGGGTCCTCCCTCTTCGCGAGGTCGATCCCCTCTTCCGCTTCGAACGATGTGATGACCGAATACCCCTCCTGCGTGAGCGCCTTGTGAAGCTGCTTGCACAAAAGCCTTTCGTCTTCGATGATCAGTATGAGTGAGCTCATTTTATGCTTTATATTCTCCGCCGCCTTACGGTCAATTGAGTTTAGGATTATCCCCGGCCTGCTTCCCGGAATTTTTGTCTTCCGCGCCGGGCTCCCTGTTCAGATCGTTCGGTATTTCCAGCACGAACGTGGACCCCTCGCCGAGACGGCTTGTAATGTGCAGCTTCCCCTTGTGAGCCTCCACAATCCTGCTCGAAATAGCAAGCCCGAGCCCCGTCCCGGTCTCCTTCGTGGAATAGAACGGCTGGAGAATCTTCTCCATCTCGTCCTCAGGCACTCCGCAGCCCGTGTCGGAGACCGAGATTTCGATCGAGCCGTTGTTGCTCTTCGTCTCCACCCTCACCTCGCCCCTGCTCCCGGTGGCGTCGATCCCGTTAATGAGCAGGTTCAGAACGACCTGCTCTATCTGCTCGTGATCCACGTAAAAGCTGCCGGC
The DNA here is from genome assembly GCA_963825135.1 of uncultured bacterium. Taxonomy (GTDB): domain Bacteria; phylum Desulfobacterota_D; class UBA1144; order Nemesobacterales; family UBA2774; genus 2-12-FULL-53-21. Next base: position 244,026 of record CAWGRW010000009.1, read on the forward strand.
GCAGGCGAGGTCCTTTTTTATGGTTATCCCCTTTTCCTTCGCCTTCATGCTCACCAGGTTGAGCGCCCTCTCCACTATATCGTTCGGGGTGCATTCGATGAGCTGGATGCTCTTCGGATGCCCGAGCTGGAAGAGCCCTTTTACTATCCGTTCCAGCCTCGATATCTCGTTGAGTATGTCCCTGATAGTCTGTTTGTGCTCCTCGTTCTCGGTCTCGTCCTTCATAAGCTCAAGCGCGAGCCCTATCCCCGAGAGCGGGTTCCTCACCTCGTGCGCGACGCCCGTGGCGAGCTCTCCTATCGCCGCGAGCTTCTCTGACTTCATCAGCTCCCAGTGCTTCTCCTCTATTTCCCTGGTCGCCTGCGCGATCTCCGATTCCAGGAGCTCGTTGAACCTCCGGGTCGTCTCCAGGAGCTTCATTATCTCCTCGTTCTTCTTCTGGAGCTCCCTGTTGTTCCTCTCGATGTTGTCTATCATGTTGTTAAAAGCCTTTACGAGCGTATCTATCTCGCTCGAGGTCTTGGCGTTCTTCAGTCTGACCGAGTAATCCCCTCCCGCCACGGATTCAGCGGCGTTGAAGAGGCTCTGTATCGGCTTCGTTATCATCCTCGGGATGATAATGGTGAGCACTATGCCGAACAGCATCGTCACTCCCACGACGGAAAGCACCATGACGTATGAATATTTTATTTGCTTGTCGGAGATCCTTATGGCTTCGAGGAGCATCTCGTTGGCGAATATCCCCTGCTTCCCCTCCTCTTTTTCGCCCAGTATCTTCGAGAGGGTGTTGTACCTGCCCCGTATGTTCGAGGCGGTTTTGTCGAGATTATAGATGCTGTAAACGGAGAGCCCGCTGACAAGCAGCATAAAGAAAAACATCAGGGCGTATCCGAGAGTAATTTGTTTACTGAGGTTCAAGGGACTCACACCGCATAATATCCGCGAATCTATCCATAAAAAATTTTACCTGTTATTGGGGTCAACTCATATCTAAATTTCATATGCCGGTGTAGGATTTCGATATCGCCGCCTGAAAACAGCCCTGCGCCGGTACTAATTATAGACCCGCAGCCGTCTTTTACGTAAGAGTACCCGAAATGGAGCGCGGACTCCCTCCCGGGGGATTCCGGGGCCGCACACCCCCCCTCGCGAATCGTTCGACAGATTGCCTGCCCGCGGAAAAGTACGCCGGATTTATGATATGGATAAATCCGCAAAATCTGGTAGAGTATTAGCCCTTGGGTGGTTACTCCAATCCCGTAACATGAATATCACGAGCCTGAAACAGATTTACGTCATAATTCCGTTTATGGTCATGGTTCTTGCCGGCTGTTACCCCAAAACGGACGAGATAAAGGAGCTTTACGACAGGCAGGCGGCCCTCGAAGCCAAAATAGACAAGATGTCCCAGGACATGGAAGCGGGGCTCGCTCAAATCAACCGGGACATGGACGTCGTAGAGGGCAACCAGACCAGGCTCGCGGGGGATATGGTGGCCTTAAAGGAGCAGAACACGGCCCCGGACAAGAGGACAGACACTGCCCCGGGCAAAAAAACTACAAAAAACACAAAAAGTACGGAGAGTAAGCCTAAATCTCCTTCAAATTCCCCCGAAAAGATATATTCCAAGGCGCTGGCTAATTACGACGACGGCAAGTTCGAGGACGCTATACTGGAATACCAGAGGCTGATCGACACCTACCCCAGGGACAAGAGGGTCCCCGAGGCATATCTAAAGCAGGGGCTCTCGCTCATCAACCTCGGAAGGAAACAGGAGGCTAAGTACTTCCTCAACACCCTCATCGACAAATACCCGAACTCCCAGGAAGCCCAGACGGCGCGGGAGAAGCTGAAAACGATTTAACCGCACGGGAGAGCCCTCGCCCCGATCCGCTTCTATTCTTAAGTGGAGCCATCATTTGCGTTCCCACAGAAACCCGGGTCGCAATTCCCATATCAAACGCACTGACGCGAGCCGTTGAAGTAATCCTGCCGAATCCGGAGAAATAATTCTTTTGCAGATCAGACACTTGCAAATGCAACTATAAATGCCCCGCATCCCTTTAGGCTCAAAGATCATCACAAACGTAAAATTCACAAGGAGGTGCTTCATGACGAAGCTCAATCTATTGGCAGTTGCAGCTGCATTTGTTTTGGTTCTAGGTCTTGCCGGTTTTGGCGCAACGGCTGCGCGCGCCGACGGCGGTACGGCGGTAGCGACGGCCGGAGTCGGCGGATACGACCCGGTCTCATACTTCACGGTATCCGGGCCGGTGAGGGGGAGCGGGAGATACACGGCAGAGTATCAGGGCATAACGTACCTGTTCGCAAACGAAGCGGACAAGAACGCGTTTCAGAAGGACCCGGCCAAATACCTCCCGGCTTTCGGCGGTTATTGCGCCTACGGTGTCGCTAAAGGAAAGAAGTTCTGGGCAAACCCCGAGGTGTGGGAGATAGTGGACGGCACACTCTACCTGAACCTGGATAAATCCGTCCAGCAGAAGTGGGACGAGGACAAACCGGGCTACATTAAGAAAGCGGACGGGAACTGGGACGCCATCAAGGATAAATCCCCGGGTGATCTGTAATAGTTTTAAATAATGGAATCTGAACGCGACGGGGAGTGCGCCCGGATATCCGCAGGCGTACTCCCCGTTTTTTTTTGTTTTGGATCGATAAGGGGGAAAAAGCCGTCTCCGGCGCAGCGTTCTCTCTAAATCGTAGCGGGCTTCTTCGAGGCGGCTATAAGCACCGCCACGGCGCAGGACGCGATCTTGGTGCGGAGCGAATCGGACCTGCTCGCGAGGATTATAGGGACACGCGCGCCGAGCACAATCCCCGCCCCCTCCGCCCTCGCCATGAACGTGAGCTGCTTCGCGAGCATGTTCCCCGCTTCGAGGTCGGGCACGATCATGATGTCCGGGTCCCCGGCGACCTCCGACACTATCCCCTTCATTTCGGCGGCCTCTTTGTTTATAGCGTTGTCGAACGCGAGCGGCCCGTCGAGTATCGCCCCCGTTATCTGCCCCCTCTCGGCCATCTTGCACAGAGCCGCGGCATCGAGCGTAGAGCGGATCTTGGACGTAACGGTCTCTACGGCAGAGAGTATGGCCACCTTGGGCCTCTCGATTCCGAGTATATGCGCGAGGTCGATCGCGTTCCTGCATATGTCCGCCTTGTCGTCGAGCCCGGGGTATATGTTTATCGCGGCGTCAGTGATTATGAGCGTCTTATGGTACGTGGGCACGTCCATGATATACGCGTGGCTAAGTCTTCTTTCCGTCCTGAGCCCCGTGTCGTGATTAACGACCTCCGTCATAAGCTCGTCCGTGTGCAGGCTCCCTTTCATGAGCACCGTGCACTCCCCCTCCCTTACGAGCCTTACGGCTTCGGCGGCGGAGGCGTGGCTGTGGGGAGTGTTGACGATCCTGAGCCCCTCTATATCTATGCCGTTTTCCGCGGCTACTTTTCTAATCCTCTCTTCCGGGCCCACAAGAACGGGTTCGATGAGGTCTTCCTTCCAGGCGGTCACGACCGCCCTCAGCGAAGACTCGTCGCAGGGATGCGCGACCGCGGTGCGGGGAGTATCCAGCTCGGCGCACTTCTCTATGAAGTGTTCGTACTTGTTATAGGTCTTTACTAACAGCTCGGGGCCCTCGGTGAGCGGAACGGAAACCTTTACCACCGGGGCTATCACGGACGCGCTCCCCGTCATGACGGTCTCCCCCTTCTGGTTCAGGCAGAGGCAGTCGAAGATTATTATCCTCGTTCCGGGCTCTTTCCTGTTCACCCGTATGGTGAGCGTTATGGTATCCCCGACCTTGAGCGTCTTGATGAAATCGAGCTTCTGCGAGACGTAAACCGTGCCCGGCCCCGGCAGCTCGGAGCCGAGGAGCGTAGATGCCAGGAGACCGCTCCATATGCTCTGCGCGGCGAGCTTCCCCGAATTATATTTCATAGCGAAGCCCTCGTCGAGGTGTATAGGGTCGAGGTCGCCGGTCAAAGCGGCGAACTTCTCGAGGTCGTCCTTCGTTAGGGTCTTCTTGATGCTGGCAGTATCGCCCAGCTTTATCTCTTCGAAAGTCTTGTTCTCAAGCGTCCTGCCGGTCACTGCACTTCACTCCTCTGATTAATTATAATGCCGTTCGGCACGGGGGAATATTATGCCGGAGTTCTATGAAGCGGGGATTAAGACCGGAGGGCCGCTATAGAGTGCGCTTGAGGTCGGGCCTGTTCTCCATATACCAGTCGATAGTATCACGGAGCCCTTCCCCGAGGGATATTTCGGATTCGAAGCCGAACTCCTCCCTTGCCCTGGATACGTCGAGCTTACGCCGCGGCTGTCCGTCAGGGCGCGAGGAGTCCCATTCGACTTCTCCCTCGTAACCGACCATCTTCTTTATCATATCGACGAGCTCGCGAATCCTGATCTCCTCCCCCGAACCCAGGTTAACGGGGGCGCTCTTGTCGTATCTCTCGGCAGCCATGACTATCCCCCTCGCGGCGTCCCGCACATAGAGAAACTCCCTCGACGGGCTGCCCGTACCCCACGCCGTGACCTTTTTCAGGCCCCTTTCCCTGGCGTCATTAAATTTTAGTATCAAAGCGGGTATTACGTGGGCGTCCTCGGCATCGAAGCGGTCTCCCGGGCCGTAGAGGTTCACAGGGATCAGATATATCGCGTTAAAACCGTACTGCTTCCTGTAGGACTCGGCCTGGACGAGCAGCGCCTTCTTCGCCACGCCGTAAGGGGCGTTCGTCTCCTCGGGGTAACCGTCCCACAAGCTCTCCTCCCTGAACGGAACACGCGTGAGCTTCGGATAAGAGCAGACGGTCCCGACAGCCACGAACTTTTTCAACCCCCGCCCGTCTGGAGGCCTCCATTAGCTGTATTCCCATGACCGCGTTATCGTAAAAGAGCTCGCCCGGGTGCCTCAGATTGTATCCTATGCCCCCCACATTAGCAGCGAGGTGAATGACGACGTCCGCGCCGTCGACCGCGCGCGCGCAATTCTCCCACTTCCTCAGGTCGAGGTCGCCGCTCCGGGGTATGATAATATTCTCCTTCCCGACCCCTCTCGCCGCGAGCTCCCCGGCGACGAACGAGCCGAGAAACCCGCCCCCGCCGGTAAGTAATATTTTTTTCGAGACGAAATCCTTAGTCATATTCCAAAGTCACCACTGATAAAAATTACGATAAGCTCGCCGCTCCTCCGCCCGGCTGCGGATATTAATCTATTTCCCACCATCTGTCGGGGAATCTTTCTTTCAGTATCCTGTCCCCTTCCCCGGGCGGCACGAGCCCTGCCCTTCTCATATCCGCATCCACCATGATTCTCACGAGGTCCCCGAACCCGATAGCGGGCTCCCATCCGAGGCCCTCTTTCGCCCTCCCGGAGTCCGCTCTCAGGCTCTCGACCTCGTTCGGCCTGAAGTAGTTCGGGTCGCTTTTTACATACTCGCTCCAATTGAGACCGACGTAGGAGAAGGCCTCCTCGACAAACTCTCCGACCGAATGCGCCTCTCCCGTCCCGATTACGTAGCTCCGGGGGGCGTCCTGCTGGAGGATCTTCCACATCGTCTCGACATACTCGGGCGCGTACCCCCAATCACGCTTTGGCTCGAGGCTCCCCAGGAAAAGGGAGTCCTGTCTACCGAGCAGGATATTGGAGAGCGCCATGGTAATCTTCCTCGTTACGAACGTCTCGCCCCTCCTCGGGGATTCGTGGTTGAACAGTATCCCGTTGACGGCGAACAGGCCGTACCCGTCCCTGTAGTTCGTCACCATCCAGTGCGCCATGAGCTTCCCGCACGCGTAAGGGCTCCTCGGACGGAATTCCGTGAGCTCGTTCTGGGGCGGCGGCGAGTCTCCATACATCTCGCTGCTCGACGCCTGATAAAAACGGCAGTTTATCCCGCTGCTCCTGATCGATTCGAGGAGCCTCACCGTACCGAGACCGGTGATGTTGTTACTGTATTCGGGCATATCGAAGCTCACGCGGACGTGGCTCTGGGCCGCGAGGTTGTATATCTCGTCGGGCCTGACGCCGTACATCAGGCTCGTCAAGCTGCCGGTATCGCTCAGGTCCCCGTAGTGGAGGTAAAGCCTCGCGCCGGGCACGTGCGGATCGACGTATATGTGATCTATCCTCTCCGTGTTGAAGGTGCTCGACCTCCTTATCAGGCCGTGAACCTCATACCCTTTTGCCAACAAGAACTCTGCGAGATACGACCCGTCCTGTCCCGTTATTCCCGTTATTAGTGCCTTTTTCATTTTTAACCCCGTCCTGTCCCGTATACCGGCCCGACCTCTCGATTCCGTTCCCTTACAGCGGCGCCCGCGTCTAATTATCGCCGCAAACAGAGAAAATAGCACGCTTTATGCGCGAAGGGAGAGAGCCTGCCCGGTACGCTTTTCCTGTGCGCATATTACAGGCGTACATATTATATACGGTTATATCCTGCCGCCGCTCAGTATATTGTTTTCTTCGCGTACAGGCCCGCGTAATGGGAAAACCACGACCCCGGCGGATACCTGAACAATACGTCGCTTCTCGCAAGGAGAAACATCTCGATTAAAGCGGCTTCCGCCGTTTCCACGGGCAATTCCTGGTGCAGCTCCTTCGAGCTGTCCGTGCCGAATTCCTTTTCGTATGATATTACATTACAGACTGATTGTGAGACAAACTCCTGGACAATGCGGGAATCGGTGCATAGAAAGACCGCGTATTCCGAATCCTTAAACCCGGCCGCCGCCTTTTTTATTCTATCCAGACAGGCGGCGAGCGCCTTCGTCTGGTCGAGCCAGTACTTCGTATGTCCTGAAGGGGGCATGGCCGGATTGTAATACCTTATATGCACGCCAATGACCTTCTTGTTTCTGAAATGCTTTTCCTCAAACTCGTCCGCCCTCTCTTTAAGCTCCGCCCTCAATACAAGCGCGTCGAAAAAGGGTTTCAGATTCTGATTCGGGCCGTAGCAGCCGTGCGTGACGATGATTTTTTGTCTCACGTCGATGAGATTATTTATTATACGGTCCGTCTCCTCCTGCCGTCTTTGCATCCTTCGCTTGAACAGATTGTCCGTAATGACGCCCGCTTTACTCAACACCTTATAAAGAATTAAAGACGGGTCGGGTGCGGGGGAGAAAAAGTAGGGGTGTAATATGAGGAGGGCCGACAAGATGTCGATCCTCGGCTCGGCTATAACCGGAACGCCTTCGATATTTTCCGGGACTTTGAAAAACCGGGTGAACGCGTTCTCCCCTTTATCGGCCAGGTAAAGCGAGTGCTGCCAGAATACGACAAGGGACCTGTTCGTATGCTTAGCGTAATACCACGCGTTGGCCGCGGCCAGGAGGTTGTCTCCCAACCCTCTGTTCCGGTGTGAAATAATAACCCTCGGATGCCTTTTCAGTAGCCTCGTAAGGAACATGCCTCAGGTTATTATGACTGATTAAACCGAGGGGTCGATACCGGGGCAGGATTGAAGCCGGCAAGCCCCGGATTTCCTTCAATCGAGACTGAGTCTCCCAAACTTTGAAATATTAAATATCCATGCATAATGTAAATGTATTAGTGTCAGGGAGGATACCGATTCATGGATTTACAGAAGAAGCACAAATCGCTTTCGCTCGGGGGCCATCTTTATAAATTTTATGCGAAGGGTGAGGACACGGGGGGAGCTTACACCTTATTCGAAGCAAATTTACCGCCCATGGACATAGGTCCGCCCCCGCATATACACAGGAACGAAGACGTCGCGTTCTATATCGTGGAGGGCCTGTTCAGATTTTCTCTGGATGGGAAAGAATTTAAAGCGAAGCCGGGCGACTTCGTGTTCCTGCCCAGGGGACTAAAGCACTGGCTCAGGAACGAATCCGATGCGATAGGGAAAATGCTCGTAATCTCTAACCCGGCGGGGTTCGAGAGGCTCTACGACGCGGCGGGAACACCTGTCGAGGACGACGAGAAAATGCCGCCCTCTCCCACGAACGAAGAGCTCATGAGACTGGTGCAGGAGGTGCCCAAGTTCGGTATCGAGTTTTTCTTCTGAGATACCGGAGCCCTGTTTTCCACGGGGTGAAACGCGTATGAATCCTATCAAGAAAAAGAAATCGGTAGCTGTCGTAGGTTCCGTATACAAATTCCTCGCCACCGGGGAGGACACGGGAGGGGCTTATTCCCTGTTCGAGGCCCTGGTGCCGCCGAGAGACCCGGGGCCGCCGCACCACATTCACAGGAACGAGGACGAGGCCTTATATATACTCCGGGGCGGGTTCTCGATTTTTCTCGGCGGCGAGGAATTCCGCGGCAAGACGGGTGATTATATATTCCTCCCCCGCGGTATCAGGCACACGTTCAGATCCGATTCCGACGAACCCGGCAGGCTGCTCGTAATTGTCAACCCTTCGGGGTTCGAGAAGTTCTTCGACGCCGTAGGAGAGCCCGTTGAGGACGATACGATCCTCCCCCCGCCGCCGTCAAAGGAGCATATTCAGAAAATTATAGAAGAAGCGCCCAGGTTCGGTATCGAGTTAATCCTCTAAAAGAAAGCCTGCCGTCTTCAGCAGTAAGACGGCAGGCTTCTTAAAGGAGGTGTGAGAGAAACTGATGTCTTCCCGACTTAATCTAAAAATTGGCCTGAAGCTGGGCCCTTACTATATTCGCGTCCACATTGGGCGCGTTTAAAGTAGCCTCGTTTCTCTGAAACGTATAATTCAGCTGGACCTTCCACCTGTGGTCGTGCGACATGTAGTAGTTTAAGCCCGGCGTCAGCTCCCATTGCTTACTGGGCACACTCGTATCCGGGGGAACGACGCCCGAGTTCGTATCGAAGTCGATCAATGCGTACCTCGCAGCCAGCTCAACCGTCTTGGGCAGAAGGAATACGCCCGCCTGGGCCCTGAACCCCTGGTCAAATGCGGTATCCTGAGGGCCCGTATCAGGCGCAAGCCATCTTGCGTCGTATTCCGCCTCGACGTTGAAGTAGGGCATCTTGAAGTTCAGGTCGCCTGTCAGCTGCGTGAAGTTCGATGATGGGAACCCGAGCTGCGCTATCCTGTCGCAGACTCCGCCGTTGGGTGTTTTTACCGAGCAGTCGAGTCCGGGTAATGCCGACGCGGCAAAACCTATCGCGAAGGTGGGTTTCTTGGCGAAATTGGGAACAATGTCATAGGCTTTCGCGGTGGGGAAAGCTCCGTTTGCGTTAAACTTGTAGTCGTCATCCCCTCCCAAACCTAACTGAATTCTGCCGACGTAGAGCATATTCGAGTCAACGCTCGTACCGTTAATCCCGTCCCCGTTAAAAACACCGGCTGCATAAGAAAAGTGATTGTTTTTCCCGATGCCACCCAGGAGCGCGAGACCGCGGTCTCTTTCCAATGAAAACTGGGAGTTGACTATAGACCTTTCAATTATCTGCAACGACGCCGTGGAAGTCAGCTCTTCCCTGTTGAAGGGGACTTTCCACTGTCCGGTTCTCGGCGCTATTTCCTTCCGATACGCCGCCGTGATGTATGCATCCTTCAGGAGGGAGCTCGCTGCGGGGTCTATCATGAGCATATAATAGAACCACGGTTTGAATGCGTAGCCGTCCCACCTCATCTCGAACCTGCGGATGTTGAAGTTTGTCGCCACGTCCTTTCCGTCAGTGTCAGTGACAACACCCTGTATCTGAGGCATCATCGTAAATCTCATCTTAAACGCAAAACCTTTGTCGTCGGTCGACTCGAAAGTAAAACCCTTATCATACTTTGCTAAAAACTTGTTATACCAGGCGTCCTTGTCCACTGTCTCCTGCTGTGTCTTTATCTCGGTTATCTTCTCCTGATCGGCCGCCCTTTCCGATTGAAGACTCTCGAGCTGCTTCTTAAGCTCGTCTATCTGCTTCTGGTTCTGGAGCTGTATGATCTCGATCTGTTTCTTAAGCTCTTCTATCTGCTGCTTCGTCGATTGGGCGTACGAGCCCGCGGGGCAAAGCAGTATCAGGAAGAGGAGCACCACCGCCTCCATGTTCCTACTGACTTTACTTATCATCTTACTGATCCTCCTATAAGTGTTTTTTTGTGACCTGTCGTCATTTTGCGAACGACCCGCCGGCTGATTTTAAATCCGGTCTGTCGTACCTCGAATACCTGACACTCCTCGCGCTCCTCGACCCGCCGGTGACGGGCACTCCGAGCGCCTGCGAGAGCCCGCGTCTCAGCGGCTCCAGCTTCTCCCTGAAGACCCTCAGGCCTTTGACATAAGCCGCGGGGTTGTTCTGCCACAAGAGGAAGTTATTGAATACCTGTTTGAGCCGTTCCCCGACTACGGACGAATCGAAGCTCCAGTCGAAGTCCCCTTCGATAGGGTAAAAGGTCTGGAAGAAGAGGAGCTGTTTTATGACGCTCCTGTGATCCTCGATGTAATAGAGATCGAAGTAACCCGTCCTCACCCAGCTGTATCCGCTGGCGAAACTCTCCGCGAAATTGTCTTCCAGCCCTAATTTTTTCCCTGCGATGTACACCAGGTTCACGAATACATACGCCGCCTCCGGCGTGAAATACCCGTGTTCCGAAAATCCCTCGTCGAGCCGGTTGAGGCTGCTTACAAAATAGAGCCCGCTGTATTTTTTCGCGAAGCCCGAGCCCGGTATCGCGCTCAAATCGAGCTCTCCGACATCGGCGATTTCAATAAGTGATTTCCTGATGTTGTTCCATTCCCGATTTGCTATCCTGATCGTTTCTTCAGATGTCATTTTTTTCTCCTGTAAGCTTCCTTTTGCTTTTTTGCGTAGAAATCCCCCGTAAAGTTGTATTTATGAAAAATCAACTTTTTAAAGTTCGCGGAAATTTCCCGCAGTTCACCCGTGCGCCCGTATTAAAGCGTCAGACCACAGGACCCTCGACTGTCTCAGAAACTAACTGGATTCAGGACAACAGTAATACGTACCCCTCAGCTTGATGCGGTGCTTAAGGACTAACAAATTTTTGATATACACGTGTTCAGGCATTTAGCAGCCCCCACCTTTCCCTGACGCGGTTCTCGAGCTTCGTGAATACGAACCTGTCGACCGTTATGCCTATGACTATTATTATTATCATTACCGCTATGATCTGGCTTATGTCGTTCAACTCCCTCCCCATCGTCAGGAGGTGTCCGAGCCCGATGCTCACGTACAACAGCTCGCCCGCCATGAGAGCGCGCCACGCGAAGGACCAGCCCTGCTTGAGCCCGCTTATTATGGACGGCATCGCGGCAGGGATTATGACTTTGGTATAGAGATCGAAGCCGCCCGCGCCCATCGTCCTCGCGGCCCGGAGGTATATGGGGGGCACGTTCTTCACGCCGGAATCGACCCCTATCGTCACGGCGAAGAGCGATCCGAGCACGACCACCATAACTATCGCGCTTTCGCTGAGCCCGAACCAGAGGAGCGCTATCGGGAGCCAGCATATGCTCGGGAGCGCCTGGAACCCGAGCACTATGGTGCCGACAGTCTCGTCGAGCACCTTCACCCGCCCTATCGCGAGCCCAATCAACAGCCCGCCCGCGACGGACAACCCGTAGCCGATCAGCACCCTCTTCATACTGACCAGTATGCCGATTGTGAAGCTGTTGTCCTGAAAGCCCGCTATGAGCGAGCTTAAGACGCCGAGCGGAGACGGGAACAGGTAAGAGGGCCATATATGCAGTGCGGCGACCCCTTGCCATATCGCTATCAGGAGCAGATAAAAAGCCGTTAATAGAATTACCTTGCGTTTCATCAGCCGGCCGCCTCCCTCACTCCCGCGTCGACATCCTCGCCGTCGTCCCTTATCTCGTCGGTGATCCACTTTGTGTTGAGGAACACCTCGGGGTTGCCGGGCTTCCTCGGCCTCTCTATCTCTATGTCGTGCTCCGACTTGATCCTCCCCGGGTTCTTCGTGAATACGAGCACCCTGTCCCCGAGTATTACAGCCTCCTCCACGTTGTGAGTAACAAAAATAATCGTCTTATGCGATTCCACCCAGATTCTCTGGAGCTCTTCCTGGAGTGATTCCCTCGTCTGTATGTCGAGTGCGGCGAAGGGCTCGTCCATGAGCAGTATCGAGGGCTCCATGACGAGCGCCCTCGCGAGCGCGACGCGCTGCTTCATGCCCCCCGAGAGCTGATGGATATACGATTTGTGGAACTTCTCGTCGAGCCCTACGAGCTTCAGGTAATCGTACGCGAGCTCTCTTCTTATCTTTTGCGTAACCCTTCTCAGCTTGAGTCCGAATTCGACGTTCTCGACCACCGTAAGCCAGGGGAAAAGCGCGCCCTCCTGGAACACGACGACCCTGTCGGCGCCCGGGCCTTCCACGCGCTTGCCGTCTGAGAGTATCCGCCCGCTCGTGGGCTTGTCGAGCCCCGCGATCATGTTGAGGAGAGTCGATTTCCCGCACCCGGATGACCCCACTATCGAGACGAACTCCCCGTCCCGGATCGTGATGTTGATATCGCCGAGGGCGGCAACCTTCCCCTCTTTCGTGCTGAAAACTTTCGAGACGTTTTCCACCCTGAGCCTCGCCTCTTTCTTCTCTATCTTCTGAATGAATATGTTCCACAACCCCTCCTGCTCGATGACCCGGTAGGGATACCCCCTCCTCTCGCAGAACCTGGGCGCGTTCTCGAGCGCCGTAGGCTCGTGGTCGGATATCGCGAGAAGCACCGCGTCGTCGTCGAGCGCCCTTACGGTGTCCCTTATCACGTTCAGGGGATGAGGGCAAATCGCGTCCCTTAAATCCACTACCCTGTCGGGCTTGAGCACCTCTAATCTTTTAACTGTTTCCAAATGCATCTTCCTTCCTCGCGTTAGACGTTTATTTTGCTGCTGTCTGACCGCTTTCGGCCTTGATCTCTTTAAGTCCTTTATCCTTGAGAATCCCATTCAATATCGAAAGGTCGTAAATGTTCGAGAGGTCGGGTTCTTTCCTTCCCAGAAATCCGAGCTTGTAAGCGTCCTCCGCGGAGGAGTAAAGAGAGCTTGCAATCGGGTCGTATGTGAATTCAATTCTCTTGATCGCCGCATCGAGTATATTCGGAGGTATAGCCTTCCCGGTCTCCCTCTTTATCTCATCGTTGAGGACCTTCTTGGCCTCCTCCCGGTTATTGTTTATCCAGTCCGTGAGCTGAAGGTTCGTTTCGAGCCAAGTTTTAACGAGATCGGGGTGTTCTTTTAGAAACTTTGTGCTGACTATTATATGTGTGGTCACGTACTGACCGTTCGGCCAGAGCTCCTTCTCGTCGAGGAACAGCTCTCCCCCGCCGTCGTATATGAGCCTCGACACCCAGGGCTCGACAGTCCACGCGCCGTCTATCTCCTTTTTAATGAACAGAGTGAGCTGGTCGGGATTTTCAAGCGGGATTACCTCCACAGTGCCGCCTTTTTCCTTGAGCTTGTACCCGTTCTCGCCGAGCCAGCTCCTCAAAGCCACGTCCTGGGTGTTCCCAATGCTCGGCGTCGCGAGCTTCTTACCGTTAAAGTCCTTGGCCGATGAAATACCGGCGTCCTTTCTCACAACCAGGCCCGCGCCCCCGCTTGCCGCGCCCGACACTATGCGTAACGCCTCACCGTCTGATTTTATGTATCCGTTGACGGCGGGATTGGGTCCTATGTACGTTATATCAAGCTCGCCCGCGAAGAGGGCTTCTATGGCGGAAGTCCCGGAATTAAATAGCTTCCAGTCTATATCGGCCTTGTCCCCGAGCGCCTTCGCGAACTCACCGTTCGCCTGCCCTATAACCCCCTGGGCATGAGTGACGTTCGGGAAATGACCCGCGCGTATGGTTACCTTCGAATCCCCGGCGTGCGAGGTTTGCACCAATCCCGCAAGCCCCAGCAGAATCGCAGTAGTTAATAATAATGACCTTATCTTCATTTCCTTTTCCTCCTTAATCGATGTTAAGGGTGCTATAATGGCAAGACGCGTGCCATAAGCAAAATTCCCTTTAATTTAGAGCAATTCGTATTGATTCAAGATTCCCATGTGGTTACTTAATAACCATTCAAAGGGTTACATGTTGCCCGCATGTATAATCCTTATACATCTCTTAGCAGACTGATATTACGAAGATATATTGAAATCCCCTCATTTTCTTGACCATAAATCAGGCCTCCTTATACTCTGACTTAAGATAGCAACTAAAATCGAAAACGAGGTTCCAATATGAAGAGATCACTCGAAGGCGGATGCGCGTGCGGCGACATTCACTACAATGTAAGCGGTACGATAATAGACGCAGGTTATTGCCACTGCAGTATTTGCAGGCGCGCAAGCGGCGCGCCCGTCGTCGCCTGGTTTACAGTCCCCGTCGATTCCTTAACCTACGTGCAGGGAACGCCGTCTGTCTTCCATTCATCGTCGCACAGTCAGCGCGAGTTCTGCGGCGGATGCGGCACGCAGCTGTTATTCAGAAAGTCGGAAGGCCCCGTAACAGTGGACATCACGATAGCTAGTCTCGACGATCCGTCACTCATAGAGCCCGAGTATCACATATGGAGGGAGAGCCGGATACCGTGGTTCGAAACCGGGGACACACTCCCGCGTCACGACGACAGCGGACCGGACAGTGACGGAATTTAATCAGAGTTAAAAATTCATGACCTCGAGCTTTCTATAAGATAGAAAAACCGGGCTTATAATTTCCCGCTAAGGCGCGCGACCGCTTCGCCGTATTCCGAGACGAGCATATGCACCAGCTCCGCAGCCGCGCATCTCCTCGCCATCGCCGAGCCCTGCCCGGCCCAGAGGGACATGAACTCGGGGTCGCCCTTCGCCCTCGACGCGTTCCTGATGGGCCTCGTGAGATAGTTCTGAACAGGATACGCCGGGACCTTGTTTTCCAACCCCGACATCTCGTCGTAAAAGCGGTTCCGTATCCCCCGCGCGTATTTCCCCGTATACACCCGTGTCAGTACAGTGCTTGTGTCGAGCGAGGTCCTGAGAGCTTCGAGCCAGGGCGCGGGGACAGCCGCTTCCGTGCAGGCCAGGAACGCAGTGCCCATCTGCACCGCCGACGCTCCGAGCGCGAGCGCGGCCGCTATACCTCTGCCGTCCATTATTCCCCCCGAGCATACGACCGGTACTCCGACTCTATCCACGATCTGGGGCGTGAGCGACATGCTCCCTATGAGGGGCAATTCCCCGGCGCGGCCGAAAGAGCCCCTGTGCCCTCCCGCCTCGCTCCCCTGTGTGACAAGGGCGCCGCACCCCGCCTCTTCGAGCATCACTCCCTCGGCGGCACAGGTAGCCGTGCCGATGACCGCGACTTTTCTTCTACGCATCTCCTTCATGTGCTTTCGCTTGGGCATTCCGAACGTGAAGCTGAATACCGGGACGTTGTTGTCGAGAATAACCCCGAGCTGCTCCTCGAACGTGAAGCCCTCGGCCGCCGCATCTCCCGGAAGCTCAGCTCCCAACCCGCCCGCGATCTCGCAGAGTCTCTTCAGCACCCTGGCCGGGGTTTTCCTGCGCGGGGTTTTCTCCGGTATAAACAGGTTTACTGCAAACGGCTTACCGGTGAGCGCGCGAATTTTCCCTATCGCGGAATCGATATCGTCCGGCGAGAGGTACCCGCCGGGGTAAGA
This sequence comes from uncultured bacterium, assembly GCA_963825135.1. Taxonomy (GTDB): domain Bacteria; phylum Desulfobacterota_D; class UBA1144; order Nemesobacterales; family UBA2774; genus 2-12-FULL-53-21. The sequence goes on from CAWGRW010000009.1 coordinate 259,620, forward strand.
GCCCAGGCCTCCCGCGTTTGACACAGCGGCGACCAATTCGGGCGTCGTCGGCCCGCCCGCCATCGGAGCCTGAATTATCGGATGCTCAATCCCAATCATGTCGCGGAGTTTTCTTGTTTGCTCCGGCCAGGTATTTGAATTCATGGTCTAGCCTCCGTACGACTTTCTGAAACATATATTTTACACGCTTTACATCGTCCGGCAGTAGATATATGTTTTTGCGAGCGGTTCAATACCGGCCTTTCGGTTATTGAGGAGCTCCTCGAACTCGCCCAAGACCGCGTAAGTCGCAAGAGTGGCATAGTGGCGCACGTTCAGGAACTCCCGCATTGCAGCGTTTAACTTAGACATAGCTGCCCTCCTGATAATGGATTTATATGCTTTACTGCTTGCCCCCGAAACGCATTACCGGCCCTCACCCGCCAACCGCACGAGCCGTACGCCCGAAGCCTCATAAGTGCCGGGTTTCGGCAGGAGGCGACGCCCAGTTATCGTCCCTCCCGTCCTCATAGCGGACCGGCGCCTCCGCGAGCTCGCCTGCAGTGGCATCGTCGAGGCACGCGACGTTGACCGCGTAGTATTCGCCGGACAACGTCTCGCCGCCGAACGTAACATCCAGAATGGCCCGTCCGACGAATCGAACTGCGCCGCAGCGGCAGCTTCCATGATATGTCTTTCTCATCGATACTCCAACGATATAAATTTCATAAACATCCCGTCATTGCCGGTTATTTTTTTCTTCGGGCCGATAGCAAAGAAGGACGAGACCGTTGCCGAACGTCTTTGTGAATAGTTTTTTCATTTCAGGCCTGCTTATGAAATTTTTGAATACTGGTCCTTTAGCCCGCTCAGTAGCCATGCGTCCACGCTGTACGCCATCGGCCCCGCCAGAAGGATAACGAGCGAGCTCACCATCATGCTGAACGGGTATGAAGCACCCTTAAGAAAGCCGTTCGGGAGCGAGACGAGCGCCGCGACAAGCATATTGATAGTGATTGCGAAAGCGGCCGGCCTGGTGAGGAGCCCTACCATCAGCAATAATCCGCCGATGAACTCGGTATAGCAGCTCAGGTAAGCGAGGATCGGGTGAATGCCCATATTGGTGACGAAGATATTTATAGTGGCTTCCATCCCCATGCCGCCGAACCATCCCAGGACCTTCCCGGCACCTGCCAGGAATAAGATTATGCCGACTGTCAACCTCAGCAGCAGTAAAGAGACGTTAAGCAGTTTCGTATTTGTAACCGTTAATAGATTCATTATCTAATCCTCCCGACTTCAGTCACTTAAGTCCTGTTAGTATACATATTTGTTTTATTTCTAAATGCGGACGCAACTCCTGCCCCGCCATGAACATACGACGAACAAACGCTCGAATAATGGACAGTTTAATCGATTTTTTTTCCTACGCCCGAGGACTTTTTACGATTGATCCTCCGGCATGCGCATAGCCTAGTATAAAAAACATCTTACTTTCTCATCCCGTAAGTGTTAAAATGTAAGTACATATATACAGGCCGGGGAGGTGATTTACGTGAGGGAGGACATAGATATAAGGCTTCTCGATTACTTTTATTTCGACCACTCCGAAGTGGACAAGGCGCATAGTCTCGTCATCATTCAGGAAGAACCGGCATACGACCCCAATCAATCCAGCGATCAACGCGCATCCGAAGCGGACGATAAACATTAGAGCAGGTGTTTAGCTAAAATTCCTCTATTGACGCAACGTCTCTGAACGGAAAACGGGCGTTTCAAGACTTGTTTGATCCGGTTACTGAACAAACGGACTAAAAAACACTTCCACCCCGATGAAATCGACGGGCAAATCACTTCTCGGCACCGAAACTATATCGTACGGGTATCCGGGACCGGGCGGAGGAATGTCGCTAATCTTATCTTCTATAACGACTACAAGCTCGGCACCGAATTCCAGAACCGCCTCTATGGTGGTTCCGAACTCCGCGAAATCCCGAGTTGAAACGAGAACCATATTGTTATCGAAATCGACGTCTGGCAGATCGAAGGACGAGAAAAAACAGCTGTTCCTGAACCTGTTCCAGTCTTGAGCCGTTTTAATTACCAATTGACTCTGCTCGATCGGACAATCATGCGGACCCGGCTCGATGATAGCAGTCCCATGCGAAATATCATCTATATCGAGTTCCCCCTCAAACCCCGGCATCCCCTCCTCTTCCGCGATGACCTCTTCCACCGTCCGGTCGGTCACGACTGTCGTGCTCCCTCCGGCATTCGGATCGAAGCACGGGTCTGACGAGGTCGGCAAGTAGCAGTCATTCTTTGCGTCGTTATTATCGTTACCATCATTACAGCCGAGCATTAAGAAGACAAACGGAATGACGAATAAATATTTTCTCATGACAATCCCCCCTCGTGGAGTCAGGGGCTCTACGCCAGTCCCCGTCTAAAATATTTCTTATATTATATTATACAAGGAATATTTGATAATTTAAATTACCTCTTAGAATCCCGCTGATTGTCTCGAAAGTGCTATCTATCAAAGTGTAGTTTGGAGGGATAACCGGGGCTGGGCTTAGCCATTGAATATTACAAAATCTCCTCTTTAATGCGCGCTTCGCGCGATCGAGCGCCCCTCTCTCTCCTTAGCATCAAAAAAAACGCCCATTCCCTTGCCGGCGTGAATCCGAACTTTAAAAACAAAAAAGAGGTAAGGGAATGGGTTATTTTTACGCCGGGGCGAGGGGCTCCGATGAGTCCCGACCCCGGTGTCGTATCTATATGTCTATTTAAAGAACTGGTCGATGAAGACCATCAGCCTGCCCTGAACGGTATACGGCGTTTCGTTATAGCTGACGCCGTCCGAATCGATCTCGTTAGCGGCAAGGGTGTTAGCCGCCTGAGCCTCGAGCAGCGTATCCAGGCTGTTGCCGGGGAATACGATGCCGCCGATAAGGTCCAGGTTGACACCGGGGTACATATGCCACGTGAGCGTTCCCTCGACTTCCGTACCCATATACGTATTGATGCTGTCTACACCCGGGTACGGATTCTTTGTCTCTTCGTTGAAGGCCACAAGCACCTGGGGCGTGAACGACAGCTCGTCGATCAGCTTGACCGTCCCCCAGAGCCTTGCATAGTACGCGTTATAAACGCTGCTCTCGACCTGATATATATTCGGTATCATGTTCTTGAAGAGCAGGTTGTCAAGGTTGTAAGCGGGGTTGAAGTACACTATCCCGCCCTCGAGCGAGCCCGAGCTGAGGTCGTCGCCCTTTGCCCAGCCGAATTCCGCGGCGATTATCTTCATTGGCCATCCCGGATATACCTCCGCGCGGGTGGCGAACACTATGTTGGACGCATTTATATCCACGTCGCCCACTCCGTCAACTTTCAGCTTGCCCCAGACTCCGTCCATCTCGCCGACTAATCTGAAGAGGTCGGACTTGTAATCGATCAGGCCGGAATAAAGAACCAGCTGGTGGAGGTCAACGCCGCTGACGGCGGCCCCGGAGTTAGGCGGAACGCCCGGATCGGTCCCGCTCGTCGGGAAGGTGCTGACGCCGTTCTGATGAATGTACGGGAACACGAAGCCGGCGACCGTCAGGTTGCCTCCCGCGACATTCGGGTTGTTGAAGATCAGGGCAGCGGCGCCGATATCGTAGCCGTTGCCGTTTCCGGTAACTACGCTGTTACCCCCGGTGAGTATGTCCGAGACAAATACGAAGGTTATGGACGAAGACCCTGCGGCGAAGGACTTCAGATAGAGGAACCTGTCGAATATGGTGCCAAGGTCCGAATACGGGTCCCAGCCCCCGTTCAGATACATCCCGAGACCCCAGTCGAAGGGCTGACGCCCTACCCTGATGAACCCGAGGTCATGAGGCAGTACTATATCCGAAATGAGGAACCGCACATCGAAGAACCCCGGGTCGTCTATGGCGTTGGGTCCGGTCAGGATCGCGCCCCTGAACCTGTCGCTGAAAGATAAGTTGGAATTGACGACACCGTTACGTCCTCCCAATAACTGCGTCGTCGATCCGCCCCAGATGTTGTTGTCGAAGACGTTCAGCTGAGCCCTGATAACCACAGAGTCGCTGAGAACGAGCTGAGGGGTTAATCTCAGAGTCGTATCGGCGAAAAATATGTTGTCTTTGTTGTTGGAGAAACCGAGATCTATAGCGTTCTGATTGCTCAGGGCCGATATAAAGGTCGCGTTTCCGATGTAGCGCGCTCTGGTGCGCATGAAACTCGGGAAACCGCCCAGACTCAAATCAACTGCGAACGACGGCGCGGCCATAAAAAGAACCGCGATAAATACAATGAGCCGTTTGAATGTAACCATCTCCATGCCTCCTTCAATTGGTTTTTATTTTCTTTACCGCTTCATCCCTTAAGCCCGCATCCATTGACTCTTCAAAAAAACATTTCTGTTATCGGGAATCTTCGAAGCGTCGCCACCCTTTGTAGCGCCATGAAAGTAATATGCCAATCGTATCCGCCTATAATCATTCAAATCATGAAAAAGACTCCTGTCATATGTCAGAAGATAGTACAAAAAACTGATTTCTGAATCCGCGGAATGGCCGAAAGTAAACCTTTGCCGGGAGCCGCAACTGGCCGCGTGCGAAATAAATCATTACCGGGCTCGCGGAATTGGATTGAAAACGGCTCCGATAAAACTTCACCGGAAATTGCCAAATTAATCTTGGGTCTCTATAATCGTAAGAACAAATTAATTCAGGGGAGCCGTCATGTTCGTCAGCCACAGGGAAAGACATAAAACGCAGCGCATAGGCTGGCTCCGCGCCGCCGTACTCGGGGCCAACGACGGGATCGTGTCCACTGCGAGCCTCGTCGTCGGGGTCGCGGCGTCAAACGCGACGCACCAGAGCGTCCTCATCGCGGGCGTCGCGGGCCTCGTGGCAGGGGCCCTCTCCATGGCCGCGGGCGAGTATGTGTCCGTGAGCTCTCAGGCGGACACCGAGCAGGCCGACCTCGCGCGCGAGAGGGCGGAGCTCGCTACGGATATAGAGAGCGAGCGCGACGAGCTCACGTCCATATACATAGACCGGGGACTCGACCCCGGGCTCGCGAGGGAGGTCGCGCTCAAGCTCATGGAGAAGGACCCGCTCAAGGCGCACGCCCGTGACGAGCTCGGCATAACGGAAGCCGCGAGCGCGCGGCCGATCCAAGCGGCGCTGACGTCCGCGCTCACGTTCGCGGCGGGCGCGGCCCTGCCCCTTCTCGCAGCGCTCCTCGCTCCGCTGTCCCGTTCAGTCGTTATTGTTTCCGGGACCTCCCTCCTGTTCCTGGCGTTACTTGGCGCGCTGGCGGCGTACACGGGCGGCGCGTCCATACCGAAAGGCGCGCTCCGCGTCACGTTCTGGGGGGCGCTCGCCATGGGCCTCACGGCGGGCGTAGGCGCGCTCTTCGGCGCATCCGTATGAAATACGAGTGAAGCTGCCGCCGGACTGATTATAAAATGGTTTCGGAAAAGGAAATGAATTCAGGAAAGGAGAAAAAATCATGAAATCGTCCAACGTCGACCTTCTCGTTTTCCGCGTCGCCGGGATATTCGTTCTCGCGAGCCTGGCGCTCGGATACTTTGTCCATCCGGCATGGTTTTTGTTCACGGCCTTCGTCGGCCTGAATATGTTTCAGGCCTCATTCACCGGGTTTTGCCCTTTGGCCAAAGTATTGAAGAAGATGGGAGCCAAGCCCGGAGTCGCGTTCCCCGATTAATTTTACGATATTGTTCCGGGACACTCTCGTGATGGGTTTGACGGCGGGCGTAGGCGCGCTCTTCGGCACGTCCGTCTGAATTACATAACCCGGCAGTATTTTCAGGACATTATAAACCGGCCATAAATAGGCTTATAATTAGAAACCAAATCCAAGGAGGCCGTCATGAGAAGCAATACACCCCTCGTAACATCGATAGTCGCAGCCATAGTCACAATGGGCTTGATTATTTCCTGGAGCACAGGCGCGTTCACACAGGACGCCGGGCCCTGCGCCGGGGACATACAGACGCTATGCCCGGGCATACAGCCGGGGGGCGGCAAGCTCTCCGGGTGTCTCAAGGAAAACGCGAGCAAGCTGTCGCGGGGCTGCAAGATTCACATGATCAAGATCGCGAAGCAGGTGGAGAAGGTCGGCCAGGCGTGCGAGGACGACATAGCGACGCTATGCGCAAGCGCAGGGGAGAAGAAAGCCCAGGTCATGCAGTGCCTCCAGTCAAACGAAGCCAGGCTCACTCCCGACTGCAAGTCGTCGCTGGCCGGCGCTATGGGGAACTAAGACAGGGACGGTATATCACCGTCCGATTTCGGAAAGAATATAAGCGGCCGCTGATTCCGCCCAGTTCTCGGTGAGCGGCGCTTCCGTAAGCCATTTGGTCAGAACGCTCGGCCGGGCGAAATCCCCGAGCCTTCCGAGAACGTATGGAGCATAGAACATGGCCCACTCCTCGTGGCGCACGCCTTTTAGCACGGTCTGCTCGTACTCGTGATGCGCGGCGCCTGCCGCGCGCAAAGCTTCCGTAAGCCCTTCCTTTGTTGGCATATTGCTCATGTGTTTAGTCCAGGGGAATGATAACCAAAATTTAATCGGAGGTAAAATTGCAGCGCGTGGAGGATTCGTATCCCCAGCATTCGGACTATGGGAACGATTTAAAACTATTTCGGGGCCTTGGCCATATTGTTTTCATCGTATATCTCCCATCCGCCGCCTAAAGACTTATAGACAGCGACGAGGGAGGTGTGGAGGTCGGTCTCGCTGGCGGCAAGCTGGGCCTGGGCCTGCAGCAGCGTGCGCTCGGCGTCGAGCACGTCAATGAAGTTTGCCACACCGAAGTCGTATCTCATCTTGGCGAGCTTCATAGCCTTCTCGCTCTCTACTGCCGCTTCGACAAGGTACTTGTGCCTCTCTATCTCCTGATTATGGTTGACGAGCGCGCCGTCCACGTCCTCAATAGCGCTCAGCACCGTGAGCTGATACTGGGCGAACGCCGCCTGGGTCTGGGCGTCCGCGGCTTTGACCCTCTGATACACACGCCCGAGATCGAAAGCAGGCCAGAAGATGTTGGGGCCGATGGAGTAAGCTTCTGCCCCGCTTTCGAACACGCCCGCGAACGTATCCGCCTGGAGCGATATGCTTCCCAATATGCTTATCCTCGGAAACAGGTCGGCCGTGGCGATGCCTATGTCCGCCGTGAACGCCGCCAGGTTCCGCTCGGCTACCCTTATGTCGGGCCTCCTCTCCAGAAGCTCGACCGGGGTGCCTACCTTGATGACGTCGGGGACTTTGGGGAACGGCTTGGGTTCCAGGAGCTCGGTCAAATATGCGGTCGGCTGCTTACCCGTGAGGACGCCGAGTCTGTATATGGCTCTCTTCACCCTGGCTTCGAACGGCGGTATGAGTGCGAGCGTATTGTTGAGCTGCGCCCTTGCCCTTGAGGTGTCGAGCTCGGTCCCTCGTCCGCCTTCGAGCAGCGCGATAGTGAGGTCGAGGGTGTTCTGCTGGTTGGCGGCGTTTCGCCTGGCGACATCCAGCTGGTTCTGCGCGCCCCGGAGCTCGAAATAGTTCCTCGCGACCTCGGCCAGGAGCGACACTATCACGTCCCGCCTGGTGGCTATGCGGGATTCGAGCTCGGCCGAATCGGCCTCTATAGTCCGCCTTATGCGTCCGAAAAAGTCGAGCTCCCAAACGGCGTCGAACCCCGCGTCGTAGAGATCGGCTTCCCTGTCAACGCCCGGGAAGACGGTCGACTCCCCGACTTTCTGCCTCGTGTAACTCGCGTTAAACGGCACTATAGGCGCAAGCTCGAACTCAGTCTCCGTCCTTAACGCCCGCGCCTCCATGATCCGCGCGGTAGCTATTTGTATGTCGTAGTTCCCCGTAAGCGCGTCCCGGACGAGCCTGTCGAGCACGGGGTCGCCAAACGCGCTCCACCACTCGATCTCTATCGAGTCCGTGGAGAAGTCCTTTGCGCCCGCGTCCTGAAAGGATTCGGGGAGCTCCGTCTGCGGGGTCTTGTAGTCAGGGCCCACCATGCAGCCAGCTGATGTCAGCAGGAAAATTATCAGTATAGACGCCGATAGATATTTCATTTCGTTATAGCGCTCCGGGACCTTCTGGATTCCGTGAACTTCCTGATGACGACGTAGAACACAGGGGTTAAAAAGAGGCCGAAGAACGTGACCCCGAACATGCCGCTGAATACCGACGTGCCCAGCGCCTGACGCATCTCGGCGCCCGCGCCGGCCGCAATCACCAGCGGCACCACGCCCAGTATGAAGGCGAACGAGGTCATCAATATCGGGCGGAGCCTGACGCGCGAGGCCTCGACCACGGCCTCCTCGCGGCTCTTGCCCGTCTCCTGATAGTCCTTGGCGAATTCCACTATAAGGATCGCGTTCTTGCACGCGAGGCCCACGAGCACGACGAACCCTATCTGCGTGAGTATGTTGTTGTCCATGCCTCTCAGAAATAACCCCGTTATCGCGGACAGAAGACACATAGGCACGATGAGTATGATTGCGAGGGGCAGCGACCAGCTCTCATAGAGCGAGGACAAGATTAGGAATACGAACAGCACGCAGAGCGGGAATATGAATAGCGACGTTTTACCCTGCGTGACCTCCTGATAGGCGAGGTCGGTCCACTCGAATCCCACGCCCGCGGGCAGTATCTGCCCGGCAAGCTTGTCCATCGCTTGAATCGCCTGTCCCGAGCTGAAGCCCGGCAGAGTGGCGCCGTTCACCTCGATCGCGGGGAAAAGGTTGTAGCGCACGACGCGGTCCGGCCCCGTTTCGCTCTTTATGTCGACAACCGAGCCCAGGGGGACGGAGTCCCCGTTCGCGCTGCGCGTCCTTAGCTTCGCGATATCATCCGGCTGCTGACGGAAGCCCCCTTCCGCCTGCGCCGTGACGCGGTACACGCGGCCGAACAGGTTGATGTCGTTCACGTACACCGAGCCCAGATACACCTGAAGCGTGTCGAAGATGTTGGTGAGCGGGACGTCCAGTTTCTTTGCCTTGGTCCTGTCGACCTCGGCGTATATCTGTGGCGTCTTCGTACTGAACGTGGTGTACACCCTCGTCAGGCCCGGCTCCTTGTTCGCGGCCCCGATCAGGGCGTAGGCCGCCTTCTCGAGCTCCTTTAAGCCCACGCCGGAGCGGTCCTGGACCATCATCTTGAACCCGCCCGCCGTGCCTAGTCCCCTGACCGGCGGGGGAGAGATGACTATCAATCTCGCTTCCTGTATAACCGAGAGCCTCTGGCTCAAGTCCGCGATTATCTGATCGAGCGTGGGGCCGTTCCTGGCCCTCTCGCTGAACGGGTCGAGCGGGGTGAATATGACGCCCGCGTCCGAGCTGTTCGAGAACGTGGACCCGGAGAAGCCCGCAAACCCTACCGCATAGGCGATGCCCGGCGTATCGAGGATGATCTTTGTCGCGCGGGCGATGACGGCGTCGGTCCTCTCGAGGGACGCGCCGTCCGGAAGCGCTACGTCCACGATGAGATACCCCTGGTCCTGAGCGGGAATGAACCCTGAAGGCACCCTCGTGAACCCGATGTACGTGAGTCCGATGAGCCCGCAATAAACGATTATGGCAATGGTGCTGAAGCGCAAAAGCCTGTTGACGGAGCTTCCGTAAGATTTTGACGCACGGGCGAAGAAGCGGTTGAAACCGCCGAACACCTTCTTGAGAGCCAGGTTTACGTAAGGCCCCGCGAACCATCCGGCGGCGCATCCGGCGGCGAATAACACGATCCGGACCGCCCAAAGGGCCGCAGTGCTTTCAGAAGTCGCCGCGGGGTCGTAACCGTTTCCGGGAATATGTATTCCGAGAAGAGAAGCAACATAACCTGTCAGCAGTGAATACGCCGCGAAGCCCGCAATTGCGGCTATGCCCACGCGCGGCAGCGGCTCCTGCTTTTCGGCCTCGCTATCGGGCTTGATGAGCTGTACCGCCCTGGCCGGCGCGAGGGTAAGCGCGTTTACGGCGGACAGGATAGTAGATACCGCGATAGTGAGCGCGAACTGCTTATAGAACTGGCCGCTTATGCCGGGGAGGAACGCGGTCGGTATGAACACCGAGCTTAGCACGAGGGTGATGGCGAGCACCGGGCCCGTGATCTCGGCCATTGCTTTTAACGTGGCCTCCCTGGGCTCGAGTCCTTTCGACATCCAGCGCTTGATGTTCTCGACGACGACGATAGAGTCGTCCACCACGATGCCTATCGCGAGCACGAGGCCGAACATCGAGAGGTTGTTGAGCGAAAACCCGAAGGCCGACATGACGGCGAACGTGCCGACGAGAGACACTACCGCGTCTATCATCGGCAGGAGCGCGGCCTTCCAGTCCTGAAGGAATATTATGACGACTATGAAAACGAGCATGAACGCAACGAAGAGAGTGTGGTACACCTCGTTTATGGATTGCTGTACGAATATCGTCGGGTTGTAGACGATCCTGTATTCGAGTCCCTTGGGGAAGTCCTTGCTGATCCGGGCCATAGTTTTCTCGACGGCCTGTGCCGTGGCGAGCGCGTTTGACCCGGGGAGCTGGAATATGCCGATAGCCTGTGCGGGCTTGCCGTCGAGGTAACTGTTGACGCCGTAGTCCCTCGCTCCGAGCTCTACGCGCGCCACATCCTTTAAGCGGACGATACGCCCTTCTTCGCCCGTCTTGATGACTACGTCTGAGAACTGATCGGCCTCCACGAGCCTCCCGAGCGTGTTGACCGAGAGCTGGTACGCGTTGCCCTGGGGCACCGGAGGCTGCCCTATGACGCCCGCGGCGACCTCGACGTTCTGCTCGCGGAGCGACTGCACTACATCGCTCACGGTCATGCCCATCGAGTATAGCTTCTCGGGGTCGAGCCACACCCTCATGCTGTATTCGCGCGCCCCGAACACGGTAACATTGCCCACGCCCTTTATGCGCGTGAGCACGTCATAGACGTTTATAAGTGCGTAGTTGCTTATGTAGAGCTGATCGTAGGTGTTATCGGGCGATACGAGGTGGACGACCAGCAGCATGTCGGGAGAGCTTTTCCTGACTATGACGCCTATGCGCCTCACCTCCTCCGGCAGCCTGGGTTCGGCCACGGCGATCCTGTTCTCGACCAGTACCTGGGCCTTGTCGATATCGGTCCCGAGCTCGAACGTTATGGTGAGCTGCATCTGGCCGTCGCTCGTCGACTGGGAGGACATGTAGAGCATGTCCTCGACGCCGTTTATCTCCTGCTCGAGCGGCGTGGCTACGGTATCCGCAATGACCTCGGGGTTAGCACCCGGGAAACTCGTGCGCACGACTATCGTCGGCGGAGTAACCTCCGGGTACTGGCTTACGGGCAGCGTGAAGTAGGCGATCAAACCGACAATTACGATAAGGACCGAGAGCACGGTGGCGAATATCGGCCTGTCTACGAAAAACCGGGAGACCATTAATTACCCTCCAGTATTGCTCTCGGGATCTTTTATTACGATTCCGGGTGTGAGGAAATTCTTTTCCTTGACGACTATCTCTTCTTCGACGGGGCTTACCTTCATCCCGGGCATCGCCCTCTGAAGCCCGTTGACTATTATCCGGTCATCCGGGCCAACGCCCTGTCTTATCACCCTCAACCCGTTCACCCTGGGCCCGAGAGTGACCTGGCGGTACTCGACCGTATCTTCGGGGTTGACCACCATGACAAACTTCTGTGACTGGTCGCTCCCGACCGCCTCGTCGGGCACGAGCAATGCCTTGTACTGCCCGCTGCCCGTGATCTTCATCCGGGCGAAGAGTCCCGGTGTGAGCGTGTTGTCCGGATTGGGGAATACACCCCTTCCTCTGATAGTCCCGGTATTCGGATCCATCCTGTTGTCTATGAAGTCGACGTATCCCTTGTGCGGATAGCCCGTCTCGTTAGAGAGCTCCATGAAGGCCGGGCTTTCACCCTTCCTGGAGTCGGGCATCTTCCCCTCCTTCTCGAGGTTGGTGTATCTGAGATAAGACTGCTCGTCGGCCTCGAAGTAGCAGTAAACCGGGTCGAGCGAAACTATGGTGGTGAGGAGCGTGCCGCCCGTGCCGCCGTTAATAAGGTTCCCTTCCGTTACGAATTTCCTGCTGATGAGACCGGTTATCGGGGCCCTCACCTGCGTGAACTCGACGTTTAGCCTGGCGGCGTTAACGTCGGCCTGCTGCCTGCTCGACGGACGCCTCGGCTACCTGCTCGTCGGAAGCCCTGGTGTCGGCCTCTTCTTCCGAGATCGCCCGCGCGCCCAGGAGGTGCTTCGCGCGACTGAGGTCGTTCTCCGCGAGAGAAAGGCGGGCTTTCGCGAGCTTTGACTGGGCCAGGGCCCGGTCAAGCTCGGCCTGATAGGGCCTCGGGTCGATTACGAAAAGCAGGTCGCCCTTTTTCACCGTCTGTCCGTCCTTAAAATGTATGGATTCCAGATAGCCGCTTACGCGCGCCCTCACATCCACCGTATCGACGGCTTCGAGCCGCCCCGTATATTCGTCCCACTCCACTATCTCCTCGGCTACGGGCTTGCTCACCGTAACCTTGGGCGGCGGGGGCGGGGGGGCTTGACCCTGCTTGCAAGCGCTAAGCGTTAAACCCAGAACAGCGAAAACGAGTAAAGCCAGACCGGTCCGTAAAATAGTCATATGCATCTGCATCGCGTCCTTTTGTTATACTTTAGGGTTAATCAAGTTATAATTTTTCCGATATAATTCAATAATCACGGCATATTGTAAGTAAGTACTTACTTACATAGAACCTACCAGCCCAGTTACTATGTGTCAAGGCGGACGCCGTTATGAAGACAAAGCTGCGGATGCCCGAGCGGGAAAGCCCTTCGCCGGCTGTGCGCCCGGTAATCGCGTGTCATAGCAAGTTCGATGCGTTCCGGCAAAAAAAGATTCCGCTCGTTTCACTTTGCGTATTCCTTCCTACTCTCTTGAGAAACCATATGAAAAAGCTAACTTAAAACATTGGCCGGTTTCCGGCGGCTTGAAATATTCAGGTATAAATCCCCGGACCCTATATGGACTCAAACTTTATATCTACTGAACTCGAGCATAAGCTGCTTCAGGTATTCCGATCCCGAATCCGCTATCCGGTTCTTGATGTTTTTCCATTCATCGATAGGGATTTCTAAAAATATGTCGACCACTCGGGGATCGAACTGGGAGCCTGAAGCCTCGGTTATCCTCTGAACGGCATCCTCGAATGGAAGAGCCTGCCTGTAACTTCTTCTGGAAGTCATAGCGTCAAGGGCGTCCACTACAGAAAATATCCTCGCGCCGAGCGGTATATCATCCTTCGACATCCCCGCCGGGTACCCTCGTCCGTCGTACCTCTCATGATGAGTATGAACTATCGCAGCCGACTCATCGAGAAAATCTATGTTCTTAAGCAGCTTATAGCCAAATTCCGCATGCTTCCTCATCAGTTCCCATTCTTCATCGGTGAGCTTGTCCGATTTGAGCAAGATATGGTCGGGAATGCCGATCTTCCCGATATCGTGCAGGAGAGCGCCTTTGGCTATCACCGACAACTCTTCATCGTTCAGTTTCGCATGTTTTCCGAGATTGACCGCGTACTCGGTGACCCTGTATGAGTGATAACCCGTTTCATGCTCCCTCAGGTCGAGCGCGAGTATCATGGCTTCGAGTGTTCCGGAATACGCTCGTACAAGCTCATTCTGCTGCTCCCTTATCGCCTGAGTCGCCTCCTGAACCTTCTCATTCAAAGTCTCATTGAACCTCTTTGTCTGCTCGAGCAGCTCGATGTTGCTCCTGTGCGTGTCTTCTATGTTCTGAAGCATTTCGTTGAACGAGCCCGCGAGTATGGAGATCTCGTCTGCTTCTCCGACGCTCTTGATCCTGTAGGAGTAATCCCCCTTCTTCACGGTCTTTGTCGCGTTTATCAGCCGCTCTATGGGTCTTGTGATCTTGGCCGGAAATAGTATCGCTATTATTCCGGCGAAAACGAGAGATACGCCGACAATGATCAATACATATCTGTAATTGTATTTGAGCTGCTCATCGACTAGTGCTACTGCCCGGTCGACTATCTCTTTACCGAACCCCGGGTCAGACTCTATCTTATTATCCGGGTTCGAGAACAATTTATAGAGAGTGGAATAGCGCCCTTCAAGGTTCGAAGCCGCGTCGTTCAATCTATAGACGTTGTATATGAAGAGGCCCCCTATAATGATCATAAGAATCAGCATGAGGCCGAACCCGAGTCTGATCTGTTTACTGAGCTTCAATTAATTGATCTCCCAACCCCCATCGAATTAGAAGTAAAATAATTCTACCCGCTTTTCTTACAGAAAATTATATGTGTTCAAAAAGTGAAATTAACAATCTCTTAGAGGAATAGGACAAAGTAAATCTAAGAAGTGGTGGATCTTGCTGAGATAATTGGCAGCGGGGGGAGGATTTGAACCTCCGGCCTTCGGCTTCCGTATCCGAGGCCCCTCTTTCATTTCCCAAACCTCTTAAAGTCGATATATCCGTGCTCCACATCGGTTCGGACGAGCTTCACGCGGAGCCTGTGGCCGACGTCGAGCCCCTCAAACCCTTTCACCAGCTTACCCTCGACGGGCAGCTGGAGCAGACGGACCCACGTACCCTTCTCGGATGCGCCGGTTACGATGGCATCGAACCGCTCTCCGATTCTCGGTTCAAGCAGTATTGCTGCGGCAGATTTTCCGATCTGACGTTCGACCTTCCTTGCCGCGTCCTCCTGTTCCGTACAATGCTCCGCGAGCGCCAGTAATTCATCGTTCTCATAGGGCGAGGGACGTCCTGCCACTGCTGCTTTCAGCAGCCGCTGGGTGATCAGATCGGGATACCTGCGGTTAGGTGCCGTGGAGTGACTGTAATCACTGACCGCGAGACCGAAGTGCCCGGGCGCGCTTTCGCCCTGTAATTGGGCGACGTATTCACCGCTGCCCATCATCTTGATGACGCTGAGGGAAAGATCGGGGAACCGGAGAGGATCGGCGGCTTTCGCCCATTCCAGGAATTGCTCCAGGGCTTTGGAGTCGGGCTTCGGGGTTAGCGTGAAGCCCCGCTCCGAGGCGATCTCGATGATCCGGTCCCAGCGTTCGGGCGTGCGGACAACGCGCCTGCAGCGATGGAAACATTTTGGACTCGAGGTACCGTGCGGTAACGCCGTTCGCGGCGACCATAAAGTCTTCGATAAGCTCCTTGGCCCTGTTCTTGCTTTCGGCTGCAAAGTCCCTGATAACATTTCCGTCAAACACCGGATGCGCTTTAATTGTTTCGAGGTCGAGCGCGCCGTTTGAGTGCCTGAGGGCCTTTAGCTTCTGCGCCACACGGTCCTGGAGCCGGAGATTCTCGTCAAGACCGTCCACCGCTTCGACCCCTTGCGGCATGGGCCCGTTACCCTCAAGCCAGTCCCCGACGCTGTTGTAGGCAAGCTTTGCGCGGTTGCGGACAATCGCTCCATAAATGCTCGAAGACTGAAGAGTTCCATCCCCGGCGACGACCATTTCTACAACGACGGCAAGGCGGTCTGATTCATAGTTGAGAGAGGTAAGATCGGTCGAGAGTTTCTCGGGAAGCATCGTAAATATCTCGGCGGCGGTGTAGACCGAGGTGGTGTTCTGCCAGGCGTGATCGTCAATTGCCGACTTCTTCTTTACCATAGCGTCAACATCGGCGACGGCGACAAGGATCTTAACGGCCCCTCCGGTCATGGCTTCGGCGACGGTAAGCTGGTCCAAATCACGCGAATCATCGTTGTCTATCGAGCACCAGATAAGGTCACTGAGATCGCGCGCGGACTCGTCAGCTTGTGCCGCAGGCCCGTGGATTCTGTCGAGCTCGTCGAGCTCCTCGGGCGAGAAATCCGGATTTAGTCCTCTTTCAAACATCGCCCGCCGCGCTAGTCTTTGTAATATTAAGCGGTGATTTCCGTCATCGGTGGCCGTCATAATTTCACTCCCTTAAAAAATACATCACCTTTTACGCTATGATAATGTAGCCAATAATAATTATTCTTAAAAGAGTATAGGCTTTGAATGGATAGCTGCGCAGGTTATTGATGTAATTGGTAGCGTGGGGAGGATTTGAACCTCCGACCTTCGCGGGCATATTTCGACTTACTCTATTTTTCAACCGGTTGAAAAGTGGAGTAATTCAAAGAACCACCCTTTAAAGTGACCTGCCCCCCTATAATAGGTCCATAGTATAAGTTTGCAATTCGATAAAGAAACGTTTTTACAACAACTGATTAGGGAGAGTAATAAAGAGAAATTTCGTAAGTTATTTGGGTTTAGAGGGGAGCAGTACATCTTTACACAGAGACCCACTTATAATTCCGTTGAGCTTAAGAAGGTAATGTAGTAAAATGGAAATAAGATACAATCCGGAGGACCTAATCTAGCTAGAATATTATATAGTTCCAACCTTGTATTTATTGTAATTGGTAATATCATGAAAAAGCGAGCGGAAAGAGTTAAGAGAGAAATAAGAGCGATTTTCAGTCCCGATGCTGAAAAGCCTACCAATATAGCCAAGGAGCGAACGTCCCTTTACGCAAATGCATGCAAGTTATTCGGCTCTTGGAGATATGCGCTTGAGGCATGCGGTATAGATTACGAAAACTCTAGGAATAATAAGAAATGGACACAGGACAGGATTGTTAAGGAGATTAAAAAGCTCCGGGCAGAAGGCAGCGGTCTGAGACCATCTGTACTTAGAAAAAATGGGAAGACTAGCCTCGTATCTGCAGCCGAGTATCATTTCGGTTCTTGGAGGAGTGCGGTCGAGACATCCGGCATCAATTATTCCTTCGGGAGAAAGAAGAAAACCGATTGTAGTTTGAGGCAAAGTGAAACAAATAAATCCTGCGATGTCGGCCGGATACGTACAAAGTGACACAGAGTAACAATACTATGGGAGAGGCAAACGCACGCACACCACGCGTACAGTCATCTAAACGTGATTAAGTCTAAACTCTCGATACTATACTTTCACATACATGGTTCACATGGTATGACAACGTACTACGAGTTGTACTGCTCCCCTTTTGTCAAGCCTAGTTTAAGTTGGTATTATGAAATCTTGTGCATGCTTAGGAACACTCCCGACGGTATATAAATGCAAAATCAAAGTTAAACTATGATCCTATAATAAGGTGGTCGGGTCTTTCCTTGAAAAGTCATTATAGACAGTACAAGATCAATTACAAAATATAAGTAAATCCTAAGATGAATATGGTTGAAACCGATTGTTAAACATTGAGCAATAAAATAAAGCCCCATGCTCAGATCGACCTCAAAAACATGGGGCTTATTTCGATAATTATCCTAGTACCAATACCATGAGATATCTATATATCGGCTTTCGACAGTTAATAGACTCCAAATATCTCATTTAATCAGCACAAGTGTCAGCTGGAATGGTTTTACAATCAACTTGTGTTATTGGACTTGTAAATCTATCATCTTCTTCTACTATATTTGGATTGTTGGGATCAAACCATCCACATGCGCCTATAACCTCTCCTGTAGCCATAGTACTGTCCGTAAATATTAGGTGTAACCAGCATTGTGCAGCCTTATCTGAAAATCCAAAATTTCCACTTGCTACCGATCCAGTCAACGAAATCTGAGTTAGGTAACTGTAAAGTGGGGGGATTGCACTTGCAGCAGCTACATCCTGCATTGATCCAACCATCACTGCATCCGCACTCCCAGGACCAGGATCTGCTCCTGAAACGCATTGTCTATAAATTCCAGTGACTAGGTTTTGTCCCGCAAGCTTGATGATTATAAAATCTGTTCCCGGAAAATCAGTTAACGCATAACAGCCTCCAGAAGTTTTTGTACACGGTGGTTTTTTAGGCTGTTGTTTTCTATTATCCTTTCCATTTGAAAAGGCGCTACTTGTAAAGACCATCATAAGAACAACAATAAATGTAATTGAAGATATAATTTTTAATTTTCTCATTTTATACTCTCCCTGAATTTCGGATTTTTTGTGTTTAATACTATTTCCCTTATTCTCAAACAACATTAAACAAACCACTAATCGATGTTAATTTAGAATACATTTGTATCCTTAAATTCCCCTCATATGGGAATCATATAACATCCGAAGTCTCTGTTTCACCCATAGGCATCCGCTCCAAGAATAATTTTTGACTATTTTGAAACTCAATTGTAGATGGTAGCTTGACTGTAAATAACCGTAATGAGTTGAGATATATATTGATAGAAGTTCAGCCGTAGAAAAAACTAATGAGCTTTTAGAACATCAATGAAATCCGCATAAATCTATATTATTCTAAGTTTATCATTAATTTACATTAACCCCATCTAATTATCATTACAACAGGTTCGAGCAGCAAATCATAGTATTAATTTTGCTTAATACTATTGACTAAAGAAATCATCAAAACTAACTTTAGTAGTAATGGCCAAACCAATACTTTAGTAGTAATGTATAACCAGTACTAAAGTAGTATTCCGATACTATTCCCAATAGTCAAAGAGAGTTAACATTACAGTTTGACAGCTTATTATTGAAATAATCCTCTTGAACTCTAACCGGTGTGCGGTATCCAAGTGCCGAATGAAGGTAACTACTGTTGTAATATTGAACCCACTTATCCAGTTCACAACCAAGATCTCTTTCATTCTTCCATTCCCTTAGCCAAAAGAGCTCTTCCTATATCGTTCTAATCACTCTCTGTATCCGCGTTCCCTTTAGGGTTGTTATAGCTGGTAAATGCCTGATGGACTTCCAGATTGGAACATGCATTCATAAAACTGAGTGATGTAGGCTGACTCCCGTTATCACTCATAAACTTTAGTCCATGACCCCTTACTCCTCCAGGGAACTCTCTGTTTAGTCCTTTCTCCAAGGCTTCCAGCCATTCTCTGCTTGTAGCTCTTCTTCCACTGTAGTGTCCTACTATCTTCTTCGTATACCAGTCCAGTACTATTACTACATAAACCCAGCCACTGTCAGTCATAACCTTCGTCATATCTATTCCCCACCACTGTTTAGGTTCATCTGGTTATACTGCTACCCTTTTGTCAAACTCGGTTTAAGTTGGAATTATGAAGAATGCAAGGCTTCCTAACCATTCTGATAACCTTCTGTATATTATATAAGGTGCTTTGTCCAATATCTAATTTAAACTATGGACCTATTATAGGGGGGCAGGTCAGTGACAAAAAACAATATCAAGGTAGTTAACAGTACGCCAATTACAATATAGTTTAATTATTTCATGCTCGATCCCCCTTTATGTTATTTTGTTCAAAACATTGCTGCCTCAATCTCTTCATGCTTCAACTATTAGGTTTCCGGGAAATGAAAAGGTAGTTTCCCGCACGTCCTTCATCAATAAGACGAAGATAGGTATCAAAAAATTTAACGTGATGATCAGTGGTCTCTTTTCCCTGCTCTTTCACTATAGCATCGTAGTGTTTTTTAAATGCATCACCCCATAGCTTGATTTGGATCCTAAAATTCTCTACATCTTCTATCACCTCCATAACCCGAAATCCCGCTTGCTTGAGTTTAGTTTTATAGCTACCTACTGAATCATAGTATTCTGGGATAAGACAACCACGAGACATACGTTTAATGACCTCTGGGTCAGCAGGCATATCTATAGCGCCACTTAGAAAAGTAAATATGCCTTTTGATTTTAGAACACGAAGAACCTGTCGGAAAAGCCCTTCCTTATCCTTGAACACATTTATTACATTAAAGCTAATTATCACATTAAATGCGTTTTCTGGAAATGGCATTTCCATAGCATCACCAAGATGGAAAGTCGCACGGTCACTGAGACCTGAGTCAGCGGCAAATTTTCTTGCTCGTTCTACCCCGACATCTGAAACATCAATTCCCATTATTCGACACCCAGTTTTTTGAGCTATATAGATAGCAGGACCTCCTACACCACTTCCAATGTCCAAAACATAAGTGTCGGCATCTATGCCTGTCTTTCGAATCAATTCATCGAGATAAGGAGGAGTGATAAAAGACTGCTGTCCGATGTCCTGGTTTCCCCAGATGGTTTTTCGCATCAACCGGTTAGCGGGACTATCCAACTGATGTAATTCCGAGTAATCTGTGCTCTCTTTCTGTTTCATTTATCCACTCCTTATTGAATATTGTTGCTATTCTAACAAAGTAGAAAGTAAAAGCAAGGGAGTGTATAGGTTCGCTAGACAAATAGGGATTTTGCTCTATCCAGAATAGTCAAGCAGCGTTTATACATAAAGTAATATTCTTGTAATACTCTTCTTCCACCTGTAACGGTGTACGGTATCCATGTGCTGAATGAAGGTAGTTCATATTGTAATATTCAACCCATTTATCCAATTCTAGGCTAAGCTCTCTTTCATTCTCCCACTCCCTTAACCAAAATATCTCTTCCTTCATTGTTCTTATCATTCTCTCTGTATCTGCGTTTCCTTTTGGGTTGTTGTAGCTTGTAAATACTTGCTCTACTTCCAGGTTGGAGCAGGCTTTCATAAACTGAGTGAAGTAGGCTGACTCCCGTTATCACTCATGAGTTTTAATTTGCAACCCCTTACTCCTATAGGGAACTCTCTGTTTAGTACTTTCTCAAGAGCTTCTAGCCAATCTCTGCTTGTAGCTCTTGTGCCGCTGTAATGACCTACTATCTTCTTCGTATACCAGTCCAGTACTATTACTACATATACCCAGCCACTGTCAGTCATAACCTTTGTCATATCTATTCCCCACCACTGTTTAGGTCTGTCCGGTCGGGGCTTTGGTCTCTCTGATGCCCTCTTTGCTATTAGTCTAGAGTTCGGTTTAACAGTAAGATTATGTTCTCTCATTAACCTGTATACACGCTTCTTGTTTACTATAAATCCATCCACGTATCGTAGATATGCCCATACTCTTCTATAACCCCAGAAGGGATGCTCTCCTTTTATATCTTTTATCCTTTCAAGTAAATATTCGTTACGAAGAGCTACAGAGTCAGACGTATTTCTCATATGAAGTCTTCCTCTGTTTTTTTTTATTCAACGGTGAGTGAGCCAATTTTCTGCTTTAGCTCCTGATTCTTCTTACGTAGACGGTTTACTGTATTGCTCCCCATTTGCCAAGTTCGGTTTAAGTTGGAATTATGAAGAATGCGAACACTTCCTGGTCATCGTATTCACCTCCTCTTAATGGGGTTTTCTACCGAAAATCTAACTTAACTTATGGACCTATTTTAGGGGGCAGGTCAGTTTGACAACTTCTCCTAAAATTGAAGCTTGACACTGGCATATGATTATGAGAAACTCGAATTAATTGTATTCTTATAATAAACAATATATGGGGGAGGTAAATGATATGGGTAAATTCATAATAGTCTTTTTAACAATCATTTCTTCTATTGTAATAATCTCCTGTACAACTTACAAACAACCAGAGGCTGTGAATTTCGTAGATCAAGAACAAATAGTCAGAACACAACCTATACCAAATGATAGTTGCGCAGGTATAAATGATGGGGTTACTCAGTGCAGAACACAGAATGGACGGTCAATGTGCCAGGCATGTTGTAGCGGGGGATGGCTGCAACTATATGTCAGCTCGGGAAATATCGAATGCCCGTATAGACCCACTGATACCACATTTGAATGTAACTCGACTAAGTATTATGTAGGTTGTAAGTAATAGCAGAGCATTAACCCGCATATGCATTTCCTAATATTCTCTTCCTCTTTGACAAGAGGGCTTTATTTCTAGCCCTAACTTTTTTAATTGAATTATCTTTCTCCTTTGAGTTAACAAATCCTAACCTTGAGCACAGATATTGAAGAGCATCCATACCGTAGTTATGACCTTCCCCCATTCTTTATTCCACGGCAAGTGAGAGTTCCTCTGATACACTCATACCGCCGTATTTGCACCTCCAGCGGTAGAACGTCTGCTCGCTTATTCCGTACTTCCGGCATAGCTCGGAAACCTTCGACCCTGATTCTTGCTCCCCAAGCACCTTGATAATCTGCTCTTTTCTATATCTACCCTTCGCATGTCCTCCTCCTATCTATTTATTCTTACTTAGGAGAAATCTCATTTACAGTGGACTAGTTTTTGGGGAGAAGGTTCGGCTCCCTTTTCTATTTAGTCACCGTATGGAAGCGGGGTATTTGTCCTATTTATAATTCCAACTTGAATATTTCTTGACAAAAGGGGAGCAGTACACTTTTCATACCCCAGGGCCTTTCATACCTACGGCCCCGAACCTACCATAACCTCTATCCCGTTAATATAGAACTTGAGTCATTTTTGATTAATACTATTCAGTTATAATCAAGACGGGTATGGCGTGAGTCATATGGAGAAGAATAACCCCGACAATCATAATCCCGACACAACCAAGTTGGGAGAGGTGTTTAAAGAACACTTAAATATCCGTTCCGTCTCGATAACAGGACTATTCTTACTTGCGGTGTTTTACACGCTCTACCTAGCGGGTGCCATATTTATCCCCGTTTTTTTCGCTATCATCTTAAAACTTTTACTGGCCCCTGCCGTCGATGCTCTGAATAGATTACGCATACCCCAGGCGCTGGGATCTGCGGTAGTTTTAATGGCGCTCCTGGCTGTTATATCGGCCTCATTTTATATTTTTTATCAACCTGCTGCAGACTGGACAGAAAGGGCTCCCCAAAGCCTCAGGAAAGTTGAACAGAAGCTTCGTTTCATTAAAGAGCCGGTCGAAAAAGTAAGTGAAGCTACCAAGAGCATGGAAAAGATTACAGACGTAGGGCCCAAATCCGAAGGGAGTACTGTAGAGGTCAAAAAACCGAAATTGCTCAACACCCTCTTTATTGAGACCTCGGAGTTCATCTTCGGCGTTGCGACCATGCTAATACTACTTTACTTCCTCCTGGCATCGGGAGATTTATTTCTCCGCAAGGTAATAAACGCACTCCCGAAATTAAAGGATAAGAAACAGGCGGTCGAGATAGCGAGACATGTGGAGCGGGACGTATCCACCTACCTTTATACAATAGTAATAATCAATTTCTGCCTCGGCGTTTTGATAGGCGGAGCGATGTATGTCCTTAATATGCCTAACCCGTTTCTATGGGGTGTCATGGCTGGACTCGTCAACTTCATCCCTTATTTGGGACAGGCGGCGGGGATAACCATCATAGCCATAGTAGCATTAACTACATTCGATAATACCTATCAAACCATAGTGCCCCCGCTCGTGTACTGCGTAATAATCGGAATTGAAGGGAATATAATAACCCCCATAATACTCGGTAGGCGGCTTTTGCTGAATCCGGTAGTGATATTCCTTGCGCTCTTATTATGGGGCTGGATATGGGGGATTCCGGGGGCATTGATCGCTGTCCCGATCCTGGTGATACTCAAAATAATCTGTGATAATGTCGAGTCCCTGGGATCTATAGGGGAGTTTCTGGGAAGATAACTGAAAGCAAACACAAATAAGATAGACCGACACTAGCCACACCATTCACTTGGCTAGAAACCACCTGTTCCACAAACAATCGTAAGTGAAAACATCTAACTTTAAGGGGACCTATTTACGTGGACTTAACACATCCAAAATTCGCTTGACAAGTAGTACTGACTTGTGAGAAAATCGTAATAATAGTAATAATAGTAGTAGGGAAGGTTTCTGCACAAAATGGGATTAAGTAAAATAAGAATGAAAGAGAAAGGATGTAAAAAAGATGTTTGACAACCATCTCTACAACATCATGGCACAAATAGTCGAAGAACACAAAAGCCTATGGCGGATCAAAAATATGTATAAAAAAGACGCTTCAGGCTGTAGTCAATGTCAAACCAGTTAGAAAAAGACAAAGAGGATCATATAAAAGAGCTTGAGGAAATTATCAAAAAACATATTAACGAATGGTAACTTTTAAAAAGATAAACTAAGAAATTACCACCTTTGCTCATCAAGCTCACCGTAACACTATATGATCATGTAATTCAATAAAACGGAGGTGATATCATGTCTCTGGGAACAATTTTAATTGTCATTTTAGTCCTGATCTTGATTGGGGTGATTCCTATACACGGTTGGTCGACAAATTGGGGTTATGGACCTAGCGGATTGGTCGGATTGATACTGGTAATATTGCTTATTTTGTTGTTATTAGGAAAGCTTTAAAAATGCCCCATCACTAATCCCGTCCATAGACTCTGTTGGGAGCAAGAGGCAAAATGATCAAGGAGTTGATGTACATGTTGGCCCGGATGGTGTAGCATGACCTGCCCCCCTATAATAGGTCCATAGTATAAGTTTGCTATTCGATAAAGAACCGTTTTTGCAACTGCCGATTAGGGAGAGTAATAAAGAGAAATTTCGTAAGTTATTTGGGTTTAAAGGGGAGCAGTACATCTTTACACAGAGACCCTCTTATAATTCCGTTGAGCTTAAGAAGGTAATGTAGTAAAATGGAAATAAGATACAATCCGGAGGACCTAATCTAGCTAGAATATTATATAGTTCCAACCTCGTATTTATTGTAATAGGTAATTTTATGACTAATCGAGCAGAAAGAGTCAAACGAGAAATTAGAGCGATTTTCAAACCCGATGCTATAAAGCCTACCAATATAGCCAAGGAGCGGAGGTCCCTATATATATGCGCATGCAAGCAATTCGGTTCTTGGAGGAATGCTCTTGAAGCATCAGGAATAGATTACGAGAGCTCTAGGTATTACGAGAAATGGACAAAGGACAAGATTGCTGAGGAGATTAAAAGACTCAATGAACAAGGTAGATACCTAAAACCATATATCCTCAGAAAGAGCGGTATGACAAAACTGGTATCCGCTGCAGAGTATCATTTCGGTTCGTGGAGAAGAGCAGTCGAAGCATGTGGCATCAATTATACATACGGGAGAGAGAAAAAAAAATGACTGAGGTCAGTAGTGTGTATACACATCATTTTTCGATTCCATCCAGCACTTCAATGTAGTTCAAGAGCATTTTACCCAAATGGGGAGGCTTTAGTATGTTCTGGGTATTTGGTCTTTGATGTTTGGAATACACTACCAAGCCTGATGATAAACAGTGTAACAATTCGACTGAGAACTTCAAAAGAGCCTCCGGATTCAAATACTTAAGCAGGCGATTTTATTTATGGACTGCTTGTAAGTCCGTTGATTACTGCCTTAACGACGCGCTTATATGCTGGAACGGTGAGTCGGATTTCTACCGGGAAATCGGGTCGGAAATCGTGGGAAAAATAAGTAAAAAAAAGTAAACTTGCGGGTTCAGAGAATTGATACGTGTCGTTGGACGACGTGCAGTCATCGAGATGTTCTTTCTGAGAAAAAGAAAATAGGCACATAAAAGCGTCAAACCTAGGAAACCAGTCCAACCTTCAAATTAATATATTGTAATAATTCTGTTCATATTCTGAAAACAGCGCACCTTACTGGTGTGTAGTGATTCTTCGCCATTCCGTTGACCCCCTGTACATAGGGTTTATTGTCAAAAAATATCTAACTTATACTATGGCCCTATTATAGGGGGGCAGGTCACCTCCATACCGCCACCTACACCATCCAACTTGTAGCGTAACAACCGCCTGTCACTGTCTATACTGTCTTTACAGTCCATTCAGACATTGACTGACCACGCAACCCACATCAGGAATGGGCTTAATTCCTCGTAATAAAGTGGGTGCTCTTTCAAATATCTTTATTTGGGTGCTTCCGGCATATCCGCCTTAGGCATCTCAGGGGTGTCTACCGTAGGCATCTCCGGTGTATCCACTTTAGGTATCTGAGGCATTTCAGCCTTGGGCATCTCCATACTCATCTTGCCCTTTATCCAATATATAACCGGAGTTTTACCCTCCTGATTCAGGGTTGTAGTTCCCGAGATTGATATACCTGTGACTGTACCCTCCCAATTCATCTTATCCCCCTTATCATTGGTGGTCTCTGCTTTAAATGTCGTAGTTTGTCCACTAACGGTCGTTGTATAAGGGGCGCTTCCGAAACCGTACTTCTCACATGCTTTAGATTCAAACGTTCCGTCTTTAAAAATAAACTCATCCTTATCGCCCTTCTTACCTTTTTCACCCATCTTACCTACGAAGGTTTTTCCGTCTAAAGCACCCCCTTGAGCAGATGCGGGGAACGTCCCAGCCAGGACAAAAAAGGATAGAACCACTAGAAGAGAACAAATCCTCAAGATATTACGTTTACTCATTGCTTGATACCTCTCTTTAGTTTGATTTATGCTCTAACGGAGCATATAAAAAGCATAGCATAGCGAAATCTGATTACATTCAAAATTTTTAGTGTAAATCTGTTTGGTCCAACTATTTAAAAAGACGAATAAATTAGTAACCTTCCGCTATTGTCTATGGACGGAAGCCACCTATCCGTCTGTATTAGGGTCACGGAATTCACTTAGGAACAGTTAAGTCTTGTTAATCGGTTGAAAGCGGGCGGTAAGCGAATAGAGCCTTTTAATGCTTCGGAACTAAACACTATAATTACCCCTTCCCTTTCTAAGAGGATAACTCCAACCCTTTATTATGTACTGCTCCCCTTTTGTTAAGCTCGGCTTAAGTTGGATTTATGAATAGTCCGATATATCCTGCGTCATCTTTCTGACTAAACAAAAAAGGGAGCCGAAGCTCCCTTTTTCTAAATTTATCGGTCCTATTTATGTATTCGCTATTCCGCGACGGATCGCATATAAACTTGTTAAGACCAATATTCCACCCAGCGCAATGAAGCCCCATTGTGTCAGTGTTGGTATTGGGGCTTGTACCAGTTTCAAACATTGGGGGACATTGGAACATGATTCCTGTTCGAACCAAGCCTCACCCACTCCATTACAAGCTGAGAAATCAACATCGTCTGCACAGTTTCTCTCATTATATTCACAGCAACCCGGACCAGAAGCCGGTTCACAGGATTGATCTTGATCGGGAGGTACTAAAACACATTTATAACCTTCATCCCCATTTACATACCATGAATTTGAACCGCACAACTCTTCAGATAATGAGCAATTACCGACACATCCCACACATTTGTTAGCATCACGATCATAACAACAACCAAGAGTAGCTGGTTGGGATACTCCCAATTTGGGAAAAATCATCATAAGTAACACAACAACAAAAATACTAGAAAGTATTTTGAGAGAACTGTTAGTTCTTTTCATGCCGAGGCTCCCCTTAAACATTGATATTGCAAAATCCCATGTCTTTATGCAACTGCTCTCTTTCTGCGTATAACCATAAATCCAATTATTCCCATTAATCCGGCCATAGCTATTAAGCCCCATTCGGAAAGTGTTGGGATTGGATTCGGGCCCGGTATTACACATGATCCCTTCCAAGCAAGGCCGTCGATTGGGATGTCCACGCCGTTCGAGCCGACCAACGTTGCTACCCCGGTGGTTACGTCCAAAGTATACAACTGCGTCGTGGAGACCCCTGCGTTAGCATACAAAATCTGATTGCATTCATCGTAAGCTAGTCCAACATAGTTGCTGAGAGAGATACCGGTAGGGCCTATAAGGTTCGAGGTGCCAGTTGCGATTGAGATTGTATAAAGTGAATCAGTACCTGTAGCGTACAATATACCGTGCGTGTCGTCATATTCCATACCACGGCCATCGATACCAGTACCAGATCCTATAGTCTGTACCGAGCCGTCCGGGAACTGTGCCGTGAGTATATTGGAATTATTTAGATCAATCGAGTACATAACACCCCCGGCCTCGTCCGCCGCCAGACCATGCCAGTTTGCCGAACCGTTCTGATTCCCCAGAAACGTTATAATCCCGACCGTCGAGATCGACCCGATGTCATTACCACCTGAACCTCCAGGAAAATTATACAAGTCCGTACCGTAGAGAGTTCCCTCCAGGAACGCCAGACCAGTTAAGCTCGCGCCGCCATTGAGCGTAACAATCGGTGTAGCTGCACCGCTGGACGCATCGATAGAGTACAAGACGGCAGGGTTAGTGCTCGATAGTCCGATCAACCCATCGGGAAAATCCTGCCCGTTCACCGAACCAACCGTAAATAGAAACGTTAGCACTAAAACTAAATTTAATTCAACCAGCGAAAATGCGATAATTCTCCTCATTTCCCCCCTCCTTTGAACATCAAATAAATCCCTACATCGTATAAGTCCCTTTATGAGTTTATTATATTTCTCATCTTACTGTCAAGCAGCATTTAAATGAGAATCATGATCCTTATAAAACGCTTCTTTACCTTTACTGGTGTCCGGTATCCAAGTGCGGAATGAAGATAACTCCTGTTATAATAATCGACCCACCTATTCAGTTCATGACTCAGTTCTCTTTCACTACCCCACTCTCTCAGCCAAAAGTGGGGCCTCCGTATTTTCCTAAAGTATTTCTGTTGATCACTGCCTTAACTACACGCTTATATGCCGAGACGGTGAGTCGGGTTTAGACCGAAAATCAGGTCGGAAATGTGGGAAAAATAAGTAAAAATAAGTAAACTTGCGGGTTTCAAAAACCTCAAAACCCTAATGTTTCGCTTTTATACTACGTGAAATAATCTAAGTCAAGGCCTACAAATAACACGATATTTTTATCGAAAATCTAATAAAATACATGGGTTCAGAGATTGCTAAAACAAGCGACAAGATTATCTACAGTTGATTTGATCCCTCTCGCGGATTCAGATATTGTTCGCCTCTGTGGTGTGCCAGTGCTCCAAGTAGCTTCTTTACAGCAATAAGATCCTGCTTCTCTTGCTCACTAGGTAGATCTTCAATGTTATGGTATGGCTGACCATTCTTAGGAAACACTATACTAACAATCTTGCGTTTGGTTTTAGATGGTGTTTTTTTAGGAATAGCTCAATTCACCTTGTATCTGATAATGTAAGTAGCTAAAATGCGGTGTCAATATCTCCACCACGCCGACAAGACGCCTCTGTGGTGTTTAGCTGGAACTCTTACAACTCGGGGTTTTTATAAAGTTCGGACGCGGAAAAAGCGGATTAAGTCCTATTATTTTGGAAATAGCGTGTATGAACTAGGGAGCCTTTAGTTCTATCACCTCAGTGTTTTGTCCCTCAATCAGGTGGAGGTGTAAGCTCCCCTAAAAAGTAGACAGGCGATAAGCAGAACTTTCTGGAACCACCTGCCATTAATCCAGCTTAAGCAAGTCTTTAACATTTCTTATAGAATAATTAATCAAAAGTCTTGACTTTACCAAAAATAGACTATATAATATATAATCATGGTTCAAAAAAGGCTTAGGCCAAATCTCATTCATATCTATCTGCATCCAGAAGAAGATAAATTTCTGAAATCCTACGCTGAGAGTAATTATTTCACTGTCTCAGAGCTTATAAGGGGTTGGATTCATGAAGTTATGAAACGAGATGGTTATGATATTAAAGAGTCATTAGTGCCTGAATTAAAGAAAACTCGTAAGGAGGCAAAATAATATGGGAAGTGTTTATCTAAGAGGTGGTTCATGGGTTGTTAAATATAAAGACGATAATGGGAACTGGAAGCGTAAGACTCTGGGCCAAGCGCCTGCAATGACGAAAACAATGGCCAGAGATATACTACGGAAAAAAGAAAGGCAGATTAAGCTCGGTGTATACGATATGTTAGAAACCGTGATACCTACCCTAGCGGACTATTCTAAGGACTATCTATCTTATATCAAAGACACCGTAAAAAAACGATCTTGGAAAAGAGACGAGCTATGCTTAAGGCATTTGAAGGCTTTTTTCGGTGACAGGAAGCTATCAAATATCAAACCCCAAGACGTAGACGATTATAAAGCCTCGAGGCTTAATGAGGTCGCTCCGGCAACCGTAAACCGTGAACTGGAGGTATTACGTCATTTGTTCCACTTAGCCGATAGATGGAATAAATTTTTCGGTAAGAACCCGGTATCGAGGGCTGGGCTTTTACCCTTGAACAATCAGAAAGAGAGAATCCTTAGCCTTGACGAAGAAAAAAGACTCCTTTCCGTTTGTGATACCTATTTACGTAGTATCGTCGTCACAGCCCTATATACTGGCATGAGAAAGGGGGAGATTCTCAGCTTGAAATGGGAGAACATAGACCTAGATATCAACCTTATTACAATTGACCAGACCAACGCTAAGAGCAAGAAAACAAGACGAATACCCGTTAACTCGGTAATTAGGGAATTATTATTAGAGCAGAGATTAAAGAGTGCGGGTTGTGAGTATGTATTTCTTAGCTCTAAGGGTACACCATATATGAGACAAGATTCATTAAACAGAGCGTATTTACTTGCACTCACAAAAGCCGAGATAAAAGGACTAAGATTTCACGATTTGAGACATACTGCTGCTACTAGGTTGATTGAGCTAGGGTACTCCATTGTACCCGTGAAGGAGATACTCGGTCATGCGAGTATTAACACGACTATGAGATATGTACACCCAAGCGAATCTTTGAGAACTGCATTAGAGGGACTCACGACCTATTTTTCTGACTCACTTGGTCACAAATCAGGTCACACGAACAACAACCAGAGATCGGATGATAACGTAACTTACTGAGATAATTGGTAGCGGGGGGAGGATTTGAACCTCCGACCTTCGGGTTATGAGCCCGACGAGCTGCCAAGCTGCTCCACCCCGCGTCTGATTAGGAAGGATAAGGGTATGGGATATTCCCCCCGCTGTCAAGTTTCGGCCGCGGCACAGGCCGGATTCCTTATTTTCATTGACAATTACCCTTATTAAATATAGATTAAATTATCAGAACGGAGTATTACATAACAGGAGAATAGATGATGAAAAGGTTAAGCGCATTCTTCTTTACGGCGGCCCTGATTCTTTCGGTTTCGGTGCTGGCCGGATGCAAGAACGAGGACAAAACTCAGGAAGCCCCAAAGACCGATTCCGAGCTTGCGCAGACACAAAAAGAGCTCGCACAGATAAAGCAGGACAGCACCGAGCTCGATAAATACGTCACTAACCTCAAAACGGAAATAAACGACCTCAAGATCGAAAACCAGAGACTAATCGCCCAGACGAAGAGACTCGAAGCCGAGATAATCGACCTCAAGCTGGACCTCGGGCAGGTACCCGGCTCGGATTCCGCGAATATGCTGGATAAGGACGCGGAGCCCAAGGACGCGTCGAACAACGCGGGAACGGCGGAGAACCAGCCAGCGGCTCAAACCCCGCCCGACGGGACCAAGAGCGCCGAATAAACCCGCCCCCATTCGAAGCATGGGTTGTCAGCCGGGCGAATCAGAACAAAATCAGCTTTTTCAAGATGTTACTGTCTTAAATTCGAGTATCCTGTCAAGCCTGAAGGTACACCTCTCCTTTCTCAGATGACAGAACGCGTGGATGTACGTGCTTTCCTTTGTAACGCTTATATCATAGGGCTCTATGACGCGGGTGGTGGTCTCCTCGTTATACGCGGATAAGTACTTTATCCTGAGCTTACCCTTTACCCTGAGGGCCTGCTCGATTTCGGGCGGGAGCACGAGCTCCCTCGAGCTTTCGAGCTCGACCGACTTGCCCTGGAGCTTCATAACGTCCTTGAGCCTTTTGAGCCTTATGCCCCTCCTGCCGAGATCGGTGAGGAAATACTGGAAGACGTCCCTGGTCGTCATGACGTCGGCAAGCGCCCTGTGCCCGATGTCCGCGGGGAGGCCGATATATTTCGCTATCTGCCCGAGGCTGTTGCTCGGGAACGTGTAGTACCTCCTCGCTATGCCGAGCGTGTCTATCACGTTATTTTCTGGAAGGGCCATTCTGAGGTTCCCAAGCTCGGCGCTCAGGAACCCGAGGTCGAACTTCGCGTTATGAGCGACGATCACCGAGTCCTTTATCGCCGCGAGCAGGTCCCCGGCTATGTCCCTGAAAAACGGGGACCTCCTCACCATCATATCCGTTATCCCGTGCACCGACACCGCGCTCAGCGGTATGGACCTGCCGGGATTCACGAGCGTAGTAAACTCGCTCACGATATTTCCGTTTACGGTCTTTATCACGGCTATCTCGCATACCCTGTCCCCCTGCGAGGGGTCAAGACCTGTTGTTTCTACGTCGAGGAAAGCGAAAGGCACTTCGGAAGGGCTCTGGTAAAGCACGGCGTACTCCTTATGGAGTATAAATAGTACCACGAAAGACCGGTTTTAAAAAAGAGCTCAAGAAATAAGGATACGGTGTCCGGCGTTAGACCGGCACTCCCCGGAAAGCCCCGGTAAGGCTGTCCCCGCCTTTATCGAGAATGGCCTCCGCCAGCCTGCGGCCTATGGCCTCGGCTTCCCCGGCGCCGCCCGAGGCTTGATCCCTTATGACAGTAACCCCGTCAGGCGATGCGAGAATACCAGTGACCCTGACCGAATCCCCATCCGTCTCCGCGTAACACCCGGCCGGGATATTGCAGTCCCCGCCGAGCCTCCTGAGAAAGGCCCTCTCGGCCTCCCCGGCCGTCCACGTCTCGCCGTGATTGACGGCGGAGATAATATCCCTAGTCCCCCTGTCCCCCTCCCTGCATTCCAGGGCGATTATCCCCTGACCCGGAGCGGGAACCATCACATCGGCGGGGATTATCTCGCTCGCCTCCCCGAAAAGACCCATGCGTCCGAGTCCCGCCGCCGCGAGCAGTATCGCGTCGTATTCCTCCCCGTCCCGGAGCTTCCTCAGCCTCGTATCCACGTTCCCCCTGATGGGCACTATGCTGAGCCCCGGCATGCGGTTAAGGAGCTGAGCGCCCCTCCTGAGGCTCCCGGTCCCGACCCTCGCCCCCTCGGGAAGGTCCGCGAGTCTCAGATTATCCCTGGATACGAGCGCGTCCCTCGGGTCGTGCCTCTTCGCTACCGCCCCGATACAAAGGCCGTCCGGGAGAATCGCCGGGAGGTCCTTCATGCTGTGGACGGCGATGTCCACCGCTTCTGACAGGAGCGCTTCCTCTATCTCCTTGACGAACACCCCTTTTCCGCCTATCTCGGAGAGGGGGGAATCGAGGTTCCTGTCACCTGTAGTTTTTATGATATGGATTTCCGGCATGAGCCCCGGAAAGGCTTCGAGGAGGAGGTCCTTTATGTAATTCGCCTGCCACAGCGCAAGCAGGCTCCCCCTAGTTCCAATCCTGAATGGTCGATTCATCTTCCTCTTCCTCGGCGATCAGCATGATTTCGGTCTCGAGCTCGAACAGCTTCTTGACCGAATCCACGTACAGCGCCCCGAGAGAGGTCGATGCCTCTTTCTTCAGATTTGTGAGCGGGCCGTGGAGGATCTTGCCTATGATGCGGGACGCCATAAGCCTGATCACTTCCTTTTCCTTGTCGGAATAATTCTCGAGCTTCGCGAGCGCCCACTCGACTTCACTCTTCTTGATGTGCTCGAACCTCTTCTTGAGGTCTATTATGGCGGGAACCACTTTCAGGCCGTTGAGCCATGCCTCAAACGCCTTCTCCACTTCTATAACTATTTCCTCGGCCTTCTCGGCGTTCTCTTTCCTGGACTTGATGTTCTCGTCGAGCACGCTGCCAAGGTCGTCTATGTCGTAGAGGTAAATATCGGAAAGCTCCCCGATCCTGGGGTCTATATCTCGGGGCACGGCTATGTCGATCATGAACATTGGCTCGTTGTTCCTGAGCTTGAGCGCTTCCTTCACGTGGTGGGGCTTGATGATAAATTCCTGGGAGCCCGACGCGGTTATTACGATGTCCACGTCCTTCAGGCAGTAAAACACCTCTTCGAACATTATGGGCTTCCCGTTCAGCTTCTCAGCGAGCTGAGCTGCGTTCTCGAAGTTCCTGCTCGCGATTATCAGCTCTCCGACGCCCGCCTTGATGAGGTTCTTCGCTGCGAGCTCCCCCATCTCGCCCGTCCCGATGAGCAGCACCTTCCTCCGCGTGAGCTTGTCGAATATCCTCTTCGCGAGCTCTACGGCCACATAACTCACGGAAACGGCCCTCGAGCCGATCCCTGTTTCGGTCCTTACCCTCTTGGCGACGAAAAACGACGAATGAGCAAGCCTGTTGAGTATCAGCCCGGCCGTGCCCTTCAGCACGGCGGATTTATAGGCCTGTTTCAGCTGACCCAGTATCTGCGGCTCGCCCACGACCATCGAGTCTATGCCGGACGCTACCTTGTAGAGATGCCTGACGGCCATATGGCCTATAGATACGTAAAGATAAGGAGAGAATACGTCTTTCGGAATCGAGTGGAACTCGGATAGAAATTCCTTCGCGCTCTCGACAGAGCCTTCGGCGTTCTCGGAGACCGCGTAAACCTCCACCCTGTTGCAGGTGGATACGATCATGCATTCTTCGATGTGGTTTTTTGAGAAAAGCCAGGTGAGCCCGTCTTCCAGCCCTTCCCGGGTGAAAGAGAAGCGCTCCCTGATCTCTACAGGGGCGGTCTTGTGGCTGAGTCCGACTACTATAATGCGCTGCATCCCGAGTTGGCCCTTTTATCAGTGTCTCAGGCTTAATTATATACAAGCTATGGATTATTTCTATCCCGTCCGGGATCAGACGTGTTTGCCTATGAAACTCAGGAATTCGCTCCTGGTCCTTTCGTCCTTCTTAAAGGCCCCGCGCATCGAGCTCGTCAGCATGCTTGCATCGGCCTTCATTATCCCCCTCATAGCCATGCACAGGTGCCGGGCCTCGGCCACCACGGCAACCCCGAGAGGGTTCAGGACCTCCATGAGGAAGTCCGCTATCTCCGCGGTCATCCTCTCCTGCACCTGGAGCCTCCTCGAGAACACCTCAACGATCCTTGGTATCTTGCTCAGCCCCACTATCTTTCCGTTCGGTATATACCCCACGCTGCAGCTGCCGAAGAACGGGAGCATGTGGTGCTCGCAGAGGCTGTAGAACTCAATGTCCTTCACCACCACCATTTCGTCGTATTTTATATCGAACAGGGCCTCGTTGATAATCGCGTAGGGGGAGGCCCTGTACCCGGCGGTAAGCTCCTTGAACATGTCCGCCATTCTCCCGGGCGTGTCGCGGAGACCCTGCCTCTCCGGGTCTTCTCCTATATCAATGAGTATCTCCCTAACTGCCTTCTCAACGCTCATACGGATAACCCTCCTCATCGAAAAATTCGAAATAGCTGCTCGACGTCTCGCTAAGCCTGAGATGGACGAGCCTTTCGCGAAGACTCCGCCCGAGCCTCTCCCAAAGGTATTCCGCGATGTTCTCACCGGTCGGCTGCCGCTCGGTGAAATACGGCACTTCGATGTCGAGCCTCTTGTAATCGAGCTCCCCGATTGCGTCTCCCACGGTCCTGTCCAGCTCTTCCGGGCTTATTACCATTCCCGTACCGGCGTCGATTGAGCCCGCGACCCTGACCTCGAGATAATAATCGTGTCCGTGCCCGTTCGGGTTCGAGCATGTATCGAATATCCTCAAGTTTTCCTCGTCCGAGAGACCCTTAATGCAGAGCCTGTGAGCGGCGGAAAACCGGTACCTCTTCGTCAAGGACACCAATTCCTTTATGATTGCTCCCTCCGGTAATCGACGTAGAGGTCGGGCGTCTCGTACAGCCTTATCCTGTAGAGCCGGCATCCGGGATTCCCGCCGAGCCTGTCCTCGAAGATCTCCCAGAACACGCGCGCGATATTCTCGGTCGTCGGTATGAGCCCGACGAAACGGGGGTTGTCGTCGTTCAAATGCTTGTGGTCAAACCCGGTCAGCACGTCCTTCATGATGGTCTTGAGATCGTAGAGGTTTATTATCATTCCCGTTTCGGGATCGACTTCGCCCTCGACAGTGACTTCGAGGCTGTAGTTATGACCGTGACCGTAAGGCCCCGCCGACTTCCCGAACGCCTCCCGGTTCTTCTCCTCGCTCCACTCCGGGTTCCAGTACCGGTGAGAGGCGGAAAATTCCATTTTCTTCGTGAGCAGCTTCTTGTAACCCATCGGAAATCGCCCTGTATACGGCGACCGATTAGGATAGCATAGTTAATTGACGGTACCAACTTCCTTTAGAGGGATGAGTGAGGTAACCTTTTTTAGACATGAGGAGCGCCGGTTCCAGGGAAAATCTCGAGAGACTCATAGGCGGGCTCGAAAAAAAGAGGAGGAAATACCTGCTCTTGAGAGGAGTTTCGTTCACTGCTCTCGTGTTCCTCTCGACGCTTACGGCCGTATCCCTCCTCTCGCTCCCCTCATCGGCCCCCCTCTACTACCCGGCGCTCAAGGCGGCGCTCGCGCTGAGCCTCGCATACTGCCTGTACTGGTTCATTTACGTACCGCTTATCAAAAACAGGTCCGGCGGGGAAACGATCGCGGAGCTCGAGAAAACCTCGGCGGGGCTCGGCGAGGACGCGCTGAGCGCGTTTGAGCTGAACGAGGCGGTAAAAACCTGGGACAATACGCGCGGCACATCGGAGACCCTGGCCCTCGCCCACATCGGGAATGTCGCGGGAAAGCTTGCGTCCCTCGATCAGGGCCGCCTGTTCCCCGTAAGAGAGCTCAGAAAATACGCGCTCCCTTTAGCGGGCGCGGCAGTCATTACGGCAGTCGCGCTTCTCGCAGCCCCCCGCGAATTTACGGGCTATATATTCAGCCCGGATATCACACCGTCGTCCGGAGGGCCCTATCTCAGGCTCGCCGACATAGAGATAACGCTCAGCTATCCCGGTTATACGAAATCGCCCGCCGAAACCCTGAAGAACGGCACCGGAGACATCGAGGCCCTGAAGGGGACGAGGGTAAGGATCGAGGCGAGGCCCCTGAGCGGGTACGGCGGGGGGAAGCTCGTAACCGACAGCGGTGCCTCCTACCCCGTAATAATAAAAGACGGGAAGATCAGCGCCGAGTTCACTATCCTCGGGAACGGGAGCTACGAGATTACGGAAGGGACCGGAGGCTTCAGGACGAGGCCTTTCAAGATCAGCTCCATTGATGACAAAAAACCGGAAATCAGGATAAGCAGCCCTCAGGGAAACGAGATCGAACTTGACGCCGACAGCAGGATCGATATCGATTACAAGGCCGGCGACGACTACGGGCTTGCCGAGTTCAGGCTCACCTGGGAAGGAGACGCCGGGAAATCGGGCAAGCTCATCGGAAAGGCGAAGGAGGCCCCGGAGACCTACGAAGGGAAGTACACGCTCGACGCCGGGGGCCTCGATTTCGGGAGCGGGGACTCGCTCAAGCTGCGCGTGGAAGCGCTCGATAACGATTCCGTCTCGGGACCGAAGTCAGGGGTTTCGAACGCGATCACCGTCAGGCTGAAGGACGCATCCAGACTGCACAGGGACGTGGTCGCCAATTCCGAGCAGCTGATGGAGGAGATGCTGGGCGTACTCGGAGACGAGATAGAAATCTCCTCAGGCGCGAAGAGCCGCGCGGCGGCCGGGAAGATGACGCCCGCGCCCGATGCAGATGATTCCGAGAAGATGCTCGATACGCAGCGGAAGCTCACGGAGAGCATTGAAAGCGCGTCCGTTACGCTCAAGAAAACACTCGAGGGGATGAAGGAAGACAACCGCTCCGATTACACCTACTTCGCGGGGCTCGCGAACATGGACGCTAGGATAGACGGGCTTCTAGACGAGCGCCGGGGGGTATTCGAGAACTTCGCGAGCGTCGACATACCGCGGGCGGGCAGGATGATGCAGAGG
The DNA here is from genome assembly GCA_963825135.1 of uncultured bacterium. Classification (GTDB taxonomy): domain Bacteria; phylum Desulfobacterota_D; class UBA1144; order Nemesobacterales; family UBA2774; genus 2-12-FULL-53-21. Next base: position 297,237 of record CAWGRW010000009.1, read on the forward strand.
GAGATCGCCGAATTCGAGGACGACGCGCTGTTTCTCGACTCGATGATAAAGGGCGAGAAGCTAAGGGACTCGCTGCTTTCGGGCAGGGAGCTCATGAAAGAGTACGCGGAGCTCTCGGAGATGATGAAGAAGCTCGGCGGGAAGGGCGACGAAGCCCTCAAAGCGGAAATACAGAAGAAGCTCGACCGGCTCGGCGAGCTTATGTCCGAGCTTGCCCGGAAGATGAGCGCTATGAGCGGGGACGTTCAGGAGGGTTTCCTCAACCGGGACGCGTTTAAGTCGATAGACATGCAGAAGAAGCTCGCCGAGATTGCGAAGCTCATGAAGGAAGGGGATATCCAGAAGGCGATGCAGATGATGGCGGGCCTCGAGCAGAGCCTCCAGAGTATGATGGCCTCGCTCGAGAGCGGCTTGCAGTCCTTCGGCATGTCGTCCCTTTCCCAGGACATGTCCAAGCTGAACGAGATCATAGCGAGGCTCGACGGGCTCGAAAAGGAGGAGGCCGGGCTTAAGGACAGGACGCAGGGCCTCAAAGACTCTCTCCTCAAGAAAAACGGCTCAGGCAGCGATAACATCCGAAACTTCATAGATAAGGAGAAGGAAAAGGTAGAGGGGATAAAAAAGAACCTGTCGCTTGCAAAATCGAAGGTCGCGAAAGGCGGACAGGACGAAAGCTCTCCCGAAGCCGCTTATCTCCTCGACAGCCTCAGGCAAAAGGCCGAGGAGTTAACGAACTGGCTCGATTCGATGCAAATGAAGGAAGCGCAGAAGAACGCTGAAAACGTAGAGGAGACCTCGAAGGGACTCCTCGATCTGGGAGACGCCGGCGTCGGCAATCTAAAAGACGCGAGAGAGGAGATCGGGAAGTCGAGGCGGTTAGCCGGTGAGATCGCCCGGGACCTTGAGAGGTTCGAGCACTCCGGGGAGGAAACGCCCGAATCCTCCGGAATGGCGAAGAGACAGGAAGAGGTCAAGAATGAGACGGCGGGGCTTTCGGACGAGCTCGACAAAATGAAGAACGAGACGCTTCTCAGCCCCGGCATAGGCGAAGATGTGGGAGACGCTCAGAGCCACATGGGGAGGGCGTCCGACAACCTCGGAGGGAACGAGCTCTCGAAAGCCATTTCGAACCAGGGCGAGGCGGTCAAGTCGCTGAAAGAGGCGCGTGAGAAAGCACAGAGCCTTCTTCAGAAGATGCAGGCCAGCGCGCAGGGGAGCGGCTCTCCCGTACCGATGGTGCTCGGCCGGCAGCAGACGGGACAGGGAACCCAGGGAGCCGACACCGAGTACGTAGAGATACCGGAGGCGGCCGAGACCGAGATAGGGAAGGAATTCAAGGAGAAGATACTCGAGGCTATGAAAGGAGGCTCGCCCGAGGGTTTCAGCGAGCTCAACAAGAAATATTACGACAGGATTATAAAATGAAGTCAGCCGGTTTATTAACCAGAACGATATTCCCCATTCTCATGCTCCTCTCGTCGGCTGCCTACGGGGCCCCCGCGCCTGAGGAAAACCTCACGCAAATACTTCGGGACGGGGAGACCGACATAAGGAAATGGAAAATCGACGACGCGTCCGTTGAGGCGGATAAGGCCATAGAGATTGCGGACTCAGACGAGGAAAAGCACGACGCGTATTACCTGAAAGCCGTCGTCGAGTACTATCTCGGCAACTACGGAGAGGCCCGGGAGTACGCCGGCAAGGCGCTTGGCGCAGGCCCTACCGGCGAAAAGGATGAAGAAGACGGTTTTATGGAATTCATAAAACGCTCCGTAGAGAAAAAGCCCGAGTTTAAGGAGCTGAAATCGGATCACTTCACGTTCAGGTATGCGCACCCCGAAGACTACATAATAGCGGAGTACGGAAAAGACGTGCTCGAGAAGTCCCGGTTCGAGATAGGGCTCGACCTGGAGGAGTATCCGAAAGATACCGTGATAGTGGAGATATACCCCGACCTCGAGAGCTTTACCGCGGCCACGACACTCCCGCCCGAGAACGTGGAGAAGACGGGAGTCATCGGCATATGCAAGTTCAACAGGATTATGATACTGTCCCCGCGGCTCCTGCCCAAAGGCTACTCGTGGTCGGACACGCTCGCGCACGAATACACCCACTACCTCGTGTTCCTCAAGAGCGAGAACACGGTCCCGGTGTGGCTCCACGAGGGCATCGCGAAATACGAGGAATCGAGGTGGAGGAAGGAGAAGCGCAACGTGCTGACCCCCTTCTACGAAACCATACTGGCCCAGGCGCTCGAGAAGGACGAGTTCGTCCCCATAAAAAAGATGCACCCGTCGCTGGCGCTCCTCGATAACGCGAGAGAGGCGCAGCTCGCGTTCGCCCAGGCCGGGACCAGCGTGAACTTCCTCGTCGACAGGTGGGGGAACGAAGCGCTCGTAGGACTCCTCGAAGCGATGAAGGAGAGGGACGATTTTAACCTGGCCCTCGAGGATGTCACGGGACTCGACTTCGACGCTTTTTACGGATCGTGGAAAAAGTATCTCCGCAGTAAAAATTTGAGCGAGAAGATACCGGGCGTTAAGGTGAAAGGCATCAGGATAAGCAGAACGGAAGGGAAAAAGGGCGACGGGAGCGAGGACCTCGTCGATATAGACAACGGCAAGGCGCGCGGCCACACGAGGCTGGGCGACCTGCTGAGCACGAGGGGCAGGCTCCGCTCCGCGTCATACGAATACGAAAAAGCGCTCGGCTTCGACCCGGGTTCTCCGCTCATATCCACGCGCCTCGCGTCCGCGCTCGACGGCTCCGGGGAGACGGACAGGGCGCTCGGTATTCTCGACCCGCTCCTTGAGTTTTATCCGGAGAACGTGGACATACACATCGTTCTCGGAAGAATATATATCGAAAAAGGGAATGCCCGGAAGGCCGAGGAATCATACCTCGCCGCGGTCTCGATAAACCCGTTCGACCCCGAGGTGCATACGGCGCTTGCCGCCATATACGAAAAAGAGGGAAGGAAGGAAGAGGCGGGAAGAGAGAGGAAAATTCTCGACATACTAACGAAAAAGGACGAAGAACATGAATAACGAACTCGAATCGAGAGAAGACAGGGAAAAGGTGGAAGAGCTCGCGGAAGCCAGGGGCGGGATAGTGCGCGAGATCGGCAAGGCCATAGTGGGACAGGATAAGGTGATAGACCACCTGCTCATCTCCCTTATGTCCTCGGGCCATTCCCTCTTCGTAGGCGTCCCGGGTTTAGCGAAGACCCTTCTCGTGAGCACGCTTACACAGGTGCTCAACCTCAAATTCAACCGCGTCCAGTTCACGCCAGACCTCATGCCGTCGGACATCACGGGCTCAGAAGTGCTCGAAAAAGACCCGACCTCGGACACGAGGTTCTTCAGATTCATCCACGGCCCCATATTCTGCAACATCCTGCTCGCGGACGAGATAAACAGGGCCTCGCCCAAGACGCAGGCGGCACTGCTTCAGGCGATGCAGGAGAAGAAGGTGACGGTCGGCGGGGAGACCTACCCCATCGCTGCCCCGTTCCTCGTGTTCGCCACCCAGAACCCGATAGAGCAGGAGGGCACCTACCCTCTGCCCGAGGCGGAGCTCGACAGGTTCATGTTCCAGATAGACGTCTCATACCCGTCGTACGAAGAAGAGATTGAGATAGTGAAGACGACGACCGGCACGTACAAGCCCGAACCTCAGAAGATTCTCGACTCGAAAAAGATACTCGAATACCAGGAGCTCGTTCACAGGGTACCGGTCCCGGACCACGTCGCAGCATACGCAGTAAAGGTGGCCAGGGCGACCAGGCCTGATGACCCGGGCACGCCGGAGTCGGTCAGGCACGGGGTTTCATGGGGAGTGGGGCCGAGGGCGTCTCAGTACCTTATCCTGGGAAGCAAGGCCCGCGCGGTACTGTCGGGAAGGTACGCCCCGACTACGGACGACGTGAAGGCCATAGCGCCCGCGGTGCTCAAGCACAGGGTGGTCCTCAATTTCAGGGCCGAAGCGGAGGGCGTAAAGCCCGACGATATTATTCGGGAGATCCTGGATAAGATCGATCCGCTCGGGGACGCTCGTCTCCGAGCTTCCTGACGACAGCGGTACTCGGGAACTTATTCTGAAGGAGCGCCTCCACCGAAGGCTCCATCCTGGACAGGAACGGCTTCGGGAATATACCCATCACGAACATCATTATCGCGATAGGGAGGAGCACGAGTATCTCTCTCAGGTTTATATCGTGGAGCGTCTTGTTTTCCTGTTTATCTAACGGGCCGAACATGACCTTCTGATACGCCATCAGCATGTAAACGGCGCCCAGTATTATGCCCGTCGCACCTAGCGCAGCATAGACGTAATTGAATTCAAATGTGCCGAGCAGTATCAGGAACTCCCCGACGAACCCGTTCAGTAACGGGAGTCCGATCGACGAAAGCGTTGCCAGCATGAAGAACGCGGCGAATATCGGCATGACCTTCGCTATCCCTCCGAATTCGGCTATCTTCTTCGTATGCCTCCTCTCGTATATCATCCCTACGATGAGGAAGAGCGCCCCTGTAGAGAGCCCGTGGTTGATCATCTGGTATATGCCGCCCTCGACGCCCTGAATGTTGAGCACGAATATGCCGAGCATGACCATCCCCAGGTGGCTCACGCTCGAATACGCGACGAGCTTTTTCAAATCCTTCTGCGCAAACGCGACGAACGCCCCGTAAATAATGCCTATTATCGCGATCGCGATGAGTATCGGCAGGTACCGCTCCGTAGCCAGCGGAAAAAGCGGCAGGAGGAAACGGACGAATCCGTACGTACCCATCTTCAGCAGCACGCCCGCCAGTATTACGCTTCCCGCCGTGGGGGCCTCGACGTGAGCGTCGGGGAGCCACGTATGGAACGGGAAGAGCGGCACCTTGATCGCGAACGCCAGGAAGAACGCCAGGAACGCTAGGCCCTGCGGGCTGAGGATTCCGTCAAACGGTATCGTCAGCTTGTAGAAATCGAGCACGTCCATGGACGGCGCGCCGAACTGCTTTACGTGCTGGAAGAACAGATAGAGTATGGCTATCAGCATGAGGGCGCTTCCGAACGCCGTATAGAGGAAGAACTTCACGGCCGCGTATATCCTTCTTTCCGTCCCCCATATCCCGATAATGAAATACATCGGTATGAGCACCGCCTCCCAGAAGACGAAAAAGAGGATCATGTCGAGGGCGGCGAACGTCCCTATTAGCGCGGTCTCCAGGAGCAGCATCAGTATGAGGAATTCCCTTATGCCCTTGTGGATCGCGTGCCAGGAGCTCAGTATCGTAATTGGCATCATGAACGTCGTCAGAAGCACGAGGAAAAGGCTTATGCCGTCGAGACCGACGTGATAACTAATACCGAGATTGGCTATCCAGGGTATCTTCGTCTCGAACTGCATCCCGGGGACTCCCCCGGCAAACGATGTGAAGAGCGGGATAGACAGCACGAACTCGACGAGGCTCACAAGGAGGGCGGCTGTCTTCATCTCCGCGGAGCCTTTATATATATAGGAAAGCAGCGCTATGAGCGGTATTCCGGCGAGAGGGAAAAATATGACGAGAGAAAGATTTCCGCTCAGTAACGATTCCATTTATGGTTGATTCCTCAGTATGGTGGTGCAGCAGCCGTTTACAGGGGTTTAAATATACTTGAGGCGGGGGATGTTTCAAGAATTCGGACCGATTTAATGAAAGGGGGATCGTTACGGGCTTTCCCGGACGCATAAGATGAGGGAATTGCCTTGTTCCGGTCCGGCCATTCCGGAAATACGCCGATCATGAAAGTGTTCATGCGGCAGGGAATGCGGGATTTGACTTTCCTCCGCGTTTTCCTTAATAATAACTTCCGTAAGGACGGCGGCGTATCGAACATATGACCACTCCAGCGAAGAAACCTCCGGTCGGCATCATAATGGGCTCCCAGTCGGACTGGGAGACGATGAAGCACGCCGCGGAGACTCTCGACGCCTTAAAGATACCCTACGAAAGTAAAATAGTTTCCGCGCACCGCACCCCGGAGCGTTTATATGAATACGCCCGGACCGCGCGCGGGCGCGGGCTGAAAGTGATTATAGCGGGCGCGGGCGGCGCGGCTCACCTGCCGGGTATGACGGCCGGCATGACCACGATCCCTGTCTTGGGCGTGCCTGTAGAGAGTAAAACGCTCAAGGGCCTCGACAGTCTGCTATCGATCGCCCAGATGCCCGCCGGTATCCCCGTCGGCACGCTCGCCATCGGCACGCCCGGGGCTAAGAACGCCGCCCTTCTCGCGGCAGCTATACTTTCGATTTCGGACGAGAAAATCGCGGCCCGGCTCGAAGCGTTCCGCAAAAAACAGACAGCGGGCATAGCCGTAAAACCCAGGCGTTAAAAAGAACCGGATGATATTCGAATCGATCACACTCGGCATACTCGGCGGCGGTCAGCTTGGTCGCATGAGCGCGCTCGCCGCGGCCCGGCTCGGCATAAAGGTCCACATTTACACACCCGAAAAAGACAGCCCGGCCGGGCAGGTCGCGGCGAAGACGTTCACCGGGGAGTACGGCGACAAGAGGAAGCTGAAGGCGTTCGCCGAGAGCGTGGACGTCGTGTCGTACGAGTTCGAGAACATCCCGGTCGAAACCGTGCGGTATATCCGTAAGCTCCGTCCCGTTTATCCGAACAGCAGGCTGCTCGAGATCTCACAAAACCGTATCACCGAAAAGAAATACCTGAACGACATAGGCATTCCCACGGCGAAGTGGGCCCCTGTCCGGAGCGCGCACGATATAGAACTTGCCGTGAGCGAAATTGGAGGAAAGAAATTCATACTGAAAACCGCGCGGCTCGGATACGACGGCAAGGGACAGCTCGTCCACAGACTTACGGACGACCCCGGGAAGAGCTGGAATAAATTGAATTCGAGAGAGCTGATTCTCGAAGAGATAGTCGATTTCTCGTGCGAGGTTTCGGTGATAATAGCGCGCGACATGCAGGGGAATAGCGCGCTCTACGGCCCCGTGCTGAACGAGCACAAGGACCACATCCTTTCCCGGAGCATAGTCCCCGCGCCGATACACGCACGCTCTGCCGTGCGCGCTCGCGAGACTGCGCACCTGCTTGCCGACGCTGCGGGCCTTGTCGGTGTGCTTGCGCTCGAGATGTTCATCACGAAGGACGGCAGGATACTGGCGAACGAGATCGCCCCCCGCACACACAATTCAGGGCACTGGACTATCGACGCCTGCGCCTGCTCCCAGTTCGAGCAGCACGTGCGCACCGTCTGCGGACTGCCCGTTGGCGACCCCGCCCGGCATTCGGACGCCGAGATGATTAACCTCATAGGCAAAGACGTCACGAAGATTGCGAAGTGGTATAAAACAGAAAACGCGTGCATACACCTCTACGGCAAGTCCGAGATCAAGGACGGCCGCAAGATGGGACACGTGACGATTTTAAAGCCCCTGACCGCACCCCGTAAACGAAGCCGCTGAATAAGTCTCATCTATCGGACCTCGAAAGAGGCTATTTTAAACAGCCTTGGACTACAATCAGGCGTTGAAGCCGCCGTCTATAGTCAGACTCGCGCCCGTGACGAAAGAGGCTTCGGGACCCGCGAGGTATGAGACCAGTCCAGCGATTTCGTCGGCTTCGGCGTATCGTCCGAGAGCTATCATGCTCTTCATCGACTCGGCGAACTCCCCTTCCGACGAGTTCATGTCCGTAGCGGTCGGGCCGGGCTGAACCGTGTTGACCGTGATGCCGCGGGGTCCGAGGTCGCGGGCAAGCCCGCGCGTGAGACCCGCGACTGCGGCTTTGGTCATGGCGTAAACAGCGCCCCCGATAAATGGTATACGGTCCCCGTTGACGCTCCCGATATTGATGATGCGCCCGCCCTGACCCATGTGCAGCGACGCCTCCTGAGCCGCCGCAAACACGCCGCGTATGTTTACGGCGACCATGCGGTCGAAATCTTCGAGGGAGAACTTATCTAGCGGAGCGACCACGAGAGCCCCGGCGTTATTGACCAGCACGTCGAGACGGCCGAGTGTTTTGACGGCATGATCGACCGCGTGTTTCACTGCCCCGGCGTCTCCGCTGTCGGCGCGAACGGCGAGGCCCCGTCCGCCCTCAGCCTCGATTGCGCGCACCACTTCATCGGCCTTCTGCTGTGCGCTTGCGAACGTGATGGCGACATCGGCCCCGTCCCGAGCGAGACGTTTCGCTATGGCCGCCCCTATGCCGCGCGACCCGCCCGTAACGAGCGCGACCTTCCCTTCGAGTTTTTTAGACATATCACTGCTCCTTTTGTGAATATTCTCATTTATCTACATACATATATGTTACGAACCTCGGCCGTCCCGCGCAAGCCGGGGGCCCCCCGGCAAGGCCTCCGCTAATCAACTGAGCGCCCGGCCCGGTTAATGGAAAGTCCCCGTGGGGGAGATTATTTATTCCGGCCTGCAATTAACCCGTATCCCCGTATACACAGATGTGATAATATGATTTTAGAGAGCGTATGTACTGCACCCTTTTGTCAAGTTGGGTTTAAGTTGGGACCGAAGCTTTAATCTAAAAAAAATTGTGATTTGTCAATCTGCAAGTGGGATTGATTTCATCTTACAACTGCGCCATTACAAAACACTCCTAACCTGCTATATTGTTTTATAATAAAAATGGGTTTCTGGCGGATTTGAATTGGTGATATCTGGGGGCACAAACCCCATTTATCTAGTTATACAGGATATAATAAGAGAGGATATTAAAAATGAAAAATATTGAAAGAGCCGTAGCTCAACATTACGGGGTCCCAGACCTTTTGGAGCGTATTTACAAGGGGCTTGAGGCTGCTGGCACGGAGTTAAACCGCTTACAGCCCGAAGATTTGGCTCCTGTTGACGAGTATCATATCGGGGGACGCAAAGCCACTGCACATGCCATTGAAAAGATGTCCTTGAACAAGGATCAACATGTTCTTGATATTGGCTGTGGCATAGGCGGCACTGCACGCTACATGGCCGAGAAGATTGGATGTAAAGTAACGGGCATAGACTTGACGCCTGAATATATTTCAATCGCTAAGACACTAACGGATCTGACTGGCCTAGGCAACAATGTGACCTACAAAGTTGCCAGCGCTCTTGACATGCCCTTTGAAAGTAAAACCTTCGATGCGGCGATAACTATCCATGTTGCCATGAATATCCCGGAGCGAGCAACGCTTTATCGTGAAATTGCACGGGTTATGAAACCTGGCGCGACGCTTTGTATTTACGATGTGATGAAAAAAAGTGATGAAAGCTTTTCCTTTCCCGTGCCGTGGGCGGAATCGGCAGTTACCAGTCATCTGACAACGCCAGAAGAAATGTGCACTCTTCTTGATGATGCCGGGTTTGATGTTCGCGAAGTCGACGATCGCACTGATTTTGCGCTCAACTTCTTCAAACAGAGTTTGGCTGCCGCTGCAGATGGGCCACCCCCTCTCGGGATACATCTTATAATTGGCTCGAGTGCCCCCGAGAAGTTAAAGAATATGCAGAGCAATATTGAGAACGGCTGTATCTCCGTTGTGCAAATGATTGCAGGCCGGTGTACTAACCCCCCGTTTTGAAGGGACTGAAGGCGCGTAAGTGTGTCCACTGGTACTGATCACCTTATATCAAGCAGCATTTTCGTGTGAATTATGACTTCTGTAATATTCCTGTTCAGCCTGAACTGGTGTACGGTATCCATGTGCAGAATGCAGGTAACTCCTGTTGTAATAATCAACCCATTTGTCCAGTTCTAGGCTAAGCTCTCTCTCGCTCTCCCACTCCCTTAGCCAAAAGAGCTCCTCCTTCATTGTTCTTATCATTCTCTCTGTATCCGCATTCCCTTTAGGGTTGTTATAGCTGGTAAATGCCTGATGAACTTCCAGATTGGAACAAGCTTTCATAAAACTGAGTGATGTAGGCTGACTCCCGTTATCACTCATGAGATTTAATCCATGTCCCCTTACTCCTCCGGGAAACTCTCTGTTTAGCCCTTTCTCCAAGGCTTCCAGCCACTCTGCTGTTCTTGCTTGCCTGCCACTGTAGTGACCCACTATCTTCTTCGTATACCAGTCCAGTACTATTACCACATAAACGCAGCCACTGTCTGTCATAACCTTTGTCATATCTATTCCCCACCACTGTTTAGGTCTATCAGGCTTAGGCTTTGGTCTTTCTGATACCCTCTTTGCTATTATTCTTGGGTTTGGTTTAACAGTAAGATTATGCTCTCTCATTAACCTGTATACACGCTTCTTGTTAACTACTACCCCATCCACGTACCTGAGATATGCCCATACCCTTCTATAACCCCAGAAGGGATGTTCCGCTTTTATATCTTTGATCCTTTCAAGTAAATATTCGTTACGCAGGGCTACAGAGTCAGACTGATTTCTCATATGAAGTCTTCCTCTGTTTTTTTTAATTCAACGGTGAGTGAACCGATTATCTGCTTTAGCTCGGCTTTCTCTCTCCTAAGCCTCTCTACTTCTCCACCGTCTTTTTTAGATTCAAAAGCTCTATGAGCTTCGGATAAGAACTTGTCCCGCCAGGTGTAGTATTGATTCTGATGTATTCCGTACTCGTTGCATATCTCTGAAACTGGTCTGCCGGATAGACCTTCAAGAACTATCTTGGTCTTTGTTTTAGAATCCCATCTCCTTCGTTTCATTGCTCCCTCCCTCTGGGTTTTGCAGACATTTTACTAGCTTAATTCTACTAGCTTCTTAATGGGGAGCATTATACGTATTTACTCTTAAACGCGAGAACAGGGGGGAATTAAAATGCCTAAAGTAAAAGCCAACGGTATCAATATCAATTACGAGAAGACGGGACAGGGAGAGCCCCTGATAATGATCCCTTATCTGAGCGCCGACAACGCCTGCTACGCCTTCCAAACTCCCGAGTATGGTAAGAGCTTCGAGTGCATTTCGCTTGACCCGAGAGGGGCGGGAGAGTCGGACAAACCGGAAGGGACTTACTCGATGGAGCTATTCGCCGACGACGTTGCGGCCTTCATGGACGCGCTCGGAATTAAGAACGCGCACGTTATGGGCGTTTCTCTCGGTGCGGCGACGGCGATGTGGCTTGCGGCGAAATATCCGGCGAAGGTGAAATCGCTCTCCGTCCATAGCGGATGGACGAAGTCCGACCCGTTCCTACAGACTGTGGTCGAGGGCTGGCGCGTGACGGCGAAAGCATTGGGCAATGTCGCGGAAGCGGTGATACTGGGTATTTTCCCCTGGTGTTTCACGCCGATGCTATACGCCTCGAAACCCGAATACATTAAGGCCCTCTCCGATTTCGTGAGGAGCAGACCCGCACAGCCCGTGGATGCGTTCATGAGACAGAGCGACGCGGTATTAGCGCACGACTGCGAGGCGCAGCTAGGCAAGATAAAAGCGCCCACGCTCATAACCTTCGGCGAGTACGACATGGTATGCTCGACCCGCTTCGCCGACAGGATGACGAAGAATATTAAAAATTCCGAGCTTCTGATTTTCAAGAACTGCGCCCACGCCGGGCTATACGAGAACGTGGAAGAGTTCAACAAGAAGACGATGGATTTTCTGGTGAAGCATAAGGGGTAGGTAAAATTTTCCCGGAATTGGTTATGTGTTTCAGTCGTCGTTCCGAATAAATGTATCAGGCCAGCGCATGGCGCTGTGAAAGACTGCTACGATCTGGACCTCTATATCATCCGGAATATAAACCACAATGTATGGGGTGCCGGCAATAACCAGCTCTCGTGACCCCTGGACGCGCCCCGGCCTTCCCATTTGAGGATGACGTTTTAAATGCTGTGCCGCCTCGTGAATGCGCGCGACCATGCGGCTTGCCGCAGGTGGATTATCCTCGGCAATATACTCGTGCAGGTGTCGCAAATCTTCAATCGCGAAACGCGTCCATCTGAGTTTCATGAAAGCTTGCCGTACTTATCAAAGAAGGCCTTGACCTCGGCGTCCGTTGCAAAATCTCCCCGGCGTGCGGCCTCGACCCCTTTCTTGATATGTGCGAGTTGCCACTCGTGAAGGTCGATATACTGATCAAGCGCCTCGTTAATAACGGCGCTCAGATTCTTTCCGAAAGCTTCGGCTATATGGTCAAGGCGTTCACGTTTATCCGATGGTGTAATAAAAGAAACCCTTGTTGATTCTCTTGGCATATCAATCTCCCGAATATTACATAATAATATACCATCATATGGAGTATTATTCAAAAAAGGGTTTTCAAACTCGCAATTGAAAAAGACAATTCAGTGCATCTCACCCACACTCACCGCAAACCCCATGCAGGTAGAGCTGCGGGGAATCGATGCGGACGGCGGAGAGGTCGGATTTCTCCGGGTCGAGCTCGTAGCGGATATCCTTGAGGTATACGTCCGTGACCTTCCCGCATTTCTCGCAGACGAAGTGGTGGTGGTCGTCCAAGTTGGTGTCGTACCTCGTGGACGGCCCGCCGAGGTCCAAGTGCGTGAGGAGCCCGGCTTCGACCAATTGCTCCATGTTCCTGTAAACGGTCGCGGGCGAGAGCATGGGGTACTCGGCCCTGGCCCTCTGATATATCTCGTCGGCCGTCATGTGACGGTCGTCTTCAGCCAGGATGTCGAATATCGCCACCCTCTGTGGGGTGAGCTTGAGCCCCCTTCCCCTGCTCTTCTCTATCAACTTTTCGAGTTTAAACGCTTTGTCTCTCACGATTTTAATATTTTACCCGTATAGACACACATTGTAAATGCATAATATTAGCATATAAGAATAATTATCACTTGATAAGCGGTATCGTTCAGTTATTCTATAATCACAGATATCGAACAGGAGGCTAATCTAATCATGAATATAGGCATAGAAGATAAAAACAGCGCTCAGGTAGTGAAGATACTCAGCAGGGTATTGGCCGACGAATACGTGCTTTACACGAAAACGAGGGGCTATCACTGGAACGTGACCGGGATGCAGTTCGTCGAGCTGCATAAATTCTTCGAGTCCCAGTACACGGCCCTCGAAGAGGTCATCGACGAGGTCGCCGAGAGGGCGAGGACCGTAGGCGGGCACGCGCTCGGCTCGCTCCAGGAGATGCTCGACCAGAAGACGCTCGAAGAGGACACGACAAAGGGTTCAGACGCCGCGCACATGGTCCGCTCTCTCCTCGCCGACCATGAACACATCATAAAGAGGCTGAGGAAGGACTTGAAGGCGTGCGACGAAAAGTATAACGACATGGGGACGAGCGATTATCTAACGGGGCTCATGGAAGCACACGAGAAGATGGCCTGGATGCTGAGGTCTCACCTCGAATGACGGAGTGTTAATGTAAATTTGACACCTCGTGAGCCCGGGTGTTAAATTCCTGTCCTGCCCGGAGGATTGTTTCCGTCCCGGGACGGCGATTACCGGGAACCGGCCTCATTCGGTATAATAAAGTCAGTTCGATAACTTGCCGCATCAGTCACTCTGCGGCCCTATAGTTAAGCGGTTCGAACGGGGAGAGTCACATAATGGGATTCAAAAAAATCATAGGCATCAAGAAAGACGAGCCGGCTGACGCAGGGGACAAAGGCGTCACGCTGACCAAATTCGAGAAATCGGACGCGGCGAATAAAGACCTCGTGCTCACGGACGAGGACGTGTACGAGGCTCTTAAGAACGTGTACGACCCCGAGATTCCTGTGAGCATAGTCGATCTGGGCCTCATCTACGACGTTAACATTTCGTCCGGCAGAAACGTGAGCGTCAAGATGTCCCTCACGACCCCCGGCTGCGGGATGGGCGCGATGATCGCCCAGCAGGCGGAGACGGCTATCAGGGAGGCGGGGGCGGATAACGTGCTCATAGAAGTCGTATGGGACCCGCCGTGGAACCCGGACATGATGTCTGAGCACGCCAAGGAAAAACTCGGCATCTCGTAATCCGCTATCTCACAACCAGGAGAGTAAATCCGTTTAATGGAAATCACACAGGAAGGGGTAAGGAGCGTCCTTAAAAAGGTCAAATACCCCGGATTCACGAGAGACATAGTATCGTTCGGAATAGTAAAGGACGTCAGGGTCGATGGGGGGCGCGTAACGGTTTCCCTCGTCCTCCCGAAGCCCGACAAGAAGATCGAAAGCGAGATAGGCGACTCCGTGAGGAGCGCTCTGCTGGAGACCCCCGGCGTCTCGGGCGTAGAGATCGAGATAGGGGCACGAGAGCCCAAGTCAGCTCCGGGACACGGGCCCTCGAAGGCCGAAGCCCCGTCGAAGCTCCCGGCTATAAAGTACTACATAGCCGTCGCGAGCGGCAAGGGTGGCGTCGGCAAATCGACGGTCGCCGTCAACCTCGCCGTGGCGATGGCGATGAAGCGAAAGGGCGTCGGGCTCATGGACGCCGACATATGGGGGCCGAGCCTGCCTATAATGCTTGGCGTTAAGGACAGGCCGCACGCGACCGAGCAGAACAGGATAATTCCCCTCGAAAAATATGGACTGAAACTCATGTCGATAGGGTTCCTCATAAGCGAGGACGAGACAGTCATATGGCGGGGGCCGATGGTGCACGGCGCCATAAAGCAGTTCATAGAGGACGTCGAGTGGACGGGTATCGACTACCTCGTCATAGACCTCCCTCCGGGCACGGGCGACGCGCAGCTCTCGCTCGTCCAGACGGCGCCGCTGAGCGGCGGCCTCATCGTCACCACCCCCCAGGACGTGGCGCTGATCGACGTGAGGCGCGGGGTGCAGATGTTCAGGAAGCTGAACGTCCCCATACTCGGCATCGTGGAGAACATGAGCTATCTGGAGACCCCAGGAGGGGAGAATATAGACATCTTCGGCAGGGGCGGCGGAAGGAGAATGGCCGAGAAGTTTGAGGTCCCGTTCCTGGGAGAGATACCAATAGACCCCGAGATCAGAAAGGGCGGCGACTCCGGAGTGCCTGTGGTCATATCGAAACCCGAGAGCACTGCTGCCAGGGCCTTCATGGAGCTTGCAGATATAGTGCTCCGGTTCGTCGAAAATACTTAACCCTGTCCGGCAGTAAGTACCCCGGATCCTTTATTGAACCCCCCTGTTGAATGATTATTTTTAAATCTGCATGCCCGCCCGCGGGGCCCGGTAAGGCCGTCCGCCCTGAGGCAATATTGACTCCGGGGAAAATAAGGCTAATTTTAAGTACGCCCGCGCGGAGTGTGAATAACGACAATTACGGGGCGATTCAGGAAGCGGATCGCGATTGACGCGAAATACGGCGCAGGCTATTCTGTCTTTCAGCCCCGGGCGGCAGGGGACGATTAGCCCCCCCACTAAACATAAATGGCATCGACTGCAAAAGACTATTACAAGATACTGGGCGTTTCCAAGACCGCGACCAAGGAAGAGATAAAAAAGGCCTACAGGAGCCTCGCGCGGAAGTACCACCCCGACCTCAACCCGGACAAGAAGGACGCCGAGGAGAAGTTCAAAGAGGTGCAGGAAGCGCATGAGGTGCTCTCCGACGAGGAGAAGAGGAAGACGTACGACATGTTCGGGTCGGCCGAGTTCAGGCCCGGCGGCAGGACGACGTGGAAGCGCGCGGACGATACGGGGCAGGCATATGAATACAGCTACAGCGCCAACGACTTCTCGGGTTTCGAGGACATATTCAAGGACTTATTCGGCTCGGCAGGCGAAGGCAGGCCCGGAAGGGGCAGGGGCGAGGCGTTCAGGGACATATTCAGCACCGTGACCAAGGAAAGGGCATCAAGGGGAAGGGACCTCGAATACCAGATAGAGATAGATTTCGACACGGCGATCAGGGGCGGCGTCAGGGACCTGTCCATAAGCAGGCAGAAGCAGGACGGCGTCGAGACCGAGAAGCTCTCCGTGAGGATTCCCGCGGGCGTTGACAACGGCTCGCGGATACGCGTGCAGGGCAAGGGCGAGGGAGGGGGCGCCAAGGGAGACCTGTATCTCAGGGTAAAGGTGAAGCCGCACCCGGTATACAGCAGGAAGGGAGACGATATATACCTCGAAGTGCCCGTCACGGTCTATGAAGCGGCGCTCGGCAGGAAGATAGAGATACCGACGATAGACGGGACTGCGGAGATGACGATACCGCCGGGGGTCCAGAGCGGAACGAGGCTCAGACTCAAGGGCAAAGGGGTCACCAACCTTAAAACGAAGGCCCGAGGGGACCAGTACATAGAGATAAAAATAGCGATGCCCGACAAGATAGGCGAGGACGACAGGAAGAGGTTCGAAGAGCTCGAAAATTCTCACCCCTATAACCCGAGGGCGAAATTAAGCAGGTATATGAGATAATAAAGATCTGCGTAAGCCTGAGAACGGGGCGCGTTGACCGGGAAGGGCGTGTATAATGAACAGAGGGGAGCAGAGCCCCGGGAGGAACCGACATGAGCGATGAAAAAAAACGAAAGCCCGGAGCCTTTGGTGAGCTCACGATGGACTTCTCGGCGTTTATCCTATCATTAAACGCGTCTTCCCTCATCCACATGGGGGAGATACCGGACCCCGAATCGAGGTCGCGGAGCGTAAACATCCCGGCGGCCAAGCACACGATAGAAATACTCGAGATAATAAAGGACAAAACCTCAGGGAACCTGGACAACGACGAGGACAAGCTCCTCGACGACATCCTCTACACGCTGAGACTCAAGTTCCTCCAGCACTCTAAAGCGGAATAGCCGGGCCCGATCAGGATATAACCCCGTTCACGCCCCGGCGCGGGGGATTACCGTTTATGATTTGATAGCTATTCGAGATCAATTCGTCCACCGCTTCCCTCCCCAGCTTCTTCTCTATAACAGCGAGGCCGTTTGAGACCATCGGCGTCCTGTGCTTTTTGGAATGGGCGTCCGACGAGACGAAATGAAGCGTGCCCAGCTTGGCGAACTCTATGGCGCAGCTCCTGGCCGCGTCCCCGAACCCTCCCGACAGGCTCGATGCAGTGACCTGTACGAGAGCGCCCATGCCCGCAAGCTCCCTAATCCTCTTGGGAGAGCTCTGAAACTCGCGGTTACGCTCCGGGTGCGCGAGCACAGGGGTCTTCCCCATCGTCTCGAGCCCGAATATGACCTCCTCGAGTCCGAGCGGCAGGCTGTAAAACGGTATCTCGATAAGTATGAAATCGCTGTCCGCGAGGGTGAGCACGTCGCCCCGTGACAGTACCCTCGGCAGGTCCGGGATTATACCGATCTCCATGCCCGGATAGACCACGAAATCGAGTCCCGCCTCCTTAATCTTCACGTTGAACTCCGCGACCACGCCCCTCACGGTTTCGGGCGTCGGCTGCCAGTTGGTCCCCTGTATCCAGTGGGGAGTCGTGACGGCCCCCGTTATCCCGTCCCCGCGCGCGATCTTTACCATCTCGATGCTCTCTTCCCAGCTCTTGGGGCCGTCGTCGATATTAGGCAGAAGGTGGCAGTGTATGTCGATCATCCCGTACAAGTATATACAACGAAAACGAGCCGTAAACCGGTTTAATTTACAGCAATTTGGAACTCCATTATAATAGGAGTGATTTCGGGTAAATAAATGTAACAACGGGAAAAAGATAAATATGCGCATCACCGAGATTATGAAGAGGTTCGGCAGGCAGAGGATTCTCGTCGTCGGCGACATTATGCTCGACCGGTACGTGAGGGGGACGGTCGAGAGGATTTCCCCCGAGGCGCCCGTACCCGTGCTCAGGGTGACGGAGGAGGCCTGCGCGCCGGGGGGGGCGGGGAACGTCGCCGTAAACCTGAGGACCCTGGGCGCCGGGGTCGAGCTCGTCGGCAGCCTGGGTAAAGACCGGGATGGAGACGAGATCGTCCGTTTCCTGAAAGAGTGCGGCATAGGCTCGGGGGGCATCGTCCGCGACATAGACAAGCCCACGACTTCGAAGACGAGGCTGATCGCCGGGAATCAGCAAATAGCGCGGATGGATAAAGAGATCGACACGCTCGCGCACGAGAGCGTCGAAAAGGCGCTCCTCAGATCCATACAACGCGCGGTGAAGGACTTCAAACCGAAGGGCATAATAATCTCCGACTACGCGAAGGGCGTCGTGACGGATAGTCTCGTCTCCCGCGTGATCGAGATAGCGAAAGGAGCCGGCATCTTCGTCACCGTGGACCCGAAGGGAGAGAACTACGGAAGGTACAGGGGCGTAAACGCCGTCACTCCTAACACGAGAGAGGCCGAGACCGCGTCCGGGATCAGGATGAAGGACGAGGATTCGCTCAAGCGTGCGGCAGAGAAAATAATGGAGCAGACCGGGGCCGATTTCGTTCTCATTACGCGGGGGTCAGACGGCATCAGCTATTTTTCAAAGCACGGGGAGGCGGGAACGGTGCGGTCTCACCCGGTCGAGGTGTTCGACGTAACGGGCGCGGGGGATACGGCGGCAAGCGTCTTTACACTCTCCTTCCTCGCCTCATACCTGCTCGAGGAATCGGTGAGGATAGCCAACGCGGCTGCGGGCATAGTGGTAAGCCGGATAGGGACGGCGAGCGTCACGCAGACCGATTTGAAAACGTACTTCGCCAGGGAAGAGGAAAAGGAAAGGAGCAAGATACATTCACGCGCCGCTCTCGCTAAGACCCTCGCCGGGCTCAGGACGAAGGGGAGAAAGGTCGTATTCACGAACGGGTGCTTCGACCTCTTCCACACGGGACATTTGAGGCTCCTCCGGGAGGCGCGGAAGCTCGGGGACGTCCTCGTCGTGGCCATAAACAGCGACAAGTCCGTGAGAAAGCTGAAAGGCCCCGGCAGGCCTTATATAACGGAGGCCGACCGCGCCCTGCTGCTGGCCGCGCTCGACTGCGTCGATTACCTCTGCATATTCGAGGAGGACACGCCGCTCGAACTGATAAAAGAGCTGAAGCCCGACCTGCTGGTAAAGGGCGGGGACTACGGGCGCGAGGACGTAATCGGCGGGGATTTCGTCGAGAGCTCAGGCGGGCGCGTCGTTATAATCCCTCTCGTAAAAGGGATGTCCACATCGACGCTGGCCGATAAGATAAAAAACAGCAGGAAGTAGCGCATGGTAAGTCCGGCGAGGCGACGGCGGCGGCGAAGAGCGCACCCCTCCCCTTTCATTTACAAACGGTGTTGATATAGCGGTTGGAATTCACGCCGAACTCCGAGTTCGGTGAAATATCCGCCACCTTTCTGAACGCTTCGCACGCGTTCACGGTGTCGTTTAATTTCATATACGCGAGAGCGAGGTTATAGTAGGCCTCGTCGTACGTGGGATAACCCTGCACTGCCTGCTGGAATTCAGTCACGGCCTCGCCGTACCTTCCTGTGGACATATAGAGCTTGCCCAATTCGTTGTGCGCGTAGACGAACGCGGGGTTGAGCTTGAGCGCCTGCTCGTAATTCTCCCTCGCCTTGGCCATGTCCCCTTTGCTGTAATACGCGATGCCGATGTTGGTATACGCGTTGGCTCTCGCCTTGTAGGTCGGGTCCGCGACGACGAGTCCGCACTCGGATATCACCTGGTCGTAACTCTTTTGTGAAAGGTATAATCCGCAGAGATTAAAATGAGCGGGCGTGTAGGTGGAGCTCAGACTGATCGCCTTTTTATAGTTCTCCTCTGCCGTGGGGTACTCTTTAAGCCCCATGTATATCGCGCCCTTTATGACGTAAACCTCGGGGTCCTTGTCGTTTATTTTCTCGGCAACCTCTATCTCTTTCAGGGCCTGAGGGAAATTGCCCCTCCACGAGGAAGCGACGGCGAGGGCCTTCTGGTTGTCGAACATCTTCCCCTCGTCCTGAGGGACATCCGGCTTCTTTTTCCCTCCCGCGCAGGAAAGGAGCAATACCGCAACGATGAGAGTGACGAGTGAAAAGTTTTTCATATCAGTCGAGCCTCGAGAGCTGAAGGAAAGCGGCGAACCTCTTATCGATATCGGCTTTCCTTAGCTGTGCTAATCGCCTCACGCTGAAATTCTCTACGGTGAACGAAGCGATGACGCTTCCGAACACTACGGCCGTCTTATAACCCGCCTGGTCGGTAATATCGTGCCCCGCAACGAACCCCATGAAACCTCCCGCGAACGAATCCCCCGCGCCCGTCGGGTCGATTACCTCTTCGAGCGGGTAGCTCGGCGCCCAGAATATGCCATCCCTCGAGAACATCAGCGCGCCGTACTCGCCCCTCTTCACTATGAGCGCCCTGGGGCCGAGCTCGAGCACTTTCCTCGCGGCGTGCGTGATCCGGGGCTCCTTCGCGAGTATCCTGGTTTCGGAATCGTTCAGCATAAGAATGTCCACCCGTTTTATCACTTCCTTGAGCGCCTCGGGCTTGTGCTCTATCCAGTAGTTCATGGTGTCGCAGGCGACGAGCTTCGGGTTTTTCATCTGATCGAGCACGCTCAGCTGAAGCTCCGGGTCTATGTTCGCGAGGAAAACGTATTCTATGTCCCTGTACTCATCGGGAAGTACGGGCTTGAAGTTCTCGAACACGTTCAGGTACGTGCCCAGAGTCTCCGGGTCCCCGAGGTCGTAGCCGTACCTGCCCTCCCACCTGAACGTCCGGCCGTTCTCCCTCTTTACTCCGTTGAGCGCTATCCCCTTCGACCTGAAAAGCTCCATGTGCTCTTCAGGAAAATCGCTTCCGACGACCGCCACGGCGGATACGTCCGTAAACATGCTCGCGGCTAGGGAGAAATACGAGGCGGAGCCCCCGAGAATATCTTCCTCTCTGCCGAATGGAGTCTCCACGGTATCGAGAGCGATTGATCCGACTACAAGAAGCTTCATTGTACGTACCTCCTTATCAGTATTCCGAGTCTCTCTTTGACCTCGGGAGTGATGGAGTCACGGGAAGTAATTATAGCGTTCTCGAGCGCGCTCGCGCACAGGCAGTCTTTCGTATCATCTATCGCCGGCAGGACCTTCAGGATAACCTTCCTGGCGAGAGCCACGTTGTTCATAAGCGTCTCTATGACGTCATCCACCGTGACGTCGCCGTGTTGCTCGTGCCAGCAGTCATAGTCGGTCGACAACGCAAGTGTAGAATAGCAAATCTCGGCTTCGCGCGCAAGCTTCGCCTCGGGCATGTTGGTCATCCCTATCACGTCCACTCCCCATTTCCTGTATATATTGCTCTCCGCGCGGGAGGAGAACTGGGGCCCCTCCATGCAGATATAGGTCGCGTCCTTATGCACGGTCGCCCCCGCCTCGAGTGCGGCCTCGTAGAGCGCCTTCGAGAGGACCGGGCACACCGGGTCGGCCATCGACACGTGCGCCGCCAACCCGTCCCCGAAGAACGTGGACGCCCTCGACTTCGTGTGATCGTAGAACTGCGACGGTATGACAATGTGGCCGGGAGCTATTTCCTCCCTCATGCTTCCGACGGCGCTTACTGATATTATCCACCCGGCGCCGAGCGTCTTCATCGCGAATATATTAGCGCGGTAGTTTATCTCGGACGGCATGAGCTTGTGCCCCTTCCCGTGACGCGGGAGGAATATGAGCCTCGTATCCCCCAGCATGCCTACAGCCGGGTCGTCGGAAGGCTTTCCCCAGGGCGTATCCACGCTCACCGTTTCCACTTCCGTAAGCCCCTCGAGCGCGTATAGCCCGCTCCCGCCTATTATCCCCACTGTTTTCATTTTCGCCTCTTATTACGCTGAATTATCGGTCCCCTATCGTCTTGAACATACGGACGCCGCACGCTCAATTGGACGGCATATCGAGCTTCGTGCCGATACCCGCCCCTTTGGCGACCTTATACACGTGCGCCGCGACGGCAATGTCCTCGACCGCGATGCCGAGCGATTTGAAGAGCGTTATGTCTTCGTCTTTCGTCCTTCCCGGGGACTTCCCTGAAACGACGTCCCCGAGCTCCGAAATACGGGCCCACCTGAGCGTGCCCTTCTCGATGAGCGGTAAGAACTCGCCCGCCTCCATCTTCGACTGCTCGAGTGATTCGACGACTATCACGTCCGCCGTCCTCACCGTCTTCTCGTCTATCTCCCTCTTGAAAAGGAAATTGCCGCCTATCGCGTTTACGTGAGCCCCCTTCGAAAGCCAGTCCCCCTTGAATACGGGCTCGAACGACGAGGTCGAAGTGATGACGCAGTCGGCGTCCCTCACGGCTTCCTCGGCCGACGCGACCGGCGTAACGGTAATCCGGAGCTGCTTTTCCATCTCCCTCGAGAACGCTTCCCTGTTAGCCGCGCTGCGGCTGTAAACGCTTATCTTCTTCACGTGCCTGACGGCCGCCGCCGCAAGGAGCTGCCCCCTCGCCTGCCATCCCGCGCCGAGGATACCGACGCGGCTCATGTCCTCCCTCGCCATGTATTTCGTAGCCACGCCCGACACGGCCCCGGTCCTCATCATGCCCATGAAGTTCCCGTCCATGATGGACAGCAGCTCCCCGGAGTCGAGATCGTGGAGGAACACCCTGAACTTGACGCCCGATTTCGAGGAGGTATAAGCCTTATAGCCCATTACCCCCAGGTGCGGGAGCGCCCCGGCCAGGTAATGCAGCATGCTTACCTCGGTCCTTATCCTCTGCCTCGGCTGATTTATTATGTTTCCGAGCCCCTGCTGCCTGAACATCTCCTCAAGCACCTTAATGGCGTCGGACATGGTGAGGATCTGCCTTACGTCGTCCTCTCCCAGGAATAAAACCATCTTATCCTCCGTAACCGGTCCCGGCCCGCACGGGTCGGACCGCCTCTCTTGGGTAGGATTTTAACATTTAAGCGTCTGATTTTAAAGTGAGACTGGGGAGTTATATGGAACGTGCGGATAAACGCCGATACTCACGCCTGAGGGCCAGCCGAAGGGGCAGAAGATACGCCCTTTCCAATTACGGTCGACAAGGGCGGCGAGGTATCCGATTACGAGCTCCGGTAGGGTGGGTTATGCATTCCTGAAGATTTTGAATCGGGCCTTTATTTTGTGAGGCACAGAAATATCCCCGACATCGTGTGAGGCTTTTTCCGGACGCCCCCGCTCCATCCTTCTAACTTCTCCCCTCTCCTGCATCTCCTTAAGCAGGCTTCCCGCCCCCCGCTCCGCGCGCATCTTTATTGAGAGACGTAAATACGATAAAAATTAGCAGTATTGATGCTAGGACAATCGACGAGCCGACCGTGCCGAGATCGAGGCCGCCTTTTTCATGCGGCTTGGTAAGGATGTCTCCCATTTGTGCGCCGAAAGGCCGCGTCAGGACGAACGCAATCCAGAACAATGCTACGCGGGAAATCTCGGTGAAATATGCGGCAGCGAGCACGAGCGTCAGCAGACCGGCAATCAGCAGCGCACCGCCGGTAAATCCGAGCCCCGATGTATCAGACAGGAAGTCGCCCAGCGCGGTGCCCAGCGTGTTTGAAAACAGAATAGCGATCCAGTAAAGAAATTCGACCTTGCGCGACCTGATTTCGTTGACGGACAGTGAGCCGATGCGCAATCGCCAGAAGGCGAGAATAGCCACCAGGCAGCTCAGCAAAATAACGGAGCCATTCATGTAGCCAAGCCTCAGTGTGCGGTCCATGAAGTCCGACATCGTCGTACCGGCAGTGCTGGTGGTCAGGATGACTGTCCAGTAAAGCAGGGGATGATATCTTTTCGACAGCATCTGCGCCGTGAGCGTCACTAGAAACACACTTAACAATATGACGGTGCTGACGGCGTAGCCTACGTTCAGGGTCATGGATAAAAGATCACCCGCCGTTTCGCCCAGGGTGGTCGCGCATATCTTCATTATCCAGAAATAAATGGTGATCTCAGGGAGTTTATTTAACTCAGCATAATCATAGCTTTTAACGGTTTCGGTTATCAGAGTATCGGCATCAGCCATTTTGATTACCTGCTTATTTGTTCTTTCTTCGTTCCTTTGTCTTCCGGACAGCACATTGGCTTTATAGCCTTTTCTTCATAGCAAAATAGTGCTGTAATCATTTACAGCTCTCATTTCCATTTCTTTGTGGGAGTTTAAAGAACGGAGTAATACTGTTAAACCTATAGAGAAGCGGGACAATAAACCATACTCTAAATTTTACCAATGCATTGTTAATACCAGCCCGGAACTACTCCCTTCCGAGTAAGGCATAATTGTAAAATTACCTCCTTTATCATTTTTATGAATATGCGCCACGCCCCTTCCCACCGCTGTGCCGAGGGCCGCTCCGAAGAGCACGTCCGAGAGAAAATGCTTGTTATCCGATATACGCGAGAGCCCGACGAAAGAGGAAAATGCATAAAGTGGAATCCCGACTTTATAGCCGTACATGGAATCGAAGGTGGTTGCGAGGGCGAAGCTTGCAGAAACGTGTCCTGACGGGAAGGACGAACTAAAACGGTTGTTATCTCCGTTAGGTCGTTTCCTTCCGACCGAGACTTTTATTCCCTCCGTCATGACCGCGGTTATTATCTCGGATTCGATGAGGGCCTCGCTCGTTTGAAGGAATTTTTCATCTTTTATTTGTTTGGCCACTATGTATGATGTGACCGTTATACCGGCAATTGTGATAGCACTGCCGCCTATATTCCCTATTTCCGCGAAATTACCCAATGATCCTTCCACCGAATTTTGAACCTCTTTATCGGCATCTGTTTGGGAAAGTGTTATAGCAGTCCCGGCTGCCGCCCCTAGAATTGCAAGGTTCCATCCGGTAACGCTATATTTTGTTCCGATGAGGAGGTTTTTAGGAAGGGTCTTTGACAAATATTGAAGAAATCCCTCATTGACGGGCGGTACCGTATCTTCACCCTTTGAGGTCAGAGGGATACTTATAATGAAGACGGCAAAGAGAGCTAAGGATAGAAGTTTCCTTGAGATGTTCAATTAAACTGAGCCATGGGTTAACTTTATTTAGTGTTTTTTAATAATACATGAGCATTATTACACCAACGTTACGGTCGAATTACAATTATTTAATCTTTTACCGGGACAAGTAAACAAAAGTTGACTATTACGAGTGCAAAGCCTCTAAATACTTGTGGATTCGAATAATGCTATCCCGATAAATAACCTTTACCGATTGTCGAAAGTGATGTCGTTTGCGATTTTATTTATTAAACTAGAGAATGGAACATGCTTACACAACATCGAACCTGGAGGTAAGAGGCATGAGAATACTGGTTATAGAAGACGACCAGGAAACAGCCGCTTTCATTACCAGCGGTCTTAAACGTTCGGGTTATGCCGTTGACCATGCCGCGGACGGCGAGGAGGGACTCGAACTGATATTATCTTATAACTACGATGCCGCGGTCATCGATATAATGCTGCCCAAGCTGGACGGGTTGAGCATCCTGAGAAAGCTGAGAAGTCAAAACATATACACCCCCGTTCTTATTTTAAGCGCCAAAAACTCAGTCGACGACCGGATCGAAGGACTTAGCGCGGGGAGTGATGATTACCTGGCCAAGCCTTACTCCTTTTTAGAGCTGCTCGCACGGGTGAGATCACTTATACGCAGGGCCAATTTTGCATCCAGTCCCACCCGCCTGGCGAAGGGGGAGCTGACTCTCGACCTCCTCACCAGGGAAGTGGCCTATGCGGGCGCGAGGATCGAGCTTCTGCCGAAGGAATTCTCGCTGCTGGAATATCTGATGCGTCACCACGGGGAGGTGGTGTCGAAGAACATGATCCTCGAGCACTTATGGAGTTACGACTTCGAGCCCCAGACAAACGTAGTGGAAGTTATGGTCTGCAGGCTGAGAAGCAAATTGGAGGATAGTCCCGAGAGAAAAATGATTCAGACCATCAGGGGCGCCGGTTATGTGCTCAAAGTTGCTTAAACAAGCAAAAAAAAGTTTCGTCGTCCGGCTGACCTTCTGGTACACGTTTATATTCGTAATCAGCTTCTTTATCCTCTTCGCGGTCGCCTATTATTTTATTTCCGAAACCATTAAAGATAACGATAGAGAGGACATCTCGATAGAATTGAACGAGCTCAAGCTGAAATATCAGGAAGGCGGCATAGATGCTTTAAAAGAGGAGCTGGATTTCGAGATACTCGTCACAGGCAGTAATTTATATTTCGTCCGGGTGGCTGACCAGCGAAATGAAACTGTCTATATGAACTTTCCGGCAAAATCATCGCAGACCGACTTTAAAAGAATCGAAAGCGCGGCGGTCATGGGTGATAGAAAATGGATAATGCTGCCGGTGGCAGACAGCCGGCATCACTGGGAGATCTTATCCGGGTCTCTGAATAACGGCTGCATAATACAAGTCGGCAAAAGCACCGAGCTCCGGTCGGGCTTTCTTAACAAGTTCAGCGGAGTTATCGCGTGGGTCATCGTCATCATGATTGTGACCGGATTTACGGGGGGCGCCGTTATAGCGAAGCGCGCGATCAGGCCTGTACGAACTCTAATCAATGAACTAAAGTCAAAATATGTCGTCAGCTCAGGCGAGCCGCTTCTCCCGGTCAAAGAACCGGGGAATGAATTCGAGGAATTGGCGGCGATGTTCAAATCCATATTGAATAAAAACGAACTCCTGATAGACGAGCTGCGAAGCGCTCTGGACAACATCGCCCATGACGTCCGCACGCCCGTTACGAGACTAAAAGGTCTTGCCGAATTGGCGATACATTCCGAACCGGACGTTAATACCCTCCGGGACGCTCTTCATAAATGCATGGAAGAATCAGAGCAGATTACCACGATTCTAAATACCCTGATTGCGATTACCGCCGTCGAGAGCGGTGTGATGAAACTCGAAGTCGGGGAGACGAATCTTACCGAGCTCATAAAGCAGGTAGTCGAGCTCTACAATTTCGTGGCAGGAGAGAAAAATATATTTATGACGACAAATCTGCCGGACACGCTCATGGCGAATATCGACGTCAACAAGATGCGCCAGCTCTTCGCGAACATCATAGATAACGCGGTCAAGTACACTCCGGACGGGGGAAGGGTAACAATAGAGGCATACAAAGGCAAAGATGAGATCATCGTAAATATAAAGGATACGGGATTCGGGATACCTTCGGAAGAGATTCCCAGGATTTGGGACCGTCTGTATCGAGGGGATAAAAGCCGTTCGCAAAAAGGGCTCGGCCTGGGGTTGAGTATAGTAAAAGCCATCATTCAGGCGCACAACGGGTACATAGAGGTCACAAGCAAAACCGGCAACGGTTCCGTTTTCTCCATACATATTCCCCAATAGTGATAGTTCTTACTCCCCACTCGTAAACATTAAAATAATATTAATATTGGCGCAAGCCTGGCGCAATGTTCGCGTGATATAATCCGCGAAGAGACTTTTATATACATCAAAAGGAGGACCAGATCATGATGGAGTTTCAAAGACAAACCGGTATCACTATATTTTTCTTCGTAATTATTAGCATGCTGATGGCTGTTTCCGTTGCGAGAGCAGATGTGCTCGTGGGTACGGATGGTCCGCCCGGAGACGGCCAAGTCCGCCGTTTCAGCAACAACGGTGCGTTCATCGGCAATTTCACCTCCGGCGGTCCTGAATTGGACGAGCCAACGGCCGTGCAATTCGGTCCCGACGGCAACCTGTACCTATTGACCGGAAGCGACACCGTAATCCGCTACAACGGTACGACAGGGGTATTTATCGATGTATTCATACCGGAGAACAGCAACGATCTGGAAGAAGCCAAGGACATGGTATTCGGCCCCGACGGCAACCTGTATATCGCCGCCAACTGTGACAGTTTTTGCCCGCCCGGTGTCGTGGGCGAGGGGGGCAGGGTCATGCGCTTTAACGGCAAGACAGGAGCCTTCATAGACGACTTCATACCCAACGGCGCAGGCGGCCCGGGTGCCGGAGGCGCGAATATATTGTCCGAAGCCATGGCTATCGCCTTCGGCCCGGACGGCAACTTCTATCTAGGCAACGACCCTCGCAATTTGGTTGGTAATTCCGCTTACAGTGTCATGCGGTTCAGCAAAAACGGGATTTACATCGATACACCTTTCCCGGCCGGCTTCATGGGTTTATACGACCCCAACGGTATAACCGTTGGCCCCGATTGCAACCTCTATATAAGCAGTGAAGGGTTGTCTTTTACACTTAACGGAGTAGATTTTGAAAACCCCAATGTCATATTCCGTTTGAACCCTGCCACTGATAACATCGACGAATTCGTGCCCTCGAATGGTCTCCTTGATTCCAACGGCCCCTTCCCCCCCGGTACGGGCCTGATAGAGCCCGAGAAGATCGTTTTCGGTCCTGACGGTAATCTTTACGTCACAAGCGGCGATACGACGGAGGTGTATATCTACAACGGGGACACGGGGGCGCTTATCAGCTTCTTCCCATCAGAGGGGGACGATCCCAAGGGCATCACCTTCTTCCCGGGGGAATCGCCCGTTTGTAGGATCCAGCCCGAAGGAATACCTACTCTCAGTGAATGGGGACCGATCGGCATGGCCGCGTTACTGGCGGTGATCGGAGGATTATTCGCCTACAGCAGGCGTCAAAGAAAATCACACTTAACCAGTTAGCAGCGCAGCTCGCGGGGACGTTATGACACACTCGAAGATATGGGCATAACGTCCCCCTTCAGGCTCGGAATGCTCTGGACCCTCGCGCCTGGCGCCGCCTGCGGGTTCCTCAATTTGAGGGCATGATATTAATCACGGCTTCGGATAAATGAGGCACATCGCTCTGCAGCCTGTGATTTACCTCTCTTGCAATTTCTTCCCCGTCTCCGACGGAAAGCGCTGATTTAACCCCGATACTGAGCTGAGTGTGGAGATTATGACCTATCCATCTGGCCTTCACCCCGGAGACTTCTGCGACTCCATCGACCTTACTCGCCGTTTTTTCAATCTCATCTATGATTTTTGGATCGACTCCGTCGAGTACGCGAATGAATATCTGTTTTGCGGCCTGCCAGACTATAACGAGTATCGCTGCGGTTATAACCAGTCCTATAATCGGATCGGCCAGGGGGTAGCCCAGCCATACGCCCAGAGCGCCGAACAATACCGCGAGGCTGGTCCATCCGTCTACACGCGCATGGTATCCGTCGGCGACGAGTGCGGCGCTCCCGATTTCTTTGCCCACCTTGATCCGAAAAATCGCTACGACCTCGTTGCCGAGAAAACCGATAATAGAAGCCGCGATCACCGCGTATAAATGCCCTACTTTTTGAGGATGCAGTAAGCGGGAAATAGATTCATAACCTGCGACCAGCGCGCTGAATAGAATAATCAGAACGATAATTATTCCCGCCAGGTCTTCGACGCGGCCATAGCCGTATGTGAATCTTTTGCTCGGCTTCGATTTAGCCAGCATGAAGGCGACGCCCAGCGGAATTGCCGTCGCCGCGTCTCCGAAATTATGGATGGTATCGGCGAGCAAAGCTATGCTTCCTGACAGCACCACAACAAAAGCCTGCAAGAGTGCGGTAATCATAAGTCCGGCAAAAGACCATTTAACGGCCCATATACCTCTTTCCGAACCCAGGACGGAGTAATCGAGCATATCGTGAGTATGACCGCCAATGCCTTCATGATGATGGTCATGGGGATGGTCGTGGTGATGATGGTGTTTATTGTCCTGTCGTGCATTATATTCCCGCAGTAACTAAAATCATTTTCCCGGTTTAAGTATGAAATACAGCTTATCTACTTTAAGTAGGTCCTTATCAACTCTAACAAGACTTTAGTCGCTTTCAGCTGCGCCGTTGTCGGAGCGGTATCGGGATCGAGCACGTGGAGGTTGATATGGCCCTCGAGAACCTCGGACATGAGACCGTTTATAGCGCCGCGGCACGCCGCAATATCCTGAAGGACCAGCGAACAATCCTTTTCATCTTCGAGAGCTTTCTCGATTCCCTCGATCTGCCCGCGGATTCTCCTCACACGGTTGATGAGCCTTTTTTTATCCGTAATTGTATGAGACACCGGCAGCGCTCCTGTATTACATTGGCCGCTGAATACTATACAGGGGTATAGTATTATTGCAAATTGCTGACTTGCGACAAACGGCGTTCCGACAATATTTCGGCTTTATGAAAGGTATTTCGATTCGCCGATGCGGTGATATTACGCCCTCTCCACGACCAATATCGTCCTCGACTGCCCTCCGAAAGGCAGGGTGAAGTCGCTCCTCTCGGCGAGCCTGTATTCCTTACCCACCTCACTGAGGGCTGCCTCCCACTCTTCCCCTCCCCTCTGCCCCCTCATGAGAATTATTCCGCCCCCGGCGGCGAGATAAGGCTCGCTGAGACGGAGTATCCCGGGGATAGGCCCCACGGCCCTCGTGATAACACGCTGGAACCTACGCCTCTCTATGCCGTTCCCCTCGTCCTCCGCCCTGCCCCACACGGCCGTGATACCCCCGAGGCCGAGCGCGCGTATGACCTCCCGCATGAACACCACCTTCTTGTGTACGGAATCGAGGAGGGTGACCTCCAGCGACTCCGATATTATCTTTATCGGGATACCGGGGAACCCGGCGCCCGAGCCTATGTCG
This sequence comes from uncultured bacterium, assembly GCA_963825135.1. Lineage (GTDB taxonomy): Bacteria > Desulfobacterota_D > UBA1144 > Nemesobacterales > UBA2774 > 2-12-FULL-53-21. The sequence continues at coordinate 327,633 of CAWGRW010000009.1, forward strand.
AGGAGGCGCGAGCCCTCGGGGACGAAGCGCGCGGCCGACAAGGAATCGAGGAAGTGGCCTGTCACTATGTCCCTGTCGCTCTTAAGCCCTGTGAGGTTTATCTTCTTGTTCCAGCTCTTGAGCTCCCGCAGGTAGAGCATGAAAAGGTCCCGCTCGGCGGAGGTGAGTTCCACACCGACGAGGGACGCCCCCTCGCACAATAATTCCGCGGGCTTCATCCCGTCCTCCTTATGTGTATCGGGTGGTTCACGTGAACGCCCGGAGTGCCCTTATACATCTTGACCCTGCCCGTGACCTCGACCTCCTTCTCCATGTAGTAAGACGCGGGGTCTATTCCGAAGAAACGGAAATTGTCGAGGGCGTCGCGGAATATTACCACGTCGAATTTTCCGTCTATCGAGAGGACTACCGCTTTCCCCGACTCCCTCGCGCCCGTTACCCTGCCCCTCACGACGACGCGCTTGCCTTCGTACAGGGAAGCCTTGTCTATGTCCACGACGAACGCGCCGTTCCCGGCGGGGACGACTATCGTGTCGAGGTCCCCCCACATCCCCCTTCTCTCCCGCCTGGCTTCTTCGGACGCTTTGTTAAAGGAATCTTTATATTTCCCGTTGGGCTCGATGAAGAGGGTCGTCGCGAGCCCTTGTCTGAGCAGCTCACGGCTCACGGAGACGCCGTCCGCGTAAACGTATGCGAGGAGCCTCCCGTAAACGTCGTATTTCTCGCTGTCGAATTCGAGCCTGACCGTCTTCCCCCCGACGAGCTTCCTGTTGAGCTCCCCGGCCTCGGCCGAGTAGGGGTCTCCGGGGGAATCCTGATGCGCGGCCTCGGGCGTGTCTATTCCCAGGTACCGGACGAGCGTCCCCTTGCCGTCGTCGATCACTATCGTGTCCCCGTCCAGGACCTCGGCGACCCGGTAGGACGCGTCCTCCGGTCTTCTTTCCGGTATGGGCGTTGTAAAAATAGAACGCGACGGCGAGCGCAATAAAAACGAGCACGACGACTGGGTCTTTTCCGGGTTTCAAATTGATTTTCTCGTTTTTCGGATTTTAATTCCCTCCTTAGAAAAAGGAGGGTTAGGGAGGATTTGTCTTTTTCTTTATTTTAAATCCCCCTTAATCCCCCTTTTCCAAAGGGGGAAATACCGTATGCCACTCATTATTATCTCGTCCAATAATTTAAAGCCCCGGATCGCGCTTCTTCAAAGCCTTTCGGCCGAACGTAAGGAAGCCGGTGTGGCTCACCATGCGGTCCATGGGCCTCGTCTTGCCTGTGCTCACGCGGATATTCCTGACGAGCACCTCGATCGTCTCCAGGAAGACGAACCCCTCTTCGGCCAGCACCTCGACGCAGCGCTCCACCTGGTTGTACGTGGGCGACAGGCTGGCTATCCTGCCCCCGCCCCTGAGCGCGCGAGCGCCTGAAGCTATGCCGTCCCACGGCGACGGAAGGTCGAGCATGACCACATCGACCCCTTCCTCGTCGAAACCCTCCTGCGCTTCCCGCAGTTTGAATTCCACGAACTCGCCGAACCCCGCGCTCTCAACGTTCTTCCTCGCGTTCTCCATGAACTTCTCGCTCCTGTCGTACGCGTACACCCTCCCCGAGGGCGCCACGGCGTTGGCGAGAGCTATTGTGAGAGAGCCCGAACCCGAACCGCACTCGATCACCCTCATGCCCGGGCCGAGCCCCGTCTTAAGCACTATCATCGCGGCGTCCTTCGGATAGATGATCTGCGTGTGCCTCTTCACCTTCATCATCCTGTCCTCGATAGTGGGCTCGAGCAGAACGTATGTGTGGAGGAGATTCGTCTGTATGGTGCTCCCGTATTCGAGCCCTATCGCTTTCCCGAGCTCTATATCGCCCAGATGAGTCCCCATCCGCTTCCCTTCGGCCACTGTAACGAGGTAGGTTTTTTCATCGGGGGACATTACGAGTACGGCGTCTCCGCTCTTTATGACCATTACCACGCAAGACTAATTAAAAACGCCCGTATTTTCAAGAATCCCCGCCGCGCTCGAAGAACGTGTAGAGCAGGAACCCCGTGAATACGAGGCATCCTGCCGTAAAGTACATCCCCTCGTACCCGTAGTCGCGGGCGATTATCCCGAACGGGAAAGCCAGGAAGTTTATGCCCATGCTGTAGCTGGCGTTAAACGCGCCTATCGCCTTCCCCCTCTCGTCCTCCCCCGCCTTGTCTATCATCAGCGCGCTCAGCGTGGGATAGAGCGAGCCGTAGCCGAAGCTGAATATGAAAGAGATGAGGACGGCCGTGAGCGCGGAGTCGGCGAAGTACATCGACGCGAGAGACACGGAGACTATCAGCAGCGCGGGGGAAGCGACCGCCTTCCTGCCCCACGTGTCCGACAGCCGCCCCCCGAATATCCTTATCGCCGTCACGGTTATCGTATAGGTGAGAAAGAAGTAATAGGCCTGGAGGCCCTTCGAGCGGAAAAAGATCGCTATAAAATTGAGCACCGCGCCGAGCCCTCCGGCCAGTACGAGGTTCGAGAGAAGGACGAGGGCATACTTTCTGGACGCGATCAGGCGGAAGAATCCGAAGCCGTAAGGGTCTCTCGAAGGAACGAAATTGCCGTCCTTCATGAAGACCGCGAGCACCAAGGATATGAGGCTGAAGAACGACGAGTAGAGAAAGAAGTTGTGGAAGCCCGCAAGCCCTATGATGAACTCCCCGAGCGAAGGGCCCACCGCGTAAGCGGCGATCGTGAACGCGCTGAATATGCCCAGGCCCTGCGCCCTCCGGACGGACGGGACGTAATCGGCGACGAACGTGCCCGCGGCAGTGAACGAGAACGCGAACGATACGCCCTGGACGAGCCGTATGATATAAATATACGGAGACAGCTCCGAGATGAAGATGTACGAGAGCGACGCTATGAACATGAGCGCGTAGCCTATGAGCATGAACCTCCGCCTCCCGTATTTATCCACGAGGAACGTAACGAACGGTATCGCTCCCAGGGACGTAACGCCGAAAATTCCCATGATGTAGCCTACGTGGGCGTCGTCCCCGCCGAGGCTCTTTATGTACAGGGGAAGGAGAAAAAAGGACGAGAAGTTGCAGTAGAAGAAGAAATTTGACGCCGTCGCCAATGCGAAATTCCTGAATTCGGGCTTCGAGTAACCGGATATCATGTCGGCGTCTTGAAAACGCGGCTTAAACCGCTTAGATTTGATATGTAAATATTAAAGGATCGAGGGATGATATCATACACTCTGTCTTTGACAATGTATAATGTCGTGATATAGTTTAGCGCTTCAAAAATCGAGCCGTTAGCTCAGCTTGGTAGAGCAACTGACTTTTAATCAGTGGGTCACAGGTTCGAATCCTGTACGGCTCATACTCGTTTACGTCCCCGTCGTCTAGCTCGGCCCAGGACATCGGCCTTTCACGCCGGTAACAGGGGTTCAAATCCCCTCGGGGACGCATCGCTTTCCCGAAGTACAGTAACAGAGTTGCCACTATCCAACAGCGACCGACTGCTCACTTGCTCGCAGTCGTTGGGGACGCATTTATTTCCCGGAGTACAGCAAAAATTCTGCCTTTGTTCAAAGGCGTCCAATTCCTCGCTCGCTCGGAATTGTTGGGGACGCATATATTTCCCGGAGTAAATTTACTTCACTGCACTTTTTCAAGGGCGTCCGGTCCCTGAGTTTTTATTAATTCCTTCCCCCTTGAGGGGGGAAGGGTAGGATGGAGGTGATAAACCCTCCACTTTCACCTCACGAGCTTCGAGATCTGCTTGAACTCGTCCGTCCCCGCGCGCTCGAGCAGCTGGAACAGGAACGCCTCCGTAGTGCCGATGACGGCCCCCGCTTTATCCATGAGCTCCATCCCCTTCTCCCAGTCAAGCTCCCTTCTCGATACGACCGCGTCCGCGGGCACATAGACGTGATACCCCTCGTTCACGAGGTCGATAGCCGTCTGGAGGACACACACGTGGGTCTCGACGCCGCAGAGAAGCACGGAGCTTCTGTTAAGACCCTTCAGCTCGTCCATGAACTCGGGCGACCTCGCGCAGCTGAATACGAGCTTCTCTACGGGACGGAACCCCTCCCCCGCGGATTCCCTTATATCGCCTATCGTGGGCCCGAGTCCCTTCGGGTACTGCTCCGTCACATGCACGGGTATATCCAGTATCTTCGCCGCTTCGAGTAGGATCTTCACGTTCTTCACCGCGAGCCCGCTCTCCGTCCCGGGCATTGCCGACATCAGCTTCTCCTGCATGTCCACTACGACGATAGACGTGTCTTCTTTCTTTAGAAAGTCCATAAACCGTCTCCTTTCACGGGTGTGTTATGAATAATCCATCTTACAACGGATGGATAAATTTATAAAGCTCGGTTTTGAGTATAGTGGTGAGTTCGGGATATAATCGGGTTCGCCCCCCCCGTCACGGCGCAGGCTCGTGGCTCCCTTTGCGGAAGGCGTCTATGAGCCCGCGGACCCGCTCGATTACGGGTTCCGGCGGCCTCCGGCGTATGCGACGGCCGCCGTTCGACTTCGTAAACATGAGCGCGGGCCTATGCCTCACTCGCCCACATTAAACGGCGCCGGCTCGAGCACGGCGACGCAGGAGGTGTCCGGCGCGCCCGGATCGGACAGGAAGGAAGCGAACACTTCCTGTGCGCAGCTGTTCGACTGGATCACGGCGTGTCCGACCCCGGGGAAGGCCAGCACTATGGAGTTCGTGAGCGGCAAGGCCCCTTTCTGACCCGTGCTCGGCGGTGTCACGGTGTCGAAGGTGCCCGATAAGACCAGGGTCGGGATATCGCTCCCGGTGGCGGTGCGAAGGGCCTTGGGCGTCTTGGGGATATCCCAGATTCTGCAGTCGTCAAGCGCGTAGGTGAAGTGCAGGGCAGGCGCGAGCACCGAGTCCGGATAGTCCGGAAAGGCCAGCCGCCCCCGGTTGAGCACGCTGGCTTTATTGTCTTCGGCCACATATCCGCTGCAAAGCATACCGAAGGTCATGCCATAGGCGAGTACGTTGGGAGGGGCAAACGCGGGTACGGCGCGTGTCCTGGCTATGTTCTCCGGCTGTCCGTTGTCGAGCTCGTCGATCCACGCGGGCACATTCGGGAAGCTCTGAGTATTGAAGGTGTTGTCTATTATCCCGTTCACGATAGCTCCGCCGTCGAGCACGACGTCCACCGGCGGATCACCCGGTGAGACCTGCACGCTCGCAGTGACCGGATCCGCCTCGAGCTCGTTTACGAGGCGGGTGAGCGTCCCGGCAAGATCGGGATATCCGGCGGCGCACGCGGGCTGTGCCTCGCATGCGGCAAAAAAGTTGTCGAAGCCCTCTCTGGCGTTGCGCGAAGCCGTGGAGGCCATCGTCGGCGTCATCGAGCGGCTCTACGGAATCGAGCGTCACTGTGCGGATGCCTTCAGGATGCTGATACATGAGCGTCTGCGCGAGGTAGGTGCCGTACGAGACCCCGAGCACGTTCCATTCAGCGATACCGAGCGCCTTTCTCAGGTCGGCGAAATCGGCGGCGTTTTCGACCGTGTTGTATGCGCTTATATCTATCCCGCTCCCGGACAGGCGGAGAAAGCATGCCCGTGACGCGGCGATGTGCGCATCCCGGTTGTCCTGAGAGTCCAACGGGAAGTTGAGACTTTCTATATAGAATTCATCCAGCTCCTGGCACATCAGCTCGGGGTCGGCGAACACCGTCCCGCGCTGGCTCATGAGGATGAGATCGCGGTCCTGGTTCACGCCGGCTGCCGTGAGAGACTCAAGTTCAATGAGCGAGCTGCCGCCGGGACCGCCGGCCAGGTGCACGACAGGGTCTGGAAGAGGCGGCTGATTCACCGAGGGCACGATAATGACTGCAAGGCGGATGGTGCGTACGCCTGACTCGGCGCGGTTCTCGGCCGCGAGCGGCTCGGTGCGCTTCTCGGGCACGAACAGATAGCCGCACCGCGACACAGCGAGATCTTGCGGCGTTGGCAGCCCCTTCTCTGAAAACGGGGCCACCTCCGAGCACGGCGCACCCACGAACCTCGGCAGATTCTCGTTGTTATTGTTGTCGTTGCAGCTTGCCGCGCCGGCGAGCAGGAGTGTAGTGATAATCACGGCAGCCGGCTTTATCCTGAACTCCGTTACATTACGTCTGTGCAAAGTCTTCTCCTCACTTGTTTGTTCTATCCGCACACATATCACTGCCTGTTCTTACTCACGATGGGGAAAAGTCTCCAGGCTGGTTTCCGGCAGGTATGAATCCGGGAACTTGATTCTACTATTTAAACGCGAGAATATACTAAAACGCTTGTAAATACAAATGATTGTTACATTAATAAATATAAGCTGTATTTCGGCGAAAGAACGGAGGGAATCGTTTATGAGCGCAGGTTCCTGACCCCCATCAAAGAAGGAGTATAGGGCTGGCGGTGGCGGGTAGGGGTGAAGAAAACGACACCCACCCCTTCAAAATTTGAACCCCCCTGGTCAAATAATGATCCCCCGGGGGTTCAAAATATGAACCCTAAGGAATACACAGTTAAAGGAAACACAGAGAAGGAATACACAGTAAAAAAGAGGCACGCAAAAAGAAAAAACGCGTGCTTGAAGAAGCTCACGCTACTTCGTCTCTCCGATCGACGCAGCTCTTAAGAGAGAGACACCAACCGCTCTCCGGGCTTTGAACCGCAGGATAGCTTTAAGGAGGCGGCCCCGGCAGCCGTCAGAAGCATGCCCTCGAAGAAACTATTGAGCTTAAAGAGATGAGTGGTTACAATAATCGAGCTAACTCGAAGAGCCGACGTGAACGCTTTATCGTTCGGGACCGTATATGATGGAATTAAATGGATCTACAAGAAAAACCTCGCTCAACTTCGGCTAGAAGCCGCTTACATTCCTTTTACTCAAATGAGCACGCGTTTTTTATTCTCGTAGGAATCATTATTGGAATTCTTGCCGGGGTCGCGAACTTCGCTTATGTGGAATCTTACAGGTTCCTGTATTCCAAGGCCGTTCTACCCTACTGGGGTTCCCCTTTCGTCATAATGCCGCTTCTCTGCGGGGGACTTATCTTGCTTATTCTTTCTTATATCTTCCCCAATCAGGTTCTGGGATACGGCTTTCCGAAGTTTCTGGAACGAATAAATTTGATGGGCGGCATACTAAAACCTAAAGAAACGATCGCAAAAGCGCTCGGCTCCTGCGTAACGCTCGGGTTCGGGGGATCGGCAGGACAGGAAGGACCGATCGCACAATTATGCGGAGCAATCGGCAGCTTCATGGGACAGATCTTTAAAATATCGAGGGGAAAAATACCCGTGTTTGTGGCCTGCGGAATAGCAGCAGGCATCGCGGCGACTTTTAACGCCCCGATTGCCGGCGTTCTTTTTGCCGAGGAGGTCGCGCTTCTCAAGGATTTCAGGGTCGGGAGCTTCCTCCCCATAGTTATTTCAGCGGCTGTCGGAACGGTTGTATCCCGTTCTTTGAGAGGAAACGAGCCTATATTCGTAGTGCCGCCTTATCAATTCGTTAGCGTCAAGGAACTTTTTTTCTATGCGCTGTTCGGCATTGTTCTCGGATTTTTCTCAGCCGGATTTATCAAACTCTTTTTCCTGGTTAGGGACGCTTTCTCTAAATTAAAGCGCCCTTCCCGGCTGCATCCCGTTCTTGGAGGGTTTATAGTTGGCGTTATCGGAATATTCTTCCCCTATATATTGGGGAACGGCTACGATCAGGTTGACAAGGTTCTGCAAAATCAGCTTCCGCTCTTAGTTGTTGTCGGATTGATTTTTCTAAAGCCCGTCGCAACCTCTATAACCATCGGCTCCGGATGGCCCGGAGGCATGTTTGCTCCGTCTATTTTTATCGGCGCCGCGATGGGAAGCGTATTCGGAAAACTCGTCGGCACGCTCTTGTCGAGTCCCGTAGCGCTAAGCGGAGCTTACGCTACGGTCGGGATGGGCACTTTTCTCGCGGCGGTTACCCAGGCTCCCCTCACATCCATATTCCTGATATTTGAAATGACGCAAAGCTATCAGGTCGTAATCCCGATTATGATAAGCTCGGTTCTTGGAAGCCTGACGGCACAGCTTCTTATTGGAGGCTCGCTCGAGAGTCTTGAGCTGAACAAGGCGGGAGTGCACATCGAGGAAGAGGTCGGCGGGCGAATCATACATTTAATTCAGGCTAAAGACATAATGAAACGCGACATCGAGACGATCCCCGAGGGGATGACCCTCCGTGAGCTGATTGAATATATTCCCCAAAGCAGCTACACGACGTTTCCTGTCGTGGACATAGCGGGCAATCTTGTGGGCATAATATCCATACAGGATTTTAGAAAGTGGATATTCGAGGAATCGATTAAGGATTTGGTTGTAGTAAAAGAGCTGGCCACCTTGAACGTGGTGACGGTAAACCCGGACGACACGCTCTATACCATTTTGAAGAAATGGGAGAAGAAACCGGTAGAAATCCTGCCGGTAATTGAATCGAAAAATTCAAAAAAGATCGTGGGAACGCTTTCAAGAAAAGACGTGATTGCAGCTTATAACGAAGCACTTTCCAATAAAACCATATGACGTCCGCTCGATCCTCCGATGAGTCGTAGACAGGCGCATTGCAAAGGGACGAACGGGTAGTTTCCGCCTCGTTGTTGGCAAGGGCAGCGGCGGAATGCAGTGACCCGCCTCACGCCTTATGCTTCGCGAACTCCTGCTCGAACCTGCTCTGGAGCTCCTTCGCCTTCACGTCGTACGCGGCCGGGTCTGCCCAGGTCTTCTTAGGTTCAAGCAGCTTGTCGTCCACCCCTGTACAGGACGCGGGGACCTTGAGACCGAACACGGGCACTTCCTTAAACGACCCCTTGTCGAGCTCTCCGCTCACCGCCGCTGTAACGAGCGCCCTCGTCTGGGGAAGGGGCATCCTCTTTCCGACCCCGTACGGCCCCCCGGTTATCCCCGTGTTGAGGAGCCACACCGAAGCCCCGCTCTCTTCCAATTTCTTTTTCAGCATCTCCGCGTAATACAGCGGCGGCCTCGGCAAAAACGGCGCGCCGAAGCAGGAGCTGAACGTCGCCTGGGGCTCCGTCACTCCCCTCTCCGTCCCGGCCACCTTGGCCGTGTAGCCGAGGGTGAAGAAATACTGAGCCTGCTCCGGGGTGAGCCTCGATATCGGGGGCAGCACCCCGAACGCGTCGTAGGTGAGCATGAATATGGTCTTCGGTATCCCGCCCGCGCCCGCGGGCACGATATTTTTAAGCGAATCTATCTGGTAAGCGCTCCTCGTATTCTCCGTGAACTTCTCGCTGTCGAAATCAACACCGCGTGTGTCGGTTTCTATCTCCACGTTCTCTAGCACCGTTCCGAATTTGAGAGAGGCTTCGTATATCTCGGGCTCGGTCGCGGGGTTGAGCTTTATCACCTTGGCGTAGCACCCGCCCTCGAAATTAAATACCCCCTGGTCGAACCATCCGTGCTCGTCGTCCCCTATGAGGGCGCGCACCGGGTCGGCCGAGAGCGTCGTCTTCCCCGTGCCCGAGAGGCCGAAGAAGAGCGCTACGTCCCCGTCCCTGCCGACGTTGGCCGAGCAGTGCATCGGGAATACGCCTTCCCTCGGCAGTAGGAAATTGAGCACGGTGAATACGGATTTCTTCATCTCCCCCGCGTAACGCGTCCCGCCTATTATTGCGACTCTCTTATCGAAGTTGAGCACGATGAACGTCCCTGACCTCGTGCCGTCCGACTCGGGGTCGGCCTCGACGCCCGGAGCCGATATAACGGTGAACTCGACCGACTTGTGGGGGAGGTCCCCCCGGTCGGGCCTGATAAAAAGGTTATTGACGAATATATTGTGCCACGCGTACTCGTTAATCACGCGGACCCTCATGCGGTACTCCGGGTGCGAGCAAACGTAGAGGTCCCTTACGAAGATGTCTTTCCCTTCCAGGTGTGCCGTGACCTTCCTGTAGAGCGAATCGAAATTGGCGGGGGATATGGGTTTGTTTACGGGACCCCAAAGTATGTCTTGCTCGGTCCCCGGCTCCTTTACAATGAACCTGTCCTGGGGCGAGCGCCCGGTATGCGGAGCAGTGTACGCGACGAGGGTCCCGCCCTGGGCGATCTCGCCTTCCCCCCTCCTGACAGCCTCTTCATAGAGTGCGGGTACAGGCACGTTATAGTAGACTTTTCCGGGATTTTTAATCCCGTGCCGGTCGAGAAGCTCCTTTTCAGTGATCTGCTGCACCTGTTCACACCTCCGTCGAATTCGTACTCGATTGTCAGCGGAAAAGGTAAGAACTCTATATCAACAAGGCGCGGATTTCAAGGACGGGACGAGCGATATAGCGACTCCTCCGAATTAGCCGGGGGACAGTCTCCGCCGCCCCGGGCGGAGGGAGACTTTTGCCGTCTGAAACGCCCCGGCACAGGGGGCTGCCGAAGCAGGTTTTACGCCGCGAAAGTCCTCCCGAACCCAGTTTTTTCGGCCCCGAAGCGCCCCCCGTCCATTTGACCGGAGGGTAAATTTATGATAGAGTTCATCCATCAGCGCCGCCTATCGCGCAAGGGGTCACTAACATAAATACGTTTAAAGTTGGAACCAAGGCTGTTTACCCGGCTCACGGAGTTGTTCTGGTCAAGTCGGTGGAATCGAAGGAAATTTGCGGCACGATCAGAAATTTTTACATCCTCCAGGTGGTTGACAGCGATGTCACCGTCATGGTCCCCACCGATAACGCCGACGTTGTGGGCTTGAGGCCCGTGATAACGAAAAGGCAAATTGACCAGATATACGACATACTTAAGACCAAAATCAAGAACTCGAACCACCAGAACGGCGGCCAGAGCTGGAACAAAAGGTACCGCGAATACTCCGACAAGCTAAAGAGCGGCGACATCTTCGAAGTCGCGAACGTGCTCAGGGACATCAACCACCTCCAGAGGGGTAAAGACCTCTCGTTCGGCGAGAAGAGGATAATGGACTCCGCGCGCACGCTCCTCATCAAGGAAATATCGATAGCCAAGAACCTTACCGAAGAGTCGGTTATCAAAGAGATAGAAGGCCTGCTCGGCTGAAACTGGTGAATCTTCACCGACCCTCGGTTATACTCTCCCGATTACCCCTAGATCATGGCAAACGGCATACTCGACATAGAGACCGCTTCGCGTCTCAGGCGCTTTTATTTCAGGAGCCCGTCCCGGGTAAGGGGCCGCAAGGCCGGGATTCACAAGAGCCTCTGGAAAGGCATCAGCCCGGACTTCCTCGAATACAAGGAATACAACCGGGGGGACGAGCTGAGACAGGTGGACTGGCGCCTTTACGGCCGCCACGACAGGCTCTACGTCAAAAAATTCGAGGACGAGGTCAACCTCGCCTGGTGCATACTCGTCGACAGCTCGTCTTCCATGGGCTACGGCGACGGGGACTCCTCCAAGCTGCGCTACGCACAGAGGCTCGCGGCCACGCTCGCGTACCTCCTGCTCAGACAAGGGGACTCAGTCGGGGCGGGCGCTTTCTCGGAGACGGAATTCAGCATGATCCCGCCAAAGGCCGGGAACTCCTGCATTGCGCCGATACTGGACAGGCTCGAATCCCTGACGGCGTCAGGCGGCACGGCGCTCTCGTCGCCCGTCCTCAGGGCGCTCGAAATATTCAGGCAGGACGCCTCGTTCGTAATAATCTCCGACCTCCTGACCGAAGAAAGCGAAATCGAGAAGACGCTCCAGCTCCTCAAAGCGGCCGGCAAGGAAGCCGTCGTATTCCACGTGCTCCACGAGGACGAGCTCGAATTCGGGTTCAGGGGCCCCCTCGAATTCATCGACATGGAATCGGAACAAAGGGTCGTTGTGGATACGGACGCGGTAAGGGACGGCTACAGGAAGAGGATAAGGGAGTTCACCGTGAGGCTCAAGCTCCTCTGCCACGAATACGAGTCGAGATACGTCCTCTCACCGACATCGAGACCCGTCGATGAAGCCCTTATCGAAATCGCTGATAAATAGAGAGAGAAGCATTGAATTTTTCCTTCCTTAACCCGCTGTTCCTCATAGGATTCGCCGCAGTCGCGCTGCCCTTTATCGCACACCTCATATCGAGGAAGAGCGGGGTCGTACAAAAATTCCCCGCCGTCAGGTTCCTGATCGCCTCACAAGGGGACGCGTCCGCGAGGTCGAGGCTTAAAGACCTGCTGCTGCTAATGCTGAGGGCGCTCATAATCGTCCTCCTCGTGCTCGTATTCTCAAAGCCCGCGTTCTTCTCCTTCGCCCCCGCCGGAAGCTCGGGGCCCGGGGCGCTCGCCATAGTTATAGACAACTCGTTCAGCATGGGATACGGGGACAACTTCGAGCGCGCCCGCAAGAAGGCGTCCGGGCTGATAGACTCGCTCCCCGACGGGAGCTTCGGCATAACGGCCCCGCTCGTAGGCGGAGAAGGCGCGCGTCTCGCCCCCGCCGGCGATACGGCGGGCATGAGGGAGGCACTCGACGGAATAAAGCTTTCTTACTCGTACGCCGACAATGAAAAGAGACTCGAAGAGGCTTACTCCGCCCTCGAAGGCGCTCCCGGACGCTCGAAAGAGGTCGTATTCCTGACGGACCTCCAGAAGAACGGGTGGACCGGTCGTAAATTCGAGAAGGACTGGCTCAGGATTATAGACGTGTCCGGCGGCGCCGCACCCGCTAATCATGCCGTGACGGATACGGCCTCCGGGTACAGCGGGGATCTGGCGACGCTCGGAATGACCGTGTCCAATTTCTCGGAGAAAGAGGAAAAAGGGCTGCTCGCCTCGATAAACGCCGGGGGAGAGGACCTGAGCGCGTTCATAGACGTCCCGCCCGGCGGGAGCGTGCGGAAGGAATTCACGGTACCCGGGGACTTTCTTTCCGCCGACAGGAAGAAAGAGGGCACAGCCCGGATACCGCGCGACAATCTCCCGGTCGACGACACCAGATACTTCGTCCTCTCGGGCAGGGAGGGATTTAACGTGCTCATAGTCGACGGCGACGCGAGGGAAGAGGCGAGACTCTCGGAGACCTACTACCTCGCGAGCGCGGCCGAGACGGTGTCCGAGATCTCAGGAGCGCGCGTCACGGTCAAAGACAACGACAGCTTCCTCGAGGAAAAACTCTCGGGCTACGACCTCGTATTCCTCGCGAACGTCGGGGACATATCGGAGGAGAGCGCGAAGGAGCTCGGGGAGTTCGTCTCCCGCGGAGGAACTGCCGTTATATTCCTCGGCGACCGCGTAAGGTCGACCTCCTACAACGCGCTCCTCGGGAGCGTCATGCCGGGCGAGCTCGTCACCGAGGAGGAGAGAGAGACGAAAATCGTGCCCGGGGCCGTGTCCGTTTACCCGAAGGACGTCGCCGACAGGCTCGGCCAGGTCGAGGTCAGGCGGTATTTCAAAACGGTCCCGCACCCTGAATCCGAAGTCATGCTCGGGCTCGAAGGCGGCGATCCGTTCCTTCTCAGGAACGCGCTCGGCAGAGGGAGCGTGTTCCTCGTGACCTCGACCGCCGACACGGGCTGGAGCAGCTTCGCCATTTCCACCGTGTTTCTCCCCGTCGTGAAATGGTTCCTCGACGTGCCTGGCTCGTCGAACGAGAAGCGGAGGAACTATACGGTCGGGGACGGCGTCCCGCTCGATATATCTCCGGGCTCGGACTCGGTCGAAGTGATAAGCCCGTCCGGAAAAAAATACGTCCGCGGCATGACAGCCCCGGTATTCGAAGAGACGGGCGAACCCGGCATATACACGGTGAGGGAGTCCGGGAAGGATTCGTATAAGTTCGCCGTAAACGTAAACCCCTCGGAATCCGATCTCCGCAAGATCGAGATTCCGCAGGACGAGCCCGCCGCCGCCGGCGATCAGGGCCTCGTAAAGATATACAGGGAGATATGGAGGTACTTCCTCTGGGGCGCGGTGCTGCTTTTCATATCCGAAGCCGCCGCAAGGGCGGCGTTCTCGTAACGCCCGGAAGCCCGCGCGTTTTCAGCTCAGATCGACGCCGTCCGCTCCGTCAGGCACGGGCTTTCCCATGAGGCTCAGTATCGTGGGGTAGATATCCACCGTCCGGAGGTGCTCCTTCTTTATATCCGCGCTCATCGCAATCGGTACGAGCATGTGCTCTTTAAAGAGCGCTCCGTGTGAAGAGCGGTGCTCGGGGTTCTCATGCTTCGCCCGGAGGTCATAGCCGGGGCTCGCGCTCAGCACGAGGTCTCCGGTACGGCGGGCCTCGAACAGCTGAACGATCTGAGTGATGGCGTCCGGGTAGTTCGTATTGAAGCTGAGATCGAGCGCCTCGCCCGAGCTCATCCTTCCGGGTATGCCGTTATATCCGAACGGGTCGCCGCCGAGCCTCTCGTAATTTATGAACCCGTCCGGGTCGATCCACGCCGCGGCCTCTCCCCTCACGCTCTTTATCCTCGCCCTCCCGCCCTCGTCGAGACCCGCGACGATATCCACCTCGGGCCTCTCGAGGAAGCTCTCCGCGAGGCCGTACAGCTCCTCGAAGGTCGATTTCCTTCCCCAGCCGTCCGGACTCTTCACGTATATGTTCGCCATGGCGTTCCCGGATACGAGGCTCGCAGCGTCCGCGTCCCTGAAATGCCTGAACACGTTCGGATAGTAGAACGTCTTGTAGCCGCGACGGTTCATGAACTCCAGGGAATCGAAGTGCGAATGCGTCTGCGTAAGCCCGTGGTCGCTCCCTATTACGATCAGCGTCTCGTCGAGCCTCCCTTCGGATTCGAGCCTCTCCGCGACGAGTCCTACGGTCTCGTCTATCCTCGTGTAGGAATCGAGGACCTTCCTGTGAAACGGGTGGTTTATGTGGGAGTAGGTGTCGATTCCCAGAAAGACTACGAATATGAAATCGTGCATGCCGCCGAGCTCGCTGAGCAGTATGCGCCTCGCCACCATGTCGACCTCGTCGCTCTTGTCCGTGAAATGCCCTTTCACCTTGTAATAGAGCTTCGAGAATCTCGTCTTGTCGTATTTCAAGCTCACTCCGCGCGAAAGCTCGTTCAGTATGTTCCCGCTCCTGGGGAATATCTCGAACAGGCTCTTGTTGTCGGCCGAAACGTCGCTGTTCATGAAATAGGTCTCGAGCCCGATGTAGCTCCTGAAACGCCTGAATGAAAAGAGCCTCCGCCTCTCGGGGTATATGTACCTGTCGAGCCACCTGATTCCGGGGAAATTACACCTGCCCGGATACTTGCCAAGAATATAGGGCGTGTACGCGGGCCCCGTGGTAGAGGGGAAAACGGACGACGCTATCCTGAAAGAGCCCCTTTCCACCACGTATCTCGAAATGTTAGGCAGGTCCCCTCTCGCCAGCAGGTCCGAAAACAGGTCCGCTCTCGCTCCGTCCGCCATTATGAAAATACAGCTCTTGAACCTGCTCATATTTGTGAGTCCTTTTTCCGGGCGTTTTTAGATTGCGTCATGCTCATGAGAAATACCTGTCGTATATCTTCCTTATCGAATTCGTCTTCGCAATATATTTTTCCCTGAGCTTCTTCCCGCCCGCGCCCGCGTCGAGCTCGGACGAGAGCTTGTCGAAATCGCTCTCGTAAAGCTCGTTTATCGACCTGTCGCGGAGCAGCCTCAGGAGGTTCTCCATCTTTTTAAGGAAATAGAGGCCGTCCGAAAGCGAGACGTATTCCTTCTCCTTTATAATACCCGCGTCCCGGAGCCCGTTAAGCGCGTCGAGCGTATTCTGTCCCCTCACCTCCGCGTGCGCGGCCCCGTGCTTTAACTGGAGCATCTGGACGAGGAACTCTATATCCACTATCCCGCCGTGCCCGGTCTTGATGTTGAGCTTCCCGGCACTCTCCCTCGCGAGCTCCGATTCCATCCTGGCGCGGAGGCGGTTTATCTCCTTATCGAAATCTGCGGCAGGGGCTTTCCGTAAACGAATTCCTCTATGGATCCGGTAACGCGCGTTCCGAGCTTCACGTCCCCCGCCGAAGGCCTCGCCCTTATGAGCGCCTGCCTCTCCCACACCTGTGCGCTCTCCTCGTGGTATCTCCTGAACGCCTCGTATGAGGTCACCAGCGCGCCCGAGCGCCCCGAGGGCCTGAGCCCCATGTCTATCTTGTACGCGAACCCCTCTCCCGTGGGCACGGATAGTATGGAAATCACCTTCTGCCCGAGCTTCGAGAAATACTCGTGCTCCCCGGCCTCGCCGTCGTATATGAATATGATATCCAGGTCCGAATTATAGCTGAGCTCCCTGCCGCCGAGCTTCCCCATACCGAGCACGATCATGCGCGTTCCCTTTTTCTTTCCCTTCTCCTTAACCGAGACGATGTCCCGCGCGAGACCGAGACCGACCTCGAGCACCGCCTCGGCGACGAGGGAAAGATACCAGCCGACGTAAAAGGGATCGACCTCGCCGTTTAAGTCCCGGAGACAGATCTTGAGAGTCTCCACGTGCCTGAACCTCCTTATCGCGTCGAGCTTGCCCCCGTAGTCGCTTTCCTGGGACATCGCGGATTCGAGCTCTCTCAATATGTCCTCCTTCGACGCGAACTCCGTCCTCACGCTCCTGAGCGTGATAACGTCCAGGTACTCGGGGTGCCTGATGAGGAAATTCGAGAGATACCCGCTCGTCGAGAAGAGCTTAGAGAGGAGCTCGATGATGTCGGGGTTCTCGAGCAGCACGGCGTAGATCGAGGTCCTCCAGCCGATGCCGGAGATGAAACGCTCGAGGTTGATCAGCGCCGCGTCGGGGTCGGGGGATTTCAAGATACTGCCGAGGAAGGCCGGGATCACGCGCCTCGTCGTGACGCGCCCTTCCCGCGTGAGCGCACCCCTCCTCGGGTCAAGGAGCTTCGAGAAAAGGTCGATCGCGCTCGAGGGGTTTTTAAATCCGAGTTTCTTGAGGTTATCGACCGCTTCTTTTTCATCGATATTCCCCTCGGTCAGGAAGTCGGCCGCCCTGAGGAATTCCTTTCCCGATTCCTCGGTTTTTTCAGAACGCTCGTAAAAGAGGCTCTTGAATATCTTCGACACGGAGGACGTCTTGTCCGCGTAGAGCGCCTCGAACTCGTCCCTGTCCCGGAGCCCCGCCCTCTTCGCGAGCTTCTCTATCTCCTCGGGAGAGACCGGTATCTTGTGAGTCTGCCTCTCGTCGGCGATCTGAATGTAGTGCTCCACCCTCCTGAGAAAAAGATATGAGGACGAGAGCGTGTCGTGGACGTCCCTGTCTATTATTTTATTGGCGTTTAGTTTTTCGAGCGCACGGAGGGTGTTGTTCTCCCTGATGCCCTTTACCGCCCCGCCGTTTACGAGCTGGAGCGCCTGAATGAAGAACTCTATCTCCCTTATCCCTCCCCTGCCGAGCTTCACGTCGCGCTTCTTCTCGAGCCTGTCGAGCTTCATCTTCATGTCCTTCAGGTCCTCTATCGACGTGAAGTCGAGGAACTTCTTGTAGACGAAGGGCTCGATCTCCTTTATGAATTCCTCGCCGAGGCGCAAATCGCCCGCAACGGGCCTCGCCTTTATCATAGCCGCCCTCTCCCACGTATCGCCCCAGTAGAAATAGTGCTCGACCGCACCGTCTATGGGCACCGATACGGAGCTCTTGCTCCCGCCGGGCCTGAGTCCCAGGTCCACCCTGTAAAGGAAACCGTCCTCCGTCACGGCGCTCAGCGTCTTCGTAGCCCTTTCGCCGAGCCTGAAAAACGGGTCGGGGTCCCCGTCGTCCCTGTAGATATAGATGAGGTCCACGTCCGAGCTCAGGTTGAGCTCCCGGCCGCCTAACTTCCCCATACCGAGCACGACGAACCCGCCCGCTCCGTCCATTCCGAGATCTTTCCTGTGATACGAGAGCACGGCCTCGATCACGGCGCACGCGAGGTCGGAGAGCTCCTCCATCGTATCGGGGAAAGGGGCCGCGCCGGTTATGTCCCTGTACGCTATTCTCGCGAGCTCCCTGTATTTATACCGGGTGAGGCGCGTCTGGAGCTCCGCCTGCGATTGTGAGGAATCCATTACGCCCCGCGATTCGTCTGAAAAACGGGCGGGGTCTTTTTTCGTCTTGAGTATTTTTGATGAATCGAGGTAATCGAGTATTCCGGGGTCTCTCAGCACAGCCCTTCTCAGGAACGAGCTCCAGGAGGCGAGCAGCTCCAGTATGTCCTTCTTTGCGGACGGGATGTCCCCGTGGAGTTCCCTGAAACGCTCTAAAGCGGTGCGGGCGTTATCGGGGTCGGGTAATGCTCTACTCAACGTTTATTTTCCTGCTTCTTTTTCCGCGCGTCCCCTTGGCTCCGCCCTTCCGGCGCGCCTTGATCCCTTCCCCCGCCTTCTTCACGAGCTCGAACCCCTTGTCCACGGCCTTTAACGGCAGCTCGCAGATGAGCTTCCTCCCCTCTTCCTTCCGGAGGAGGTCTTTTACACCCTTGATCGCGAAACCTGCGCCCACGACCATCTCCGTGGCGCTCACGATGAAATGCTCGCCTGCTTTCCCAAGGTCGCTCAAATCGAGCTTCGGCGATTTCTCTTCCGCCGCGGTCTTCTTCTGCTGCTTTCTAGCCATATTCCCGCCTCGCCCGCCGGGCCCCGGCCGGAGCCTGTATACCGACCCGACACCGAAATTCTACCAGAAATAAGGGCTTGTGTTTATAGCAGGCGGAGAATCCGTGTAGTATTATCTGTATGTAAGTCGCCCTCACTCCTTGTATGAAATACATTCCCTCAGCCGTGATTCCATTGCAGTAATTTCGAGCTGCGCTTTCAGTCCGACTAAAATGTAGCTCCTAGAATCGTTGCAACGACTTCCGAACAGCAGACTCTAAGCGAGTCCACCTGCCACTCACGCAAGAAACATGCCACGCAAGCAAGATGCGTACGTAAGCCATGTCATGAACTATTGCGGATCTGCAAAACATCGACCATAATACGGTCTCGCGAAGACAGTGCGGTGGGATGACGTTACACGAAGCGCTCGTTCTCGTCAATCCACTATGAGGATGAAAAAACTCAGCTAAAATTATACGGGTCGACGTCCACTGTAACCCTCACGTCGCCAGTGAGGTTCGATATGAGCTTCCTGAGTTTTTTGGTGAAGCTCCGCAGAAGCCCCGCGTTAGTGGATTTTAGAAGCATCTGAAACCTGTATCTGTTCCTTATCTTGCTCACGGGGCAGGGAGAAGGGCCGAGTATAGTGAGCGCGCCCGGTTTTAACTTCGAGACGAGCTTCCTCGCGGTCTCTCCGGCCTTCTCCGCAGCCTCTCCCGTCTCCCGCTCGCTCTTTCCCGTGAACCTTATATTCACGAGCCTGGAGTAGGGCGGATAGCCGAGCTCCTCCCTTAATTTGAGCTCCTCTTCGAGAAACCCCTTGCTGTCCTGCCTCACCGCATGGAGGATGCTCGGGTGCTCCGGGTTGTAGGTCTGAACTATCACCTTCCCCGGCGTGTCCCCCCGCCCCGCCCTGCCCGCGACCTGCGTGACGAGCTGGAACGTCCTCTCTCCCGAGCGGAAGTCGGGAATGCCGAGCGCCATGTCGGCGGATATGACCCCCACGAGCGTAACGCCCGGAAGGTCGTGCCCCTTGGCCACCATCTGAGTCCCGATGAGGACGTCTATCTCCCCGCGCTCGAGCTTGCCGTAGAGGCTAAGCAGGCTCTTCTTCCCGGCCACGGTGTCCCTGTCCATGCGCGCGGCCTTCGCCTCCGGGATTATGCGCCTTAGCTCCTCCTCGACCTTCTGAGTGCCTATGCCTAACCCGCGCATCGACTCGCCGCACTTGAGGCACGCCCCCGGGAGTCTCTCCGAGAGCCCGCACATGTGACACCTCACGGAATCTTCCCGCGAGTGGTACGTGAGCGATACGCTGCAGTTGGGGCACTTCAATATCTCCCCGCACGCGGGACAGATAATGAGGGTAGCGTAGCCCCGCCTGTTGAGAAAGAGTATCGTCTGCCTGTCGTGCCAGAAGTTATCCACTATCCCCTCACGGAGCATTCCCGAGAATACGGCCCCGCCTTCGTACTTCATGTCGGCGACCTCCACCGTCGGCAGAGGCCTGTCCTCGACCCTGAGCGGTAGAGATAGGTATTCGAACTTGCGCTTGAGCGCGTTGTAGTAGGATTCGACGGAAGGGGTCGCGGAGCCGAGCACTACTACCGAGCCGGTCATCTTGCCGAGCACGAGGGCGAGGTCCCTCGCGTTATAGCACGGGGTCTCCTCCTGCTTGTACGTGGTCTCGTGTTCCTCGTCGACGATTATCACGCCGATGTTCCTGAAGGGCGCGAATACCGCGGAGCGCGCCCCTATCACCACCTTCACCTCGCCCCGGCTCGCCATACGCCAGGAGTCGAACCTCTCTCCGTCAGAGAGAGCGCTGTGAATCACGGCTACATTGCTCCCGAACCTCGCCCTCACCCTCTTTACGAGGAGCGGCGTGAGGGATATTTCGGGCACGAGCAGAATCGCCTCCTTCCCCTTCCCTATGACCTCCTCTATCGCGCGGAGGTACACCTCGGTCTTTCCGCTGCCCGTCACGCCGTGCAGCAAAAACGGCGCGAACCTGCCCTTCTCTATCGCGTCTTTTATCTTTCCGCACGCGATCTCCTGGTCTATCGTGAGCACGGGGCGTTTATCTTCCTTAATATCCATTGCGCCGAACGGGTCCCTCGATATCTCCTCGTGCTCGGTGACTATGAATCCGTTCTCTTCGAGCCACGCGAGGTGCTGGCCGACCGTCCCGAATACTTCTTTGAGATCGTCGAGCGGCACCCTTCCTGCCGCGAGCACGAATTCGAGTATCTGCGACTTTGTCTTCTTTCTCTTTAACCGCTCATCGTCGAGGCGCGCTCCCTCCGCGGCCGCGATAATCTTCTCGGTCTTTATCTTCGGGTCCGATTTCAGCTCGTACTCGAACTCGATGAGCCCCCTTCTCCTGAGCGAATTGAGGAGCTCGGCTGACGTGTTTTCCACCAGTGACAAAAGTTTCTGCGAGCTTAATTCCCCGGAATTGAGGACTGTCTTAAGCACGAGTATTTCGTGCTCGACGAGCCTGCCGTCCTCGACCGCCCTCTTCCCGCCGTCCGTAATTTTTATCAGCCTCTTCATGCTCACCCCGAGCCCGCCCGGATGCGAGGCCTTGAGCACGATGCCGAGAGACGTCATGTAGTAATCGGCCGCCCACTTGAGGAACCCCAGCCTCTTCTCGTCGAAGAGCGGCTCGTCGTCGATGATGTCGAGCACGTATCTGAGCTCGACGCCGGGCGGAGGCTCGCCCGGGCCCGTGATGAAGCCGATAGTCCTCCTGTTCCTGAACGGGACGAGTACCCGTTTGCCTAAAGCGATGCCTTCTCGGAGATGTGCGGGGACGCCGTAGGTGTAAAGAGCCTCCCCGGGGATAGGGACAGCGACCTGAATGGTATCTTTCATTTTATTCCGGAGAGTCTAATTGTTTTCCCCCCCGCCCGCAATAGCGGGGGAGCGCCGGAAACGCCCCTAAAGATAGTTGTGATACACGAGCCTTCCGTCCGGGGTAAGCCCCTTTAACGATTTACAATCACGCACGAGCCTCTATTTTGTACGCCTTAAGAATCGCGGCAACAGATACTCTTCATACTTCATTTCAGGCTTTACCGATAACATATTAATCTCATTGATGAATTCCCGGCAGCCCCCCGGAGCCGGGGCGATGCCAAAAATTAAAATAAATAAATTAAGTTTCGGATGTTGACAACGCCTATCACAGCAAATATGATTTTATTGGGCCGGCACGATACACTGGCCGGAGCATTCAATGGGAAGGTTGGACAGGCTCTTAAACAAGGCAGACGACTATAAAGAAGCGGGACGCTTCGAGGACGCTCTCAATGAGTTGACGAAAGCGCTCAAGATAGCCCCCCGCGACCCGGACGTTTATCTCTCCTTCGCCCTCACCTACGACGCGATGGAGGATTTCCATTCCTCTATATTCTATTTCAAGAAGGCCGTCGATCTCAACCCCGAAGACCCTTACATATGGACGCAGCTCGGGATAACGCTTTCGAGAATGGGCAGGCACGGGGAATCGCTGCACGCGTACCAGACGGCGCTCGATTTCGACCCGGAATACGTCGTAGCCAAATGGCATACGGCGCTCACCTACAGGTCGATCGGTCTATACGAGGACGCGCTCCGCTACTTCAGAGAATGCAGGGATTCCGATACCGAGATCGAATACATTAAAGACGAGATAGGTTATCAGACGGGGCTCTGCTATTTCGACATGGGGTGGACCAAAGAGGCCCTTTACGAGTTCAGGAAACATCTGGAGGCATGCCCCAACGATACATGGGCCCACATGTCGATGGGGAACTGCTATTTTGATTTCGGGTGGATAGATGAATCGGCCGCGAAATTCAGGGAAGTCATTTCCCTCAATCCGGAATTCATCCCCGCGTATAACGCGCTCGCGCTTTCTCTGGCCGAGAAGGGATGGTACGACGAGGCTCTCGACGTGTTGAGGACCGCTCTGCGCATATCCCCTGATGACGAGACCATCAAGGACAACATGGACTACATACAGTCGCTCAAGGAAGACGACGACGGTGCAAAGGGCGTCATACTTCTCTGCCTGATTCTTCAGATGATGAAGAAAAAGGAAATTTCCGAGTAAACCCGCCACCGCTCAGGCAATAAACCCCCTTATAAAAAATACTCTCACCCGCAGCACGCTGTCGAGAAGTACCCGCATCAGAAAAAGAACGTAAAGGCAGCGCTTATTACGACCAGCCTGTCGGCGTTCTTCGTATATACGTCGGGCGTGACTCCGACAATAACGGTAAGCCGGTCGGACACGGGCGAGGTGAAACCGGCGGTAACGTTTATTATCGAAATACCGTCACTGCCGTCCGGGTCTTCAAAAGCATAAGCAGCCTCGACCACGGGCTGAAACCATGATTTCAGGAAATACCCGAAGCCTATATCGGTCGTGAAGCTCCATGAATCGCCTTCAATAATTCCGAATAGCGAAATCGGAGTCCATCGAAAATTTATCCGTGAAGTTTTTCGTCAGTATAAGCCCGCCCGGCTCGACGATCCACCGGGCCCCGTTCCCCACGGGAAACGTAATCCCTCCCTGATAGGCGAGGGAAACGGGATACCCTCTTTCCTCATCGAGGAACCTGAACTTCACTCCGGCCTCTATATCCCCGAAGTCCGATTCAGTCTTTATTAAATCAGAATCTTCGACGTTCAGATAATTAATATTCACTCCGGCTTCCAGGTCCTCGAGCAGCCCGGGAGTCAGCCTGAGGCCGCCTCCGAACCTGACCGTATCGTTCCCGTCGTCCTCGAATTCGAGTGAGAAAAAGGGCTCGACTTCGACATGTTTTCGGGGGACCGTGTCAGCGCTCAAAACATTTATTTTGGAATTGGAGAGACCCCCTACGGCCTCAGCCTCGGTCGCGAGCGGGAAAAAGTAAAGGGCCATCAGCAGCGGGACAACGAAACCGCGGGCGGAAACGGCTCTCGCGCTCCGCCTGGCGCCGCACAAGTCAATAGTGAACTGCTTCCGCATACGATTCGCCTCACGCACAAACACCGCCCGCCTACGTTAAAGCCGCGGCATTTTATGACACCTAGAATGGTGTTTATAACGACCTAATACTATTTTTAGACTTATCTAAAATATAATGGCCGGGCCGTTGTGTCAAGACGCAGTATAAGAGGCCGGAGAAATTCACGGAAAATCCGGCTATTATATACCTTCACTAGAGCTATGATTTCCACAGGGAATTACAATCCGAGACGAAGCCCCGCCGATTTTAAATCTATCCGGCGGCTAGCCGTATTCCTGCCGGTCCTGGTGCTGCTCGTTTCTTCATCCGTAACGCTATGCTTGTCGCTGCATCCGCATAACGCTTCAGCCGTAGAAGACGCGGGCATCCCGGTACTCGGCTATGAGATTATAAAAACATACCCGCATGACCCGAACGCCTTCACGCAGGGACTGCTTATCTACGACGGTATTCTGTACGAGGGCACCGGACTCAAGGGCCGTTCTTCCCTGAGAAAGGTGGATATGGAGACGGGAAAGGTGCTCGAAGAACACAAGCTCCCCGACATACATTTCGGAGAGGGGATAGCTACCGACGGAAGAAGGATAGTACAGCTCACATGGCAAACGCATAAGGGTTTTGTTTACGACAGGGATACGTTCAAGCTAATAAAAGAGTTCAGCTACCCGACCGAAGGATGGGGCATAACGTACGACGGAAGGGACTTCATCATGAGCGACGGGAGCGCGACGCTCTACTACCTCGACCCGGAGACCTTCAAGGAGATCGGCAGGCTCGAGGTATATGACGACAAGGGCCCCGTCGTACGGCTGAACGAGCTCGAATACGTCAAGGGAGAGATATTCGCTAACGTCTGGGGGGAAGACCGCGTAGCCAGGATCGACGCCGGTACTGGACGCGTTACGGGGTGGATCGACCTCAGCGGACTGCTCGGCGATGCCGACAGGAAAACACGCGTCGACGTTCTAAACGGCATAGCCTGCGACAGCAAGACCGGGAAGTTTTACGTAACGGGAAAGCTCTGGCCCAAACTATTCGAGATAAAAATCACTTCAGGGAAATAAATCGACTGAGATCAGGGGACCGTCCGGCTCGATGCTTTCAGGATAGAGCGGCCTCACGCGCGTCTATTTAATGAGGGGCTTGTCTTCCATCTCCTCGGTCGCGAGCGGGGCTTCATCCGATTCGATCTCTTCCTCAACCTCGGGATTGTATTTGCTGTCGAGAGACGCGGGCTCTGTCCTGTCCTCGAGAGTATCCGAGGACGCTGGCTCGGAAGGAGCGTCGAGCGTAGCGCAGGAAGAGACCCACATCGGGCACAAAACCAGCAGGAGAGCAAAAAGAATTTCTTTCATGATCCGTTCAACCTCGTTCTGTAATTGTTATTATTCAAACATCCTTCGCATAATATACCATCATTCTGGCATGCCGCACCCATTAATTTTTCTTGACCGCACCATGAATGCCGGACATGGCCTCGAGGGCCAGCATGAGCGCCTGGGTGCCCTTCCGTCCGTGTCCCTGCGCCCTGGCGGCGACGTAGAGCTGTCTCACGAGAGATAGTCCGGGGAGAACGAGGTTCATCCTGTCGGCCTCCTTGAGCGCGATCCCCATGTCCTTTATGAAGTGCTCGACGTAGAAGCCGGGGCTGAAGTCCCTTTTCAAGACCCTGGGCGCGAGGTTATCCAGCATCCAGCACGCGGCCGCCCCCCTGCTCACCGACTTGAGCATCGTCTCGGGATCGAGTCCCGATTTATGAGCGTAGAGCAGAGTCTCGCACATCCCTATCATGAGCGAAGCGGCCATGATCTGGTTGCACATCTTCGCGTGCTGCCCCGACCCGGCCCCTCCCTGATACATTATGTTCTTCCCCATGAGCCCCAAGAGCGGCTTTACGGCGTCAAACGTCTTTTTGTCCCCTCCCGCCATGATGGAGAGCTTCCCATCCCTGGCCCCGATGTCTCCCCCCGAGACGGGCGCGTCTACGGCCGAAGCCCCCGCCTTTTTCGCGGCCGCATATATCTCCTCCGCAAGCAGCGGCTCGGTCGTGGTCATATCCACGAGTATGCTCCCCTTCCGTAGCCCCCCGAAAATACCGTCTTTGCCGAAATAGACCTCCTTCACGTCATGGGGGAAACCGACGATCGTGAAGACGACGTCCGACTTCGAGGCCGCGTCCTTGGGGGATTTCGCCCATACGGCCCCGGCTTTGATCAACCCCTCGGCCTTTTTCCTAGTCCTCGTATATACCGTAGTCCTGTAGCCCGCCTTCACGAGATGCATGCACATGGACGCGCCCATCACTCCCGCGCCTATCCATCCGATCCTTGTCTTCTCCGTACTAACATCGATTAGAGCCATGCGTGTCCCCTCCATAAGCGAGTGATAATATCGATTCGCCCGCCCGCTGTAAAGGGAGCGGGAGAATTGTTTTTACAGCCTGCGTGTGTAAAACTAAAACCGGAGGGAGAGCGCCCCGCGCTTAAACAGACATGAACGGAATACCCGAACCCACTTCCAAGCAGCAGGAAATACTCGACGCCCCGGGCAACGTACTGGTCACGGCCAACCCCGGCACGGGAAAGACGTTCCTCCTCTCCCGTAAATACCTGAAGGCGGTAAGGGACGGTATCCCCCCTGAGGAGATCTTATGCCTCACGTTCACAGACAAGGCGAAGAGAGAGATGGAAGACAGAATAATCGGGCTCCTTTCCGAGAGCGGCGTAAAACCCGACCTATCGAAGCTAAACATTTACACCTTCCACTCCTACGCGCTTGAGAACATTGAGCGGGGGAATATCATCTCATCCAACCTGCTCAGGTTCTCGGTCTACAGATACCTCGCGGACGAGGAGGTATTCAATTACGGCTCGTCCCATCTCATCGATACCATAGTGCCAAAGGTGGAGAACCTCATACGCTATCTAAAGTCCTTCGGAATAACGCCCGGCATGATAAATCTCGAAAAGACACTCCCGCACCTTAAAGGGGACAAAAAGGTGAGCAAGGGAGAGAAGGAATTGTTCGCGCGGGAATTCGTAAAAATCTTCGAGCGGTACGAGGAGGCCAAACGAGGCGGGGGCATGGACTACGCCGACCTGCTCATCAATTTCCTGAGGCTCGACGAGATACCGGGATACGAGCTCGTCCTGGTCGACGAGCTCCAGGACGTGAACCGGATGGAAGCGGAGATAGCTATAAGGTCCGGCAAAAGGTTCTTCGCCGTAGGCGACAAGAAACAGGCCATATTCGGGTTCCAGGGCGGGTCCATACTCAACTTCTCCATGTTCGAGGACTCCTCGCATTTTATATTGTCGGAGAACTGGAGGAGCACCGGCGAGATACTCGCCTACGCGAGGGAATATTTCGTATCGAAAACGAAAGACGAGTCCCACGGGAGGGAGCTCAGCGAATTAAAAAGCGCAGGGGGCCTCAGGGGTGAAAAACCGGTCATATATCACGTCGAGAAGAAGCTGGTCCCCGGCGTCGTAGCGGGGATACTGAAATCGTCAGCGGACGAAAAGGGAAGCACCGCCGTAATCGTGAGGACGAACGGCCAGATCATGGAGATATCGAGGGAATTGATGAAGGAGAACATTCCCTTCTCCTCCACCTTCCTCACCGCGTCGAACGAGGCGAGGACGAGCATCATTAAATATCTGAGGGGGATGCTGAGCAACAATATCGATGAAATAAAAAATGCCCTCGTCACCCCGTTTGCCCCCGTGCCGCTCAGGGACGCGTTCGACATACTGGACGACCGTGATGTCACTATCGAGACGCTGCGCGGGAAGGCCCCCGCTTTCGTGGCCGAGAGGGAATCACTCAGCTCGATCGAGGACGTGAACAGGCTATTCACCGACAGGATTATCCCCGAAGCTTCCCCGTACGGGCGGGAGTATTTCACGGCCGCGATAAATCTGCAGTACGCCTTTCAGGAGGCCCTGGGGTTTATAAAAGACATGAACCGCGAGAGCCTTCTCGCGTACCTCCGCACCGCAGACCTCTCATCGGACGAAATCGAAACCGAGGGCGGGGTCACCCTCACGACGGTCCACAAGGCGAAGGGGAAGGAATACGATACGGTGATCTACGCGCCCTTCACGCCGCCCGACAGGTCGAACTATCAGGACGAGGTCGTCGAGGCGGTTCTCAGGCTCGAAGGGATAGACGCCAAGGAGGAGCTCGAAGAAGAAACGCTCCGTATAAATTTCGTCGCGTTCACGCGGGCGAAAAGAAAGCTCGTCGTCGTGACCGAAAAATTCTCCGAATTCATAAACGATTATGCGGAGGAAGGGACGCTCGATGCGAGCGCGGGGGCGGGGATAGATTACGACGAGTCCCGCAAGAAAGCGTTCACCTGCTTCGTGAGCGGCGAGTACGAGCGCGCGCAGGGAGCTTACTCGAAAGAAAAGAGAGCTGGCTCACGGACTACGTGAAAAATTTCTTCGGCTCCCTCGGAAGCGTCTCTTTCTCGTCCGTCAACAACAGCGCCTACGAGTTCCTCGTGAATTACATACTCAGGATAAGGGAAGACACGAAATCCCTTACGACGGGACTAAGCGTCCACTCCATAGCCGACGAGCTGATAAAGAAAGGCGAATGTGAATGCGCTCCGGAGCTCATGCCGTTTAAGGAAAACATCACGGCGCTCCTCGCTGCTATAAAGGAGAATTATCCCGAGAGCCACGCGACGGAGATGAGCTTCAGGGTCCCCTTAGGCGGACTCATAGATACTGACGAGCCGATTGTATTCACGGGCTTTATCGACGCTATATTCAGGAACGGGGACTCGTATCTGATAGTCGACTGGAAGACGGACAAGAATACCGGCAGAGGCTCGGAGCACCGCCAGCAGCTGGAGACCTACAGGAGGGCGTTTTGCCTGGCGAACAACCTCGACCCGGAAAAGGTAAAGGTCTCGATCGGGTTCGTGGGCCTGAGATCGGCGCTCAACACCGGGACTATAGGGTGCGAGCTCGACGAGCAGCAGCCCCGGAAGACCGCGTTTGAAACGTTCGCGAAGAAAGCAGGCAGCATGCTCAGGTGGAAGAAGGACCCCGAATCGTTCTTCCATGAAATACTCGAAGACGGGACCAACGACCCGCTCTGGCGGAGCATCGTCGAGCAGTACATGAAGGAGAGGAGCACATAATCCGATCCGGTCCTCCTGCCTGTTCCCTCTGCAGTCGATTCAAATTCCGTTAGCTCGTATCTCCATTTTATGTTAGCCTTGATATTAACAAGCAGCATATCACCCGAACGCTTACAGAACGATGCCGTTTTGGTCGAGCGGCATATACTCATTTACGGGCGGGGGGGAAGAGGGAATGAGGAATAGGTTCTCAAAAGTCCTGTTATGGCTTTTTGTAATAGACCTCGGGATCGCACTCGGCGCGGGTCTCTACGAATCCCTGATCGTCGTCCCCAACTGGTTCATCTCCTCGCCCGGGTCCCCTGCCATTTGGGACGCCGCTGCCGCAGAGCGATACGACACCGGGCAGCACTTCTGGATCTTCGTAACTACGATCCCTCTTTCTTTGCTCACCGTGGTAAACCTGTGGGCGGCCTGGCGGTCCAAAGGAAAAATACGCACATGGTGGCTGACCGCGTGCCTTTTAGTAGTGGCCGAGAGGTCGTTCACGTTCATCTACTTCCTTCCGACAATGCTCGAGCTCATGCAGGATCAGGGCATGTCTCAGTCAGACGCTACGGCTATGGCTCTGCAGTGGGCAGACCTCAATTATTTCCGTCACGCAATCGTATTTCTGGCATGGGTGGCTGCGCTCCGGGCGCTCTCTATGTCAGGCGGAAGAGAGCTGTTCGTACGCCGCTACGGACCGTACAGGTAAGAGAGTAAATATACCGGAGCCTGAAGCACTCTATTTATGCATAGGAATATTCCTCCCTGCAATCCTCGCCCCCTAAACTATTCTGATCGGCATAAACACCCAAACAGTAGAGAGGCAGTGAGTATCATGCCGAAGTTAGTCCCCTCACCCCCTCACCCTCTTGTAAAAAATCCTCTTCGCGACCTCCGCGGTAATCACGTACAGAACCACGATCACGCCGAGGGCGATGAGGAAGGAAGGCGGGAGCGGGTGCAGGCTGAAGAGACCCGCGAGCCTCGAATAAGGCAGGTACAGGGTCGCGCATATAACGAGAAAGATCGCGAGCGCCAGGTATTTCCCGGGCCTGCTCCTGAGAAACGGCCCCCTCGTCCTTATGACGAGCACTATAAGGGTCGCCGAAATGACGGACTCGATGAACCACCCCGTCCTGAACTCCTCCGTAGACGCTCGGAATATGAAGAGCAGCACGCCGAACGTCATGTAATCGAATATAGAGCTTATGAGACCGAATGTCGCCATGAAGTTCCTTATGAAACGTATGTCCCAGCGCCTCGGCTTCTCCACCATCTCGCGGTCGACGCTGTCGCCGGCAATAGTCATCTCCGGCAGGTCAGTCAAGAGGTTAGTGAGCAGTATCTGCTTCGGGAGGAGCGGCAGAAATGACAGAAAGAGCGACGCCCCCGCCATGCTGAACATATTCCCGAAGTTGGCGCTCGTCGCCATGAACACGTATTTGAGCGTGTTCGCGAAAGTCACCCTGCCTTCTTTTACACCGTTCACGAGGACGCCCAGGTCCATCTTGAGGAGCACTATGTCGGCCGCCTGCTTCGCGACGTCGACCGCGCTCTCCACTGATATACCGACGTCCGCCGCGTGGAGAGCGGACGCGTCGTTGATGCCGTCCCCCATGTACCCGACGACGTTCCCGGCCTTTTTCATGGCGTTGATGATGCGCTCCTTCTGGCTCGGCTCCACCTCGGCGAAGACGTTATAGTGGTTGACCATTTTGATGAGCGCGTCGTTACTCATGCTGAGCAGCTCCTTCCCCGTAACGGCCTCGGGCTCGGGGAGCCCGACCTCCCGGCTCACGTAGAGCGCGACCTCCCTGCTGTCCCCAGTCACGACCTTGAGCTCGATGCCGAGCCTCTCGAGCTCGTCCAGAGTAGCCTTCACCCCTTCCTTCGGAGGGTCAAACAGGGTGATAAAACCCAGGAACGTCATGTCCTTTTCAAAGTCCTTCGTTATGAGGTTTTCGCTGATCCCGCTCCTGCTCGCGACGCCCAGCACGCGGAACCCTTCCCTGCTGAGATTCGCGAAACGCTCCTCTATCTTTCCCCTGACCGATTCTATGTTCTCCGTATCCCCTTCCGAAACCCGTGCGTGCGTGCATACGGATAGTACGTTTCCGAGCGCGCCCTTCGTGACCATCATGTTCGCGCCTTCTTTAGAGACGAGTATGCTCAACCTCTTGCGGCTGAAATCGTACGGAACTTCGTCGAGCTTTTTATAGCCCTCGACGTCGAATTTGGCGTGCGCGCGGATCGCCTCGTCGATCGGGTTTCTGAACCCGGTCTCGAAAAAGGCGTTCAGGTACGCGTGGAAGAGCACGTCCTCGCTCTCTTTGCCGCTCACGTCCTCGGCGGAGTGCAGACGGACCTCCCCCTTGGTGAGCGTGCCGGTCTTGTCGGAGCAGAGCACGTTCATGCTGCCGAAGTTCTCTATCGAGCTGAGGCGCTTCACTATGACGCTCTCCCGGGCCATGCGTTTCGCGCCTCTCGCGAGGTTAACGCTGATTATAACGGGCAGGAGCTGCGGCGTGAGGCCGACGGCGATCGCGAGAGAAAAGAGGAACGAGTCGAGCACCGGCCTCTCGAAATAAACGTTGACCGCGAATATGGCGATCACGAGTATGAGGGTGACCTCCATGAGGAAATATCCGAACTGCCTGACGCCGTGCTGGAACTCGGTTTCGGGAGGCCTCAGCTTGAGCTTCTCCGAGATCTCGCCGAACAGGGTCTCCTTTCCGGTGTGCACAATGACCGCCCTGCCGCTCCCGCTCACGACCGATGTGCCCATGAACAGGGTGTTCGTGCGTTTCCCGAGGGGAGCGCCGGCGGGAAGCACTCCCGCCGATTTTTCAGCCGGATAAGTCTCTCCCGTCAGCGTTGCCTCGTTCACGAAAAGGTCCTTGGAATCGAGTATCCTGCAGTCGCCGGGAATTATCCCGCCCGCGGACAGCTGCACTACGTCGCCCGGTACGACGTCCTCGATCGGCTGCTCGACAACAGTCCCGTCCCTCAGCACGGAAGCCTTTATCCTCACCATGTTGAGGAGATTCTTCACCGCGTTCGCGGCCCCGTGCTCCTGCCAGAAGCCTAGTAAACCGCTCACGATAACTATCGCAAGTATGATAGCGGCGTCGGTATGTCCTCCGAGAAATATCGAGAGTACCGCAGCGAAAAGCAGGATTACGATGATAGGGCTCTTGAACTGGGAGAGAAGGATTGGAAGCCAAGCGGTGTCGAGAGGCGGCTTCAGAACGTTGCGGCCGTTGCCGGCAAGCCTCCTGAGAGCCTCATCGGTACCGAGACCTCCGGCGGTCGTCCCGAGCTTTTCAAGGAGACCGCTCTCGGCAACACTCCAGAATTCATCCGTGTGGCGCTGCATATCGGAATAACCTCAATATTCGACCGTTACAATAAGTATCCCGCATTCGGCGGCCATTTCCACGCATTCCGTGCCGCGACCCCGCCGCTGATGAACATTCATCATTTATCGTCCTTCGCCGCCGACCTCTTTCGCCAGACGAGATAAGCCGCGCTCAGAGCCGTAAAGACGATCGTGTACGGGATTAGGAAGGGGAGCGCCTTATCCGGAGAGAAGTTCAGCTGAGCTATGACGAGGGCGAATCCGGGGTTCCGTCCCGCGGCTTCGAGCGCCGGCGTCGTCCGTTCGGGAATACATATACTAAAACATGAGGGACTGTCAGAGGTAGTGATCGTTGGTGAGGTCTCTAGTGGCTCGTCGTCCGAGACGAGATAAGATATGGAAGGCTGTGAGATGAGTAGCGTCGCAGTGCAATTGTAGGGTCGAGTAGTTTCGCAGGATAGAGTTTGAATCGGTAACGATAGATTCATATTATTCGACTTTGTATTGGATTCTGCTACTCAAACTGACAGGCCATGGTTGACAATCTGTAGTAGTCAGGTGCCAATCCGTGTATCGTCATTGAGCCATGACAAGAAAAGCTCGTAGCTAAGCGCGAAAACGAATGCTCCAGCGAAGAGACCGGGTAAACCGTATGTAATAAAGCCGCCTATTGCACCTATGAAAATGACAATCATTGGAACGTCGACTCCACGGCCCATTAGGAGCGGTTTAAGTATGTTATCACATAGGCCAACGATAATACACCAGACCGCAAACACAACAGCGACGATTGTATTGTGAGTGTAGAATACATAGATAATGATAGGACATAGGATCACAATAGTAGGAATCTGAACCACAGCAACAATTAATACGAGAAGAGCCAATAGCCCCGCCGCGGGCAGGCCGACGACGACAAATCCGACCCCTGCCAGTAGCGCCTGGATCAGTGCGACGCCCAGAATACCCAATGCGACACTTCGCACAGTCGCTGCCGCGAGCTTTACAGTATCTCCCCCACGCTCGTATCTCAGCCGCGTGGCCAATGACAGCGCAGCTTGAGCGCCGGCATCGGATTTCGCGAGCAGGACACCGGCAATAACCATCGAAACCACGAACTTGAGTATCCCGACCCCTATACCGGCCGCTGAGGACAACAGTTGAGTACCAAAACTTTTGAAATGTGGGGGGATCTTCATTAGTGCAGTCTCAAGATTGCTTGAGGCAAGGCTCCAGAACTCGTACAAAGGTTTGCCGATGACCGGCCAGGAAACGATCTTCTCCGACGGCGGTGGTATACTTAACGTCCCCTGTTTAAGATGTATCAAATATTCCTTAGAAGAGCTGATGAGCAAATCGGAAAGCAAATAGGCCGGTACAATCAGGAGAATCAAAGGAATGAGCGTTATCAGGATTGCCGCTAGAGTATCACGTCCACCTAATACAGATTTGAGTCGGTCGTATATCGGTTTGATAGTAACGGCAATGATGACTCCCCAGAAAATAATCGGAAGGAACGGATGAGCGATCTTGTAACACCAGTATATGAGCAGAAGAACGAGTCCTATACGCATGATTGACTCTAGCGCTTTTGCCGTAAACACCTTGTCATCTGGTCGATTAGATGTGTTCATACAGATGAGCCCATTCTAAACAGATGTTAATATATGTCAAGCTCCCTGAAGGCGGTCCAACTTCTAAGTTAGATTACTTCAGATTTGACCCTAACTCAAAAGCTCTACCGGCAAGTTGCCGAGAAGGTGCCTATCCCTGAAATGCATCAGATGGGGGGCCATCCGGAGCCCCGCTGAAAACATGAGGCACAGCACTGCGGTGAACGTGCCCGCTTTGATTATTTCCGGATACAGCTCAGGCGACATCATGACCTTTGTCCGCCCTTCGGAAACTGAACATTAAATTGAACCCTCTATCTGGTAAATAGTCTTGATAATATACTTTTTTATAGGACCGATGTCCCCATTTATGACAAACGACACTGAACACCCGGACCTGATTCTTCAATGCCCCGCATAAATTTAGAAAAAAATACAGTCAAATAGCATGCTATTTGCAACTATAATAAGCTGGTATCATCCATAGTACGCATTCATTATTACTGATAATGACGTAAAATGAGCGAATGTCGTGTTATAATCGGAGATAATACGATGAATTTCGACAATTTCATACCAGGCAAGGAGCACAACATATGAGTAATAAAGACCTGATCAAGAGGGCGCGTAAATTCGCTGCGCCGTTCCGCATCACGAAAGGCGGCAAGTTCCGCCTGAAACACATAGATCCCGGCGACACGCTGCATCTCCAGTCAGAGGACAAGCCCCGCGCCAGGGAAGTGCTCGCCATGGGAGTCGAGCTGCTCTCCGAGCTTCAGGATATGCTCTACGCCCAGGACCGCTGGTCTCTGCTGATCATCCTGCAGGCAATGGACGCCGCGGGAAAGGACGGCACCATAAAGCACATCATGTCCGGGGTGAATCCGCAGGGCTGTCAGGTCCATTCCTTCAAGTCGCCTTCGGAGGAAGAGCTCGACCACGACTACCTGTGGCGCTGCATGAAGGCTCTGCCGAACAAAGGCGAAATCGGCATATTCAACCGTTCCTATTACGAGGAAACGCTCGTGGTGAGGGTCCATAAGGAATATCTCGCCAACGAGAAGCTCCCGCCCGAGCTCGTTACACGCAGCATCTGGAAGGAGCGATTCCAGGATATACGCAGCTTCGAGCGTTACCTTACGCGGAACGGGGTGGTAATCCGAAAGTTCTACCTGCACGTTTCAAAGGAGGAGCAGGAGACGCCGTTTCATGGAGCGGATCGACAACCCGGAGAAGAACTGGAAGTTCTCCTCCAGTGACGTGAAAGAGCGTCAGTACTGGGACGATTACATGGAAGCCTTCGAAGACATGATCCGGAACACCGCCACAAAGGAAGCGCCGTGGTATGTCGTCCCCGCGGACAACAAATGGTTCACTCGTCTTGTGGTCGCGGCGGCTGTAATCGATGCCCTTGCATCTCTAAACCTGCATTATCCGAAGGTGGACGAGAAAAAACTAGAAGAACTCGCGGTTGCGAAAAATCTATTAGATGGGAGAAGCGGAAATGGTAACCGATGAAAATAAAACCGGTCGTTTCGTCGATAGTGATGCCGGTCAGATGATGCGGATAGTAAGGGAGCACAAGGTATTCTGGACTACCATGCCGATAGAGCTCGCGGGCGGGGAAGGCAGACCCCTTAAAGTAGGTATGGTTTTAGCGCTCGTAGGAACCGATGCAGACAGCGGAGTTTCCGAAGAAGGGAGCGGTGCCTCGACCGTATACGACAAGCTCTACGAGCTCGCCCGGTGGCTCACCTCCGGGGATGATACGGACGTCAGGTTCGAGATAAGGAGACATGACAACAT
This sequence comes from uncultured bacterium, assembly GCA_963825135.1. Lineage (GTDB taxonomy): Bacteria > Desulfobacterota_D > UBA1144 > Nemesobacterales > UBA2774 > 2-12-FULL-53-21. Next base: position 363,066 of record CAWGRW010000009.1, read on the forward strand.
CGTCTTCTACCTCCCGGACGACCTCAAAACCAAGAGGAAGGACTACGTAGTCGTCGTAAGGATTCTCCACGAAGACCAATTCAACCTCCCTCTGGATAAAAGGCAGCTTGAGACCCTGGGCGGATTCGAAAAGAAGCTCAAGGATATCGGTTCGCCCAAAGACCACTGGAAAAATCACCCCGTCAATCAGATTTAGCGGCTTCGAACACTGAGATAAGGCTGCTATGAGTTAAACTAAGTTAATGAGAAAACCGGAAGCCATACTCGTCATAAATTCAGGCTCTTCGAGCCTTAAGTTCTCAGCCTTCACCTTGGACGAAGCCCTGAAGCCGTTCCTCCGCGGTCAGATAGAAGGTTTATTCACAAACCCTCATTTCACCGCGCATGATGGAGACGGAAACCTTATAGGTGAGAAGAGCTGGGCCTCCGGAACGAACCTCGGACACGACGGAGCGATAGAATTCTTATTCGACTTCGGCGGGTCGGGCGTCATGGCGGAACACGCTATAGCAAGCGCAGGGCACAGGGTCGTCCACGGCGGGACGGTGTTTACGGAGCCCGCGCTCATAGACGATAGCGTAATCGAGGCCCTCGAAAAGCTCGTTCCCTTAGCCCCCCTCCATCAGCCGCACAACATCGCGGCTATCAGAGCCGTGAGGAAAAAAGTGCCGGGCCTGCCTCAGGTCGCTTGCTTCGACACCTCCTTCCACCGCACTCAACCGCGCTTGGAGCGTATCTACGCCATACCGAGAACATACACCGAAGAAGGTGTCGTGCGTTACGGGTTCCACGGCCTCTCGTACGAATACATCACATCCGTCCTGCCGGCGTACGACAGGAAGCTCGCCTCGGGCCGCGCCGTAATCGCCCACCTAGGCAACGGCGCGAGCATGTGCGCCGTGAAGGACGGACGGAGCGTCGCCACTACGATGGGGTTCACGGCCGTGTGCGGTCTCCCCATGGGAACCCGCTCCGGGACGATAGACCCCGGCATCCTGATTTACATGATGGACCATTACGGGATGGACGCGCGGGCCGTGGAAGACCTGATCTATAACCGGTCGGGCCTCCTCGGCGTATCGGGCGTATCGAGCGACATGCGCACACTCCTCGCAAGCCCCGACCCCCTAGCGAAGGAGGCTGTCGATCTGTTCATATACAGGATAGGCCGGGAGCTAGGCTCGCTCGCCGCCGCATCGGGAGGCATAGACGGAATAGTGTTCACAGGAGGGATAGGAGAGAACGCCGCATTTATCAGAGAAAAAGTGTGCCTCAACGCGGGATGGCTCGGAATAGAGCTCGATAAAGACGCGAACGACGCCGGGGGGCCGCGGATAAGCAAAGCGAACAGCAGGGTTTCCGCGTGGGTCATACCGACGAACGAGGAACTCGTAATTGCCGCTCATACGAAGCGTCTCCTCGGATCAGCGAGAGGCTAGTAGTCGAAAAAGAAGATTAAATCGAGCGGATAAATGACGGACGGCGATTTTCATTTCCCTGCCAGCATCTTCCCGAGCCGGCGACTATCCCGTTGTGCCCCGCCCCGATGATAACGGCGTCATAGGCCATTTCAAGTCCGTCCGTCAGTACTCGACGTATACTTCATCGGCATAACACCACGCCCATCTTTCACCGCGCTCGGCCGAAATGACAATCGGATGGCCCGTCTCCCGGTAGTGCTTCGAGGCGTGCTTATTCTTCGATGAATCGCAGCAATGAACACCTCCGCAAGTCTGGCAGGCCCTCAGATGGAACCACGTATCCCCCATCTCGACGCATTTCTCGCATACGTGTGTTTTGGGAGGGACGGGCTGCCACCCGCTGAAGTGCTCACAAAGAGCATTATCCGACGACATATGATTCTCCGGTCAATACGAGATGGATCATGATCTGTTCATGTACTCGTGTATGAATTTTATAGCCATGGACCCTTCACCGACCGCAGAAGCGACGCGGTTCATAGCGCCCGACCTTACGTCTCCGGCCGCGAATATACCGGGGATGCTCGACTCCAAGAGATAAGGAGTGCGCTCAAGCTTCCAGATCGACTTAAAATTCTCGTAACTAAGAAGGTCCCTGCCTGTCTCTATATACCCTTTTTCATTCTTTATAAGGTCGAGCTTTATCCAGTCCGTGAAAGGGCGCATACCTATGAATATGAACAATGACTGAGTCTCTACCGTTCTTCTCTCGCCGGTATCCAGATCCTCGATCACCATGCCTTCAAGTCGTCCGTCCCCCATTACTTCCGCTACCCGTGTTTTGCCCAGTACAAAAATATTTTCTGTACGCGATATCTGCTCTACTAGATATTGGGACATCGAAGAGCCGAGAGAGTCGCCTCTAATGATAATGGACACCCTCTTTGCGAATTTCGATAAGTACATTGCAGACTGACCCGCCGAATTCCCGCCGCCTGCTATATATACGTCTCTACCCTTGCAGGCATGGGCTTCCGTCCTGGAGGACCCGTAATAAATGCCTGACCCGGTAAAGTCATTTACGCGCTCGGCATCCAATCGTCTGTAATCGACGCCGGACGCGATTATCAGACTGAGCGCGTTTACGTCCTTTCCGTCCGAGAGCTTAAGGATCTTATACATGTCTTTAAGCTGTATATCGACGACTTCCTGGGGCGTAAGAAATTCGGCTCCCAGTCTTGTAGCCTGCGTAATAGCACGCCGCGTGAGCTCGGCTCCGCTGAGGCCGCTCGGAAACCCGAGATAATTTTCTATCATCGAGCTCGTACCCGCCTGTCCGCCCGGGGCTCTCTTCTCGACGAGGAGCGTCTTCAGGCCCTCGGACGCCCCGTACACCGCCGCCGCGAGCCCCGCGGGCCCTGCTCCGATTATTACGACGTCGTAGATTTCCTGGGAAGCCTCCGATTTCAGACCCAACTTTCGCGCGAGGGACGTGAAATCGGGATTCGTCAGATACGAGCCGTCTTCGAAAAAAGCCGCGGGTAAGTCTTTATTTTCGATCCCTGAAACACCGATCAGCTCCCTGGCTTTATCGTGCAGCTCTACGTCAAGCCAGAGATACGGGATCAGGTTGCCCGCCAGATACTCCTTTATCGCGTGCGACTGGGGCGACCATTGATAACCGACTAATCTTATCCCGTCAAAGTCAGGCTTGTAAGACGCATGCCATTCATCCAGGAGGTCGTCCAAAACCGGGTAGAGCTTCTCCTGAGGGGGGTCCCAGGGCTTCATCAGATAGTAGTCGAGCTGAACTTCGTTTATCGCCTTTATCGCGGAGTCGGTGTCGGAATAGGCCGTAAGCAGCACCCTTTTCGCCTCCGGGTAAATGTCTTTCGCCCGGACCAGGAAATCTACCCCCGAGATTCCGGGCATCCTCTGGTCGGAGACGAAAAGCGCGACCACCTCGTTTTTAAGCTTGAGCTTAGTCAGGCTTTCGAGGCTCTCTTCACCGGATTGAGCGGTTATGACCCTATACTCTTTTCCATAATACTTTCTAAGGTCCCTCTCGATAGCCCTGATAACGGCGTTGTCGTCATCGATTGCGAATATCATGGGTTTCTTCATTTTCCGTGCTTCCTCATAGCCGTCTTTCGGGCGCGGGCTTATAAATCCACGGGCAGGCAAATGGAAAATTTCGTAAAACCCGGCCTGGATTCAAAGCCAATAGTCCCCTTATGCTGATTTACGATAATACGATATGTTATCTCGAGCCCCAGCCCCGAACCCTCGCCGGGCGCCTTGGTAGTAAAAAAAGGATCAAATATTTTATCCTGTATTTCCTGCGGGATCCCGTTGCCGTTATCGATAATTTCCACGTTCACCGTATCGGACCCGTTGCCGTTCATTCCCGTCCTTATCGTGATCATCCCCTTCTCGGGAACTGCGTCGATCGCGTTGTCGATCATATTAGTCCATACCTGATTGAGCTCGCCGCCGTATGCGGATATCGCGGGAATTTTGTAGTCGAATTCTTTTTTCAGGGTTACGTTCTTTTTTTTAAGTTTGTGGTTCAGGATGATTATAGTATTTTCTATGCCTTCATGCAGATCGATCTTTCTTTTCTCATGCGCTTTGTCCATATAAGCGTAAGATTTCATTGCCGATACGAGCTCCGAAATCCTGGACGTGCTTTCGACGAGCTCCCTCACGAGCTTCCTCATTTCAACGTCCCTCGGGAGCCAATTCAAAAAATTCGTGACCTGGTCCGGTTTTAATTTCTCTGAAAAATCACTGAGTATTTTCTTGGTAAATCCGACGGAGACAAGTGCCGATGCAAGCTCCCACGGCTCTCCGACGCCCTGCTCTTCCATCCAGCCTGTCAATTCATCTTCAAGCTCGTTTCGCTCTACCGCGTCGAGCTCCACACCGTCCACGTCTATGACATCTTCAATCGGCTGAAACGGATAACCGCTCTTATCGACTTCGTCTTTGAACATGTAGTATTTCAGTATCTCGGAGGAGAAGATGTCGAATTCGTATACAGTATTCGCCAGATTCTCCGCCGTCCTCTTTGAGGCCGATGCCGGGTTATTCAATTCATGGGCGAGGCCGGCCGCCATCGTTCCGAGCGAGGCCAGCTTTTCCCTTTGAAACGAGAGGTGCGTTAATTCAAACATCCTGCTCGACATATTGGACAATATTTTTCCTCTCACCGTCGAGCAGTTACCCAGCATGTACCAGAAATCATTCTCGTCCACGCTGAATATTCTCATATCCGTAACAGCTATCCCGTTTGCCATATGCGTCATTCCCGAGAGCAGAGGCACCTCGCCGCCGGACATCCCTTTTGTGAACCGGCCGATCTGGAGCTTTTCTCCCTTGATTATCCTGTAAATTTCGAGTGTGCCCTCGAGAAAGATATAAAAACGCCTGGCGTGATCCCCCTCGCAAAAAAGATGTTCGCCTTTTTTCAATTCCACAATTACGCCCTTTACGTCCTCGTCCAACTCTTCGTCGGTAATTTCCGAGAACAGGTCCATATCCTTCAATTCTCTTATAAACATTGTATGGCACCCACTATAGAGTTAGATAATCCGGATGTCACAATCGCGCGCTCCCGACAGGTGAACACTTAAAAGGTATTCTGATATAATATGTCAAGAAAATATAAAAAATCCAAGTCTTTATGTTTTTTTACGAATAAAACTATTGATGGACGGTACAAAGTCTGTTATAGATATAAGCGTTTACGTTAACCCTGAAACATTCACGTCCCCGTAGCTCAGAAGGATAGAGCGCAGGATTCCTAATCCTGAGGCCGGAGGTTCGAATCCTCTCGGGGACGCAACCATACAGATCTTCAATCGGTTCTTGCGCCGGAAGCTGGACGCATATCAGTCGGAGAATAGACATTGTTGCAATTAACCTATGGCGTCCGATTCCTCCTATTCGTCGAAATCGTTCTCTCGGGGACGCAAAACTTTCCCTAAGCATAGTGGCTCTATTGCATTCTTCCAAAGGCGTCCGGTTCTTGCGCATCGCTCAGAAACCGTTCTCTCGGGGACGCAATAACTCAGTCCGGAGAATCAGTAACATTGTTGCAATTAACCTATGGCGTCCGATTCCTCCTATTCGTCGAAATCGTTCTCTCGGGGACGCATAACTCAGTCCGGAGAAAGAAGTGAATAACATGGCGTCCGATTTCCTATCTCTGTACCATTCAGTCCGGTTAACATGGCAAAGTCGACTAGTCGAAACGTCCGGGACGCATAACTCAGTCCGGAGAATAGAACATTGTTGCAATTAACCTATGGCGTCCGATTCCTCCATTCGTCGAAATCGTTCTCGGGGACGCATAACTCAGTCGGAATAGAACAGCTGGATCTATTCGTCGAAATCGGGGACGCATAACAGTCCGGAGAATAGTAACATTGTTGCAATTAACCTATGGCGTCCGATTCCTCCTATTCGTCGAAATCGTTCTCTCGGGGACGCATAACTCAGTCCGAAGAATAGTAACATTGTTGCAATCAACCTAAGGCGTCCAATTGCTCACTTGTTCGCAATTGTTTCTCGGGGACGCAGCAATTTACCAAAGTACAGTGACCATGTTGCATTCTTTCAAAGGCGTCCAATTTAGTTTGGTTTCAGTAGATCATCCCGAGAACATTGGCATTGTTGCAATTAGCATAGGGCGACCGGTTTCTCACTTGCTCGAAACCGTTACTTGTTCGCAATTGTTTCTCGGGGACGCACACACAATGTATGCTCATAGAGGTTTCCTATGAAACTCTTCCTATTTCCCAGGTAGCCTAGGAGCGGCTTCCAGCCGCAACCTTTTTTCGAAGTGCTGAGTCAGGGTTGCCAATTGACAATGTCCTCCAATTGTTCATTATCCCGGAATCGTTAATGCACATTATATAAGATGGGGGACGCGGCCGGCAGGATGCACCGATATTTTCAATTTCTTAAAAAATTAGTCTGTCATAATCAAAAAATATCATTATAATTCGGGGATGATGAAATCCGTTCTACCCATTCTGTTGATACTTCTGTTTGCACTTTCCTGCGACTCCTCAGGTCCCGGAAACTCGGCGAACGTTTTCGGAGACAATGTGCCCGATCCGGATGCAGTCGCCGAGGGCCCTGTCGAGAGCGACGTAGTCCTGGACATCGTACTCGGGCTCGCGCGCTCTCAGGATAGTCTCGCCGAGAGAGTCGATGAGCTCCACGATCCGGGCTCCCCTCATTATCACGATTTCAGGAGCGTTCCGGAGATCGCCGAGGAGTTCGGGGCCGACGATTCGGCAATAAAGACAGTGCAGGAATACCTGGACGGGCTTGGCATTTCCTTGACCGCCGATGCCACAAAGGGATTTCTTCACGGCCGGGCGACGGCTGCGCAGCTGGATCAGCTTTTCGACACGGAGCTTTTTTATTACAAGATAGACGAAGGCACTTTTATTGCGCCCTCGATAGCGCCTTCGCTCCCCGCGGCGCTTAACGGACTTGTGACGGAGGTTCTGGGTTTAAGCACCGAGCCTTCTCTCTGGGAAATCTCCCCATCCGACAGATTCCGAGACCGCTCTCGGCCCATCCGTTGCAATCGACACGCCGGGCTCCCCGACAGTCACGGGGACCCGCGAGGGGTGCGCCGACGCCCTCAAGCAAAAAGGCTTCACCCCGAACCAGTTTCGAACGGCTTACGGGATCGATGACCTTCACGAGCTCGGTTTCGAAGGGCAGGGCATCACAATGGCCCTCGTCGAGGGAACCAGTTTCGAGCAATCGAATATCGATAAGTTCACATCCTGTTTCGGAATTTCCAATCCCGTCGTTCCGACGGTCGTCCAGCTGGGAAGCGACGAGCTCAAACCCGACGGAGAACCGTTTCTCGATATTGAAACAGCTCTAATGATCGCCCCCAAGCTCTCGGGGCTTTACGTTTTTCAAGAGAAACTCAATTCCCTGGCCGACTGGATCACGCTCTTCTCCGCGCCGCTCAACACCAAGCACACGGCGGGGGTTCCCGTGCAGATAATGTCGGGGAGTCTCGGAAACTGCGAGGTCAAATGGGGGTTTGCGGCAATTAGTACGCTGGAATTCGTATTCATGAACGCGGCAGCTTCAGGGGTGCACGTGTTTATCTCCGCGGGAGACAGCGGCTCGTCCACATGTTTCCACCACGATAAAAAGACCAAGACCAAGTCCGCCGAGTATCCCGCGTCGTCGCAATACGTCACAGGCGTCGGCGGGACTAACCTTGCGCTCAATGAGGACAACACGATCAAGGGAGAGGGCGTATGGAACGACCAGGATTTCCCCGCTCCCTACAACAAAAAGTTTGGAGCCGGCGGCGGCGGCAAAAGCATGTTCCTCTCGAGACCTCTCTGGCAGAAGGGAACGAAAATAAAGGGCTTCAGGAGGACGACGCCCGACGTGGCATTCTTCGCCGATCCTTTTCCGGGCTACGTCATAAACGACTCGCTGAAAGGCTGGTTCGATAACGGGGGCACGAGCGCCGCGACGCCGTTTTTCGCCGCGTCCATGGCCCTCGTGCTCCAGGCCGCGAAGGAAAACGACGTAACCCTCGACCTCACTTACGAGCTAATCTACAAGCTCGCGAACAGCGACGCCTACGACGGGGTTTTTCAGGACGTGGTCATAGGGAATAACGACCTCTTCGACGTCGGCTGCTGCACTGCGGGACCGCGTTACGATATGGCAAGCGGGTGGGGATCGCTCAACATCAATTCCCTGGCCGAAGTCTTGATCCCGGGGTTGGGGAACCGATAGTTTAGGTTATTAAGGTTTTATTCTAAGACGCATCAAGCAATTCCCGAACCTTTCGAAGAAAGGTCCGGGGCGTGAAAGGCTTCCCGAGGTATCCGAAACCCCGCTCCTGTTCTCCGGATTGAAAAATGGACTCCCTCGTGTAACCGGATATATACAGCACCTTCATCTCAGGATGGATATCCAGGAGTTCTTTCACAAGCTCCGGACCGTTCATGCCGGGCATTACCACGTCGGTTACCAGCAGATGAATCGGATCGGCGTACTTGTCGCAGATTTGAAGCGCTTCGATACAGTCCCGCGATTCCATTGCCTTATAACCGCTGTCCTTCAGCACCATGCTGAGAATATTCCGGACCGTGCCTTCATCTTCGACAAGGAGCACGGTCTCGCTGCCTCCCAGCGGTTTCTCCGCTGCAGGCTCTTCTTTCCCGGCGGGTTCGGCGCCCGAATCCGCTCGCGGCAGGTATATCCTGAACGTCGAGCCCTTGCCGACCTCGCTCATGACCGTAATATGTCCCTTGCTCTGACTCACGATCCCGAAAGTGGTAGCCAGCCCCAGCCCCGTGCCCTGGCCTATGTCCTTGGTCGTGAAGAAGGGCTCGAAGATGCGGGATATGGTCGGCTCATCCATCCCGCGCCCGGTGTCGCTGGCGCTTATAACGGCATACTCGCCCGGTTTAACCTCATCGCGCCGATCCGTGTTATTCTCGTCCAGATAGACGTTCGTCGTGCTTAGAGTAAGCCTGCCCCCCTCCGGCATCGCGTCTCTGGCATTAATAAGGAGGTTCATGATAGCCTGCTCGAGCTGTCCCCTGTCGGCTTTTACATGCCAGAGCTCCGGACGCAGGTCGGTTATGAACTCTATATTCGCCGGAAGCAGTCTCCCGAACATCTTCCCCAGGTCGGAAATTACATGGTTCAGGTTCAGAACCGTTAATTGGAAGACCTGTCTGCGTCCGAGGGCCAGGAGCCGATTGGTCAGCGCAGCGGCGCGTTCGCCTGCCTTTTGTATCTCCATGATGTTCGCCCGGAGCCCGTCGTCGATGCTCTCCTGCTCCAGTACGAGGTCGCTATAAGACGCTATGACCGTCAGCAGGTTGTTGAAGTCGTGTGCGACCCCGCCTGCCAGGTTCCCTATCGCCTCCATTTTCTGCACCCTGCGGAGCTGCTCCTCGAGTCTTTTCCTTTCGGTTATGTCCGTAACGAAGCCCTCGATGTAAGGAGGCCCACCGTCTTCCGGATAAATGCCTCTGCCCTTGTCCCAGACCCATTTCTCCTCTCTCGCTTTAGTAATAATCCTGTAAACCAGGTCGAACTGCTGGCGCTTTCCGAGTGCGGTCAGGGCATCCTCCCACACGCGTCCCCGGTCGTCAGGGTGTATTAGATTGGAGTACTTGACCTCCCTCGTAACAACAAATTCTTCAGGGGCGTAGCCTGTTAGCGCGGATACCCCTTCGCTGATGAAATCAAGCGTCCAGTATTTGTCGTATTTGCAGCGGTAAGAGCATCCCGGGAGGTTGCCGAGGAGCGTCGACAACATCCGCTCGTTCTCCCTGAGGGCTTCTTCGGCCTGCTTACGGTCCGTGATGTCCTCAACGACTCCCATACCGCCGATAACCGTCCCTCCGGCATCGAGCAGGGGAGAGTAGTGAAGAGACAGCCACAGCTTGACTGGAGATGTCGTAGCTTCATAAACACCTTCGTGATAGGAAGGCGTTCCTTCAGTAGCGGTTTTCATCGCATTTAAAAAACTCTTGTCCTTTAACGTATTCATATCGAGGCCGATAATCTTTTCAAGTGACGATTGCAGTATGTCGCTCAGGCGTTCATTACATTGTGTTATCCTCAGTTCCTTATCAAATATAAAAACTCCTACGGGCGACTGGTCGAAGAGGATGCGGTACCGCTCTTCCGAACGCCTGAGCGCCTCTGCCACCTGAGCCTTTTGTATCGCTCTCACCACCATTTGCGAAACGATCCCCAGCATTTTTAACTCTTCGTCGTCAAACGCGTCTTTCTTGAGAGAATCTATCTTTATCACGCCGGTTACGCTGCCGTCGGTGCGGATCGGCATCGAGACGATGCTCTTCGTTCCCAATTTCCTCCCGGCGGGTCCGAGGACGGAATCCAGGTCCGCGTCCTCACAGTACAATATGGGATTTCCGTCGAGAATCGCCTTCCACGTAAAGCCCTTCGGGTACGGGATCCTCCCGGCGCGCTCGATGAACCATCCGGGATAACCCCTCTCGGCCATCATGACGGCGTCGTTACCCTCAACGAAATAAATCGAAACGAAGTCGCAGCCCTTGATGTTCTTGTTTATCATCTCAACCGTGACTTCGAGTATGTCACCCACGCGGGCGTACTCCGATATGCTCCTGTTAATTTCGTTGATTATCGTCTCGTGGCTGCTCTTCTTCGACAGCCGCGCGATGCTCCTGTTGAGCTCATCGACCATGCGCCTGCTCTCCGTGACGTCACGGAAGCTGCACACTATTCCGACAACTTCGCCTTCGGATAACCGGGGGTTACAGTGTTGCTCGAAGACCCTCCCGTCCTTGAGCTCGATAACGTCGCTGCCGGGTTGCCCGGGGTTCTCTTCCATTTGCCTCAGTTTCTTGAGTACCGCATCCGGGTCTTTCACGACCGAAAGGACGAAAGCGAACACGCGGTTGAAATCCCCGCCCTCCAGCTCGGACTCGGGTATCCCCCACATGTCTATCAGCTTCCTGTTAATGTAGGTTATATTTCCCGACCTTCCTCTGGCGATAATACCGTCCGCTGTCGCCTCCAGTGTCGCGTGGACGAGGGAAGGCGCTTCCTCGAGATTAGCCTTCGTCAGATCCCGAGGGTCGTCATTGAGCTGTTTTTTTGTTTTAGTTCCGTCTTTCAACCGTAGCCGCCTTTATATGGACCCCGCACGCATCAAAACCGCTTCCATTTTCCAAATACAGCAAGATGAATTTGCGGGTTATTGTTAACCGTACAAAACAAACGTCGATACATTAAGGATATGATATCCGTATCCGCATCCAAACTCATTAAGGACGGAAAAAACGATCGACGCCTTCCGGCAGCGATCAATTATGTGCACACTTTACGGTAAATTGTATCGGGTTAAACACGAAGCGACCCGGAATTGACGGACTTGACGGACTACGCATGGAATAACCGCAGCACTTATGACGAAACCCTGTAATTATGACGCGCTCGAGATAATGAGCATCCTCGAATCAATGGGAACGAGGGGCTACGCATTTTTCATCAATGCCGGATTCAGAAATTCGTGCACGCGCGATCTGAATAATTCCACCCTGAACGGCTTTGTAATATACTCGTTTCCCGTATTGGTGAGGAACTCCATGGTTTCGCTGCTCGGGTCGCCGGTAATAAAAATCACTTTCCCGGCGAGACCGGGGTTGGCCGCTTTTACCTCGTTGTAAAAAGAGATCCCGCTCATTTTCGGCATTTTTATGTCGCATATGATAAGGTCGTAGGCGTTGGAGAGGATTTTTTTGAGGGCTTCCTCTCCGTCACATGCAACGTCCATAGTGAGGTTCTCATCCTCGAGCACCCCTTTAATCAGATCGACTACCAGCTCTTCGTCCTCCACGATAATAATCCTCTTCCGGTTTATCTTCCCCACGCTCGGCGATTCGTCTTTCTCGCTGCGGAGGCCCGGAGTCGTAATCCGCGAAATTACCGGCAGCTCCACAATAATGGCGGCCCCCGTCCCCTCTCCGTCCCGGTTTTCCGCGCGTATCTCGCCTCCGTGCTCGTTTACGATGCCGTAGGCAACCGCAAGGCCGAGTCCCGTCCCTTTCCCGGGTTCCTTCGTGGTGAAGAACGGATCGAATATTTTTCCGACGATATCCTGCGGAATCCCCGGGCCGTCGTCTCTGAAAGCGATTTCGATTACCCCGTTTTTGATCACTCTCGTGGTCACCGTCAGACGCCCCCGGTCGCTCAGTGCGCTGATCGCCTGCTCGGCATTGAGTATGATGTTCGTAAATACCTGTTGTATCCGGTTTGAATCGACCATCGTTTTAGGGATCCCCCTGTCCAGGTCCAGCACGACCTCTATGTTCTCGAGCCTGAGCTGGTACTCCCTGAATTCGAGCGACTGCTCGATGATCGCGTTGATGTCCTCATAGGTCCTGAGAGGCCTGTATTTCCGGGAGAACGACAACAGCTTCTCGATAATCTTCGCGACCCGAAGCCCGGAAGAGTTGATAATCTCGAGGGGCTTCTTCTCCTTGTCATCGAGCCCGGGCCGCATGAGGAGCCTCTGTGAATAACCGATTATCGGCGTGAGGGGGTTGTTTATCTCATGCGCAATGCTCGATATCAGCTGCCCGAGAGAAGCGAGCTTCTCCGACTGGACGAGCTTCTCCTGGGCTGACTCGATCTCCTCCAGCATCTTCGCTTTCGCTACGGCGATCGCTATCTGATCCCCCATAGCCGAAAGCAGGCGCACTTCGCTTTCGCTGAACTTACGCTCCTTATAGCTCAGGAACCAGATAACTCCGATAACTTCGTTCCCCTGAAATATCGGTATCCCGAGCAGGCTGTGGTGTCCGAGCTCCCTGCCGGCCTCGCCGATATCCTTGTCTTTCTGCGCGTCTTCGATGTTTACCACCGCCCCGCTGTCGATGACCTTCCAGGTAAGCCCCTTGGGACTCGGGACTCTTCCCGCCCGATGCATATAAAATTCGGGGAAGTTCCTGCTCGCCTGGGCCACCGCCTCATTCTTTTCCTTATCCACAAGGTAGATCAAGGCCATGTCCACGTTTTCCATATCCATTATCGTGTCCAGCGCGACGTTATAAACCTCGTTCAGGTCGAGGAACCTGTGCACGGCCTTCATCAGCGTATTCAGGGCCAGGAGCTCCTCCTCCGTCCTTTTACGCTCCGTAATGTCCCTCGTGATAATAACGCCCCGTATCTCTCCCGAAGCCGTCGTAAAGGGGTTCCCTATGCATTCGAGCCACTGGTACTCGCCGGATTTGTGAAGGGCCCTGAACGTAACCCTCTCCGAGGTGCGGTTCATCACCGCGCGCATGAAGACTGTCATGACCATGGGCAGGTCGTCGGGGTGCATGAAATCGAAGGCCCTTTTGCCCATAAGCTCCGACTCCATATAACCCGTAAGCTCGAAGCAGGACGGATTCACGTACAGTATCCTTCCCCCGGTATCCACCTCGTAAATAAGATCGTAGCTGTTCTCCACTATGGTCCGGTATTTGTTTTCACTCTCTATGAGCCCCTCTTCCGTTTCCCTGAGCCTGGTAATGTCGCGGAACACGACGACCACTCCCCTGAAGTCCGTCTCCTCGTACTGTACGGGGGCGATGCTCGCGGAGACGTACCGTGTCGCCCCGTCCCGGGCGACGAGGACCGTGTCCCTCTGCAAACCGAGCGTCTCTCCCGTTTCAAGGACAGCGCTCGCGGGCTCGAGCGGACTCTCCCGTCGTTTATCGTTGAAGAGACGGAGCACATCCTCGACGGGCCTCCCTATAGCCTCCTCATATGTCCAGCCCGTCAACTCCTCCGCTTTATAGTTGATCAGAATGGTCCTGCCGTCTTCGCCCGCGATTATCACGCCGTCGCCGATGCTCCGGAAACATACCGAGAGCTCCTCCATCCGGCGTGAAAGGGCCTTTTCCCTTTCCTCATGGCGGGAAATTCCGAGACGGAGTTCTTCAATCTCGCTGATCAGCTGTTTCTTCGTCTTACTCTCGTCCTTCATTTCTGCCCTCGGACTCCTGACGAATAACCTGGCGGTTCATGCACGGCCGCATGAGGCATTTAGAATGAAGCACCCTGAAATTAACTGGCATTGCAGATAGTTACAACCACACATCCCTGCGGGATACCTGCCGCTTCCGGTAAATTCGACCCATAGCCCTTCCGTTTGAATTATTAATGCACATCGCCTGAATTGTAAATAGAGAAGGTCAGATATGATTAAGAATAAAGATTAGCGGGGATAATCTCGACCCCGGTCGATACTTCGACCCGGACGGGACCGAACCCCCTTCACCCGCCCCGGTTACATATTATGCGGACTCCGATCGGGGCGTCAGGGAATGGCGGGTACCGTTAATCCCAATTTGCAGATTTGATAACAGAACATGACCGCCGTCAACTCCGCACTCTTAATATTAATTTCATGTTAATCCGGAAATTCAGGGATGACACGGAACGGATATTGATATATCCTTCTACTAAAATAATATATTTTTGTTTAGATATTATCGGTAAAGGAGAGCGCAAGATGGCGACTAAAAAAGAAGCAGCCCCCAAAAAGACTGCGGGCAAAAAGGCGGCTACCCCCAAGACCTCGAGCAAAAAAACTTCATCTGCCAAGGGATCCGTTCAGGACAAAATCGCGAGAGTCGCATACGAGCTTTTTGAAAAGAGCGGACGCATCCACGGAAGAGACGTCGAGCACTGGCTCGAAGCAGAGGTAATAGTCTTCGGCAAGAAGAAGAAAAAGTAAATACAGCTTCTCCCGCTGAATGTCAGGCGTTGTTCCCGGATACGTCCATATCCATGTCTGGGAACCCTTACCTGAACTCCCAAACGTTACTGATCCGCCCCCGCTCCGCATCTCGAATTCCCGCTCATATTGAAATATTAACAAGAATCACAGATAGCGGCATATGCTGATATAGCCTGTGCCGCTTCATTTTATCCGCTTTTATTAAGCGCGCCCTTGTACGCTGCAAAGTCCGGCCGCCGGACAGTGATAAATAATCGGCTATTCATCCCTGACTCTCTCCGCTGTACAATATAGCAGCGTCATATGGAATCGGTCTTCGTCCGCCCGCCCGGCGGCAGGCCGAAATAAGAGAGGAGGATATAAGGGCTTTAACGACCGCTCGCCCCCGCTGCGCGCGGGGAGCCCCCCCGAACAACATGAATACAGGAATAAAGCTCACAGAGGAAGAGAAGAGACTTAGAGGGGACAGGGAGAAAAAAACATACTGGAAAAAATGGGGGCCGTACCTGAGCGAGAGGCAGTGGGGGACCGTCAGGGAGGACTACAGCCCCGGAGGCACCGCGTGGGAATACCTGCCCCACGACCACGCCCGCTCGCGCGCCTACAGGTGGGGAGAGGACGGCATCGCGGGCATATCCGACAACCATCAGAAGCTCTGTTTCGCGGTCGCGCTCTGGAACGGTCATGACCCTATACTGAAGGAAAGGCTCTTCGGTCTTACAGGCACCGAGGGCAATCACGGCGAGGACGTAAAGGAATACTACTACTATCTGGACAACACGCCGTCCCACGCCTACATGAAGTGCCTTTACAAGTACCCGCAGAAGGCCTATCCGTATGACGACCTGGTCGAGGTCAATAAAAATAGGGGCCGCCACGAGCCCGAGTACGAGCTCATCGACACGGGCGTCTTCGACGAAGACCGATATTTCGACGTATTCGTCGAGTACGCGAAGAAATCGCCCGAGGACATACTCGTCCTCATCACGGTCGCGAACAGGGGGCCCGCCGAGGCGGCGCTCCACCTGCTCCCCACGCTCTGGTTCAGGAACACGTGGTCGTGGAAGGGAGGGGAAAAACCCTCTCTCCGGTACGCTGAGTCGGAGGAGAAGTTAAAAGTCATCGAAGCCTCGCACCCGGAGCTCGGCAAGAGGTGGCTCTACTGCGACAACCCCGGCGGGCTTCTCTTTACGGATAACGAAACAAATTTCGAGAGGGTCTTCGGCTCCCCGAACGAGACGACTTACGTCAAGGACGGCATCAACGACTACATAGTCGGGGGCAGGGAGAGCGCCGTCAACAGCAAGGGCGCGGGGACGAAGGTGTCGGCCCATTACACGCTCACGATACCCGCCGGAAAATCCGTAACGGTCAAGCTCAGGCTCTCGGACACGATTAATCTCATAGACCCGTTCGGCAAGCTATACGACGCAGTCTTCGCGAAACGAAAAAAAGAGGCGGACGAGTTTTATAAAAGGATGTGCCCGTACACGCTCCCCGAGGACCTCTCGAACATACAGCGCCAGGCCTTCGCGGGAATGCTGTGGACGAAGCAGTTTTTCTATTACATCGTCGAGGAATGGCTCAACGGCGACCCCCTCTGCCCCCCTCCCCCCGAATCGAGGAAACAGGGGCGGAACCACAACTGGATTCACGTTTATAACGAGGACATACTCTCAATGCCGGACAAGTGGGAATACCCATGGTTCGCGGCGTGGGACCTCGCCTTTCACACCGTAAATTACTCCCTCATCGACCCCGACTTCGCGAAGCGCCAGCTGATGCTGCTCACGAGGGAATGGTACATGCACCCGAACGGCCAGATGCCGGCATACGAATGGGCGTTCGGCGACGTGAACCCGCCCGTACACGCCTGGGCCGCCTGGAGGGTCTACAACATAGAGCACAAGATGTACGGCAGGAAGGACATCCATTTCCTGGAAAGGGTCTTCCAAAAACTCCTCCTCAATTTCACCTGGTGGGTCAACAGGAAGGACGCCGAAGGAAAAAACGTATTCGAGGGAGGGTTTCTGGGGCTCGACAACATAGGCGTATTCGACAGGAACGCGAAGCTCCCGTCGGGCGTGATACTCGAGCAGGCGGACGGCACGAGCTGGATGGGGATGTACTGCCTCAACATGCTCGCGATAGCCATAGAGCTGGCGAAGCACAATACGAGCTACGAGGACATAGCGAGCAAGTTCTTCGAGCACTTCCTCTACATCGCGAGGGCAATAAACTTGCCCGAAAGGGGCCACGACGGCCTCTGGGACGAGGAAGACCAGTTCTACTACGACGTGCTCCACCTGCCTAACGGAAATCACCTGCCGCTCAAGGTGCGCTCCATGGTGGGGCTCATTCCGCTCTACGCCATAGAGACTATCGAGCCCGACGTGCTCGAGAAGCTCAGGGGGTTCAGTCAGAGGATGGAATGGTTCATAGAGAACAGGCCCGACCTCGGGCAGAACGTGGCCTCCATGGTGGAAAGGGGCGTGGGCGAGAGGAGGCTCCTGTCGATAGTCGATCAGGACAAGCTGAGGCAGGTGCTTAAGAAAATGCTCGACGAGAACGAGTTCCTGAGCCCCTACGGGATACGCTCGGTCTCGAAATTCCACAGGGACCACCCTTATGAGTTCCGCGTGGCCGGGTATGACTATACGGTCGCGTACGAGCCCGCGGAATCTACGAGCGGGCTCTTCGGAGGGAATTCCAACTGGAGGGGCCCCGTCTGGTACCCGGTCAATTTCCTCCTCATCGAATCGCTCCAGAAGTTCCACTACTACCTCGGGGACAGCTTCAAGGTCGAATGCCCCACCGGCTCGGGCAAATATATGACCCTCTGGGAAGTGGCGAAGGAAATATCCCACAGGCTCGTCAGAATATTCAAGAAGGACGCCTCCGGGAGGAGACCCGTTTACGGGGGCGAAGAGAAATTCCAGACCGACCCCTACTGGAGCTGCTATATTAATTTCTACGAGTATTTCCACGGCGATAACGGCGCCGGCATCGGCGCGAGCCACCAGACAGGCTGGACGGGACTCGTCGGAAAGCTCATACGCCAGTCGGGCGAATACGGGACAATAGACGAAATTTAAGAATGGAAATATTTCGCTTGACAAATTAAGACGCATGCTTTATATTAATAACTAATATTAAGTAGCGCGCTTAAAGTCATCCTCCATCCTCCTTTAAGAAAAGAGGGAACATTCCGGAAACGGATGTTCCCTCTTTTTGTTTTTACAGCAACGCCTGAAGCCCGCAAAGGGTATCTATTCCCTCTCATCCGCTTTCCTCGTCCCCAATCGCTCACGCCGTATATCTCCAATAAACACCTGATTTGTGAAGATATTTCTCACGAATTTGATATATTCCGATACGCATCATATAATATCCGTAGTTCTGTAGTAAGGAAGTAATAAGAAGCAGGGGGTTCGTGAACCATGGCAGAGAGCGTCAACGTTAGAATCACGGGAAAGCTCATCAAATTCGTGAAGGACCAGACAGGCCCGGAGGGAATGTATGAATCGGTAAGCGAGTATGTCCGAGCCCTGATCAGGCAGGATTATGAGCGGCTTGAAGAGCACAGATGGCAACGGCTCTATGGGGAGCTCGAGCCAGGAATGAACGCCGGAGAGAGCGAATTTATCGAGGTCGGGGCCGAGGACGTAATCGCCAGAAACCGCGGCAATCAAAAATTATGATGCGGTATCGTTTTTTTCCCGCCGCGGACAGGCGCCAGGACGAAATATGGGATTACACGCTCGAGAAATGGGGCGAGCAGAAGGCAGTTGAATACATACGCGGCATGCACGACGCGGTCTCGAAGGCCGCTGAAAATCCGCAGCTGCGGCGGAGGATGGAGCGCAAGGGGTTCGAAAAGGTTTTCTACATACGTTATGAGAAACACCTCATATTCTTTCGCCTCCTCTCGGGAGGGGTACTGGGTATAATCAGCATGCTGCACGAGCGGATGGACATTCCCGCCCGCCTGAGAGAAGACATCAAAGAAAACATTAAAACTCGAAAACGAGAGAATGAATAATTTCCTTATAATACTCTTCTACAAATTCGCCGAAATTGCCGACCCGGAGGGGTTTGCCGCCGGGCAGAGGGAATTCTGCAGTAAAGAAGGGCTCCTCGGCAAGTTACTCGTCGCGCGGGAAGGGATAAACGGCTCTTTTTCGGGGACAAGGAAGCAGATCGAAAGGTATCAGCGCTACCTCACGGGCATAGACGGGTTCTCGGATGTTAACTTCAAGGAAGAGACCGCCTTATTCCGCCCGTTCAAAAAGCTCATTGTGCGCGTGAAGAAGGAGATAATACGCATGGAGCGGGAGCTCGACATGAGCAGGAGGGGGAAGTACATCACACCCGAAGAGCTGCTGGCCTTATACGAGAGCGGCGAGGAGTTCATAATCCTCGACACCAGGAACAAATACGAATCGGACGTCGGCAGGTTCAGGAACGCCCTGACCGCGGACATCGATTCGTTCAGGGAATTCCCGGAAGCGCTCGAAGGGCTCCGCGATAAGAAGGACAGGAAGATCGTGACATACTGCACGGGCGGGATCAGGTGCGAAAAGGCCACGGCCTACATGATAAGCCTCGGATTCGAGGACGTGTATCAGCTGAAGGACGGTATCATCAGCTTCTGTCAGCAATACCCCGACACGCTCTGGGAAGGCAAGTGTTTCGTCTTCGACGAGAGGCTCGTCTCGGACGTCGAGGCCGGGGGCGAGGTCATTTCGAGGTGCGCCCTCTGCGGAGAGAGCTCAGACCGCTACCAGAACTGCAGGAACACGGCCTGCGACGAGCTCGTGATTTTGTGTCAAGAATGCAGCGACGCGAACGAAGGGTGCTGCTCCGGGGAATGCCTGGAAGAGTACAGGGCCTACAACCGCTTGAAGACACGCGAGAAGCAGGGGCGGAAATCGAGGACGGGCTGACGATACTCGGAACAAATCATCATCAAGCGGCTCGACATACTGTAAAACCCGGGACCGTCCGAATTTGAGTTTAGCAGGTTCGGAGGTTACAGGACGTACGCCCGCTCGTATACCCGCGGGCGCCCACCCGCCGCCCGCTCAGTCCTCTATGTTCCTCGCCTTCAAAAGAAGAAGCACGACGAACGCCAGAAGAAATACCGCATATAAAAAAGGCGGAAGCAGATCCATGTGTGACTGCATAATCCCTCCGTCGGAACCGGAATAAAACCCGGAGACCCTCTATCTTAAAGGGCCTCCGTACCCGTTGATCTTTCTGCCCGTTATTTTTCTTTCCTCTTTCCCTTGGGCTTCGACTTTTTCGCGATGAAATTCTTCAGCTCCGCGAGGTCGGGCGCGAGCAGGTCCTTCACCCTCTCGGTGTTGACCCTGGCCACGATGATGTGGCCGATCTCGGTGTTGACCTCGTCGTATATCCCCATTGCTTTCATCCCCTGAGCCTGCTTCTGGTTGTCGTCGGTCGGGCTCACGTAGTGTACGGAGACCGCCTTGTACCTGTGTATCAGGAATATATGGATGAGAGCCATGAGCCTCTTCTTGCGGAACTTGTCTTCGAAGGTATTCTGGTCCCTGATGGAAACGAAGTTGTTCCCCCAGCGGTCGTGTATGGTCGTGAAAATCGCGTCGGCCACCTTGTTCCCGGCCTCATCGGATACCGTAAGCTCGAGGAGCTCCGAGCCCGAGGTATGCGGCCGGAGCTTTACGCTCAGGCGTCCCGGTATGCCGTAGTGCTCCGACCAGAGCTCGAACCAGTCCTCCAGAAGCCTGGGCGGGACCTCGGTTTCGACCAGGTGCTGCACCTGTGTCGAGCCCTTGCCCATCGCGACCGTGGTCGCCGTACGCCCGGAAGAAGCGGCGAGCGCTCCGTCCAGACGGGGCCCTCCGACGAGCGTCTGGGGGGTCCTGTACGGGGAGTCGAGCAGCCTCAGCTTCCTCTGGAGCCTCGCGAGTGCGAGCATGCCGTCCTGCTTGAGAGCCGTGGCGAACTCCTCAGCGGCGAGACCGTCTATCTGGTGGCCGCCGTAGGTGATGAAGTCGAAAACATATCCGAGCTTACCGATTTCCTTCGGGAAGTTCCTCATCTCTTCCTCGCTCATGCCCGTCGTGTCCCAGTTAAAGGACGGCGACAGGTTGTAGGCGAGCATCTTGTCGGGAAACTCCGCGTGTACGGCTTCCGCGAATTCCCTGGCTTCCTCGTAGTTTGCCGTTTTGGTTTCCATCCATATTAAATCGGCGTAAGGGGCCACGGCGAGCGACTTCGCTATCGCGTATTCTATGCCGCCCTTTACCTGATAGTAGCCCTCGGGCGTCCTCGACAGCTCGCAGTCCCAGGGCGCCTCTATGCCCATATGCTTCGCCTTGTCCCTCGCGTGCTGGTAGGAGGCGTGTTTCGCGAATTCGAACCACTCCTCTATGGTCATCCCGAGGTTCCTGCCCTCTTCTATCGCGAACTCCATCTGCTCGGCGACCGCCTGGTCGTACGTCATAAGCCCGGATTCTACTTCCCAGGTCTCGACGAACTTGCTGGCCGCGTTCTCGAGCGGCTTGGTGATGCTCCTCTCCTTCCCTTCCTTGAGCGCCTGTATGCTCTTGTCGATAATAGGCGTGAGGCCCACCTTGTCGAACCACTCGTAGACCTCGTCGTACTCGGCGTCGGAGATATTGTAGAGCATAAAGCCGTTCACGTCCGTGATGCCCTTGTCGTAAAACCTCTTAAGAATCGCGAGATAACAGTTCTTGTATCCGGGTACGGTCGTGACGGTCGCTCCCAATATGAACGGCTGGTCGCGCTCGTCTCCCCTTCCGTCGAGGAGGTTTGCGGCCTCGGCGTCCGTACGGGCGACGATGATCCCCGGCACTTTCATAATGTCGAGCTGGAACCTCGCCGCGTTCAACCTCTTTATCTGCTCGTCAACAGGCACGAGCGCCTTCCCTCCCTGGTGGCCGCATTTCTTCGTGCCGGGCTTCTGGTCCTCTATGTGATACCCCGTCACGCCCGCTTCGACGAACCTCTTTATGAGGTTCCTGACGTGGGCGTCTCCTCCGTGCCCCGTGTCGGCGTCGGCTATTATGAACGGCCTGTAATCGACCTTGGGAGTGGCCTTCCTCTCCTTCTCCGACATGCGCGACCTCATGAACTTCTGGTTCCGGTCGGCCGTGAGGAGCGCGCGGACGAGCCCTGCAGCCTCATCGGGCACCTGGCTCAGCGGATAGCTCGCGAGGTCCGGGCCCGGGTCTTCCGAGAGAGACCCTTTCGCGGACGTAGCCCATCCGCCGAGATATATCCCTTCTATGCCTATGCGCTTCATCGTCACTATCTGGCCCGGAGAATAGGGCCCGAACGTCGTTATCTGCTCGCCCCGGGCGAAGAGCTCCCGGAGCCTGGTGTAGAATTCCTCGGAATATTTCCTTGCCACCGTGTAGTCGTTTTCGATAGTGCCCGCCTGCTGCACGACCTGGCGCGCGGAGTAAAGACGCCTTATGCCCTTGAACCTCGGCCTCGCGAACCAGTCCTTCATCTCCCTCACCTCCCTTTCGAAGGAGTCGAGCTCGTCCTCGAGCGTGGTGTCGAGCCTCGAGTCGGGGAGGAAGTCGAGGTTCTCGGTGATCCTCGTGCCGTCCTTTTTGAACGCGTCCATGTACTGCTTTATCCTGATTTTCGCCGTCGAGAGGTCGTGGTTGTTGAGGTTCATGTTGAGGAGGTCGATGTACCAGGGCGTCTTGATGTTATCGAGCACGTACGTCTCGACGATCTCCCTCGCTATCGGCAGAGTGGTGGGCTTGGAGTCGTCGTGGACGTCCTTGTCCTTCGCCTGGAGGAGCTTGTCGTATTCCTCGGCGAGGAGCCTCTCGAAGAGGTCCGAGGTGTATATGTCCCCCGCCTTTACACCGGTCTCGCTATCGTCCTCGGTCAGTACCGCGCCCTTGTCCACCCATTCCCAGAGAATGCTCAGGCGTATCTCGCCCGTAGCCATGTCTTCCATCAAGTACAGTATGTCGTCGTTGCCGAAGAAATCGGCCGGCTTGAGCGCCGCCGCCTGAAAACCCTGTCCGAAAGCGTTCCCGTACTGAAGGGCGACCGACATCAGGTTCCTTGCCCCCCTTATAGTCCGGGGCGCCGGCTCGAGCAGAGTGAGCCCGTCCGCGTCTTCGTCGGTATAGGTGAGCGGCGGGAATTTCCTTCCCATCTGGTTTTCCTGCCCCGCTTCTTCCCATACGGGCCTGATTATATGCACCATCTTCCAGTGCGCGACCCACTTCCCGCTCGCCCCCTCCTGCTGCTCACGCTTGGCCCCTTCGACCGCTTTCTTCATGCTTTCTTTTACGCCTTTATCCGAGCCTACGGGGATGTTGGGCTCCATGCCGCCCTGCCACAGCGCGTAGTTGTGGTTGACTCCGGGCGTGTTTACTGCTCTCCTGACCCGGTCCTCGTAATTCCTCATATAGCCGTACGTCATCGTTATCGATTCTATGTTCGGGTTAATGAACGACTGGTCCCACGCCATGGCGTCGGACACGCTGTTTATGTAATCCCACCTGCCGGTGTTGAACCCCACAAAATGTCTGCCCAGGGCCGCGCGTATCTCCATCAGCTGGAACGTGGCTTCGAGCTGCTCGATGAGGACGTACACCTTGATCGTGCCTAACGGGATGCTCAGGTGGTCCTCGAGCGCCGAAAGGAGCTCGTTCCAAAAGGCGGCCTCTTCAGCCGTCTGTATTTTGGGAAGGTACAGCACCACCGACGAGCCCGACTTATCGAGCTCCTGATAGTTATTTACGACGTAAAGGACGACGTCCACGATGGATGCCGAAAGCATGAGCCCGTTCTCGTCCCTGATGTGCCTGTCGTCGAGGTGGAGCCCCCTGGCCCTGAATATCTTGGTCGTGAAGTCGAGCTGTTTTCTCCAGTCTATGATTATGTCCCGCCCCAGAAACCCCTTCGCCCATTCGTTCATCTCGCGGGAGACCTGCTCGGCGACGTTCATGAACATGGGGTCTTTCCTGATGGCAAGCTTCAGATTCCTCTGGTTGTCGAGCGACATGGTGTTGATCTGACCGAGGGCGTCCTCGCCGTCGAACATCCAGCCGTCAGCGCCCGACAGCAGCGCGTATGCGACGTTGCGTATGCTCTTGTCTATGGACGTATTCGGCTTGGCGGCCGGGCCCGTGCCCTGTACCCACTGCCTTTGGAGGTCGTGCGGCACTTCGGAGCCCACGAACTTGCCGTCCCGCGCGTCCTGCACCTTTATATTGGTGCGGGGAATGAAATCCGCCGGGTTGAGGAACCTTATCCTCTCCCTGTTGCGGTTGCGCTGCGCGCGCCTCGCGTACCGCTTTTCCATCAGCATCTTCTGGTCTTTATTGAATACCGAAAGCGCCTTTAGGGCTTCGAGTACCTGCGGCGTGTATACGTCCGCATATTCGCTCTCGAGGTTGTTCCTTATCTGCAGATTCCTCGGGGCGGATACTGCCTTGAACGGCTGTTTAGAAATATCACGAACGGTGCTCATGTCGCTCCTTCTCCTTGGTTGACTTTGTGCTGTGCAAAAATATTATAAAAGGGAACCATCATTATAATACACCCGGTCTTCAAATCAAACAAAAACGAACTATCTAGCCGTATTTATTGAATATTAATTCGTGCTCGACAATATTTACGCCCGGGTGGGAACTTTCGAATTGTTGTGCGCCGCACAATACATACCGTGTAAGTATATAATACCGAACCCTGCCCCTTAAAAACATTTTACCCGTTTTTAAGCCCTTGTGAATCGCCCGGGGATAATTTTTCGATTTCTGGGTTGATCTCGATATTACGACCATTGCCCTATCTAAATCCCCCTTAATCTGGTTTCAAATACCCTGTCGCTTCGATCAAGGGATTTCTTTGCTTTTAATCATCTCCGACCAATTCCTCCGATTTGTCGGAATTGTTCCCCTTTTCCAAAGGGGGAAAGTAATTTTTGATTCCCTCCTTAGAAATAGGAGGGTTAGGGAGGATTTAATTATTCCTTTAAAAAATAGACCATGGGACAGATGGGACATACGCGCGGAGTATATACCCGGATCATGTGTCCCAATGTCCCATGTGATTCGGGAGGGACGTCCTTAGACAGGCTCAGGACGAACGGGGCAGGCATAGGAGTATGGAGGGGACCGCGCATGAGCAGACATTGTCTGCCGGCAGTTTTATTTTAGTATTAATTTGATCTAAAATACTTTTGTCCCGATTGACGGCAATCCTGATTCATTAATCAATAATCAAAGGAGGCTCTTCATGGGTTTATCCAAGGACATGAGCACAGGCTTCCGGGCCGGACGCCCGGCCGGAAGAGGGAAACACGTGAGGAGCGGGGCGCATGCGGCGCTTGCGCCCCTCCCCTGCCGGATTCATCATTTTATCATGTCCCTATTCCTGGCCCTGTCGGTCTTTCCATACGCAGTCCAGGCGGCGGGCGGAGACGAGGAAACCGTCAAACCGGGGGGGATACTAACGCTCGAAGACGCCCTATCGACCGCGCTTGAGGACAACCTGTCGATAGATAACGCCATACTGCAGGTAGAAAAGGCGGAGGAGGCGGTCAAGGCCGCCCGCACGAAGCTCTACCCGGAATTCAACGTAAGCGCGTTTGAATCCTACCACCTGACGGACGAGGCGTTCACGTTCAAGAAGGGGGCTTTCGGCGACTTCCCCGGCATAGGCCCTATTCCCGCCGAGACTACCAAGATCGCGACCGCGCCCAATTTTACGACGTTCCTTAACGCGACCGTGGCGCAGCCCATCACGCAGCTCTACGAAATATCCCTTTTCATAAAACAGCGCCAGGTGGAGCAGTCCCTCTTCGGCCAGGAGCTCCGGTCAAAGCAGCAGGAGGTCGCCGAGAACGTCAAAAAAGAGTACTACAACATATTGAAACTGGAGAGCGAGCTTGCGGCGGAGAGGGAAAAAATAGTCTTCCTCAAGGAGCTCTACGAGCTCGTCAACAGGTACGTCGCCGTAGGCAGGGCTCTTGAGAGCGAAAGCCTCGACGTGAAAGCGAGACTCGGAAAGGCGGAGTACGACGAGTTCAAGCTCAAAAACGAGACGGCGACCGAGAAGGAGAAAATGAACAAGCTCCTCGGGCGGGATGTCGAGACGGAGTTCAGCGTTACGCCCGTGTCCGGGGCGGAGCCTATTACCGTGAGTCCCAAGCGCGCCGAAGAGCTTGCGCTCGAGCAGCGCCCCGAGGTGAACGCCGCCAGGCTCAACATCAAATTCGCCGAGAACGACGTTAATCTGAAAAAGGCCAAGTACATCCCCGAGGTCGGCGTACAGCTCCAGTACACGGCCAACTTCAACATAGACCTGCTGCCCGAGAATACATCGACCGTGGCGCTGTTCGCCAAGTGGGATTTTTTCGACTGGGGGCGGAGACAGACGGAGATTGCGGAGAAAAGGAAGGCCGTCATACAGGCGAAGAACCTGCTGGAAGAGTCCGAATCCGACGTCGTTATTGACGTCAACACAAAGATACGTAAGCTTGAGGAGTCGGCCGCGCTGATAGACGTCACGGAGCTCGAGCAGGCGGCCGCGAAAGAGCGTCTCCGCGTCACCATGGACAAGTACAAGCAGGACTCAGCGATACTCCAGGAGGTGCTGGAGGCCGAGTCGTCTCTCGAAGAAAAGGACAAGGACTATCAGGAAGCCGTGCTTGGGTACTGGACCTCCCGCGCGGAGCTCGAAAAAGCGATGGGGGAAGAGTAAATGAACATGAACCGGGCTTACATATACTTTGCTCTGATCGCGGCGGCGGCTTTATGCGCGTGCGGGGGCGGATACGAAAAGACCGTGACTCCAGTACGGGTCAAGACCGTAAAGCCCGGCGGAACGGACGGCCCCCTCAGGTACACAGCCACCGTAAACCCCTACAGCCAGGTGAACCTCGACTTCAAGGTAGACGGCTACGTCAGGGAGATACATCAGGTCACGGGCGCCGACGGGCGCGAAAGGGACATACAGGAAGGGGACGAGGTTGTGAAGGGAGAGGCGCTCGCCTCGATAGACGATACCGAATACCTGTCGAAGCTGATCGAGGCCAAGTCCCAGCTGGGAGAGGCCCAGGCGTCATACGCAAAGGACAAGGCCGAGTACGACAGGGCGACGATCCTCTACTCCACCAAGAGCATAACGGTGAACGACTACGACCTCGCGGTGAAGAACTATCAGACCTCGACCGCACAGGTGGAGGGCGGGAAGGCCCAGGTCATAGGCGCGCAGCAGAACCTCGACTACTGCACGCTGAGGTCGCCTTCGAACGGCGTCATCCTCGAGCGCGACATAGAGGTCGGGAGCTACGTGAGGCCCGGCTCGACCGGGTTCGTGATCGCTGACGTGACGTCCGTAAAGGTGCTCTTCGCCGTACCCGACGTAATACTCGGCGACGTGAAGCTCGGGGAGGAGATGAAGGTCGCGACAGAATCCGTAAAGGACACGTTCTTCAAAGGCAGGGTGACCGCGATTTCCCCCGAGGCCGGCTCCAGGTCGAGGGTGTTCAACATAGAAATCACCATACCCAATCCCGATAACGTCCTGAAGCCCGGCATGATAGCCTCCCTCGCTCTCGACACGGGGGGGAAGAGCGCGCCTGTAATCCTGCTCCCGCTCGGCTCGATCGTGCGCTCGTCGTCCGACGGGCGCGAATTCGCCGTGTTCGTTATCGGGGAACGGGACGGGAAATCCCTCGCCGCGAAGAGAGACGTGCTGCTCGGAAGCGTATTCGGGAACAGCGTCGCAGTAATCGAGGGGCTCGCCCCGGGCGAGCAGGTGGTGGTGATGGGGTCGCAGTTAATCCGCGACGGCGAAGAGGTCAGAATAATCCCGTGATTTTAGAGACGGCGCGCAGTCAGTATTCATAGAGCACCGCAAAAACAATAACGACCGCACATGGCGCACAGAGACGACAACGACATAATCGCCAACACGCACAACACGGCCCGCTTCTTCACCGAGAAGCGGCACATATCCTGGGTGCTGCTCATAGCGGTATTCGCGTGGGGCGTCTACGGCTGGATCAATATGCCCAAGCGGAAGGACCCGGACATTCCGGTTCTCATAGCGCTCGCGACATGTCCCTGGCCGGGGGCCGACGCCGTAAAGGTCGAGCAGCTCGTAACGAAGCCCATGGAGGAGACCATAGCCCAGAACTCCTACCTCCACGAGCCGGACGCGGGAAACGAATTCGCGATAAAGTCCATGTCGCTCCCCGGGATGGCCGTAGTCCAGGTGCAGCTCTCGGAAAACCTTAAAGACACGACCCAACAGTTCAACGACATCAACCTCAGGCTCGAATACCTGAACAACAACCTCCCCAAAGGGGCGGGCCCCATAAAATTCAACAGCGGGTTCGGCAATACCGCCGCCATGATGCTCACGGTGGCGAGCCCCAGGGAGAGCGGAGTCGAAATCGCCGTGCGCGCCCGGACTATCAATAAGGCCATAGAGTCCGTGCGCTCGCAATTCCCCCCGGACGAGGCGAGGAGACGCATGACGATGGTAGTCGCGCTTCCGGGCTCCGTCGACCCCGCGAGCCTGGGCACGGTATTCGAGACGCTATCCGCATCGCTCGCTGAGGACGGCATAGCGAAAGACCCGCGCGTAATCAGCGGGCCCGGATTCATCGCGCTCGACGCCCTGCCCGAAACCGGCCCCGAGGAACTCCTCGAATACGCGCGCACGTTCTCTTACGAGAAGCTCTCCCTCTCGAGCTTCCACGTGGACGCCTGGGAGCCGGTTCTGATCGGAGACACCGGGGAGACGGAAAAGAAACTCGACGACGACGCCGGGGACAAGTACAGCTACAGCGACCTCGAGGACTACACGGAGCTCATAACCGAGGTGCTGCAGTCCGTGGACGAGGTCTCCATAATACAGCGCTCGGGCGTGCTGCCCCAGCGCGTTTACCTCGACTACTCGCAGGAGGAGCTCGCCTCGTACGGCATCCTGCCCGCAGATATAAAAAAGGCGGTCAACGCCCGGAACACCGACCTCCCCGGAGGGGAGTTCGCTATCGGCGGCTCGGACGTGCTCGTATATCCGTCGGGAGAGTTCAAGAACGTCAGCGAGATCGGGAGCGTCGTGATTTCGAAGACCCCCGCGGGCGTGCCCGTTTACCTGAGGGACCTGTTCGAGATCGTAAGGGGCTACGAGAGCCCGCCCACATTTCTCAACTACTACTCGCACAGGGACGAAAGCGGGAAATGGCAGAGGTCGAGGGCGGTAACGCTCGCGGTCCAGATGAGGAAGGGGGACCAGATAGCGAAATTCGGCGCTGCATTGGATCAGGCCAGGGCCGAGCTTGAGCACGTCATCCCTTCGGACCTCATCATAGCCAAGACCTCCGACCAGCCCGAGCAGGTCGAGGACAACATGAGCCTCTTCCTCGAGGCCCTCTTCGAGGCGATCGTGCTCGTCGTGCTCGTCGCGTGGTTCGGGTTCCGCGAATGGCGCTCCGCCATGCTCATGGCGCTCTCCATCCCGATCACGCTTTCGATGACGTTCGGGTTCATGTATCTGCTCGGCATAGATCTGCAGCAGGTCTCTATCGCGACGCTCATCATCGCGCTCGGGCTCCTCGTGGACGACCCGGTAGTAGCTAACGACGCCATAAAGAGCAACCTCGCGATCGGCCACCCGCCGGCCGTAGCCTCGTGGCTCGGCCCTACGAAGCTCGCCCGCGCGATAATGTTCGCGACCCTGACCAATATCGTCGCATACCTGCCCTACCTCATGCTCACCGGCACGACGGGGGAGTTCCTCTTCAGCCTCCCGGTCGTCATGGCGTGCGCCCTGGTATCGTCGAGGCTCGTCTCGATGACGTTCATACCGCTCCTCGGCTACTACCTGCTGAGAGCGGGGACGAAGCCCGAAGAAACGATAGAGCAAAAGAGGAGCACCGGGTTTTACGGCTTCTATCACAGGGTCTGCAAAAATGCGATAGAGCACAGGAAGAAGGTGCTCGTATTCTCGCTCCTCTTCTTCGCGCTGGGGGGTATCGTCGCCTCGCGCCTCGCGTCCTCGTTCTTCCCGGAGGACGTCGAGTACCTCTCCTACGTAGACGTGTGGCTACCGAACGAGGCCTCTCTTTCGCGGACGAACGACATCGCGTCCAGGGCCGAGGAGGTCATAAGGGAGACCGCCCGCGCATATGGGGAGAAGGAGCACGGGAAGGGCGAGGTGCTCGAATCCGTGACGACATTCGTCGGCGGAGGCGGCCCCAGGTTCTGGTACACCCTCGCCCCCCAGCAGCAGCAGACTAACTACGCCCAGATAATCATGAAGGTGAGCGACAAGAACGACACGCCCGCGCTCACGCCCTTAATACAGAAGGCCCTTTCGGGCGGCATCCCCGGCGCTGTCTTCGAGGTAAGGCAGCTCCAGTTAAACCCGGTCGACTACCCGGTGCAGATACACATCTCCGGCAGATCAGATATTAACTCCGGATACGCGCAGGAGGCCGGGGACATACGCACGCTCAGGAGGCTCGCCGGAGAGCTCGAGGACATACTGAGGAACGTCCCCGAGACCGCGAGCGTGAGGGACGACTGGTTCGAGGACAGCTTCCGCGTGAGGCTCGACATAGACCCCGACCGCGCGAACCTGTCGGGCATTACGAACGAGGACGTCGCCGTATCGTCGGCTGCCGGGCTGAGCGGCGCCGAAGTCACCGTGTTTCAGGAGGGCGACAAGCAGATACCGGTGCTCGCGAGGCTCAGGGCCGACGAGAGGGCGGAGCTCTCGGACCTCCGGAACCTCTACGTCTACGCCTCCGACAACGAGCAGAAGATACCGCTCCTCGAAGTGTCTTCGGTGAACTACGGGATGGAGGTTTCGAGGATAATGAGGCGCGAGCATTTCAGGACCATTTCGGTCATAGCCTTCCCCGAGCCCGGAGCGTACCCGTCAACTATACTCGCCAAGGCCGGGGATAAGATAAATGCGTTCATAGAATCGCTCCCGCCCGGCTACCAGGTCGTGTGGGGAGGAGAAAAGGCGAAGCAGATACAGGGGTTCAGGAACCTCACCATAGTCCTTATGATTTCGGTCCTGGCAATATTCATCGCGCTCGTGCTTCAGTTCAATAACGCGATAAAGCCTTTCCTTGTATTCGCCGCGGTGCCCTACGGGGTGGTGGGGTCCCTCATTGCGCTTACCGTCATGAGGGAGCCCTTCGGCTTCATGGCTTTCCTCGGCATAGCGAGCCTCGTGGGCGTAATCGTGAGCCACGTCATAGTGCTCTTCGATTTCATAGAGGTGAAGCACGAGGAAGGGGAACCGTTCGAGGACTCGCTCCTCGACGCGGGCATAGCGCGTCTGAGGCCGGTGCTGATAACCGTAGGCGCGACGATACTCGCCCTCTTCCCGCTCGCGCTCCACGGGGGCCCGCTCTGGCAGCCCCTCTGCTACGCGCAGGTGGGAGGGCTCGCGCTCGCGACTGTGATAGAGCTCGTGCTCGTGCCGGTGTTCTACGCCGTATTCGTTCTCGACTTGAAGATTATAAAGTGGGGGAAAGATTAAATCTTCATCCTCCCTCCTTTATAAAAAGACGGAGTTAAAAGCATTTTCCCCCTTTAGCAAAGGGGGATTCAGGGGGATTTATCTTTTCCGAAATTTCGGTACAAATATTCCCGGTAGTGTTGTGGGATTCGGTTATCAGAGTGGGATCTTTTGGGTTATATTATAAAGTTAATATGAACCTAAAAAACTTATAGGAGCATTAATGGGATCGAATCAAACAATTATAGCACCCTTAGTAAACGCTAATATTAGACCCTATGCATTTCAATTTTATGCAAGAGACTTCTATAAGGCGTATAAGAAACACAAAGACGGTCTTCCTTTTTCTCCAGCGAGATTTTTTTTGCTTTCCCGAAGCATAGAGCTTGCAGCAAAAAGCCTTTATCTTGCTGATGGAATGCCGGCGGAAGATTTAAATAATATCAATCACGACCTCAGCAAAGCATGTGATCCTGATATTCTTAAAAAATTCGGCGTAAGTTTATCATCGGACCAAATAAGTGAATTATTGAAGGCTAATGACTATTATAAGCATAAAGGATTTGAGTATTTTTTATATAAGTATGGTAACTGGAAAAGTAGTGACTTCGGGAGCTCTGGGCCACAAATGGCGTTAACAGGTTGGCCGAATCTTCCGGATGTAAACATTCTTGAGTCTATAGTTGATTTGCTTCTGTCAATAAAACTGCCGGATTAATCTTATTACATCGTATTCATATATTGGGACAATGGGACAGACGGGCAGGGTATATACCCGGATATTGTGTCCCGATGTCCCATGGGAGAATAACAGGGATATTAATGTACA
This sequence comes from uncultured bacterium, assembly GCA_963825135.1. Taxonomy (GTDB): domain Bacteria; phylum Desulfobacterota_D; class UBA1144; order Nemesobacterales; family UBA2774; genus 2-12-FULL-53-21. Next base: position 395,152 of record CAWGRW010000009.1, read on the forward strand.
CCCCCCACCCTACCTAATTTGGCTCAGGCATCAATGAGCCGGAATTGAGCACAATGACGCTTTCGTTTTCACAGCGACCTGCTTCTCGCTCGCTCGAAGCAGTTCCCCTCCAATAGAGGGAGAGGGAAAGAAAACTGTGTCGCATCTGTCGGATTCTACCGCGATCTGGCACGCCGCATTGACATAACCCCCCGTTAGGAAATATAATCATCGGGAAAGAGCATTAATTAAAGGAGGATGTATGATGAGAAACGGAATTAATATCCTGCCGTTGATTATTTTCCTGTGTATGTCGATAGCCTTTTTCAGCCGCGAAGCCGACGCCCAGACTTACCTGCCCGTCGGGCCGCAGGTGGACGTTCCCGTCTCCGTCGTCTCCACGGGCGGATGGACGGAGTGTTACAGGGATACCTATGACAACCAACTGAACGCGGAAACCGTGCTTGAGCAATGTCCCGGCGAGCTCCTCATGTTGTCCTGCCGGCCGACCGGGAGCAGTACGCTGACCCTCCTCGCCCAGGGCGCGCGGGAGGATGTGACTTTCGATACGGGCGCGAATTTGGATGTTACTCATATCGCAAACGGCGTCGGCTGGTATTTCAACATATCGGCTCCAGGTGAAAATAATCAAGGCCAGAACGCCTGGGGATTCGTAAGGGCGGGGGACAGCGTGAACAAGAACAATTGCGATACCCTTGAGAGCGGCGCTAACGATGAAAGGCTATGCTGGCACCTGCTAATAGGCGAAGGCGGATACAGGTGCGGCGAGACAGAGGACCTGAACGAATCTACGGCGTTCGAGCGCGTCGTCTATACTCCGGCTGTGTCGAAGCCTATTCCCACTCTTTCCCAATGGGGCCTGATCGCTATGGCCGGCATTCTGGGTCTCGCCGGACTTCTGATCGCGAGAAGAAGGAAAGCGGCCGCGTAAGGTCAAGCGGCATTAAAAACTAAATACCAAAAGGGAGCTTCGGCTCCCTTTTTTATTTCGGCTCGCAATGACAGAGTAGGTTGTGCAGAGGAATAGCGGAAGGATCGTTTATGAGCACACATTGTCCGCCTTACTTAAGCTCGTTCAGCTCTTTCGTGATATTCCCCACGACGGTCTTGGCGTCGCCGAACACCATCATGGTCCTGTCGTTGAAGTAGAGCTCGTTCTCTATACCCGCGAAACCGGGGTTCATGCTCCGCTTGATGACCATTATGTGCTTCGCCTTATCCACGTCGAGTATCGGCATCCCGTAAATCGGGCTCGCCGCGTCGTGACGCGCCGCCGGGTTCGTTACGTCGTTCGCCCCTATAACGAGCGCTACGTCGGCGTCCGGGAACTCGGGGTTTATGTCGTCCATGTCTATGAGCACGTCGTAGGGCACGTTCGCCTCGGCCAGGAGCACGTTCATGTGGCCCGGCATCCTTCCTGCTACCGGGTGTATGGCGTATTTAACGGAAGTGCCCTGCGTTTTGAGCAGGTCTGCCAGCTCCCTCACGCCGTGCTGGGCCTGGGCGGCCGCCATTCCGTATCCGGGGACGATGATGACGGACTTCGCGTCCTTGAATATCTCCGCGGCCTCTTTCGGCGTCCCCGAGCGCGCCTGTTTATTGCTCGTGTCTTCATGCGGAGCGGCCCCGTCCGCGGGCGGGGTTACCTTTCCGAATGCCCCGAAGAGCACGTTCGTGAACGAGCGGTTCATGGCCCTGCACATGATGATCGAAAGGACGAAACCGGAAGCGCCGTCGAGCGCGCCGCCGATGATGAGTATCTTGTTATTGAGCGCGAACCCGAGGAGCGCGGCTGAAATACCCGCGTAGGAGTTCAATATCGAAATCACGGTCGGCATGTCGGCCGCGCCTATGGGCAGTATGAGCATCACGCCGAACGTGAGGGCGAGCACGAGGCCCAGATAAAATAGGAACCCGGCCGACGGAAAGAACACGAGTATGATTACGATGAGCGCGATCACCCCGAGGAGTGATACGTTGAAAACGTTCTGGCCTTTATACGTCCAGGGCGACCCCGGCAGGATACCCTGCAGCTTGCCGAAGGCCATCATGCTGCCCGTGAATGTGAGGCTCCCGAGCATCACTTCAGACCCTATGGCGCTCATTCTCACCGTGCTCAGGTCCTGGCCGTGATAGTATTCCGCTATACCCACGAGCGCCGCGGCGAGAGCGCCGAACGCGTGCGAGAGCGCAGTCCGCTCTGGCATCTTGGTCATAGGCGTCCACGCCGCAATGCCTATGCCGGCTATGGATCCGATTACGAGCCCGACTACTATCCATTCGTAGGTAATTACCTCGTGCTGGATAAGGGTCCCGATGATGGCCATGGCCATACCGAGGGCGGCCATCCTCTGTCCGCGGCGGGCCGTTTCGGGCGAGTTCAGGCCCTTCAGTCCGAGAATGAACAGTACGGCCGATATCAGGTATACAAGGTTAGTGAATATATTGCTCGTCATTTCTCGCTCTTACCGTCCCCTTTTTTGAACATTTTAAGCATGCGCTCGGTTATCATGAAACCGCCCACGACGTTACACATGGCGCAGGCGACCGCTATGGTCCCGAGCACCGTGACGACCGCGCCGTGCCTGCTGCCGGCGACCAGGATGGCCGCGACCACCGATATAGCGGAAATCGCGTTCGTGGCCGACATGAGCGGCGTATGAAGGAGCGGGGGAACCCGCGATATAACAAGAAAGCCCAGGAATGCTGCGAGGATGAAAATGTATAATCCGGCGACTAACAGAGCTCCGTCCATGAGACGTTCCCTCCCTTGTTTATTTCACGGCGTCTTTTATAAGCGGATGTACGATCCCGCCGCCGTGCGTGATGAGCGACCCCTTTATGATATCGTCTGCCAGGTCTATTTTGGCCGACTTCCCGTCGGGCGCGATCAGGTTGACGAACGCGAGCACGTTCCGGGCGTAGAGCAGGCTCGCGTGTACGGGCATCGTGCCCGGTATGTTAAAGAGCCCGATGATCGTAACCCCGTGTTTTATGACTTCCCTGCCCGGCTCCGAGAGCGTACAGTTCCCGCCCTGCTCGACGGCCATGTCGACGATAACCGACCCCGGCTTCATCTCTCTCACCATCTCTTCCGTGATGAGTATGGGGGCGCGTTTTCCGGGTATGAGCGCCGTGCTGATAATGACGTCCGTGTCTTTCGAGTATTTGCGTATCAGGTCCTGCTCGTTCTTGTAGAACTCCGGCGAAAGCTCCTTCGCGTACCCGCCCGTGTCCTCCGCCTGCTCGTGGGGGACCTCGAGCGATACGAATTCCGCGCCCAGGCTCTTTACCTGCTCGCCCGCCGCGGGCCTCACGTCAAACGCGGTCACTACCGCCCCGAGGCGCCTGGCCGTGGCTATGGCCTGAAGCCCGGCGACACCCGCCCCGATGATCATCACCTTGCCCGGCTGTATAGTCCCGGCCGCGGTGGAGAGCATCGGGAAGAACCTGCCGCAGGCGTTTGCGGCCATGAGCACCACCTTGTAGCCCGCGACGGTGCTCATCGTCGAGAGCGCGTCCATGCGCTGGGCGCGCGTGATCCTCGGCACCATCTCCATGGAGAGGGCGGAGATTTTCCTTTCGGCGAGTTTCTTTATTTCTTCGTGGTTCGAGAACGGCTGGAGGAATGAAATGACTATAGCCCCTTCTTTTAATTTTCCGATTTCGTCGAGCGTGGGCTTGTTTACCTTTAATAACAGATCGACCCCGGAGAGGAGCGCGTCTTTGGAGGGCTCTATGACGCCCCCCGCTTCCTCGAACTCCCTGTCGCTTATGAAGGACGCTGAGCCCGCGCCCGCTTCCACGACGACCTCCGCGCCCGCCTTGGTCATCTTGCTCACGGTCTCCGGCACTGCCGCAATGCGGCGCTCGCCTTCCATTGTCTCTTTTATTACCCCTACGCGCACTATTATCTCCGCCTTCTTGATAAAATGGGGACTAGAAGTTACCTCACCTCAAGCCCGGCGTCAATACCGAAATCTACCATAAAACCGGCGCCCGATACCAATCCTTATTGTCCCTTCCGGGAAATAAGCGCTTTAAGATTCTATTAATATTTTCCGATCAGTCAAGGTTAGGAGACCTAAACAATAAAAAATTAATCCAGGAGGTCCCGGTGAGGGTATCACGGATCGACGAAGCCCCGGTTTGAACCCGACGCGTCCCGGTCAATCGTCCTTCCCGCCCTTCTTCCCGCCCGTGCCCCGGAAGAGCCGCCCGAAGCCCAGAAAGTTGAGCAGGGTTTCGATGGGGCTTTCCCCGCCTCCGTCGTCCCCCCGGCGCTCGTCCTCGAACCGCGCGTCCTCCCTGACGCTCCTGATCAGGTCCCTGGCGTCCTCGTAAATATCGTCGGGGACCATTATCGTCTTCGCGTTTAACGAACTCATGTACGCGCCCGAGTACATGGAGCCGAAGTGCTCGTTCTGGACGTAATAAGGCATCCCCGAGGCCTCGAACATGCTTTTCAGGAACACCAGTTCCGATTCGTCTGAAGGCGTGTATAGTCTTTTCATATTCCCACCGTGGTCCGTGAACCTCGCCGCATAAGTCAATAATGTACCAGAATATTTCCGAATGGACCCGCCGGGACGGAGACCGGTCCCCCTTACCGGAGCGTCCGGAGGGAGATATCCGTCATACCCCGCACTATATCGGGCCTCTAAACATGATATAATTATCCGGTACATTCGTCTATCTCCGGGAGAAGGCCGCAATGCAGACACTCGAATCGATATTAAGCGAGCACTACTGCTTCAAGGGACTCGAAAAGAGGTACCTGGACATGATCGTCAACAAGGCTTCCGATGCCGCCTACGAGGAAGGGGAGTTCATCTTCCACGAGAGCGACAAGGCGGACAAGCTCTATATCATCAGGGAAGGGATAGTGGCGCTCGAGACGAGGCTCGCCCCCGACAGGGACCCCATAACCATACAGATGATAGGAGAGGGCGACGTGCTCGGGTGGGGGTGGCTCTTCCCCCCGTACCTCTGTCACTTCGACGCCAAGGCCGTAGCGCCCACGAGGGCGGTCGTGCTCGACGGCACGTTCATACGCACGAAGTGCGAGGAAGACCACGAACTGGGCTACGAGCTATTGAAGAGGTTCGCTTCTCTCATACAGCAGAGGCTCCAGGCCGTCAGGCGGCAGAACCCCAACATGTACGTCGTCAGACCGAAGTCCTGACAGCAATACGGAGCGGCAGGAGAAGTAAAAAATTCAGTCCCCGCCTTTCGGGGTATCGGGGTTGCCGGCCCTTAACTTCATCGCCGCGAGCTTGAGCGTATTGAACCCGAGGTTTGCGCAGCCGGGCCTCGTGGCTACGAGTCTTTTGCCCAGTATTCCGGTCACGATGCTGTGAGGCATCCCTTCGATCTCGGACAGCGTCTTCCCCTCCGCCTTCTCCAGAATGATGGAAGTACCCGCCTGGCTGACCATGCACCCCTCCCCTTCGAAGCCGAGCCCGCGCACTATTCCGTCATCGTCCGCGTCGATGTATATGGTGACGACGTCCCCGCACCCGGGGTTTCCGCCCTTTTGAACGACTCGCGCGTTATCTATAGCGCCTGCATGCCTGGGGTTCTTGTAGTGGTCGAGTATAAGCTCCATTAATTCGTCGTGGTCCATTCGGGTTTCTCCCGCGATAGTGGATTTGCTGCGGATTTTACGGAGTACTTCTGAAAAACAGGTCATTCTAGTTGACCGTGACCGCCTTTTTAACCTCGCTCCTGATGCGGTTATACACCGCGGAGAGGCCGAACATGCGTCTCGTCCCGAGTTTTTGGTCGAGGCTCAGGCTGTTTATGAGGTTCTCCGGAGCGGATACGACCTCTTCAGGCGGGACGCCCGCGAAAGCGTCCACGAGGAGCGATACGAACCCCCTCACGGTCGGCGATTCCCTTGGAACGTCGGCGTAAAGATTCACCTTCCCGTCCTTCACGTCTATGAATATGAACACCGGGGTCTCGCACTCGGGCACGCGGTTGTAACCGGCGTCCCTCGCCTCCCTGTACTCGTCCGGGAGCGGGGGCAGGGTCTCCGAGTAATCGAGGAGCATGGCGAGCGTCTCCTGGTAGTCGGCGTCCCGGAACTGTCCGATTATTTCTTCTATCCTGTTCATGAAAGTCTCTATATATAATAATCCGCCAAAATAAAAACGGGATGCGTCGGTTATTCCCGGCACACCCCGGCGTATTTATATAGCTGCGTTATTGTACCCCGCGTCTCAGGGTTTCTCTATCGGAGCCTTTACGAGGTTTCCCCACTCGGTCCAGGAGCCGTCGTAGTTCCTCACCCTGTCGAAGCCCAGCAGGTACGTGAGCACGAACCACGTGTGGGAGGACCTCTCCCCTATCCTGCAGTAGGCAATGATGTCGTCCCCTTTCTTGAGTCCCTTGTCGTCCATGTAAATCGACTTGAGGTCATCAGCCGACTTGAACGTCCCGTCTTCCTTCACGGCCGTAGCCCAGGGAACGTTCTTCGCCCCCGGTATGTGCCCCCCCCTGAGAGCGCCTTCCTGCGGGTACGCCTCCATGTGCAGGAGCTCCCCGGTAAACTCTTTCGGCGAGCGCACGTCGATGAGCGGCTTCTTCTCGCCCATGTGCTTCACTACGTCGTCCCTGAAAGCCCTTATGGATTCGTCCACTTTCGAGACCTTGTAGGTCGTCTTCGGGTAACCGGGCACATCTTTCGTAAGCGGGCGCTTCTCCTCGACCCACTTCTGCCTCCCGCCGTTCATGACGAGGGCTTTCTCGTGCCCGAAGAGCTTGAATACCCAGTACGCGTAGCAGGCCCACCAGTTGTTCTTGTCCCCGTAGAAGACGACGGTGGTGTCGTTCGCTATGCCCTTGTCCGACAGCAGCTTCTCGAACTTCGCCTTGTCTATATAGTCCCTTATGAGCTGGTCCTGGAGGTCCGTCTGCCAGTCTATCTTGACCGCGCCCTCGATGTGGCCGACCTCGTACAAGAGCACGTCCTCGTCCGACTCTACAATCTTTACCTTCGGATCGTTAGCGTGCGCTGCAACCCATTCCGTGCTCACGATAACGTCCGGATGTGTATAATCTGCCATCTATAATCTCCTTCAACGAGAATTTGGTATTGTTTATAACAGGACGAATCTTAAATAACCCACCCGCCTATTATCTATTTTATTGGTTGCAATTCATTTATTCAAGTGAGTGAAGCCTTATTAACACCCCATTAATATTGCAATATTTAATCCGCTATATCCGCTCGTGCGCGGAAACGGCGCAAATCACGTCATTATCGCCCGGAAAAAAGCGCCGCAGGGCGTAAAAATTATATATTCCTTTGACGTATCGTTTTGTGCTATTATGTAATTAGATGGGCATGTAAGGTGTTTTGATTCCTTTGAGGGCGATTTGACTCGGGTGTAAAGAATCTGCAACAGGGGGTGAGCATCCATGTTGGAAGAATTAAAAGTCCGCGATTTGATCGGCGAGAGAGACAGGGTTTATTTTGTGGATGCTGAAGACACAGCCGATGTCGCCGCGCTCAAGCTCAGGAACTTCAAGGTGAGGACGACCGGGGTCATGAAGGGGGGCAGCATCGTGGGGGTCGTCGGTCATTCCGATTTCTCCACCAAGATCGTCGCGCTCGGGAAAAAGCCGTCCGAGGTCAGGATAGCGGAAATAATGAGCGAAAACCTTCACACGGTCACGCTCGACACGTCTTTCTACGAATGCCTCGATCTCATGAACGAGCACGGCATATCGCACCTCTTCATTCTCGACTCGGAAGGGGAGTATTACGGCATGCTAGCGTGGACCGACCTGCAGCGGATTCTCGTAAGGGAGCTCAAATACCAGCTCAAGCTGGCGCAGGAATACGCGTTCGGACCCTTATAATCCCTCGCGCGGGCGGGGCATACGGGCGGATTGAAACCCTTACGAATAAATAGAAGCTCCGACGGAAAATAATAATGACTGAAGAAGAACGCACCGAAGAAATCAGGGAGAAGGCCGAGGCCGTAGAGGAAATGGTGGAGGCCAGGGAAGCGGAGCGAGCCCGCAAGCCCGGAACCCGCGGCCGCAACGGAAAAGGGCTCATGGAAAGGAGGGAGAGCTTCGAGCAGTCGAGCGTCCCCAACGCCCACAGGGGCTACAACAGCAAGACGCCCCGCATCATGATGGTCATCATAGCGGCCATGTTCATACTGAGCTTCATCCTCGCCGCGATCACCGGCTGACCGAAATTCCCCCGAAGCGCTACCCCGCGCGATAGATTCCATACACCTTCCATTTTCGTAACAATGTCAGTTAATCGGACCCGCCGGTTTGTCTGCTGTAACGACTACGCGGGCTCGCTCACGCTCGTGCCTGCCGCGATTTCGATGACGAGCGCAACGAGACAGTGGCCCGGCTGCGGAGCGGGCGGGTTATCGTTCGCGAAGGCGAGGAGGTCCCCGTTCTCCTTTATAAGGAATAGCGGAATCGCATTATCCCCGTAACGGCCGCTGAACGCGCTGAAGTCGAACTCGGGCGTCATATACGTCTTCTTCACCACGCCCCCGGAACCGAACTTTGCGGAGATATTCTCGTAGGTCGCTTCCGGACGGAACAAAAACCTCCCCGAAAGCTCGGACACGTAATGCTCTTCATCCGGATTTTGCCAGCCCGACCGCCTCGGAAGCTGATAGACCTGGGACCTGCCGAAGGGCTCGGCGAAGCTTAGCGCCGCGAGGGAATTCACCTCGTCGTTCGACGTGATAGCGAGGAGCTTTCCTATGCCCTCGCAGTCTATGTACTCGGCTACGTCGTCGAGAAGGATATTTTTATAATAGGCGTTCAGTCCTTCCCTGCGCGCGGAGGATACGTTCTCCCAGTGTGAATCGACGAGGGACACCTTGAAACCGTCGTCCTGGAGGAATTTCGCTATCGCCCTGGCCCAGTCGTGCGCGCCCACGAAGAGTACGCCCTGGGGGTCGGGCTTCGCTATGCCGAGCTTCTTCGCAATAACGGGCGCGGTCAGGCCGTAAACGAGTACCGTCGCCGTGATCACGAGAAACGTAATGCTGACGAGGTGACCCGCCTGCGTGAACCCGCTGCCCACAAGCTTCAGACCGAAGACCGAGGCTACGGCCGCCGCCACGATGCCGCGCGGGGCCATACACGAAAGAAACAGCTTCTCCTTTAACTGCAGGCCGCTCCCCCGTGTGGACAGGAATACGGAAAGCGGCCTCGCGATAAAGATCAACACCCCGAGGAAAAGCGCGCTCTTGTACGTAAATATAAAATCCAGATCTTTAAGCGTGAGCCTCGAAGCCAGGATAATAAAGAGGCTCGAAATGAAGAGCACCCGGAGCGTCTCCTTGAATTCCATGATGCGCTTCACGCTCACCGTCTTCTGGTTCGCGAGAACGATGCCCATTATCGTGACGGTGACGAAACCCGATTCCCGCTGTATATAGTCCGAGAGCACGAAAGAGGCGATTAGTATCATGAGCGTGACCGGGTTCTGGAGGTAGTCGGGGACCCAGTATTTCCTCAATACGGTTATTAGCGCCCGCGCCCCGGCTACGCCGACCGCGCCTCCCACGATTACGGTCTTGAGCACGCTGAAAGCGACCTGCTCCGACGCCTCTATGACGCCGCCCGCTATGACCGACTGGAATACCAGGACCGCGAGCACCGCCCCGATAGGATCGATCACTATCCCCTCCCATTTCATTATCGAGTCCATCCTCCCGGACGCCCTTATGTTCCGCAGGAGCGGCATGATAACGGTGGGACCGGTCACGACGAGGATGGCCCCGAGGAGTACCGCAATCTGGTGGTCGAACCCGAAAAGAAAGTATGCAGCTGCGGCGGTTACGGCCCAGGTGACCAGGACCCCGACAGTTACGAGGCTTACGACCACCCTCCTTATCTCCCTCAGCTCGGAGAACTTGAGGTTCATGCCGCCCTCGAACAATATCACGGCGACACAGACCGAGACCACCGGCAGGAGTATGCGCCCGAATATCTTGTCCGGGTCTATCAGCCCCGTAACCGGGCCCGCGACGAAGCCCGAGGCCAGGAGCAGAAGGATTGCAGGTATCCTGAGCCGCCAGGAGACCCAGTAGGCGCCTATGCCGAGCACTATTATCGCGGCCAATCCGATTAGAAAGCTTTCGCCCATACAGAGTCCCCGGGAATCCCCGTCTTTTATCGTTCCTTATCTATATCGATGAGTTATACATTCCTCGCGGCCCGCCCGGCAGTCGCCCGGCGGACATACCTGTCTTAATTGTATGAACTTTCCGGTATTTAATCCAGAGGTATTCGGGCGCGGACGCAGAATCGGTAAAATTTCGCGGCGGAATGTAACTTGATTTCTGAATTCCCCGGCCGTCAGGGATACTAAAGGTATATGGCTGTGTCGAGCGAAAGCGGTCATGAACATCACGTAGTCATACTCGGGGGAGGTTTCGGGGGGCTCTATGCCTCAAAGGAGCTTTCCCGCGCGGGGATCGGGGTAACCCTCATCGACAGGAGGAACTTCCACCTCTTCCAGCCGCTCCTCTATCAGGTAGCCGCGGGCTGGCTCTCGCCGGGGGAGATAGCGTCCCCGCTCCGGATGGTGCTGAGCAGGTACAAAAACACGCGGGTATATCAGGCTGAGGTGACCGACATACTGCCCGACGAAAAGGCTGTCGTGCTCAGGGACGGCATAGTCACTTACGACACGCTCGTAGTCGCAACCGGGTCAAGCCACCACTACTTCGGACACGAGGAGTGGGCGAGGACCGCGCCGGGGCTGAAAACAGTCGAGGACGCTCTCGAAATGAGGAGAAAGATACTCCTCTCTTTCGAGGCGGCCGAGCGGGAGCCCGACCCCGAAATACAAAAAGAGTGGATGACTTTCCTGATAATCGGAGCGGGGCCGACGGGCGTGGAATTGGCGGGGACCCTGGGCGAGCTGTCGCGCACGACGCTCAGACGCGATTTCAGGAACATCGATACGGCGAAGGCCGAAATAATCCTGGTCGAAGGCCGGGACCAGGTCCTCCCCTCCTACCCCGGGGACTTGTCTGAAAAAGCGGCCGAATCGCTCCGCAGGCTGGGGGTCACCATAAGACTCGACACAATGGTCACGGGGATTGAGGGGAATAAGGCGGTCCTCGTCAGGGGCGGCGTACGGGAAGAGATAGTGTCGAGGACCATACTCTGGACGGCCGGAGTGAAGGCCTCGCCCCTCGGCAGGGTGCTTGCAAATAGAGCGGGCGCTGCGCTCGACCCCGGCGGGAGGGTCATCGTCGGGCCCGACCTCACAATCCCGGGCCGACCGGACATTTTCGTTATAGGAGACCTCGCAAGTTTCTCGCCCGAGGGCGGGAAACCCCTCCCCGGCGTAGCACCCGTCGCGATGCAGGAAGGCAGGTACGTGGCGGAGCTTATCAGTAACAGGCTCTCGGGAAAAGAGACCAGGCCCTTCAGGTACGTCGATAAGGGGAGCCTCGCTGTGATAGGACGGAACGCAGCCGTGGCCGACCTCGGCAGGATAAGGCTTTCCGGCCTGCCCGCGTGGCTCATATGGGCCTTCGTCCACATCAGCTACCTCATCGAGTTCGACAACAAGGTGCTGGTGCTCTTCCGGTGGGCGTGGAACTACTTCACGAGGAAAAGGGGAGTGAGGCTGATAACGGGCGAGTACCCGTCGTCTCTCGTCGGCAATAAAAACGGCGGGCCCGGCGAAAAGCGTGATAACGCTCCGTACAAAGGCTGACTCAAAATTCCTGCCTCCCGAAACCGAGCTTCCTTTCCAGGTAAACGACCCCACGGAGCGTCGCGAGCGTAATGATGGTCACGCCCACTGCAAGAAGGAGCTTGGATAGGGCGACGCAAATTCCGACCGAGGCGACGAAGAGCAGCGCCGCCGCGGTCGTAAGACCCTTGACCCTGTCCTCCGAGCCTCGCCTGATTATCGTACCCGCCCCGAGAAAGCTCACGCCCGTGATTATCGCGCCTATGATCCTGAGCGGGTCCGAGCCTAAAGCGACGTCGCTCAGGCCGAAGTCCGGGACCATGATCTTGCCTAGCGATACGAGGAGCGTCGCCGACCCGGCCACGAGCATGTGAGTGCGGATACCGGCGGGCTTGTCGGCGAGCTCCCGGTCGAAGCCCACGGCCGCACCCAGGAGCATGGATATCAGGACGTACAGGAGTATCTTGAGCTCGAGCGGGAGGGAATTGATGATCTGCATGAAATCCATTCTGCGAACCCCCCGGAATTAAGCGATTTTAAGAATTGCGGCCCTATTCGCGGTCCATAAGCTTTCCCGCGAGCACGCCTATGAGGAAAGCGATCAATACGCTCAGCAGCGGTTTCCGGGTGATCCGGCTCTCGACGGCGTCGATACCGCTGCCCCCCATCCTGCGCGCGCTTGCGAGTCCTCCGCCGAGCTCCGCGTGGAGCCTCTTCGCTTCGTGCCCGAGCCTCTTGTTCCCCGACTTGTAAGCCTTTCGGCTGATATCGAGTATGTTGTCGGAAACGTTCGAGAATTCGTGTCTCAGCCTCTGCACTTCGTCCTTTAGCGTATCGATGTTCTCTTTGACCCGTCCGTTATCTTTCATGTCCGTCTCCCTGTTGTTTTAAGTATGGAACTTGCGCTTATGGGTGTCAAGGAATATTTCACGAGGCGCGGTGGCACACATTGTGTGCTGATATACGGTTCTTCCGAACCCTCTTCCGCTAAATCAAGCGGAGGCGGCCCGCCGTCCCGTTTCGTCCCGGGCAGGAGCCTGTCCCGAGCTTGTCGAAGGCTCGAAGGATGAACGGGTAAGATTATGCAGGGACGCCCCGGAGGGATTATAATTGACATTGACCCGGAACATCTGTACTTTATATGTGGAGAGGTAACAGCATGTTTGGACATTTAGGGCTACCAGAGCTTTTAATATTATTGGTGATTCTGCTATTAGTCTTCGGCCCCAGCAGGTTGGGTGACCTCGGCTCTTCCCTGGGCAAGGGGATTAAGGGGTTCAGGAAATCCATGAAGGACGACGAGATAGACGTCACCCCCGGGAAGGAAGAATCGAAGAAGATCAACGACCCCAACCTCGAGACCACCGGCACTCCTTCCGAGAGCAAAAAGAACGTCCAGTAAATCCCCCGCCGTCAGTATCTAAAGTAAACCGGACCCGGCAGAACAACGGCACGGGAAAGTCTTATATACCGGACCAAACGCCCGAAGCAAAGGGATCGCGAAGAGTTAGCGCGCGAGCGCGGCCCCCCGGCCTACGCCCACTCGCCCAGGGTCTTCCTCTCGAACGGGCATCCGCCCAGGCGCACATGGTCCTCGAACTCGTGACGGAATTTCTTGACTATAGATTCGATGGGCATGGCGCACCCGTCGGCGAGCGCGCAGATAGTGGTCCCCCTCATCTGAAAGCACGCGTCGAGCAGCGTGTCTATGTGCTCCATCCTCCCCTTCCCCTGCTCTATGTCCGTGAGCATCTTCTCAAGCCACCATGTGCCTTCCCTGCACTGAACGCACTGCCCGCAGGACTCGTCCCTGTAAAAATGGGCCAGGTTCTGGGCGACCCTCACCATGCACGTGGTGTCGTCCATCACCGTTACGCCCGCCGTCCCGAGCATCGATCCGACGGCGGCGAGGGAATCGAAATCCATCGTTATGTCGAGCTCGTCGGCCGAGAGCACGGCCGCCGAAGAGCCTCCGGGAGATACGGCTTTGACGCTCCTCCCGCCGGGTACGCCTTCCCCGTACTCGTTGATAAGACTGCGGAGCGTGATACCGAGAGGCAGCTCGTAGAGACCGGGCTTGTTAATATTGCCGCATAGGCCGTAGATCTTGGTGCCCGTGTTCTTGGGTATGCCTATGGAAGAGAACCACTCGGAGCCCCTGTTGATAATATGAGGGACGCACGCGAGCGTCTCCACGTTGTTTATGATGGTCGGGCATCCGAAGAGCCCTATCTGGGCGGGGAACGGCGGCTTCGGCCTGGGCTCTCCGTTCTTTCCTTCTATGGATTCGAGGAGCCCCGTCTCCTCTCCGCATATGTACGCGCCCGCGCCCCTGAAGAGCACGATGTCGAGGTCGAATCCTGAATTGAGAATGTTCTTTCCGAGATAGCCCTTTTCGTACGCCTCCCTGATCGCGCCCTCTACAATCCCGGCGCCGTAGGGCATCTCTCCCCTTATATATATGTAAGACTTGTGCGAATTTATCGTGTAGCAGCCGATGATGATGCCTTCGAGCATCTGATGAGGGTCGCGCTCGAGTATCTCCCTGTCCTTGAAGCTCCCGGGCTCGCTCTCGTCGGCGTTGCAGCAGAGGTATATCGGTTTTTTGGAATCCCTCTGTATGAACCCCCACTTCACCCCGGTCGGGAACCCCGCGCCTCCCCTCCCCCTGAGGCCCGCCTTCTTTATCTCCTCTATTATTTCATCGGGTTTCATCCCGAGCGCCTTCGGGAGCGCCGTATAGCCGCCCCGGGATATGTACGAGCCTATGGTGTGCGAGTCGGGCACATCGACGTACGTGCGTAGTATTCTCAATTCGGGCATTTCATACCTCGGACACACAGGTGTGTTTTATGATTTCTTTGTGATCTCTCTGCAATCCCTGATATCGTCACCCTGAACTTGTTTCAGGGCCACATCTTTAAACCAACCCCAAAGAACCCCAGTAATTTTATATGGGTTTTACGAAGCATCAAGTTTGGATTAGCTTGCACTCCAGCGCACAAGAAGGTACGAAATAGATCTTCCCCCTTAGAAAAAGGGGGATTGAGGGGGATTTAAATTCATATTTTTGAGAGAAAAAATTAAGTGAAAGGAAATGAATAAAAGATAAATCCACCCTCACCCTGACCCTAATTTGGTTTTGGCAGCGTTGAGTCGGAAGTTAAGGTGCTTCTGTGTCTCTGATCTGGGTCAACCGAATGCTCACTTGCTCACATTCGTTCCCTCAAGGGAGAGGGAAACAACTTCATAGAGTTGGCCGGGCAGTAGAGAAACGCAGCAACCGTAAAACCACGCTATGTGTAGCCCAGGAGCGTATCGACCGTGTACCTCGCGAAGGCCATCGAGCAGGTGAAGGCGGGGGATATCGCGTTCAGTATGTGAATCGAGTCTCCGTCCCTTATCACGACGAAATCAGTCACGAGCTTTTTCGTATCCCAGTCGACGAGCTGGGGGCGTATGCCGCTCTTGGGCGTGTCCTCCATGTCGTCGATCCCGATTTCGGGAAGAAGCCCCCTCGCCTCTTTCCAGAGATTCCGCGCCGAATACTTCCTTATTTCCGTAAGGGCCGCGCCCCTGAAGGCGTCGTTCGCGAAGAAGAGCACGCCGTCCCGGAAGAGTATCGAGAGCGATTCAAGAGAGAGGTCGTCCATGAACCCGTATTCCTCCCTGCCGAGGACGGGGATCGCCGTCGGGCCTATGTACACGTCGTCCCTGACGCTCCTAGTGAAGTGCACCCCCAGGAACGGGTTCCTCAGGTCGGGGACCGGGTATATGTTCCCCCTCACGAGATATGATTTTTCTTTTTTGAGTTTTTTGTACGTGCCCTTGAACGGGAGCACCCTGTAGTTCCCGCCTATGCCGAACGCCGCGGCCACCCTGTCGGCGAACGTACCCGCCGCGTTGACGAGCCTTGCGAACCTGATGTTCCCCGCGCTCGTGACGGCCGTGCCCGTGCCCGCGAGCGAGACAAAAGAAGTCCCGAAGAGGAACCTGACCCTTCCCCCATCTTCGAGCTCTCTTTTCAACTCACCGAGGATTTGTATCGGGTCTACGACGGCGGTGTCCGGGGAATAAAGCGCGCTCTCTCTCGGCGCGGCGTGGGGTTCGAGGTCAAGGAGCTCTTTCGTGTCTATGAGATACGACCTCGCCCCCGAGGAGTCCGCCCTCCGTTTGAGCTCGTCGAGCGCCCATTCCTTTTCGTCCGTATCGGGCACTATCACCTTTCCGGTCTCTTTGAGCGTGAGCCCCCTCTCCCTGCAGTACTCCTTCATGAGCCGGTTCCCCTCGACGCAGAACCTGGCCCTGTTCGTGCCGGGGGAGTAGTAGATGCCCGCGTGGAGCACCCCGCTGTTCCTCCCGCTCGCGTGCGCGCCCAACCCCTGCTCCTTCTCGATGACGAGGATATCGTCCGCCCCGCGGCCGACGAGCTCCCTCGCCGCGGCCAACCCCGTTATCCCCGCGCCCACGATGAGTATGTCACAGCCGTCTTTATTACGCGCGCTCATATACGATTCTTCCATAATTCATCTAGCAGGACAACAGCCGAAATCCGCCCCGGTATCCGTCTTTTTCTTTCCGACATTACAGAATTTGCGTTAAGAAAATCGCGTGTTTAAGCGTTAAGAAATCTTTGAGCAGTCCAATTGAAAGATTTTAGCTTAAACACAAGATTTTTAGCGTAATTCTGTAGTCGGATGATTTTTGCTTCTTTTCATCTAGGAAAAGA
Source organism: uncultured bacterium (assembly GCA_963825135.1). Lineage (GTDB taxonomy): Bacteria > Desulfobacterota_D > UBA1144 > Nemesobacterales > UBA2774 > 2-12-FULL-53-21. The sequence goes on from CAWGRW010000009.1 coordinate 411,588, forward strand.
AGTATACAAAAAACATCCTTTCACCGTTCTTTGTCTTTTCGTCTAGGAAAAGAGGAAATAAATATCCTGCCTTTCTCTTTCTCAATCCTTCTTCTTCCGCCCGCTCCCGGACTTCATTATCCATTCGACGACCGTATCGACGGTGAAGGACGGGTTCTCCATGCAGTCGTGCTTTGCGCCGGGAATGAACCTGAGCTCGGCCTTCCTGTTCCCCGCTTTCTTCAGTATGCCGAGCAGCTCACGGACCTCATCGGCCGCAACGACGTCGTCACTCTCCCCGTGGATGAAGAGGACGGGGACCTTCACCCCTGCGATTATCTCGTTCGTCTTCGCGTTCTGCGCCTCGGGGCTCCTCATGTACCACCACGTCCTGTACGTGAACATCTCGCAGTCCGAAGGTCCGAACGAAGGCCCCCACGCCCTGTACACGATGAAGACCCTGTCGTTCTTCGTCTCGGCGGGGTCAGGCTTCAGCACCTTCTTCGCGATCTCGTATATGTGCTCGTACGACGGGATGCTCTGCCACCTGTCGAGCCTCCGCTTGTGCGAGAGCGGCAGGGACGAAGAGCACCCTTCGAGTATGAGCCCTTTTATGTTCTTGTGGGCGCCGCGGACGGCGTAATAGACGCTTATGTTAGCCCCAAGGCTCCAGCCGAGGACGTAGATTTTTTTGAACCCTTCATTCACGAGCGCGTCGACCGCCGCGTCTATGTCGAGCACGGACTCGTCGAACACGCCCCCACCGAATATCTGTCCCGTGAACGCGAGCCTGGTGTTTATCGAGAGAGAGCTTATCCCCCGCTCGACGAGCGCATTCGGCAGGAGCCTCGGCGTACCCCTCGCGAGGAAGTGGCCGAGCACCCCGTGGACGATGAGCACTATGGGCGTGTTATAGAGCTCTTTTTCATTTTTGAATTCGCCCGATACGAGGACGGCGTTTATAAGGAAACCGTCCGGGGCGCTGAAGTCGAAAAGCTTTCTCTGTCTCGGAACCATATAAGACCGTCCGTTTAGTCTCTGAATCTCTTGTCGAGCCATCTGACAATGATTTCCCCGAGCTCTTCCTCTTTCCCCTCGAACGTATGCCCGGCGTTCACGTAGAAAGCGGAGACTTCATTGTTCCCGGCCTGTATCGCGATCTCGGCCAGGCTGTGCGTCTCTTCGGGCCTGACGACCTCGTCGTACCATCCCTGGATCAGCAGCAGCGGGAGCTTTATCCTCTCCATCTTGAGGTAAGCCTTCGCGGTGTCGGCCTCGGGCCCTGCCAGGAACCACCATGTCTTGTAGGTGTAGATCTCCGTGTGCCAGGGGAGGTACGTATTCCCGCGGGCCTTGTAAATGAGGATGGTCCTGTCGTGCTGCGTATTGTAAGGGTCGGGCTTCAGTATCTCTTTCGATTCCTCATAGACCTCTTCGTACGAGGGCTCGCTCCCCCACCTGTTCCACCGCTTCCGTATGGATTCCGGCATGGAGTAGGGCGTCGCGAGCGACATTATCCCCTTTATGTGCGGGTAGCGTTGAGGGTCGTTCCTGAGCGAGGCGTATCTCAGCACTATGCATGTGCCGAGGCTGTATCCGGAGATTATGACGTTCTTGTACCCGAGCCTCACCAAGTAATCGACGGCGCTGTCTATCTGAGGCATTACGTCGTCTATGATCCCGTATCCGAAGAAGAGGCCGAAATTCGCCATGCGCGTGTTTATCGCGAGCGAGGAATACCCGGCCTCGGCGAGTATCGGGGGGAGGAAGCGCTGGCTCCCGTCGAGGAAGTTCCCGAGGAAACCGTGGACGTGGACGATGGCGGTGTCCTTCTCGGGCAGCCGGTCGTCCTTGACGGTGCTGTGGTAATAAAGGCCGTCGATCTTGCCCTCGCCCGAGGGTATGGAGACGAGCTCCTGTTCCATGTATTTCATTCGTCCGTCCGTGCGCACGCAGTATGTAGTGTGAGGAGAGTATATGCCCCGCCCCGGATCAGCGCGCAAAATCGCCAGATAATCTGCAGGATTCTATTTTAGCAGAGATTATGTTCGGAGAATAGCTAAGGTATAAATCGGGAAAAAGTTTGACGTATGAATTCATGCAGGATCGGAAAAATAACCCCCCGGCTCGCTGATAACAGCGTCGGCGAAGCGCTTGGCGTCTTCCCACGTGGGGGACTCCCCGAGCCTAAGCACCTTCTTCGACAATGCGCCCAGGGCGAAAACAGTCTTAGTCTTCGGGTCCCAGATAATCTGCCAGTTGTCGCTGCCCTCTCCCCTCACCCAGCCGAAGGGGAACGTTCCGACCTCGCCCACGGGTTATGCTCCTGCTATGAAGTATTCGCGCCTGGAACCGCCGGGCGCAAGAGTAAATTATTCTCAAACCGCCGTTTGTCAAGCCGCGGCTAGCGCACTTCCCTGACGACTTCCCTCGTGCCCATGGGGTTGGTGAAGACTACCTCGGTGAAGCCGCAATCCTTCATCCTCTCCATCGCGGTCCTGCCGTCGGATACCGTGAGCAGGAAGGGCGCGATGAAGGACTTCTGGAACGGACAGTTGAGGCAGGAGAAAACGATTGCCTCGTTTAGCTCGCCCCTCGACGAGATGTGTATCGTCGGATAGTTCTTCTGATATTCCCTGCTCCAGTCGTTAACGCATACGAGCCTGTTCGGGTCGGGGAATACGCGCGGCACGTCGACTACTATCGTCTCGGTCCCCCTCATGCCCTTGAACACCGCCTTCGTGAAGCCGCATTTGTGGAGCCTCGTGAGCCCGGTCTCGCCCCTGTACTCGGTCTCGAGGAACGGCTTTACGTAGTGCTCGGCGAGGCTGCAGTCCGGGCAGCTGAACACCGCTATCTGGTTGTACTGCCCCCGCGTCGTGACGGTTATGCCGGCCTTCTGTCCCTTGTACAGCTGAGTCCATTGCTCGGCGCAGTAGAGGCGCTGGGGCTCGGGCTCGACGTCGTCCGCCTCGACCCGGTGCGCGTTTTGGAGAGTCTCGACCTGATCTGGGCTTACGGTGTCCGATTCCATGTGCGTATCGACGGCATGGGAATATGGAAAACCCGCAATCCCATAAACGAGAGCTGTTGATAAGACTATTAGTGCAAGACGGGTGAAGTACCTCATTCCGGTCATCCTCCTCTGTTTTACTTATTTTACAGCAATTCGAGGATATATGGAATACCTTTAGTAACACATTAATTTCGCCATAAAAACGACGGGGGATATTGAGTAGTTACCTCGGCCAAAAAGCGATTGACGCGGGCTCGTTATCGGGAGTCCTCCGGAAGCCCTCAGACCGTCCCCTCGTTAAATTCCCCGAGGTCCCTCGCAATCTCCCTCGACTCCGATCTGAACTCCTCAAGCCCGGACGAGATTCCCGGGTCGTCATTGCCGCGTCTCTTACCGAACAAAGGAAAACGTATAAGGCACACGCCCAGGCCGAGCCACGCCCCCCAGAAGACCGCCGCCAGCAACAAAGAGCCGAGAAAAACCATTATCGCGGCGCCAAGGAACTCTCCCGACGTTATTACCAGAGGAATGATTATCATACCCTTGAGAGTCGAGATAATCCCGTTGAGAAGACCCCCGAACCTGCCCCCTCCGGGAGAGAGCCCTCCGCCGAGACACGCCCCCACGAGTATGGATGCGAAGAGAGGGAACATGGGCGAGACCAGGAGGTATATGAACCCCGATACAAGCCCCGTTATCCCCGCCCGCGCGTACGACATGCCCCCCGGCCTTCCGGCGCTCGCAGCGACTGCTACCCCCGTGAGGAGCATAGGATAGAAGAACATGTATCCGAGCGGGACGTTATTCAGAAAGACATATCCCAGGAGCAGCGTTACCGCCCCCCACGCTCCCGAGAGCAGCACCGGCGCTATGAATGATTTTATCGTCGCCTTCATTTGAATCTCCTTGGTAATTTCCAGTCTATCCGTCGCCAATAAATTCCTTCCCCCTTGAGGGGGGAAGGTCAGGATGGGGGTGAACCGTCAGACTTGTAATACGCCGAGGCAGAACCACTCTCACACCCCCGCTATGCTTCTTTTTACTTCTGCGCCTCCCTCGCGCTCGCCTTCTGCTCTTTTATCAAAGCCTTTCCCTCACCCGACAAGGGCGCGGGGGCGGCGGGGGAAGACATGTTATCGAGCGCGTCCCTGAGCTCGGCCTCCTGCTCCATGGTCCTGGCGTTCTTGTAGGGACTCATGTTGAGGCCGGCGATGCTCTCATACGCCCTCTTGATTTTGGAGATCGCGCTGTCCTTATCACCCTGTTCGTAGGCCGTCGTCGCCTGGTAATACGCGCCCGACGCGTCGACCGATACCCATCTCGCGGTAACGTCCTTGTTCTCGTTCCGGGCGACCTTGCCGGCGTCGTCCGTCACCTGATAGGAGAGCGGGGATGTCAGGTCCGCCGGCTTCTCGTTATTGAGCAGGTCCTTGAAATCGAGCGCGGCTTTCCCGAGGTCGTTCAGCCCTTCTTTCCCGGCGGGCACTTTCAATTTTACGAGTATGTCCCTGTCCTGCCCCCCGAAGAGGTCGCCGAGCTTTATCTCGGTAACGCCGTCCGGGGTTTTCGTGAACGTGTATCCGTAAATCTCCTCTATCTCCACGCCCGGCGCGAGCCCGATCCTGATCACGGGGTCCTTGGCGACCGTGGCCGCGATCTGACCGAACTCCTTTTGGAAAATTCCCGCAAGCTGTGTCGGGGACTCTATGAAGTAGTAATTGCCCGCGCCGTATTCGGCGAGGTTCATCATGAGGTTCTCGTCGTAATCGACGCCAAGCCCCATAGTGGTTATGTGTATGCCCTTCTCCGATGCGCGGCTCGCGACCCTGCCGAGCTCGCCCAGGTCCGTAATGCCCGCGTTGGCGAGCCCGTCCGAGAGCAGTATGACGCGGTTCACGTACCCGTCACGCTTGACCGATTCGAGCTGCTCGATCCCCATGACGAGCCCTCCCGACAGGTTGGTCGAGTCGGTCGGATAGAGTGCGTTCACCACGGACGAGGCCTTGTCCTTATCCGTGAGGGCCTGTATCGGGTACAGAAGCTCGACGTCCGTCGAATACGCGACCACTGCGAGCCTGTCCTTTTTATCGAGCCCGGCGATTATCTGCTTCGCCGCCTCCTTCGCGTACTCGATCTTCCCCTTGTCGTTCATGGAGCCGCTCCTGTCTATGACGAGCACCAGGTTTACGGGCGTCCTCTCTTTTAACTCCGCCTCCTTCCCCTTTATCTTCATGTTGAGCATAAGCTCCCTGAGAGAGCCCGTCTCGACGTACGGGTGGCTCAATTTGATATCCCACGTCACCGTATCCGTATTCGAGCTTGTTCCCGTATTCGTGTCCTGCCTATCCGGCTTTGGAATAGTCGGGAACGCCGATATGTATTTCCCTCCGGCGAGCACCGCTAATATAAGCAGAAAAATTCCGATTATTACCTTGTTATTCGACCTGTTCATTTCTTACCGCCTCCCTTGCCGAGATTCTTTTTCATGCTTTCCACTTCCTCACGTATGAGCCTCTCCTCGCGCTCGCGCTCTTCCCTCTCCTTTTCACCGTCTGAGACGAAGAGCACGGTCTCTTCCGCGACCCTCTCCTCGACCTTCCTGAAAATATCGAACGGCCCTTCGGCGAAAGCGCCCGCGCATCCGGTGATGTCTTCCTTCGCCGCGGGCGCTCCCTTCATGACGCCGATCTCTTTGAGAAGTAGAGACCTCTTCGTCTTCGCGTTCTCTACCCTCCGTTCGAGGTCCGCGTAGCGCGCCTCATACTCCGCGAGCCTGGCCCTGTCGCCCGACTGCGTAAGGGCGAGCTTCCTCCCCTTGTCCTCGAGCGTCCTCCTTTTTCTCACGGCCTCGACCGCGTTCTCGTCCATGCTGCGCCCCGCGTAGTCTATGGCCCTCTCCCGCCAGTACTCCTCCTGCTCCCCCGTCCTCTTCGAGAGCTTCTCCTGCTCGTCTATCCTGAACCTGAGCGCCCCGATCTTCACCCTCGCCCTTTCGAGCCCCTCCTCCATCTCCTCGACGGCCTGGTTGAGTATCTTCTCCGGGTCCTCCGCCCTCGACACCCAGTCGTTCAACTGGGACTTCACGATGAGTCCGACTCGTTTCTTCAATCCCATAACTTTTCTCCTTACTACTGCGGATTTAATGATTAGTACGAACGGGGGGGAGGAAAGATTTACACACGCAACGTGTCTCCGCGATTGTCGCGGCTGGAAGCCGCTCCTGCAACCGTGAAGATTTATTATTGCAGGAAGTACCGCCACATCTCCGGATAGGACATGCCAAGAATGATTATTAATATTGTCATTTCGACCGGAGGGAGAAATCCGTTATTGAAGCGAAATGACATCGGAGGGGCGTACAGGTGGGACAAGCTAAAACAGGGACGTTAATTTACAGGCGTAGGCCCGGGCGTGGGGCTGGCGCTCCCGAGCTTCAGCACGGACTTCTGCCTCAACTCCTGGATCCGGGAATCGGCGTAGGAGCTTTCTCCGGGTGAGACCTCGCGGAGCTGCGTGTAGTTCGCGACGGCCAGGTCGAGCTTCCCCTGCCTCTCGTAGCACTCGGCGAGAGAGCGGTAGGACCGGGCGCGGACGTCACCGGGCAGCTCAGGGGAGGATTGCAGAAGCGTCTCGTTCGTCCTTATCGAGGCGTCGCAGTCCCCTTCGGTCTGCTGCCTGAGCGCGAGGCCGAGGAGGCCGCCGTAATCCTTTGACGCGACTGCCGATAGGGATTCAGCCTGCGCGAGAGGCCGCGCGGGTGAGGATTTTTTGGCCGCCGCTTCGAGGGGCGCCTGTCCTTTGGCATCGGAGTCCTCTCCGGTGGCTGCAGTCGTGCCCGGCGCTTCGTCGGAGAGGGAATACATATCCGCCTGAGGAGGCGCAGGAGCCGCAGGCCTCCCCTCGTCGGCCGCCCCTCTCTCGCTTATCGCGGACGAAGATTCGGCCTCGACGGGATATTCCCTCTTCATCTCGGGCGCGGCCTGTCCCCTGGTTTCAATTCCGCTCCCCGTCTCCTTCATTTTGTTCGCCATTACGTCGCGGGACACCATATCCGCGTACCTCCCGCCGCCCTGTCCGTAATAGAACCAGACCGTAAGCGCTATGGCGGTCGTGAGCGCGGGGATCAGTATCGGAGAAAGGGGAAGCCTCCTCCAGAAAGGGCGCTTCTCGCGGGCGACGCTGTCCCCGGCGGCTTTAGACAGCCTCGACACGACCTCACGCGAAGGCTCGGGCAGAACCGATTCCTCCGTGACCACCCTCCTTATCTCGGCGTACTCCTCGAATTCGCGAGAGCACTCCTCGCAACCACCCAGGTGCGCGGCCACGGACTCCCTTTCTTCAGGGCCGAGCCCGCCGTGTATGTATTCAATTAATAATTCGCTGCATCTCCCGCAGTTCATATTATCCCTTCACACCCCTTTCGCTTTCTGTCTTTCCTCGAAATATCCGGACTCCGCGAACACCCGCCGGAGACCCTTGTACGCGTATCTCAAACGGCTCTTTACCGTGCCGAGCGGCGACTCCGTGACCTCGGCTATCTCCTCGAACGAAAGCCCTTCCACTTCCCGCAATAAAAATACTTCCCTGAACTCCTCTTTCAACCCTCTCACGCCTATATCGATAAGCTCCTTCACCTCGAGGTCAAAAGCCCTCTCCTCCTGGTCCCTGTCCCCGCTCCTGACCATGTCTATCACCACCGCGCCCCCCTCACCGCCCGCAAGCGGCGCGTCGAGCGAGCTGTGCCTCCTGTAGCTCTCCGTACGCAGATAATCTATGCAGTGGTTCCGCGCTATGCTGTAGAGCCACGTCGAGAATTTCTGCCCCGGGTCGTAATCCTTCCTCCGCTCTATCACCTTCATGAAGATTTCCTGGAGCAGGTCCTCGGCCTGTGCCTTCTGCGCGCCGGTCATCTTTATAATGAACCTGAGCACGCCGGCCCCGTGCCGGCCGAGGAGGAGGTCGAAGCTCCCCTCGCCGCCGTTTTGAAATTTCCGCATCGCCTCTTCGTCCGATAACCCGCTTTTCGTATTTATTCCAAACACCGGATACCCGTCTCAGCTCATATCTGATATACCATTAATTATACGATGGAAAAGGGAGAAAGTTTTAATGTTTCGCCCTGCTGCCTTACGCGAATCATTTGCTCCGTCAATCTCCTACCCCTGTAGGAGCACCATCCTGGTGCGATAATCAGGTTCAATCGCGGCTGGAAGCCGCTCCTACGGATTTGAGGATCGGGAATCTCCAGGAATACTCGTAGAGCCGCGTCGAGATGAAAAGTGAGCTGCACGAAGGATTACATCCTTGTTGAATTGCTGCGCCTCTTAAAGTAGATTCGTTTATCTCATTTTCGAGTGAGGGAAGGAAACTGACGACCAAGCCGAAGGACCTCATATACTCAGTCGCGGAAATGCCCCCGATTGGGAGGCTAATCCCGCTCGGATTCCAGTTCACGGTCTATATAGCGGTCACGCTCGTCTACATCGTCCTCATCGGGAAGGAAGGCGGGGTCAGCGACGGCGTCACGGCGAGCGCCATAAGCATGGGCATGATCGCCATTGGCATAGCGACGATGCTCCAGTCCCTGTGGATAGGCCCCGTCGGCTCCGGGTATTTTGCATCCCCCGTTTTCTCGGCCGTTTACCTGGGCCCTTCGATACTCGCGGTCAAGGCGGGCGGGCTCCCGGCCGTGTTCGCCATGACCATATTCGCGGGGGCGGTCGAGGTCGTTCTCTCGATATTCCTCCGCCGCCTGAAGCCCGTATTCCCCCCGGCGGTGTCGGGGTTCATAGTCCTCGTCATAGGGATAGAGTTGGGCCTCGTCGCGCTCGACAACTTCCTCGACATAAAAGGCCTCGGCAAGCCCGCGTACACGGAGAACCTGATAGTCGGCGTCATCGCGCTCTCTATAATTATGGGGTTCAGCGTCTGGATGAAGGGCATACTCAGGCTCCTCTGCTCACTCTTCGGAATCGCCGTAGGTTTTATAATCGCGGTCTTTCTCGGCATAATCCCCGAGAATTCTATCGCGCTATTCAAAAGCTCCGCCGTCTTCTCTCTCCCTGACCCTTCATACATTTCATACAGCTTCGACCTCTCCCTCGTCCCCGCGTTCCTCACTGCGGGCATAGCTGCGTCGCTCCGGACGATAGGGGTAATCACCACGGCCGAGAAGATAAACGACTCCGACTGGAAGAGGCCCGATTTCGGCCCGATAAAGAAGGGCATGCTCGCCGACGGCATCGGGTGCATGCTGGGAGGGCTCATGGGCGCGCCCGGTATGAACGCCACGCCCGGCATAGTGGGCATCTCCCAGGCCGCGGGCTCGACTAGCCGGTACATGGCCATCCCGACGGGCATATTCCTCATCGTGCTCGCGTTCTTCCCCAAGATATCCGCCCTCTTCCTGATGCTCCCGCTATCGGTCGTTGGCGCGTCGCTCATGGTGAGCGGGGCGTTTATGATCTCGGGCGGCATCCAGATAATGACCGCGAGGAACCTCGACTCCAGAATGACGTACGTGATTGGAATCTCGCTCCTGCTCGGCGTTGGAAGGAAGGTGTTCCCCGGCTACTTCAACGGCTTCCCCGAATGGCTCAGGCTCATGACCGATACGACGCTCTCTCTCGCCCTGATTTCATCGGTCGCGCTCGTCCTCATATTCAGGCTCGGCATAAAGAAGAAGGACGTATTCATTTACGACGAGGCGTGCCCGTCCTGCGAGCGTCTCAGGGAGCGCCTGAAAGACCGCGAGAAGGAATGGAGGCTCGACGGCGAGATAATAGACCACGCCGTCTCCTCGACTGAGCAGATAATCGACCACCTGACGGAGGCGAATCTCCCGCGCGGGCCGATAAAGATCGAGGCGGGCTATGACGAGGTGTACCTCGAAATAATCATCGAGTACAAGGGGACACTCCTCGCGCTCCCGGCCGTCGGGGCGAAGCACGGCCATTTCATGGAAGAAGACGCCTTCGTACACGGCATAAGGGATTTTCTCACCGGGGTCTATCCCGACAGGATAGAGACCTCGGCGAAACACGAGGACGTGAAGATAAGGCTGTTCTTTAATGTGTGAACTCAAAAAAGGTACACCCTCACCCTACCTGTTTTGGATTAATCGGCAATGTGCCGGGTATATAAGCTCTTCTCTGCCATCGGACAGAGGCGACCGGATGCTTTCACTTGCTCGCATTCGTTCCCTCAAGGGAGAGGGAAATACTTTGGATGAACGATCATGTCTAGCTGATGAAGCAGTGAATCATTGTTACGCACCCCCTCACATTAGAAAAAAATCCCCGATATGGCATAATTATTTCTCCCTAAACACATAAGCCAAGGAGGAGTTTCATGGCCAGCAAATCTACGAGAACAGAATACGATTCGATGGGGGAGATGGAAGTCCCCTCGAACGCATATTACGGAGCCCAGACGGCGAGGGCGATAGAGAATTTCCCCATAAGCGGCATACGCAAGCACAGCCTTCTCATAAAGGCGATGGGGATGATTAAACTAGCCGCCGCCGAATCCAACATCCAGCTCGGCATTCTAAGCAAGAAGGCCGGGGCCGCTATAGTAAAGGCGGCGAAAGAGGTCATCGACGGGAAGCTCGACGACCATTTCGTGCTCGACGTCTTCCAGACGGGCTCCGGGACGTCGACCAACATGAACACGAACGAGGTCATCGCCAACCGCGCGAACGAAATAATAGGCGGCAGGAAGGGGGACAAGTCCGGTATCCATCCGAACGACCACGTGAACATGGGGCAGTCGAGTAACGACGTCTACCCGACCGCCATACACGTCTCCGCAATACTCGCTATCAACGACCTCCTCCTGCCCTCGTTAAGGAACCTCGAGAAGGCGCTCTCGGCCAAGGCGCGCGAGTTCGACAAAATAGTGAAGATCGGTCGCACGCACCTCCAGGACGCGACGCCGATAAGGCTCGGACAGGAATTCAGCGGCTACGCGAGCATGATAAAGCACGGGATCAAGAGGGTCGAGCACGCGAGGGAAGAGCTTTCGGAGCTCGCTATCGGCGGCACGGCCGTGGGGACAGGCATAAACACGCACCCGAAATTCGCCGGGCTCGTCGCCGGGAGACTCGGCAGGATGACGGGCACGAAGCTCTTTGAGGCGGAGAACCATTTCGAGGCTCAGGGCTCGAAAGACGCCGTTGTCGAGGCAAGCGGGTCACTCAAGACCCTCGCCGTGAGCCTTATGAAGATCGCGAACGACATAAGGTGGCTCGGGAGCGGCCCCCGCTGCGGCATAGGGGAGATAATGATACCGGCCGTCCAGCCGGGCTCGTCGATCATGCCGGGCAAGGTGAACCCCGTAATCCCCGAAGCGGTGTGCCAGGTCGCGGCTCAGGTAATAGGGAACGACCTTACGATCACGATAGGAGGAACGTTCGGCAACTTCGAGCTAAACGTCATGATGCCGGTCAAGGGCCACAACCTGCTCCAGTCGATAGAGCTTCTGGGCAAGGTCTCCCAGGTATTCGCGGATAAGTGCGTGAAGGGGATAAAGGCCGATAAAAAACGGTGCGAGGAGATGATAGAGAAGAGCCTCGCCATGTGCACGAGCCTCGCCCCTGTAATCGGATACGACAGCGCGGCAAAGATAGCGAAAGAGGCGTACGAGACCGGGAAGACGGTGAGGCAGGTGGCGCTCGAGAAGAAGGTGCTGCCGGCGGAGAAGCTGAAGCGGTTATTGGACCCCTGGTCCATGACCGAGCCGGGTACGAAGAAGTAGAAGGGGGCTTTGCGAAAAGCATACGGAAAATCCCCCTGAATCCCCCTTTTCCAAAGGGGGAGAGTGACTTTAATTCCCTCCTTAGAAAAAGGAGGGTTAGGGAGGATTTGAATTTACGCCCTTTCAAACACGAGCATTATCGGAGGCAAACGATGAACGTAAAAGAGCTTTTCGATCTCTCGGGCAGGACGGCAGTGGTCACGGGCGGGTACACGGGAATAGGCAGACAGATGGCGCTCGCGCTCGCCGAAGCAGGGGCTGACGTGGTCGTATGCGCGCGGAACCTGGAGGGCTGCGTGGTCACGGCCGAAGAGATCTCGAAGAGCACGGGGGTGAAGACGCTCCCTCTCAGATGCGACGTGTCCGTCGAGGCGGACGTGATAAAGATGGTCGCGGACACGGTCGCGGAATTCGGCAAGCTCGACATACTCGTCAACAACGCAGGCATCGCCATGGGCGGACTGCCGGAAGACACCTCGCTTGAGGACTGGGAAAAGGTCCTCCGCATAAACCTCACCGGCACGTTCTTATGTTCGAGAGAGGCCGCGAAGAAGATGAAAAAGGCCGAGCGGGGGAAGATAATCAACATCTCCTCCGTCATGGGCTACCAGACGACGAGCGTCGTGAGCGCGCCTGCCTACGTGGCGTCCAAGGGCGCCGTGGTCACCCTCACGAAGGACCTCGCCGTGAGGTGGATAAAGCACAACATCAACGTAAACGCGATTGCGCCCGGATGGTTCCCGACCAACATGACCGAGCCCGTGATAAGCCCCGAATTCATGGACAAGGGGTCAGAGCTCCTCGCTTCGATCCCCGCGGGGAGGTTCGGGGGAGAGGACGATTTGAAGGGGGCGACGGTGCTCCTCGCGTCGAGGGCGTCTGACTACATCACCGGGGAGATCATCGTAGTCGACGGGGGGACGCTTTCGAGTTATTGATGCGCTGAATGCGCGCCCGAATCACAGACGGCTGCCCGCTTCTTCCGGGCCTGAAACCGATACATATCCACTATCTATATTTACACGAACTATATTTACACGAACCCGCGCGTAACAGCCGCGGCATAACCCCTGCCATTTAAAGGAAAACCCGTACCGGGAAACTCGCGAGACCGGCCGCCCGGAATTACCGGGATCGAGCGTATATGAATCCAATGGCCGATTTCGCGTGTCTAAGACCGTATATAAGGAGAACAAGATTGAGAACATTAATACCTTTTATACTGATAATGCTTGCTGCAACATCCTTCTCGGCCGCCGGGGACAACGGGAAGGGAGACGAAGGGCTCCTGGCTAAAGCCGAAATCCATACTCTGAGCGTTCCGTATAACATCCGGGAGGACGAGACGTTTAAGAGGAATTACGCGCCCCGCGGCGGGGACGCCGGAAAAGATCATCGATCGGATGCGGGCAGGGACGATATTTCTCAGGCCGTCAAAAACGAGATGGAGTCCGAGAGGAATTCCGACCCGTCTTACCAAGCGTCTTCGTTCAAGGTCGAGGACATCCCGCTGGTTATGTCGAGCGCGGACAAAAATACCATCAGCGTCGTACTGCCGCCGTTTCTTTATTTCAAGACGCAGTTCTAGTACGTGGAAGTTATCGTAACCGGCGGCATTTCATCCGTGTATCGAAATCAGAAATCTTCATAGGCGAGCCTGAACGCTTCCTTCCCGTCCTTCTCTATAATGTCCTTATGCGCGAGCAGCACCCGGTCGAAGGGCGGAGTTTTTCCTTCCCCGCCATTACACAATTTGCGGCGGGTGAGCACCCGCAGGCGTACGACCTCGAGCATCTCCTTTCCCGTCATTTCGAACAACAGTTGCAAGCGCGCGCGCAACTGGTCGCCGTTGGTTGATTGCAAATAACCTGAATCGACATCGTATATAATCCGCGTAAACCAAAACGAGAAATCCGTCTTTCGTCTTTCTCTTCCCGACATTACAGAATTTGCGTTAAGAAAATCGCGTGTTTAAGCGTAAAGAAATCTTTGAGCAGTCCAATTGAAAGATTTTAGCTTAAACATAAGATTTTTAGCAAATTATGTAGTCGGATGATTTTTGCTTCTTTTCATCAAGGAAAAGAAGGAATTAAATTAGCCTTTGTCTTTTCCTTCCTTTGCCTTTTCTTTTTCGAATGATCACACTATGTATGTTCATCAAGGAAAAGAAGGATAAAAAAAATATCCTTTCTCCTTTCTTTGTCTTTTCATTTGACCCACATTCCCTCTTTCGAAAACGAAATATCAAAATAGCCTCCCCTCCCGGTACGCGTGATATATGGACTTCATGTGCTCGTCCACGCCCGGGGCGAGGAACTGGAGAAGGAGGCATTCGAGCGACGAAACGACCAGGAGCGCGAGCGCCGCGTAGAAAAACGCCTCGTTGTAACCTATGACGAACGTGTATATGACGAACACGTACGCGGCTACTCCAGCGGCCTTGGTCAGATAGAGGTGGAGATTCGCGATCCTCCTGAACTTTATCCACCCGAGGAGGATCGAGGCCGCCTCGATCGCTATCCATGCGCCGAGTACGAGCGCGTGGCCGGTAATGATCTCAGGCTTAAGCAGCAGGAGAGCGCCCAGGGCCGATATTTCCATGAGCGTATCCGCTATGGAATCGAGCCTGCTCCCGTAAGCCGTGGCGATGTTCCGCCTCCGCGCGATAAAGCCGTCGAGCACGTCGGTGAGACCCGCCGCGAGGAGCGCGATCCCTGTGTAGAACGGCAGCCCCGATGCCGCGAGCGCCAGGACTACCGGGACCAAGAGGAGCCTCGCGAAGCAGAGCAGATCGGGGACTGATTTAAAGGATATGTATTTCATCCCGGGCAGTGAGGCTTAACCCCCTGATAAAATTGCATCATGGTTCCGGGGGACCTTGCCGTTTTATTAGCATGTGCGTCTCTTAACACTCCATTAACACATCTATCCGTCTAATATGAAAGGAATATTAATATGTGCAGTTGCGAATAAAAACCCTTGACAACGCCCGTTTCCTGTTTATATTGTACATAGAAATCAAAATCAGGAGGTAATACCATGTCAGAAACATCCAAGAAAGTCGCTTCAAAGGTTAAGGAATTTTCGGAGCCCGCAAAGGAATTTACGGGCCTCGTAAAAGAGAATTATTTAAACGGCCTGGATTTCACGTTCTCGCTCTTCGAGCAGAACATGAAGGCATTCGGCGCACAGGCGGAGCATATGCTCGGGCTCGAGAAGGAGTTCATATCGAACGTAAGCGGGTTCTACAAGGATTTCCCGAAGGACCTTCCGTTCGTAAAGGATCTTCCTTATGACGGCAGCGCCAAAAAGGTCACCGAGCAGCTCGACCGCTATATTTCATACCGGAAGGAGCAGATCGAGACCGTAAAGAGCACGGCCGAGAAGTTCGCGAAGGACGCCCGCACCATGGCGCAGGAAAACATCGAAAGGGCTTTTTCGCTTTTCGGTGAGTACTTCAACCTCTTCGGCGCCTGATACTCCCACTGTATTTCTCACATCCGGACTCCTAAAAGGTCGATGATGGAATTCCGGGCCGGTGACAGGCTCACCCGCCCGGAATATTTTCCCCGTGCTTCCCGTTCAAGCGGCTGTTTTAATCCGCACCCCGGGATTAGCCCTGCTTCCGAATTTCGATTATAATGTTGCCATTGACCGCCATGCCGGTCCAACAAATATCCCCGGGGGTAATAAATTGATCCGCCGTCTTCTCCTTATATCTCTGACCGTCATATCCATCCTCCCCGCCGTATGCTGCAGCACGTTAAAGACGGGGAAGGACATCGCCATCGACAACCCGATGAGCGAGTCAAAAAACAAGCAGTCCCTGAACGAGGCGAGGCAGCAGGTCGAGAAATCGAGGAACGCGCTTGACCAGTGCATGAAGGCGAGCTCGGGCGACCAGTCGAGGTGCGGGACCGAAAAAGCGGCCTAC
This sequence comes from uncultured bacterium, assembly GCA_963825135.1. Lineage (GTDB taxonomy): Bacteria > Desulfobacterota_D > UBA1144 > Nemesobacterales > UBA2774 > 2-12-FULL-53-21. Next base: position 427,274 of record CAWGRW010000009.1, read on the forward strand.
GACCAGGACGTACAGAAATACGTCTCCCTCCAGTCCGAATAAGGCGCTGGGAGACGAGACACCGCCCCGGAGGCCATTGAAAGACTGCGCGGAACAAGGAGGGTTCTCGATGAAAGTCTTGTTTTCCGTTCTTACCGTTTTATTTATCCTCTTTTCGGCTTACGCCTCGTCTGGGGCGGACGCCGGTCAAACTCAGGCAAGCCCCGCCCCCCCTCAGGACGGCGTCCGGAAGATCGAGATAGTCGTAGACAGCTACTCCTTCGACCCGGACGCCATAACCGTGACCGCAGGAAAGCCCGTCGAATTGACTCTCAGGAGCATCACATCCCTGGTCCCCCATAATTTCACGATCGACGACCCCGCCTCGGGACTCGACCTCAACGTCGATATTCCCTCGGGCGAAGACGTTACCGTCACGTTCACCCCACAGAAGACCGGCAGGTTCCAGTTCTACTGCGCGAAGAAAGGCCTCTTCGGCTCCCATCTGAAAAAGGGGATGAAGGGCACGCTGATAGTGAATTGAAATTTCGGGACAATTCCGCGATCTAATCACCACGCTTCACGACGAACGCATATGGTTAAATTAAGGCTTATAAAAAGGGACGAAAAAATAGCAATAGCCATACCGACAAAAAACCGTCCTTCCTACCTTGCCGCTTTACTGGCCTCTCTGCTTAACCAAACATACACGAACTTTATGATCGTAATTAACGACCAGAGCGATTCGCCGGTCGAGCGCGACGACGTGCTGACGGATCTTTTTACGCTCGCAAAGACCGTCGGGCACGAGATTAAAATCATCCGTACTGAAGGCGGCTGGAAAAGGCACCAGCAGGCGATGGAAGCGGTGCCGGAATCGATAGAGTTTATTCTGAGGATAGACGACGATATGCTGCCGGACTCAGGTTTCCTTGAAAACATACTGAAGCCGTTCCGTTTTTTCGCCGACAGGCCGCTGGCAGCCGTGGGCGGATGTTGTCCGGATCCGAAAATGAAAAAGGTAAGCCTGGACGTGAAGCTGACGGAAAGGTCGTGGACGTTGACTCTTGATGAACTGACATGGAGATTGCAGGGCTACCGCTATTATAATGATCCGGAGGTCGTAGAAGTCGAGAGTCTCATCGGGGGGGCGATATGTTACCGCCGCGGAGCGGTAGAGGAGGCGGGGGGCTGGGCCGTTGAGGGGTACTCCGACCAGGCCTATCGGGAGGAGAGCGACCTATGCGCGAGGCTCGTCGAAAAAAACTACACTCTCATGGTCACAACGGAGGCCCTGGCGTGGCATCTTCTCGCCCCCGGAGGGGGTGCGAGAAAGTACCTAAAAACCCCCGGGGGTAATTTATTGGTATCGGACAAAACCGGTATGGAATCCGACGACAAGCTCTTCAACGAGAGAATGAAAGCCATCCTCGAAAAAAGAGGCCCGACTGTGGGCGAGCCGAAGCGTTATAAAATTAGTAATCTGGAGAAAAACGTCTTTGTGGGATCCCCTCTTCGAACTTTAAAGGGGAGAACGCTTGGGATAATCGAAAGCAGGGTTCTAAGAAAGTTTAGAGGGCTTTGCCGGTATTTCACAAAATAATTGCATCGATCGAAACCCGAGACGCGGAGCGTTACGTGAGTTACATAACGAGGGTCATTAAACGGGCGGCTAATCTGGCCGGCTTCGACATCCGGAGGCTGGGCCATGATTCGAATGCGGTCCGCGAGCTGGTGAAAGGGATCAGGCGTTTCGAAATCGATCTTATCCTGGACGTAGGCGCGAACGAGGGGCAATTCGCGGAAGAGCTCCTCTCGCTCGGATACAAAGGCCGTATGGTCAGCTTCGAGCCGCTTTCAGAGGCCCACCGGAAGTTAGAGCGGGCCGCGGGGCGCTATTCCGGATGGACCGTGCATCCCCGCTGTGCGCTCGGCGCAGAGGACGGCGAGGTCACGATAAACATCGCCGGCAACTCCGTATCCTCTTCCATACTGCCGATGATGGCCTCGCACGTATCGGCATCCGCGGGCTCGGCCTATATCGGCGCCGAGAAGACGCCCGTTTACAGGCTGGACACGGCCGCCGCGCCCTATCTGCGGGATGCGCTCAGGCCGTTCCTGAAAATCGACACTCAGGGTTACGAATGGCAGGTGCTCGACGGGGCGGGCGGGATACTCCCGCGCATGAGCGGCGTGCTCTGCGAGCTCTCGCTCGTGCCGCTTTACGAGGGCCAGCGCCTCTGGCTCGATCTTGTCCGCCGCCTCGAGGGCGAGGGCTTTACCCTCTGGTCGATGCACGGGGCATTCACCGATCCCGGGGACGGGCGCACGCTTCAGGCGGACGCGGCGTTTTTCAGGACGTGAGCAGGGGCATCCCCTTCGCCCCCCTCAGAACCTGATCTGGAAGTCGAACATGTAATCGGCTTCGGCGATTCCCTTGGTCGGCCCGTAGACGGGGACCTGGATCGCGACACCGGGGCTCCATTTGTTCCCGAACCTTATGGCCGGAGCGATGAAGAGGTCCGTGCCGCCGCCGGGGCCGTCGTCGGTCGTGATCGTGTATCCGTCGAACTCGCAGGAGAGAGTGGGCGAACCCGTCATGGGGACGTTAAGCCCCGCGGCCGCGTGGTAGTTGATCCTGAACTCGAAGTCCTGCCCTTCGAAGTGCTTGGCGTTGAATATGAAGTCCGTGCCCACTGCGCCCTGGATGCTGAAGGGCCCCTTCCACGCCCCCGCCGACAGGTACGGCGAAACCGTCGCCGCCCGGTAGAGGTACATCGGGAAGTCCCTCCTGTACTTAACAATCTGCTGGAGCCTCTGCTGGTCGTCCGTGAACGTGGTCGGCATGTACGCCTCGAGCCCCGCCGCTATGGCGAAGTTCTTCGATTTGGCCGCGAGCGCTTTCACTCCGATCAGGAGGTTGCCGAACTCGAACCCGTCCCTTATCTGCGTATCCCCGTCCTTCACGTTGTCGACGCCGCCGTAGGGCACGTCCGTGTATATGCCCCAGAAATTGCTCTCCGAAGGGAACTCGAGCCTAGTGGGATAGAGTATGAACTTCCCGCCCACGTCCTTCTTGAGCCTTATCAGCTCCAGGCTGGGCGCCACCCTGCCGAGCGGCAGAGGGGGCTCGAAAAAGCGCGGGTACGCGAGATCGAGCGCCCTGCCCTTCGTCGTGGATATGGTGAACTGGCCCTGGTACTGGAACGAGCCCGTTACCGGGTTTATGAGTCCGAAGGACGTGTCCCGGACGAATAGCCTCGTGGGGTTGGTGATATATGCGGCGACGTGCGCGGCCTTCGAGTCCTGCTCGATGAGCCAGTTGGAGAGCTGCTCCATGCTCCATCCGAGCGGGATGCCGAGAGCGGGGGTCACTATGAGATCGACGCCCGAGGGCCTGACGGCCCAACCCTCGATGCCGTATTCGAACAGCGTGCTCTGTATGATCGAGCCCAGGGCGGACGCCCAGACGCTGTGCCCCCTCGCCCTGTAGAACTGGTATGAGAGCATGCCGAAGAACGGGTGGAGCACCCAGTTGACGACGAAATCGTCCTGGTCGTTCCAGAGCGGGTCGCTCGTGAGGTTGTGCCAGAAGGTGTGGAACGAGCCGTCGAATATCTTGATGTTCTTGTCCCTCACCCACCAGAGCCTCCCCGCCCACTGCACGCCGTACCAGATCGCCGTGTCGCCCATATAGGTCTTGAAGCCGGGGGGCCGGAGGTTAGGATTCGGAGTGGGCTTCGGTTTCGCGTCCCCGACAGGCGTTACGGCGTCGCCCGGATCGTGCGGCTTGCCCGCGTCTTCCGCGGAAAAATTGTCGGGCGGGGTTTGGGCGTATGAGACAACAGGGGCAGCGAGCTGTATTAATGCCAGCAGAATAAGACCGGCTGTTTTCGCCATCATCCCGACCCTCCCGGACGGTAATTTGCCGAAACCCGGACGGCTCATAACGCTCGGGACGAATGTCCCGCCGTCCGGCTCCTGACACATTCTAACAATAATTGACCGGAAATAAAAGAAGAATTATCAGCCGGCGCGATATTCGCCCCTGCCCGGAGAAATTTCCGGAAAATCAAAATCGTCTCTTGCGCAATGCATATACATCATATAGTTTATATATTAACGGGCGTCCTGCACTCGCGGGCCGCCGAAAGTGTAAAGGAGAAAATACAGGGTCGGGCACATGCTGCCGCCCGGTGTTTTCTCCTTTTTGGTTCTTTATTTTCCCCCTTAGAAAAAGGGGGATTAAGGGGGATTTAAAAAGAATAAAAGAAAATCCTCCCTGGCCCTCCTTTTCCTAAGGAGGGAATTAAATAAAAAAGAAAAATGAAAGAAACCAACAGGGAGGGGATTGGAGGAGGCGTTCTTCGACAGGTTCAGGACAAACGGGTTTTTTAAATTCCCAATCGGCGTCAGGAATGGCAGAATACAAAAACGAGATTGCCGCGCTGCTTCGTAATTTGGTTTCTGTGACTTAGGGGCGAAGATGAAGGGGCTTATTTGCAATCAGTCCGGGGCGACCGATTCGTTTTGCCTTCACACGGTCTATGCATGGAATATCGGCATTTGAGTAATCAGCGGGAGTCGGCCTATTTCTCGCATGCTCGAAACAGTACCAGCTCGCAATCGTTGCAATGACAGATTAAAGGAAAGAATGCGGAAGGACTAGAACCTCACCTGGAAATCGAACATGTAGCTCCACCTGTCTACGGCCTTGTCCACGCCGTAAACGGGGAACTGCACGGCGAAGCCGGGGCTGTATTTCCTTCCGAACCTCGCGCCCGACGTGACGAACATATCGGTCTTCTTGAACGTATCCGCGGTGAGGAACGAGTACCCGTTGAACTCGGCGAAGAGCACGGGGGACGCGATCACGGGGAGGTTTGCCCCGACAGCGGCCGCGTAATTCACGTTGAACTCGGCGCTATGGCCCTCGAGCTCGTCCGCGTTCAGCACCAGAGGGGCCGACACCATCGCCTGCACGTTGAACACCCTGCCCCAGGCGGCGGCAGTGACGTAGGGCGCCGCGGTCCAGGCCTTCTGCAGATTGATCGGGTAGTTCCTTCTGAACATGGTCACGGTGGTAAGCCTGTCGATGTTGTCCTTGTACGAGGTCGGGAGTATGACGTCGAGGCCTCCCGATACAGCCGAGTTGTGCGTCTTGAACATGAGGCGCTTGCCCCCGATAAGCACGTTCGCGAATTCGAACCCGTCCCTCACGTCATCGCCGTTGACGACGACCGCGTTCACCCCCGACTGCGCAATCTTCACGTAAACGCCCCAGAGCTGGTTCGACGAAGGGATGTCCGCGCGGAGCGAATAGAATACGAACTGCCCGCCCAGGTCCCTCTTCAAGTTCACGATCTCGAGGTCGGCCCTGAACCTTCCGAGAGGGAGCGGCTGCTCGATGAAGAACGGGTACGCCAGGTCTATGGCGTCCTGCTTGTTCGGAGTGAACACTATGGGGCCGCTCACGGACATGAACGTCTTGGTGAACGGGTTGTAGAGCCCGACCTGCCTGTCGGAAATGAAATTCCTCATCGGGTTCAGTATATGGGCGAGTATCTTCGCCGGAACGAAGTTCGTGGAGGCGAGCAAATTCGAGGACTGCTCGAGCGCGATGCCGAGCGCCGTGCCCACAAGGGGGGTCGAAATGAGGTCCTGGATCGACGGAGTTTCCACCGTACCCTCGATCGTGTATTCGAACAGCGTGCTCTGGACAACGACTCCGAGAGCGGACACCAGCATGCTGTGCCCCATCTGCCTGTAGAAGAGATATTCCACCGAGCCTATAGCCGGATGCGTAACCCAGTTCGTGAAGAAGGAGTCCCCGTCGTCCCACACCGGGGCCTGCGAGATGTTGTGCCACCACTTGGATAAGGAGGTGTCGAATATCCTGCTGTTCTTGTTCCTTACATAGAAGAACCTGGCCGCCCAGAGGCCCGAGTACATTATGGCGGAGTCGCGGAGAAAGGCCTTTACCCCGAGGCGCTCATTCGCCTCCTCGCCCGTGACGAATTCCCCGTCCTTCGCGGGCTCTTCCTTTTGCGCCGCGGCGGAGCTCCCGGGGACTGAGGAATCGTAGAGGTCCTTTATCTGCACGTCCTCCTGTGCCGCTGCCCGGAGCGCGAAGAGGACGATAAAAAACATAAAAAAATACCTGTAAAGCTCCCTCACCATCTCTCCCGTCGATGTCCCGCTAAAACCAGTCCTGATGAAAACAGATTAAATTTGAAGTGATAAAATACCCTAAAAATTATACAACCTGAAGAGCTAATCCATACCGAGCAATTTTTTCGCCCTCGCCTCCCATGTATAGTCCCTGACGTCCGAGGCGGCCCTTTCGGAGACGGCGCTCGCGAGCGCCGGGTCTTCGAGCGCCCTTTTTATGCCGGCCGCTATGGCCTCCGGGCTGTCGGGCGGCACGAGGACGGAGTTCACCCCGTCCGTGAGTATCTCCGAGACGGAGGGGATGGATGTAGCTACAATCGGGCGCCCGGACGCCATGTACTCGAAGAGCTTTATCGGGGAAGTGAAGTCGCGGGCCAGCGTGCCGCCCCTTATCGTCACGCGCGACGTGTAGGGCATTACGAGGACGTCAGAGGCCGCCAGATAGAGGGGGACAGTCTGGTGGGAGACGTAGCTCGTGAATTTGATGTTGTCCGCCTTCATTTCACGCGCGAGGTTCCGGCACCGGACCACGTCGCCCTCGAGCCCGCCCACGATGAGAAAGAGCACGCCGCTCATGCCGGGGGCGATCTCTATCAGGTGCTCCACGCCCCTGCCCTCGTATATGTTGCCTGCGTAGCAGACTATCTTTTTATCAGCCGGCAGTCCGAGGTCGGCCCGGGCCCGGGCCTTGTCGGGAAGCGACCTGTACCCTTCCAGGTCCACCCCGTTGTGGGCGACGACGAGCTTCTCCGGCGGGAAACCCAGCTTCAGGTATATCTCCCCGAGCCCGCGCGAGTTCGTCGAGAACCGCACGAGCCGCTTCGAACGCTTAAACGTCTTAAAAAGCGCGCGCGCGCCCGTAACCGGGGGATGGTGGGCGTCGTACACAGTGGGCACGCGGAATATGTTCGTCGCGAGCGAGGCGAAGACGATGTTCCTCGTGACGGCCAGATCGAACTCCTTCCTGTGCATCCCGGCGTAGATAGAGGCGAGGACGCCGTGCGTGATGTTCCTCACGGACGTATTGCCGAAGTAGTGGAACGGGACGATATCGAAATTCGACTCGACCCCGTAGTACTGGAAAATCTCCCCGGGCGTACGGTAGGCGGGGGCGAGGAGTGTCGTCGCTACGCCGAGCCTCCCCATCGCCTGGCACATCTTCATGATGTGTATGGCGCTCGCGCCCCGTGAAAAGAGCTCGGGGCTTCCTATGTAGAATACTCTCGAGGGGGTTGCGTTCGGCATGTTCGGCCCGGCGCCGCGTCTGTCGGCTACATCAAATAGTATATGCGATATTCGGGCGTTGACGAATCCGGCGGGCCGCTTCGGGGATTTTAAGGCCGATTAGAAATAGCCCCGGGCGTTGGATATAATTAACCGGCGTTCGGCCGGGGCCGCGCGCGGCGTACGGCCCCGGACGGTGCGGGAAACACGCAATCAAGGGAGCGCAATGGAAACGAGATCGATAAGAGGGTTCCACGACGTACTGCCCGAGGATATCAAGAGATGGCATCACGCGGAAGAGCAGGCGAAGACCCTGTTCGAGCTCTACGGGTTCTCGGAGCTCCGTATGCCGGCCCTCGAATTCACCGAGCTCTTCGCCAGGAGCCTCGGCACGACTACCGACATAGTGGAAAAGGAAATGTACACGTTTACCGACAGGGACGGCTCGTCGCTCACGCTCCGCCCCGAGGGCACGGCCGGGGTGGCGAGGGCGTACATAGAGAACTCGATGTGGACCAAATCGCCCGTGACGAAGCTCTACTACACGGGCATGATGTTCCGTCACGAAAGGCCTCAAAAAGGACGCTTCAGGGGGTTCTACCAGATAGGGGCGGAGCTTTTGGGGCCGGAGGAGCCCTCGTCCGACGCGGAGCTCATCGCGATGGTCTGGAAGCTCCTCGAAGGCATAGGGATAACGAAATATCTGAGGCTCGAGCTATCCTCACTCGGAGACAGGAACTGCCGGCCGCAGTATAAGGAAATGCTCGTCGCGTTCTTCACGCCGGAGAGGGAGCGTCTGTGCGAGGACTGCAGGAGGAGGCTAGAGACGAACCCGCTCCGCATACTCGACTGCAAGGTCAGGGGGTGCGGGGAGATAGCCGCGCGCGCCCCGAAGATGATAGACAACCTCTGCGCGGAGTGCAGCCTGCACCTGGGCGAGGTAAGGGAGAGCCTGGGCGCGGTGGGCGTCCCCTACGTCATCAACCCCGGCATAGTGAGGGGGCTCGACTACTACACCAGGACGGTATTCGAGATAACCACGGAGGAGCTCGGATCGCAGAACGCCGTGGCCGCCGGGGGCCGCTACGACGGGCTCGTCGAGGAGTTGGGGGGGCCCCGTACGCCCGCGGTCGGGTTCGCCATGGGGATGGAGAGGACGATGCTCCTGCACAGGACGGCCTTCCCCGAGGGGTTCGGCAGAGAGGTGAGGGTATTCATCGCGCACATGGGGGAAGAGGCGCGGAAGAAGGCGTTTCAGCTCGCGTCCGAGCTCAGGCAGAGGGGCGTCCCGACCGAGATGGAATACGGCGGAAAGAGCCTGAAAAGTCAGTTCAAGCGCGCCGACAAGCTGGGGGCCAAGTTGACATTGATAATAGGCGAGGACGAGATCAAAAGGGGGGTCGTGAAGGTGAGGGATATGGATACGAGCAGTGAATATGAGATGAAGGAAATGAATCTGGGCTTAGAAATCGCCAAGCGCCTTGGCGGGAAGTAGTAGCTCACTGCTTCCGGAGCTTCTCCTGCTCCTGCTTCCACTTGAGCGTGTTCACCTCGACGTAGTCCTTGATGAAGAGGTCCGTAAGCTCCGAGACGTTTGACCCGACGCAGTCCTTTATCGCGGCCGCGCCGCATGAAACGAGCTTCCCTATCGACCACGTGGCGGCCGCGGTGTTGATATTCTGCCCGAGCCTTTTCCCCAGAAGCACCACGGTCTGATAGAGGTCCATGTCGATGTACACGGCGTACCTGTCGCCGCTCACGGCCTTGCTCGCTATTACCTTTACGCGGAGGTACGAGCCCCCGAACACGCTGAACCAATCGCGGCCCTCTATCACCTGGATATTGGCCCTCGTGAGCTTGTCCTCGACAAGCGCCTTGAGCGCGGCTTCCCTTAGCCCGTCCTCCCTCGCCGCCTGCGGCGCATCGTCCACCACGACGGCGACGCCCGTTATGTCGGTGAGCGTTTCCTTCCCGACGGCGAAGGCCGCCTCGCCCGCCAGAAGCACGGTCATGAAAAGGACAATGGAGAGCGCAATCCTCACGATGTCAATTAATATATTCGGTAGCGCGGGGAAAGTAAAAAGTTTCAGCCGGCCCGACGCGGCTCTTACGGGGCTGCCGACGAGGCCCTCTGGCCGCTGAATTCGCAGAGGAGCTCGAGGTTCGCTTTCACGATCTCGTGCTGAGCCGGGTGCGTATTTTTCGTAAACACCTTGAGCGCCTCCTGGTACGCCTCGGACGCCTTATCGCAGTTCCTGACCCTGTCCTCTTCCTCGGCCAGGGCCGTGTAAGCCCCGCCGATGTTGTTCTGCGTCGTAGCGTACTCCAGCGGGAACCTGCCTATGGTATAGATTATGAGCGCGGTCTCGTAGGCGTTTATCGCCCTCCTGCAGTTCTTCGCCCTGTCCTCGACCTCCGATAGCATCCTGTGGACGACGCCCAGGTTATTCTGCGTCGCCGCGAACTGCATCGGGTAATTCTGAATGGTCCTGACCTTGAGCGCCTCCTCGAAAGCGCTCCGCGCCAGCCTGCAGTTGGCCTCCTTGTCCTCGACGTCGGCGAGCGTCATGTACGCGGTGCCGAGGTTGTTCTTCGTCGATCCGTACTGTACGGGGCGCTCTTTTTCGTTATATACCCTGAGCGCCTCCCTGTATGAATTCACGGCCCTCTTGCAGTTCTTCCCCTTCTCCTCCCGCTCGGCGAGGGTCCTGTACACGATGCCGAGGTTGTTCTGGGTGGCGGCGTATTCGAGCGGGTATTCCTTTAAATTATAGACCCCGAGCAGGCGCTCGCAGCACCCGACCGCCTTCCTGCAGTTCCCGGCCGCGTCCTCCCGCTCGGCGAGCCGCCGGTATATGGCGCAGAGGGCGCTCAATACGGAGGCGTACTCGGCGGGCATGCGCTCGCGCGTATAGTACCGGAGCGCTTCTTCGTACGACTCGGCGGCGGATTTCAGGTCTTCCGCGGAGTCCGAGAATCCCGAGAGGCTTTCCCAGGCCGAGGCGGCATTCCTCATGATGAGCCCGTAGTCCTTGGGGGAGGTCTCGAACGTAACGACAGAGAGTGCTTTCCTGTAGGCCTCTAAGGCCCTCCCGAAGCATTCGGGGACCCCGTCCCTCTGCGCAATATTGCCCCACGCGATGCCCATGTACTTATGTATTTCGGCATGATCGGAAGGAGTTATCCCCGCGCCGTACGCGGCGAGCGCTTTCTCAAACGCCTCGACCGCCCGCGTATAATCCTCCGAGCGGTCATCCACCTCCGCGAGAACGCCGTATATGAAGCCCATATTCTTTTGAATCCTGCCGTACTCGGCCGGGTGCTCCCCCGCCGCGAAGACCTCAAGCGCCTCCGTATATTCCGAAAGCGCCTTCCTGTACTCGGCCGCGTCCCCCTTTATATGGGCGAGCGTCCGGCGTATGTCGCCGAGACTTTCCTTTACCGCCGCCCGCTCTACCGGGGCGGACTCCCCCGCCATTACCCCGAGCGCCTCGCTGTAAGATGCGGCCGCGCGCTCGTAGCCCTTGACGTCCCCCGTCTGCTCCGCGAGCTTCTCCCACGCTGAGGCGGCCCCTCTCTGCGCTTGAACGAATTCGACGGGGAAATTTTCACTCGTGTAATAGGCGAGCGCTTCCTCGTACGCCCTGAGCGCGTTCCTCAGAATATTGGCGGCCCCCCTCGCTGACCCGATCTCCCCGTACGCCCTGCCCAGGCGGAGTTTAAGAGAGGCGTACCCGGCCGGGGATTCCTCCCTCGAAGCGCGCTTCAGGACTTCCTCGTAATGCGCGGCAGCCTCTTCCGGATCGTCGAATTCGACTTCGTCCGCAAGCGTTATTATCTCATCTTCATCCCCTGACGCGGGACCGGCAGCTTCAGCCCCTTCGTGCTCGTCCTCTTTCACGATCTTGAGGACGGGCCTTTCTTTTTCAGCCTCGCTCTCTACGCCGCCTCCGGCGCCGTTTCCCCCGGACAGAAATGCACGCGCCTCTTCGAGCCTCTTCGCGGTCTCCTCGCGCTCGGGGGCGAATTCCCCGGCCGTGTTCACGGCCAGTGCCTCTTCGAAGTCGCGGACGGCGAGCTCCATCTGCCCCCGCTCTCCCGTAATCAGGCAGAGCGCCGCCCGGAGCTTCCCGGTCTCGAGCCTGACCCCCGCGCACTCGCGCGGATACCCCGCAGGGCTCAGGACGGCGAGCGCCCGCCCGTAGGAGTCAAGCGCCTTGAGCGAGTTCTGAACCGGGTCTTCGGCCCCGCCCAGGCGGGCGTACGCCGACCCCAGGGACGCGTGTAAAAGGGCGTGCTCGTAAGGGAAATGCGCCTCCGAATAATAGCCGAGCGCTTCCTGATAGTATCCGATTTTATTGCTGACGTTTCCCGTCCATTCCTCCGCGAGCTCTTTGAGGAGCCCGCCCAGGAGCCCGCATATCTCTCTCCTCTTTTCGGGCTGCTCCTCCTCCGTATAGAAGCCGAGCGCTTCCCTGTAGGAATCGACGGCCAGCTCCGCGCTCGCGGCCCTGCCCGATTTCTCCGGCAGACCCCTGTAGAAATCGCCCAGTCTTACGTGGGCCTCCGCGTACTCCCGCGGGCGGCCGAGCGCGTCATAGAGGCCGAGCGGCCCTCTAAGGGCCTCGGCCGCCCCCTCGTAGTCGCCCGACCCCTCGAGGGAACGGGCGAGCGACGCGTATAGCCCCGCGAGAGTGAGGGCCCTTTCCTCGCAGCCCCCTTCCCCGCCGGCTGCGGCCGCGTAAATGGAGGCCGAATACGCGGCTATGGCTCTTTTCAGATCGAGCGCGTCCCCGCCTTCGCGGTAGAGCCTTTCGAAGACCTCCCCGAGCTTCCTCCCGTTGGCCGAGTGCTCCTTACGCGCGATCTCCTCCGGGTAATAAAGGAGCGCCTCGTCGTAGTATTCTATAGCCCTGTCCGGGTTATTAGATTCGGCTTCGATGTCGCCAAGCGCCTTGTACACGTTCCCGATCCTGATATTGAGCCCGGCGGTCTCCGCGTCCCCGCCCCGGCCCGTATGCGAGGAGAGAGCTTCCTTATAGGCGGCGAGCGCCCGTTCGTATTCGCGCGGGTCCACGCTCTTTTGCGCGAGCGAGACGCACGCGTCGCCGAGGTTGCTGTTGGCGAGCGCGCGGTCTGACGGGGAATATGCGAACCCCCCCGATGAAAGGCATTGCCTGAGAGACTCCGCGGCATCCCTCGCGTATCCCGTCTCACCGGTCATGAGGCAGAGCGCGTTTAACGCTACGCCCAGGTTGTTGCCGACCGCCGCGAACTCGTGCGGGTACCTGTCCCTGGTGAAATGGCCGAGGGCGGTCCTGTAAAGATCAGCCGCCCTCAGGAGGCCTTCAGTGTCATCCCGCGAATCGGAATTTCGGACGAGGAGGTCGGCGAGCTTCTTCGAGGTGACGGCAGCGAGCGCCCCGGGCTTTTCACGTTCCAGTATCGATTCATATATGGAGGCGCATCTGCCGGCGTACTCTCCGCTTAAGACGGCGCCGTCCCCGGCGGCGATTAGTCCGGCGTAGAGAGATGCGAGACAGCTGAGGATGCGGGAAGGGACCGTCCTGCCCGAAACCGCCTCCCATTCCCTGAGCCTCCCGTACAATTTATCGAGATCGGGGAATCCGAAACCCGTCCTCGATGCGAAGTGCCGGGAGATCCTGAGCGCCGTTTCTCTGAGATCCCCGTCCCCCGCGGATCCGGCGGGCCGGAGGCAGTCCTCCATGTACCTGTCGATTATTCCGGGGAGCGCTTCGTCGATTTTATTCCTTATCTGCTCCGAGGGGCTTTCACCGCTCCGGGCAACCGCTCCGGAATCCGTTTCCGGGCTCCCGGTCACGCCGGATTGTGCGAATTTATCCAAATGCGCCTGCGCGCGGCCGCGCCCGGGCTCCCCCGCCCCGTGACCGCTTTCATGTTTCGCCCCCTCAGGGTCTCCGAACGTGATTACGAATTTCCCCCGCCCCCTGAGATATCCGAACTGGTACAGCTCGTCGGGCCCGAGCCTGTCGAGTATGAGGACGCCGAGCACGCAGTCCCCCGCGAGCTCTTCGAAGCGCTCCATGTAATGTCCGTTTAATATATTGAGATCGGAGAGGAGACTGACGCGTATGCCCTTTTGCGGGAGGTAATCCCTGAGGGCGTCCAGGATTCGACGGGCGCTTTCCCCGTCCCCTTTTTCCGCATGCAGCACTACGCAGTTGAACTCGCTGTCGTTACCGATGAGCAAGCTCAATTCCCTCGCGCCGCGTGAGCCGGAAACAGTTCCGCTAGACATATCCCTTTTTCCTCTAAAGTAAAGAAGCCGCGGAAAAGGCCAGGTCCCGCAATATCCGGAGGGACCCGAAGCCGTTTTCGGTTACCGTCGGCAAACAATCCGCGGGGGGGGATGCGAAGGACGCGGCGCCGTTAAAGACGCTTCGGGCCGAGAAATGCGCGTACGAAGACGGAGAGAACCTAAAGGAATGTCCCGACTTCGGCGGCCCAGCCGCCATCATGCCCCCGAGAGAGCATTAAGGCCTGTGGCTTTGCGTCCCACCCTTTCGAATGGTTTGCCTTTTCGGTCATGGAAATTAATGACCCCAACTTGTCAAAATTTATATCCGATTCGGTGCGATGTCAATATAATTTCAATAATATTTGCGACTTAGACCGGAACAAGCCGTATGACCCGGAGCCGCCGGAATCGCCCCCGCATACGGAAGAAACAAGCGTTTACGGGCGCTTTTACTATAGAAACCGAATTCCCCCGGCCCGCCCCCGCCGCTCAGTCGTATTTTTTGAAGCATTCGCCGCAAAACCTCGTCCCCTCGTAAATTTCGGCCCCGCAGTCGCAGTATCCCGCGACCCTGGGCTTGGCCAGGGCCGTTACGGTTCCGAGCGCTTTCTTCGCGTTTACATGGACGAGCCTCAGATTCTCCCGCCATGTTTCTATCTCCGTTTCTATCCTGTCTATATCCGCGCATCTGGCCCCGACGGTCTCCGGGGCGACCTTGCCCGTGTGTTTGAAGGTCCTGTAGACCGAAGCCCCCATATCGAAGAGCGCGTCTTTTCTCCTCCGCTCCAGAGCCCCGATGGTGTTTTTGATTTTAAGCGTGTCGTATGCCTCCCTCGATCTTATATTTATCACCCTGAGTCCTTTATTTACCCCGTCTTTGAATATTGTCAGCAAATCCCTTTCTTCTCTCTCGTCAGGCATCGTGTTCACTCCTCCCGGCCGCGCAGAAATCCTTACGGCACGGCCTTGAAAAATAATACTCGATTCGATCGAAAGGATAAACCGCTTCTCCGGAGCCGGCCGGAATAATGTTTGACTGCGGGATGAGATAGGATAATATTTTAGGAGTCTTTCTTCGTTATGGATGTTATAAGGAGTAACAGGGATACCGTCTTTCCATTCGCACAGCCCAGCCGTCCATCATGAAAGCCCGGGCGTAGGGCCGACCCGCCAGGCAAAATAAACAGGAAAAACCAAGAGAGGGGAGCGTTATGAAATTATCGCACAGAAACGGTTACGTTCCGGATAAAACGGCATGTGAACAAACCCCGGCGCGTCCGCGTTTTCTTTTCGCGCCCCGGTTAATTCTTCTGACGGCCTTGATAGCATCGGCGTGCGTGTACTCGCCTGTCGAATCGGTATGCGCTGAATCTCCGCTTAGAAAAGAAGATAAACCCGTGATTCTCGAGACATGGCAGGTCGAGGGTCTTTCCGCCGCGCTCAGGGACCCCAATCCGAAGGTCGGGGAGGAGGCGGTCAACGAGCTTGCCAAATCAAAGAACTGGCGGGATATCCCGGAGCTCCCCTGGCTCTTGAGGGATGAAAGCTATCTAATCCGAAGGGCCGCGCTGAATGCGGCGGGCGAGATGGGAGACTCCGAACGGGACCTGATCCCGCTCATCATCGAGAACCTGGACGACGCGAACAACGGCATCAGGTATAACGCGGCCCTTGCGCTGGAGAGGGTCGGGAACCTGGATACGAAACAGGTCCGGGCGGTTGTCCCCCTCCTCGGCGATAAGGACAAACTGGTTACCCGCGCGGCCGTCGACGTTATCGCGGGCAACCCCGAGGCCGCGGCCCCGCTCATACCCGAAATCGAACGCCTTCTGAAAGACAAAAATCCTGATGCCCGCTCCTCCGCGGCCATAGCTCTCGGCAGGACGGCGCCCGCGGGGACCGGTCAAAGCGCGAGGATAGCCAAACTTCTCAACGACGAGGACCGGAACGTGAGGATAAGCGCGGCCGTCGCTCTTGGCGAGCTGGGGGCGGAATCAAAACCCTATGCGGGTAAAATCGCGAATCTTTTGAAAGACAATTCCGAATTCGAGAGAGTCAGCGTAATAAACTCGCTCGGCAATATCGGCGATGTACCGAAAGCGGAGAGGGACCTCGTCCTCGCGCTGCTCAAGGACAAGAACAGCACCGTCAGTACAGCGGCCGCCAAGGCGCTTGGCAAGATAGCAGCGGGGAAGAGCGACACCATGGACGAGCTCGTTTACATGCTGAAGAATCTCGATCCCCACGACAGGTTGAATGCTCTGCACGCGCTCGAAGAGCTGGGGAACAACGCTCAGGATAAGGCGCCCCAGGTGGCGGAGCTGCTGAACGACCCCGAGCCCGCGATACGCATCGCCGCGATCAACGCGCTGGGGAAGATGGGAGAGCGGGGAAAAGAATACGCTCCGCAAATTATCGAGCAATTGAAGTACCCAAAGACAAACGTGGTATATACCGCGCTCATAGTATTGCGGGAGATGGGCCAGAATGGGACGAATTTCACGGACACTCTCTCGCCGCTGCTCAAAAGTAACGACAAGATAGTGAGGGCGAACGCGGCGATCGCCCTTGTGTCCATGGACGAATTCACCGAACCGCAGAAGGAGCAGATCGTGGGGATGCTGAAAAACAGGGAGAACAAGTTCCGCGGCACTTCTATCTTCATATTCAGCGAGCTCGGGGAAAAAGGGCGCCCCATGGCTCCCGCGGTGGCCGGCGTTTTAAAAGACCCCAGTCCCGTCATCAGGGCCGCGGCGCTCGAAGCCCTGGGAGAGATCGGTCCCGGCGCCGACGGACAAATGCCGCAGATCACGATGATGATGAAGGACCCCGACGAGGACGTGCGCGCTGAAGCCGTATGGGCGCTCGGACAAATCGGTCCCCCGGCTTACCCTGAGCTGCCGGAGATGGCGAAATTGTTGAAGGACAAGTCCGCCAAGGTGCGTATCAACGCCGTGGACGCCATGCTAAGCCTGGGTGAGCCCGCAAGGAAGTATAATTCCGATATAGCGGCTCTCCTGAAAGACGAGAACGATAATGTCCGCAGGCTGACAGCGACCGCCCTCGGACGGATGGGCGCTCAGGCGGCCGGCCAGGCGCCGAGGCTGGGTGAATTCGTAGAGCTGCGGAACGACGACGCGATAGAGAATATGAGTGGAATAATCGCCGCTATCGGAGCCCTGGGAGAGATCGGCCCCGCCGCGGCCGCCGAGTCGGACATAGTCGCCGGCACGCTTACGAGCAAGAGGCCGTTAATCCGCATCACGGCCAGGGACGCGCTCTGGAAAATGAGCCCCATCCGGGGAAAAGACACGACGCTCAAGATTCTCGCCGCGACGTACGTCTATCCCGGGGAGTCGAACAGGCTCAGGCTGCTCGCTCATTACGGAAACGGGGGAGACGAGGCTTCGGAGCTGCTGGTTAAATGGATCGGGACGGGCGCGTATAAAATACCCCCTTCCCTGGACCGTAAAGAAGCCGCACAGGCGCTCGGCGTCTATCTCGACAACTGGGAGTTTACGGCGCAGAGGCAGAATATGCGGGAAGATTTCGTGCTGCGGATTTCCGAGACCGTGGAGGCCGGGAAATGGACCGGCGAAGACCTGCCGCTGTTAAAAAAAGCGGAGGAGGCTCTTAAATCGGGCAAATTCGAAGACCAGGCGAACGCAGTAAACCTGAAGATAGGGAAGGTCCAGGGATAGGTCGCTCAATACCCGTACTCCGGCGCCCCGGGATATTCACCCGGTCAAATTACCATTTTTTTCAGGTATGATTACCCCCCTTAACGAATGACGCGTTGCCGCGAAATCCTGAAACCCGGGTAACGCGGATTTCATTGAGCTGCCCAAAGGAAACAAGAGAGACTGCATGTTCGGGAAAAAGATATTCTACGGCTGGTACATCGTCGCGGCCTCCCTGGTGATAATCATACTCGACGGACTCCTCCTTTATTCGTTCGGCGTATTCCTCCCTTACCTGAACCAGGACTTCGGGCTCAGCCGCGCGGCGGGCTCGTCGCTCTTCTCTTTCAGGTCTTTAGTCCAGGCCCCCGCTTTCATACTCGCCGGGAGGATGATAGACAGATTCGACCCGAGGGTGGTTATCTTCGGGGGCGGCCTTATCGCCGCGCTCGGGATGTTCCTTTCCGGAATCGCGGAAACGACCTGGCAGCTCTACATCTCCTACGGTTTCTGCGTGGGGCTCGGGGACGCCGTGCTTTATATCACATGCGTGGCCCTCGTCAGCAGATGGTTCGTCAAGAGGAGAGCCCTCGCAATAGGAATAATAACTACCGGAGTCCCCCTGAGCGGGCTCATTACCAACCCCCTTACGGCATGGCTGATACACGGGTTCGGCGTCAGGAACGCCCTGTTCGCCCTTGGCGCGCTCATGTTGACTGCCCTTATGGCCGCCTTCGTGCTGAGGTCCAGGCCCGAGGACAAAAACCTCAGGCCGTACGGCGAGGAGGGCACCGCGGCGGACGCGAAGACGGGCAAAAAAGGCGCCCCGGAAAATGTAAACGAATGGACGGCGCTCGAGGCGATTAAGACGCCTAATTACTGGCTCATGTATGCAATGTACTTCCTCGGATTCACGACGTTCCTTATAATCGTAACCCAGTTCTATAACTTCGAGATCGACCTCAAGGTAACGGCTCTGGCGGCGGCGGGCCCTCCGGCCGCTATAGGCCTAGGGAGCATAATAGGAAGGACGGTCCTCTCCTCCATACTCGCCGAGGTGCTGGAGTACAGAAAAGTCCTGCTCATATGCTTCCTGGCCCAGGGGAGCAGCGTTATTCTCCTGCTCGTCTTCGACCATATCTGGGCGTTTTACCTTTTCGGTTTTCTCTTCGGCTTTTTCTACAGCGCCTGGGTCCCCATATTCCCCACGCTCCTCGGAAAGTTTTTCGGACTGCGAGCGCTCGGAACCATATACGGGATATTCGGCACCTCCTATTCCATAGCGGCGATCGGCGGGCCCATACTGGCAGGATATGTGCACGACCTCACGGGGAACTACGTGTACCCGTTCGTCTTCACGATAGTATGCTGCTGCCTCGCGGCCACAGGCGCCTTTTTCATGAAGTCCCCCGTACGTAAAACGGCGTGATCCCGCTCCCCGGGGGCCGGACGACAGGTCCCCTACTAATGAAAGACCGCGTCTTATATAATTTCACGAGCCGCGCTTAAGGCAGATACATCAATAAGGAGATGCGCAATTGAACGAAAATACCGTCCGGTCCGTTAGGTCCGCGGGAGAGAAGCTCCTGAACGAGCTTTACGGAGAGCTGTTCATGAACCTGGCCGGGAGAAAAACCGGGACCGGGGTAACGGGCATCTACAACTCCCGAAGGGAGCTCCTCGAGCCCGATCTTTTTTTATCGTGCCGGGAGGCGGGGGACGGAGGGGAGGAGCAGGTCCGGTTTGGGCTCATATCCTCGTTCCTCGCGGGGGCATTCCTAGGGGGCAGGTCGGCAGAGCTCACCGACAGGATACTGGCGCTCGAAGCGGGTGAGGAGTTCCGTGCGGGAGGGAGAAGAATGACCGTACGGACCCTCAGGGCCGCGGCCATGACGGAGCCAAAAAAAGATAAGAGGCGGGAGATCGAAAGCAGGAGCGGCGGAATCCTGACCCGCCTCAACGCGCTATACCTTCGGAAACTCGAAAGCCATAACGAATGCTCCGGGGAGCTCGGATACGGGAATTACGGGGAGCTCGCGGATAAAACCTCCGGACCCGGAATTACGCGCCTGATAGAAGAAGCGGGGAGGTTTCTCAAGGATACCGATCATATCGCGGGCGATATGCTGGATTGGTTTTTTATGAAAAAGATGGAAATGAAGCTCGGGGACGCGTCCATTTCCGATATGTGTTACCTGCTGAATTCGGCCGAGCTCAGAGGGTTTTTCCCCAAGGCCGATCCCGCGTCTTTCTCGAGGTCCGTGCTCGAAGGGCTCGGCCTGACGGCCGCGCCCGAATCGAGCTTCGATGCGGAGAGGAGAGCGGGAAAGGAGACGGACGGCGTATCGCTCCCGCTGAGCCCGCCTTTTAAATGCGCTGTCTCCATATACCCCGCGGGCGGAATTCACGATTACGAATCCCTTCTCGGATGCCTCGGCCGCGCGCTCTGCTTCGGGTTTACGGATCCGGGGGAGGACTTCGAATTCAGATACCTGAGGGACGGGGCATTCACGGACATCTTCTCCATACTGTTCGGGAGCCTGCTCTACGAGCCGAAATGGCTCGGAAAATACCTGAGAGCGGATACCGGCAGGGATTTCATGCATTTCCTGAGCCTGAGGCGCCTCATGTCGGCGAGGCTCGACGCGGGACGCGCTGTCTACGCCCGTGAGCTCTTCGGCAGCGGAGAGCGGGGCGAATTGCCCGAGATATTCTCCGAAATCATGGGCGGAGCCGCGAAGTGCAGCGCCGACCGGAACCTTTATCTGAGGGATTTCCTGGCCCCCCTCTCTACGCCCTTCCGTTTTAAGGCGGTGCTCGCATGGCCGGGCCTCAGTCATTTCATGAAGGAATCGTTCGACGAGGAATGGTGGAGGACGGCGGGGGCGGGCGAGTTTCTGAAAGGCGTCTGGTCGGAGGGAGGAAGGGTAACGTCAGACGCGCTTACGGAGAGAACGGGATCGGCCGGGTCCGGTGCCGGCGCTCTTATTCCTACTTTCGAAGAGAGACTCCGCTAGTGAGGCGAGATATCAGGGGACGGCAGCGTCGATCTTCTTCTGAAGCTCGATCATCGGCAGCTGGCTCACCCGGATCGCGCCCCCCAGGCTGCGGTCTATATCGGCGATAAGGTAAATGACAGCCGAGAAGGTGAGTGCGAGGAGAAGGCTTATGACAACGCTCCTTCCTCCCGTAATCCCGAACTGATAGCCTACGGCTCCCATCGCTAAGACGGTAACGAAAATGAGGGCATACCATATGACGGCGGGAATACGGTACATGAGGGCCACGGTAACTCTCTTGGTATGAAAATCTATAACCTCGTTAAGCGATTCTATGTAGCTTGACGTGATCTCCTGGTTCGGGGTTTTCGCCACTGCCTCGACCGACCGGGACCACAGCTTGTCCTGTATCTCTTCGGACTCCGCTAACATCTCCGGAAGCCTCTCCGGGTCTTTTACCCACTGTGTGCGGATATCCACGTAATCGCGGAAGAGCTTCTTAATATCCGTGCGGTAGGGCTCGACGAGAAAATCGGTACGGAGAAACGCCGTCCCTATCGCGTTCACTTCGTCGAGAAGGAGCTGTTTTCTGGTGTCGAATCGGGAAGCCGTTATACCGAACGTGAAAGCCAGCAGGAAAGCCAGCAGGCCGAGCGTCGCGCCGACGACAGAGCCTATGGGCGCGTCACCCCCGCCGTCGGAATGCTTCCTGTGATAGCTGCCCATCCTGTAGCCGAGGAAAATCGACAGGAGCACGAGGGAAAATATGCCTATCAGCACCCCCCATAGCGGTATTTGCGGCGTTAGCGTATTTGTTTCCATTCAATGACCTCTTCAGGGCGGGATGCTAGTCCCCCCGGAGCCCGTATGTGTTGTAATCCCGTACTCCGTACGGGTCTCAGGGGTTCAATATCACCTTTCCGAATTGGCTCCTGTCCTCGAGCATCTTCTGGGCCTGTGCGGCCTCTGACAGAGGGAACCTCCTGTCTATCACGGGCGAGAGCCTTCCGAGCGAAACGAGGTTGATAACGTTTATGAGGTTACTCCTCGGGGCGTTGAATACCGTGACGCCGAGAACCGAAAGGTCCTTTACGATGACGGGGCCGAAATTGAACGTGGTCTGCCCGCCGCCGACTACCCCTACCAGAAGGAGACGGCCCTTCATCTTGAGCGACTTGAGGTTATTCTCCCAGACGGAGGCGCCTATCTGGTCGAATATAAGATCGACGCCCTTATTTTCCGTTATCTTCTTCACCTCTTCCGAGAAGTCGGTCGTGTTGTAGTTTATCGTGGCGTCCGCGCCCAGCTTGCGGACCTTCTCTAATTTCTCGTCGCTCCCGGCCGTCGCGATGACGAAAGCCCCTCCTTCCTTTGCAATCTGAACGGCGGCGCTGCCCGTCCCGCTCCCGGCCGCATGGATGAGCACCGTTTCTCCGCTCTGCATACAACCCCTTTCGAAGAGCCCGTACCACGCGGTCACATAGCATATCGGCAGGGTGGAGGCGTCGTCATAAGACACCTCATCGGGTATCGGGACCGCGTTCGCCGCGGGGACTTTCACGTATTCGGCAAATCCTCCGTAGAAATTGACTCCGATGACCATGGGCCCTTTCGGGGTCTTGACGGTCGGGTCTATGACCACGCGCGTGCCGGGCGCGATGTCCTTTACGTTCCTGCCCGTTTTCTCCACGTCCCCCGCGACATCGACGCCGCCTATGTGCGGGAGGTCGACCGGACGCGGCGATTTCCCCGATCTCAGCCTCAGGTCCAGATGGTTCAGGGAAGCGGCCCTTACGCGGACAAGCACCTCGTCGTCCCCGAGCTCAGGCTCGGGCACGTCTTCGTATTTAAGAACATCGACTTCTCCGAATTCGTGATAACGGATCGCTTTCATAAACACACTCCTTGTGTTCCACTATTTAATTTCTCAACCGTTTCATTTTACTACATGCGCAGAAGAATTGTAGCACAATATCACGGACGGGGTATCGGACCCCGGTTGAACATACCGGCTTATTGAGGTAGCCTTTTAAGTACGGGTACGCCCGGGCGGCGGTAAAGGGTCACATCAGAAAATTATGTTCGGAATAGGCACGAGTGAAATATTGATAATACTGGTCATAGCGCTTCTGGTGCTCGGGCCTAACGAGATCCCCAAGATCGCAAAGACGCTCGGCAGGGGGATGCGGGAGCTGGAGAGGGCCAAGAACGAGCTCAAGGATTCTATCAATTTCGAGATGGAAGAGAGCGAAGCCCGCGAGAAGAAGACCCCCGAAAAAAACGAAACCCCTGAAGGCGAAGAAAACAAGGAAAGTACGGTCGAGAACCCCACCAGCAATTCGCACGTCTGATCAGAACGCCTGTCCGATGCTGATAAAGAACTGTACCCTCCTTATACCCGGCTCCGGATTGAGCGCGTACCCCACATCGAACCTCACGGGCCCGATTATTGTATCGTACCTGAGCCCCACACCGGGGGCGTACTTGATGTCTCCGAGCGGAAAGCTCCATTCGCTGGCGTAGACGTTTCCGTAATCGAAGAAGACCACTCCCCCGAACTCTCCGTAGATCGGATACCTCACCTCGAAACTGCCCACGAGGAGAGAATTGCCTCCGAGCGGGTCGCCCCCGTCGCTCAGCGGACCCAGCTTCTGGAAGGGGAAACCCCTCATGCTCGTGCTGCCGCCCGCGAAGAACCTCTTGAAGATAGGGATATCGAACGTGCCCGTGGAACCGAAAGGCTGTATGACGCCCATTGTGATCCTTTTTGCCAGGACCATCCTGTATAATTTTTTATATCCCCTCAATTCGACCGTGCCTTTAAAATAATTCACGTCGGAAAGGAGCGCTCTGAAGGACGATTCGAGACCCGTGGAGACGACGAACCCCCGCGTGGGGTTGAGTATGTTGTCCGTGTTATCGTATTCGAGTCCGGAGTTAAAGAAGGTTAGGAAGAAATTTTCCCTGCTCTTCTCTTCAGGGGTCCGCCTTGCGCTCTTCTGGACTCTCGAGAACTGTACATTCGTTGAGCCGAACGAGGAATAGTGCTGCGCGAAATCCTTTTGAAGCTCGGCGGTCGCCAGGAAGCTCTCGCCCTCGAAGCTCGGGACGTCGTCCCTCTGGAAATTGAGCGAGCCCGTGAGACTCGAGTCCCTGCCTACTATATACGGCTGTATGACGCTCGTCTCAAGACGCTGAGTAATAAAAGAGGCTTTTCCCGCGACTTCGAGCCTCCGTCCGCCGCCGAAGAAATTCCTCTTTGTCCAGATCACCTGCCCCCTCAGCTTGTCCTCGGTGCCGAAACCGACTCCGAACTTCACCGAGCCCTGTTTCCTCTCTTTAACGACTATTCTCATGTCGGCGATTTTCTTCTCCTCGTTATAAACGGGATCTATCACGACCGACCTGAACAGCCCCAGCTGAAAAATATTGGCCTGGGTTTCGTTAATCTTTGTCAGCGAGAACTCTTCGCCCGGCTTGAAAAGCGCTTCCCGCGAAATAATATAACTCTCGACTTTCTCGTTGCCTTCCACAATGACGGTCCCGAACTTGTAAATCGGGCCCGGTTTGACTACGAAGGTGGCCTTCGCCCACTTTTCCTTCCTGTTGACGAGCGCTTCGCCCTGTATATCTGCCTTCGGGTAACCCTTGTCCGAGAGAATCTCCGAGATTGCGCCCTTTGTCTGCTGGTAGCCGTTCGGCGAGAAATTTTTATCCACTTTAAGCGGCACCGCTTTCTCTATCTTCTTTTTGATTTCATCGCTCAGGTCCCCTTCATACTCAACGCTAAGCTCCGTAAGGATTACCGGGTCCCCTTCCTTGATCGTTATCGTTATCTCAACCCTCGTATCGTCTTTATTGTATTTAAGCTCGTATGAGGCCTGGGCGTCGTAATAGCCTTCGTTCGAATAGAGCCTCTTTATCCTGACCATGTCGTCCTTGAGGACTTCCTCGTTAAACTCAGGTTTCTTCACCCAGAATTTGATAGAAGGAGCGCCCGTCCCTATGTTCTGCTCTATCTCCTGCTTCGTGAGGACTTTCGCCCCCTTGATTCTCAATTTGGAAATGCGGATCGCCGGCTCCGCGGCTTCTTCCTTTTCCGCGCTTCCGGCATCCTTCTCTTTTTCCTGTGAAAACGAAATAACGGGGGCGTGCATGAATGAAAAACAGAAAAGCAGGAATGAAAAAGATATAAATATATATTTTTTCATTTAGAGGACATGTGTAACTCTTCTCGTCGAAGTCGAAAGAAATCCAAGTTTCTATTATGCCGAGCTTCGATTATTATGCAAGAGAATACCACAAATTGCAGCCGTATATATCTAAGTTCCGGAGGCCGCGGGGATATTAATCGATACCGGTGTTGACAACGAAGCGGAAAAGTTATTATAATAATTGAGGGTTAGTTTTATCAACTGATTTTTCTTCTTCGCGCCTGCAAACGACAATGGAAAACCTTGGCGGCCTCTTTAATCCCAGCTCACCCGAAATGGAGGCAATGGCCAGCCTGACCTACTATACCGTTGCCATCACGGCCGTGATACTCGCCATTATAGTATTTGCGGTCGTATACATAACGATCAGATACAGAAAGAAGACGGGCGACGACGAAGAGCCTTACCAGGATTTCGGCAACCTCAAGCTCGAGATAGTCTGGACCGTCATACCGGTTGCGATCGTCGCCGCACTTTTCCTCCTCACATGCAGCACGATGAGGGCCGTGGATCCCCCGCCCGGGGACAAGGAGCCCGACCTCGTGGTCATAGGACATCAATGGTGGTGGGAGATTCGCTACCCTGCGACAGGGGTAATAACCGCGAATGAGCTGCACATACCGGCAGGGGAGAAGATGCTCGCCCGCCTCGAATCGATAGACGTCGTACACGACTTCTGGGTGCCGGAGCTGGGAAGAAAAATAGACCTCGTGCCCGGACACCCCAATTATATGTGGATAGTGGCCGGTGAGCCGGGCGTATATATCGGCGCATGCGCGGAGTTCTGCGGTGATCAGCATGCCAACATGCGCATAAGAGTCGTCGCACAGACATCCGAAGAATTCAAAAAATGGCAGGAAGAGCAGCAGGCAGTGCCGCGCACGCCGACACACGGCATAGCGCGGGAAGGAGCGGCCCTCTTTCAATCGATGGCCTGCATGAACTGTCACACGATACGCGGAACGGCCGCCGCCGCAAGGATCGGGCCCGACCTGACGTATCTCGCCGACCGCGATACCATAGGCGCGGGGGTGCTGACGAATACGCCCGAGAATCTCGTGAAATGGCTCTCCAATCCTCAGAAATATAAACAGGGGTCGCTAATGCCCAACATGAAGCTCACAGATACCGAAGTTAAATCGATTGTCGCATATCTGGAGGCGCTCGATGAGCAGTAGAATCCCTCTCGTTCCGGAAAACGTCACGCCCCTGCCCTCACTCAAGGAAAACAACGGACTCCTCAGCTGGGTCGCCTCGATAGACCACAAGCAGATAGGGTTAATGTATCTGATCATCACGCTCGTCTATTTCCTCCTGGGGGGGCTCGAAGCGCTCCTCATACGCATACAGCTGGCTCAGCCGGGAAGCCACTTCCTCACGCCCGAGCAGTATAACCAGCTCTTTACCATGCACGGCACTACCATGATATTTTTCGTCGTGATGCCTTTTCTCATCGGCGTCGGCGTGTACCTGCTGCCGCTCATGCTGGGGGCGCGCGACATGGCTTTTCCGCGGCTTAACGCTCTGAGTTTCTGGCTCTTTTTCTTCGGCGGAATACTCCTTTATTACAGCTTCTTCACCCAGAGCGGCGCTTCCGACGTCGGCTGGTTCGCATACTCGCCGCTTAGTGAAAAGCCGTTCTCCCTGAACAAGGGCCCGACCTACTGGGCGCTCGGACTCCTCGCTTCGGGCATAGGCTCGGTGGCCTCGGGGCTCAACAACGTCGTCACCATTCTGACGATGAGAACACCGGGGATGACGATGCGCAGAATCCCGCTCTTCGTGTGGATGATGCTCGTCACGTCGCTGCTGCTCGTTTTCGTAATACCCATAATCACGGCCGCGTTCGCCATGATGCTCCTCGACAGCCTGCTGGGCGCGACGTTCTTCACGCCGGCCCACGGGGGCTCGGCCATTCTGTGGCAGCACTTCTTTTGGGGGTTCGGCCACCCGGAGGTCTACATACTGATACTCCCCGCTTTCGGAATAATCTCAGAGGTGATACCGGTGTTCTCCAGGAAACCCATTTACGGCTACGAGTTCGTGGCAGCGTCCACCGTCGCGATAGGGCTTCTGAGCCTGGGCGTATGGGCGCACCACATGTTCGCGGTCGGGCTCGGTAACGTCACGAACGCGTATTTCTCCCTCGCGAGCATGCTCATAGCGATCCCCACGGGGGTCAAGGTGCTCAACTGGGTCGCCACGATGTGGGGGGGGAAGATAAATTTCGCGACCCCGATGCTCTTCGGTACGGCCTTCATCATAGAGTTCGTAATCGGCGGTCTTACCGGAGTGGCCATAGCCTCGGTCCCCATAGACTGGGTCGTAACGGACAGCTACTTCATCGTGGCTCACTTCCATTACGCCATCTTCGGCGGCTCGGTATTCGCGATATTCGCCGGCGTGTACTACTGGTTCCCGAAGTTCACGGGGCGGATGCTCTCGGAGACCCTCGGCAAATGGCACTTCTGGCTCACCGTCATCGGATTCAACATGACGTTTTTCATACAGCATTTCCTGGGCGTAATGGGGATGCCGAGGCGCACGTATACGTATTACGACATGCCCTACTGGGGGTCGATGAACCTCATATCGACCATAGGCGCGATGATACTGGGGCTGTCGGTCATAATTTTCGTCTGGAATATTCTGGTCAGCCTGAGGAGCGGCAAGCCCGCGGGCGACAATCCCTGGAACGCCTGGACGCTCGAATGGGCGACCACGTCGCCGCCCGCGGTCGAGAATTTCGAGCTTGTTCCGCCCGTAAGGGGCAGGCGTCCGCTCTGGGACCTGGCGCACCCCGAGATGCCGGACGAACCGGACGCGAAAATTGTTTAGGAGAATTATGTATGGCGAATAACAGAATGCTTGTCGGTTTCTTCATAGCCTCGGAGTCAATCTTCTTTCTGATGCTTATACTCGCGTACGTAAATTTCCACGGCTCGGTAACGGACGGGCCCACAGCGGTAAACAGCCTGAACCCCGTGACTACGGGGATATTCAGCCTGTTCCTCTTCGCGAGCAGCTTCACCGTATGGCTCGCGGGCAGGAGCCTGAGGAACAAAAACCACCTCATGCTCAAGGTCTGGATTCTGGCGACGATCATTCTGGGCGCGGTCTTTATTTTCGGACAGGGCCTAGAATGGAAGGGGCTCATAGACAAGAATATAACGATCAGCCGGAACGTATTCGGCACGACGTTCTTCACTCTTACCGGGTTTCACGGCTTTCACGTATGCGTCGGCCTCATAATGCTGACGCTGCTCCTGGGTCTCTCGCTGGCGGGGGATTTCAAGGGACCCAAGTCAGACGCCGTCGAATGCATTTCACTCTACTGGCACTTCGTAGACGGGGTGTGGGTGGTGGTCTTTTCGGTGATATACCTTTGGGCGTTTTTATGAACGGGATTTTATCGAATATTTCGGAGAGGCGAGTATGAACATACTACATTTTCTCGGCACGGCATGGTCGTTTGAGCCCTGGGTCGCCGCGTTCGCCCTGGCTCTTTTCGCGTCCTATGCGGCCCTCCCCGGGTCCCGCCCGGACGGGAAGGCCGCGCTCTTCGCGGCAGGAGTAATCCTTATGGTACTGGCGCTCGTGTCCCCGCTAGATTATCTCGGGCGAAATTATCTGTTCAGCGCACACATGGTCGAGCATATACTCCTCCTCCTCGTGATACCGCTCATGCTCCTTTCGGGAATCCCGGTATCGGCCGCGGAGAAGGCGTCACGCGCGCCTGTCGCGGGCGGTGTAATTAAATTCCTCGGGAACCCGGTCCCGGCGTGGCTCCTCGGCGTGGGCGCGATGTGGGTCTGGCACATGCCGTCCCTCCACCAAACCGTCATGGAGAACGAGAGTCTCTACATAGCCCAGCAGGTAAGCTTCGTCTTTACGGGATTGATATTCTGGTGGCCCGTGTTCTCGCCCGACAAGAGCGCGAGGCTCTCGCCGCTCGCCTCCACTCTCTACCTGGCCTCAGCGTGCCTCGGCTGCACCATACTCGGCATGCTCATCACGTTCGCCGGAGCGGGACTCTACCCCGCGTACGCGAATCCTGCCGATTCGGCGGGGATTCTGTCTTATCTGAGAAACGATCTATGCATCACCCCGGGGGTGGACCAGCAGATAGGCGGCCTCACTATGTGGGTCCCGGGATGCCTCATATACCTGGCCGCGAGCTTGGTTACCATAGCCAGGTGGTACTCATCCCCGGAGACTGAGACCGCAGCTCCGACGGGGACTCGAGGCGTCATGACGAGCGCCGGATCTTACAAGAGGAATTAGCATATGAAAACGAAACCATACTATAGAAACGTAACGGAGACCGTATGAGCACAGGAAGCGAGTTTCGGGCGCCGGGATCAGCAACACCCGCAGCCGGCATTCAGACGTCCGCCCCGGGGGCCTTCGATTTCCAGGCGATGGAGGCGGAGGCCTTGAAAGCGGGCATCCCTCCGGGCTGGCACAAACCCCTTCCGGAAAGGCTGCCTTCGCCGGGCTACTGGCCGGCGATAATGGCGCTCGGGATAACCTTCATGCTATGGGGGCTCGCCGTCGGGTTCAACCAGGTCGTCAGCACTATAATAATAATTTTCTTTATCGGGCTCGTGCTATTCGTAACGGCGCTTGCAGGATGGATAGGAGACCTTAGAAATGAGCGAAAAGACTGGAACGGGTGAGTGCAGCAGAAGGCAGTTCTTCATGCACGTGAGTATCGCTTTGGGCAGCATTGCCGCGGTACTCGTGGGAATCCCGATCGTGGGCTCGATACTCGGCCCCATAATAAAAAAGCCCAAGCCCGAGTGGAGGGCCGTGGGGGCGCTCGACAGCTTCAAGGTCGGGGGAGGCTACGTGAAAGTCGACTACGTGAACACTTCTCCGCTGCCGTGGGCGGGCGTGACCGCGCAGTCGGCTGCCTGGCTCAGGAGGGAGAGCGAGGATAAATTCACCGCGTTCTCAGTGAACTGCGCGCATCTGGGCTGCCCGGTAAGGTGGATAGACGGAGCGAAGCTCTTTATGTGCCCGTGTCACGGCGGGGTTTATTACGAAGACGGGTCCGTCGCTGCGGGTCCGCCGCCGAGGGGCCTGTACCAGTACCCGGTAAGGGTCAATGACGGTCAGGTGGAAATAATGGCAAGCCCCATCCCGATCACGACCGCATGAATCTTGAAAAAATGGAGAGGACGATAAACCTGATTACGGGATACCGCAGATGAATTTCCTTAAACGAATATGGCTCTGGTTTGACGACCGCACGGGCCTGGCCGGCGCGATAGGACCCATAGCCAAACATGCGGTCCCGCCTAACACCGCCACGTGGTTCTATGTCTTCGGAAGCGCCACGCTCTTTACGTTCATGCTCCAGGTCGCAACAGGGGTAACGCTCGCGTTCATATACGTCCCATCGTCGGGCGAGGCCTACCAGAGCCTCCAGTACATCACCACGCAGACCACTTTCGGAAGGATAGTAAGGGGCATGCACAACTGGGGCGCATCGGCGATGATACTGCTCGTGGGCATACACATGATACAGGTCTACCTGACGGCCGCATACAAGTTCCCGAGGGAGATGAACTGGATTTCAGGCGTAGTGCTCCTCGCGTTAACCGTGGTAATGGGGTTCACGGGGCAGGTCGTGAGGTGGGACCAGACGGCCGTATGGTCGACCATAGTGGCCGCGGAGCAGGCCGGGCGCGTCCCGCTCATAGGGGGCTGGGTCGCTGACTTCGTCCTGGGGGGAGACACGGTGGGCGGCACGACTTTGAGCCGTATGTTCGCCTACCACGTATTCCTTATCCCGGCGCTCCTCTTCGTCTTTATAGGGTTTCACCTCTACCTCGTCATCAAGAACGGAATCTCGGAGTTCCCGAAAGCGGGCGATCCGGTCGACCCGGCGACATACAGGGAGAAATACGAAAAGATGGTGAAGAGCAGGGGCATACCTTTCTGGCCCGACGCGGCATGGAAGGACATGGTCTTCGGCTTCATAGTGATATGCACCATACTCGTGATAGCAATCGTAATAGGTCCGCCGGAGCTGGGTCCGCCCCCGAACCCGTCCGACATCCACGCGCTCCCCGTGCCCGACTGGTATTTCGTATTTTATTTCGCATTCCTGGCGCTCATGCCGCCCCAGATCGAAACGTACCTCATGGTGTTCGGCCCTCTCATGGTGGGACTCCTTCTCTTCTGCCTCCCGTTCATCTCGAACAGGGGGGAAAGGAGCCCGCTTCGCCGCCCGTGGGCGGTCGCGATAGTGGCGCTCACCATAGCGACCATATCCGGGCTCTGGGCCATAGGCATTACGTCCCCGTGGTCACCCAACTTCGACGCGAAGCCCCTTACTGCCGAGATAATCGGCGCCGGCAGCGGCCCCTTGTGGCGGGGAGGGGTGAACTTTAACGACAAAGGCTGCCTCTACTGTCACACCGTATCGGGGCACGGGGGGCAGAGGGGACCCGACCTCACGTATGTGGGCGACAGGTTAAACTCAAACGAGCTCACGTGGAGGATTATGAACGGCGGGCTCAATATGCCGGGATTCGGCGGTACCCTGAGCAATCAGGAACTGAGCGACCTGGTCGCGTTCCTGAGCTCGAGAAAGAAGAATTGACCATCAGCGCCTGTCGGTCGCGCCGGACTGACGAATCCTCATCAGGAATTTAAGCTGCACAACGTCCTTCGGAAGGAAGATGTCCAGGAGCCAGTCTATCGCCACGCGTATCTTCCTGTCCCACCCGGGCAGCTTCCCGAGATAGATACATCGCCAGAGCATCCACGCGAAGAACCCCGAGAACTTGAGCCCCTGAATCTCCGCGACAGCCGACCTGCGGCCGAGCGGGGCGAGCATGCCCTGGGTTTTGTATATGAAAGGCCTTTTATCCGCTTCTTTCCCGTTTATCGCAGCGGCAATGTTGTACGCCGTACGCTTGCCCTCGCGGGTCGCGTGCTGAGCTGTGGGCGGATAAGGTTTCCCGGTGTGCGGGTCTGGGATTACCGCGCAGTCTCCCAACGCCCAGACCCCGGGGAACCCAGGGACTTCCATATAATCGTTTACCTCGATCCTGCCTTTCTTGTCGGCGCAAGGCAGAGAGGCGATAACGGGCTGGGGGGAAGTGCCGGCGGCCCAAATGGGGGTATGCGTTTCGACCTTTTCTCCGTCGGCCGTCTCGACGGAGTCCTGAGTGACTTTCGATATCCTGGTGTTGAGACGGAATTCCATGCCCCGTTTCTTGAGCAGCGCCGTCCCGTATTCCGCGAGCCCCTCGCTCATTTCGTGCATTATCCTGTCCCCCGGATCGATGACCACGACCTTGACCTCGTCGGATTTTACGTTCTTGTAGAACCTCCGGCTCGCGCCCACGTAATCGTTGAGCTCCGCGGCGACCTCTATGCCGGTGTAGCCCCCTCCCACCACCACGAACGTCAGGAGCCTCCTCCTGAAGTCGTGGTCCTCCTCGAGGTCCGCCATCTCGAACATGTCTATCACATGACTCCTGAGCTCCATCGCGTCGGTGAGGTTCTTGAGCGGGAACGCATACTCCTCGGCCCCTTCGACCCCGTGGAACCCCGTTATAGACCCCATGGCGATTACAAGGTAGTCGTATCCGAGAGTGAATATTTCCTGAGTGTCCTGGCGGTAACACGTGACGGTCTTTTTGTCGAGGTCGATAGAGTCCGCTATGAGCTCTTTGAACCTCGCTTTGTTCACGCATTCTCTGAGCGGTATGACGATATTTTTTGCTTCGATGCTGCTCGAAACGACCTCGGCCAGCATTGAGGTAAAAACAAGGTAGTTGTTCTCGTTGACGAGCGTTATCTCGACGTCGTCCCGCTGCTTAAAAATTTTTTCGAGGTTCTGAGCGACTTCAAGTCCCGCGAAGCCGCCGCCCAGAATAACAATGCGCTTGGAAACGGTATCGGTCATACGGATCGGTCCTCCTCATCGTATTTTAGGGTATATAGGCCCGGAAACAAGCTTATTCCCGAGCCCCGCGTGAATTGTATGAATCATTCTCGCATGAAAGAAGACGGCGTGTCAATAAACCCTGGAGACCGTTTCTTTAATCCGGGCAGGAGAATCAGCCCATTTAACGCGCCCGCATCCGTCCGAACTCTTCCTGACGCCGGAAGAAAGCCGGATTCGGTTTAGTTCGATTTTTGCTTATCGCTCCCGCTTTCCACCCGGACCGCCGCATAGATAGTATTTTCGCCTCTCTTCACGAGGAAAAGCATGGTGCTTCCGGGTTTCCCCTGAGAAACCGCGGCCGTATAGTCTTTAAGATCTGTTAAGTGATTCTTGTCGATCTCCAGAATTACATCGCCCGGCCTTAACCCGGCGTCATCCGCGGGGCTCCCGTTGGCGACGTCCGCGATGATTACACCCTTATCCACGGCGAGGTTGAACCTCTTGACCATTTGAGGGGTGAGTTCCTTTACGCTGAGACCGAGCCGTTCTTCCGCTTGTTCTTCCTCGCCCTCATCGGGGACCTGATCGTCCGGGAACTCGGCGAGCTTTATCGTTAAGTCCCTGGGCTTGCCGTCATGTAACAGCGTCAACGTCACATCGTTTCCGGGCTGCGCGACGGCCGCCATGGTAGTCAGGTCAGTCACCTCGTTGACCTTCTTGCCGTCGAATTCGACGATGACGTCGCCCCTCTTAATCCCCGCTTTCTCGGCGGGGCTGCCGGGAGTGACGTCGCTGACCACTACCCCCTCGTCTTCTTTAAGGTTCAGGCCGGAGGCGATTTCGGGGGTGAGCTTCTGGACGAAGACACCCAGCCATCCGCGGACCACTTTACCGCCCTCTTTAAGCTGGTCGATAACGAACTCAGCCATCTTTATCGGTATCGCAAACCCTATCCCCTGCCCCTGCGCGATAATAGCCGTGTTCACTCCCACGACCTCCCCGTTTAAATTAAAGAGCGGCCCGCCGCTGTTTCCGGGATTGAGCGACGCGTCGGTCTGTATAAAATCATCGTATGCGCCCAGACCGAGCGAGCGGCCCTTCGCGCTCACAATGCCCGCCGTAACCGTATAGCCAAGCCCGAACGGGTTCCCGATGGCGATGACCCAGTCGCCTATCCTGAGGTTATCCGAATTCCCGAAGCTCACGGCCTGGAGCTTGCCCTCGGGCTCGAATTTTACAACCGCGATATCGGTTTTCGGGTCCTTTCCTACAACTTTAGCCTCGTATTTATCGCCGTTTTCCAGTATCACGCTTATATCCACCGCTCTTTCAACGACATGATAGTTAGTAACCACATATCCGTCCTCGCTGATTATAAACCCCGAGCCCAACCCCTGTCGCTTGAATTCCTGCTGCGGCGTGCCTTCGAAAAATTTCTTGAAGAATTCCTCGAACGGGTCGTTCTGGCCGTAAGGAGAGCCCTGCCGGTTCCCCTCAAAGCCCCTCGGTTTCACCACGCTCGTGGTGCTGATATTGACGACCGACGGCTTAAGCTTCTCCACAAGGTCGGCAAACGAGGGGAATTCGTGAGTCCTTATATCCCGCACTATCCCTTTGTCCGCGGCCGCTTCTGTCCGTTCTGTTTCTTTTTGGGGCGGGGCGGCCTTTTCGGATTGTTCTTGCTTGACCGGGCTTTTTTTCGCGGGCCCGGACTCTTCAGCCCTTTCACAACCTATATTAATGACTGCAATCAATAGTGGAATAATAAAAAGAAATGCGAATGACCGCTTCATAAACGCCTCCTGATATCTCTTTACGGATAGAGATAATATAGCCAGCAAATGCCCGTTCGCAAGAAAAAATTCGACCTTTCTTTATTAATATGAATTGAAATCCGATACGGCGGGGGTTTTGCGAAAGCCAGGAAAATCTTCCTGCACTCCGGGCGGCTGCGATATTAATTCCAATGTCCGTAATGTTTTATGAAACCGGATCGACATGAGCCCCGTATATAAAGGGTATGACCGGAGAGAGGCCGGGTGAAGATATAAATCTCACGGGGAACGATACAGTGCTCTAACCGGGCGCACGCGACGTAATAAGGATTATCAAATGAAAGCAAAGGAAAGGATGAGGCGCCAAAATGCTGAAGCTCCGGGGCCTGGAGAACCGGATGCCTTCCGGGGTCGATTGAACGCCTCTCGGGTTCCGGGGGGTGATACGGAAGAGCGGCGTACGGACGGACGGGTCCCCCCCGACTACGATTCCTGCGAGGACGAGGGGCTCGTGAAGCTCTATGCGGAAAGAAGATACGCCGAGGCCTTTAACAGGATCGTATCAAGGTATAGCGATATCGTATTGGGATTCGCTTTAAAATTGACGAGGGACGTCCACGACGCGGAAGAAGTTCGGCAGGAGGTATTCATATCGCTTTTCGAAAACATGGAAGGCTTCAGGGGGAATTCCAGGTTCTCGACCTGGCTCTACAGGATAACCCTCAACGCGTGCTATATGAAGCTCAGACAAAAAAGAAGAAAGACCGAATCGGAGCTTTTGATAGACTCCCGTAACATCGGTCCGGATGCTGAAGCGTCGAATCTCATATCGAACAGGAGCCCCGACGAGCTCACTTCGTACAGGGAGGGGATGGAGCTCATCAGCGAGGCCGCCGGGGAGCTGCCCGAGAGTGCCAGGATGGTGTTCGATATGAGGGATATAAAGGGGCTGACCAACTCAGAGGTGGGGAAGATTCTCGGCATATCCGAATCCGCCGTCAAATCACGGATACTCAGGACGAGAATATTCATACGAAAGAGAATCACGGCCCGCATTCGGGAGAGGGAGATTCGATGAGCCCGGGGCATCGGGGGACGCGCCCGCGAGCAATATCATGCAGCGGCACGAAGGCTCCGCAAGTCAGGGCAATACGGCGGCTGTTAGAGTACATACGGACCGACGATGCGAGCGGAGGCGTATACGGTTTGAATACAACAAATTATCTATGAGGGCCGGCGCACACGAGATATGAACCACGGGATCAAACCATCGATTGACAATACAACCGAATTAAATACAATGGTTCGAAAGTCCGGAACCGCGTCAAACATGGATAAAAGTTCGGTCCGAAGTGCTGACCAGTCATTGATGGAACGTATAAAAGAAGGGGATAAATCCGCTTTCAGAGATCTCTATTCCAGATTTTCCCAGGTCGTCTTTAACCTAGCGTACCGTATGCTCAGGAGCAGGGAAGAGGCCGAAGAGGTAGTTCAGGAAATATTTCTGCAGGTATGGAACAAGGCGGACTCGTACGACTCCGAAAGGGCGGCCGTATCGACCTGGGTGATCAACATAGCAAGGAGCAGATCGATAGACAAGCTGAGGACGCTCGGTTTCAAAGAGCAAACCACGGAATTAATTGAAGACAGAGTGAACTCTAAATCCGATTTTACTCGTATAGTAGAGGACAGGGAGGAGAGTAAAAAGATAATCCGGCAGGCCCTGGAAAGCCTCCCTGATAACCAGAGGCTCGCGATAGAGATGGTTTTCTTCGAAGGGCTAACGCACATGGAAGCGGCGGAGAGGCTGAACGAGCCCGTGGGGACGATCAAAACGCGTATCAGGCTCGGGGTATCGAAGCTGAAAGAACAGATTTCACCCTATTTCGGGGATTTGATTTAAATGACACATAAAGCGGAATACGAAGATCAAATAGCGTTATACTCACTCGGCCTCCTCGAGGGTCAGGAGTTAAGAGAGCTCGAAGAGCACCTCCGGGAAGGCTGTGACATATGCGGAGCCATTCTTAAGGACAGCGATTCGGTTTTTACGAGCCTGCCTTTTTGCCTCGAAGACGAGCCCCTTTCGAAAGACGTCGAAAAGAAGATATTCGACCGCCTTCAAGACAGGGAGCCGCTTCAGGAGAAACATTCTGTCTTTGATTTCTGGAAGAACCTGAGCCCCGTGTGGCTCAATCTCGGGTCGGCCGTCTCTCTCGCAATCATAATCTTCCTCGTAGTCACGAACATATCCCTCAGGCGCGATCTCGAACTCCGGGAAAAGAGCATGAGCGAGATGCAGGCGAAACTCTTGAATGACCGGAAAATCATGGAGTTAGCCTTGAAACCCGACGTAAACGAGGTGGACCTCGGGAGCAAGATGCCGGATCTCAAGGCATCGGGAAGGCTCTACTGGGACAAGGAAACGGATAAAGGCTTGTTTCTCGTATCCAGCATCCCCGTCCCCGAACAAGGCAAGACCTATCAGCTCTGGGCGATCGAGGGCGGGAAACCAGTCAGCATGGGCGTATTCGACGTGGACAAAGACGGGAAAGGGATGATGGAAATCAAACTCATGCCCGAGCCCGGAGGGCCCATGCAGTTCGCCGTTACGCTCGAGCCCGCGGGCGGTATGCCCCAGCCCACGGGCGACATGTACCTCTACGGAACGCTCTAGAGCCGCAAACGAAACCGGCCTGCCCGCCCCTCCGAAACAGGGTACACGGGCATTTTGTAAATTCCCGCATACTCAAGAAAAAAAAGGATCCATGCACTTGAATCGAGCGTATATTGGATAGATAATCCGGGAGGCGCAATTGGTAAAACGGGACGGGCTTTAGAATGAATTACATCTCCGGTCTGCTTACGGTTTTCGTCTTACTGTCTTTCGTTTTCATTCGCGGGGCGTCGGGGGAGACGTTTGACCGCTCGCACAAACTCTACGGTGAAGTTTTGTCCCTCTACGTGAAGGACGGCCTTGTCGATTACATTGGGCTCAAATCGAATCCCGGAGATCTCGAGGCATATCTCGAATCGACCGCGCAGGTAACCGGGCGGGAATTCGAGGGCTCGACCCGCGAAGAGCAGCTCGCATTTCTCATCGACCTCTACAACGCCCGGACGCTCCAGCTGGTAGTCGATAATTACCCCGTAAAAAGTATACGGGATATAGGGAGCGGCGCGAAAGGGCCGTGGGACATAGACTTTATTCCCCTGTTCGGCGAAAAGATCTCGCTGAACACGCTTGAGAACGGCATAATAAGAAAAAAATACGGCGAGCCCCGAGTGCACTTCGTCCTCGTCTGCGCGGCAATGGGATGCCCTCCCCTCCTGAGCGAGCCTTACGTCGCGGACAAACTGGACAAACAGCTCGAAACACAGACCAAAAAATTTCTCGACGACCCGCGGAGGAACTCCGTCGACAGGGGGAATAAAATTTTACGGCTCTCCCCGATATTCAAATGGTATAAGGCGGACTTCGAGACGAAGTCGGGATCGGTACAGGATTTCCTGAAATCACATTACACGGACGTCCCGCCCGGGGAGTACAGGATTGTATATGCAGAATACGACTGGTCGCTGAACGATAAATCCGCTAAAGTGAAATAATAGTTAGCTGGTCAAAATAAAATAACACCGAAGATAAACGCGACGCATATACCCGGATCAAGGAGATGAGATGTTCGGAATAATAAAAAGATATACGAGGTGGCTTCATACGCAGTGGCCCGCCGGGATCGTGGAGAAGCTCCCGGAAGTAAAAGAGGACTACTCGACCAACGTGCCGGGATTATACATCGTTGGAGACCTCACCGGAATACCGCTCCTGAAATTCTCCTCCGATTCCGGCGCAAGGGCCGTGATGAATATACTCCGGGACGAGGGGTTCCTGAAAAGCCGCGAAACCATCAAGGACGGGATACTCGACCTCGTTATAGTCGGGGCCGGAGTCTCGGGAATGGCGGCGGCGCTGGAGGCGAAAAAGAACGGGCTCAGGTTCGAGATACTCGAAGCCACGGAGCCCTTTTCCACCATTATCAACTTCCCGAAGGGAAAACACATCTACACGTACCCGACCGACATGGTCCCCGCGGGAGACCTGCAGTTCACGAAGGAAATCAAAGAGCCGCTGATCGACGAAATAAAGGGAGAGACCCTCGACAAAGGCATCACACCCAGGATTCAAAGGGTCGAGAAGGTCGTCAGCAGGGACGGGCTCGTCGAAGTCGTGGTCCCGGACGCCGGGAGCATTAGAGCGCTCCGGGCAATAGTGGGCATAGGCCGCTCAGGCAATTTCAGGATGCTCGGAGTACCCGGAGAGAACAAGGACAAGGTCTTCAACAGACTCCACGACCCGAAGGACTTCGAGGGCAGGAACGTGCTCGTCGTCGGCGGAGGCGACAGCGCTCTCGAGACGTCAATAGCCATTGCGAAGGCGGGGGGGAACGTCACGCACTCCTACAGGAACGAGGAGTTCTCTCGCCCCAAACCCGAGAACATCGAGTACATAAAGATGCTCATGGCGGACCCGATGGCGGACGTCTCCGTCGAAACGCCGACCTCCGAGCGCGTAACGACGAGCACGGGAGGCTTCATGCCCGGAGAGCACAAGCCCGGGAAGTTGAGCCTCATGATGAAGAGCCGCGTAAAGAGCATCGGCGACACAGATGTGACACTCGCAGCCGGTGACGGTAAAGAGGTCACAATCCCCAACGATTCGGTATTTACCATGATAGGGCGCGAAGCCCCGCTCGATTTCTTCAGGCGGAGCGGCGTAAAAATCAAAGGCGAGCTGGGGTCGAAGGGACTGTCGCTGATGATACTCTTCCTTCTCTTCTGCGCATTCGTTTACAACTGGAAAGCGGGCGGCTCCCTGACCATGCTCTTCGAGAAGGGCGGATGGTTCCCGTTCAACATACCGGCCCTCCTGAGCGGCCTCGGCGGGACTATCGCGGCCTCGGCAAAAGACCCCTCCACGTTTATCGGAACCATGGCGATTACGCTCGAAGAGCCCGGTTTTTACTATTCTCTCGCGTACTCCACGCTCATAGTAGTTTTCGGCATCCTGCGCATAAGGAGGAGGAAGACGCCCTATATCGCGGCGCAGACGGCTTCGCTCGCCCTAGTCCAGCTCATACCTCTATTCCTGCTGCCCTACATCCTCCTCCCTTATCTCGGGCACAACGGCCTTTTCGACACGGGGTTCATGAAGACAGTAGGGGACGCCCTCTTTCCCGTGGCCAATTACGGGCAAGGCCGGGAATACTGGAGGGCTTTCGGTTTCATCCTCGCGTGGCCCCTTTTCATATGGAACGTTTTCAGCTACCAGCCCCTCTGGACGTGGCTCGTCATCAGTCTCATACAGACGTTCGTAATAATCCCTCTCATCATCTACTTCTGGGGCAAGGGGGCATACTGCGGCTGGCTATGCTCCTGCGGCGCGATGGCCGAGACGCTCGGCGATACCCAGCGGCACAAGATGCCCCACGGGGCGAAATGGAACAGGCTCAACATGGCGGGGCAGGTCATACTCGCCCTCGCATTCATCATCCTCTTTGCGCGCCTCCTCAGCTGGGCGGTCCCGAACACCTGGTTCGGACAGTCGGTGGGTAAGTTCTACGAGAACGCGCTCTACGGATGGCATCCGTTCGGGGTCCAGCTCAACTACAGGTGGGTAGTCGACCTCTTCCTCGCGGGGATCGTGGGGTATGGACTTTATTTCTGGTACAGCGGAAGGGTATGGTGCAGGTTCATGTGCCCTCTCGCCGCGCTCATGCACATATACTCCAGGTTCAGCCGGTTCAGAATCCTAGCCGACAAGAAGAAGTGCATATCGTGCAACGTATGCACCTCGGTCTGCCACCAGGGGATAGACATAATGAACTTTGCGAACAAGGGCCTCCCGATGAGCGACCCCGAGTGCGTGAGGTGCAGCGCGTGCGTCCAGTCATGCCCGACAGGGCGTGCTCACGTTCGGGCAGATAGACCGCAAAAGCGGAAGGGTAATCAAGGTCGATTCCCTCGCCGCCTCCCCGGTCCTGATGAGGGAGAGGAAATGAGCTTGGTATAAAAGCCCGGCCCCGTCTCACGCTACAGCGGCTCAGAACGAAAATACTCCGGAAAATATGAGACGCTTATACGGCAGAGGCGGAAGAATCCCCGGTCACTTTCACTCGCCGCGGCGGGACGGGTACTATGTAGTTAACCGCGCGCGGATAACTCTATGACGCCAAAAATCCTCGTTATAATCCCGGCATTGAATGAAGAGAGCTCGATCGGAAAGGTTATAGCCGATATTCCGCGGGACCTCGTGAGCGAGGTCGTCGTTACGGATAACGGCTCTGCCGACGGGACCGCGAAGACCGCCGCCCGGGCGGGCGCCACGGTGCTCAGGGAACAGAGGCGCGGGTACGGCTACGCCTGCATGAAGGGTATGGATTACGCACTCTCGAAACCGGCGGGAGAACAACCGGATATTATCGTGTTCCTCGACGGGGATTACTCGGACTACCCCGGGGAGATGCGCTCTCTCGTAAAACCGATCATCGAAGACGGGTTCGATATGGTCATCGGCTCGCGGACACGAGGCGCACGCGAGAGAGGGGCGCTCCTCCCCCAGGCGCTATTCGGAAACGCGCTCGCGACGACGCTCATGAAACGGCTCTACGGGGTGGAGTTCACCGACCTCGGCCCCTTCCGCGCAATCAGATTTGATAAATTGATGACTCTCGGAATGTCGGACATGACCTACGGATGGACGGTGGAGATGCAGATAAAGGCGGCGAAAAAAGGGCTCAGGTGCGGGGAGGTGCCCGTGAGCTACAGGAAGCGCATAGGCGTCTCGAAGGTGACGGGGACTCTCGGGGGCACTGTCAGGGCGGGCTATAAAATACTGTGGACGATATTTAAAAATATATGAGGCCTAATACCGTTAGTACAGGAAATCCACGAGGCTCCCTATGCGGAGCCATAGTCTCGCGAGCGGGTTTAGTATTATGCTCTCGCCCGTGAACACCGCGACACTCACCGACGCCCCTATCCTGAGCTTGTATTTATT
Source organism: uncultured bacterium (assembly GCA_963825135.1). Lineage (GTDB taxonomy): Bacteria > Desulfobacterota_D > UBA1144 > Nemesobacterales > UBA2774 > 2-12-FULL-53-21. The sequence continues at coordinate 468,562 of CAWGRW010000009.1, forward strand.
TTTGTCGATGTCCGTGATCCTGAGCCGCACCGGAAAACGCTGGGCGAGCTGCACCCAGTTCTCGGAGTTGTCCACGACCGGGAGCTCTCCCGAGGGGATCCCCTGCCCGGAGCTCACGCCCCAGTCCGTACTCTCGACGACCGCATTGAAGATCGTCCCCGGGTAAAGAGCGAGGCTTATCTCCGCCCTCTGCCCGGCCTTGATCCGCCCCACGCTGTTCTCCCTGAAGTTCGCGACGACCCGCCAGTTATCGTCGTCCACGAACGTGAGGGCGGGCTCGCCCGTTTTTACATAAGCCCCGACGGTGAGCTGCAGATTGCTGACGTATCCGTCCGTAGGGGCGTAGTACGTGGCCTGTGAGAGGTTGTACTCTGCGAGCGCGAGATTGGCTTCTACCTCTTTTATTATCGCGTAATCCCCGTCTATCTTGTATTCGAGAGCCTGCTTTGCCTTCTCAAAATCGGCTTTGGATTGATTCAATTGGGCCTCGGTCGAATTTAGCTGTTCCGTGGCCTTGTCGAATTCGAGCCTGGCTATGTAATTTTTCTCGACGAGCGGCTCGAGGTCTTTATAGCGCTTCGACGCGTACGCGTGATCGGCCATGGATTTCTTCACAGCCTGATCGGCGGCCGCTATATCACTCTTGATCTCGTCTATATTCTGCCTCGTCTGTACGAGCTTCGCTCTCAGCTGCTGGACCTGGTACGCGTAGGGTCTCGGATCGAGGCTGAACAGCTTCTGCCCCTTATCCGCGTACTCGTTATTCCTTACGTAGACTTCGATTACCTGCCCGTCCACTTGAGGCGCAACCTGAAGCACGTATGCCTGTACATATGCGTCGCTCGTATAAGGCGTGTACCTGTCGAGAAGGATATAGTAAACGATCAGCAGGGCGATCAGGGAAATGATAAAAATCACCCAGAATTTCGCCGTGTAGGTCAATTCACCGAGCTTGAATCTGGACGTAATGTCTTTAAGGCTCATTGAATCATGGCACCGGGAAAAACTCTAAAGACCTTATCGATAAATTGCCGGATGTGTTATCGGCTCCGCCGTTCGATCCGGGCGGACAGGACCGGCATACCCTCACCAGCCCCAGGGACCGCCCGCCCAGCCCCACAAGCCGGGTCCGAACTCGGCCTGCTCGGCCATCATCGCGGTCTCTTCCTCTTCGTTGACGATGTTGGACTGGTAAACCATCTGCTGGTACCTGTCATAAGCCGCCTGGTCTCCGGTCCATATGCATTGACAGTTATTCGGGTCGGTATACCAATATAGTGGCTTGTTGTCCCGTACGCTGAACTGGATCTTGTAAGGGGTAACGGAATTCAGCATGTTCAGCTGTTCGGGCGTATCGGCCGAGACAATCTGGAACCCCGCGGCGGCCAGCATCTCCTCTGTGCTCTTCGACTGCTCGCCCTGTATCGTAGCGCAGCCCCCGAATATAACCGCCGCCGCGAATAGCGATAAAGCCAATCCGAACTTAAGCATAAAATAACTCCTCCTTTACAATCTCGCCGGATAGCGCGTGTCGGGCCGCCGGCGGCCAACGTAAAACTAACACCTAAATCAAAATAATTAAATAGCCCGCCGTTATTTGGAATTCGTCCTCTTATTGTTCCACTTCACGGCGGTTTCCAGAGTGAGGCCCTGAACGATAATTGAAAACACCACGACGACATACGTCATGAGCACTACCAGGTCCCGTTGAGGCGAATCGACCAAAGCGAGCGCGAGCGCTATGGATACCCCTCCCCTTATGCCGCTCCAGGTCATTATAAAACCGGAGAGCGAGGGGATATGTCTGAAGAATTTTAAAAATACGAGCGGCACCTCGACGCTTACATACCGGGCCGCAGTGATGAGAGGGATAGCGATTATGCCGCAGATTATATAAGACTTCCTGAGGTGGAGCACGAGCACTTCAAACCCTAGCAGAACGAACAGAATTGCGTTCAGGACGTCGTCTATAACCTCCCACAGGCTCTTCACGTAAGACCTCACCTGATCGGCGGAGTGCGGCAGGAACCCTCGCCTCCTGGCGAGAAAGAGACCCGCCACGACGCATGTCAGCGGGCCGGAGACGTCGAGCAGCTCGGCCAGGATGTATCCCCCCGATACCAGCGAAAGCGTAATGAGCGCCACGACGATCCTGCCGTCCGGGCTCCGCTTGGTTATCTCGTAGATCATCCTGTGGCTGATAAATCCGAGCACGATACCCAGGGCGAGGCCGCCGAAGGCTTCTTTTAGGAAAAACTGGGCTATATGAAACGCCGAGACCTGGGTCTCTCCCGAAGCGATTTCGGTGAAGAGGACGAAAAGCACCACCGCTACCGCGTCGTTAAAGAGGGACTCTCCCGAAATTATCGATTCAAGCGTCTTCCCGGGCTGAACGCGCCTGAAGAGCTTGAGGACGATAATGGCGTCTATGGGAGATATAACCGCGCCGAATATCAGCGAGTAGACCAATGGCAGGTTGACGCCCAATGCCCCGAATATCCACCATACGATAACTCCGGTCAGAAAGGTGGCGATGATCATTCCCAGCGTCGCCAGATACGCGATAGTCCACCTGTATTCCCCCAATTCGTCGATGTTCACGCTTGAAGCGCCCGCGAAAAGCAAAAAACTCAGCATGCCGTTCATCAACAGATGGTCGAAGTCGGCCGCGTCCACGATCTTGGCCGCCCATTCCACGCCGTCGACCCCAAGATACCCGAGAGCGATTATGAGGACGGAGGCTATGAGCGAAGCGAGCATCACCCCTATCGTCGTGGGGAGCCTTATGAACGCCTCATTGATGAAACTGAATAGAGCCGTAATTGTAATTAGTATTGTGAATATCGCGAATAGATCCATCGAGTTTAGAGCCCGGACTCCTCTTCCAAATATATCTCGATATTCATCACGCCATTATACAAAGCGGGCCCGGGATTGTCCAGAAACCCCGCACAAAAGTGCGGAGTCACGCTTTCGAGGCCGTGAGACTCATGCCCGCCGGCAGCTCGGATGCGTTAATCTTGTTGATGCATACGGTAATTTTATATAGCGAGGAGAGCACCCCGTCGACGCTCGTCGCGATTAGCACGTCCCTTTCCAGATCCTCGAGGGGAAATTGTTTCCAGAAACCCGTCTCGCGGAATTCCTGCCTGTGGTCCTTAATCCTCGGCATTAGGGCCGCGAGCGGAAGGCTCGTATCCTCGCGCGTCCTGAATTGTCTGGACGCCTCGTCGAACAGGACGCAGACCGTCTTGTAATCGGGCGCCAGGTGTTCGAGGTATTTCTTTATCAAATCGTTTTCCATCTCGCCGTAGATAGTTCTTTTCAGAGTCTCGAGCTCGGCGAATATTACCTCGAGGGCTTCTATTATCTCTATAAACTCCTCCGCGTGCAGCTTGTCGTCGCTGATAATGAACTGGGCGTCAAACAACAGGGACGTGCTCGTGGGCATTGTCGCGGCGAGCGGGTCTACGAGCGATTCAATCTTCTCCCTCTCCTTCTCGTCCAGCATGAGCAGTTTCCCGAATATGGTCCCGCTGATGCCTAGCGCTCTCGATATCTTCTTCTTGAGCTCGTTGTAGGGACTTACCGGCCACACGTTATAGAGCACGAGCAGCCCTATCGCGGAAGCCATTAGAAGCGCGGAGAACCTCATCATCGCGAGATCGAGGTTAACCGGAGGGCCTGTGCCCGTGAGGAAGACGTACGGGACCATGAGGCCGGCCTGAAGACCTGAGAACGCCACTTTCTGACTCCCGCTCGTAACGTACGCGGAAACAAAAAATCCTAGAGAGAAAAGGAGTACAAGTATTAAAAAGTGGGGTATCAGAGCGACTATATATAAACCCGCTATGCCGTAGAGGAGCCCCAGCAAGACGCCTATGATCGCGAGCTTCCCTCTCAGGTGCGCCTGCCCGGTATTGGGGATGGAGCCGAACAGCACTCCGTAGAACGAAGCCTGGAAACCGCCCGGCAGATGGATGACGAGCTCTCCGAACAGAAGCAGCATTATTACCAGGATCGTCTTCAGGGATTGATGAGCGGTCTCTTCCGTGATATAGAATTTCTTCTTCGCCCGCTCTTTTACCACTTCGGGGGCCCTTGTCACCCTCTCCGCAGCCAGCTTATCGTATCCGTGGTCGCGAATCACGCCCCAGACGCCGTAAGATTTCCGGAGAAGCGTCACGGTGTCTTCGAGGAGCGGCAGGATCGCGCCGAACGCCAGGAGGTCCTCGAAGTAGTCCTGGTCTTTTCCCTCGGCCGAATGCATGCTCTCGTAGCGCTCCTTCAAAGCCGCGATTTTATCGTCGAGCCCGCTATCCGCATTCGCCGCGGAACGGTTTTCTCCCATCGCGGAAGCCATATCCCCGAACCCGTCCGAAAGCGCGCCGAACAGGTCCTTCAGCCTGCCCGTAACATCCTCGTCCTCGAGGCACGGGTGCTCATCTCCCATGAAACCGCCGATCAGGTCGAGCTTGATATATACGCTCTTTGCGTACGCCACGAGCATCAAAAAAGGGTCCGTCGGAAACCCCTCCCCTCTCGTCTCATGCCCCGTCCGCCGCACGAGATTGACCAGGTTGGTAAAGGTATCGAGCGTGGAGGACGCGAATTTCAGATTCCCCGTGATTTTCCCTTCGCAGCGGGCGTAGCTCCCGAAGCGGTCCGAATAATCTTTATACACGGTCGAGAGCGTGAGAAATAATGCTTCCCTGCTCCTCTGGGGCCAGATAATTTCATCCACGAGCCACGAGACCGTGACCGCTATAAAGAGCTGAACCATATAGTTCTCGACAGTGATCGTAGTTTGGGAGACCGTGCTGAATATCGCGACGAACATCGAAATCGCCGTGAGTATCGCGCTCAGCACGGAGGCAATAGTGTACTTCCCTATAAACGTGATACAGAAAAAAATCCCGATCGACCCGAGGATCAGGTAAAGCGGCTTCGAATCGAGGAAATAATAGACGATCAGGAGTGAATAAATCCCGCTCAATATGCAGCCGATGAGGGACTGGACGCCGACCTCGAGCGTCTTGCCGTGATACCCGGTCATTATCATGTAAAGGATGACAGGAGACAGGTAGCTCGAAGGGAGGTGGAAGTAGTTACATATGAGGATGCATATTATCCCTCCAAGAGTGATTTTAAGCGCGGCTTTGACGCGGAAGACGGCAAGATAATGTTTAAGGTTCATCTATAGTCCGGATGCAGCGGAGAATAACTCCACACGCTCATCGTAGTTCGATTTATCTTGCCCCTGATTATCACACGCACCCTCCGGCCGTGTCAATCCTCGATAAAGTTGACAAACCGCTCGCATTGATGAGATAATGGCACTGGACAGGTCTTAATCGAACGATATTTCACCTATACAAGAAATCTTATGATAATACCGGACACGATGACGGGGGCGCGCTTCTCCTCTGGTATTTACTCACCGGAGCGTCTCTTCTATTCCTCGTCTATGACCTCGAAACGAATACCCCCGCCCAGTGGGTGATGAAGCTCGCCTGGATACTGATAGTCCTGTACACGGGTCCCCTCGGGCTTTTCATATACATGCTCTCCTGCCGTGAGCCCCTGCCCGGGACGCACGACGCATTCATCGCGCCCCACTGGAAGCAGTCGGTCGGCTCTCTCATGCACTGCGTCGCCGGGGACGCGACGGGGATCATACTGGGCGCTATCGTCACGTACCATCTCGCTCTCCCAAACGGCATAGACCTCATCATCGAATACGCGGCCGGCTTTCGTCGTGGGGCTCCTGATTTTCCAGGCGCTGTTCATGAAATCCATGGCCGGGGGGAATTACCTCGAAGCCGTAAAAAAGACCTTCTTCGCCGAGACCGTATCGATGAACTTCGTAATGGTCGGCATGATCCCCGTGATGGCGATATTGAGGATGAAGATACCGGGCGGGGCCGACCCGAAGGGGCTCATGTTCTGGGGGATATCCTCTATAGCGACGATTGCCGGGGCCATAGCCGCGTATCCGGTAAACTCCTGGCTCGTAGGGAGCGGGCTCAAGCACGGCATGATGTCGGCGGTATCGGGGAAAACGTCCATGCAAGGGATGCCCGGCATGCCCGGGCAAGAGCATCACGAACCCCCTCATGTGCCGCTCATGAAAAAACTTGGCGTGTTTCTCATCTCGGCGGGGTTTCTTCTGGCCGCCGTGTGGGCCACGTCGCTCGTCGTGGAGTTAAAGCTCCGCTAACTTTATCGCTCCCCGCAAACATTGTTACGGAGTGAACAGGTGATAGAATTACGCTAATGGTAAGCGGCAAATCCCTCGAAGAGTTAAAATCCGAATATGCGCGCAGGAAAGAGTCGATAGAAGCGCAGCTAGGCGAGTTCAGGAAGATACGGGATAGCGCGGACGACGGGAGGATTTTCGAAGAGCTCGCGTACTGCATACTTACATCCGCAGTGGGACCGAGGGTAGGGCTCAGGTCGCTTGAAGCGATAAGAGACATACTGCCGGACGGGACGGCCGAGGAGCTCGAAAGCAGACTGAAAGGTATCCACAAGTACCCCGAAAAAGCATATTACATAGTTCACACGCGCGAGTACCTGAAAAAGGAGTACGGCTTTCACCTGCGCACGCTCGTCGATTCATTCGATGACCCCCGGGAAAGGAGGGACTTCTTCGCTCTCAACAGGGATATAAAGGGGCTCGGCTACACACAGGCGAGCCATTTTCTTAGAAACATCGGCTTCAGCGGTTACGCCATACTGGATAAGAACGTCGTAAAATCGCTATACGAGTTAGGCATTATAGATTCCGCGAAGCCGCCCTCGACAGGAAAGAAATACAAGGAGATAGAAGAAAGGATGAAGGCCCTGGCTGGAGAGCTCGGGATAGGACTGGACGAGCTCGACATGTTCCTCTGGAGCGTTAAAACGGGCCGGATACCGCTATGACCGTGGAATAATCCATTCGGGGAGCGAACCGTCTACAATCCAAGCTCGATGAATACTTCCGCGTACTCCATTATCGTCATACCCGAGGTCTCGCCGAAGACCGCCCTGTACCTGTTGAGTCCCCTCATCCCGTCGGTGTAATCCTTGTAGTCGATCTGGCTCCGGTGGGCGTCAATAGCGGCTGTTTTCAGGTGCATCTGGAGAGAGATGTCTTCGATCCTGTCGTATGTCCCGAAAGGCGTCCATACCTCGTAGCACCAGACTTTAAGGGAAGGCGGCAGGCCGCCCGCGGGAACGGCTCTCACGGTTTCAAGCGCTATCGATGACACCGCCCTGTGCGTCGGGTGCTTGTCGATCTCGGGATGGGGCATATAAATCTCTTCGGGCTTGAACCTTATTAATGCCGCGCTCAGCTCCGACCGGAACTTGCTCTTGTTTTCGTCGCTCTTCACGTCCCCGAGCCCGAGGAGTATAAGGTATTCGATTCCCAGAATACCGACGGCCTCCCTGACCTCGGACTCCCTCAGCCGGGCGACCTCGTCCTCGCTGAGGCCGTAAACGCTCGTGCTCCGCCTCCCGTCCGTTACGACCAGTGAGACCACGTTGAGGCCGCCGTCGATAAGCTTGGCCGCCGTGCCGCCCATTCCTATCTCCAGGTCGTCGGGGTGCGGCGAGATCACGATTACGTTTCTTTCCTGCATGGTTTTAGTATTCCTTGACAATTCCCTCTTATCAATCACCATTAATTTAACTGAAAGGAGACCGAGGGATATGGAATACGAGCCCGTTATAGGACTTGAGGTCCACGCGCAGCTTGAGACTAAATCTAAAATATTTTCGCCGGCGGCTACGGAGTTCGGAGCGCCGCCCAATACGCAGGTAAACCCCATTTGCATCGGAATGCCGGGCGTGCTTCCGGTGCTTAACAAAAAAGCACTCGAGTACGCCGTGAAGGCCGCGCTCGCGCTCAACTGCGAGATACACGGCCGCTCCCGGTTCGCCCGAAAAAACTACTTCTACCCGGACCTGCCCAAGGGGTATCAGATTTCACAGTACGAGGAGCCCTTCTCGACGAACGGCTGGATCGACATAGGCGCGGACGGGGCTGTCAAAAGGATAAAGATTACGAGGATACACATGGAGGAGGACGCAGGAAAGCTGATACACGAGAATACGGGCAGCTCGAGCTACGTCGATCTCAACCGCGCCGGGGTACCGCTCATAGAAATCGTGAGCGAGCCAGAAATATCGGACGCCGAAGAGGCGGTTCTATACATGAAAAAGCTCCGCTCCATTCTTAGATATATCGGGGTCTGCGACGGCAACATGGAGGAAGGGAGCCTTAGGTGCGACGCCAACGTGTCGATCCGCCCTCGAGGGACAAAGACGCTCGGCACGAAAGTCGAGATAAAGAACGTGAACTCGTTCAGGTTCGTGCAGAAGGCAATCGAGTACGAGATTAAGAGGCAGATTTCGGTCGTCGAGGCGGGTGATAAAGTAGTTCAGGAAACGAGGCTCTTCGACGCGAATAAGGGCGTCACGTTCTCGATGAGGACAAAGGAAGAGGCCCACGACTACAGGTATTTCCCGGACCCGGACCTCCTGCCGGTGGCGATCGGGAATGAGAAGATAGAGGAGCTGCGTGCGTCCCTGCCGGAGCTCCCTGACCTGAGGCTCGGGAGGTTCATCGGCGAATACAAACTGCCCGCGTACGACGCTGCCGTGCTTACGGCGTCAAAAGAGATCGCCGACTATTTCGAGGAATGCCTCGTCACCTATAATAATCCGAAAGCGGTGAGCAACTGGATAATGACCGAAGTCCTCAGGGAGATGAAGGACGAGGACGATTCGGGGGAGATGCCCGTCAGTCCCCGGAGTCTTTCGGAGCTTCTTCAACTTATCGATGACGGGACGATAAGCGGGAAGATAGCCAAGGACGTTTTCGCCGATATGGTTTCGAGCGGCAAGTCGGCGAAGCAGATCGTCGGGGAAAAGGGCATAAAGCAGATATCGGACAGGGGAGAGCTCGAAAACATAATAGCGGATATCTTGAAGAGCCATCCGGGAGAAATCTCGAGATTTAAAGCTGGCGACGAGAAGCTCATCAGGGTTCTTCGTCGGCAAGGTGATGAAGGCGACTCAGGGTAAGGCGAACCCGAAGGTAGTGAACGAGATATTGACTGAAGAGCTTGCGAAATAATATTCTGTGGCGGGCTTCCGGCTTTACCAGCCGGTACTGCTGCGGGCTCAGACTTTATATTTACTCAACTCGAACATGAGATGTTTCAGGTACTCCGAGCTTGAACCGGCGACGCGCTTTTTGATGTCCTTCCATTCCTCTATAGGGATTTCCGTGAACACTTCGACAACCTCGGGATCGAACTGGGAGCCCGAGGCCTCGGTTATCCTCTGCACGGCGTCCTCGAAAGATATCGCCTTCCTGTAAGTCCTCCGCGAGGTCATCGCGTCGAGCGCGTCCACTACCGAGAATATTCTCGCGCCGAGCGGTATCCCGTCTCCTGAAAGCCCCGCCGGATACCCCTGCCCGTCGTACCTCTCGTGGTGCGTATGGACTATCCTGGCGGACTCCTCGAGGAAATCTATCTTGTTCAGCAGCGCGTATCCGAATTCCGCGTGCTTCCTCATGAGATCCCACTCTTCTTCCGTGAGCTTGTCGGGTTTGAGGAGAATATGATCGGGCACGCCTATCTTTCCGATGTCGTGGAGCAGCGCCCCTTTCGCTATTACCGAAAGCTCCTGATCGCTGAGGTTCATGTGCTTGCCGAGGTTGATCGCGTACTCGGTAACCCTGTAGGAGTGATAACCCGTTTCATGCTCCCTCAGGTCGAGAGCCAGAATCATAGCTTCGAGAGTGCCCGAATACGCCCTGACCAGCTCCTCCGTCTGCGCTATGACCTTCTTCTCGAGATTCTTCTGATAATCCTTATTCGACTTTATGAGATTCGACCTTTCTATGGCACGCCTAATTACGGTATCCACGTCGTTCACGTTGAAAGGTTTGAAGACGTAATCATACGCCCCTTCCTTCAAGGCGGCCCTTACGTTTTCTATATCACGCGACGCCGATACCATTATGATGGAGAGGTCGGGCGAGTAGGCTTTCAGCTTTTTAAGGGTCTCAATGCCGTTTAGCTTCGGCATCTGGATATCGAGGAGGACGACGTCGTAGTCCTTCACCCGGTAGAACTTCTCCAGGCATTCGAGACCGTTCCCGGCGACGTCGCACCTGTAACCGAGCTCTTCGAGAGCCTCGACGAAGAGACTCCTTATCGAGTCCTCGTCGTCCACAATGAGGACCTTCTCCCCGGTTATTCTCACAGGATCATATGAGATCTGTTTGGCCATTTCCATATTGACTATTATCCACGAAGCTGCAAATTCTTCCAAGCAGAGTTTTCGTTCGATTCCCATATACTCCGCTTGCCGAGATTAAACGGGAGGGCATCCACTACCCATCACCCCGATGAGCGCTGCATATAACCCCCTATATCGTTAAATATACTGTAAAAAAATTGACACTGGCATTTTTAGTATGTATTTTCCAACCGAATTCATGAAACCAGCGACTCTCGTAGTTGAAGACGGTACTGTTTTTGAGGGTTTCAGCTTCGGAGCCGAGGGTGAGGCCTATGGAGAGGTCGTATTCAACACCTCCATTACCGGCTACCAGGAGATAATCACCGACCCCTCCTACAACGGTCAGATAGTAACCATGACATACCCGGAAATCGGGAATTACGGGGTCAATACCGAGGACGTAGAATCGAGAAAGCCCTTCTTAAAGGCTCTGATTGTTAAAGAATATTGGAAGGACCCCTCGAATTGGCGCTCCGGCGGCAGCCTTGGAGCATATCTCTCGGATAACGGTGTCGTGGGGTTGGAAGGGATAGACACGAGGTCCCTCACGAAGCTCATACGCTCGAAAGGGGCCCAGAAAGCCGTAATATCGACTATAGAGTCCGACCCGAAGAAATTAATTAAAAAAGTACGCGCTTCACAGGGGATAGTGGGTATCGACCTGGTAACCGAGGTCAGCTGCGAGAACCCTTATAAGTGGGATGAAGGAACAGGGGCGTGGAGACCGGCGACTGAGAAACCGTCTGTGGACAGGAAGCGGTTCAGGGTGGCCGCGTACGATTACGGGCTCAAGCAAAATATACTGAGAAAGCTGGTCGACCACGGCTGCGACGTCTCGGTGGTCCCGTCGAGGACGCCTCCTCACGAAATACTCTCTATGAAGCCTGACGGAATATTCCTCTCGAACGGTCCCGGAGACCCGGCGGCGGTCGCATACGCGGTCGAGAGCATAAGGACTCTTATAGGAAAGAAACCCATATTCGGAATCTGTCTCGGTCATCAGATACTGGGCCTCGCCCTGGGAGGATCGACATACAAGCTGAAATTCGGGCACAGGGGGGCGAACCAGCCGGTCAAGAACCTGAGAACCGGCAAGGTCGAGATCACCTCACAGAACCACGGTTTCGCCGTGGACGCCGATAGTCTCGGAGGAGACGTCGAAATAACGCACATCAATCTGAACGACAATACGGTCGAAGGGCTGAGACACAGGGAGCATCCCGTGTTCTCGGTGCAGTACCACCCCGAGGCCTCGCCCGGCCCCCACGACTCGTCTTACCTGTTCGGGGAATTTATAACCTTCATGGAAGAAAACGGCTAAGAGCGATCGGTCTCCGGTTTAATCCCGGCCGCGGAATTGAGTCTTATTGCTTAATGATGCACTCGACTTGAAAACTCAGGGCGGCGGGTTTGGCTTAATGCTGTTTTGTACTAGTTCGCTATCTATACGTTCGGGTGATATGTTCTTGATATTTTTGATAAATTCCCTGTGTTTTTCAACATCCACAGGCTTGTGCCTGATCTGTTTCACTCGCGCGGATACTTTCCCAAGTAGTTATCATCATTTAAATTGACACTGGGGCGGATAGGCCTCGGCACAAATCCGCCCCCGCAATTCGGGCAGACATTCGACAGAATGTTCTCGACGCAGCTCTTGCAGAAGGTACATTCGAACGTACAAATCATCGCCTCCGTCGAGCAGGGGGGCAGGGGAGTATTGCAGTTTTCACACGTCGGTCTGAGCTCCAGCATCTTCTTCTCCTCACGGTGAGCCCGGGCTTCGATTCTTCATAACGTTATAACGTTTACGCCGCCCTCCGGTCGAGTACCTCCCTGACCGTCTTCTCCGCCTTGTCTATTCCGTCGATTGTCTCTCCGGATATAAGCTTAAGGGCTTCCTCCCCGATTTCGAGCGTTATATCGTAGTTCTTCCTCTTGTTTTTCTCGAACTCCGCGAGCGGGAATATTACGTTCTCGATAAACCTCGCGAACGCGCCCATCGTCCTCCTCCTGACCTTGCCGTAGCCCTTGACCATGGAGCCGCTCTTCGCTACGAGACATCCGACCCTGTAATCGAGGGACGCATAGTATTTGACCGATTCGATGTACTTCTTTATCAACGCATGCTCTTTCCTGAACCGGAAGGAGTGTCTCCTCATGAACCTCATCTTGGTTAGGAACCAGAGCCTCGCGTACCCGGAGAATGACGAGGTGGTGGGGGTCTGACCGAATGTGAGTGGTTTTTTCCAGGGCCAGATTCTTTTGAATAACCCCGTCTCGGTGAAACGCACCGCCGGGGCGACAAGGAAATATGGGAGGAGTCCGTATAATTCCTCGGCGTCGGGCTTAAGGTAATCGATAACCTTGAAAACCTGGTCGTCCCTGAGCCTCATCTCCTCTTTAATCCTTTTGAACCTGTCCGATTTTATCTTGAGATCGGCCACCCTGATGCCGTCTTCGTAACTCATGAGGAGCGCGAGGTTCTTCGCGAAATACTCGGTTAGCCTGAACCCTCCCCCTTTCGATTTTTCGTCGATGTCAAAGACGGCCCTGACCTCTTCTAAATACGCATCGGCGTATTTCGCGTCCTGGTATTCAAGAAGCCTGAATACCGACTCGGCAAGTATCTCCCTGAGACTCACGGGGAATTCGGCTTCGAGCCTCGACACCCTTCCCAGATACCCTTCCCTCTCGTACTCCTCGAGCTTATCCGCCCTGTCCCGTATGTAGGTTTCCCATACTACAGACGACTTTTTCGATTCGGGGTTTGTTTGAGACAACACATGCTCGTATCCGACTTCGAACGCTTTTACGCTCGCCTTTGCCGCAACCCCCACCTTCTCGATCGCTTCGACGAACAGATCCCTGCCGAGCGGCAGCACGCCGGAAGCGGCGACGGCGCCCAGGAGGATAGCGTTCACCGCGAGCTCGTCCATGCCGTTCTCCTTGGATAATTCCAGGGCGTCGAGCTCTATGAATCTCGATGAGAATGAGGAGGCTATTTTTCTCAGATTCTCGTCCGAGTATATGCCGCTTCCGACGGGCATTTTCTCGAGAGTCGAGAATACCCTGTGCGTGCTCGTAACTATGGTCGTTTTATCCGACCCGTAGCCCAATTGAAGCGCTCTGCCGAGCTCGAGGAATTCCTGCGAGATAATAATATCCACCTCGCCCGGGACCGGGAATTGCGCAAAAATAATCTGCTTGTTCCCCGAGGCCGGCCTGGGGTGCGCTTCCATGTAGTAAACCGTGGATCCCCCCCTCTGAGAGAGGCCGGGAAGGCTTATGCCCTGAACGTCGTAATTCTCGAGGAAGAACGTCTGAACCAGCCATTCCGTGAGCACCCCGCCGCCCTGTCCGCCGACGGCAGGGATTAATATTTTTATCAGTTCGCCCTTATTCTGCATCATAAATCGGTTAAATCCGTTTTCGAGACATACTACAACAATTTTTACAGCTTCTACAATCTATATAGCATTTACAATAAATTCCATACATTAAACGAGAGAACGGAGAAATTTAAATATAAACACGATGAGAGAAGCGAAGGGGTAAATGTCATTATCAGCCTCCCTTTAAAGGCGGATTTGATGATAAGAAGCCGGGACGATTAATAACTCGGTTAACCGGACCAGCCGTTGCGCGAAACCAGATGAAGCAGAGAACGGTTTATTTTGGCACCGAGGCGGTCGAAGAACGACGGGTTGTCTATTATCTCCACCCTGTAGAAGGAGGGGCATAATACCGCCGCGTGCGCTATCTCTCCGCAGAGCCCGCAGCCGACGCACGAATGCTCTATGTGCGCCACCGGGTCGTCCCTGAGTATCGTGGGACTTTCCTTTAGCGTCAGCGAAGGGCACCCGCTAAACCTCATGCAAGAGTGGTCGCCGGTGCAGACGTCGGGGTCGACGCCTAATTTCTTCTGCACAATGCGTCTGCCGTCTTTTATATTCTTTTTCACAACTATCTTTTCTCTCCTGGTCTTCTCCAGCTGGCACTCACCCCTGGAAATAATAACCCTGAGACCTTCGTCCTCTTCATACGCTTCGCCAAGCACTTCAATGGATTCCTTGAGGTCGTAGGGATTGACCGTTTTAATCCACCTGACTCCCGCTCCCCTGAGCGCCTTCTCTATGTCCATCCCCACGCCTTCCTGCCTCATGTTCTTGCCCGAGGCCGGGTTCTCGTGGTGCCCGGTCATCGAGGTCCAGAAATTCTCGAGAATAATCAATATGGCGTTCTGGTTGTTATACACGGCGTTCGCGACGCTCGACGTAAGACCGCTGTGCCAGAAAGTCCCGTCCCCCATGAACGATATGAACCTCTTGTTCGCCATTCTCGACAGCGCGCCTGCCGAAGCGAGACCTATGCCCATGCCGGTAATAGAATTGCTGAGGTCGAAAGGCGGGAGACCGCTCATTGAATAGCACCCTATGTCGGAGGCGTAATACGACCTGCCGTAGTCCTCTTCGAGTATCTTGATCGCGGTGAATATGGGTCTTTCCGGACAACCCGTGCAGAAAACGGGATTCCTCTTCGTGACGGGCTGTTTTAAAAAGGTCGCGGCCCTGTCCTTGTGTTTCTCGGTGAATTCGCTTCTCTCTTTTATTCTCTCTATCTCGTAACCGGAGAGGGTATTTTTGAGCAGGAATTGACCCACCCCCTTCGCGATATGGTCGGGCGTATATTCCCCGGCCTGCGGAAGAATGTCCTTTCCGAATATATCGAGGCCGAGCTTCGCCCTCTGTGCGATGGCCCTTATCTGTTCTTCCATGAGATTGGGCATGCCCTCTTCGACGATGAGCACCGCTTTCTTGTCGCGGAGGAACAGTATGATCTCCTCGGGCACGAGCGGGTTCGTTACGTTCAGGTTAAGTATAGGTATCCTGGATTCGCCGTACAGACTCGCCTCGCCAAGGTTATACAGGCACCTCATAAGCGAGTTGTAAATCATCCCGTGAGTGATAATCCCCATGCTGCTCTCCGAGCCTTCGAAGAACTCATTGAGCTTCCTCTCGAGTATGAACCTCCTGGCGGCCGGGAGCCTCTCGTGGTATTTCTTCTTTTCGTGCTCAAAGGTGACCGGCGGCAGCGGTATCTTGTCGAGATCGGTTATGAGGTCCTCAAGCCTGTTAATCGTGCTTATTTTCGCGTCCTTGTTGTCCCGGCACGTCATCTTGTTCATGATGTGGGCCACCCTGGTGGACAACAGATACATGACAGGCATGTTAGAGTATTCCGAAAGCTCGAACCCGGCCTCGACCATCTTGGCAACGTGATCGAGGTCTCCCCTCGGATCGATCACTGCCATCGTTGACTTGAGTGCGAACGGCAGCGCCCTTTCGGCTACGCAGGTGCTGTCACAGCCGTAATCCTCTCCGACTATTATCAAGGCTCCGCCCGTAACGCCCGAGGACGATATATGGGAAAGTGCGTCGGAGGCGACGTTCGTACCGACGATCTTCCAGTTAACAGACCCGCGTATCGGATAGCTTATAGAGGCTGACAGGAGCGCCGCGGCGGACGCCTCGTTCCCGGAGCAGTCGAAATATATGCCTCTCTTTTTGAGCACCGGCTCGTACGCGTCGGAAATGACGTCGATGAGCCCGGCCGTGGGAGAGCCCGGATAACCCCCGAGGTAGCTCACCCCGGACTGGAGGAAAGCCTTTAGTATTGCAAGCGGCGTATCCCCGAAAAGGGTTTCCCCTTCGCCGTAATTCAACTGTTCGAGCAGTTCTTTAGAATAACCCATTACAACTCCCGCTCCGAAGCCAATTCAGAACCCCGGCGTCTATAATCTACCAGATACGGGGCGGATATACCAGACAAATAACCGGCGGCCAATCCCCCTTACGCTCAATCCCGGGTTTCCAAACCGTCCCTTATCACAAAGAAATAATCTCTGAGAGCCTCTTCCTGCTCCCAGGTGACGAGATGAAACGGCCTCCTCATCTTGACTACTTCGAGAGCCGTTCCAGGGTCGATTCTCATATTATGCATGAGAAAGCACGCGAGCATTAAATTCGTCCTCCCCATACCGGCGTAGCAATGAACGGCAACCCGTCGACCGTCGGAGATTTGGGTGTTCACGAAATCGATGAATTCCCTGAAATCCTCGAGCGACGGCGCCCTGAAATCATTCACGGGGATATGTTTCACGATAAAGCCTTCATACTCCCTCGCGTGCTCCTTTTCCTCCAGGTTCACTATCGCGCCGATGCCCTCCCCCCTCAGGAATGCAAGGTCGTCGTCGTGTCCGTTTATGAGACCCGGCCTCTCCATTCCCGCGATAACGCCTTCCACGACCCACGAAAATCTTTCGGGCACAGTCTCTATCTCCTTTTCTTTAGCTCCGCGACATAAATATCGGCCCGCCTTGTGGGTTCGGGTATCCTGTACCCCCTCGCGCATTCAAGGGCGATGTCCCTCGCCGACTCAGGGTCGAGCTTATGGCCCGGAGAAACGAATACGGGCTTCGTATTATCCCTCGTCCTCAGGACCGAGCCTATCACTTCACCCTCCTTAGACAGTAACGGGCTTGAGGAACCCCGTTTCTCACCGGGCTCGTCGTAAACGCCGTAAAGCCTCTTTTTGGCAATCCCCATCGCGGGTATATCGAGCAGAACGCCTACGTGGCATGCGATGCCGAATCCCCGGGGGTGGGCTATGCCCTGGCCGTCTATGATGAGGAGGTCGGGCCTCTGTTTCAGCCTTTTGAGCGTCTCGATGATGGCGGGCCCTTCCCTGAAAGCGAGCAAGCCCGGTATGTATGGGAATTTCTCGTCGCTGACGGTATAAACCCGCTCGATCTCCGTGAGGTCAGGATACGAAAACAATATTATCCCGCAGACGAGCTTCTTCTCGCTTGTCAGAACGGAGAGATCCGCCCCCGCAACCGTTTTAAGCTCACCGGACCGCCTCTCTCTTATAACCCGCTTGCTTAACTCCTTCTGGACATCGAAGGCGCGGGAGACCGATAGGCCGCCTTCTCCGTAGATACGATGCAGGTCCCCGGGATCAGTGGCACCCATATTTATCCCCTATCACCCTCTTGAATCTCGGGGCGTAAATAAGCTCGAAGGCGAGCTCTTTGCCCGGAAAGAGCCTGAGCGCAAAACCCCTGACCTTTTCAAAATGATCGAGCGCCTCCTCGCGCGTCAGATTCGTCTGATACATGAGGGATATGGTCAAATCGACCATCAGGCGCAGAAGCCTGAGCTTCCTGTTTTCCTCGGCTATTTCTTCGGTTGTGGGAACGTGTTTATCCATCTTAATCGCCCCGAGCAGGCACGCTAATCATGACAATCCAGTATGAAAGTATACACGAACCGACACCGGGAATTAACCAATCCCTTACGCACGCCGCGCCGTATGTATTTGTCCGCAACCATAAAATTCGGTAGAATCAAACGGCATCATCTAAAACCGCAAGGATATACGAAATGAAGCTCAGAATGGCTTTCGTCATGGACCCGGTAGAGACCATTAACACGGAGAAGGACACCACCTACGTCCTGATGCTCGAAGCTCAATCAAGGGGGCACGAGGTGCTTTACCTAGAGCTCAAAGACCTCTTCGTAAAAAATGCGAAGCCCTACGGCGCCGCCGCCCGCATAACCCTCAAGAGAGGCCCCGACTACTATAAGCTGGGCAAGAGGGAAACCGTCGAAATGGATAGTTTCGATGCGGTATGGATGCGGAAAGACCCGCCCTTCAACCAGGACTACATATACGCGACTTATATACTGAGCCTCATAGACCGGACCAAGACCAGGGTGATAAACGACCCGAGGGGCATAAGAGAGTCAAACGAGAAGCTCTACACGCTGTATTTCCCGGAATGGATACCGGACTCGGTCGTGACGAAAGATATAGCGCAGCTCAATAAGTTCCTGACCGAGGCCGGCGGGGAGATAGTAGTGAAGCCGCTCGACGGCCACGGCGGCGAGGGGGTTTTCTACGTCCGTGAGGGCGACAGGAATTCGAACGTGATACTCGAGACCGTAACCAACTTTGGAAAACAGTACGTGCTCGCGCAGAGGTTCATAAAAGAAGTGAGCGAGGGAGACAAGAGGATCATACTCTTGAACGGAGAGCCCCTCGGTGCGGTATTGAGGGTGCCGAAGCCGGGCGGTGAATTCAGGTGCAATTTCCATTCGGGAGGAAGCCCGGCCAGGTCGGAGCTCACCGGGAGGGATCTCAATATTTGCGAGGCACTCGGCCCCAGGCTAAGGAAGGACGGCCTCTATTTCGTCGGCTTAGACGTCATCGGCGGGTACATAACCGAGATAAACACGACGAGCCCCACCGGGGTCCAGGAGATAAACAGGCTTAACGGAGTGAAGCTCGAAACGGGCGTAATCGACTTCGCAGAGGAGCTCTGCTCGCGCTTAGGCCGTGATCGTTCCCCGCGCATACATGACGGGACGGAGTGATAGGGAGGACGGAATGAAAATCACGAGAGACGACGTTATCAAGGTCGCTGAGCTCGCGAGGCTCGAATTCAAAGAGGAAGAGCTCGGGAAATTCACGGAGCAGCTCGGGAATATACTTACGTACATCGGAAAGCTGAACGAGCTCGACACGAAAGACGTCGAGCCTACGTCCCACGTGCTCGATCTCGCAACGCCCCTCCGGGAAGACGCGGTTGAGGAATGGCTCACCGTCGGGGAAGCCCTGGCGAACGCTCCCGAGGAGGAGGACGGGTTCTTCGTCGTCCCTCAGGTAATTGAAGACTAAGGAGAGGATTGAATGGAACTCCCGTTTTTATCGATAGGGGAAGCATCGAGGCTAATGAAGAAAAAGGAGATTTCCCCGAAGGATCTCACCGAGTCGGTTCTCGACAGGATCGAGAAGCTCGACGGAACGCTCAATTCCTACATCACGGTGATGGGGGAAAAGGCCCTGGATTCTGCAGTGATAGCCGAAGAGGAAATCACCGCGGGCAGGTACCGGGGCCCACTTCACGGCATACCCCTCGGACTGAAAGACATATTCGTCATGAAGGGCGTCCCCGCGACGTGCGGCTCGAAGATGCTCGAGAGCTTCGTCCCCCCCTACGACGCCACGGTAACGAAAAAACTTCTCGACGCCGGCGCGGTTATTCTCGGCAAGAACAACATGGACGAGTTCGCCATGGGCTCGTCGACCGAGACCTCTTATTTCGGCCCGACGAAGAACCCGTGGGACGTCGAGAGGGTCCCCGGAGGCTCGAGCGGCGGGTCGGCGGCGGCCACGGCCGCTTCGCTATGCCTGGGGTCGGTAGGCACCGACACGGGCGGCTCCATCAGGCAGCCGGCCTCGTTCTGCGGCGTAGTAGGCATGAAGCCCACGTACGGGCGCGTGAGCAGGTTCGGGATGATCGCGTTCGCGTCTTCACTCGACCAGGCGGGCCCCATAACCAAAACAGTCGAGGACACCGCTTTAATACTGAATGCTATCTCCGGACATGATAGGAGAGATTCCACGTGCGTTAATACCCCGGCGCCAGATTATACGAAGAGCCTGAAAGAGGACATAAAGGGCGTGAAGGTGGGGGTGCCGAGGGAGTATTTCATCCCCGGCATGGACAGTGAGGTGGAAGACGCGGCGAAGAAGGCGATTTCGCTCGTCGAGGGCCTGGGAGCCGAGATCATAGAGATATCCCTGCCCCACACGGAATACGCCGTCCTGACTTACTACATCATCGCCCCCTGTGAGGCGAGCTCGAACCTCGCGCGATACGACGGCGTGAAATACGGCTTCCGCGCGGCAGACGCAAGTACGCTAAGGGACATGTATCTCAAGACCAGGGCCGAGGGGTTTGGCAACGAGGTCAAGAGAAGGATTATGCTGGGCACGTACGCGCTGTCCGCGGGCTACTACGACGCCTATTATCTCAAGGCCCAGAGGGTAAGGACCCTCATAAAAAGGGACTTCGACGAGGCTTTTGAAAAGGTCGATGTAATCATGGCCCCCACCGCGCCCGAAACGGCGTTCAGGTTCGGCGAAAAAACGGGCGACCCGATAAAGATGTATCTGTCCGACGTCCTGACCATACCGTGCAACATCGCGGGGCTTCCGGGGATATCCGTACCCTGCGGATTTTCATCGGGCGGACTGCCGATAGGGATTCAGGTTCTCGGTAAGGCTTTTGACGAGGAATCGGTCATCCGGGTAGCGCACGCATACGAGCAGCACGCCGGATGGAAAGAAAGAAGGCCAGAGATTTAGGGCTGTTCGCGGGGAATGAAAATTTTTTTCATCTCCGGTTAACAGTGTCCGGTAAAATTATAAGAGGGAGCGACCATAATGACCGAAAAGAAGGAAAAGAAGAAGGTGTGCATGTTATGCGGGAAGCCGTCGGAGTCCTCTATCTGCGATGAGTGCAAGGCAAAGGTGCAAGGTGAAGCGGCGGGGGAGAAGCAAAGAATCGAGAAGCAGGCGAGAGTCGGCTCGGAAGTGGAGAAGGACAGGCTCGTGAAAAAGCATATAGACGGGAAAAAATGATTTTCCCGTCCCTGACAATAGAAGATGAGATTCCGGATCGAGTCCGGAATGACGAATAAAAAAACCGGAAATGAGAAATCCACCCTAACCCTCCTTTACGAAAGGAGGGAATTGAAGGAAAAAGCAAATGATAGATTTCTCACGCTGTTCGAAAGGCACCCCCTCACACTCCCCCACATTTTTATTAATTATTTATCCCGGTCCCCAGATTGCGAGCGCCCTCTTATAAGTCTTACTCTTCGAATACCCGGATTCTTCGGACACCGCTTTGACGGCATCCTTGAGGCTCGACCCGATTTTTTTGTGCTGAGACAGCATCCTGTCGATGCTCTCGGGATCGGTCTCCCCGATTTCAGCCGACGCCCCCTCGACCGCTATCGTCACCTCGCCCTTAATCTCGCTTCGTTTCACGAGCGCTTCGAGCACCTCCGAGACCTTTCCCCTGAGCGTTTCCTCATAGAGCTTCGTCATCTCGCGGCTGACCGATATGTTCCGGTCTCCGAACACCTCAACCATAACCCGGAGCGTCTTCGCGACCCTGTTGGGGGATTCATAAAACACGAGCGTTTCAGGATAGTTTTTTATACGCGCGAGGTAGTCGGTCAAATGCTTCTTAGTCCTGGGCGGGAACCCGAAGAACGCGAAGCTCGAAGTGGGCAGCCCCGAGACGCTCAATGCCGACACAGAGGCTGAAGGCCCCGGTATCGTCAGCACCTCGATACCGTGCTCCGACGCGAGTTTGACGAGCCTGTATCCGGGGTCCGAGATGCAGGGGGTCCCGGCGTCCGAAACAAGAGCAATGCTCTTTCCCTCCCGGAGGATTGAGAGGAGCTCTTTTGCCTTTTCGATTTCGTTGTGCTCGTGGTAGCTGACGAGGGGCGTTTCGATCGCATACCGGGTAAGGAGCTTTCTCGTGGTCCTCGTATCCTCGCAGGCGATGACGCCCGCTTCTTTCAATACCTTAAGCGCCCTGAGTGTTATGTCCTCGAGGTTCCCTATGGGGGTTGAAACGATGTAAAGCCTTCCGCTCATCTGGTTTGAGAATATATCAATACCGGGAATTCAAGAAAAACATTATAGCCTTAAACAGTATCAACCCTTTATCGGCCTGTGAAGCATCCTGAATGGACTAATCGACGTTGCATCTCTTATTCGACTCGTAGTTTATACATTTATCCTGGTCTTTTCCGCCGTCCACGCTGTCGGTGCCCATCCCGCCGTCGAGGAAGTCCTCTCCGTCGTTCCCTTCGAGGTAATCATCACCGTCGCCGCCGTAAGCCACATCGTTGCCCTTACCGCCCCTGACGTCGTCGTTCCCGGCGTCGCCGTATAATATATCATCCCCGGCCCCGCCGGTGATCGTATCCGCGCCGTCGCCTCCGCATATTACGTCGTCGCCGTCGAGCCCTTTTATCTGATCGTTCCCGCCGAGTCCTACAATTACGTCAGGCCCTAGCGACCCGTTCAATGTATCGTTCCCGTCCGTACCCACGATGGTCGGCGTTTTACCCTGGCATGTAGGCGGGGGCTGTTGCGGCTGCGCCTGATTCGTCGGCGCGGCGTATGAATTTAATGACAGAAGCGTCAACGCTAATAAACCGAAAATACTCATTAATAACCTTCCCATATCATCCCTCCCTAACTCTTTGATATAATTTCAATTAAACAACCGGAGACGAGAGAAGTCAAGCCATAACATGCGGTTATGACGAATATGAAATGTAGCGGGGCAGTGGATAGATGGAATGCAAAATGTGGCGGAGTCTGTTTGAAAATATCCGAACGGAACTGACTGGGCTCGGCGGGCGGAATTCCCCCCACACCCCCCTTCCGCCCGCCTCGCCTTGAACCGGAGCGGGAAGGACGATTTCAAGCTTTTCTTTGGCGGCGAATTCTTTTAATTCAGTTATTTCTTGTTGTATTCCAAAATATCTCCCGGCTGACATTCCAACGCTTTGCAAATCGCCTCCAAGGTTGATAGCCGGATCGCTTTTGCCTTGCCGTTTTTCAACACGGAAATATTGGCCATCGTGATGCCGACTTTCTCGGCAAGCTCGGTGACGCTCATTTTCCGCTTCGCCAACATGACGTCGATGTTAATGATGATTGCCATGCTGGTCTCGTTATACCGTTAAGTCGTTCTCGGATTTCATATCCACGGCATTTTGCAAAATCCGTTCAAACACCGCCGCCGCAGTGGCAATCACGATCGAACCGAAGGTGATGAGGACGCCCATGAAAACCCCGCCTGCAGCATCATCACTGCCATGGTTCAACATAATGAAGATTTCTTCTACCGCAACAAAACCAATGATGGCTAGCGCGCAATATTTTATGGTCCGCAGAGCTTTCACGGCCTCCGGCGAGAATACCTTATTTTGTCCGACATATCCCAACACCTTGAATGCCTGATAGAGCGCCACGAAAAACGGAATGGACCCCATATACACAAACGCCAGAAATGGATCTTTGAAGTAGATTTGAAAGAGCGTGGCATGCGCGTTCCTGCCCTCGATGTGAGGCTCCCAAAGCAGAAGGGCAAGAGCGCCAATGCCGATGAGCACAATGACTACCTGAAGAAATATTGTTGAGCTTCTTTTCATAGGTGGCTCTCATAAATTATTTATATGCCCATATTAATTTACCGCTTATCGTTTGTCAATATATATTTATCGTTATCTGTGGATAACCTGCCTACATCCACTTCAATGCTTTACAATTTCCTGTTTAATGATACGGATCATCTCTTGAAGAAGAAAATCAAGATTTGGCTGAAAACTCATTTGCATTTTTGTAGGTAGAATGTCTTTCTTATTTGGGTGTGTAAGTACGAATCTGCAATTTTCTTCGTTGACTCTTAAAGCGGTTTTACTACATCCCTAAAACTTATTGAACCATAATCTGAACTAACTTCCTCAAAACTTTTCATTCCGAATATGGGAGTAGCGGCAAGAATTATGGATGGTTCGTAGAAAATGCTTAGAAAGGCAAATTCATCTATATAAGGGTCCCGGGTGCAAGACACGCTGGACTCGCTTAATCCTGCCTGACTATGTCGACCGATATCTCCACCGCCGGAATCGTTCCTCTGTTTTCAAGCCAGTGTGTGGTGTTCCTATCCTCGGGCCAACCCACTCCCGGCCCATAGTCAGTAGCGACGCCATTTCGATGGTCAGTGATCATTCCTTGCAGTATATAGACGGTGCCTGGTCTGTCTTTATGGTCGTGAATCGGGCCGAAGACGCCTCCAGGTTCGATGGTCACCATACGCATTCGAAGTTGGCGCCCTGCCATGCCCTCGATCTCGGGGCCAAGGTCAACCGTTGCAAGTAACTTCACCGTAACACCTTTCGTCTCAGGTGCCACCTGTTCGTTGTTCATCGTGCCCTCCTCTTTGTAACTTCCAGGGCCTAACATAGAATTACATTACAATCTTACTAGATGATAACAATTTCTTAAATTTCTTCTAGAAAAGCCCGCTTTTGGCCTTACCTGAATTCAAAATGGCTTGAATTATCGGCGAAAAACGGCTGGCGAGCCGACAAACGCATTTCCTAACTGGCGGAGGGCGAGGGATTCGAACCCCCAAGTCCTTGCGGACGCCGGTTTTCAAGACCGGTGCATTAGCCGTTCTGCCAGCCCTCCGGGGGATCATTGCTATTGAACATTAATATAAAGGCAGGACGTTTGAAATACTACAGCATAGCCATTCCCCAGGCAAGAATGTCGGACCGTCAGGATGGTCCTTCCCTTAGAAACCGGGACTGTCCAGATCCTCAAACCTGCCGGGGCGATAAAGGTCGAGCGCCTTCGGATTGTAAGGCCCGCCGTAACCGCCACCGGTACAATCACAGGGAGGATCGGCGCACGGGGAACAGCCGCTGCCGACTGTAGAACCGCAGGCCGTTATAAAGAGCAGAAACAAACAGAGCGCGACCATCCTTAACATGACAGACCCTCTAGGATTATAGAACGGAATTAAGGATAGACTAATCCGGAGGATCGATTCCAACAGAACCGGCGAGAGGAGAATCGTGCGACAGGCCCGCTCTAAGCCCTCTTTGCGTACTCGGACATGCCGCTGATGTCAACCAACACCACAGGCTCGCTGCCGACCACCCACGCGTCGTGCCCCGGAGGGAGGTGCGATACGTCGCCCGGCCCGAATATATCCTCCGAGCCGTCGTCCATCTTGACAGCCAGGCGTCCGGAAACGTGATACTGAATGTGAGGGGCCTCGCAGCTCTTCGTGTTGGCTATAGGCTTTACGCTCTCCGACCACTTCCACCCAGGCTCGAGCGTGGCCCGGCCGAAAGTGACTCCGGCGAGCGTAATGAGCTCAACTTTGCCTTTGGAAAAGGGGCGTGTTTCATCAGGGGCGCTCATGTTTTTCTTTTCCATTTTTGCCATAATTCGTCATCTCCTCTAATTAAGAATGTGATTTAAGACCTCTTTCTCAGATTTTCTCATATACGATAAAAATTTGCAAGGGGTGCGCTTTGCCTTCGTCTGTACTCTACATGTGCGCTCGGGACGAACGGATTAAAGCTAATGAGGTAAACCCCCACCCACCCCTCCCCCTTTGAAGATGGGGAGGGAAATAATGGAAGGACGAATCGGTTAAGACAGAATTTACTTTAGAAACTCACCGACCTCGAGGAGTATGAATTCGTTGTCGTCGTTTTTGCCGAGGGTACGGCCGGACGAATAACCGTAATTGTTATCGTTTAACACGACTATGTGAGTCGGATCGTATACATCAACGCCCTCGACAGTCTCGAAGGGGAACGTGAACACGGGCCCCTTGACTCCGAGCCGCGAGACATGGTTCGGGTCTTTTATGTCGAGGAGGTCGATGTAGGCGGCCTTCCTGACGAACCCGTCCTTGTCCACTTCGCCCATATCGATCTTATAGATACGCTTGAACCTCGCCGGGTCATCGAAACAATTTCCCGCCGCCGCTTTCTCCTTGTCTCCGTTACACGCAAGCGACGCATCGCCCTCACCGGGGTCCCGCTCCGCCACCAACCCCGTGCGGTCATCGATGAGATTAAAATCCGTGACGGAATTGCTCTTGTCCCCGAGGGCGTATTTAAACGTGCGCCCCGTGAAACCGCCTTTTCCGACATCGAACTCGAAGATACGGACGTAGCTTACCCCGTCCCGGCTCTCGAAGGATTTGGTCTCCTCGATCCAGAGCGGGGCTTCCAGTATCGGGTAGAGATATTTCCCGTCGGGGGAGGCGGCCATACTCTCGAAGCCGCGCGACTTCTTCACGTCGAACGTCACCGGGCCGGGCACCGGCAGCGACTGGAACGTGTAGTGATCGGGGGACCTGAGTATTTTGCCGTTATATTTCAATTCCCAGAACCCGGTCAGTTTTCCGTCCATGTCGGTTCGGATGATATAGGGCCCGAACTCGTCCCCGATGAATACCGAGTCTCCGACTATCTGTATGGACTCGGGATCGATGTCGGCCCCTGTCAGATAGCGTTTGGCTGTCGCCTCGTTCGTAATGCGGAACGGCAGAATGAGGTCAGGGTCGTGCAGATAAATTGTTTTGATAAGCTTTACCTCGCCCTTGTCCCAGTCGATCCTGACACGGTGGAACATGAGCATCGCGTCGGGCGAATTTTTGGCGGTACCGTAACCGTTGTCGGCGATTATTACCGCCGTCCCGTCTTTCAGCATTTTAATCCCGGAAAAACCCTGGAAGGGCTGCCCTTCGACTGGTAGATTGACGTCCTTTACGCGGGGCCTGTTACGGTCCTTCCCCGATATTGCTCCCACATCGTCCCTCCGCTTCGCATCGGGATGAGTGTATTTTCCGCTGGTCTGTAAATGTCCGGGCACGTCCCCGGGCGGGGTCAATATAGACATTAAGGGGACGATCGCATGGCCAGAGAGGACGGCTTCTGATTCCTCTTGCCCCGATGCCGACTGAGTGAAATATAGGGCGACGATAAGCAAAACGAATGCAGAGATAGGTGTCCGGTTTCTCATTCACGGTAAAAATACTTTAATTACGGGCACATTTCCAGAAAATGCCGGGATACCGAGCTGCTCGTGATTAATTTGATCGGAACGCTTTCAGGGTTGTGAATCCGGTGATTACAGTAGCTTCGCGAGGTCCTCGTCCGAGAGCTCTATCGGCTCTACAGCCTCGTTGATGTTTTTTTTGAAATTGGAGAGGCTCTCCCCGAGAAGATAGCACGTGAGGAGGGACCTTATGTGCTTGTGCATTATCACGAGCACCTTTTCGCCGGGATATTTGAGCGCGATCTCGCGGATCGTCCTCTTTATGCGGCTCTCTACTTCTTCGAGCGTCTCGGGGCCGTTCGGTATCGGGATGCTCGTATCCCCGTCTATAAACCAGGCCTTGAACCGTGTGGAGGGGTCGTTTAACAGGTCCTCGTACTTCTGTCCGTTCCAGTCCCCGTGGTCGAGCTCCCGCAGGCCCTGGTGAACGTCGAGCGGTATGTTCAGACTGTCCGCGTAGTACCGCGAGGTCTCAAGCGCGCGCTTTAGCGGGCTCGATACTATTCTGTCGAATTTGTACTTTTCCACGACAGGCAGGGTGTCTTTCGCCTCCGCCCGGCCGACGTCGCATAGCGGCAGGTCGGTAGTGCCGATGAGCCTCCCCTCGAGGTTCCATTCCGTCTTGCAGTGGCGGCCCAGATAAATTTTCGCTGTCTTCATTCGTGGGTTCCCGGCGGTTTTATCGGATATTGCGAATTGCGTTCCGCGTAATTTATATACTCAAACCAGGCAACAATATACCAAAGGAAGCGTATTTGGCAATGAGGAATTTAATTAACGGAACCGGCTAACTTCTCGATCTCCCGATCCTGATTCTCCTCCGCAAGGCTGCTTTTCTTAAGCCCCGGAAGGAATTTCCCTCCGAGCAATACATGACCCCGCTCCACTCCTTCGATAAGCCTCTTCACGAGATACTCCCTGTCGAGCCCGAGTATATTCACGCCGTGGTCGGACTCCACGAGACAGAGCAGGTTGATGCCCTCCCCGTTCCTGTTGGCGACCTCGTAGATGGCGGAATAGTTGAGAAGAGCCGCCTCGACGGTGCCGCACGGAAGCGAAGGGTTCCTCGCCCCGGAGAAATATTCGCTCTTTCCGAACCATGCCGGGTCGGGGTAGCCGTGGAAGTGCAGTATAGAAAGCCCGTTCTTTATCAGCTCCGGCGTGTAGAGCGCGGCGGCTATGGCCTGAGCGAGTATCACGTACGTGTCGAACGACGGCCTGATATCCCGCCTGTGGAGGTCGACGCCCCTCGGGGTTTCGAGATTGAGCTTTCCTTTTATCAATCCTATCCTTACGATGTCGGTGTTCGGGTCGAGGTCCGTTTTGTTGCTCCCGGAGCGCGAAGTAACGATCCAGATGTCAGGGACCTGCTGAAAGATCTCCTTTCCGCGTATAACCGACCTGACGTACCACCTGCCCTCTTTATTCTCCCTGACGGTGCCGTCGTTAAAGTTCTCTACGTTGGCGAACGTCCCCCATTCTTCTTTCGATACCGTCACGGGACCCTCGTATCTCGGAGCTTCCGCTATGGCGATAAACCCGTACGAAACCCCTGTCCTGCCCTCGAGTATCGTTTCAACTACATCCCTGTGAGAGAGCCTCGTAATCTTCTCGCTGAACTTCGAGCCCTGCGGAAAGAGAGAAGTCGGCTCCACGAGCCTCCCCAGATCGGCGAGCTGCCCGGGGAAAACGGAATGAGAGGGATCGTACTCCCCCTTCTTAAACCTCGTAAGCACGGGCGGTTTTATAGGGGCGTATATCTTCGGTATGAGTGAATTGAGAACGAACTCGTCGAGCTCGTCGTTCCGGTATATGGAGTCCGAAAGGTTCATGTTTACGAGGGAGAACTTATCGGGGGCGATCCCCATGACGATCTCCGACATAGTGGTTATAAGGTTCTTAAGCCCGATCGCTATCTTTCTGTCGTATGTCGTGCCCGCATCGGCAAACTCCGGCTCAAGAGGCATGAGCGTGATTATCTGTGTATTGAACGGGTCCTGAACATACCTGGCCGTAAAGTCATCCGCCCATCCGCTTATCTTGAGTATCTCCATAACGGACCTCTCCGGCTTCCGGGTATGGACATACATTTTCTCGGCGAGGGCGCTGAATAATTTACGCGTAAGGGAATACTCCCTCTTGACGTCCACTACGGCATGGATGCTGCTGCTGACCTTCCGGGTCCGGAGTATCTTTGAAATAATCCCGGGAGGGACTTCCGCGGCATCGTCCCAGTCTATCACCTGGACGCCGTTTTGTTTCAGTTTCTGTTCGAGCTTTTCCCTGAAACGAATCACTACCTGGTTGCCGAAATTCTTCGGCAGGGGTCTGAACGTAACCCTGACCCTCTTGGCCATCTCGGACGGCATTCTCGGGTTGACGAGTTCCTTCTGGGGGGGCATCCCCGCCAGGCTTATAATCGTATCGAGTTCAAGATCAGCTAATTTGTGACTATCCATTTTCTCTCCCGCTTCCGATACACCCTTTCAAGCGGCGTCCCCGGCAATGCGCCAGTCCCCAAGCTCCGTATCCGTCAGAAACCCGCAGATTCAAATCGAGCAACGATAAATGTATCTTTGTGCTAATAATGTTATAGAACCCGTGCAAACAGCTCTTCAATTATAGACCATCGAGGCCGGTTACTCAACAAACGGTTCGTGCGGGGTTAAGTATAGACGAGAATACGTATAAGACAATCTCCCCCGGGCGTACTGTATAGACCATTAAGACGAAGGGGTTCACTGTTCCCCGTCGAGAACTTCTTCCATACGCGAGCGCACGATACGCATCAGCTCCTCTCTGCCTGCCCTTCCCGAAGGAAGATTCCTTACATCTATAGGGGGGAGTATCCTTATCTTCATAGTGCCCGGCCTGAGGACTTTCGACCCCCTGGGCATGATGTCGAGCCCGCCCGTAATCACCATCGGTACGACGGGGACGCCAGCCAGCATGGCGATAAAGAATCCTCCCTTCTGGAAAGGCAGAAGGTTCCCCTCCTTACCCCTCGTGCCTTCGGGGGCGATAAGTACCGAAGGGCCGGATTTTATACCGCTCACGATCTTCTTTACCTCCTTCGTGTCCCTCTCGGAGCCGTCCCGGGCGACGAAGTAGTGACCGGCAATCCTTGCGACCCATCCGATAAACGGCATATCGCCGACTTCTTTCTTCATCACCGCCTTCCAGTCGATAGGAAGTACGGCCATATAGGCGAAGATATCGAATACGCTTTGATGGTTGTACATTATTATCGACGGCTCGGGCGGGATATTCTCGAGCCCTTTCACGTCGAGCTTCACCCCGGCGGTGAACATTATCATGCGCGCCCAGGGCCTCACCGCGTATTTAATCGCGGCCGGCGGGGAGATCACCGCCAGAACCATGCCGTAAATGCCAAAGAATATGGTGTAAATGATAAAAGTAATCCAGCAAAGAACCGTTCTGAACATAGGGGTTTATATGTGGAATATTATCCGAATCATCGCTCCCGGGCTAGATTTATTCTCCGCTATCCCCCGGCAGACATTATCCTGAGCGCCTTAGGGACTACGTCAATTACGTGCGTACCGGCTCCGAGATAAAAAGGCTCCCCGTCCATATGGGCGGGCTGGGGGCTTTCGATCCTGATTTCCATGCGGGGCCCAGACTTGAGCTCCACTTCGGGCAGGCCCGAATGAGTCCCATCCAGGACCTTGGGAATCTTGATGAGCCTCTGTAAAGGGCTCATATCCTTTATAATATGAAAATCCAGAAGCCCGTCGTCCACCCTGGCCCAGGGGGCGAGCCTGAACTTTCCGCCCTGGTATATACCGTTCGACGCCCCGACCAGCAGCAGGGTGCCCGAGTACTTCCACTCGCCCACCGTTACCTCCGTCGGGAAACCCCTGAAGGAAAACGCTTCCTGGACCGCCCCCACTATGTACCCCAGCTGTCCCCGCAGCAGCTTAAGCTTCTTGAAACGGTGAGAAACGGCTCCGTCGAGCCCTATGCCGAGCCCGTTGACAAAATAAACATTCCCCAGTTTTCCCAGGTCCACGGTGCGCTCCCGTCCCGAATATATAGTCTCTACCGCGTGTTCCGTATCAAGCGGTATTCCCGCTGATTTGGGAAAATCGTTACCGCTCCCCGAAGGGATCATCCCGAAAATAAGCGGCGACCCCAAGATTCCGTTTACCACCTCGTGGGATGTCCCGTCGCCCCCCACCGCGACTACGTGAGTGAAATTTCCGGAAACGGAGTCTCTCGCGAGCGACTCGGCTTCCCCGGGGCCAGACGTGAATATATACTCAAACGGTATGCCCCGTCTATCGAGCCCGGGCTTGATAGAATTGAATAAAGCGGCCGTCCTGCCCTGTCCCGCAGCCGGATTGACGATGAACAAATATCTCGCGTCTTTCAATTTCTGGCCTTTCAAGTAAAATCTAAGAACTATAGAACATAGCATTTTTCAAAATCGTTTACAAAACAAACGGCAGAGATACTTGAAATGGGACATATTATATGTTAATAAAGTTCGTTTTATCCAAATAAAATCGGAGCAAATCAGGAGGCATTTTAAATGGTAGAAGAAATCCAGCCTACCGAACAGGTAAACGAGGTAATCAGCATGAAGCAGCTTCTCGAAGCCGGGGTGCATTTCGGCCATCAGATCAGCCACTGGAACCCCAAAATGAAGGAATTCATCTTCGGGAACAGGAACGGAATCCACATTATCGATCTCCAGCAGACAGTCGGTCTTTTCAAAAAGGCCTACGGTTTCGTAAGAGACATCGCCGCAGGCGGGGGGGAAGTGCTTTTCGTAGGGACGAAGAAACAGGCCCAGGGCATAATAGCGGAGGAAACAGCGCGTTCCGGCATGCCTTATGTAAATACCCGCTGGCTGGGGGGCACGCTCACGAACTTCAATACCATCAGGTCCCGTGTCGACTACCTGCTCGAATTAAAGAAGCTCGAAGAAGAGGGACAGATGGAGAGGCTCCCCAAGAAAGAAGCGAAGGGTTTAAAAAGGGAAATCCAGAAACTCGAACTCCTTTTGGGCGGAGTGGTCAACATGAAAAGGATACCTCAGGCCCTCTACATAGTGGATACGAGGAAAGAACACATTGCGGTTCACGAAGCGAGGAGGCTCGGCATACCGATAGTCGCCGTGGTGGATACCAACTCCAACCCGGCAGACGCCGATTTCGTGATCCCGAGCAACGATGACGCCATAAGGGCGATTAAGCTCTTCACATCCAGAATATCCGACGCTTGCGTCGAAGGAAGGCACGCCTACGAGCAGAAGCTGCAGGCGGGAGAAGTAACAAGAAAGCCGCAGGAAGATCAGATCGTTGTCGAGAGGAAGGTATTCGTATTCAAGGAATTCGGCGAGGAAACGGCGAAAGAGGAAACGACCTCCGTCGCGGTGTCCGAGAGCAGCCAGGTCGGACAAGCCCCCCAGAGCGCAGAGGCCGAGAAGAAAGACAAGCAGCCCGCAAGGCCTAAAGCGCCTGCCAAGAAGGCTGAAGAAGAGGAAGAAACTTACACCTACACCCATACCGATAAGACCGAATAAATACGGCCGGATCGGATTCGAATTCTTCAGGGAAGAAATCGAGGAGGAATTTAACGGACAATGGCAGATATTACGGCACAGATGGTGAAAGAGATCAGGGACAGAACGGGGGCACCGTTTATCGATTGCAAAAAGGCCCTCGAAGAGGTGTCCGGCGACTTCGATAAAGCTATCGAGATACTGAAAATTAAAGGCGTGGCGAAAGCGGCAAAGAAATTGGGCAGAGAAACGCCCGAAGGAACGATTACTTCGTACATACATGCCGGCGGAAAGATCGGGGTTCTCGTGGAAATTAACTGCGAGACCGATTTTGTCGCAAGGAACGATGAATTTCAGGCATTCGCGAAAGAGGTAGCCATGCAGATCGCCGCGGGTAATCCCCGGTATGTGAGCAGGGAGTTTATCCCCGAGGAAGAGCTCGCCAAAGAGAAGGAAATTATGAAGGCCCAGGTCATAGAGTCGGGGAAGCCCGCGAATATAGCGGAGAAAATAGCCGAGGGGAAAATCGAGAAATTTTACGAGGAAGTCTGCCTTCTTGACCAGGTTTACATCAGGGACTCGAAACTAAAGATCAGCGACCTCCTTCAGGCGCTCATAGCAAAGATCGGGGAAAATATTAAGGTCAGAAGGTTTGTACGGTACCAGCTAGGCGAATCCCTGGACTAAAAAATGAATTCTCCAAAATCCAAACCCGACCCCCTATATCGCAGGATACTTCTTAAGCTCAGCGGGGAGGCTCTTCAGGGACCGGAAGGGTTCGGAATCAGCTCGAAAGCGCTCGACGCTATCTCTGACGAGATAGCCGAAGTACAGAGCCTCGGGATAGAGATCGCCATCGTCATCGGGGGCGGGAACATATTCAGGGGCGTGGCCGGAGCCGAAACAGGCATAGACAGGTCGACCGGAGACTATATGGGCATGCTGGCGACGGTCATCAACGCCCTCGCGCTTCAGGCCCTGCTCGAGAAAAGACTGCTGCATACGAGGGTGCAGTCGGCTCTGGAAATAAAGCAGGTAGCCGAACCCTATATACGGCGACGCGCCATCAGGCACCTCGAAAAAGGCAGAATAGTCATCTTCGCCGCCGGCACGGGAAACCCCTTCTTCACCACCGATACGGCGGCTACCCTGAGGGCTCTAGAAATCGGAGCGGACCTCATTCTCAAAGCGACCAAGGTTGACGGGGTTTACGACAAGGACCCCTTGAAACATAAAGACGCGGTCAAATTCAAGGAACTGAGCTATATGGACGTTTTGCAAAAAGAGCTGAAAATAATGGACGCGACCGCCATATCGTTATGCATGCAGGGCAATATACCCATACTCGTTTTCAACCTGTTTGAAAGAGGCAATATAAAGAAAGCGGTGCTGGGGATGGATATCGGCACCAAGGTCAGGAGCGGCAAAGATGAGTGAAAATATCGGCGTTGAAGACATTATCAGGGAATCCGAAGACAGGATGAATAAATCGCTGCACGCGTTCGATACGGAGCTGGTAAAAATAAGAACCGGGCGCGCATCGACCTCTCTCGTGGAACACATTATCGTGGACTATTACGGAACCATGACGCCGATAAACCAGTTGGCCACGCTCTCCACCCCGGAAGCGAGAACCATTTTGATTCAGCCATGGGATATTAACGCCATCTCGGGTATCGAAAAAGCGATAATGAAATCCGAGCTCGGAATTAACCCGGCAAACGACGGGAAGGTCATCAGAATATCCATACCGGTCCTCACCGAGGAGCGCAGAAAAGACCTCGTCAAGCATATAAGCAAGCTCGCCGAGGAATACAGGGTTTCGATAAGGCAGATAAGAAAGGACATGAACAGCAAGTTAAAGGACTCCGAGAAGGAAAAGCATATCCCTGAAGACGTGGCTAAAAAACATCTCAATAAAATTCAAGAGCTTACGGACAAGTACATCCAAAAAATAAACGAAAGGCTGGAAAAAAAGGAAAAAGAAGTACTTGAAGTTTGAGTCCGGCTCTCTCCCCTGCCGCCTGAACCTTATCCCGAACTTTAAAACTCCGGGGAAAAGTATCTAAACTAATAACGATTGTAGGTTTCCGGGAATTACTCTATAATTAAGGCCAGGACTAAGAGAAGTCGGGAAGGCGATGAGAGACTCACTTTCAAGTGTTTTTTCTTATATGTTTATGGCGTCGATATTTATATCCATTATCTCTTTATTCGCCGTGTTGATCATTCTTCTTCGGTCGTTCACGACGGATACCGGCGAATTGGAAAAACAGGCGGGTTACGCCTTTCTCTACCTTTTCATCATATGCATAATCGCCGCTCCGATTTTTCATTACATATCCAACAGGCTGGAAAAACGGGTAAGGCGATTCGACGAATTTTGAGGATTGTCGATTTCGGAAGTATCGGATGACGGGATCATGGAAACTATCCGGGTTCGATAGGGGGACGCCGCAGTATTTCGCTTTACCGTCCGAACCGGGGTTTCCATAATTTAGTTGA
The DNA here is from genome assembly GCA_963825135.1 of uncultured bacterium. GTDB lineage: Bacteria > Desulfobacterota_D > UBA1144 > Nemesobacterales > UBA2774 > 2-12-FULL-53-21. The sequence continues at coordinate 503,429 of CAWGRW010000009.1, forward strand.
GTCTTGTTATGGATAATACAGGCAAACAGAATATTCTTGCATGTTTGAACGAGGAGCTGTTCTCGGAGATGGACGGCATACTCGGCAAACGAAATATTCAGGCGCAAAGGGCTTCGTCCGCCGAGGAGTTCTTCGAACATCTGAGGAATCAATCATACGACATAGCCGTCGTCGATGCGAGGTCCTTCGATTTCTCGATCCCGGAAATAATAACGCGTGTTAAATCGATTTCTCAGAATACCGAAATAATTATGATTACTGAGCCGGGACAGGACGGAGATCCTGCTTCGGACAATCCCCTCGACAGTCTTGTGTACGGTTATGTAGAAACACCGCCCAATATAAAATACGTCGCTACACTGGCGCTGAAAGCCCTCGAGAAACAGAAACTTCTAATTTCTTCTGCAGGCCGGAATAAGATCAGCCGGAAAAGCGTTATTCAAACCGCAAGGAGCGGTGAGAACGAAGCGCAGAACCTCTTGCTTTCGACGTCGGTGAACAGTCTGAATTCTGCGGTCACCATCACCGATATAAACCGCAACATCATCTATATCAACAATGCCCACACAAGGACCTTCGGATATAAACCCGAAGAGATAATAGGAAAGAAGAGCGATGTCTTGTACCCCCTCGACGACCCGTCCGGAGTGAGCAGCAAGATCTACGAAGCCCTCGCGATGGTCGGCTGGGAGGGCGAAAGGCTCGCGCTTAGAAAGAACGGGAACGCATTCCCCGTGTACGAAAAGACGTCCGCAATTAAGGATAAGGACGGGAATCAGCTGGGTATCGTGTCGGTGCTGGACGATATCACCGCGAGAAGAAGACTCCAGCAGGCGCTTAGAGAATCGGAGGAAAGATACAGAAGCTTCGTGGAAACGGCTAAGAGCGCGATCATAGCGGTTGACGGAGACGGAAAAATCATTCTCTTTAATCCCGCCGCGGAGAAGATATTCGGATACGCGAAGGAAGACATTGTTGATAAAGAGTTCCGCTCCCTCTTTCCGGAAAGATACAAAGACGCGGTAAACGCCGAGCTCGGCAAAGGGGGCGGTAACGGGTTTTCGGGCCTGAAAGAATCGACGTCGGAGATAACGGGCCTCAACAAAAGCGGGGAGGAATTCCCGGCGGAGGTATCTTTTTCGACGTGCAGGGTCGAGGGAAGGCCGATATTGACCGCAATAATATTCGATATTACAGAAAAGAAGAATTTACTTGAGCAGCTTCTCCAGTCGGCAAAACTCGCGGCCGTAGGCGAGCTCATCTCGGGCGTAACTCACGAGGTGAATAACCCCCTCGCTGTGGTGATAGGGTATTCCGAGATGCTGCTTGCCGAGCCCGACCTCAGTAATGAATCGAGAGAAGCTATAAAATCCATACATGCCGAATCGGAAAGGGCTAAAAAGGTCATACAGAATTTACTTTCCTTCGCCCGCAAGCACAGTCCCGAGAAAGAAGTCATACAGGTAAACGAAATACTCGAAAAGACTCTGGGCCTGACGGACTACGAGCTCAGAAAAAACTCGGTTACCGTCGTCAAAGACCTCGACCCGGAACTCCCCGAGACCGTGGGCGATCCGAACCAGCTGCAGCAGGTTTTCCTGAACCTGATTATTAATTCCCAGCAGGCGATGATGGAAACCGGTGACGCCAGGCGGCTCACGGTACGGAGCAGAATAAGGGAATCGGAAAGCACCGACAGACAGGGAAAGAGAAACGTTATCCAGGTGGCATTTGAGGATAACGGCCCGGGAATACCGGACACCAGCATCAATAAGATATTCGACCCGTTCTATACCACGAAGACTAAAGGCACCGGGCTCGGTCTCTCTGTCTCATTCGGTATCATTAAAGAGCACGGGGGAGACATATTCGCAAGGGCCAACGAGGGGAGAGGGGTTACCTTCATCGTCGAATTGCCGTCCTGATTTCATTCCCGGTACTATTAAGATACGAATTTATAAAGGGTTACTTCTCTACTTCTCCGGAGCAATCCGTTCGACGCCGCCCATGTAGGGTATGAGCGCCTTCGGTAAAGTTATCGTACCGTCAGACTCCTGAAAATTCTCCAGTATCGCGATGACCGTCCTGCCAACCGCGAGACCCGAGCCGTTTAACGTATGTACGAGCCTGGGCTTGCCGCCTCCCGGGGGACGGTACCTGATAGAGGCCCTTCTGGCCTGAAAATCCTCGAAGTTGCTGCATGACGAAATCTCCCTGTATACGTTCTCGCTCGGCACCCATACCTCGATGTCATAAGTCTTTGCCGACGAGAACCCCATATCGCCCGTACAGAGCACGACCACACGGTAAGGAAGCCCTAGAAGCTCCAGGATACGGGCTGCGTTCCCGGTCAGGGACTCGAGCTCGTCGTAAGAATTCTCGGGCTCGGCGAATTTCACGAGCTCGACCTTGTTGAACTGGTGCTGCCTTATTATTCCGCGGACGTCCTTTCCGTAAGAGCCGGCCTCGCTCCTGAAACAAGGGGTATAGGCGACGTATTTCACCGGCAGGTCCTCAACGCTCAATATCTCGTCCCTGTGTATGTTCGTCACCGGGACCTCCGCCGTGGGAATAAGGTAGAAGTCCGTCCCTTCGACCTTGAACAAATCGGCCGCGAACTTCGGAAGGTTCCCCGTGCCGATAAAACTTTCGCTGTTCGCCATGAAAGGGGGGAGCACCTCTTTGTATCCGTGCTCTTTCGTATGAACGTCGAGCATAAAATTAATCAGCGCCCGTTCGAGCCTCGCCCCGAGCCCTTTATAAAGCGCGAACCTGGCGCCTGTAATCTTGGCCGCCCTGTCGAGATCGAGGATATCGAGGGCCTTCCCGAGCTCGACGTGATCCCTGGGTTCAAATCCGAAAGCCCTCGGCTCGCCCCACCTTTTCACTTCCTTATTGTCCGAGGCATCCTTTCCGACAGGCACCGATTCGTGAGGCATATTCGGGACCCCCAGGAGGAATTCCCTGAGGTTATTATCCGCATTCGACCTCTCGCCGGCGAGGTCCTTAATCTTGTCCGACAGCACTTTAAGCTCCGCCTGAAGCTTGTCCGCCTCGTCGTGATTCCCGTCCCGCTTTAACTCCCCGACCTTTTTAGAGCCGACGTTCCTCCGGTGCTCGAGCTCTTCGACGCTCTTTATTATCGCGCGCCTCTCCTGATCAAGAGCCCTGAATCTGCCGGAATCAAACGCGGCCCCCCTTTCTTTCATCCTGGCCGCCACTTTCTCAAGATTATCTTCCACGAATTTTGAATCGAGCATAACCACCTAATCCCGTACCGGATTTAACATAGCAACAACAATTCGCGAATATATACCCACCTGACCCTGCCGCGCTCCGCTCCGAGCGAGTGAAGCCTGTAACTCTTTATGACCGAAGGAAATTTGCTTTAGATATCAAACACTATTTCGGCCATAAATCTATCATTCACCCTCTGTATTTTCAAATTGTGGTACGTGGCCGCCTTGATGTCGAGCCCGAGCTCGTGCCTCCCGGGGTCGATCTTTTCACCTTTGAGCCTGCCTTTGAGCCTGAAACCGTCCGTAAGCTCGATCTCCGCTTGGCTGAAAACCATCTTCCGGGCCTGATGGAGATAGAGTATCTCGCTCAGCATTTTTATAAGAAGCTCTTCCCCGGTCTCGGCCCCGGCCTCGAACACTATCTCCTCGACCGGCCTGACCGACCCCGTCTCGGCGATGAGGGAAAACATGGCGAGCGCGGCGTTTTTTAATAATTCCGCGTAGCTTCCGCCGAACACCCTGACCCCGATATCCGCCGTATGCTCAAAAACCTCGAAGCTCCATCCTCACTATTCTATCATGCATTAGGAGGCGATGCCTAAGCCCGTTTGCCATCGGAACCCGCATGCGGTTACAATTATGACATATCAAAACTAAAGGCCTATGGAGGAATATTTGGGAAAGATAAATAAAGGATTTCGAACTCACGTATCTGGGCCATTCGACGTTCACGCTCACGACCCCCGGCGGGAAAGACCATACTCATAGACCCGTGGGTCGAGAACAACCCTGCCTGCCCGGAGGGACTGAAGAAGGTCAGCAAGCTCGACATCATGCTTGTCACGCACGCCCACTTCGACCATATCGGCGACGCGGTTTCAATAGGAAAAGAGCATCAGCCGAAGGTCGTGGGCATTTACGAGACCTGCGTGTGGCTTAATGGCAAGGGGGTCGAGAATATAATGCCGATGAATAAAGGGGGCACTCAGGCAGTGGACGGGATCAAGTTCACGATGGTCCACGCCGACCATAGCTGCGGCATACAGGACGAGGACGGTTCCATTATTTACGGCGGTGAGGCGGTCGGATATGTAATCGAGCTTGAGAACGGATACAGGATCTACCACTCCGGGAGATACGGCGGTATTCAGCGACATGAAGCTGATCTCGGAGATTTATAAACCGGAGCTCGCAATGATACCCATAGGCGATCTCTTCACCATGTCTCCGCTCGAAGCCTCGTATGCGTGCAGGTTCCTGGCGGTCAAATACATAGTGCCTATGCATCACGGGACTTTCCCCGCGCTTACGGGGACGCCCGCCATGTTGAAGGAGCTTACGAAAGATATAAAGGGCCTGGAGATCATTGCGCTCAAACCCGGCGAATCCCTGAATTAGTTTATATGGGGGAGCGGCTCGAGGATTCGGGGAAAAGACTTTCGCCCGGGGGCTCCGCGGTCCCCGGAGGTATGTTTCTCAACACCCTTCAGGCCGCAGCACTTCGAGCTTTGAGCGGAGAGCGCACGAATACGGCGGGGAGAAAGACGGAGGTGTCTTCGTTTCGTCTCTCGACTGGAGAATCTTAGGCTCGCTATAGAATAATGGCCAATCCCCGGACACTCCCGGTGCAAAATTATCCGTTATTACAAAATATTGTGATTTAAAAGGGAGTTACGCTGACTGCAAATTGACAATGACCCCCGAATATGCTAATAATAATGGCTTCGCCTTTTTAACGGAGTGGGTTCTGTCTTCTGAAAGGTCATGTTTGAAGGAATATCTGAAAAACTAAATTCCACCCTAAAGAGGGTAAGGGGCTACGGAAAGCTGAGCGAGAGTAACATTCAGGACGCTCTCAGAGAGGTGCGTTTGAGCCTCCTCGAAGCCGATGTGAACTTCAAGGTGGTCAGGGAGTTCGTCGAATCGGTCAAGACCCGCTCATTGGGCCAGGAAGTCATGGGGAGCCTATCGCCGGGTCAGCAGTTCGTGAAAATCGTCCATGATGAAATGATAAAGATCTTGGGCGACGAGAGCTCGGAGCTCGACCTCAAATCGTCCCCGCCGGTCGCGATCATGCTCGTGGGCCTGCAGGGCTCGGGAAAAACCACCTCCGCCTCCAAGCTGGCCAAGTACTTGAAGGAGAGTCTGAAAAGAAACCCCTATCTCGTCCCGGCCGACGTATACAGGCCTGCCGCTATAGACCAGCTGAAGGTGCTCGCGAAGCAGGTGGGAGCCGGCATTTACGATACAAAACCGGGGGACAGGCCTTTAGATATCTGCAAAAACGCACTGGAGGAAGCCAAGCTCGGCGGCTACGACACCTTAATAATCGATACGGCGGGCAGATTACACATTGACGAAGAGCTCATGGAAGAGCTCAAGACGATAAAAACCGAGTTGAATCCCCATCAGGTGCTGCTCGTCGCGGACGCGATGACCGGTCAGGATGCGGTAAATGTCTCCTCGAGCTTCAATGAGGCGCTCGACATAGACGGCGTCGTGCTTACGAAGATGGACGGAGATGCCAGGGGAGGAGCGGCGCTTTCCATAAAGTCCGTAACCGGAAAGCCGATCAAGTTCTTCGGCACGGGCGAGAAGCTCGAAGCCCTCGAGGTCTTTCACCCCGACAGGATAGCGTCCCGGATTCTCGGAATGGGTGACGTGCTCACTTTCATCGAAAAAGCCCAGGCGGCGTTCGATGATAAAAAGGCCGAAGAGATGGCTCGGAAGCTTCTGAAAAAGGAGTTTACGCTGGCAGATTTCAGGGAGGCTATGCTGGCTATGCGCAAACTCGGGTCCCTCGACAGCATGACCCAGATGATCCCGGGCATGAAGCAGATCGCGAATAACCCCAAGGCCCTCGATATGGCCGAAAAAGAGATAAAAAAGACGATCTCGATCGTGGACTCGATGACGATTGAAGAAAGAACGGACCACACTTTACTGAACAGCAGCAGAAGGAAGCGGATCGCCCGCGGAAGCGGCACGAGGGTCGAGGACATTAACCGGGTGATAAAAAACTATATGCAGATGAGAAATATGATGAAGAATATGGGTAAAATGGGCAAAATGGCAAAAAGAATGATGAAATTTATGTAAAGACTTAATCTTTTGATAAGATTTGATTACAATAGTATATATATAAGGAGGTATTCGTATTTTGGTTAAAATAAGGCTAATGAGAATAGGGTCGAAGAAAAACCCTTTCTACAGGATAGTGGCTACGGATTCGCGTTCGCCCCGTGACGGCAAGTTTCTCGAGATCCTGGGTCATTACGACCCGAGAAAGAAACCGCAGCATGTAGAGGTAAACGCGGACAGGGTCAAGGACTGGATAAGCAAAGGGGCTCAGACGACGGAGCGTGTAGGCAAACTAATATCTGGTTTAACCAGATCGGAGACGGAAACAATGTCGAAATAGGAATGTCCGGATGAGTATCGTCATAAACAATAGGGGAGGTTTCAGTTATGGAAAAGCTTACTGAGCTTGTGACTTTCATCGCTAAATCACTGGTTGATAGTCCTGACAAGGTTGAGGTTCGTGAAGTTTCCGGAGAGCAGACCGCTGTTCTCGAATTGAAAGTGGCCCCTGAGGACCTGGGTAAGATTATAGGGAAACAGGGGAAGACCGCGAAAGCCATCAGGACGATACTCGGCGCTGCCGCCGCCAAAATGAGAAGAAGGGCAGTACTGGAAATCCTAGAGTAGTTATTTCCAATCAGTCAATATGGGGCTTATCGCTTACGGTAAGATTACCAAATCCCACGGTCTATACGGAGGAGTGAGACTCCTGCCGTTCAGCCGCCGGTTTGAAAGTCTTAATTCTATTCAAAGAATCTTCATAGACAGGGCCCAGGGCCGTGAACCCGAGGGGTTTTACCTGAAGGAATGCAAGCCCGAAAAAGACTCGGCAATTATCAGGCTCGCGGGCGTCGAGACGATTGACGAAGCCGAGAAGCTCATAGGGAAAAACGTATACATAGAAAGGTCCGACCTCCCGGAGCTCGGGGAAGATGAATTTTACTGGTTCGAGCTTATAGGGCTCGAAATATACACGGAGGACGGCATGTACGTTGGAAAGGTCGAGGGTCTCATCGACAGGGCGCTCCAAAGCGTCCTCGTCGTAAAGGATGGGGACAAAGAATCCCTCATCCCGCTTTCCGAGCCGATAATTAAGGAAATTAATTTAAAGAAATCGAAAATAGTAATCTCCCCGATCGAAGGATTGTTAGTTGAGTAGCGATCAAGACAGCTCGCCCCCGAATCATCTGCCATGAAATTCGACATCCTGACCATATTCCCGGAATTCTTCGAATCCCCGTTCTCCCTCGGGATTTTCAAGAAGGCGAGGGAGAAACATATCGTCGAGTTAAATACCCACGACATAAGGGACTATACCGAAGACAAACACAGGACCGTGGACGACTCGCCTTACGGGGGAGGCGGCGGTATGCTCATGAAGCCGGGCCCCATAGGGAGGGCCGTAGAGGATATTAAGGACGGGGACGCGAGGTCTCTCGTCATCCTGACCTCGCCCGGAGGCGAAATATTCTCGGACGAGACCGCAAGGGAGCTCTCCGGATACGACCAGCTCGTAATCGTCTGCGGAAGGTACGAGGGCATCGACGAAAGGGTAAGGGAGCTTTACGTCGACAGAGAAATATCGATCGGGGATTACGTGCTTTCGGGCGGGGAATTCGCCGCTTCAGTCATCGTTGACAGCGTTGCGAGGCTAATTCCCGGATTCATGGGGAACGAGCAGTCCCCCGAATGCGATTCTTTCAGGGACTCGCTCCTCGAATACCCGCAGTACACGAGACCCGAGGACTATATGGGCAAGAAGATCCCGGAAGTCCTTCTCTCCGGCAACCACAAGGAAATAGACGAATGGAGGAGAAGGGAAGGCATTAAGAGGACCTATCTCAGGAGACCAGACCTACTCGACAGGGCAACACTCACGTTAGACGATATAAGTGCCATTAACGATTTGAAAAAGGCTGACCGGCGTATTTTCAATGCCTATATTGCATTAGTGCATTATCCCGTATACAATAATCGGCTCACGATAATAACCACGGCGTTCACAAATCTGGACGTCCACGATATCTCGAGGGCCGGCAAAACGTACGGCATCGAGAAATTTTACCTCGTTCAGCCCAATAGTGAGCAGCAAAGGCTGGTCGAGCGTGTACTCAGGCACTGGACCGAAGGAGAGGGACCCGGGTTGAACAGGTCGAGGGCGGAGGCGCTGGAATTCGTTGAAATTACAGATTCGCTCGAAGACGCGGTAAGGGATATTGAAAGAATTGAGGGCAAAAAGCCCAAGTTAGTCGTCACCGACGCCCGCCCCCGTAGGAATATGACGGGTTACGGCGAAATGAGGAAAATGATGATGCGTAGTTATCCGGACCCTTTTTTGCTTATTTTCGGGACCGGATGGGGCCTGGCCGAAGAAATAATGGATAGAGCCGACTACACTCTGAAGCCCGTCAGCGGGCACACGGGATACAACCATCTTTCCGTGAGATCCGCCGCGGCGATAATACTCGACAGATTATTTTCATGTACAATATGAAAGGGGAGAAGTTAGATGAACGTAATAATTGAACTCGAAAATTCCATGATGCGGACCGACCTTCCCGACTTTCGCTCGGGCGATTCGGTGGCCGTCCACTACAAAATCAAAGAGGGCGACAGGGAAAGGATACAGGTATTCGAGGGAGTCGTCATAGCCAAGAAAAGGGGAGGAGTCCGCGAGACCTTCATTGTGAGAAAGGTTTCGTACGGAGTCGGAGTGGAAAGGATATTCCCCCTTCATTCACCGCTGATAGACAAAATTGAGGTTAAAAAGAAGGGTAAAGTCAGGCAGGCGAAGCTGTACTACCTGAGGGGCCGTTCCAAGAAGGCGAGCAGGATCAAGGAAAGATCGAGATACGATCAGGCCTTACCGGCAAAGGGATCGTCTCCGTTACCCGCGGAACCCGAAATCCAATCCGGAGATGCGGGGGCTTCGGAAGAGAATTCCACGGCTCAGTCATAATTCCTCACAGAACCGTAGAAGGCGTACCTTGGGCCCCGAATAGCGCGGCCCGGTCTAAACGCGGGCCTGATCCGGTTGTGTCTAGACGGCTTATTTACTCCAGGTCTTTAAACCTTACGACGATATCCTCTTTAAATTCCAGGACGAAACACGTGTGCCAGTACCCCTGCTCGTCGAAACACTGATAGGACCATTTCTCCGCATTCTTAACGCCCTCTTTTTTCTCAGGCTCCCCCATCGCCTGAAGCGCTTCGTCTTTAGTCATACCGACGGCCGGGTATTTATTTTTTATCCCCCACCTTACCTTCTTCATGACCTTCTCGTCCCTTACGACCGTCTCGGTTTTCCGCTCGCTCACGTCGATTTGGTCCTTCACCGAATCCGCGCCTTTACTGTCGTCAATATCCACCTTCTCAGTGACGTCCTCAGACTCACAGCTCCATACAAGCACGCCGTCAGCAATAGCTTCCGGAGACTCGGGCATTCCGGGCGACATATCTTTCACCGTTTCTTTTATATACACCCCCGCCCTTTCATCCTTTGCGCTTATATATTCGAGCGTTCTGTTCTCACACTGCCCGGGCCTCCAGTGCTGAAGCACGGTCGCCACTCCTGGCGTTTTTTCGCTTATGCGCTCGGCAAGCAGCTTTTCGCTGTCCTCACCCCCGGAATCCTTTACCGCCCTGATATTGCCGACCAGGAGCACGACAGGGGTATCGCCCGTCATGTTTGCGACTTGTTTCTCCATCCATGCGTCCCTCATCACCGGCACGGAACGCGGCGCGTCTATAGCGTGGACGGACAGACACTTTCCCGCTCTTATCTGCCCGCTCAGGTCCGTAAGCATTTGTCTATAAGCAACGCTGTCCACGATGTCGTTTATCTGGACTTGCGAAACGGGCACCTCCCCCTTCATGGCGCTGTCGAGCGTTTCCTGCTGATCGGAGGATATTTCGAGCCCGACTTTGATGCACCCTCCGCCGTTCAGATATTCGGTAACGGTTTTCGAAAAAAACTGTTCGGATTCGGACTGCCCGTACGTTTCCCCTATGATAAGAACCCGCTTGCTCCCCATGAGAGCAGGCAGCGAAATATTATTCTGCTGCGCCAGAGACGCGGCCGAGTATCCAAAGCACAGTAAACCCGCCAGTATCAAACCGTAATTTATACGCATAATGTCACCCGTAAAAATATATTTCATCGGCTCCTACGATTTCATGCGGCCGGTGAGGCACATACACCTACAATTATATAATCAAAAGGAACTGAAATATAAACAGGATACGGGGCCACCGTTACCCTTCCGACTGTAACAACACGCATTAGTTCCGGGTCTGCGTATATGACTCCCGGGAATGTAAATCTGAAAGATCGTACCGGTGAAATATTAAGGAAATATTAAGACGGCCGTCAGACGCCGCGCCACTGGGGCTCCCTCTTTTCGAGGAACGCGTCTATGCCCTCTTCGGCGTCCCGCGCCATCATGTTCTCGACCATAACGCGGCTGCAATACTCGTAAGCGCTCGGAAGGTCCTTGTCTGCCTGCTCGTAAAAAGCCCTTTTGCCAATCTTGAGCGTAAGCGGCGACTTCGATGAGATCTTCACCGCGAGCTCGTTCGCCGCGCGGTCAAGCTCGTCGACAGGCGCCACGCGGTTAACGAGCCCGATTTCGTATGCGCGCTTCGCCGAAATGTAATCTCCCGTCAGGAGCATCTCCATGGCGTGTTTCCTGGAGACGTTCCGCGAAAGAGCCACCATGGGGGTCGAGCAGAAGAGGCCTATGTTGACGCCCGGGGTAGCGAACCTCGCGTTCTCGCCGGCGACGGCGAGGTCGCAGGTCGCGACCAGCTGGCACCCGGCTGCGGTTGCAACCCCGTGCACCTTCGCTATCACGGGTTTTGTACAATCTATTATCGAGAGCATCATCTTAGTGCAGGCGTCGAAGGTCTTCTCGTAGAATTCCTTTCCCGGGTTCCTCCTCATCTCCTTCAAGTCGTGCCCGGCGCAAAAACCCTTCCCTGCGCCCGAAAGGATTACCACTCTGACGTTATTGTCCCGCGAGAGCGACTCGAATTCCGATGTCAGCGCCTCCATGCATTCGATCGAGAGGGAGTTATAGGACTCGGGCCTGTTTATGGTCAGCTCCGATACGGCTCCCTTGTCGTTTCGCAAGACGAGCCTTCCGGAATTTTTCTCTGCAAGAGCCATACCGTGGTTTCTCCGGGAAAAGGCGGATATTTTATCTAGTATATATGGAAAAAACTCGTGAGTTCAAATCGGGGGAGTTTATGACGCCGTCTTTTCGGCAAAGACCGTCAGTCCGTTCTTACGCGGTCGGTCAGAACCGTGACCTTATCGTCCCTTACCTCGGCGATGCCGCCTTCGACGATCATCTTTTTCTCGTGTGCGCCTTTTTTATACCTGAGCTCCCCTTCCGCAAGGATTGTAATAAAAGGCACGTGGCCCGGCAGGACCCCGAACTCACCGGCCTCGCCGGGAGCGACCACCTCGTCCACCCGTTCGTCGACGACGAGATTTACAGGGGTTATTACTTGTAGATGAAGGTCGGCCAATTTAATATCTCCTAGGAGTCAAGGACTCTTTTATTATTTACCGGAGCCTTAAGTATCGGGAGACAGGCCCGAGCCTGCCTCCGGCTTAAATTCATTTGATCAGGAAACGATCTGCTTCGCTTTTTCCTGTACTTCCTCGAGGGTCCCGACCATGTAGAACGCCTGTTCAGGGGTATCGTCCATATTCCCGTCGATGACCTCTTTGAAAGCCGCAATCGTCTCTTTAATGGGCACGTATTTACCCGGGGTGCCGGTGAACTGCTCCGCTACGTGGAAAGGCTGCGAGAGGAACCTCTGCACCTTCCTGGCCCTCGCGACGACAAGCTTGTCCTCTTCCGAGAGCTCGTCCATACCGAGGATCGCGATAATTTCCTGAAGCTGCTTGTAGCGCTGGAGCACCTCCTGAACGCGGCGCGCGACCTGATAATGCTCCTGTCCCACGATGAGCGGGTCCAGGATTCGGGACGTCGAATCGAGAGGATCGACCGCCGGATAAATTCCCAGCTCCGTCAACTGCCTCGAAAGAACGATCGTACCGTCCAGGTGGGCGAACGTAGTAGCCGGGGCCGGGTCCGTGAGGTCGTCCGCGGGGACATAAATAGCCTGAACCGAAGTGATCGACCCTTTGACTGTCGATGTGATCCTCTCCTGAAGCTCCCCGAGGTCGGTAGCGAGCGTGGGCTGATAACCGACCGCCGAAGGGATGCGGCCCAGGAGCGCCGACACCTCGGAGCCCGCCTGCGTAAACCTGAATATGTTGTCGATAAATAGAAGAACGTCCTGTCCCTGCTCGTCCCTGAAATACTCGGCCAGCGTGAGCGCCGTAAGCGCCACCCTTGCTCTGGCGCCCGGGGGCTCGTTCATCTGTCCGAATACGAGTCCCGTGTTCGCGAGAACGCCTGATTCTTTCATTTCGACCCAGAAGTCGTTCCCTTCGCGGGTCCTCTCACCTACGCCGCCGAAAACCGAGACGCCGCCGTATTCTTTAGCCACGTTATGTATTAATTCAAGAAGCAGAACCGTTTTTCCGACCCCAGCACCGCCGAATAGACCGATTTTACCGCCCCGGAGAAAAGGGGCGATCAGGTCGATGACCTTAATCCCCGTTTCAAATAGTTCGAGCTTCGTGCTCTGCTCGACAAATTTTGGCGCCTCGCGGTGTATAGGCCAGCGCATGGCCGTATTGACGGGGCCCATTTCGTCTATCGGCTCGCCTATTACGTTCAGGATCCTGCCGAGCGCCTCTTTTCCGACGGGCACGGTTATGCCCTCACCGGTATTGATGGCCTCTTCGCCTCTCCTGATACCCTCGGTCGAATCCATCGCTATGCAGCGCACCCTGTTTCCGCCCAGCTGCTGCGCGACTTCCACCACCAGGTTCCATTTCTGGTCGTTAAGCAGCGGGTTGGTGAGTTTGAGAGCCGTGTAAATCGGGGGCAGCCCCCCTTCCTTGAATTCGACGTCGATTACAGGCCCCATGACCTGTATCACCTTACCCATGCTGTTACCGTTATTCATTTCCATTTTAATCTGCGCCTCCTTTCCTTAAAGACTCTGTACCGTTCACAATATCCATAAGCTCGGTCGTAATCATCGCCTGCCTGGTTTTGTTGGCCAAAAGGGTTAATTTCTTTATCACGTCGTCAGCGTTGCTCGTGGCGCTTTCCATCGCCGTCATCCTAGATGCGTGCTCGCTCGTGAGCGATTCTTCTATCGCCCTCTCGACACGGACCCTGACATAGTTTGTCAGTAATTTTTTCAATACGGCTTCTCTCGTGGGTTCGTACAGATAATCGATCGGCGCGGAATCGTCTTGCGTCCCGGCCGCTTGTTCTATTGGCAGTATCCTTTCATAGACCATTACTTGCGTCAAGGCGGACCTGAAATAATTATAAACGAGGATTATTTCATCGGTCTCTTCCCTGACATACTCGGACACGAGCTCGGACGCCACTTTTTCCGCTGTCTCTTTATAATTCCGTTCGTTGATCCCCGTGTAGTTCTCGACGCCGGTTATTTTATTCCTGGAAAAGTGGTCCCTGCCCCTCCTGCCGAGGAAAGTGAACTTTACTTCCTCATATTTCTTCGCGTCCGTCACGAGATAGGTCTCGAGTTTCCTGATGAGGTTGCTGTTGAAGCTCCCGCAGAGCCCGCGGTCCGACGTCATGAACACGATATGGAGCTTCTTCATCTCCTCGGGTCTCCTCAGGAGCGGGTGCCTTTCGGGATCGCACCTGCGCGCGAGGTTCTTGGTGATTTCCATAAAAGCGTCCGAATACGGCCTGAAGGACAGGAGTAATTCCTGGGCACGCCTCAGCTTGACCGCGGATATGAGCTTCATGGCGCTCATAATCCTGCGGGTGCCTTTCACGCTTTTAATCTTCGATCTAATCTGTCTCAGACTCGCCATTTTATTTTCGTCTCAGTTATAAAGAATTTGTAAATCTAGTTAAATTCCCCGAGCTGTTTCTTGAGCTCGTCGAGCGCAGCGAGGATCTTTCCCCTTATTTCGTCCGTAAGCTCCTTCTTGGTCCTTATTTCCGTGAGGAGGTCCGAATACTTGGATTCGAAGAAAGAATTAAGCTCCTTTTCGTATTTATTGACCGATTCCACGGGATAGTCGTCAAGGTATCCGTTGGAGACCGCGAATATGATTAATATCTGCTTCTCGACGGCGATAGGCTCATACTGGCCCTGCTTTAGAGCCTCTACCAGCCTTCCGCCGCGGGCAAGCTGCGCCTGCGTCGCCTTATCGAGGTCCGAGGCGAACTGCGAGAACGCCTCGACCTCCCTGTACTGGGCGAGCTCGAGTCTGAGCGTCCCGGCGACCTTTTTCATCGCCTTCACCTGAGCCGAGCCCCCTACCCTGGATACCGAGAGACCCACGTTGATCGCGGGCCTGACGCCCGAATAGAAAAGGTCGCTCTCGAGATATATCTGACCGTCCGTGATCGAGATGACGTTTGTCGGGATGTACGCGGAAACGTCTCCCGCCTGTGTTTCGATGATCGGAAGCGCCGTCAGTGAGCCGCCTCCGTCCTCTTTCCTCATTTTCGCCGCGCGCTCCAGGAGCCTGGAATGCAGGTAGAAAACGTCTCCGGGATAAGCCTCGCGTCCCGGGGGACGCCTTAAGAGTAGCGACAGCTGGCGGTACGCCCAGGCGTGCTTGGTCAGGTCATCGTAGATAATGAGAGCGTGTCGTCCCGAATCCCGGAAATACTCGCCGAGCGCGCAGCCGGCGTATGGTGCGATGAACTGAAACGGCGCCGGGTCGCTCGCGTTAGCCGCGACGATGGTCGTATATTCCATCGCGCCGTGCTCCCTCAGCTTGTCATATACCTGAGCGACCGTGGACTGCTTCTGCCCTATTGCGACGTAAATACAGTAAACGTCCTCTTTCTTCTGGTTAATTATCGTATCGATAGCGATAGCCGTCTTTCCAATCTGGCGGTCGCCGAGAATAAGTTCCCTCTGCCCCCTTCCTATAGGTATCATCGCGTCTATAGCCTTGATGCCCGTCTGAAGAGGCTCGTGTACCGACTGCCTGTAAACGACGCCCGGGGCCTTGACTTCAATGGGCTTCGTTGCCGAAGCCTTTATCTCTCCCTTGCCGTCGATAGGCTGGCCCAAGGCATTGACCACCCTCCCCTTCATATCGTCACCGACAGGAACCTCGGCTATCTTGCCGGTACGCTTTACGAGGTCGCCCTCCTGGACTTCCTTGTCCTCGCCGAAAAGGGCTATACCCACGTTATCTTCTTCGAGGTTAAGCACGAGACCCATAACGCCGCTCGCGAACTCGACCAGCTCTCCGGCCATTGCCCGGTCGAGCCCGTATGCCCGCGCGATACCGTCCCCCACCGATATTACGGTACCCACCTCGGAGGTCTCGATCTTGGTTTCGTAACCCTTTATCCTGTTTCTTAGTATTTCGCCGATCTCTTCGATCTTTAAATCCTGCATATCTCTTCGCTCCTTATAAAATTAGGGGGTTTCAGGACCGCGTGAGGACGTTTCGCATCTTCTCAAGCTGGGTCTTTATACTACCATCGAACACCTTATCTTCAACCTTGGTGATAACTCCGCCGATAATGCCCGGGTCGACCTTTGTGGTAACCTCGATATCCTGCCCGACCGCCTTCGACAGCGCGCTTTTTATTCTGGCGAGCTCGGATTCGGTAGGCTCGGTCGCCATTATTACCTCCGCCCTGAGCTTTCCCGATGCCTTCCTCAGCTTCTGGACGACCGTCTGTTCGGATTTGACGAGTGATTTGAACTTGTCGAGCTCGATTACGAGCGTCAGGAAATTGACCGTCAATTTATCATAGCCCTTCTTTTGACCTATATCCTCGACAATCCCTTTTCTTTCCCGGAATTCGAAAGTGGAGCTCCAGAGTATGTTCCTCACCCCTTCCGCCTGGGAGAGCAACTCAAAAAAATCCTCGAGGTCGGAAGTTACCCGGTCGAGCTTGCCCTCTTCCCTTGCGCTCTCGATGAGCGCCTCCGTAAGGTCCCTCAGTGTTGCGATTGATGCCATTTTTCATCCTCGATATTCTTGCTGAATTCCTCTACGAACTTTTCCTTATCCGAGTCAACGAGGTGCTGCCTGATCAGAGCCGCCGCATTCCCCAGGGCCAGATCCACCACCTCCGCCTGTATCTCCCGTTTGGCGCGTTCCGACTGGAGCGCGATCGATTCCTTCGCTTCCCTCTTGATGGTTTCGGAGGCCGATTCCGCCTGTTTCAGAATCTCACTCCTCTCGGTCTCTCCCTGCTTGCGGAGCGTATCTTTCAGGGAATTAATTTCCGTTTCGATAGCCTGGAGCTTCCTGGCGTATTCGTCATATCTGGATTTCGCATCGCTTATCGTCTTCTGCGCCGTGTCTATCTCGTGTCCGATCAGACCTCGGCGTTCCACGAGGAAATTCTTTACAGGGGTCTTTAGGAAGTACACGAGCACGCCGAGGAGGATTATCAGGTTGACGGTGTGCTCCATGACGAACCGCCAGTTAAACGCCCCGTGCTCAGAAGCCCCTGCAAGAATTAAATTTATTATTTCGTGCCCGGTCATGCCCCGACCTCCCTGCCCAACACCTTCGAAGCAACTTCCTTTGAAAGCAGCTGAACGTCGCCTTTGAGCTTCTCTTTTATTATTTCCGTCTCGTCCTCAAGCTTCTTTTTCGCCTCGTCGAGCAGTCCCGCTGTCTCCCCTCTCGTCTTGGAAATAATCGCCGCGGCGGCGCTTTCGCCCTCGCGTACGATTTTAGTCCGCTCTTCCTGAGCCTGCGCCCTGGCCTCGTTGAGCTTGGCTTCGTATTCCAGAATTATCCCCTTTACCTTCTCCTCAAGCTCTCTGGCCTCTTTTATAGCCCCTTTCGTAAGCTTGTCACGCCTGTCTATAAGTCCGATAAACGGCTTGAAAACCAGAGTATTCAGTATGTATATGGCGGCGATGAATATTACGATCTGGATGAATACGGTCTTGTCCACGCTGAGCAAGTTCTCGGACGCGAAGGCCCTGGACGCCGTTATGAACAATAAGAGGAGTGAGGCCGCAGAGATAAATTTCTTTTGTCTCATTTACTTCATATCTCCTTTGCCGGGGATGACGCCGGCTATATCTACCCGATTTCCCCCGCATACGCGTTTTTGAGAAGAGGAGCATCAAAAAAGCCGGTCACTGGTACCATAACCGTTATAGCCGAAAAGAGCACGCAGCAGAACAATACTAAATCCGCAACAGAACCCGCCGCCGAAAATAAAATAAATAGGGCAGACGCGATAAAATGCTTATTAGTCGGGCAATAACCTGCTTCTTCCAGACTCATTTTGCGGGCTTAATTCCTTAAGGGCAGAACGTTAAAAAAACGAAATTATTTAACATGAAATAGGGGTAGTGTCAAACAAATTCATGCCATATACACAATCCGGGACCGGGGACCAGGCTCCCGGGACTAAGCCGTCCGGTTATCCTGATTGAATTTATCGAGCTCGATATCGTACTCGGTATAAATCCCGAGAGCGTGGAGGCAGTCGTTCGCCTCCTCGAGGCTCCCCGCCCCGGAGACTGCGCGGGACATGCCCGATAATTTTTCATATAAAACGCCCGGATAGAAGTAATACGTCACCGTGGAGGACATCGAGAGACTGACTTGCCTCCTCCCGCTCCTTATGCTCGTATCGGAGAACTCACCCTTGGCATAGAGGGTCGGGGTACGGCTCGCTTCGGTGGGGACCACGGCGATCAGTCTTTCGAGGAGCGAAAGCGCCTCTTTGGTAATGCCCCAGCTCCCGAGGAGCCCTCCCTCCCTCGCGAGAATGCCCATCGACCTCTCGAGCTCCGCCTGTGTAAGCTCCCCGTCGCTCCCGAACCCGAACAACCCCATAATGGCCGGCATTCTTTTCTCGATCAGGGCAAAAGAAGCGGTCATGACGGAATCGGCGAGGGGGCTCATGAGCCCGGGCTCGTTCCCGAACGCAAGCAGATCCCCTCCGACATCGATGCCGACAATAAGGTCGGCCCCGAGCTCGCCGGCCGCGTGGAGTATCCCTTCAGCCACGGCCTCAGGGCCGGGATGTATGTTAATTAAAAGGGTCTCCGCCCCCAGGACCTCCGCCATGCCGGATTCAGCGAACCTGACCCCGGTGCTGGTTACCGTGTCCTCGTTCGCGAACCAGACGACATCGTTTAATTTACGCGCGTTCCTCACCTCGTCGAATTTTCTCGGGCCCGGCACGGGGTCTATCACGGACCTTTCCCAGGAGAGTCCCCCGAATACGCATCCGACTCCGAACATCCCCAGCAGGTCGGCCGTGGGGACCGTGCCGACTATGTCTCCCCCGCCGCCTATGCCTATGAGCATGGCCTTCCTCGAATTCGTGATTATCTGCCTGAGCGATTTCATTCCGGGCAAGGGCAATCTCCGTCTACAGTAGATTAAAGTGCGGGAATCCGCGTGAAATACTCTACTTTACGGGACGCAACTTTCAATTAATTCGACGTACAGGGAACACGGGAGAAGGGAGCGGCGCAGTGTCGGGGGCTTTCATGACCTCGGCTCTTCGAGCAGGATGAAAAGGACGTTGTCGCTGAAGGCGGGGGATTTGGTCAAACCCAGGTGGTCCGTGAAGAGGAAGGTAACGTTTGACCACTTAATCGGAGAAACGAGGTTAGGCGTCCAGTACCCCCCCACCCTCTCGTCCTCAAGCGCGCTTGCCCGCGTCACCGTCCCGTCGCCGGGGCTGTATTGGGACACCTCGAATTTGCCCGTGGATCTATCGACTTTAAGCCCCGAGCCCGTGAGAATCGCGTCCCCGGCGATCAGATACAGCTTCAGGCCTTGAGGGAGCTCGGCCGGGGTATCTATCGCGTCCTGAAATTCTTTTGCGCGTTTTAAGGATTTTCTTAAATGATCTATGGCGATTTCACGCCTCTTCGCCGGATCCGGCACGTCCGGAAGCAGCCACTCGAGCACCTTGTCCTGTCCCGGGTCGGCAAGGCCCCAGCCGAGGCTTACCCAGGTTTCAGCATCCATAAGGTCGAGCCTGCCGCCGCTCTCGTCCACGACCTCTCCGTGCCTCGTCCTCGGCAGCTGCTGATAAAGTGAAGGCATCGTCGCTATTACCGCAGGCTCGTATTTGGGAAGAAAGGGTCCAATGTCCTTCCCCTTGACGAGGGTCTCGACGGCCCCGACCGCGCCCGCGTTGGGCGTGCCCACGATGATCACCTTCTCGACTAATTTCGCACCCTCCCACGTCACCACCGGTTTCGAGCCGTCCTCCGGCAGGTCGCTGTCGCCGTACATGAGGAAATACCGTGTAAGAAGGCCGCCCATGGAATGGGCCACTATGTCGAATTTGACATCTTCCTTCACTATCCCGCGTTTCTTGTTTTCTTCAATAATGTAAGCCCTCTTCTCCTCTATAAACTTCTTGAGCCGCTTCGCGTTCTCCACGTTATCGAGCCTCCAGTCGTAATCGAACTGAAAGCACGTGAAGTGGTCCTTCCCGTAGTCGATCTGGTTTAATTTATTGGAGGCGAGGGACTGGTCGAGGTATCCGCCTGCGCCCAGGGTGCTCAGGATGTTGATATACGCGTTTAGCTGAATAGGCAGCCCGAATAGCTTCACCTTCACCCTGTCGAGAGCCCCGTCCGAGTGCACGCTGTCCGTGAGGTCGTCAATCGGGACGCCCTCTTTCATCGGGATAGCGATGAGGCGCGCGCCTTCAGGGGTCTCAGGATCGGCCTCGCCCCCGTCAAACGCCCCCCAGACGAGCTGGCCCGTCTCGCCGTCCCTCAGCTTCGAGCCCAGTATACCGGGTATCAGGATAACGGGATTGCTCTCGACGTCCGAGCGCATCGCCGCCTGCGTGTATATCCCCCCGAGGTCTGGCGGGGCGTACTCCGCCCTGGCGCAGGCAAGTAATACCGTGACTGGTATAAATAAGACCGATATTAGATTTCTCATGGCAACCGTACAAGGAATACGGGTTTAACGGCCCCCGCCGGGCTTTCTAACATTGGACGGGATACGAGCGGAATTGGATTTATTTTTGCGGGATAGACCGCGATGGAAAGGCGCTTCGGGCCCTCGCCGAGAGGTATTATTATGTTGAACGCGGTTCGGATATTTACCGTTCCGGTGCCCTCTAACCGCTGCACCGGCAAATATAAGCGAACCCGGCTTTATCGTCGACTCAATCGGCGTACTGTATGCCGAGCCTCACCTGTGTTATCGCCTGGTTGACGAGCTCAAGAGCCCTGACCCTGTGCCCGCCCTTATCGGGTGACGAAACCTCCAGATTGATCCGCGCCTCATGCAGGCTGCCGAGGGCCTGCTCCATGTTCGGCTGATAACCGGGCTGGGCATTCGCTTCCCTGAACATATTAAAAGTGCCCATGAGAAACGCGGCAAAGAGAACGCCCGCAAAAAACGGCAACGAAACCTTTATGATTCTGGACATTACGCCTCTCCTTGTTGATAAGAATTTACAGAAACTATAAAACAAGCGAACGGCGACCGCAAACCAAAATTAAAAGCCGGACGCCGTCCGGACGTCAACGCTTGACCTTGTATCCGGCCTTCTCCCTGTCCCACGTGTCTTTGGTGATACCCATCTCGCGGAGTTTATTCTTCTGCACCCTCTCCGTGCCCGTCTTGGGCAGTGTGGCTTCGAAACGCAGGAATCTCGGGAGCATGAAATGGGGCATCCTGGGCTCGAGGAATTCCATGAGCTTGTGGGGATCGACCTTCTTCCCCTTTTTAGCGACAACCACGATCATTACCTCGTCCTCGGCGTACCTTCCTCCCTCGGCCTTAATGCCTATGACGCCGCACTCCTCGATATCGGTGTGGGAGTTAACGATCTTCTCGACCTCGAACGAGCTGATGTTCTCGCCCCTCCTCCTTATATAGTCCTTGACCCTGTCGACGAAATATATGTATCCGTCCTTGTCCATCATGCCCGCGTCCCCGGTATGGAACCAGAAGTTCCTGAAGTCCTGCACGGTCTTCTCGGGCATCTTGTTGTAATAATGGAGCATTATGTTGGGGGTCCTCGGGCGCACGATTATCTCGCCCACGTGCCCCCTCGGGACCTCCTCGTCTGTCTCGGGGTCGGCGATCTTTATCTCGTAACCCGGCGCTTCCTTGCCGCACGATCCCACCCTGAAAGGCTCGCCCGGCCTCATCCACGTGCACTGACCTATCTCCGTAAGCCCGTACCCCTCCATGAATCTGATATTAAACCTTTCCATAAATTTCTCGATGATGTCGTGAGGCGCGGGAGAACCCAGAACGAGCTTTACCCTGTGCTGTTTCTCCTCGGGCGCGGGCGGCGTATTCCACATGAAATAGGCCATGGTCCCGACGATGTTGAACTTGGTCACCCCGTGGTCCTTTATCCATTTCCAGAACTGTCTCGCGGAGTACTTCTCCTCGACGACTACCCCGGCCCCCTTGATGAGAGCGGGGTATACGGACATAACCATGGCGTTTGAATGATAGAGGGGAAGGCACGTGAAGCAGACGTCCCGCGGGCCTACGTCCATTATCTCCGCATAATTCCTCGCGCTCGAATAATCGGCTGCGCAGGGCCTCACGACACCCTTCGACCTCCCGGTAGTGCCCGAGGTGTACATGAGCCTCGCATGGTCCATGAACGTCACTTCGACGCCCGGGTCCGTGCTCTTCGGGGATTTTATGAACTTGGAATACGGGATCATGCTCTCGAAATTAAAACCTTGTTTGTCGAATTTATCGCTCCCGCCCCTGGTCCATACTATCACACGCTCGAGCTGCGGGAGGTCGTTCGCTATGGGAGGCATCCTGTCGAGATACTCCTCGGCTATAAAAAGGAGCTTCGAATCGGAGCTGTCGAGTATGTACTGGAGGAAATCCATCTTGTACGCCGTGTTTATCGGCACCATGACGGCGCCCATTTTCAGTATGCCGAACCACGTTATCACGTAATCGTCCGAATTCGGCATGTACACCGCGACCTTGTCGCCTTTCTTTATCCCGAGCCCGAGGAGCCCGTTGGCGATCTTGTTCGCGAGCTGATTGGTCTTGAAGTAACTGAGCGGCTTCTTATAGCCGAACCGTAGAAACGGTTTCGCGCCGAGCTTCTTTGCCTGAAGCGTGAGTATCCTTGGAAGCACCCAGTTGCTTTTATCCTGACCAAGGTACCACTCCACGTTGAACTTGCCGTTCTCCCTCTTGTAGGCAATCGGGTGCATGAGGTCGCGGCCCTTCTTCCGCTTCGGTTTGGCTGCCATATCGATATCCCCTCTCGAGCGAGCTCGAATTAATAATGGTTGAATTTTAACACTACGCGATTTACATAACCCGCTTAGCTGTTTCATTTTCTACTTTATTTTTTTATAGGGAAAAGTCAAGCGATACGAACGGTACTACTTTAGTGATAGTCCCGCATGGCCGGGCGGCTCGATCACCGGAATCCCGGATCAGGAAACACCGCCGTCTTCCGGGGTCTCGCCGTCTTCGCTCGCTGCCCTCTTCTTGCCGAACAACCACGCCACAACGATGCTTAGCTCGTAGAAAACTACGATCGGGACGAACATGAACATAAACGAAACCGCGTCCGTCGTGGGGGTGAGTACGGCGGCGGCGATCGCGCTCACGAGGATAGCGTACTTCCTCTGTCTCCTGAGCCATGCGCTGTCGACGATCCCGATCCTCGCTAAAACGAAAATCACCAGGGGGAATTCGAAAACGAGCCCGAAGCCCAAAAGCAGGGCCATAAAGAAGGAAAGGGCTTCACTTATGGACGGAAACGCCTTGACGTACTCCGACGAATATTGGTTCAGGAGGAAATCGAATGCCTTGGGAGCCGCGATGAAATAGCAAAAAGAGACTCCGAAGGCAAAAAACAGGGTCCCGAAAAAAATAAACGGAATGGCTATCTGCTTTTCATGCTTGTATAGTCCGGGCGCGATGAATTTCCAGGCCTGATAGAGTATAAACGGCACCGCGGCGGCGATCGCAGCGAAAAATGAGACTTTAAGATAAGTCGTGAACCCCTCGGCGGGCATGGTGAATATGAGGGTGCTCCCCTGGGGGAGGCTCTCCCTTATAGGCTTCATCAGGAAATCGAATAGCCAACTCGAAAAATAGTAAGCGGGAATGAAGAAAACGATAATTGCCAGGATCGACCAGAGCATCCTGCGCCTGAGCTCACCCAGGTGTTCAAGGAACGACATTTTGGATTCTTCCATATGTGGGGCAAAAGATTAACCCAATCGCGCGTGGTTCTCAAACTATAAGGTTCGGGGAACATTATTCCGACACCCGGATATGCCCGTTAAATTCAGGCTCGCGGGTGTTTCAGAAGGCTGCCGACGGATAACCCCTGTAATTGACAACAAATCATAGCTCGCATATATTCTTATCCCGTTAAAAATTATCCCTTGACAGCTCTCGGAGGAAAAATTGAAAGTACTGATTACAGACGGTATGTCCAAGGAAGGACTCAGCATACTGGAAAATGCGGAGGGTCTCGACCTGGATGTGAGGAAGAGCACGCCTAAAGAGGAATTGGCCGGAATAATAGGCGGTTATGACGCGATTATCATCAGAAGCGCGACTAAGCTCACCGCGGATTTGATAGAAGCCGGAAAGAACCTGAGGGTAATAGGCAGGGCGGGCATCGGTGTGGACAACGTCGAGGTCGAGACGGCGACAAAGAAGGGGATCGTCGTTATGAACACCCCTGAGGCAAACGCGATCACGACGGCCGAGCATACAATCACGCTAATGCTTTCTCTCGCGAGACAGATACCGCAGGCGCACGCGTCCATAAAGGCGGGCAAATGGGAAAGGAGCAAATTTAAAGGTATAGAAATCTATGGAAAAACACTCGGATGTATCGGGCTCGGGAATATCGGCAAACTTGTGGCCGAGAGGGCGCTCGGGCTAAAGATGAACGTCATTGCCTATGACCCGTTCCTCTCAAAGGAAGCCGCCGAGAAAATAGGCGTCGAGCTCGTTACGCTGGACGAGCTGCTCAAGAGGTCTGACATCATTACGATACATACTCCGCTAAACTCTGAAACGAAGAACCTGATCAACAAAGACACGCTCGAAAAAACGAAAAAAGGACTTGTCGTGATTAACTGTGCCCGCGGAGGGGTGATAAACGAAAAAGACATCTCCGAGGCGATAAAGTCGGGCAGGGTCGCGGGCGCGGCGTTCGACGTCTTCATAAACGAGCCCCCGGAAGAGGGGAATCCCCTCCTCGCGCTCGAAGACAACGTGGTATTTACCCCGCATCTCGGGGCTTCCACAGAGGAGGCCCAGACGAAGGTAGGGGTGGCAATCGCCGAGCAGATAGTCGATTTTCTCAATAACGGAGTGGTGAAGAACGCCGTGAACATGCCCTCCGTGAGTCTCGAGGTGCTAAAGACCATGAAGCCTTATCTGAACCTGGCGGAAAAGCTGGGAAGTCTCCAGGGCCAAATATGCAAGGGCGGAGTCACGGAAATACATATAGAATACGACGGCGAAGTTTCCGACATGGATACCTCACCTCTAACCGTAGCCGCTTTAAAGGGATTCCTCACTCCGATGATGGACGTGGTCGTGAGCCACGTAAACGCCCCGGTTATCGCACAGGAGAGGGGTATTAAGGTCATCGAATCGAAATCTTCACAAACCAGGGACTATACGAGCCTCATATCCATAAAGGTAAAGACGGAAGAAGGCGAAAACCACGTATCGGGAACGATATTCGGAAAAGAAGAGCCTAGATTCGTCAGGATAAACGGTGTTACAATAGACGTCGTGCCGAAAGGATATCTCCTGGTGAGCGAGAACAACGACAGGCCCGGGTTTATCGGCGCGATGTGCACGCTGCTCGGGGAAAACGGTGTAAACATCGGTCTCCTTCATCTCGGAAGAGAGGCGATCGGAGGAAGGGCCATAGTATTTACGAACGTAGACTCCCCGGTCCCCGCTAAAGTGATAGAAAAAATATCGAAACTCCCGGACATCATTTCCGTGACACAGGTCAAGCTTTAAATGATAAACCGCCTAAGCCTCCCACAGGGCGTTAAAGACTATACGCCGGAAAAAGCAGAAGAGCTCAGAAGAATTGAAGACGGATTACTCGAAGAGTTCAGCAGGTGGGGTTATAGAAAAATAATAACACCCCTGTTCGAATACCTGGACCCGATATCGATAGGGCTCGGAGACGAGCTTAAAAGCAAGGTCATGAAGTTCGTGGACCCTTCTTCCGGGGAAGTCGTAGCCTTGAGGCCGGACATCACCCCGCAGGTAGGCAGGATCGTCGCCACCCAGCTAAGGGACCATACGTCGCCGTTAAGACTCTGCTATAACGGCAGGGTCGTCAGGTTTGAAGAAAAGGGGAGCGGAAAAGAGAGGGAGATCTTTCAGGTCGGCTGCGAGCTGGTCGGGCTCTGCTCACCCGAAGCCGATGCGGAAATAATAGCTCTCGGCATCAAATCGCTGGGGCGATCGGGGATTAAAAACCTCGTCCTGGACATCGGCCACACGGGAATACTGAGACACCTTCTAAAAATGACGGGCGGGCTTAGAGAAAGCATAGAACAGGCGCTTAAAAAAAAAGACCAGGAAGCGTTGTCCCGGGCTATAGCCAAATCGAGCGCTCCTAAGAGCGTAAAGGACACTATCCTGACACTTCCCGAGCTCTTCGGCGGAAGGCACATACTGGCCGAAGCAAAAAAAATAAAATCCATCAGGAAATATATAACTGAACTCGAAAACGTGCTGAGTGTCATCGACGACTATCAGTCCGAATGCGATATTAACATTGACCTCGCGGAGATAAGAGGGTTCAACTATTACACCGGCGTAACGTTCGAAATCATATCACGCGACATCCCGGCCCCTCTGGTCAGGGGGGGGCGTTACGACGAGCTTATGGGCAAGTACGGCTACGATGCGCCGGCCACCGGGTTCGCCGTAGACGTCGCGAACCTGCTGAGCACCTCCAAGAAGGACCAGGAAGGCAGCCAGATACACTTCGTCGTTATCCCGAAGAAAACGGGCCTGCGGCGCGAGGCCATACGACTCGCGGAATGGCTCAGGTCGAGCGGCTTCAAGGTCGTCCTCGACCTCAATCTCGATGCCAAACAGAGGGAGCTCAGGATAAAAGAGAACCGCGCTTCGAATTTCTACGGAGTAATACTACTCGAGACCCCGAGCAAGCTGAAGCTTATCGAGTCCCGCAGAGGCGCTTGTAAAGAATTCTCGAACCTGGAGGAACTCCTGAAAGGGGGTATCTGAGCATGCCCAATATCATAGTCATCGGGGCTCAATGGGGTGACGAGGGCAAGGGCAGGATCGTCGACCTCATCTCCGAAAACGTGGATATCATAGCCCGCTACCAGGGAGGCAACAACGCGGGACATACCATCGTGATCGGCAGCGAAAAGATCGTTCTCCACCACCTCCCTTCCGGCATCCTGAGGGAAGGAAAGCTGTCGGTAATCGGAAACGGCGTGGTTATAGACCCGAAAGTGCTCCTTCTGGAGCTAAAGGGCCTGAGAGCCGCGGGATACCGGGCCGATCCGGCAAACCTGAAAATAAGCGACAGGGCGCACGTGATAATGCCCTACCACAGAGAGATAGACATCGCGCGCGAAGCTTCGTCACAAGGTAACGGAAAAATAGGGACGACGGGAAGGGGAATCGGCCCCGTGTACGAAGACAAAGCGGCGAGACGGGGAATAAAATTCTCAGACCTGATCGATCCCGAGTCCTTAAGAGAGAGGCTCGGCAGCGTGCTTGAGGAAAGGAACATTTACCTCGAACGCGTGCTCGGAAGAAAGCCCCTGAAATTCGACGACATATACGGTGAATACGAAGAGTACGGAAGAGAGCTCAAGGATTTCTCGTGCGACGTATCGAGCCTTCTCAATAAATCCATTTCCGAGGGGAAGTGCATCCTGTTTGAAGGCGCCCAGGGGGCTCTCCTCGATATCGACCTCGGCACCTATCCCTTCGTCACGTCCTCAAGCGCGAGCTCGGGCGGCGCCTGTACGGGCACCGGCGTCGGTCCGACAAGCATTGATGTCGTCCTGGGTATAGCGAAGGCCTACACGACAAGGGTCGGAGAGGGGCCGTTCCCGTCCGAGATCCGGGGGGAACTCGGCGAGAGGCTGAGAGAAGCAGGCGGCGAATACGGCGCGACCACGGGCAGGTCAAGAAGGTGCGGGTGGTTCGACTGCGTCGCATTGAAATACGCGGCGATGACGAACGGCATATCCCGTCTGGCGATAACGAAGCTAGATGTGTTGTCGGGCTTTGACAAGATAAATATCTGCGTGGGTTACCGCTACAAGGACGAAATTCTTTCCGGGTTTCCCTCGAACATCAACGTGTTGAATAACTGCGAGCCTGTCTATCTGGAGCTGGAAGGCTGGAAGGAAGATATTTCGGCCGTGAAGGAATTTAAGGAGCTCCCGTCTCAGGCCAAAGGCTATATAGATAAAATAGAAGAGCTGACGGGGGTCAAGATTTACGCGGTGTCACTCGGAGCCTCCAGAGAGAAGATCCTTTTTCTCGGGGACCTGTTTCAGTAAAAAATTACTGCTAATCGAACTCGTATTCCCTGATCCAGAAAGTCAGGTTCGGACTCCAGCTTTCCAAACGCTTTGCCTCGATTCTGTTATCGAAATAGTCGCCCTGGGTCTGAAAATCCTTCCTGAATAGCCCGACTACCCTTATATACTCGCCGTCCACTACCGGGGCCTCTCCGTTAACATAGACGTCAATTCCGACACCCTTCCTGTCTGAGAGCGTGAACTTGGTATAGACCTGTTCTACCCCATTCTCATTCACTCCCATGGATTCCACTCTCGGGCGCCATATCTTGCCGATCACGATCACTCCCGACATGTCGTAGGCATCGGGACTCGCGAGAATCGTCGCTATGCTGACGCTCTGGGCCGGAAGGGCCGTGTCCGGGTCCCTCCAATTTTGGGAGCACGCCGCGGAGAAAGAGATTATTATCGCCAGCGTGATTATATATAGAGATTTTTGCATCAGGGGCGCCTCCGGTAAGGATGCCGATCAGTAGAGAATTATAACACATTCCTCACGAATTTTTCTCGTACGCCTCGATAATCTTCCTTACGAGCGGGTGTCTCACCACGTCGTTCTTCGAAAAATACACGAACGATATCCCCTCTATCTTTTTCATAAGCATTTCGGCCTCCATAAGACCCGACTTTTCGCTCGCTGCAAGATCCACCTGGGTTGTATCGCCGGTAATGACCGCCTTTGAGTTGTAGCCGAGCCTCGTAAGGAACATCTTCATCTGCATAGAGGTCGTGTTCTGGGCTTCGTCCAATATTATAAACGCGTCATTCAGCGTCCTGCCCCTCATAAACGCGAGAGGGGCTATCTCTATCACGCTCTTTTCCAGCAGGCGCGAGGCCTTATCATAGTCCATCATATCGTAGAGCGCGTCGAGGACCGGTCTCAGGTACGGGTCAACCTTCTGCGACAGGTCGCCCGGAAGGAACCCCAGCTTCTCCCCCGCCTCGACTGCGGGTCTCGTCAGCACTATCCTGTTGACTTCCTTATTCACGAACGCCGATACCGCCATAGCCATCGCGAGATAAGTTTTTCCGGTCCCTGCCGGACCTATTCCGAATACTATATCGTGCTTCCTGATAGACTCGATATACACCTTTTGAGTAATGCTCTTGGGAGCGATAATGCGCTTCCTCGTCGATATGCAGACAGTGTCCAGAAACACGTCCGCAAGCCGTATTTTCCCCTCGTCCACTATCCTCGTCGCAAGCTCTATATCGGCCGGGTCGAGCGTGTAGCCTTTTTCCAGAAGCCCGTAAACCTCCCTTAAAAACCTGTTGGCGGACTCTACCCCGTCCATTTCTCCTTCGAGGTTGAGCTTCCCGCCCCTGGAATGGATTCTTATCCCGTAATGGTTTTCTATTTCCTTCAGGTTGTCGTTATTTTCGCCGTAAAGCTCTTTGACGAGGTTGTTATCGCCGAATTCAAGCTCCCTTGCGCTCCCGTTTCCGATTCTCATGGTATCCTGCATGTTATATCGTCATTCCTCCCCCCGGATATAGGCCGGGATTTCTCGAGATGAATCTAAGCTTAACGTGGTCAATTTTATCGCAGATGCCGATTATAGATGACATAACGGATTGTTTGTCCGGGATATGAACAAGACGCTGATTTAATAATGACGGAAAATGTGTGGGCTTTTTTATATATTCCCAACTGTTAGAAACAAAATAACCGGGGATTTCCTGTAATTTGATGTAAATTAGTATAACAGAAGACCAGTTAATTCCAACCCCTTAACCTGGAAGACCCTCAGTTAAATCTCCCCCGTTCAATCATCTATACGGGACGGGTCCGGGTGTTTAAAATCATAATCCAGGAGCTTTTTCAGCTTATCGCTCCTGACCAGCTTATACCCCCCTGCCCCGCCGTCCTTAAAGCCGGGTGGGTCGAGCCCGAGTTTCCGGGCCTGAGCGGAGTAATATTCCTTTCTGGCCGGATGCTCGTCCGCGCACGCGTTCAGGGTCTCGTCCCAAATATCCCGCTCTATTATTCTATGGATGATAGCCACGCAGTCGTCCCTGTGTATGAGGTTCACGGGCGCATCTCCCCCCGTAAGATCTCTTTTACCGGCAAGGAACCTCCCGGGCATACGGTCGTAGCCTATGAGGCCGCCGAATCTGACGATTGTGGTCTTGAGCCCGCGGCAATCCCGGAGGAGTCTCTCGGCCTCAAGAAGGGCGATGCCCGAGGGCTTTGTAGGCGGAACCCTGTCAGTTTCAGAGACATCGCGGTTGAGATCGGGATAAACGGACGTAGAGCTTACGAAGAGCAGCTTTTTAACCGGAGAATCCTCGATCCGGGCGATCAACGATCGTATCTGAGCCGGGTGATATTCGGCGATATCGTCCCTCCTCTCGGGAGGAAAGTTGACGACCAGCACGCCGGAATTGAAAAAACCGTCGACGCACTCGCCCCGGAGCTCCGGATCGAGGACCACGTAAAAGGGCTCTATGCCGCGGGCTTTGATTACGTCGAGCTCGCCAGGTGTCCTCGTTGACCCCTTCACGCTGTAACCCTTCCCGATCAGATAATCCGCCAGAGGCAGCCCGAGCCACCCGCACCCCAATATGCTTATCGTTTCCATATGGTATCAAGGGTAAGCGGGATTAAAGGTATCTTCAATAATGCCCGCCGGGGGGGTCCGCACCGGCACCCCTGCGTATTGCATATATTAAGCTGTAAGGCGTTTGAGCGCCTCTTTATATTTTTCGGAGGTCTTTAGTATTACGTCGGCCGGAAGCGACGGCGCCGGAGGGTTCTTGTCCCAGTCGAGGGATTCGAGATAATCCCTCACGAACTGTTTATCGAAGCTCTTCTGAGCGTCCCCGGGCCTATACTCGTCCCTGGGCCAGAACCTCGAGGAATCGGGCGTCAGCGCCTCGTCTATGAGAACGAGCTCTCCGGTCTTTTCATCCGTCCCGAACTCGAATTTGGTGTCCGCGATTATGATTCCTTTCTTCTCGGCGATATCCCTCGCCCTCGAATAGAGGGTTATGCTCACGTCCCTTACCCTTTCGGCAAGCTCCCTGCCCAGGAGTCCCGCCGCGCGCTCGAACTCGATGTTCTCGTCGTGCGCACCCGCCCCGGCCTTGGTCGAAGGCGTGAATATGGGGGATTCGAGCCTGGACGATTCCACGAGTCCCGCCGGGAGCGGTATGCCGCAGATCGAATTGCTTTTTTTGTATTCCTTCCAGCCCGAGCCCGCAACGTAACCCCTTACGATACATTCGACGGGGAGGGGCTTCGTCTTCAAAACCAGCATGCTCCTGCCTTCAAGCACATCCGCGTATGCCCGGAACTCCTCCGGGTAGTCCTTCACATCGGTCGAGATCATGTGGTTCCGGGTGATGTCGCCCGTTTGCTCGAACCAGAATTTCGATATCAGATTCAGCACCCTGCCCTTACCCGGAATACCCTCGGGGAGGACCACGTCGAACGCGGAAATGCGGTCTGAAGCCACGAGCAGCAATCTGTCCCCGAGGTCGTAGATGTCCCTGACCTTCCCCCTCGCGGGAGGCTTCACGCCCGCAAATTCGGTACGCATCACAATAGCGTCTTTTTTTATCGCCGTATCCCCCGTCGGACAGCTGAAAATTAAGAAGCTCAGAATTCTAGTAAAGAAAAAAAGATATGTCAAAACGCGAAGCGGCGCGAGACCGGGGAAAGCGGCTTATGCCGCGCGCACCGATATTTTTATCCTATTCCGCCCCTCTCGACGCCCTGTCCCTCATCCTCGATGCGTCGACGATATCCTTGAAAAACCAGATCATGAGGAGCGGCAGATAATAAAAAAGCGTAATGTAGACGGAGGTAACGAGATTCCGGTATAACGCAAATATGCCGATGAAATCAAGGACGGCGACCGATATCAGTACAACATACGCACGCTTGTATGGGTCGGATATCCATCTTCTCAGCACGAGATGCGCGCCTCTGGAAAGCAGGGTCACGTTGATAAACGCTCCCGCGAGCCTCCACAACATAAGGGTGTCCATACTCTTTCCGGCCTCTTTATTTATATCCCGGCGCCGAGCTTTTCACTTGAAATTTCGCGCCGAACCATTATTTTCATTATATCACCTCATTTGAGGGGTGTATGTATCGGCACACGCGCGGAACACGATCGATTTAACGCGCGATTCGAAGTTTTACCAGGCAGGGAGAGACAAAAATGAACACACTTAAGAGCCTGATACTGCTTGCGGCGCTATCCGCCATCCTCATGTGGATCGGAGGGGCTATGGGGGGCAAACAGGGGCTGATCATAGCGTTCGGATTCGCGATGATAATGAATTTCGCGAGCTACTGGTGGAGCGACAGGATAGTCCTTTCCCTGTACGGGGCTAAAGAGGTCAGGTACGAGGACGCGCCGGAGCTTTACGGAGACATTCAGGAGCTTTCCCAAAGGGCCGGTCTCCCCATGCCCAGGGTGTTTATAACCCCTCAGGAGCAGCCAAACGCGTTTGCCACAGGCAGGAGCCCGGAACACGCGGCCGTAGCCGTGACTCAGGGCATATTGAGACTCCTCAGCCGCGAGGAATTGAAGGGGGTGCTTGCCCATGAGCTCGCGCACGTCAGGCACAGGGACATACTGATCGGGTCCATTGCCGCGACTATAGCGACGGCGATCACCTATCTTGCCTATATGGCCCAATTCGCGGCCATATTCGGCGGAGGGGGCGGAAACGACAGGCAAAGGGGCGGAAACCCGCTCGGACTCCTCGTAATGGCCGTACTGGCACCGCTTGCGGCCACAGTGATAAGGCTGGCGATTTCGAGAACGAGGGAATACGGCGCCGATCAGGGCGGGGCCGAGATCTGCGGAAACCCGATGTCGCTTGCGAACGCATTGAGAAAGCTCGGAGCTGCCTCGGACAGGATACCCCTTCAGGTAAGCGAGCAGGTCGCGGACAGCACGTCCCATATGCTGATCGCGAGCCCTCTCTCGGGCAGGGGACTCTCTGCCCTATTCAGCACGCATCCGCCCATGGAAGAGAGGATAAGAAGGCTCGAGGCCATGGCCGCGGGAACTTCCACATAAACATACTGTCCGCGTGAAGCACGCAATAACGCATGAGGATACGCCGCGAAAGGAAGACGGGGCTATTCGGGGCCGCGGTTCTCAAGGTGAGCGGAGACAGCTTCCCACCTGTCGTATAATTTCTTTAATTCACCGTTCAGGCGGCTGAACTCCTTTGAGGCTTCGGCCGAGCGGCTGCCGTCCGTGAAGTTTTCCGGGTCCGCCAGGAATGTTTCGACGTCGGATATGTTCGCCTCGATACCGTGGATCCTCCGTTCGAGCTCCGTCAGGGCCGACCTGAGCTGCTTTAACGAAAGCTCGTCCCAGTTCTCCATATTCTCGATGCCGCGCTCGACGAGCTCCCTGTAAAGCCGGTTACGCCTCTCGGCCTCGATCCTCTTGGATTCACTCGTTTCCGAAATTCCGACTTGCGCCCGGTCGTAGCCAGTATGCTTTCCGTTCTTTCCCGAGGCGCTACCCCGGACGTTGTCCGAGGCCTCCTCGGACTCTTTGAGACTCTGGTGGTATCTGTACTCCGAATACGTACCCGGATACGTGACGATCCGGCCGCTCGATGCGTACCAGATCTTGTTCGTTACCCTGTCGAGGAAGTGCCTGTCGTGACTCACGACGAGGAAAGTCCCTTTATACTGCCTGAGGGCCTCTATGAGCACGTTTCTCGACTGTATGTCCAGGTGGTTCGTGGGTTCGTCGAGAACCAGGAAGTTCCTGGGAGAGAGGAGCGTTTTGGCGAGCGCGACGCGGCTCTTCTCCCCTCCCGATAATACCGACACTTTTTTATATACGTCCCCTTCGGAGAACAGGAACGCGCCGAGAAGAGACCTGATTTGGGTCACATTACGCGCTTCCGCCACAGACTCGAGCTCCTCTATTATCGTATTGGAAGGATCGAGAGATTCGGCGAGGTGCTGGGCAAAAAAAGTGACGGCCACGTTGTGCCCCTCCTTCCTCTCGCCCTCAAACGTTTCAGCGCCTATTATCATCCTCGCGAGAGTGCTCTTTCCCGCCCCGTTCTTCCCGATGAGGGCTATTTTATCCCCCCTCGACACGACAAGCGGCTCCGCGTCCTCAAACACCCGGACGTCCATCCCGTCCTCGCCCCTGTACGATTTGGAGAACCGGGACAGCTCGAGCACAGTCTTCCCCGACCGCTCGGGCTCCGGAAACTTGAAATGGATGGCGGGGTCCTCAGCGGGAGGCGGAGGTATCCTCTCGAGCTTCTCCAGAGCCTTTATACGGCTCTGGGCCTGTTTCGCTTTCGTGCTCTTATACCTGAACCTCTCGATGAACCGCTCTGTATCTTTTATTTTCCTCTGCTGGTTGTCGTATGCGGATTTATGGATAGCGAGGCGGGACTTCCTC
Source organism: uncultured bacterium (assembly GCA_963825135.1). Taxonomy (GTDB): domain Bacteria; phylum Desulfobacterota_D; class UBA1144; order Nemesobacterales; family UBA2774; genus 2-12-FULL-53-21. Next base: position 537,786 of record CAWGRW010000009.1, read on the forward strand.
TCCTTGAGATAATAAGAGTAATTCCCGGCGTACTCCGTAATCCGGCCCATGCCGAGCTCGGCTATCGTGTCCACCATTCGGTCGAGGAAATACTGGTCGTGCGATACCAGTATCACGGTCCCCTTGAAGTCCTGCAGGTATTTCTCAAGCCAGTCGATGCTCTCTATATCCAGGTGGTTGGTAGGCTCGTCGAGAAGAAGGACGTCGGGCTTCACCAAAAGGAGCTTGGCCAGGGCTACCCTCATCCTCCATCCTCCCGAGAATGTGCCGAGCGGCCGGGTCAGGTCTTCCGTCTCGAACCCAAGGCCCAGGAGCAGCTTCTCGGTCTGATACCGGACCGTGTGGGACCCCCTCGCGTTAAGCTCGCTCTGAATCGCATCGAGTCTCAGGAGAAGCCTGCCCCTCTCCACAGGGCTCTCGTCTCCGAGCCTCCCGAGCCCCTCTCTGACCGATTCCATCTCCCTCTCGAGCTCCTGTATCTCGCGGAACGCGGTCATGCCCTCCTCGACCACGGTGTTGCCCGATACGGAGTCGCCCACCTCCTGAGGCAGGTAGCCCACCGTTACGCCCGGAGGCACGATTACAGCTCCGCTGTCAGGCTCCGCGAGTCCGGCCATGATATTGAGAAGCGTGGTCTTCCCCACGCCGTTAGGACCGAAGAGGCCTATCCTCTTGCGGTCTTTTATGTGCCAGGTGAGATTTTTAAAAATCTCCCTCGACCCGTATGAGAGGGAAATATCATCGAGCTGAATCATCGTTTGTTAGTTTCGGAGAAATATCAGAAACCCTTATCTATTCCTTTTTGAAATCGAGCCTGGTCTTAATATATTCGAAATCGGTCTCGGGGACGAGCGTAAGCGTTTTCTTATCCCCGCTGAATTCATACGAGAAAGTCACCTCGCCCCCTTTGTCGAACTTCAGGACGAGAGTTTTGTCGTCGTAGCTGTATTCTCCGTTGAGGTTAAAGGATATGGTGCTCCCAACGACGAATTTGAATGAACGGTCGCTGCCGAACTTGAGCTCGGTCATCCCCGCCTTCCACTTCCCGGCAAACGGATTGAAGAGACTCTTTACCGCGTCGCATCCCGAAACCGCGACCGAAATGAAAAGCATGAGCGCCGCTAACGTCATTACCCTGCGCATATCCGAAACCCTCCTTCCCGCCAATTAACTATCAGTTTAACCGACAGACAGCAGCCCGAACATGTAAACCGTCATATAAGATATACCAAGGGATATGAGCACCGCAAATGTGAATACATATTTATTGAGAAGAGACAGGTAATTGCCGTTCCTCCAAAGAAAGAACGCCCCTGATAGAATCAGCGCGCCAACGGATATGCCGGCGTAGAAAAGTATGAGGAGGTGGAACACGGCCATCGGGACGGGATAGAGGCCGACCACCGCGCTTGCGGGAAAGAGAGCCGACAATATCAGCGCGGGCACGAGAATGAAGACAGTTCTCCCGAGCCTGCCGGCCATGCCCGCCCTCCTCTTCCTCGAATCCCCGCGTAAGGAGACCGCAAATACCAGGGCGCTGAGAAGTACGTGAGCACACAGAAAGATAGGGATAAGCGAAAGGTTGAAAAACGGATGCTCGTATTTTAAAGCGGTCCCGAAAAATACATAAACTACCGACGCCGCAAGAACCGAAATCAGCATGAAATATAAGCCTTTAAGCATTATCGAGCCCGCTCCGCATCCGGAGATAAGAATAATGCAGAAAAGAATCGCCGGCAGAAAAACTTTTTCCATAGGCTCACGAACGATCTTGCTTTTTTTTGCGGGGACAAATATCTTTAGCTCGAAGCAAGATCGGTCATTTCAAGGGAACCCATGAAACGTAATAGACCGGTGATCGGCATCACGACCGACATCAAGGACGGCAATTTTGTAATCGAGGACGCGTACGCGCGGGCCGTGGCGAAGGCCGGGGGGATTCCGTTCCTCATACCGTCGATACCGGACAATCCGGATCTGCTAAGAGAGGCCGCCGCCGGGCTCGACGGGCTTCTCCTGCCCGGGTCGAGGGACATGGACCCTAAATTCTATGGCGAGGAGCCCCATCCGAAGCTCCGGCCGATGAGCATTGAAAGAACGGAGACCGAGTTCATAGTGCTCGGGGAGTCCCGGGAGAGAAAAATCCCTGTTCTCGGCATCTGCGGGGGAATGCAGATGCTTAACGTCTTTTTGGGCGGCTCCCTCTATCAGGACATCTCCTCGTTCCTGTCCGACGCGTTACCGCACGAGAAGGGAGCAGTCCACGATATTCTCGCGGAGAGCGGATCGTCCCTTGCCGGCGTGCTCGGAATAAGGGAATTCCCCGTAAAGAGCTACCACCATCAATCGGTCAAAGAGCTCGGCAGGGGGTTAAGGGTCTCGGCGCGCGCGCCCGACGGAATTGTAGAAGGGATAGAGTCGCCCGAGCCGCAATATATAATAGGGGTACAATGGCACCCCGAGCGCGAGGATTCCGAAATTTCAGACCGTATATTTAAATCGTTTATCGAAGAATGCGGTCACTCAAAAGGGAACGGATAAACGGCGAGCGCTACTTCGAGCCGCTCTGTTTAAGTAGCGTAAGAAACTCTGCAAGAGTTCTCGGCGCATCAGACGACGAGCCGACTATGAATCCGGCTATCGCGGCCGTGAGACCCGACTCGAGCGGATACTTGTAAACAAGCTCCAGGGGGTCGGTATTCTAATCCCGCCTGCGCGGGTTGCGATTTTGTTTTCACTCTCCCCCCCATCCTGTAGCGGCCGGTAAGAAGGAGGGCAATCAGCACAATCCCCGCTGCGAGTATGATCACCGCCGACCCGCTTATAAGCGCGGCCTGGTAGGGGGCAAACAGGGTTTCCAGATAGAGGTACAGGGACCACACGAGAAAGCCCAGCCCCAATACGGCTATTACGGACGATATGCACAGGACTACCAGCAGTATAAGCAGCCTGAAGAGCATCGACCTGAGAGCGGCGAAATCGGGCTTAACCGAGCTTAAGAGTATGTTAATTATTTCTTTCAAATCGCCTGAACCTACCTGCGGTCAACAATTTTTCCAAGGACAAGCCCCGCCAGAAACGCGATAAGGAGGCTCATCAAAGGCTTTTCCTGGATTTTACGCTCAACCGTCTCAACCGTCTCGCCGCTCCTATCGCGCGCCGAATGGAGGTTCGACATAAATTCGCCCATGACTCTGTCCCTGGCGGTATCCGTCTCGCTCTTCCCCTTTTCGAGCAAAGACTTGGCCAGCTGCGACAGATCGGCCCTTAACCTCGTAACGTCCTCCCGGAGCGTTTCCAAATCCTGACCCAGTTTTTCCTGACTCATATGTGTCACCTTCCCATACAGATTTATTAATAATAATAACACCTTTGAGTGCAAATCTAAACTAATATTTTGCCGCCGGATGGGTTTCTGAAGAGACTATCGGCTAGTTTGTAAATGAGTAAGGCGGGTTATATCTATTTTTCGGCGCTGTATCCGGAGATGACGGCAAGCCGCTCAAGGGGCATGGCGCCCTCGTAGAACTTTCCGCCTATTTCCCATGTGGGGTAATTCTCTATAGCCTTGGCGAAACATAGGGACGGATTCGCGTTTTTCCCGGACGGATTACATTCGACGTATTTGATATATTTAAACGCATCGCCGAACATCTTTTTCTGCAGATTACAATGAGGGCATTTGAACGAGCCGTACATCACCGCGCCGTGTTCCCCCATATACACTGCGAGCCCGGTTTGAAAGGAGTCGGAGGGCTCTGAAAGGCCGGACGCCGTACCTGACGGTTCACCGAATTTCTCAGCCTGAACCAATGCGGCGCCGAGTATTACGGTGGCGGCGACGGCAAGGCTCAGCACCATAATATAAGACGCCGACAATTTCGGGTGATACTCGGATTTTGCCGTAATGAGGGCTATAAAAATTATCGTCATCAGGACCGCGGAGACGATGCAGTACATGCAGACCGCTTTTATGACGAAAAATTCGATGTACGTGAGGTATGCGGAGAATACGAACCCGGCCAGAGCCAGAATATACAGCAGAAGCCACTTCGTCCGGTTTTTGATTGTTATCAGGGAAACCGCGAATATAACTGAGTAGCCCACGACCCCCAAGGCGGCGACGGGGATGCCGAAGATGGTGGAGAAACCGCTCTGCCTCACCGTATCGCAATCCGTCCCCGAGGGGCAGAAGACTGCATGGGACTGAGTAATGTGCAGGTACGCGAGATAGAGAGACAATATCATACCCACGGCGGCGAGCGCCGATATAGCGGGTTTTATACGACTACTCTTGTGTTTGCTGTCGGAACTCATAAGAGCTAAATTATAACTACCGGATTTAAGAATTCATACCCGAATAATCTAAAACTTCCGCCGACCCGCCGGTTGACCGTCACATCAATTCTCATAAAATTTATTGCCGCCGACCGCGGTGTTTTTCAGGATGACGGGAGGAGTATACCTGGTGCCGTATCTCACGCTGAGGTTGTGGAGTTTTTTCAATACCTCGCCGGCCCCGATCGAGTCAACGTACCTGAACGGACCGCCCCTGTAATTCGGGAACCCGAGTCCCAGGAGCGCTCCCACGTCCCCTTCCCTGGCGCTGCCGATGACCTCTTCCTGAAGGCACAGCATCGCCTCATTCACCATTGCGAGTACCAGCCTGTCCTGAATGTATTCCTGTGAAACGCTTTCCGAATCGCCCTCTTCCAGAGACAACAGCTTATTAAGCGACCTGTCCAGCCTTTTTTCATCCCTGCCGTATTTGTAGAACCCTTTGCCGCTCCTGACCCCGGTCCTTCCGTCCTCGATCATGCCGTCGAGCATCGAGAGCGGCTTCATCCGCTCCGCCGACTGTTTAAACGCGGCCTGAGAGCCCTTTTGAACGAGATCGATGCCGATTTCATCCATAGCGCTGAACGGCCCTTCCGGAAACCCGAACTGCGTCATCGCGTCCTCTATTTCCTGAACCCCTATTCCCTCGCTCAGCAGATGGAGAGCTTCATTAAAATAGGCGAGCTGTATGCGGGTCGTATAAAAACCGGTCTTATTCTTCACTACGATCGGTATTTTCCCGAGGCTCCTGCCGAATTCAACCATTTCCGCTATGGTTTCCTGAGACGTATTTTCGGCGACGGCGACCTCCATGAGCTCCGTCTCGTGTATAGACCCCGGGATGCGCATGCCCACGATCCTTTCGGGCCGCCTGGAGCCGCCGGTGATAAGCGCTACCGGGAGAGCGAAGGAGTTCGAGACGTATATGTGATCCCCTCCCTGGAGCGACTCGACCTCTTTAAGTATCCTGCGTTTTTCCTCCAGGTCCTCCCCGGAAGACTCTATAATGATGTCGGCCCTTTTGAAACCGCTATAATCGGCCGCCCCGCTTATCAGGTCGAGCTTCCTCTCCGCTCCGAGCTCGTCCGTTTCGTGTTCTCCCAGCTTGTCCATAAAGAATTCGAAACACGCTTTCAGGTTCTTCGCCGCTGCGTTAACGTCCTTACCCTTTATCCTCACTCGAATGCCCTTATCCGCGGCCAGGCAGGCGATACCTGCTCCGTGATTCTCGTCGCCTATAATGGCTATCTTTTCGACTCTCTTTCTGGTCTTATGGCCCGCCCTCGTGAATCTGCCGTCATTCTTTATCTCGTCTACGGCTATGCTCGATCTGATTAACTGTCTGGAATATCCCGTCACGGCGAGCTCGCCGAAATAAACGGACTCCGCGTGAAGCCCCCTGTTGAAGCTCGCGACGCCTATCTCAAGGGCCTCGATTGCCATTCTGGAAGCCGTAACGTAAAGCTCGCGGTTTCCCTTTATCTCCTTTTTCGCCTTATCGAAATACATTTTCCTGGACACCGGGTTTTCTTTTATCAGGGCGTTCGCCATGCCGCTGAAACGAAGACGTCTCGGCTTGAATTCCTTGTTCGATAAATCGAGCGCGCGTTTCTTGGCGATACCGAGAAGGTACTCCCCGGGGACGACCTCGTCGAGCAGCCCCATCTGCCTCGACCTTTGAGGGTCGAGCGTCTCTCCCGAGAGGATCATATCGAGGGTCTCTTTCGTGCCTATGAGCCTTGCAAGCTTGAGCATCCCACCGGCGCAGGGAATCAAGCCCATATCTATCTGGTCGAGACCCAGTACCGTATGCACGTTATTCGCGGCGACCCTGTACTTGCACGATATCGCGAACTCAAGACCGATCCCGAGGCACGCGCCCTGGATCGCGGCCACAAACGGGGCCCTCGAGTTCTCTATCTTCTCCGATATTTCCTGGGCCTTCAGACTGTACGACCTGCCTTCGTCGGCGAGAGTGAAACTGAGGAATTCCCCCGCGTCGGCGCCGTTTATGAAGCTCCCCTCTTTGGCGCTCGCGATCACGACCGCCCTTATCTCGTCGTTGCTCTGCAGCATATCGAGCTCTCCCTCAATCTTGTTGAGGAATTCTTCGAGAGACATGAAGCTCTCCTGGCCTATCCTGTTGACGGCGCTGCCCGGAGTGTTGATAGTCACCACCGCGACGCCAGTATCATCTATCGTATATGATATGCTGCTCATTAGTATTATTCCGGGTTACCCGTTATTCCTTTTCAAGCACTATCGAGATTCCGAGACCGCCCGCGGAAGGGAGACTGACGAGTCCGAAATTTCCTTTCCTCTTCGACATCCTGTAAACGAGAGTCATGATAATCCTGGCGCCAGTTGCGCCCAGGGTGTGACCTATTGCGATAGAGCCCCCGGAGACGTTTAGCCTGTCCATGTCGATCTCTCCCACAGGCTGGCTCCTCCCGAGCTTCTCCTTCGCGAACCCCTTGGAACCAAGCGCCCTTACATATGAGATAACCTGTGAGGAGAAAGCCTCGTGTATCTCTACCAGATCGACCTCTGCGAGCTCGATTCCGGCACGGTCGAGCGCAGCCGGGGTCGAATATGCCGGACTCAGCAGCGGCTCCTCCGATGGGTCGAGAGCGGCGTATGCGTAGGACCTGACAAATACCATCGGCTTATAACCGAGCGCCCTCGCCTTATCCTCCGACATGAGGAGTATCACCGAGGCTCCGTCGGTAAGGGGCGCAGAGTTTCCCTCCGTCACCGTACCGAATTCCTTATCGAAACAGGGCGGCATGTTCGAGAGTGTTTCGATGCTCATTCCGTCTCCGACGCAGTTATCGCCGGAAACGACCTCGGTAAAATCGGGAGGCACGAAGGTATGAATTATTTCGTCCTCGAATATGCCCTCCGCCTGGGCCCTCGAGGCGAGGGTGTGGCTCCTCAAGGCAAAGGAGTCCTGTTCTTCCCTGCTGATCTGATATGTCCGGGCGAGCTTCTCCGCGGATTCCCCCAGCGTATTCCCGGCCGAACGTTCAGGCAGCAGAGGCAGCGAAAACGCATTTTCACCCGTACCCATTTTAAGCAGCGGCATTGCCTTGTCGATTAAATTTATCCCCCTCGGCGAATGATAAACCCTCGACCTCGGCACCTTCGCCGACATATAGGGCGAATCCTGTATCGAGTCCGCTCCGCCCGCCAGAACGACTTCGGAATCCCCGGACAATATGCTGTCGACCGCGCTTGTGAAAGCCTGGCTCGCTGACGCGCACGCGCTCGTCACGGTGAATGCCGGGACATCGGGAGGAATTCCGGAGCCGAGCGCGATTTCACGGGCGAGGTTCGGGGTTCTGACGGAAGGGATAACACTGCCGAAAAACACCTTATCTATATCATCGACCGATATTTCGGTCCTGTTCAGAAGCTCGACTGTCGTCATCTTCCCAAGATCGAGCGATGTGAGGTTCTTGAAAAGAGTCCCGTTTTTTATAAACGGCGTCCTTAAACCGTGGACTATGGCGACCCGTCTTCCGTGATTAATTCGACTCACTACCCGCTCCCGAGAAATAATTCATATCTATTTTATCCGTGACTGCGAGGTTAAGAAAGCGAATTGAGCGCCGGAGGCTAAAATAGAGTAAACCCCGCCTCACCTCAGAGCCCGCATAAGGGCCTGTCCGAAATTCACGGCCGAGGGGAAATTCAGTAGTTCCCGAATTTACTTACGAGCCCTGAATCTCTTGCTTAACCTTCATCTTGAGCTCGATGAATTTTGAATGGTCGATATTGAGCATCCTGTAAAGCTTCTGGGCTACGTAGTTCTCGAATTCACCCAGGGTGCCGTCCGAGTAGATGACCTCCCAGACCTCTTCCATCAATTCATACTTTTCTTCATTAGTCAGGTCATGGTTTAAGAGATTGGTAAAATACCATATGTCGGGCTCGTTCTGCCTCTCCCTCTTCGATTCCTCAAGGAGCTCCAGTACGGCTTCGTCCGACATCCCGAACCTGTTCTTCAATATCTCGACGACTTTCTTCTGTTCCGTGTCGGAGAACGAATCGTCCGCGGTCGCCGCTTCGAGCAACAAGACGCACGTGGCCGTCTTCAGCCTGGCTCCCCCGTCCTCTTCTTTCCTGTTGCCGCCCGCGCCCTCAAAGAGCTTTTTGAACATACTGAGCATGGATTTACCTCCCGGTCTCCCGCGGGTATTTAATCCCTGGAAATCAGGACTGTAATGTAACCAAACTGCGCCGAAATTCCACTCTCAGGCTCCGAAGCCCTTTTCTCGACCGGGCAATCCCGGCGTCCGGGATTAACCCCGCCCGCCTGCGGGCCCGATCTCCCCGCGGAGATTACCGTCGGAGACAGATTTTTCTTGCGAACATGTTCAAACCATGTAACATTATCGGAGCTAATTCGGAGTGCACGGACATGCCTTTTCCAGAACCCCTTAAAGAAAGGATTGATGCGATCGTTTCGGGGTCCGAAACGAAACAATCGGCCCTCATACCGGTGCTTAGAGAGATCCAGAACGAATTCGGATATCTTTCTAACGAATCGATGGAAGAGACGGCTGAGATACTCGGGATTCCGCCCGCGAGCGTCCAGAACGTCGCGACGTTTTATACCATGTTCTTCAGAAAACCTGTGGGAGAACACGTAATCTGGCTCTGCCGAACCCTATCATGCGCACTCAGGGGGGCCGAGCACGTCGAACATTATATGTGCGGACGCCTTGGCGTTAAGACAGGAGAGACCACGTCCGACGGGAAAATAACGCTCATGGAAGCGGAATGCCTAGCCTCCTGCGGAACGGCGCCCGTAATGCTCGTCGATGACAAGCTCGAAGAGAACCTCACGAAAGAAAAGGTCGACAGATTGATCGATGAGCTCAGAAAAAGCTGAATTCTTCTGAGGTTCCGCGAATCGGAAAATTTCCGATTCCCGAAATATACATAAAATGGATTTCAAGAAATCGCGCGAAAATGCCCTCAAGATATACCGGGAAGCCGTCGAAGCCGCTAACCCCTACAAATGTGTCCTCGACTACCTGAGCCGAAAAGGCGATGTGCTTACCGTAGACAAGAAGAGATATAGCCTGAACGAGTTCGGTTCGATCTACGCGGTGGCATTCGGTAAAGCCGCTACGTCGATGGCGGAAGCCGTCGAGGAGGTTCTCGACGACAGGCTCTCGGGCGGCATCGTAGTATCGAATACCCAGCCTCAGAACCCTTACAAGAAACTCGGGTTTTATTTGTCGAGCCACCCCGTACCCGACGACAGGAGCCTCATCGCCGCAAAAGAGGTCCTTTCGATCCTGGACAGGGCGGGGGAGAACGATCTCGTGATCTTTCTCATTTCCGGGGGAGGCAGCGCGCTGCTTGCCATGCCTTCGCCGGGGATATCCCTTGACGACAAGAGGAAAGCCACCGAAACGCTCCTGAGGTCGGGTGTGGACAAATACGGGCTGAACGCGGTGAGGAAGCACATCTCCCAGATCAAGGGCGGAGGACTTCTGAAAAAGGCGCTCCCGGCAAAGGTAATAACACTTATCCTTTCGAACGTCGTGAGCGACAAGCTCGATGCCATAGCGTCGGGCCCGACTGTGCCAGACCCCACGACGTATGAAGACGCCTGGCGGGTGGTGGAAGCCCTCGACCTCGAACACAAGCTCCCCCCTCAGGTAATCGTCCATCTCGAGGAGGGGCGGAGCGGTAATGCGCCCGAAACCCTTAAAGAGGGTGAATACGACCAGAAAATCGTTCAGACTATTATTGTCGGAAACAACTACAAATCCCTTAAAGCGGCCGAGAAAAAAGCCGGCGAGCTCGGATACAACACCCTAATGCTATCGTCGCAGATAAGCGGCGAGTCGAGGGAGGTCGCGAAGGTAGCGGCGGCGGTCGCGTTCGATATAGAGAGATTCGGAAATCCGGTTAAAAAACCGTCCTGCTTGATATTCGGAGGGGAGACGACCGTTACGATTCAAAACAGTCTCGGAACCGGGAAAGGCGGCAGAAGCACGGAAACCGCCCTCTCCTTCTGCATGGAGATCATCGGGCACGACATCGTCGGGCTGTTCTGCGATACGGACGGCATTGACGGGCCCATAGACGCCGCCGGGGCGATCTGCGACGGTCAGAGCAGGCTCCAGGCGAGGACCATAAACGTGAGCGCGAGGGAGCATCTGGCCCAGAATAACTCATATGACTTCTTCGACAAGCTGGGCGACCTCATCATCACAGGACCCACCGGCACAAACGTAATGGACATAGGCATCATACTGGTCGAATAACCTCTACCGTAGCGGGCGGATCATTGAGATACGCTATCATCTCGGACATACATGCGAACCTCGAGGCCTTTAACTCAGTACTCGATGAAATAGACGCCGCCGGGGCGGACATGATCGTCTGTCTCGGAGATATAGTGGGTTACGGGGCTAACCCCAACGAGTGCGTCGAGATCGTAATGAACCGGAACATCGATTCTTTGATCGGCAATCACGACAAAGCCGCATGCGGCCTTACCGAGCCCACGGGCTTCAACCCGGCCGCAAGGGAGGCGGCGCTCTGGACGAGGGGAGAGCTCACGGAAAAAAACCGCGAGTTCTTAAAAGCCCTGCCCGAGACCAAAGAGATAAACGGTTTCGTTGCCGTCCACGGCGCGATCTCCGATCCCGACAGTTACATCCTGTCCCCGTACGACGCGGCCCGCGAATTCGGGCTCCTCGGAGAAAAAAGCCTTTGCTTCTTCGGCCACACACACGTAGCCGCGGCCTTTTCTCTAGATAACGGCCGTGTATCGGAGTCGAGAGCGGATAGGTTCGAATTGCGGGAGGGCCGGAAGTACCTCGTCAACCCGGGCAGCGTCGGCCAGCCGCGGGACAGAGACCCGCGCGCGTCGTTCCTTATATACGACACATGCGACGATAAGGGAAAAGCCGAGCGCAGGAGGGTCGAGTACCCCATAGAAAGAGCGCAAAAAAAGATAATCAAACGCGGGCTCGACAGCTTCCTCGCCGAGAGGCTCTCCCACGGATACTGAAGCCGCTCCGTAAACCGCCCTTACTCCTTCCTTTTAAAACCCACATGTTGAAAACATCGGAACAAGTGATTTAATATAGATAGTCATGGAGATGCTCACACGTCAACTCCCCCAGAATCTGGAAGCGGAACAGGCCGTTCTGGGCGCTATTCTCATAGAGAGCTCGTCAATAAATCAGGTCCTCGAGATACTGACCGCCGAAGACTTCTATAAAGAGGCGCACAGGAAGATATTTAACGCGATGATAGACCTCGACCGGGACAACAAGCCGATCGACCTCCTCACGCTGTTCGATTACCTGAAGGGAAACGGCAACCTGCTGGAGGAAGTTGGCGAGAGCAGTTATCTCACGTATTTGACGGAGATCGTGCCCGCTACGGAGAACGTGAGCTATTACGCGCAGCTGGTCAAGGAAAAGTCGATAGTAAGAAACCTCGTGATGGCCGCGAGCGATATCGCTCACAGGGGACACGAAGGGGTGTCGGATATCGACGAGTTCATAGACAGGGCCGAGCACGCGATCCTCGACATAGCTCAAAATAAAATCAAGCCCAGCTTCTACGAATCGCGGGACCTCGCGGCCAAAGCGCTCGATATAATAGAAGCCCTCCACGCCAGAAAGGAACTCGTCACCGGAATACCAACCGGGTTCGAGAAGCTCGACTACATGACCTCGGGGCTCCAGCAGGCGGACCTGGTCATCGTTGCCGCGAGACCGGGTCTGGGGAAGACCTCCCTCTGCCTGAACATTGCCGCCCACGCCGGGATAGAGTACGGCATGTCGGTGGGTATTTTTTCACTCGAAATGACGAAGGAGCAGCTCATGCTGAGGCTCCTTTCGATGAAAGCGCTCGTCAGTTATTCGAATATCAGAAGCGGCTACATCAAGGACGAAGACCTGGAGAGTCTCGTAAAGGCGGCCGAGGAGTACAGCCGGGCGAAGATATATATCGACGATACGCCCGCTATAAGCGTGCTCGAGATTCGAGCCAAGGCCCGGAGACAAAAAAGGGATAAGGGGCTCGACTTAATCATCGTCGATTACCTCCAGCTGATGCGCGGCACGAGGAGAACAGAGACGAGGGAGCGCGAAATCGCCGAGATATCCGGGTCTCTGAAGGCCCTCGCGAAGGAGCTGAGTGTCCCCGTGATAGCCGTATCCCAGCTGAGCAGACAGACCGAGACGAGATCGGACAGGCGCCCGCAGTTATCCGACCTCAGGGAGAGCGGAGCTATAGAGCAGGACGCCGACCTCGTACTCTTCATACACCGGGCCGACGCCTACAGAAAGACCCCCGAGGAGAAAGACGGCATAGCAGAGCTTATTATAGGCAAGCAGAGAAACGGCCCCACCGGAACAGTGAAGCTTACTTTCCTCGACAGCTCGAGGGGTGTTCCCACTTTTAAAGACCTGTCCGAAGAATATACGGACGATTACGGATGATTAATCAGGATGAGTAGTCAGGGCAGCGGGAAACTGCGGGAATCCGGCGGATCGATTCTTTTCAAACCATCATGGGTATGACTACGGCTTTCGATTTTACTTCCCTGTGAAAGAGCCCTTCGTCAGACTGCCAGGAGCGGAACCTGTCGGAAATCTCCTTGAGCCTTTCCCTCACGGTAGTCCAGTAGAAATCCCAGGCGTAATCCTTCTTCCTGCTTTTAAAAAACATGTTGAAGAATATCTCCCTCTCGACCGGGAAGCCTTTCTCCGCAACCCACCCGGTGCGGACGCTCCCGTACCCGGCGCCGAAGGCCATGGCGAAGGTGCCGTTCAAGCCGAGCCTCTCTGAGGCCTTTGTCGCAAGCTCGATGAAAACATAAAGCGCCTCCGAAGTCGAATACCCGCGTACGGCGAACTCCCCGTCCATGGCGAGGAGGTTGTCAACAAAGTACATCGGGTAAAACGTGGGGGCGTAAACGGAGACTGACTTCGTGGGGCTTATGAGAGGCTGCCTTATAATTACGTCCTCTTTAATGACCCCTATCATGAAGTCCTCTTTATCGAACCCGCCTATGTCGCCGCACTCCCCGAGGGAGAGCCTCACGTTCTCCCATTCCCTCTCGGCGATGACCAGGGCCCTTTCGAGACGCTTCTCGCCCTCATCGAATTCCCTGTCTTTCAGGAGCTCTTCCAGTTCCATGTCGTCCTCTCTTGAACCGATCCCTGCATAAAACTCAGACCGTAAAAATATACCCCGATAATATAGGTTCTCAATGTTTCAGCCCCGGCTTTATCAAGAATCCCCGCAATCGGCCTGATCGGAGAGGCCGGGGCCATTGTTTTTAAGCGGCGTGTATTGTAATATGAGTTTTCCAAGGCGTCAGGGGGTTCTTATATGGCAACACTAGTTACGGGGGCCACGGGGTTTTTAGGCTCTCACATAGCGAGAAAACTGGCGGAGAGGGGGGACAAGGTAAGGATTCTCCTCAGAAAGACCAGTAAAACGATAAATATCGACGATATCAACGCTGAGCGGGTTTACGGCGACGTAACTGACATAGACTCGATCAGAAAAGCGCTGGAAGGCTGCGATACACTCTACCACGCGGCGGGCATCGTATCGCTCAAGCAGGCAGATTCCAAAAAGATGGAGGATATAAACGTAAAAGGTACCTGTAACGTACTCATGGCAGCGATGGAAGCGGGCGTGAAAAAAGTGGTCTATACGAGCAGCGTCGCCGCAATAGGGTTAAAACCGGGGAAAGAGGCCGCCGACGAAGAGACGCCGTTTGACCCGGCCGCGACCGACATCCAGTATATCAAATCGAAATACTACGCGGAGCAGGAGGCCCTTAAATTTTTCGGGAAAGGCCTGCCGCTCGTGATCGTCAACCCTTCGATAGTGATAGGCGCAGGAGACGTCTACGTCTCGACCACGGGTATCATTCTCTGGTACTGCAAGAGGAGGTTTCCGGGATATACGGACGGAGGCATAAATCTCGTCGACGCCGAAGACGTCGCCACCGGACACCTGCTTGCGGCGGAGAAGGGCAGACTTGGCGAGCGCTACATACTGAGCAGCCGCAATATCACCATAAAAGAGCTATTCGAGGTCATAGAGAAGGTGACGGGAATCCCGGGACCGAAGATGAAGATACCCTACCCGCTCGCTTACATGGGCGCGTTTATCGCCGAGCGCGTATTCGGCATACCCGCGCCCAACTACTCAGCCATTCAACTAGACTCTATAAAGGCGTCAAAGCACTACTGGTATGTCGATAATTCAAAGGCGGTCAGGGAACTCGGCTTCTCTACGAGGCCGCTTGAAGAAACAATAGAAAGCACAGTAAAGTGGTTCAAGGAAAACGGTTATCTGTGAATTTAAGCGTTCACCCTTGTTTGTAACCATTATCCCGTTAATATAGACTCTTGTCATGCCCGGAAATTCATTCGGACAACCTGTTTCGTATCACGACATGGGGCGAGTCCCACGGTCTGGCGCTCGGCGTAGTCATAGACGGCTGCCCGGCGGGTCTCGAGATATCGAAAGAGGATATACAATTCGAGCTCGACCGCAGGCGCCCCGGACAGAGCAGGATAACCACGCAAAGAAAAGAATCTGACAGCGTCGAGATTCTCTCAGGCGTATTCGAGGGAAAAACGCTCGGCACGCCTATCTCGCTCATGGTCAGGAACGAGGACGTTATTTCCAAATCCTACGAGGATATTAAAGACACGTACCGGCCCGGACACGCCGATTATACGTACGACGCGAAATTCGGCATAAGGGATTACAGGGGCGGCGGCAGGTCTTCGGCAAGGGAGACGGTTGGAAGGGTCGCCGCGGGGGCGGTCGCAAAAAAGATCCTGAATATGAACGGTATAAATACATACGGGTTCGTCAGGCAGGTCGGACGGATCGCGGCAAAAAAAATAGACCTCGACGAGATAGAGAGGAACATAGTGAGATGTCCCGATGCCGAAAAGGCCGCCCAAATGATTGAGCTGATAGAAAAGGTGAGGAAGGAAGGGGACTCGGTCGGCGGCACGGTGGAGGTAATTTCGAAGGGACTTCCGGCGGGTCTCGGGAATCCGGTATTCAATAAGCTGGACGCTGATCTCGCTTCGGCGCTTATGAGCCTCGGGGGAATAAGGGGGTTCGAAGTAGGCATGGGCTTCGAAGCGTCCAAAAAGAAAGGCTCTCAGGTGAACGACGTAATGTATAAAGACAAAGCTGGAAGCCTCAGGTTTAAAACGAATAACGCGGGCGGTCTCCTTGGCGGGATTACGAACGGCGAGGACCTCGTCGTGCGAATCGCCATCAAGCCTACTTCTTCCATCTCCAAGGTTCAGCATACCGTAGATAAATACGGCAACCCGAAAGAGCTCAAGGTAAAGGGCAGGCACGACCCGTGCCTATGCCCGAGGGCAGTGCCTATAGCAGAGGCGATGGTAAACCTCGTTCTCGCCGATCATCTGCTCATGTCCAGAGTCGCGAGGATTTAAATCCCCGCAGATCGATAAGTGCGGAAATGCATTCTCTCGCCCCCGGCAGTGTTTCCCACCGCCCATTTCATATAACCTATTGAAACAAAAAACAAATTGCACTAAACTTGCAAAAAGGGTTAGTATCCTTCCGAAATGGCAAACTATCCGAAAGGGTAGGACGCAAAGCCTCAAGCCTAAGGACGCCTGAGCGGTGTCTAGGGCGGTTGGGTTGCCGAAGAACGTATACTTGCAATAATTCTAATAATCAAGGATTATTATGGTAGAGCTATAAACAAATATATTAACAATGTTAAAGAACAATGCTAAAATAATTTTTTGAGAGGGGGATCCGAATAATGGGGATAATAATCCGAGAATCGAAAGAACGGAGAAGGCATGAAAGAATCCCTGTGGATTTTCATGTCTATTCGAAAAATTCCGGCAAGAAGATCGGGCAGGCGAAAGACCTCTCGTATAAAGGGCTATTCATACAAACTGAAGACGAGTTCAAGCCGGGAACTAAGCTCCTTCTCGAGTGTGATTTATCAGGCACGTTTCCCATCAAGGCCTACTGTGAAGTAAAGAGGCACGAAACAAACGGTACCGGCGAGCACGGTATCGGGGTCGAATTCATAAACATATACGATTCGGACAGGACGAAGTTAGAGAGCTATATCGAGAAAAGTAAAAATACCCTCAACTCCGACGACTATTATCTATCCGACTTCGCGGACATCCCGGACGAGGACCTCTTTAAAAAGGCCGAAGTATTCTGGCAATACGGACTGGACATGGCGTCGAAGGGATACATCAGATACAGAAGACCCCTGGCGTCGCCCTCGGCGCACAGAGTGATCATCGACGACGACTTCACCGGAAAGAAAAAAGAGATGATCATGATGGGCAGCAACAACTACCTCGGGCTCACATCCCATCCGAGGGTTATGAAAATAGCCAAAGAAAATATCGATAAATACGGCGCAGGCGCAGGCTCGGTGCCGCTCCTGGCCGGGTCGTTCGACATACACAGGCGGCTGGAGATGAAGCTGGCCGAGCTCAAGGGCGCAGAGGACGCGATAATCTTTCCGAGCGGATACGTTACGAACCTCGGATGCATACAGGCGCTTGTTAAAAATGAGGACCTCGCGGTCATAGACAGGCTCGCCCACGCGAGCATCATCGACGGCTGTATGCTGTCCTCAGGCACATTCAGGACATTCAAGCACTCGGACGTCCGGAGCCTCGAAAACGTATTAAAAAGAAATAGAGACAATTTTAAAGGAAGGATAGTTATAGTCGACGGCGTATACAGCATGGACGGGGACATAGCCCCTCTCAGGCAGATCGCCGAGACGGCCCACAGGTACGGCGCCAAGGTTATGGTGGACGAGGCTCACGCCACAGGTGTCATTGGGGACAGGGGCAAGGGAACTCCCAGCCATTTTAAAATGAAGCCCGGAGAGATAGATATCGTTATGGGCACGCTGAGCAAATCCCTGGGCGGCGTCGGCGGATTCATAGCTTCGACGAAAGAAGTAGTGAGCTACCTGAGGTACTACACCAGGTCCTTTTTCTTCTCGTCCAATTTCCCCCCTTCCGTCGCGGCCTCGGTACTGGCCGCGATCGAGGTAATGGAAACGGATAAATCCATCCACGAAAACCTCTGGAAGAATATCAAGCACATGAAGGAAAACCTGAAATCAATGGGATTCAACACGGGGCAGACCGAGTCGGCGATCATCCCCGTTATGACCGGCGACGAGCTCACCCAGAAAAAGATGAGCAGGAGGTTCCATGAAGAGGGGATATACGTAAACGCGATACCTCATCCCGCCGTGCCGAAAGGACATGAAAGGTTCAGGTTCAGCCTAATGGCCACACACACGCGCGAAGACATCGACAAGACGCTCGAGGTTGTTGAAAAACTGGGAAGGGAATTCGGTATCATCGACAGACCGGTCTCTCTCTACGTGTCTGAAAATGACAAATACACCGTGAGAGAAATATCTACCAAAGAGGAGATCGAAAAATCTGTCAGGTTCTCGTGGGGAGTGTACAAGGATTATCCCGCGTGGGTGCCTTACTTCCTGATAAAAGATCAGGTTAAGCTCGTTTCGAACGACTACTTCTACTTCAGAAAGGTCTACGGGAAGCGGTTCGTTGTGGAGGAAAAAGGAGAGATAGCGGGAACCGTAAGTGCGTTTATCGACAATTACTACAACCGTTATCACGATACCAACGCAGGGTTCCTCGGGTTTTTCGAGGCCCTCCCTGAAAAACAGGAAGCTGTGGGACTGATGCTGAAGAAGGCGGAAGATTTCCTCACCGGCAACGGATGTACCGAGCTGCAAGGACCCGTGAACGGGATATTCGGTCTCTTCGGCGGCGGCCTGCTCTCGAGCAACTACGGGAAGATACCGTCCTTCCTCCAGGTATACACCCAGCCCTACTACCACGACTATTTCACAAACGCGGGGTTCGGGCCGGTGAAAAAGCTCCTGCACTACACTATAGACCTTAAATCGCCCGAGAACGTGGAAGCGATAATGAAATACTCTCGGGAATCGGCGCTGCAGGATATAAAGATAAGGCGAATGAACAAATCCGACTGGGAGAACGAGGTGAGGAGCGTGGTCAGGATTTTCAACAATTCCCTCGCTCAGCTCTGGGGCAATGTCCCGTTTGACGCCGACGAGTTCATAGAGATCGCGGATGAATTCAAGAGCCTTATAGTTCCCGAATACTGGCTAATCGCGGAATCGGCCGGCGAAGCTATAGGCTTCATAGGGGGATTCCCCCAGTACGCTTCCGTATTCAGGGGCTTAAACGGGGAGATCAAGCCCCACAAGCTGGTGACGCTGCCCCTCCGGCTAAGAGGCATCAAGGAAGGCGTGTTAATGATCATGGGCCTCATGGACGAATTTAAGGGAAGGAGAATCGGCACCCTCCTCCTCAGCAGAGTCTGCGAGGCGATGATCGGGAACGGGTACGAAAAGGTAGCCGGCACATGGGTTCTGGAAGATAACCTGGGCTCGCGGCGTATCGTGGAGAACCTGGGCGGCAAGGTAGATCTATACTGGGATATGTATTCGAAAACACCTGTTACAGGCTGATCTGATAATGAATGAGAAACAGCTGACTATGCCGAAATACGGCACTGCGAACATACAGAAATCTGTATTCAGCATAGTTATATTTATTTTGCTGTTGTTTTGCATAGCAAACTTCGTTTTAGGCCTGAACTGGACAAATAAACCATATCCGGGATTTTTCTTCTATAGAAACCTCGTAATAACCGATATCTCTCCGAAGACAGTTGACGGAGATTCACTAAAAAGATTCAAAGACCAGATAAAGAAAGTTAATGGCATACCGGTCACAACACCGGGCGATGTATTCAACATATTAGACGATCTCCCTGTAGGCACCGAGGTGGACTACACGATAGCGAGAAACAGCGGGACTTTCGATCTAAGAATCCCTATTGAGAGGTTCAGTTTAAAAGAACTGCTCGTTATGTTCGGAATCGGATATGTAATCGGCATTGTCTTCCTCGCTATCGGCGTACTCGTCCTGTACAAGAAACCGAACATAAAGGCGAGTAAAGCGTTCTTCATATTCTGCGTGTCTATTTGTATATGGTTTGTTGGCTCGTTCGACGCGCAGGCCATCTATTTCTTCGACCAGCTGACTTTCTTCTCCTGGATCTTCAGTCCGCTCTTCGGCATTTATCTGATGTTCATTTTTCCTTCTGATGCGCAGGTAAACGGAGTGACGCACACCGTCACTTCAATCCTGTTTTTATTTATCTCGGCAATGCTATTCGTCCTCCAATTCATCTTCTTCTACAACTATGAAATATGGAAATATGTCAATACCATAAGCTGGATTTACGTAGTCCTGAGCACCATGATTTTCCCCATCTCTTCGCTCGTGACCTACATGCATCCGTCGTCGGCGCTTGAAAAACAACGCGCACAGATAATCTTGCTCGGCTGCATTTTCGGCCTCATCGCCCCGGCTTCGGTGGTGGCTTGCATCACGGTCTTTAAAATTAGCATGCCGTACAATCTGATGGCTCTCCCAGTGATAATATTCCCGGTGTCCATCGCATACTCCATAGTAAAACACAAGCTCTTCGACATAGACGTTATCATTGAAAAGGCGCTCACGTACGGACTCCTCACAGGAGCCGTCGGCGGCATCTTCGCCCTCACCGTGCTCGGATTCAATGTCGCATTCGCCAAATACGGGGGCTGGAAGAATCCCGCATTCTTCGTAATCCTGAGCGGGTTTCTCGTAATTGCGTTAAACCCCCTCAAAACCCGGATACAGGACCTGGTAGACCTGACCTTTTTCAGAAAGAAGTACGATTACAGGGGAACCGTCGAGGAAGTAAGCTATGCGATGACGTCCCTCCTGAGCCTCGACAAGATCATCGATAAGATCATCGATATAGTCGAAAGCACCATGTTCTCCACCCCTGTTACCGTATCCGTATACAACCAGGACCTGGGGGCTTATGAGCGGTATTCCAAAGAGGGCGTCATCCAGAGCTCTCCCGATACGACGCTCGCGGAGGACAATATTCTCGTACAGCAGCTCAATTTTCACGGAAACGAGATATTCAAGGAAGACCTTATAGCGGACGAGAGGTATATCCACAACTCCCAGAGACTCGTGAACGAATTCGAGAGATTCGGCGCATCGCTCATCATTCCGCTTTTTTTCAAAAAACAACTCATCGGCTTCATAGCCCTCGGAGAAAAGAAGTCCGGACTCTCGTACACATCACGGGACGTGAAACTCCTAAAGCTTCTCGCAAACCAGAGCGCTATAGCCATAGAAAACGCGCTCGCATTCAAGCTCGTCGAGGACTACGCCAAGAAGCTCGAAAAAACGAATAAGGAGCTCAAGGATGCGCAGATGCAGCTCGTGCATGCTGAAAAGATGTCCGCGATCGGACAGCTTGCCGCGGGCGTTGCCCACGAGATAAGGAACCCGCTGAACATCATCGAAGGCGCCAGGTACTACATCTCCACCTACATGATGGACAAAGAAAATACGGAGGTCGTCGGAGAGTACCTCGACTACATAAAACACGAGATCGACAGGACGAACCGTCTGATAGACAGCCTGCTCAAGTTCTCAAAAGCCGAGCCGCCCTATTTCGAGAGGGTTAATATAAACAGCGTGCTCGAGAACGTCGTTATCCTCGTACGCAAGCAGCTCTCGGACAACAACATCAACCTCACCCAGAACCTGGACGAGAACATCCCTCCCATAATGGCGGACCCGAACCAGCTCTGGCAGGTATTCATAAACATTATTTTAAACGCGATACAAGCGATGCCGAAAGGCGGAGACTTCGTAATAGAGACTTCTACGCGCTGGGACGAATTCGCCAGCGGGGACTCCGGACACGTCTACATACATTTCAAAGACTCCGGAGTGGGAATAGATAAAGAAGACATGATGAG
Organism: uncultured bacterium; assembly: GCA_963825135.1. Lineage (GTDB taxonomy): Bacteria > Desulfobacterota_D > UBA1144 > Nemesobacterales > UBA2774 > 2-12-FULL-53-21. Next base: position 559,075 of record CAWGRW010000009.1, read on the forward strand.
AATCTTCGATCCGTTCTTCACAAAGAAAGATATGGGGACGGGACTCGGGCTTTCGATAGCCTACAAGATCATCGAAAAGCATAAAGGAAGAATAATAGTTGAGAGCGAAAAGGGGCAAGGAACGGTATTTACGATTGAACTTCCGTCAAATAACTATAATATTACTTCAGGAGAGGTTGATGACGAACACGAAAAAGAGGGTGCTGGTTGTTGACGACGAGCTCCTTATATTGAAAATCATTTCCGACATCCTGACCAAGGAGGGGTATGAAGTCGTAGTCGCCAATAACTGCGAGAAAGCGACCGAGTACCTGAGGGCGTCCAATTTCAATGTAGTCTTGTCCGACATCAAAATGCCGGTAAAAAGCGGTATCGACCTTCTTGAGGAAATAAAGAAGAAAGACCCGAATATCCCCGTAATACTTATGACCGGATTTGCTTCGTTGGAAACAGCGGTTGAGGCAGTACAGAACGGAGCCTTCGATTACCTCATTAAACCACTCGACTACGGGAAACTCAGGAGCGTCATAGACCACGCAGCCGATAGATTCGAACTCCACAGCGAAAACACGCGCCTGCTGAGCGATTTGAAAGAGCTGAACACGAATCTTGAATTGAAGGTCCGGGAAAGGAACAGGCAGCTTGAGAATACGCTGAATAGTACGATAGAGAGCATAATCACAACCGACAGGGACCTGATAATAGAATCAGCGAACCCGAAGACCTCGGAAATTTTCGGCAGAAGCTGCGTGGGCGAAAAACTGAGTCTCTTATTTCAGGGTGTTAATTTTGACACAATTATTCCAAACATTCTAAGCGACCCCTCATATTCGACGAAGCACGAAATAAGATACGACAATAAGTTCCTCGAAGTTAGCCTGTCGCCCCTGATCGATTTTGAGACGAAAGAAATTTTCGGCGTGATAGCAGCGACGGAAGACATAACGGAGAAGAAGAAGCTCGAAGCGCAGCTCATACATTCCGCGAAGATGTCGGGTGTCGGCCAGCTGGCCGCCGGCGTCGCACACGAATTCAATAATATCTTGTCAGGCATCATAGGCTACACGAGCCTCGCGCTCACGAGGCAGGACCTGGACAGCGTCAGGAAAGACCTGAGAGTAATCGAGAAGGCCTCCGACAGGGCGGTCGAGATAGTGAACAAACTCCTTTCCTTCTCAAGACAAAAAGGGGAGAAATTCCAGGTCGCACAGATAGAGAGCATCATAGACGACGCGCTCGGACTCGTTGAGCACAACTTCGAAACGGAGGGTATAAGAATACTCAGGAGTTACGAAAAGGTCCCCGCCATCCGATTGAATCCGGGGGAGATACAGCAGGTGTTCCTGAACCTCGCGATCAACTCGAAACACGCCATGCCTAAAGGCGGAGCGATAGCGATCAGCACGAAGCTCTCCGGCAATTATGTGAGAATCGATTTCTCCGATACGGGCATTGGCGTATCACCGGAGAACCTGCCCAGGATATTCGAACCCTTTTTCACGACAAAACTGAGCGAGGGCACAAAATCCGGCACGGGTCTCGGTCTGTCGGTAATATACGCGATCATAGAAAGACACGGCGGGCGCATCGAAGTATCGAGCGAGGTCAATAAAGGCACGACGTTCACGATTCACCTGCCGAACATTCAGGCCATTGCCAAAACTCCCGAGATCGAGCCCGCTCAGAAAGTACAGAACGCCAAAGTAATCGAAATGAGGCGAAAAGGGAATGTCTTGATAGTCGATGACGAAGAATTCATCAGAGATATCGTAAGTGATTGCCTTTCCAGCACCGGACACAATGTTATGACGGCTGAAAGCGGCGACCAGGCGATCGAGCTCATAAAGAGGAATCATTTCGACATCACGTTCCTCGATTTCTCCATGCCTAATAAAAGCGGTCTCGAACTTCTGAGAGAAATAAAAGTTATCGATCCCAACTCCACGGTGGTAATAATAAGCTCGAGACCGGAAGAGCAGCTCCCGGACGAGCTTTCGGACGAGGGCTCGTACAATATAATTAAGAAACCGTTCTCGGTCGACCAGATTCAAAACGCGGTCTCCAGGGTTCTTGGGGCCGAGGCGATGAGCAGATAATAAAGCGCGACGGAATATGGAAGACGCTCCTTCTTTTTACTGCAAAATATTCGTAAACGAAAACGAGATATATTCGGGAGACTTCGGGGAAGTCCCCGAGAAGTTCAGGACCGGCATGGTCAGGGACCTGTCGGAATGGGCGGGATCGCTCGGCAAGAGGGGCCTGAACGAGCTCATTTATTCACACCTCGCCTGGTATGAAGAAAAGGGTCAATATTGCGAGGAGTGCGGAACGTGGAAGGCGGAAAGCGGTGTGAAAGAGTGCGGCGAGTGCGGAAAAAAGCTGAAAGAACGTTATATTTATGAGCGGGAGAAGAGGCTCGACATGATTATCACCTGTGTGGGAATGATATCAGGAGTGCAAATTTCAGCAGCTTAGAACGGAAGCCTGACGACAGGCGCAATTCAATAGGGGTCGAAAATGAAATTAACAGTTAAAGGTCAGATTTTTCCCGGGGTCTGGAAGATCGCGGATAGCGTCAGGAAACTGAGAGACGACAGAAAGCCCGTTAATATAGGATCCGGGACGGTCGGATTTCCCGTCTATGAAGTGGACCTCCCGGACAATACCAGAAAAGAGGGTCTATACTTTGTGACTCCGGAGGGCACAAGACTCTACTTTAACCCTGGCGATCAGTATCAGGTCGGCTACCTGATATCCGAAACCGACAGCGACCCGCTGCGAGAAAAACATTTTAAAGGGACCGCATAAAGCGCGCCTTCGTCTAAAACCCGCCCGGACGGCCTGCATTTTGACTCCCGGCAGGAGGCTATGTACTTTTAATTCCGATGGAGCAGCACGACCATACTCACGAGATAAGAAACGCCAAGGAAAAAAAGGCGCTGATTATAGTGCTTATAATCACGGCGAGCTTCATGATACTGGAAGCCGCTTCCGGATTCTACACCGGAAGTCTCGCCCTCCTATCGGACGCGGCGCACATGCTCACGGACGTGTTCGCGCTGTCGATCGCTTACTTCGCCCTCTGGTTCTCCGTTAAACCGCCGACCGTCGACAAAACCTTCGGGTTCTACAGGACGGAGATTCTCGCCGCGTTCATAAACGGAATCCTTCTGTTCGTAATCTCGGCGGGCATTATCATGGAGGCCTACGAAAGGATCAAGACCCCTCAGGAGATAAAGAGCCTTGAAATGACCGCCGTGGCAGTGACGGGTCTGATACTCAACATAGGCTCGGCCTATATGTTGTCCAGATATCAGAGCACGAACCTGAACATAAAAAGCGCTCTCTACCATGTGATAAGCGATACGCTAGGCTCGGCAGGAGCCGTGGTCGCGGGCGTGGTGATGCTTTTCACCGGATGGTATTATGCCGACAGCATCATAAGCATCCTGGTCTCCGTCCTGATATTGAGAAGCGCATGGGTCATCATAAAGGAGTCGGTGCATATTCTCCTCGAAGGCACGCCTCGGGGCATCGACCTCGAATCCGTACAGAGCTCGATCCGCTCACACGAGGGAGTCCTCGGCGTACACGACCTGCACGCATGGACGCTCACTCAGGGATTCGAAGCGTTAAGCGCGCACCTCGTCGTCGACGACATGCACAGAAGCGAAAGCCTGATCAGCGATATACGGGATCAGCTGTACGGCAAATTCCGCATCAGCCACGTTACGCTTCAGCTGGAGACTAAGGAGTGCTGCTCCGCGAACAACACCTGTTACGAAGACTCTCAGGGCGGGAAAGAGAACGGGGCGGTCACTCACCCTCACGGATGAGCTTCTCGGCATATGACTTCATATCATCGCCTACCTTCTTGAGCTCGGGTTTGGATTGCACATACTTCTCGAGCGCTTCGAGCACGCTCATGGTCTTTGTGAGCTCGGTCTGTCTCATTGTTTTCCCGGGCTTGGAGAAGATTCTCTCTATCTTTAGCGTCTGAGCGCCCTCGAACGCGGCCCTGATCCCGCGTTCGTCCACTTCCTCCCCGGGACTCCCGACCTCGTATCTTACCCTCACTACGGCTCCGTTTACGTCTATTCGGGAGAACCTGTCGAGACCCGGGTCTTTGCCGCGGTCCGCACCCACTTCTCCCAGATCAATTGTGATAAATTTCCTCGCCGGGGTCTCCCTGAATTCAAAGACGCAGGTCCAGCCTCCGGGCGTCTCTACAAGCTCGCCCAGGACAAATCCCTTTCGCTCCTTCTCCTCCGTGAAGTCGATCCTCTCGATACTGCCCGAATAGACCACCGGGGGGACGTCCCCTTCGTTCAGGTCCTGAAACCGGTGGATGTGACCGAGCGCGACATAATTAAACGCGCTGTCGCCGAGCACCGCTACCGGGACCACGGGATCGGAAGTCGATAGCGTGTCGAGTTCGGTACCGGATAGTTTCGCCCCCCTTGCCGCCACGTGCCCGAGCAATACCGCGGGGTCTCTCCTGTCGATCTTTTTTGCGAGTCCGCGGATTATATCCCCCAGTCTCCTTTCTATCTCCGCCTGGAGCTCCTGAGGGGATAGCGACCTGTATTCTTCTTTCGCGAGAAGAGCGCCCCTTCCCGCCCACGGCAGGCATGCGACCTGGACCGTTCCGCTATTCGTGCTTACATGAATCAACTCGGGTTTTCTGGCTATGGTCACGCCCTCGATAGCGAGGGCAGGGAAGATTTCCACGGCGGAAGCGCCTGTGCCTGAAGCCGAGTAGTCATGGTTCCCGAGCACTATGACAACCCGGGCCCCGTCTCTACCGGCCGCTTTTCCGATTCTGCGGGCGAATTCTATTTCTTCCGCGGGAAGCGGGTTTTCTCTGTGGAACACATCTCCCGCGATGAGTATGAGGTCGACGGATTCGTTCGACGCGGTTTCCAATACGTGATCGAGACACTTCAGTATGTCTTCGAATCTCGTGTTGTATCCCGTCGACGGGTTCAGCCTGCCGTGCGTCAGAAGTCCGATATGTATATCGGATAAGTGAATGAACCTTATTTTTCTCAACCGCGGTCCGGCGCTTCGGAAACTCAACCGTTCCCTGGAACGCTTCTTTTATTTATCTCCGAATAGAATTTCGGACGCCTTTTTCGTCCCGGCTCCGTAGTTGAACTTGTAGCCGAGCTTGTGGAGCACGCTCTCTATCGCCGATATGAAGAACAATGTATCCGTTCTGTCCAAATCGCCGATGTGCGACACGCGGAATATTACTCCCTTGGCCTGGTCCTGCCCGTCGGCGACTGTTATGCCGAATTCGCTGCTGAGCGCCTTGATGACCTTCGAGGAGCCTATTTCAGGGGGAGCTATCACCGTAGTGAGCGCGGGGCTCGGAACGTCTTTCACATATATATCAAGCCCTATCGCCTTCATTCCTTCCCTCATGGCGAGAGAGAGCTTGGCATGACGTTTGAACATGCTCTCCCTTCCCTCTTCTTTAAATCTCCTCAGCACGGCGGCGAGTCCGATAATCAGCGTGACGGCCGGGGTATAGGGGGTCGTATTTTTCTCCGCGTTTTTCTGAGCGGCTTTAAAATCGAAATAGTATTTCGGGAGGTCCGAAGTCTTATTGAACTTCCAGGCCTTTTCACTCATAGCGGCGAAGGACAGCCCCGGGGGCAGCATGAAAGCCTTCTGGGAGCCGCCTACCATCACGTCTATACCGATCTCGTCGAAAGGCAGCGGGAAAACGCCCACTCCCGTTATGCCGTCCACAATAAGGATTACGTCGTCTCTATGCCTGGTGATGTCGGCGATTTCCTTTATCGGATGCATGGCGCCTGTAGAGGTCTCGCTCGCCTGTACCAAAACGGCCCGTATGGAAGGGTCTTCCGCGAGGGCTTTCTCGATTTCCGCGGGATCGACCGAACGGCCCCACTCCACCATAAGCTCTTCGGTCTCAAGCCCGAAAGCGCGGCATATCTTTCCCCACCTTTCGCCGAATTTCCCGCCGTTGACGACGAGCACCCTGTCGCCCCTGGAGAGCGTATTGACCACGGCCCCCTCCATTGCGCCCGTTCCCGAAGCCGCGAGTATAAATACTTCCTGTTTGGTATCGTATATGTATTTGAGCCCTTCCCTGACTTCGGCGAATATGGCCTCGAATTCCTTAGTCCTGTGGTGCATGATGGGCTTCGCCATCTCAATGAGAACTTCGCTTGGCACGGCTACCGGCCCGGGTGTAAATATGTAGTTTTTCACTTTGTAATTCTCCTCTGTAGTGATTTTATTTCAGTATTCGAGAAACCCGACTGTCGAATCATTCCATTCACTGACGATATCGTGTGAAGCTAACGGGTTAGAAACATAGAAATTTACCCTAAGATCAGGATAATTCAACTATCCTTGCTTTTGAAAACCCAAACCTTATATTATTAAAATAAAGAAAAAGGGAGCGCGAAATGTTCGGAGAAAATAAAGAGCAAATACAGGAACTTAGAAAGAGACTCCTAGTCCTTGGGGACTTTCTTTGACCTTCCCGGAAAGAATTCGCGCCTGAAAGAGCTCGAAGAGATCACGGGGAAGGAAGGCTTCTGGAATAACGCCGAAAAGGCGCAGGAAATTTTGAGGGAGCAGGCGCGTATTAAAAGCGCGCTCGACAGCCTGACCAGGCTCACCCGCGACCTCGAGGACGCTGAAATCCTGGAGGAGCTTTCTCTCGAAGCGGAAGACGAGGAGGCGGCAAGGGAGGCCAGGGAGAAGCTGTCCGAGATCGAGAACCAGGTAGAAACGCTGGAATTCAAGAGGATACTCGGCGAGCCCGACGACGAGAGGAACGCAATCGTTTCGATCAACGCCGGAGCGGGGGGTACGGAAGCCCAGGACTGGGCGGAGATGCTCCTCCGAATGTATCTGAGATACGCCGAGCTTAACAAATACACTACCGAAATGGTCGAGTATCAGGAAGGGGACGAAGCGGGAATGAAGAGCGCTACGTTCCTCGTAAAGGGGGATTACGCGTTCGGTTACCTCAAGGGCGAGAGCGGCGTTCACAGACTCGTCAGGATATCCCCGTTCGATGCTAATAAAAGGAGGCATACGTCGTTCGCGTCGGTATTCGTGTCTCCGGAAATCGATGACAGCATCGTGGTCGAGATAGAAGAGAAAGATTTGAGGGTGGATACCTACCGGGCGAGCGGAGCCGGCGGGCAGCACGTAAACAAAACCGATTCGGCTATAAGGATAACCCACTTTCCGACGGGTATAGTCGTGAGTTGTCAGAACGAGCGATCCCAGCACCAGAACCGCGCGACAGCCATGAAGATATTGAAGGCGAGGATGTACGAGCTTGAGAAAGAAAAACAGAGAGAAAAGATCGACGAGATGCACTCTACAAAGAAGGAGATCGGCTGGGGGAGCCAGATACGCTCCTACGTCCTCCATCCGTACAGGATGATTAAGGACCATAGGACCGGATACGAAACGGGGAACGTCGAGCCGGTTCTGGACGGAGACCTGAGCGAGTTCATAAAATCCTACCTCCTGATGCAGGCCGGGGAAAAGCCGCTCTAAAACCGAAAAGAGCGCCAAGGCCTCCCGGCTCACACCCCGTAATCCTATGTTTCCCTCCGCGGGGTGGTATATTTATCATTCGACAACAGCGGCACCTGAAAACTAGTCTTCATCCCTGTCGGGAGGGGCGGTATTTTGAGAATCGGAATAATCGGGAAAACGAATATCAACAAGACCTGCGAGATCGCGAAAGACCTCGGCAAATGGTTTAAAAACAGGGGGGTCGAGGTCATTCTCGAAAGAGAGCTCGGAGAGAAAATCCGCCATAAAAATTCTGTCCCCGCCGCCGAATTACCCGATCTCGTGGATGTAATCCTGGTTTTCGGAGGCGACGGCTCGTTCCTGGGCGTGGCCAGGCTCGCCTGCAGGCACGGGACTCCTATTTTGGGAATAAACCTCGGAGGACTCGGGTTTCTTACCGAGATAACAGTCGACGAAATTTATCCGATGATGGAGAGGATATTGAGCGGCGATTATGAAATAGAGAACCGAAGGATGCTCCGTACTACATTAAGGAGAGGAAAAACCAGAGCAAGGAACTACGAAGTCCTGAACGATGTGGTTATAAACAAAGAGGCCGTCGCCAGGATTATCGATCTCGAAATCTACATAGAAGGCTCACACGTCACGACGTACAAGGCGGACGGGATAATCCTCTCGACCCCCACGGGCTCGACCGCCTATTCCCTCTCGGCGGGAGGACCCATAGTCCACCCCGCGCTTCCCGTAACGATCATAACGCCTATTTGTCCTCATACACTCACAAACAGACCGCTCGTAGTAGCAAGCGAAATGAAGGTCGAAATAAAAATCACCACGCAGGAGCCCGATACCTACCTTACGCTCGACGGCCAGATCGGAATCAGGCTCAAGACCGGCGACATAATAGAGGTTATAGAGTCCGATACGGTCGTAAAGCTGATAAAATCACCTTTCAGGGATTATTTCACCATCCTCAAGACCAAGCTCATGTGGGGAGAAAGATATGGCAAGATCAACGGATGAGCAGTTCCTGCACGACTGGGTGATAAGGAAGGTGCATGAGAAATATTCGAGGCTATACAGCGAGATACGCATAAATCCGGGCAGAGAGACGAATTTCGATTACAAGGGTAAATACCCGGACATAATCATAGTAAATTACGGGCAGGTCGTTCAAATAGTCGAAGTGGAAACAAGGGAGTCGATAAATATCGAAAGAGTCCCCAAATGGAAGGAGCTCTCGGAGCTAGGCGTGAAATTTACCCTCATGGTGCCAAAAGAGCTGGAGGGACACGCAAGGGACATCTGCTGGAAGAACGGGCTTGCCGCTAAAGTTAATCTCGGGGGCTTCGACGTTCTGATTAACACCTGATTCTGCCGCCCCTAATCGCGTGCTCCGGTTTTCTTCGTCGATATCGGGAAAACGATATTGAACATAGTCCCGTTTTCGTTCCGGAGCTCCACCGTCCCCTTGAGCTGATCCGCGAGTGTGCAGACTAGCTGAAGACCGAGGGTATTCGTATTCCGGATGTCCATATTAACGGGAAATCCGACTCCGTTGTCCCTTACCGAGAGGGTAAGAATCCCGTCCGAATCCGAATATATTTCCACCGACACTTTGTTCCTGGCCCTCTTGGCCGGATTATCGCCGTCCGGATAATTGAAGGCGTGCTTGAGGCAATTCGAGAAAAGCTCGTTGATTATCAGCCCGCAGGGAATCGCCTGATCGACATCAATCGAGATATCGTACGCATTTATTTGAACTTGCATATTCTCCCCGAAATCCTTATAGACCCTGAGCAGGTTTCTGGTCAGGTCCGTTATATAGTCGAGCATTTTTATCTCGTCGATGTTCCTCGACTGGTAGAGCTTCTCGTGGATCAGAGCTATTGTGGATATCCTGCTCTGACTCTCATAGAAAAGGGCTAGTGATTCCTCGTCCTTCGCGTAATCGGACTGGAGGCTCAACAGGCTCGATATGACCTGGAGGTTGTTCTTTACCCTGTGGTGTATCTCCCTCAGCAGGGACTCCTTCCGCATGAGCGATTCCTGTATCTGTTCGTCGGACTTTTTACGCTCCGTGATATCGCGTGTATCGACTATCGCCCTGATCTCCCCCGTCGACGTCCTGAACGGTTTGCCGGTGGCTTCGAACCAGCGCCAATCCCCGTTTTTATGCCTGTACCTGTAAACGGCTCTCCCGGCGGACCCGGAGCTGAACCCCTGTACGAATGCAGACATCACGGCAGAGCGGTCATCCGGGTGCATAAATTCGAACGCATTTTTCCCGAAAAGCTCCTCGGGTTCATATCCCAATATCTCTTTATGGTTGGAGCTGGCGTACATTATGCGCCCGTCGTACAATATCTCGAGAATGAGGTCATGCGCGTTCTCGACGAGCGTGCGGTACAACTCCTCTTTTTCCTTCAGCATGTCCTCCGCTCTTTTGCGCTCTATCATCGTGCCGATCCAGCGTCCCATGAGCCTTATAAAATCCTTGTCCGCCGTTGTAAAAGGCTCCTTCCGCGGATGTGGACTTGCAAAATTAAGCGTCCCGAATACCATTCCGTTAATCCGTAAAGGTACGCCGATATAGGACTCGAAGCCGAAGTCTTTATAGAACTCTTCATTCCGATACTCGGATTCTCCCACGTGGTCAATGGCAAGAACGTCGTCGTTTGCGAGTGTAATTTTGCAGTAAGTCTTCGAAAGCTCACATTCGAGGCCCTGAGTCACTCTCCCCATCTCATCGTAGCAATATAGGACCGTGCAATACTTGCCGGCGATCCGGCCGACTCCCGCAACTTCCATACATAGCATGTCGGCGCCCGTCTTGAGTGTCTCGACGAGCTGCGTTTCGATCCCTACGCCGGGTTCAGCCGAGATCTCATAGAGGGACCTGATCCGTTTCTCCTGGAGCGCGTGCGCCTCGTCGGAGAGCTTCCTTCCGGTGTTGTCCCTGAGTGAGCCGATGATACCCGTGACATTACCCCCCTTCGCGCCGGACGAAACCGACACCTCGGCGCTTACGGAACCGCCTCCGCTTAAAAGGATATCAGCTTCAAAAACCCCTCTCTGCCCCCCATTCTCAAATTCGAGGTAATTGCGCGCTGAGTTATGTCCCGTATCGTTAGCGAGCAGATCAGAAAACGGTCTGCCTATCCACAAGTTGCGCTTCCAGCCCGTCAGCGTCTCGAACGCGGGATTGATATAGGTAATAACGCCTTCCGGTGTGAGACTGAAAAAAACATCGGGCGCATTCTCCAAAAGGCCGAAAAAGAAATCCCCGTTGCTCAAAACCTCGTTCATACCGGGGGCGGGGGAACACCCGTCGTCAAGGAATGTACCGACAGGACCTATAAGATCGAGCGCTGCCTGTTTTAGATCAAGCTCCGGCACAATATTTTGTTTCAATTTGCTCTTCATAGTAAAAATCCAATGAGGCCGAATCCGGCGAAGGAAACAACCGCGGCTGCCCGGCCTTGATTCATATACATAAATTTTTTCTGAATCGCCGAACGCCTAACTTTATTGTAATAACATACTCAAATACATGCAATCCGCTAGTCTCGCGTCCCGCGTGTTAATCAATAACATATGTTATTATCGGCTGCCAGGCGCTTCCGGTAATGCTCCATTCCGATTGCCCGCTATCGAGTCCGCCGCCCGCATTAAGGAACGGCGCCCTGCTTGATAATTCGTCCAATCTTGGATAGGCTTTACTTGAATTAAGGGGGTAGGTATCAGATGTCGAAGCTCGAAATTGTCGATCCCGAAATTTACCGCGCGATCAAGGCCGAAGTCGAGCGCCAGGAGTACAAACTGGAGCTCATCGCTTCGGAAAACTACGTGAGCGAAGCGGTTCTGGAAGCCCTGGGCTCGGTGCTGACGAACAAGTACGCGGAAGGTCTTCCCGGAAAGAGGTACTACGGCGGGTGCGAGTTCGTGGACATCGCCGAGAACCTGGCAAGGGACCGGGCAAAGGCGCTTTTCGGCTGCGATGCGGTGAACGTGCAGCCCCACTCGGGCGCTCAGGCAAATATGTCCGTCTATTTCGCCTGCCTCGAGCCGGGCGACACCATACTGGGAATGAACCTCGCTCACGGCGGTCATCTGACCCACGGGAGCCCGGTAAACTTCTCCGGGCGTCTGTACAACGTCATCCCCTACGGGGTTACCGAGGATACGAACCTCATCGATTTCGACGAGGTAAGAAGGCTTGCCCTCGAGCACAAGCCGAAACTCATAGTCGCCGGCTGGAGCGCATATCCGAGGGATATAGACTTTGCCAGGTTCAGGGAAATAGCGGACGAAGCGGGATCCCTACTCATGGCCGACATCGCTCACCCGGCGGGCTTGGTCGTGGCCGGACTCTATTCGAACCCGATCCCCCACTGCGATTTCGTAACTACTACGACACATAAGACCCTCAGGGGACCGAGGGGCGGAATGGTAATGATGAAGGAAAGCCAGGAAAAGCAGGTCAACAGCAGGGTGTTCCCCGGCACTCAAGGGGGCCCTCTCATGCACGTAATCGCCGCAAAGGCGGTTGCATTTAAAGAAGCTCTCGAACCCGGCTTCAAGGAATATCAAAAACAGATCGTGAAGAATTCCAGAAAATTAGGGGAGTGCCTGACTAAAATGGGGCTCAAACTGGTCTCCGGAGGCACTGACACCCACCTGGTGCTTGTGGACTTGAGAGAGACCGAGCTCACCGGAAAAATAGCCGAGGAGACGCTGGAGCAGGCCGGTATCACAGTCAATAAGAACGCTATTCCGTTTGACCCGCGGCCGCCCGCAGTAACGAGTGGAATAAGGATAGGAACCCCCGCAGTCACCACGAGAGGCATGAAGGAAAAAGAAATCGAGATGATCGCTAATTTCATCAAAGAGGCTTTAAACAACCCGGGAAGCGAGAAGGTCCTTTCGAGGATAAAGAACGACGTCCGGGAACTTTGCAGCCAATTCCCGATCTACAGACACAGACTAATTTAGATGAAATGTCCATTCTGCTCCAGCCTTGAGAGTAAGGTAATAGATTCACGTCTCGCCAAGGAAGATACTTCCATCAGGAGACGGAGGGAATGCCTCAGCTGTAAAAGCCGTTTCACGACATATGAGAGAGTGGAGGAAGTCGAGCTCCTGGTCATCAAGAAGGGCGGAGTCAGGGAGCCCTTCGACCGCAATAAAATAATCGCGGGAATGATCAAGGCATGCGAGAAAAGACCCATCAGCATGGAGGTCATAGAGAACTTCGTCTCCGATCTGGAACGGGAGTTCCAGGAAAGAGGGGACAGGGAAGTGGATAGCAGCGAAATTGGGGAGAGGGTGATCAACAAGCTGTACGAGATTGACGAGGTGGCGTATGTGAGGTTCGCTTCCGTTTACCGGTCGTTTAAGGACGTGAATCAGTTCCTGAGCGAGCTGACCGACCTTCTCAAGGAGAAGGGCGGACAGATGACATTGAGGGGCAAACCGGATTCTCTGGTTAATAGTCTATCGCTTATAAAGGACAAGACAAAGAAGTAATGCTCATAGATACTCATGCACACCTGGATTCCCTCGATGATCTGCCCGGCGCTCTCGCAAGGGCAGGGGCAGAAGGGATAGAGAAGATAATAGCGATATCCTCGGACCTGGAATCCTCGCTGAGCACAATTTCAATTGCGGAAAATAATAATAGCGTCTTCGCAGCCGCTGGCATACACCCGCACGCCGCCAGGACCGCCGACGTAAGATCTCTATCCGAAATAGAGAGGCTCGCCCGGACCGGAAAAGTGGTAGCAGTCGGCGAGACCGGCCTCGACTATCACTACATGAACTCCGATAAAAACGCGCAGATAAATTCATTTACAGAGCAAATCGGTATCGCGTCTCGCCTCGGCCTCCCGATCGTAATCCATGTACGGGACGCCGACCACGATCTCATAGACATTCTCAAGTCCGAGAAAGTGTCCGACAGGACCGGAGTTATCCACTGCTTTACAGGGGATTACGAGACCGCCAGAATGTATCTCGACCTGGGGTTCTACATTTCCTTTTCAGGAATCGCAACATTTAAGAAATCGGAGGATATCCGCGACGCGGCGAAAAAAATCCCCGGAGACAGGCTGCTGGTCGAAACGGATTCGCCTTACCTGGCCCCGGTGCCGCTGAGAGGGAAAGCAAACGAGCCCGCCTACGTGAAATATATCGCCGAGATGATAGCCGGAATAAGAGGCGTGTCGTTTGAGGAGATAGCCGGGATGACGACAGACAATGCTGAAAGGTTATTTAGGCTAGGGCGATGATTATCAGGCGCGAGTCTAGGGACGACATCGATCGTAAATCTTCATTCATGAGATACCCGTTATGAGCGCGAAACCTAGGATAGGAATATCGATGGGCGACCCGAACGGCATAAGCCCGGAGATCGTAGTAAAAGCCCTTAACTCAAGAGAGGTGACGGATGTATGCTCTCCCGTGGTGTTCGGGAGCTCCGAAGTTCTGGAATCTGCGGCGAACCTGACGGGGTCGAGATTGGACTTCAAGGTTGTCGATACGTCGGAATTCGGGATCGCCGACCTCAAGCCCGCCAGAGTGGACAGGAAAGCGGGAGAAGCCAGTCTTTCTTACATTCGCGAGGCTGTTAAAGCGGCGATGTCGGGCAGCATCGATGCGGTAGTCACCGCTCCCATCAGTAAAGAATCCACCCACCTGGCAGGGTCAAAATACCCGGGGCATACGGAAATGCTTAAAGATCTCACGGGCGCCGACGAGGTCGTGATGATGTTCGAAGGGGGAAGTTTCAGAGTCGTACTCGTCACAATTCACACCGCGCTGAGAGAGGTGCCGAAGCTTATAACGAAAGAAAAGGTGCTTTCGGTAATAAATATCACGCACCGGGCGCTCGTGAACCAGTTCAAGATAAAGGATCCGAAGCTGGTCGTCTGCGGCCTGAACCCCCACGCCGGTGAGTCGGGGGCATTCGGAGACGAGGAGATCCTCCATATCGCGCCTGCGGTGGCGGAGGCGAGAAAACAGGGAATCACCATTACCGGTCCCCTTCCGGCGGACACTCTCTTTTACTACGCCCACAAAGGGAAATGGGACGCCGTCGTTGCAATGTATCACGACCAGGGCCTGATCCCGTTCAAGATGCTCTCGTTTAACGTTGGAGTAAATCTGACTCTCGGTCTGCCGATAATAAGGACTTCCCCCGACCACGGAACGGCTTTTAACATTGCATGGAAAGGAATTGCCGATCCGTCGAGCATGATCGCTTCAGTCATCGTAGCATCCAGACTCGCATTAATCCCGGACCAAATCCCGGAATAAGCGATTGAATCACTTCAACTGTAGGCTTGCCGGGGTTTATAGAGAAGGGGGAGAACCTCCCCGGACTTACCGAGTATCGTGAGATCGAAAAGCGGCGAGTTGGGAGTATATTCGAGGTTTATCTCGACAACTGTCTTTCCGGTCTGCTTGGCCACGAGGCCCATCGATGCCGCGGGCTCAACGATTCCTGAGGTGCCTACGATGAGCATCACGTCGCACTCTTCGATTGACTTAAGCGATCTGTCTATAACCTGCATGGGTATGATCTCGCCGAACCATACCACGTTCGGCCGTCCGATCTCATTGCAAAGACCGCACCTGGGCGGTATCTCCTCGAGAGGGACCTTATGGTTCTGCTGGATGTCGCCGCACTTCGTGCACCTTACCTGCCATACATTCCCGTGCATCTCCAGAATATTCCTGCTGCCGGCCATCTGATGGAGACCGTCTATATTCTGCGTAATCAGCGTGAACTTCTTTTTCTGGCTTTCAAGCTCCGCGAGAGCGAAATGCCCGGGATTCGGCTTCGCGTCCTTTATCGCATTCCTTCTCCAGTCATACCATTCCCACACGAGCTTCGGGTCGTCCCAGAACGCTTCCGCGGTCGCCAGGTCCTCCGACCGGAAATTCCGCCAGAGCCCGTCCTTGCCCCTGAAAGTCGGAACTCCGCTCTCAGCCGAAATACCGGCGCCGGTCAGTACCGTGAGCGAGGAACAATTCTCTATGATCTCCCTCGCGGCTTCTATTTTCTCGTGCATCTCGTTCATATAGAGTAAGTGTACAGCACTTCATAATTATCCAATATTCTTTTTTTCATTACTCACCCCGGGGAGCCGCGTGGAGATAATTAGGGTGTTCTGAAAGTAAGAATTTATTGGTTTTAAAAGCGATGCAATCGCTCTTGAGGAGCCTCTCAATAGGCGGGCGTCATCGGATACGTAAATACTGCTTCTGAAAGATGCCCGGGATGGACGATCATCTTTCTACCGCCTTGCCATTGAACGACGACCATTTCATGCCCAGTCTGAGAGCCCATATGATCCGTCCTGAAAATCCCGTAAAAAGTTTTGAATTCAGCGCGCCGTCCTTTCTCTCTTAAGACCTTATCGTCGATGGTCCCCGCTTCCTCGATGCATTTTTGCACGATCAAGCCGATATTGTAACCCTGAGCCGCCACGTAATCCGGATCCTTCCCGTATGCCGACTTAAACCTGCCGACGAAATCCTCCGGCGACGGTCCGAGGTCGGGCGTTATTTTAATTCCGCTCTCCCACTGACTGCAGGAGAGGAATCCATCCGCGTCGCTCCGAAACGTATCCTTAAACAGATTTATAGAAGCGGCGACAAGGGCGACCGCTTTTACCCTCGTTCCCGTTTTTATTATTTGCCCCGCAAGCGCGAGATCGTCGTGGGCTCGCCCCGCTCCCAGAATCATGTCCGGCAAAAAATCCAGGGCTTCCTCCAGAAGCCCCGAGAAATCCTCATGTCCGGACCGGAAGTTAAATTCCTTTATGGCGAATCCGTTCTCCCCCGCGAATGTCCTCGCTCCTCGGGCGATGTTTTTAGAGAAACCGCTGTCGAGGGCGCTGAATACCGCTATCCGCCCGGCCCCCGGGTCCTGTTTCCTGAGGAGCGTGATGATGCCTTCCGAGTACCTGCTCGCGGGAGTAATGGCGCTCACCAGGCAGTTAAATCCCCTTTCCTCGATTTCGTCGGTAGCCCCCCCGTGGTTCCAGAGAGTTACATCGTGCACCTCGGCAATTTCGGCCGAAGCGAGCGTAAGGGAGCTCGAATAAGGGCCGAAAACAATATCGACATTCTCTTTCGAGACCAGCCGCTCCGTATTCGACCGGCATGTCCGGACAGAGCTCCCGTCGTCCAGGCAAACGAGATCGACCGGGAGCTTTCTCCCGTATTCCTTTACGAAGATTCCCCCTTCTTTATTTACGTCCGCGACCCAGAGGCTCGTACCCCCAAAGCTCTCCCTGCCCTGGACGGAATAGATCCCGGTGAGTGAAACGGATATACCGATTTTGATTTTTCGCATGTCCGGAAGCCGCGCGAGTCAGCCTTAGACCGAGCGGGCCCTCCGCATATATTATATGCACATTATAAAGCCGCGTTTATGGGTGATATCCGGAACCGCAGGGGGGAACCCCGGCGTCAGCTCAGCTTTTTGACCGCTTCCTCGATCCTGTCCATTCCCTTAATTATATTTTCCATGGACGTCGCGAAAGATATCCTCACGTGGTTGTCCGATCCGAACGAATCACCCGGGACTACGGCGACCTTCGCTTCGTCGAGCAGGAATTCAGTGAAATCCATCGAGCTGTTGATCGCTTTTCCGTTATATCGCTTGCCGAAAAATCCTGATATATTGGGGAAAGCGTAGAAGGCGCCCTGGGGGCTGAAACATTTTATCCCCGGAATAGAATTCAGCCTCTCGACTATATAGTTCTTCCTCTTTTCAAACTCCCGCGTCCTCTCCTCAATGATGTCGTGGGGACCCCTGTATGCTTCGAGGGCCGCCCACTGCGAGATGGATGTCGGGTTCGAAGTGGACTGTCCCTGGAGCTTGCCCATCGCGTTTATTACATCCTTGTCGCCTGCGGCATAGCCTATCCTCCACCCGGTCATCGAATACGTCTTTGAAACCCCGTTGACGAGAATAGTCGCTTTTTTTACGTCCTCTCCCAGAGCAGCTACGGGCGTGTGCTTCACGCCGTCATATATGATCTTGTCGTATATTTCGTCCGAGATGATTATAAGCCCCGCTTCCATCGCCACGTCCACAATCCGTCTGAGCTCCACTTCGTTATAGGTAGCCCCTGTGGGGTTTGAAGGGTAATTAAGAATGAGCGCCCTCGTCCTGGGGGTTATCAGCTTCCCGAGCTCGGCGGGGTCTATCTTGAAACCCTCATCCTCCTTCGTTTCGAGAATGACGGGAACAGCCCCAGCGAGCGTAATCTGCTCCGGATAAGACACCCAGTATGGTGACGGTATTATCACCTCGTCCCCTTCCTCGAAAAGGGCCTGGGTAAGGTTATAGAGGGTATGTTTGGCGCCGTTTGAGACTATTATTTCGGACTTCTGATACTCGAGCCCGTAGTCAAGCTTCATCCTGTTGATTATCGCTTCCTTGAGCTCGTCAATGCCGCCCACGGCCGTATACTTCGTAAAACCGGATCTGATGGCCTTAACCGCTTCTTCCTTCACATTCTCCGGACTGTCGAAATCGGGCTCGCCGGCTCCGAACCCTATAACGTCCACGCCTTGAGATTTGAGCGCCTTCTCCTTTGCAGTAATTGCGAGAGTCGCCGAAGGCTGCAACTTTTTCGCGCGCGCAGAGAGTTTCATCTGATTTAATCCCTCCCGACCTGTAATAGTTTTTCCTTAAGCTTGATTTCGACAATCTGCGGGACCATTTTCACGGCTGACCCGCCCAGGGATACGACTTCCCTGATCACGGACGAGCTTATATGCGAGAACTCGCTGTCGGTCACCATAAATACGGTCTCCAGCTCGGCACTGAGCGTCTTATTAGCGAGGGCCATCTGGAGCTCGTACTCGAAGTCAGATACGGTCCTCATTCCCCTGAGCACGATGTTCGTCCCCATTTTCTTCGCATAATCCACCAGCAGACCCCCGAAATAATCGATCCTTACGTCCTCACGGCCGCGGAATATCTCATTCAGCAGCTCGACCCTTTCCTCGAGCGTAAATATCGTTTTCTTCGAAGTGTTATGCGCGACCGCCACGACGATCTGACCGAACACCTTCACGCCCCGCTCAATAATATTCTGATGGCCCTTTGTGAAGGGGTCGAACGATCCCGGATATATGGCTACTTTACACATTCATCGCTCCTTCTGAAAAAACTGAGATGTGTGCCGCCGAACGGTTTTGTAAACCTCGCGAAACCCGGAGGCGCGTCGTTTATCTTGTGGTCGTGCTCAATAACCACGAGCCCTTTATCCCCGAGCACGGGGGCGGCGCTCTGTATGAAATCCCCTACCTTGAGAACCTCGTAGAGCTTGTAGGGAGGGTCTATAAAAATGATATCGAACGTCTCGCCGTTGTTGCTCAGGACCTTAAGCGCATGGTCATAACCGGCGCACATCAGATCCGCGCGGTCGATAAATCCGCAATCAGTTAAATTCTGAATGAGTATCTTGAAGACGGAAGGGTCTTTCTCGATAAAAGTCACGTGAGAGGACCCGCGGCTGAGAGACTCGATCCCCAGACCTCCCGTGCCCGCGAATATATCCAGCACCCTGAGACCCGAAATGTCCCCGAGCCTGTCGAACATCGATTTCTTCACCCTGCTCGTCGTAGGGCGTATCTTTTGACCCTTCGGGACCTTGAGTTTCCTGCCCTTGTGAGAACCTGTTAGCACCTGCAACATAAGGGTTCATATACTACCATAGCGGCCTTTTTTGGCAAAAACGTTATACGGATGGGTCTAAACGGAGGGCGGCGCGGCATTTCTAACCGAGCACGGCGCCCGGCTCTATCTTCCTTCCCGAAAGAAACGTCTTTGTGTCGAGCCTCTTTCCCCCCTCCGTCTGAAGCTCCAGAATATCGAGCGCTCCTTCCCCCGTCATGACCCGTAGAATTCCCTGCCCGGCAGCCAGCACCTCGCCGGGTTTCCCCTCCCCCTCCGACACCGCCGCTTTATAGAGCTTAAGCAGCTTACCGCCGGAAAATGTAAACGCCCCCGGCCAGGGGAGCATCCCCCTTATCAGGTTTCTTATGCCGCCCGCCGTATTATTCCAGTCTATCCTGCCGTCCTCTTTCTTCAGCATCGGCGCATACGTCGCGAGCGCATTATCCTGCTTGACGGGTACGAGATGTCCTTTCTTGAGCCCGGCGATCGCCCGTAAGAGGAGCTCCGCCCCGGCGAGCGACAGCTTTTCGGTCAGGGTCTCCCCGGTGTCGTCGTACTCGATCGGGGTCTCCCGCGTAAGCAGTATGTCCCCCGTATCCATCCCCTCGTCCATCCGCATGATGGTAACGCCCGTGACCGTCTCTCCGCGCGCGATGGCCCAATTTATGGGCGCGGCTCCCCTGTATTTGGGGAGCAGGGAGGCGTGGACGTTAATGCAGCCATACTGCGGGAGTTCGAGCACGGCCTTGGGGAGAATCTTTCCGTAGGCCGCGACACATATGAGGTCCGGGCCCAGCGAAGCAAGCTCTCGCAAGAACCCTTCGGTTCTTATTCCCGGAGGCTGAAGAACCGGGATGCCGTGTTCTTCCGCGATTATCCTGGTCGGGGGCGGAGAGGGTTTGAGCCCCCTGCCCTTGGGCTTATCGGGCTGCGCCACGAGCGCGGCAACCTCGTCTTCAGACCCCAGCAATGCCTTTAACGAGGGCACGGCGAACTCGGGCGTCCCCATGAATACGATCCTCATGCATCTGGATTATATTCACAAGAGTCCCTGTATTCAAACTATATTACAGAGGTGTAATCGCAGGTACTCCGGCTTGAGAGAGAGGGGTAACAGTGTTATGCCCGTGCGATACGGATTGGGATTGAATTTGAACAGAGGCGGAATTTATTGGCCGTTCTCTTCGGGCTTTTCCGAAACTGCCTTGGTGAACTCTTCGGTTATCCATTTTTTTATCCCTTCCTGAGACCCCTTGCCGATGAGCTTCCTGACATTCTTTAATGAGATGACCGCCTTCGCTGCGGACCTGTGTCCGCCGGCGCTGCCGATGTCTTTGAACAATTCCCTCACGAGCCTGCCCGCGCTCTTTACATACCCGACGTTTCTCACCGATATAATGAGGTGCGAATTCGCCAGCGTCCCGAATGCGACCGACCACTCGATGCCCTTTACCTGAATACCGAAGTCGGCCATTTTCGGAATCAGGTATTCCCTTTCCACCTTGCCTACGCTGACGAAGAATATCTGATTCACTATCCAATGGTCGGCAAGCGCCTGCCCGAAAGACTTTATCTCGGACGGGGGGACTTCCGCGCGCTCGATGCGTCTCAATAGGCCGAGGTTCGCGAGCGGGTAGAGGAACGTGAAAGCCTCGACGTCGTCCGGGTCAGCGTCCCTGTTCAGCATGACGGTATCCGTTTTGATTCCGTAGAGAAGCGCCGTCGCAAGCCTCTCCGATATATCGGTCTGGGACGCCCTCAGGTACTTAGTAAGAATCGTGGAGGTCGCTCCCTCCTCGGTCCTGATTTCCTTGAACCTCGCATCGTAAGAGCCGACAAGGGGGTGGTGGTCTATAACCGTATCCACAGGCGGCAGCTCCAAACCGAAAAACGGGGGCTGCACATCGAGGAGCGCGATCGAATCGAAGTCCCTGAGGTCTTCTACGCCAAGCTCCTGCAAATCAATTTCGAGGAGTTCTATCATTGCTACGTTTTCAGGACGGGAGATCTTATCCCCGAGATGGCCTATGATCGCGGTCTGTTTATTCCGCTTGAGGAGCGCCCTCAGCGCAAGCGCGCTCGCGATCGAGTCGGGGTCAGGATGGTCGTGGAGCAGTATGAGCATCTTCTTCGCGTTGGCGTGGACTTTCCTGAGCTCGTCCACACGCAAGTCCGTCCTGGCGAGCTTTTCTTCGCGGGCTATCTCTTCGGACAGCAGTTTATGAAAGGCTACGAACCGCACGGACGGCGGAGGCTCTTCTTTCTGCTCACCGTTACTGACTATGATCGGCGTCTGGGGATAATGCGCGGTCAGCTCCTTTGTAATCTCGGGAGTAAAAGAGCCGCTCTCAATCATGATTATGGAAAAATTGCCGGTCTGGTTGAGGGCTTCCTCGATCGAGCTCACCCAAATTACCTCGCCCCTTTTGGAGAAAAGCCCGAGTAGGAAGGAATCGAAATCCCCAATGAAAAGATAACGTCTGAGTTCCTTCGGCATTATGTATCAGCCCTGCTCGGGGATCTTTCACCCCTGCTGCCGCATGCCCCGCTCAAGCCGCTAACGAACCCGGAGAGCTCGTCAAATAATTCTTTCTTCCTTTCACCGTGCTTTTCTATGATTCGGACTATCGCGCTCCCTACAATAACGGCGTCGGCATAGCCCGCGATTTTCGATACCTGCTCCGGCGAGGATATGCCGAACCCCACCCCTACGGGGAGCTTCGTCGAGCGCCTTATCTCCGACGTGAGGTCTTCGAGCGAATATTCCATACCGGGCCTGACGCCCGTAATGCCGGTAACCGAAACCAGATATACGAAACCGCTCGCGTTTTTAGTTACGAGACCGATCCTATCGCCCGTGCTCGTCGGAGCGAGGAGAAAAATGAAATCGAGACCCGCCTTATCCGTGTAAACCTTGAATTCGCCCGCCTCTTCGGGAGGGAGGTCAACGGCGAGAACACCGTCGGCCCCCGCTTCCGCGGCGTCTTTGGAGAACCTTTCCAGCCCGTATTTAAAATAAGGATTATAGTAGCCGAAAAGGATTATGGGTATCTCGGATTTTTTCCTTATGCGCTTGACTATCTCCAGAACCGTCTTGAGGGTCGTGCCCTTTTTGAGGGCCCTTTCAGAGGCGAGCTGGATAACCGGCCCGTCCGCCATGGGGTCCGAGAACGGGACGCCCAGCTCGATTATGTCTGCCCCGCTCTCCTCGAGCTTGAGCACCAGGTCGGCCGTCAATTCGGGCGACGGGTCTCCCGCCGTAACGTAATTGACCAGAGCGATCCTGTTCTTCTTTTTCAGCTCTTTGAACTTATCGGCTATTCTGCTCATGTGTTTTGGAGGTGGAATTAAAATGAGGTCAGCTGACAGTAATTTCTTCCCGGACCACAGCTTTTTTTGAAGGTCATTTCGAAGATATAATCGCTAATTTAAAAGTAAGGAAACCCGCCCCGTAACTAAAGATTATGGGACACAATCTAACACCTCCGGGTCTAAAGTCAAGATTGGGCACGGGAGCCCGGCCGTAGGCAAACTCATGGGACGTCATAATCCGAGGATCGCGGAATTTGCAATAATATTCATTGTTTTATGCCCTTTACAAGGATATCGGAAACGGTGTTGATGTCCTTGTCCCCCCTCCCCGAGAGGCATATAATAATTACCGAATCCCCGGGCATTCCGGGCGCGACCTTTCTCGCGTAGGCGATGGCGTGTGATGACTCGAGCGCCGGGATTATCCCCTCCATCCGGGAGAGGTATTTGAATCCTTCGAGGGCTTCAGAGTCCGTAACGTTCGTGTAGGCAACCCTCCCCGTATCACTCAGATACGAATGCTCGGGGCCGACGCCCGGGTAATCGAGACCCGGGGCTATGGAATGAGTCCCCAGGACCTGCCCGTTTTCGTCCTGAAGCAGATAGGTCTTGCTGCCGTGGAGAACCCCGACTGTTCCGCTGGAGATAGTTGCCGAGTGGCGCCCCGACTCCAGGCCGCTTCCGGCGGCCTCGACTCCCGTCATTTTAACCTTTTCATCGCCGAGGAACGGGTAGAAGAGACCCATGGCATTTGAGCCCCCGCCCACACAGGCGATGAGGAGATCGGGCAGGCACTTCTCTTTCTCCAGTATCTGCTCCCTCGCCTCACTGCCTATGACCGACTGGAAGTCCCTGACCATCATGGGATAGGGATGAGGTCCCGCCACGCTGCCTATTATATAAAAAGTGTCCCTTACGTTAGTGATCCAGTCCCTCATTGCCTCGTTCATCGCGTCTTTAAGCGTCTGAGTCCCCTGTGTCACCTCCCTCACCGTCGCGCCCAGGAGTTTCATGCGCGTTACGTTGAGCGCCTGACGTCTCGTATCCTCAAGCCCCATGAATATCTCGCATTCCATGTCGAGGAGCGCCGCGACTGTCGCCGTTGCCACGCCGTGTTGTCCCGCCCCTGTCTCGGCGATTATCCTCTTCTTCCCCATCCGTGACGCAAGGAGCGCCTGGCCTATTGTGTTGTTTATCTTGTGAGCGCCCGTGTGCGCGAGGTCCTCGCGCTTGAGATAAATCCTCGCTCCCCCGAGGTCCTTCGTCATCCGCTCGGCGAAATAAAGCGGCGTCGGACGTCCGACGTATTCCTTCAGATAGAAATCGAGCTCCTTTTTGAACTCCGGGTCGTCTTTAATTTCGAGATACGCCTTTTCGAGCTGCAGTATCGCGGGCATCAGGGTTTCCGAGACATACCTGCCGCCGAATATGCCGAAATGCCCCGATTCGTCCGGCATTACAGGTCTAACCGCCATTTTTCACCGCCTCGATAAATTTTCTCATCTTCATATGATTCTTTTTCCCCGGCGAGTCTTCCACGCCCGTGCTCACGTCGACCCCGTACGGCTCGACCGTTTCTATGGCGCGGATCACGTTTTCCGGGGTCAATCCCCCGGATAAAATAATCTTTTTCGATATTTGAATATCCTTTAATACCGCCCAGTCGAAGCTCGAACCCGTCCCCCCGTACATTTCATCGGTGTGCTTATCAAAGAGGATAGCCCGAACCGGATAAAGTTCAACACGTTCCGTATCCACAGTGTCCTTCACCCTGACCGCCTTTATCAATTTATAAGGGAGCCCTGCGCAGAACTCCGGGGTCTCGTCACCGTGGAGCTGTACTGTATCGATGCCCGACGCCTCGGCCGCTCCCTTTACCTCGCTGGCGCTCTGGTTCACGAAGACACCGACTGAAGAGACGAACGGAGGCAGTGAGGAGATTATCCGACCGGCGTCGCGGGGGTCTATATACCTCTTGCTGCCCTTATAAAATATAAAACCCAGCGCGTCCGCGCCCAGCTCCGCAGCCTGAAGAGCGTCCGCTGTATTCGTAATTCCACACACCTTTACTCTTGTCATAGGAATGGAAAATTATAAAAGCACAATCCGCTTATGTAAAACGGCCTGCTCCGCCGTTACCACTCTTTAAAAGGCATCCAGATAACGTTTAACCGACTCGGCAATGATCCTGTACCCGTTGCCGTTCTCGTGCCCGCCGAAGTTGTTGGGGTATATCTGCTCCGCGCCCGCGCTCCGGCTGAGCGGGGCTAAAGCGTCGACATACCGGATATGGCGCTCGTCGAAATACTTTTTTACCTCTTTATCCACAGTCCTCTCGCTCCCGATGAGATAATCGATTTTATCGGAGGCAGGGAGGGTTTTGTTCCCCTCGATGTACCCGGCGAATACGCTCTCCTTGGTGGGTATGATGAGGACAATAAATTCGATATCGTTTTTTTGCGCGAGCTCATTCATCCGGTCGAAGAATTCGAGGCTCAGCCGAAGCCCTTCTCTTATGTCGGCTCTACCGAGATCAAGCCCCCTGAGCCTGCGGTCAGGCGTAAACCCGGTGCTGACGCCGTTTTTTTCGTCCTCGAGCATGACTATCTGCTCGCCCCTCTTCATCCTCCTCGACTGCCTGAGGTTGTCTCCGATGAATGAAGAGCTCACGAGCCTGTAAAGAACGCTGTTCGCGGCGAGCCAGTCCCCTGCGCCGTATGAGAAACCGTCCTCGTCTTCCGGTTCCCCGGTCTCGGGTAAAGATTCATATTCCGGCTTCCTCAGACCGCTCCACCTGTCGACAGTATAGACGGCGGTGAAAGAGTCTTTGACGTCGTTACCGAGATAAAACCCCGCGATAATAATCTTCGGACGGAGCGCAAGAGCCTCCGTTTCCATGAGATAAAGATATTCCGCGGGGCCGTAGCCCCCTAGCGATATATTATATACCGTCTTACCCGTCATTCTTTCAAGCGCCCCGGGCCAGGATTCGCTCGCCCTGGCGCTGATTCCGTACGTGTGCGAATCGCCAATGGCTACGATTTCGGCAGTGTCGGGCACAGACTTGTTCCTGTATCCGAGCCTGTCGTGCGCCCCTGTCCCGGGCTCGATCCTGTACCTGAGCACGTCGTCGGGCACTCTGCGGGGCCTGAGAAAATCAATCGGATCGAAAACGATCCTGGAAATACCCTCGGCCGCGAGGATCGATACGAGCAATGATATAAGGATGAGAGCGAAAACCTTGAGATGTCTGTCCAATATAAGCGAAACCTCGCTGCCGAAACGGCTTCCCCCGGAAAAATGAGAGCAATCAGTGGGGACGCATATTACCGGAACCGGCCATCAGCATTTAAATATTCCGGATTTCCAGTAATATAATCCAGGAAAAAGCCCGACACAATCAGCGGACGGACGCGAATCACCGATTAAAGTTATGCTATCATATTCAGCCGTGCCGCTCTCAGAAATCCGGGAAACTTGAGAAACCGCGCATATCAATTTCAAGCCGGGAGCAAAGTATGAACAAAACCGAGAACACGCGGTCCGTCAAGCAAAAGCTGTATCTTGTACTGATCAGCGTAATATTCACCCTCATCGTTCTCGAAATCGCCACCCGTGTCTGGCTCGGGTTCATCGCCCCCGAGGACGTGGGACTCGAGTATTCGCTCTACTCATACCTTAGCCCCGACAACCAGAGATACTCACGCCACCAATATCTGAACTATTACCCGAACCCGGAATACCGCAGGGGGAAGACCTCACATAACTCCCTCGGCTATAGAAACGACGAGTTCCCTGTGAAGAAGCCGGAAGGGGCTTTCAGGATTGTGCTGTTAGGCGGGTCCACGACGTACAACATCGGAATAGACGATAATAAAAAGACCTGGGCCGCGCAGCTGGAGAGGATACTGAGAGATAAATACGGGTATAAAAACGTTGAGGTGATAAACGCGGGAGTTGGCGGATATAATTCCTGGGAAACCCTTATCAACCTCGAGTTCAGGGTGCTCGACCTGGATCCCGATCTGATAATAGAGTACGAGGGGACGAACGACGTGCACGCGAGATTCGTGGACCCCGCTTCATACAGAGGGGACGATTCCGGACGGAGAAAGCAGTGGGACCCGCCGTCGATTTTCTTCCTCGAGCACAGCGCTCTATTCAGGGTGATACTGAGGAAGCTGGGCGTAACGCACCAGGTCGGAATAGGGAACTTCGTAACCCCAAAAACCGCCTACGGACCCAATTCCGTGAAGAAACACAATCCGATGGAGCTCCTGGAAAAGAACCCGCCTATTTATTTCAGACGCAATCTGAACAACATGGTCGCCATAGCGAAGGCGAACGGGGCCGATATTATGTTCTCGACATGGGCGTACTCCCCTTATCTCGACGACTACGCGTCGAAACCTTATTATCAGAAAGGGTTTGAAGAGAACAACGAGGTCGTCAGGGAGGTCGCTCTCAGCGACGGCATCCCGCTCTTCGATTTCGCGTCGGTAATGCCCAAAGACGAGAAATACTGGCACGACGGCCGGCATGTCAATGCCCTGGGTGCGGAAAAAATGGCCGGGCTATTCGCGGAATACCTCAATGGCAACGGTCTTATAAAACGGCAGAGCCGTAAATAAAAGACCGCCTCATGAGAGGCTCTCGCCCCCGTCCCGTCTCATGTAATATCCGAATACAAAGAAGGAAAGCGCCGATTTTATCACCGCAAACCCCAGAAACGCCAGCGCCGCGCCGACATAGGAATATGGAGGAACGAGGACAAACATCAGGACCAGATAGACCACGGTGGTAACGACGTAAAACGCGGTCCTTATGCCGGGTTTCCCCATGGCGAGGAGCGCCGGGTTAATCCAGTAAGTGTATCTCGCTATCAGCACACCGAGGGCGAGTATCCGGAGCGCGTTCGTCGCGGGAGCGTACTCCTCGCCGAAGACTATTCTCACTATCGGCCCCGCGAATACTATAATCAAAACCGTCACCGGCACGATGAGCTTCATCAGATTCTTTGTCGATTCTTTTATGTAATTCTTGAACTCGTCCATAGCGTTAACGGTCGTGAATTTGATGAGCTCGGGGAAAATCGCCTCGTAGAGAGTATCCACTATACGGTTTAAAATACCGGCCACCGAATTCGCTATCCTGTAAAAGGCTACCGCGTCCTTGCCGGCAAAAAACCCGAGTATCATCACGCCCAGGTACTTGTCGCTCCCCGTCTTCAGCGTCGCCATGAAGCTGGTATTTCCCAAAAACCACGCGATCTCCTTCCACTGATTCCTTATCAAAAAAATATCGGCGGTAATCCAGCTGCCCAGACGCTTTTCATTGAGCGCCCTCGCCACGACCCACACCCTCACTGCGGCGGCGATGAAGTTCGATATTATGAGACCGTAGAGCGCCCCCTTTATTCCCAGTCCGGCCAAAAGGAGCGCCGCCACCAGCGCCAGCTGTGTCAGGTTCTCAAGAGAGTTTATTACGGCGATATTTTTATACTTTTCAAACACCCTCAGTATGGCGTCCGAAGTAAGCTTGGCGGTCTCGACGAAAAGTCCGAAGGCATAGATCCAGATGTAGATATAGGCCTCGGGGGAATGGATCACGTACGTGCTGATCAGCTTCGCCGTCACGATCGCAATTATGAAAGAGACCGCTCCGCTCCCCACGTCCAGGAAGTAGGAAAGTTTGATCATAGCGAGGGTTTTATCGGTCTCTCCCTGCTCCCAGTACGATCCGATATACTTGACGGTAGTTTCCCATACCCTCACGTCGAAGAATTGGTTCATCATGGCGATGTAGGCGATAACGAGCTGAAGAAGCCCGTAGTCTGTCACCCCCAGCATCCTCGCAAGTATGACCGTCTGGATAGCCGCAAACCCCCCGGCCGCGGCTTTGCCGCTGAAGAGGAGTGATGCGTTTATAAACAGTTTTTTCTGGAGGCTCCGAGGTTCACTCATTCGACATCGTCTAAATAGAGACTTTCATGATTTTCCGTCAAGCGCCGTTTTCAATACATCGATATAATTTTTTATCATTCCGGTTTCCGTATGGAATTCCTTCACAACCCCCCTGCCGCTTTCACCCATGAGGCGGGCCCTGTCCGGGTCCCTCAGGAGAGACTTTACAGCGTCCGCGATGTCCGTGACGCTTTCAGGGTCGACGAGGATTCCGGTAACACCGTCCCTCACGGCCTCGACGGACCCGCCTTGCTTCGACGCGACGACCGGCTTCGCCCTTGCGCTCGCCTCGATCAACGCGTTGGGCAGACCCTCGATCTTGTTGCCCCACTCCCTGCTCGGCATCACGAACGCGTCCGCAAGGTCGAGATAATCAATTATTTCCTCGTGACCGACCCCCCCCGTGAAAATTACGGAACCGCTCACGCCCGCCTCCTCCGCCAGATCCCTGAACTTGTTTTTGAACCGACCCTCGCCGACGACGAGATATATGACCCCGGGGAATTCCTTTTTCACGAGCGGGAGAGCCCTTATTACCATATCCTGGCCTTTCCTCGGGAGCACCCTCGCAATGGTGACGATGATCGGGGCATTCCCGCCGATCCCGTGTTTAGCCCTGAGTGCGCTCATCTTTTCCGCATCGGGCTTCTTCGACAGCATCTCCCCGCCCACCCCGTTATATATGACCGTGATTTTATCTTCGGGAACGCCTATACCCTCCAGAAGCCCTTTGGTGTTCCTGCTGACGGCAATTATTCGCCCGGCATTTTTGTAGAGCCTCCTCATTGGATACTTCATCAGCCTTTTGATAATCCTGTTTCCGTAGAAACAAGTGGTAATACCGGAGCCCGCCACCCGAACCACGGGCACGAACGAGAAGTCCGGCAAGAGACCGCCTGAGGCTTCGGCCTCTTCCGTTATAAAGAGCACCACGTCCGGTTTGCTGTTTCGGAGCTCGGCCATGAGAAAAAACCAGCCGAGCAATATGTCCGCGTAAGGCAGGGCCTTTATCCATTTGCCGCCGAGACCGGGAATCCTTCTTACCCGGCACCCGAGACGCCGGTCTATATCGCGTTCGCCGCGGCCGTAGCCGGGCGCGAGCACGACCGTCTCGATTCCCGCGCCCGAGATGCCCCGGGCCAGCCTCATGCCGGTCGTCGCAAGCCCCCCGAGAAAGGGGGGGAATTCATGGGTATAAATTAGGACCTTCATCGTGCGCCGTCATCAACAATCCAGTACGAAGTTTGACTATTACGAGCAAGCATTATTGCACTTTATTTTATAATACACTATATTTCGTTTTGGATTCCGCCTAAGGGACATTAATCAAAGCGCGGCTATTTTTTAAGGTAAAAAATAAAGCGGTCCCTGAATCAAAACCCGGGAGGGTGCTATGAACGAAATTGAGAATCAGCTACTGAACATTCTGTGCAGGGGGGCGGGCCAGGGGAATTCCAATACGGACAAGATCACGCAGGCGATCGTGGACGAGAACCCGGGACTCGATTATAATCAGACGAAAATAAAGGTCGTCGAGTCTCTAAACGACCTAAAGGACAAAGGCCAGATTCAGATAATGACCATCAACTGGGAGCTCGGGGATGAATTCCTTTACATATGCACTAACATCGTCGAGTAATACCCGTTTTCTCGATTCTATATACGGGACGCCGTCCTGTTAACCGGAGTAATTTTCTAAGTACGAACGGAGCGATTCGTGCCGACACTCGACTATATACGCATCGTGGGCATCCTGGATATCCATTCGGACAGCCCGGGGCCTTCGGACATAACCTTCAATATAGAGTATTCGGGCGATTCCGATTTCAGCTCCCCTATGATGGGAGTCATCACTCTGCGTATGAACGAGCTACTCGACACATCGGGACTCGGAACGGAGGATATGGAGAAAATTGCCTCCAGGCTCGTACGGCAGGTGCTCATCAGGGAAAGGAATAAGGACGGAACGATAACGATTCTTCACGTCCTCGGGCTTCCCCTGGATGAATGGCTCAGGAAGAACATACCGTTCCCGAGACACTGACGCTTCACGAAATTATTAAACTAAGCTGGCCTCTTAACCCGAAAAATCAGAAAAATTCATAACTATATAAATCCTCTTACAAATCTTATTTTTTTCATGTATAATCAGTCCCAGTTGTTTTTAAGTAGCTTACTTAGTTCTTTGAAAACCTAGACCACAAGCATGACCGGATCTCGGTAATTTATTCCGGGGTTGGATTTCTTTTAAGATTTTGTCTCTGCAGGAGGTATAGGTATGGTACTCAGGCGTTCCCTAATTATCCTTTTCGTAATTCTCCTTCCGGTAACTGCTTTCGCGGCCCAGAAATACATAGTCAGGAAAGGAGATAACCTTTATGATTTATCCAGGAAGTTCGGTATTACCGTCGATCAACTAAAGTCGATAAACAATTTAAAAGACGACAAGCTGAACATCGGCGACGTTTTAACCCTCGAAGTCCCCGTCAAAGACGATGACGCAACAGTAGTGAACACAGCGCGCAGCAATAATAACGAATACATTGTAAAGAACGGCGATACATTAGGTGAGATAGCGGAAATATACGGTCTATCCTCGGAAGACCTGAAGAAAGCAAACGGTTTACAGAATACAAAACTACAAATAGGGCAAAAACTTTTAATCCCCCCGTCAAATTCCGAACCGGTCGAAGTCGCTCAGTCCCGGGAACCGGCAAAAGAAGATTCAGGCAGTAAAGAAGCGAGCAACGGACAGGAATCTCCGAAAAGCGCTCCCGCGGTGCCGGCCGAGTACGCCGTCCTAAAGGGCGACACTCTGGGACACATCGCGCTTAGGTTTAACGTATCGAGCGGCGACATTAAGAAGGCGAACGGACTCGATAACGACAGGCTACGGATAGGGCAAGTCCTCAGGATCCCCGGAAAAGGAACGGCGGAAGTGAACACCGTCCCCGCAGCGGCGGCTAAAACCCCCGACAGCCCCGCTCCGGTGAAAACGGGCGTTTATACCGTAGTTAAAGGGGATACCCCCGGCGCAATCGCCCAAAGACTGGGCGTGAGCACCGATCAACTTATTAAGCTCAACAACCTAGACAGCAAAAGACTTCAGATCGGCCAGAGACTAGCGGTACCGGGGTACGATCAGCCGCAGTCCCCCGCCGGAGAAAAGGTCATTACCGCCGGTCAGGAAAGCACGGAACCCGACAAGGCCGCTAAGGCCGGCACACGCGTTTCTTCTGAGACACACTCCTCTTCCGAGACACACTCCGCAAAATACGTTATCAGAAAAGGCGACACGCCGGGCGCAATCGCCAAGAGATTGGGCGTTAGCACCGATGAACTTATAACGCTCAACAACCTCGACAGCGGGAAGCTGCGGATCGGGCAGGTACTCGTTCTACCGGGAATGCAGGCGGATAACGGTAAAGCCGGGCTCTCTCCCAGCGACGAGAAGGAAGACGCGGCCCCGGGTGAAGCCGCCGATAAAGAGGCTGCTCAAAGTAATGCGCCGTCTGAATACACCGTCAAAAAAGGCGACACCCTGTACGTGCTCGCTAAAACTTTCGGCGTTTCGGTAGACCGCATTAAAAAGTACAACAACCTTAAAAACAACAATCTGAGGGTAGGGCAAAGACTCGTGCTTAACTCGTCCGGCGCTTCGGCCGCCTCAAGTGATACCGTAGAGAAAGAGACCGTACAGGCGACTGAGACCGAAATCGCGGAATCGACGAAATACGCTACCAGATACACGGTGAGAAAAGGGGACACTTTAGGATACCTCGCCATCAAATACGGTGTTTCGCAAAATGACCTTAAAAGAGCCAACGGTCTTAAAGGCAGCGGCTTAAGGGCGGGGCAGGTCTTGATGGTGCCCGGAACGGAGGTCGCGGCGGAGACGCAGGAAACGGCGATAACGGAAACCGCGCCCGAGACCCTTAGCGACGTCTATATCAAGAAGAGGTACGTCGTTAAGCCGGGCGACTCTCTCGGCAGCATAGCGGAAGGTTTTAATGTCTCCGTAGAGGAAATAAAAAAGGCGAGCGCGCTTAAAAGCGACACGATAAACAACGGCGATATACTCCTCATACCCGTTCCTCAGGAAAAAGTTACTCATGCGAAATACACAGTGGCAAAGGGCGACACGCTCGGCAGAATCAGCAGGAAGTTCGGCGTTTCCGTGAGGGAGCTCAAGAGGGCCAACGGACTTTCGAGCGACAGGCTCCGGTCGGGAATGAAGCTCAGCATACCGGGGCTGTCTTCCGCTGTATCCGGTGAGAGCGAGGCTGAGAATGTGGCGGCGGCCTCTCTGCCGCGGGGTGAATACGTTGTTAAAAAGGGCGACACGCTCGCCCGTATAGCCAGGCGCTACGACGTTACGATAAAAGAGATCAAGAGAGAGAACAATATTAAGGGCAATTCGGTAAACGCGGGGCAGGTTTTATATATCCCGGGCTACGGAAAACAGGAAACAGAATATAGGGTTGTAACGGAGAAAAAGGCGCCCCAGGAATCAAACGGTCAATATAAGGTCGCGGAGCCCGCTGCCGAGAACGGCAGGTTCTCAAAGGAGAGCATCATAGAGGTCGCGAAGAAGTACCTTGGAGCCCCCTATAAATTCGGAGGCAACGACCTCGCGACCGGGATCGACTGTTCCGGTTATGTGAAGAAAATTTTCAGCAGGTTCAACGTATACCTGCCCAGGACAGCCAGGGACATTTACTACAGCTCCGGGTATAGCGTCCCCAAAAAGAATCTGGATACCGGGGACCTCGTATTTTTCACCACGTATGCGAAATACCCTTCGCATGTGGGTATCTACATCGGGAACGACGAATTCATACACGCCTCCTCGGCGTCCCGAATGGTAACCATCGACAGCATCAACAAACAGTATTACAAGAAGCGCTACATCGGCGCGAAAAGGGTAGAGCTTTCGGGGTTATTTTATGATGAGTTATCGAAAGACTACGCGGGGTTCAGTAATTAGAAGACAAAATTTACGGCAATCCGCGGGTCGGATAATAATTAGTTCAGCATACAGCCCCGGTCCTTACACCGGGGCGTCCTTTCAGTCCCCCCTATCCCTAATAAATCCGCTCCATTGAAAGATAGGGATCGGTGTTTATATTATAACGATTGATATTATGGAACAGGTTATTCAACATTTCAGGGACTATCTCGGGTCCGAAAGGAATTACTCAAAACACACTGTCAAGGCTTACATAACGGACATAAGCGAGTTCTGCCGTGTGATAAAAGAAAAAAAGCTCGTTCGGGAAAAAGACGGCGGGATAGATTTCGGGAGCATCGACGAAGCGCCCGTCAGGGCCTACATTAGCTGGCTCTATACGAGAAACTCCAGGACATCGATATCGAGGAAGCTCGCATCGGTCAGGACTTTCTTCGAATTCCTGATAAGGAACGGATCCGTTAAGAACAACCTCGCAAAGCTCGTGCCGACGCCCCGCGGAGAAAAGAGACTCCCGACATTCCTTACCGTCGACGAGGTCGTCAAACTCCTGGATATCGAAGGCTCGGGCGAGACGACTCAATCCCGGGACATCGCGATAATCGAGCTCCTCTACTCGAGCGGGCTCAGGGTGAGCGAGCTTGTCGGCGTCAATCTGAACGACATCGATCTGAATAACCTTACGGTGAAGGTCCTGGGAAAGGGCAATAAGGAAAGGATCGTGCCCGTGGGCTCAAAGGCCGCACAGGCGCTTGGGGAATACCTGCGCGCAAGGACCGGCATGAACCCCAGGGGGGACTTTCTGTTCGTCAATTCCAGGGGCGACAGGCTCAACGTAAGGAGCGTGGACAGGATTATCAAAAAATACGCCGTGCTCGCTGGAATACCCAAAAACGTGAGCCCGCACGTGCTCAGGCATACTTTCGCCACACACCTACTTGGAGGGGGCGCGGACCTGCGGGCCATACAGGAGATGCTCGGCCATAAGAGTCTTTCCACAACGCAGAGATATACTCACACGTCGATTGAAAAATTAATGGAAATTTACGATAAAACACACCCGAGAGCGTAAACATGGAAAACTTCCACGGAACAACGATAGTATGCGTAAAGGTCGGAGATAAGGTCGCAATGGCGGGAGACGGGCAGGTCACCCTGGGCCACGCCGCGGTAAAACACTCCGCAAAAAAAGTCAGGAGAATTTTCGAGGGGAAGGTGCTTGTGGGGTTCTCCGGGGCTACGGCGGACGCCATGACACTCTTTGACAAGTTCGAGGCCAAGCTTGAGGAATTCAGGGGGAACCTCAGGAGAGCGGCCGTCGAGCTCGCGAGGGACTGGAGGACCGACCGGATTTTAAGGAGGCTCGAAGCGCTCCTTGCGGTCGCCGATAAAGACAGCATGTTCCTTATATCCGGGAGCGGAGACGTGCTCGAGCCGGACGACAACGTCGTGGCCGTAGGCTCCGGAGGCTCGTACGCCCAGGCGGCGGCGAAGGCCCTCTCCAGGCACTCGACGCTGAGCGCAAAAGAGATCGCGGAAGAGTCGCTCAAGATCGCTTCCGAAATATGCATTTATACCAACGACAAAATCACCGTAGAGGAACTCGCATAAAATGAGCAATGAAACATTTTTTACGCCCAGAGAGATAGTCTCTGAGCTCGACAGGTATATAATCGGCCAGAATAAGGCGAAAAGAGCCGTCTCGATCGCGCTTCGCAACCGGTGGAGGAGGCAGCGCGTTTCCCCCGAGCTGAAAGACGAAATCGCGCCCAAGAACATACTCATGATCGGGCCGACCGGGGTAGGGAAGACGGAGATCGCCAGGCGGCTCGCGAAGCTCGCACAGGCCCCTTTCCTGAAGGTCGAGGCGTCCAAATTCACGGAAGTAGGCTACGTCGGCAGGGACGTCGAGTCCATGATAAGGGACCTTACGGACATCGCGATAAAAATGATTACGGACGAAGAGAAACAAACGGTCAGGACCAAGGCCGAGGACCTCGCCGAGGAAAGGATGCTCGACCTCCTGCTCCCCACCGGCACCGCAGAGCAGCCCCCTTCGGATACGGGCGGCGAAACGAGGGAAAAGCTGAGGAAGCTGCTCAGGGAAGGCAGGCTCGACGAGAGGTTCGTCGATATCGAGGTGACGTCAAAAAATTTCCCCATACAGGTTTTCTCCCCGCAGGGCCTCGAGGAGATGGACGTAAACATATCGGACATGCTCGGGAACCTGTTCCCTAAAAAAACGAAGAAGAGAAAAGTGAGGGTCCCCGAAGCGATGGAGGTTCTCATTCAGGAAGAGGCGCAAAAGCTCATCGACATGGACAACGTCGTCAAAATGGCGATCGAGCGCGTAGAGCAGTCGGGGATAATATTCATCGACGAGATAGACAAGGTCGCGGGGCGGGAGAGCACCGCCGGGCCCGACGTCTCGAGAGAAGGGGTTCAGAGGGACCTGCTCCCGATAATCGAAGGCTGTACTGTAAACACTAAACACGGCATGGTGAAGACCGACCACATATTGTTCATTGGCGCGGGAGCCTTCCACGTATCGAAGCCGTCTGACCTGATCCCGGAGCTCCAGGGCAGGTTCCCGATAAGGGTCGAGCTCGAACCGCTTACGACCGAGGACTTCGTACAGATTCTTACGCAGCCGAGAAACGCCCTGATAAAGCAATATACGGAGCTCCTCAACACGGAAAAAATAGAGCTCGCGTTCAAGGACGACGCGATACAGGAAATAGCGGAGACCGCTCAATTAGTCAACGAATCCACCGAGAACATCGGGGCGCGGAGACTGCACACGATAATGGAGAGGATGCTCGACGAAATATCATTCAACGCCCCCGACATGGCGGAGCAAAAGATAGTGATCGACGCGAAGTACGTGAGGGACAAGATCGCGGATATAGTAAAAGACAGGGACCTGAGCAGATACATCCTGTAAACCACACGACTCACAGACAACATTCCGAAAGTGTCCGGACCTGATTCGAGGCGACCCGACAGGAGCCGCAGAACCGGACAATCCCTGACCGGCTACGCTTTGGTTTGCCAGAGCGCCTTTCCTATGAAAAAAGGCCCCAGGCTTTCGAGATACATAGAAGTCTGTTTGGTTTTCCTCATCGATTGGATGAGTATCGAAAGCGGGTAGAGCTCCTTCCCAAGGACCCCGATCACGAAGTCGTTATCGTTCTTGTCGAGCCCGTGACACGCGAGGCGTATGTCCTTCCCGTAACCCGCATCCCCGAACTTAAAGCCGAGCTTCCCGTGCTCCCCCAGGACCGAACGCTGCTCCTCTGCGGAAAGGGTCTCGAACAGCTTGTGCCTCCGGAGCGGGTACCATATCGCCCACGGCAGCCCGGGGTCGAGCACCCTTTCCCGCGGCCGGTCGACGAGCACCCTCTCGAGGTCGGGCTCATACCCGAAGGAATAAGTCCTTCCGAGCATCGTGTATTCAGGCTTCGGCGCAAGCTCCCTGAAGACCGCGCCGCCCAGAAAGTCCCTAAGCCCGCCCACGAAGTAATCGGGGTCCTCGCTCATCGCCAGAAGGCCAATACCGTATGGGTCGTTTATATCGGCATAGAGGGCGAAATCCATGCCGGACTTTTTCAATTCTTCTATTAGTTTCGTGGTGTTATGGCAGTTTCCGAAAGCGAGGAGCTGCATGAGCAGCCTCCTGTCCGAGGACAGGACAGTACCGTCCTTAGCCCTCCCCTTCTCGCTTATATCAAGACCCGCGTGCTCCGTATCGATAGACATTTCAATACCTCCGAGAGTATAAAATATAACAGGGAAACCCTCTATTGGCGATTCTGAACCTGTATATTCTCCCCTGCCCGAATCAGCGGAACCGGCATCGACTCCCGCTCGAACCGGTCACATACGGACCCTCCCGGCGTCTCCCCGGCATTATATTACAGAGACCGCCGCAGGCGATTATGCGAGCTGGAAAAAGAATTTATTGGAATAAAACCATATTTCTTTTATAATAATCAGCTTTATTTTCAGGCGGAAAAAGAGGGAGATGAAAAACCTAATACAGAAGGCAAAAACGCTCGTAGAAGCCCTGCCCTACATAAAGGAGTTCTACGGGCAGACGATAGTCATCAAATACGGCGGGAGCATAGGGGACGACGACCTGCCCAACTTCGCCCGCGACATCGTGCTAATGAAATTCGTGGGCATACACCCCGTAGTGATTCACGGGGGCGGCCCGCAGATCGGGAATCACCTGAAAAAGCTGGGGATAGAGTCGAAATTCATCGCCGGGCTCAGGGTGACGGACGAGGAAACCATGGAAGTCGCCGAGATGGTCCTCGTGGGGAAGATCAATCAAAAGATAATCGAGACCATACATGCCATGGGCGGAAACGCGGTAGGAACCTCGGGCAAGGAAGGGAAGATGATTCTCGCGAGGAAGCTCGACGTTAAGAAGTTCGCGCTCGAGAACGGGCTCGACATACCGGAAGACGCCGACCTCGGAATGGTCGGAGAGGTCGAGTGCGTGAACCCTCATCTCATAAAGGTGCTCGAGAGCTCGGGCTTCATACCGATAATCGCGCCTATCGGATTCGACGAGGAAGGGAAGACCTACAATATCAACGCGGACCACGTGGCCGGCAAGGTCGCGGGCGCCCTGAAAGCCGCCAAGCTCATACTCATGACCAACGTGCCCGGAATCATGGACAAGGAAAAACACCTCCTCTCGAGTATCACCGAATCCCAGGCGAGACAGCTCATCAGAAAAGAAATCATTTCGAGCGGCATGATACCCAAGGTAATGTGCTCGATCGAAGCGCTTCACGACGGCGTGCAGAAGGTCCACATCATAGACGGGACAATCGAGCACTCGCTGATACTCGAAATATTCACCGATGCGGGGATCGGTACGGAGATACTGCTTTGAAATCCGGAGAGATCATTTCAGACACCTCGCAATACCTCATGAACACGTACGGCAGGTACCCGATCGTGATGGTCAGGGGGAAAGGCTGCTGGGTTTGGGACGCAGAAGGGAAAAAATACCTCGATTTCGTAACGGGTATAGCCGTAAACAGCCTCGGGCACTGCCACCCGAGAGTAGTCCGGGCGATCTCCGAGCAGTCGAGGAAGCTCGTCCAGGTGTGCAACCTCTACCACGTGGAGAAACAGGTCGAGTTCGCGAGGATGCTCGTCGAGAACTCATTCGCCGACAAGGTTTTCTTCTGCAACAGCGGGGCCGAGGCGAACGAAGGGGCGATAAAGCTCGCCAGGAAATGGGGCGGGGCCAACGGGGGCAGATATAAAATCGTCCACGCCCGGGACTCGTTCCACGGCAGGACTCTCGGCGCCCTGAGCGCGACAAACAAAAAGTACCAGAAGGGATTCGAGCCCCTCGTCCCCGGATTCAAATCCGTACCGTTCGGACAGATAGAGCCTCTGGAAAAAGCCCTCGGCGACGAAAAGGTCTGCGCGGTAATACTCGAGCCGATCCAGGGGGAGAACGGAGTGATACTCCCTTATGAAAATTTTCTAAAGGACGTGAGAAAGCTTTGCAAGCGTAAAAACGTGCTCCTCATCCTCGACGAGATACAGGTTGGGCTCGGCAGGACCGGGAAGCTCTTCGCTTACGAGCACTACGGGATAAAACCGGACATCATGACTCTGGCCAAGGCGCTCGGGGGCGGAATCCCCTGCGGGGCGGTCCTTGCCACAGATGCGGTCGCGAAACACCTTGCCCCGGGCAATCACGGAACGACGCTCGGCGGAAACCCTCTCGCGATGAGCGCCGGAATAGCGGTGCTTAAAACGATAATGGAGGACGGTCTCCTCGACAACGCGGAGGGGATGGGAGAATATTTCCTGAGCGGGCTCCGCTCGATTAAGGACGAGTTCGGAGACCTCATCGGGGACGCAAGGGGAAAAGGTCTCATACTCGGCATCGAATTCAAGAGCGCCGATGCCGCCAGGGACGCGGTCGTGAGGTGCTCGAACCAGGGACTTCTGACCATACTGACCGAGCAGAGGGTCATGAGAATCCTCCCCCCTCTCATCGTGGGCAAAAAGGAGATCGACCGGGCGCTTAAAATAATCCGCGGGGCGCTTAAAGAGGTTGCCGTTGCCTAGACACTTTCTCAGGATATCCGATCTCTCGAAAAAAGAGCTGGGCTCGCTTTTCAAAAGGGCTTCGAAGCTGAAGGCCGAAAAAAAATCCGGGAGGGTGCGCCCTTCTCTCAAAGGGAAATCGGTCGGGCTCGTTTTCGAAAAACTCTCGACCAGAACCAGGGTCTCGTTCGAGGTGGCGATAAACGACCTCGGCGCAAACTCGCTCTACCTGAATCCGAACGACCTGCAGCTGGGCAGGGGGGAAACGATAGCCGACACGGCAAAAATCCTTTCCTCCTACCTGGACGGCGTAATCCTGAGGACCTATGAACAGGAGAGACTCGATGAGTTCGTGAGATCGGCCGGCGTGCCGGTGATAAACGCGCTTACGGATCTCGAGCACCCCACGCAAATTGTTTCCGACCTGTTCACTATCAAGGAAATGGGTCTCGATCCCGGAAAAATGAAACTGGCGTATATCGGCGACGGCAACAATATAGTCAATTCTTTCATCGGGGCGGCCGGCATCCTGGGTTTTAGACTCTCGATCGCGACGCCCGAGGGGTACGAGCCCGATATGAAGGCGCTCAACGATTCGGGATACCTCAACAAAGCCGACATCGAGATTTCAAACGATCCCGTCAAAGCCGCCTCGCGCGCGGACGTATTATATACGGACGTCTGGGTCAGCATGGGACAGGAAAAAGATACCGCGAAGAGAAAGAAGATCTTCAAACCTTACCAGATAAACAGAGGGCTTCTCTCCCACGCTAAAAAAAGTGCGTTCGTAATGCACTGCCTGCCGGCGCACAGGGGAGAGGAAATCACGAACGAAGTAGCGGACGGACCTAACTCGATAATATTCGAGCAGGCTGAAAACAAGCTGCACGCAGGCAAAGCCATACTCGAAATGTTCATGAAAGGTTAAACTTCCGAGACACGGCCCCGGCCCTGAGACCCTCGTTCCCGCGGGTCAACCGAAACTAATAATCCCCGTCTATATCGATCGTCGGATTGTACTCGATATTGAATATCCTTCTTATCGGGTCCGTATTGAACACCCAGTAAGTGCCCTTGACGAATACGCTGGTTATAGCGAGGGGCGGTCTTAACGCCAGGCTCGCCAGCTTGAACGGGTGAAGCGCGTCGCCCGGGCTGTATTTGTAGTCCGTTATCTGCGGAGCCTGCGCCCAGGAGTTTGATGCGAAAAGCGCGAAACCGAGGAGTAAAGCCGCAAAATATTTCATGTCCATCACCCCTTTAAAGTAAAGTGTTAACTAATATTGGCAATTATAAGTTCTGTGCCCTGAATAGTCAATGGGCGCAATTCGCGGCTTCCAATCGGTTAAATTGCATACTTAAAGCGGGGACTTAGAATGTATCGTTTGTCTAATCCGACCTGCCTCCCGAAAAAGTGATTTTTGCTTGCGGGGGCGTGTATAATATGTTGGTTACTTGAAAATGAACCGTAAAATTTATAGAATAGTATTTTCCGAGGCCGGATAACCGATGAGAAGAGGAGAAAAGGTCTATTACGTAAAAGATTTCATTCAGACCGTCCCCCTACCCTCGCCTAAAAAGATATTCAGTGAGCTCGAGAAACTCGGCTACAGGGGCCAGCCGCAGGCCAGGAAAGCCGTATCGCTCGCCTCGTACAGGCATGTCAAGAGACTAAAGCTCCTCCACTCCAAGGGCACACCGAGGACTAATCTTCCTCCCAGACCGAACACCATATTGATGGGGCCCACGGGCTGCGGCAAAACATATCTCATCGAGCTTCTCTTCGGAGAGATATTCAAGCTCCCGTTCGTCATCATAGACATGACCAAATTCACGGAGTCGGGATATGTCGGGGATGACGTCGTCAATATTCTGGTGCAGCTCGTCTATGCGGCCAACGAGAGCATAGACATCGCCGAGTGCGGCGTTATCGTGCTGGACGAGTTCGATAAGATAGCGGGCGCCTTCAGCAGCGCCAGGTTCGCCGGACAGGGCACGACTAAAGACGTCTCAGGGTACGGGGTCCAGAGGGAGCTCCTTAAGATCCTCGAAGGCACGGACGTTCAGATACCGCTCGACTTCGGGTTCTCCAGCCGCGGGCCGCGCGCGCTCATTTCCACGCGGGACATCACGTTCTTCTCCGTCGGGGCATTCTCGGGAATAAGAAACCTGTTCGAAAGACAGGGGGTCGGATTTATGCAGACGCTCGAGGAAAACAGAGGCGACGAAGAATCGATTGCGTACAACCTCACCGACGAGGAAGCCGACGACATCACCAAGTTTCATATGTTCGGATTCCTTCCCGAGCTTATTTCGAGGTTCAACCGCATCGTCCCGTTCTCTCCGCTCCAGAGGAGCACGCTTAAGGAAATCATCCAGATAAAGGTGCTGAACTATCAGAGGGAGTTCGAGGAAGAGGGGTTCAAGCTCCATATCGAGCCCAAGGTCGTGGACTTTATAATCGAGGAAGCGCTCAAGAGACAGACGGGCGCGAGGGGCCTCGACGTCATCATATCGAGATACCTGGAAGAGGTCGCTTTCGAGACGTTCGGAAGGGGCGACGAAGGCGAGGTCGTGCTTACGCTCGATACGGGCGGGGTTTCGCACGTAGTGAAGAGACGCGCATGAGGATTTCGATCGTAAGCTTGGGCTGCTCGAAAAACCTCGTGGACAGCGAGATCATCACGGGGACGCTGGAGAGCGCCGGACACGAGATCTCGTCCGAAGAAAACGCCGAAGTAATAATCGTAAACACCTGCGGCTTCATAGGCGACGCGAAGAAGGAATCCGTAGACACCATACTGGAGCTCTCGAAAAGGAAGGAAGAGGGGACATGCCGCAAATTGATCGTCACCGGCTGCCTCGTCGAGAGGTATGCCGCGGAGCTGAGCCTCGCACTGCCCGAAGTAGACGCATTCTGGGGCACGGGAAACCTGCTTAAGATCAATGAGGCCCTGAATGACCTCCAGCCCGAAAAGATACACAGAAACCCTCCGGGGACGCTCTACGACCCGGATACCCCGAGGGTCCTGCTGACGCCCGCGCACTACGCGTACGTTAAAGTGTCCGAGGGCTGCTCGAGGACCTGCTCGTTCTGCATAATCCCGAAAATGCGGGGCATAATGAAAAGCAGGCCCGTCGAATCCATAGCCGGGGAGGTCGGCGGGCTGGCCGAAAGGGGGGTGAGGGAGATAAACCTCATAGCCCAGGACATGACGAGCTACGGAAGGGACATAGGGACGAGCCTCGAGGACATGCTGAGGGCCCTCGTCAAGGTCGACGATATAAAATGGATCAGGATCCATTACTGCTACCCGTGGGGGCTTACGGATTCCCTCATCGGGCTCATAGCGGACGAAGAGAAGATACTCCCCTACATCGATATGCCGCTTCAGCACATAAGTGACCGGATACTCGGCCTAATGGACAGGAAAACCTCGGCCAAACGGATACGGGAGATCATTCACAGGCTGAGAGGCCGTATCGATGACCTGACGCTCCGCACTACCTTCATAGTCGGGTTCCCCGGAGAGACGGAAGAGGAATTCGAAGAGCTCCTCGATTTCGTCGGGGAAACAGGGTTCGACAGGGCGGGCGCGTTCAAATACTCGCAGGAAGAAGGCACCCCTGCCGGAGTCATGGGGGATCAGGTACCGGACGAGGTTAAAGAGGAAAGATACGATAGGCTTATGCAGGTACAGTCCGTAGTCTCGCTCAGGAAGAACGAATCCCTGATAGGCTCGATACACGAAGGTTTCATCGAGGGGAGCGAGAACGGAAGTTATATAGCGAGAATCCCGTCGCAGGCCCCCGAAGTGGACGGACATACGTACATCAAAAGAACCGCGGCCTTAAAGAAGGGAGACATGGTAAGAATTAAAATCACCGACGCCGATATTTACGACCTTTACGGGGAAATAGCCTCTCAACAAACAACCGAATAACCGCTACGCAGCATCGTTGCGGGAGAACATCTGTCTTATTCCGTATGTTGTCGTCCTCTCGGCCGGTATCCGGCCTATCTCCCATGTGAGGCGCCTGAACTCCTCCGGAGGGAAGTACTGCCCGTAGCTAGCGCCCGCTGAGCGCGATATCTGCTCCTCCATGAGAGTGCCGCCGAAATCGTTGGCCCCCGCCGTGAGCGAGAACTGCGCGAATTCG
This sequence comes from uncultured bacterium, assembly GCA_963825135.1. GTDB lineage: Bacteria > Desulfobacterota_D > UBA1144 > Nemesobacterales > UBA2774 > 2-12-FULL-53-21. Next base: position 602,804 of record CAWGRW010000009.1, read on the forward strand.
GGGCCCTGCTTGACCCAGGAGACCTGTATGTTGTTTATCCACCCCCGGAGCATGAGCCTCGACACCCCGTACATCTTTAACTGGTTGAGATCCCCCGGCCCCTCCTGCACCTTGCCCTTGGAGTGCCTGTAGAGGCGCGTGTTCCAGGGTATGAACCTGAGCGGCACGAACTCCGTGAACCCGCCCGTCTCTTTCTGGATGTCCCTTAATATTCCTATGTGCTCGGCCCAGTGGTGGGGCTTGTCCACGTGGCCGTACATTATTGTGGAAGTCGTACGCATCCCGGCTTTGTGCGCTTTCTTGACTATCCTTATCCACGCCTCGGTGGGCATCTTCCGAGGGGCGATTATTTTTCTTACCTCTTCGACAAGTATCTCCGCGGCCGTACCGGGAAACGTGTTGTGGCCGACGTCTTTAAGCCTGTCGATGAAGTCCTCTTCGCTTATTCCCAATGTTTCCGCGCCGTAATAAATCTCGAACGGGGAAAAAGCGTGAGTATGCATTTCGGGGACGGCCCTTTTAACGGCCTTTATAAGCTCTATATAGAAATTCCCGTCTATATCGGGATGCATCCCGCCCTGCATGCAGACCTCCGTAGCCCCTATATCCCAGGCCTCCTTTACCTTGTCCGCTATCTCGTCCATGGACAGGAAATACGCCCTCTCGTCCCCCTCGGGGGCCATAAAGTTGCAAAATCCGCAATAGGTGTTGCATATATTCGTAAAGTTGATGTTCCTGTTGACGACGTACGTAACCACGTCGCCCACGTCCTCGCGCCTGATCTCGTCGGCCGCAATCGCGAGCGCTGACAGCTCGTCGGGATCGGTGATGTTAAAAAGGTCCTCCGCGTCCCCGACCGAAATCTCCTCGCCGGAGAGCGCCTTATTCAGTATCCTGCCCGTCGTTCCGTTGACCTTCCCTAAAACGCCGTCGAGCCCAAGGCTCCTGTTCTCTTCAATCCGTTCGACTGCCTCTTTAATATGCTCCATCGGATGCCTCCTCAAGCGGAACGTAACCCTGCTCGTCAACAGCACCCCTGACCAGACCGAGCAGATCGTCGTTGATGTATTTACCGTCTATGAATTCCGGATACACGGGGAGTCTCTCCCTGAGCGTAAAACCTATATCCTCTATAATGTTTCGCATTCTTTCGAGCTTCGGCCACGGGGCTTCGGGGTTTACGTAATCTATCGTGATCGGGGAGACGCCGCCCAGGTCGTTGACCCCCGCGTGAACAAACAGGGGATAAGTTTCGGGGTTGAGGTTAGGCGGAATCTGTATGTTCATCCCCTCGCCGAAGATGAGCCTGGATATGGCCACAATCTTGAGCATATCTATAAAATCGGGCGGAGGGTACTTCTCCATGGTTATTCCCTGTTTGGGACTGAAATTCTGAATGATTATTTCCTGGATGTGTCCGAACCTGTCGTTGAGCTCCTTTAAAGCGAAGATGGAGTCTATCCGCTCCTCCCAGGTCTCGCCTATTCCGACGAGTATCCCGGAGGTCCATGGAATCCGAAGCTCCCCTGCTATCTCCATCGTCTTCATCCTGTGCGCGGGCACCTTGTCCGGGCATCCATGGTGGGCCTCCCCCTTTTTCAGGAGCCTCGGGCTGATGTTCTCGAGCATAAGGCCCATGCTAGGGTTCGTTTCCCTGAATGCTTGAAGCTCGTCCCTCGTGGCGAGCCCCAGGTTGGTATGAGGGAAGATACGCTCCCTTAACCCCGCCTCGCCCATGGCTATAAGATACTCGGCCGTGCTCTTATATCCGAGCCTGCCGAGCGCCTCACGGTATTCCGGGTAAAGCAGCTCGGGCTTGTCCCCGGTCACGAAGAGGAGCTCCGTACAGCCGAGCTCCGCCCCTTTTCTGGCCATATCTATAACTTCCTCGGGCGCCATAAAAAGAGGGCCCTCTCCGGGCTCGTATTTAAAAGTACAGTATCCGCAGCGGTTACGGCAGAGTTGCGTAAGCGGTATGAACACGTTTCTCGAAAATGTCAGAGTCCTGCCCTTCCCCCTGTCCCTGATCTTCGAAGCCGATAGGAGTATAGACGGTATATCGTCCCTCCCGGCCCCGGACAGTAAAACCGCCTCATCCCTGCTCGGAGACTCGCCGTTTTCGGCCTTCGAGAGCGTATCTCCGATTTCCCCGGAGCTACCCCCTACAGGCCCGGAGACGCCGCCCAGTATCCCGAAAAGATAGTCCGCCGCTCCCTTCCCGGCATCAGTATCCGATTTATTATAAAGAGAGGCCATATTTCTCCCGATTATATATTCATACCAGATATTTATTTAGATTAAAGCCCCGGCGAAACGATGCCGGCAACGGATATCACCCCGGATTGGCCTATTAATCATTGCATAAAGAGGTAAAACTTGTCAAGGAGAACCGGCCGCGGGTCAGATCTCGGCGAGTACGGCGGAGGCCAGTCGGGCCGCCTTTTTTTGGTCAGACATGAGTGTATCGAGGACGACGGGCTTAATACCCATTTCCCTGATCGCGTCCGCTTCCCGGGCGTCTTCCCTGTCGATAACCATGACGTCGAGGAAGTCCCGGTAGAGCCTCGCTACTCCCGCTGACGAAACCTCCAGCCCCAATCCCCGCATCAGCTTATCGGCGGGCCCCTTGAGCGGCACCCCGCCTATGAGGGGGCTTATGGCTATAATCCTCGGCCCCTTACCCCGGAGCGCTTCTCCTATGCCCTTTACATTGAGTATCGGGCCTATGCTTATTATGGGGTTGCTCGGGCAGATAATGACCGCGTCCGCTTTCGCGATCGCTTCGATTACTCCGGGCGCCGGCCTGGCTTTCTCGATATTCCTGAATACCACTTTAAGCACATCGGGCTTCATTCTCCGCTTGACAAAATATTCCTGGAAATGCATCTCGCCCTCGCCGGTTACGATCCACGTCTCGACATCCTCGTCCGTCATGGGAAGGACCTTTATACTTTCTTTTATGCCGAAGGCCCTGGCTATGTCCGCCGTGATTTGCGTGGGGGTCAAGCCCCTCTGTCTCGATTGAGTCCTGTAAATGTGGGTCGCGAAATCTATATCCCCAATATTGAACCAGGTCTCGGAGCCGAATCTGGCGAGAGCAGAAAGGCAGGTGAAAGTATCGCCCCCTACGCCCCACCCCTTGCTCTTGTCTATAACGCCTGAAAGCCTGTATATAATGGTATCTACGTCCGGGGAGATCCTTAAACCGTGCAAAATTATGTCGTCTCCGGTGTTTACGACGACTGACAGCGCCTCTCCGCCGATTACCTCGGATAGTCCTTCCAGGAATTTAGCGGCACCGACGCCTCCGCCTAAGGCAGTGATCATTGGGATGAACCTTCAAGAAAAGCGAGCATCAAAAATCGCTTGTTGATATTACGACTCCGCGTTTAAGAAGGGTCTAAGAATATTTGAGCGCTCCCCGCCTGTCAAGTCAGCCGACCGGCCCTTACCCGGATTAGCCGTTCAGATTAGCCGCCTCCCTCCGTTAAACAACATAATTTTCAAGCATATATGTGGTGTCCGGCCTCAGGATTGTTGAAACTAAGCGGGAAGTGATATAGATTTTGATAAGAATTCAGCATACAAGGGGAATATGATCATATGAGTCTCAACTTTATCAGGAACAGAAACAGCTGGTTTATCAGAGGCATTTTGATATTGATCGCCGTCGCTTTTATCATAGGGATAGGACGGAATCTCAGCAACTTCGGGGCCATAACCAATGTCCGGAACAGGAGCGCCGCGGAGGTTAACGGGGAAAATGTCAGTCTCGTGAATTTCTACCTTATGAGGGATAGCCTGAAATCGCAATTCGGCCAGAAGGGTGAAATTCCCCAGGAATACATGAGCCAGATAAACGTGATAGCTCTCAATCAGCTTATCAATCTCAAGCTGCTCGCTCAGGAAGCAAAAAAACTCGGGTTCAAGGTAACCAATGAGGAGCTGGACAACGCAATTAAATCAGACCCGGGTTTTCAGGTCGATGGAAAGTTCGTGGGCCGGGACAGGTACAAACAGTTCATTGAACGGGCCTACAAAGAGGACGTAGGAGAGTTCGAGAACTCGTACAGAGAAAGGCTTCTCGCCGCGAAGCTCGCCGCATTTATTGACGAAACCGCGATCATCACGGACGAAAACCTGTTTAGCGTCTACGAGCAGGAAAATGAGAAGATAAACCTGTACTACGTGAGATTCCCGGGGAAAGACTTTCTTGCCTCGTACGCGCCCGGGGACGGAGACATAAAGCAGTACTATGAGAAGCACAAGAACGAATTCAAAACAGCCGAGAAGAGAAAAGTACGGTATTTCACACTGAGCCCGGACGTCTTTGAAAAGAGCGTAAAGGTTTCAGACGACGAAATCGCCTCTTATTACAACGCCTACCAGGATGAATTCAAGTCCGGAGACGGAAAGCAGCTGCCGCTTTCCGATGTCAGGAAGGATATCGAATCCAAGCTGAGAGCCCAAAAGGGGGAAGTGATACGCCAGCAGTTAATGTCCAGAATGGAGAACCCCGAGGGCGTTAACAGCGGCATCGATTCGCTCGCGAAAGAGTATGGGGCGGCAACTATAGTCCAGAGCGAGCCTTTCGCGGCTAACGAAATTATGGCCGCTATACCGCCGATGATTACACATCAGGCGTTCGGCATGGAAAAGGGGAAGGTCGCGATAACACCCGTGGGAGCCAATATCTGGGTTCTCGAGGTAATCGACGTTGTTCCCCCCAGGGAAATGAGCTTCGAGGAAGCAAAAGCGGAAGCGGCGAATTCCTTAAAACATGAAAAATCAGTTCAGCTGGCAAAAAAGAAAGCGGAGGAGTCGATAAAGAAGCTGAGCGGCGTTAAGAAGGAGAACCTCCCGGCGGAAGCGAAGAAGCTCGGCCTCGAGCTAAAGGAGACAGGCTACTTTTCGAAGTCTGAAAGAGTGCCCGGTATTAATTCCCAGCAGCTCAGCGCGGAGGCTTTTGAGCTCGACGCGAAATCCGGTGTCCCGAACAGGATTTATACCGACGGCGATACGTTTTACATAATTTCCGTCGAGGGAACGAAAAACGCAACCCGCGAGGATTTTGATGGAGTCAAGACCGCACTCATGGAACAGGAGCTTCAGAAACAGCGGTCTCAGGTCATTCAGAAGATGATACAGGACTTGAGACGTCAGGCGGAGATTATTCCGAACAGCAGACTTTTCCCGTCACAAGGATAACTGCGGAATCGAGGGGTCGGAGAGGATATTGTCTATTAGAGCTCTAATTATAGGATCGGACAGGGATTACTGCTACATCCTTAAGGAGTTCCTGGCTCTGAGAGATCTCTACGTAACCGTAGTACTCAATTACAAAGAAGGGATGGACAGGCTCTTTTATGAAAAGCCCGATCTGGCTATTATCGAGGCAACGGGGGGAGAGCCGATCGAGAGCCACCTGGAGACTTTAAAGAGCTCGGACGAATACGAGATCGCCGATTTCAATGACGGCGGGAGAATAAAACCCGGTACCAAAAACGTATTGGTTTTCGACGACAAAACACAAATCAACTCCCTCCTTGACTTCCTCAGGCGGGGTTACACGGACCGGCCCTCAGAACAGGCGGCCGACTCCGAAAACGAGGGGAGTCTCGGCTCAAAGTTCTATCCGAGCCTGCTTGTAGACATCTACAACAAGAAAAAAAGCGGAATCCTTTCTATTTTCTCGAACACCCGCTTTCTAATTTATTTTATTAACGGCAACCCCGTATTCGCGGAGGGCGGTGACATCGATACCGCCATAGGGAGGATACTCCTCGACAGCGGAAAGATTAATGAGGAGACCTATGAAAAAGCCGTAGACCTCGCGACGAAAAACAAGCAAAAATTCGGGCAGATACTCTTTGAAATGGGCATAACCTCGCCTCACGAACTGAACAGCTTTCTGGAATTCCAGATACAGGAGAAAATAACAAAAGGGTTTCATTGCATTAACGGCAGATATGCATTTAAAAGCGGCGACGAATTTGTGGACAGAATAGTTTCGTATCACATCGATTTATCAAAGGTCATCTACGAGGGCGTAAAAAGATATATAGATGCGGACAGGCTGGAAGAAATTAATCCTGTTATCGTAGTCGGCCCTAAACTAAGGAGTGATATTAACGGTCTCGGGCTCAAGCCCAAAGAACTCAGGTTCGTACAGCTCCTCAAGGAAAAATCGACAGTGAAAGAAGTGCTCGCAGGATCGAGGCTCGACAAGACCGAGGCGCTAAAGCTGCTATTTTTCTTATCGTTATACAAACTTCTGGACATTACCGGAATTTCTCCCGACATGTTCGGGAGGGATTCGATAGAGAAGCTCATAAGAGAAAGCGAGACAGCCGTCATAGGGAATGTAAGCCCGGACATTACAGCAGATTTCGAAAACTTGTTCGGAGAATTGAAAGACCCGGAGTCAGGCCCCGAAACCGGAGACAGACCCGGCAACGGAGATAATGACCCAGATTTTAATATTCATTCCGGCGAGGAAGAAATCCCGCACGAGCCCGAACCCGAGATAGAAATAATGGCGGAGGGACGCAGTCAATCCGGGCCTTCGTCAGGCATGGACGAGGAAGATATGATGACGGAGACCTCAACGGATGCCCTCCTTCCTGACGCACGGGGGGATGAGAGGAGCGAACCGGCTTTTTATGCAGCAGGCCCGGAAGAGGAAACCGCCCTTCACCCGCCGGCAGCGGGAGAGTCACCGGAAGACGAAATCGGGCTCGAACTGAATCCCGTATCCGCAGAGCCCGATCATTCGAAAGGGACCGACCCGTTCGCATGGTCCCGAGAGGAAAGCGCACTGTACAATAACGGCAGCCCCGAACCGGAATCAGGGCTGAGCGCCGATACGCCGGGCATTGCACGCGAGAATACAATAACGGACCAGATAAACAGCCTTTTTCAACCCTATGTGGACGAAGGAGAAGACCAGGGAGACGATCCCGACAACTATCCCGCCGGGAACGAAGTCGAGTTTATGCCGCCCGGCGAGCCCTCAAATGCCGCATTCGAATGGGACGAGGCAACCCCCTCGGCCGGGAAATCGCACGCGGACGAATTTAGCGCGAGGGTAACGGAGTTCCTTGAGACGATAGAGCAAAAAGATCATTACGAGATTCTCGGCGTGTCCCGGGACGCCTCGACCGAGGAGATAAGAGACGCTTATTATAAGCTGGTTAAATGTTATCACCCGGATGTCAACCCGAACGCGGACCATGACATGAGGGTGAAAGCGGAGGAAATTTTCAACAAAATCACGACCGCATACGAGGCCCTGTCTGAAACGGATAAGAGACAGCAGTATGACTCACACGAAGAGCTTTCGGTGCTCAAATCGCAGGCAAAATATATTTACGAAGCGGAAATGACCTTCAAGAAAGGTATTACCATGCTCGTACAGCGCGACTACGCGGAAGCGGAAAAGAAGTTCAGAGAGGCCGTGGGCATGAATCCCGACGAAGCCGCCTATTCAGGGGCGCTCGCCTGGGCCCGGTTTCTGGCGGCCGAAGATAAATCGGCGGTCCTGGAAGAGGTCAGGAATTCCCTGGAGATCGCCCTGAAGATGAACGACAAGATACCCGAGAATTATTATTACCTCGGATCCCTGTACAAGTTCAATAACGATCTGAGGAAGGCGGAGAGGTATTTTGAAAAGGCGATCGAGCTTGCGCCGGATTATATTGAGGCGAAGAGAGAGATACGCCTTATAAAGAACCGGAAAACAACCGCCAAGAATGACAAAAAGATCGAAAAAAACTTCTGGTCCAGCTTGTTTAAAAAGTGATTATTTACACTTCCCCGGATTTGCCGTAAACCGTTTTATTGCTTCGGATATTTACTTTTTTTAAACTTTTGATTATCTTGACTCAATAGATTAGGCGATGAAAATCAAATCCCTGGAAATTACCGGCTTCAAATCATTCTACGATAAGACCCGTATTAATTTTGACTTGCGCCTGAGCGCGATTGTCGGCCCCAACGGCTGCGGCAAATCAAACGTGCTCGACGCCATCAGGTGGATACTCGGCGAGCAGAACCCCAGACAGCTGAGAGCGAACGTCATGGAAGAGGTGATTTCAAACGGGAGCGAGTTTCTGAAGCCGCTCGGAATGGCCGAAGTCTCTCTCCTCATGGAGAACGTCCCAAGCTACAATTTCGAGCAGGTCGAGATAAAACGCCGTATATTCCGCTCGGGGGAGACCGAGTACTTTCTGAACGGCGTACCTTGCAGGCTCAAGGACATCACCGATATATTCATCGACACGGGCTCGGGGGCCAGGGCTTATTCGGTTATCGGCCAGGGCAGAGTGGACCAGTTGATAACGGCCAAGCCCGAGGAAAAAAGGACCCTCATAGAAGAGGTAGCCGGCATCAGGAGATACAAGATCAGGCGAAGGGAAACCGAGACGCGCATAAAAACGACGAGGGAGAACCTGAGTCGCGTAAAGGACATGACAAATGAAGTAAAACGCCAGATGGACACGCTGAGCCTTCAGGCAAAGCACGCCGGGGAATTCAGGGAGTTATCGGAGGAGTCGAGGAGGCTCGAAGCCGGGATACTGAGGGCGCGGCTGGAGAGACTGGAAAAAAAGAAGAACATCGTAATCGAGGAAAAAGCAGCGGTCGAACAGTCGATAGCCGGCTCCGAGGAGGAGACCATACGGGTCGTCAACCTCATAAAGAAATTAAATAATCAGTCCATTGTCACCGACGAGAAAATCAGAGAGCTGGAAAGCGACATCTACAGGACGAGAACCGACCTCCAGTCAAAAATATCCTCACAGGAGCTTATCAAGTCCGAAATCTCCAGCATCGAGCGGTTCATCGAGAAGATAGAGAGTGAATCGGTATTGCTCGGAGGCGAACGTCAGAACCTGGCGGCGCAGACCGACATTAAAAAAGGCGCCCTCGACGAGGTCAGACTCGAATTACACAAAGAGAAGGCGGAGATAGAAGACAACGAGAGAAAACTCTCGGCCATCAAGGCGGGCTTCGCCGCCATCCGCACGGAGCATCAGGAAGTGAGGGCAGCCCTCTTCAGGACCCTCGACGAGTACAGCTCCCTGAAAGGCGCGGCGCTCGGCTATGAAAAGGAATTAAGGGATCTCTATGCGAAAAAAGAGGTAATCGAGAAAGAGCTCGCGGAAATAGAGCTGGAGAGAAGAGCCGCCAGCAGAGGAAATCTCGAGACTGGAGCTGACCCTCGCGGAAAACGAGGCTAAAAAGCAGCGCATTTTCGAATCCAGGGACAGACTGACGGCGACTCTTTCGTCCCTGAGCGAGCTCCAGACGGCAAAACGGGACGAGCACGACGGGCTTCTGGAACGGCTCAACGAGAACGCCTCGAGACTTACGGTGCTTAACCAGATACAGGCTAACTATGAATGGCTTCCCGAAGGAATAAGGAACTTCATTCTGGAGCACAAGGGAAACGGGGTGCTCGGGACCGTTTCCGATTTTATTTCCGTCCCGGAGGGCTACGAGAGGGCCGTCGAAGCGGTGCTCGGTGATAAGATCAAATGGATTCTCGTCGAAGAGAACACTCAGGCCCTAAGCGCCGTAGATTCCCTGAGACAGCACTCACTCGGGAGGGGGACGTTCGTCTCGGCCGAAGGGGATGCATACTTCGCAGGCTCAAACGGCCGCCCTGCCAACTCAAAGCCGCTCTCGGAGGTAGTGAGCCTCGACGCCAAGCTGGGCACCATAGAGAACCAGCTAAAGAACGTGTATATGGTTTCGACGCTGGGCGAAGGACTGAGACTGCGGTCCGAAACAGGCGGAGGGGCCTCGTTTGTCACCGCCGAAGGCGATTACCTGCACCCTGACGGGGCGATCTCGGGCGGCACGGCTCAGCCCGGAGTACTCGAAAGGAAAAGGGAAATCGAGAACCTTAAAATCGTAATCGGAGCCCTCCAGAACGACATCGACAAACTGTCCCTCGAGATTGAGGCGAACGATCTGGAGATAAAGGGCTTAAACTCCGGAATCAAGGGACATGAGAGCGAGCTGGTCGAGACCGGCATTGTGGATGCCGAGACCAGGAAAGACATACTTAATTTCAGGAACAACCTCGAGAAGCTTGAGAGACGGATCGAGATAATCAACCAGAATCTCACGAAAACAGGTGTGGAAACCGACGAGAAGCTGCGGCTCATGGACGAAACCAGGGCGGTAATAACGCGGCTCGATTCGGAGAAATCGGTCCTCGAGCAAAAGTTCGGCGAAGTCGAGGGGAAGATTCAAAAGGCGGAGGAGGAAGAGCGGGGAGTCGAAAGGGAGATCGCCGAGAAAAGGGTCAAGTGCGCCTCTCTGCTCGAGAGGGAAGTAAGCCTCATCGAGGATCTGAGCGAGCTCGAAAGAAGAATAAACGATATCGATAACCGCCTCGATCTCGAATCCCGGAATATCGAGGAGAAAAAACAGGAGAAGCTCGGCTTCATCGAGAAAGACAGGTATACGGTTGAGGAGATAAGCGGTATAAACAGGGTCGTCGCCGAAAACGAAGAGAGGCTCCTGGGGATGAAAGGCGAAAGGAGCGGCATCGTCGAGGAGTCCAGGGCAGCGAACGAGAACAGGGAAAGCCTGAATGCGCTCCTCTCGGACCTGAGATTAAAAAACAATTCCCTGGAGCTCGACCTCAACAGCCTCCAGATCGAGGCGGAGAACATCAGCGATATAATGGAAAGGAGCAACCTCTCCGATGTTATCTCGGCCCTGGCCGCGGCCGGAGAGTCCACGGATATAAATCTCCGCGAAGAAGAAGTCAGGTTGAGGAAACTGCAGGCGCAGATCGAGAAATTCGGGCCTGTGAACCTGCTGGCTCCCGAAGAGTACAATAAGCTCGAAGAAAGGTATAAGTTCCTGGACGAGCAGATGGAGGACCTGAATCAGGCCCTTAATTCGCTCGGCAAGGCCATAAGCAAGATCGACAAAGAGTCCGAAAAGAGGTTCAGAGAAACCTTTGATCTGATGGACCAAAAATTCCAGGAGATATTCAGCCGCCTCTTCAGGGGCGGGGAAGGCAAATTGGTGCTGACCGAGCCCGAAGACATGCTGGAATCCGGGGTGGAGGTAATGGTCAGGCCGAGGGGTAAAAAATTTCAATCCATAACACTCCTTTCGGGGGGTGAAAAGGCCTTGTCGGCAATCGCGCTGATAATAGCCGCCTGTCTTATTAAGCCCGCCCCGTTCCTTCTATTCGACGAAATAGACGCACCGCTAGACGACAGGAACACGTCCTATTTTATCGACCTTGTTAAAGAAATAGATAATAATTCGCAGGTGATACTGATAACTCATAACAAGAAAAGCATGCAGGAAGTAAACTCCCTCATCGGCATAACGTCCAATAAGACAGGGACTTCGACGGTCGTTTCCGTCGAGCTTAACTAAACCCGCTGCAAAAGACCGATATATCAATAATGAGTTTGAATCCGATAAATGGTCGGACCGGCGTATAAATAAGCAAAATTTGTGATGACCGGGTTTTACACTTATACTTTTATCGGTTCTTAAGTTTTGGAGGGTTGTTAGAATATGATTTCTTATATAATGAAGAAGATTATAGGTTCCCAGAACGACAGGGAGATCAAAAGACTCGGTGCGATCGTCGACGAGGTCAATGAATTTGAGAATGAATTCAAATCACTCCACAATAACGCCTTTGCACTGAAAACCGAGGAGTTCAAGGAAAAAATAAAGAACAGTCTCAACGGAAACGGCGATCCGGCGGACGAAGAGCATTACGGCAAACTCGAAGAAACGGTGCTCGACATACTCCCCGAAGCCTTCGCTCTCGTAAGGGAGGCGTCGCGCAGGACCCTGGGGATGCGCCCCTTCGACGTCCAGCTCGTAGGCGGCCTCGTGCTCCACATGGGCAGAATTGCCGAAATGAAAACAGGGGAAGGAAAAACTCTTGTCGCGGCTTTACCCCTGTATGTCAACGGAATTACCGGCCTCGGCGCGCACCTCGTAACCGTGAACGACTACCTGGCCAGACGCGACGCGATGTGGATGGGGCCCATATATAAGCTGCTCGGATTGAATATAGGCGTTATCAACCACGAGATTTCCTATCTGGTAGAGTGGGAAGACCCGGCCAGGGCTCAGCACGCGATAGACAGCAACATGAGCGTATGGCCCCATGAATATTCGGATATGGAGATCCCCCCCGAGAAGAACCTCGACGTGCTCGCCTACTTCAAGACCAAACTCGTCGAGTGCTCGAGAAAGGAAGCCTACAGGGCCCATGCGACCTACGGGACGAATAACGAATTCGGGTTCGACTACCTGAGGGACAACATGAAGTTCTCTCTGAACGATTACGTCCAGCGGGAACACCACTATGGCATCGTCGACGAAGTGGACAGCATATTGATCGACGAAGCCAGGACCCCGCTTATCATATCGGGCCCGTCCGAGGAATCGACACAGCTCTACTACGATATCAACAACGTGGTCATAAAACTCAAGAACGAGGTCGATTTCACGCTTGACGAAAAGACGCGGCAGGTCACTCCCAACGAGGAAGGGTCCAACAAGGTCGAAAAGGCGCTCGGCATAAGCAACGTCTATGACCCCGCCAACCTTGAGATCCTCCATCATGTCATACAGGGCCTGCGCGCGCATCACCTCTTCCATAGAGACGTCGACTACATGGTCAAGGACGGAAAGGTCATCATCGTCGACGAATTCACGGGCAGGCTGATGCCCGGCAGAAGGTGGAGCGACGGCCTCCATCAGGCGATCGAGGCCAAAGAGGACGTCGAGATAGAGAACGAGAACCAGACCCTCGCGACGATAACCATTCAGAACTATTTCAGGATGTACAGGAAGCTCGCCGGGATGACGGGAACCGCGGACACGGAGGCCTTCGAGTTCAAGAATATCTACGACCTCGACGTGAACGTCGTACCGACGAATAAACCCATGATCAGGGCCGACAGGAACGACTCCGTTTACAAATCGGAAAGAGAGAAATTTGGCGCCGTGGCCGAGGAGATAAAAGAATTCTACGGAAAGGGGCGGCCCGTACTGGTCGGCACGACGTCCATCGAGAAATCGGAAAGGCTCTCGGGCATATTACAGAAGCTCCGTATCCCCCACCAGGTACTAAACGCCAAACAGCATGAGAACGAAGCGGAGATCGTGGCCCAGGCCGGAAGGATAGGAGGCGTAACGATAGCGACGAATATGGCCGGCAGGGGCACGGACATCATTCTCGGCGGCAATCACGAATACCTCGCGAGGGACCTGCTCAAAAAGAAATTCAGGATCGATCCTCACGAAGCGCTCCCCGAGCAGTTCGAGGAGGCCATGCTGGAGGCCCGTTCCGTCTGCGAGGACGAGAAAAAAAGGGTGCTCGAGCTGGGAGGTCTCCACATCATCGGCACAGAGAGGCACGAATCGAGAAGGATCGACAACCAGCTGAGAGGAAGGTCCGGCAGGCAGGGCGACCCCGGCTCCTCACGGTTCTTCGTGTCCCTCGAAGACGACCTCATGAGGATATTCGCGTCAGAGACGATAACGAAGATCATGGACAAGCTCGGATGGGAAGAGGGCGAGCCGATTGAGCATAAGATGATCTCGCGCTCCATCGAGAACGCCCAGAAAAAGGTCGAGGGCAGGAACTTCGATATAAGAAAGCACCTGCTGGACTATGACGACGTGCTCAACAAGCAAAGAGAGGTCATATACAGAAAAAGAAGGGAGTTCCTCGGCGGCGGGGAGAGCCTGAGGGACAACCTCTACGAAATGGCGGACGAAGTCATTGCCGATGTGGTTGAAGAGGCGGTCCCGGAAAAAGGGAGATCGGATGAGGAGGATTTAAGCGATCTGAAGGAGGCCGTCTACGCTTCGTTCAACATACATATCGAGCCCGAAGAACTGGCTCCGGCCGGGGCGAAGAGAGAAGCTGTCGCAGAATTCATACAAAAGAAAGTACATGAGTATTACGAGACGAAAGAAGGCGAAATTACGTCTGAAACCATGAGGCAGATCGAAAGATACGTCATGCTCCAGACGCTCGATTTCCTCTGGAAAGACCACCTGCTGAACATGGACCACCTGCGGGAAGGCATAGGGCTCAGAGGTTACGCCCAGAGGGACCCGCTCCACGAATACAAGCGCGAAGGGTTCGAGATGTTCTCTTCCCTGATAGACCGCCTTTCCTATGACGTTTGCGAAAAGCTTTTCAGGGTACAGCCCGTAAGCGAAACCGACATGGAGAGGCTCGAGAGGAAGAGGAGAAACGAACAGCAGCGCATGACTTTGAGCAGGGGCGAGGAAGAAGCGAGCAAGAAACCCGTCAAGAGGCACGATAAGAAGGTAGGGAGAAACGACCCCTGCCCTTGCGGCAGCGGCAAGAAGTATAAAAGATGCTGCGGTGTCGCGTAGGGGGTCCCCGGTTGGAACAGTCCGACTTCACCGGCAAGATCAGGCGCCTCGAAGCAAATATCGGCGGCGTAATCAAGGGGAAGCCCGAAATAATAAAAACAGCGATAGTGGCGCTGCTTTCCAGGTCGCATATGCTGATAGAAGACGTCCCCGGCGTGGGGAAGACGACCCTGGCACATGCCCTGGCAAGGTCTACGGACCTCTCGTTCAAGAGGATCCAGTTCACGAGCGACCTGCTGCCTTCCGATATTCTCGGGGTCTCGGTGCTCGAGCAGTCCACAGGGAATTTCATATTCAAACCGGGCCCTATATTCGCGAACATAGTCCTAGCAGACGAGATAAACAGGGCCACTCCGAAAACCCAGAGCGCCCTCCTCGAGGCAATGAACGAGGCGAAGGTAACCATGGACGGGACCGTCCGGGACCTGCCGAAACCCTTTATGGTGATAGCGACTCAAAACCCATTCGAATACAAGGGCACGTTCCCGCTCCCCGAAAACCAGCTCGACAGGTTCGCAATGAGGATCGGCATAGGGTATCCCGACAGGGAGAGCGAGAGGCGGATACTCTCGACGTCGAGCGCAGCGAACTCCTGGGAGAGCATAAACCCCGTAATATCGAAGGAAGAGGTCGTATCGCTTCAGGAATTATCGGAGAAAGTCAGGACGGACGATTCGATACTGGACTACATTCTCGCGATAGTAACGGAGACCCGGAACCCGGGGATGTTCGAGCTCGGGGTCAGTCCGAGGGGCGCATTAGCTCTCAAGAGCGCCTCTCAGTCGCACGCGCTCACCGAGGGGAGGACATACTGTACCCCGGAGGACGTAAAGACAATGGCAGTCCCGGTCTTGGCGCACAGAGTGATAATCCGGAACGAACGCAGTATGGGGACGGGGGGAGAGGAGGAAGCGATAGAAGAGGCCCTCCGGAAAGTGAAAGTGCCGATTTAGACCCCTGTTTGCCCTAAGAGCATGGTAGACTATATAAAGAACATTTAATCTTTAAGCCCGCGCTGCGGAGGTAAAAATGAACCCCAGACCGAAAATTTACTTTTATCAGGGCAAGCCGCCGGCATATTTGATACCGCTCATCCTTTTATTGGGTATCGTGGTGCTCGCAATACTCCTGTTATTCGGGTTCTTTCTTGGAATCGCTGTCGGAGTCGCGCTCATTATATTCGGCGTCATGAGACTTTTCTCCTCAAACAGCAAGAAGAAATTCAGGACCGTCGACCAAAACGGCAGAACGACTATTATCCTCGACAAGGAAGACTACGAGGTCATAGAAAAAGGTAAGAAATAATAATTTTACGAAAGAGCGTCGATTTCCCCGGCGAGCTTAAAATCCTTTTCGGTCAATCCGCCTTTGCTGTGCGTCGATAGAGTCAAAGTCACGTTCTTATACTGGATAAGGATATCCGGATGGTGGTCGGCCTTCTCCGCGAGTATGGCCACCTTATTCACGAAGCCGACCGATTCGACGAAGTTTTTGTTCCTGTAAACCCTGACGATCTCATTCCCCTTTCTCTCCCAGCCGTGCAGTCCTCTGAGACCCTCTTCTATTTCAGCATCGGATAACAGCGCCATGTCGTCTTACCCCCCTTCACATTAGTTTATGGAGGGCGGATGGATAGTCAAAAAAATGTCAATTAAACTTAACCCATGCCAAGGGTAATTATCGGTGTCGGGTCCAACATGGGAGACAGGCTCCGGAATTGTATAACAGCGCTTAGAGAGATCTCGGCCTTTGCCGAGATTTTAAAAGTGTCCTCGGCATACGAAACGGAGCCCGTCGGGAACGAGGACCAGCCCGATTTCATAAACTGCGCGGCGGAGATAGAAACCGCGCTCCCGCCGCAGGACCTTCTCAAGCGCGTGCGGGAAGTGGAAGAAAAACTGGGCCGGGTCAGGGACGCGAGATGGGGACCGAGGACGATAGACGTCGATTTAATTTTCTACGACGAGCTCACGCTCGATACCGCGGATTTAAAATTGCCCCATCCCCGGGCTCACTTGAGAAGGTTCGTGCTCGTGCCCGTCTCCGAAATAACGCCCGGCAAGGTTCACCCCGGCTGCGGGGTAACGGTCAGAGAGCTGTGCGAGAGACTCGGGGACGGGAAATCGGTTAAAAAAGTCTATCCGCCGTCCACACTATTTCCACAGTAATCCACACCCTGTCAACAGCCGCGGAACAGGATAACAAGAATTTTCTCAACAGGGATTTTAATAATTTTGGGAATAAATATTGTTGTGGCAAGAGGCAATTAGGCGGGTTTCACGCCGGCATTGCGCACATCTTGTGGATAAACGGCATCAGTTCCATGCACTGATTGTCCACAGACATTGCCTGAACTTTACAAGCCCGGGAAGGCCCTGGCCGACTCGAGCGTATTCCAGAGCAGCATCGCTATCGTCATGGGCCCCACTCCCCCCGGAACAGGAGTGATATAGGAGGCTTTTTTGCTCACCCCTTCAAAATCCACGTCCCCCGTGAGCTTCCCGTCCTGACTGCGGTTTATACCCACGTCTATAACGACTGCACCTTCCTTGACCATATCGGCCGTAATAAAATTCGCGCGCCCGATCGCGGCCACCAGAATGTCGGCCCTCCTCGTAACCTCGTCGAGCGGCTTCGTGCGGGAGTGGCAGATGGTCACGGTCGCATGCCGGTGGAGGAGGAGTAAGGAAACGGGCTTCCCCACTATGTTGCTCCTTCCGACCACGACCGCCTCCTTACCTTCTATGCCTATCTTATAAAAATCGAGCAGCTTCATTATCCCGTGCGGAGTACACGAGATGAACCTCGGCTTTCCCTCCACGAGGAGCCCCACGTTAAAAGGATGGAACCCGTCCACGTCTTTGAGCGGGGAAACAGCCCTCAGTATCTTCGTTTCGTTTATCTGAGCGGGAAGCGGCAGCTGGACCAGGATGCCGTGTATGTTTTTATCCTCGTTTAGCCTGCCGACGAGTGAAAGCAGCTCTTCCTCGGTAGTTTCCCCGCCGAGCTTATGCTCTTCCGAATACATACCCGCCTCGGCGCAGGCTTTCCTTTTGTTCCTGACATATATTTCAGACGCGGGGTTGTCCCCAACGAGCACCGCCGCGAGACCCGCGGTTACCCCGGTCTCCCTCTTGAGCCTGTCGACTCCCGCCGCGACCTCATTCCTTATGTGCTGTGAAACGAGCTTCCCATCCATTAATTCGGCCATATGCCGCTCCTTTTGATCATTCGAATTTCCAGAAATGGTTTAACGGGCCGTGCCCACTGCCGAGATGAAAAGAGTGCATGATCGCGCGGGTGACGTAATCCTTCGCCTCCTTCACCGCGCCTTCGGGGGAGGACCCCCCGGCGAGCGCCGCGCAGACGGCCGCCGAATAGGTGCACCCCGTGCCGTGCGTATTCACGGTTTCTATTCTCGGGGCTTTGAGCTCGTAATGGTCCCTGCCGTCATAAAAGATATCAATAGATTCAGGCGAATTCCCGAGATGCCCGCCTTTGACGACCACGTACTCGGGACCCATCGACTTTATGGCTTCAGCCGCCTGCTTCATTTGGGAAAGGGACGAGATTTTGAGCCGCGTAATCTCTTCCGCTTCGGGAATATTGGGGGTCACGATATAGGCCAGGGGGAATAGTTCTTTCACCATCTGATCCCGGGCCGGGGCGTCCAGCAGCGGCTCGCCTCCCTTGGATATCATTACAGGGTCCACGACGAGCTTCCGGACACTATATTCCTTAATCTTCTTAGAAACCGCGGAAACGATTTCCTTATTCGACAGCATCCCGGTCTTCACAGCGTCGGCCCCTATATCCCCCAGGACGGCATCGATCTGGAGCTCGACGAAGTCCCCCGGCAGGTCCTGTATGCCAAGAACCGACTCCGTATTCTGAGCGGTTACCGATGTGATAACCGACATCCCGAAGACCCTGAACGCCGTAAAGGTTTTGAGATCGGCCTGTATCCCCGCTCCTCCCCCCGAATCCGAACCCGCAATTGTCAGTGCTCTAGGTACATTTCGACCCACGCCGGTTTATTCTACAAAGGTTTTGGAACCTTTACAAACAGGCTCTTTTCGCGCCCTAGACTAAATAAAATTTAAATGTAATATATTCTCAGCTAAAATTACCAAAGGAGATATCGGAGTTATGGCAGAGATATCAGAGAAGGACGAAATTCTGTTCCCGGAGCTGTTCACGGTGGATAAAGAAGGCAGGGTCAGGCTTGTAGCCGGGTACTCGAAGGAATCGAATAACTGGACATTTCCAAAATACCTTGCCGATCCGGTGAGCTTCTCGGACGAAGTCGAAGAGAAACTCTTAAGCCCGACAGGAGAGCTGCATTCCTTTACGATTGTAAGGAGAAGCATGCCCGAGTTCCCCGTCCCGTATGCGCTCGCGCTCGTGGATTTCCCCGAGGGAGTCAGGGTAATGGCGCAGGTCGAAACGAGCGACCCGGAGGGACTGAAGATCGGCCAGAGGATGGGAGTAACCGTCGGGACGGTAAAAAAATCCAAGGACGGCAAGGACGTAAAATCTTATAAATTCGTCCCGCTCAAGAATTGATCCGGCCTTCCACGGGCGCAGCTGAACTCCATATCCCTGCGGCATCGTCGTATACCGAACACGGATGCGCGGCTGAATGCGTAATATAGTATTGCCGTGCGGCTCTTCGGACTCGCAGGGATAGTAAAATCCTTATTTACTTTTGCCGCTTTATCATTTATTCTGAAAGCAGTTTCACAAGAGCATCTGGCTAGATGAAGAAACCTCTTCTGATACTCCCCTATATCGCATTACTAACCTTCATAATTCCTGTAACCGTTTTCTCAGCCAACTCGACTGAATCCAATCCGCAGGAAGAGCCGGCAGCCAAATTATCCGACGAGAGAGACGACCTCCTGTCGGTCGAGGTGACGAGCACGAAGCTCCATCTCGTCCTGCTCGGGACGCTTACGAGCGGAGGAGTCCCCAAGGCCATGATAAAGAACCCCGTCACCGGGGACCTCGGTACTTATAGTCCGGGCGACACGCTGGACCTGGTCAATTCCGAAACAGTAAAGGTAGTAGAGATCTCCAACTGCGCCGTGCTCATAGAGAGGTCGGGAAACTTCGAGACCATGGAATGCGAGAATAAAATGCCTACCGTCGTCTTTAACAGGCCTTCCGCCCTCGCAAGATACACGATCATCCTCCCGGAAGACGGCAGTACTAAATTTATCTTCTCGGACGAGTTCACCACGGATTACGACAAGGACATACTCTCCGTCAGCGAGAAACACGGGGTAGACCCTTATCTCGTGAAGGCCGTGATAAAGACCGAATCGAACTTCGACCCGAACGCCGTATCGCCCAAGAACGCACAGGGGATCATGCAGCTCATACCCGGAACCGCTGACGATTACGGAGTGAGCGATCCCTTCGACGCCAAAGACAACATGGAGGGAGGCGTGCATTACTTAAAAGACCTTCTCGAATATTTCGACGGAGACATGAGTCTGTCTCTCGCTGCGTATAATGCGGGAAAAGGGGCGGTCATTAAGAACGGCTTTTCCATACCCCCATATCCCGAGACGACGGACTATATCGCAAAAGTCCTCGGTTACTACAAATTGCTTAAAGCGAAAAGCTACGCCTTAAAAAGATAGAATACCGCGGCGCCGTTGAGGGATTCCATCCGCCCCTGCGATCTGGCTTCCGCTTTTCCAATGAGAGATGCGAACCTGTTTGACAAAGCCCCGTTCTTTATCTAAACTTCTAAATTCACTAAACAAATTCGGAGGGCCCATAGCTCAGTTGGTTAGAGCGGCGGACTCATAATCCGTTGGTCCCTGGTTCGAGTCCGGGTGGGCCCACACTTAGAAGAGGTTATCGTTCTTTAATGGGCGGAGAAGTCATAATAAGAATAACGATCAGACCCGAGACACCTGCTCCGATACCGGCTTCCCGATTTTCATCCAGATTTACCAAGACCCTTCTTTTCGAAAACAACGCGATAAAAATAAGGAGAAGAATATGAGAGACCAGATATCGGTTCTCGACACGCTCCAGCGTATAGATCTGGAGCTCAGTCAGCTGGAAGAGAACCTTAGAGAATATCCCAAAATAATCTCGGAATTCGAGAAAGAAATCGACACCTCAAAGGGGAAGCTGAAACTTTCCACCGACAGCAAGGACGAGGTACTGAAGAATAAAGTCAGGATCGAGCAGGAAATATCCCAACATGAGGAACTGATCAAGAAATCGGAGCAAAAACTGTTCGAAATCAAGACTCATAAGGAATACGAAGCCCTGCAAAAGGAAATCTCGGAGTCAAAGAGGAAGAACTCGGAGCTTGAAGAAAAGCTTTTGGAAAGCATGGAGAAACTGGAGAACATCGAAGCCCGGATATCCAGGGACCAGGAGGACCTCGCGAATAAAGAAAACGAATACAATGACAAGATCGCCGGTTTTAAGGAGAAGATAGAGGAGCTGACGTCCCTGTATCAGCCTAAGAAAGAAGAGAAAGAAAAGATCGCTTCCAGCTTGAGCCCTGACATACTCCCCATATACGAGCGCGTTAAAAAGAGAAACGGGTTCGTGCTGGCCGTCGCGAGAAACGAGGTATGCATGGGATGCTATATGCACATTCCGGCGCAGCTCTTCAACGAAGTGCTCACCCTCTCAAGACTCATACAATGCCCCAGCTGTCAAAAATTTCTCTACTGCGAAGAAGAACTCAAGAGTGAAGCTAAAACAGGATAGCCTTCCATTTAATAAAGCCGGCAATAAGCGCCTCGATATATATATAGACGGCGCGGCCAGAGGCAACCCGGGAGAATCAGGGATAGGGGTCCTGATAAGAGAGGAGAGCGGCGGTACCCGGGAGGTCAAAAAATACCTGGGCACCCGGACGAACAACCAGGCCGAATACACAGCCCTGATTACCGCACTCGAATCGGTCCACAACCATAAAAGCCAAGAGATACGAATATTTACAGACTCCCTGCTCCTCGCCAACCAGATGAACGGAATCTGGAAAGTTAAACATCCCGAGATCAAGGAGCTCTACACAAGGGCCAAAGGTTTACTCCAAGGATTCAGACAGGTTACAATCAGCCATATCCCCAGGGAAGAGAACGGTGAGGCCGACAGGCTTGCGAATCTCGCCATTGATGAATATCTTTAAGGCAGAGGCAAGTGAGCCGGGCAGTCGCTGGTCAAAGCAGAAATGCGGAGACTGGAGGAAAGTCCGAACTCCGCAGGGCAGAGCGCTGGGTAACGCCCAGGTGTCGTGAGGCAACGGAAAGTGCCACAGAAAACAAACCGCCAATGCTTTTCGATCATGGAAAGCCGGTAAGGGTGAAAAGGCAGTGTAAGAGACTACCGCGCCCGCTGGCGACAGCGGGCGGCAAGGTAAACCCCGCTCGGAGCAAGACAAAATAGGGAAGCGATTTTCTTCGTGAAAGAGAGGACGGCCCGTCCGATGCTTCCGGGTATGTTGCAAGAGGCATTCAGTAATGAGTGCCCCAGATGAATGATTGTCCAAGACAGAATTCGGCTTACAGGCTCGCTTGCTTCTAACTTATTTTCACAACCACGAATTCCTTCTTCCCTATCCTCACGCGGTGTGTGCCTTTATCGGGCATCGGCGAGTTTATATCGGCGACTCTTTCCCCGTCTACGCTCACCCCGCCCTGTGCGATCAGCCTCTTCGCCTCGTTCCTGCTCTTGAGCTTCTCCGAGGACTCGACGACCAGATCGATGAGCGTCCAGGCGGCGTCATGCTTTATTGCGACCTCCCTCGCGTCGGGAGGGAAGTCCCTCTGTGAGAACTTCGTCGCAAAATCCTCCGCGGCCGCATTTGCCTTATCCGCGCCGTGGAGCCACGAAGTAAGCTCAAGCGCGAGCGCCATCTTCGCATCCATCGGATGTCCGTTCTTCAGACCCGATATTTCCTTATCCGTCCTGCGGGTCAATAACCCGTAGTATCTCCACATAAGGTCGTCAGGTATCGACATTATCTTCCCGTACATATCTACCGGCGTGTCCTCGACGGCGATGTAATTGTCGAGGGACTTCGACATCTTCCTCACTCCGTCGAGCCCTTCGAGGATAGGCAGCAGGATAGCCACCTGGGGCTCCTGGTCGAAATGCTTCTGCACCCCTCGTCCGAGGAGTATGTTGAATTTCTGGTCCGTCCCCCCGAACTCGACGTCCGATTTCATGTTGACGGAATCATAGGCCTGAATGAGGGGATACATGAACTCGTTAATCGAGATAGAAACGCCCGACTTGTAACGCTTGCTGAAGTCGTCCCTCTCCAGCATCCGGGCCACGGTTTCAAGCGAGGAAAGCCTGATAAACTCCTCGCCGCTCATTTTGCCGAGCCACGATGAATTGAACATGACCTCGGTCCTATCCCTGTCGAGTATCCTGAATACCTGTCTCTGGTAGGTAAGGGCGTTCTCCTCCACCTGCGCCTTCGTAAGGGGCGGCCTGGTCTCCGACCTGCCCGAGGGGTCCCCTATCATGGCCGTGAAGTCCCCGATGAGGAACATCACGGTGTGCCCCAGGTCCTGGAATTCCCGGAGCTTCTTCAACAACACGCAATGACCGAGATGAAGGTCAGGGGCGGTGGGATCGAACCCGGCCTTAATTCTGAGCGGTACGCCCTTCACGCCCGACATCTTGAGCTTCGATAATAGCTCGTCCTCGGAGATTATCTCCTCCGTCCCCCTCCTGATAATCTCCAGCTGTTCTTCCGGATCCTTGAACCTCAAATCTTTTTCCCTTTACTAAATAGTTTTAAACCGAGAAAGTCGTTCAAAAATATAGAATATCACGATTGATAGTCAATGGTGAGGTTTTTGTCCCGCGCATCACGGCGCTCGTTTCCGACTGTCTATAATTCGAACATTGGATACAATAATGACGCATGATAACAGAAATTCACGGCCGGAAGCTGAGGCTCCTCATACCGGCCCCGGACATAGAAGAAAAGGTAAAGGAGCTGGGGAAGCGGATCACGGAGGATTACAGGGATAAAAACCCTATCCTGATAGGCATACTCAAGGGAGGGTTTATATTCTTGGCGGACCTCGTGAGACAGATCGATTTTAACGTCGAGATCGATTTCATAAGGGCATCGAGTTATAAAGAGGGCATGGAGCCCGGAGAGATAGAGCTTGTGACGGATACGGCCGCCCCGCTTAAAGGCAGGCACGTGGTGCTGGTGGAAGATATGCTCGATACGGGCATAACGCTCAATTTTTTAAAATCGGTGATTCTTTCCAGGGAACCCGCGTCCCTGAAAATATGCGCGCTCATGGACAAGAAAGAGAGGAGGCAGATAGAAATAGACGCCGACTATACGGGATTCAATATAAAAGAGGGATTCATAGTCGGGTACGGGACGGACTGCGGCGAGATGGGCCGGAACCTGCCGGGAGTATACGTCCTGGAATAGACTCCGCCCTATCGCGTACGGCCGCACGGCGGGCAAAGCCCCGAAGTAAAATAACCTCTTCAGACCGGTTACAATAATCCTAAAACTTTACCGGAGAACGACATGAGCCTTAGGGAAAAGATACCCCAGGATTTAAAAGACGCTCTCAGAGGCAAAAGAGCCCTGGATCTCACCGTATTGAGGATGCTGCAGTCCGCCATTCGAAATAAGGAGATCGAAAAGGGTAAGAAAGAGCTGACGGACGAGGAAGTCATCGAGGTCGTAGCGGCGGAGGTAAAAAAGAGAAAGGAAGCCGCCGCGGAATTTGAGAAAGTGAGCAGGCCGGAGGCAGCTCAGCAGGAGAAGGCTGAAGCCGAAATACTGATGAAGTATATGCCTGCTCAGATGAGTGAGGACGAGATCAGGACGGAAGTAAAGAAGGCCGTCACGGACTCGGGCGCAGCCGGGATGAAGGACCTGGGTAAAGTGATGAAAATAATCATTCCCGCCGTAAAGGGAAAAGCGGACGGGGCGCTAGTGAATAAAATCGTCAGGGAAGAGCTTGAGAAGCTCGAACAAAAGTAATACAAATTAAATGTAATTGCCGGCCGGAATAATGCATAATCCGTAAACTACCGCACCCGAGGACGGAAGACCTTATCAGGACCGGTCGTAAACCAAGAGGAGATCCAAATGGCAGATTCGGCGAAGACGCTCAGATCCGGTTCGGAAGGCATCGTATGGGACCTTTCGGACCTCTACTCCGGGCTCGGCGATACCAGGATTGAGAGAGATGTAAAAGGCGTAATGACAAAATCGGCGGCGTTCGAGAAAAGCTACAGGGGCAAAATAAATAAAAAGACCATAAACGCCCCCACCCTTCTTAAAGCGGTACGGGAGCTCGAATCGATAAGCGAACAGATAGGCAAACTCCTTTCGTACGCATATCTGATTTTCGCCGCGGATACCGGAAAGCCGGAGCACGGGGCGTTTTTACAAAAAATTCAGGAGAAGGCGACCGAGGCGAGAAAGCATCTCATGTTCTTCGAGCTCGAATGGATCGCTTTGAATAATTCCAAGGCCGTAAAGCTTATAAACGACAAGAGACTCTCTCATTACCGCCATTTTTTAGAGCAGGAAAGGAGCTATAAACCGCACAGGCTGAGCGAGCCTGAAGAGAAGATACTGGACGAAAAAGCCAATACCGGCTCGAGGGCCTTCAAGCGCCTCTTCGACGAGGTGCTCAACAATATACGGTTCGAAGTCAAACTCGAAGGCAGTCTCCGGTCCCTCAGCGAAACCGAGACCCTCGCGCTCCTCTACGACCCGGACCGAAAGAAACGGAAAGCGGCTGCCGGGGGTCTTACCGAAGGCCTTGTCCGGAATTCCCACGTGCTGACCTTCATATTCAACACGCTCGTTCAGGACCACTCCGTCAACGACCGCCTCCGCGCTTTTTCATATCCCATGGAGTCCCGCCACCTCGACAACGAAATAGATAAAGACACGGTCGAGGCGCTGATCTCCTCATGTGAAAAGAACTACGGTCTGGTCGAAACATATTACAGGCTGAAAAAGAAACTCCTCAGACTCAAGAATTTCTATGACTATGACCGTTATTCCCCCTTGCTCCCGGAGTCAAAGACCATAAAATACGGAGACGGGAAGGATATCATCCTCTCATCGTTCGAAAAGTTCTCTCCCAGGATGTCCGGGACGGCGGAAAAGTTCTTCGACAGGAGCTGGATCGACGCCGAGACGAGGGACGGCAAACGGGGAGGAGCGTTCAGCCACGGCACCGTCCCGAGCGCGCACCCTTATGTCTTTATCAACTATACCGGAAGGCTCCGTGACGTAATGACGCTCGCGCACGAGCTCGGGCACGGGGTGCATCAGTACCTTTCCAGAAAACAGGGGTACTTTCAGTCGAATACCCCGCTTACGACGGCCGAGACGGCGAGCGTATTCGCCGAGATGCTCGTCTTCCACAAGTTGACCGAGACGGAAAAGGACCCGAAGACGAGGCTTTCACTCATCTGCAGCAAGCTTGAGGACATTTTCGCGACTGTTTTCCGCCAGGTGGTGCTGACCAGGTTCGAGGAAAGTCTCCATCTTAACAGAAAACAAAGGGGAGAGCTTCCCCGGGAGGAAATAAACAAGCTATGGATCGAGGCCAATAAGCCGATGTTCGGGGGCTCGGTCGAGCTCACGGAAGATTACAGCAACTGGTGGATGTACATACCGCACTTCATCCATTCGCCTTTTTACTGCTACGCGTATTCATTCGGCGAGCTCCTCGTGCTCGCTCTTTACCATAAATATTTGAACGAAGGCGATAAATTCGTCCCCCGGTACATAGAGCTCCTATCCGCTGGCGGAAGCGACGCCCCTGACGAGCTGCTAAAACGCGTGGGTGTCAATATAAAGGACCCCGGTTTCTGGCAGGGAGGTCTCGACCTGTTGAAGAATATGGTTGGGGAAGCGGTAAAGCTCGCGGACAAGCAGGATAAAGCCTGAGCGCGGGATATTGCGGCGGCATCCCGCGGGGAAGAGCAATCAGTTGCTCTCGCCCAGGACACCGTAGAGGACGTCGCTTAATTTCCCCATCTCGTAGGGCTTCGGCAACACCCCTTTGAAACCGTACTTCTTGTATTTTTCCAGGATAGGGTCGCTCGAATAACCGCTCGAGACTATGGCCTTGATGCCCGGATCGAAAACGAGGAGCTTCTCGATAGCCTCTTTCCCCCCCATGCCGCCCGGAACCGTCAGGTCCATGATCACGGTATCGAAGGAATTGCCTTCCATCTTGGCCCTCTTGTAAATCTTTAAAGCCTCGCCCCCGTCCTTGGCGAATTCAACGTCATAACCTATGTGTGTCAGCATTTCGCCTGCCGCTTCCCTCACCTCGACCTTATCGTCCATAATCAGTATCCTGCCCTTCCCTCTTCTTATCTCGTGATCGGCGGTCGTTTCCGGCTTCTCGGAATAACCCTTTGCCGGCAGGTAAATGATGAATTTCGTTCCCACATGGAGCTCGGACTCTACCGTAATGTACCCCCCGTGGTTTTTAATGATCGAATACGAGGTAGCGAGTCCGAGGCCGCTCCCGGTTTGTTTGGTTGTAAAATAGGGATCGAATATCCTCGACAGATATTCCCTGGGTATTCCTATGCCTTCATCCGCGATAGTGGCCTTTACATACTTACCGTCGTCGAGCGGAATACCTTTTTCCTTCTTTGCTTCGACGTTCTCAATCCTGATTGTCAGCTTCCCCTCGTTCGTCATCGCCTGAACCGCATTGATCAGGATGTTGTTAATTACCTGGCTCATCTGTCCCTCGTCTATCTCTACCGTCCAGGGCTTGTCATCGACTATAAGATGAAAATCTATGTCGGATCCGCTCATGGTGAAATTGGCGGTTTCCCTTATCACCTTTTCGAGCGGCATCAGGACCCTGTTTTCAAGCGTTCCGCCTTTTGAGAATGTGAGGAGCTGTGTAGATAGGTCTTTGGCTTTATGACACGCTTTCAAAGCCTGAAACAGCCTCTGTTTTACTTTTTCATCCGAGATATCGGGAAGCGAGCTGAGTGATATATTGCCCATTATCGATGTGAGAAGGTTGTTGAAATCGTGAGCGACTCCGCCAGCGAGCACCCCTATCGATTCCAGCTTTTGCACCTTCAAGAGCTCTTCTTCCAGTTTTTTCAATTCGGTGATATCGCGGAATACCAGCACGACTCCGATAATGATACCGTTTCTGTCGCGTATCGGGGAGCTGCTGGCTGAAACATACCGACACCCCTCTCTCCCTTTGGTTATAAGCACGGTGCCGTTTTCGAGTCCTACGACGCTGTTGGCGTTTATCGCCTTAAACACGGGATTCTCTTTCTGTTCCCCGGTTTCGACGTTGACTATGAAGAATACCTCTTCTATGAGCCTTCCCCGGGCCTCCGACTGGGACCAGCCTGTTAATCGTTCGCCGATACGGTTTATGAGCACCACCTTTCCCTCCGTATCGGTCGCGATCACGCCGTCCCCTATGGAGCTTAGCGTAACCGCCAGACGCTCCTTTTCTTCAGACAGCGCCTGTTCAAAGCTTTTTCTCTTGTTCGCCTCCTTCTGTCTTTCGAGCGCGTACCTGATCGAGCGCGCGAGCTGGTTTACATCGACTTCCCCTTTGATCAGATAGTCCTGCGCTCCAAGCTGCACCGCTTTTACTGCAAACTCCTCATCGCTCATGCCGGTGAGAACTATTACGGGTATATCCGGATAACGTCCGTGAATCTCTTCAAACGATTTCAAGCCCTCGCTATCCGGAAGCTGGAGGTCTAACAATATCAGATCGAATCCGCTGTTTTCGAGTGCTTGTATCCCTTTCGCGAGTGTGTCCGCGCGCTCGATCACAACTTCGATTCTCTCCGTTCCCCCGAGGATTTTTGCAACGAGCCTGGAGTAACTTTCGTTATCTTCAATCAGCAGTGTTTTTATTGGATGAGTAGGCATTGATACACCCCTTATGCGTGTAACATATCCGAACGATTTGATACATATATCGTGTTATTGATATATAGATGATTGCAAAAAACATACCAGTATCAACGATTATCATAATTGATTGATATCAAATATTATTTCAACGACTGCGCAAAAATTGTCCGCGACAACAATGACAAAATACGTAATATTCACTCGCAAAAATAACATTCCTCCGTAATTTACATGAAAACGGATTCGGAGAACCGGCGCAGATCGAGTCGGGCAAATGGAGATTGCAAGTTTAAAAAGATATTGCTCGATTACCTTTTTACGAGGCATCTCGCGGGGGGCTGAAACGCGTCAGATCCAGGCTTATTTATTCATGCTGTTAAGATTGAGCACGATGCCTTTCGAGTCGCTTTCTTTATTGTTTTTATTTGCATACATCAATTCGTCGGCCCTGACCAACAGCCTGTCTATCGACGACGGGATACGAGGGTCGAAGGTCGCGATTCCGAAGCTCAAAGACAACTGATAGGGCCTCGTAGAGCTCGAGTTGTGATGATCCAGGCTGTCCCGTATGCGCCGCTGTATAGACTCTTCTCCATTCCCGTCGGAATTAGTGCTCAGCACTACAAATTCATCCCCGCTTACCCTTGCCGTCACGTCCGAGTTCCTGAAAGTCCGTTTGATTACGGAGGCGGCGTCCACGAGCGCCTGATCCCCGGTATTGTGTCCGTAGGCGTCGTTAATCTGCTTGAGCCCGTCCAGATCGAGGAGTATCAGCAACACCTGCTCTTTTCTCCTCTCCGCAGCCTTGATATGGTGCTCGGCAAAGGTAAGGAATCCGCGCCTGTTGTATAGACCCGTCAGATCGTCCGTTATCGAAAGGCTCCGCAGGCGCTCTTCCATCTTCTTCCGTTCGGTAATATCCCTGGAGTTTACGACCACCCCGATGCCGTTCAAATCGGAACGGCATAACTTTCCTATGGATTCGAGCGTGATCCAATACCCTTCCTTGTGCCTGACTCGAAATTCCACCGAATATTGGCGGCCCTGCTTCTGGAGACCTTCCGTGAAAATATCCAGGACCCGGGCCAAATCCTCCGGATGGATGAACTCAAACACCTTCCTGCCCGTCAAATCGCCTTCCTCATAACCCAGAATGTTTTTGTGCGATGGACTGACAAATGTGATCTTCCCGTCGACATCGAGCATCGCTATCAGGTCCAGGGCATTTTCGATAAGAATCTTGAACCTTTCCTCGCTGCGTTTTACGGCGTCGTCGGCTTTTTTGCGCTCAATCGCATATCTGATAGAGCGTATGAGGAGCTTCGCGTCCACCTGGCCTTTCATCAGATAGTCCTGAGCGCCCATCTGGACCGCTTTTATGGCAAAGGACTCGTCGTCGGTCCCGGTGAGCACAATGATTGGGACATCCGTGACTTCACTGATGCTCAGAAGCGTATCTATATTGCCGCTATCCGGCAGGTCGAGGTCTAGCAGAATGAGATCCAGACCTCCTCTGGAAGCTCTTTCGTACCCTCCGGAGAATGTTTGATGGTGCTCCACTTCCATCGCGGAGGATGTCTTCTTCGAGAGAATCCTCTTGATCAGTTGCGCATATTCCAGGTTATCTTCAATCAATAATATTTTTGTGTTCTTGTCGATCATAGCGGGTTGAGCTCCATAACGGCGGCTGGCATTTATATTAGTGCGCGTATCAGAACGGCAGAAGCCGCTTGTTAATCTTGTGCATCCGGCGCTTCTCCCATCCGAGGAAGCTGTAAAACCGGCTTAAGCACGCCGTGTTTGTTAAGCTCCGGATGAGAATAGACCGGTTCCGGGTCAATCCTCCTTCGCCATACCTACTTGTTACCAATCAATATAACAAAAACCATGCCATTAAACGCGCTTTGTTTGATTGTCGTAACAGTCTCTTACAATTGAATAATTTATAAGTTTTAATAACCCTGCCCTTTGCGCTTCTCAAATCGCTAACAATATTCGTCCGGCCATGCGACATTTCTCAGTCCAAAATTACTTTTTCGCCGCCAATGCGCTGAGATGCATAAAGAATTGTTGAATATTCGCAGACGGGCTATTACACTCGGTGGAGGCCTCTAATGCCGGATGATATGATCTCATCACAGGAGACACGAGATGAAGCTGCTGGTTATCGGCGCGACAAGGGGAATCGGCGCCCGGCTTGCGGAGCGTGCGTGCGGAGAGGGGCACGCGGTCACCGTCCTTGCGCGTAATCCGGAGGCATGCAGACCGGGAGCCAAAAACATCAAAGTCGTCAAAGGCGACATCAGAGACGAGCGCTCGGTCGGAAATGCCGTAGCGGGTCAGGACGCAGTATGCATCACGATAGGAATCGGTCCCGCCCTGAGACCCGTGACGGTATTTTCCGAAGGGACGGGAATCGTCATTGACGCTATGGAAAGGTACTCGGTTCCCAGGCTGATATGCGTCACCGGCATAGGGGCCGGGGACTCTAAAGGCCACGGGGGATTCCTCTATGATAAGATCGTGTTCCCGGTATTTCTTAAGACGATATACGAGGACAAGAATCTTCAGGAGTCGATAGTCAGAGATTCACGGCTGCAGTGGGAGATAGTAAGGCCCGGCTTTTTAACTAACGGGCCGGAAACGGGCCGGTACAGGGTCATCACGGACTTGTCGGGAGTAACATGCGGCAGTATCTCGCGCGCAGACGCCGCGCATTTTATCCTCGGGGAGCTTAGCGCGATGAAGTACGCCCGGCAGACACCGCTCCTCACATACTGACCGGGAGAAGCGTGTTACAAGCTTCCTCCGGCAACCACAAGGCCGTCTCGAATTTTCAGCACATGATGGATTATTCGGGGGACTCTGTATTATAATAGTTAGCAAATTCCGGGCGAGAGCCTGAGAGCGGACTAATATGCCCACAATAAAAGAGACGAGAAATCAGATGGTTCAGTTCGTATTTCCCGAGCACGCGAACACGCACGGCTCCCTGCACGGGGGGAGGCTCATGGATTGGATAATGCTCGCGGGGAGCATTAACTCGTCCCGAATCTCCAGGGGGATAACCGTCCTCGGCGCAACGGACAGCATAGATTTCTTAAACCCCGTAAAGGTCGGGGAAATAGTAATACTCGACTGCCGGGTCGAGCACATCGGATCGAGCTCCATGGAGTTAGGCGTTACGGTACATTCCGAGAACCTGGAGACCAGGGAGAAGAAGCTTACAACGGTGTCGCATATGGCTTTTATCGCGGTGGATAAGGACGGGAACACAAGACATATCGCGGATAAGATCGAGCCCGACGATAATGAAAAACGCCTTAACGACGAGGCCCGGATGAGGAGAGAGCAGAGAATCCCGAAGCTCGGGATAAGGGACGAACAGGCAAGGAACATCATCGATGAAACCGAAATTACGAGGATGCGTCTTGAGACGACGAAGGTGGTTTTACCGGAAGACAGCTTCTACGGAAACTTCATGTCCGTCGGCAAGCTAATGCTCGGCATAGACGAGACCGCAGCAATACTCGCCATGAGATTCGTCAAGGGCGTCCTGGTGACGGGCTCTCTCGACGAGCTTTTTTTCTACTCGCCCATAAGGGTCGGGGACATAATAATATTCAAGGCCGGCATTACTTACGTTGGGAACACGTCTCTGGAAGTGGGCATCAAGGTGCTTTCCGAAAACATCCTCAGCGGAGAACAAAAACATACCTGTACCGCGTTTCTGACCTACGTCCACGTCGGGGAGGACGGGGGACCGAAACGGGTGCCGGAGTTCAGACCCGAGACGCCCGAAGAAAAGAGGCTCTGGAAAAAGGCCCTGGAAAGGAAGGACAGAAGGACCGAGCGGGTAAAGCGTATAAACGAGTCCGAGAACTGAGTCCGGCAATTTCCTCCGCGCCCGCTTTTATGTTACGATCTTTGCCGACCGTTATCTCATAATTCTTATGCCGGTGAGCATAACGGGTCGGGATTCCCGGGACCCTCACGAAACTATATGAAAACGACATCGAGAGTGCTGCTGATTTCCCTGGGCTTATTCCTAATGGACATGATCAGCGTGCCCGTCGGCTACTATTCGTCCGTACCGGAGGTACGGGGACAAACCGAGCCCGTGAAAGGCGCGGGGAAAACGGATTACATTACCGATGACGGCATAGTCCACTTCCAAAGCCACACCGATTTAATCGACCTGGTAACCGCAATGAGCGAGATAAAAGGCGAGGCTTATGTAATCGACGGCTCAGTGCCCCCCAAGGATATAAGCATAATAACCCCCGAAGGGGGGATGAAGAAAGAAGACGCAATTGTTTTTTTCGACACGGTCCTCCGCATGAACGGTCTTGCCGTGGTAAAAGCGGACGGGGTCAATAAGGTCGTTAATTCGAGCGGCGTCAAGGGAGAAAGCACTCCCGTCGAAACCGATAAGCAGAATTAGGGGACGGCGGCGGCTCAGAAGACGGGCGCTTCGAGTCTCTCGCTCCTGATAACGAGATAATTGGAAACCAGGATAAAAACGCCTCCTAACAGCACGTATCCGTCTATTTTCTGCGAGAAGAATATCCAGGCCAGTATCGTCGCGCTTACGGGTTCAAGCAAAAGGATTATCCCCGCTACGGAAGCGGACAGCCTTCTGAGCGACCTGTAGAAGAGCAGATGGGGCACGGCCCCGCCCACCATGGCAAAAACGACGAGATAACCCCAGTCCGCGGGGCTCAGGCCCGGCGTGAGCTTCACGAAGCCCTTATCGGGAATCAGGAGATTTGCGGCGGGCAGGAGGAGGAGCAGCCATAGAGAGGCAAAGCCCGACCAGCCGAAGGTCGTCGTGATGTAGTGCTGGTCGAGAGCGCTGCTCCGCTTGCCGAGAATAACCCAGAGAGACAACAGCACGCCCGCGGCGAGGGCCGCCGCCACGCCCGGTAGCGGCAGGCCCGAAGCGGTCTCCCAGCTCTCGAACAGAACGACCATCCCCGCAATACCCAGGAGCACGGAAACCAGCTTTACGGATGTTATCTTCTCTCCGAGAAAAAGCCTCCCGAAGAATATCGTCCACACAGGCTGGGTGTATAGAAGCAGGACCGTAAGGGCGACGGGCAGTCCGAGGGCTATGCCGGAGAATAACGACAGCTCGAGGAGCCCGCCGATCAGTCCGTAGAGGGCGTAAAAAGGGATCTTGTCCCTCCTCAGCATGTAACGCGGCTTGATAAGTACTACCGGGAGGAGCATTACGAACACCAGGAGGGACCTGTAAAACGACACCTCATATTGGGAGAGCCCCCGGTCGATCAGGAACTGCCCGCCGGGCGCTATGCTCCCGTATAAAATCCCCGCCAGAATTACGTACCAGTATTCCCTTTGCATATATTTGGTATTTAGAAATTCGAATAGTCCGGGCGTGTCCGCGGCGCTCGGGAAGCCCCGCCGCCGAGTCCGCCGTCCGGGGTATCGGAATTCCGCCCGCTAAATACGGGGTTTGTGCGCTACCTTAAATCCTTTAGCCTCGGCATTACCTCTTCGACAAGCAGCTTCATGGACTTCACCCATTTGTCCCTCGGCTTCCACTCGTGCCCCATGACAAGGAGCACGCCGAACCCTCCCACGTGATCGTAGAGCTCCCTGATTTTTTCGACCGCGTCATCGGGGCTCCCGACTATCCAGAGGTTGTCCATCATGTAATCGATCGTAACCTCGCCGTCGGTCATACTCTTGTCCGTTTTAAATATGTCGAGATTCCCTCTTATCCTGGGGACCATCTTAAAAAAATAATCCGTAAAGTCCCTGGCGAGGGTCCCCTCCTTCACGTCCCTCCGCGCCTCCTCCGCGCTCTCGGCGATATAGATGTCCCGCGCGACGCGCCAGAGCGACTTGTCGGGCTTCCTGCCGGCGCTCAGCGCGCCTTCCTCCACGGACGCCCAGTGTGTCCTCAGGACGTCCCTGGTTATGAAATTAATGCTCATGGGTATCCAGCCGTTGGCGCCCGCTATTCTGAGCGTCCCCGAGCTCGCGGTAATGCCGGCGACGGCTATGGGCGGGTGAGGTTTCTGATAGGGTTTCGTATGCACCCCGAGCCCGACGTCGGCCTGCGGCGCGGGAACGGTGAATCTCCACCGCCTGTTCTCGTACTTCCCGGGCCTGGGGTCTTTCCAGAGGTTCAAGATGAACTCAAGCGACTCGTTCGTCAAGTCCCTCTGCTCCCCCGATTTGGCGTCGATGCCGAAGGCCTCGAAATCCCCGATGAAGCTCCCCGCCCCCACGCCCCAGTAAAACCTTCCCTTGGCCAGATGGTCGAGCACGGCTATCCTGTGCGCGAGGACAAACGGGTCGTGGTCCGGGAGACAGGAGACGCCCGTCCCCAGTATGATATTTTTCGTAAGCGGGATGGCCTTCGCCAGGAGGAGGTCGGGGGCGGCTATGTTCTCCCATCCCGCCGTAAAATGCTCCCCTACCCAGGCCTCCCTGAACCCTAGCCGGTCGAGTGTGACGAGCTGTTCGAGGTCTTCATCGAGGGTCTCCGTCAGGTTCGAGCCCGCGGGATGAAGGGGCATTGTAAAGTAGCCTATTTCCAATAGGAACTCCGGAGAATTTACGTATCGGTATGAGTTTCAGGATATTAACACATCCTGAGTTTTTCCACAAAAACTATGCGCGGGAAAGAGGGATTTCGCGGCGACTGCCCTGATTTTTTTTGTAATTAAAAATCCCCTTACGTATAATCTTAATGCTCCGGCAAGGATCAATCCACCATGGCAGTCATCCCTGGACGCGCCGTAAACGCTATCCGTGAATTTCTCAAGCTCGAATCAGCCAGCGGGATTATTCTGGTGGGAGCGGCGGTCCTCGCCATGATACTGAGCAACTCGCCTCTATCGGGCCTCTACGATCTTCTTCTGGACACCCCCGTGGAGATAAGAGTAGGGGCGCTTCAGCTGGCCAAGCCCCTCCTCCTGTGGATTAACGACGGCCTCATGGCGGTGTTCTTCCTCCTCATCGGTCTCGAAATAAAGCGCGAGGTGCTGGACGGACAGCTGTCCAGTCTTTCTCAAATCGCCCTCCCGGGTATAGCGGCTCTGGGGGGCATGGCCGTGCCCGCCCTGATATACGTATTTTTCAATTTCAGTTACCCCGGGGGATTACACGGGTGGGCTATTCCGGCGGCGACGGACATCGCGTTCGCTCTCGGCGTCATGACGCTGCTCGGTTCCCGTGTGCCGCTCTCCCTGAAGCTCTTCCTCCTGACCCTCGCGATAATAGACGACCTCGGGGCTATAGTGATAATCGCTGTCTTCTATTCGGGGAAGCTGTCCCTCGTATCCCTCGTCCTGGCGGGAATCTCGGTGGCGGCGCTTGCGGCGATGAACCTGATGGGCGTGAAGAGGATAACGGCGTATGTGATAGTCGGCGTGATATTGTGGATATGCGTGCTGAAATCGGGGGTGCACGCGACGCTCGCGGGGGTCGTGCTCGCCCTGGCGATCCCCATGAGGACGAAGGAAGAGGAGCCCTGTCCGCTCCGGGAGCTCGAACACACGCTCCATCCCTGGGTGGCGTTCTGCATCATGCCCGTATTCGCTTTCGCAAACGCGGGCGTGTCGCTCGAGGGAATGAGCGTGTTCACGATATTCGAGCCCGTTCCCGTGGGGGTCGCGCTCGGCCTTTTTCTCGGCAAGCAGCTCGGGGTGTTCGGGTTCGCGAAGCTATGCATAAAGCTGGGACTGGCAAAAATGCCCGAAGGAGCGAACTGGCTCTCGCTTTACGGGACGTCGGTCCTGTGCGGTATAGGCTTTACCATGAGCTTATTTATCAGCACGCTGGCCTTCGACCCGGGCATGGCGGAGGACGGCATATCGGCGAGGCTGGGCATCCTGACGGGGTCGTTCGTCTCGGCCGTATGCGGGTATCTGATATTAAAATACGCTCTGACGAAGAAAACTGACCAGGGCGAGCAATGAATATAAACTATTCGACCGGGGCCCCGGACGGAGCATGGCCATGCAGGACCGCATAAAAGGAATCGCTACTTTTCGTATCGCTTTTCTACATCACCTTCTATCTCCCGATGACTCTGACTTTTTACGCCCCCCAGTGGATGAAGCTCAACTGCGAATGGCACGAAAGGTGCCAAGCCATAGGCTTCGATAAGGCATACAACGGGATAGACGAGCTCGCCTCATTTTTCAGACACAGCGGAGGACTCGAAAGTTTCTGGACTCAGAAAGAAAAACTGCATTTAACGGAAGTGCGCGGCATGTTCGATAAGATGCTCGCTGGCGGGGCGGCGGCGCTCATATTGCTATTGCTGACCTACGACCGCAAGCGGGCCTCCCGCTACGCGCTCGTAAACGCGGCGATTATTCTATGCCTTCTCCTGGTGCTCCCCTTTTTCACGACGTTCTGGAGGGACGTGTTCCACCCGCTCCTGTTTAAAAACAACCTCTGGATGAACAACAGGTTCGACCTTTCCTTCTATATCATGCCGAGACAGTTCTTTAAATATACGGTTGCGCTGCTGGTACTGCTCTCGGTGTCGATAAACGTAATTCTCTGGCTAGTGCTGCGCGAAGGGAAGAAGAAAAAGGGAAAGATAAAACCCTAGTCGAATATATCGTTGAAATCGCAGACGTCCGAATCGATGCAGTGGTTGAAGTCCGGCTTGTTGCTGTGATCGGGCGCCATGCCGTACCTGTGGGCGAGCTCGTGCTTCCATACTATGAACTCCCCGCAGCCCGCGAAGCCGCCCTCGGAAAGCGCGATCGCGTCGAGAGCGGGGAAATATTCGCCCCCGCACTCGCTTGTGCCCTCGGCCTCGCACTCGAAGCGGTTCGGCACCACGTATACTCGGAGCTCGGACAGGGGCGGGACGACTGCGCCTGAGTCGAGCATAAAATCCTCGAAGCCCGCCTGGTCGCCCTCCGCGAACTGGCAGTTGAGGAATTGCTTGGCCCTGGTGTCGAGTATCTGGAGAACTCTATCCGTCCCCGTATCCACACGGGGATCTATCGCCACCTGTATGCCGTAAAAAGGCGTCGTCAGGTTGTAATCCTGCGAGTCCATCACTCCCTCGTCTATGAGCGGGTCCACCGGCCCGGCGACAATATCCGTTACCTGATCACACGAAACGAGTGAAACGGAAATCATTGCGGCGAAGATAAGAACGAAGCGTATCATGCCGATCCTTCCTTTATTTAAGATTTGATACAATACTACATAATGATAACCGACGGATTTTGCGTATGCTATCGGAGATATATTTATGTCATAGCACAAATTATTGAGTAAAGTTTAAACAGAAAATCGAAAAACGGGGGATTTCGATATGAGACCGAAAGCGGCGGCAATCGCGGGCGTGTTCTTTATACTGATTTCATTTCCATACAGCAGGGCGGACGAGCTCAATAATTCTTTCCCCGAAAAATGCGCCGGGACGGGGTTCGAATACAGGGGCGGCGGCATAGTTCTAAATTCCGATTCTCAAAATTCCCAGAGCCTATACCTCCTGAACAACATATCCGAAAACGAATACTGGATTACGCACCCGGTTAAGAACCCCGGGGCGAGCGCCGGGTGGACGTCCGACATCAACCCCGGCAGCTGGTCCGCGTTTGCCGTGAACACTCCGGGCTTTGAATTGACATGCGTGAAAGAGGGCCGGAGCTCGAATGAAGCCCTTTCCTGCGAGAAGGTCCTCAGGGTTTGCAGGATATCGAATCCCGTATTCAAGCCGGGCACGGGCGGGAGTTACTGGGTTTCAGAAGACAAGGCTCTCGAAGCGGTGCTCGCTGAGATCAAAAGCCGGGGGATAAGCTTCTGACAATCGAAACAGGTTATTTCGCGATACCCCTGTAAGACAGGTCGAGGAGCTCGACCGGATGGGCGGTTTTGATGTCGAGCCCGTGCTGCTTTATCCCCTTTCCTATCTGGAGCAGGCATCCGGGGTTTCCCGCCACGAGGTAATCGGCGCCTGTCTCTTTCAGATGACTCAGCTTCCGCTCCAAAAGTTTGAGCGACATCCCGGGCTCGACCATGTTGTATATGCCGGCGCTCCCGCAGCAGAGCTCCGCCTCGGGAAGCTCCGTGAAACGAATGCCGGGTATCTGCCTGAGGACTTCCCTCGGCTGGTCTTTTATCCTTTGCGCGTGCCCGAGATGGCAGGCGTCCTGATATGTAATTTTTAAATCGAGCTCTTTTAACTCCCCGGCGAGCCCTATGTCCCCGAGGAATTCCATGACGTCCCTGGTCTTGCCGCTCACATTTCGCGCGCGGTCCGCAAAAACCGGGTCGTCCGCCAAAAGCTCCCCGTATTCCTTCATAGTCGAGCCGCACCCCGCCGAATTTACGATTATTGCGTCGACATCCAGGCCCTCGAAGCTCCTGATAAGAACCCTCGCGAAGTCCCTCCCCTCGGAGAGCCTCCCCGAGTGCACCGAAAGCGCGCCGCAGCATCCCTGATTCCGGGGAACTAACACCTCGCACCCGTTCTCCGCCAATACCCTGACGGTCGCCTCGTTAGTCCTCGAAAAGAAAACACTCTGCACGCAGCCCGTGAGGAGAGCGACGCGGTAGCGTCTCTTGCCCCTGGCGGGGACCGCATCGGGAAGCGCTCCGGGGACGGTCGGGGAATCCACCTCGGGGAGCATCTCCTCCATCTGCGCGAGGCCCGGGGATATCGCCCTCAGCACCCCCGAGGACCCGACCAGCTTTCTGATGCCGAGTTTCCGGTATAAATAGAAGAGCGGAAGGAGGAGCCTGAGCCTCCTCGGATACGGGAACAGGGAGAAGATAATAGAGCGGTGAAGCCTCTCGAAGAACGGTCTCTCGAACCGCCTTTCGATCTGGGACCTCCCCGCCTCGATGAGCCTCCCGTACTGCACCCCCGACGGACACGCGGGCTCGCACGCTAGGCACCCGAGACACATATCGAGATGCTTTACGAGTGAGCCCCCCATCGGAATCTTCCCCTCCGAAGCGGACTTCATGAGATAGATCCTCCCCCTCGGGGAGTCGAGCTCGTTTCCGGTCACCCGGTAGGTCGGGCACGCGGAGAGACAGAAGCCGCAGTGAACGCAGTCCTCTATAAGCCCGGCGTCTGGCCTGTCCACGGAATCGAAAGCGTCGTAGGCCCTTTCCTTCATACTAAATGTTTAGCCTTTTATTATTGTGAAATCAAGGGTCGTATACGGGGAGAGCTCGAGGCTCCGTCTCAAGTCTTCGTCGTCCGAATAGGATTTCCTCCCGAGCTTCCGCGCCTCGACCTTTAATTCCAATCGAGGGCCGGAAAAAGGATAAGGAGAAATAGCGTATTTAAATCCGTCTTCGGATTCGAGAGAAAGCCTTAACGTATTGCCCTCATAGTCGAGCGGGACGTCGGCGATCTCCATGGACTCCCAGCCGTGACAGAGGGCGAGGGATATTATGTCTCCGACCTGAAGCAGCCTGAGATTTATTCGTACGTCCCGGGGAACGCGGCCGAGCTTCGAGTCCCCGGCGCTTATGCCGAGCCTGTCCGAGATAAAACGAAAGATATCCGGATCGAGCGATTTCGCGTGCGCGTCCGAAGGGTCTCTGGTCAATAGCTTCCTGTTGAACCTCGCAAAATGAAGCGCGATGAGGGCCGAGGCATACGGATGCTCTTCCCGGTATGATTCAAAAGACCTCCTCCATATACCGGTCTGGTCAGAGGACTCCATCTCCATAAAATTCGAGGGATAGCCGTTTTCAGGATTTATTTTAGGAGCCCCATCCCAGTCTTTCCACCCGCAGTCGTGTTCCCTGACCGCGAAAAGCACCTCGTGAAGCGGCGAGGGGCCGGCGAACATTTCGTTGCCCCAATGCTCCATTATCCTCCCCGCAAGGACCGCGTGGTCATACTGTGTGATGAGCGTGAACCCGTCGTTGTCGTCTCTTCGAATCATCGACTTCCCAAGGCTTCAGGGAATAAGGTAAAAAAACGGGATTAGCCTAACCAAGCGGAGGGCGGAGCGCAAGGTATCGCGGCCGGATTTTATTTTAGAAGAGCCTGCCCGGATTGAGTATGTTCAAGGGATCGAACCCCGATTTTATCCTTTTCATCAGGCCGAGCGAGGAGCCGATGCCGCCCCAGGCGTCCACTTGGGCTTTAACCTCGGGGGACGCCTCCGATACCGCGAGGCTCCCGCCAGCCGATTCGGAGAATTCCCTCAGCTTTTTCACTGCGTCAACGACGTGCTCCTTATCACCGCTTATCGAAATTATCACGACCCCGTTTGCCGCCCTCGCCGACGCACGAGCGGCGAGGGCCCCCGCGCGCGATAAATCCTCGAGCGTCAGGAATAAACGCGGGACGTCGGAGATGAGCACGCCCGCCTTTAGGACCGCGCCCGGGGATGCCGCCCGCCTCCATGGAAATTCCCTTACTTCGTCCCAGAAGGCATCCTCTTTCCCGCCTTCCAGCACCGCGCCCTGCCCTCCGCTCCCGGAAAAAATATCCGCAACCGTCTTTATCTGGTCCTCCACGGCCCGCGCCACGTTCATTATCCTCACGGCGAGCGTGTAGCCCCTTTGGCTCATGGCGACGCCCGCCCGCCCGGATATATCGTCCGCAAGACCCGGGGTCAGGTGCTCGAGAGCCGTAATCACCAGATTGGAGTCGATGAGGGATTTAACCGTATCGTGGGCCTTATCGAGGGATTCGAAACCTGCTAAATATGTCCTGGACAGCTCGGGGACGGGGTAGAGCCTGAAAGTCGCTTCCGCGATAATTCCGAGCGTGCCGAGGGACCCGACGAAGAGCTTGGGCATGTCGTACCCGGCGACGTTTTTTACGACCTTCGAGCCGCCCTTAAATACGCTCCCGTCCGCCCGCACCACCTTCATGCCGATAAGGAGCTCCCTCGAGGTCCCGTACCTGAGCCTCATGGGGCCGCTGTCGTTTGTGGCGATGATGCCTCCTATCGTGGCTCCGTCGCGCGCATGGGGCGGATCGACCGGCAGGAACTGATTCTCAAACGCGAGCTGCGTCTGGAATTCGGCGAGTGTAATTCCGCACTCCGCCGTTACCACGAGATCGGCCGAATCGTGCTTGATAACACGGTTGAGCCTCTTGGTCGAAACGACGATATCCGCGCGGCCGGGCCTGTTCCCCAGGCCGCTCTTCGTTCCCGAGCCCCGGGGTATTACCGCGAGGCGATCGCGCGCCGCCGCCTTCATGATTTCAGATATCTGCTCTATGTTTTCAGGGAAGAGTACGATAGCCGGTTTGACGCCGTCCACGGAGGACGGTTCGAGGAGGCGTGAGTCCTCGATCGCGTTTTCCTTACCGACAATGCTTACCAGATGATTCAATGCGGCGGACTGAGACATGTTTCGTTAGTTACCGTCGGAAAATTTTTCACTGACACGTTTAACGAATACGGCGGGGCCTAATACATCTCGCCCAGACCCGCCTTCTCCAGCGGGTGCTCTTCGTACCGCTTCATCCCCTGCTCGACGCATGTCCTGGGCGTGGGGAATACCTTGCCGGGGTTGCAGAGCCCTTTGTGATCGAACGCGCACCTGACGAGGTTCATGGTCTCGAGATCGTTTTCATCGAACATGAGCGAGAGGAACCTCTTTTTATCCCGTCCCACGCCGTGCTCTCCCGTGATGCTCCCGCCGGAATCCACGCAGACCCCCAGTATCTCGCCCGCAAGCTCGAGCGCCTTCTCCGACTCGCCCTCTATTTGCGAATTATAGAGCACGAGCGGGTGCAGGTTCCCGTCGCCGGCGTGAAAAACGTTCCCGACCCTGAGTCCGTACTCCCTGCCGAGCTCCCCTATCCTTCCCAGCACCTCCGCGAGCTTGCTCCTCGGTATGACCCCGTCCTGGACGTAGTAATCCGGGCTCACTCTGCCCATCGCCGGAAACGCGTTCTTTCTCCCCTTCCAGAAGAGGTCCCTTTCCTTCGTGTCCCTGGCTATCCTTATCTCGAGCGCGTGATTCGATCTCAGCACCTCCTCGACGATAGGCATCTGGGCCCCGACCTCGGCCGCGGGCCCGTCGAGCTCGACCAGCAGTATCGAACCCGCGTCCACGGGGTATCCCGCGTGAACGGCCTCCTCCACCGAGCGGA
Organism: uncultured bacterium; assembly: GCA_963825135.1. Lineage (GTDB taxonomy): Bacteria > Desulfobacterota_D > UBA1144 > Nemesobacterales > UBA2774 > 2-12-FULL-53-21. The sequence continues at coordinate 645,220 of CAWGRW010000009.1, forward strand.
TGCAGAGGTTATCCATTATCTCCATTCCGGCCGGTATCACTCCCCTCGCCGTTATACCCGAAACAGAGGCCCCTGCGTCCTCTATCCTGTCGAAGGAGGCGAGAAGCGCCTTTACCGTCTCCGGTTTTTTTATTATCCTGAGAGTCACTCTCGTTACGATTCCCAAAAGTCCTTCCGAGCCGACCATGAGCCCCGTGAGGTCGTAGCCCGGATGGTCGAGGGCTTTCCCCCCTATTTGTATCACCTCTCCGTCCGGAAGAACGACTTCGAGCCCGAGGACGTGGTTCGTGGTTACTCCGTATTTAAGGCAGTGCACCCCGCCAGAGTTCTCGGCGACGTTCCCGCCTATGGTGCAGGCTATCTGGCTCGAAGGGTCGGGGGCGTAGTAGTATCCGAAAGCGCTGACCGCGTTCGTAACGGACAGGTTGGTCACGCCGGGCTCGACCACGACCCGCTCGTTCGGTATATCGACCTCGATTATCCTGTTCATTCGGGCAAGCGATATTACTATGCCTTCTTCAGTGGGCAGCGCGCCTCCCGAAAGCCCGGTCCCCGCCCCCCGCGGAACAAACGGGACGCCCTCTTCGTAACACATCCTGATAACACGGGATACTTCCTCCGAAGTCTCCGGCAAGACCACAAAAACAGGAATGATCCTGTATCCGGTCAGGGCGTCCGAGTCATAGGCTATGAGCTCATCGGCGGCGTAAATGACTCCGCCTCGCCCGAGTATTCCCGAAAGCCTGTCCCCGAAGTCCCTTTTCCATTCGGGCGATCCGTGTCCCGATCCCTTTATCGATGATTGCATATTGTTATTTGTTCGGGAATCATTATATCATTGTTAGCCGCCTAGACCAATTTCAGACTATTGCCCGGAGAGCGGGGCGTTTGCTTGACATTCCCTCTATAGACGGTAAATTGATTTGCTTAACTCTAATAGTTAGAGGCAGATAAAATGAAGACTTTTATGGCGAGAAGCGAAGACTTCGAGAAGAAGTGGTTTTTAATCGACGGGGAAGGAAAAACTTTGGGGAGAGTGTCTACAAAAATAGCCAGGATACTGAGAGGCAAGGAAAAGGCTCAATTCACCCCGCACGCCGACATAGGGGATTTTGTAATAGTCATCAACGCCGAGAAGTTGAAATTCACGGGCAAGAAGCTCGAAAACAAGAGATATTACTGGCATACGGGGCACCCGGGCGGGATCAAGTCTATAGCCGCCGAGGACCTTTCCAAAAGAAAGCCTAGAGAAATATTGAAAAAAGCTGTCTGGGGCATGCTCCCTAAGAACAGGTGGCAGAAAACACTCATAACGAGATTGAAGATCTACACCGGAAACGAGCATCCGCATTCGCCGCAGAAGCCCGAATCCCTGGAGGTATAGTAGATAAATATGGCTGAAGTTAACTATTACGGAACCGGAAGAAGAAAAACATCGGTCGCCCGGGTTTGGCTCAGGACAGGCGACGGAAAGATAACGATAAACGGCCGCGAAGCGGAAGAGTACTTCCCGCGCGAGTACTGGAAGGTACACGCGCTGGGACCGCTGGTCACGACGCAATCCACCGGAAAGTTCAACGTCATCGTCGACGTCAAGGGCGGAGGCCTTACAGGCCAGGCGGGCGCTGTAAGGCACGGCATCGCGAGGGCCCTTCTCCAGGTGGACGACGCCAACAGAAAGCCGCTCAAGACGGCGGGCCATCTCAGCAGAGACTCGAGAATGGTCGAAAGGAAGAAGTACGGACTCAAGAAAGCGAGACGCGGACAGCAGTTCTCGAAGAGGTAATACTCACCTTGCCTGATACCGGGAAAAAGAAGTCGGCTTCAAAAAAACATAGGAAGATAGCTCCGCCCGAAGGCAGGCTGGGGGTTTTGATCCCCGGCATAGGCGGCGCCGTGAGCACCACGTTCATAGCCGGCGTCGAGGCCATAAAGAGGGGGCTCGGCAAACCTATAGGCTCTCTCACCCAGCTGGGAAGGATAAGGCTCGGCAAGAGGACGGAGAAGAAGTCCCCGCTCATCAAAGAATTCATACCGCTCGCGGAGCTCAAGGACATAGTATTCGCGGGATGGGACATATTCCCGGACAATTGTTACGAGGCCGCCATAAAAGCAGGCGTGCTCGAAAAAAACCTTGTCGACGAATTAAAAGCCCCGCTCCAGAAATTAAAACCGATGCCCGCGGTATTCAGCAGGAAATACGTCAAGAACCTAAACGGCAAGCACCTGAAAACGGGCAAGACCAAGATGGACCTTGCCGAGAAGCTCATCGAGGACATCAAGAGGTTCAAAAAGGAAAGCGGGGTATCGCGGCTGGTAATGGTGTGGTGCGGAAGCACGGAGGTCTTTATCAGGCCGACCGCGGTGCACGCCACCATGGCCTCGCTCGAAAAGGGCATGAGGGAAAACCACCCGGACATCGCGCCCAGCATGCTCTACGCTTACGCGGCGCTCAAGTGCGGAGTGCCCTACGCCAACGGCGCTCCCAACCTGTCGGTCGATATACCGGCGCTCAACGACCTTGCCAAGAAAAAGAACGTCCCTATAGCGGGAAAGGATTTCAAGACCGGGCAGACCCTGATGAAGACTATTCTCGCTCCCGGGCTCAAGAGCAGGATGATCGGTCTCAGCGGCTGGTTCTCGACCAACATACTCGGGAACAGGGACGGCGAAGTGCTCGACGACCCGTACTCCTTTAAAACCAAGGAGGAAAGCAAGCTCGGCGTCCTCGAATACATGTTCCAGCCCGAGCTCCACCCGGACCTTTATTCGAACTACTACCATAAGGTCAGGATAAATTATTATCCGCCGAGAGGAGACGCCAAGGAAGCCTGGGACAATATCGATATCTTCGGCTGGCTCGGCTACCCGATGCAGATCAAGGTCAACTTCCTCTGCCGGGACAGCATACTGGCCGCACCCATAGTGCTCGACCTCGTGCTGTTCCTCGACCTCGCGAAGAGGGCCGGTTTCGACGGAATTCAGGAATGGCTGTCCTTTTACTTCAAGAGCCCGATGTACGGAAAGGGGCTATACCCCGAGCACGACCTCTTTATCCAGCTCATGAAGTTGAAGAACACGCTCCGCTACATGAAGGGCGAGGAGCTTATAACGCACCTCGGCCTCGATTATTACAACCTGATGTAATATCCGTATCCGCTTAAGCAATCACGATTTATCAGATGGAATATAGACGGTATAGGTTTATGTTATGCCTGCGTGCTTATGGCAAGCCATTTGCGCGTTATGTAGAGGTTCCCTTTCTGGTCCCTGTTTCCGTGCTGCTCGAGCGCCGGCTGGACGGCCTCTTTCATCGCCTCGACGGCCGCGTCGACCGGGTATCCGCGCAAGGCCCCCGCCGCATATTGCTGGAAGGAGCTTATGTACTCCCAGGCTTCTCTCCGCATGTCGACCGCGTATTCCTTGACCTCGACGAGCTTGAAGCCCGCTTCCTTCACCAGCTGCTCGTAATACGACCTGGGGAGGAATTTCGAAGCCTCGGTCCTGGTATCGTCTCTTAGTCTGCTTATGCCGCGGTCCCTGAGATACTGAACCGCGTTCTTGACCTGCGTGCGGTAAAAACCCAGCGTTTCCGCGGGCCGCGCCTCTTCGTAGAAAGCCGTGTTGAAGAAGAACAGGCCTCCCGGCTTAAGCGCTTGTTTTATTCTCTTGATGCTGTCGAGCTGTTCCTGCTCCGAGAGGTAGTGGATACCGTTCCCCCAGACGGCGACATCGATGCTCGCGTCGGGAATCTTCATATCCTCCACGGAGGAATGCACCAGCTTTAATCTTTCTACGGTTTTCTCGAGTTTCGATTGAGCTAATTTGAGGGCCTCTCCCGACTGGTCGAGGCACATGACCGCGGCTTTCTTCCAGCTTCCGGGAAGCTGGTCGAATACGAGCTGCACCATCGTACCCGCGCCCGTCGCTACGTCGAGAATCGCCTCTATGCCGCTTAGACCCTTACGGCGCATGATCTCGATCCATCCGTGAATACAGGCCTCGTTTACCTCTCTGTACTCCTCCGTATCGGCAAACGGCTCATAGTCGTATTTTTCCTTGATCTCTTCCATTATCAGCCTCTGTATCAACTATCACCCCATATTAATTTAGTGTATAAGTCAAAAGCGGAGTATAACATGATTACAGGCAAAAACAAAACGCCCCGGGAGCGGCAAACACCTTAATTATACACCCCTCCTGTCGCCCCATATAATCTTGTGGAGCTGGGGAAGCACCCTCACCTGCTTGAGATTTTCATCCAGCACCCTCTCCGTTATCCAGCCGAGCCCCAGGCCGCCTGCAGGCTGGAAAATTATGTTCGCCGCAATCGAATACTTCGACAGGATTTTCTTTGCGTACTCGTAATCCGCCTCGTCCGCGATCACGAACTTCAGCTGGTCCCGGGGGCGGAGCTTCTCGAAAAGCCCGAAATCCATCCTCCCCTGCATGCCCGAGCCCGGGCACTTGCAGTCCATGCTTATTACGCAGTTATCAGTCCAGAATACGGGCGGCGGCATTTTGTGGCCGCTCGTCTCGAGCACTATTCCATATCCGTCCTTAATGAGCTCTCCCGCCAGCTCCCCGGCTTCGTCCTTCTGGATCAGCGGCTCGCCTCCCGTAATGCATACCCTTTTGCAGCCGAACTCCTCAATCCCGGCGCGGACCTCGCCGACCGTCATCTTTTTGAAGTCCCTGCCCTCGACCGCGTACATCGTATCGCACCAGGAGCACCTGAGGTCGCAGGCGAAGAGCCTTACGAACACGGTGGGAAGCCCGATTTCCACCCCCTCCCCCTGAATGGAATAGAAGATCTCGCTTATGTTCATCTCTCATACACCGTAGGGTCGGGAACTCCGGCGTCGATAAAGGCCCTCTTTCTCTCCCTGCAGGAGCTGCACGCCCCGCAGTGCGCGTCCCCTCCCTTGTAACAGCTCCAGGTCTCGCCGAACGGCACTCCCAGCTCCGCGCCCAGCATGACGATGTCCGCCTTATCCATGAAGACGAACGGAGCAAGGATGTTGAGATCGGGGTTGGCCGTGGCGAGCCTCTCGGATGTCTGAAATGATTCCACGAACTCCTCCCTGCAGTCGGGATAGACGCCCCTGTCGGAACTGTGAGCGCCGAAAAACACGTAGTCCGAGCCCGTGCTCACGGCGCGTCCGACGGCGATAGAGAGGAAAATCGCGTTCCTGTTGGGGACTATGGTGGTCTTGAGCGTATCGTAGTGCTCGGCTGTCTCGGGCACTTCCGGTATGTCGATATTCGCGTCGGTCAGGGCCGAGCCCGTGAGTATCCCGCCTAACGGGGAGAGGTCGATAACCCTGTGCGGGGCGCCCGCCCCGGCCGCTACCCTGCGCGCGGAATCCACTTCCCTTCCGTGCTTCTGCCCGTACATAAAGGTAAGGCACTCCGCTTCATATCCTTTTCTCAGGCAATCATAGAGGAGTGTCGAGCTGTCTATACCCCCCGATAATATGATAACGGCGTTCTTATTCATTCTATCAATACTATATATAAATATAACGGGAACAAGAAAGTCCCCGAAATCGGGCTGCGGAGCGCCGCCTGTGCGTCCAGTTGCATGGAACCGAGTTTAATTTATTATTATTGGGTTAATTCGAGAGCTGCCGAAAAACAAGGTCCCGGATAAAGGCCCCGAATCCGCCATATGAAAGATAGAATAAAGCTCACTGAAAATTTATTTGAAGAGTTCCCTGAGATCACGCCGGCCGAGTGGACGGCCGAGATCGTAAAGGACCTGAACGGCGGGGACATAGGCAAGCTCGGCTGGAGAACTTACGAGGGGTTCACGGTCAGCCCCTTCTATACGGAAGGCGACCTGGATGCGGCCCGGTACATAACGGAGCAAATTCCGGGCGAATTCCCGTATGCCCGCGGCAACGAGAAAAATAGCAACGACTGGAAGATAAACGAATACATAGCGTCGGGCAGCGTAAAAGAGGCGAACGGCATGGCGCTCAGGAGCCTGCGGTCAGGGGCGGAGGCCCTCACGTTCGTTTGCGAGGCCGGGCACGGGCGCATATCGGGCATTCCGGTCGAGAGCGTCCGCGATATGTCCGCCCTCTTAAAAGACATCCCGCTCGACGAGGTCCCCGTGCATTTCAAATGCGGGCTCGCGGCCGGGGCGATACTGTCGATGTTCGTAATCGCAGCCGGAAAGCGAGGGTTTGAAAAAAACAAACTCGGGGGCTCGGTCGACGCCGACCCTCTGAAAGCGCTCGCGCTTACGGGCTCGCTGCCCGCGGCAGGCGGCGAGCCTTTTCGGGAAATCGCGGCGATGATTTCATATTTAAGCCGCAACATGCCCTCGTTCGGGGCCCTCTCCGTCTCGGGACACCATTTCCACGATTCGGGCGCTTGTGCGACCGAGGAGCTCGCCTTCACGCTGGCAGCGGGCGTGGAATACCTGGACCGGCTGACCTCTGCGGGCCTGAGCATCGACCGGATATCGCCGCACATGAGGTTCTCGTTCTCGATTGGCTCCAATTATTTCATGGAGATCTCGAAGCTCCGCGCGGCGAGGCTCCTCTGGGCGCACATCGCCGGGCAGTACGGGGCACGCGGCGAATCATCGAAAAAAATGAAGATAGACGCGAGGACGTCCTCCTGGAACAAGACCGTCTTCGACCCGTACGTGAACATGCTGAGGGGCACGGCCGAGGCCATGGCGGCGGCGATAGGAGGGGCCGAGACCCTGTACGTGCAGCCGCTCGACTCGACCTTTAAAAAGCCCGACGAGTTCTCGCGCAGGATGGCGAGGAATACTCAGCTGATTATAAAGAACGAATCCTACCTCGACCGCGTCATAGACCCGTCGGGGGGCTCCTATTACATAGAGCGGCTCACGGATTCGCTCGCTGGAGCGGCATGGGAGATGTTTAAGAACGTGGAGGGCATGGGCGGTCTCGTTGAGGCCCTGAAAGCGGGATTCGTCCAGGGCGAGATAGAAAAGACCGGGAACGAAAAGGATATGGATATCGCGTGCGGGAGCGCGGCGCTCCTGGGCATAAACCGGTACCCGAACCCGGACGAAAAGGGTCCGAAGAAGATAGACAGCGGGCTCCCCGAAAAGGCGCTCCGCAGATCGGGGAAGAATATAAAAGCCGGGAGCGAGGATTCCCTCGAAGAAATGATCGCCTTCTTTTCGGAGAAAAATTCCCTCCTGGGAGACGTCCTTCCGGACGAGCCTGAAAAGCCCGAATCCGGGATAAGACGGTTGAGGCCCTACAGGGGGGCGGAACCGTTCGAGGAACTGAGGCTCGCGGCCTTGAGACACAAAAAGGAGACGGGCTCGGCGCCCGCGGTCTTTTTGCTGCCGGTCGGAAACCCGTCCGCGCGCAACGCGAGGGCCGCGTTCTCTACCAACTTTTTCGGGTGCGCGGGCTTTAAGATAATAGACGGCCCCGGCTTCGATACGGCTGAGGACGGGGTAAGGGCGGCCCTCAAAAGCGGGGCGGACATAGCGGTCATTTGCGCCTCCGACGGCGAATACCCGGAACTGGCTCCCGGAATATGCAAAGCGCTCAGGGAGAAGAACCCGGACGTCCGTATCCTGATCGCCGGCAATCCCAAGGGGCACATCGACGCCCTTAAGGCCGCGGGCGTAGACGACTTCATACACTCAGGCTCAAACGCAATACAAATCCTGAGCAAGTATCAGGAGATATCCGGCATAAAGAAATACGGAGAGGAAAACTGACTTGAGACCCGATTTTTCGAAGACCGATTACAGGGGCGGGAGGCGCGGGAGATCAGGAGACGGGCTCAGTACCCGGGAGCTCGGAATGGATGACCCCCGAGGATATCCCTGTCATGCCCGTCTACACGAAAGAGGACCTGGGCGGCATCGGGCACCTCCGTTACGCTGCGGGCCTGCCGCCATACCTCCGGGGCCCGTATCCGTCTATGTACCTGACCCGGCCCTGGACCATACGCCAGTACGCGGGGTTCTCGACCGCCGAGGAATCAAACGCGTTTTACAGGAGGAACCTGGCGGCCGGGCAGAAGGGGCTCTCGGTGGCTTTCGATCTCCCCACGCACAGGGGCTACGACTCCGACCACGAAAGGGTGACGGGCGACGTGGGCAAGGCGGGCGTGGCGATAGATTCGGTGCTCGACATGAAGCTCCTCTTCAACGAAATACCGCTCGACGAGATTTCCGTTTCAATGACCATGAACGGCGCCGTGCTTCCCGTAATGGCGTTCTACATAGTAACGGCCGAGGAGCAGGGCGTGAGCCCGGACAAGCTCAACGGGACGATACAGAACGATATCCTCAAGGAATTCATGGTCAGGAACACCTACATCTACCCGCCCGTGCCCTCGATGAGGATAATCGCGGACATATTTAAATACACGGCGGAGCGGATGCCGAAATTCAATTCGATAAGCGTGAGCGGCTACCACATGGAAGAGGCGGGAGCGTCGTCCGATATAGAGCTCGCGTATACGCTCGCGGACGGCCTCGAATACGTCAGGGCGGGGCTCGGCGCGGGCATGAAGATAGACGACTTCGCCCCCAGGATATCGTTCTTCTGGGGCATAGGGATGAACCATTTCATGGAGATAGCCAAGATGAGGGCGGCGAGGATGATCTGGGCCAAATTAATAAAGGGGTTCGACCCGGGGAACCCGAAATCGATGGCCCTCAGGACCCACTGCCAGACCTCCGGATGGAGTTTGACCGAGCAGGACCCGTTTAATAACGCCGTGAGGACGTGCGTCGAGGCCCTGGCCGCGGTGCTGGGCGGCACGCAGTCGCTCCATACGAACGCGCTCGACGAGGCCATAGCGCTCCCTACGGACTTCTCGGCGCGGATTGCGCGGAATACCCAGATATACCTCGAGCAGGAGACGAATATATGCAGGTCTATTGACCCCTGGGCCGGTTCTTATTATGTTGAATACCTGACGGACAGGATAGCCCGCCGCTCGTGGGCGCTCATCGAGGAAGTGGAGAAGCTGGGAGGGATGGCGAAGGCCATAGAGACCGGCCTGCCGAAGATGAGGATCGAAGAGGCCGCGGCCAGAAAACAGGCGCGGATCGATTCGGGACAGGACACGATAGTCGGAGTCAATAAATACAGGGCGGACGAGGAGCAGGAATTCGAGATACTCGAAGTGGACAACACCGCAGTCAGGTCGGCTCAGCTGGAGCGCCTGAAAAAGCTGAAAAAAGCCCGGAACAACGACGCGGTCCGCGAGGCTCTGGACGCTATAACGAAATGCGCCGGGACGGGCGAGGGGAACCTGCTGGGGCTTGCAGTGGAGGCGGCGCGCAAGCGCGCGACGCTCGGTGAGATATCCATGGCGTGCGAGCGGGTATTCGGACGCTACAAGGCGGTGATACGCACTATTTCAGGAGTTTATTCGGGAGAGATGTCGGAGGACGGCGAGTTCAGAAAAGCGAGGGCGCTCGCGGACGAGTTCGCGGGGCTCGAAGGAAGGAGACCGAGGATAATGGTCGCCAAGATGGGGCAGGACGGCCACGACAGGGGCGCGAAGGTCATAGCGACGAGCTTCGCTGACATGGGGTTCGACGTCGACATCGGCTCCCTGTTCCTGACCCCCAGGGAGGCCGCGCGCCAGGCCGTCGAGAACGACGTTCACGTGATAGGCATATCGAGCCTGGCGGCGGGACACAAGACCCTCGTCCCGGAGCTGATAAAAGAGTTAAGGGATATGGGACGGGGAGACGTGATGGTGGTCGTGGGCGGAGTCATCCCCAGACAGGACTACGGGTTCCTCTACGACGCGGGGGTCACGGCCGTATTCGGCCCGGGTACGGTGATTTCAAAAGCGGCTCAGGAAATACTGAATGTTCTTATCGGAAAAAGCAGGGATAACGCCCGACCCTGACGGAAGGACCTGAAAAAGGACGGACGAGCCCTCCCCTGCCGGCCGGGGGCCGCCCGGATCACATACCCCGGGAAACGGGCCTGAATTCAAGAACGGTGTGGACATATTATTACAAACCTGAAAAAATAATGATATGGAAAACGCGCCTAAATTCGAGATGGACAGGATAGCCCCTGAGGACCTCGACGGCATAGTATCCATAGAGAACGTGAGCTTCCCGACCCCCTGGCCGAGGCGGGTATTCGAGCGGGAGCTAAAATCCCAGAAGTCGTACAACAGGGTAATCAGGTTCGGCGGCATGGTGGTCGGCTACATCGTCACTTGGACGATATACGACGAGGTCCACATACTCAATATCGCGGTGCATCCCGAGTTCAGGAAGATGGGACTGGGGGAGAGACTCCTCAGGGACTGCCTCGGGCGCTCGTCGGAGAGCGGCTTGAAATACGCTATCCTGGAAGTGAGGGTATCGAATACGAGGGCCAGGAGCCTCTACGAAAAGATGGGGTTTAAAACGATCCATACGAGAAGGAAGTACTACTCCGACACCGGGGAAGACGCATACGTCATGATGTTCGAGATCAAGCCCTCCTGACCGGCCCTTAAATACGTCTCAGTGTTTCCTCTCCGCCACGTAATCGGCGAGCAGGAGCAGGGATTCCTTGTAAGAGTTATCAGGAACGGACTCAATCGCGCTCCTCGCTTTGTAAATAAAATTCCTGGCCGCGTCTTTCGTCTTCTCCACCCCGGAGTGCTTTTCGACAAGCCCCCTTATAAACCCGAGCTCGTCGTCGTTAAATCCGTCGCCCTTGAGGAGGATGTCCCTCACCCTGGATTTCTCCTGACCCGAGGCCCCGTCGAGCGAATACAGGAGGGGGAGAGTCATCTTGCCCTCAATCAGGTCTTGGCCCACGCCCTTGCCGAATTCCTTTTCGGAGGAGGAGTAATCGAGCGCGTCGTCCACGAGCTGAAACGCGATGCCGATATTGTAACCGTACTGGCCGAACGACCGCTTGACCGCTTCGTCAGCACCCGCGAGTATCGCTCCCACCCTGCCGCAGCTCTCGATGAGCGACGCCGTCTTGTTCTCGATTATGCCGAAACACACTTCCTCCGACACCTCGAGCATATTCTTCGCGCTCATCACCTCCAGCACCTGTCCCTCCGCGAGCTTCGCCGCCGCGTCCGTGACCGCCTTGATAAGCTCCAGGCTCCCGCAGGACTGAATGAGCCCGAGCGCCTTCGCCAGCATAAAATCGCCCACCAGCACCGTCGCCTTATTGCCCCAGACCACGTTCGAGGCCGTTTTCCCGCGCCTGAGCTTCGCCTCGTCGACCACGTCGTCGTGGAGCAGCGTGGCGGTGTGTATCAGCTCGAGGGCCGCGGCGGAGTATATCCTTTCTTTCCCGTCCCTGAGCCCGCAAGCCCCGCTCGAAAGCAGGAGCACGGAAGGGCGGAGCCTCTTGCCGCCGCTTCCGAGCAGGTACCTGGAAATCTCGGAGACGAGCGGAACAGGGGATTTTATACAGTCCTCGAGCTCCCTCTCGACTTCTTCAAGGCCCGGATTTATCTCGGAAAGGATATCGGAAAATTCCATCGCAGTTTAAGTTATCTGAACACCATATAGAAGTCAAAGAGCCTAAAAGATGTGATATTTTGAGTAAATGTTATATTAACTAATATCTTATTCGAGGCACGGTATTAGCCGATGGTCCCGCTTACGCTGACTGTAAAAAATTTCCTGAGCTACGGGGAGAACATTCCCACCCTTGATTTCAGGGGCTTTACCATCGCCTGTCTTTCAGGAAAAAACGGGCACGGCAAATCGGCCCTCATAGACGCCGTCACCTGGGCGTTATGGGGAAGGTGCAGGGTCAAGAACAAGGAAGAGGTAATCAAACGGGGGGCTTCGGACGCCCGCGTCGAATTCGAATTCGAATCGGATGGAAACGCGTACAGGGTGCTGAGGTCAATTTCCAGAAAAAAAGGGGGCTCCCAGGGCTCGATAGACCTCCAGGTATTCGACGGAGACTCGGACTCGTACAGGCCGCTCGACCAGGGCGCCAGGGCGCAGAGCACGATCGAGAAGATACTGAAGATGGACTACAACTCCTTTATCTGTTCTTCGTTCATACTCCAGGGGATGGCCGACGAATTCACGAAGAGGACGCCCGCGGAGAGGAAGGAGGTATTGTCAAAGATACTGGAGCTCGACGAATACGAGACGCTGACCAAGAGAGCGCGCGAGCACGCCCAGGCCTCGGGGCTTTCGGCAGGCTCGCTCGAGAGCGAAGCGTCCCGGATGGAGAACGAGATCTCCGCTAAAGATACGTACGAGAGCAAACTCCTGGAGCTAAGGGGCGAGGAGGAAAAGGTCTCAGGGAGCATCGCCGAATTCGAATCCATCCGGAGCGCGCTGATCGGAGAATACGAGTCTGTAAAGTCGAGGCTAGAGACGGTGTCGAGACTGAGCGGTGAGAGAGAGAACGCCCTATCCCTATACGCCAGGCTCGAGCGCGAGCTCTGCGGATGTCATGGAAAACATCGGGCGGGACCGGGAAATCGTTTCGAGGGAAGACGAGATACGGAAGGCGTTCGCGGAATACGAAACCGTCCGCGAGCGAGAAAGGGTAATGAGCGGGAAGGAGCTCGCGCAATCGAACCTGGGAAAGGAGATCGAGAGCGTAAGCGGGCTTATACAGAACGAACGGGCAAAATTAGAGCAGAAGACGGGTGCGCTCAGAGCCGGCATAGAGGGGTATCGAAAGATTATCCTGGGAACGGAAGAGACCCTCGCGAGGCGGCGGGAGATAGAAGAAGGGAATACGAAGCTCGGGGACGCCCGCGCCTCGGACGCGGTCATGAACGGGAAGAGGGCCGAGGCGCTGGTGCTGGACGCCGGGAGCGCCGAGCTCGGCCGCAGGATCGAGCAAAAGAGAACGGAGCTCGAGACGAGGGCAAGGGAGCTCTGAGGCCAAAATAAGAGAGCTCACGGCGAGGGCCTCTTCGTCGCAGAGGCTCGCAGGTGAGATCGCCGGGCTCAAGACCCGGATCGAGGAATGCGCCGGGATATCGCAAAAGGCCGGGGAGCAGAGGGATGAGCTCAGGAGGATCGGCGGGGAGAAAAAAGCCGCCGGAGCCAGGAAGTCCGAGCTCGAGAAAAGAAAAACCGAGGAGGAGCAAAAGCTCCGCGTGCTTACCGGCGGGGACAAAGGCGCACACTGCCCGCTCTGCGAGTCGCCGCTCGAAGAGGAGGCGAAAGCCGCGCTCATGGAAAAACTCGGGACGGTTATATCGGAGTTGGGCGAAGCCGTGCGTGCAAGCGCGGAGGAAATCGCCGCGGTCGAGCGGAGAGAGAAGGCCATCAGGGACGAGCTCGTCCCGGCCGACGCTACGACCGCGCTCCTGCCCGGACTTTACGAGGGGCTCGGGACGAAGGAACAGAACCTCAGGGAATCGGAAGCGGCCTCGCTCGAGCTCGGGGAGGCTGAAAAAAGTTATAATAGCGTCTCCGAAACGATAGCCGGCGGAGAATTCAGGAGAGAGTACGATAAAGAGTTAAATGAGATCGAGCAAAAAAGATCGGCGCTCGGCTACGACGCGGCCCTCCATGCCGAGCTCGGAAAGAAGATAGAATCGCTCAGAAAATACGAAACGCAGTACGAGCTCCTTCAGAAGGAAATAACGCGGAAGCGGGAGGCGGAGCGCGAGATCGCGAAGGCGGAAGGGGAGCTCGAGCCGCTTTCGAGGGACCTCGAAGAAGGGCGTTACGCAGAAAAATTTAAGGAACGCATGACGGGGCTCCGGGAGGAGCTCGGCAAGCTCGGCTACGATGAAGCGGAGCACGGAGCTATGAGAGAAGCGCTCGAGGCCCTCGAGCGGAGGGCGGGCGAGAAAGAGACGCTCGAAAGGGCGATGCTCAGCCTCAATATGCGGGAGAACGAGGAGAAAAAATTGAGGGAGCGGATAGGCGAGGAAGAGGTCAGGCTCAAGCGGATCGAGGAGGAAATCTCCGCGCACAAGGACATCGAGCACCTCGCGAGGGACATAAAGGAAAGGATGTCGGCCGCCGAAAGCAGGGTATCGGCGCTTAACAAACAAAAGGACGAGCTCGTCATGGATGTGAGCAGATGCGCGAGCGCTCTTGAGAGAATAGAACAGCTCACGGTCAGAAAAAACGAGATAAACGAAAAAATAGCGAAGACGAAACACGAGATCACGATATTCCAGGAGCTCGCGAAGGCGTTCGGCAAGAACGGACTCCAGGCGCTCATCATCGAGCACGCGGTCCCGGAGATAGAGACGGAGGCGAATAAGATACTCAACAAGCTCACGGAAGGCAGCATGGCCCTCAGTCTCGAGATGGTGAAGCCCACGCAGAAGGGAGGGGAGAAGGAAACCCTCGAAATCTACATAGGCGACTCATCGGGCACGCGGAGCTACGAGACCTTCTCGGGCGGGGAGGCGTTCCGGATAGATTTCGCGCTCAGGGTCGGCATATCGAAATTCATAGCGAACCGCTCGGGCGCGCAGCTCCGGACCCTCGTAATCGACGAAGGGTTCGGCACGCAGGACAGGGACGGGCTCAACAACTTCGTGCAGGTAATAAATTCTATAAAGGACGACTTCGACAAGATACTGGCGATAACGCACGTCGATGAGCTCAAGGAGAGGTTCCCGGTCAGGATCGAGGTGACGAAGGAGCCGGGTTCGGGTTCGAGCTTCGAGGTGGTATATACCTGACGGGCGTCCCGCCCCGCGGCCGGAAGGGACGGCCCGCGCACGACAGGCGAACGGATAAAATTATGAACTGGCTCGATATTACAATAGTCGCGGTAATCGCGCTCTTTACGCTCGCAGGGTTCTCGAGTGGTCTCGTGAGCCAGATATTCTCTATCGCGGCCCTCGCGGGTGGGCTCGTAATCGGCTTCATATTCTACGACCTGCTGGGCGGGGTGTTTTTAAAGGAAAGGCTCGTGGAAAACAGGTCCATAGCGGACGTCGGCGGCTTTATTGTCCTGACGTTCGCGTCCTACGTGATCATCCAGCTTGCCGGCTGGATGACGACGAAGCTGATCGGCACTCTGCACCTGAGCTGGCTCAACAGGATATGCGGGGCCGCCCTGGGGGCGGTGACCGGAGCCGTAACCGCGTTCCTGCTCTCGTCGTGCCTGAGCCTCTTTTACCACGGGAACGACCCCGTGTTCAGAAACTCCGCGCTCCTTCCGTATCTCGACCGGGCGGCGCTCGTCGTGAGGGGGGCCCTCCCCGGGGACTTCGAGAAGAGCTTCAACGACGCGAGGAATCTCGTGAGGGAAGAGGGCCTGAAAGCCGCGATGAAGATCAAGGACTCGGAAGCCGTGAAGGGAATCCTTAAAGAGAACGATGGCGCGCAGGGAAAAAAGGACTGACAGGCCGCACGCGCGCGGGCGTGTCCCGCAAGCCACTTATACTCCAAAACGAAACACCGACTTTCTTAATGCCGTTATTTTGGTAATATTATCTGACAATGATAGGCATAGAGACGCTCGACGAATTCATTATAAGAAAGCAATCCGAATTACCCTACGCTCACGGAGACCTGTCGAGGCTGCTGAGGGACATCGGCCTCGCGGCGAAGATCGTCAACAGAGAGGTGAACAAGGCGGGTCTCGTCGACATACTCGGGAGCACGGGAAAGAAGAACGTCCAGGGGGAGGAGGTAAAGAAGCTCGACGTGTTCGCGAACCGGAGGTTCATCGCGGCTCTCGAGCTGGGCGGACAGTGCTGCGGCATCGCGTCCGAAGAGAACAAGGACTTCATAACGTTTCACGACGAGATATCCAAGGACGCGAACTACGTCGTGGCGCTCGACCCGCTCGACGGCTCGTCCAACATCGACGTCAACGTATCGGTCGGGACCATATTTTCGATATATAGACGGGTCTCCCCTCTGGACGGCGCTGTAACGAAGGAAGACTTTCTTCAGACAGGAAGGAAGCAGGCCGCGGCGGGCTATATAATATACGGCTCGTCCACCATGCTCGTTTATACGACGGGATTCGGCGTAAACGGCTTCACGCTCGACCCCTCTATCGGCGAATTCTGCCTTTCCCATCCGAATATGATCATCCCGAAGACGGCCAAGACGTATTCGGTGAACCAGGGGAACTTCCTGAGCTTTCCCGAAGGCGTAAAACAGTACATCAGGTATTGCAAAGAACTGGACAAGGCGACGAACCGCCCGTATTCCCTCAGGTACATAGGCTCGATGGTGGCGGATATACACCGGAACCTCATCACCGGAGGGGTATTCCTCTATCCCGCCACATCGGACGCGCCCAACGGCAAGCTGAGGCTCCTCTACGAATGCAACCCGATGTCGTTTATCGTCGAGCAGGCTGGAGGCAGGGCGACCGACGGATCGAGACACATACTCGACATCAAGCCCGGGGAGCTCCACCAAAGAACGCCTGTATTCATAGGGTCGGAGCAGATGGTTTTAAAGCTGGAGGAATTCATAAAAGAGCATCCTGCGGATTGAGCGGAAGGGGAAGTCTCGCCGGGCTCAGCACGACGACGCGCGCTCCCGGAAATAAAAAAACACATATCCCGTAACCGTTCACAATCCCTTAACATTCTGGTGTTATTTCGCCGAGAATTTGCTTCGTTTTCGGGCGCCGGATTTACTTGACTTTTCAAAGTCAGGGTGTATCGTTTCAGATAAATCACCGCTACGGGAGAATTAACATGGAAATCGAACTTGAACTGCATTTAAAGGACGATGACTGGGAAGATGATGAGGACGAATGGGACGAAGACGAGGAAGAATTATGGGACGAGGACGAAGATGAGGAGCTTGACGAAGACGAGGATTGGGACGAAGAAGACGAAGAGGAATGGGAGCAGGAAGAAGAGCAGTCAATCAACTGAGGGTCAGCTTACACAATAACGAACATCCCAATAAGTTTCCGGGAAAATCAAACAAGCCTTGAACTGAAGAATCCGACACAAGCCGAGCCGTTTTAATCTCCGGATTGAGACAACGACGGCGCTGTGACAAAAAAAGAAAACCGAATACGGATGATGCCCGGGGCCGGATTCGAACCGGCACGGGCAGTTTCCGCCCCGACTGCAGATCCGTCCCGTATCCGTAGAATTAGTTATTGCGGGGAAAGGTCCGTTTATTCGCTTTCCCGCCGTCGGGATTAAAAAAAGCCCCGGCCAAGGTTCAGGAGGAGCTTAGTCCGGGGCTTGCATTTGAACCTCTGTGGAAAGGTCGGTTAATTATATCCCCATTCCGGAAAAGGCGGGCGTCCGAAATATAAATAAGAGCCCGGCTATGAATTCACGGCAGCCTTTCTTATTGGTTTCAGTTACTACTGAGCAGCATGCAACTCACTTCTCTGCCGTCGGCCAATCGGGTCCGGTTTATTTTGGGTTCAATGGATCATCCCACGAACACAAGCTTTCGAGTAGTCAGCCCAGGACGTCCGAATTCTCTTATTCATCGAATTCGTTGCTCGCTTGTAACCGTTTGCGCACGGCGAAGAACACTCCGACGAGCATAAGTCCCGCAGCGGCCGCGATCATGCCCCATTCGGAAAGCGCGGGGATGTCACGGGCGATGGTCGAGTTAAGGTTGCATCCCTGGATCAATCGTTCCCTGCAATTATCGTATTCTTCGTCAGTAAGGCCAATGTTGGCAGAACCTATAGTATCTTCAAATATACGACAAGCTTTGCCCTCGCCAATAAATACATCATAACCCAGCTCAAGTTTTTCACCGCCAGGCCTAACAATTTCAACTTGCTCCTCAGTTACGATTGATTCGTTGCCCGCTGCAAGATTACCGCCGGGACATAGAATATCGACGATTTCGTCGCCGCTATTCCCATTCGACAATTCAGCAGTATCACACGGACAAGAAGGTATTTGCGCAAATGCATAAGGAGAAATAAACAGAACTGTCAATAATATAAATAGGTTAAAGCGCCTCATTCTCAACCCCCCTCTATAAACAGTTTTATATGCAAATAATAAGCTAAAGCGATTATAGCACTTTGAGGTTCGCGGTGCAATATGTGTATTGCCGACGTTGGAGAGACCAGCGACAAAGCAGGCGAGGCGGTAGGCGTATCGGGAAAGACTTACGAAAGATTGAGACCGTATAAAGGGAAGCCCTGAACTGCTGGAGGATGAGTACAGCAGAACAGGGCTTCATTTAAGGAGAACCGTACAAGGTTCCCGATCTGTTTATAGCAGAAATTATGAATTCACGGAAGCCTATCTTATTGGTTTCAATGACTTATGAGCAGCATGCAACTCACTTCTCTGCCGTCGGCCAATCGGGTCCGTTACGCGCTCGCTTGTAACCGTTTCCTCACGGCGAAGAAGACTCCGACGAGCATAAGTCCCGCAGCGGCAGCGATCATGCCCCATTCGGAGAGGGTAGGGATGGGATTGATTGGCTGATTAATAAACGCGACAGCTCCATTTGAAAACCCGGGACCGATACACCTAAATTTAATCCCATTTTCGACCCTCTCAACTAGCACGCCGCTGATCGTGAAGTACAATATATCCTCAAACCTCCACCCTTCGGGTACGACCTCTGTGATCGTAACAATATCTCCCTTTTTTGCATTAATATTTTCCTGCTCACCAAACGATTGAATAAAAAATGTTGATTCCGCCCCATTCAGATTTAGTGCAAACTCAAACACCTCACCCACAGGTGCGATTTTTGATATTTGTATGAGGCATTGATCCTCATCCTGCGAAAAACCCGGTACTGCTGATAAGTATATAAAACCGGATACAATAAGAAAGAACAGAAAAGGTTGGAATCCAAGTTTAGTCATATTAATCCTCCGCAAAGAGTTGACTTACGCCCATTATCACACGTTTAATAATTATTTGCAAATGTACAACAATAATTCTCCGGCAAACCTCTTATTCGCCCCTCAAAATTCAAACTGACCCAATACCCTTAATTCGCATAATTCACCTTGTTCGCATTCATGGATGGACAGAGAAACAGAGCTATATAAAGGGAAGCCCTGAACTGCTGGAGGATGAGTACAGTAGAACAGGGCTTCATTTAAGGAGAACCGTACAATGGTTCCAACTTGTTTATAGCAGAAATTATGAATTCACGACAGCCTTTCTTATTGGTTTCAATGACTTATGAGCAGCATGCAATTTACTTCTCTGCCGTCGGCCAATCGGGTCCGTTACGCGCTCGCTTGTAACCGTTTCCTCACGGCGAAGAAGACTCCGACGAGCATAAGTCCCGCTGCGGCCGCGATCATTCCCCATTGGGAAAGCGTGGGGATGTTCGCCACTCCCTGCACATTCGTTATCACGCAAAAAGTATCCAATTGCGGGGTCACGCATTCCTCGATCCACCCACCCTCAATCTCGGTAATATCGAGCCCGCCGCCGGGTTCGCATACGATTCCTCCGAACGCCCATCCGGATTGCGGTTTTTCTGTTATAATATGAGATGTCCCCGCCTCAACAAAACCACTCGAACCCATGGGGTCACCGGCGGTAATGAAAAACGTAAAAGTCTCCCCGGTTTCCACCACTTCGCCGTTGAATTGGAATTCCCTGCCCTCCGCCCCGGGAGCTACTTTGGTAGTTTCGATAAAGCATTCGGTAGGCTGGGCTGCGCTATTCCCCGCGGTCATGAATAAAACGACTGGGATTATGAAAACGAATAATATAAGGCAGTTAAATGATCGAAAGATCCTCGGCATATAAACCTCCCCAATTCTTTTTATTCACGATATTACAACATTTGTGAGTATAAATCCAGCGTAGCAGCAGTACCATCCCCTTCTCGGTGTATCCGGGCTTAATTCGCATAATTCACCTTGTTCGCATTCATGGATGGACAGAGAAACAGAGCTATATAAAGGGAAGCCCTGAACTGCTGGAGGATGAGTACAGTAGAACAGGGCTTCATTTAAGGAGAACCGTACAATGGTTCCAATTTGTTTATAGCAGAAATTATGAATTCACGACAGCCTTTCTTTTTGGTTTCAGTTACTACTGAGCAGCATGCAACTCACTTCTCTGCCGTCGGCCAATCGGGTCCGGTTTATTTTGGGTTCAATGGATCATCCCACGAACACAAGCTTTCGAGTAGTCAGCCCAGGACGTCCGAATTCTCTTATTCATCGAATTCGTTGCTCGCTTGTAACCGTTTCCTCACGGCGAAGAACACTCCGACGAGCATAAGTCCCGCAGCGGCCGCTATCATCCCCCATTCGGATAGGGTCGGAATTGGGTTTATTATTGGACCACATGAGCCCTTCCATGCAAGGCCATCGATTACAGCATCTACACCGTTCGAGCCGACCAGCGTTGCTTCCCCGGTGGTTACATCCACAATAAATAACTGCCCCAACGTCCCGTCGTTGGCATATAAAATCTGATTGCATTCATCGTATGCTAGCCCAACGTCGAGGCTTGTAGCAGGGATGCCGGTAGCACCTATAAGGGTCGCGGTGCCTGTTTCGGTCGAGACTGTATAGAGCGACCTTTCATCGGATATAGCATACAGTATGCCGTTCGCGTTATCATAGGCCATACCGGGGCCATGGAAACCTACTCCAGAACCTATAGTCGCCACGGAGCCGTCCGGGAACTGTGCAGTAAGTATATCGGAATTATTGAAATCAATAGTGTATAAAACGCCCCCAGCCTCATCAGACGCCAGACCATGCCAGTTAGCCGAACCGTTTTGATTACTCAGAAACGTTATAATTCCGCCCGTCGAGATCGACCCGATGTCATTACCTCCTGAACCTCCAGGAAAATCGTACAGGTCCACACCGTAGAGAGTTCCCTGAAGGAATGAGAGGCCCGTTATGCTCGCATTGCCGTCGAGTGTCACAATCGGTGTAGCCGTGCCGTCGGATGAATCGATAAAATATAATACGGCGGGCGTGTTACTCGACAGACCAATCAACCCGTCAGGAAAAGTTTGCGCGTGGACTAGACCGGCAGTTAAGAAAAGTGTTAAAGCAATAGCCAAATTTATTCTATGTAAGAAGAATACGATAATTTTCCTCATATTATCCTCCCTAATAATATTAGTCAAATTATATTACTATTAATTAAAACTGAATACAATACAACTTATTTTTGTTTCCTGACAGCGGCTTATCCAGTATTCATTTTCATTTCCTTTTCCCACTTTACTTGGCCATGATAAGGTCTATGGCTTCTGTGACCCCGTGATGGAATGTTAGTGTGAGCATCCCGAGGTGGAGATGGTTGTGCATTGAGCTTAAGCTCTAGCTCTCTTCAGTCTCAGCACAAAGAACAAACTGACTATACCCAATCCCCCTGCGGCCGCGATCATACCCCATTCGGATAGGGTCGGAATATTCGAAACAGCACCCACGTTCGTGAACGTGCAGGTGACGTCGCCGCCGCCGTCGCATGTGGCCGTGAAACCGTTATCCGTAATTTCGAACCCTGTCGCGCCCGTACTCTCGCACTCAACATCTGAGAGCTCCCATCCCGCTAACGGCAGCTCGGTCACAGTGACTCTCGAATTAAAAGTGCCTCCATCCGAGCCTCCGCCCTCTATATTAACAAAAAAGGGCTCTTTACCGTCCGATGTGACCTCGAATGGAAATAGGACACCGCTGCCTTCAGGCGCCTCTTTTATGACAACTGCATTACACGCACCCTGCCCAAAGGCGGCTTCTCCGAAACCCACGAGCATCATAAGACCTGTCAGTACGAAAACTATAGAGAAAACACGGTGATCGAACATTTTATAATCCTCCCTCAATTATGACTTTAAGCCATCATAATGATATTTCTATTTCTAAGTCAATCGCTTCACTTCCCCTTCCCGCCGTACCCTACACGGCAGCCGTTCTTTTTGGTTTCAGTTACTACTGAGCAGCATGCAATTTACTTCTCTGCCGTCGGCCAATCGGGTCCGGTTACGCCCTTGTCCGTAACCGTTTCCTCACAGCGAAGAACACTCCGATCAGCCCGAGTCCCGCAGCGGCCGCTATCATCCCCCACTCGGAAAGCGTTGGAATCGCGGAAATAAGCGGGAGGTTGCGAATGATACAGGTTGCATCTCCATCACTTGCGTCCTCGCACAGAATTGAGAATCCGCCATCGAAATTGGTAATGACAATGCCGGGTCCCGCGTCACATTCTAAACCGGCGAGCCGATATCCGTTCTGTGGTTCTTCATAAATTGTTACGGACGAACCTTCGGGAATGGTTCCCCCAGTGGGCTCGCCATCCACGAGTGTAAATTCGAACGGTCCGCCCGGGCTCACCCCTTCAAAAACAAATTCGAGACTGCCCGCTCCCGGCGCAGACTTTGTAGCTTGTACTGCACATTCTCTCTCCTGGGCGTTCGCACCGGATACAAAAAAACCGCCTACTGAGGCGGCTGCGAATAAAGCAATGCATATGATGTAGCTAAAGACCATTCTCACGAAATATCCTCCTCCTCTAAATAATACGCATATCTTATTATATTTAATACATTATTGTCAACGTCATCCTTTCTTAGCTCGTAATTCATTCGAGATATCGGCGGAATGGATAATCACTCACTTCCCCCTCACCCTGCCCTCGGGCACAAAAAACGCGCTGCGCAAAAGATTAAAGGAGCGGAGTCATGGACACCACTTTGGCCACAAGCGTGATCGAGCTGAAAAAGGAAATCGAACAAGGATGGTGCCCGGGGCCGGACTCGAACCGGCACGGGCGTGAACCCGAGGGATTTTAAGTCCCTTGCGTCTACCTGTTCCGCCACCCGGGCTTTCTGACAATTCCGCCTTCTGAGACTGCCTAGGAATAATAACAGAAAGGAATGTATTTTACAGCCTTTGCCATCTCATTCAATAGCGGGTTTTGGAATGAAGCCGACCCCATATGACCGACTATTTCTTTGTTTGCAGAGGTAAACCATAGCTGGCTTCTCTTAAGTCCGTCTCAAATGCCTCATTTGTTTTATTTAAATCAATATGTGTTATCACAGCATCATATAAACTCTCAGCTAGACGTTGTGCTTTATAGGATTCAGTATAGGATACTTGCCTACGACCACCGTGTACTAGAGAGGAACGATATTCATACGACTCTATGATATCTTTTGCAATATCCCTTCTCCTTTCGGGTCTATCATCGAGAATAGTAGCGGCATTACGAGCAATTGTTTGGATCACCGGTGCAGATTTATCTCCACTAGAAACTAATGCTTCTATCGCAGTATAAAAGAAAAGTAAGCGTTCAGATCTGTCTTCGGCATGGCGACCCCTAGTCAACCAGCCCATGCCATGGGCGACACGTTCAGCCACAGTATTCTTCTTGTAATTGAAAATGGTATTTGAAAACTTGTCAAAATCGATTTTTTTGAAGTGTTCTAAAGTATTGTTATCTACGGTATAAAGAACTGGCATCGATCCACCACCTGCATTTACATTCCTATCTTGAGTCCGAATGATAATTCTTGGATTATAAATCACCGGAGCAAGGGTAGGATGTGCCTCCTTTTTACCCCACATTGGATAGAACGGATTTTTATGATTTCCTGGGTAAGATAGCCTTATGCAACTAATTGCGATATTTATTAGCCAAAAAGCCTCTTCTTCGACATTACTAGGCGAAGTATTTAATCTGACTTCCCAACAAAATGGAGGATAGAAAATATTTAGACCGTTGGAATCTAAGCTCGTCGTCGGACTTGAACTTAGTATGAATGACCAATTAATTCGATCTCCTTGCTTAACATAGTCGTTTGGTAATGTTTGGGACATCCGAATTTTAACAGGTCCAACTTGTAACTCTTTAATATTATCTAGAAGTTCAATCACAAAATTAGGGGCTATAAATATAAATTCGGTTTCACTTTGTTGATCAACTTTGGCAGTGAAGTCCTTTACTGCTTGATCTATATTATTAGGATCCATTTTCGAAGCTATATCCCATGCCACCCTTTCAATATCAATTTCATGACCAGATTTAGAACCTAATTTTTTAGTACAGCTTTGGACTAGATTTGTGAGAGATCTGATAACTTCTGGACTCGTAATAAAAAATTTACCGCCATGCATAGCAAAGTTGAAAGATTGAATTGCTTCGAGGTTTTCTGCTTGGGACTTTGATGATGCATTTGACACATGATTAAAAAATACGGATGCATGTTGTCTTATTGTTGAGTCGCTATACAGTTTATTGGTATTACCCTGTTTCCTCACATACTTAATTTACAATAGAAGGATTTTTAAATCTACATGTTAAATCTATAGAAATCTCTTACCACTGTACAATTTTGTAAACCTCACCCTCCCCCGTCCCTGAGGTGCCTTAGGTAGCGCACGCGAAGGAGCCGCTTCTGACGGAGGCTCCGTCACCGTCCGGGAAGCCGCGTCTGGATCTCCTGGAGCAGCCAGCCGTTCCCGTCCGGATCCTCGAACGAGGCAAACGAGAAGTAGGAACGGCCTTCCGGGTCGCGCCCGCCGACGCGTGGGTTCTCCACGGCGTTGTTGAAGGGGCCGCCGGCGTAGTGGAAGACCTCGCTCACGTCGACGCCGCGGGCGATCAAGTCGTCGCGGGCGGCGTCGACGTCGTCCACGGCGAGGACCAGGTGGTCAGCCGAGCCGGGCCTGGCGACGTGATCCCCTTGCCGAAGATGATCGAGGCCTCGAGTTGGGCGGCGTCACCTGCACGCCGCGGAAGTCGCCGACGGCGACGTCGATGTCGAGCCGCCACCCGAGCTTCTCGTAGAACGCTTTCGCGCGATCGACGTCGGAAACGCCGAGCACCACGACTTCGAGCTTCATCGTCCATGATCTCAACTCCTCTCCATATGTCTTGCAGGTAGCCTGCCGACCCGGGTTACCACTATCTCAAATAAAATGCCTCGAGTCAAGATCGATTTTCCGCATCTTGCATCCTCCCTCACTCACCCTCCCCCGTCCCTGAGCTGCCGGAGGTAGCGCACTCTGAGGAGCCGCCTCTGCCAGAGGCTTTCCTGCGGGTCGGGCTCGCCGGGCTTCTGCAGCTTAAACGCCTCCCTGTCGAACTCCCTCCGCTCCCGGGGCGTGAGCGCATGCATGTGATCGGCGGCTTCGAGCAGTGTAACTCTGTCATCGTAATCATCGACTGGAGGAGGCAGAGACGAAGAAGCGTGAGCTTCTTCAGGCGCGCGTATTTTCTTTTTGCGCGCTTCTTTATTTACTGTGTATTCATTCTCCGTGCTTCCTTTAACTGTGTATTCCTTAGGGTTCATATTTTGAACACCCGGGGGTTCATTATCTGAACAGGGGTGTTCATATTCTGAACGGGTGGGTGACGAATCCTTCACCCTCCCGCGCGTATCTGACTTTCGCTTCTTCGATAATCCGACAGAGATCCCTTGAGACGAAGTAGTTATGAGAGCGCCCCGGAACGGGCTCCCTGCGGATGAGGCCGGATTCCACAAGGCTGTTTATTGCCCTGAGTGCGGTGTTTTTCGACCCGAAGCCGCAGTCCCTGCATATCCTTTCGACCGAAGGGAAAGACCTCCCCGCCCTGTCGGCGCGCCTCATGAAGTAAATGAGGACGAGCTTCTCGTTCGCCGTGAGCGGCAGATCGAAAACCAGGTCGGGGACCTGAAAATATCCCCCGCTAAACTCAACCGGACCCTCTCCGGGCCCTCTACCGTACTTATTCAAAACAGAAACAAACCCCGGACGCTCCTCCCGCGCTCCGGGATTAAAACCCCCATCACTCCATATTCTCTCCGCTCCTTAACCCCGGAGGGCAAAAAAAAGACGGAGATATACGTGCTGCTGCCCGTCAAAGTTCCGGGCCGAGTACGTATATTCCCGTCTTAAAGACTCCGCTCCCGCGAAGGGAGGAGTAAGTGAATAATTTCAGCGCATACCGCAGAAAAAACCCCGCCTGAGTACCTATATATACTAGAGATTAACCCAACGGCCGGATTTGCACAAGATACGAATTTATGGAGGCGGCGCCCGGATTCGAACCGGGGCGTTGCGGTTTTGCAGACCGCTGCCTTACCACTTGGCTACGCCGCCTTTTATGCATCCACGACGGCCTGATTCCTACGAATAGACCGTCATTTTCAGCAAGAAGCCCTAAATTATGAACGACATTTTAAGATTATCAAGCGAAAGGGCGTCCGGGCTCCGTGGATCAGACACACATCTCCCCCTTGAATACCGTCACCGCCTTGCCGACGAGCTTTACCCTGTCTCCCATCACGCGGACGCCTATAACTCCCCCGCGCAGGGACGCCTGGTACGCGAGGAATTCGGATTTGCCGAGCTTCTTCTCCCAATAGGGGCCGAGGCAGCAGTATGCGGAGCCCGTCGCGGGGTCTTCATCGATGCCAGACGCCGGGCCGAAGAAGCGGCATATGAAATCGTATTCTGGCAGGTCGGAAGCGGCCGTGACCATGACCCCCCTCACCGGGATAGTGCCGAGGAGCGCGAAGTCGGGCCTGAGCGCCCTCACCTCTTCTGCCGTCCCGGCCTCGACGAGATAATCGAACCTGTTTTTACCTATATATAAGGGCTTCACGCCGAGAGACTCGACCAGTGCCGGAGGAGCGTCCGCCTCCCGCTCCGGCTCGGACGGGAAGTCGAGCTCGATCATGTCTCCCCGCATTGCGGCGGTGAGCACGCCGCTCAGGGTCTGGAACTCGATCGCTTCGCCGCGTGAGACGCGCCCTGTTTCCCACAGTATATGCGCGCTCGCGAGCGTCGCGTGGCCGCAAAGCTCCACCTCGACCGTAGGGCGTGAACCAGCGAAGTTGTAACCCCTTCTCATCCCTGTACAGAAAAGCTGTCTCGGAGACGTTCATATCCCGCGCAACGTTCTGCATCCACGCGGGCTCGGCCGGGCCGGGCATAATGCAAACTGCCGCCGGGTTCCCGCCGAAAGGCTTCTCCGTAAACGCGTCAGCCTGATATATCTCTATTGCCATTATCGCTTCGCTCCTTCTTCAATCTCCGGCACCGGGACAGCATCCTTCGGCCGTTCCGGAGAATCTAAATATATATTGCGGGATTTCCCGTGACAATTTAAACTTATTACAGGATGCGTTCACATAAGGCACGGGGTGAAACGGGCAATTTGACATTTTTCCACGTTTCTTTATTGTTATACCGCGCTTTATTGAATTTATCCGTTGATTGAACAGTTTTACCGCCTGGATCCCCCCGGGGACCGGGACGGAGGAAGCGTTGAAAAGACAAGAGTGGGACGGAACTCAGGCCGTACCCGGCATAAATTGTGAATGAAACAAGCCAGTAGAGGATTATTCCGTCCTCGATCTGGCTTTTTTTGTTGGAAAGGCGGACCGAATGAAAAAAATGACAGCCCCCGTAATACGCTCGATGAAGGCTGAGGGCCTGAAGATAGTCATGGTGACGGCGTACGACGCGGCCACCGCCCGTATGGTAGACGAGGCGGGAGTGGACATAGTGCTCGTCGGGGACTCGCTCGGAAACGTGGTCCAGGGGCTCCCGAACACGCTCCCCGTGACTATCGAGGACATGATCTATCACACGAGGATAGTGTCGAGGGGGATAAGCCGCGCTCACCTCGCGGCCGATATGCCGTTCATGTCGTACCAGGCGTCTAGAGAGGAGGCGCTCAGGAACGCCGGCAGGCTCGTCAAAGAGGCGGGCGCCGAATCGGTCAAGCTCGAAATAAACGAAGACTACGTGGAAACCCTGTACTCGATAAATAAATCCGGCATCCCCGTTATGGGGCATATAGGGCTCTGCCCCCAGTCCGTCCTGGAGATGGGGGGATATAAGGTACAGGGGAGAGGGAGGCAAGAGGCGAGGAGGCTCATCGACCTCGCGAAAATGATAGAAGCCGCGGGGGCGTTTTCAATCGTCCTCGAGAGCATACCGAGGACGCTTGCCCGGGAAATTACGGACTCCATCAAAATTCCGACTATCGGCATCGGGGCCGGACCCGGCTGCGACGGCCAGGTGCTGGTCATCAACGACCTCCTGGGACTCTCGCCCGAGCCTACGCCCAGGTTCGTGAAAAAATACGCGGAGCTCAGGGAGCTCGTGGGACAATCCACGAGGGAATTCATCGAAGAGGTCAGGTCCGGGCAATTCCCCGGACGGGAACATTCGTATGACTGAAGAGACGAAGATCAGGGTCATAGACTCGATTAAAGAGATGCAGGATTTATCGAACCTGCTTATAAAAGAGGGGAAGACCATCGCTTTCGTCCCGACCATGGGGGCGCTCCACGAGGGGCATTTAAGCCTCATGAAAGAGGGGAAAAAACACGGGGACGTGCTCGTCGCGAGCGTCTTTGTAAACCCGGCCCAGTTCGGACGGAACGAGGATTACGGCAGCTACGCGAGGGACAGGGAGGGGGACCTC
This sequence comes from uncultured bacterium, assembly GCA_963825135.1. Taxonomy (GTDB): domain Bacteria; phylum Desulfobacterota_D; class UBA1144; order Nemesobacterales; family UBA2774; genus 2-12-FULL-53-21. The sequence continues at coordinate 673,495 of CAWGRW010000009.1, forward strand.
GAAAAGATGACCGCGGCGGGGGTCGATATAGCCTTCTTCCCCCGCACGGACGAGATCTATCCGCAAGGATACGAGACGTACGTCCAGGTGACGGAGCTCGAGAAGCCGCTCTGCGGGAGGTTCCGCCCCGGTCATTTCAGGGGAGTCGCGACAGTCGTGCTGAAGCTGTTCAATATAGTGAAGCCGCACGCCGCACTTTTCGGGGAAAAGGACTATCAGCAACTCCGGGTAATAAGAAAAATGGCCGGAGACCTGAACTTGGAAGTGAGCATCATAGGGATGCCCATCGTCAGGGAGGAAAGCGGCCTCGCCATGAGCTCGAGAAACGCGTACCTCTCCCCGGAAGAGAGAGAAAAAGCCGCATACCTTTCGCTTGCGCTCGGGGAAATAAAGAAGAGCTTCGACGGCGGGGAAAGAGACGCGTCGAGCCTCGTGAGAGAGGGGTACGGCGTGCTCGGGAGAGGGTCGGTCGGCGATGTGGATTACCTCGAAATCATGGACGGAGAAACGCTCCGGCATAAGGAGCTCGCGGCGGCGGGAGACGTGGCCGCGCTGGCGGTACGTATCGGGAAAACAAGGCTGATCGATAACACCGTGCTTTAAAGCATATAAAACCAGAGGGGGAATTAAGATGCACAGGACACTTCTTAAATCCAAAATACACCGCGTAACGGTGAGCGACGCAAACATCGAATACGAAGGGAGCATCACGGTCGACAGGAACCTGATGGACGCCGCCGATTTTCATCACTACGAGCAGGTGCATATATTCAACGTGACCAACGGAAACAGATTCGTTACCTATGTAATCGAGGGCGAGCGCGGCTCGAACGAAATATGCGTTAACGGGGCGGCCGCACACCTGGCCAAAAAGGGGGACTGTCTCATAGTCGCGAGCTTTGCATCATACAATGAGAGCGAATGCGAAGCCCACGTACCCAAGCTGGTATACGTGGACGGGAAGAACCAAATTACCAGAATCGGACCCGCGCAGAGCAAGTTGAAGGTCGCCGAGAGCTGAACGTCCTGAAACGCCCGACAACAGGGCATCGGCGCGCCGGGTTATCTCCTTATACGTATATAAATTTATTTTATTCGTAATTTTTATTGCCGCATAAAGCGCTATTTGTACGAATTTTGTTAAATTCGGGAGCTTAACGGTACAAAATGCATCATAAATATTGACAGAAGTGATTCTGGAGGTTATAAATGTTAAGCAGTATTAAAGGAGGAGAAAGGATACAGAATTCGTAATTCTGCGGATTCTTCTGTATTACTCCAACAAATATAACGTCATGCATATCCTTTTGAAGCGGAGAAAATATTATGAAAGCTGTAATACTCGCAGCTGGTAGAGGTAAAAGGCTTTACCCTTATACTAAATATATACCGAAATGCCTACTCGATATCGGCGGCGAGACTATTCTTGAGCACCAGATTAACCACCTGCGCGACTGCGGAATAGACGAAGTGGTAATCGTAGTCGGGTTCGGTTTCGAAAAAGTTGAAAATTTCCTGAGAAACTATGACGGGCTCGGGATGAGGATCAAAACACTCTATAACCCCTTTTACCAGACAACCAACAGCCTTATATCGCTCTGGATCGCCAGGGGAGAGATGGACGACGATATCGTCGTAATGAACGGGGACGACGTGTTCGAGATAGAAGTGCTCGAGCAGGCCCTCAGGATGAGGGACGAGAAAATCTGTCTCCCCATAAAAAGGAAGTCGAGCTACGAAGACGAAGACATGAAAGTCGTGATCAAGGAAACCAAAATCGTCGACATAAGTAAAACACTGACGAACAGGGCTTCGGCCGAATCCGTCGGCGTAAGGGTTTTCAGGGACACCGGCGTAGAGCTCATGAAACGGGCGATAGAAGAAGAAATGAGGACCGTCGGGGCTGAAAACAAATGGTACATATCGGCCATCCACAGGCTGATAAAGAAGGGATACAAAGTAAAATCGCTCGATATAAACGATCTCTTCTGGATGGACGTGGACTATCCCAGCGATCTTTTTAAGGCAAGATTCAATTCGAATAAATTCATAAAGAAATCTTATCAGGAAAGGGTCCTAAGAGTTGTAGAAACAAGCTGAGAAAATGGACCATGCAATAGTTGTTGCCGCCGGCACGGGTGTAGAAGAAGAAAGCCTGAGCGCTCACGGAAAGACCGTATTCGGTTCCCTTCCACAAATCAAACGTCTCGTCATCACCGCCCAAAGAGCCGGCATTAAAAAATTCACGATAGTCACGGAAAAGGGAGACTCTTCTTTAAAGGATCTCCTGTCCGGCGATAAACGCATAGAGAGCGATATAAGCTGGCATCCCCTGGGGTCGGAGGTAAGCCTCGGCTCCGATCTCTCCCTGATCATTCAATCCAACCTGATAACGACCCCGCGCGGGCTCTCTAATTTCATGGAGCACGAATGCGCCCCGGACGAGATAGCGGTGCTTGTGGACTCCGAGGACGACGCCTGGATCAAATCGGGCGGCGATGAAGTCTCGGACGTCTTTTCAGGCGGAGGAAAGGCCGTAGGCGCCTTCATGGCGTCAGGCAGGCTGCTCGAGAAATCGATCATGGATTCGATGTCGATGAGATCGTTCGTCCAGGAGCACATAGGGAGAGACAAAGTCAAGCTCAGGAAGTTCTCGGACTCATACTGGATGCGTCTCGATTCGGACAGAAACAACGCCGAGAGGGCCGAGGACCTGATATTCGCGCACGTCGGCAAGACCGCGACAGGCTGGCTGTCGAGAAACATCAACAGCAAGATATCCCTGCCGACGAGCAGGCTCCTGGTCAGGACGCCCCTCACCCCGAATATGATCAGCGTGCTCATCAACGTAATCGGAATGCTGTGCGGGGTGTTCTACGCAATAGGTCATCCGGTGTGGGGCGCGCTCTTCATGCAGGCGGCTACGATTCTCGACCGCTGCGACGGGGAGGTCGCCCGCGTAAAGCTGATGGAGACGCACAAAGGACAATGGGTCGATACGATTTCCGACCAGGTAACGGTCCTGTCTTTTATATTGGGCGTCCCGATCGGGTATTACGTCGTTTCAAAGAGCCCGCTCGCAATAATATTGGGCGCAATAAACCTGTCCATTTTCATATTTTTCGTAGTCTGGTCGTTCTACTTCCTCAAGAAATATACGAATTCGGGAAGCCTTGTAACTTACTTCGATGTCGATAAACTAGTTGAGGGGCAGAAACTGTCGCTCGCGCGAAGGTTCATCACGCTGATCCGGCCCATGGGCAGAAGGAATTTCTATTCCCTCGCATTCCTGGTGCTTGCGATCGTCGGGGGATACCCTTGGGTACTCGGCATCCTGACTGCAGCATTGGTTGCGTTTCTGATTCATCAGATTGAAGATATGATAAAATTACGGAGAGTCGATCCGAAAAGCAGTATCTTAAAATAATATCGTGCAGGAAGGGAATTAACATGGCAGATCCAGCTCAAAAAGATACGAAAGAAACCGGACAGAGCGGAAACGGCAGTAAGTTTCAGGCGGATTACGAAGTGAAGGAGTACATGCCGGGGCTTATGACGCTGGTCATCAAGTTCGTGGAAAAAACGAACGTCCTGTTCGCAAAACACGGGAACCCCTCGATTTACGACAAGAAGACCTTCCCCTGGGTCGCCGAGGTCGAAAAGGAATGGAAGAAAATAAGAGCCGAGCTCGACAAGGTGATGGAAAGAAAGGAGGACCTCCCCAGTTTTCACGAAATTATGCCGGAGGTAAAAACGATAACTACGGATAACCTCTGGAAAACGTTCTTCCTCGCCGGATACGGGCTCGAGAGCGACGAGAATGCGAACAGGTGTCCCGAAACGACCCGCATCATAAAAAAGATACCGGGGATGAAAACCGCGTTTTATTCCATCCTCGCCCCGAAGAAACACATCCCGGCTCACAAGGGGCCCTATAACGGAGTCCTGCGTTATCACCTGGGCCTGATAGTGCCCGAGCCCAAAGAGAAGTGCCGCATCCGGATCGTGGATAAAGTGACCCACTGGGACGAGGGCGACAGCATCATATTCGACGATACGTTCGAGCACGAGGTCTGGAACGACACTAGCGGCTTCAGGGCCGTGCTGTTCGTCGACTTCGTCCGTCCCGTGAGATTTCCCTTTAACATGTTAAACGAATTCCTTATTAACGCCGCGTCGTTCGCCCCGCTGATAAAGGAAGCGGAAGTCCGGCATAAAGACTGGGAAAAGAAATTTTATAAGCAGTAACGCCCGCAAGAAACCCCCGGTGGAGTTGGTAATCAATATCGCTCGCGAAAACACCCGACCGCTCAACGCGTATGAGGAATTCGCCTCGCATCGATTGGCGCCGCATCCGCCGAAATGCCGGGCAATCCGAATCCATACTCTATTCCCGGATTCGGGAATCGGCTCAGACGGCGCGCTCTGAAACCGCAGAGAATTCACTCTTGACAAACCGGTTAATGTACTTATCTTAATAGACCTTCGATTTGATATCGAGGATTGGACCGAAAGCATTTTTGACATGAACCCGGCGGCAGGGCTTTTTCAAGCGGAGACCGAAAGCCGTTCTGATTATTGATGAGATTACAGGCGGTTAAGTAATCCACTAGTGAATAATGAATAAGGAGACCCCTTATCACCATGGCCAAGACCACAAAAAAAGCACCCCCGAAGAAGAAGGTAACGAAAAAACCGAAGAAGGACTGGCGGGACGGCATAAAAAAGATGCTCCTGCAAATGAGGAAGGAGCTTCTTCTGGAAGTCACTCAGACTATGAGAGCGGAATCCGACCACCTGAAATTCGACATAGGGGATTTCTACGACCACGCCTCGACGGACAGGGACAGGGAGCTTGCTCTTATGCTCGCCGACAGGGAGCGGGAGAAGCTCACTCATGTCGATGACGCGCTAAAGAGGATAGAGACGGGAACCTACGGCATATGCGAGTCGTGCGAAGAGGAAATCGACAAGGAAAGGCTCGCTGCCATGCCGTTTACGAAACTATGCCTTTCCTGCCAGGAAGACCTGGAAAGGCAGTAGAGCCGTCTAAAACCATATTACATCTTGCGAGGAATTTCCAGGCGCCGGTTTTTGTAATGATATGCAGAGCCATAATACGTCGCGGGCTAATGCTTATCGACAACCTCGCTAAGGACCGCAAAAGGTTTTTCAACGACGCCCTTCTCGGTAATGATCGCGCTTATGTTCTCGTTCGGAGTGATGTCGAACGCGGGATTGAAGACGTTCACCCGGGCCGCTATCCTCGTCCCGTTTATGTGCGTGACCTCCCGGGAATCCCTCTCCTCTATCGGGATCGAATCCCCGTCCGGACAATCGAAATCAATCGTCGACAACGGGGCCGCGACGTAAAACGGGATATTATGCGTCTTGGCCAGAACGGATATGGTGTAAGTCCCTATCTTATTGGCGACGTCCCCGTTCGCGGCGATCCTGTCGGCCCCAACGACAACCGCGTTCACCATATCCTTACTCATTACGTACCCGGCCATGTTATCGGTGATTATAGTTACGGGGATGCCGTCCCTGTCGAGCTCCCACGCCGTGAGCCGGGCGCCCTGAAGAAAGGGCCTCGTCTCGGTCGCGATGACCTTTATATTTTTCCCGCCTTCCACGGCCGCCCTTATCACCCCGAGCGCGGTCCCGTAACCACCGGTGGCCAGCGCGCCGGCGTTGCAGTGCGTCATGATCACGGAGTTATCTTTTATAAGCCCGGCCCCGGCTTTCCCGATATTCCTGCAGGTCTCGACGTCCTCTTCGAGAATATCCCGGGCTTCCCTGACGAGAGTCAGCTTTAATTTCTCGACGCCCCCCTCCCCTTCTTCGAGCACCCTGAGCATCCTCTTCACGGCCCACGACAGATTGACCGCGGTGGGTCTCGTTCCGAGAATTACCCCGGAGATCCTCTTTACTTCGGATATGAATTCGGCCCTGTCGCTAGTCGGGACATTGACCGCTCCGAGAGCTATGCCCATGCCGGCCGCGACCCCGATCGCGGGAGCTCCCCGGATGACCATGCGTTTTATCGCGTCGGCCACGTCCCCGTATGTCTTGCATTCGACGTACGTCTCCTCTCCGGGCAGCCTGGTCTGGTCTATCATCACGACTCTGTCATCTTTCCACTCTATCGTATTAAAAGAAGCCATATAACCCGCCTGTCAACATCTGTGATGGTATCGCCAAACAAATCTACGGGAGAGCGCGCGTGCGTCAATCGAGCCTGAACCTGAACGCGACCCACTCGCCCTCCGCCACTTCCTTGTCGAGCTTAAACCCGGCGTCCACAAGGCACCTCAGCGCCTCGTCCCTTATTCTGCCGGGGATTCCGGAAACGATCAGCCTTCCCCCTTCGGCAAGTCTCGACTTAAATTCCTCTCTCATGTGGTATATGGGCTCAAGATACACATTGGCGACGATAAGGTCGTATACGCCGCGCACGCTTTGAATAAAGCCGCAAAAAAACCTTATCTTGCCGGGCACCGAGTTCCTCTCAGCGTTCTTTCTCGATTCCGAGAGAGCGATAGGGTCCGTGTCGAAGGCCGTCACGTTTCCGATGCCGAGCTTATAGGCGGAGATCGCGAGAATCGCGCTCCCGCAGCCGACGTCGAGCATGCTTCCGACTTTCCCCGTCCCGGCGGCTTCCTCGATGAAAGCGATGCAAAGCCTCGTCGTCTCGTGGTGTCCGGTCCCGAACGCGAGTGAAGGGTTTATTTCGATTACCACCTCTCCGGCTTCGGGCGCGTGTTTCTCCCAGGGCGGCACGATTACGACCTTTTCGCCGGCCCTTACCTTCGTCAGAACCGTCTTCCAAACCTCCCAGCTCGTACGGTCTATATGCTCGACGCCTAGAGTGACCAGCGTAGCGCCCGTCACGCTGTCCCGGACAAACTCCGCAAAGTCCCCGAGGCTGCTCATTACGGACGACAGATCGGTCTCCATCGGAAAGTATGAGGAGATCTCATAGACCCCGTCCTCCTTCACGTCTTCCGAGACCCCCAGTGAGCCCAGCCCCAGAAGGAAGTCGGAGAAGAGCGGGGCCGAGCTCTCGGACGTCCTGAATCTGATCTTGGATAGCTTGTACAATAATCCCCCCTGAGGTCAATCCGTATCGTCCATTATAATAACAGAGAAATGCCGACTATATAATTGGCGCACACGGCGTCCCCGACGGGGATACGACGTGCCGATGCGTCCGATCCGTCCCCTGACCCGATCCCCGGCCTCGTTTTACAGTATTTGCCATAAGTGCTATAATTTTTTTATGGAAAAGCAAAAGCTCAAGCACTTCAAGGAAATCCTCATAAAGAAGATGGCAGGCCTCATGGGCATAGCCGAGGGTACCGTCACAATGATGAGCGAAGGCGACGGTACGTTCCCCGACCCGCTCGACAGGGCGCTCTCGGAGTCCAGCACGACGATAGAGCTTCGGAAAAGGGACAGGGAAAGGAAGCTGATACAAAAAATACAAAAAGCTATCCAGAAAACGGAAGACGGGAGTTACGGCGTATGCGAGATATGCGGGGAAGAAATAGCGGAGCACCGGCTCGAAGTAAGACCGGAAACGACGCTCTGCATAAGCTGTAAGGAGGAGCAGGAAGAGGTCGAGAGGCAATTCGGCATGTAGGGAGCGGGCAAAAATCTAATTCCTGCCGAAAACGTACCCGTAGAAAAAATCCTGCTCCGATTCACTCACTATAACCCATTTCCCGTTTTCCTTGGCCAGCAGTATCTTTTCTTTAAGATTGAGCCTGTGTTCGCCCTCGTCGTCCAGAGCGTCCACCTGTGTCTTCTGAAAAACTTCCGCCTTGCCGCCGTCCATGTAGATGGTCCTGTCCGAATTCGTAATATGAACCGAGTCGAATAATTTCGTATTCACCACGAAATTCTTTTTTATTTCTTCCACCCCGACGACCTTGCCTTTCTTCTCCTGTTTATAGTCGGGCGCGATCAACGTCATGTAGAGACCGACGTCCCCGGTCTCGAAGGCATGTTTCCTCGCCGACAACACCTCGTCGATAGCCTTATCCTCGCTATTGCCGCAAGAAACGATCAGGCAGGATAATACAAGAAAGAAAAAGAGCGGAATTCTCATCCCTGTTTCGGCTGTCCCTGTTCTTCCTTTTTTTCTTCCTGAGGGGCAGGAGAAGGAGAAGGAACGGGGGCGGGAGAAGCGGAGGGAGCGGGAGAAGCAGAAGGAGCGGGGGAAGCAGAGGGAGGAGGAGAAGGCGGCGGAGGCGTTTTTCCCTGTATATCGTTCAGAAGGGAGGTCGCTTTCCCGGCATACTTCTGATTGGGAAACTCCTGAACGAGGCGGTTCAGGGTCTGACGGGCGAGATCGTACTGGTCCGACTTTGCGTATGCCTTGCCTAATAGAAAAAGGGCCTCTTCGTATCTCTTCGTATCGTTATAGTCGTTTACGACAACCTGATAACGGCCGGCGGCGGCTTTGTAATTATCGCGTCTCGAATAGAAATTGCCTATGTATATCTCTCTCCGGGCGAGCCGGTCCCTGCATCTGATCGCCCTCTCGCGCGCATCGGGCACGAGCGGGGAATCGGGGTATTTCTCGACGAAGGTATTGAACCACTGAAGCGCGAGCCTCGTATTGAGCGGGTCTCTGTCGGGGCTCCTGATTTCCTTATAATAAGACAGGGCGAGCCTGTAGGTCGCGTACGGAGCCTCCGCGTGGCCGGGATGACGCTTCAGGAATTCCTCGTACTCGATCGCCGCCTGATTATAGTCTTCCTTTTCAAAATAGGCGTCGCCGGTCCTGAGCTCGGCGAGCGCAGCATAGGGGCTGTAAGTGAACCTCAGCTGAATTTCCTTCAAGTAGGCGAAGATCATATCGTAATCCCTGCTCTTGAATATCCACGGAAAACCGCCCTTGTCTTCGGTCAGCTCCTTCATGGCCGCGTCATAGAGCTGCTCGTCGGAGAGATCCTTCGGTACCTTTTTTGAACCGCAATTTATTACAAACAGCAGGGAGACGGTGAGAATAAAGATGGCGAGAATTTTAGTCATGAAGTCTTATATTATTTAGATAAAAATATCCGTGTCAAGTTTGGCCGCAAATTGACGGAATCTCGGCTTGAAACAGCGGAGTCGTAATAAGCAGATAAACAACCGATAACAATATACCGGGATTTTAACGGTTTAATAAGGCCGGGAAAATATTAATCTATAATAATCAACCCGGCCGGGTCTTTAGGCGAAGGAATCGAGTATTCGGATACCCCCGATTAACGAGTTCAAGAAACACGGACCCATGCGCAACGATTAAGAATACAGGAGCCGCCGTATAACTGCGTCAGTTCGATATTACCGAAAGAAGGTGCTCGACGTTGATTTCTTTATCGTCTGAGTCACCCGGTTCGTGATCTTGCACGTTGTCGACGTCTCGACCCTGGACTGAAGGTATATGGTCCTTCCTCCGAAGCTGCTCGACAGCGTTTTGCTTATCGCGGCCTTGCCGGTGGAATCCGCCGTGACGGAGCCTAAAAGGACAGGGCTTTTCAAACCGAGCGATTTCCCCTTGCAGACGCCCGTAGTAATCGACGTTGTTCCCGTAGACGTGGAATAATAGAATCTTACGGTCGAGGATTTTCCAGCGCCGGTTACAGTCAATGTATTTTTAACGCTTGCCTTTCCCGGATTAAAACCCGTGAGCGTGCCGCTGCCTGCCGGCGGGGGCGTTGGGGCCGGAGAAGGGACAGGTGTGGGCGCGGGGGTCGGCGTTGGCGGCGCGCCTGCCGCAGCCAGATCGACCGCGAAATCGGCGTTTACCCTGCCGCGTCCGAAAAATGTTGAAGACCCTATGTTTTCAGTAGTGTCCCCTATTATCTGATCCACTTCCGCGTTCGTAAGAGTCGGGTCCACCGACCAGACGAGCCCCGCGACGCCGCTGACTATCGGCGCCGAAAAAGATGTCCCGGACCAGTAACCGTAAAAGCTGCCCGGGGTGCCGGACGTCCCGACCGCATTATAGATACTCACGCCCGGCGCGGCTACGTCCACGAAGCTCCCGTAACTCGAGAAGCTCGCAAGCGCGTCGCCGCTGGTGGTCGCCGATACGGCAATCACGTGATTCGCAGCGGCCGGGCACTGGAGATTGCTGTTCCCCGAATTCCCCGCGGAGGCCACGACCAGAACGCCCGCGCTCCATGCCGCATCTATGGCGTCCTGCTCGGCCTGCGTAACGCCGGACGCCTGGCAATCCCTGCCGAGACTCATGTTTATAACAATTCTCTTCGCAGGATTATCCAAAGCGTAATTACGTATGAACATTATCCCCTCTATGGTGTCCGAGAGCGATCCCGAACCGCTGTCGCCGAGCACCTTGACGGGAAGTATGGGACAATTCCAGCATATCCCCGCTACACCGATACCGTTGTTCGTCCTGGCGGCGGCGGTACCCGCAACACCGGTACCGTGTCCGTAATTATCGTCGACATTCGTACCGCAGCTGCTTTCCGTAAAAGCGCCTATAACGCTGCAGCCCGGAAGCAATTTGCCGGAGATATCCTCGTGGGTCCCTTCCACCCCGGTATCCAGAACGGCGATCACGATATTGGAATCGCCGGTCTCTGAGTTCCAGGCCTGCGGGGCGTCAATGACGCTTAAGTAATTCTGCAGATTGTAGCTAGGATCGTTGGGGGTTGCATCCGCATACAAAAAATAGTTCTTTTCGACGTATTCCACGTCGGGATTATTTTCGAGCGCTTGCTGCGCATCCTCAATCGTATCGCCCGGAGCCACCTGTACCACCGACAGCCGGAGATCCGAATAAGACTTCGTTATGACCGCGCCTCTCGTGCCGAGCAGCGATTCCGCCCTCGATTGCGCGGCGTCGCTTTTCATCTTCACAATGAGCTCGTCCGGTACATAATCTTCTTCGGCGCGGGAAATATATGTGACGGATGACGCCAGGAAGAAAAGAAAGAAGTATGCGAAAAACAATCTTGCCGTTAGCTTCTCTAATTTTGCCATTAAGCTGTCCCTCCAGATTTACAGATGCAGGCGAACTATAAGCACTAAACCCCACTCTAAAAAGTTGCAATATGCATGCCACCTGCAAGCCATACAAATAATGAATATATAATGATGGTTACGACCAATTAACGGGCTGCCTCGAAACGGCGGCAACTAAAAATTGTCACCATGTGCCGTGATTTGTCACTGTTTTCGTAACTAATATAAATCTCGAGCTTTATTATACTTGAGTGATGCGTACTCATCGCACCTGCGGCCGGATTATCAATCGAGCTTGATCCTGAGCTCCCCGTTATCGACATTTATTCCTTTCAAGAGGGCCTGATTCCGCTCGTAATCGCCCTGCGCGAGCTCTATGACGTATGGGAGTATGGAGTTCGAAAGGGAATTGGTGGATGTAACCGAAACCAGGGAAGGCATGTTCGTCACGCAGTAATGCGTGACACCCAGGGTTTTATAAACCGGGGAGTCGTGTGTGGTCGGGATGCTCGTCTCGGAGCACCCCCCCTGGTCTATAGCCACGTCCACGAACACGCTGCCCTGCTCCATGCCGGCGATCATCTCTTTCGTTATCACTCGCGGGGCCCTGGCCCCGGTCACGAGCACAGCGCCTACTGCTAGATCGGCAGCGCTCAGCTCCTCCGCGATGACCTCCGGGTATGAGGGGAGCGTTCTGACCCTGCCTTCGAAATGCTCATAGTAGAACTCGAGCTTCTGATGCTTGTTGTCTATGACCGTCACCTCCGCGCCGAGACCGAGTGCCGAGAGGACGGCGTTAAGCCCTACCGTCCCGCCGCCTATCACCGTGACCCTGCCGTTCCTCACCCCGGCCGCGCCCGAGAGCAGGACCCCCTTCCCTCCCTTCGACTTCTGGAGGAAATGTACGCCCACCTGGACCGAGAGCCTGCCTGCTATCTTGCTCATGGGGACCAGAAGCGGCAGCGAGCCGTCGGGGAGCTCCACGGTCTCGAAGGCTATCGCCCTGCAGCCGCTCTTCTTCAAGGCCTGGACGAGCTTGTTGTCGGCCGCGAGATGAAGATAGCAAAAGATCGTGTGATGCTTTTTGATTAACGGGTATTCGGCGGGGAGGGGTTCTTTTACCTTGACTATGAGGGTCGATTTTTTAAATAGCTCTTCTTCAGTGGCAGCGATACGCGCGCCCGCCTTTTTATATTCGCCGTCCGGTATTCCGGTCCCCGCGCCCGCTTCTTTTTCTACGAAGACCCTGTGCCCGCGCTCGACGAGAACGCGGACTGCCTGCGGGGTGAGAGCGACCCTGTATTCCTGAATCTTTCTCTCTTTCGGGATGCCGATGACCATGTGAGACTAGAGAATAGCACCGGGATCGGGATAAGGGAAGACAGTCAAACGATTCATAATGGAATCAAAACGCACAGATAATTATTTTTCAAAAAAAACTTAAGACAAATGATTTTTGAGCCAGGATTTGCAGGGGATGGGAAGGTTGAGGCTTTCCCATTCGCGGGAGGGTTTTAGTATCAGGAGGGAATCGTCGGAGTCTATCTTGTCCTTGAGTATCTCGTGCACCTCCGTTATGGAGAGCCCCGTGTTGACGAGCCAGATCGACCGGAGGCAGTGAATACACCCCCCCAGGGACTCGATCGCCTCGTGAATCTTCTGATAGTCCTTGTCGTGATGGAGCTCATAAGTAATAAGATATACGGACATAGGGACACCCCCTCTCGAAGATAAAATAATCCATGTAAAGAGATTACAGGAATTATTTATGTTAGGGAATATCCGGACGCATTATGAGCCGGACGTCTGAAGATGCAAACAAAGAAGATCTTCGACAATTACATATTGTGCTGAGTTCTTGCGTGAAATTAGCGGTAACTTTCAAAACCCCGCAGTTAAGCCGCACGGTCAGTTAGTACATTTCAGCTCAACACATTACTGTGCTTACACCTAATGCCTATCAACCTCGTAGTCTTCGAGGGACCTTTAGAAATCTTCGATTTGGGAGACCTAGTCTTGGGGTGGGTTTCCCGCTTAGATGCCTTCAGCGGTTATCCCGTCCGAGCATAACTACCCAGCGCTGCCACTGGCGTGACAACTGGTACACTAGAGGCTCGTCCACTCAGGTCCTCTCGTACTATGAGCAGATCCCCTCAAGTCTCCTACGCCCGCTGCAGATAGGGACCGAACTGTCTCACGACGTTCTAAACCCAGCTCGCGTACCGCTTTAATTGGCGAACAGCCAAACCCTTGGGACCTTCTCCAGCCCCAGGATGCGATGAGCCGACATCGAGGTACCAAACCTCCCCGTCGATGTGGACTCTTGGGGGAGATAAGTCTGTTATCCCCGGCGTACCTTTTATCCGTTGATCGATGGCCCTTCCACTCGGAACCACCGGGTCACTAAGACCTGCTTTCGCACCTGCTCGACTTGTCAGTCTCGCAGTCAAGCTCCCTTATGCCTTTGCACTCTGCGCCTGGTTTCCAATCAGGCTGAGGGAACCTTTGCACGCCTCCGTTACTCTTTAGGAGGCGACCGCCCCAGTCAAACTACCCGCCTAACATTGTCCTGGATCCGGATTACGGATCTCAGTTAGAATTCTAATACTACAAGGGTGGTATTTCACTAATGCCTCCGCCCTGCCCAAAAGCAGAGTTTCACAGGCTCCCACCTATGCTACGCATGCAGCACCAAAATCCAGTGCTAAGGTATAGTAAAGGTGCACGGGGTCTTTCCGTCCCGCAGCGGGTACCCGGCGTCTTCACCGGAACCACAATTTCGCTGAGCATTTGGCCGAGACAGCGCGGCAATCGTTACGCCTTTCATGCAGGTCGGAACTTACCCGACAAGGAATTTCGCTACCTTAGGACCGTTATAGTTACGGCCGCCGTTTACCGGGGCTTCGGTTCTGAGCTTCTCCTGGCGAACCAGAATGACCCATCCCCTTAACCGTCCGGCACCGGGCAGGCGTCAGACCCTATACGTCGTCTTGCGACTTTGCAGAGCCCTGTGTTTTTAGTAAACAGTCGTCACCGCCTCTTTACTGTGGCCCACTTCGGCTCCAGCCGCAGGGCTTTCACCTTATGTGGGCACCCCTTATCCCGAAGTTACGGGGCTATTTTGCCGAGTTCCTTAGCCAAAGTTCTCTCACGCGCCTTAGTATACTCAACTCGCCTACGTGTGTCCGTTTACGGTACGGGCACTCAATCATCAACGCTACGAGGCTTTTCTCGAAAGTTTGGGATCAATCACTTTATGGGGCTGACGCCCCTCGTACTCACTTCTCAGGGTTAATGAAGAAACGGATTTTCCTGTCTCTTCCCCCTACGAGCTTGAACCGGGACATCCGACACCCGGCTGACCTACCCTCCTTTGTCACCCCTTCACTCCAATTGAGTGGTACGGGAATATTAACCCGTTTTCCATCGACTACGCCTTTCGGCCTCGCCTTAGGTCCCGACTTACCCTGGGAGGACGAGCCTTCCCCAGGAACCCTTAGGCTTACGGCGAGGTGGATTCTCACCACCTTTATCGCTACTCATGCCAGCATTCTCACTTCTCAAAAGTCCAGACCTCCTTACGGTAGCCCTTCAGCCCTTTGAGAACGCTCCCCTACCGCTGTACAAATACAACCCGTAGCTTCGGCACCGGGCTTGAGCCCCGTTTCATTTTCGGCGCAAAGTCGCATCGACCAGTGGGCAGTTACGCACTCTTTAAAGGGTGGCTGCTTCTAAGCCTACCTCCTGGCTGTCTATGCGACTTCACATCCTTTACCACTTAGCCCGAATTTTGGGGCCTTAGCTGACGATCTGGGGTGTTTCCCTCTCGCCCAAGGAACTTATCTCCCTTGGACTGACTCCCACACTAAGCAAGGCGGCATTCGGAGTTTGATTGGGTTTGGTAGGTCTTTCAACCCCCTAGCCCATTCAGTGCTCTACCTCCGCCCGCCAACATGTGAGGCTATACCTAAATATATTTCGGGGAGAACCAGCTATCACGAGTCTTGTTTAGTCTTTCGCTCCGATCCACAGCTCATCCGATAGGTTTTCAACCCTAACCGGTGCGGGCCTCCACGGAGGTTTTCTCTCTGCTTCACCCTGGCCATGGATAGATCGACTCGCTTCGGGTCTATCTCCAGCGACTGAACGCCCCGTTCAGACTCGCTTTCGCTACGGCTACACCTCTCTCGGCTTAACCTAGCCGCTAAAGATAACTCGCTGGCCCATTATGCAAAAGGTACGCGGTCAGGCGTTTCCAGGGAGCAAGCTCCCGGGATATAGCCCTCCCACCGATCGCAGGCAGACAGTTTCAGATTCTATTTCACTCCCCTCATCGGGGTTCTTTTCACCTTTCCCTCACGGTACTTGTTCACTATCGGTCGACGGCACGTATTTAGCCTTGGAAGGTGGTCCTCCCGGATTCCCCCAAACTTTCACGTGGTCCGGGGTACTTGGGAATACAATAAGGAAGACTTTAATGTTTTGGTTTACAGGACTGTCACCTTCTATGGTGCAACTTTCCAGATGCTTCAACTAACATAAAGTTTTGTAACTTCCCGAAGGATTCACGGATCCTTCAAACTGCATCCCGCAACACCTTATATGCAACGCCCGTAAGCTTTAACACGTATAAGGTTTAGGCTCTTCCCCGTTCGCTCGCCGCTACTGGGGGAATATCAATTGATTTCTTTTCCTGAGGGTACTGAGATGTTTCACTTCCCCTCGTTAGCTTAATAGGGCTATGTATTCACCCTACTATGGCCGAGGTTTGCTCGGCCAGGTTTTCCCATTCGGAGATCCCCGGATCACAGCCTGTTTAGCGGCTCCCCGAGGCTTATCGCAGCTTACTACGTCCTTCATCGCCGTCCGTCGCCAAGGCATTCACATATCTGCCCTGAGTATCTTAACTGCAAGGTATGAAAATCACCGCATAATTAAGCACGCTCGATTTACTCAGCACAATATGAAATTGTCAAAGATCCATGCAAATAAACATTTGCTTTGTTTGCAATGTTTTGGAGGTGAGCGGGATCGAACCGCCGACCTCCTGCTTGCAAGGCAGGCGCTCTCCCAAGCTGAGCTACACCCCCGATCTAACTATCAATCCGAGAAACTCAATAAAGTAAGAATCAAGTATTAGATCAACTATATCGGTGGTGGGCCTAGGTGGAGTCGAACCACCGACCTCACCCTTATCAGGGGTGCGCTCTAACCTGCTGAGCTATAGGCCCGTCAGTTAATCCAACAGGCGACTCCACTTTACTCCGAGAAAGCACCAAAATTTAATAGCAGATAAAGCGAGCAAAAGAACGAGAAAGCAATTTTTCTCCGTGAAAAAGGAGGTGATCCAGCCGCAGGTTCCCCTACGGCTACCTTGTTACGACTTCACCCCAATTACCAGCCCTACCTTAGGAGCCTGCCCCCCTTGCGGGTTAGCTCAGCCACTTCGGGTAGAACCGACTTTCGTGGTGTGACGGGCGGTGTGTGCAAGGCCCGGGAACGTATTCACCGTGGCGTAGCTGATCCACGATTACTAGCGATTCCAACTTCATGCAGGCGAGTTGCAGCCTGCAATCCGAACTGAGACTGACTTTGATGGGATTAGCTCCGCCTTGCGGTTTGGCAACCCATTGTATCAGCCATTGTAGCATGTGTGTAGCCCAGGACATAAGGGCCATGATGACTTGACGTCGTCCCCGCCTTCCTCCGGCTTGTCGCCGGCAGTCTCTTTAGAGTTCCCACCTTAAGTGCTGGCAACTAAACATAGGGGTTGCGCTCGTTACCGGACTTAACCGGACACCTCACGGCACGAGCTGACGACAGCCATGCAGCACCTGTACTAACTGTGTGAAGCAAGCTCCACACCACTCCATGCTTTCACATAAGCTTAAGTCAGTATGTCAAGCCCTGGTAAGGTTCTTCGCTTAGCATCGAATTAAACCACATGCTCCACCGCTTGTGCGGGCCCCCGCCAATTCCTTTGAGTTTCAATCTTGCGACCGTACTCCCCAGGCGGGATGCTTAATGCGTTAACTTCGGCACAGAGATTTTCATCCCCACACCTAGCATCCAACGTTTAGGGCGTGGACTACCCGGGTATCTAATCCGGTTCGCTACCCACGCTTTCGTCCCTGAGTGTCAGTACCAGGCCAGTTGGCCGCCTTCGCCACTGGTGTTCCTCCAGATATCTACGCATTTCACCGCTACACCTGGAATTCCGCCAACCTCTCCTGGACTCAAGCCTCGCAGTATTAGATGCAGTTTCAGGGTTAAGCCCTAAGATTTCACATCTAACTTACGAAGCCACCTGCGGACCCTTTACGCCCAGTAATTCCGAGCAACGCTTGCCCCCTCCGTATTACCGCGGCTGCTGGCACGGAGTTAGCCGGGGCTTCCTTTGAAGGTACCGTCAAGTCTCCGGGATATTAGCCCGGAGACCCATCGTTCCAACTGACAGAGGTTTACGACCCGAAGGCCTTCATCCCTCACGCGGTATTGCTGGGTCAGGCTTTCGCCCATTGCCCAAGATTCCCCACTGCTGCCTCCCGTAGGAGTCGGGGCCGTGTCTCAGTCCCCGTGTGGCCGATCACCCGCTAAGGTCGGCTACCCGTCTTCGGCTTGGTGAGCTGTTACCTCACCAACTACCTGATGGGACGCGGACTCATCTTCCGGCGACAGCCCGAAGGCCGCCTTTTACCCCTGGTTCCATGGAACCTGTGGTCTTATCCGGTATTAGCCCTAGTTTCCCAGAGTTATCCCAGTCCTAAAGGCAGATTATCCACGCGTTACTCACCCGTCCGCCGCTCTACTCATGACCGAAGTCACTTTCGCGCTCGACTTGCATGTGTTAAGCATACCGCCAGCGTTCGCTCTGAGCCAGGATCAAACTCTTCATATGATCTTATGAAATGATTGCTTAGCTCTTCTTTGCCCGCTTATCTGCTATTTAATTTTCAAAGATCTGAAATATCTTTTCAGATATTTTGCCAAAGGGACATATAATATAAATGAACAAAAAAGGATGTCAAGACAATTTGACGATCTTTTTGAAAAACCCTGCAAATCCGAAAACCCGGGGAGAGATTCAGCATCCGAAAATGTTGAATCCACAAGAGCACTAAAAGTATCTAACTTGTTAAAACCGGACTCAGACCTTAAGATATAGTATACATATTTCCAGGATAATCAAGTCGGATTTTTACTTATCGGCATTTGCCCCATTCCGGGTTGAAAGTATTCGTTTTCTGTATTAATTTTATTCCTCGCTCGGAAACGAAAGAAAGAGGACGGTAATAAAAAAATGGGTCTCACAAACGAACAGATAAGACGTTATTCAAGACACCTGATAATGCCTGAGGTCGGCGTCGAGGGACAGGAAAAGCTCGTCAACGCGAGGGTATTGTGCGTCGGCGCCGGGGGGCTCGGCTCGCCGCTCGCCCTTTACCTGGCGGCCGCGGGCGTGGGGCACATGGGGATACTGGACTTCGATGTAGTCGATTTCAGCAACCTGCAGAGGCAGATAATTCACAGCGAAGAGACCCTCGGGGTGCTGAAGGTCGAATCCGCCAGGGACAGGATCCTCGGGCTTAACTCCGACATCGACGTCAAGACATACAACACCATGCTCACGTCCGAAAACGCCATGGACATAATCAAGGATTACGATATAGTGGTCGACGGGACCGACAACTTCGCCACGAGGTACCTCGTGAACGACGCCTGCGTGCTGCTCGGAAAGCCGAACGTGTACGGAAGCATATTCCGCTTCGAGGGCCAGGTCAGCGTGTTCGACGCGAAGAGGGGCCCGTGCTACAGGTGCCTTTACCCGGAGCCCCCGCCCCCGGGGCTCGTGCCCAGCTGCGCGGAGGGGGGCGTGCTCGGAGTCCTGCCGGGCGTAATAGGAACGATGCAGGCGGCCGAGACCGTAAAGCTGATAATCGGAAAGGGGACTCCTTTGATAGGGAAGCTCCTTTTTATCGACGTGATGGAGATGAAGATAAGGGAGCTTATACTCCGCAAGGACCCCGACTGCCCGATATGCGGCGAGCACCCGGTAATAAAGGAGCTCATAGACTATCAGGAATTCTGCGGCATAGGGCGAGGGGAAGAGGTCCCGGGATTCGCCGAGGACGACAGCCTCGAAATCTCCGTCGATGATTTCAACGAGCTGAGGACGAAAAACGGCAAAGCCGTAGTACTCGACGTCAGAGAGCCGCACGAATACGAGATATGCAGCCTCGACGGCTCTACCCTCATACCCCTCGGGGAGCTTCCCGAGAGGGTGAACGAGCTCGACACGGCGGACGATATCGTCGTGTTCTGCCACAGCGGGGGGAGGAGCCTCCAGGCCACGCGGTTCCTGAGAAACATGGGTTTTAAAAAGGTCAGAAACCTGAAAGGCGGCATAGACGCCTGGGCCGAGAAGTACGACCCGGATATGCCGAGGTATTAGTTCCATTTTCGTCCCTAAAAACCGGGCTTCACACAAACCATGCTCACCGACGGCAATTCGCTTTCGGCCCTTATATACCGCCGGCGGCGAATTGCCGGTAGTCATGCAGTCGCGCATCCCGGGATACCCGGGGTGATGTTCGCGGATTTCACCTCCGTTTAAATTCCTCTATTCCCCGTTAGTCCACAACGAGTTTCATCGATTTCAAAATCCCTCCCCGAACGGTCGGGCGGCGAATCTAAAACCGGTAGAGGCACTGCGACCGCTCGTCAGGGTGTAAACTTACAAGCCGGGGATGTGTTCTATAAATCATTTGACAACAATTTATCCCATGTGAGAAAATAGGACTGCTGGTACAAAGAGCGGGAGGAATGGAATGGGAGATGAAAAGTGTTTAAAAGAGACCGGAACAGGATCGTCCGGTCAAAACAGATCCGGCATGAATACCGGGCCCGGGGAAACGGGACGGGATAGAGATGCGGACTCGCCCGCCGCCGGATTCGGCAGAAGGGAATTTATAAAAAATGTGGGCAGGATTACCGCCGCGGGGATCGCTGTGAGCGGCATCGGGTTGACGCCGCTCCTTGAGGGATGCAACGATACCGCGGACGGGCAGGAGTTTGATTGCGAGATCGGCCCCCAGACAGGCCCGGCGCGTGCGGACAGCGCATTTCAGGTCAGGGTCAATGCCGCCCGGTCCGAGAGGAACACAGGTGTTCCCGATCACCCCTGTAACGGGGACGAATCGATATACCCGAATAAAATCGGCAATTACTCGAAGGGGCTCCCGCACAGCTCCATAGGCGAGGTCGACCTCGACGCTTACGAAGCCCTTATAGCGGCGATCACGACCGGGAAGTTCGAGGACTTCGAGCTTCTATCGATAAACGGTCACCTCGGATGTCCCGACCCGGCCCGCCGGCGGAGACTGGTTAACCCGCAGGCCGGATACGCTTTCGATCTCGAAGGGACCGATTCGCACCAGCTTTCGATGCGCGCGGCGCCGGCATTCGACAGCGCCGAGGAAGCGGCGGAGATGGCTGAGCTTTACTGGATGGCGCTCCTGCGCGACGTAAATTTCCTGAACTTTAACAGCAACCCGCTGGCCCTGGCGGCGGCTGACGATTTATCCGGTTTCTCCGACTTCCGCGGCCCGAAGGATAGCGGCGTAGTCACGGCCGGCACGCTTTTCAGGGACACATATCCCGGATGCACGGACGGCCCTTATATCTCGCAATTCCTCCTCAAGGACTGCCCCTTCGGGTCCCAGTTCGTGGACCAGCGTATCCAGACCACGACGGCCGTGGACTTCCTGACCGATTTCGACGCATGGCTCGACGTGCAGAACGGCTGCCAGCCCCTTTCGGGACAGACGCCGGGCGGTCTCGTCTTTTGCAGGAACGGGAGGGACCTTTCCCAGTACGTCCATATCGACGCCCTCTATCAGGCGTACTTCGTCGCATGCCTTATCCTGCTCTCAAACGGCGTACCCCTGAACATCGGCAACCCCTACGGGCAAACCCCGGACCCCGGCTCCGGCCGTCCGCTCCCCCCGGGCGTGCCGGGCGCGCTCGCCCAGGTCGGATTCGGGACGTTCGGCGTGCCGCACATACTCGCGCTTCTGACCGAGGTCTCGGCGCGCGCCTTAAAAGCGGTCTGGTACCAGAAGTGGCTTGTGCACCGCCGCCTGAGGCCGGAGGAATTCGGAGGGCACGTCGAGGTAATGCGCCTCGGCCTCGCGGATTATCCGGTAAACGGGGAGCTATTCGATTCATCCGTGCTGGGCGCGGTGTCGGACAGAACGGGCAACTATTTACTGCCCGTCGCGTTCCCCGAAGGGTCCCCCATGCATACATCGTACGGCTCGGGACACTCCACGGTGGCCGGCGCCTGCGTTACCATACTGAAGGCATGGTTCGACGAATCGGCCGTTATTCAAGGCCCTCTTGTCCCGAGCGCGGACGGGACAACGCTAGTCCCGTATGAAGGGCCGCCCCTCACGGTAGGCGGAGAGCTCAACAAGCTCGCATCGAACATATCACAGGGACGAAATATTGCGGGGGTTCACTGGCGTACGGACGCAACGGAGGCGAATTTGCTCGGGGAGGCCGTAGCCATAAGCATATTGAGAGACCAGAGAGCGCTCTACAGCGAGCCCTTCGGAGGCTTTACGTTTACAAAGTTCGACGGCACGACCGTGACCGTGTGAGACGCGATGAAGACCTGGCCGTTAACCGGAGCGCCCCGCCTATGGCGGCCCGGACGCGGATTAACTATACTTCTTGACGGCCTTTTCGATGTCTTTCGTCGCTTTTTTCAGGTCATCCGGGATCATCGCCGGGCGAATCTCGACACTGGCGTTGAATGCGAGGAACCAGGGCTCAGCCAGCGACGGTATCTGTGAAGCGTCCTTCATGTCGAGGAAAATCAAGCCCGTCCTCTGGCCGTTCATCTCGACAAAATATGCCGCTTCAGGCTTTTGTTCGGCGAGAATCGATGCAACCGTTTTACCCAGGCTGCCTTTCTTGGCCGCCTCGTTGCCGGCCTCGACAGGAATAGAAACCTTCATAAAAAACCGCATGGAGCACCTCTTTAAGTTTTATTTGTAGTGATAGTATTCCACTATAGGCAGTCAAGTACAACGAAAATTTTGGTACGGCGCGAAAGCGCTAACACGCTTGCTTACGCTATTTCGTTTTTATCATTCGTCCGGCTTGGATACCGCGTTCTTAAGGGCGTCTGGTGTTGGGTGCGAATAACGCATGTTCATCTGGATTGAGGAGTGTCCAAGAAGTTTGGACACGGCCGCCAAATCGACTCCGGAGAGGGCCGGTAGAGGGGCGAATGTGTGTCTAAAGTCATGAGATCGAGGATTTTTAATGCCTGCCCGATTACCGGGGTTTTTAAATGCGGTCCGAATAACATTTGGGAATTTAAACCAAAGAGTAAAAACCTTCGTATTATCCCAAAGAATGGGCAGGGAGGGAGTCGAACCCTCACGAGCGTGAGCCCAACGACTTTTGAGGCCGTCGCGTCTGCCGGTTCCGCCACCTGCCCTTTTTAGTGGGAACATTATTATTCTCTGCAATATAAAAAGAATCAATAGGACGAGAACGGGAACGGGCGCTCGCGGACGAGGGTTGACATCAGATACTCTTCATGTAACATAACGTTTTTATTTACTTTTATTTTGCTTTTTAATAAGCGAAGGAGAATTCCACGATGATAGTCGTAATGAAAAGCGGCGCTTCCAAGGAGCAGATTCAAAAGGCGGTATCCACGCTTGACGAGCTCGGATACAAGGCGCACCTGATAGAAGGGATATTAAGGACCGTCATAGGAGCGGTAGGGGACGAGAGGGGCAAGCCCCAGGACGTAGAAACGCTCAGCGTTCTCGAAGGGGTCGAAAAAGTCGTCCCCATACTCCAGCCCTATAAGATCGCTAGCCGCGATTTCAAGGCGGAAGACACGCATTTCACAATCGGCAATACCGTAGTCGGAGATACTAAAATCCCCGTGATCGCGGGGCCGTGCTCGGTGGAGAACGAAGAGCAGATAATGGAAATTGCAAAAGCCGTAAAAGCGTCGGGGGCGAGCATGCTGAGGGGCGGCGCTTACAAGCCGAGGACATCGCCGTATGCCTTTCAGGGAATGGGTGTCGAGGGGCTTAAGCTGCTCGCGAAGGCGAGAGAGCTCACGGGGCTTCCGATAGTCACCGAGATCCTCGACTCGCATGACCTGGACGCTGTAGTAGAATATGCCGACGTCCTTCAGATAGGAGCGAGGAACTCCCAGAACTACGCCCTTTTAAAACAGGTGGGGAAATCAAAAAAACCGGTGCTGCTTAAACGGGGAATGGCGACGACGATCATGGAATTCCTGATGTGCGCGGAATATATACTCTCGGAGGGCAATGAAAAGGTCATACTATGCGAGAGGGGAATCAGGACGTTCGAGACAGCGACCAGGAATACTTTTGACCTGAACGCCATACCGGTGCTGAAAGAAAAGACTCACCTTCCGGTATTCGCAGACCCGAGCCACGGGACCGGCTACTGGCAGTATGTGACGCCCATGGCGCTCGCGGCGATAGCCGCCGGGGCGGACGGGCTCATAATCGAGGTGCATAACAACCCGGCTGTCGCCATCAGCGACGGCGGACAGTCGCTCAAGCCTAAAAAGTTTTCTATTCTGATGGAAAAGGCCGCCCCTGTGGCGCGCGCGGTCGGAAGGGAAATATAAGGGATTAATTTACCGCGAGCACCCTCCTGCCCTCAATCCTGAATTTACCTGAAGCGATAAGTTTTAAAGCCTCCGGATAGATTCTGTGCTCCTCTTTGTGTATCCGCTCAAGCAGGCTCTCTTCATCGTCGTCGTCCCGTACGGGCACGACGGCCTGAAGTATAGTCGGGCCGGTATCGACCCCTTCGTCCACGAAATGAACCGTGCATCCCGAGAACTTCACGCCGCTCTCGAGCGCCTGCCTCGCAGCGTGCATCCCCGGAAACAAAGGGAGAAGGGCGGGATGGATGTTCAGGATCCTGTTTTTATATGCCTTCACAAAATATGGTGAGAGTATCCTCATAAACCCCGCGAGCGCTATCAGATCGACGCCGTACGGTTCGAGCAGCTCGAGGACGCGCTTATCATATTCCTCCCTGCCCGAATAATCCCTGTGATCCGCGATCTCGAAGGGGATGCCGTGCTTCTTCGCCCGCTCGAGCGCATAGGCGTCGGGATTATTGCTCAGCACGAGCGCAATTTCGACGTTCGGAATCCCTGCGTCTATGATCGCCTGGAGATTAGTGCCGCTGCCCGAAACGAACACGGCGAGCCTTGTTTTCCTCACGGAATTACCTCACCCGGACTAGAGAATGAAGACCTGGAAAAATAGTACATAAGAGGCTCGAACAAAACAAACAGAGCCCGGCCCGGCGGCCCGACGATAAAATACCGGCCGCGCAATTTTGCTATGTTCGGGGGGATCAAAAAGGGCAAAAAAAAAGAACCAAGGCAGCTTCCTACTTTCCCACTCCCGTACAGGAGCAGTATCATCGGCCTCGAAGAGCTTAACTTCCGGGTTCGGAATGGGACCGGGTGTGACCTCTTCAGTATTACCACCTAGATTCCGGGATATAATTTACACAAGATTTTATACGTGTCAAGAACCGGAGTTGAATCACGGCTCTAAAGATGATTTAATTCTAACAGACGGCCATGGATGAGTTATTAAAGGGGTTTATAGCCTCGCTTAACAGAAGGGAGACCACCAGGGACACCTACCGAAAGGCCCTCGGCGAGTATTCTAAATGGCTCGGGGGAGCCTCTCCCCTGGCAATCGAATCAAACGACATACAACGGTATAAGGATTACATCGTCTCAAAAAATTTGTCCCCCGCCTCCATGTCGGCATACCTCACAGCAGTGAGGAGGTTCTACGTATACCTCCTTTCCGCGGGCCGGATAAAGGAAAACCCGGCAAGCAGGATAAAGGGCGCCCCCCGGCCCAGAAGGCACCTGACGGACCCGATTTCACGAAGAGAGGTCGAGAGGCTCATTTACGCGGCCGACGCATCAAGCCCCCTCGGACGGAGGGACGGGGCGATTCTCAACCTGATGGTCAGATCGGGGTTGAGCGAGATAGAGATAGTAAGGTCGAATCTCGGGGATTTGAAATACAGAGGCGGGAAAAGGGTAATTTATGTCCAGGGAAAGAGCAGGGACAGGAAGGACGAATACGTCGTACTGAGCGGGCCAGTCGAGGAATCGCTCAGGGTTTATCTTGAAGAAAGAGGGGCATCGGGCCCGGACGAGCCGCTATTCTGGGGGGTAGGCAACAGGGCGGTGAGAGAGAGGATATCCACGAGGGGGTTGAGAGCGCGGATAAGCCGCTATTTCGAGATCGCCGGAATCAAGAAGAAAGGGATAACACCCGCGAGTCTCAGGCACACGGCGGCGATGCTCGCGATAGAAGACGGGGCCACCGTTTCCGAGATACAGCGAATGCTCAGGCTCGGAACCACCGAATCCGCCATACAGTATTTCGAGGAAGCAAGGGAATTGACGAGGAAGTAATATGATTTGATCCGACGCCGCGCAGCCCGGGGAAACGCGCTCACGGATTAAGCCTTTTCGAGATAGCTCTTAATAGGATAGACCCTTCCGGCCCTTTTTAATTTCTTTATCGCTTTCACTTCGATCTGCCTTATCCTCTCGCGCGTCACCTTGAATTCGTGCCCGACCTCTTCGAGCGTATGCTCCTTTTCATCGTCTATGCCGAAACGGAGCCTCACGATACTTTCCTCCCTCGTATTCAGCACGGAAGAGAGGGCGTTGTTGATTATCTCCTTGAGCTCGCTCATCTCGAGGACCTTTACAGGCGAAGTCGTATTCGAGTCCTCGATGAGGTCGACGAGCTTGCTGTCCTCCTCGTCCCCTATCGGGGTCTCGAGAGAGATCGGGTCTTTCGAAATCTTGAGCACGCGCGCGACCTTGTCGGACTGCATGCCCACCTTCTCCGCTATCTCTTCGGGAAGCGGTTCGCGCCCCAGGTCCTGAACCAGGAGCCTCGAGGTCCTGACTATCCGGTTTATGGTTTCCGTCATATGGACCGGTATCCTGATAATCCTCGACTGGTCGGCAAGGGATCTGGTTATCGCCTGCCGTATCCACCAGGTCGCATAAGTGGAAAACTTGTATCCCCTGTTGTATTCGAATTTTTCGACTGCCCTCATCAGGCCCATATTGCCTTCCTGGATGAGGTCGAGGAACGGGAGACCCCGGTTTATGTAACGCCTGGCAATGCTTACTACGAGACGCAGGTTGGACTCTATCAGCTTCCTCCTCGCCCTGTGCGTCATCTGCTCCCCGAACTCCAATCTCCTGAGCGATTTCTTTAGCAGTCCGGTGTCCGTATCCGAATCGTCAAAGAACTCCTCCATGGTTCCCTTGAGGGCTTTCTTGGCTTTCGACAACGCGGACTTCTTCTTATGGCTCAGAACCTCCAATTCGCGCCTGAGCTTCTCGATCCTGTCGATATAACCCTTGGCGACGGAGAGTATCCTTTCCATCTGAGTCCCGTTCAGGTTTATATCTTCAAGGTAGCCCAGCATTTTATCGTTATTCTTCTTTATCCTCTCAAGAGTGACCTTCTTCTTTTCTGATGGAAGCGGAGACGAGCTCTTTTTTTGCGAGCTCGTTGTCCTCGTTTAATTTATTTATCGCTATCAAAGAATTCCTTATCCCCAGCTGAACCTCTTCCTCGACGGCATTGTCCGCGTCATCCAGGGAATTCGTTATGTCCCTTACGTTCAGGCTCCCTTTCTGAAGCTCGTCTCCCAGCCTTATTATCTCTTTTAACATCAATGAAGAACCCAGGATAGCTTTGGCGACGATCCTTTTACCCGTCTCGATTTCTTTCGCTATTCTTATTTCCTGCTCCCTCGAAAGCAGGGAATGGTCCGCTATTTCGTGGAGGTAAAACCTGATCAGGTCGTATTCGTTCGTATTATCTTTTGCATCATTCAGACCGAATCCGTATTTGACCGTGGTTTCCTGAACTTCCTCGTCCGTGAACTCCACGTCGTCCTGCTCCTCGGCGAAAATGACGTCGTCCTCGATCTTGTCTTCTTTCGCGGACTCTATAACCGGACCGGGGTCGATGTCGTCATTGGCGATCCTGATTTGAAAGCCGCTCTTCTTTTTGTTTCTCATAGGGTCTCCCCTCTTCCGGTTATTTTTGTTTCATTAAATCCGTATATTCGGTCAGCAGACGTTTTTCGAGCTCAAAATTTTTACTTTTGACGGCATCATTCAGCCTGAGCCTCAGCGTCTTTAATTGCTCGTCCACCCTGGCGAGCTTCAATTTCCCTAAACAGCTCTCGATCATTTTGACCGCGGTTTCCCTGTCGGAGATTCCCGGAGAAGACATGAGCGCTTCGGAAATGAGGCTCTGCGCCGCACTGCCCTGAAACAAGAGGAAAAGAGACGACATGTCGTGAACGCCGTTTATTACGATCTCTTCGAGAATCGACCTGACCTCAGGGTTCGTAACATACCCCTCCAGGTCCTCAGCCGCGATATTCGAGGAGAGATCCGGGAATTTGAGGAAAATATTGAGCAGCAGCTTTTCATGGTTGTTATGGACCTTTACAGCCTTAGTCCCGCCGGTCTTTCCCCGCCCCCTTCCGAGTCTGACGAGCGACAGCACTTCATTTTCCCCGAGCCCGAGCTTCTCGGCGGTCTTTCTTATAAAGCTGCTCCTGAGTATCGGGTCATTAACCTTAATCAGCACGTCGGCTATCTCTTTCACGCCGCTGTTTAAAGTGATTTCCCCGCGCCGATAATCTCCTATGGTGTTATCGATGTAGAAATCGAGCAGCGAGGGAGATTCGTCCAGCAGTCTCTCGAATTCCCCTCTTCCCCTGACCGCGAGGAACGAGTCGGGGTCATTGCCCTCCGGAAGCAGCACCACGCTCGGGAGCAGCCCCTCTTCGAGAAAAACATCGAGCGACCTTACGGCGGCTTTTACGCCCGAATCATCGCCGTCGAAAACGACCACTATCCTGTCGGTATATCTCCTGAGCGTGACCACGTGGTCTCTCGTCAGCGACGTCCCCAGGGTCGCGACAACGTTTTTAACGCCGGCTGAGTAGAGGGACAGGAAATCCGTATACCCCTCGACGATTATCGCCCTTTTATTTTTTCTGATGTGGTCCTTCGACCTGTCGAGCCCGTAGAAGTTCTTTCTCTTTTGATAGATCTCCGATTCGGGGGAATTGATATATTTAGGCTCGTCGCTTTCATTGATCCTTCTTCCGCCGAAGCCTATTATTTTTCCCTCCACGTTGGCGATCGGGAAAATAATCCTGTTCCGGAATCTGTCATAGTATCCGTCGCCGCTGTTTTTCTTGACGACGAGGCCGATCTTCTCGGCCAGCGAAAGGGGGATATTATGCTTCGATAAATATGTTACTAGATTGTCCCAGCCGTCCGGGGCGTAGCCCAGCTTGAACTCCTCTACAACCTGAGAGGGAATATTCCTTCCTTCCAGATAGAGCCTGGCCGAGTTGCCCTTACGGCTCTCGAGCAACGACCTGTGATAAAATCCGGACACGGCCGAATTTATTTTTAAAAAATTTCCGGTCTGTGACTTGCCTTTAACGGCGGGTGTGCTTTTTTCGATAGTGATGTTCGCGCGCTTGGCGAGGTCTGAAACCGCTTCGGGAAATGTAAGACCGTTATACCTCATGTAAAACCCCAGCATGTCGCCCCCCGCGCCGCAGCTGAAACAATGGAACAGGCCTTTTTCCTCGTCTACGTGCATCGATGGGTTATGGTCGTCGTGAAAAGGGCAAAGGGCTACAAAACCCTTCCCCGTCTTTTTAATAGATGTGTAACCTTCAATGAGGTTAATAATGCTCAACCTCCTCTTTATTTCTTTAACGAGGAAATCATTGTTAAAATTTACCATCTATCGACAATTCAAATTTTAAAGTGAACCTAGGATTCTCAAAGGAAAGGGCCCCAGCCCCGAATTCACGGAATATAGAATACAAAGTAGTGTCCCCCTACCGGTATTTATATATGTATTACTAAATAATAATGCTAGTTTTTTCTGATACGTTTTATTACGCGCTTCTTGGCGGCGAAAAGTTTTTTCTTCTTCCGCTCGCTCGGTTTTTCGTAATGTTCTCTCCTCCTTACTTCGGACAACACCCCTCCCTTCTCGACCTGCTTTTTAAACCTTTTAAGCGCGCTGTCTATGCTTTCGTTGTTTCCGACCACAATTCCTGGCATTAATAAACTCCTCCCGATTTTTTATACGAGCCCTGAATAGAACAAATTAAAGGATTAGCAATAAATTGTCAAGTACACTGGGTACTTCCAATTCACCGGTCCTTGTTTTTATCCGCTTTATTAAAAAACACCCCAAAATTCCTCATGTTTTCCTTTATCCTCTTTTCTTCCTCGGCCGGGTCCAGCCCCTCTCGCGCGTTTTCATCCTCCTGCCGATGCTCTTCAAACCTCTTCATCCATGAATCACGCTTTTTACGCACATCATCAACGAGTCCCATACTATATCCTCTCCTTGAAATAGAATAACACAGGTATTAAGACTTATCTCTCGCTTAGCTCCCTTCCTCCGCTCAATACGCTCGAAACGGAAACTATATCCACGCGATCGCTGATTTTCGGCATCATTTCGGCCAGGGCTTGAACCGTACCGGGGTACGGGTGGCATATGCCTATCGCGTAACCGTTTTTCTCCGACATCTCAATGAGCTTCTCTATCTGAGACTTCACATACGAAGCCTCTTTGGACGAATTATCCAAAAATACATCCCTTTTGCCCGTTTTCATACCCATGTTTAAGGCCGTTTTGTATCCTACACTCCCGGACGACGTCAGGCTGTCTACAAAGAAGAGCCCCCGCCCCTTGATCTTTTCGAGGACCATCCGCATCAGTTCCTCGTTTTCCATGAATTTGGAACCCATATGGTTGTTCACGCCCTTGATGTAAGGTACCGCCGAAAGGTCTTTATCGAGCTGCGCCATGATAGCTTCCTTGGAAAGCCCCACAAGGAGGGCGCCCTCCCCCGCGTCAGTCCCCGTATATCCCGAGGATTCCATGGGCTCCATCGGGAGGTGGAGCATGATGTCCCAGCCCTTTTTCCGGGCGGCCTCGGCCGCGTACGCAGAATAGGGGAGATCGGGCAGGATAGAGAACGTGACCGGGTCCGGGAGCCCGACGAGCTTATCGACGGGCCATTTACTCATCCCGATATCGTCCACTATTATCGCGATCCGGGGCCTGGAAGAGCCGCCTTCCCTGATCTGGGAGCGCTCGACCGCTACGACCGGCTCCTTGGCCGGTCCGGGTTCCTTTTTAACACCCGGTTTTTCTTCAGCCCCGCCTTCCTTTTCTTTCGCTATTTCGGCCGGGGGCGATTTCCCGGATTCCGGCTCGAACTTTATCCTGTGAGTTTTAAAGCCGTACGATTTCAATTCCGCCGTTAGCGAATCACCCGAGCCTTCGAACCCCAGCTCATATGATTTTTTAGCGGCGAAAGACTTTTTAAAGACATTCGTTATCTTTTTGCCGCCGACCCCTTCCGGCGTGCTTACCCTTACGTCGCTATACTCCCATTTGATGCCGCCCTCCGCCCTTTTATATGCCTTTTTCGACTCGATGTCCTTGATCGAAATACCGAGGTCAAAGAAAGCGCCCGCGATAATACGGTCCGCCTCTTTTACGGCGGTGCTCATTTTTTGTGTTGTAACCGCGGGAGTGGACTCGCCGGAGGGTATATACTTTTTTAACTTATACAGACCGTAAAGACCCAATATCAGGACTACGACGAACGAGAAGGCAAAGATGAAAATCCTGCCCGCATTCGTCTTCCTTCCGCCCTTTTTTCTTTCAGATCTTCTGGACTTGCTGTTCCGTGTCGATTTCGACAAAAGAAGGGCGCTCCCTAGCCCTTTGGAATTGTTTTACCGGATTCAGATGATTTTAAGATATTAACCGCGCTTTGAAGCTGCTTATCCTGGTCCTTGGGATTCTCGACAATAATATCCGGCGTCACTCCCACCTTGTTTATCGACCTGCCGCTCGGAGCATAGAATTTGGCTGTCGTGAGCTTGAGCCCCGAACCGTCTTCGAGCTTTATGATGGTTTGCACGGACCCTTTACCGAACGTCTTTGTGCCGAGTATCACGGCCCGCTTGCTGTCCTGGAGCGCCTCCGCGACCACCTCCGATGCGCTCGCGCTGCCTTCGTTTACAAGCACGACGACCGGGAAAGTCTGAAAGCTCCCGTTCTTTGTAGCGTAGTATTCCCTTGTCTGGTCCTGGGTCCGTCCTTTGACGCTCACAATCAGGCCTGTGTCGATAAACTCATCGACTATGTCTATCGCCTCTGTCAGAAGACCCCCGGGGTTGTTCCTGAGATCGAGTATCAACCCCCTGAGCTCCTTCCCGTTCTTCGCTTCGAGCCCGGCAATGGCCTGCCTTAGCTCATCGGAAGAATGGTCCTGAAACTGTGCCAGCCTTATATACCCGATCCCGTTATCAAGGAGCTCGGATTTGACGCTTTTTACGACTATCTTGTCCCTTATGAGGGTTACGACTCTGGGTTCCGGCTCCCCTTCCCTCCTGATCGTAATTTTTACAGCGGTCCCGCTGGGGCCCCTCAGGAGCTGGACCGCCTCCTGAACCACCATGCCCTGTGTGGATTTCCCCTCGATCTCGATTATCTGGTCCCTCGGCTTGATACCCGCTTTTTCGGCAGGGCTGCCCTCTATGGGCGTAATGACGGTGAGGAACCCGTTTTCTTCCGAGACCTCCATTCCGACGCCGCCGAATTCCCCGGACGTGCCTATCTCGAGCTCTCTGTACCGCTCCGGGCTCAGATAGGTCGAGTATGGATCGAGGGTCTTGAGCATACCGTCGATCGCGCTTGTCGTAAGCTTCTCGGAATCGACCTCTTCGACATAATTCCTCTCGACGATATCGAGGACCCTCGTGAAGTTGGAGAGCCCCTCGTATGTGGCATCGTCCGCACCCGCTCGATAGGAACCCGGGACACTCAGAATTAAAAACAGATATAAGATAATAACCCTTTTCATTTTCACTGTTAAGCTACCTCTCTAATAGAGATTAACCAAACATGCCCGAATCGGCAACCCGAAATACTGTGTTATTACAGCCGCGCGGCATGAATCGGCGGAACGGAAGGGGGGGACGTATAAGATATTAATAGGATTTCCGGACGCTTATTCGGTTGTCGATAGACACTCGCCTGCGGATTGACACGCTCCCGCAGTGATAAGCATACCCGGACAACCGGCTCGAAACCGGGCCGGCTCTACATTTAATGTTCAGTATTACGACGAAGAGGAGCGTTCTAACTTGCCGTATACATTCACAACACGCAGCATGAAACGACCGCCGCAGGGGGCACGCGGCCTCTATTGTCATATGCAGGACGGCTTCGATAAAGGCACGTCTTTTAATCCGCTCGGGCCTGGTCGGCTGATACAGGGAATTTGAAGAGTCCCCAAGATTGATATAAATTAATCCGGGGGAGGCAGACTTAATGCTAGAGATGGTATCCACGGTTCTAAGCAGATTCATACAAAGCTATACCTCTGTAGTCCTTCAGCTTTCAAAGGATTGGTTCTTTCCGTTCAAGATACTTTTCGTCCCCCTCTCTTTCTTTATCTATTGTCTGACATTCCTCGTGATCGCGGCAGTGCTGCTGATAGTAGTGATGATCGTATTCCCGCTGTCCTTCTTCTCCAAACTGGTGTTCAGGCTGCAGGTCTAGCCCGGTTTACTATTCCGCGAACCGGTGATAACTTTTTTAAAGATAGTGAGGTGATATACTTAATAAGTTTATGAAGGGGAAACTGGAATCATTCATAGACAAAGACAAGCTTCCCGCGCACATCGCTATAATAATGGATGGGAACGGAAGGTGGGCGAAGAATAAGAACCTCGACCGGATCAGCGGGCACAGAGAGGGCATGAAATCCGTCCGGGCCGTCGTCACCGCGGCCAAAGAGCTCGGCATCGGGCATGTGACGCTTTACGCATTCTCGGCGCAGAACTGGAAAAGACCGAAAAACGAAGTCGATGCCCTGATGGAGCTGCTGAAGCACTATCTTCTCAACGAGCGCGGCAAATTGATAGAGAACGGTATCAAACTCAACGCCATAGGCAGGCTCCGGGATCTCCCGCAATCCGTATCCGATGTGCTCGGGGAAACGACGGAGATGACGAAAGGCGGCCGGGAGATGACCCTCACTCTCGCTCTCAGCTACGGCGGGAGGGAAGAGATTGTCGACGCCGTTAAAAAAATCCTCGCCGGGGACAGGATATCTCCCGAATCGATAGACCAATCGAATTTCTCTCAATTTCTCTACACGAGCGACATGCCCGAGCCCGACCTGTTGATACGCACAAGCGGCGAAATGAGGCTCTCCAATTTCATGCTCTGGCAGATCGCCTACGCGGAGATCTACGTCACGAGGACGCTCTGGCCCAATTTCAGAAAGAGACACCTCGTGAAAGCCATACTCAATTACCAGAACCGGGAACGGAGATTCGGGCTTACCGGGGAGCAGATAAAAAAAAGGGAAGCCATTTG
This sequence comes from uncultured bacterium, assembly GCA_963825135.1. Classification (GTDB taxonomy): domain Bacteria; phylum Desulfobacterota_D; class UBA1144; order Nemesobacterales; family UBA2774; genus 2-12-FULL-53-21. The sequence goes on from CAWGRW010000009.1 coordinate 707,088, forward strand.
AAAAACATTTCCATCCTCGGCTCCACGGGCTCCATCGGGAAGCAGACCCTGGATGTAATATCGCAGTACCCGGAGAGATTCAGGGTCCTGGGTCTTTCGGCGGGCGAGAACGTCGTGCTCCTCGCGGAGCAGGTACGTAAATTCAGACCGGAAGCGGTATCGGTCAGGGACGCCGGGCTCGCGGACGCGCTTCGGGCGATAATAAGAGATACGGGTACAGAAATCCTGTACGGCACGGACGGGGCCGGCGAAATCGCGTCGCTTGACGGTAACGACCTGGTGGTATCGGCCATGGTGGGGGCGTCAGGCCTCCTGCCCACATTATCGGCGGTCATGGCGGGGAAGGACGTGGCGCTCGCGAATAAGGAATCGCTGGTAATAGCGGGAGAGATACTGACCGGCGAGGCGGAAAAAAACGGGGTCAGGATAATTCCGGTCGACAGCGAGCACAGCGCTATATTCCAGGCGCTCGAAACGTGCGGGAAGGAATACGCCAGACGGCTCATCATTACCGCCTCAGGGGGGCCGTTCTTAAACACGCCCGAAGAAGAGCTCCGGGACGTTACGGTGGAGGGTGCGCTAAACCATCCGACGTGGAAGATGGGGGACAAGATAACCATCGATTCGGCTACACTAATGAACAAAGGATTCGAGGTAATCGAGGCCAAATGGCTTTTCGGGTTCGAACCGGAGCGTATTTCCGTCTGGATTCACCCGCAGAGCATAGTGCACTCTATGGTAGAATATATAGACGGGTCTCTCATATCGCAGATGAGCGTTCCCGACATGAGGATACCTATCGCTTACGCGCTTTCCTATCCGGAGAGAATCCCGGTGAACGGGCACAGGGTGATGCCGGAGAGCTTCAGGGAGCTGACCTTCAGGGACGTCGATACGGAGAAATTTCCGTCGATCTCGCTCGCGTTCGGCGCTCTTAAGGAAGGAGGCACCCTGCCCGCGGTAATGAACGGCGCAAACGAGGTCGCGGTAAGGGCTTTCCTGGCGAGGGAGATCGGCTTCACCGATATTGTAAGAATCGTGGAAAAGGTAATGAGCCTTCACGAGACCGTGTCCGCTCGTTCGCTCGAATCAGTCCTCGAAAGCGACGCCTGGGCAAGGGATAAAGCCCGCACACTAATAAGAAATCGGGAGAATTGAGAAATGACGGCAATCATAGCTTTTATTTTCGTAATAGGGATATTGGTATTCATACACGAGCTGGGGCATTTTCTCCTGGCCAAGTGGAGCGGAGTGAGGGTGGAAAAGTTTTCCCTCGGCTTCGGAAAAAAAATATTCGGCGTCAGGAAGGGCGAGACCGAATATCTGCTCTGCGCGCTTCCCCTGGGCGGCTACGTAAAGATGTACGGCGAAGGCTCGGAGGGGAATTTCATCGTGGACAAGGTTGACCCGGGCTCGGACGCCGACAGGGCCGGATTCAGAGCGGGGGACAGGATCGTAAGCATCGAAGGGATCGAGCTGACCTCATTTCCGCGCTGGAAACAGCTTGAGGCTTCTTTGGAGAAAGAGCCCGCAAAGGATTATCAGTTTGTCCTTGAAAGGGACGATAAAAAGATAGATGTTGCGGCAAAGGCGGGGAGCCTCGAAGGCGCGGACACGTATTCGGAAAAGGAATATCCGAGGGGCTTTTCGAACCAGCCCCTCTTAAACAGGCTCCTGATAGTAGTGGCGGGCCCTTTCATGAACTTCCTCCTCCCGTTCTTTTTCCTGCCCATCGTTTACATGATAGGCATCTCCGTGCCGGCGTATCTCGAACAGGCGCCCGTCATCGGATACATTAAGCCCGGCTCCCTGGCCGAGGAAGCCGGTTTCATGAAGGGCGACAAGATACTGGAGATCGAAGGAACGGAGGTATCCGACTGGAAGGACGTGAATATCGAGCTCCAGACAAACCCCGACGCCCTCCTCAATATCGAAGTAGACAGGGGCGGGGTGAGGAAGGACATTCCGGTAAAGGCGCAGGCTTCGTCCGAAGGGATGGTCGCGATCGGGTTCGGCGAGCCCATCAAGGCGCGGGTCGGGACCGTAGTAGCCGGCACCCCGGCGGAGAAAGCGGACCTGCAAAAGGGCGATGAAATACTGGAAGTGAACGGAGCCAGGATACAGGATTGGGACCACATGGCTTCGATCGTGAAAGAGAATTCGGGCAAGGAAGTAACGCTCCTGATAAAACGGCAGGGCAAAGAGATGACAAAGCTCATAACCCCGGAGACCTCGGTCGAGACTGGGAAAGGGGCGATCGGAATCTCCCCGTATCAGGATGAGATCGTAAAAAAATACGGATTCTTCCAGGCCATTGTTAACGGGGTGAAAGAGGCCGCGAACATGATAGCTGAGGTCGTGGTGCTCCTGTTCGGCTTCCTTTATAAGCTGGTCACGGGCAAGATCGCGTTAGGCACCGCGGGAAAGAGTCTCGCGGGCCCGATACTCATAGCGAAGGTCTCCGGGGCGGCCGCGGAAAACGGCATAGCGCAGCTCCTTCAGTTCACGTGCTTTATAAGCATTAACCTCGCGGTTATAAACCTTTTCCCGATCCCTATGCTGGACGGAGGCCACGTCCTGTATTTGATAATAGAGAGCATCAAGAAGAAGCCGCTCAGCCAGAGGACGCTCGAGATAAGCCAGAAGATCGGATTGACGATACTTATATTCATTATGTTCGTTGCGATCTATAACGACCTCTCGAGAGTGAAAGGGGATATACTCAACTCGCTTAGCCGTCTCGTCGATGTCGTAAAATAATCGCCCGGGGAGCCGGATAGGGAATATAATTCCACCGGAGGGGTGCACGGCGGCATAACGAACCGGCTCCGAGCATGCGCTTTCTCAAATGAGCTTCCTTAAACTGGGCAAGGACAACTGGGCGAGGACGAGCCCTACGAAGGAAGGGCTGACCTTCATCGCCCTTAGCCTCTTCGTCGGTTTCGCCGCCATTAACACCGGGAACAACCTCCTCTATCTGACTTTCGGAATCATGATGAGCTTCGTCGCGGCCTCGGGGATACTCTCGATGATCAACCTCGCGAGGATCGAGGTCAGAATCGACCCCCCCGGAGACGTTTTCGCGCTCACCCCGGCGACGCTTAAGTTCTCGCTCACTAACGGCAAATCCCTCATCCCCTCATACTCGCTTAACGTCGAATTCGACGAAAAGAAAGCCTACGTCCCTTACCTATCTTCAAAACACCCGGTTACCGCCTCGCTGACATACAATTTCAAGGTGAGGGGATGGAACAGGATTCCGGAAGCCAGGCTCTCGACCAGGTTCCCTTTCGGTTTCTTCAGGAAATGGATTAGGTTAGACCTGGGGGAGGACGAAATTCTGGTATTCCCGAAAATAGATGCAATAGACGCCGGGCATGAATCCTTTAAGGAAGGGCCGGGGGACGGAGGCTCCGAGAAAACCGGGTTCGGACATGACCTGAGGTCGCTCAGGGAATTCCAGGAGGGCGACAACCCGAGACTTATACACTGGAAAACGACCGCCAAAACGGGGAGGCTCATGGTAAGGGAAATGGAGGGAGAGGAGATACGGGGAGCGGTTGTCGAATTCCGCCCCGAAAGGGACAGAACGAGGCTCGAACACCAGATAAGCCGTCTGGCGTCGCTTCTCGTGGAGTTGTTTAAGCTCGGTTTCGAGGTCGAGTTCAAAGCCCCTGATCGTACTTTCCATAGCTCCAGGACAGGAAGGTCTCCGCGGCCGCTGCTGAGGTACCTGGCATTATTCGGACTTCCGGAAAAAGCCGCATAGGAAGATGATAACCGTCCCGCCCGGCTATGATTCTCATTCCGCTTTTACGGCGGCGACATCAGAGGGACATTCCCTCTATTTTCAGGTATAAATTCATATGCCGTCTGATTCCGACAAAGACCTCATACTCGAAGTGAACGAAAGGTTCTACAGGGCCCTCGGCGCAAGAGACCTTGAGCTCATGGACACTGTGTTCGTCCACGACGAGAGGGCCGGCTGCACTCATCCGGGCTGGGTAATGCTCAGGGGATGGGAAGCCATAAGACAGAGCTGGGAGAACGTCTTTGACCCCGAAGACAGGCTCGGCATAAAGCTCCACAATATCACCGTCGACATCAAAGGGGACGCCGCGTACGTTACCTGCATTCAGGAGCTGACCTACATCAGGCGTGACCCCGTAATGATGAACGTCTCCATATCGACGAATATTTTTGAAAAAACCGCAGCGGGCTGGCTGATGGTAATCCACCACGCTTCGCCCGTGCCTTTTGTCACGGAAGAAAAAGCGGAAAAAGAAGAAGATAATTTGCAGTAGGGGTCCTGAAAAAATCCGTTTCCGGATTCACGAATCCCCGTTGTGGTTGAAGTGGAGTCCGCACTCCTTGTCGGAATCGTTTTCCCACCACCAGCGCCCCGCCCTCTCGTCTTCCCCGGGTTTCACGGCGCGCGTGCAGGGGGCGCAGCCTATGCTCGGGTAGCCCATGTCGTGGAGCTTGTTGTAGGGGACGCTGCGCTCCTTTATGTAATCCCACACCTGCTTGCTCGTCCAGTCAACTAACGGATTTATCTTTAATATGCCGCCGTTGAGCTCGTCTATCTCGAACATTTTGGCCTCGGCCCTCGTCTCCAGCTGGTCCCGCCTTATGGATGTGATCCAGCCGTCCATACCGGAGAGGTAGCGTTTGAGCGGTCTGACTTTTCTGATTTCGCAGCAGAGTCTCCTGTTTTCCTTCCCTTTATAAAACAAGTTAACCCCGTGCTCGAGCACCATTTCCTCGACCTCGGACTTCTCCGGGAACACGACCTCTATCCGTGCCCCGTATCTTTTTCTGACCTCGTCCATGACGTCGTAGGTCTCCTGGTTGAGCCTGCCCGTATCGAGCGTAAATATCCTCGCGTCCCGGTTTAACGTCAGGAGCATATCTATGAGCACCATCCCCTGGGCCTGAAAGCTCGAAGCGAGCGCCACCCTAGGGTGTAGATTATCGAACGACCATTTAAGAATTTCTTCAGCCCCCCTGTCCTCGAACCTGACGTTCAGGTCCCTGACCTCGTCCGGGGTGAACATTCGTTTATGGCCGTCTTTCACTCGCGATTTTTTACCGGCAGATCCTGATAAGCTGATTTTTAATCACCTCTCCTATTTTGATGTCCCCATTCCTATTATATATGTTAATGACCGAAATTCCTGCTTATCATGGCCGCGACATCGTATCTGAAATAAAGGGAAGACAGGAAATACCCCATAGCCACGGCAATAAACGGTATGACAAACCAGAAGAACGCTATCCTCACTACGTGGCGGTTCTGGGCGGTGGCCGAGAACCCCTGCTGAGCCAGGGAAAACCCTATTATACCGGACGTGACTATCTCCGCTAAGGACACAGGTACGCCGAAGAGCGAGGCAACGAGGATTATCGCGGCCCCAGTAAATTCAACCGAGATCGCCCTCAGTATGCAGATCTCCGTAATTTCCTTCCCGACGCTCTCAAGCACCCTCCCCCCGAAAAGCATTGCCCCGACACCCATCGCCACGCCGGCCATGACGGCCCCCACGTTGGCGTTCATGAGCCCGAGGCCTACAAGAGGGCCGACCGAGTTGGCCGAATTGTTGGCCCCCGCGGAAAAAGCAACAAATACGCCTGAGATAGTTATCAGAATTGAGAGTATTCTATTTATACCCCCTTCCGAATACCGGGCGGTCAGAAACTGCAACGTTTTTAAATATAGATACCTTGCAATGAGGTAATTCACCGCTAACGCCACGAGAGGCGTTATCACCCACCAGACTACTATCTCGAAAAATTTTTCGCTGTTGAGCGATTTCGAATAAAGTCCGACCCCCACTATCGCGCAGACTATCGCGTGTGTCGTGGCCACGGGAACACGGGATATATTCGCCCAGGAAATGAAAATAATCGCGATAATGAAGATGATTATGACGAGCCCTATGTGGGTCGAGAATATAGTGCCGGGCACGAGGCCGTTCCCGAGGGTCTTGATTACGGGCGTGCCCGCCAGAAGCGCTCCCAGGACCGCGAATATTGCGATCATCGCGGTCGCTTCCCTTTTAGTTCTCACCCCCGCGCCGTAAGCCGTGGCCATCGAAGCCGCCGAATTGTTAGCGCCTATGTTGAGCGCAAGAAATGCGGACAGAGCAATAGCTATAGGAAGGACGAAATCCAAAGAGCAGTCTCCGTATGAATTAGCAGCTTATGATTTTGATTACCGAATCTGATAAATTGATGCAAATTGGGTGCCATGATAAATAATTGTGTGATTAAGGGCAATATCTCCAGCCTGTCCACCCGTCATCTTGATTATTGAGTAATCACTCCGTATATTTTTGTTACAATCACAAAGGGGATGTTTTAACCATGACAGGTAAAGTCTCAATTCTAACAGAGGATCGGAGCCTCGTAAACGAAGTAGAAAATATCATGGGGGGCGGGGCTGTCGAGGTCTTTTCACGCACAGAGGACATAAGCGACGCAGACGTCGTACTGCTGGACGCAGACACCTCGGGCATAAACAATCTGAGCCAATTAAAAGATAAATATTTCGTGATAGTCGTTACGGCCGAAAAGGGCACCAGATACCTCATCGAATCGATGACCTTCGGGGCGTTTGACTGCGTATTCAGGCCCTTAAAAAACTCTTCGCTCTCCGAATCCCTCGATAAGGCTCTGGGGATTAAATCGGAGATCAAGGGCCGCCTCGTCGAGTTCCACGGCAATACGCAGGGTACGAGCGTTACCTGCGCGATAGTCGGGGACTCGCCCATGCTCCAGGAGGTGTGCAAGCTCATCGGTCAGGTCGGGAGGGTGGACGTCCCGGTCCTTATCACCGGGGAGAGCGGGACGGGTAAGGAATTAGTTGCAGAGTCCGTCTGGAAGGTGAGCACGAGGTGGGAAAAACCGTTCGTCGTGCTTAACTGCGCCGCCATTCCGGAGAGCCTTTTAGAGGCCGAGCTCTTCGGATACGAGAAAGGGGCTTTTACGGGCGCGACGGCGACCCGCACCGGAAAATTCGAGGAGGCGGACGGGGGCATAATATTCCTCGACGAAATCGGCGACATGCCGTTTCCGCTCCAGGCCAAGGTGCTGAGGGTGCTCCAGAGCGGGACGTTCCACAGGCTCGGCTCCAGCAAAGAGATATCCGTCGACGTCAGGATAATAACCGCGACCAATAAAGACCTCGAAAGGATGGTCAGGGAAGGAAAATTCAGGGAGGACCTCTATTTCCGCATAAACGTGGTGAGGATACACCTGCCCTCGCTCAAGGAAAGAAAAGAGGACATACCCCTCCTCTCCGAATGCTTTACAAGGAGATACAGCGTACAGATAGGAAAGGAAATAAAAGGGACCACGGGCAAGTTCCAGAAAATGCTCCTCGAATACGACTGGCCCGGCAACGTGAGGGAGCTCGAAAACGTAATAAGAAAAGCGATCGCGTTCACGAAGACGCCCTACCTCACTTCGTACGACCTCGACCTGAAAGGCAGGCATCAGGCAGCCAAGCCGATTGACAACATATCGTTTAAGGACGCCCTCAGGAGCTCGGTCAAGAGCCTTCTCGGCTCGGGGCACGGGGAGAACATATACGACTTGGTGGTGAAGGAAGCCGAGATAGTCCTGCTTCAGGAAGCGCTCGGCGCAAGCGGGTGGAACCGCTCGAAAGCGGCCAGGACTCTCGGAATCAACAGGCTTACGCTAAGGCGGAAGCTCGAGGAATACGGGCTCGGGGATAAGACGGGTACGGCGGATACGGAATAATTACGCGGGATCAGCTCCCGAGCAGCTCCGAAATTTTAAATATCGAGTAAAACTCGATCCCCATGTCCTTGATCCTCTCCGCAGCCCCCTCTTCGCGGTCGACCACCACGAGGACTTTCCTCACGAGCGCTCCCGAGTTCCGGACCGCGTCTATCGCCGTGATAACGGATCCGCCCGACGTGACGACGTCCTCTACTACCGCCGTATTATCTCCGGGCCTCAGGTTTCCTTCTATCAGCTTTCCGGTCCCGTGTCCCTTCTCCTGCTTCCGGACCAGGAAGCCCTTGATGGGGTAATTTTCCCTCTGACTCGTAGCGAGAAGTGATCCCACTATCGGGTCCGCCCCCATAGTCGGCCCGCCGACGGTGTCGATGAGCGGATCACGCCTGATTTCGCCCAGAAATATCTCGGCGACGAGGGAAACCCCTTCGGGGTGGAGCGTGGTAAGCCTCGCGTCTATGTAGTAATCGCTTTCCTTTCCCGACGCGAGCGTGAATTTTCCCCTGAGTATCGAGCTCTCGAGGAGTATCCGCTTTAGTCTATCTTTCTTTTCGGACGCCACTGCGCTATGAATCTAACCTCAGTTGTAATTTATTGTCAATTTGCCGGCGGGAGGTAATACAGGCGGGCAGAGTGCGGGCGGCGCAGCGGGCTAATCCTTTAGAGACCTCACCTTCCAGATTTCCTCCGCGTATTCCGATATAGTCCTGTCGCTCGAGAATTTCCCGATACGGGCGACGTTCAGAATCGCCTTCCTCGCCCAATCCCCCGTTTTGAGAAACCCCTGCCCCACGGTTTGCTGCGTCTCGGCATAGGACTCGAAATCCGCGATGTGGAAAAATACGTCGCCGTTCATGAGAAGATTTTCGTAAATCCATTTAAACAGCCCGCGCTCTTCACTGCAGAATATATCCGACTCGAATGAATCCATTACCCTTTTCAGATAAGGGTTCCGTTCGTAGATGTCTCTCGGATGATAACTGTGCGACTGTTTCATATTCATTATCTCATCGGCCCTCAGACCGAATATGAATATATTCTCCTCCCCCACCTCCTCCCTGATCTCGATGTTGGCCCCGTCCATCGTGCCTATAGTGAGCGCTCCGTTAAGCGCGAGCTTCATGTTCCCGGTGCCCGAGGCCTCTTTTCCCGCGGTCGATATCTGTTCGCTCAGGTCGGCGGCGGGGATTATCCTCTCCGCCAGGGTAACCTTGTAATCGGGAACGAATACCACCTTTAGCTGATCCCTCACCCTGGGGTCCGAATTCACGACACCGGCCAAGTTATTGATAAGCTTGATGATCTGCTTGGCCGCCCAGTATCCGGGAGCCGCCTTTCCCGCGAATATGTACGTCCTCGGCACATCGAGCTCCGCTCCGTCCTCAACGATCCTGAAATACTGATGAATAATGTGCATAATGTTCAGGAGCTGACGCTTGTACTCGTGGATGCGCTTTATCTGGACATCGTACAGGCTCTCCGGATTCACGGTGATCCGCGTGATCCTCTGTATCAATTTAGCCAGGCTCTCCTTGTTTGATTTCTTGATCCGGATGAATTCCCTCTGAAAACTCTCGTTGTCGGCATAGCCTTCAAGGGGCCTCAGCTTGTAGAGGTCCGTTATCCACCCTGCGCCGACCGTTTTGGTTATTAGGCCGGCGAGACCCGGATTGCAATTGAGGAGCCATCTCCTCTGAGTGATACCGTTTGTCTTGTTATTGAACTTCTCGGGCGAGAGCTCGTAAAAATCAGGGACGAGAGAGGTCTTGATCAGCTCCGAATGAAGCGCCGCCACACCGTTTACGGAGTGGCTGCCGATAATGGAGAGATGGGCCATGCGGACCCTCTTGCCGTTACCCTCTTCTATGAGCGACATCCTGCTTATTCGGGCGGGGTCCTGGGGCCATTTCGCTTTAATCTTTTTGAGGAACCTGTCGTTTATATCGTAGATTATCTCCAGGTGGCGAGGTATTACGCGTTCGAAAAGCGATATGGGCCACTTCTCCATCGCTTCGGGAAGAAGCGTGTGGTTCGTGAACCCGAACGCGGATTCCGTTATCGCCCACGCCCTGTCCCAGGGCATGTCGTTTTCGTCGATGAGTATCCTCATGAGCTCGGTTATGGCCAGCGCCGGGTGAGTATCGTTCAGCTGTATGGCGACTTTCGAAGAAAAATTCCCGAAGCCGTCGTGCCTTTTCAGAAACTGCCTCACGATATCGCGGACGGCGCACGAGACCAGGAAATATTCCTGAATGACCCTGAGCTCCTTTCCCTGCTCGACCGTATCCGAAGGGTACAGGACTTTCGATATGGTTTCCGACGACATTTTCAGCTCGACGGCCTTCATGTAATCGCCGCTGTTGAAAATCTTCATGTCGAACTCATTCGACGACCTGGCGGAATAGAGCCTCAGATAATTGACCGTCCTGTTCCCGTATCCCACTATAGGCATATCGTACGGAATACCGTAAAGGAATTTCCAGTCCTTCCAGGTCGGTCTATAGTTTCCGTTGACGTCTTTTTCTATTTTCACCTGACCGTATATAGGCACGACACATATTTCACCCGGCCTTTCTATGAGCCAGGGCGATTCCTCGCCCAGCCAGTGGTCGGGATGCTCCACCTGATAACCGTTTATGATGTCCTGCTTGAAGATGCCGTAGTCATAATTAATGCCGTAGCCGAAACCCGGAATGCCGAGTGTCGCAAGCGAATCCAGAAAGCAGGCGGCGAGCCTCCCGAGACCGCCGTTCCCCAGAGCGGGGTCGGACTCCGTTTCGGATATATCGCACAGATCGACGCCGAGGCTTTTAAGCGCCTCCCTGCAAAGGTCGAATATTCCGAGGTTTATGAGGTTATTCGTCAGCGAGCGGCCTATAAGGTATTCGAGGGACAGACAGTAGACCCTCTTCGGGTCCATCCTGTAGTATAAGTCCTGAGTATCGAACATCCCGTCTATTATCAATTCCCTTACGGCAAGCGAAATGGAATGAAAGAGATCGTTATTGGAGGCGTCGATAATTTTCTTGCCTATCGAGTATTTCAGGTGATAGAGTATCCTGTTCCGGAGGAACCCCGGGTCATAGGACAATTTCAGCGCGGAATCGAACTCAACCATCTTCGTTACCTGTATATTAACACTTTTGAGCCAATTTATTGAAGCAGGGAATATACTTATATATTAGATCACGACATGAGATAATTATACTCTCGCCGGAGAATAAAGTTAAAATTTCTACTTATCCTCATCTCCTAACAGTGTATAATAAAAATCCGAAATGCCAATCAGACAGAGCGCCTAACGACATAATGGATCGCACAGAAACAGCCAATAACAAGCCGGGATCGATAACGGATTACGACGTGTTCCTCTTCAAGCAGGGCGCTCATACGAAAATGTATGAAAAACTCGGCTCCCACGTTGCCGAAAAAGACGGTATGCCCGGGGTCCATTTTGCGGTCTGGGCCCCTAACGCCGACCGCGTCTCCGTTATCGGGGACTTCAACGGGTGGAATAAGGGCTCCCACAGTATGTCGCCCAGATGGGACGAATCCGGGATATGGGAAACATTTATTCCGGGCCTCGGGAAGGGAGAGGTCTATAAATACTACATCAGGTCGAAATCCCGTAATTATCGTGTCGAGAAGGCGGACCCGTATGCCAGGCGTACCGAAACACCGCCCAAAACGGCCTCTATAGTATGGGAGCCCGATTATGAATGGCTCGACGCCGGGTGGCTCGATAGCCGATACAAACACAACGCGCTTGACGCGCCTATCTCCATTTATGAAGTGCACATAGGCTCGTGGAGGAGGGTCCCGGAGGAGGGAAACAGGTCCCTCACGTACAGGGAAATAGCCGGCCGGCTCGCCGAATATGTTAAATCGACCGGGTTCACGCACGTCGAATTCCTCCCGGTCATGGAGCACCCCTTCTACGGCTCGTGGGGCTACCAGATCACCGGGTACTTCGCTCCGACGAGCAGATACGGAAGCCCGGAGGATTTCATGTACCTGGTCGACGTGCTCCATCAAAACGATATAGGCGTCATCCTGGACTGGGTCCCCTCTCATTTTCCGGGAGACGAGCACGGGCTTGTCTATTTCGACGGCACTCACCTCTACGAGCACGCGGACCCCAAGAAGGGGTTCCATCCCGACTGGAGCTCATATATTTTCAACTACGGCAGGAACGAGGTCAGGGCGTTCCTTAAAAGCAGCGCCATGTACTGGTTCGACCTTTTCCATATCGACGCCATGAGGGTTGACGCCGTAGCGTCCATGCTCTATCTCGACTACAGCAGGAAAGAGGGCGAGTGGATACCGAACGAATACGGCGGCAACCAGAACCTGCACGCGATAGACTTCATAAAGGAATTGAACCAGTCCGTGTACAGCCGTCACCCGGACGTTCAAATGATTGCGGAGGAATCGACCGCGTGGCCGATGGTCTCCCGCCCGACATACGTCGGCGGTCTCGGATTCGGCATGAAATGGAACATGGGGTGGATGAACGACACGCTCGATTATTTCTCCGCCGACCCCGTTCACAGGAAGTACCATCATAATGACCTCACGTTCAGCATCATGTACGCGTTTACTGAAAATTTCGTGCTCCCGTTTTCTCACGACGAAGTAGTCCACGAGAAGGGTTCTCTGCTCGGAAGGATGCCGGGAGACCTGTGGCGGAAGTTCGCGAACATGAGGGCCCTTTTCGGATACCTTTACGGGCATCCGGGGAAAAAGCTCCTGTTCATGGGCGGGGAGATAGGTCAATGGAGAGAATGGAGCCACGAGAGCAGCATCGACTGGCACCTCCTCGATTACCCCCTCCACAGCGGCCTGAGACGCTGGGTCGAAGACCTCAACCGGTGCTATAGAACGGAGCCCGCGATGTATGAAATCGATTTTTCGTTCGAGGGGTTCGACTGGTCGGACTTCAAAGACTATGAGCAGAGCGTGATCAGCTTTCTGAGAAAAAGCCGGGAGGAAACGGAGCTGATGCTGGTCGTCTGCAATTTCACGCCCGTCCCAAGGAGGCGCTACAGGGTCAGGGTCCCCAGGGCCGGACGCTGGAGCGAACGCCTGAACAGCGATTCCCGCTTCTACGGGGGGAGCGGAATCGGCAATTACGGAGGGGTATCGACGGTGACGACCGGATATCATTCGCACATAGAGATAGACCTTCCTCCGCTCGGAGTACTATTCTTCAAATACGAAGGATGACGCTGCAATGCCCATAAATCTCTCTCGGGAATCCAAATAACGACATATAACCTTGAACAGATACTCGCTCGAAACCGGTAATACAGCAGGCATTCAGACAGGCAGGCCGGAACCGCTGGGGGCTACTTGGGACGGCTTCGGCGTCAATTTCGCTGTCTTCTCGGAATCCGCGGAGGGCATCGAATTATGCCTCTTTGCGAAGGGTGTGCCCGATACCGAGACCGGGAGGATTCCCCTTGCATCCGGGGCTGGCAATATATGGCGCGCTTACGTGCCAGGCCTGAAACCGGGTCAGCTATACGGATACAGGGCCCGCGGTATCTACAATCCGTCCCGGGGACTCAGGTTCAATCCGAACAAGCTGCTCCTCGACCCTTACGCGAAGGCAGTTGACGGCGAGATCGCGCTGAGTGAGATACATTACGACTGGAGGCAGCCCTCAAAGGGCAGCGAGCTCGAAGCGGATACGAGGGACAGCGCGGCTTATATGCCGAAATCGGTAGTCATCGAAGAGTCGTTCGGATGGGGGACAGACGCTCCGCCGGGGGTGCCGTGGAGAAAGACAATAATTTACGAACTGCACGTCAAGGGATTTACGGCCCTCCACCCGCATGTGCCTGAAGAGCATAGGGGGACTTACACGGGGCTCACCGCGCCGCATGTACTGGATTATCTCCGTTCCCTGGGCGTAACCACGCTGGAATTGATGCCCGTGCACCATAGCGTGTCTGAAAAGAGGCTCCTCGAAAGCGGCCTCTGCAATTACTGGGGGTATAACTCGATCGGCTATTTCGCCCCGGACGCAAGGTTCTCGAGCACGGGCACGAGGGGACAGCAGGTGACGGAGTTTAAAAATATGATTAAGACCCTTCACCGGGAGGGGTTCGAAGTGATACTCGACGTCGTTTACAACCACACCGCCGAAGGGGGCGCAACAGGGCCGACCCTGTCGTTAAGGGGCCTGGACAACGCTTCCTATTACCGGCTCGACCGAAAAAACAAGGCCCTGTATCAGAACTATACGGGCTGCGGGAATACCATAAACTCTGCGAAACCGGCAGTATGGAGATTAATAGCGGACAGCCTCAGATACTGGGTCACCGAAATGCACGTCGACGGGTTCAGGTTCGACCTGGCGACCGCGCTATTCCGTGACGACCCCGATTACGACAGATCGCACGCCCTGTTCGCCATAATAAACCGGGACCCGGTTTTATCCGGGGTCAAGCTCATAGCCGAGCCCTGGGACCTGGGACCGGGAGGGTATCAGGCCGGGAGCTACCCCGAACCGTGGTCCGAATGGAACGACCGGTACAGGAACACGGTGAGGCGGTTCTGGAGGGTGGAGCGCGGACAGTTAGGCGACCTCGCATACCGTATTAGCGGGTCGAGCGACTTGTACGGGACGAGGTCAAGGGGACCATATGCGAGCGTCAACTATATCACATCACACGACGGGTTCACGCTCAACGACCTGGTGACATATGAGAAGAAGCATAACCAGGCGAACCTCGAGAACGGCACGGACGGTACGGACTCCAATTACAGTTACAACTTCGGCGTAGAGGGACCCACCGACGACCCCGCTATCAAGAATAACAGAGAGAGACAGAAGCGTAACTTCATCGCGACGCTCCTGTTGTCACAAGGGGTCCCGATGATCACCGCGGGAGACGAATACGGGAGGACCCAGAGGGGCAACAACAACGCATACTGCCAGGACAACGAAATTTCCTGGGTGGATTGGACCCGCGACGGCGCGCAGATTGAGCTCCTCGATTTTGCACGGCTAATGATTGACTTCCGGAAGAATCACCCGATACTGAATCAGGGGAAATTCTTTCACGGGAACATAGTCAAGCACAACGGCTTTAAAGACCTTATATGGTTCAGGTCAGACGGAAGCGAAATGACTAACGGAGACTGGCAGAACGCGAACCTGCTCTCTCTGGGCCTGATAAAGTCAGGCGACGACCTCAGGAATATCAGGAGGAGACAGAAACCCAGATTCGAAAACACACTCATGATACTTCTTAACGCCGACCCCGGGGAAGTCGAGTTCGTTATCCCTTCCTACGGGATTGCGGGGAAATGGGAGATAATCATCGATACCGCTTCTTCCGGGGGTTCGAATGGATCGGGAAAGATTCGCGCGGGTGAAAAATACAGGACGCTCGGCAAGTCGCTAGCGGTCCTGGAACCTGTATATTCAACAAACACAAGAGTGAACGGTATCTTCTGACACGAAGCTTGAAAGACGTGAAAATGAGAAAAAGCGGCGTACTGCTCCACATCACATCCCTCCCTTCGCCCTTCGGTATAGGAGACATGGGTCCCGAAGCCTACGTGTTCGCCGACTTTCTTTCGGAATCACGGCAGTCGCTCTGGCAGGTCCTGCCGTTGAACCCGACCGACGAGACATACGGCAATTCACCCTACAGCGGCCCGTCCTCCTATGCAGGGAACCCGCTCCTGATTAGCCCGGAGCTTATGAAGGACGCGGGATACATTTCCGATGACGATATGAATTCGAGGACATTCGCGAAAACGGGGAATGTAGATTACGTCCTCGTTTCGGAATATAAAACCGGGATCTTCCGCCGCGCATTCGGCAACGCCGGACCGAGTCTGCTTCGCGACGGGGAATTTGCGGCTTTTTCCGAAGCCAATAAGCACTGGCTCGACGATTATGCGCTATACGCCTCGTTGAAAGAATATTTGAAGTGCGCCACATGGAGAGACTTCCCCGCGGATTTGAGGGACAGGAACGGAAAGTCCCTGGAAGAGTGGAGGGATAAAGCGGGGAACGAAATCCTTTACCACAAGTTTCTTCAGTATCTCTTCTTCAGTCAGTGGAGCTCGTTAAAGAAATACGCCAAAGACAGGGGCATAGGCTTCATAGGAGATATTCCTTACTACATTAATTACGACAGCTCCGAGGTATGGACAGAGCCCGGGCTCTTTAAGCTCGACGCGGACAAAAAGCCCGGGTTCGTATCCGGGGTGCCGCCCGATTATTTCAGCAAAACCGGACAGCTGTGGGGAAATCCGGTTTACGACTGGGAAGCCCTGAAAGAGACCGGGTTCGAATGGTGGTTAAGACGCATAGGCCACAACTTGAAGTTATTCGACGCCCTGAGGCTCGACCACTTCAGGGGGTTCGTTTCGTACTGGGAGGTAAAAGCCGGAGAGAAGACCGCTTTAAACGGCAGATGGGTGGACCTCGACGCCGTAAGTTTTTTCGATGCTCTATTTTCAAATTTCGATAAATCGAGGTTCATAGCCGAGGACCTGGGCTATATAACCTCTGACGTCAAGAAAATCATTAAAGACTACGACCTCCCGGGAATGAAGATACTGCTCTTCGCCTTCGGCAGCGATTTCCCCTACGGCGATTATCTGCCCGGGAATTTCAAAAATAAAAATTATATCGTATACACCGGCACTCACGATAACAATACGGTCCTGGGGTGGTGGAAAAAAGACGCGGGAAGCGCCGAAAAAGAAAGACTTTTAAAGTATATGGGCCGGCGAGATAGATGACGGAGACATTAATTGGGAGTTAATAAGACTCGCGATGTCCTCGATCGCCGACACGGCGGTATTCCCCATGCAGGACATCCTGGGCCTGGACTCAGGCGCCAGAATGAACAGACCGTCGACCAGGTCCGGGAACTGGAAATGGAGGTTAAAACCCGGCTATTATAAAACTGCGATCATAAAAAGATTGCGGGAGCTCACGGAAAGCAGCAAAAGGGGATAATATTTCGGTTAGTTCATTTCGGGTAAATACAATCTTAATATTTATATTTATACTTAATTCGAACTTTGGTCCGGTCTGAAGCGCCGTATTATAGAGGAGAAGTTAATTGATAAAGGTTTTATTTATCGCGTCCGAGATGGAGCCCCTGGCCAAGACAGGCGGGCTTGCGGACGTCATCGGCGTGCTCCCGAAGAAATTGAACGACATCGGATGCGACGTCAGGGTCATCCTCCCGTATTACAGGGAGGTAAAACGAAACCTGAGACACCTGAAACTCAAATTTAAAAATTTGCCCCAGGAAGTGCTTGTGAGCATCGACTGGCTCGCATATAAGGGCACGATAAAAGAGACCACGGTTGAAGGAGTAACTGTTTACCTGCTGTGTAACGACGAGTTCTATGACCGCGAGGCCCTCTACACCACGCCTAACGGCGACTATCAGGACAACGACCGGCGGTTCGGATTCTTCTCCCTGGGCGCGCTTGAAATCGCGAAGGCTCTCAATTTCAAGCCGGACATCATCCACTGTAACGACTGGCAGTCCGCGATGGCCCCGATCGCGCTGAGGTGGAAAAAACACTATAACAACGACCCCTTCTTCTATGACTCGAAAATTGTTTTCACTATTCACAATATCGCATACCAGGGTGTTTACAGCCGGGACATCCTCGACAAGTTCGGGCTCAGCCACTCGCTATTCAATACGGAGCATCTCGAATTCTACGGAAGGGTCAACCTCCTGAAGGGTGGGATCATTACATCCGATCTGGTTACCACGGTGAGTCCGACTTACGCGAAGGAGATAAGAACGAGGGAATACGGGTATGGCCTCGACGGGGTGCTGCGTGCAATTTCGAACGAAGGAAGGCTGGCCGGAATCCTGAACGGAATAGATGATGACGATTGGGACCCCGAAAAAGACAAGCAGCTCTTTTATAATTACGGCCCTGATGATCTGGACGGGAAATTTCAGAACAAGTCGAAGCTCAAGAGCCTCCTGGGTTTCGAGGCCAACGGACATAAACCGCTTATAGGAGTGATCTCGCGCCTGGCCCTTCAAAAGGGGGTCGACCTCGTGGTAAGGTCCCTCAACAGCATACTCGACCTGGACGTTGACCTCGTAGTTCTCGGCAGGGGCGACAAGAGATATGAAAAATTACTCAAAGACGTTTCCGCTGATTATCGGGGCAATTTCAAGGCTATCGTAGGATACGACGAATCCAAGGCCAGACGCATCTATTCAGGGTGCGATATGTTTTTAATGCCGTCGAGGTTCGAGCCCTGCGGGCTCGGCCAGATGATTTCACTCAGATACGGGACGATACCTATCGTGAGGGGGACAGGCGGGCTACTCGACACGATTACCGATTACACGGAGAACACGGAGTCGGGAAACGGCTTCATTTTCAAGCGTTTTAACGAAGACGATATGATAGATTCGATAGAACGGGCATTACGCGTATACAGAAACCGCGATGAGTGGCGGCAATTGATAAAAACGGGCATGACGATGGATTTTTCATGGAACAAATCGAGCAGGGTCTACCTCAGACACTACAAGTCGCTTCTCGGAAAGTCATAACAGTCACGGAAAAAAAGGTATTAATCTTTCAGGAGCCGGATACCTTCCCGGCTCTTATCAGCTTCGAACTATCCGTATATCATTATCCCCGAGTAAAGTGATTAGAAGCACCTCCCGCTCATTCGAGCATCAATCTCATCAACATAAATCACTTACTCGAAATGATGCTATATTGGATTAACGACCGTGAACCCGATTAATCATACGTCAGACGGCAAGAGTCCCGGTCCGGAACGGGAAGAAGAGCGGAGTATAGGATTCTTCGGCACCGTCGGTATCGGCGTAGGCGCGATCGTAGGGGGAGGCATACTTGCACTCGCGGGCACCGCGTTCGCGGTCACGGGTCCGAGCGCGATTCTCGCTTTCGCTCTTAACGGAGTAATCGCTATAATAACCGCGCTCAGTTTCGCCGAGCTGTCAGCGGCGTTTCCCGAATCGGGGGGAACATACGTTTTCTCGAAGAAAGTATTGTCTATCAGGGCCGCCTTCGCGGTAGGATGGATTGTCTGGTTCGCTTCCATTATCGCCGCCGTCCTTTATGCCGTCGGGGCCGGCTATTTTATAGGAATCCTCATCGAGAGACTGGTCCCCTGGATTCCGGGTCTCGGGTCAGGCCGGATAAGGGCCGACCGGATTGCGGACGGGCTTGCGGCCATCGCCATAGTCTATTACACGCTTAGCCTCGTATTTAAAAAGGGCGGCGGCAGCGGCTTGGCGAATATAGGAAAGATCGCGGCGTTCTCGATACTTATCGCTGCCGGTCTCACCGCCCTGACAAGGGAGTCGGCCGCCGGCATCAAAAGAGACTTCACCCCTTTTTTCGCGTTCGGCGCCTTTGGCTTATTCCAGGCCATGGGGTACACGTTTATCACGCTCCAGGGGTTCGACCTCATAGCGGCGGTCGCGGGGGAGGTTAAAAACCCCGGGAAAACGATTCCGAGGGCTATGATAATCTCTCTGATTATCGCCCTCGTGATTTATATACCCCTGATCTTTATCATTACGGTCGCCGGTACCAGGACGGGGGAGTCGATAACCGCTCTGAGCATCGCCGATCCTGAAGCCGTCATCGCCACATCCGCGGAAACGTATCTCGGGAAGTCCGGTTACTGGATAGTTATAGCCGCGGCGATACTGTCGATGCTCTCCGCCCTGTACGCCAATTTACTCGCCGCATCGCGCGTCGCTCAGAGCATGGCGAGGGACAGGACCCTTCCGCGTGTCCTCGAAAGGGTCAATGAAAAACTCGGAACCCCGGTCAACTCACTGCTTCTTACGGCGGCTATAATACTGATCATCGTATTTGCCGTCCCCGACATAGGCTCCGCCGGGGCCGCCGCGAGCCTGATATTCCTCATCACGTTCGCGCTCGCCCAATGGATATCCATACTGGCAAGAAAGAGGAGGGGCGCCCGACCGGGGTCGTTCCGAATCCCTCTATATCCCTATATTCCCGTTTTGGGAATTGCAGCATGTTTGGCGCTCGCCGTTTTTCAGGGAGTCAGGGTGCCGGCAGCAGGGCTCATCGCGGTCGCGTGGCTCGCCGCCGGAGGGTGTTTGTATGTGGTACTCTTCGGCAGGAGCGCCCGGATTTTCGACGCTTCATCGGAAGGCTTCGATCCCGAGCTGATGAGGCTCAGGGGGAGAAACCCCCTCGTGCTGGTCCCGGTAGCGAACCCGGAGAACGCCGCCTCGATGGTAACCGTCGCGGGCGCTCTTGCCCCGCCAGAGACCGGAAGGGTGCTCCTGCTTTCGGTAGTGCTCACGAAGAGCGGGCCCGAGACAGGACGGGACCAGGATCTGGTACTGAATTCGCAGCAGGTACTGAGGGGGGCGATATCAGCCTCGCTAAATATCGGATTATATCCCGAGGCGTTAATTACCATGGCCGAGAAGCCCTGGCCCGAAATCATACGCGTATCCGAGACCCACAAGTGCGAAAGCCTGCTCCTCGGCTTAACACAATTTACCGAAGGGGACACAGAGAGGAACCTCGAAATGCTCCTCAATAGCGTCGACAGCGACGTGGTCATACTCCGCGCTCCGGGCGATTGGCAAATGCATGACCTGAGACGAATCCTCGTCCCCGTCGGAGGAAGGGGCGGCCACGGGGAACTCCTGGCCAGGCTTCTGGGAAGCATATGCAGAACCGGCAGCCCGGAAATCGCCTTTCTCAGGGTATTACCGGAAGACGCTGACTGGAGATCATGCGATAGAGCGCGAAAGGAGCTGTTCCTCTACGCGGCCGACCAGGCGGTAAAGGGAGAGATCAAGGTGCAGGTCGAGAAATCAGACGATATCGGGGCTCACATTGTCAGCCGGGCGAGAGAGAGCGATCTCGTAATACTCGGTATCCAGAGACTCGGAAGGCGGCAAAAATCATTGGGGGGACTGACGCTCAGGATAGCCCGCGAGACTGAACAACCGCTCCTGATGATCAGCAGAAGGAATTGAGCCTTGCAAGCCGGCGCGAACGGTTCTTCAAGGCTGCATGCGAAAATCCGGCCCGTGAACCCGTAACGTGCCTTAATCATTAACATAACAGCCAAAAACGACGGTATGGAGCGGGAATTGATTTCTTCGGCCTAAGGACCCCGGCCGCCCTGAAAATTCGAGCGGGGATATCGATTCATTCCTGGACCCGTGAACGCTCTGAAAACCTAGTCCCGAGCCTATTGTGTAAATGCGCACAGTCCGGGAGTGTAATTTCACACAAGTGTGTATAAAATTTGCCTGTCGAGCGGCGTAACCAACTGTAATTATGGACTTATGTTATTGCCTTGAAATGGCATAAAATTTGCATTATTTTAGAAGCAAATGCAAATAAAGGTGCAGAAATTCGAGGTTGCATCGTTCAAGTTCAAGGCTTCGGCCGTTAAGAGGCATTGGTTATCGTCCCTTCCCTGAAAAGCGGTCAAATAAACGACCGTGTTACCGCATTAAGCCAATTTCTGTTTTATAACAGCAACAAAAGCGGGTTGATTGAGATTCGGCGGTCAAAGCGATGGGAAGTTTACACGCAAATCAAAATAATTTTCAGGTTCTGAAAGGAGGATCGTAATCAGATGTTTAATTTTGGTGAGTTAATTACTGCGGGGTATATATATTCGGCCGTCAGTTTTGCGCTTTCGGTATTACTGATAACCGTAAAAAACCTTATAGGCAAAGACAAACATTACTACAGTCTAATAGAGTATTTAAACGTCAATATCGTCGCTGCCCTGATAATATGGCTTCTGGGATATTCCTTGCCCGAGGTTATTATCCTCTCGGCGCTGGTCGTTGCGACGATGATTATAGCCCACAAGGCCCTTAAGAATTTCACTATAGCGGGACGGCTGCTCCTCGTAACGTACGCCCTCTTTACGCTCTTCGGTATGATCTGGGGATTCTGGTTCATAACATCGATAGACGTAACCACCGTTACGCGTGTGCTGATGTACATCGGGTACCCGATCCTGTTCATGACCCTGTTCGGCGGGATAATCACGGCGTTCGAGCAGTGGGAAGTGCTGGGAAAGGTAAAGTGGGAAAGGCCCAACGCCCCGCTTCCCGCAGGACTGCTGAAAAATTTCCCGAGGGTGTGTCTCCAGGTGCCGGCTTATTCCGAGCCGCCCGATGTTGTCATAGGCACGCTCGACAGCATAGCGAAGCTCGACTATCCGAATTTCGAAGTAATGGTCATCGATAATAACACCAAGGACCCCAACCTCTGGAAACCGGTCGAGGCGCACTGCGCCAAACTGGGGGAGCGGTTCAGGTTCTTCCACGTAGACCCGATAAAAGGCGCAAAAGCGGGCGCGCTGAACTTCGCGCTCAGGCACACACATTCCGACGTGGAGATCATCGGCGTTGTCGACAGCGACTACCAGGTCGAGCCCGATTTCCTCGACCGGCTCGTCGGCTACTTTGAAGACCCCAAGATAGGGTTCGTCCAGTCCCCTCACGATTACAGGGAGTGGGGGCAGAACCTTTTTCTGAAGATGTGCTACTGGGAATATAAATACTTCTTCGAGACGATCATGCCGAGTCTCAACGAGCGGGATGCGACCCTCACGGTCGGAACGATGTGCCTCATCAGGAAAAAAGCGCTCGAAGACGCGGGCGGCTGGTCGGAATGGTGCCAGACGGAAGACTCGGAGCTGTCGATACGCATCCACGCGGCGGGCTATTCCTCGGTGTACACGAACGAAACGTTCGGCCGGGGACTCATACCCGAAACTTTCCTCGGTTACAAAAAGCAGCGCTTCAGATGGACATTCGGACCTGTGCAGGAATTAAAGCACCATTTCAAGCTCTATCTTCCGAAGTTCTTGGCGAAGCCGTCGGCCATGACAAGGCTCCAGAAGGTACATCATCTGAACCACGGGTTCGGATACCTGAACCTCGGTATCGGCTCCCTTTTTATACCCTTCGGACTGGCCGCCATGGTATCGATAGTGCTTAACCATGAAGTCATAGCTGTCCCGAAGGCCATGTGGATAACCTCGCTCGTCGTACTCGTTTGCGGATTCACGCTCAGGTGGCTCACGTACCATGTGTACCTCAAGTGCTCGCTCAAGGACACGATAGGCGCGTTTATCGCTAACAGCGCGCTCACCCATACGTATATCGTCGCGAGCATTATGTGCATGTTTAAAAATGAGATAGCCTGGCAGAGGACGAACAAATTCAAATCCCTTCCCCTGGGATTGGGGGCCATAAGCTCTGTGCAGACCGAAACGATCATCGGTCTGTTGATTCTCGCGCTGGGGAGCGTTTCATTCCTCCTGCTGCCTGGCCTAGGCCTGCACTTCATGCTCGCCTCCGTGATGATGCTCAAGGGGTTCGAGTACCTAGCAGCGCCGGCCATGGCGCTACTCGCCGAACACGAATTGCAGAAATCCCGGGAATCGGAGCGCTTCGTCACAAAACCCGTTCCGAGCGGAAGCCCGAGTCAGTATCAGCCGATTAAGAGGAACATAACGAAATAGGGCGCTATATTTAAATTTTTGACGACAATTATATTCAGATGCGGATGGCGTGTTGTCCCCGACCCGCCATCCGCTTTTTTTCGCAATCAACAAACTTTCCCGGCAATGAACCCGGCGGTTATTGAACTGCGGGAACTGAAAGGTTTTAGAATACGCCGTCAGGGGGAGGCCGCCGGCAGTTTCACTCATTTCCGGCGCCGATCAATAGCCCTGTTAACAGGCTACTAAGAATATCCCCGTCTGCGCGAACAAGTTGGGAAGGAGCCTGATACGCTTGTCGTCGCTGATATACATTGCCCTCTCGATGCCGACGTTCTTTAGCCGGCAATAATCGATAAAATCGGTAACGCTAAGGAAATGGAGGTTCGGCGTTTCGTACCACTGATATGGAAGCGCGCCCGTTACGGGGGTCCTTCCCCCGAAGAATATCTGCAAGCGGGACTTGTAATACGCGAAATTTGAAAAGCTTATAATGACCTTCCTGCCCACTCTCAAAGCGTCCATCAGCACCGAATCCGGGCGCTTGATCTGCTGAAGGCTCTGGTTCAGAATCACGTAATCGAAGGATTTATCCTCGTATTCGGCCAAACCGCTGTCTATATCCCCGTGTATGACGTTAAGGCCCTTCGCCACGCATGCATAAATAGCCTGATCGTCTATTTCCAAACCCTGACCGTGCACGCTTCTTTCCTTAATCAGGAGGGAAAGAAGGTCTCCCTCGCCGCACCCGAGCTCGAGCACGGTGGACCGGGGCTTAACCAGCTTTAATATGGCTTTGTGGTCGAAGCGGACATTAACGTATGTCATAATCTCAGGCTGTCTCGTATTCGTGGAATACTTTTTTTAAAAAGTGCGAGATCAGATGTGTTTCCTCTTCGATCTCCAGTAAGAACGCGTCGTGACCGTAAGTGGAATCCACTTCGCAGTAGGTCGTCTCGATCCCCGAGCGCTTGCACGCCTTAACTATTTCCTTGGACTGGTAAGCCGGGTAGAGCCAGTCCGATTTAAACGCTATGACCAGCACCTTTGTCTTCTGGCCCTGTAGGGAGTCCTGAAGAGGCCTCAACTCGGTTACGTCGAAATTATCCATGGCTTTGGTGATGTAAAGGTAAGAGTTGGCGTCGAAACGTTTTACGAAGCTGTCTCCGCGGTAGCGGAGATAGCCCTCGACTTCGTAGTCCGCCGTGAACTTGAAGGGCTCGGTCCCGCCCTTCCTCTGTCTTCCGAATTTCTCTTCCATGGACATATCGCTCATGTACGTTATATGTCCTATCATCCTCGCTACCGCCAGCCCCTTCGCAGGGAGCGGCCCGCCGTAATAATTCCCTGAATTCCAGTGCGGGTCGGCCATTATCGCCTGCCTCCCCACTTCATTGAACGCTATCTGCTGAGGGCCGTGCTTTATGGCCGTCGCTATGGGGATTGCGCTCCTGATCCTGTCCGGATACCTTACGAGCCAGGAGAGCGCCAGCATGCCGCCCATAGATCCTCCCACCGCCGTAAGCAGCTTATCGATACCCATATGGTCTATGAGGCGCTTCTGGGCATCCACCATATCGTTGATCGTGACAATCGGGAAATCGAGGGCATAGTGCCTGCCGGTCGCGGGATCTATGCTGGAGGGTCCGGTCGAACCCTTGCAGCCCCCGATGACATTCGTACTAATAACGAAGTATTTGTCCGTATCGAATGCCCTGCCCGGGCCGATCATGGAATCCCACCACCCGGGATTCTTCCGCTCTATATCGAGTCCGGCGGCGTGCGCATCACCGGAAAGGGCGTGGAGTATCATAACTGCGTTAGTTCTATTTTCTTTAAGAGTGCCGTAGGTCTCGTAGGCGAGCGTTACGTGCTCAAGCTTCTCCCCGCTCTCGAGTGTAAGGCTGTCAATAGTGTAGTACTGCGGCTCGACGACACCGACGCCCTCCTCGTGTTTATCGATTCTCTTTGTCTTCACCCATTGACCTCTTTAACAGCCGGACAGCATAAATGACGCAGCGCCCCGCGTTGCTTATCCCGCCTTTGCGAGCGCCTGATCTATATCGGCGATAATGTCGTCGATGTGCTCGATGCCCACGGAGAGACGGACGAAGTCGGGGGTCACGCCGGTCGATAACTGCTCGTCCGGAGAGAGCTGCTGATGCGTGGTGGTCGCGGGATGTATCGCGAGCGTTTTCGTATCGCCCACGTTCGCCAGGTGCGAGATCAGCTGAAGCGAGTCTATGAATTTCCGCCCCGCATCGAGCCCGCCTTTGATACCGAAGCCCAGTATCGCGCCCGCTCCCTTCGGAAGGTACTTTGCCACCCTCTCCTTCTCGGGGCTGTCGTCGAGCCCCGGATAATTGACCCAGCTCACTTTCGGATGCTTCTTCAGATGCTTTGCCACCGCCAGCGCATTCTCCGAATGGCGCGGCATACGGAGATGGAGCGTTTCGAGGCCCTGTAAAAACAGGAATGCGTTAAACGGCGACACGGCCATGCCGAGGTCCCTCAGCAGCGTTACGCGCGCTTTGATGATATAGGCGATATTCCCGAGGGGCTTCAAGGCCTCCACGAAATTGATCCCGTGATAGCTCGGGTCGGGTTCGGAAATGAGCGGGAATTTGCCGCTGTCCCATTCGAATTTGCCTGAATCGACTATCACGCCGCCTATGCTGGTCCCGTGGCCTCCTATGAATTTCGTCGCCGAATAAACCGTGATATCGACGCCGAAATCAAACGGCCTCAATAAATAGGGGGATACCGTATTATCGAGAATGAACGGTATGCCGTTCTTATGGGCCACGCCCGATATCCCTTCGAGGTCAGCGATATCGAGCTTCGGATTTCCTATGGACTCCGCATAGATCGCTTTCGTTTTCGGCGTTATCGCCTTCTGAAAAGCCTTTAAGTCGTTAGACTTGACGAACTTTACGGTTATTCCGAGACGCGGAAAGGTGTAATGGAAGAGATTATATGTTCCGCCGTACAGGTTATCCGCGGATACTATCTCATCGCCCGCCTGGGCGATGTTGAGGAGCGATATTGTCGTTGCCGATTGCCCGCTCGAAAGAGCGAGGGCCCCGACGCCGCCGTCCATGGCGGCTATACGTTTCTCGAAAGCATCCTGCGTCGGGTTCATAATCCTGGTGTAGATGTTTCCGAACTCGCGGAGTCCGAAGAGATTTGCGGCGTGCTCGGTGCTCTTGAACTGAAACGAAGTAGTCTGATAAATAGGGAGCGCCCTCGCGCCTGTCGCGGGGTCGGGCTCCCACCCGCCGTGCAATGCGAGTGATTCCACTTTCAGCTGACTATCGATTTTACTCATCTCCGTAACTCCTATGGTCCGTTTTCTTTTTTTATCTTAATCGGGTTTGATAAAAATGTCGAGATGGTTTTACCGAGGTAATCATAAGGCAATCTCCGTGCCATCTGCTGCCAACTCATATAATTACAGGGGGTTATGATGAGGCAAAGCTTACTATCCCGCCTATATCCCGGATTTCCGGGATATTTAATCACCATCTGTATATTTATTATGCATTACCGTCGAGGGGAGCGCGGAAGCTCAAAACCGAGAATTATCCCGTCTCCGTGAAATCCGAATCCCGGAAGGTCGGGAGGTATAAATACGGCGCACAAATTCCTGATTTTGCCGGCGGAGCCGAAGGGGTTTGAACCCTCGACTCCTTGAGTGCTATACAGATGTCGATAGTTCGTGCGATCCGTTCTGTTCCAGCCATTCGAGCATTCTGCTGACACTGCCGGTGGCCAGTGCGATGCTCGTATCCGCCGCGCCGTAATACATGCGGATGATGTCGCCGTCCGGCTCGATGGTGTAGCCGCAGGGAAAGACTACGTTGTCTACATCCCCGGGCTGCTCGTAGAGTTCTTCCGGGCCAAAGAACCATTCGTCGCTGCGTTTCAGGCAGAGCTCCGGCGTATGTAAATCAAACAGGGCCAGTCCCAGCCGGTAAATGCTGCCGCTCGCCGTCTGACGTACGCCGTGGTAAATCACCAGCCAGCCCTCCGGGGTTTCGATGGGCGGCGGCGAGAGGCCTATTTTATTGGCATCCCACCACGCGCCCCGGCGGGCTTCGAGCATCAGCTTGTGGTCGCCCCAATGTCGCAGGTCCGGCGAGTAGGATATCCACATGTGCGCGCGGGGGGCACTGACAGGGCGATGGATCAAGGCCCAATGGCCGCCAATACGATGAGGCAGCAAGGCCGCATCTTTATCCTCCGGCGACATGATCACTCCGTAGCGCTCGAAACTGACGAAATCTTCTGTGAACGCCAGGGCCACGCCAGGGCCGTCGCGTGTGTAGGCGGTATAGACAATGGCATACTTTCCTAATTCAGGAACGTAGGTGATGCGCGGGTCTTCGATACCCCAGAGTTCCTCCGGGTAGTGCTCGGGATCGGCCAATAGTGAAGGCCGGGGATCGATCTGCCAGTTGTCGACGCCATTTGCGGAACGGGCCACGCAAAAGTGGGAATGGCCGCGCCGGTCCTCCACGCGGCACAAGAGCAGGGTTGTCCCGTCGGGCAGCAAGGTGGCGCCGGGATTAAAAACGCTATGGACCGGATAGGGCCAATCGGCCGCGGTCAAGATCGGATTGCGTTCGTGACGGTGAAAGAGTTTAAGGTATTTATTGTTCATTTAGATCGTGCCTCCAGTGTTAGTATAGTACCTTCGGCCAGGCGCAGCTCCAGCAGGGCCTGAAGAAAGGCCAGCGTAGACTCCGCGCCCTGATTCTCGTTCGGCCGGTCGGGATGCAAGCCGTCCCGGCAGCCGCCCGTCGTCGGATCGTAAACGGAAAGGTTCAAATCGTTGCGTCCGAGGAACCACTCGAAAGCACGGCGGGCTTCTTTGCGCCAGCGCTTGTCTCCGGTGATCCGGTAGGCTTCGAGGCATGCCGAGACCATGGCTTGCGCCTCCACCGGCTGCTGATCGAAGCGGGCGCGCTCACCGCCCCGCTTATAGAAGCCGTTGGAGCCGATGGGGACGAAATGACCCCCCTGCGCGGCAGCGCGCTGCAAGTCGGCAAGCCAGCCGAGCGACTCCAGTCCTGCTTCGGTCATTTCGTTATTCGGTATCCATTGACCGCACATGAGCATGGCCTGGGGCAGCACTGCGTTGCAATAGGTCAGCTCATCTTCATACCAGCGCCATTCGTCCGAGCGGCAGTTTCGATACAAGGCCAGCAACCGCCCGGCCAGTTCTTCGCGCACCTGGCTGGCCCTGCGGTCACCGGCAAAGCGCCGCAGATACTCGTGGATGCCGATGAGCGCGAAGGCCCAGGCCCGTGGGCTGGTCGTGTCGAGAATGGCTGGAAGCGCCTGCTCGAACACCATGCCCGCCATGCTCCGGAAGGCCGGCATGTTGGAGCGGCCCAATACGGTGCACAACGCCCACAACGCGCGGCCGTGACTGTCTTCGGAACCGTTCTCCTCCAGCCAATTGCGCTGATAATCCAGAAAGTTGCGAAATCGTCCGGTCTCCGCGTTGAACGCATACCAGACAAAGGCGAGATACCGGGAAGCCAGCTCCAGGGCCTCTTCGTTGCCCAGTTCTTCCAGGAGCGTGCTTACCATCAGAGCGCGGGCATTGTCGTCGGTGGTGTAGCCCTCGTGATAATTGGGCACGGTGAAAATGGCGTGCTGCAACATGCCGGTCTCATCCGTCATGTGACGCAGGTGATCGAGTTTGAGCGGAGGCAATTCGACCTTCGTGGAGCTTCACTCTAAACCCGGGAGGGACGTAATGCCGGCGTTCCGCCCGGGCCCGTTCAAAGCTCTCCATGTACCGTCTGCGCCACCTGCGGCCAGATCATCTCCCGTCCAAAGAGATACGCCCGCTTGCGCATGGCGTGGCGCTCGGCTTCGTTGTCGAGCAGGTCGATCACTTGCTCGGCCAGCGCCGCCGGATCGTTGAACGGCACAAGCGTGCCGCGTCCGTCTGCCAGCATCTCTTCCGCATACCAGTACGGCGTCGAAATCACCGCCTTGCCCGCCCCGAGCGTGTAGGCCAGCGTGCCGGATACGATCTGCGCCGCGTTGAGATAAGGCGTGATGTAAATGTCCGCCGCGCTGATGAACTCGACAAGCTCCTCCAGACTGACAAAGCGGTTGTAGAAGATCACGTGATCTTCCACGCCTTTTTCCTGAGCCAGCCATTGCAGCGACAACCGGTAGGTTTCGCCCTCATGCTGCATAACATGGGGATGTGTCGCGCCGAGAATGATGTACACCACGTTCGGATAGCGCTCCACGATGTCGGGCAGGGCGGCGATGACGTTTTCGATCCCTTTGTTGGCCGAAAGCAATCCGAAACTGAGCAAAACGATCTTGCCCTCGACACCGAACAGGTCTTTGTGAAAACTCGGGTCGACAAACGGCAAATCGGGAATGCCGTGCGGGATGAGATCGATCTTCTCCGGCAGCACGCGATAGATCTCCCGCAGAAATTCCGCGCCGCGTTCGCTCATGACGACCAATCGATCGGACAGGGCGGCGACTTCTTCCAACACCCGCCGCTGATCGGGATCCGGCTCTCTCAAAATGGTATGCAGTGTCGTGACTATGGGCATGCGCAATTCGCGCAAGAAGGCCAGTATATGGCTGCCTGCCCGCCCGCCGAAGATTCCGTATTCGAATTGCAGGCACACCAGGTCGACATTGTTGATATTCAGGAAGTCGGCGGCGCGGCGGTAAGAGTCGATGTCCTTCTCCGTCAGTTCAAACCGGACGCGGGGCGGATAGGCATAGCCGCCTTCGATGTCGTTGACGGGCAGGGCAATGCATGTCGTATCCGCATATTCGGCAGCGATGGCCTCGCATAGATCGGTCGTGAACGTGGCGATGCCGCACTGTCGCGGCAGATAGTTGCCGATGAACGCAACTCGACTGATGGTTAAATGTTCTTCCATAACGTGTATCTCCTTCCTATTACCCCTTATAACAATGTGCAATATAACAAAGTGCTATTTCCGGGCCAATTGGTACTAAATGGCAGTCCGCTACCCCTGTAAGATCCAAAAATTTGGAATAGAGTGTTCTATATCTGGGAAACCGAAGTACAAAGAATTATAACATATATATATAATATGACCGCCCGAAATATCGGACCGGGCAATTTGAAATGGAGCAACCGGCTTAATTCGTTAAGAAATCCGGTCAATATCGAAGAAAAATTTTGGATCTGTAATATATAGAATGTTGGATCAGTAATGTATAGGAGGTTCGATGCAATTCAGTATGTTTCAGTATTTCGGGGGAAAGCAGAACTTAACACAGGATTGATTTATTCGCCCCGCAATACTTCTCAAGTCAGGTTTACTTTATAAACGACGATACGCTTACTCTTCCGGAAATCGCCTATACTCTCATAATTCCCTCGGCGTCACGTTCTCTCTAACCCATCTGACGATCTCATCCGTAGAAACGCCGGGTTCAAATATAGCTTTGACGCCCTTCTCCCTGAGATCTTCGATATCCTGCTTGGGCACAACGCCGCCGCCGAACAAAGTAACATCCTGAATACCTTTCTCTTTAAAGAGTCTTATTATTTCCGGGAATATGTAGTTGTGCGCTCCGGAAAGAATACTTATCCCGACAGCGTCGACGTCCTCTTGAACGGCCATTTCCACGACTACCTGCGGGGTGTTATGAAGGCCGGTGTAAATTACTTCATAACCCGCGTCCCTTAATGCCCTTGAAATTATTTTAACTCCCCTGTCGTGACCGTCGAGCCCGACCTTCCCGACCAGAATCCTTATTGCTCTCTCATTTGTCCATTATAATCCCTCGGTGTTTATACAGATGACCGTAATTAAAAATAACCCGGGTCCCTATAGACCCCGTACACTTCCCTGAATATATCGCATATCTCCCCTAAAGTCGCATATTCCCGCACGGCGTCGATGATGGAGGGCATTAAATTATCCCCCCTCCGGGCAGCCGTCAGGACATTTGCGAGTCTTGCTTTCACGGCCCTGTTATTCCTGCTTCGTTTTCAGCCGTCTCAGCTTCTCACACTGACCCGTCTCTACAGCATCCTCGATTTTAAGGGTCGGTATCGAGACCTCTTCATCAGTAGAATATTTATTAACTCCGACTATCGTCTTTATCCCGGCGTCGAGCTCCCGCTGGTATTTGTATGCCGCGTCCGCAATCTCCTTCTGCGGAAACCCCGTTTCTATCGCCCTGATTATCCCCCCGAGCTCGTCTATTTTCTCGATGTATGCGAAAGCCTCCTTCTCTATCCTGTCCGTCAGGGACTCGATGACGTAACTACCGCCGAACGGATCGATTGAATTTACAACCCCGCTCTCCTCGGCGATTATCTGCTGTGTCCTGAGGGCTACGGTTACAGCCTCCTCCGTAGGCAGGGCGAGCGTTTCGTCCATAGAATTCGTATGCAGGGACTGTGTCCCGCCTAACACCGCCGCCAGCGCCTGGATAGTCACTCTGGCTACGTTGTTTAAAGGCTGCTGCGCCGTAAGGCTCGCCCCCGCCGTCTGCGCATGGGTTTTCAATATCCAGGACTTCGGATTCTTTGCGCCGAAGCGCTCCCTCATGATCCTGGCCCACATCCTCCTCGCAGCGCGGAACTTCGCAATCTCTTCGAGAAAATCGTTATGAACGTTGAAGAAGAAAGACAGGCGCGGCGCGAACTCATCGACGTCGAGCCCGCGTTTTAAGCTTTCCTCCACATAACCGATCCCGTCCGCGAGCGTAAACGCGAGCTCCTGTACGGCAGTGGACCCCGCCTCCCGGATGTGGTAACCAGAGATCGAGACCGGATACCAGTTGGGAACTTCTTTGGCGCAGAACTCTATGACATCTATAACTATTTTTACGGAAGGCTCAGGGGGTGATATCCATTCCCGCTGAGCGATGAATTCCTTTAACATGTCGTTCTGCAGCGTGCCCCCGAGCTTTCCCATGCCGACCCCCCTCTTCTCCGCCATGACGATATACATGGCGAACACGATTGAGGCGCCGCAGTTTATGGTCATTGAAGTCGTCACTTTATCGAGCTCTATACCGTCGAACAGGACCTCCATGTCCTGAAGCGAGGAAACGGAGACCCCTTCCCTGCCGACTTCTCCCCTCGAGCGCTCGTGGTCGGAGTCATAACCCATGAGTGTGGGCATGTCGAAGGCCGTGCTGAGCCCCGTCTGTCCCTGCCCGAGCAGATATTTAAACCTGCGGTTCGTGTCCTCGGGTGTCCCGAAGCCGGCAAACTGACGCATAGTCCAGAGCCGGCCCCGGTACATCGTGCTGTGGATACCGCGCGTGAACGGATAGGAGCCGGGGAACCCCAATGCGCTCGTGTAATCAAAGCCGTTTAAGTCCTGAGGGGTTACGAGCGGCGGGACACTCATGCCCGATATTGTCGTAAAATCCTCTTCCCTTTTGGGAACGCTTTTATATTCTCTCTCCCAAAGCTCTTTTGCCTTCTTCAGCCTTTTCATGTCCATATTCTCAAAAGTCATCGACTACCTCTCAGCCAAAAATTAAATTTGTCCGCTAATCGCATGACCGCAACTTTAAGGAACATACCATCCGTATATTTCTGTTAAAGCAGCTTTGATTTAATGTAGAGTCCAATCCGAGAACCCATCCAAACGGTTCCCGACCAAGTTACGCCGTCAGTTTATTGAACACACTCTCTTTCACACAAAAAGCGCGGATTTGAATCATGCGGCTCGTATCTGCAAATAATCTTTTTATCTCATTCCGCTTCCACAATTTTAACTACCCTCGTTTCCGACAAAGTCGGAACCCCGCCTAAATTAATTCCTATCCTGTAAGGCCCGTGGAGACATCACAGGATAGGAACAAGAGGCAATCTTGCAATGGGTCTACGACAAATGACTTTATTGGTTCGCTCCTCTATACAAGCCGGCTCCCAATATAGCATCATATCTAAAATCCTGTTACAGCATCCCGCCCTGACTGTACATCGGAACCATGAAGCGGTGGCGCATGGTGTACTTGAACGGAGTGGAATAAAGAAGCGATCCGAAATCTTTCTCCGGGTCCCTATTCACAACCTTCGTCCAAATGGTCTTTGCCCCCGGAATAATCAGGTTGAATGTGAAGCTGATTATTCCCACGACTTCCTTAGCCGGAATCTGGCCGCCCATATAATCGAACGGCGTGCCCTGCATAAACCAGGAACGGATATCTTTGCCCGTCGTCGTGCGAATGCTCGATGCATCCATCATGAAGCGGTGTCCCGTCCCAAAGCCCGGCGGGAGATCCGACGGAAGATAAGTAACTTCATGTATGCTGTTTGTTACATCCGGTCTCGTGGTAATACGGTAATTCATGCGGCCCCAATCGGTCTTCCCGTAAAAAGCCGGTCTAGCTGAAAGAGGCTTGTCGGAATAACGCCCGTTAGCCGTATGGAGAATATAGCCGCGCCTCTCCATAAGCATATTAAAGTAATTATTATTGAGTCCGTGTTCGTAGGCGGCTATATAAGCAGCCTTTTTCGGAAACCCGAACGGCTCCCTTCCCGCGGAGACACCCGAATCGTTTGAAAGGTACATATACGGATAATACCCCGCTTTATACGTCTCCCCGTCCTGAGCCTTTAACGAAGCAGCGAAGGTCACACCCATCTCCATATATGGCCCGATCATAGTATTTCTATGAATGACATACCAGAACTCGATTACATCGTCCTCCAGTTTCAGAGGCTCCGGGAGAATTGCCTTCATATCCTTTTGATCGGCTCTGATGACGAATGCCATCCACCTGCTCTGCGTATACGTCAGCGGAATGATATCGTAGTCATACAAGGGGTCGGCAACACCCTGGCTTATGATGTGAATCCGGTCCCTGTCCAATGGCAGGGGCGGCACTTCGCCTTCCGCCAACCAAGGATTACTATATTCATTAGCTTGCAAGCCCATTTTACTTGTCCTCCTCATATATTATTCTGAACCCACCCTAGGCGACTGAGCGTTCGTTCAGTATTCCCATATTAGTCTATTTCAAATATCCTTGTCAAGTATTTTTGCGAGAAAATTTTAGATGCCAAATATGTTCTGTGATTACAGCTAGTTGTACATTCGGAGTCGTCGGATTCTTTATGCGGGAGGGCCGGGAGATAACGTATTGATCTTTCGACTCGGGTTATGTTTTAATGCCAAACCTGATTATGCGCTCAGTTAGGGCATACACGGAAACGCCCCGTCATCACGACCTCTCCGGGTATTCCGGTCATTGAAACTAACTGTAACCTGCCGGTATAAAAGAATTTCCGAGCCGTCTGTTTTAGGAGGGTCTAACTTGTTCCTGTAAGTTCTCTAAGCGCTAAGTAGCTCTTTGTTTCGATATACCTTTCAAGGGTATAGTTCTTTTGAAGCACCCAGCGTCTGAACGCCCACATCTGTCCTGTAACCATTATATCGTTGGCAATGAGACTGACGTCCTTCTTGTCTACGGAAAATGCACCGTTTTCTATGCCCTGAGTTATTATTTCCTCAAAAATCGCAGTCATTTCTTCTTCCGCCTTGAATATGTACTTCCTGGACATATAAGGCAGGGATTTAGTCTCCTGATAGAGGAAAAGTATATAGTCCTGCATTTCATCGATAATCACATAGTAAGAACGTATGGCCCTTTCCAGGGTTTCCCTGGTATCACCGGTTATTTCTAAAGAAGGTCTGACCCTCTCGCTTACGCTCGTGTGTATGTAATCGCAAACGAGATATAGTATATCTTCCTTGGTCCTTATATATTCATATAAAGTGCCTATGCTCATTCCGAATTTTTGAGCAATTTCCCTCACGGTCGTCCTGTGAAAACCCTTGCGTACAAAGATTTCCACCGCGGCCTTAACGATCTCCATCCTTCGGATTTCTATAAGTTGTTTATCCTTAACTTTTGACTCAATATGCTTTATGGCTCTTTCCATAGTAGTAATTGCTGCCCGGATCCATGATTATTAATGACAAAATTTAACCGACTGGTAAAAAATAACAAAATACGGGGGTTCCGCGGGATGGAGAAATTGATGGTGGAGCCGAAGGGGATCGAACCCTCGACCTCATGAATGCCATTCATGCGCTCTCCCAGCTGAGCTACGGCCCCACGAACCGGTATTAATTTAAGTGCTCGTTCGTTTAAAGTCAAATAAAATAATGTATAATTTCTGGCTTATACTCGCTTTTGCCTCGATTATAAAGGAGAAATTTTATGAAGGTGGTTAACGTCGGTCTCATCGGCGCCGGTACAGTCGGATGCGGGGTCATCGAGGTCCTGCGCAAGAACAGGGACATTATCGAAAAGCGTACCGGAATCAGGCTCAACCTTAAAAAAATAGCCGATATAGACCCTGACAGAAAAAGGCCAGTAAAAATCCCGAGAGACAGGATAACCAAGGACGCGAGCGAGCTCCTTGAGGACGCCTCCATTGAGATTATCATAGAGCTCGTGGGGGGAACGGGGATTGCGAAGGATTTCGTGATGGGGGCGATAAGAAACGGTAAGCACGTCGTTACCGCCAATAAAGCCCTTCTCGCGCACTACGGCAGAGAGATTTTCGGAGAGGCCGTGAAAAAGGGAATCGACGTCGGGTTCGAGGCGAGCGTAGGGGGCGGGATTCCCATTATCAAAGCGATGCAGGAGAGCTTTGCCGCTAACAACATCCTTTCCATACACGGGATAATCAACGGGACGTCCAATTACATACTTTCGAGAATGACAGAGGAGGGATCGGAATTCGCCGAGGTATTAAAAGAGGCCCAGAAAGAAGGTTACGCCGAGGCGGACCCTTCTTTCGACGTGGACGGGATCGATGCCGCGCATAAGCTCTCGATCCTGATCATGCTCTCCTACGGCATATTCATCAGCTTCGGAAAGATTCACGCGGAAGGAATAAGGGGGATCACGCCGCTCGACATCGCTTACGCGGACGAGCTCGGATACAGGATAAAGCTCCTTGCAATCGCGAAGTCGAGAAATAACGGGCTTCAGGCAGGCGTATATCCGGCTCTGGTAAGAAAAGAAACCCAGCTGGCCGATGTATCGGGCGCTTTCAACGCGATATACCTGGTGGGAGATGCGGCGGGACCTGCGATGCTATACGGCAAGGGGGCCGGCATGATGCCCACCGCAAGCGCAGTCGTGGGCGACGTGCTGCAGATAGCTAAGGACCTCTCCCTCGGGAACACCCATTCGTCCCCTCCCAGGTTTTACGGCGGTAAGGATTCATTCCCGCTTATTAAAATGAGCGATACGACGAATAAATACTATTTGCGGTTCCAGGCCGAAGACAGGCCCGGGGTACTCGGAAAAATTACCGGAAGCCTGGGGAAGCACGGGATCAGCATCGAGTCCGTTATTCAAAAAGGCAGACACCTGGGCGGAGGGGACGTTCCGGTGGTGATAATGACTCATGAGGCGCTGGAGAAAGACCTCCTGTCCTCGCTCAGGGAAATAGACAGGTTCTCGACGATAAGGGCGAAAACGACATTCATCAGGATAGAAGACCTTTAAGATGAGAAGGCGGGCTGACCGTACGAGGGTCCAGGAATCCTTATACCGGTCAATCGGGGGAAACGACGGCCGCATTACAACCGGTTTTTATCGGCCGCCAATCCAATGACGAAAAAGGTTAATTTCGAAGAGATATTCGATTCGCTTCCGGAATCCATCATTATCATGGACAAGGACCTCCGCGTGCTCGACATGAACGACAACGCGGAAAGCACATTCAGGATCCCGAGGGAGAAGGCCCGCGGACAGCATTCGAGCGCCTTCATGCCGGAGGAGATAGAGGGCGTCGCGCTTATGGCGATGGGAGAGGGCAGAACAATAGTGGGCGACGAGATAAAACCGACTCTGAGAAGCGGCGAGCGTATCTCGATCCAGGCCGTGGCCTCGCCGTTATTCACGAATAAAGGGACACTAAAAGGCGCATTACTGCAGATAAAGGACATGTCCGGCGCGAAGTTTCTCAACAGCAAGAGCATCCAGGAGATATCGGCCTCGAAATTCGAGAACCTCATTCTGGGGCTTGCTCATGAGCTTAAGAACCCGCTCAGCGGCATACGGGGGGCAGCTCAGCTCCTGGCCGAAGAAGCTCCCAATAGTGAGGCGCTGAAATGCGCTCAAATAATCACCAAGGAAACGGACAGGCTCCGGGCCCTGCTCGATACGCTTAAGCAGCTGGAGCCCTTCGCCGAAGAGGTATTCGAGCTGATAGACATACACGAGATGCTGATGGAAATCATATACCTCGAATCGATGTCCAGGGCGGGGGGGCTCATACAGTACAGGCAGAATTACGACGTGACCATCCCGCCCATACACGGCGACAGGAACGCATTCAAGCAGGTCTTCCTCAATCTCATAAAAAACGCGGCGGAGTCGATAACGGGCAAAGGCATGGTAGAGGTATCCAGCAGGTGGATCACGGAGCATAAGCTCAAGGGCCAGAACTCGATGTCCATAGAAATCAGGGACAACGGAAGCGGGATACCGGCGGATTCCCTGGAAAAAATATTCAACCCCTTCTATACTACTAAGAAAGAGGGGTCGGGTCTCGGACTATTCCTGGCATATCAGATAATCGCCAAACACGGAGGAGCAATTTTTGTCGACAGTGAATTGGGGGTCGGTACTACACTCAAGGTATACCTCCCGATTACAAACGTATAATTCTGGAATATAATCCCGGAAGGAAATTGAAAAACCTGATGAGGCAGAGCTCGATTGAAACCGTAAAATGAAAAAAAAGATACTGATCGTCGATGATGAAGAAAGCATAAGATGGGTGCTCGGGAAATGCCTGGAGAAAGCGGGCTATCTGGTACGCCATGCGGATAACGGAGCGAAGGCCATACAGAGCGCCTTGTCCGAGGGCTTTTCCGCGATAATACTCGATATCACCATGCCCGACATGAACGGGTTTGACGTGCTCAAGGAATTCAGGTCGAGAGGGATCAACCCCCCTGTAATTATCATCACCGCGCAGAATACGGTAAAGAACGCGATAGACGCCATGAAGCAGGGCGCCTATGATTACATCGCCAAGCCTTTTGACCTGGACGAGGTAAAAATCACCGTACAGCGGGCGATCGAGAGCTACGAGAATTCGAAAAAGCTCGAGATGCTCAGGGCGGAATCCGGGGAGGGGGATTCCCTTCAGGACATCGTCGGCAAGTCCCAGGTGATGCTCAACATATACAAGATGATAGGCAGAGTGGCCGAGCGGGACATTACCGTGCTGGTAATCGGGGAGAGCGGGACCGGCAAGGAGCTCGTGGCGCGGGCTATTCACCAGAACAGCATGAGGAGAGAGGGAAAGCTGGTCGCGGTGAACATTGCGGCCATTCCCAAGGACCTCCTCGAAAGCGAGCTGTTCGGCTACGAAAAGGGCGCGTTCACGGGGGCTTCCCTCCCGAAACAGGGGAGGTTCGAAGAAGCCCACAAAGGCACGCTGCACTTGGACGAAATCGGGGACATGCCTCCCGAGCTCCAGACAAAGCTGCTCAGAATACTCGAAGAGAGGAAATTCTACAGGCTCGGAAGCGAACGGCCCACCCCTGTTGACGTCAGGATAATAGCGTCAACGAACAAGAACCTCGAGAGGGAGGTGGCCGACGGCAGGTTCAGGGAGGACCTTTACTACAGATTAAACGCGATCACGATCGAGATTCCGCCGCTCAGAAAAAGAATAGAAGACGTCGAGCCGCTTATAGAGCACTTCCTCAATAAATATTCAAAGGAGCTCGGCATCGCCAAAAGGACCATGTCCGACGAAGCGAAAGAGCTCGCGCTCAGTTATAGCTGGCCCGGCAACGTGAGGGAGCTCGAAAACATAATCAAGCGCGTACTCGTCCTCACGTCGGACAGCATTATCACAAGGGACACCCTTATTGAAGCCGCTCCGCATCTCGAAGGAAGGGGCAGAAAGGAGCAGGAATCGTTCGACCAGATAATAACGGACGAACTCAATTTCCTGATCGAGTCCGGGAGCGCCGATTCGCAGGGACAAATCCACGACAAAATCATAAGAAAGGTCGAAAAACCGCTTATTGAAGCGGTACTCAGGATCACGAACGGAAACAAGAAAAAGGCGGCTCAGATACTCGGAATTAACAGAAACACGCTTTCAAAAAAGATGGAAGAGCTGGGACTCCAGGGAAAGGATAACGATTAGTTTTATCAGCGTCAGGCAAGCTTGTTCAGGCCTTCTATATGCTCAAGCCCCTCTTTCGCGGCGGCCTGCTCGGCCTGTTTCTTGTTCCGCCCTATGCCCCTGCCCATGCATTTTCTGCCGAGCTTAACCTCTACATGGAAGCATTTGTCATGCGGGGGCCCTTCCTCGAGCACAACTTTATACTTGGGCACCTTCTTGAACTGCCGCTGGGCAACTTCCTGGAGCCTGGTTTTATAATCCCTGAATATCTCCTCGTCGCCGTTAAGACAGTTCTTCAGGAGCTTGGTGACTATTCTGTAGACCTTCTTGTATCCACCGTCTATGAATATCGCTCCGATAACGGCCTCGAACGCCCCGGCGAGGTTCGACTGCCTCTTTCTCCCCCCCGTATTCTCCTCTCCTTTTCCGAGTAGCATCTGTTTGTCTATCTTGAGCTCTTTCGCGAAGTGGGCAAAATTCATCCTGCTCACAATGGCGCTTCTCATTTTAGAGAGCTTTCCTTCGGCAGCCTCGGGGAAGAGATCGTATAATACGCGGGCCACGATGAA
Organism: uncultured bacterium; assembly: GCA_963825135.1. Classification (GTDB taxonomy): domain Bacteria; phylum Desulfobacterota_D; class UBA1144; order Nemesobacterales; family UBA2774; genus 2-12-FULL-53-21. Next base: position 747,112 of record CAWGRW010000009.1, read on the forward strand.
GCCCAGGACGGCGTCACCCAGGAACTCCATCCTTTCGTTGCTTTCTACGGAAGTCTCGTTCGCAAAAGAACTGTGGGTGAGCGCGGTTTTAAGAAGCCCGCCGTCTTTGAATTTATAATTGAGCCTCTTTTCTAACATGCGCTTAGAAAACTATCATCAAGAGCGACTAAAATCAACAATCAGGGCGTAAGCCGATTCGCATATATGCTCCGGTCGACAGGATATTATGAAGAGGCGTGGGTCTCGAGCCCGATTGACGGGACGAGGTTGAATTGTATCATCGTGAAAAAAGCTGAATCGAAATCCGAATGCGATCGTAAATATTAAGTATAATATGAAACATATTTTTGGAAGAGAAATTACAAGCGCTCAAGGAGATAAATGAGAAAATTTGCGGCCCCTTTATTTGCGTTATTATTGCTAACATTTGTAGTGGGTTATGCATCCAATGCGCAGGATACCCACAACGAGAAGCGCACATTGAGCGTCACCGGAAGCGGAAAGGTCGATGCGGCCCCTGACGTCGCGTATTTGACCCTCTCAGTCGAAACCCTCGCTAAAAACGCCTCCCAGGCGGTAAAGGACAATTCCGGGACAACGAACAAGGTCATAGAGGCAATAAAAGCCAAGCTCGGCAAGGACGACAAGGTCTCGACTGCCGGATACAGCCTCGCGCCTGTCTACGAATACAACAACCAGACTAACAAGACGGATTTCAAAGGGTACAGGGCCAGCAACAGGATCATAGTCGAGGCCCACAACCTGAAAGAAATCGGGAATATCATCGATTCCACCGCCGAAGCGGGACTCAACAATGTAGAAAGTCTTTCATTCGATACGACGAAGAGGGATGAAATAAGGAGGGAAGCCATCGTCGAGGCCGTCCGGGACGCGAAGGCGACCGCAGAGACCTTATCGAAGGCCGCGGGCGTTACGATAACAAAGATTCTCCAGCTTTCCCCGTCCTTCGACTACCCGGTGCCTGTGTACAGGGACTACGCTCTCGCTAAGGAGGCTTCTCCGGCAGCGCCCCCCACGCCCATAGAGCCGGGCGATATATCGGTTAGCGCGTCGGTCAGCATAGTGTTCGAGATAGAGTGAAGGGTCAGTCACCGGAACGGCATTCCTCACAGCTGCACAGCTCCCTCAGGAATTCGTACGTATAAATTCCCGTATCGTGCTTATCGTTCCAGCTGAACTTAAACGCGTACTGTCCGACGTGCTCGATACCGAGAGGCTTGACCGCCGGGGATTTGGTCCCGAGAGGGATAGTCTTTTTGAAAGGGAGCCTGCCGTTCTTACTCGCTTTCCGTAACTGCCTGCAGGTAGCGCAGGGGCATTCCTGCCGCAGGTCCTCGTACAGGTAAATACTCTCATGCCCGTCGTCCCATAATATCCGTATCGCCGTATCGCTGAATTCCGTTACTTCCCCCGGTTTGCATTTCATAGATATTTCCCCCTTATCGTAGGACTCGCGAACAGCGCCTGTATATTGTACCGAATTCCTCGGCGGATATTTTCTATCGACGCGGATATTTAATAATTTCGGGATATAAACTGTTTCGTTGACTTTTTTTGCCCGAAAATTGTATAATCCATTCCTGATGAAAAAAGACGCCGCGGGGACGGTAGCGGAGTGGATCAGAGAGACCCGGAAAATCATAGTCCTTACGGGGTATGAATTATCGGCCGAGTGCGGCCTGCCCGATTTTTCGGATCCCGGACTAAACCCTCATATCAGGGATTTCAGGGAGAAACGGGACGTAAGGGCGGGGTATTGGGCGAAGATAACGGACATATACCCGTCTCTCCTGAGCGCCGAGCCCGGTCCCGGCCACCGGGCGATAGTGGAGATGGAAATGCTCGGGAACCTGGACTGTGTATTTACGCAGAGCGCGGACGGGCTCCATCACCGCGCCGGAAGCACCACGGTCATTGAGCTCAACAGCAGCATCCAATGGATTACTTGCCCCGGCTGCGGCAAGGATTATTCGATTGACGAAATCATGAGCATGCTCGAAAAAAGCGCCGGAGTACCCGCCTGCAGGGAATGCGGGAGCGACCAGCTGAAACCCGGGATTTCATTCCCCGGGCAGCCTCCGCCGCACTGGGAAGCGCGGGAGGCATGGATGAGGCTCCACAACACCGACCTATTTCTCATCGCCGGAGCCTCACTCGACAATGAGCCCGCAGCCTCGTACCCGTTCGAAGCCAAGGAAAATAACGCCAGGGTAGTCATCATAAGCGAACGTGAAAGCCCGGCAGACGACTACGTAGATGCGGTCATATACGGCAAGCCGGGCCAGATACTGAATTACATTGTAAAGAAGGTTAAGGACAGCATTACCATCTCCTGACGTGTCCCGGTATAATAAGGACTCCCGATACCCCTCCGTGACGCTATGTCATCGGACACCCCGAGGAGAAAAAATGGCTGAGGAAAAACCGCTCATACAAGACGTAAAAAGGTACGTATCCAATACGGACAAGGATATTTACACGGTCAGCAACATCCCGGAAGAGGTCATAGCCGTCATATTCGCCTACGTGAGCAGGAGCCCGAAAGGCTTCAGGGAGAATATCGGGGCGGTCATTCAGGAAGAGGAGCTCGGCAGGGACAGGGCCTCGAAGTTCCACGAGAAATGGGTGCTAAACTACGGACACGCTTCCGTGGCGGAACACGCCGCCGTGCACGTGGGCATCGAGAGGGTGTCCCGGCTGTTCTCGTCAATACTCGAGCTGTCAAACGAGTATCTATCGTTCACGGAGTATTCCCAGAGGTATCAGAGACCGTCGAGAGGGGATTTTTATATACCGGGCGAGCTCGACAGGGCCCCCGCTCTTAAGAAAGATTATATAAAGCTCAACGACGGCCTCTATACCGTATATGCCGGGCTGAATGAAAAGCTCTTCGAGCATTTAAAGAAAACGGAGCCCGCGCCCGAGGGTGCGGATGAGAAGGCGCATTCGAGGGCGCTCGAAAAGATCGCGTTCGAGGACGCCCGGTACGCCCTTACGCTCGCTACTTTCACGAATCTCGGCATGACCGCGAACGCGAGAGCGATCGAGGACTCGCTCACGAAGCTCCTTTCGAATAAGTACGCGGAGGTCAGGAGCCGGGCTCGGGAAATAAAGGATGAAGTGCGGTTTTCCGTGCCCACGCTCGTAAAATATGCGAATGAAAACAGATACCTCAAAGAGACGAGAGAGGAACTCCTCAAAACTGCGGGCTCGCTGACCGTGCGAAACTATACCGGGTGGTCAACCGAAGGCCCGGCCGTTAACCTCCTGGACTGGACGGGTAAGGGTTCTCCCGCTCCCGAAGAAGCGGCAGTAGATAAAATGATCAAAGCCATACTGTTCGAGCACTCGGACTCAAGCTATGAGGAGATAGACGACACGCTCAAGGGGCGGGACCCCGCCTCAAAGCTCGCAATCCTGAAAAAATCACTCGAGAAGCTCGGGAAATACGATAACCCCGTAAACGCCCTCAGGCTCGTCGGCTACGAGGCCGAGTTCGTCATAAGCGAGGCGTGCTGGCACCAGCTCCTCCGGCACAGGAAGACGGACTGGATCTACAAGGACCCCTCGGTATCGCACGGCATCACCGTACCGCCGAACATAGAAAACGCGGGGATTGCGGATATGCTCGTAAGGGCAGCCGGGGAGAGTGAGAAACTTTACGCGATGCTGATGAATGAAAATTTATCCGAGACCGCGAGCTACGTCGTAACTAACGCTCACAACAGGCGCGTTCTCGGCAGCTTCAACCTCTGGGAGCTCTATCACCTCATAAATTTAAGGATGTCCGAAGGGGCCCAGTGGGATATCAAGAACGTAACAGGGATGCTTGCCGAAGAGATAAGCAAACATCATCCGAACCTCGTAGCCCCCGCGCTGAAGAGGGTAAAATAGCGTCGAGCGGGCAGGTCACAAAATGCGAGATTTAGAGTAATCCCAAACATGGCAAACCAGGATCACATGACGACAATTAAAAGCGGGGCGGGAGCGTGGAATAAATGGAGGGAAGAGAATCCGGGCGTGAAGCCCGATCTCGCATGGGCCAACCTCGTGGGGATAGACCTGACGGGGGCTAACCTCGAGGGGGTGAATATGAAGCTCGCGTTCTGTAAAGGCTCCAGATTTAACGGAGCGAGGCTCGGCGGGGCCACCCTGTTCGGCACAAATCTCGAGGGGGCGGACATGACAGGCGCCGCACTCGAGGGAGCTACTCTCGAAGGGGCGCATCTCATAAAGGCCGACCTCTCCGGGGCGAACCTTGCGGGGGCTAATCTCAAGCTCGCAAACATGCAGGACGCGGTACTCGAAGGCGCAGACCTCAGGGGCTGCATCAAGCTGACCGCGGAGCAGCTTTCGTCCGTGAAAACACTCCGCGACGCAAAGCTCGACCCGGCTCTCTCAGAGCAGTTATCGAATACGCACCCCGAATTGTTCTGAGTACTTGATGGCCCCGGACCGTTTCACCGGCGGATTGTCATTCTTGACTAATCCTCCCCCATCCAAAATACTACATCCGAATGGAAGACACCCCGTCGTTTCAGGACTTATTCAAATCACAGGTATATACGGTATCCGGGCTCACAGCGCGCATTAAAGAAGCGATCGAAGAGGAGGTCGGCTTCGAGCACGTGTGGGTCACGGGAGAGATCTCGAATTTCAAAGGAAACTATACGAGCGGGCACTGGTATTTCTCGCTCAAGGATGAATCGAGTCAGATATCCGCTGTCTGCTTCAAATGGGCGAACCAATCGATAAAATACCTCCCCGAGAACGGCACGGAGGTCATTTGCTCGGGCCTCGTAGGGGTTTACGAGAAACAAGGGGTCTACCAGCTGAACGTTAAGGATATGGAGCCCAAGGGTGTCGGGGCTCAGGCTCTCGCGCTCGAACAGTTAAAAGAGAAACTCCTCGCCGAGGGACTATTCAGCCCGGAGAGAAAGCGCCCCCTGCCCTTCCTCCCCCGGAGGATCGGCATTGTAACCTCCCCGACGGGAGCGGCGATAAAAGACATTCTTAAGGTCCTCGAAAGCAGGTTCCCCAACCTCGAAATAGTAATATCCCCGGCAAGGGTCCAGGGAGACGAAGCTCCCGGAGATATTATATCGTCCCTGAAGAAGCTTTACGGTATGTCCGGCCTGGACCTCATCATTCTGGCAAGAGGCGGGGGTTCCAAGGAAGACCTGCGTGCCTTCAACGACGAGGCGCTCGCGAGAGAGATAGTTAAATCCCCTGTGCCTGTCGTCTCCGCGGTCGGGCACGAAATAGACGTTACGATTGCCGACTTGGTCGCGGACGTAAGGGCGGCGACACCGTCGAACGCAGCCGAGATCGTGGTCAGGGAGAGGTCAGAGCTCCTTCAGGACCTGGCAGAGCTCGGCGGAAAACTGGCCTTCGCTCTTCAGAACCGGGTTGAATTCCACGCAAGGGAAATAGATCAGCTGCAGTCGGACATACTAAGGCTCTTTCAGATAAAGTACGAGAGCGCCGTATCGGAGACGGGCGCGCTCGCAGGAAAGCTCGACGCTCTGAGTCCCCTCAAAGTGCTCGGCCGCGGATACAGCATCACGTACAAGCTTCCGTCCATGAAGACGGTTAAGGATTCGAAGGAGCTTGCGAGCGGAGACAAAGTCCTGATCGCTTTTAACAGCGGAAAGGCCAGGTGCTCGGTCACGGAAACTGAAGACTAGCCGAGAAGTAAGTTAAATTCAGGGGCTTCGATGAGCCTCGCTCCCGCGCTTCTGAGAAGACTTTCGGTCTCCCCCGCGGGCAGAGCATCGGTAATGATGTGCCTCACCCTGTTCCCCATGTCCATACCGAGCTTTTTCCCGGCTGGCCGGCCGTTTAAGCCCGAAAGGGACTTCCTGCATAATTCCTCCAGGCCCGCTTTCGTCTCAAACAATACGGTCGGCATTACCTCGACTATATCCTGGTAGAAATCTTTCCTGCCTTCCGCAACCGCGGCCCTGCCCCCCCTGTAGAGAGTAAGATAGTTTATGAACTTCGAGAACGGGGTCGCGTCCGTCAAATAGGAAAAGGTCTGGTCCTCCGCGTCTAACCCGGAGCACCTGAGAGACACATTCCGGAGGGCATCCATCAAGCTGCCCTGGGAGACCTCGGTCGGGTGCGGTTTATCCGGACCCGGAGATAAAAAAAGCGCAGCCGGAAAATCAGCTTCTACATTTTTATATACAGCGGAAAGCTCGTCCTCGAGCTTTTTTCTTTTCATAAGCCCGAATTTAAGGACCGCCCTGAAGTTCAGGACCTTCTCGCCGCTTATCTTTGCGTCCGGGAAGACTATAATTCTCTCGACGCTCGTCATCCCGTGAAGAGAATTCAGAACACCTTCCATCGAGGGACTCTGCTCTATTAGTATCAGCTTTGCATGGAGATCTTCAGCCGCTCCGGCAATCCGCTCGGCGCTTTCATCCGGGGACAGCGGAACAACGATTCCGCCGAGATGAAAAACCGCGATCTCGGAGGAGATCGCTTCGAGCCTGTTCGAAGAGACGACGAGCGCCCTGTCCCCCCTCCCGAACCCCAGGTCGTGGAAAAAGGCCGCTATATTCTTTACTTTGCGGTCGAAGTCGAGCCAGGTAATTTGTTTCCAGCTCCATCCGTCCCGCCGCTGGTAGAGGAGCTTCGTACCGTGCTCCTTTACTCGATTTTGCAGAAGTTCTGGTATAGTCTTTTCGCTCATAAGGCCTCGCCGGGAGCGACGTTACAATATCCTCAACCGGATAGAGTGTAAAATATACTATAAAACTATCAGTTTAAAACTATGAAAAAAGTAATAAAGATTAGACCCTTCGAGAGCGAGCTCTACGACATCGCCAGGAACCTGGTCATTCAGCTGAGGGATTCGGGGTTCAAGGCGTACTGCGTCGGCGGGTGCACGAGGGATACGCTTATGAGCGTCCCGCCGAAGGAATACGACATAACGACGAGCGCAACCCCTGACGAGGTCGCGAGAATATTCCCGCACACCATCCCCGTCGGAGCGAGCTTCGGCGTGATCCTTGTGCTCATAGGCCATTACCGGTTCGAGGTGGCCACGTTCAGGAAAGACACGAGCTACTCGGACAGCCGCCATCCGGATTCAGTCACCTACAGCACGGACGAGGAAGAGGACGTGCTGAGGCGGGACTTCACGATAAACGGGATGCTCTATGACCCGATAGAAGAAGAGGCCATAGATTTCGTAAGCGGAACGGAGGATATAAGGGACGGGATCATCAGGACTATAGGGGTTCCGTATCTGAGGTTCGACGAAGACAAGCTCAGGCTTATGCGAGCGGTGAGATTCGCTTCGCGGTACGGGTTCGGGATCGAGAAAGACACGTACGCGGCGCTTGAGAGCCTTGCGTCCGAGATTACTCTGGTGAGTGAGGAGAGGATAAGGGACGAGCTAGTAAAGATTATCTCGCAGAAGAACCCCGGGGACGGTCTCAAGCTACTGAGAGAATGCGGCCTACTGCGCTCCATACTCCCGGAAGTCGAGGTTATGCACGGGGTGGAACAGCCGCCGGAATTCCACCCGGAGGGGGATGTATTCACGCACACGTGCCTGGTGTTGGACAGGATATACGAGAACACGGAGGGGTTCGCCTCGCCCGAGCTCGTCATGGGCGGACTGCTGCACGACGTAGGGAAACCCCCGACTTTTTCAGTCTCGGACAGGATAAGGTTCAACGGGCACGACAGGCTCGGCGCGGACATGTCCCGGGAGATATGCAGGAGGCTCAAATTCTCGAACAAACAGATCGAGCTCATCTACGAGCTCGTGCGGGACCATCTGAAGTTCAAGGACGTCTTCCACATGAAAAAAAGCACATTAAAGAGATTCATCGGGATGCCGGGCTTCGAGGAACACATGGTTTTACATCTCTCAGACTGCCTCGCGTCTCACGGCTCGACCGAAGCGTACGACTTCATCATACAGAAGCTGGGCGAGCTCAAGGACGAGGAGATTAAACCGGAGCCTCTGATCGGGGGCAGGGAGCTTATCGAGATGGGGTATACCCCGGGGCCGATCTTCTCGGAGATACTGAACTTCGTCGAAGAAGCCCAGCTCGAGGGTGAGATCAAAAGCAAGGAAGAAGCGGAAGAGATCGTGTCAAAAAAATATCCGATCAAAAGTAAAGACGCATAGGTCTTCGTAGCTTACTTGAACGTCCCCTCGTTGAAATCGGAAGAGTTATACCAAAAGTCACCCTTCTTTATCCACGTGTCCCGCACCATGACGCTCTTCTCGGAGACAGAAGGATACTTATAATACGTAAACAGGACCCTTACCTCGCACTCGCCTGTTTCCGCCCCCTTTTTATCCCCCTTGGGATCTTCTTCGGTGAGGTAAACCACTTCTTTTATTTCATAGCCGGTGATATTCAGGTCCTTCTCGTTTGCAAGGACGAAGGCTTCAAATTCCTTGTAGTTGTCCGGGTCTACGAACTGAACGGCTTTATCGTAAGACTTCCACATCAATAGCTTGTAGAAGAAATCGCTCGATTTCGAAAGGGATTCCTGGTCTTCGTTCTGGATAATACCGGTCGTCGTACCGCAACCGGCTAAAACGAACGCGACGAGGAGACATGATACGGCTTTCTTCATGGTAGAAGGGTAATGCCGCCGGACGAATATATCAAATAACAGAGTACGGGGGGATCGTCTTGAGCCCCCCGCGCCCGTGCTATATTTTTCCCTGAAGCAAGAATGCTATGAGAAGAGCATAAATAACGAGAGACTCGATAAGAGCAAGACCGATGATCATCGGAGTGAGGATCTTGGAGCTTGCGCCCGGGTTTCTCGCAATACCGCTCAATGCAGCCGCGGTCGCGCGCCCCTGACCGAGACCGGCCACACCCGCGGCGATCCCTATCCCCAATCCCGCACCGAGTGCGAGGCCGAGCTTTGTAAGCTCTCCGCCGCTGCCTTCCTGCGCGAATGCGGCATCAGGAATAAAAGCAGCAAGCATAGCTACTCCGACTATCGAGAGAATCGAAAGTGCTGTTTTCATTTTTTACCTCCTTCTGTATAGTAGGTCATTTTTTTTCATGCTCAAATTTTATTCAATCTCGGCTTCATGCGCCGTGGCAAGAGATATGTATATCGCCGACAGCACCGTAAATATAAACGCCTGAAGAAAAGATACAAATATACCCAAACCGATAAATATGGCGGGGATTATATAGTGCACCAGATTAGTGAATACTCCCAGTATCAGGTGATCTCCCGTTATGTTCATGAAAAGCCTGAGCGACAGCGATACGGGGCGGACGAAATGACTGATCACCTCGATTATGAACATCAGCGGAGCCAGGAAAACCACCGGACCAGCAAAATGCTTTAAATAACCGAGCCCGTTTTCCTTAAACCCGTAGAAGTTATACATTACGAATATAACGAGCGCGCAGGCAACGGGCACGTTAAAGTTCCCGGTCGGAGGCAGGAAGCCCGGGATTATCCCCAGGAAATTCGCGAACAAAATGAAGAAAAAAGAGGCTCCAAGGATAGGGAAATATTTCTTCGCGTTTTCCTTCGAGCCGAGCATGTTCGTGAACAAATCGAATAGAAAATCAATGGTGAGTATTTCGAATATGGTCCTGATCGAGAACTTCTCGTCAGGCAAAACAGAATCTTCCCTGGAAAGAGCTTTCTTTATCGAGAGCCCGGCCAGGGTCAGAAGAATAAGTACCAGTATCGAACCGAGTATATAGTCGTACTGTCCGAGTCCCATCAAAGAAAACCAGCTAAAGTGTTCCATCTTTACTCCCCTTGAGACTCTCTCCGATTATGACGATAACGACCCCGGTGACCCCGATGAAAAACCCGTAAAGGTTCACTTTGGCAAATACGAATAAAGCAGCCACTATCGCGATAAATACAGCCATTTTGATTATAAACGCGAATATGCCGAAGCGTTTCGGATAGGAATTCGAGATGAGCGCGTTCACCAGGAACCTGATAGCCATGAAATTGGCGGTAAACAGAATGCCCCCAGCCGCCGTACCCACGGCGAGCTCTCTTGAACCGACAAAATAACACACGACCATCAGAATCGACGTAACCGCCAATCCGCTTCTTTCCACTCGCCCTATGCTCGGTATATTAATTAGACTCGCTGTCCTTTCCGTCATTTACCCGTTTTATCATCCTCAAAAGAATATTGAACCCTGCGAACCCGCCGGCTAATAACCCTATTATCGTAAACCAGGGGGTCTTGGTGCCGACAAGTTTATCCAGATATTGTCCGAGCAGTATCCCGGCTATGACCGAGAACCCGAGCTCGAAGCCGATGGCGATAAACGTCAGCCATTTATATTTACCTTCGCTCTTAAAAGTACTCCCCCCCTATTGTCTTAGACCTCTTTAAGAGCCTTATACAAAACGTTAAGCGTGCGATTGACATCCTTCTCCGTATGGGCAAGTGAAAGAAAAACCGCCTCAAACTGAGAAGGCGGAAACATAATACCAGCCCTGAGTAGATTTTCAAAGAATTTTGCATACTTTTTTGTATCGCTCTTCAGTACGGTCACGTAATCCACGGGATTCGGCGCCGTAAAGAATATAGTAAACATCGATTCCACGGAGTTGACAGAAACACTGAGTCCCAGCTTTTTAATAATCTCCTTAATACCTTCAACCATTATAAGCGTCAGCTCTCTGAGCCTCCTGTAATTCCCCCGCTCGTTGAGTTTCTTAAGGGTGGCGAGCCCCGCAGCCATCGCCAGGGGATTGCCGGAAAGCGTCCCGGCTTGGTACATCGGGCCTATCGGGGCAACCATGCTCATAATGTCCTTGCGCCCGCCAAACGCCCCCACCGGGAGCCCCCCTCCGATAATCTTCCCAAGGCAGGTAATGTCGGGCGTAATCCCGTATTTACTCTGGGCGCCCCCCATACCGAGCCTGAACCCGGTAATAACCTCGTCGAAAATCAGAAGCGAGCCCGAATCCCTCGTAATCCGTCTGAGGCCCTCCAGGAAACCTTCGGCGGGCGGCACGACCCCCATATTTGCGGCAACGGGCTCGAGAATCACGCCCGCTATCTTATCCCCGTACTTTTGATAAAGCCGACTTACCGAGTCAAGATCGTTGTATTTCGCCAGCAGAGTCTTTTCAGTAAAAGCCTCCGGAACCCCGGGGCTGCTCGGTGTCCCGAACGTAGTGGCCCCGGAGCCGGCCTGAACCAGCAGATAATCGGCGTGCCCGTGGTAACACCCCTCGAATTTAACTATGTAGTCCCTTTTCGTATACGCTCGGGCAAGGCGTACCCCGCTCATGGTGGCTTCAGTGCCGGAGCTCGTCATCCTGACCATATCAATCGAAGGAAAGGATTTAACTATCAGCTTGGCCACCTCTATTTCATTCCTGCAGGGCGCCCCGTAGCTTGTCCCTTTTTCGGCTGCGTTCTTTACCGCCCTTACCACCTCGGGCGCTGCATGACCGAGAATCAGCGGTCCCCAGGAAGACATGTAATCGGTGTATTTATTGCCGTCTTCGTCATAGATGTACTGGCCCTTGGCCCTTGAAATGAAGACGGGGGTGCCTGAAACGGCATTGAATGACCGGACCGGACTGTTCACACCGCCGGGCATGAGTTTTTCCGCGGTTTTATAAAGCTTTTTCGATTTCGTGAGTCGGAGATTCATATCCGCAATTAGGAGTGGGAATCATAAAACAGCGAGTAGTAAACATGGATTCTTCCGGGGTGTCAAGTGACACTTCCTTCCGACAAACAAATAAGGCAAAAAAAAGAGAGAAACCCCGTCAGGGGTTTCTCTCCGTAATTTACACCTCACCTGTCTCATACTTCAAGAACGATGAGAAACTGTCTTATATTCAAGCGATTAGGTCAAACTTATATTTTAGTTTGCGTACTGAAATATAAGTCTTGCACCTACTTTCGCAGACGGCGATGTTACAACGAAGTGCGCCCTTCTGTTAAGCTGATAGGCTTCTTCCGTTGTTCCCGCGCCGAACTGTGTTGTTTCGCCGCCGCTTGAAGTTGTTATCCTGGCAGGGTCGATACCCAGCTGGACGAGAAACGCCTTCGTTGAGTCGGCCCTTCTCTGAGCAAGCTTCAAGTTGTATGCGGGTGTACCTCTGATATCCGCATAACCTTCAATCAATACAGTCAGATTAGCATCTGCCTGTAATGTAGCCGCGTTCTCCTCGAGCACCGCTGCAGCGTCCGGCCTGACGTTGTACTTATCGAAGTCAAAGAAAATATCTTTGAGCTCAGGTGCGGGCGGCGGGGGTGGCGGGGGTGGCGGTGGCGGTGGTACTGCACATTTTAATTTCGCTTCGTCTGCCTTTGCCTTGGCATCGATTAGCATTCTGCGAGCTTCAAGCTCACTGCAGAATTCTGACGCGAGGGCCTTACCCTTAGCTAATGCCGATTCAGCAGCTGCTAGTTCATCTTCACCACAAGGGGCTCCGCAATAATCGCCTCTTGTAGGATCATCACCGCAGACTCTCTGCTTACATTGCTCACAAGTAGCTTTTGCCTCAGCTGTTGCCGATTCAGCAGCTGCCAGCTCTTTTGTCGGCGGGGGTGTTGCGCAGCTAGCCAAATAGAGCAATGCAACGACTAATAAGGGGATACCCAAAAACAGGATTTGCTTATCCCTTTTCATTCTACTGCACCTCCTTTAAGAGTTTTTTGAGTACTTAACGAGTACATAATAATAAACAGTTTAACGCTCAACTGCAAGCTCCGAAATTTTTTCTTTTGCTGTCTTGGCTTCGTCGGAATTCGGATACTTATCTATCAGCGTTTGGAAGAACAATTTGGCTTCCTCATTCTTGCCGATTTCGACCAAAGAAAGGCCCTGCTTCAGATAAGCAAGGGGCACTCTTTCGTCTTTGGGATAAGTATCTATGAACCTCTGATATTCAAGTATTGATTCCTCAAATTGTCCTTCCCTGTAATAAGATTCGGCAATCCAGTAACTAGCGTCATTCGCCTTGCCGGATTTGGGGTATTTGGACAAATACTCTTTGAACTTCGTTCTTGAATCGTCGTATTTCCCGTCGCTAAGGTCCGTATACGCCTCATTGAAAATGACTTCATCAGTGTTTACGGAAGCCGTCTCAGACGGCATCTGCGTCTGGGAACCGGTCTCGGTAACGGGCGGAGGGGTGGAACCCAGGCTCAGCTGGTTTACCTTGGATTCGAGCTTCGAATAAGCCTGGTTTAACTCGTTGATACTGGCCTCAAGCTGATAAACTTTTTCCTGCAGCCCGACATCGGTACCCGTGGCGCTCGCCTCTTTCTGGCCAACGGCTTCTACCTGATTGGACAGCCTCTCCACCTTGGCTTCGAGCCTGGTTTGGCGGGCATATACGCTGCTCACATCGCCCTGAGTAGCCACACAACCAATAGACATAATAGAAGTCACCGCCACCATGATGTTAATCGCTTTAGCATGCATAGATCATACCTAGAAACTCGGAGAACCGACTGCCGGGACAAAATGCGCCCTTCTGTTCTGCTCATAATCATAATCAGTTGTACCCGCAGCAAACTGTTCGGTCTCTCCTTTGCTTATAGGCTGCACCTTAGAAGGCGAAATCCCTAGCCCTATAAGATAATTGGCCACTGATTCGGCTCTTCTTTGGCCTAAGGCCAGATTATATTCCTCCGTGCCCCTTACGTCACAGTAACCCTCTATCACGACGACCTGAAACTTGTCGCCGCTGTTCTTAATTATACTTGCATTTTGGTCAAGTACGGGCTTCGCATCGATTCTTACGGCAGACTGGTCATAATCAAAGAAAATATCAACTAACCCGTATTGTGATCCGGCAGGGCTTAAGTCCTGCAGGTTCCCTTCGTCAGCCGTCTTCGCAAAAGCCTGGCTCTTCGCCTTGCCTTCGGCCTCTATAGCCTTGAATCTGGCCTCTTCCAAAAGCTGGCGGGCCGCGTCTTTATTGCCGGCGGCCATCATTTCCTTTGCTTTTTCAATTAGTTCTTCAGCGGCCTGGTATTCCGGCAAACCCTCTGCGCCCGCATCTTTAGCAGCCTGCAGAGCCGCCTCTGCATCCGCCATTTCCTTATCCAAATTCGAGCCGCAACCAACAGCAAACACTAGCGTAAATATAAAGCAAATACTCAAAGCCCTTAACCACTGCCTTTCCATTAAGCTCCTCCTGATTGTAATGAAACTTATACCTGAGATAATTACATTATTTTGGTTGTTAAGTCAAGAGATTTTAATCAAAAATGCGTTAAATCTCAAATAAAAATGGAGAATTTTTAAACCAAATAATCGCTACCAAAATCAATTCCGGGATGATATTATTAAAATGAGAGGAACAAATGACCAATCCCATAGCCTCCAGGTCGCTTTTTTGGTTTTTCCTATTTGCCCAGACGCTCTTCATAACGGGCATCATCGAATCAGGTTATTGCGGAACGATAAACAACGACGAGGTGCTCCTGCCCTCAACTCCTCTAAACGACTCGGTATTTGTAGATTTAACGGACGATCGCAGGCCGGATATCGTTCTGGAAAAGGAGGCGGACAGAAAGTCGCTCGCGGACTTTGGGGATTTTCTGCAAAACACGCGCAATGTTTATTTCACCATATGGCTCATACGAATAGCCCAGGTAAACATGTTCGATGTTAACAATAGGGAGCAGCAAATAATAATAAACCCTCTCAGGTGGTGGAAGGATTTTCTTGGGTTCCAGAACGACGGACGGAGAAGGGGGGATTTCGAGTGGAAGGACGGTGACAGATTTCAAACAAACTGGATCGCCCATCCGGCATTCGGCGCTTATACATACCTCTATTACAGGGCCAAAGGATACGACCGTCTCACATCCGCCTTTGGATCGGTCGTCCAGAGCACGCTGTTTGAATACACGATTGAGGGGGTTATACAATCGCCATCGATACACGACATGGTTATTACGCCGGGAATCGGCGTTCCGGCCGGCATAGTCCTCGAAGAGTCGTCCAATTGGCTGTTATCGAGAAACAGCGGATTCTTGAACGCCGTCGGTTATGTGCTAAATCCGATGAGAATAATTATCCCCGACCGGGAAAACGTGAACCTCTCTCCACTCGTAAGCGGACAAGTCGTTATAGGGTTTCAATGGTAAATGCGTGCGTTGAGCCGCCATCCCCCTTATCAGATTAAGACGGTCGAATTTACAAATACCAAAAATAAAACGGTAATATGAGATGAGCGAAGAAGAAGGTCAGGCAGTGGCAGGAGCGTTCTGGTCGCTTTCCCCGGTGGTTGCTATTACCAGCTCCTGGCAGGGGAAACCAAACGGCCAGATAGCCGTAACCGCGGTCACCTCTTCCATAGTGCATTCCGTGCCGAGGCTCATCGTCGGAATATGGAAGGGCAATTACACACACGAATTCATAATAAACAGCAGGGCGTTCACGATTCACCTCCTGAGGCCGGACCAGCTGGGCCTCGTAAGGGACTTCGGTTTCTACACGGGCAGGGAAAGAGACAAATTCGAGAACGTGCAGTACAGAACGGGCGTTACCGGGAGCCCCGTTCTCAAAGAGGCGCACTCCTATGCGGAGTGCACGGTGATCAACGCGATGGACGGAGGGGACATGACCGCTTTCCTCGTGAGCGTCGCGGACGGAGGAATCATGACCAGCGGCCGGTGGATGACGCTCAGCGACTTTTACTCGAACGCTCCTGCCGAATGGATCGAGGAGTATGGGGAGAAGCTCTCGCGCTCCGTGGCATTTTCTCTCGGCATAATGCACGACATAGACTATTCGCCCTGGAAACCCTGACACTTTACGGATAGCGCCGGACCGAAAAAAATCCGCCGCCCCAAGGAACCGCTAAAGATTGGAGAATTGTCCTAGCGGGGCTCGGGCACAATATCCATCGTCATTTTCTTCCCTTTCCTGAGTATCACAAGTTCAATGGCCGCACCCGGCCGGGATTCCCCGAGCGCGTGTAAATAATCATATACGTTCTCAATCCTGTTCCCGCCTGCCTCTATTATAGTGTCGTATTTCTCAAGTCCCGCTTTATCGGCGGGGCTTCCTTTCGTGACTCCGGCGAGACTCACTCCGCCTTTAAGACTCGAATAATCCGGTATCGTTCCCAGATAAACGCGCAGCCCCTGCGGTCCTCCGTATGCACCCGCTCCTCCCGAGAACTCGATTTTCCGCGCCCCGGCGCCGAGACCGCTGATGAGGTTCACGATGACACGGAGGACCTTTACCTCCCCTTCGGAATTAATCTTCCACCAGTCATCGCCGGGCGTGTGATAGTCCTCATGAAGCCCCGTAAAAAAGAGGACGGCGGGTATGTTGTCGGTAAAAAACCCCGTCTGGTCGCTCGGTCCAAACGCCGAATCCATATAGCTCAGGTTCAGACCGACCCCGGAATTCGCTTTGTTAATCAGCGCCTCCCACTCCCTCGCGGAGCCTGCGCCCATGACCGTGAGTTTGCTATCTCTGAGCCTCCCGATCATATCCATATTTATCATCGCTATGGTATTTTCCTCGGGAAAGACGGGATGGTCTATATAATACGAGGACCCCAGCAGCCCGATCTCCTCCCCGGAAAACGCTACGAAGAGGAGACTCCTTTTTAAACGGTGCCTCTCGTCGGCAAAATATTCACTCAATTCCAGCAGGCCCGATACGCCGGACGCATTGTCATCGGCCCCGTTATAGACCTCGCCCTTGTCCCTGCCCGGGGCCGAATAATCCTCCCCCCTGCCCAAATGGTCGTAATGAGCGCCTATCACTATCACCTCGTTCCTGAGCACGGGGTCGCTGCCCGGAACAAAGCCCAGCACGTTCGAGCTCTCGCCACGTCGGGCGATAAGCTCAATACGCAACTCAGCTTTAGAATCCGGAATCGTGAACGATGAATTCTTGCCGTCGGCAAGCCCCGCCTCCAGCTTATCGAGGTCCCTTCCCGAGCTATGAATTAGTTCGAGCGCCTGCCGCCTTTTTATTATTACCGCTTCTATCCCGGAACCCCCGGGCGGCAATTCAAAGGCGACGCCGCTCAGATCGTCTTCCTCGTCGAGAAAAGAAGGCGTAGTAAAAATTATCCCTTTTGCCCCTTTCTCCTCCGCATTCTCCGCCTTATACCGGAGAGAGGCAAAATCATAAAAATGACTCCCGTAATCCATATTCTTTGGCAAGCGCCTGAGCACGAGGACGACTTTGCCCTTCACATCCAGCCCTTTATAATCGTCATAGCCTAGCTCGGGGGCGCTGATGCCGTATCCGGCGAATGCCAGCTCTCCCGAAACGTAACCGCTCGCCGATACAGCCAGCGGAAAAAAATCCCGCCCCAACTCGAACCGCTCTCTGACGCCGTGTATCGTAATTTCAAGCGTATTACGTTTTCCCGGTACTAACCTCTCGGGGAGCGGGAAATTCTGAAAGTACGTCCCCGCGTCTCCCATGGGCTCGAGACCCGAAGCCTTGAAACCGCCGGCTATATAGCGGGCCGCCGCTAGGGCGCCCTTTTCACCCGCCATGCGCCCCTCGAGCTCGTCCGAAGACAGGTAGCGAATGTGCGTCATGACCTCGCCCGGGCTTATTTCAGGGCTCATATCGCCGGCGCGGTGCTCTTCCGCAAATGACACGGGCAGGATTAAGACGGACAGTATCAGGAGCAGGGATAGTATTCGCATTCGTTTATAAACTACCACAGGCGTCTGCGGAGCGATTATGAATAGAAACAAATCGAGGGCATCGAGATAACGATCCCCGGTCGCCCCTGTCCGGAAGTCCGTATCCCCGCGTTCAGCCACGACCCGGGCGGTGTTTGCAGACAATTCCAAACCGTGTAAGACTTATCTTCCAATACCGCTTCAGGGAGCATAAATGTACCCCGTATTATTCAGGATAGGCGATATATCCGTTTCTTCGTTCTCGGTAATGGTCCTTATAGGATTCCTGGTCGCTTACGTGCTCGGAGAATCCGAATTCAAGCGAAAGGGATTGAACGGCAACCTCGTCGATTTGCTCCTCATAGCCAGTGTGATAGGCGGACTCGGAGGCGCTAAAATTTTATTCCTCTATCAACAGGTCCCCATAACGGACTTTATCGCCGATCCGGTCAGATATCTCGCGTCCGGCTTTACATTCTTCGGGGGGCTCATAGGGGCGTTTATACTCGCGTGGCTCGTGACGCAGATGAAAAGGATCAGTTTTTTATCCGTCACGGATCTGGCTTGCCCGCTTCTCATCATTGCTTACGCGGTGGGGAGGATCGGATGCCTTCTCGTCGGGGACGACTACGGGATCCCGTCCGACCTCCCCTGGGCAATAGCCTTTCCGGAGGGCTCGCCGCCGACCAGCCAAACAGTTCACCCTACGCAGGTGTACGATACGATCTGCATGGTGATTCTATTCGCCGTGCTCTGGAGCATACGCAAAAAAGAGCTCCCTGCAGGATGGATAACCGCAGTCACGTTTATAGCTCTGGGCGTCCAGCGGTTCCTGGTGGAGTTCCTGCGGCGTACTACACCCAGCTTCATACCCGGAATATCACAGGCCCAGCTCATCGCAGTCGTCCTGGTCTTAACGGGGATCATAATCCTGTGGAAGGGGAAAAACAGGGCAGCCGGGCCGGCGTCTGCTCCCTGACATCACAATTCACCGCTTGGATACCGCTGTTTCAAGTATTGATAAATGCTTTTACTCCGAATATGTTATGGTAATATTCAGGTCGTTTATCATCGGTGAAACGTCACTGACCGCGGCTGTTCCGGTATAGCACGCCGAACAATGATCCGAGTCAGGGCGGTAATGATAACCGTATTTGGTGTTCGGCAAGCGCCGCTTACCCGGGGGGCCGACTTACAGTCATAGATGCACGCACGATCCAGGCAGAAATAGCATGAAAGTTATATTCGACCCCGAAGAACCGATAGAGAGCCCGACCTCAGCCACGATCGGGAACTTCGACGGCGTACACGCGGGGCATAAGAGAATATTGAAGGCGGTAAGGGAAACAGCGGAAAGCAAAGGATTGAGCTCCTGCGTTATAACCTTTCACCCGCACCCCCAGAAAGTCCTCCAGAATATAGACATCCCTCTCCTGATGCCGATAAGGGAGAGACTCAGGCTCCTCGGGAATGAAGGGATAGACTTCGTCGTGTGCTATACGTTTACGAAGGAAATCTCAAAAATTACAGCTAAAGACTTTATCTCCGAAATGCTGATCGACAGGCTCAAGGTCAAGCACCTCATCATAGGCCCCGATTTTTCCTTCGGCAGAAAGAGAGAGGGCAATGCGGAGCTTCTCAAAACCATGGGCAAGATTTACGACTTCGAAACGAACGTCCTCGGACCGGTCTACATCGACAACGAGGTAGTCAGCAGCTCTGCCATCAGGAACCTTCTCAAAGAGGGGGACACGAGAAAGGCGGCCAGGTTCCTCGGTTACTTTTATTATATCGAGGGACAGGTTGCCGAGGGAGAAAAAAGGGGGAGACAGATCGGATACCCGACCGCGAATCTGGAGACGGACTGGGACATACTTCCGAAAACCGGTGTTTACGCCACGAGGGCCTGTCTCGACGATAAAAAACTGGAGAGCATAACGAACATAGGCTACAGACCGACTTTCGGGAGCAGCAAACTGCTCATCGAGACCCACATATTCGATTTCAATTCCGATATCTACGGCAAAAGGCTCAGGCTCGAGTTCGTGGAGAGGATAAGGGACGAGAAGCGTTTCGAGAGCGTGGACGCGCTCGTCGCCGAAATCAGGCTGGACGTGGAAAAGGTAAAAGAGGTGCTCAGAAATACGCGCTGATGTGCTATAACATTATTATTGCTCTCTGTGCGGGTGGATATTGGGAATAAAAGCAACTACGCAAATATACGGCATATTCGGTCACCCGGTCGGTCACAGCCTGTCGCCCGCCATGCACAACGGCGCTTTCGGCGCGCTGGGGATTGATTCCGTGTATCTTGCATTCGATATAAGTCCCGAAAAAATAGGCCCGGCCGCAAACGCAGTGAGGACTCTCGGGATAAAGGGAGTAAATATCACCATTCCCCACAAAGAGAGCATAATCCCCTACCTCGACAAAATCTCTCCCGACGCAAGGCTCATGGGCGCTGTCAATACGGTAAAGAACGACGACGGAATCCTGTCGGGTTATAACACCGATGTCGGGGGTTTCCTCAGGGCGTTAGAGGAAGACGTCCATGCCAAACCCTCGGGGGCGAAGGTATTGCTCCTGGGCGCGGGCGGGGCTGCCCGCGCGGTACTGTCCGCACTCTGCATGAACGGGGCTGAAAGCGTTTATGTCGCGAACAGGACCCATGATAAAGCGCTCGATCTTAGCGCGGAATTCAAAAAACAGTTCAAAGACATAACGATAGAGCCGGTCGCGCTCGGCGACGAGAAAACGATAAAAGAAATACTTTCGAAAGCGGACATACTGGTCAATTCCACATCCGCCGGAATGGGGGGGAAGGAAGCTGTGGAGCTCCCGCTCGAATCCCTCAAAAAATCGGCCGCTGTATACGATCTCGTGTATAAACCCAGTGAGACGCGCCTCGTGACGGAAGCGCGGAGGCTCGGGCACAGTGCTTCAGGAGGGTTAAGCATGCTCCTTTACCAGGGCGCGCTCAGCTTCGAGATCTGGACGGGCCGGGAGGCCCCGATACGGGTAATGAGAGAAGCCATAGAATAAGACGCCCTCCAGCAATCCAATTTTACTCCAAAGTCAATCCGCCCATCTCCGGCCGGGCCCTCATAAAATCCCCACTGGCATATGTCGGGGCTTTATGAGATAATGAAACTATAATCTCATAAGCTGAACAGCTATCGGAGGTGTAATGAAAGTTGTAAGCCCCGCAGGAGATTTCGAAATCAAAGTCAATGACTCGTCTGTCGAGGGGGAATTCGTGGTGCTGACCGGACAGATGGGCGTGTGGGATTCGAAGATCTACCTGACGCCCGCGGATATTTGGCAGTTCGCTTCGATATTCCTGAGGCCCGCCGTTATTTTGTATATACTTAAGATGCCGTTCAGGTCCTTGTTCGGAGACCCGGACGGGAGCGCCGGAAGATAAAACGGTGGTGTGATTAAGCGGCGCTTGTCACCGTGACGGGCGGTCCGGATGAGCGGGTAATTGAAAAGGGGGCTTGAAACTTAGTAAAGGAATTCTTAGACTTTTATTATACAAATCTGAAAAGGAGGGGCTTAGGATGATAGATAATTTCGATGACTATGATTCCGATATTCCCGTTAACTATCGAGGCTTCGATCTCTCCGATGTGGATTATAACGAACTACCAGGGCTCATGGAAAAAATAGACACTATCCATGAAGACATGGATAGAATTAAAAACCTCTCCAGTAAATTAATCGGCATCTACGAATCTTCCGAATCGGCCGGAGGCGCCTTGCCGGACAAGAGCAACCCCGTGTACGAGAGGTTCATCGATGAAGGCATAAAAGAATACGGCGAGGACAGGGGCAGAGAGCTGGTCGAGCTTCTCCTGGGCGGCCCCCAGGAATCACCCAAGCATCAGATCGCCAAGGCGAAGGCGCTCCTCATATCATACGAAAGGCTTTTCGAGGACGAAGAGTCCGAGCCGATCAACCCCTCTCAATTCGAGGAGAGCGACATATTCAAGACTATCAAGAAGCTCACGGGGAATAAAAACCTGTTCCCGGCGCTGAACTCGCAGTAACAGCGGGGTGATTTCGCGAAGGGGATCCCCCGATAATAAAACAGAGCCTAACCGAGGCGCCCCAGCACTTCAGGGTTGACGAGGTGCATTGGCGTTTTTCCGCCGAGCGCAAGCTCGACGCTTTCGACAGCCATCTCAATCATCCTTATTCTCGTTTCCGCAGACGCGCTCCCTATGTGGGGAAGGAGCACCGTATTTTTTAGCTTAAGCAGCTCGGGGCACACATCAGGCTCGCTCTCATATACATCCAGCCCCGCGCCCCATATCATCCCCGCCCCGAGGGCTTCGGCAAGCTCTCTCTCCTTGATTATCGGACCCCTTCCGACGTTCACAATAATTGAAGAAGGCTTCATTTGCCTGAACTCTTCGAGACCGAACCGCCCCCTCGTTTCCGAATTAAGGGGAGAGGAGACTATGATAAAATCAGATTCCTTAAGGAGATTCGGAAAGTCCGTGTAGACAGCCCCCGTTTCCCTCTCGGCCTCCGCGTTCCTTTTCCTGTTGTTGTATATGATCCTCATCCCGAATCCCGCTGCCCTCCGGGCAGCCGCCGTGCCGATACGCCCCATGCCGAAGATACCGAGGGTCTTGCCGTGTATATTCTGCCCCAGAAGCAGAGACGGGTGCCAGGATTTGAAATCCCCCCGCCTTACATACGAGTCCGCTTCGATGACCCTCCGGGCAGCCGAAATCATCAGCGCCCACGCGAGGTCGGCTGTGGTTTCCGTGAGGACATCGGGCGTATTCGTGACCATGACACCCCTCTTAGTCGCGTATGGCACGTCTATGTTCTCATATCCGACGCCGCAGTTGGATACTATCTTAAGGCCCGGAAGAAGGTCGATGAACTCTTTGTCGATTTTATCGGAGACAGTCGAAATGACGGCTATTGAGCCGGCCGCGCCATCCAGCAGCTCCGCCCTCGTAGGCAGACGCTCCCCCACGAATTCCTGTACAAGGTATTCCGTCCTGAGCCGCTCGAACGCTTTCCCCGGATACTGTGCGCTGACATATATTTTTTGCATTGTATATTTCCCGGCCCCCCCTCCGGCGCGCCGTTAACCCGCCGGCCAACCATCTCCCAAATTTGATACAGAGGCTATTTCTCAAACGGGTCGGGTATTTCCGGGTGCCACAGCTTGAAATGGTTCTTGTGGTTCTCGGTGTAGGCGCCCGGCGGATAGTACTTGTCGTAAAAATCCAGGTCCAGGTGGTGGGCCTGCACCATGAACCTCAGGAACATTGGGTCCGAGAACGCCGGGAACCTGCCGTACGTATCGTAGACGTAGTTGCAGATATCCTTTACCACCTGTATCTCTTCCTTGCTCGGCCTCTCCACTTCCTGGAGCACCCCTTCGGGATTCTTGAACGGCATGGTATGGGACTCCCAGTTTGTCCACTTCATATCGTTTAACGCCTCGACCGCCTCTCCCATGTCCTTGTAATAGGGGGGACAGAAGGCCTGGAAATGGCCGTCCTTTCCGACCGCGACGGGGTTCGGATTACCCGTCTCGCCCTTTAGCTGGGGTGTGACGAACCTGAACCCGAGACCCCTGTTAAAGGGAGTGCCGCCCAGCATGAACATGCTCGCGAAACCGCTGAAGAGCCATCCGCCGAGTCCGAGCGCCTGGAGCGTAAGCGCCATGTTCTGTCCCATGAACGCCTGCTCGGCTATGTAGCCGTTCGCGAACCTGAGCTCGGCTTCTATGAGCGGCATCCTCTTCCCGAGGTCGAGGAAGCCCTTTTTCTGCCATTCGGCGGTTCCGGGCGCCCTCATGCCGTGAAGCTCGTCGACGAAATTAAATCTGTGGTCGGGGCGCATGTAGAAGAAATAAAGATTGATGATGCAGGCGGAGAGGTCCGTTACGGGCATGAACAGCGTCGTACCGGGTTTATTCACGTTCCAGAGGTTATGCGCGGCTAGTCCGGGCGGTTTGGAAGGAAGGTCGGCGCGCTTGTCCTCGAGCGTTATCCTGGACTCCCTGAAGAGCTCGAGTATACGGTCTACCCTCTTCTCCCGGCTAAGGCCTTCGAGACCCCTGAAATCATCTGGCCGCTTGTCGTGGAGCTTTACCATGTACGTGCCTTCGTCGTTGGTGTAGAAAAGCTCCGTCCTGTGAACGTCGCCTAGCGCGGGGATCGTCCTGCTCGTGAACTGCATCTCGAGATCGAGTCCCACGTGCGGGGGAAAATCCGAAAGGTTGATGTTTTTTACGCCTAAGCCGTTCCAGACTATTATCGCCTCTTCGAGCTCCGAGAGTGGGACCGGTGCGTGTCCGGATTTGTAGGCGAGCGGCCCTTTCTCGATCTCCATGCCGAGGCCGAACCTCCTCGACCTCCTCTCAAATACGGCGTCCATGAATTTATAATCGACGGCAACGTCGAGCCCCGGCGGATATTTGCCCATTTCTCGTGATCCCCCTGTGATTTTTGAAGGTTAGTGTAGCAAAATTGAAAGTTTAATCCAAATCGCGCTGAAAATAGAAAATATATTGATAGCCATGCCGTAATTCATCAAATATACTTTCATATGCCCGGTTCGATTTCGAACTCGATACGGCTCGAACATGAGATACGGTCTCCGAATTGACACGCCCTTACTTATTGGATTAGTACTGACGATCGTCTTCATCGCGTCATGTTATCCGTCTGGATACAACATCCCCCCGCCGCCCCCTTTTGCTCCTCAGCCGAATGTGCAGACGAGCGGGGACAGCGTGAGGATCACGGTTATCCCTTCATACTGGACGGGGTCCCCGGGGAACCTTCAGAATTACGTAACGCCATTTTATATACAAATCGAGAACTTTTCCGGTCAAACCATCGGATTCGATTACAGCGATATCGTTTTATTCGACCAGTTCAGGACCCAGTACAGCCCGCTCAACCCGGAGGCAGTGGCTGACATAGTCAGGTCCTCGGCTCCGGCATACGCCTATCCCGTATATCCGAATGTATCCATAGGCGTAGGGGGCGGGTATTACGGAGGCTTCTACAGGGGCGGATGGGGCCCTTACTCGGCCGTACTGGAGGCCGTTCGGGTTCTATGCATTTAACCCGATATGGTACTATCCTCAGCCCGCTTATTATTACGCAAGGCCCCCCCAGAGCACGAAGGACGTTATCACGGAGGCGCTCGCGCCCGGGACAATCGCCCCGAATGCTTCCATAAGGGGCTATATATTTTTCAAACAGATTCCGGGCGGTGTAACAGGGGTCACGCTCGACATAGGTTACGGCATAGAAGGAACGCCCGTATCCCGCACGCTATCGTTCCAGTTCCCGGTGCTTTCGGGCGGCCAATGACCTATCGAGAGTACGCGGTCTATTTTCTTTTGATGAACTAACGGGGTTTCCCGGCTATTCGTTCCCGAGCCGGGCGGGCTTCATTTTACCCTCTCACTTCCGAGCTCTTTCAGCCTGCTGTAAAGCTCTTTTTCTTCGTGAGAGACCTTCTTGGGTATTTCGACCTGAATCCTGACGTACAGGTCGCCGCGTCTCCCGCTCCTGAAACCCGGAAGCCCCTCGTTAGGTATGCGCATTACAGTACCGGGCTGCGTTCCCGGCGGGACCTTCATCTCGATCTCGCCCGTGAGCGTAGGGATATCGAGCTTGGTCCCGAGTACGGCATCGGAGACCCGAATTTGCTCCGTCCTGTGGAGGTGTTCCCCTCTCCGCTCGAACCTCGGATCGTCTTCCGTCCGGATTATGACTATCAAATCCCCGGGCGGGCCCCCCGGCTCGGGGCTCGTATTCCCTCTCCCGGTGACGCGAAGAGCCACGCCCTCCTCTATCCCCTCGGGAATCTTGATCTTGATCTCGCTCTTTTCGTCAACTTCCCCCCTTCCCCCGCAGGCTGGACAAAATTCCTCTATTATCGAGCCCTTTCCCTTGCACCCCGGGCAGATGGCGACCTGCTGGAAAGTCATGCCCTGCTGACGGCTCGTATAGACCTTCTGACCCGCCCCCCCGCACTCGGAACAGGTTTTGGGCTCGGTCCCGGGTTTCGCCCCCGACCCCTTGCAATCAGGGCAGGCGGCCTTCCGCCCGTATGCCACGGTCTCTTCGCCGCCGGTAAGTATCTTTTTCAGGGGCACGGTAATTTCAACCTCTATATCCCTGCCCCTCGCGGGCCCTCTCCTCCTCCCGAATCCGAATATCTCATCGAAAAGGCCTCCCCCTACGCCGCCCCCGCCGAATATGTCCCCGAAGTTGATTCCGCTGAATATATCCTCGGCGGACATCCCGTCGAGGGCGGAAAACCCTCCCCTGTCATAGCGGGAGCGCTTCTCGGAATCGGACAGGACTCCGTAGGCCTCCGAGAGCTCTTTGAATTTCTCCTCGGCGTCGGGCGCGTCGTTGTGATCGGGATGATACTGCATGGCAAGCCTGCGGTATGCCTTTTTTATTTCCTGCTGGCTCGCGCCTCTTTCGACGTCAAGTACCTCGTAATAATCTCTTTTTCCATTGGCCATGTGCAAAACCTATAATAGCTCTTATTTCTTATATAAAAATCATTCCCCTCTTTTCAAGTCAGGATTATACGCAAATCCGGGCTTATTGAGGGCGCGACCCGGTACAGAGCGGGATATTCTATACGAAAATAACCGCGAATCCCATATCAAAACGTGGAGATAAATTCAGGGATCGGAAAGAAGGACGCGGGCTATGAGGATAAGGATTGCCGTAAGTATCTGCCGGTGTGAGATTTCCCGGACTTTGAGACCTCTTCCGGAGTCCCTGTGGCAATAACGTATCCCCCCTCGTCCCCGCCCTCGGGACCTAAGTCGAGCACATGGTCCGCCGACTTTATTACGTCGAGGTTGTGCTCCACGACCAGCACGGTATTGCCCGCGAGAACGAGCTTGTTAATCACTTCGAGCAGCTTCCTGACGTCCTCTGCGTGAAGCCCGACTGTAGGCTCGTCGAGTATGTACAGTATGTCCTTGCCGCCTTTTCTCCCGAGCTCTCTGGCTATTTTTATCCTCTGGGCCTCCCCTCCCGAAAGCGTGGGGGCAGCCTGGCCGAGCCTTACGTAGCTCATGCCCACGTCCTGGAGTATCCGGAGCTTCCTGCCGATAGCCGGCACATCGTAAAAGAAATTAATAGCCTCGTTGACGGTGAGAGAAAGTATCTCGTCGATGTTCTTGTTCCTGAACTGTACCGAGAGCACCTCCTTGTTAAACCTCTTGCCCCCGCACTCCTCGCACGTAATGAACACGTCGGCCAGAAAGTGCATCTCTATCTGCTGAACGCCCTCGCCCTCACATGTCTCGCACCTGCCCCCCGGGACGTTGAATGAAAAATGGGACGGGGTAAGCCCCTTCGATTTCGCCTGCCAGGTCCCGGCCATCGCCTTTCTTATCTCGTCATACGCCTTGATATACGTTACGGGATTAGACCTCGAGCTCTTCCCGATCGGGTTCTGATCGAGCATGATCACGTCCGACAAATACTCCGCACCCCTGATCTCCTTGTACCTGCCTACCCTCTCGACCTCGCCCCTGAACTTTCTCGCAAGGGCCGAATAAATTACATCGTTCACAAGCGAGCTCTTCCCCGAGCCCGAAACCCCGGTTACGCAGACGAACGTCCTGAGCGGAAAGGAAACGGTCAGGTTTTTCAGGTTGTTCTCCTCCGCCCCGATGACGGTCAGCGATTTCCCGCTCCCCTTCCGTCTTTTAAGCGGGGCCTCTATTTCCGTCTTCCCGGTTATATACCTCTTCGTGAGGGTCTCGACCGGGTTATCGAGCAGCTCTTTCACCTCACCCTGAAAGACGATATCCCCGCCCCTTTCGCCCGCGAGTGGACCGAGCTCGACTACGTGGTCGGCTGACCTTATCATCTCAAAATCGTGCTCGACCACGACGACCGTATTGTCCCTGTCCCTGAGCTCCCTGATGAGAGAGATGAGACGGTCGATGTCCCTGGGGTGAAGCCCGATCGACGGCTCGTCCATGATATAAAGCGTGTCCGTAAGCGTAGCCCCCAGCTGGCACGCGAGGTTCACCCGCTGCGCCTCGCCCCCGGACAGGGTCTTCGAAAGACGGGCGAGCGTGAGGTATTCGAGACCGACCTTGATCAGGAAATCTATCCTCGATCTAATCTGCTTTAAAATTTCGTGGGCGATGTTTCTTTCATACTCGCTGAGCGTAAGCTCTTCGAAGAACTTTCCGAGCCCGTCTATCGGCAAAAGCGAAAGCTCGAAGATATTCATGCCCCCTACCTTTACCCAGAGAGCCTCCTTGACGAGCCGCGATCCCCGGCAGTCATCGCACATGAACGCCGATCTGTACTTACTGAGAAATACCCTCACGTGCATCTTGTAGTTTTTTTCCTCAAGGTGCCTGAAAATCCCTGCAACACCCGGAAATCCGCCCTCTCCTTCGAAGACGAGCTCTTTTTCCCTGTCCGTAAGCGCTTCATACGGCTTATCCGTATATATCCCCCTCTCCTCCGCGAAACGGAGGAGCTTTCTCATCTGGGGTTTCAGGGACGGCTTGGTCAGGGGCTCTATTGCGCCTCCGGACAGGCTTTTCCCGGGATTCGGAACGACGAGGTCGGGGTCCAGACCGAGTATATTGCCGAACCCCTTGCAACCAGGACAGGCGCCCTGCGGGCTGTTGAAGGAAAAAAGGAGCGGAGTAGGCTCATTAAACTTCATATGACATTCGGGACATTCGAGGTCCGCCGAGTACCTGAGAGTCTCGCCGCCGACTATGCGGACGTTCACATGCCTGCCCTCCTCAAAGGCGAGCTCGAGCGAGCCGACGATCCTGGAGCGGGATTTTTTCTCTATAACAAGCCTGTCGAGGACGATCTCCGAACCCTTCGGGACCTTCGGCAGGCCCTCGACCTCGATGATTTCGCCTGCTGTTATGATTCTCGTGAAGCCGTTAGATAACAGCTCGGCAGGGGTAAGATTTAGATTCCCGGGGGGGAACGTGATTAAAGCCCTTTTCCCCTCATGGTCGCTCAACAGTTCCCCGGCTATGTCCCCGGGGGACCTGTGCCTGACCTCCCTTCCGCATTCGGGGCAGAAGATCCTGCCGACTTTAGCAAAAAGGAGTCTCAGATAATCATATACTTCCGTGGTCGTCCCCACGGTCGAGCGCGAGTTCCTGACCGTATTCCTGCTCTCGATCGCGACTGCGGGAGGGAGCCCCGATATATCGTCCATATCCGGGCGGTCGACACGCTCGAGGAACTGCCTCGCATAGGTCGACAAGCACTCGATGTACCTCCTGAGCCCCTCGGCGTAGAGCGTATCGAGGGCGAGCGAGGACTTTCCCGAGCCGCTCAATCCGGTTATAACCGTATATCTATGCCAGGGGATGGAAACGGTTACGTTCTTTAGGTTGTTCTCCCTGGCTCCCTCGATCCTTATCTCGCCTTTCATGTCTATGCCGATGCCCTTAATCCGATTGTAAGTATGAATAGAAACCGGTCTACCCGGCGGGTCGTGATTACGGTAAATTCTTTGAATTATTCGATCAGGCCGATTATTTCGGAGAGCTCGCTAACCTCTTTGACTTCGGTATCGTTGAATCTCTTAATTTTTCTGCCGTTATACCATATCACATCCGAGCCCGCATTTAACGCGCCCATGACGTCCGTCCCGTACATATCGCCCACATGCACCGCTTCACCCGTCGAAATCCCCATCCTGTCGGCGGCGAATTTGAATATGCGCGGGTCGGGTTTAATCATGTCCAGATTCGTCGAATCGAAAACGAAATCGAAATACTGCCTGATGCCGACTTCCTCGCATTTCTCCGCCGTATAGCCGTCGTTGTTGGAAATGACTGCGAGCATGTATCCCTTTCCCTTGAGGGAATCGAGCAGTTCCGCGGCGCCCGGCAGCAGGGACCTCGAAAAATCGATCTCGCTCATTACCCTTCTTACTTCCTGACGGAATTTATCGATATCGAACGCAGGAGAAAGCGATTCATAGAGAATCGGGAAGAACCATTCACGGTGCTCCATCGGACTGATTCCGCCCCTCTCCTTGTGTTTTAAAAACAATTTATAGTCCGCTTTGACATACTCGGATTCAAATTCATTATCAGTAATATCGAAACCGGCCTTCCTCATCGCCATTGCGATTCTGAAGATAAAAGGCGGATCGGTCGATGCGAGCGTATCGCCGAAATCGAAGAAAAATGCTTTTTTGGTGCCCTGTCTGCTCTTCATTTCCTCAAGGAAAAATTTTCGCCTGCCTCTCGCCTTCCGGCTACAGAAAATGATAGCATAACTGTAAAGTTCCACTAATCCCGATAATGGGGAAAATGAAATTGGTATTCTTTCGACCGCCTTTTTTCATTCCACCGGAAAGAAAATACTGTATTAATCGGAACGGTTCCGATAAGATTGTTTTTTTTCTTTGCAATGAAATCACGGAGGTGTTAAAATATTTTTCCAATTATGAGATGGTACTTAACTCCTATGCTCGCGGTCATGCTCGTCGCCGCTTCAATTCCGACAGCATCGTCAGCAACCAGCACAGCCACCGCGTACTCAGCGAAAATTGAAACCCTGCTCCCCAAGGAAGCGAGGAACAACGGCAAACTCGGCGTCCTGGTCAAGTCCCTCACTTCCGGAGAAACGATCTACGAGCATAATGCGCAGAATCTGTTTATTCCCGCTTCGAATGAAAAAATTATCACCTCCGTCGCGTCTCTCTCGCTTTTGAAACGAGACTACAGGTTCAAAACCGAATTCTACAGCGGCGGCGGATTATCAAAGGGCGTACTCCACGGCGGCCTGTATGTCAAAGGTTACGGGGACCCTACCCTCGGTGAACCGCACCTCGGATTCATAGTATATGAAATCAAGAAACGGGGCATAAAGGAGATAAAGGACGGAATAACCGTCGACGACTCCTATTTCAGCGGGACCAGGCGGGCGGAAGGATGGAAGGAGGAATGGACAGACGATTTTTACAGCCCCCCGATAAGCGCGCTGTCATTCAACTACAACACTATCGAAGTGAAGGTCACGGCTTCAAAATCGGGGCAGAAGCCGACTATAACAATTCTGCCCGAAGGTTCTAATATAGCTATCGTTAATGGTGCGGTGACGAGCTCAAAACAGGGAGTGCTCACGACGACATGGAAAGATGAACAGACGATAATCGTGGGCGGAAGAATCAGATCGAAAGCATCGGTGCTTCTCAAAATCCCCGTACAGAACCCAACGCTTCTCACCGGCAATATATTGAAGAACGCTCTTGAGGAAGCCGGGGTCAAGGTTTCCGGACCCGTCGTTATGGGCGAGGTGCCGAAATGGGCCACCATTTTCTTCACGCACTACTCAGACCCGCTCTCCTCGATTATCACGGAGTACCTTAAGAACAGCGTCAATATCATAGGTGAAAACCTTATTAAAACCCTCGCGGCTGAATTTAAAGGCGCGCCGGGGTCCTGGGAAAACGGTTCGTCCGTAATCTCGGAATTTTTAAACAGGATCGGCATCAAAGACGGATTCAGGGTAGTTGACGGCTCAGGCCTGTCGCTGCTGAACCGCGTGTCGCCCGAGACCCTGACCGATGTACTGAGCTACGCTTATACGAACAGGGTCATAGCTTCCGACTTTATAGATTCGCTTCCGATTGCAGGCGTGGACGGAACGCTGAAGAAGAGATTCAGGCAGTCGGATGTCCAGGGCAGAGTAATGGCGAAGACGGGCTATCTCAACAACGTAAGGGCCCTTTCCGGTTACGTTTTCACAAAACAGGGGGATGTGCTGGTATTTTCGATACTCGATAACGGACTCGGGTGGAAGACAAAGGAATTCCAGAGCAATCTCCTTTCCGAACTCGTCGGATGCTGCGTGGCAGGGGCTATAGGCAATTCAACTGTTAATTAACCATCATGATTGTCCGGGTTCCCGGAATTGATTTTTGGAGAACGAAAAAGTAAAGTGTATTCAGAGGCGGGAATTTCATCCCAAAACCATTGTTTATTGATATTAATAACGCTGCCGCATTTTGATTCTGTTCAAATACACTGTGTACGAGGTCGGCTATAGCCTCGGCAATAAGGCAATGGGAGACGGCGTTCAGCAACAAAATCTGGAGTATTTCCCGAGAAGGTAAGTTTTACTTGACAAATAAAGTAGAAAACTTTATTTTTTTAGGTAAATTTAACTATTCTACTTAAATGCTTGCAACGATTTTAAAAAAATATGTCTGGATAGTCAACTTATGCCTGCTAACGGTACTGGCCTATTTAGCCGCCGTGACTGTAAATCAGAAAATCGGGGGCATGATAAGCTCTCCCCGTGCTGCGGCGTCGCAAAGATTCCTTTCCGACGAGAAGAGCAACAAACCGGAAGCAAACCCCAAGCACCCCGTAAATTACTATAAAATAATACTCACCAGAAACGTTTTCGGAATCTCGAACCTGTCAGACGCGACGCTTCCGGGAGGCAGTCAGGAGGCCCTGCCCGACACGACACTCAATATAGAGCTCCTTGGAACAATCATGAATCACGATGCCGCTTCAGTGGCGATCATAAAAAATCCCGACAATAATAAGGTAAGCGGGTACCGCGGCGGGGAGTCAATAGACATTATTGATTCCGACAATGTAAAGCTCATCGAGGTAATGAGCTGCAGGGCGGTAATAGAACGACAAAAAACCGGCCGCGAAACCATAAAATGTAAAAACCTGAAAGAAATGGTTTCCGCCGGTCCCGAGACGCCGGCGTCAAGAAAAGCTCATGCATCCGGAACGGGTTCAGGCAGCGATGAGGACTCCTTGGGAACCGAAGGCATAAACAAAATTGGCGAGAACGAATATGAGGTCAGCAGGGAGCTGCTCGAAGAGGTCCTCAGCGATCCCACCAACATCGTACAGCAGGCGCGCGTGATACCTCAAGAGGATGGTCTTAGATTTTTTGGGATCAGGTCGAATAGTATATTCTGGAAGATAGGAATTAAGAACGGAGATACTCTCCACCGAGTCAACAATGTCGATTTAAACGATGTGGAGAAAGCCCTGAGCGTATTTGAAGAACTCCGGTCACAGAGCAATTTCACGATCGATTTTACCAGGGCTGGTAAACAGTACACATATGAGTACACTGTTAAATAGCTTGCAGTCCGGTTGCTTGGGTTTGTCGTGAAAGTCGTATTAAGTGCTGTATTAAACGCGATTATTCGAACAGAGAAAGTGAAGAGCGCATGCAGAATGTGAGGACTGAATAATGAGAGGGTTGCTGGTCAGTGTTCTGATTCTGGGTTTCCTGCTGACACTATACGTGTACGTTAATACCGATCACGAAAAAACGATTATCAAAGAGAACGCCGCGCAGACTACAGAGCTCGGGAACGAAGAAAGCATAAGCCCTCAGGGGAGAGATGACACGAGTTATCAGGTGCAAGAAGGCGACACCCTTTCTCAGATCTCGGAAAAATTTCATGTATCGGTCAAAGAGCTAAAAGAATTCAACGGTCTTACCAAGGACGAGCTGTCCGTCGGAGAATTTATCGACATACCGGCCAAGAACGGGACCGAAAACCCTCAAATCGCCGGTGACGGCACGTATGCTCCATACGGAGATCCGGGCGATTCCCAAACCATGACCCAGGCTCTGAGCGACGGGACGCAGAACCCTTCATATTCGAATGACGGCGCGACGGATCAGAATACCGCCAACGATCAGCAAACATCCGACAGGCAGGCCGAGATAGAAAAAAGAAGGCAGGAGCTAATCCAGCAAAAGCAACAGCAACACCGGCAGCTGAATCAGGGACGCCATACGCAACAACCAACCGGCCCCGGAAGAATGCAGAAGTTTCAGCGGCAAGATACGGGTGCTGAAACAAAGGAAACCACACCGGCGGGGACCGAAGTCAAGGCTAAGGAGGAAAAACCCGAGGTCACGATAACCGACGGCGAGGTAGTGAACCTGCAATCGGAAATGGATGTGCAGGACCTGATCCAGACTATCAGCGAAATTACGGGGCAGAACTTCATTCTCGACGAATCCGTAAAAGGAAAGAAAATCACCGTAATCGCACCGGGGGGATTCAAAAAAGAAAACGCAATGCGGCTCTTTGAAACCATCCTCAGCCTGAACGGGTTCTCGGTGGTGAAGAAGGACGGAACGAATATCATCGTCCCGAAAAGAGACGTAAAAATAACCAGCATACCTACAGAAGTAGGCACACAGCAGGGAGAGTCCTCCGATAGTTTTATCACGAGGCTGATTCAGCTGAAAAACATACAGGCGAGTGAGGTAGCGAATATACTGAAGCCTCTTATTTCCCGCGAAGGGGACATCGTGGTCTACCCGGCCATGAATACCCTCATCATAATCGAAACCGTGGACAACCTGAACAGAATACTGAAAATCATCCAGAATCTGGATGTAGAGACCGAAATCGAATTCATAAAGATACACAACGCAGATGCAGCGGAGGTAGCTACCAAGCTCGTTGAAATATTCGGAGGAACGTCTTCCACGTCATCGGGCCCCGCGGCACAGACGCAGCAGACGCAAAGGCAGTCTTCTTCCCGCACGAGGAATCTTCCGGGATCTCAGAATAAATCCGAGGCCCCGGCGATAACAGCCCAGTCCACAACGGAGACATCCGCAGTGGGCTTTAAAGTGATCACGGACGAAAGGACGAATTCCTTAATAGTAATCGCCTATCCGGACGACATGAAGAAAATCAAATCCGTTATAGAGATACTCGACGTGGAAACAGCCGAGCCCGAAGAGGGTATTTATGTTATCCGCGTCTTGAACGCCGACGCCGAATCGATCGTGGGTGTGCTTGCGGGCCTGTTCGGGGGGAGCACCGGCGGAACCGGACTCGGAGCCGGCAGGTCGCAGAGAAACTCGAGCTCGACTTTCGGATCCGATCAGGGACTCGGCAACTCGTCATCCAGTACCGGCTCAAGCTCGGCCTTGTCCAGGCAGACGATTGAAAGGGGAGCGGCGAACGGCGCTGTGGCGGTAGCGGAGACCGACGAGCTCAGGGTCACTTCGGACCCCTCTACGAATTCAATAATTTTTATCGGGTCCAGAAGGGACTACGAGACCATAAAGGAAGTAATACAGGAGCTTGACGTAAGGAGAAAGCAGGTATTCGTGGAAGCGGCAATTCTCGAAGTAAGTCTGGACAAAATCAGATCTTTCGGGACCAATCTGAGTATAGGATTTACGGTGAACGGCGATACGCTCGGATTCGGCGGCACGGTGCTTCCGGGTGTTCCCAGCCTGCTTGGGGTACAGGCGGATCCCGAAGCCTCCGTGAACGTTCTAGGCAGTCTCTCCGGCTTGTTCCTGGGCGTAGTGGGTCAGGAAGTGGATCCGGACGGCTCCGGACCGATACCGCCTATCCCTTCCTTCAGCGCACTTTTCCAGGCGCTGACATCTCTTACGGATGTTAACGTTTTATCCACGCCCAGCATCATGACTACGGACAACGAGCCCGCCGAAATTATAGTGGCTGACGTCATTCCGTTCCCAACCGGGAGCACCGTCGGGGACAGCGGCGTCACCGTACAGACTATCCAGCGTGAACCCGTAGGCATAAGACTATCCATAACCCCTCAGATCAGCGAGGGCGACTTCCTGAATCTCAACATCCTGACGGAGGTCTCGGCAATAAGACAGGCCCCGGTACAGGGATTAAATACCGCCCAGTTCGGTATCGCCACCACGACCAGGACCGCCGACTCCTCCGTCGTCGTGAAGAACGGGCAGACGATCGTAATAGGCGGACTCGTGCAGGACAGGGAGAGCGTCGTCCAGAACAGGGTGCCGGTGCTCGGCAATATACCAGTGCTGGGCAACCTGTTTAAATACAAGCAGAGGCAGAGTCAGAAGATCAATCTTATGATACTCCTGACGCCGAGAATCGTCGAGAATGAAGAGGATATGCGGCGGATACTTGAAGAAAGGCAAAGACGCAATATGCTTTTACAGGAGAGGGGGTTTAACAAGGAGGACAGTAACTGATTTTAAGTTAT
Source organism: uncultured bacterium (assembly GCA_963825135.1). Classification (GTDB taxonomy): domain Bacteria; phylum Desulfobacterota_D; class UBA1144; order Nemesobacterales; family UBA2774; genus 2-12-FULL-53-21. The sequence continues at coordinate 782,790 of CAWGRW010000009.1, forward strand.
TCCTATGAAAAGCATTCAGGAAATCATAAGCGAGCGAAATCCGGACGCGCTGGTCAGAATCGATGAATTGCTGTCAAAAAACGGGGAAAGCTTCGAGGAAATATTAATTAAATCGAGAGTCCTCGACGAGAAAGAAGTTCTTGAGGTCCTTTCCGAATTCTATGAGTATCCGTATACACTGACAATTTCCGAAAGGGAAATAGATCCCGAGCTTGTAAAAACACTCCCGATCAGCTTCGCGAAAAAATTCAGACTCATTCCGTTTCAGAGGAAAAACGGGAAGGTTATGATAATCCTTGCGCCCCCCCTCGACCTTTACGCCCTCGATGAGATTAGATCACTCTTCGGGTGCGAAATCGAACCCGTGCTGGCGTTGAACCATGTTGTCCTCGAAAGCATCAACCGCGTCTATGAGCGCGGCAAGGAGATGACGGAGGGGATAGAAGACGATTCCACAGGCATAACGGAATACGACCTCCAGGAGCCCAAAGACCTCCTCGAGGCCGAAGACGAAGCCCCTATTATAAGGTTCGTCAATTCACTCCTTTTTCAGGCCGTAAAGGAAAAAGCGAGCGATATACACCTCGAGTGCTTCGAGAAGGAGCTTTCCGTAAGGTTCAGAAAAGACGGAATACTGCACGAGATAACCTCGGTCCCCAAAAAGCTTCAGGCATCAATAATCTCAAGGGTTAAAATTATGGCGGAGCTCGACATAGCGGAGAAGAGAAAACCCCAGGACGGGAGGATCCGCGTCAAGGTTGCGGGAAGGGACGTAGATGTCCGTATATCCACCGTTCCGACTACCTGGGGCGAGAGCGTGGTAATGAGAATCCTGGACAGGTCCTCAGTCCTCCTCACTCTGGAGGACCTCGGCCTCGCGGGAGAAAAGCTCCATATCTTCGAAGGCCTGATTCTGCGGCCTCACGGCATCATACTGGTCACGGGACCCACCGGCAGCGGTAAAACTACCTCTCTTTACGCAGGTCTTGAGAGGATAAATTCTCCCGATAAAAAGATCATCACAGTTGAAGACCCCGTTGAATACCAGATTCAGGGGATCAATCAGATACAGGTAAATCCCAAGGTAAACCTCACATTCGCAAACGGGCTCAGATCGATACTCCGTCAGGACCCCGACGTGATCCTGGTCGGCGAGATCAGGGACAGAGAAACCGCGGATATCGCGATACACGCGTCCCTCACGGGGCATCTCGTTTTCTCCACCCTCCATACGAACGATTCCGCGAGCGCCATAACGAGACTTATAGATATGGAAATAGAACCATTCCTCGTCGCTTCTTCGCTAATGGCCGTAATAGCGCAGCGCCTCCTGCGGTTCCTCTGCAACTCCTGCAAAGAACCCTACGAGCCCTATGACGACGAGCTGCTAAAAATCGGCATTGACAGGAAACAGCTTCGCGACGGCGTCCTTTACAGGGCCAAGGGGTGCGATAAATGTTTTAATATGGGTTATAGCGGGAGAACCGGGATTTTCGAAATGCTCCTTATCAACGACGATATTAGGAACCTTACTCTCAGTCAGGTCGATTCGACAAAAATCAAGAGAAAGGCGATGGAGCACGGAATGACCTCACTCAGAATGGACGGGGCTGAGAAGGTGGCAAGGGGCTTGACCTCGGTTGACGAGGTCATGAGGGTTACCGAAGAGGAAAGCATAATCTAGCCCGTCTGAAAGGGTTTACCCCAAATTTAACAGCCGAGATGAAATTTAAATTAAAAAATGCCCGTATACAAATATAAGGCCATAGACGAGACCGGACGAACCGTCCAGGGAATAGTAGACGCGGAATCCCCGAAGGGCGCAACGGACAAGCTCAAGCGTCAGGGGGTATTCCTGTCGTCCCTGAACGAGGTCAAAGAAGGGAAATCGAGAGGCTTTTTTCTCTTCGGCGGCGTAAAAATCGCGGAGCTGGCGATCACGACGAGACAGTTTTCCACCCTCATTTCGGCGGGACTGCCCCTCGAGGCCTCATTAACGGCCCTTTCGGAGCAAACGGAGGACGCGAGGCTCGGTCAGATATTAACCCAGGTAAAGGACAGGGTCAGCGAGGGCAGCTCCCTGGCCAGCGCCCTGGGCGAGCACAGGAAGGTCTTCTCCGATCTCTACATAAATATCGTGAGGGCCGGGGAAGCAAGCGGCACGCTCGATATCGTCCTGCTCAGGCTCGCGGACTTCCTGGAAAAACAGGCCGCCCTTACTTCCAAGGTGAAGAGCGCTCTCATATACCCCATATTCATGTTTTGCATAGGCGGCGGGGTGCTCTTTTTTACGATGACTTATGTAATACCAAGAATCGCGAAGATTTTCGAGGACAGCCAGAAGGCCTTACCCGTCATGACGGTTATACTGATAAAGGTGAGCGGCTTTTTTAGTAATAACATTCTGCTGCTCCTGATCTTGCTACCGGTACTCTTTTTCGTGGCTTACAGGTTTAATAAAACGGACCGCGGCAGGATGTTTTTCGACCGCGTATCCCTGAAATTGCCCGTATTCGGAAAAATAAATTCCATGGTTGTGATATCGAGGTTCACGCGCACCCTGGGGACGCTGCTCGCGAGCGGCATACCTCTTCTCGACGCTCTCAAGATAGGCGAAGCGGTATTGGACAACCGGGTTTACAGCAAAACGCTCGAAGAGGTCAGGTCAAATGTAAGGGAGGGGACAAGTCTTGCGAAACCCCTCAAGGACAGCGGGGTGTTCCCGCCGCTTGTTACCAGAATGATAGCCGTCGGGGAACAGACGGGGGAAATGGAAGAGATGCTCACGAAGGTGGCGGATATCTATGATCAACAGGTCGAAACGATGGTCTCCACACTCACATCTCTGCTCGAGCCCGTCATGATATTAATAATAGGCGCGGTAATGGGGTTCATTGTATTCGCGGTTCTCCTGCCTATATTTAATTTAACGTCAACTATCGGATAAAAGGAGGTAGTAGATATGAGATCTCAAGGCGGTTTCACGCTTATCGAAATCATGGTCGTGCTTCTGATCATAGCCGGTCTCGCATATATTGTGGGCACGAACGTGATCGGAAGGTTCGGGCAAGCCAAGAAGGAAGAAACCAAAATCCAGATAAAGAACCTTGAGTCGGCACTTAAGCTCTTTAAGCTGGATAACGGATATTACCCGGAGACGCAACAGGGTCTTCAAGCCCTGATACAGCAGCCTACGAGCGGCAGAGAGCCGTGCTGCTACGCCAAGGAAGGATATCTGGAAGGCGGCCAGGTCCCGAAGGACGGCTGGAAAAACGATTTCGTATACATAGGCCCCGACCAGACGGGCGACGGCACGTATGAGATCATCTCCATCGGTGAGGACGCCGTACAGCAGACCGAGGACGATCTCACAAGCCGTACCATACAATGAAGAAGAGGAACGGCTTTTCACTCATAGAACTCCTGGTTGTTATCATGATAATCAGCGCTTTTGTATTCATAGCATTGCCGAAAATCCAGAGCGGGACGGAGATGAATATAAAGAGCGCTTCCAGGAACCTGAGCGGAACTATAAGATATCTTTATAACGAAGCGGCGTTCAAGAAGAATATTTACAGGCTCGTTTTCGATATCGACAGGGGGGAATACTGGGTCGAGGTGCTTAACAACAACGAGTACGTAGTGTCAACCGATTACCTGCACAAGAAACGGGTGCTGCCGGCCGGAGTCCATTTCAAGGACGTTATTACCGAACGCACCCTGGGGAAAAGCTCGCTCGACGATTCAGGCGAATTTATCCTGTTTCTGCCCACGGGTTTTGTAGAACCGGCGGTTATTCATTTGGTTACCGACAACGAAGTCAACTACACGCTTGAAACAAAACCTTATACCGGCGGAACCAAGGTATACGACGAATACGTAGAGCCGCAGAGGAATGAATAAATTGATCCCGGCCCAAAACGAGTTCCGCGCGGAAGCGGTGCGGCTCAGATCCGGCGTGCGAACGCGGAAAACCGGGTTTACACTTCTGGAAGTGATCATTGCCGTCGCGATAATAGGTTCGTCCTTAGCCATATTACTCGGAGCGGTGAACAAAAACCTCATCCTCGCCTCTCAATCGAAGAACCTTACGATCGCTTCATTCCTCGCCCAGAGGAAGATGGGAGAGATAGAGATAGAGGGGTTTCCGGATTTAGGCGACCGGAATGGGGTTTTCGAGGAGAGTCCCGAGTTCAAATGGTATCTGTCGGTTCAACCGTATAATATCGAGCAGCTCGGCACCGAGATAAGGATAGTCATATTGACCGTCTCATGGGATGAAGGACACAGGGAGTTTAAAGTTGCAACTGCGATTTCGAACTACAAATGACGGCTTCACCCTTATAGAGGTGCTGCTCGCCGTGTTTATCGGGTCCATCGTGCTCACCGTGCTTTACGCCTCATTTTTCCAGATAAACAAAGCGAAGGCGAGGATCGAGGAAGAGCTCGAGCTGTATCACGAGGCCAGGGTAGTAATGTCGAAAATCACAGGGGACCTCGCGGACGCGTTTCCCCGCGGACTGGTTAACTCCGGGCAGACGAATGTTACAACCCCCTTTTTTTACGGGGTTAAAGAGGGAGACAAGAGTCGATTGATCTTCAATTCGTTATCGCACGCCCCTACTCAGGATGCGAGAGAATCGGACCAAACCCAGATAAGCTATTTTCTAGAGCCTATAGAGGATTCCGACCTGTTTGCGCTCATGAGAAGGGATAACCCGACCATGGAATCCGAGACAGGAGGCACTCAATACGCTTTATCGGAACGAGTTTCGGGTTTCAACCTGACTTATCTTGCAAAAAACCCGGAGAGCGGCGAAACCGGAGAATACCTGACCGAATGGAATTCGAATGATACCTTGTCGCTGCCGGTCGCTGTCAGCGTAAATGTGGCATTGAGGAATCCAAGGGGCGAGGATGTTCAATTCAGCACCCTGGTGATGATACCGATCATGAATTAATATGTGTAAGCTGTCAATCAAAATGAACGGGAACAAAGTCTTTAGACAATGAAAAACGGAAATCAGCTTAACAATTCGTCAAGGGATAGAGATCACGAAAAAGGGATAGTCCTGGTTATCGTGATTATAATCATAGCGACACTGATGATACTCGTCACGGACCTTATTTATTTCACTCAGATTGATACCGAGATATCCTCGAATACTCGGGATGAAATCAAAGCCCGTTACATAGCCAAATCCGGAGTGCAAGTGGCGGCGGGAGCGCTTAAAGAAGGACCGCTCGAAGAGCTTACGCAGATCACCGCGGCATACGGCGGGCAAACAGGGAATTCAGACGGCTTCTGGTCACTCAACGTACCCTTTTTCCCAGTCGGTGAAGGGAATGTGTCCGTCATCGTCACGGACGAGCGGTCCAAGATCAACCTGAATTCGCTGGTGGGCCGTTCCACGAATAAAGTAGATCAGCAGGTCCTGACGGAGCTGAACGAGCTTTTCAGGTACCTCGAAGTCGACGACAACAAATCAGCGAGGTTCATTGCGAGCCTGATTAACTGGCTTGACGCTCCGCTCGAAGGCGCTGACAACGATCAGGACTCTAATGGAGCGAACGGGGCTTTTTATTCGAGCCTCGAGAATCCTTACAAAATTAAAGACGGTCCTCTGGATACGCTCGAGGAAATCAGGATGATCGACGGCATGGACGCCGAATTTTACAACCAGATAAAGGACTACGTAACGGTCTATCCGCACGACAAGAAAATAAACTTCAGCACCGCCTCCAAGAAGGTGCTTATGGCAGCCGTTAAAGGCTCGTCGGTTCCCGCAATCGCAGGGCAGGGAAATCCTCCTGAGGAGGTGGACGACGATGTAGCGGAACAGATCGCCGACCAAATAATAGCGGCCAGGAAGGACACGCCGGTCATAAACCAGCAAAAGGCCAGGGAGATCGCGAAGAACGTGGACTCGACTTCGGCGATCAGCGCCGGTCTCGTCGGTGTCACCCTCGGCAGCGGGGAAAGTGAAATCTTCTCGGTCAAATCGGTGGGCAGCCTGGGAGAGGAGAGTCCCACGAAAAGGATCATCGAAGCCGTCCTTAAGAAAACCAAGCAAGATAATGAAATGATAGTGGACATTGTGACATGGAAAGAACTCTAGAAAAAATAAGGAAATTAAGGAGCGATCTAAAAACGCGCTACTTCGAAAGGGACGACGTCATAGACGGCGCGTTCTGCGCTCTCCTTACGGGAAGCCACATCCTTCTAATCGGTCCGCCGGGGACCGCCAAATCCCAGCTGGCGAATGAAATCTGCCGCAAGATCAGCGGGGCCCGTTATTTTCAGTGGCTTCTCACCAAGTTCACGACGCCCGAGGAGTTGTTCGGCGCCGTAAGCCTGAGGGGCCTCGAGAACGATGAATACAGGAGGGTCACTTCCGGCAAGCTGCCCGAAGCGCACATCGCCTTCCTCGACGAGGTATTCAAAGCCAGTTCCTCGATACTCAACACTCTGCTCACGATCATGAACGAGAGAGTTTTTTATAACGGGACCGAAAAAGTCAGGATCCCTCTCATTTCTCTTTTCGGCGCAAGCAACGAGCTGCCTTCGGAGGAAGACGACCTCGAAGCCCTTTATGACAGGTTCTTGCTGAGATACGTGGTGGACTATATAAAAGAAGACTTTAGATTTCTTAAGATGCTGAACACGGAGAACGAAATATCCGAAGAAGGGATAATTACATACGAGGAGCTCGATCACTGCAGGACCGAAACGGAGAAAGTAAAGCTCCCCGCCAACATTTTGAAGCTGATATCGCGGATCAGAAAAGAGCTCGGGAAAAAGGGCGTCGTGCCTTCCGACAGGAGATATAAACAATCCGTCTCTCTTCTTAAATCGAGGGCGTACCTTGAAGGGAGGAGCGAGGTCACGGAGGACGACCTCCGTTTTCTTGAAAATATATTATGGAGAGACCCCGGAGAAAAAGCCGAAATCCAGTCAGTCATCCATCAATCCCTCCACGGGTGGAGAGACAGCCTGAGAGAGCTGCTCATTCAGGCAAAAGAGCTTGATACTTATTCCAGGCGGGAATGGGAGAGCGAAGAAATGCTTATCAAGGCCAACATCGAAGCCCAGACAAAATTAAAACACATCGGCGCGAAGCTCGAGGACCTGGTCGAGGAATGCACGGAGAGGGGAAAACCCACGGATGAAATCAAAGCGGCGAGAGAAGAGATAGAGGGCATTCAGAGGGAGATTCTCGACAGGCTCGTATCGAGCAAGGAAGAAATGGCTTAGGCCGGTCCGTTTCGTGGGGGAGGTTATATACATTTAAAGACGACAGTGCCTCTCGCAGCTGTCGTTTAAATTCTAAGAAGCACCTTACCTGTGCTCATCCTCGATTCGATGTATTCATGAGCCCGCCGGGCCTCCTCGAGCCCGAATACCCTGTTAACGACGGGCCTTATGCCGTGCTCTACCGCAAATCCCCTGAGCTCCTCATAGAGCTCAACCATTTTCCCGGGTTCCCGGTCGAGAAGGTAGCCCAGGTGGGATGACATTACGGAGACGGACCTCCGGGCCATCTCACCGACGTCCGCCCTCGGTATATCTTTCCAGGTCCTGAGCCAGGACGCGGGACTCCATTTGTTGAGGTCGAGGCTCGCGAACCCCGTGACTACCACCCTTCCGAACGGGTTGAGAGAATTCATGCTCTTCTTGAAAATGTCCCCGCCGACCATCTCGATCGCCGCATCCACTCCGCCGGTAACGCCGATCAGGTCTTTAAAACAGTCCGGGTCACGGTAGTTAAACGCCCCCGCCGCTCCGAGAGATAAAATTAGTTCCTTCTTTTCGGGGCTCCCGGCCATGCCGTAAACCCGGCACCCCGCGTGTGACGCCAACTGTATCGCCGCTGTCCCCACGCCCCCGGCGGCCGCCGTGACCAGCACCTTTTCCCCAGCGCCGACCCTCGCCATTTTGAATAACGCGACCCAGGCGGTCATATAGTTCACGAGGAACGAGGCTGCCTCCTCGTACGTGTACCCGTCTATCGCCGGGACGGCATTGGTATCGGGGACGACGACGTATTCGGCATAACACCCGTACTTCGCCCCGACCATCACCCTCTCTCCGATCCTCGCCCGGGACACCCCCCCGCCCGCCTCCTCTATCACGCCCGAACATTCCATCCCCGGTATATACGGTTTTTTAGGCGCCCACCCGTAAATCCCCTTCCTCGATAGTATCTCGGCATAATTAATACCCGCAAAGCGGACCGCAACCCTGACCTCCCCCTCCCCCGGCCGGGGTTCTTTGACCTCCTCCGTTTTAAGAACATCCGGGCCGCCGTTTTTCCTGAGCACAATCGCTTTCATTTCCCGCACCTCGATTCCCAAATTGAAAATTTACCCATTCTGGCTTATTATGATAAACGAAGCCGGCAAGAATAACCGTGCGGGCATAAGAAATATATTTTTTGGCGGAGATGAAATGAAAAGATATTTACTCATACCGGCTGTACTCTTCACAATCTTTTCCTGCGGCAACCCGGCTGTGATCGATCCGCTGCAGCAGCAGTCCGCGGTTCAGATACCGTGCGAGCCCGACATGATAGAGGTAGTAGAGCATAAGATAAATACCGACGGAAGCGAGAACTGGATGGCTCTCTGCCAGGGCGACACGTACAGCTGCGAGAAGGGAGCGGGCAGCGAGGCGAAAACGACCTGTCAGAAGATGGAATCGCAGATGCCCGAGTAGCGCGGATGTCAATGCCAATAATGAAAATGGATTAATGGAAGCCTTCACTGCAAAATGAGGGGGACGGATTTAGTCCTCCTCGTTTTGCCGCCTTTCCCTGGACCTGTTTTTCACGCTTTCCCCGATCCTCCAGTATTTCTTGTCCTCTTCGGTGAGGACTTTGAGCGCGGGCACCGGTATGGGCTTTCCCTCAGCGTCCACGGCGACGAAGACAAGATATCCCCTGCACGTGAACTCGACTCCGGGGCTGAACTTTCCGACTTTGTAAACGTCCACCTTCACGACCATAGACGTATGCGCGGTGTAAATTACCCTCGCCTTGACCTCCATGATGTCCCCGACTTTGACGGGCTTCTTGAAATCGACGGCTTCGATAGACGCGGTGACCGTGTCCTCGCCCGCGAAACGCATCGCCGCCATCGCGCCCGTCATATCCATCAGCTCGAGCACCCTTCCCCCGAATATCGTACCGTAGTGGTTCGTATGCGTCGGGAAGACAAGCTCCGAATTCGATACCTCGACCGATTCCTTGACCGAATCATTTCCCATTTATGCCCTCCTGTGTAATTTGGCCGTGACTTCCCGGGTATGCTCCGAGATATAGTAGACGAGCGCGGGGGTTTTTCAACCGGACCGCGTTGGCAGCGGGACATTTCACTCGCGGCCTATAATTGGTGTAGATTTACCCGAATATATGATGCCGGAAAACCGGCAGAGATATTCGAACGCCGCATAATGAATGGAGGAAATCATGAGTAACCTGAGTTTATTCAGGAGTTGTAAATCGTATGCGTATCTGTTTTGTATCTTCTCTTCATTCTTGCTCGCAGTATCCTTCTCCTCAGCCGAGGCGCGGGCCGGCGGAAGCGATAAATATCCGAAGTGTTTCATCGGGACTTACCTTGTCGAGGAGGGTAGCGGGACGAAGAGCATATGGAGCCTGGACGCGAGGGGCATAATTCTAATAACCAGCTCGGCTCAGCCCTCCCTTAACTTCAGCAGCGCCCAGGGGGCATGGATCAGGACCGGAAAGCTCGAAGCGTCGGCAACCTCCCTCGATTTTTCATTTGACGGTCAAAACAGCCTCGCGAGCATCGCAAAGATAAATGCGGGGATAAGGTTCACGGACAAGGACTGCCTGGATATGGAAGGTGAGTTCACCGTGTCGTTCTTCGATCCGGGCGTTGACCCGCTTGACCCCGAATCGGTACCGGAGAACGTGATTTCGGATACGTTTACGGGAAAGCGCGTTGCGGTCGAGCAGTGACTCCCGCTCCTGCCCCGGCCCTAATCACGCCTCCCCCATACAATCAGATGCCTGTCGCTTACCTGCCCGATCTCCAGCTCCCCGAGACCGGCCGATTCCAATTGCAGCTTTACTTCACCCGGCTCATAAGCCGCGAGGAGGGAATGATAGAAATCCCTTTTCAAGATGTCGGGCTCGTCCGGTGAATGAGCCTCTACGATTCTCCGGGCTTCTTCGGCTGTCCCGGGCCGCATTAAATCCATGACGAAGACCCGGGTCCCGGAAGCCGAGAACCTCTTTAACGCACGCCAGAAGACAGCAGGGTCGGGAATATGGTGGAGGAGGCTGTTGCTCATGACAAGGTCGTAAATTTTGCCCGGCACGTAGTCCTCTATCCTTCCGTGTATAAAGTGAATCCGGCCGTGAAGCTCAAGCTCGTTTTCGAGCGACTCTTTCGCATAATTCAACATCACTGCCGAGCCGTCGATCGCGTCTATATTTGAGCCGTCGAGCGCCCGCGCAACTCTGAACGTTATATCGCCCGCGCCGCATCCCATGTCGAGAACCGCACCAGCGCCGCGGGGTAAGGGGCAGCGTTCTCCAAGCAGCCTAACGAAGAGTGAATGAGGTTTCTCGAAATCCGCCCTTGCGTATGCAAGCACCTGCTCCGGGTCCTCCATGAGCTCGGGCTCGGGGATTCTTTTCATTTTGGTCCCGCCTGACTATTTTATAGCGCGGTCTTTCCTTTTTTAAATTCTAATTCATCATTAATACAAAAAACGGAGATGCCAGGATGCCAAAAAAATCAGATTCATTAAGCGCTCTTGAGCTCATGCATATAGGCTTCAATGTTTCGATAGACGCCCGGGAGTACGAGAACCATATTGAAGACGTCATTGAAACGGCCAAAATGTTTAATTCAACGATAATCTTGAGGAACATGCCCGAATCGATGCTTAACGAGAAGTTCCTTAAGAAATTAAAAGGGCATTCTCATAAAATCGTCATCGAAGTCTGAGGGCGCTCCGCAGGGAGAGTTATCGCGGGCAAGCTTCCCCCGGTCACCCGGGCAGGAGGTCGCAATAATAAAAACGCCCGTCCCTCAATACCACCTCTCCCCTTTTAAACTCCACCCTCTCCCTGAATATGGGCCCGTCATAAACGAAGGTATGGAACTCCCCGTTTTCCCCGCACCTATCAATTTCAGGCGGAAGATCGGACAAGAAATCGTAGTCGAATTCCCTCCCCGCGAATCCTCCGTCGAGTAAAGTCGAATCGACGCATACGACGACGGCTTTGAAACCCGCTTCAATGAAGGTCCGGGCGAGCGTTAGAGATTCCCTGCCCCAGATCGGGAACACGCACCCGAGCCCCAAATTCCCCAATTGCTCCTCCCTGTATTTCCTTATTTCCTCGAGGAATATGTCTCCGTAAATCACTGTACTCACGCCCGATTTTCTGTATTTCAGGACCGCCGTCTCGAGAGAGCGCTCGTACTCTTCATTCGAAGCGTCCCGCGGGATTATCACCTTTTCGAGACGGAGCCCAAGCGAATCAGCCTGCTTTTCGAGGAGAGCGTTCCTTACTCCGTGCATACTGACCCTGTCGTATCCCCCGGTAACGGTCGTGAGGAGGGACACGATATCGTAACCGCGGTCCCCGAGGACTTCGTAGAGAGCGAGCGCGCTGTCCTTGCCGCCGCTCCAGGAGAAAAGTGCCTTGCCGCCCATTTGAACCACCATATTACACGTTCCGGAGTAAAATGAATATCCGCTTAAAGTATTTCTAGATGCATGTGCTTTTATATGTTACTTTTTGGAAGCTGAATCAGGAGGCGAGATAGACGAATGCGCTGGAGGATGGGCAGAAGGAGCACGAATGTAGAGGACAGGAGGGGGGTGAGTCTCCCGGGAAGAGCAGCCGGCGGTGGGATAGGTCTCCTGGTAATAATTATAATCGCAATACTTCTCGGCGCCGACCCGGTAAAGCTCTTAAACGATATCACATCCACGCAGGTCGATCCGACTTCGAGCTACGAACGGGCTGCTCTTTCCGAGGAAGACAGGAAACTCGCCGATTTTGTCTCCGTAGTCCTGGCCGATACGGAGGACACATGGAGTGAATTGTTCGCCGGCAACAACGCCAGGTACCGCGAGCCCAGGCTAGTATTATTCTCCGGGGCGGTCGAATCCGCGTGCGGTTTCGCTCAATCCGCCGTGGGTCCGTTTTACTGCCCGGCAGACCAGAAGGTATATATAGACCTCGACTTCTACAGAGACCTCAGGGAAAGGTTCGGCGCCCCCGGCGATTTCGCCCAGGCATACGTCATTGCGCATGAGGTGGGACACCACGTGCAGAACCTGCTCGGGATCTCCGAGCAGGTGCGGAACGCTCAAAGAAAGCTCGGAGAGGCCGGGGCGAACAGGCTCTCCGTCATGCAGGAGCTTCAGGCGGATTGTTTCGCGGGAGTATGGGCTCATAACGCCGACAGGGCCCGCAGCATACTCGAGCACGGCGACGTAGAGGAGGGCCTGAACGCGGCGAGCAGCATAGGGGACGACCGGCTTCAGATGGAAACCCGGGGCCGTGTAACGCCCGATTCATTCACGCACGGGAGCTCGAAACAGAGGGTCACATGGTTTAAAAGGGGCCTCGATTCGGGAGATATAGAATCCTGCAATACATTTGAGTCAAAGAATCTGTGACTGCCCCCAAGCGCAATACCTCCGGCGCATATACAACATAACCCCTCCTCACACTTTACCCCGGACTCCGCTTTCGTATTTGTCTATAACCGCCGCTCCGACACAGTCCCCCCAGACGTTGACCGTCGTTCTGAAGCGGTCGAGCAGCCAGTCGATCGCAAGGATGATGCCTATTCCCTCTATAGGAAGACCGACTGACTTGAGCACGAGCACCATGGTCACGAGCCCCGCCTCCGGTATGCCGGCGGCGCCTATGGACGCGAGCGTCGCGGTAAAGAACACTATGATCATCTGCGGTATGCCCAATTCTATCCCGTAGCTCTGGGCTATGAATATCGCGGCCACCGCTTCATAGAGCGCGGTACCGTCCATGTTGACCGTGGCTCCCAGCGGGAGCACGAACCTGCCTACCTTCGGGCTTACACCGGCCTCCTCGATGACGCCTTCCATTGTGAGAGGCAGCGTCGCGGACGAAGAAGCCGTCGAAAAAGCGGTCAGGAGCGCCTTACCCAGATGCGAGACGTACTCGAGCGGGTTTCGTCCGGAAAGCACAAAGAGTATCGCAGGCAAAATAATAAACCCGTGTATAAAAAGCCCCAGCACCACGCACAGAAAATACCTGCCGAGCTCGGCCGCGAGCGCGATCACATGGCCCCCGCCCCCGGCCGTCCCGATGCGCTCGGCGATCAGGCCGAAAATGCCGAGCGGAGTGAATATCATTATCCAGTGAACTATCTTCATCACGGCCTTATCGAGCAGGGAGAACAATTCGACGATCGGCTTGTTCTCCCTCCCGAGAGCCGCAAAAGCAGCGCCGAATAAAATTGATGCGACAATGAGCGGGAGTATGTCGAATTCCGCAGCCGATTTGAAGAGGTTGGGAGAGACGAATTCCAACAAGAGCACCTCGACGATGCTCATATTCTCCTTCCCCTTTATTATTTCAGGTATCTCACCCGTGACAACGGCTCCCCCCGAGCCCGGGTGTATTAGAATCACGAGAACTATGCCCAGCGTAACGGCGATGGCGGTAGTCGAAATAAAGTAGATGAAGGTCTTAAAACCAAGCGACCCCAATCTTTCGACCTTCATGATACTAAGCGTTATCGAGACCAGTATCAGCGGCAGCACTATCATTTTTAAAGCATTTATAAAAAGTTTGCCGAGAAACCCGACCCTTACGCCCGCCTCCGGATAAAACGATCCCACGAGCCCGCCGAGTATCACGCCCGCGATTATTCCCGTGATGAGGTAATGGTCTCTAAAAAACTTTTTCAACTATCGCTCCAATATTGCCGCGGAAACGCTTTGTTACAGGCAATGAGTTGAATTGACATCATAGCATCTCTAAACGGATAGTAAAACTTGAGATATAGTATTAACTTCTATACATGAGAATAGCTATGACCCGATCCCTACGCGGCCGCGGAGATGTCCGCACGGATAAAAAAAATATTTCTCGTAATCTAATATTCATCTTATTCGTCGTTCTGCTTATCCCGATTCCCGCGCATCCGATGAGCACGCCCCCCATGAGCAAAAAAGAGGAGGGCTCCTTTGTCGTCTCCGACAAGGAAGGGGGAACCAGATGGAAAGCGGACTGGACGAGTGAAGAAATCATCGAGAACGGGGAAACCAGAATAAAAACCGTAGTGCGCGGGCAGGGAATCAAAAACCCTTTTACGAGGGAGATGAGATGGGAGTCCGTATCCGAATGGAAATCGGGCGACTCATTTACTCCGGTCGTATCATCAACCGAGGTTAGAGATTTGCAGGGCAAGCTGGTCATGACTGACAGAACGACTGTTGATGAAAAGACCGGAGCCGCGTCGTTCATAAGAGAGGATTATGAAAGCAATGGGTCCGTCAGCAAAACTTACGAGACCGACAGTGACGTTCTGATCGTCGAAGGGCTCGCCCTCGCCCTCCGCTCGCTCCCTTTCGGCACCGACGACACGGTGAAGGCTCAGTTCCTGACCAACGAGCCCGAACTCTACAATGTCGAGTTCAAACAAAAGGGCGTTGAGACAATAAAGACAGCGGGCGGGGAGGTCGAATGTTACAAAGTCGAGCTTGTCCCCAAGCTGGGCGCCCTCAACGTATTCAAGGTGTTTTTCCCGAAGACGTACTTCTGGTTCACGGTTGCTCCCCCTCACAGGTGGGTCAGATACGATGGGTTCGAGAACGGGCGCAATTCACCCGAAGTCGTTATGCAAGCGGTGCCTGCGAATTAGTACGGGAATCCAATGCACCACCCGCGCCGCCCTACTTCAAATTGCTTCCGTCGGCACAGAGCTGGGTGAGGATGCTGCAGGGTTTTTTGCTCCGGTTGCCGCACTCGTCCTTCGCCGCCTTTACAGCCTCGTCCATGTCGGCATAATAGCCCCATCCGAGAGCGCCGTCCTCACTCCTGGCTACGGCGCCGCAGTCTGTAAACGAAATCCTCATCTGACAGTTAGGCCCGTACTTCACGCACTCATCGACCGCCGCCTTTTCCGCCTGAACCCGCGTGGGATAGTTCCATGCCGTGCCGTATTGCCCGTTGTCGGCCGTGGCTATCGCCGCCCATACGTTCACCCGCTTTGTGCTTCCGTCCGAGCATAACTCTATGAACGAAGAGCATACGTCGTTGGTATACTTGTGACATTCGCTGACCGCGTTGTTTCTCGCCAGATCGACGGTCGAGTTCGTCGCCCACCCGAAGGCCCCGTCCGGGGCCGTGGCATAAACAGCGCAGGTGTTAAACGAGACTTTAATCTCACAGCCCGTATTGAACTGGCTGCACCTTTCGACGGCGTCTTTCTCGGCCGCCTGTTTCGAGGGCATGTTCGTCGAAAATCCATATCCGCCGCTCGGCGAAACAGCTATAGATCCCCAGTTCCCTTCGTTGTCGTATGGACCGGGTGGGGACGGAGTATATACGGGGGGCCGGTAATCTTTGTCATCGCCGATTATCTTATGGGGTTGATCGTTCTTCTCTCCGTCCTTACCCCCACCGCCGAAAATCAGATAACCGGCCAGTCCTAAAACCACTACTACAGCAATTAAACCCCCGAGTTTCTTTTTATCGCCGAGGAAAGACCTTCCGCCGGAATAATCCTTCTTTTCGAGCGGCCTTATGGTTTCCATACGCTGATCCGGTCCCTGATCGGCTTTTGCCGAACCGGATTGGGACGCCCCGCTTATCCCGGCGGCATTATCATCGGCTTCGGACTCGACGCGCGCTCCCATTCTCGAAAGCAGGAGCTTGATAGTCGACAGCAGCTGTGCAAGGTGTTTTTCGAGCGGCGGGGTTAGAGCGTCGAGCCAATGCGGAGCGCTTATAAAGTATTCGAGGGATTTATTGGGATCGACGTCCTCCACCCTGAACGGAATGACCGGTATGCCTTTGCTTACCGCACGCTCGACTTCCCTGATTATTTGCTGGGACTCATTGGCGTTGGACGAGAACACGAGGACCATCACCCGGCTTGAGCTTATGGCGTCGATAATCGCCTCGCCCCACTGCGTGCCGGGCACTATGTCCCTGGGGGCAATCCAGCATCTGACGCCGCCTTTTTCCAGAGTCGCGCATACTGCGTCCGCAACGGGTTTGTCTTTCGCCGAGTGACTGATAAAAACATCGTGAGCCATGTATTTTTCCCCTCTCCTCCAGACGAAATTCTTGAGGATTATAGCTGTGATTGACTACCCAGGCAACACCAAACGCTTGGATTGAAAAACTATTCTCCAGTCCAGGTTTTCAGAGGTCATAATCTCCGCCGTATTTTCAGCGATGAAGCCGAGAAGCCGGTAGGAGGGAACGAAGTCCGCCTTATCGAGCTCGTTCCTCAGATTCTCCAGATGTGCGCTCATGGCATCCGACCTCTTCGCTATGAGCTCGAATTCCCCCTGTGTCCTGATGCTATAGAATGCCGCTCCCAATGCGGGGAAAATAGCGGCGCAGATCGTGAGCCAGTCCTTGTGAAAATACAGATGGGAAAGGCATGCTATAACCGTGAGCACGAATAGCGCGGAGCCGATGATATGCAGTGTGTCATGGATCCTGTGGAAACGGGGAGAGTTGCGCTTGTGATAATTAATCTGCCCGGTGATCTCCTGCTCCGACAAAAAGGCCCTGTATGATCCGAGGTATCCGGCGTCTATCTTCGCTTCCACCAATCCGGCCTCCCGAACCACCGCCCTGAAGTGCCAGTTCACCCAGGAGTTCCTGGGGTCTCCGTACGTATCGTGGGCCGGCACCCTGAACGCCGGCGTCGTCAGACCGAGCGGTGCAAGAAATCTGAGCTGTCTCAGCTGTTCGGACAGGAGCCTGTAATCGATCCACCTCTCGTGCCATCGTTTTATATTCCCGATGACGGTGATCATTATTATCAGCAGGATCAGAGCGAGCTCGCATGATATCCACAGGTCCTCAAATCTCGTTACAGTCGGAAGCAGCGCGAAAAAGACCGCCAGCCCGGCCAGCAGGTAGTTAGCCAGAAAGGAGCTCCTGTAAATATTTGAATAGTAATTCGCGAGCTTGTCGGCCCAGGTATAATGCGTAAGGAATTTTTCGTTTATCTGCTCCTTCACGGAAAGCGGAAAGTCAGGACACGAATCCCATTTCATCCGCCATTCTTCTATTGTCGCTTCATCGAAATTCCTGACGCTCGCGCCCCCCGTATCTATCCGTTCTCCCGCGAATACATCGCAGAAAGTTTCAAATAGGAATCCCCAAGTCCAGGAAGGCTGTCTTTCCTGAAAATACGTCCTGCTGAGGTCGGGTCTCCGGGGGGACAGGTGTTTTAAAACCCTCTTCAGCCGCAGCTCGAGCTCGCGCACGCCCACTTTTCTAAACCCTTCGTATTCTCCGCCCATAAGGACGCTCATATCGTGCGGGGCCGCGGAGTTTATCCAGACCACTGGTATTTCGTTAATGAGCGCTTCCTTCACCACCTGACCCGTACCCCCCTTCCCTTTCGCGTCCTCCCCGTCCCATATAGCGATCAGCACGTCGCTCTGTGCGAGCACCATGCGTCCTACGGCCTGATAGGACTCGTTCTCGGCCTCGGGCGTCGATCTCGAACCGTCGAGCTCAAATACGGAGGTGGCTTTGGCGAGCATCGCCCTGTAGTTCTCGATTGACGCGCCGTCCGCAAAATCCTTTTCATATTCATAACGGCTGAAAGGAAGCGCACACTGAAGCTCATATCCTTCCTTAAGCGCCTCCTCGGCGACAAGCATGTCGGCCCCCTCTGCGAGAGGAGATATTACCCTCAGCGCAGGGGGTCCGCCGTCGGCATAGAGGGACTCGGAAGACGACTTTACCTCGTTCGCGACTCCACTTATATGTCTCAGGACTTCATTGATGCGCGTCCCCAGCATCCCGGTGTCCGCATTCTCGAGTCCGGCGGGACGGTGACCCGTGACGCCGACCCTGACTGCGAGGCGGGCTTTCGGGGGAGATTTCAATTTCATGCCGGCGTTCATAGCATTTTATCCTTTGGGCACCTCTATAGGCACATTCCTGTGAGTCCAGAGCCAGTCGCTGTTCTCAAGAAGCGCTTCCCTGCCGACCGCGACGAGAACCCTCTCTGCAGGCACTTTCCCTATTTCCAGCTCTCTCCTCGCGGAAGCATAAGTTTGCTGGGCCAGGCTGTATCTCCTCTCAAGCTCGTCATAAGCCCTCTTGCTTTTATACGCCTGGGCGGCAACACCCACGGCGGCAATGGCTCCTAAAAGAATCTGAAAATCATTTATAGCATTGTTGTTACCGACCCCCGCGATCACTACGTACACTCCATACACGAGAGCGATCAGGAGAGTAAACACAAAGGACAGGAAAGTGATATTGCCGAACTGCCGGGACATGGCCAGGAGCGGTCTTTTTTTTGACCTGAAATAATCGAGCTGAGATTCAATCCAGAGCCTTTTGGTAATATCCAGGAATTGAGCATTCTGCCGTACCGGTTTAGCGCCGCCGGCTCTCAATGTCATGATCTCGACGCTTCTCACGGCCTTTCTTATCCATGTCAGCAAACCCTCATATTTACTCAGGTAATGCGAGGATACGTTCTCGTTTATCCCGGAGAGCGTCCAAAAAAACTGGACCCTGAGGCCCTCCGCGAGCGCCCTGTAGTCGAGGAAGCGGTCCTCTATCCTTTCCCTCGAGGTCTTTTTCACCAGGAGCGCTATTGCGGGGATGAGACCGATGTAAAACAGAACCAGATAAGAACTCATATCGATCAGCCCGTACAGTACGACGGCTATAAAAAATAGTACGTATATCCAGTTGACGAGTCTCGCGGTTTTTTTTTGATAGAACTGCGATAAAACGTCCGCCCCGGAGTAAAGGCGCATAATTTTCCCGAGCGTCTCATCCCCCGATATGAGCTCGTTATCATACTCGTCCTGTAACAAATACTTCATGGATTTAACGAGCTCTTTATCACCGTGATCGTCGAGATAATTTTTTATATCGAGATTAAAACCCTCGATCCTCTCGACGATGCCTATGAAGGGCGTGTGTTCATATCTGTCCCCGGTATCCGCTCCGGCGCGCTTAAAAAAACGGTCATATAGATTATCGAGGGTATTGCTCACCGATTGAACAAGGCTGAAAAATTTCCGGGAGGCGGCCCTGAGCACGGCGCTCGGAATTCCGAATTGCCTTCCGGAGACGTTGAGCTCTGCCGAGGAATCTTCCTCGTAAGGAACGGATTCCGCCCTGCTCCGGCGGGTCTGCGGATTTATCGTTATAATCATGCTCTTGTCCATATTATCGAGACCGGTCTTATTCTCCCTGAGAGAGTATTCCCGCGTTATGCTGCCTTCGCGTATCCACTTTATTATCTGCGCAGTCGTATCAGGCTCTTCCATATCGTCATCGGCACATATCGCAAAAAGGATTTCGCTGTGTTCGGCAATAAAGGCGGCGGCGAATCTCTCGGTCAACGCCTGATCCCCTATTAAGCCGTCTCTCTCCCCTCCAAGTCGTGATCTAATTTGGGACGAGATGTCTATAGATGACTCGGCCTGTCCGAGAACCCGCCTGAAATCCTCCCCGTTTTCATCGTCCGCGAGCGCATTTTCATAGCGCCCGAGCGGCATAGGGAGTATCGCAATAAGTCTCGCGTTTAGGTGCTCAATCGCAAGCCTCGCCGTCAGACGCTCCTCGCTCTCGGCGAGAGAGGATATAACGACGAACGGTGAGTTGGGAAAAGTATTGCGGAGCCGGACCATCTCGGAGATTATAAGACCCGAGATGCTCTCCTCTTCGGCAATATCGCCTTTCCGGCTGCTCACGCCAATAACAATCGGGATTAGGTAGTCTTCGCTTATCGGTGGCATGTTCGGGTTTCACTGCACATACAGCATCTTACTCCGCGTAACCGGTATCCGTGCGGAAGAAATCAGGCCCGCGAAACCCCAGGCTGGCACTGCCCGGGCGTTGCGAATATCTCCGGTAACCGTATCGATCTCTTCCATGAATATACGATTGAGCGCTTTAAAGGGCTCAGAACGTCCCGGATTGCGGGAACAGCCCCTCATAGTTTTATGACCCATCGTAAACAGATCCCATATATGACCCGGCGATATAACAATTCTAATAATGCGGGAGTAATAATTCAATAACTCCGCAAAGTCGATTGAGATGCGGGTTCAGGCGATGGGGTATATCACGGTACTGTTTCTTGAACGGTCCCGGATACGACGGGAGCAATAATCGCGATATCAATATTCCTGTTGCGAAAATCGACTCTCACCGTATATAATTGAATGACTTACGAATCGTGAAGCCGTAAAAGACCATAAAGTCCGGAGGAATCACCGTTATGAAAAAGCAGAAGCTCATGATCCTGGTACTGTTGGCAGCATGCCCGTTCATATTGACAGGATGCCTGGCCGCCGCCGCCGTAGGCGGGGCCGCCGCCGCCGGAGCAGGTACGGTAGCGTATATAAAAGGCGAATTGAAGGCCACTGAAGAAGCGACTCTGAACAAGACATGGCAAGCGACGGTCGCCGCGATAGACGGACTCCAGTTTCTGGTCGTCAATAAGATAAAGGACAACGTCTCGGCGGAGCTCGAAGCGAAAACCGCCGATAACAAGACCGTGAAGATACAGCTCAAGAGAGTCACCGACAACCTCACCGACATATCTATCAGGATCGGCACGTTCGGCGATGAAAGCCTTTCCCGCTATATACTCAGCAAGATAGAGGCCAAGCTCTAGAGGCCGGACGCAGCCCGGGTCGGGGTCAAGGCGAACCCCTATCGACACCGGCCTTCGGGTAAAATCGTTTCCAGGACCTAAAAATATGATTTCACCCGAAAAAACCGCGCGTATAGCGAAGGACTGGATAGATGCCTGGAATAGACACGACCTCGATTCCATACTGTCTCATTATGCCGAGGAGGTGGAATTCACTTCCCCATTCGCGGTAAGACTCATGGGGGAACCCTCCGGTACAATCAAGGGAAAGGACAGGCTGAGGGAGTATTTCGACAAGGGGCTAAAGGCCTATCCCGATCTCAAATTCGAGCTCTTAAAGGTGTTTACGGGAGTCGGAAGTCTGACGATTTACTACCGGAGTGTTAAAGGGATGCTGGCCGCTGAGGTCATGTTTCCGGGAAGCGACGGAAGAATAGAGACGGTCATTGTTCATTATGCGGAAGGATGAACGGGCATCGCGAAATAACCCGGCCCTTACTCAGAAGGAAGAGCCGGGCTGCTTTAGAAATTCTATCTCCTCGGCAGTGGATTCCCTCCCCAGTATACTGTTTCTATGCGGAAACCTGCCGAACCTTTCTATAATTGCATAGTGCCTCTCGGCATAATCACTGTTGCTTGAGAGCATGTCAGCCAAGGCGGGCGGAGAGGTGAAATCCCTTTGCAGAGCCGAAAAAAGAGCTATCGACCTCGCCTGAATATCCAAATCCTCCGAGTGCATGAATGGCATGTAGAAGAAAACCCCCATGACCGGGTGGATCTCCCTATCGAACCCTCTTTCAATACCCCTCAGGGATAAATTCAGGGCCCGGGAGTCCTGCGCGAAGGCCTCGGGCCTGCCCCTGTATATATTCCTCGAGAATTGGTCCATCAGGATAATGAGAGCCAGCGTGCCGCGGGGAGATATTTCCCATACCCCTAGCCTCCCTTCCCTCGCATTTATCAGATCGGCTTCGAAATTAACCCTTATGAGCTCGTCTGTATTTTCGTCCTTCGCCCACCACATACGGCTCAAATGCTCGGGAGGGATTCCCCCCTCCTTCAAATCGCCGAACCAGAAATCCAGTATCAGCGCCTGTCTGCTCTCATCGGGTTTGAAATTCATAAGTAATCCTAATTATATCGTATTTTATTGAACACCGCTTTGACGGTATGCCTTTTTCCTCGTAATTTGTAATAAATTCCGACCCGGCTTGCAAAAAAAATTAATAGATGTTACGATGTCCGAACCTGATTTTTTCTGACCGTTCGGCTTATTCGCCGGCTAATCCGGACACTTCTCGAATAAATCATTATTTATATTCAGTTTGCTCTTTAATAATGTCTCACAACTATAATCGGCCTATAATAATTTTCCCCGTGAAAAAATATTTTATATATAAGTTTCTGGATTGACACACTTTTATTTTTTGATTATAAAATCGTGATAAATAAACTCTTGACAACCACAACATATTGTGGTTCAATCGAAGCATAGCACAACATATTATGCAGTGATACTGAAAGGAGGATGTCTAGATGTCTTCGGATAAGCTCAGCCCGACACACGCAAACGGAAACGGCCATGGGACGAATTTGATAGATAAAGGCCTGGAATCAGAAATCGACGAAACAACCGCTGAAGCTTCTCCGGAAGAGGAGGAATTTGTAAAGCAAACCGAAGGGGTCATGGACATCCCTGAAAAGACCTTCAATGCATTCGGCGGGGACGAGCTGCGGGCCCGGGTTTTCTACGAAAAATATGCGCTCAGGGATAAAAACGGCAAGATCGTGGAGCTCGCTCCCGAAGATATGTGGAGGAGGGTCGCAAGAGAGATAGCTTCTCCCGAGAAGACCAAGGAGTTGAAAAAGGAGTGGGAAGACAATTTCTACTGGCTGCTTTCGAGCTTCAAATTCATCCCGGGGGGAAGGATCCTCTTCGGCGCGGGACAGAACAGAAGGTCCACGCTCCTGAATTGCTACTTCATGCCTATAAAAGAGGATTCGATCGAGGGCATTTTCGAATGGTGCAAAGAGGCGGCCAGGACGTATTCCTTCGGGGGCGGCGTGGGTACCGACATATCCATACTGAGACCCAAAGGCGCGCCCGTTAACAACTCGGCGATTTACTCGACCGGGGCAGTGTCCTTCATGGACCTCCTCTCGACTACGACAGGCACGATCGGGCAGGCAGGCAGGCGCGGCGCCCTTATGATAACTATAAACGTAAGCCACCCGGATATAATGGAATTTATGGACGTTAAAAACGACACGGAAAGGTCTCGCGTCAAGTTCGCCAACATCTCCGTAAAGATCACAGACGACTTCATGAAAGCCGTCGAAGAAGACAAGGATTATGAGCTCAGGTTCGAAAATGAAAAAGTTAAGTATTCAAAAACCGTCCGCGCGAGGAACGTATGGGAGAAGCTCGTAAAGTCCGCGTGGGCCTCTGCCGAGCCGGGTGTCATATTCTGGGACGCCGTTAAGAAATATTCCCCCACCGAGTACGGCGGCATGGAGGTAAACGGCGTGAACCCCTGCAGCGAGCAGGCCCTTGAGGATTACGGCAACTGCTGCCTTGGGAACGTCAATTTGTCCCCTTTTGTCAAAAACGCTTTCACTGAGGAGGCATCGATTGACTGGGAGAGCCTCGAGAGGGCTTTCAAATACTCGGTCAGGTTCCTCGACAATGTTCTCGATTACAACATGAACAAGCACCCTCTCGTGTATCAGACAAAGTCATCGGCACACTCCAGACGCATCGGGGTGGGCTTCACCGGATTCGGGGACATGCTCACGAAGCTGAACATAAAATACGACACGCACGAGGCGGTTGAATTCGCCGACAAGATGTTCGAGCACATAAAGAACACCGTATACGAGGCGAGTTCCGATCTCGCGGTTGAAAAAGGCAATTTCCCCGCCTATGACAAGGACACTCACCTGTCACGGCTATTCCTCAAGACAATCGACGAGCGCGTGCTTGGAAAGATTAAGGCGCAGGGGTTGAGGAACGCCTGTATCCTCACCGTCCCGCCCGTCGGCAGCGGCTCCGTGCTCGCAGGAACGACGAGCGGCGTTGAGCCTATGTTCGCACTATCATACTTCAGGCGCTCAAAGTCGCTCTCGAAAGGTGAATTCAAGGTCTATCACCCCCTCGTAGGGGAATATATCGAAAAGTTCGGCCTCGAAAGCGAGAAGGAGCTTCCCGATACGTTCGTAACCTCCCATGAGATAGGACCGGAAATGAGGGTCCGGATGCAGGCCGCGATACAGAAGCACATCGATTCCTGCATTTCCAGCACCGTGAACCTGCCGGCTGAAATAACACTCGATGAAGTGGAGAAGATCTATTTCCTCGCGTGGAAGCTCGGCTGTAAAGGCATTACGGTTTACAGGGAAGGTTCAAGAGAAGGCATACTGGTCACAGAGGAACAGGCAAAGGCCCAACAACAGACAAAAGAAGAAATAAAGCTTCCGACCCAGACCCAGGACGAAGGGATGAAAATAACCCATCACCCCAACCCCATCTCATCCCTTCGTCCAACCCAAATGCCGGAGATCAAGCCGATAAAGCGGCCTCAGTTCCTGCAGGGGTTTACGGAAGTCATTAAAACGGGATATGGGAACCTCTATGTAACAATCAACACCTATGACGGAAGACCGTTCGAGGTCTTCGTACAGATAGGCAAATCGGGATACTCCACCATGGCCGACGCCGAGGCGACCGGAAGACTGGTTTCCCTTGCTCTCAGGTCCGGTATTAGCGTAAAAGACGTGGTAGAGCAATTAGAAGGAATAGGCGGGTCGTCCCCTGTTTTCTCGGAAGGGAAACTGGTGATGTCGATACCGGACGCAATCGCGACTGTTCTGAAGAAGCACTTCGGTCAGCCCGCGGAGAACGCGCCGGAATCCTCGAGGCGGACGGTTGATTTAAACCTCGAGCGCTGCCCTGACTGCGGGGATAGGGCCCTCGCGTTCGAGCAGGGGTGCATGACCTGCAGAAGCTGCGGCTTTTCCAAATGCGACTAAAGTATTAACAAAACTATAAGAGGATGATGTTATGCAAAGAGCCCGGCCTCCCGAAAGAGGTTGGGCTTTTCGTTTTAATAGGATATTTTATATTTCTATACTACGAAGGACTCGGGCGCGGCTAAATGAGTGAGCAAAAAAAAGGAAGTATAGTGTCGGGGCTCTTCTGGATGCTCATTATCTCGATCCTCCTTTTCTGGATACCCTCCGTAGGACCGCTTATCGCGGGCATCGTGGGAGGGAAGAAATCAGGGGGTGTCGGGAACGCGATAATCGCCGCATTACTGCCCGCGGCTCTCCTGGGCGGCTTACTCTTCCTATTCGGGTCGGCCCTTACGGGAGCCCCGCTGATAGGCTTCGTAGCGGGCGCCGGGGCCTTCGTGCTGGTCGTGTCAAACGTGGGTCCGCTCATCATAGGGGCAATAATAGGCGGACTCCTCGCCGATTAGCCGTCAGCTCACGGCCCATACCCCTGATACCCGAATCTTCAGCCGGAAAATGAAAATGTCGGAACGGGACCTAGACCGCGCACATCCGTCATGTACGTGAAAACGTGTATGTAGAATCTTTCCCCGGATTACCTGAGGAAGCTTTCCAGATGGTCTTTGATGTCCGAATTGGCGAGCTTGCCGAGGGCGGCCTTCTCAATCTGCCTTATTCTCTCGCGCGTCAGGTTGAACTTTCTGCCGATCTCGTCGAGGGTATAGGTGCTGTGCTGATCGATCCCGAACCTGAGCCTTAATATCTCTTCTTCCCTCGGATTGAGAAGCATCAGCGCCTCCCTGAGCTTATCCGTGAGGTCCGATTTGGCGACGAGGGAATCCGGGATAACCGTATCATTATCGGCGATAGAATCGAGAAGCGTCGTTTTCTCTCCGTCGAGGATAGGGGTATCGAGACTTATGGCGTCCTTAGTGGACCGTAAAATACGTTTTACGACCTCAACCGATATGCCCGATTTACGGGCGATTTCCTTAGGGGTCGGCTTCCTGCCCAGCTTCTTCGCAAGGAGAGCATTCACCTTATATACCCTGTTGGCCTGCTCCAGGAGATAAACAGGGACCTTAATCGTCCTCGTCTGGCCCTGAAGAGCCCTCAGAATAGCCTGATGTATCCACCATGAAGCGTATGTCGAGAACTTAAAGCCCTTTCTGTGATCGAACCTTTCGACGGCCCTCATCAGCCCCATATTCCCTTCCTGTATGAGGTCCGAAAGCGGGAGCCCCCTACCCATATACTTTCTGGATATAGTAATAACCAGCCTCAAGTTCGCCTTCACGAACCTCTGTTTATACCTCTTGGCATTTTCCGAATAAACTCTGATAAAAGCGTTTAAGCTCTTTATGCGCTTTTCGAGATACCCGTTCTTTAGTCCGTTATGTCCGTTCCTGCGTCCGTTAAATCCGTTTATCCTTACCTTTCCGTCGGCAAGCTTCCCGACGATGCCCACGAGTTCTCTCGACCTCGATTCGCATTTCTTTATCTTTGCCGAAATTTCAACCTCTTCCTGGGCGGTAAAAAGGGGCTCGACCGACATATCCTTGAAGTAGACGTATAGCAGTCGCAGCTGCTCGTCAGGGGTATCGTCGGTCTTTGACTTCGGGCTTACAGTGCCCGAATCGTATTCGCTTTCGTTATTTTCTTCCCTTGCGTAACTATCCTTAAAATTTATGGAAGAAACCTCGTCGACTTCTCTTTCGAACTCTCCATGCTCACTGACAGATACAGTTTCATCGAACTCGTTGTATTTTGTTTCCATATCTTCTTCCTTTTATCGATATTCAACTGCTGAAACATAAATGAAGATGTTTCCGGGTTTTACTTCGCTCGAATAATGTTCGGAAACGAAAGGGGCGGGAAATTACCATTCCTCCTGATACAAACCCTGACACGTAGATAGCTATACTTTTATACAATCCGTTACCGTAAACTCAGCAATTTCTTCGAAATTTACAAATGTAAAACGTTCTTCCTTCCGGTTACCGCCAATTCTATCAAATTCTAAAAATTATTGCAACCTACTTTGCAGCCGCGTAATTCGAAGCGACCTGTTTCCAGTTAACGACGTTCCACCAAGCCGCAACATAGTCGGGCCTTCTGTTCTGATAGTGGAGATAATAGGCATGTTCCCACACGTCAAGCCCGAGTATGGGGGTGCTCCCCTCCGATAACGGACTATCCTGGTTTGGCGTCGATGTTAAGGCCAGCTTACCCCCTCCATCGACCGAGAGCCATGCCCAGCCGCTTCCGAACCTTCCTGCGGCAGCCTTTGAGAACTGGTCCTTAAAGGCATCGAAACCGCCGAATGTCGATTTTATCGCCCCGGCCAGCTCGCCCGCGGGTTCTCCTCCGGCCTTCGGACCCATAATGGTCCAGAACAGGCTGTGGTTGGCGTGCCCGCCGCCGTTATTCCTGACCGCGGTCCTTATATCCTCCGGCACGGCGTTCAGATCCCTTATCAGGTCCTCAACGCTCTTCTCCGCGAGCGCGGGGTGCTTTTCAAGCGCGGCGTTTAGATTGTTAATATATGTCTGATGGTGTTTTGTATAATGAATCTCCATGGTACGGGCATCGATATGAGGCTCCAAGGCATCGTAACCATAAGGAAGCTTGGGTAATTGGTGCGGCATTGCTTCTCCCCCTAGAACTTAATTTTTTTATGGAGAACCGATGTTTCACATTAAAAAATCGATTAAAATCACGGAAAGCCGACATTAAAACCCTCAGGGCTTCCGTCACCCGGTTAACCTACTTATACTAACCTTAAATACTGGTCGTGTCAAAATATTTTCTGCATTACAAAAGCGGCGATTTTTATCTTCCGGCAGACCTCCGGTATATTAAACAAAGGGTCGGGGCATGCCGAGATTGACAGCGCTTTTCATAACTGGTAATTTCTACCATATAGTAATATGCATATTATGGATACATAATATCCATATTAGGAAATCAATATGCAGGTAACAAAGACCCTGGACTACGCGGTAAGGTCGTTAACTTATATGGGCAACGAGCCCATAGGCAAGCACAGTATGAAGGAAATTTCCGAGAACCAGCACATACCATTAAATTATCTTGCCAAGATTATGAGGAGGCTGGTTAAGAAAGGAATCGTCAAATCGATGGTCGGGCCCTCGGGAGGATATACACTCCGCAGATCCCCGAGTGACATTAGCTTACGGGACATATATGAAGCTATAGAGGGAGAGATAAGGATAGTGGACTGCATGGATAGAAACGCTATCTGCCATTTGCACGAAACGTGCCCCCAGCTGCCGGTTTGGGACAGGGTGCAGCTATCGATGGTAAAAATACTGGAAGAGACGACACTCGCACAGATGCTTACGGAAAGAGGCGTTCGCGGCTTTGCGAGGGTGAACTAAGGAGGGTTTTAAATGAGTATCGATTTAGAGAAATTGGCCGAGCAGGAATATAAATATGGGTTCTTTACGGATATCGAGCAGGAGATCGCCCCGAAAGGGCTCAATGAAGATACTATAAGGCTGATTTCGAGCAAGAAGGAAGAACCGGAATGGCTCCTCGAATGGAGATTAAAAGCCTATAAACACTGGCTTACGATGAAGGAGCCCAGGTGGGCCCACGTTTCCTTTCCCCCCATAGATTATCAGAACATAAGCTATTACGCCGCTCCCAAAGTGAAGGAAGGACCCAAGAGTCTGGACGACATAGACCCTGAGATTAGAAAAACGTACGAAAAATTAGGCATACCGCTTGACGAGCAGATGATGCTCGCCGGGGTTGCCGTGGATGCGGTATTTGACAGCGTTTCGGTAATTACGACGTTTAAGGAAAAGCTCGCCGAGGCGGGAGTGATATTCTGCTCCATATCGGAGGCCGTGCGGGAACACCCCGAGCTCGTAAAAAAGTATCTCGGGTTCGTGGTCCCTCAACACGACAACTTCTACGCCGCGCTTAACTCGGCGGTATTCACGGACGGCTCGTTCGTTTACATCCCCAGGGGAGTCCGCTGCCCCATGGAGCTCTCGACATACTTCAGAATAAACGCAGAAAGCACCGGGCAGTTCGAGAGGACGCTGATAATCGCGGAGGAGGGGAGTTACGTGAGCTACCTCGAGGGGTGCACCGCGCCCAAGAGGGACGAGAACCAGCTCCACGCCGCCGTTGTCGAGCTAATAGCCCACAAGGACGCGACGATAAAGTACTCGACTATCCAGAACTGGTATCCGGGCAACGCCGAGGGCGAGGGCGGTATCTACAACTTCGTCACCAAGAGGGGAAGGTGCGTGGGGCGGAACTCCCGCATCTCCTGGACGCAGGTGGAGACGGGCTCGGCAATCACATGGAAATACCCGAGCTGTATACTCGAAGGCGACGATTCCACAGGGGAGTTCTACTCCGTAGCCCTCACGAACAGGCGCCAGCAGGCGGATACGGGGACAAAAATGATACACATAGGAAAGAACACGAGCAGCACTATAGTATCGAAAGGCATCTCGGCCGGCCATGGGCAGAACACGTACAGGGGCCTCGTGCAGATCGGAAAGGATGCCTCGGGCGCGCGCAACTATACGCAGTGCGATTCGATGCTGATCGGGGATAAATGCGGGGCGCACACGTTCCCGTATATAGAGGTAAAGAATTCGACCGCTCAGATGGAGCACGAAGCCTCGACCTCGAAGATCGGCGAAGACCAGATATTTTATTGCCAGCAGCGCGGACTATCGGCGGAAAACGCTGTATCGCTGATAGTGAACGGCTTCTGCAGGGAGGTCTTCAAGGAGCTCCCGTTCGAGTTCGCCATAGAGGCTGAAAAGCTTCTGAGCATAAGCCTAGAGGGTAGCGTCGGATAATAATAGCCGCCCGAAGTTGTTACCTTCAAAGAAAGAACCAAGGAGACTCGACATGTTGGAAATCAGGAATCTGCACGTAAAAGTTGCGGATCAGGAAATACTCAAAGGGCTCAATCTGAAAGTGAATGCGGGAGAAGTGCATTCGATCATGGGTCCGAACGGCTCGGGGAAGAGCACCCTGGCGCAGGTCCTCGCCGGGCGCGCATCATACGAGGTCACGGAGGGGGAAATCATATTCGAAGGGAAAGACCTCCTCGAGCTCGCCCCCGAAGAGAGGGCGTGCGAAGGGATATTCATGGCGTTTCAGTACCCGGTCGAGATACCGGGCGTAGCGAATACTTATCTCCTGAGAGAGGCGTTGAATTCTATCCGTAAATACAGGGGGCTCGAGCCTCTCAAACACGTGGAATTCGCGAGATTCGCCAAGGAAAAAATGGGCATGATGGGAATGGCGGACAACCTCCTGAAGCGCTCAGTCAACGAGGGGTTCTCGGGCGGAGAGAAAAAGAAGAACGAAATATTTCAGATGCAGATACTCGAGCCCAGGCTCGCGATTCTGGACGAGACCGATTCCGGCCTCGATATAGACGCCCTTAAAGTGGTGGCCGACGGCGTAAACGCCCTCAGGAGCCCCGAGAGGGCGTTCATAGTGATTACTCATTATCAGAGGCTGCTCGATTACATAGTCCCTGATTTCGTGCACGTGCTCGTCAACGGACAGATAATCAAGTCGGGCGGAAAGGAGCTCGCCTTCGAGCTTGAGGACAGGGGCTACGGCTGGGTGGAAGAGGAAGCCAGGAAAGCGGTCAACAATTAAGGAGAATTAACCAGATGGGCATTAGTATTGGTAAAGAAGACGACGGTTATTCGAAGGGGTTCGAAGAGTTCAGGAAAGAGGCCCCGGGCAATGAAATGCCGTGGATGGAATCGCTCCGCGAAGAAGGGATCAGGAAATTCGCCGAGCTCGGGTTCCCCACCCCCGAAAATGAGGACTGGCGGTTCACGAACGTAACCCCCATTGCAAGGACGACTTTCAGCATAGAAAAGAACGGACACGGGCGGGTTACCCCCGGGGACTTAAACAGGTTTACATTCCCTAAATTGAAAACTATCAGGCTCGTATTCATAGACGGGTCGTATTCCCCCGAGCTGTCCGGTTCGTCGGATGTGCCCGGGGGAGTGAAGGTCCTGAGCCTGGCTTCGGCTCTGGGGAGCGAAGAAGCGCTGGTGAAAAAATATCTCTCTAAATACGCCGATTTCAGTAACGAAGCGTTCACCGCGCTCAATACGGCGTTCATGCAGGACGGAGGGTTCGTATATATACCCCGCGGCACACTGCTTAAAGAGCCCGTGCACCTCCTCTACGTTACGGTAAAGAGCGAGCAGACCACGATAACGAACCCGCGGAACCTCATAGTCGTAGAAGACAACTGCGAGGCCGATATCATCGAGCACTATGTATCTCTGGACGAGGGTGTTTATTTTTCGAACGTGGTGACGGAGCTCATAGTCGGCGAGAACAGCTCGGTCGGCCATTACATGATCGAATGCGAGAGCAGGAAGGCATTTAACGTCTCGACGCTCCGCGTGGAGCAGGGACGGAGCTCGAATATCCGCTCGCACTCTGTACTCCTGGGCGGAGCGCTCGTCAGAAACAACGTCCACCCGGTGCTTGCCGGGGAGGGATGCGACTCGCTCATTAACGGGCTCTTTATGTCCACGGGCAGGCAGCACATGGACAACTACATGAAGGTCGAGCACAGAAGCCCGCACTGCGAAAGCAGGCAGTTCTATAACGGAGTCCTCGACGGCAGGTCGAGGGGGGTGTTCCACGGTCGCATTATAGTGCACAAGGACGCCCAGAAGACGGACGCGAAGCAGACCAACCGCAACCTCCTGCTCTCCGACAACGCGCAGATCGATACGAAGCCGCAGCTCGAGATCTACGCCGACGACGTAAAATGCACCCACGGTGCGACTATAGGACAGATGGACGAGAACGCGATATTTTACCTCCGCTCGCGCGGGATTAGCGAGGACGCGGCAAGGGAGATACTCCTTGGCGCGTTCACGAGCGCCACGCTCGAAAGCATGCGGCTGGAAGAGATCAGACATTACTGTGAAGCGCTGGTATCCGAATGGTTCGACCGGCGAAAACATCCAGAAGCAAATTAAAACACAAACTCCAGAACAAACCCGCGAGACTAATGCGATGGCAGAGTATGAAAAGATAGCAAAGACTTCGGA
Source organism: uncultured bacterium (assembly GCA_963825135.1). Lineage (GTDB taxonomy): Bacteria > Desulfobacterota_D > UBA1144 > Nemesobacterales > UBA2774 > 2-12-FULL-53-21. The sequence continues at coordinate 814,760 of CAWGRW010000009.1, forward strand.
CGTCCCGCCCGGGGAGGTGAGGTCCTTTGCCCTCGGGAGCGAAACGGTCGCCGTATGCAACGTGGACGGCCGTTTTTACGCGTTCAGGGACGAATGCACGCACCAGGCCTACCCGCTTTCAGACGGCATACTCGAGGGCAGGAAACTCACCTGCATCTACCACGGGGCCGAGTTCGACGTCGAAACGGGCGATGCCCTCTGCCTCCCCGCGACCGATGCGGTCGAAACATATAGCGTAAAAGTGGAAGGGGACGATATCTACGTCCTGATCGAGGATTAAACTTATTTCAATTCCATTACGCCAATCCCTTTAAGAGTCAGTTTGGTGAGGCATTCTCAATATAAAGCTCCCGAGAATATGAACATCCGAATAAAACGCGTCTACGATAAACCGGAAGCCGGGGACGGCGTCCGTATATTGGTGGAGAGGCTCTGGCCGAGAGGGCTGTCGAAGAAAGAGGCTAAAGTGGATATCTGGTTAAAGGAAATAGCGCCTTCGACTGGGCTCCGCAAATGGTTCTCCCACGACCCCGCGAAATGGGAGGAGTTCAGGAGACGCTACTATAGCGAGCTGGATCAAAACGGGGATGCGGTAAATGAGTTATTAGGGATTACGGAGGGAAGAGACGTCGCTTTCGTCTACGGCTCGAGGGAAAAGGTGTATAACAGCGCCATAGCGCTGAAATCATACATTGAGAGGCTTGTTAAAACCTAAATCGCCTGCTGAGCCGTAAGCTGCATGCCCGCTTTGGCTACCTCCCCGAATTCCGAGAACTTCTTCAGGCGAACGCCGTGATTATCAACCGTAACATAATGGCAATGCCTGTCGCTCCAGCAGCCGGTGTTGAAGTACTCTACCCCGCTCTCCTTGATGTTATCAGCCCGGTGCGTGTGACCGCAGAAAACAAAATCCGCGCCTTTATTCTTAGCGTATTCGATAGCGCCGTCGGTCACTATGCCGGAGGAGCGCTTCCACGAGCCATTCTCGAAACAGAGGTCGTGGAATATGTCTCTTTCGGTCATGATGTCGATCCTCCTCAGCGACCTGTACAACCAGCCCGCGCAGGAGGGAAGGAAGTTATTTTCCCTGCAATATTGATCGAACTGATGACCGTGTATGGCGAGGAACCTCTTCCCGTTCACTCCCCATTCGAGCTCTTTTACGGCCTCGATGTTCAGGAGGGACGGGATGGTATCGTATAACCCTTCGTCGTGGTTCCCCTCCACCCATATTATCTCGCTCTGACGGGTCATGCTTCTGATAAGGTCGAGGAAATCCCATTCGTCCTCGCGGAGCCTGACGGCGTGAGACTTATCGAAGAGGTCACCGAGAATTATCAGCCTGCTGAAACTGACGGACCTCAGGAACGCAGACAATTCTTTTGCCTTATTAAAACTAGACCCCAGGTGTACATCGGAGACTATAAGTGTTGTCATAGTGTATCCATCATCCTCCTTTGAATTGTCGGTATCGGCAGGCGCGGTACCCCGCTCACCGCCGTGTCATCGTCCATATAGTCAAGACCGATCATACTATTGTTATAACGGATGTTATTTAAGGGAGTTTTAGGGTTTGTTTAAGGATGTGTTAAAAAGAGCGATAAATAGAGAAAATACGTGCCGAATTCGAATATTAGCAGCCGAATTTAATGCAGGATGTAAAGTCTGGAGGAGCTCCGAACAATCCCCGGACTCCTCCGAGAGGGATTTATTAGCGCGTGAGTGGGAGAAGCGGGAGCCGGGCCTTTATTCGGTGCCGAAGCCCTGTGAGGAGTCAAGCCCGGCGAGCTCAGTGAATACCCTGAAAGAGTATCGGTTATCCCTTTCGGGCACTCAATCCGTCACCGCGCCTTCCGACGCGGACGATACGAGCTTCGCGTATTTTGCGAGCGCGCCCCTCTCGGCCTTGGGTTTCGGCTTCTTCCACTCAGAGAGACGCCTTTTTATTTCGCTCTTCGGGATTTCGAGATTTATCTCTCTCTTAATGGCGTCGATCGTTATGGTGTCGCCGTTCTTGATTATGGCAATCGCTCCGCCGTCGAAGGCTTCAGGGGTAATGTGGCCGACGACAAAACCGTGCGTCCCTCCCGAGAACCTCCCGTCCGTGATCAGGGCCACGTCCTTGCCCAATCCCTTTCCCATAGCGGCAGAGGTCGGAGAGAGCATCTCTCTCATTCCGGGACCGCCGCGCGGACCCTCGTACCGGATTACTATCACGTGCCCCTTTTTAACCTTTCCGCCGAGAATCGCCTTCAATGCATCTTCCTCCGAGTCGAATACTATTGCTTTACCGGTGAACGAAACCCCTTCCTGCCCCGAGATCTTCGCGACCGCGCCCTCGGCCGCGAGGTTCCCCCTGAGGATCACAATATGGCTGTCTTTCTTGAGGGGATTTCCGACCGGACGGACGATCTCCTGACCCTTCGGATAGCTCCCCGCGTGCATCAGATTCTCCTTTACCGTTTTCCCCGTTACAGTGAGGCAATCGCCGTGAATGAGCCCCTCGTCGAGAAGCATTTTCATGAGCGGAGTGAGGCCCCCTATCCTGCAGAAGTCGGCCATCATGAACCTGCCGCTGGGCTTGAGGTCGGCAAGGACCGGCGCCCTTTTCCCTATGCGCGTAAAGTCGTCGATCGAGAGCCTGACATTCGATGCGTTAGCCATGGCGAGCAGGTGCAGGACGGCGTTCGTCGACCCGCCGAGCGCAATGACGACGGTTATCGCGTTCTCGAAAGCCTTGCGGGTCATTATGTCTCTCGGGCGTATATTATTCTTTATCATGCTGACCACGGCTGCTCCCGCATTGATACAGTCTTTTTTCTTTTCCTCGGAGATCGCGGCCTGAGCCGAGCTGTTCGGCAGACTCATCCCCAGGGCCTCGATTGCGGACGCCATCGTATTTGCCGTGTACATGCCGCCGCAGGAGCCCGGACCCGGAATCGCATGGGTTTCGATACTCCTGAGCTGCCCGTCCGAGATGTCTTTATTCGCGTGTGCGCCGACAGCCTCGAAAACCGATACGATATCGACGGGCTTGCCGTTATAGAACCCGGGCATTATAGTCCCTCCGTAAACGAATACGGAAGGCCTGTTGAGTCGCGCCATCGCGATCACGCACCCGGGCATGTTTTTATCGCAGCCGCCTATGGCGACGACGCCGTCGAACCCCTCGGCTCCGGCTACTGTCTCGATAGAATCCGCAATTACCTCTCTTGAAACGAGTGAATACCTCATCCCGGGCGTACCCATGGATATGCCGTCTGACACGGTTATCGTGTTGAATATGATTGCTTTCCCTCCAGCTTTGTCGGCCCCGTGCGCCGCGTCCAATGCAAGCTTGTCAATATGCATATTGCACGGGGTCACCATGCTCCATGTAGACGCGATACCGATAACGGGTTTCAGAAAATCCTTGTCCTTAAATCCCACGGCTCTCAACATGGAGCGGTTGGGGGCTCTGTCCGCCCCTTCCACGACGATCGAAGAGTACTTCCGCAGCTTATCTGATTTCATATCCGGGCGTGGTTTCTTGTCCAACTTAAGCCTCCTGTCTAAGCCATAATGATGATTAAATAATTATCAACGTATTCCTTTTTCATGTCAATTGTGTGCTCCCGGTCAAAAAAAACGTTGAAAGTGCCCGTACAGACGGGCTATCATCTAAATAGAGACGGGAGGAGGCATGGACGGCCGAGGGTCTCGGAATTGTGCAATAGAACCCGCGGCCGGAGCTCATCTGCGGAGGGCATGCGCTATGAAAGCATTGATAATAACCGTACTCGCAGGAGTGATCGGGACTGCGGGCATGAGCATTTTAATGTGGGGGATGACCCGCTCCGGAATCGCGAATGCTGCAATGATACGGGCAATCGGCAGCCTGTTCACGCAGACCTATGAAGACTCGTTCGGACCCGGTCTCGTAGCCCATTTCGTTGTCGGAATTATCATCGCGTTCGTTTATATCGCACTGATAAGTCTCTTCGCGCCGACCTCTCTGGCCGGGACAATTGCGCTCGGAGGAATGATCGGGTTTGCTCACGGGGTCGCCTTCGGATTTACACTCGTGGTCGCCGTAGCCGAGCACCACCCGCTCGAACAATTCAGGAACGCGGGCCTGGAAGTGGCAGTAGCGCATTTACTCGGTCATGTCGTATACGGAGTCCTCGTGGGTCTTGTCGTCGGCCTGACTGGCGTCAGGTTCTTCACGTGAAACGAATCGGGACTGATTTAAGAAGATCCTGCTAAAGCCTTATCCATCGCCCCGAATAGCTTTAAAATCTCCTCTTCGGTATTGTAAAAGTGCGGAGCGATTCTTAACGCTCCCCCTCTGTTATTAACGACAATATTCGATTCCCTCAGTTTCTTTTTCATCTGCACCGGATCGAAATTCCCGGAATAGGAGACGATACCGCCCCGTTCGTCCCGCCCCCGCGGGGTCCTGACCTGAAATCCCCTGTTCTCGGCCTCGTCCATGATCATATCGCCCAGGTCGTGAACCCTCGCTTCGACATTCCCGATTCCGATTTCGAATAAGAGCTCGATTGCTGCGCCTAACGCCGTGATCCCCATTACATTGAAAGAGCCCTCCTCAAACTTGAGCGCATTTTCCTTGAGCGTAAAATTGATATTCTCATAATCATAGTCGCCCTTTACGGATTTCCATCCGATTAAGTACGGCCTCAATTCCCTGGCGCGCTCCTTCCTGCAATAGAATATGCCTGTCCCTTCCGGGGCAAGGAGCCATTTGTGGCCGTCGGCGGCGAGGAAATCCGCCCCGGCTTCCCTGACGTCCATGGGAACGACCCCGAGGCTCTGAATAGCATCGACAAAGAAGAGAACCCCTCTGCGGCGGCAGAGGGCGCCTAATTCCCGGAGGTCTATCTTGAAGCCGTTTAATGACTGTACGGAGCTCATTGAAACCAGCCTGGTCCGCCCGTCCATTAGGCCCTCGACATCGTCCATCCTGACACGGTCGTCCCGGAGCGGAATGAACCTGACTTCCACCCCTTTTCTTTCCAGGTCGAGCCAGGGATAGATATTGGAGGGGAATTCCTTCTCGAAAACCACCACATTGTCACCCTCCTGCCATTCGAGCCCGGCCGAGACGATGGAAATGCCGTGAGAGGTGTTTTTTATAAAAGCTATCTCCTCCCTTTCCGCTCCAATGAGTCTCGCGGATAGACCCCTTACCGCTTCGACCCTCTCCATCCACCCCTCATAGCTCATTATGGCTCTATCCGTCGCTTCTTTAAGGAATTTATCTATTTCTCTTACTACCCTAAGCGACACCGGGGCCACACCTGCGTGGTCGAGATATATGCCTGTCTTCACTATAGGGAATTCTTCCCTGTAGCTTTCTATGGAGTCCCGATCGATTCCGAGGTGCTGATTATCACCCATCTCGGGATAAAGCTAACTCATAGAGCGCCGGCTATCAATTAGATAATTCGAAAATACTATTTGACAAATTTAAAAAAACGTGCAATAGTAACGATTTGAAGTAGATTTTAGGAGGAATAGAGCTTAATGCAGGGTAAAGTAAAGTGGTTTAATAGCTCCAAAGGTTACGGGTTCATCCAGTCGGATGAAATTGGCAAGGACGTGTTCGTCCACTACAGCGTTATCGAAGGCGACGGATACAAAAGCCTTGCCGAGGGTGAGTCCGTAGAATTTGACATAACTGAAGGGCCGAAGGGACCCCAGGCAACGAAAGTAGTCAAGTTGAGCTCGGGCCAGGCCTGATAGTCATAACGGTTTACGAATAGCAAGCGCGTTCTTTCTCCAAGAGGATTCCACCAAAATTGCTAATCCGGATATCTTTGTCCGTTTTTTTGTACAAACAGACAGGGGTGCTCGTGTATTTACTTGACAGAGTAATTTAATGCCCGCAATATTTTAATAGCTTGCTTACTAGAAGGGAATTCCTCAGAAACATAATCGCGGGAACAATCGGAGCCTTGTCTTTCCCACTTCTGGGTCTCTATGAAGGCTCTAAATTCCACTTCGCCCAGCTCCAGTATAACGGGGATTGGGACCCAAGGCCGAGGGATTACAAGAGGCTCTTAAGCACACTCGAGCTAAGGACAAGTGTAGTCGCCTCTTACGAGAGAAAGGTTATTAGGCTGACCGACGCGGACCTCTTCAACTTCCCGTTCCTCTACCTTGCCGGCGACGAAGGCTTCGAGCCTTTTGCGGAGGAAGAGAGGAGGAGATTGAGGAAATACCTAAAGCTCGGAGGCACCCTCGTAATAGACGACGCCTCGGGCATAGAGGCCTCTCCCTTCGATTCCCGGATACGTGAGGAGCTAAAACAGATGCTGCCGGAGACGCCGCTCGCGCGGCTGGCGCAAGACCATGTGGTCTATAAGACTTTTTATCTCCTCTACTCGGCGAGCGGAAGGGTGATCATCAACCCGTATCTGGAAGGCGTTACGTTCAGCGATGAGGACAGAACCGCGGTCATCTATTCGAGGAACGATCTCGGCGGAGCGTGGTCAGAAGACGAGTTCGGGAAATGGGAATACGAGTGTCTGCCGGGCGGCGAGTCTCAACGGGAGCTCGCATTCAGACTAGGAATAAATCTCATTCTCTATGCGCTGACCGGCAATTACAAGGAAGACCAGATACATATCCCCTTCATAAAGAGAAGACAGCTCTTATAACGTATGTACCCGCTGTATTCCGGCCCGTATGCTACGCCCCGCGCACAATTACATCTGTTCGAGTTTTATAACAGCGAACGCGGCGCCCTGGGGATCCTTCATCGTGGCAAACCGCCCTACCCCAGGTATATCCATCGGCCCATGCAATAATTCGCCCCCGAGCGACCGGGTTTCAGCGACGCATCCGTCACAGTCGTTAACCGCGAAGTAGACCAGCCAGTTTGGGGGAATACCCCTGAAATTCTCATCCATCTTCATCATTCCGGCCGCGGGCTTTTCGCCGTTCATAAAAACCGTATATATCATCCCGCCCATATCCTGCTCGTTCGCCGTCCATCCGAATAACCCGGAGTAGAATGCGCCTGCCTTAACCGTATCGTTCGTGAGAAGCTCGTTCCAGCAAAGGGTCCCGTGTTCGCCCAAGACGCGGGCGCCTATGTGCTTCATCGGCTGCCACAGGGACACGACCGCCCCCGTGGGGTCGGCTATTAAAGCCATTCTGCCAGCATCGAATACATCCATCGGTTCGACTACCACCGCTCCGCCGGACGCCTGGGCTTTTTTCACGGTGTCATCCACACTCGATACCGATACGTAGCCCGCCCAGTGAGTCGGGACGCCGTGGTCCTTCTGCTCGGCCCACATCTGATAAATGGCGCCCGCGTCTTTTCCGTTGATGGAAGCCATGGAATAGACCTTATCCTCCCCAATCGGCACGTCGGTAATATCCCATCCGAATATTCTCTTATAAAACTCTTTCGCTTTATCGGCGTCCTGCGCCACTAGCTCCGCCCAGCAGAACGTCCCCGGCGTATATACTTTAATTTCGCTCATAATATGCCTCCATGACAATACCGAGGGTTATTTTAGCCTGCGCATGCAAAACGAAATAATAACACAAATGTCTAAAACTTAGGTGTATACGAGCAGCTATGCCCCCTGAAAAAAAGACTGGGGGTGATTTTTCAATCACCCCCAGTAGCCAAGAAGGACCCAAGGTGTTAGGGAGGGCGTAGGCCCGGATAAGTGGTGGCATTATCAGTACACCATTCAACAGTTAAGGGGATATTTAGAAAAAATTAAGGATGTGTTAATGTTTGAAATACAGGGCTTGTCTGAAACCAGCGGAATTATGCCTGACGCAGGTATATAAATACGGCAACCGCCGCCGGCACTCCGTTTGGCGCTGTGCTAAAATTGCCGACGCGTTGGGCGGCTTCCGGGGTGCTCAAGCAAAAGGAGGAGAATATGGAACGATGGTACATCATGACCGTGCTGGCTCTTATTTGTTTTTCTCTCGGCAGCTTTTTGGGAAAGGTCGCGTCCATGAAGGACATCCCGTACCGTATCTACTTTTTTGAAGGTGTCGGTACTCTCACCGTATTTTCGACATTCGTTTTCTACAACAGAAGCACAATATTCACTAACTTTGCAGTAAATTTCCCGGCCCTTCTGATGGGCCTCAGCTGGGGGATAGGAACCGTGCTCTTCATCATCGCTCTCAAGTACGCAAAGCTTTCGGTACTCGTGCCCCTGTCGGCGGTCTATCCGGCGCTCACAGTCGTGCTGGCGTTCATATTCCTCGGAGAAAGGCTCGGGCCGAGAGAGATCGCAGGGGTGGCGCTTGCCGTCGTGTCCGCGGCTCTTCTCTCCAAGTAGAGATCTTCGCTGCGCCGAAGGATGTGTTACCAGAGGTGGAATATTCTTCGGCGGCAAAATATCATGGATGCCGTACCTTATTCGTCAGATTAAATCCGGCTTATTCGTAACAATCCCGCTTACCCCCATCCCCCTCAGCCTTTCCGCCTTATCCCTGTCGTCGACTGTCCAGGTGAATAGATGCATCCCGATTTTGCGGGCTCTTTCGGCGAGGCCCCTCGTGATAAACCACCTGAACGGCGCGACCGCATCGGCCCCGCAGCTTGCCGCGCTCTTTAGAGGGTCGGCGGCCGCAAAGAGTATGAGGCCCGTTTTTAAACCCGGCTCGCGCTCCTTTATCGCCCTCAGCCTGAGCGGCTTGAACGAGACGACGAATAAATCCTCAACAAGTCCGTAATACCTGATGAGCTCGATGACCCGCTCTTCGAGTCCGTCCTCTTTAAGCTCAATCACGAGCTTCGTCCTGCCCGCCGCTAATTCGAGAACCTCTTCGAGCGTCGGTATGCGTTCCCCCATGCCCGCGTCCAGATCCCTGAGCTCGGCGAGGGACTTAGCCCGTACGAGCCCCCTGCCGTTCGTCGTCCGGTCCACTTTGTCGTCGTGAATGACGACCAGCCGGCCGTCGAGGGATCTTCTCACGTCGAGCTCGATCATATCCGCCCCGAGTTCCATTGCCCTCGTGAATGAGCGAATAGTATTTTCCGGCTCATAAGCGCTCGCTCCTCTATGTGCGATCTTTACAAAGAAAGATTCCGGTGACCTGACCATAAATGTAATATACACATTAATAATAAGTCTTTGCTAATACTCCGAAAAATAGTAGAATTCTAGGGAATGCCGCCCTTTTTTAAAGATATTGCACATACCCTGAGGCCCCAGCAATGGGTGAAGAACTTCCTGGTCCTGGCGCCGCCTTTTTTCGGCGGCGCACTTTTCACAAGCACAGAGATGTTCTTCAAAATGTTTCTCGCTTTCGTCGCATTCTCGCTCGCTTCATCGACTGCCTATATCGTAAACGATATCACGGACATCGAGTTCGACCGTCTTCACCCTAAAAAGAAAGAGAGGCCTCTGACTTCAGGGAGGATAAACGTATTCACGGCGGTAGTATTGGGAATAGCGACTCTCGCCTTGTCGCTGGCGGCTTCCTTTTCAATCGGCATCGAGTACCTCATCATTACGGTGCTATATCTCTTACTCTCACTCTCATATTCGTATTATCTTCAGAAAGTAGAGATAATCGACGTGTTTTGCATCGCTATCGGCTTTGTCCTGAGGATCGAAGCCGGCGGAATAGCATCCGGAATAGAAGTTTCCAACTGGCTTCTGCTTACGACATTCCTCCTCTCGCTGCTGCTCGCATTCGGGAAGCGCCGCCACGAACTCGCCCTGCACAATGACATGCCAAATTCTTTCAGGGAAGTGCTCTACAGGTATAACACTAATTTTTTGGATACCACGCTCAGCATCTTCGCGACTACGGCAATAGTTACCTATGCCATATATACGGTCGAAGTCGAATCGAAGATCTTTCTCATGACCGTCCCTCTTGCGATCTTCGGAGTGCTCAGATACATGTACCTTGTTCAAACCGATACGAGGGGAGACCCGACGGAGTCCCTTTATAAGGATAGACCGTTATTGATTACGGTACTGCTGTGGTTCGTGATCACTACCGCCATTATCTATTTCAAGAATATCACGGGCTTCTTTTAGCAAGCCTTTCGGCAGGCCGATCGCGATAGCGTTTTGGGCCTCTTTTTTGGCTTTATCGGTATCGCCCGTTCGCATATATATCTTCGCGAGGAGAAGGTTCGCCCGTCCGTAGTATTTATAACGCTTCATTGTTTCCTTTACATATCGTTCGGCCTGCGCGTAGCTATCGGCCGAATTCGTCAGCTCGCCGTGAATGTAGTAAATTAGCCCCAGGTGGTAATAAGTCTTCCCGTAACCCGGGTCGTATTCGAGGGCCCTGCGAAGCCAGATTTCGGCTTTTTCGTACTCTTCTTTCTCAAGATAGACGAGCGCCAGGTTATTGGCGGTAACCGCTTTCCCCCTTGCGGTGTCGTTCATCTCGGGAGATAGCGCGATCAGAAACTCTCTTATAGCCTCATTCTGATCGCCGGCATTCGACAGGGCAAGCCCGTAATTCGAATGCGGCAGCGGATGGTACGGGGACTTAAAAGACGCGTCCCTCCAGAGAGAGAGATCGTCTTTCCACACAGCCTCTCTTTGATACGTAGCAAACACATACGCGGCAACAAGAATGACCCCGAACCCCCAGGCGGCTTTCCTCAGACGGGCGCTGTTTCCGGTTTGTATCACAAAATGCCCGACGACGAGACAAAACCCTGCTGACGGTATATAAAGGTAGCGTTCGGCCAGGGGGGTTGAAGCGATTGTGAATAACGCTATCAGCGCCGAAGGCCCGAGTGTGAAAAGTATCCAGAGTATCCCGAATGCCGTTACGTTCTCTTTCTTCTTAGCCGATATAAAGACCAGCACCGCAAGCGCTGCGATAATAATAGGCGCGGAAATGAGGTGCGCGGCTTCCTTTGGGACCTTCGTGATAAAAGCATTGAAATCGAAAGGAAGAACTAGCTTATTCAGGTAATAGAGGTACGAGCCCAGGAGAACTTTAAGGAGCTCGAGATACCGCGATACGGCCGATATATGTTCGCCTCCGATCAGGGCGCGGCCTGCCCCTTCACCGGATATCTCGTGAGTCACCTGAGGGATGTTTACGAACGCCCTGCTCCTCAGATAAAAATAGACGAGGAGAATCAAGAGATAGAGGCCGTACTTGATTATATTCCTCCGGTCGAGGAACCGCCTGCCGAGGAGATCGAAGACCAGCGCAAGGAAGGGAAATACGACCGCTACCTCTTTCGACATTAACGATAGGGAAAACCCGAGCGCTGTGATCCCGAGAAGCCACAGATTCCTGGAGGAGAGCACGTGAAAGATGAGGGCGAGAAAAAGAAACAGGGCGCAAAGTACGTCCGACCTTCCCGCAATCCACGATACCGATTCCACGTGCATCGGATGAAGAGCAAAGAGAATCGAGGAAAATAACGCGCAGGCTTCTTTCCCTCTCGCGCCGAATTCTCCGAGCACGAGGAGAGCCATGAAATAGAAAAGCACTACCGAGACGGAATTGAACAGCAGATTGGTCAGATGGAATCCGAACGACGATACCCCCCAGACCGCCTTGTCCGCCACGTAGGACGTATAAATCGCCGGGCGGTAATAGCTCGCGTTCTTATTCTTGTAAACATCGGTTACTACGACGCTGGTTATGTATGAGGCGTCGAATGAAATGTTACTCTTGGTTATTACCTCGACATCGTCCCAGACGAAATCATTTTTCAGCGAGGGCGAGTAGAGGGCGAAGGAAACGAGAAACAGAAGGAGGGCCGATAGCGGCCTGCTGGCTATTAGTTTGGATAGTAATTCCATGAGCTGACTAAATTATATCACCCGGATACACGTTATTCCCCCGGCCCCGGCCGGAATTTCCGTGACGGCGCCCCGCCCCGTCAGCGGGCGCAAAATCGGCGTCAACGGAAGAGATCGTCTTCAGGGTTCCTTATAATCTCCCTGGCGCTTCCGCTCCCCTTTTCAAAGCTGTACCCCCGGACAATCACGACGGGCACCGAGTCCGCTTTTTCCATGACGAGCCCGGCCGCCGAAGCTATCTCGTCGGCAACGGCCATTACCGTCGCGCTCAGGACGAGCCCCTTCGAATCCTCCCTGCCCCTGTAATCCCTGAGCGGTTTTATTCCCGAGCACCCAATCGCTATATCCACCAGCCCTTCCCTCCACGGCCTTCCGACGGTGTCCGTGATAATGACCGCTATGTCCAGAGCGGTCTCTTTTTTGAACCCCAGCGCGAGGTTTTGAGCGGACAGGTCAGAATCCACGGGCAGGAGCGTCACCGAATCCCCGCCAGACACGTTCGAGGCGTCAACACCGGCGTTTGCCGATATAACCCCTCCCCGGGTCTCCACTATAAGCCTTCCCTTTTCAGGCTTCCGCTGATCCATCCTTATGATTTTCGTGGTTTCGCCGAGTATGACTTCAATCAGGCGCGGGTCCTTGCTCACTTCCCTTGACAGCGTCAGAGCGAAGGGCGAGGGCTCCACCTCGCTCAATTTAACAATACGGTTCTCAGCCTTGGATATTATCTTCTGCGCGAAAACCACTATATCCCCGTCGAGGATAGAAAGCCCCCGGTCTTTTACTGCGCCGGACACGATCCCCACGAGGTCGTCCCCGGGCATGATTTCCGGGATGCCCCTTACGGGGATGATAGAAATTGTGTCAGGGGTGTCCGCCATATTGTTCCCGCCAAAAATCTACGCTATCAAGCAAAGATAATAGTATAGAGCGAAACTTATGCAAGGAGACAGCCGGGAATATTTTTTACAGATACTCTAGCCGGCGGCAGCCCGGAGAAGGGTTCGGGATATTTGCACTCCTATCCGTTATACTTGGGTATTCGGCAATTTGTCACTTGACCGGAAGGTCTTCATATACCGAAAATGAAAGCCCTGAAATTGATACATTCGATAGAGCAGCTGGTTAAGCTTGCGGATAAGGAATTCTATTACAGGGAGAATAATCTGCAGTTGAGATTCTCTTCCCGGGATTCCGTCTTCGTAATAGGGACGAGGGAAGACGGCACGGTTTACCTGTCCGTTTATTACGGCTCCGAGATGGGGTTTAAATTCTACATGGAAAAGGACGGCACGCTGCTCATGGAGGAGGGGAGCATGCCCGGCCTGCTCGAGCACTCGGGCCCGGAGCAGATATTGACCCTGATCGACGACTCGGGTGAGTCCCTTCTCGGCTTCGGAGCAGAAGCCATTGAATGGGGAAACTACGAATTCAAAACGATGGACCAGGTCACGGAAGAATTCGAAAAAATTAAGCAGGCGGATAAGAAGAACGACGGGGACCCGGAGCTGCATTAGATCGGCAGGGTTTCGATATCCGGGACCGGCGCCTGCAGTGTGAAGACCTGAGGCTTTTGATGGTTAATCAGCATTGATGCCCGACCTCGGCATCCCGCGGCGCACCGAAAAAAAACCTTTCATTCCGGCCTGCAAATCGGTTAATATTGTATGTGCAATTCAATTCACAGGAGGCAATATAAAATGATCAGGAGCAATATCGTGAAGTCCATATTATTTTCGATTTTAGTAGTTTGTATGTCGATAGGCGCGGGGGCGGCCCGGGTATTCGCGCAGGACAATAATGCGCCCGCCAAGACGGACGCCATGGATAAAATGCATCAGGAGATGATGGCCAAATGGCAGGCATACGCGATGCCCGGTGAAGGTCATAAAGCCCTCGAGCCGCTCGTCGGCAACTGGGATTATACAATCTCATGGTGGGAAACTCCGGACTCTCAGCCTCAGAAATCGACGGGGACGAGCGAAGTGAAATGGATTCTGGGCGGCCGGTTCCTCGAGCAGACGGCCAAAGGCACCGCTATGGGCCAGGAATTTGAGGGTATGGGAATTATGGGTTACGACAATATGAAAAAAGTGTATACCGGCATCTGGATGGATAACATGGGGACGGGAATGATGACGAGCACCGGCTCTTATGACCCTTCCGCGAAATCTTTTACCGAAACCGGTTCCTTTTCCTGCCCTCAGGAAGGGGGAGATAAATCATTCCGCGGGGTAACGACTTTCGTGAACCCGGATAAATACACTTATGAGATGTTCGCCGCCGACAAAGACGGAAAAGAATCCCGCATGATGGAAATCGTATATACGAGAACGAAGTAATTTAAGACGGGTCTTAACGCCTATTCCGGTATTTATGCCAGACGAATGGGGCCGCCAGCTGGCCGAGGAACGCTTTGGGCATTTCTTCCTTGATGCCCAGCGGGCCTACATGGCGGTCCTTGGGATGATAGTACGTCCCGAAGAGTATATCGAATATCACGAGGTTCTCTCCGTAATTATTGTTCCCTTCCTCAACTTTCCTGGAGTGGTGCCATCTATGGACATTGGGGGTGATGAAAAGATAATTCAGAACGCCGCCGTGCATGTATACGTTGCAATGCGTGAGCAGCCCCACGAACGCGGTGATGGAGCTGAAGTATATAAACACATCCCCCGGGACACCCATTATAAACAGAAGAGGTATGCTGAACAGGAGGCTGCAGAACGTATCCACGAAATGGAACCTCCCGGTGTTGAAGAACCAGAGCTTCTCGACGCTGTGGTGCACCGAATGGAAACGCCACATAAAATCCCATGTATGAGCCAGACGGTGCTTCCAGTATAGACCGAATTCGCTCACGACCATTGCTATTAAGACCTGTACCACTTTAGGGAGCCCTGACGGCCAGAAAGAGTAGGCGGATTTATGGCCCATCGTCTCTATAATCCCGCTGATAAGCAATAGGAACAATGCCAATTGAATCAAACCCTTGTTGAGAATCGTATGTGCGAAGTCAGGGAACTCCTGCCCGTCCGACCTTACCCACTCTTCACGGTACGGCATGACCCTCTCAAGTATGAAGAGCGACACCGCGAGGCTCAAATATGCTATGTTGAAGTAAAGAGTCGGCCTGTCCCCCTTTATCCCGAGATAAACCACGTATATGGGGACGCCCAGCAGGAGCGGCCAGAGGATATATGAAAGTATCTCTTTAGCTATATTCCTTACCATCCGCAATTCCTCTTCTCTCTCATTATGCCCTACAATAATTCTAAATCAAAAAGCCGGGTGCGGTTAAAACGAGTTCCCGGAACCGCCGCAACTATTAATCATACACCGGCTTTTTTAGGATTATGTGAAGATTCCCTGCACCAAGGCTTGAACGCTGTCGATTCGCCCCGGAAGAAAACAAACTCTCTGCAAGCCATGCAGCTACCCGTATTTACGGATACCGCCATAGACTATTTCCACTTGATATTACATCCGATGCTCGGGACCTGGTCCTCGCCTACGGGCTCACCCTTTAAAATCCTGTCGAGCGCTTCCCTTATATTCTTGCCCGTTACGGGCTTCCCGCTCCCCGGCCTCGAATCGTCCATCTGCCCCCTGTACGCCAGTTTCAGACCCGCATCGAACACGTAAAAGTCAGGCGTGCATGCGGCATCGTACGCCCTCGCCACTTCCTGAGTATCGTCGAAGAGGTAGGGGAAAGCATAGCCGAGGCTGAGAGCGACACGCTTCATGTTGGCGGGCGAATCCTCGGGATACTTCTCAACGTCGTTCGAGTTTACGGCGATGAATGATACGCCTTTCGATATGTAGTCGTTCGCGAGCTCGACGAGTCCCTTCTGTACATGCTTTACATAGGGACAGTGGTTACATATGAACATCACGACTGTGGCCTTGTCCGACTTTAGCTCGTCGAGACTGTATTCTTTTTCGTTAACCGCGCACCAGAGCCTGAAATGCGGGGCTTTCGTGCCCAGTGGCAGCATGTTTGAAGGCGTAAGAGCCAAGTCTTATACTCCTTTGAATTCAGTTCTTTTCGTCATTAAAACTTATAGCCTTGTGCGAGCGATCACAGAAGGGCTTGTTGCCGGACGCACCGCACCTGCAAAGATAATATGGCTCGTCGAGAGACAGGTTCATCGGGTCAGCGACGTCCAATAAACACCCGCGTACTTCGTACGGACCGTTTCTCGATGCCTTTATTTCCTTCGTGCGCTCGGGGCCGGATGGTGCTGCCGGAGCGCCTCCGTCGACCCTGCTTGAGAAGCCGATCTTTTTATGCGAGCCGTCGCAATAAGGTTTATTCTCCGAAGCCCCGCACCTGCAGAGCGCCAGCTTTTTTCTGACTTCGAGCTCGTCACCCCTTGAGTTGTCCAGCTTATCGAGCCCTTCAGCCATTAGCGGGCCGTCGTCACGGACATAGATGCGGCAGACCTCACTCATAGCGCCCTCCTGAAAGTCTATAATTAATAACTGCGAGTAGTAATATTCCCTCAATTGTCACGTGTCTCTATTCTACATAGAACGCTCGCATAATCCTAACGGACGCCTCGTTTCGCAGTGCCCGAACTATAATTATTATTCTTGTTTTCAGACAAAACTATCGGCCCGATCCGAATCCGGACGAACTCAGGGCCGTGTGGAAACGTTATGATCAGGAGCTGATCGATTTTCCATAAGCCCCGTTCATTGCGTGCGGGATGATTATGCCCGCCTCCAGCCTATTTTCTCGCTTACCGCCCGGCTCGACTCATCATTTGCGACGTAGTTCCGAATGAGAATTCAGAGTATCGCTCGACAGGCCGGCCTGTCCGGTATGGCATATCAATGTATAAGAAGTTGTGTCCATACACAGCCTGGTCCTGGATGGATCCATGACAGACTGGTAAAATTACAATAATATCTCGCCATCGGGGCACACTGTCGAGACTATAGAGAAACTCTTACAATAATAATTTTGAGGGAAGAAAAAGAGACTAGTCCGTCTGAATAAAACCTTTAAGGAGGAATGTTAACAATGTGCGGCACATGCAACACTAATATCGACCAGGCAAAATCGGATCAGTTTGCCGAAAAAATGTTCTCCGTCCTTAATCACGGCGCACTGACCATAATGATTTCTATCGGGCACAGGACCGGCCTATTCGACTCGATGGGCGAGCTGCCGCCTTCGACGAGCATCGAGATCGCAGGTGCGGCGGGACTTAACGAGCGTTATGTGCGCGAATGGCTGGGGGCAATGGTAACGGGCGGCATCGTCGAGTACGATCCGCAAAACGGGACCTACCGCCTGCCCGCCGAGCACGCGACCTGGCTCACCAGAAAGGCGACGCCCAACAATTTCGCGGTATCGACCCAGTGGTTCTCCATAGCGGGGTCGGTCGAAGACAAGATCGTCGAGTGCTTCAGAAATGGGGGAGGAGTCCCTTATGAGGAATTCAGACGTTTCAACGAAGTGATGTCCGAAGAAAGCAACCAGACAGTGGTTGTCCCGCTGCTCGATCATCTTCTCCCGCTAGTCCCCGGCATCATGGACAGGCTCGGCTCCGGCATCGAGGTGCTCGACGTCGGATGCGGAAGCGGCTTCGCGCTCATCGAAATGGCGAGGACTTACCCCAACAGCAGATTCACGGGCTACGACCTGCTCCCGGAAGCGACGGAGCGGGGAAGAGCACGCGCAAAGGAATACGGCTTAACGAATATCACATTCGAGACACGAGACGTTTCCAATTTCCGGGACGAAGAGAGATTCGGCCTGATCACGACCTTCGACGCCGTGCACGATCAGGCGGACCCAGGCCGCGTGTTGTCCAATATACACAGGGCATTAAAAGACGACGGCTTTTATTTTATGCAGGATATCAAGGGCTCTAGCCACGTCGAGAAGAATATGGACAATCCGCTCGCCCCTTTTCTTTACACCGTATCGTGCACGCATTGCATGACAGTATCGCTCGCGCAGGGCGGAAAAGGGCTTGGCGCTATGTGGGGCAGGGAACTCGCATGCGAGATGCTCAGGGAAGCGGGGTTCAAGGAAATCGACGTCAAGGAACTACCCCACGACCCGATCAATTACTACTATATCATCAGGAAGTGAGCTAACGAGAGTCAGGAAGAGGCATAAGATTAAGCCCGCGGGATATGTCGGTTCTCTCCATCCTCACGGGTGCTACCTCACTTTCGAGCGCTGATCATCACCGGGGGCCAGGAATGGACCCTCGTCGGGACCGTCAGCCTTGTCCGCGTCCTCCGTGGTCGGCGGCTGATCGTCCGTCTGGTAGGCATCGTCCGGCTTGTACCAATCATCGAAATCGGAAGGCTCTTCCTTTTGAGCCGGGGGGCTTTCCGATGAACCGTTGTTATCCGCGGCGAAGACGGGGTAAACGAACGTGGTAAAAAACATAACGGCAATCAGCAATAGTATTCTGTTCGACATATTATCTCCTGGTAGACATATTACTACGAAGACGGGCTCGGAGCTGGTGTAGCGCCCGCATCCATAATCGGGGCGCATTGGGAGCCATGCCACCTGCCTTCGATTGCGGATATCGCCCCCATCGGAGATACCTGTATCAGCCCGCAATTCTCAACCTTTGAGCCGCTCGCCGGCTCAATAGTCAACGTTTCGTTATTTAGATCGGACGCAAAATCCTTCCTGAACCCGTTGGGGGCGAACGTGATGTTAAGAGGGTTATCGGGGTCTGAGAAATTATCGGCGACGAGATTGAGTTCGGATTCGAACTTCTTCGTATGCGCGGACTGTATGCACCATACCGTGGAATCTATGTTGCTGTCCCCCCTCTCCAGTATCAGCGATATTTCTTTATCTCCGTCTTCGTATTCATCATAACTTGCAAGCGAGCTGCATTGGGGACAACCGGGGATCGTCTCATCTATATCATCACACTTTGCGAATACGACCCTGTACTCCACCCCGTCCCTTGCGGATTTCAGCTTGCCCAGCTGAAGCATGGAAGAAATATTGTTAGTGACCCCATCCACGGACCGGCGTTGAGCGGATCTCCCGGTAATATACGGCGTACCGATTGCCATGACGATTACCATAATTGTGATTACCATCAGCACTTCTATAAGAGAAAACCCGCTATTATTCCGATTATGCGTCATTGGTTGTTCTCCCTAGAGGAGTTCCTCCCAGAAGAGCGTTTGCGTTCTTGTAGGAAGCGGCGGCAGTTCCCACACTATGAACTGTGAGCCGCCCTGAACCGGACCTCCCGTAAACGCTACGGACATCAGCACCGAGCCCCTGGCGCCGAACGTCAGCTGAGCCGGGGTCGGCATGCCCTCCGCGACGGTAGAGCCCGCCGCAACACTTTTTTGAACGGACGTGCCTTTTAATATATCGCTTTGTGTGACTCCCGGAATCCTCGACAGCGCCGACACTCCCGTAATAAAGTCGAGCGCGAATATCCGACCTAACCCGGTGCCGCTTGTGCAGGGATTACCCGCACCCACCTCAGGGGCGTATGTAGTGAATATCAGAACCCTGTTTATGACGACCGGCACGCCGAACCCCTTTTCACCGAGCTGCGGATTCCCGAGGTTGCTGGGGAACCTCACGAGAAACTCGCCCTGGGTAGAGCTGAAATTGTTACCCCTTGATGATATAAACTGCCCGCTGACACCCGACTGCGCCTGGAGGTCTATCACCTGGTTTGCGGATATGAGAGTCGTCGCTGTTTTGATTGTCTGGCCCCCTACGGCTGTCCCGCCCGCCAGGAACGCGGGTATATAGTCGTCTATGAAATTATAAAGCTTCCCGGATTTAGTTGTGCTGCTAGGGTCCCTCCGGTCTCCCGTAACAAAAATCACGTGACGTCTCCCCAGGTCGTCGAGAACTATCGTCGGGGCAAAATAAATCGGCTCAAGGTTTGTGGTAGGGACTTTGGGTTGATTCTGCCCGTTCAAACATTCCGAACTGGTGTTCGCGCAATACGCTATCTTTCCGGTCCAGTCCTCAGCTACCATAGTCATGTTCCCGTTCGGTCCGCTCTCGGAAAGGCTGCCGTCCACTTCAACCGGCATAGAGACATCGAACCTCCACATCCTTCCGCACGAGTCCCCGAAATAGGCAAGGTCCGTATAACCGTCGGAATTTATATCCACAGCGGCCACCCTGCTCGGGACATCACACACCATGTCGCCGACGTTCGGAAGCGCCGAGCCGCCTGACGGTATTGGACGTGTGGGATGGAACTTAAATATCTCTTTGCCGGTGCTTATGTCTACGGCTACAAAAGAATTTCCAAAATTGACACCGTTCGTCGGATCGATATCCAGAGGGTCGAGGCCTCCTCCAACGAACATTACCCACCTGTCCGCGGTCTTAGTCTCGCCGCCCTCCGTAATGTTCAGCCTTATTCTGCCCATGGACGGAGTTGACCATGTATTTCCGAAATCCCTGTCGAATATCGTCCACATGTGCTTCGGATACTCGAGCGTATCCGAGCCGTTCTCAATATGTTCGTGTAGGGAATCGGTCGTGCCGCAATTCTCGCCGCAGGCCGGATTGGTCACGTCGAGCGCCGTATAAGCCCCTCCGCCGTTCTGAGAGCCCGCCAGAAGCACTGTATGCCACTCTCTCCCGCACAGGTCTATTTCACCGTCGGGCGTATCGATGGATTCCTCGCATGTCTCAGGCGAATCGTCGGTCAATTCGATACCGTTGGGAAAGCCGTCTATGAAGACGTCCCCGATTATGGGAGAACCGTCCGAGAAGGACCTCTGGGCGAAATTATCGAGCACGAATGTTTTAAAATCCCCTGTCCTGTAGTCGGGCGGGGTCGGCGTACCGAACACGATGTTCGCCGGAGAGTCAGCCGTATTGGACGGCGTAGCCAGGGAGTCCGCTAAATAGGTCGGCATCGCGACCCCGAAAAGCTCGTACCCAGTGCCCTCGTCGAAGAACGGGAACAGCTCCTCTTTTAATGTAAATGGATTGGTTTTATCGTCGGCCTGCGCCCCTTCGGCATTGGGGTCCCTGTACTCGCCCGCATGGAATGCATGCAGGAAGCCGTCGTTCGCCCCGACATAGACTACCGCGGACCTGTCTTTAAATTGAACGGCGAACGGCTGGAATCCGGCATCGAAAAAGAGCGGTGACGGTGAGCCCACGACGACAGGGTTAGAGTGAAATATGTCTCCAAGGCGAACCGAGCACGTATCCAGGCTGCCCAAATCCCCGTCTCCATTGCTGTCTTCGAGGTCCGGGCAGTTATACCCCATGGAGGTAAATGGCACATCGCCGTCGTCCTGAGCAGGCTGGGGGTCAAAAGACGGTGATCCCATCGGGTCACCCACGGTGGCTATGCCGGTGTTGCCGATTAAAAAGTCTATAATTTTATCCCTCATACATTCTTTAACGCACGTTCTGCAGTCCGTAGTAGTCACGTCAGTGCAGTTCACTATTCCGGAGGAACCGTCGCAATCAGTAGGATTACCTCCGTCCGGAATGCAATAATCCGGTATGGGGCTCGTCACATCGCTGTTGCTTATGCCGAACTGACCCGGATTCAGAGGCGCGTCTTCATCGTTGAGTTTCACAAGCGGGCCGTTATATCTGATAACGTTCCCCGTTGTGACGAAATCCGACCCGCTGAACGGCGGGTCCTCTACATTGTCTCCCGCGATCAGATCGGGGGCTTTCACGGTAAAAAGATTGCGGGCGTCGGTTTCGATATCCCTTTCGGCCAGATTCTTCCCCGCTTCCCAGAAAAACTGCTTTGCGTTGTCGTTAAGCTCGCCATTGTCGTCGAATATGGCGAGCCCTTCGACCACGTCCTTGTCGTCGAGGTCGGCGCCGGCCGGAGGCTTTCTTATTACTTCCTTATTCCCCTGATTCTCAGGTACATCCACAAATCCATAAAGAGCGAGCCTTCCCTGCCACAGCCTATCCGATGTTATGGGTGTGAGGATCGACATGAAGATACGGTCTCTTAAAGCGACAGCGGTCGAGGACTGGGGAGCGGTAGGAGATACGCCGGACGTGCTGAAAACCTTTATGGTGCCCGCTATGTCGTGGAGAGCCGCCGCCAGCTCCTCCGGGCTGTTTACAAAGAATGCGAAATCCTTTAGCTGCTTATCCGAATCGTTAAAGGGAGCGCCGGTGTTGAAAAAATTATTGTTAAAGATGTTTACGCTCTGGAACTGGCATTGCCCGTTTTCGCTTCTGTTAGCGGTAGTGTTCTTACATCCCTGGAGCTGAGCCGAAGCCGCATTCGTATCTATATCTTTTGCTTTAGCCAGGTTTTTAAATACGTCAAAGGCTGCGTCCTGAGGGAAAATGTCAGGGTCGTCCAGATTTGCCGACCCCGGGACCTCCTCTCCGTTGGGCGCTGTGTGCCGTATGACTCCTTTCGTATGGGTTCCGCCCGCCAGAGCCATGGCGTTTAAGGTCCTTTTGGCTTCGGGGTCTGTTATCCCCAAACCGATCACGAATACGAGGACCTCCTTCTTGACTGAACCGGAAGTACTATTCTGGACGGGGTTTCTCGCATAGAAGGTCCTCAGGTTGCTCACTGCCTGTATCGAGCTCCTGCGGTTGGCGTTTGTCGTAAGGCTGCCTGAAGTCTGGCCGCTTTGACCGTTAGGGTCGCCCGAACATGTATCCTCTCCGTCCGTGATTATTATCACGAACTCCGGTCTGCATTTGGCGGCGGGATCATCCTTGAGCCGCGGGGTGAACGCCGATATAGCGTCAGTGTCTATGACGTTACCGTTCTGTGACCGGGCATTTTTATCATCGAAGCCCAGGACCCACGCGAGGGGCGTACCGCCGTTACCCCGCTGCCTCCTGTAAAACTCCCACACTTGTCTTAGATCCGTATCGCTCGAGCTATAAAACTTGCTCCCGATTTGGAACGTACCTGTGCTTGTGCACGTATTCCAATTCCCCTGTCCCGAATACGTACATGGGGCGGATTTCAATCCCCAGCGAATCCCAGTCATCTGCCGTCAATTGGTTTTCTAACAAGGTATCGGTGGGTCCCGTAATCGGGAGCTTATCGGGAGGGATTGCATCTTCCCTAACGAATTTCCTGACATTCCTGTAGGGCGTAAACATGAAGTTCTGGCAGGTGACCGAGTCACTCGTCCCGTCGTAGAAATGGCTGGGGTCATCGCACATCGCGGCGTCGAGAGAATCGTCCGCGTCCAGGAAGTCAAATAGAACGCCCAACAGCCCGTCGAGCCTCGTGGACCCGTACGCGGGCTTTCCCGTGCAGTAAGGCGGGTTAGCCGTCCCGCCCGTACAGTTTTCAGGCTTATTTATATCGATCGCCTGAGAATTGAGCATACAGGCCCTGTAATTTGTGTATTCGCCCGAACGGTCGCAGGCATAATCGTCTCTCGTGTACGTGCCGCCGCTGAAATCCCTGCAATTCGAAGTCGAGCATTCGGTCAGGTTAGCCCTCGCGTCCAGGGCCGCAGCGGCTCCTTCGAATTCAGCGCTCCCGTCGGGAGTGGTGCCGTCATTATTGCCGCACACGTCGGTGCCTGAATTGTATGTACCGTTATTATTGCCGCACCATTTATCGAGAGCGGTATTGATCTGCGCCTGGGTCAGAACTCCCTGACTCTGTATGCAGGCGAGGAAATTGGTGAACTGCTCCTGCGTATCGCAGGTGCCCAACCCGCCTGTGCAATACTTCGCCCCGCATACGGAGGAGTTGGTAATGTTCTCTGCGCAGTGGGCGGCGAGGGACCTCTCGACGAAGTCGTCGCAGCTATTCCCGCAGTGGATCTGCTCGCATATGTCTAGCGCTCCATCATCATTATTAGTCAAATCCCAGTTCCCGATCTGAGAGCCTCCGAATGCCCTGATCATCGATCCCGACAAATCCGTGATCAAGAGCACGTCAGGCTGGCCGCCGACGATCTGGGATATTACGATGTTGAGGTCTTCGACCTCATTCTTTGTTATAGGGTCCCCCCATGCGCCTGTTACGAGGAGCAGACTAAAAATAAAGGAAAATATTGCTATCCTTTGCGGTGTAAATTCTTTCTTAACTTTCGCAATGAATCCCGACATGTTCAAATTTCACCCCGTATAAAAATTATATGCCGCCAAATCACTGTGAATACATCTGATTAGCGTTCCCCGGAATAAAAGTTTCAAAACCTACCGCGACTTCCGTACCCGTGTTTATTTCATTCTTCTCGTCATTAATGTCCTTGTCCCCTTCGTCCTTACCGGTTACCAGGAAAGTCACGGGGACCAGGCCCGCCCCACCGGAGGCGCTCGTCGACATGCTGGTATTCTTGAGAGGCCTCTGTATCGTCTTTGTAATCGGGGGTATCTCGATAATATCGCCGGGGCCTTCCGTAGCGCTGTCGTGTAACCTCGGGCCCGACCTGCACCTGGCTCCGTTATAGAGTGTCTCGTCCAGAACGAGGAGGTCGTTCGCGCCTCCTTGCCCCTGGATAACGGTATCCTTGTTCTGAAGGAGAAAATAGAGAACTTCTATACCGACGATCTCGAACTTCTTCCTCCCTTCCCGGACGCAGTCCTCGGCCGCCAGGAAAGCCTCCTGGCCCTGCTTATAATTGGACATGGAGTGAAAATCGTTATTGGAGTTGAAGGACACGGTAGTAGCCAGCACCGACATAATGAGAAGCATTATCAATGCCAGTATTATTGCGACTCCCCCTTCACCCTTATATACGTCCAGAGGAGCGTTGTTTACAGCTGCAGCCTTCATTTCTCCGGTCTTTCTTGTCAGCTCCTTCATGCGATTATCCGAACTCCTCTCTCGAATGATTCCTCATATAGATGGTCGTGGATAAAATGCGGTACGTATATCCTTCCTCGGGCTCGTGTGTTGTAGTCGAAGGCGCAGCGACAGTCCTCTCCAGCACATCGGCGAAGGCGGGGATCGTCTGGGTGTATTC
Source organism: uncultured bacterium (assembly GCA_963825135.1). Taxonomy (GTDB): domain Bacteria; phylum Desulfobacterota_D; class UBA1144; order Nemesobacterales; family UBA2774; genus 2-12-FULL-53-21. The sequence continues at coordinate 839,461 of CAWGRW010000009.1, forward strand.
CCCGCCCTGCATCTTCAGGGGCTTTATTTTAGATTTGACCACTAAATAAATCTCGACCGACCTTATGTCCTGCTCCCTGCCGTTTAAGGCCGTATCGGTGAAATCGGGATACAGGCCGTTGTTTGCCGCGAGGGGGACTCCCACCTTGGTTACAGCTCCATTCGCGTCCTGGAGATTAAAGACCAGCTGGAAGTCTACGATGCCCGGTGCATTCGCCCCGCCGGCAATCGGCATGGCCTGACCTCCGTTCTGCTGCAGAAGAAGCTCGTTATCCGCGAGATCCACCCTCAACGTCTTGGAAGTGACTATCGTCATTTCAGAAGGCAGGGAGGAAAAAGTAGGCAGGAATCCGTAATTCACACCGTTCACGGCCGTACCGTTGACGAAGTCCGAAAAGCCGCTGAACGTCGATACAGGAAGGTTGTGCGCTTTTATATCATTGAGTGCGTCTATCGTCGCCGTCTTGGTGCTTCCGTCAACGCTCGCACGCAGAATAACCGAGCATTCCGTGCATCTTTCAGGCTCGAGGCTGCAGTTAACAGCGCTGTCAGGGTTGCAGAGGGCTGTGCGGGACCTGAAGCCGAGAAGTATTTCCGGGTCTTCTATGGTCTCCCCTATCAACATGTGCGTATCCTCGTCGAACCATTGGGGAGGCAGTCTGAGCTCAAGGGGATTGTTCTGAACAACTTCGACCAGACCGGGTACGGACGGCAAATCGGCTCCTTCCTGGCCGCGCGATATATCCCACGTGTATAAAGTAACGCAGTCGGGGGGCGAGTTGGCGGAGCCCGCCTTATTGGTATCCACCGTGCAGGGAGTATCCCCGTCGCTTCCGCCGTTAATAAACTCAACCGAGAACGTCTTGCCCTGTCGCGAGCCCGCGTTCCTGATCTCGGTTGCAAGATAATCGAGAGTCATTCTCGCCGTCTGGTCCACATCGACCGTTTCCTTAGTCATCTTGAACTGCCTCTGCTGCTGCTGGAGAGCGATCGTCATTCCAGTGATAATGACTGCGAGTATGGACACCGCAATCATAAGCTCTATCATCGTAAATCCCCTGTTGTTCATCACTATCTCCGAACCACTGTTATCATCATCTAAGGCACGTGAGGGACCATTATCTCCGTCCAGGTCGGAATGAACTGACTCCAGTCCTCCTCGTGGGCGCTGAAAACCATGTCCTGTATCGCGAGCGTATCCTTCTTGCTCAATCCTTCAAACCCGGTTTCCACAAACTGGCTCTTTGTCTTAACGCCGTAGGTTACGGTCAACGTGGTTACCGGAGGATCAGCCGAGTCATCCGTATCCGAGACGACCCGCTTCACTACGATTAGCAAATCCCCCCCTCCCCCAGTGCACCCTGCCTTCGTGCTCTTAAATGAAACTTTTTTGGGGTCGAAATCATGGGCGTCGATTACAGCGCATGTTGTCTGGAGAGCCTGACTCGGATCGGGGGTAACTTCGGCCAGAGGGTTGCAGGGGCATGTGTCGCACATCCTCTTTGAGTTGCTCGATTTACAGTATTGTAAATGGGGCTCCGAATCGCTATTGGGATCGAGCCTCCCCGCCTGCGCCTCGACGAAAGCGATCGAATTGAGCAAATGGGCCCTTTTCACCTCTTCCACGTCCCTGTCCGCTATGAACTGGATGATATTCGTGGCGTATGTCCCCTGCTCCGCCTCCTGCTTCTGTCTTATGGAGAGAAATTGCATTTGCGCCATAGCAAGAAACCCCAAAGCCATTATAGTCACAGCGATCATTATCTCGGTGAAGGTAAAACCATCCTCGTTCGAAAACGCAGTCATGTTCACCCCGTATTTGGCAGACAACAGACAAAGTGCAAATACTATGCCAGAATCGACATGCCCATAACTAGCGGAAATCAATCAATATATCGATATTCAAATAGGGGTAGGCCGGGCGTGGAAATGCAAAAATTGCCCGAATTGTGCAAAAAAATGCATATATGGGAGGAATTTGGGCTAACGCGGCTAACGAACCTCCGTGTACTCGGATTTGTAATTCGGGGAAAAGGAATGGCGGTTTATCAGGGTTTTTCTTCGAACCTGGGAAATAGGCTCAAGCCCTTAACAACGGTCTGGCCGGGCTTGATCAAGTCCCTGTCGCTTGCGGACGTGAGCCTGAGAGAGGAGAACGGTTCCCGCGAGCCCATCCTCCGCCATATCTCCTCGGAGGACTCCGGCATGAATGGGGAAATGAGTATGGAGACCGCTCCGATCGAACGTGATATCGTAAAGAGCACGGTATCGAGTCTCTCCTCCTTCTTCTCCTTCGCAAGCGTCCACGGGGCCTCGTCATCGACGTATTTATTGACGAGCGCTATAAAATCCCAGACCGCGGCGAGGGCCTTATGAAACGCCGTCTCGCTCATCGCGCTCTCGACCTGCTCTATCGCCGTTAGCGCTCCGTCCAGTATAGACTCCTCTTTGCCGCCGAGCGGACCCGGCGCGGGTATCTTCCCCCCCCTGTATCTCTCCACCATGCCGAGGGTACGGCTTACGAGATTCCCGAGACCGTTCGCGAGGTCCCCGTTTGCGCGGGTTATTATCGCGCTTTTTGAAAAGTCCCCGTCCTGACCGAACGGTATCTCTCTCAGGAGGAAATATCTGAATACATCGGCGCCGAACTCGTCCGCCATCTGATACGGATCCACTACGTTGCCGAGAGATTTCGACATCTTTTCCCCCTCCACAGTCCACCACCCGTGCGCGAATACCGTTTTCGGGAGGGGTATCCCGGCCGACATGAGGAACGCGGGCCAGAAGACTGCGTGGAAGCGGAGAATGTCCTTTCCGACGAGGTGGACGTCGGCCGGCCAGATTTTGTCAAATTTATCAGGGTCATCAGGGAAGCCCGCACCCGTAATATAATTAGTCAGTGCGTCGAACCACACGTATACGACGTGCCTCGGATTCCCGGGCACGGGAATGCCCCAGTTAAATGTGGTGCGGCTGATGCTGAGGTCTTTTAGGCCCCCCTCCACAAAACGGGCGACCTCGTTCATCCTGTATCCGGGCTGGACGAACTCGGGGAATTTTCTGTAGTGCTCGAGAAGAGGCTCCTGATAACGGGAGAGCCTGAAAAAATAACTCTCCTCCTTTATCTTCTCTATCAAAGGCCGTTTCTCCTCGGGGAGCTCCATTATCTCTTCATACTGCGTTTCGGTAATGAACGCCTCGTTCCTGATGTCGTACCAGCCTTCGTAGTCGCTGAGGTATATATCGCCCGCATCCTCGATCCTCCTGAAAATCTCCGTGACCGCCCTCGCATGGCGTTTTTCGGTAGTCCTGATAAAATCATCGTTCGTGATATTAAGGACTTGAGAAAGGTTCTCGAACCTCTTGACGACGCGGTCCGCAAGCTCGATGGGTTCCTCACCGTGAGACTCGGCCGTGCGCTCTATCTTCTGGCCGTGCTCGTCCGTACCCGTGAGGAAATAAACCTCCTCTCCCCTGAGTCGCCTGTATCTCGCTATGGCGTCGGCGGCAATAGTCGTGTAGGCGTGGCCGATGTGCGGCACGTCGTTGACGTAATAAATAGGCGTCGTAACATAAAAAGCTTTAGACATTTTAACAAGGCCTCCCTACTCCGCCCGCGCAGCAGCGAGAAACTTCTCTCACGCGGGCGCGTAATGGCGGCGTGTAAATCAATTCATGTCCATACCGGCGGCTAATTTCAAAAAAAGGGTCTCCAGCACGAGCTTCGTATTCGCATTCGCCCGGGCGATATCGTGCCAGGCTCTCTCCACGTACCGCTCCATCTCGAGCAAATCGTTCATATCGCATGCCCTGGCTGTCTTTTTTATCGATTCGCTAAAGTCGGCATTCGTAAAGCTGTCGGAGCCCGTCCTCGCGAGAACGAGGTCGCGGAGCCAGAGCAATAAGAACCTGAAACCGAGTTCGAGCCTGTCTGTTTCGTCCGGGGACGCGCCCGATGAAAGATGCTCGGAAAGGCCTGAAATATCCGAGGCCGAATTCTTTCGTATCCTGCCGAGCCTCGAAAGAAGCTCCGTTCTCCACTCCATAATATCCTTGTCGAGCCCGAGCGCCTTCCCGATGCTCCCGCCCGAAAGACCCGCAGAAAGCAGAGCATCTTCGGGAGAGAGCCCGTTGCGGTCTCTCAGCAATTGGGCGATGTGTCCCTCCGGCAATGCGCCGAACTCGACTACCCGGCACCTCGATCTCAGGGTGGGAAGGAGCGAGTCGGACCGGGACGACAAGAGAATTATGAGCGAGTCGGGAGGCGGCTCTTCGAGGGTCTTCAGAAATGCGTTCTGGGCATTGTGGTTCATCCTTTCGCACTCATCGACTATTACGATCTTGAACCTGCCTTCGAAGGGCCTCAAGTAGAGCCTTTCTTCGATCTCGTCACGGATCTGATCGACCTTGATATTTTTTACGCCCGTAAATTCGACAAGCGCCACGTCCGGATGGATCCCCTTGTCTATCTTCCTGCAGGACGGGCATTCGCACCGGTTACCGGTCTCCCGAAGGGCTTCCCCGCAGTTGAGGAGCTTGGCGAATTCTATCGCAACCATCTTCTTGCCGATCCCGTCCGGGCCTGTAAAGAGGTAGGAATGCGACGCGACGTTCTCACGCGCGGCGCGGAGGAGAATATTTTTTTGAAAATCGTGGCCTATGATGCCTTCAAACATTTCCCGGGATTTCTCCTGGCACAGAAATTTTACGGCCGATTATTCTCTCAGGAAGAAAGACGCTCCATCACGAGCGATCTTATTTCCGCTTCTATAATCGGGATATCTCTATCAGCGTTTATGTTTTTAATCCTTTCGGGCTCCCTGCGCGCAACGAGCATGTATCCCTGCCTTATCATCTCGTGGAATTCGAGGGGCTCCTCATCCATTTTCGTAATCGACCCCCGTTCCTTTAGCCTTGCCAATCCCTCCCTCACCGGGAGGTTGAGAAGGAACGTGAGATCGGGAGCAGTATCGAGCGCAGAGGCCTTCGCGGCCTTGTTGACGAGTCTCATATCGAGCTTCCTGCCGTAGCCCTGATAAACGATCGTGGAATCGTAGAACCTGTCGCATATCACGATTTCACCGTCCTTCAGCCTGGGCTCTATAAAGTCCTTTACGTGCTGGGCCCTGTCTGCGCAAAAAAGGAAAAGCTCCGCCATGGGAGCCAGCACGAGGTCCCTCTCCTCCAGAATTATCGTCCGTATGAGGTTCCCGAGCTGTCCCCACCCCGGCTCCCGGGTCAGGGTGACTTTGTATCCCTTTTCGGATAGAAAGTCCTTCAGGAGATTAGCCTGCGTGGATTTACCGCTGCCTTCTATTCCTTCGAATGTAATGAGCATAGATCGGATCTTTCCTTGAGGATGAGGGAATCGGGGGCATGGGGCGCCGAAATGCCCGTCAACCGGCATTAAACTCTAATTCACCGCAGAATCCTACCATAATATTGTAAATTGATACAGGCCCCGCTCAGCTCCCCTTGTCGAGGGCCCGGTCTAGCATTTTAACCTCGGAGGCGGTAAGGTCCCTCCATGCGCCCCTTTGCAGGCTGCCAAGCTTGACAGGGCCCACCGACATCCTGGTCAGTTGCAGGACGGGATGGCCGAATTTCGCGAAAAACCTCTTTACAAGGTGGTTCCTGCCCTCGTGGAAGGAAAGCTCGACCGTAGTCGATACCCCGTCATTCTTGACCAGATTTATCCAGTCGGGCTTTGCGGGACCGTCTTCGAGCTCTGTGCCGGCCTTCATCCGCAAATAGGCGTCGTTGCCGATAGCGCCCTTTACCCTTGCCCTGTAAACCTTGGGAAGCTCGTAACTCGGGTGGAGCACTTTGTTGGCAAGCTCCCCATCGTTCGTGAGTATGATCAGCCCCTCGGCGTCGTAGTCGAGTCTCCCCACTGGGAACACCCTCTCGGGTATGCCCTTAATAAGCTCCTCTATAGTTTTCTTCTTGTCCTGCCCCTCGCCGAGCGCCGTTATATAAAGCTTCGGCTTATACAGGATTACGTATCTCTTCAGCTCAGGGGCGAGCACAGTCCCCAACGCCTCGATCCTGTCCGTCTCCGTATCGATGTTGCGCCCGAGCTCCCTCACGACCCTCCCGTTTATCTTCACTCCCCCGCTCTCTATGAGCTCGTCCGCCTTTCTTCTCGAAGCGACCCCGCACATGGAGAGGTATCTGTTCAGTCTTACTATCAATCCTCTATCTCCTTAAAAATCCGCCGGTGACGTCAATTCGCGTAGAGGGCTTCCCTCTTGGCCCAGAGCGTCTTGCTTGTTCCCCTGAGCGTGAATTTCACGAAGCCCGAGCTTTTATCCATCATGGCCGCCTTTTCGTTCCCGTTGAGCTTAATGCAGCGCGCGTCGTCCGATACGATCTGCTCCGCGAGCTCAGTCTGCCCTTTCTCCGTAAATTGGTAGTATTTCTGAACATCGATTTTATTGTAACAGGCCGGATAACCCGCCTCCGTGAAACACTCCCTGTTCTGAAATTCACAGACGCTTTTCTCGGCGTGCGCATAATCGATGAAAATTAATACGGGGCTTATAAATATCATTGAAACAAGAAACCAGCCCGAAATATTCGTATAGACACAACTCAGGATATTTTTAATACCTATCGTCATTTAGATTCCTCCTTTTACCAACTTCACTGCGGCCAATGACCGGTTCTATTGTTTCCGCCCCATGTTCTGCTGCGCATACCCCGCCGGCGGCTCCATATCGGACGCGTCGATGTTGCCCTTCGCCGAAGACGCGAATTTAGATTCGGCTTCGACCTTTCCCTCATCGTATTCGATAGTCTCGACCGGGAAACCGTTCAGCTGTCTCAGCTGGTTAAATACGTTCCTTTCGAACTGGACCCGCTCGCCGATAAAGCTCCCCCCTTTCGAGAAGGATTTAGCCATCTGGTCCATAAAATCCGCCATGCGGAGCATAACGGTCATCATTTCATTCCCGCCTTCTATACTGTTCCAGCTCGCGACGCAGTGCTGTCTAACCTTATCGTTCCCCTTGAAGACGTCGTATTTTGTGCACGAAATGCCGTTCACCTTGGCCTCTCCCGCTTTCTTTAAAACAGGCTCGACATACTGGCCTCCGTCAGCGCCCGGCATCCTCTGCTTCATCATCTCTTTCATTTTTTCCCTCTGGTCGGGCGGCATATCTTTCATGGCCTCCTCCATCTGGCTCATCGCCTGCTGGAGCTGCGCGGCTAAGGAGTTTATCGCCGCCTCGTCCATTATGATATACGTCTTGTCGGTGTGGTTTATCATTATGACTTCATTCTTGTCGCCCCGGAATATCATGGAGCCCTCGAGCTCAGTCCCGTTCTTATAAAAATCCATACGCAGATTGTTGTCCTTTACCTTCCCCTTGATCTGACCGACCGATTCGGGACTGACTTCTTTCTGATCCATCACGAAAAGTACGTCCGCGTAAGAGAAGCAGGCGAAGAATGTAGCAAATAAAAATAACGCCGTCGCTTTTAGCATTGCCGCCCTCCATGCAAATTTGAGTTAATTCTAACATATCGGGCCTTACATTCATCCAGCCCGGGAGCTGCAGGTATTTAACCGTTTTCGGCCTCAAATATTCTTGACAATTCTCCAGTACAACTTAACCTAATGCAGTGCTCAGCGGTTATATCCCAATATTAATAATAATAATACTTGCGATAGCTCTGGCGGCCGCGATGCTGGGGTTGTCGGCGGCGCTCGGCCCGAGGCGAGATTCCGCGAGGAAATTATCCCCTTATGAATCGGGCATACCCCCTACGGGAGATACGCGCGGCAAGTTTTCGATAAAATACTATCTGGTCGGCGCATTATTTATTCTTTTCGACGTGGAGGCCGTATTCCTCTTCGCATGGGCGGTGGTCTTTAAGGACCTGGGCTTACTGGCGTTTATAGAAATAATCGTATTTCTTTTGGTGCTGCTGGGCGGTTACTTTTATGTCGTTAAAAAAGGAGCTCTCGAATGGGAGTAAATGCGAATTCGCTCCTGGGCGGCGACGGATTTATCACAACCTCGATAGAGGCGTTCGCCAACTGGGGCAGAAAAAACAGTCTCTGGCCCATGCCTTTCGGTACGGCCTGCTGCGCAATTGAAATGATGGGCGTATTCGCTTCGAGGTTCGATCTTTCGAGGTTCGGGGCGGAGGTCGCTCGCTTCTCGCCGAGACAGGCGGACCTGATGATCGTATCGGGAACCATAACCTACAAAATGGCCTCCGTTTGCAGGAGGATATACGATCAGATGCCGGAGCCCAAGTGGGTTATAGCGATGGGGTCATGTACCTGCGGCGGCGGCCCCTTCGACAGTTATGCCGTAGTCCAGGGGATCGACGAATTCCTCCCCGTGGACGTGTACATAGGAGGATGCCCGCCTAGGCCCGAAGCTATTATCGACGCCGTTATGAAGATACAGAAGAAGATAGACCTGGAAGGGGCCCCTCTGGTATGAGTTTCGATTTCGACTCGCTGATAGAAGCCGTTAATTCCGCACATCCCGGGGCTGTAAAAGAAAGGATCGAGTACAGAGGGGAAACGACCCTCATTATCGAGAAGGAAAGAATCTCCGACGTATGCGGACGCCTTAAAGACTCGTTCGGCTTTACATTCCTGGCCGACCTTACGGCCGTTGACTACCTCCAGATCAGGACGCCCCGCTTCGAGGTCGTGTATCACGTCCACAGGTTCGGCCCCGATATAGACGAGAACGTCAGGATAAGGCTCAAGGCCGAAGTTGACGGGGACGATGCGAAGATAGCCTCAGTAACGCATATCTGGATCGGAGCCGACTGGCTCGAAAGGGAGGTCTACGATATGTTCGGGATCGTATTCACCGGCCACCCCGACTTGAGAAGGATACTGATGCCGGAGGACTACGAACCCTTCCCTCTCAGAAAGGACTTCGACGTAAGGGACCGGGAGGCATCCAAGCGGTCATTCGAAAGGGCGCTCGGAGAAGGCGAATAATGGAAAGAGTGGAATTCATAAGCCAGGAAGCGGATTTTAACGCCGATACCGGCATAAGGACGGAGACCATGATCCTGAACATGGGTCCCCAGCACCCGGCCACCCACGGCGTCCTGCGCGTAGTCCTGTATCTCGACGGCGAGACCGTGGTGAAGGCGGTGCCCTATATCGGCTACCTCCACCGGGGGATAGAGAAGCTCTGCGAGCATATAACTTATCAGCAGTGCCTGCCGTATACGGATAGGATGGATTACCTGGCCTCCATCTGCAACAACATAGGTTATATACTGACAGTCGAAAAGCTGCTCGGAATCCAGGACGCGATTCCCGAGAGGGCGAAAACAGCCGAGGTCATACTGTTCGAGCTCGGCAGGATCGAGTCCCATCTCGTCGGAATAGGCACGAACGCTCTGGACTTGGGCGCGATGAGCGCGTTCCTCTACTGCTTTAAGGAAAGGGAGAGGATTTACGATATACTCGAGACCGTATGCGGGGCGAGGCTCACTACTTCCTATCCGAGGGTCGGCGGACTGCCGCTCGACCTGCCGGACGATTTCGAGGAGAAGGTAAGGAATTTCCTCAAGGTGTTTCCCGGGACTCTCAAGGAAGTCGATAACCTCCTGACGAGAAACAGGATATGGATCGACAGGACGAAAGGCATCGCTACAATCAGCGCTGAGGACGCGATAGACCTCGGGCTCACGGGCCCTGCCCTCAGGGGGAGCGGCGTACCCTACGATGTGAGAAAGGCCATGCCTTATCTCGGATACGAGAACTACGATTTCGAGGTCCCGGTCGCGAATGAAGGAGACGCGTATTCCAGGTTCCTCTGCAGGATGGAAGAGATGCGCCAGAGCCTCAGGATCATAGAGCAGGGGATAAATAACCTGCCCGACGGCCCTTACGCGGCGGACTTGCCCGACGTCGTGCTGCCCGAAAAAGAGCTCACGTACACCAGAATGGAGTCCCTTATCAGGCACTTCGTCCTTGTTTATGAAGGGTTTAAGCCCCCGGCGGGCGAGGTCCAGCACGCGGTTGAGAACCCGAAGGGCGAGCTCTCATATTACCTCGTGAGCGACGGCTCGGGGAAACCATACAGGATGCGGGTCAGGGGACCGTCTTTCGTCAACATGCAGGCCCTCCCGAATATGGTCAAGGGGAGTCTCCTGGCCGACGTTATCGCGGCGATAGGGAGCCTCGACATAGTGCTCGGCGAGATAGACAGGTAAACCCGGTTAATTCAGCCTTATTAATTCCTCATGCGGGACAAACGCATTCAAAAACTAAAACGAAATCATTCGTCCCGGTTCCGGCTTCGCATGATTAAAATGTGTGTTTAACACGGCAGAAATTTTATAGAGACGACCAGCATTTTGTGGCGAGCGGATTGAAGTCGCCGTTATGGACATGGACGCAGAGGCTCTGTCCCAGGTCCGTCTGCGCAAGTAATATGACCTTATCCGCTACAGCCTGGGCGTTTGACTGGTTCACGCCGTCGGCGTAGACCCAAAGATCGAGGGGCGACTGCCAGGAGGCCTGTATGACGTCCGGGAGCGATTTTACTTCCTCAGCGAAATTCTGCTGTACCTCCGTGGGGCTGAAACCCTGGTCCTGGGAATAAGCGAGTACATTAATCAAAACAACCATAGCCGCAATAGAAAAAGAAGTAAGCAATCTTTTCATAGAGAATCCTCCATTCCGGCTTCTTATTGCCCGGCGGCCGACGCCGGCGGTTTTATTATCTCGACCCCGCTCGGCACCTCGAAATTAAATAAAGAATCCGAAACCCCTTTATCAATCTCTACGTTCTTCAATAGGACCTTCGTCAAATTTCCGAATGGGTCGTAAAGGTAAAGCGTGTTAACCATCATATTACTCTTGCTGATGGACAGGGTCACTTTATTGTAATCTTCCCCTTCGGTCTTCGGCCTGAGGTCTATGAGGTAGCTCCCGTTTGCCTCGAATTCCTTGGATTCCGAGAAGCTCGTTTTGTATAGCTCCTTTAATTTTCCTAAGCCCGAGAGGAGGGTCGAGGTAGTTTCCGTATCGGAGACCTTGCTCAGAGGTGACTCTATCACCTGATTCTCCTCTTCGTTATAAAACCAGAGCGTACGCCCGTCGGAAACTATTTCATCCTTGTAAGGCTCATAATAATTCCACCTCATCTTGCCGGGCTTCTTAAACCATACCTCGCCGTCCGATTTCTGCACCGTGTTCAAGGCCTTAACTGTCGCCTCCTGAGTGAAATCCGCATGAAAATCCTCTATCTCTTCGTACTTTTTCTGTATCTTGTCGACCACTACGTCGATGTTCTCACCCTGCCCCGGGAACCCCGCCGTCGAAGTAAATAATAACCCCAAAACCACCAAAATGAGTTTTTTCAACTTGTACGCCTCTCGTTTATCTGACTTAAATCGATATACACTTCCCTCGGCTTCCCGGCGACCTCCTGCGGACCCACCACACCCTCTTTCTCCATAATCTCTACTATCCTGGCGGCCCTATTATAACCTATTTTGAGCTTCCTCTGGAGCATGGATATGGAGGCCTGACGGGTCTCGGCTATCGTCCGGAGTGCCTCATAATACAGCTCGTCCTTTTCGCTCTCGAGGTCCGCGTCGCCCTCCGAATCCTCTATATATGTTATCTTTTCGTTGTAAACGGGCTTACCCTGGGACTTGATATACTCGGTTATCCCTTCCCTTTCCTCGTCCGATATCAGGGCCCCCTGAATCCTCAAGAGCCTCGAAGTCCCGGGCTCTAGGAAAAGCATGTCCCCCTTCCCGAGGAGCCTCTCCGCCCCGCCCGCATCGAGGATTATACGGGAATCGATCTTGGACGATACGAGGAACGATATCCTGGCCGGGAAATTGGCCTTTATGAGCCCGGCCACTATGTCCGCGGACGGGCGCTGCGTCGCGACAATCAGGTGAATACCCGCGGCGCGCGCTTTCTGAGAGAGCCTGGTAATCGATTCCTTTAGTTCGTTCGGCGCGATCATCATAAGGTCGGCAAGCTCGTCGAGCACTATGACTATGTAAGGAAGGAGTTTGTCCCACTTGTCTTCGGTCCTTAGTTTCTCGACGTTTTTATTGTGCGTCTCTATGTCCCTCACTCCCTCTTCGGACAGAATCCTGTACCTCTTCTCCATCTCCTCCACGGCCCACCTCAGGGCCGCAGCGGCCTTTTTCGGCTCCGTGACTACAGGGTGGAGGAGGTGCGGTATGTCTTCATAGACAGAAAGCTCGAGCATCTTGGGGTCGATCATTATGAACTTGAGCTCGTAAGGGCTCGCTTTATACAGCATGCTGGTAATAACCGCGTTCAGGAGCACGCTCTTACCCGAGCCCGTTGTGCCGGCTATCATCAGGTGAGGGGCCTTCCTCAGGTCCATATAAAAAGGCAGCCCGGATATATCCTTGCCGAGGGCAAGCGTCAGCATGGACTTTCTCTTGGCAAACTCTACGTCCTCGAGGAGCTCCCTCAGAACGACCGTCTCTCTTTTCGCGTTCGGGACCTCTATGCCGATTACGTCTTTCCCCGGTATCGGGGCTATTATCCTGATGCTGAGGGCGCTTAGTCCCATTGCCAGATCGTTCTCAAGCGCCGCAATCCTGTTTATCTTTATGCCGGGCGCGGGCTTATATTCAAACATGGTAATAACCGGGCCGGGTCTTATCTCGGTCACCTTTCCCGAGACGCCGAAATCCCTTAGTTTTTCCTCTATGAGCCTCGCCTTCTGGTAAACCGCATCCCGGTCTATCTCGACTGCGGATTCCATTTTCGGATCGAGCAGGTCGGGAGGGGGGAGTTTGTAGTCTCTGTGTATGACTTCCTTCTTGGGCAAGAAATCCTCGAGCCCCTTGAGCTTGGGCTGCTCGACGACTATTTCAGGCTTATCGTCCTCGAATGTCCCTTCCTCATCCATCTCCTCTTCCTCGGACGTCTCGTCCTCGAAAAGGGATATGTCCTGACCGGACTTCTTCCCGTTAAGCTTTATTATGCCGTTGCCCTTCGACCGCGAGGGTCTCGTTTCGGCCCGCACCTTCGGTCCGGACAGGGATTTTTTCAAAGATACGAGAAACCCCCCGAACGCCATTACGAAATACTTCGATAACGCATATGATTTCTCGGCTATGAACATCGAAACGTTTCCGAGCGCGCCTAATAAGTCCGAGAAAGTTATTCCCGATATTATTATTAAACTCACGAGAAGGATTATGGTTACAATGAGATATGAACCGATGTCGCCGGCGACGCTGTCCCTCATTATAGACGCGACGGTGTCTCCCACCCACCCTCCGCCGGGGGTGAAACCGAGCAGCCCGGTCTTCGGGTAGAGGAGTCCGAGAAGCACCATTACGGAAACAAGGAGCAGGAATGCCGCGGCTGTCTTTCTGTAGAGATTGACGCCTGTATTGTTGATGAATATGACGACTGAGGTATAGAAGAGCACGAGGGGCACGACGAAGGCGCATACGCCGAACGCCATCCCGAGAATGCCCGATATATAAACGCCTATGGAACCCATGGCGCCTTTGACGTCGACGCCGGTTTTTCCGCTGTAGAATATGAGGCTCAGGGCCGAGAACAGCCCGACCGTAAACAATAATGCGGCTATTATCTCCCTGACTATGTAGTCGGAGGCTTCCACTCGGGCACTGCTTTTTCTTTTAGCCATCTATTCTTAAAGCTAATTATACAATATTCGGGATAAGTAAGCAAAATTGTTGAGTTTCAAATGTTTTCCTCTATGCGCCCGAGGATAGGCAAAAGGGGCAGCTTGTGCGGATGGATATAAGCGGTCGTGGATTGCTTCAACAAGTGACATATTATTTAATGAGAACAGACAATTAGCGACTCTTATCCGCCCTGGAATGCCACAAGTACGGACCCCGCGGCTTTTATTGCCAGGTCCCAGGAGTCGAGCGGGAACACGCCCAGGAGTAGCGTTCCCAGGGAAAGGACGACGAGCGCTACCGAAGACGCGATTTTGAACGAAGGGAAGGCGACCGTCTCTTCCTTCATGTACGCGTAGACCAGCACCCTCAGATAATAATAGGCGGAGACCACGCTGCTCAGTATGCCTATTACGGCGAGCCAGTAAAATCCGGCCTGTACCGCGGATAAAAACACCCTGTACTTCGCGAAGAAGCCGATTGTGGGCGGTATGCCTGCGAGCGAGAACATAAACACACCCAATGCCAGGGCGAGGAAAGGCCTCCTGCCCCAGAGCCCCGCCAGGTCCTCGAACGTCTCGCACTCATGCCCGTCGCGGGAGAGATAGGACAGCACCCCGAAGGCGCCCAGGTTCATGAACGCGTAGGCGAAGAGGTAGTAAATAACGCTCCCGACGCCGAGCTCCTTCCCGCCGTATGCGGCCACTACACCGACAAGCGCGTATCCCGCGTGCGCGATGCTCGAGTAAGCGAGCATGCGTTTTATGCTCTTCTGGGTTATGGCCGCGATATTGCCGACTATCATCGTAAATATCGCGACGATCCAGAGGACAGGCATTATGCTCACCTGGAGCTGGTAAAAACCCTCGAAAATCACTCTCAACAGGACCGCGAAGGCGGCGGCCTTGACCCCGACGGACATGAAAGCGGTAGCCGTCATGGGGGCCCCCTCATAAACGTCGGGAACCCACTGGTGGAGGGGGAATGCGCCTATCTTGAAAAGAAATCCCACGAGCACGAGCGCGCTCCCGGCTACGTATAGCGGATTCGCCTTGTCGAAATTCATAAATATCTCGCTCAGGTAAATCGACCCCGAAGCCCCGTAAAGAAGCGCGATCCCGTAAAGGAGTATCGCCGAGGAGAACCCGCCCAGGACGAGATACTTTATGCCGGCCTCGGTCGAGCGGGCGGACTTCCTGTTAAAAGCCGACATCACATAAACGGAAATAGACATTATTTCGAATCCGAGAAAAAGGGACATGAACTCCGTGGCCGAGGCCAGTATCATCATCCCTGAGGTGGAAAAAAGAATGAGCGCGTAAAATTCGCTCGTGTAATGTATGAAGCCGGTCAAATAATCCTTTGAGAAAACGACAGCGACTGCCGCGCCCAGTATGAAAATGATGTTGAAATAGGCGGCAAACTGGTCGAGCGACAGCGCGCCAGAAAAGGCGGACATGTCGCCGCTGAACCTTTTTAAATTCAGAATAAAACAGAGCGCAAGCCCGGCGAGCGCGACCCAGAAGAGGTTTTTTTTCACCTCGCCCTTTGTTATCGGGTCGAGGATTATCAATACGATTCCGGCAGCGATTAAAGAGATTTCGGGGCCTATTAGCAGGGTGCTGTGAAGAACTTCGCTCAAATCCATTCAGGAATTCTCCGACGTAAGTGTGCCAAACAAGCGAGGTGGATTTCGGGACTTTAGTATGTGGGAGCGAGGGGGGGTTGTCAAGTTTGAAAGACGTCAGGAGAGGGGAGAGCCTTCGATCTCGCAGTCAGGCTGGGAGACCTCTTCCACTCCGTGGATCGACGGCTTCTCGCCGCAGAGACGGCATCCGGGGTCTTTCTTGATCCCGACAGAATTGAACGACATGTTAAGCGCGTTAAATACGAGCAGGCGGTCCGTAAGCGGCTCCCCGATTTCTAATATCTGCTTGAGCGCCTCGAGGGCCTGCAGCGTGCCTATTGTGCCCGCCGCAGCGCCGAGTATGCCGGCTTCCTGGCAGCTCGGTACCACACCCCTGGGCGGGAGCTCGGGATAGAGGCACCTGTAACAGGCCCCTCCCGCGTGGGGCTTGAATACGGCGACCTGTCCTTCGAACTGGAATATAGCGCCCGACACGAGCGTCTTCCTCTCGAAATAACACGCGTCGTTCGCGAGGTATCTCGTCGGGAAATTATCCGAGCCGTCAACGACAATATCGTAGTCCCTGATCATTTCCCTTATGTTATCTTTGGAAACGTGTCCGTCATGGAGGACGATATTCACGTCAGGGTTTAATTGTTCGAGCTTTTCTCCGGCCGATTCGGTCTTGGGCTTGCCGATGTCCGCGGTATAGTGAAGCACCTGCCTGTGGAGGTTCGAAATATCCACCCTGTCGGAATCGGCAATCCCTATCGTACCCACCCCTGCTGCGGCGAGGTAAAGGGCTACGGGTGATCCGAGCCCTCCCATTCCCAGGCAAAATACCCTGGATTTAAGGAGCTTCTCCTGTCCCGCTCCGCCGACCTCGGGGAGCAGTATATGCCTGCTGTACCTGTATATCTGATCTTCCGTCAACCGCACTTTATTCCTCTCAGCCTTCTGCTAATTCTACATCAGCTTCTATGAACCTGGAATCGAAGTCCTCGAGTATCCAGGCCCTCGCGTCCTTGTATTTACCGTCGTATATCGAGAAAATCATGTACACCCATTCGGGCCACGCCCGCTGCCTGTCAGTTTCCGAGGCGAAAGACGGATGGTCGGGATGCGAGTGGTAGATACCAGTAATTTCGAGACCGTTCGCTCTTGCCCACTCGTCGGCTTCTTTAAACGAGACCGGGTCCAGGTCATAACGGTCGTGCGCCCTTTCCGTATTCAGGTTCCCGCATTCTCTGTATTGCGTTATCAAGCCTTCGGTCCCTATGAGGACGCCGCAGACCTCGTGGGGGAACCCCGACTCGGCGTGTCTTATTATCCCCTCGTAAACCGACTTAAGAATCCTTACCACCAGATCCCTCCGCTCAGATACCTGTACCCGCCGTCCGGGAAAACGGTGACGAGCACGCCCTCTTTCAGTTTCTTCGCATACTCGACGGTCGCGAATGCCACGGCGCCGCCCGAGTGACCTATGAAAATCCCTTCCTTCTTAAGAAGCTCCTTCATGAAATCATAAGCGTCTTCCGTAGTAACCCTGATGAGCTCATCGGGGAACGCGGAATCATAAATGCCGGGGACGATAGATGTAGGCATATGCTTCATACCCTCGAGACCGTGGAGCGCTTCGGCCGGCTCGACAGCAATCGCGGTTATATCCGGGTTAAACTCCTTCAGCCTTCTCGAGGTGCCCATGAAAGTCCCGCTCGTGCCGAGCCCCGCAAAAAAATGCGTGACCCTGCCCTCCGTCTGCTCCCAGATCTCCACGGCCGTGGATTCGTAATGCGATTTCGGGTTCTCGGGGTTGTTGTACTGATCGGGCATGAAATATTTTTCGGGGTTTTCGGCCTTCAGTTTTCTCGCGAGCCTGATCGCTCCGTCCGATCCCTCGAGCGGGTCAGAGTAAATTATCTTCGAGCCGAAGGCCTGGAGGGTCTTCTTTCTTTCTATGTTTATATTTTCGGGAATTACGAGCTCGACTTTATATCCGAGCGCGGCCCCTATCATGGCGTAGGCGATGGCCGTGTTCCCGGAAGAGGAATCCATAAGGATTTTATCGGGCGTGAGCTTGCCCGTGCGGATGCCGTCGAGGATCATCCACAACGCGGGCCTGTCCTTTACGGAGCCCCCAGGGTTAAACCATTCGGCCTTGGCATACACCTCGACGCCGGGACTCAAACCCTCCGTAACATGAGTCAGCCTGATTAGCGGGGTATCCCCCACCAAATCAATTACGGAACCGGCCCTCTTAAGTCTTATGTCGAGTGATTTTTTTCTCGCTACGGATAAATCCATCAACGGCGCTCAATAAGAAGTTTGTAGAACTCGCCCTCCTGTCGGACGTCCAGAATCTTATGCCCTTCGGCCATTATGCTCTTGGGAACGTTCGTCAACGGCTCGCCTTCCCTCAGTATAACCTCAAGCACCTGTCCCGTGGACATAGTCTCGAGCTTGAGCTTGGTTTTTACGTACGTCATGGGGCAAATCTCTTTGGTTATGTCTATTTGATTATCGATCTTGCGGGTCTCCATTTCTAGTAAACCTCCCTTACTATCCCCCTTTAAAATTTACATAATTGCAATCTTAAGAGTACCATATAGGCATAGCCTGCACAAACCCGCTCCGCCCGGAAGCGACCTTCCCGTTATAGCTTTATTGATTTAGCCCAGGGACTTATTCGCTCAAGACCCGGCGGGAGGCTATCACTTATCCTCCGTTTTAATGTCTATGACCGGGTTATCCGATTCGGTATTCCTTTTAGAGAGATTCCTTTGCTTCCCCTCGGCAGACATCTTCCCAAGCCAGAAAGCAATCAGTATTATCAATACGAGCAACAGTATCTTAGTCATGCTCCGGTCCTTCAGCCCTTCATGATGCCTTGCTTTTCGTCTTTTTGCCGAGCCCGAACCAGGAAATTACGGACTCGAAAATGAATCTGCCGTCGGTCCCGCCGAGGACGCTCTCCGAGCATCTCTCCGGATGGGGCATCATTCCGAGCACATTCCCGGATTTATTGCATATCCCGGCAATGTTCTCGATAGACCCGTTCGGATTGGATTCGGAAACCACATTCCCCTCCCCGTCGCAGTACCGGAATACGACTTGCGAATTTTCTTCAAGCGCTTTCAGTACGTCCCCCGTGCAATAGTAGCTCCCCTCGCCGTGAGCCACCGGCATCCTGAGCACGTCCCCCTCTTTCAGGTTGCCGGTAAATACCGTTTTATTGTTTTCCACTCTGATATTGACCCACCTGCAAACAAACCGGAGCGAGGAGTTCCTGATGAGCACGCCCGGCAGAAGCCCGGCCTCGACCAATATCTGAAACCCGTTGCATGTCCCCAGGACCGGGCCGCCGCGTGAGGCGAATTTTTCAACCGAGTCCATGATAGGGGACAAACTGGCGATAGCCCCCGTCCTCAGATAATCGCCGTATGAAAAGCCGCCGGGAATGATAATGCAGTCGAATTTGCCGAGGTTCACGTCTTCGTGCCATACGAACTCGCAGCTCTGTCCCATCACATGCTTGATTACATGGTAGCTGTCGTGATCGCAGTTTGATCCCGGGAATACGATAACTCCGAATTTATACATATTATTCCTCTACATTTACGACGAAGTCCTCGATCACCGGGTTCGAAAGAATCTTTCTGCACATTTCGTCGACCCGCTTTCTCACGTTCTCGGCGCTCCCGTCCTTCACCCTGAGCTCGATGAGCTTCCCGACTCTCGCGTCATGCACTTCGTCGAACCCGAGGTTTGTCAGAGCCGAAAGAACGGATTTCCCCTGCGGGTCGAGAACTACCGGCTTCAGCCTCACTTCAACTTTGACTTTGAATTCCTTCATATCCATTTCTCAACGCCCTTATTGTTATTTATTTCCCAATAGTGTCGATGCGAGCCTCTCGAGCTCGTCGTCCGAGTAATAATCGATCTCGATCCTGCCTTTACCCTTATTATATATAATCCTGACCTGCGTGCTGAGCGACCCCTTGAGGTCGTCGGTGATCCTCTGCACATACGGATCGACAACCCTGGGACTGACTTCGGATTTCTTTTCGCGATGCATATTCCTTATAAGACTCTCTGTCCTTCTTACCGAGAGCTTCTGCTTTCTTATCGCCTGCAGCACCAGATTAGCTTCCGAAAGGGACTCGAGGCCGAGGAGGGCGCGGGCATGCCCCGCCGTTATTTCCTCTTCGATAAGCGCGCGCTTCGCCTCCTCGGAGAGTTTCAGCAGCCGGAGCTGGTTCGTAATCGTCGACCTGTCCTTGCCTATCTGCACGGACACCTCTTCATGCGTGAGCCCGTACACCTCTATTAAATGCTGGTATCCGGTAGCCTCTTCGATCGGGTTCAGGTCCTCCCTCTGGAGGTTCTCGATGAGCGCAAGCTCGAGCGCCTCTCCGTCCGATGCGTCTTTTACGATCACGGGCACCCTGACGATACCGGCCTTCTGTGCGGCCCTCCACCTCCTCTCGCCGGCGATTATCTCGTACCCGCTCCCTGACTGGCGCACGACTATCGGCTGAATGATGCCCTTTTCCTTGATGGAAGCCGTGAGCTCGGCAATGGCGTCGTCGTCGAAATCCTTCCGCGGCTGACGCGTATTGGGTCTGATCTCATGGATGCTGACGAGCGTAAGTCCCTGCTCCCTGCTCTCCTTCGGTATCAGGGCATCGAGTCCTCTACCCAACGTAGCTTTTTTCAATTATTTCCCCTCCGTTCCTTGCGATTATTTCCTGCGCAAGCGAGATATAGGTCTGCGCTCCGATAGATTTTATATCATAGAGCAAAATCGGTTTGCCGTGACTCGGGGATTCGGCGAGTCTCACGTTCCTGTAGATAATGGTTTCGAATACCTCTTCGCTGAAATAGGTCTTGAGCTCGTTCGCGACGACATGGCAGATCTTGTTCCTCGAATCGAACATGGTGAGCAGGTAGCCCTCGACTTTGAGCTCGGGATTGATTCTTTGGCGTATGAGCGAGATCGTGCGTTTCAGCTGACCGAGCCCTTCGAGCGCGTAGTATTCGCACTGCACAGGCACGAGGACTGAATCCGCGGCCGTGAGCGCGTTCACAGTGAGGAGGCTCAGGGAAGGGGGGCAGTCTATAAATATATAATCGTAGTCTCCGACAATATCGTTTATCGCCTCTTTGAGCCTCCATTCCCTGTTATCGAGATGTATCAGCTCGACTTCGGCCCCCGTGAGATCGGGGTTCGCGGGGACCACCTTCAAATACCCCTTGAGAAATTCGGGCTCGATCTCAACAACTATATCCTCGATGCGTACATCCCCTATTATGGCATCGTATATACTTTTTTTGATTTCGTCCTTGTTAATTCCCACCCCGCTCGTAGCGTTTGCCTGAGGATCGAAATCAATGAATAGAGTCTTTTTTTGGGCCGCGGCGAGCGATGCCGCAAGATTTATAACCGTGGTAGTTTTGCCCACGCCACCTTTCTGATTCGCGACACAAATAACCTTTCCCATTTCCCTCTGCCCTTATTACCTTGAAAATACTCCGGTGTGAAACTTGCGGATTTTGTTAATTACAAAAACCCCTTCGTGAGTTCGAGCGACCCGCAATTCAATATAGATATTACCATATTATCCATAATCGTCTTTTGCCGCAAGACTGACCGGGTCATAACGGCTTTCGAATTACCCGGGACCGGCGCTATCCCCAATATTCGTCCCAATCCGCCATAAGAACTGCGTTTTTTTAATATTACAGAAGAAATTAATTACGGGGTTGAATTTAACGGCGGATATATGTATGATTGGACTTCTGGAAATCAGAGTTGGGTTGGCGAATTCTGTGCCTGGCGACTGGTCGGGTCTGGTTGCCTAACAAAATCAGAGGAGCGGGATATGTATAAGGATCACCTTACGATCATGCTGATTACTCCAGGCGGTAAAGGTCCAAAAGCTCTTAACATAAAAATATCTCATTTAAAAATATTCTTCTTCAGCGTCGCAATTTTCACGGTTATTTCTCTCGTTTCATTCGCATCCACTTACACCTACTACAAAGCCTCGGAATCAAAAGCCAGGTCTGTGAAACACCTCGCATATACTATTGATACGCTGAGTCAGGATCTGATAGTGAACAAGTCGGCGGAAACGAATCTGCGGGGCAGAATGAAGGACATAGAGAACAAGCTCCTGGAAATGCAGGAGATGCTCGACAAGAAAGGCATTAAGAAAGACCTGGCGGTAGGCGGAGAGTTCATACCGGCAGACAGGCTGAGCATATCCTATGTGGACTATATGGAGAAGGATATCGAGGACCTGTTCAACACAATGAAGAACCTGCCCGTGGGGACGCCGCTTGAAGGGAAAATTAATTCTGGCTTCGGCTACAGGAAAGACCCCTTCCGGTCCAGCATCGGATTCCATTCCGGTATAGACATAGACGCGAAACTCGGGGACCCGGTTGTCGCGACTGCGGACGGAATTGTAAAAAAGACGGGATGGCAGGGAAGCTACGGGAAAACCGTTGTGCTCCAGCACGAAGACGGGTTCGAAACAATTTACGGACACCTTTCGAAAATCTCTGTGGAAGAAGGGCAGAAAGTGAAAGTGGGGGAAGTAATAGGAAAAGCGGGCAATACCGGAAGGTCGACCGGCACGCACCTGCATTACGAAGTCATTAAAGACGGTAAAAGAGTTAACCCGTCAAATTTCCTGTCGCTGAAATAGATATGGGTATATTCGAACATAAAAGAGGGGCAAAACCTCTAAAAACGGAAAGTAATCATTTCACCACGTCGATAGGTGAAAACTGCATCTTCGAAGGGAACATCTCGACATCCTCCTCAACCCGTATTGACGGCAAACTCATAGGAAAAATATCGGGCGAGAATACGCTGATAGTCGGGGAACGGGGAGTAATATTGGGAGAAATAAAGGCTTCGGGAATCATAGTCTACGGCAGAGTCGAAGGTATCATAGATTCCGAGAAGCTCGAGATTAAAAGCACGGGTATCGTTACGGGGGACATATTCATCGATAAGCTTATAATTGAGGAAGGCGGTATATATAACGGCAGGTGCGGCATGAACGAGCACGTCGAACAATTGATGTCCGAGCCCGGCAATATCGAGTCGAAGAAGATTGCCGCCGACACGCATGATTCCGGGCCCTCCACGATTAGAGCAAAGGAGCTCTGATCGCTCTATCCGGAGTATCACTCATTAATTCATAATATCCTTTCCACGTCTTTTGCAATTTCCTTCGGGTCCATTTTACTCTGAGGGTATCTTAGAACAATACGGCCGTCGGGGTCTATCAGATAGACCGATGAAGTATGGCCCATCAGGTATCCCGGCTCTGAGCCGGTTTCCTCCTTGAGATAGAACACATGATAGGAGTCGGACATGTCTTTAATCTCTTCCGGCGTACCCGTGAGACCGATAAAGTCCTTGTTAAAATAAGTAACGTATTTCTTGAGCTCCGCCTGAGTGTCCCTTTCGGGGTCTACCGTGACGAAGAGGACCTGCACCCTGTCCCTATCTTTCCCGAGCTCGTTAATCACGCTGTTTAAAGTCGATAACGTGACGGGACAAATATCGGGACAGCGCGTATAACCGAAAAACATAAAAACGACCTTGCCCTTAAAATCTCCGAGCGTTACCTTCTGCCCGTCCTGACCGGTCAGCGCGAAGTCGGGCGCTTTCATGTCGTACGAGCTGCCATAGAAGCTCGACTTATTTTTAATCGAGAATATCTGGAATAAAATTACCGCCCATGCAATGAGTATAAGGGACAGCACTATAACAGAAACGAACAGTATTTTTTTTCTCTTCATATCGGTCCGATTTATCAAGAGGTATGGGGCTTCATAAAACGAAAAATATATTACCCGTTAAATAGTAAGCGCGCATGGCATGCTCGCTGCGCGCAGTATTCGAAAAGCCTACTGCTGCAGTGGAAGTTTATTCTTATACCGGGAATTCAAGGGTGCGTTATGAAAACAAAAGGGAATGCCCGGACCTTGTCGCGAGCATTCCCTTTTTAAAGGAGGATGGAGGATGACTTGTTAAGCCTTCTGTTTAAGATTAGTAATAAAAATAAAGTATTTTACTTAAGATGTCAAGGGGGTATTTTACAGTCATAAAAAATAGTTGTAACACCCCATTACGACACGATAATTCAGCATGAAAAATCACTCCGTCCGGAAATAATTCCTTCGGATTATCGCTGTTAAAATCCAAGCGCTATTTCACCGGCCTCCGGCATAGCAGGTCTGCCGTGACCGTAAACCTTGAAAGTTAATCGACCCGTGATATATTTTTGCACTCTGGTGCGAGCTTGCCGGGGGACGTACCACACCGGAAATGGCGCGTCATTATTACATAAGTCGGTATCCCGACTCATAGCCGGGCGACGTAGCTCAGGGGCAGAGCAGGGCTCTCATAAGGCCCGTGTCGGTGGTTCGATTCCACCCGTCGCCACTCATATAAATCTGTTACTTACCACTAAAGTTTAACCGCGCCCTTCACGGGAAATTAATAATCCTCCGATACCATCATTTATACTCTTCGTTGTATTTATGGTGATGGCATGGAATCTCGAAATAAGCACGATAAGGCTCCGGAAATAGATATCGCGACCGAAGGTAATCTCGGCAAATCACAAAGAGAACTCCTGCGTTTGATCAAGCAGTTGAGCGGGATACGCGAGGAGATGCTATGCTTCGCCGAGCAGTCTAAAGACTCCTTGCGCAATCTACACCCCGCGTACAGAGAGAGCGCAAAAAATCTTCTTCATTATTTAGCTTTCAGGCGCCACGACCTGAGGGAGCTTCAGTCGGAGCTGGCGGAGCTCGGGCTCTCGTCGCTCGGCCGCTCCGAGTCGCACGTCCTGGCGACGATTGACGCGGTGCTTCTTACTTTATCCCGGCTCGCGGATTCCCCAGTTCAGATTCCCGACGACTTGGGGGACAAACTAGATTTCAAAGCCGCGAGGCGTTTGCTGGATGAGCACACAGAGACGCTTCTGGGCCCCGTACCCGAGGGGCGGAACGTCCACATCATGGTGACGATGCCGAGCGAAGCCGCTCGGGATTACATACTCGTCCTCGGGCTCCTCGATAACGGCATGGACTGTATGCGTATCAATTGCGCTCACGACGACCCGGAGAAATGGTCCCTGATGATCGGGAACCTCAGCCGCGCGAGGGAGGAGACCGGGAAACACTGCATGGTAATCATGGACATACCCGGCCCCAAACTCCGTACGGGCCCGGTCAGTCCCGGACCCTCGGTTATCAAATACCGCCCGCAGAGGGACGCGTACGGCAAGGTAACAAAACCGGCGAGTGTGCTGCTCGCGGCAGAGGGAGCCGATCTCTCACATTCATCTCTATATGACGCAGTGCTTCCGTTACCACCGGAGTGGCTTACGGGACTTTCAATCGGCGACGAGATAAGATTCATCGACGGGCGTGGGGCGAGGCGCTTAGTGACTATAATTGAAAAAATGGACGGAGGATTCAGGGCCGAGGCCCTGAAGACTGCCTACGTCACGCCGGGCACACTCCTCCGCTGCAGAAGATACGGCAAATCCCGGAAAAAAGAAGTCGAGGTATGCGGCTTCCCTCCGCAGGAGAATCACGTATCACTCCGTCAGGGGGACTTGTTAACACTTACGCCGGACTTAGCCCCCGGACGCGCGGCGGAATACGACGAAAACGGCAATCAGCTATCGCCTGCAATTATCGGCTGCACGATACCCGAGGTTCTCGACGACGTTAAGGCCGGGGAGGCCGTCTGGTTCGACGACGGCAAAATAGGGGGAATAGTAGAAGAAATAATTGCCGGGGGGCTGCTGATACGCATCACGCACACGAACTCGGCTACAGCCAAGCTCGCCTCGGACAAGGGCATAAACCTTCCTGAGAGCAAGCTCGGACTGCCCGCGCTCACCCCGAGCGATATTCCGATCCTAGAGTTCATAGCGGAGAATGCCGATATTGCAGCACTATCGTTCGCGAATTCTCCCGAAGACGTAAAGTCTTTATTAGACCACCTGAGCCGCATGGGCAGAGGAAAGCTCCCGATAGTTCTTAAGATCGAAACGAGGCGCGGATTCGAGAACCTGCCGGCCATGCTTCTTGAGGCGATGAAAAACCCGTGCTGCGGGGTAATGATAGCGAGGGGGGACCTGGCGGTCGAGCTGGGGTTCGAGCGTCTGGCAGAGGTTCAGGAGGAAATATTGTGGCTCTGCGAAGCCGCTCACATACCGGTCGTATGGGCGACTCAGGTGCTCGAAAGCCTCGCGAAACAGGGCTCCCCGACGAGGGCGGAGATAACGGACGCCGCCATGGGACACCGCGCCGAATGCGTAATGCTGAATAAGGGTCCTCACATCCTGGAGGCCCTAAAAGCGCTCGATAATATATTGAGACGGATGGAAACGCATCAATTTAAAAAGATGTCTATGCTGCGCGAGCTGAAGCTCGCATATAATTTCCCGCACGAATAAACCAATAAACCGTGGCAGAGGTGTGAAGTGATGAACGACTCCGGCCGCCCAGGTTTCGTTTCGATCGATTGAGCCGGACGAGACTGAGCTCAACACTGATTCCAGGCCTCGAACCATCCCCCCTCTTCGCCCATTCCTTATGCCCAATATGCCGCATAATGGAGAAGTATCAATCCGGGAATCTATTCTCTGTCCCGTATCGTTGCGAATCATTCGATAAACATTCGCCGGGGATCGGGATTATAATTTCCACGTCGAAACACTTTTCAAAGGAGGAATAAATTGGCGAAAGAACCATACAGGATAAATAAACGTGCATATTACGCTCTTTGCATAATGCTCTCGGCAATTTATTTGTTAAACGTTTCATGTGACGAGGGCTCAGGCTCCGAGACTGAACGGGAAGCTACCGCAGTGGTTGTCGAGAAGTCGCGGGATACAAACGAAACGAATGATTTCCTGAGAATCGCGTTCCTGCCGAGGGACGTCGTACCGACACAGCTCGGACGTCCGAGCGCCCTCAGGGTCTTCGTAGGCGCTTCGGTATTCTACGAGCCCCCTGTATCCCTCGAAAAAACAGCCGCCTTTTTCGGCATACCCATCGGACAAAGTGAAAAGGGGTTGGACCTGGTGGCCTTCAGATGCATGCCGGGCGAGCCTGCCGTGCTCGAGCCGAGCCTGGCGACGTGGCCGAATGTGTTTGCCAGACTGGTCGAAGACTTGGGAGTGCAATTCACATGTCCGCCGGGTGACTCGTCACCTGAGAACGAGATCCTTTGTCTTGCCGAGGGATTCACAGACACTCCGAGCGAGATCGTCACCGAAAGCATAGCGAACGCAGTCGTCCTCGGAGCATCGATAATGACCGACCCGGAGCTGGCCGGAGTGTTAGGAAATCTCTATGGGGTCTCATCCGCGTTCGGCGGACTCGGCCTCGCCGTTAAC
This sequence comes from uncultured bacterium, assembly GCA_963825135.1. GTDB lineage: Bacteria > Desulfobacterota_D > UBA1144 > Nemesobacterales > UBA2774 > 2-12-FULL-53-21. The sequence goes on from CAWGRW010000009.1 coordinate 866,184, forward strand.
GGCAGCAGCGGGAACGCCTTAACCGGGGAGGAAGCTCTCGTAAGGTCCGTCGTTCCCGAGTACATTGTGAAGAACGCAACGCTCGCCGAGGCCGGGTGCTTCTGCATCCGCGTACCGCCTTATGAAGGACGCGAGGAGGCACCTCTCGACATGAACTTCATTATGAAGAACGGCGGCTTCGGCGAATGCAATTTTGTGGACAGACTGGGATTGTAGAATTAACTGCAATTATTTATCAACGTGAAAGAGTCTCGAGTTCTTTTTGATGACCGCTAATGTTCCCGTGTAAGGGGAAGGAGAAAAACAGGGTATAGTAACAAGCATGCCCAATCCAATTTGCCGATGGCGACTACGTACATTAACGAAACGTGAAAAACAACTCCCAACACGGCTGTCGGTATGCGCGTCCTTCTGAACCAGAATCCCGCTGCAAGCGCGTATTCCATCAGAACGGACGAGATAGCGACGATATAAACCGGGATTTGAAACGGACCGAGATGAAAGTATCCGTCAGACAGGTCGATTAAAAAATTCGGCATCATGACGGATAGACCTTGAAGCACATAACCGCTCAGATAACCCGGCGTCGTCTTTGCAACCGCATTCACCAAATATAGAAGCGACAACTGAATCTGTATAAGACGGACAGGCCAAACAGGGGACAATACTTTTCCATAATTTTTATTGAAACCGATCAGGCAATATTGAGAGCAGCTGGGGATCAATGAGAATGCCAGTATTGAGAAAGTGATGACCTGTCTGCTTTTCCGGTATCCCTCTACAAAAACTAGCGGGAGCAACAGCACGGAGAGCAGCAAACCCAAAAATCGCGGCCTGACGCCCAGACAGAATAGGATCAGTATGATGACTACGACAATCGTATATGGCAGCGTAAAGAAAACATTCGTGTAGAGCCCGTTTAATGAAAGCGAGTTCCTGATAATCGACAAGGGCACCGAGATATTCCAGAATACGACCAAAACCGCGACAGACAGGATTACACGTAAGATAGTCGTATAGTACGGATCGAGCGGAGTAAATAAAAATTTTCTCAGGACACCGGACGACGTTCTGCGATTAGAATTTTGAGTCATGATCGAAGCTGATTATCTTCTTCTGTTTCATATCCGCGGAAGAATATGAGTAGTTGATAGTCCAGTCTATACGTGCTTTGGGTTGTTTATAGAGATAATTGAAATACCACCCCGAAGTTTGCATGTATTTATTTATTCCCCCCTCGACATCCTCCAGCAGTTCATCGGGAGAAGATGCCGCTAGTCCGTTTTTCTTGAACACTGCGGGTGTGCGCAGATTCGTGATTGTTCCCTCGGTGGAAGTGTAGACAATTTCAATATCAGTTACGGTGACGCGGTAATACACCCTCAGAAAGTAACTTGTAGATATCAGGAAGATCAGGAATGAAACAATCAAAACGAGATCCGATCTTACGGATGAGGTCAGAGTCACGCGTCTGACGCTTTCTCCTCCATTAGCTGATGAATAAGCACGCAACTGCCCTTTGTCCCTCTTTTCAAGCGGAAATTTCCGAACAGCTTCAATTTATTACAAAAGGAGGGGAAATTCAAACGGCTTCTATCGCCGCATGCCCGATCCGGCGGCTTAGAGCGATAAAAAACAACCGGTATTTACCGGGTCAATCTTCGTCGCCTTCACCCTTATCAAAATCAAGGGAGCATGAGTTGATACAGTAACGGAGGCCCGTGGGTCCGGGACCGTCCGGGAAGACGTGACCCAGGTGCGCGCCGCACTTGCTGCATACAACCTCGGTCCTCGCCATGCCGTGGCTCCCGTCGACCTCCTCTTTAATCATATCTTCGTTTGCAGGCTTGTAGAAGCTCGGCCATCCGGTGCCCGAATCGAATTTCGTATCAGAGCTGAAAAGCTCCTCCCCGCAGCAGACACACTTGTACATCCCCTTTTCTTTATTGTCATGATACTTTCCGGTGAACGGCCTCTCCGTGCCCTTCTGCCTCGTGACGTAGTACTGCTCATCCGTCAGCTCTTTTTTCCACTCGTCTTCTGATTTTTTTATTCTCTCAGTCATATGCGCCTCCTTCGGCACAACCGTCCAATCGCGCCCCGCAACAACTATAGGATACAGACAGGGCAAAATCTTATCAATACCGACGCCGGGGCCGGATCAGCCGGCCGTCTGAAAAAACGAATATATTCTTATACGGTAAGAACGGAGGAAAGGATTCTTTGGGGAGTGAAATACGATGGTATTTGTCTGCCGCCCGCACTGCGTCAGTCGGGCCGCATCTTCTCTATCGTAAGCCAGGCCGTAAGCGCGCCCAGGAAAACAAGCCCGGCCGATATCTTCATCATGCGCCTGAAAGTTCCCAGAAAGGAGTCCGATATAGCACCGCGTATCTCCTTTTTCGTTGCTTCCGGAAGCGATTCGGGTATGTCTATTGCCGCCAGTTTGATTCGCTGTGAGTCTATAATCTGAATGGTTTTCTCGTTTAGATTGAGGGCCCTTAATTCTTTGTCGAGATTGTGATTGAAGCCGGACAGGGCGAACACACCCAGTATGGCAATAGAAAGGAGTCCCGCGATCCGGCCTACCGAATTATTTATTCCGGAGGCTACCCCCGAGTTCTCGAGGTCGATCGAGCTCATCACTGCAGTCGTGAGAGGCGATATGGTTATCGCCATACCCAGGCCGAGAACGGCGATTGCTGGAAAGAATGTAGTCCAGTAGCTCCCTCCGATGCCGGGGAGCGTGAATAAAAGAAACCCGACGCCCGCAAGGATCGTCCCGACTATAAGCGGCGGCTTTGCCCCGTAATTGATTACCAGCCCGCCCGCCCATCTCGAGAACAGGAACAGCGCAAGGACGAGGGGTATAAAGGCTATACCCACGCCCGCGGCGGAATACCCCTGAAGCTGAATGAGATTGAACGGGATGAAGAAAACGCCTCCCACCCAGGCTGCCCAGAATAACGCAGAAATAAAATTTGCCCCGCTGAAGGTCCTGGATTTAAAGAGACTGAGCGGCATCATGGGCGATGGGGAATTCGCTTCGTAAAAGAGAAATGCGACGAGAGCAAATCCCCCGGCCACGAATGGGACGATTACCTTTGGGCGTCCAAACCCGGAGTTGCCGGATTCGATCAATGCGTAGACGATGCACCCGAGGCTCATTATCGCGAGAAACGACCCTAGAATGTCCAACTTTCCCTCGCCATTATTCTTCCTGCTTTCCGGTATCCGCCAGAAAAGGCTGGTGAGAACAACGATGCCGATCGGAAGGTTTATGAAGAAGACGAGCCGCCAGGAAACATTCTCGGCAAGCCACCCCCCGAGTATAGGACCGAGAGCCGTTGTGATCGCGGTGAACGCGGACCACGTGCCGATGGCCCTCCCGCGATCAGCCTCCGTAAATGATATATTGATAATTGCCAGGCTTCCCGGAACGAGGAGAGCGCCCCCTACCCCCTGGAAAGCCCTTGCGACTATCAGTTGCGGCGTGCTGGCGGACAGACCGCACCAAACGGACGCGCCTGTGAACAAGATTACCCCAAGCGCAAATATGCGCTTCCTCCCGAACTTATCTCCAAGCGCCCCGCCGAACAGCATGAGTGAGGACATGAAAAGCGCGTAGGCCTCGATAATCCACTGCATCTGGGGTATTGTGGCGTCGAGCTCTATCTGAAGCACCGGCAATACGACGTTCATGGCGGTGCTGTCTATAAATGCCATGCCCGAGCCGAGTATCGTTACGAGCAGAACCCATCTCCCGGCGATCTTGCCCACGCCGAGGCTTTCCGAAACACTCTTTATAGCTGTGCCCTCCAGTGTTCCTCTAGCGGATTCTCTCATTTTGAAAAGAAACTGGTGTATTTGTCATCGATTCTGTGTTTGCGGGAATGGTATTCTCGGATAGGGCGGAATAACATGAGTTCCAAAATATAGTCTTGCACCGCGATTCGATCAGGTACGAAATAACCGAGATCAATTAATATTTACTTATCCGAAAAAATCCTTAGCCGACTTAATTCTACCTGCTGAAGCAGGAATTACATCATAAATCTCCAATTATTGTCCGTGAGTCTGCGGGTAATAATATACGGTAGAGGCGCGGAAAAGCACCCATTGCGGGAAGTCATGAGCCCGCTCAGGACGGGAAACACTTGCCGAATGCCCTTAATAACCTTATCGGACCCTTAATCCGAATCTTTCCCAAAAGTAGTGGAATCAGAATCCCGTGCTCCTTTCTAATAAACCCGAGCCAGGCGCCGCTGTCGGCGGAAATACGCAGGTCCGGGACACCTACAAAGTCTCTTTGAATCTCAACCGCCTTATTCCGAATTACGACCGTTGCCCGGTATTGCTCCTCGCCGGTAAAAGTAAAATGATATGTGGCGTCGAGACCCTCCGCCTTATCCCTTTGAAATATGAGCTGCAGTCCGTAGAGGAATCCGGGTATCGATTTCGGCCTCAATCCGTTCGATACGGTCTTTGCGGTTTTGTTTGGAAACCTTTTTGCCACATGCGCCTCCGCATCCGTGTCAGGGACAACGTAAACCGTCTCCTCTTTCCTCTGAAGGGGCTTCAGGACTTGATCGAGGTACTGTTTCCGGTTCTCAAGGAAAGGCCCCAAAACGTCCTCCCCGGCGGGGCAGACAGCCATACAGTAAGCGGCCTTATAATTAGCTCCGTAAGAAAGACTCTGCCACATCGAGGCAGACTCCGAATCGCTGAATTTCCGGCGATAATCTTTCGCGTCCCTGCTGTCCGCGATGCCCTCCGCCCAGCTCGTAAAACCGCTCATGAACTCACGGTAGTTATGCGTGTAGCAAGCGGAGAAATTAAAGTACCCGTCCGGGGAGATCGCGCCTACAGGACATGCGGCGACACACAATTTGCACTCAAGGCACGGGTTGTATTCGATGGGCGTGTCATACGAATCGACTTCAGCGTCCGTGAGTATCGTTCCGAGTAAAATAAAATTGCCGAATCTCGGGTGAATTACGTTTCGATGAATGCCCATGCGACCGAGCCCGGCCGCGACGGCCGCGGTCTTGTGAGACACCACCCAGGTCCTTTCCGGGAAGTTGCCCATCTCCATCGGGAAACCCATAGCCGGGTTAACCGCCCGGATCCCGTCCTCTTCGAGTATCGACACTATCCTGCGGGCGACTTCGTTGACCTTATCTCCGATATTATGGAATTCGAGATTCGCTACAGAGCGCGCGGGACTGCGAACCGGCTCGCGGTTCATCTTACATACGATGCTGATAAGGGACCTTGTACGGGGGAAATGACCCAGTATGTCGTCTTTTTCTTTAGCGAGCTCGGCACAGTCGATTGCGGCGAACCCGGCGTCATCGGCGCCCGCTTCGAGGCACGCATCACGAAGCCGGCCGGCATCCAATCTGCCGTCCGGACTCAAAATTTTCTTTACGGGTTTAACGCTGCCCCGGCTTCTATAGAAATTAATAACGGCAGGGTGCTCTTCCATTTTCGACATGCTTGTTTCTCCTTCCCCGAACGATTAATTTTTCATTAAGGCGTATATACACCTATGTTTTTAAATTTTTTTATATCTCTTGTATTCGATTGACCAGAAGAGATGTCTGTGAAATCATGGCTGCCCACGCATCCTGACCCATTAGCTTCTTGACCTCGTCCTGCGTTTTCCGCCAGCAGGGAAAAGCCTCGGCAAGCTTCTTACGGCCTTTTTCCGTAATACTGACAATCCGTGTACGGCGGTCATCGCCGTCCCGGGCCTCGATGAGCCCGTTCTTTTCGAGGAGTTCAATATTACGGGCTAACGTCGTGCGGTCGGTGACCATTGCTTCCGAGAGCTTTGATAAGGTGATCGGCCCCATCGCATGCGTATGGACGAGCAATACAAATTGCGTAGACCTCAGACCGGTCGACCTCATGCTGTCGTCGAATAGCTGCGTTACGACCCTGGTCGCCTTGCGCAGATTGAAGCACGTGCATTCCCTGCACTCGGCGAGGGTTCTTAAATCCAGGCCCGGCAATGAATTACCCGCTTTGCTCTTATCATCTTTCGTCACGGTTGAATCCTCTGTCGTCACTATAAGAGTATATACACCTAATAACAGTATGTCAAACTTTCCCGTGTTTTTCAAACAGGATTTTACTTAATACGATAGAGGAATATACTATTCGTATGTTCTTCGAAGCAGAGCCCGACGCAGTTGTATCTTCGAGGCTGTCCGGGAGATAAAAATGTCTGTATTTACAGGGAAAAAGATTATTCTAGGCGTGACCGGCGGTATAGCCGCCTATAAATCCTGCGAGCTCGTAAGGAGCCTCGTGAAAGAGGACGCTTCCGTACAGGTGATTATGACTCAAAACGCCATGGAGTTCATAACCCCGCTCACCCTCCAGACGCTCTCCGGCAACCGTGTGGCCACGAAGACATTCGACCTCGGATGGGAATCAGAAATAGGGCACATCAGCCTGGCTGACAGTGCGGACCTGATCGTCGTAGCTCCCGCGACTGCGAGCTTCATAGGTAAGATAGCGTCCGGCATAGCCGATACGCTTCTTTCGAACGTAATCCTCGCTACGCTTTCGCCCATTATCATATGCCCGGCCATGAACGTGAATATGTATAATAACCAGGCAGTTCAGGAGAACCTGGAGAAACTGAGAAATCGCGGGTTTATCATCGTCGAGCCTGCAGAGGGCGGTCTTGCGTGCGGATGGGAGGGAAAGGGGCGCCTCCCCGACATACCCGATATAATGAACGCGATCGAAAAGGCCCTGTCCCCGAAAGACTTCCGGGGTGAAAGAGTCCTCGTGACCGCGGGCGCGACCAGGGAGTTCATCGACTCGGTGAGGTTTATCTCTAACCCTTCGAGCGGCAAAATGGGCTATGCCCTGGCAAAAGAGGGTCTCATGCGGGGGGCGGAAGTGGTGCTCGTCTCCGGCAAAACGAACCTTACGCCTCCCGACGGAGTGAGGGTCGTCGATGTAGTGAGCGCGGGAGACATGTTTGAATCCGTCATGGAGCACCTCGAATGGTCGACTATCGTCATCAAAGCGGCCGCCGTCGGAGATTATGCCCCTTCAGAAAAAATAAACGGCAAAATCAAAAAAGACGAGAGCGGAATGCTACTTAATCTCAGGCGCACAAAGGACATTCTGAAAGCGGTCGGAGAGAGCAAGAACGGCAGGTTCGTGGTAGGGTTCGCCGCCGAGACCGACAATCTCCTGAAACACGCAAAGGATAAGCTAAAGAGCAAAAACGCGGACCTTTTTATAGCGAACGACGTGTCGATTTCCGGGTCGGGTTTCGAGTCCGATACTAATATTATTCACTTTGTTTACCGTGATGGAAGCACGGAAATGATGCCTCAGGCCGCAAAATCGGAGATAGCCCGGAAGGTGTTCGATAAAATACAGGATTTGAAGTCTTCTAATGAACGCTGACAGATTCAATAAGAAAATTTAGTCTGTGCACGATCTCTTCGACAGTGCTGTCCTTCGTTATATATCCGACCGCGCCCATATCGAGACATTCGGTGATTTTCTTCATTTCGGAAAGAGCCGTCAGCATGACTACCGGGATGCTTTTAAGCTCGCTATCATTCTTGAGTATTTTTAGAAACTCCACACCGTTATAGTTAGGCATCACTATGTCGAGCACAATGACATCCGGCCTGAATGCGCTTAATACGGAAAGCGCGGCCTCTCCGTCGGCAGCCGTCTCCACCGTGTAATTCTTGGTGCTAAGTATTCTGGTGTAGAGGTTCCTCAAGGATTCTTCGTCTTCGATCAACAGAATTTTGGGCATTTGTCAGAACCTCGCATCAAATAATTTGTCCCGGCCGTCACTCTTTTAGAGAATTGGAGCCGCCGGATAAGCACGGTTTATGCCCGGAAGACCCTGGGGATAAACCGAATTATTAACCTCCTACCCGAAAATTATACAGCCAATAAAATTCAAATGTGATTATGTAATTCAAAGGTATCCGGATTGGAACCGTAGCAAGAGGTAAAACTATCCGGCGGCCACCACTATAACAGCCTAAAATTCAGCAATGACCGCGGATGCTTAAGGGTCAAACTCTCAGCTGTACGATTGAAGGATAAACGTTATTCGCCCAAAACGGCGTCTTTACACGCCTTGGCCACCCTGAACTTTACGACCTTCTTGGCGGGTATCTTTATTTCAGCGCCGGTGGCAGGATTCCTGCCGATCCTCGCCTTGCGCTTGGATAGCACTAACTTTCCGATTCCCGGGATCGTGAACTGTTTGCTTCTCTTTGCTTCCTTATAAGCAACGGCTGCTAACTCATCTAATATCTCGTTTGCAGTTTTCTTGGTGATCCCTGCCAGCTCGGCTATATGGTTTGATAACTGAGATTTTGTCATTGCGCCTTTCTCTGCCATCGCCCTCTCCTTTAAAACTTGTTTTAGTGTCATCAATACTACAGAAAAGCACAATAAAAATCAATATTTCCAAGAAAAATAGGGGTGATTCCCGCGGGGGCCTCAAAAGGCCCGGAGAGATGCTTTCCCGTCTCAATCTCTAAAGCGCTGTATTTCGGAACTTCGAGTATCCCACTGCGATCGAATATCCCGACTAAAAATCCCTGCATTCTCTGCGGGGGACGGAGAATCCGTAGAAATGAACGGCGAGTGCATATGGACACCGATTGAGCCGAGGACTCCGGGAGTGAGCCCTGTCAGCAATACTCGCCTCAGAGAGAACGCTTCCACCAGAAGACTATAAGAACAATCGCGACTACAATCGGTATAACTATCATCCACACGACCTGTTCGACGAACGCCGCGCCGGCAACGCATGAGCCGAGTACTATACCCACCAGCATAAACCGCCAGTCGAAATGTACGCCCGCGAGAAAGGTCGTGAGCGCCAGGGCGAGCAGCGATATGAGAGCGAGCTGATTATAATCTATGCGGCCGGTCCGCCTGAACAAGAAATAAATAAGGAACAGGGCTGCCAGGAGCCCTATCCAGTGAAGCATCTGGACCCGGATGATCCTCGACATCCCCTCCCCCCTTTGCCTCGCCTTCGACCAGCCCATGTAGATGCTCACGGCCCCGAAAACAGGCGCCATCGCGGCCCAGTACCAGAAGCTCCCGGCCGGCTTAAAGTTTGTCACGCCTATACCTATGGCCGATAGAGCCATGAGTGTAATGAGTATCGCCTCTTCGGTGTGTATCTTCTTGGCAAAGCTCTTCTCTCCGGAAGCGGTATCCGGACCGGGCACCGAACCATACGGTTTATCATCGCTCATTGCTCAGCCCTCCTTATCCATTATATCACCCGTCGTACCGGCAGACAAAGCCGCGGGCGGATTAGCATCGAACGGGCCTACGCGGAAACAATGACCCTTACGGGCATGAGGGAGCCGGCAATCCGGCATGGTTTGACAGAGGCGGGGGCATATAGAGCCGCATCAGAGTCTGCGGTATTCAGGACGGAATCGGTCGGGTTTCGCGCCTCTCGTTGTCGAAACAGGCGGGGCTTTATCATTCCTCACCGGGAGAGAGCGTGAAGAGTGGGGTCAGAAAGCCGGGTTTATAAAGTTGTAATAGATGCCGCCTACGGCCAGGAGCGCGGTCGCCAGGAGCAGCGCGAAAGCGAGAACGGCAAAAACCGCGTCATAAGAATTCCCCGTGCCTTCCCTTCCGGTATTACCATTTTGAGCCATGAATATTACCTCCCGCGAGATGTACGGAATAAATATATTATGCCCTTCGAAATTTATGTCAAGAATTCAGAGTAGGGTAATATATCAATGAATCGCGCCTTCACCGGCTGCCGGGCACATACGGGGAATGGATGAAAAGAATAATCTTATATACGGGTAAGGGAGGCGTCGGGAAAACAACCGCTGCCGCGGCCACCGCGCTTCTATCTGCAAAGAGGGGGCATAAAACACTGGTCATCTCGACCGACCCCGCGCACAGCCTCAGAGACTCCTTCGATATCGACATCGGACCGGAACCGAAAAAAATCATGAAAAACCTGTACGCCCAGGAAATCGATGTCTTCTATTCCGTCGATAAATACTGGAGCAAGTTAACGGGCTATATACAATCCCTTTTCAACTGGATGAAGGTGGACGACGTCCTGGCCGAGGAATTCAGCATCTTTCCGGGCATGGAAGAGGTTTCGTGTTTTTTATGGGTCTATAGCCACTTTAAAGAAGGGGATTACGATGTGATCATCGTGGACAGCGCCCCAACGGGAGAGACCCTGAGACTCCTCTCTCTCCCGGACGTGGCTAGGTGGTGGATAGTCAAGGTCTTTCCGATAGAGAGGAAGCTTCTAAAGGTGATAAGGCCCGCGGTAAAAGTCGTATCCGACATGCCGCTTCCCGAAGAAGAAACTTATTCCGCAATCGAAGACCTGTTCGAGAAACTGAATTCGATACACAAGACGTTCTCGAACCCGGAGATTACGTCGATCAGGCTCGTGCTCAATCTCGAAAAGATGGTCATAAAGGAAACACAAAGGGCCTATACGTACCTGAACCTCTACGGCTACAACGTGGATACAGTCATAGTGAATAGGGCGATGCCGAAAGAGCTCGATCACCCTTATTTTAGGGAATGGAAGGTGTTCCAGGAAAATTACAGGAAGGAAGTCAGGGAGCTTTTCAGCTCGATCCCGATACACGAGGCGCCATTATTCGCAAGGGAGATACTCGGAATTGACGCCCTGTTTAATTTCGGCGACATGCTCTTCTCCAACAAAGATCCCGTGGATATATTCTACAAGGGGAAACCTTACGAGGTGGTTAAAGAAAAGGGCGTATACAACCTCTTACTAAAACTCCCTTTCGTCGGCAAGGAGGAAGTCAAGCTCCACCAGGTGGGCGAGGAGCTCACCGTACAGATCGAGAACCAGAGGAGGAACATCTTCCTTCCAAGCTTTCTCGCCAAGCTGAACGTGGAGAAGGCAAATCTCGAAGGAGGCATATTGAAGATAAGCTTCGAGAAAAGCGGCAGGCAGAAAAAATAAGCGCACATTACGGGGCATTCCCCAAAACACCCATTTGGACTATAATTATCTTCAATGACACGCTCTGAATACAAAACGGGTTTAACGGTAAATTAACGTGAAATTCAACACTGCTTAACACATCGTAATTATTATATTAATCATGGGAATACAGCTGAGCGATATAACCATTGTCCTTCCAACGAGAAACGAGTCCCGCAACATACGCAATTTTTTAAACTCAATACCTTACAATGTCAACCTTGTAGTTGTGGATGCGAGCGAGGATGCGACGGCGGATATTGTTTCCTCCGTCCGTCCCGATTATACTAAAGTAATCAGGCATCCCGGAACAGTCACAGAAGCGCGGCGGATAGGCGCAGACGTTGCAACTACGTCGTGGCTGCTGTTTACAGACGCGGATATAGTGTTTTCTCGCGAATACTTCAGGAACATCGAGAACCTCGAAGAATACGACCTGATATACGGACCCAAGCTTTCCCTCGACCGTTTCCGCGCCTATTATCAATGGTTCGCATACGGGCAGCGTCTCATACACGCGCTTGGCGTGCCCGCCGCCTCGGGTTCAAATTGCATCATCGGGAAGGGGGTGTATGAGAGATCCGGGGGGTTCGACACCGGGCTCACATGCAATGAGGATTCCGAGCTTGCCTGGCGGATAGGCCGCATGGGATATAAGTCTTATTTTACCTTCGATCTGGTTGTATACGCCGGAGACCACAGACGGCTTGAGAGGGGCATCATAAGAAAGACGCTCCACTCGATTACGAGATGCACGGCTTTATATTTCAACCTGATCCCCGACGAGTGGAAGAGCAGCGACTGGGGCTATTGGTCACACATGGATACGAACCGGGAATTACGAAATGGAAACTGAAAAAAAACTTTACCAGCAGACCTCGGACCCGATTATTATTCCGCTTGACTGGCGTGACAAGTCGGCGCGTATAATCTCGAATCTATTTAGTCCTCCCCTGATAGCTCTTGCATGTATAGTCGTAACCGCACTGGCTACCAAGAGCGAATCCTCTCTTTTCTGGATACTGATATTTATCGCCCTGCTGATTATCCCCCCTACAGTGTTCGTGCTTACGCTCGTGCACAGGGGAAAGGTAAGCGATTTCCACATGAACATAAGGGAGGAACGTGCGCACCCGTTGTTCATCATACTGTCCTATGCCGCACTGGTTTTCTTCGTAATGTATATAGGAGGAGCGCCGAGACTCATGCTTATCGTTACCGCCGTGGCCCTCTTTCAAATACTTCTCGTATTCATCATAACGCTCAAATGGAAAATAAGCGGTCACTGCACCTCTGCTGCCGGGCTCGCCTTCCTGACGGTAGCGCTGTACGGAGAAAGCGTTCTTCCCCTCACGCTCATAGTGCCGATAATTGCCTGGTCCCGCATCCGTCTCGGCAGGCATACGATTTCACAGACGCTTGCCGGCAGTTTCCTCGGAGCGGCTACCGTATTAATCGTTCTATACCTGACAAACGTGCTTTGAGTCCGGCAGCGGTTTCAAACGAATTATGGGGACTGGAAATAGAATGAAAATCATGCTCGTCACGGATGCTTGGCATCCACAGGTAAACGGCGTCGTACATACATGGAGCTATATAACGAACATTATCGGTAGCGACCACGATGTGACCGTCCTGAATCCATATGTGGAAGGTGCCGAGCACCTGCCTCTCAAGCTGCAGGGAAACATCCCCATCTTGAAAAACGCGAATCAAATCGTCAGCAGGTATTATGACGAGCACCTGCCCGACAGAGTGCATATCGCAACCGAGGGGAGCCTGGGCTTTGCTATGAGGCAGTTCTGCAGGAAAAACAAAATCAATTACAATACGTCTTATCATACGAGGCTTGCGGACTACGGACGGGTACTTTACGGAGTGCCGACGTTTCTCACCTGGTTATACGTGAGGTGGTTCCACAAATGCAGCAGAAAAGTCCTCGTTACAACCAAAAGCATAGCCAGGCAGCTCGGTCTCAGTAACTGCATAGTCTGGGGGCGCGGGGTGGATACCCGGCTCTTCAACCCGGGAGACGGAAGAAAGACCACGGGCGAAAAAACGATCATCACCGTGGCGAGGGTGAGCAAGGATAAGAACCTCGACGACTTCTGCAGGGTGCCCGGATACAGGAAAATTGTGGTCGGCGACGGACCATACCTGAACACCCTGAAAACCAAGTACCCTGATGTCGAATTCGCCGGGTACATTCCCCACAACCGATTGAAGGACATATATACAGAGGCGCAGGTATTCGTATTCCCGAGCAAGTTCGACACATTCGGACTCGTAATACTCGAGGCGATGGCCTGCGGGCTTCCCGTTGTCGGGTACAACGTCCCGAGCCCGAAAGATATTATCCAGGACGGCGTCACGGGATACCTGGGAGACGGTCTCGAAGAGAACGTCGAAAGGGCCTTTGGTAATCTGGACGACTTATCGCGCAACGCGATCGAATACGCCCGCAAACAGAGCTGGACATCGATTGCCGACCAATTCATAAATCATCTCATGTGACCTCAATTAATTTTCTCCACGGCCCGCCGCCGGATCAATCCCCGGCAGAAACAAGGTTATATTGAAAAGCGGGTTCACTGCCTCTTAACCGGCAAATAAAGATATCTTAATAATAGGGCACTAGAATGTTTTTATCTGCTATTTGATTGCCCGCCTCTCTCACCGGGCACTCTAAAAGCTCAGGGCGAGTCCCGGCCCGCGGGAACTCGCCCTTTTTTCTGCGAGTCGACCAATTACGTTACGATCTATTTGTAATACGGCGTTAATACGAGATTAGGGGCCATACGTCTTAACACAGTCTTCACACAACCTTAACAATTATAATATAGTCTCAAGCTTACCAGCATGTGGGAGGGGTAAAATGGAAATTGATAATCTCGACAGATCGCTCATCGAAAGTAAATTCGAAAAGCTCATATCAAAATCAAAAAAATACATCAATACCAGAGACGAAGGCGAGTTGATCTCCCTCAGGAACGACCTCATTCACCTCAAGTTAAAGCTCGAGAGCGCACTCGAAGAAAACAGGGTAAAACACAATGCAAATACTGTTGTTGCCCTTAAGCTGACGCTCTCCATCATCCAGAAGTTCACCTACTCCGTTCATTTGCTTGAGAATCTTAAATCGAAAAAGCCCATGTGTACCGACTTCGATACCAAACAGATGCTCGACACACTCCTTCCCCATATCAAGATACTTGTAGAGCACGAAAATTGGTATGAAATGCTCGATTCGAAGAGATTGGAAGAGGACTGTTCTTTTATAGAATCACTGGAGGACCAGCACAAGAGAATCATACTCACATACCTGGTGCAGGACTGGCACAATATGGACGAAGTAATAAACATGTTGAAAATAGGGGAATTATATAAAAGCATAGCGGAGAAGCTTGTCGGTCTTTCACTTGTATCAAGTTACATTACCAAGAAGAAGAAAACGTCTTAGCCATCCCGCCTCAGAGTAAAATCCAAATGCCGGGCTCGAATAATCCGCCGGCACTGGAAACACCGATCAGTCCCTAGACCCTGCCGCGTCTTTAGTGAATTCCCGCGGCGGGAAGTAATCGTCGCTCAAGGCGTCGGCTTTGGGTGTGCAATCGAGGATCCTCTCGACGATTGAAGGAAGATTGTTCTTGTAATTCGCATTATAAACGAAGCTCGAATCGATCCAGTCCTCGAGACTCTTCTCAAAACCCGGACCCACGTTCCTTATAACCGGTATGCCCAGCCTCTCAAGGGCCTCGGCGTTACACTGCTGCTCGTACTGCCTCCTCATAGGGACGACCATGAGCTTTTTACCGAGGTAGAGCGTTTCAGCCGGGGTTTCAAACCCGGCGTTGCATAATATTCCCTCGCACTCCGAAAGACTCCTGACGAACTCATCGTTCTTCACAGGGTAAACGGTTACGTTGGAGTCTCTATAAGGCTCCCCCTTATGATGCTTTGAAAACACCTCCCACTTAACGTCTATCTTTCTCAAGAGCCCGGACAAGAAGCTGTAATCATAGGAAGGCAGATAGACCGTATAATGGCCCTTGTTCTTAACGTCGGAGTTCCTTATTTCCTCTCTTATTATAGGAGTGAAAATAAAATCGTCGTATTCCTGGAAATGTAGTCCTATATAATTCGGCGAGGGCGAAAACCATTTGATTATTAATTCCTGGGCGCGGTTTTTTCGCTTCGGTCTCGGAATATGAGGTGACAGAAAAGAGGCCTGGTGAGAAAGAGAAACGGACGGAGCGCCCTTCAGTTTAGCCGACCAGGCCGTGACCGGCTCGAAATCGCTCAATACCAGATCGTATTTCTCAACGGGTATCTTATAAATATCGGAGATTAATTTATAGGGGCTGAAGTACTTAAAGGAATTCCAGTAGTCGATGCCTCCCCGTTTGCCGAACGTGAATCCGAGACCGGGAAGTTCGTATTTAACCTCAAAACCGAGATGCACCTCGTGGTGGTGGCCGCTCACAAGCACGTCCACATCCGCGCGTTTAAGAAGGTACTTGAGTAGCTCCCTGCATCGGGAGATATGCCCGTTTCCAGTACCCTGTATTCCGAATAATACTTTCATGCCAGATTCAGTTAAGAAAAACCCGCTCCGCCGGACGCTGAGATCAAAAGGAGCCGTACAACGACATCAGTCTTCGCATGCTGTAGTTATATTCTATAAATCCGGCCAGTTAAGCGCTCATGCGCTAACCCTACGCATCGTAGGGCTTTGCTGCCAACGCGAGAATACAGTTAGCCAAAATTCAAGTATATTACATAGGAAGAGTTATTCCAAGCTCCCGGGTTGTGACCGCCCGGCACGCTTATCATTCCCCGGACGCAGTAAGCGGCTCCGCAAGGAACGGAATTAACGATACGGGTATTGTATTTCTCCCACATTAAGGGAATATTAAAAACGTATTAAAATGAATCTATAAACCCGGAATGTTCATCGACCCCGATTCTCCGTGATATCTGGACTTTGTGTCCGCTTCTTTGATATAATTGATGTATTTCATAAACGTAGAATTAATAGGCGCTTAATACGGATTAAATATCAAGATGTTATTTAACACTTAATACCTTAACACTTCAGTGCGGAGATACGCATGCTGGGAAAAAAAGTCATGTCTTTAAAAGACACGGTAACTTCATCGAACGTGCTGAGAAAGGCGTTCAGATGGAAATTAAGGCAGTTCAAACCAAAGGTGCCGCTCTACATCGAAAGCAACAGATTCCTCATCAAAACCGTCGAAAACAGCTCCGAGCTGGAGAAGGCGCTCAACTTGAGATACGAGGTTTTCTACAGGGAGACCCTGAATAAAGAAAATTTTTCCGGAACCGATATCGACAAGTTCGACCGGGTGTGTGACCACTTAATCATTCTCGACAAGAAGTACAACATCGTCGTGGGGACGTACAGGTTCATATCTTCAACCTTCTCCGACAAATTTTACTCGGAAACGGAGTTCTCGATCGACCAGATCAAATCCGCCGAGGGTATAAAGCTTGAGCTCGGGAGGGCGTGCGTCCACAAGGATTACAGAAACGGCACCGGCATAGCTTTGCTTTGGAAAGGGCTATCCGAATATTTCAAGAAGATAAACGCTAAATACCTGTTCGGGTGCTCAAGCATCGGAACCACGAACATCGTCGAAATCAGCCTTATTTACAAATATATCAAAGAACTGTATCTGTCACCCGAGAACTTCAGGGTGTATCCCAACGAGAAACACAGGATCAAAGAGCTCGATTACTATCTGGGCGCCTTTGACAAATTCGGCATCAAGACGGAATCGATCGAGGATTTCATCCCTCCCTTGCTCAAGAGCTATCTGAAGGCGGGCTCGGTTATTTGCGGCGAGCCGGCGCTCGACAAAAAATTCAAGTGCGCCGATTTTTTCACCGTCCTCGACCTCGAGCTGATCTCCAAATCCTTTGAGAAGAGGTATAAGGCGCCAAATGATTAGAAAGTATACGAAGCTCTTCTTTTTTTTTGCGTAGTCGCGTCTTATTTCACAACTACAACTTTACTTCGGGCCGTAGCAAGAGAAAAAAAAAGGAAATTAAACTGGTCTACCAGGGCCCTGTCGTTTCACTCGGCCCTCATGAAGAAGGCGTTAGGCATCAGGGTCAGCCTGCAAAACCAGGGAAACGGTCTCCGCGGCGAAACGAATTTTCTGATCCTCTCAAACCACCTCTCGTACCTGGATATCTTCGTAATATCCTCGGTCTTTCCCGTGTCCTTTATAGCGAGCGTCGATGAGGTAAAAGGCGCGTTCCTCCTCGGCAGGGCTACGGAACTAGGCGGCGGCTTCTTCGTCGAGAGAAGGAGCAGATCGGGCCTCAGGAGCGAGATAGATGCGATTTCCGAGATCTTAAGTTTGGGGATCAATGTGGCCCTTTTCCCCGAGGGGACGACATCAAACGGGGACCTGGTCCTTCCGTTTAAAACCCCTTTGTTAAGCCTGGCCGAAAAAGCCGGCGTGGAAATTTTACCCCTCTGCGTCAAATACAGGAGAATCGACGGGGAAGACATCACCGAAAAGAACAGAGACCTGGTCTATTATTACGGGGACATGAAATTCTTCGATCACCTGTTCAAGCTGCTGCCGATTAAATCCATAGACG
Source organism: uncultured bacterium (assembly GCA_963825135.1). Classification (GTDB taxonomy): domain Bacteria; phylum Desulfobacterota_D; class UBA1144; order Nemesobacterales; family UBA2774; genus 2-12-FULL-53-21. Next base: position 883,843 of record CAWGRW010000009.1, read on the forward strand.
CGGAATTAGTGATTCTGGATAAAATTGATCCTAAAACGGCTAACTCCAGAAAGGAGATGGCGAGGTCGGTCTACGACATGATCAATTCGGCATATATGAGTGGTGGGAAAGCCGAAACGACGCTCCATAACTAGCCGACCATATTTCAAGCAGCGGCGGGTCCTATGCAGCCGGGAGATCATCCCCGGCCGATTCAGTTTCACCCATCAGGGCGCGGTCAATAGCGAGACCGACTCTATATGATAGGTCTCGGGAAACATATCGAAAGGCTTAACTCTCACGAGTTTATACCCCGAGTCTCCGAATATCCTTATATCCCTGGCTAAAGTTGACGGGTCGCAGGACACGTAAATGATCTTCTTGGGGGAGAAGCGCACAACGCCGGCTACGGCTTCCTTGGCGCCTTCCCTCGGAGGGTCGAGCAGGACGATATCCACGGGCCCCGCCCCCGGGTCGGCATCGCGCACGTATTCCTCGGATGGAGCGATATGAAAAATAATATTATTAAGACCGTTCAACTCGGCGCTCTTCTTCGCGAGCGCTACTGATTTTTTATTTATCTCAACGGAAATCACCCGCTTTGACGACATCGCGAGTGGAATTGAAAAATTGCCCGCGCCCGAATAGAGGTCGAGTACCGTTTCCGCTCCTGATAACCCCGCCCAGTCGAGCACAGTACCGATGAGGGCCTCGTTAACGGGAGTATTGGACTGCGTAAAGACGGACGGGGAAGTCAAAAGCGTATATCCCGGCAGAGAGAGCCCGAACTCCACCTCATCCTTCCCGGTGACCGAGACATTCTCCGTCTCATCATGCCTTCTCAGGTGTTTGGCCAGCGATCTGAGAGAGCCTGACCCGACTCTGAACCGGGGCACTAATGTTATATAGGCTTTCTGTCCGTCAGAGGACAAAAATATTTTTTCAAGCGGATAACGAGGCTCACCGATAGAAGATAAAACGTTCGACAACCTCGATATCGCTTTATTGATCACGCCGTCAGCTATCGGGCATGATTCGATTTCTACATTTGTTCTGCTCATCTCACGGTAATAACCGACATGCCACCCTCCGGAGGAATACCAGGCCGATAGCAGAACGCGCCTCCTGTATCCGTACTCGGAAGGGGAAGGGAACATCGGCTCGACAACGACATCCCCGATACCGCCTATTCTTTGCAGCGTTTCCCTCAGTATGTTTTCCTTCTCCCTCAGCTGCGCCGGGTAGATCAGGTTTTGCAGCTGGCACCCGCCGCAGAGACTGAAAACAGGGCATGGAGGCTCCACCCTTTCCCGGGAAGGTTCCGCTATCTCGTCGATAACGGCCTCGGCAAAATTGCCCCTGTCGTTTGTGACCCTGATATCGACGATATCGTGGGGGAGCCCCCCCTTGACGAAATACACCTTCCCGTCCTTCCTGGCGATACCGCTTCCCCCGAATGCCAGCCTCTCGATTTCTACACGCAATAGAGCCCCCTGTTTAATTATCAACATATTTTAACTTATAAACATCGCGTCCCCGTAACTGAGGAACCTGTAATCCCTGTCGAGCGCCTCATCGTACGCTCTGAAAATAAAATCCCTGCCCGCGAACGCGGAGACCAGCATGAGAAGCGTCGAGCGGGGAAGATGGAAATTAGTGATAAGCGCGTCCGCGACCTTGAATCCGTAACCGGGGAGAATGAAGAGGTCGGTCTCCCCGCTGCACGGGATTACCTCTCCGTCCATACTTACCGAGGACTCGAGCGTCCTCAGGACCGTCGTTCCGACGGCGATTACCCTTCTCCCCTCGGCCTTTGCACAGTTGACGGCCTCAGCCGCTTCTCCGGGTATCGCTCGGAACTCCGTGTGCATATCGTGCTCCTGAACGAATTCCGTCTTCACCGGTTTGAACGTGCCTATACCGACATGGAGAGTGACATGGACTATCCGCACCCCCCTCTGCTCGATCTCTCTCAGAAGTCCGTGCGTGAAGTGAAGCCCCGCGGTAGGGGCCGCTATGGCCCCTTCTCTCTCCGCATAGACCGTCTGATACGACTCCCTGTCTTCCGCATCGGACTCGCGTTTGATGTATGGGGGAAGGGGCATCCTCCCCGAATGTTGTATATACGAATCCGGGTCCTCGCTGAATTCCATGAGCCAGCCTCCGCCGTCTTCCCGGAGGAGCTTCCCGCGAGGGCCGTCCTCAAACTCGACGACGAGCCCCCTCTTCGGGTTCCTGACCAGGCACTTCCATGTCCGGCTGTCCTGCTTTCCGACCAGTAGTATCTCCGCCCTTTCTCCGGACGTTTTCCTCCCGAAGAGCCTCGCCGGTATCACCCTGGTATTATTCAGGACGAGCACGTCACCCGGCGTAAGCAGACCGGGGAGATCGAAAAATTTCAAGTGTGATATTCGCCCGGTTCCCCTGTCGAGCGCCATCAGCTTCGAATTTTGTCTATCAGCAGCCGGACGGCACGCGATCCGTTCCTCCGGAAGATGATAATCGAAGTCGGATGTCTTCATCGAGATAGAATTTACTGCCCTTTATTTTCGAGCAGCTTTCGGACAGAAAGCCTGAGCGCGTTCAGTTTAATAAACCCCGTAGCGTCAGCCTGGTTATATATGCTGTCCTTCTCAAACGTAGCCAGGTCTTCTTTATAAAGGGAATAAGGCGAACGCCTCCCCGCCATGATGATATTACCCTTGTAAATCTTGAGCCTTATCGTCCCGGTCACGTTCTTCTGAGACTCCTCGACCGCGGTCTTGAGCATGTCCATTTCAGGCGAATACCAGAACCCGTAATATATGAGCTCGGCGATCCTCGGGATAAGCGAGTCCCTGAGGTGCATGACCTCCCTATCCATCGTCAGAGATTCGAGCGCCCTGTGCGCGGCGTGCAGTATCGTGCCGCCGGGCGTTTCGTACACCCCGCGGGACTTCATGCCGACGAACCGGTTCTCTACGAGGTCCACTCTCCCAACGCCGTTAGCCCCGCCTATCTTGTTCAGCGCCGTGAGAAGCTCGACCGGCTTAAGCTCCCTACCGTCGACCTTTACCGGCACCCCTTTTTCGAAATCGATATCCAGATAAACGGGCTCGTCAGGGGCCCTCTCCGGCGAAACGGTCATCTCGAACATGTTTTCAGGCGGCTCGGACCACGGGTCCTCGAGTATCCCGCCTTCGTAGCTCGTATGGAAGAGGTTCCTGTCGCAGCTATAAGGCTTTTGCTGTGTGACCGGAACGGGGATACCGTGCTTCTCCGCATACTCTATGAGCGAGGTTCTGGAGTTTAAATCCCACTCCCTCCACGGAGCGATGACCTTGATTCCGGGGTCGAGCGCATAATAAGTGAGCTCAAAGCGCACCTGGTCATTGCCTTTTCCCGTCGCGCCGTGAGAAACGGCAAACGCTTTCTCTTTCTTTGCGACCTCTATTTGCTTTTTCGCTATCAGCGGGCGGGCGAGAGAGGTTCCCAACAGATAGGAACCTTCGTATATTGCGCCCGACTTGATTGCCGTAAAGACGAAGTCACGTACGAACTCGTCCCGCAGGTCCTCAATGTACACCTTGCTTGCGCCCGTCCTGAGCGCCTTCTCCCTGGCCTCCTCAAGGTCCTCACCCTGACCGAGGTCCGCGACGAAAGCAATTATTTCGGCGTCGTATCTCTCGGCGAGCCATTTGAGAATGACAGAGGTATCGAGTCCGCCCGAATAGGCCAAAACGATCTTTTCAGCTTTACCCATAATATGATATTCCTCCATGTAACCGAGGTGACCCGGATATTAAAATTCAGATATAAGATTTACGTAGAGCACTCAGGAATTATTTCCTCTTGAAGATTAATGCCGTCCGGACGAATAACCGTCATTCACGACTCGACCGCTAGTCTCCCCGCCCCGGCTGAGGCCTCAGGTCGTGCAGGTAAAACTTGGCGTTATGGCTCTCGTAAAATTTTTCGAGCGTTATCCCGATGTACTCTATTTTTTCCTGATCATCACCCATATATGAGGCGCGTTTTACCTCATTCGAAACCTTGCACAGGACCGGAACGTCTTTCGAGGGCTCTTCGTGCGATATGAATCTGAGCGTCAAGTCGCTGTTCTCCATCTTGAAATTCTCCGGGGTAACAAAACCCACGGTCATTTTAGCGCTGATAAACTCCACGATAAGGAGTCTCACCACGCTGATACCGGTCCCCTCCGTACCGCCTTCGATCTCGAATTTATAGCCGTAATAATCGAGGGTCTGATTCTGCTCGTTGATAGAATGCAGATACCAGTAGTCTTCCGAATCGACCCAGCACATAATCTGAAGCATGATCGCCTCCAAATCCAGATTTATACTTTCGTGAAAATCCCGGATATTATACCCAGAAAAAAATATAACACTTAGTGCGGATACCCTAAAGAAGCCCTATTACGCTGAGCTGGCTCCCGACGCCCTTCCCTTCCCTCCTGTAAGAATAGAAGTTTGCGTTACATTTAGTGCAGATCCCCAAGACCTCGATATCAGGTACGCCCGATTTCTCAAGCGCCCTCCTGTTTGCCCCAGGGAGGTCGAGCATGTATTTGTAATTGTCCGCCGGCGTTAGATATTCACTCCAGTCGTCGAACCCTTCCATGAAGAGGGAGGCGACGTCATCTCCCACCTCATAGCAGCATTTCCCGATAGAGGGGCCGATAACCGCTTTCATGTCCGAGGGGCCGAAACCGTATTCCGTGTGAATCCTCTCAAGCGCGGCGTCCAGTATTTTCGACTTCGTCCCGCGCCATCCCGCGTGCACGGCGCCGGCTACGGTCCCCCCCTTATCCGTGAGAAGAATCGGCACGCAATCCGCGGTCGAGATTCCGATACCGACGCCCCTCAAAGAGGTTATGACGGCGTCCCCGTCGGAAACCTTCCCCCCTCCGATACCAACCCTCTCACCGAGAACGAAGACTTCGTTTCCGTGTACCTGATTGAGTCTCGCGAGGCCTGAAAAGCCGAAAAGCGCAGCGATTTCCACGGCGGTGCCGCTGACATCCCTGTCGGCGAAACCGTGCGCAACGCCGGGAACGGAAGACAGCATTTTCGATCTGACCCAGGCCATAATCTAGAGACTATTTTCCCCGGATTCGGCGAGAATGTTAAGGGCGTCGCTCATGTCCCGGGGAAGCGGAGCGCTGAATTCGACAAATTCTTGAGTATGGGGGTGGACAAAGCCGATTTTAGAGGCATGGAGGGCCTGCCTGCCTATTTCCTTTGCGGCATGAACAATCGCGGGGGGCCGCCCTTTTTTATGTCCGTACACGGCGTCAGCGAGTATCGGATAACCGTTCTCCGAAAAATGAACCCTTATCTGGTGAGTCCTGCCCGTTTTGGGCTCGGCTTCGACGAGCGCCGCGTCCTTAAACCTCTTTAACACCTTCCAGAGAGTTACGGATTCTCTCCCTCTCCTGGCCTTCGAAGACATTTTCTTTCTATCGGAGGGGTGTCTCCCTATGATCGACGTAAAAGTGCCGGATTCCTTCTTGATATTACCCTCGACTATGGCGAGATACCTTTTCTGTACGGTCCTGGCCTTGAACTGGTTAACTAGAGAGTTATGCGATATATCGTTCTTGGCAACCACCATTACCCCCGAGGTATCCTTGTCGAGACGGTGAACTATTCCGGGCCTTATCTTCCCCCCGATACCGGACAGGTTCTTGCATCTATGGAGGAGGGCGTTAACGAGCGTCCCGCCGCCGAGCCCGGCGCCCGGATGAACCGCCATCCCGGGGGGCTTGTCCACGACTGCAATATAATCATCCTCGTAAAGAATTGTCAGTGGTATGTCCTCCGGGATGGCCTCGATGGGACCAGGCTCGGGCAGGGTTATCCGCACGACCTCGCCTCCTTCGAGCTTTCTCGAAGGCTTGACCGGCTCCCCGCCGACCAGAACGTGCTTTTCTTCTATCAGTCTTTTTATCTGAGACCGGGTATGTCCGGAAAGAAAAAGAGAGAGCGCTATATCCGCCCTTTTTCCCGAAAGCTCCGGAGGGATAAGAAAGGTTTCGGTTTTGTCCTCTTTAGTCATAATATCAAAGGGGGAGGGAGAACGTGGGTAGTTATTTTTTCTCTCTCCTCTCCAGCATTATCTGCTTCACGGCATTCGAGATCACGCCGGGGAGGTTTCTGTTCCACCTCAGATTCCTGAGGTCGAACTCCCTAAGCTGCCGGATTAAATTGATAGACATGTGCGGGGGCGTCTTCGGGTTATTTACGAGAGCGAGCTTGACCTGATAGAGCCTTGCCCATTTCCTGCTTTCGGCGACCTCTCTGAGTATTTCTTCGTTGACTATCTTGGATTGAGAAATAAGCACCACTTCGCTGTCCGTAAGCCTCGGATTCTTGAGGACTGCTTTTGATACAATCCTGTTCGGGTCCTTCACCAAAATAGTCCTGGCCTCCCTGTTGCCCAGGATAGCCAGCTTTATTTTCTGTCCGATATTCAGCATGCTTATCTTGATCATAACGTTCTGACTGTGCAGCTCAGGGCGCATGCTCTTCCTCTTCCTCCGTATCCTCCAGAAGCTCGGTATCGAGCTCGATATCGTCAAGAAACGACCCTTCCAATCGATCGAGCAGCTCGATGTCTATGACCTGGGCGGTTTCTCCCTTGTCGGGAGACGTTTCCTCTTCGCTCACAAGCAGCTCGGGAATGCCGGACTTTTTACCGAGATACAGTTTTAAAAATTCGATCACGCCGTCGAGGGTCGACCGGGAGACGGCGGGGTTCCCGCTAAGGGACTCCACTATAGCATCCGAACGCGCGACCCTTTCGTGGTTATGCGAGATGAGTTCTATCAAGCGCTGTGAGTGAGTTTTTTCAGCGAGATAAGCGATGCTCTCGTCAGATGCGGAGGTATTAATTACAATTTGCAGAAGCAGGGCCTCATCCTCCAGAACGCGCGCGAAATAATCGAGGAGCCCGGGGTGTGTACCGGTGTCCGACAGCACATTTGAAATAACGTCGGCGGGCATTGCCTTGAGGGTCTTGCGTGCTTCTCCGACCACGTCGGCGTCTTCATCAAGGGTGAGGAAATAGAGAATAAGCGTGATGTCTTTGGGGGTCGCCGGCACTAATCCCCGGGCCGCCATTAAGCGGAGCTCTTTCGGACGGGATTTGTCCGTGAACTGTCTCAGCGAATCGGGTAAGTTTTCAGTCATAGCCGAGACCTTTGATCGGGAGTATCATTACAAGCCATGGTTAAATATACCGTAAATTTACCTGCCGGGATGCTTACCCGGGGCCCGTATGCGAGAAAGGGGTAATGAAGACGGGATCAGTTGTATCTTGACTTTACTATACAATCAGCAAAATGTCTTTAGCTATATCGAGTACACGCGATACGGAGGATAAACCGCCATGGCAGGGGATGAAAAAACGATAAGGCAGTACGAAGGCAGGTGGGCGACCAAGCCCGAGCAGGTAAAAGAAGGGATCATCTTCAGCTGCTATTCGCCCGGAGCTGGAGAGATATTTATATCCGGGGATTTTAACGGGTGGAAGGGCAGAACGCTCAGGCTCGTTAAAGGGGGTGACAACGTCTGGCGCACAATACTCAGGCTCGCGCCCGGGAGGTCGTATGACTATAAGTTCGTGGTGGACGGAAACTGGATTACGGACCCTAACAACCCGGACCTGAACCCGGACATAGCGGGCGGCGCCAACTCGATCGTATACATAGGGGAGAATGGCAACCTGCTCGATAGAAATGACCCCGAAAGGCATAAGTTCTCCCTCGAAGGGAGGGGCATTCAGCACAGCGTCTTCTCTTCCGAGAGGTATCACAGGAACTTCGACCTCTATTACGTGCTCCCTCCCGGCTATAACGGCGAGCCCCTACCCGCGGTCATATGTCTGAATAATTACATAAAATCTCAGAAGATCGATACATTCTGCCGGAATAATGGTTATATCGGCATACTGCCCTCCCCCGATATCGGCGGGGATTACATAAGAAAAGGCAAACTGAATATTTTCTCCGAGCTGATTGACGAGGTCAAAGGAAAATTCAGGATCGATGAGGACAGGCTGTACGTAACGGGCATGTCCAACGGAGGGCTCGAAGCCCTGCTCGTGTCCCTCTATTTCCCCGACCTGATAGCCGCGTCCGCTGTCGTCTTCGGTCCCTACAAACTTAGATACTACAAAGACAGGATCGGCGGTATGAACGCGGACGAGGTTAAGAAGTTTTTAGCCACCCTCGACTTCCCTCAGAGGATGCTGCCCAATCTGATCAACACACCCATGTATATTTCCCACGGCGGGGACGACGAAGCCGTTCCGGCCGATGACGCGGTCGTGCTCCACGAGATAGTCGAGAAGCTCGGCACCCCCGTAAAGTTTAATTTTTATCCGAAAGAAGGGCATACGTGGCTCATGGTCGACGATGACCTTCCGAATGTGTTTGACTGGTTCGGAAAGTTCAGGAGAAATAGATACCCCGAGAGAATTTACTACACGGCGCCATTCGGTATTTTCAAGAATAAAGTGTACTGGGCCGAGTTCATGCCGTTCGAAGTGACCCGGCCGGTTAGAATCAAGGTTGGCATCACGGATAAAAAGGGCATACGTGTTGACGCGGATAATATAAGAAAAATCACATTAAGCCCGTCCCGGGAGCTTATACAAATATCCGACAAGACAAAGATCGACACAGGCGGAAAGAAAGCCCAATGTAGATTTGAATACGGAGAAGAACGAGGCCGTGATAACCTTTTAAGGAAGCGTTCCTTATAACTATGAATAATTCGGAATTGGTGGAGCAGGAGCTTCTTTCAATCCCTTTCGGGAACAGCAAGATCGACGCCCTCTTTTATAAAAGCCTGAAAAGGTCCGGGGATTCGACGAAAGAACCCGTCATCATACATATTCACGGTTTCCTCGGAAATTTTCTCGATGGAAGCCAGCGATACCTGCCCCCCATACTTGCCGAGGCGGGATATTCGTCGTTATCCATGAATACCAGAATGGCCACATTCGGCCTCTTTTTCGGCTATGGAATCATCGATGACACAATCCCGCAGATAGACACGGCGATCGTGTATCTGAAAAATATGGGCTATTCAAAAATAATATTGTCGGGCTACAGTCTCGGAAGCAGCATCGTGCTCAGATACGCATCGCTTCGAAACGACCCGTCTCAATTCCCGACCCTGAAAGGCATCATAGCCCTTTCCACTCCCTACTCGACCGCCGATACGATAAGAAACAGGTGGAACAGATGGGGCAGCAACCCCTCTTATGACGAGATTTACAGGAGAGTGAAAGAAACGCTCAAGCCCGACCCTTACAACTCGACCGAAGACAGGACAGTAATTATTTACAAGGCAAGAGGAAATACGATGAACCCCGAACATACGGAGCTTTACACATACAAGACCTGGTGGTACCTGGCAGGACCGGAGGCGGAGTCCTCGAAGTGTTACAAACAGATCGCCCGAATAAAAATCCCCATACTGCTAATTCAGGGGAGGCAGGACGAGGAACTTGGTCCGACGGAAGCGAGCGACCTCGCGCAAATTGTGAAAAACTCGGGGAATGTAGACGTAAACGCGTTTTACCTGAACGCGGGTCACGACTTCGTGGGAAAAGAGGGCGAATTGGGAGAAGCAATAAAAAGGTGGCTGGACAGAAGATTCGGATACAAATAGCTCGCCCGCCAAAATGATACAGAGACAGCGAAAGCTAATAAACATCAATGCAAAAGACGGTTTCCTCATCCACTCGCTCCTGGTCACGTGTGATTACGAGAAGCCGGGAGACCTTTATGAGACCCCGATAGTGATAATGGTGCACGGCGTCCTGGGCCATTTCCTGGCGCGCGGCACCCCGCGGCAGCTGCCCCTGCTTCTGGCCGAGCGCGGCATTAATTCTTTCTCGATAAACACAAGAATGGCCCATCTGGGGCAGATACTCGGCAGGGCGATATTCGATACGACCGAGTACGACATAGAAGCCGCAGTGGAGTTTCTTAAGAAAGAGGGATTCACAAAGATATTCATACTCGGGTTCAGCCTCGGGGCGAACCTGACGGCATACTACGCTTCAAATAATCCCGGAGGCGGGGTCAGGGGGTTGGTGCTGGAGGGCTGCGCCTATTCACTCCCGGATTCACAGAAAAAGCGGTGGGAAAAGTGGAAGAGCGTCCCTTCGTATGACGAGGTATACGAAAAGGCGAGGGACGTCCTCGGGCCCGAGCCGCTAGTGAGCAACAGGGACGAGATATTCCTCGTAAATAGAGCCTGGGGCAATACGTATAGCCCGTTTCACAACGAAATCTTTACGTATAAGACCTGGTGGTTCATGAGGAGTCCCGAAGCGCATAACGCCAAGACCTGCACGGTTATTCCGCGAGTAAAAACCCCGATTCTTTTTCTTCAGGGAATGAATGACGACATACTGGAAGAATGGGAGAGCCGGGAACTGGCGCGCCTCGCGATGGAATGGGGCAATCGCAGCGTCGAGGTCAAATACATCGAGGACGCAAAGCACGACTGCATGGAAAACCCGGAGTCCGCTTCTGACTCCATTGCGTCGTGGATCAAAAGTGCCACTGACATGAATTAACCCGGGGCACCATGCCCCATCACTTTAACGGAGGCCCCCCGGTGTAAACTCATTTTTTTACATAATAGCCGAGGTCGGCCCTGCTTCATGACCCGCAGGCAGACTATTACCAAAAACGCATGCCCGATTTTAGTTCCATGATTTGGCTTAATTTATGACGAAAATTGTTATAATTTTGAAATAAATTCAACGTATATGCAGAAAATAGCAAGTAATGGCCGCCGATTGCGCAGTAGGCTCGTTCTGGCATGGATTTTGCTCCTACTAAAATTATACAGATATAAATAAAAGCCTAGACGCCCAGGGGCGGTGACAGCGATAGATACAATGCTGCGCCGGCGGGCGGAGACTCCCGGGTTTGAGATAAAATGATGAACAAGAGACAGTTGATAAATATAGCGGACCCCGAATACGGGAGCGCAAATAGTGTAGCGCTAAAGTGGAGTGAAATTCTGGAAAGCGCTTTTGAATACTATAAGGCCGACTATATACCCGCGTGGGCGCTCAATCAAACGCATCTGAACAATTCGGGAGATAAACTCTTCATATCGAAAAAGAGCAGGGAGTGGGTTAGCTGGGAGAAGATAGACTCATCCGAAAGACCCGACATAGCAACGCTGTTCGATCTCCTGCCGGACCTGCCCGATGACGATCAATACCGGGGGCTCATAAAAGAACTCGCCAGCGAAGGAATAAGAGACCCGGAAGACCACTTCTGGGAGAATATCTTTTCATACAAATCGGCCAAGGACCTGTTTATCAGAGGCAGGAGATACAGGATAGAATGGGAAGCGTAGATGAGCCTTTTCCCGGCCGCTGATGTTTAATACTACTGAGCCGGTCCCGAAGCATGACAGATAAAAAAGCAATCTTTATTCCGTAACCACTCTCACCATAACCCGTTTCATATTCAGAACCTCTTTCGCGCTTCCCTGATTCACCGCTATCTCAAGAAGTCCCGTGCTTCCGAGTATCGCGATTAGCCCGCCCTTCCCCGCTTCCCCGTACGATCCCGAGATCCGGTCTATCCTGTGCCGACCGACATATACCTTAGACTCGGGGCCGAGCATCGCACCCGGAATGTTCGTAACGAGGTTCCCGAAGGAATCCCCGTACAGGACCTCGCCCGTGATTTCATTATCGCTTACCGAGGGCTCGGGAATATCCACCGACACGGGCGACAGCACATCGATACCCAGCTCGGATATGCCGAGGCCGGATGAAAGGTGCGCCGCCGCGGGCGCGAATATATCTCTGCCGTGAAATGTCCCGCTCACACGCCCGGGCATGTATGCGGTATTCGTGATCTCGACAATGCGCCGATTATCAACCGAATCGAACACCGGGGAGAATACTCCGTTATCGGGACCGACAAAAAAATACCCGCCCGCTTGTGCGGCTATCGGCCGTCTCGGCCCGCCGACGCCCGGGTCGACGACGACTACGTGGACAGTCCCCGGCGGAAAGTATGAATAATAGCTTTTGAGCTTGAAGGCGGCTTCTAATATATTGTACTTTTCGACTTCGTGAGTAATGTCCACGATTCGCGCGTCCGGGTTAATCCCGAGGATGACCCCCTTCATGGCGCCCGCGTAATGGTCTTTTGATCCGAAGTCGGTTAACAGCGTTATCAAGTTTCTCAAGGCCCTTCGCCCTTTTGGAATATAGTGCTATATTGGTCGATAATTACAATAACGCAATAAAGCGGAATTGAAAATGAAGCTCGCAAGACCGGGATCGGAAACCTCTCCATATACCCGGTTGACAATAAAACACGATGCTGCTTTAATGGGTAAAGGAGGCAACGACAATGGAACTAATGGAAGCGATTGGTACGAGAAGGAGTATCAGATTCTTCAAGCCGTGGAAGGGGGTCGAGGACTGGAAGATACAGCGCATGCTGCAGGCAGCCAGATACGCGTCCTGCCAGGGGAACTGCGGCTCGACCGAGGCGATAGTGATAGACAAGAAGACATACCCCGCCGAGAAGTTCGAGCAGCTTATCGAATGCGCCTCGACCTTTAACGAGATACAGTTGAGGACTGCCCCTATAGTGATCGCATGGCTTGTCAATATGGACGCCTGGTATAAAGAGCTCGTGGAATCCTTCGCCGTGCTCTTCCCCGCAAGAGCCATCACCGCGGCCCACGGGTGGACCTATAAAATACTTACCGAGACGACCTATCCGCGCTTGATGAGCTTCCCGCGGGACAGGGCCGAGGACCTGCTCAGGATAGAGGCCGGGCAGGCGATCGCGAATGCCCTTTTAGCGGCGACCGAGCTTGACCTGGGATGCTGCCTCCTCGCAACGGGAAGAAAGCCTGCCGAGTTCCCGAAGGTTCTCGGGGTCCCCGAGAATATCGTCCCCCTCTGGCTCATGGCCGTGGGATATGCGGCAGAAACACCCGGCCAGAGGCCTAGGAAGAGATTCGATAAACTCTATCACTACAACACCTACGGCACCCCGCTTAAGGAAGACCCGGCCGTGAAAGAAACACTGAGAGAGAGCAAGATGATCCAGCCGATGGACCCGCTGCCGGGAAGAGAAGAAGAGCTAAGGCACGTTTGCAGAATGTTCGGGCTCAGGGAAGACATGCCCGACATGCCAAAAGATAAAATAAGGGCTCTTTACGAAAAGGACTCGATATATTACGGCGAAGTCCCGCCGGGGCTCGAAGAAAAAGGGGTTTAAACGCGGGCGCTAAGGTACTGGAAGAGGTTTCCTCATTCAGGCTATCGGGCGGTAAAGGAGTCCCATGGCCGACTCCTTTACCTCTTTAACGCTTATCCCCGCCAGGCACCTCACGCCGTAGGGGCACTTAGGCGTGTATCCGAATTGAGTACAGGGACTGCAGGGCTCGTTCCTGTTAATTGCGATATGATTATCCCCCCGGGGGGCCCACTTCTCTTGTATACCCGCTCCGAATAACGACAAGGTCGGGGTTCCGACTCCGAAGGCTATGTGCATAAGCCCCGTATCGCCTGAAATAAAAAGATCGACCTCCGAAATAACGGCTGCCGTTTCACCGAGCGTGGTTCCCCCGATGTAGTCCAAAAGGTATCCATCTGTACACCGTTTTTTGAAAATTTCAGAATCGCTCTTTTCCGATTCGCCGCCTACGAGAACGGAGCCGATATTCTCCCTTGAAAGCTTTTCCGCGACCTCGGCGAAATTATTTCCGCCCCACCTCCTTTCGGGGACAGTAGCGCCTGTAAATATTCCGACAACCGCCCTTTTCCCCTTCCTGAATTCTGATATCGCCGAACTCAGGGTGTCATGCTGACCGGAGATTGGAAGAAAGGGTTTTTTCTCGTCGAACTCGTACTTCTCGCCGGTCAGGGAGGAGACCAGATTAAGGAAGCTCACTGCCTCGTAGTCATCGTGGCTGTAGGGAACTATGCGGCTGTAAAGCCCGGCCCTTTCGTTCGTACCAAATCCGATGCGCTCGGGGGCGCGCGTTAAATAGGTAAGGACGGCCGTCATACGGTGCCACTGCTCAGTGTCGATGACGACGTCGTACCCGGCGTTTATCACCCTGTAGAGGGTCTCGCGGGGGAGCCTGTCATAAAGCAAGAGGCCGTCTATATACGGACATCCTGTGAATACCCCCGAATTCCTTTTCTCGGCCAGCACATCGATCGTATACCCCGGGAAATGGTTTCTCAGCTCTGAAAGCGCGGGATAAAGAAGCACCGCATCCCCGATACCGCCCGGCCTTATCACGAGTATTTTACCGGCACCCCCGTCCTTTTTTTTCCGCGGGCTCACCAGCAATTTAGAAACAGAGCATGCGATTCCCCCAAGGATACCGTCTAACCTTTTAAGCCCTTTTATCTTCAGGTTCATAACATATATCCGAATATAAGCGGCAGCCGGGATTACAAGCAAGTCCACCGCCGATCTCTAGTATAAATCTATAGTTGGGAATAAGGTAGGCGTTAATATCGGCCGGGCGGGTTAACGCCGGGATCAAGGGTACTGAATCAATCAGCCGATATAACCGGTTCACCGTATCTAAAGCTCACGGCCGTTATTATCTCAGGCTATGGTAATTTCTTTCGAGAGATAAACGTTCTGTACGGCGTTCAGAATCTGGACACCCTCTTTCATAGGCTTCTGGAACGACTTACGTCCGGTGATAAGGCCCATGCCGCCCGCTCTCTTGTTGATGACGGCCGTCCTGACGGCCTGCGCGAGGTCGTCCTGTTCCCTGCCCGTGGAAGCGCCGCCGGAATTGATCAATCCCGCGCGGCCCATGTAGCAGTTCACGACCTGATATCTGGTCAGGTCGATCGGATGGTCGGAGGTGAGCTTCGAGTAAACCTTCGGGTCTGTCTTTCCGTATTTGAGCGCCAGAAAACCTCCGTTATTCTCGGCCTGTTTCTGCTTAACTATGTCGGCCTCTATGGTCGAGGCCAGGTGGTTTGCCTGTCCTGTGAGGTCGGCCGATAAATCATAGTCCGTTTTTTCAGTTTTAAACGCGGGGTTCCTGAGGTAGGCCCAGAGCACAGTCGCCAGCCCCAGCGTGTGGGCGTAACTGAATGCCTCCGTGACCTCCTGCAGCTGACGGTCGCTCTCCTCGGAGCCGAAGTATATGGTAGCCCCGACGGCTACCGCCCCCATCTGAAACGCCTGATCGACGTTCGCGAACATTATCTGATCGAATTTATTGGGGTATGTGAGCAGTTCGTTGTGGTTGAGCTTGACAAGGAACGGGATCCTGTGCGCGTACTTCCTGGAAACCGCCCCTAATACGCCGAGCGTGGAGGCTACGGCATTGCAACCGCCTTCGATTGCGAGCTTCACAATATTCTCGGGATCGAAGTAAATGGGATTCGGAGCGAAGGAAGCCCCGGCCGAGTGCTCTATTCCCTGGTCCACGGGCAGTATGGATAAATAGCCGGTCCCGGCGAGCCTGCCTGTGTTGTACATCGTCTGCAGGTTCCGCAGCACCGAATTTCCGCGGTCCGATTGAGCATAGACCCTGTCGACGAAATCCGGGCCGGGCAGATGAAGCATGTTCCTGGAGACCGTTTTGCACTTATGATCAAGAAGATAACTCGCCTCCTTCCCCAACAGCCTGACTAAAGAGTCTATCCCTTCTTTTACGTTCGCCTTCGCCATTTTTATGCTCCGTTTATTGATCCCAGGTATGTGATTCTAAAGATAACACGAAATTATTTGGATGGATAGATTTCGAGCGCCGTAACCGAGTATAAGATTTCCGGCGGGCGGAAGCGGGATTAACTCGCGGCCAGAGAGATCTTTTCTTCTCTGTCGTTCAATATCGAAATTCCCGGAAGCTCGTCGCCTCCCAGGAATTCCAGAAGCGCGCCGCCCCCCGTGGAGATGTGAGTAATCTCCAGATCGAGGACCTCAGCCTCTCTTATCGCGGCTATGGTTTCCCCGCCGCCCACTACGGTCGTCGCCCCCCTCCAGGTAGCGAGAGCCACAGACCTTGCGATCTGTGTGGTGCCGGCGGAAAAATCGCCGATCTCGAAAACCCCCATAGGCCCGCTCCAGAAAATCGAACCCGTGCCCTTTATCAAATGGTTAAACTTTGCGGCGGTCTTGGGTCCGATATCGAATCCCTGCAGGTCGTCGGGTATATCCCCGTCGACGACCATACAATTCTTTCTCCTTTCCAGGCTCCCCGCGACGACGTGATCGACCGGGAGAAAAATCTTGTCGCCGTATTTATCGAGGGCTTCCTTCGCCCAGCCCACAAACTCGTCCTCCACGATCGAGCTGCCGATATTTACCCCTTTAGCTTTAAGGAACGTATATGCGGCCCCTCCCCCCAGAAGCACCTTGTCCGCTTTCTCTATGAGACTCTTTAGGGCGTGAATCTTATCCTTTATCTTGCTCCCCCCGACGATCACCAGGAACGGACGGTCCGGGTTCTCACGGAGCCTAGTAAGGAATTTCAACTCCCTGCTTACGAGAAACCCTGCGACCCTTAAATCGAACATGGACGCCATGCCGTAGGTGGAGGCGTGCTTTCTGTGAGACGTGCCGAACGCGTCGTTAACGTATATATCGGCGTAGGAAGCGAGCTCTTTTGAGAACTCGGGGTCGTTGTCGGTCTCTTCCTTGTGGAACCTCAGGTTCTCAAGCAGCATGACCTCTCCCGGCTCGAGCGCGCCTAACGCCGCCTTGACCTCGGGTCCTATGACCTTGCCGTTGAACTTGACCGACTTACCGAGGAGCTCCGACAGCCTCATGGCTATGGGTTTTAACGACAGCTCCGAAACCGCTATTCCCGTGGGCCTCCCCAGGTGCGAGCCTATTATCACCTTCGCCTTTCTCTCGACGAGATAGTCTATAGTCGGTATGGCCCTTCTGATTCTATAATCCTCGCTTATCTTTCCGTCTCTTATAGGAACGTTAAAATCCACTCTTACAAATACTCGCTTGCCGTGGAATACTGAATCTGGGAGGTCGGATATCACGAGCTTACTCATCACATTTTTTCTCCTATGAATTCGAGTAAATCGACTACCCTCGATGAGTATCCGTATTCGTTATCGTACCACCCTATTACCTTCACGAGATTCCCGTCGACCACGGATGTCAGCGCCGAATCGAACACCGCCGAATGCGGGTCGCCTATGAAATCCGAGGATACCAGCTCCTCGTCCGTATACCTCAAATACCCCTTCAGCTCCCCGGAGGCCGCCTGTTTGAACTTCTCGTTAACCTCTTCGGGGGTCGTATGTTTTTTGACTTCGCACGTGAAATCGACGACCGATACGTCCGCTGTGGGGACCCTCATTGCGACTGCGCTCAGCTTGCCCTTGAGCTCCGGGAATATGATCTGTATAGCCTTTCCCGCGCCCGTGTCGGTCGGAATTATGGAAAGCGCCGCCGCCCTTGCCCTCCTCAAGTCCTTGTGCGGGGCATCGAGTATCCTCTGGTCGTTCGTATACGAGTGTATGGTCGTCATCTCGCCCCTCGTGATGCCAAAGCCCTCGTGGAGCACCTTCACGATCATCGCGAAGCAGTTCGTCGTGCATGATGCGTTGGAAATAATGTGGTGTTTTGCATTGTCGTAACTCTTTTGATTGGCCCCGAGCACGGTAGTGAAATCCACTTCCCCCTTGGCAGGTGCCGTAATGACGACCTTCTTCACCGTTTTGCCAAGGTGTACGGAGGCGGCTTCCTTCGTTCTAAATATGCCGCTCGCATCGGCCACGATGTCGGCCTTTACGTCTTCCCACGGGATATTCTTCGGGTCTTTTTCGGAAAACACCCTGATCGCTTTCCCGTTTACAAGAATATGGCCGTTCTCGGATTTGACCTCCCCCTTATACGGGCCGAATATGGAATCGTATTTAAAAAGATGCGCGAGGGTCTTCGAATCGGATATATCGTTGATCCCGACAAATTCCAGGCCTTTGCGATCGAGCCCTATGCGCAGAATGTGCCTTCCTATCCTTCCGAACCCGTTAATACCGACCTTGATAGACATCTAAAAACCCTCCGGGACACCCGTTTTTTTTCGTATCACTCAAGAATAAAACCTAAAGAAAGTACCCTTTGAAACAATGCGAGTCAAGGTATGAGAGAGACTTAAAAACCCCATATAACTATACCATCGATAAAGGAAAATCTCTAAGAACTTGTATTTGATTCTTTTCCCGTATATTTTCAATCCCTATGGAAAAAAAGAAAGCGGCGATATTGGGCGCGAGCGGGTACACGGGGGGGGAGCTGCTCAGGCTTCTGCTCATGCACCCGCATGTAGAGGTCGCCTACCTCACTGCGGACAAGCACGCGGGGAGGGAAATGTCTGATGTTTTTCCGCATCTTGGGGGCTTCCTGGACCTAAGGCTCGACCCCCTCGACCCGGGGGCCCTGCCGAAGGACACCGATATCGTATTCCTGGCGCTTCCGCACGGGGAATCAGCCAGGGTCGTAAAAGAACTGCACAAGAAAAATCTGAAAATAATAGACCTGGGGGCGGATTTCAGGCTCAGCCACGGGGTCTATAAGGACTGGTACGGGGAGCATCCGTGCCCGGAGCTGATAGAGAAAGCTGTGTACGGGCTCCCCGAGATTAACAGGCCGGCGATCAAAGGGGCTAAATTAATAGCGAATCCGGGCTGCTACCCGACGTCCGCAATACTGGGACTCGCCCCACTCCTCAAAGAAGGGCTAATCGAGGCGGATTCGATAATCGTCGATTCGAAATCAGGGGTGTCGGGAGCGGGCAGGTCTCCGTCGCTCGATTACCATTTCTGCGAGGTGAACGAGGGCGTAAAGGCGTACAAGGTCGGCGAGCACCGCCACATGCCCGAGATCGAGGAGGTGCTCTCGGTCTACTCCGGTATCGAGACGAGGGTCTCGTTTACCCCTCACCTGATCCCCATGGACAGGGGGATACTCTCGACGATCTATGTAAGACTAAAGAAAAAATTGACTACGGGAGAGATGATAAGCGTATTCAAAGAACATTACGGAGCAGAGAGATTCATTAGGATTTCCCCGGAGAAGGTCTATCCGTCTACGTCACAAGTCAGGGGTTCGAATTTCTGCGATATAGGCACGAGGGCCGATCCCGAGAATAAAACCGCTATTATAATCTCGGTCATCGACAACCTTGTTAAAGGCGCTTCCGGCGCCGCTGTTCAGAACATGAACCTCATGATGGGATTCGAAGAGTCAGCCGGTCTGGAAGTGCCGCCCATATTCCCCTGAGAAGCCTCGACCAATCTTAGAGAGCTGAGGAATTCCCGACGCCGGCCCCTCTAATCCTTTCCACGGC
Organism: uncultured bacterium; assembly: GCA_963825135.1. GTDB lineage: Bacteria > Desulfobacterota_D > UBA1144 > Nemesobacterales > UBA2774 > 2-12-FULL-53-21. Next base: position 903,186 of record CAWGRW010000009.1, read on the forward strand.
ACGCGGTATGATTTCCGCCGCCGCTTCGATTTCTCCGTAATCCGTGAATCTCCCCAGACTGAACCTGACTGATGAAGACGCCTCCCCTCTTGAGAGACCCATGGCCATGAGCACGTGAGAGGGATCGACCCTGCCTTCCGAGCAGGCGGACCCCGTAGATACCGCTACGCCCTCGAGGTCAAGCGCCATCGAGAGGGAATCCCCATTCACGCCCCCGATAAATACATTGAGAGTATTCGAGAGAGTTTTGTCCATATCGCCGTTTAGCCCGATGTCGGCGATAGAGGCCGATAATCCTTCCCAGAGCCTGTCCCGGAGCGACTTTATCCTCTTTTGGTCCCCCTTCATCTCGCTGAGGGCAATCTTGGAGGCCATACCCATGCCCGCAATCGCGGGCACGTTCTCGGTGCCTGAGCGGCTGCCCCTCTCCTGCCCGCCCCCGTGGATCAGGGGCAGAAGCCGGACACTCTTATTAAGTCCGTCCCTGACATATAGGGCGCCCGCGCCCTTAGGCCCGTAAAACTTGTGGGCCGACAGGGTCAGAAGGTCGGCTGGAATCTCGTCCATGTTGATATCTATCTTTCCCGCGGCCTGTACGGCGTCCGTATGAAAAATAGCCCCTTTCTCCTTTACGATGCGGGCGATCTCGACGATAGGCATAACGGTTCCGGTCTCGTTGTTGGCGTATATGCAGGATACGAGTATCGTCTCGTCGGAAATCGAGTCCCGGAGCTCGTCAAGGTCGATAATGCCGTAAGCGTCCACGCCAAGATACGTGACACGGAACCCGGACTTCTCTAAAGACCTGCAAGTCTCGTGCACCGACTCATGCTCGACGCCGGTCGTGATAATGTGGTTGCCCTTTTTCCTTACATCGGCCAGGGCGACGCCCTTGACCGCGTAGTTGCTGCTCTCGCTCCCGCCGGATGTAAATACGATCTCCCTCGGCTTGGCGTTTATTAGACAGGCGACCTGCTCCCTTGCGCAATCGAGCGCGCCCTTCCCCCTCATACCGAGCGAGTGGATGCTCGACGGGTTCCCGAAATCGTCCTTGAAATAGGGCATCATCGCTTCAAGCACGCGCGGGTCAACAGGGGTCGTAGCGTTGTAATCGAGATATATTCTTTTCATCCGATTCAGGATATTAAGTTTACATCAGCGGGGCGTTATTCGAAATTCGCGAAATATCGGTGAAACGTTTCCGCGTCTTCCTAATCCGGGTTTCGAGAAGGTACTCGTATTCGTCTTTCACGATCTAATGAACTCGGCCGCGAGTTTTGAGAGCTTTCTGTCCCTGTGCCATGCGGCAACTACGGTGCGTCTTCGGGGACTGTCCCTTTATCGGCCTGTAAACGCATTTATTGGAAACGTCCGTCATCACCAGCATCTTGGGTACAAGGGAAACACCGCTTCCGAATGAAACGCAGTGCTGTATTGTCGACAAATTCCAGGTGCGGCAGACGATATCCGGGTTTATCTGTCTCTCATAGCAGAAATTGTTTATCTGCTCCCCGAGGCAGTGCTCCTCATCGAGTGCGATGAAAGGAATATCCCTCAGATCCTCGATCGTTACATCATCCAGTTTGGCAAGCTCGTGGCCGGGCGATAAAGCGAGAACGAGGGGGTCATCAAAAAGGGGCTCCGTCCTGATAAGCTTGTCATCTATAGGGAGGCTCATCACTGCCATCTCTATTTCAAGCCCGATCAGGTTCTTTATGAGCCTTTCTGTGAGGTTTTCATGTACGTAGATATGCGCCTTCGGAAACGATTCATAAAACCTTTTAAGGGCGCCGGGCAAAATATAGGGGGCGATCGTGGGGATTAATCCCACGGACAGCTGACCGGAACCGGAATCGAGGTCTTCGGTAATACCCGATTTAATGTTCCCGGTTTCATTCAGAATCAGCCTCGCTCTCGGAAGCAGTGCCCTCCCGGCTTCAGTGAGCACGGTGATCCTTCCCAGCCTTTCGAAGAGCCTCTGACCGAGCTCAAGCTCGAGCTTTTTTATCTGCTGGCTGAGAGAAGGCTGCGCGACGAAGCAGACCCTCGCCGCCTTGCTGAAACCGCCTGTCTCGGCGACAGCGACAAAGTATCTAAGCTGATGAAGCTCCATTTATCTATCCTTACCTAAAGAGGTCCAAAACCTGACCAACTACTGACCGATTTAACGATAAACCAAACCCAATCCATAGGCATTAACTATAGGATATATAGAATATCAATATTGGACAACTATGGAGAATTTCGTTTAATGTATAAGTGGGGTTTTTCAAATATTAAGGAGGCAATAACATGGCTAAGAAAAAAACGCTAACCGCGGCTCACGACAGTACTACAGGAAATATCAATGCCGGCGGTGAAAGCAAGTGCCCGTTTACGGGTGGAATGCCGAAACACAGCGCCGGCGGCGGCGCTTCAAACCGTGACTGGTGGCCAAATCAGTTGAAGTTGAACATCCTGCGCCAACACTCTTCTTTATCCAATCCGATGGGCGAGGCGTTTAACTACGCTCGGGAGTTCAAGACCCTCGATCTGGATGCAGTGAAGAAAGACATCTTCGATCTTATGACCACGTCCCAAGACTGGTGGCCGGCCGACTACGGTCACTATGGGCCGTTCTTCATTCGGATGGCGTGGCACAGCGCCGGTACTTACCGCATCACTGACGGCCGTGGCGGCGGGGGCTCCGGCACCCAGCGCTTTGCGCCGCTCAACAGTTGGCCCGACAATGCAAACCTCGATAAGGCACGCTTGCTGCTCTGGCCGGTCAAACAGAAATACGGCAGGAAAATTTCCTGGGCCGACCTGATGATCCTCGCCGGCAACTGCGCCCTCGAATCAATGGGCCTTAAGACATTCGGTTTCGCCGGCGGACGTGAGGATGTTTGGGAGCCTGAGGAGGATGTCTATTGGGGTTCTGAGGCCGAGTGGCTTGGAGACAAGCGTTACACCGGTGACCGGGAACTGGAGAATCCCCTCGGTGCCGTTCAGATGGGCCTGATCTACGTGAACCCCGAAGGTCCAAACGGAAATCCCGATCCTCTCGCCGCAGCCCGTGACGTTCGCGAGACCTTCGGCCGCATGGCTATGAATGACGAAGAGACTGTCGCGCTTATTGCCGGCGGACACACATTCGGCAAAACCCATGGAGCCGCCGATCCAAACAAGTATGTTGGTCCGGAACCCGCTGCTGCGGGCATTGAGGAGCAAGGACTAGGCTGGAAAAACAAGTTCGGAAGCGGCAATGCGGACGACACTATTACCAGCGGACTTGAGGGCGCATGGACCACAACCCCGACTAAGTGGAGCAACAACTTTTTCGAGAACCTGTTCGGTTTCGAATGGGAGCTGACGAAGAGCCCGGCCGGTGCGCATCAGTGGAAACCGAAGAATGGAGCAGGCGCCGGCACAGTGCCGGATGCGCACGACCCGACAAAGAGTCACGCGCCGTTCATGCTTACGACGGACCTCTCCTTGCGGATGGACCCTGTATATGAGCCGATTTCAAGACGCTTTTACGAGAACCCGGATCAGTTCGCAGACGCTTTCGCCCGGGCATGGTACAAGCTTACGCACCGCGATATGGGTCCGCGCGCGCGCTATCTCGGCCCGGAGGTGCCGGCGGAAGAGCTGATCTGGCAAGACCCTATTCCAGACGTTACGCATGAACTGATTGACGATAAGGACATTGCCGCGCTGAAGGGTAAAATCCTTGCCTCGGGACTGTCCGTGTCCCAACTGGTATCAACCGCCTGGGCGTCGGCATCGACGTTCCGCGGCTCCGATAAACGCGGCGGCGCGAATGGTGCGCGTATTCGCCTTGCGCCGCAGAAGGATTGGGAAGTCAACAATCCGGCCCAATTAGCAACAGTGCTGGAGACGCTTGAGGGCATCCAAAAAGAGTTCAACGCCGCCCGGACCGGGGGCAAGACGGTTTCACTCGCGGATTTGATCGTTCTCGGCGGATGCGCAGGCATCGAACAGGCGGCGAAGAATGCCGGTCACGAAGTGACTGTGCCCTTTACGCCCGGACGTGCCGATGCGTCGCAAGAGCAAACCGATGTGGAATCCTTCGCCTACCTCGAGCCGGCTGCAGACGGATTCCGCAACTACTTGAATGGCAAATACGCCGTAACGGCAGAGGAAATGTTGGTTGACCGGGCGCAACTCTTGACGCTGACCGCTCCTGAGATGACGGTTCTCGTTGGCGGCATGCGTGTGCTTAACACTAACTTCGGTCAGTCCCGACATGGTGTATTCACTAAACGTCCGGAGGCGCTGACCAATGACTTCTTCGTCAACCTGCTCGATTTGGGCACGACATGGAAGGCGACTTCGGAGGCCGAAGAAGTGTTTGAAGGCCGTGATCGTACGACAGGCGAGCTCAGATGGACCGGTACCCGGGTCGATCTCATCTTCGGTTCGAACTCAGAACTCCGGGCTATCGCTGAAGTCTACGGATGTGAGGACTCTCGAGAGCGGTTTACGCATGACTTTGTGGCGGCGTGGACTAAGGTGATGAATCTTGACCGCTTCGACCTGGCCTGATTTCGGTTATTAGAGAAAATGGCCACATTTAACCGGGAGAGGCCGAGGAAGGATATGGAAGACTGTTTTCGATAAATAAAGCCGCAGGACAAAAGTAAATAAACACGAAGCTTATCATTGCCTCCATCTTGTAACCGGAGCAAAGCGGCTATGAAGCCCCTGCCGGGGGTTTCATAGCCGTTCTTTTTATCGTTACACATATTCATAGTCCTTACACAAGCTTCATTATCCGCTCTCCGTAAATGAAACCGGTTGTAATCATTGAAAGATAGAGTATTGACCCGACTCTAAGAATATGTAATTATTAAATTTTGGTGGGTCATTCAAATGATAATCACGGTTAACTGGCTAAGGGAATATGTCGACTTCGGGATCACTCCCGAAGAGCTTGCGGACAAGCTCACGATGGCCGGTCTCGAGGTTGAGGCGGTTGAGTATCGCGGGAGGGGGCTCGAGAATGTTGTAGTTGCTCTGATCCTCGAATTGAAACCTCACCCGGACGCGACAAAGCTATCCCTCTGCGAAGTAACGGACGGGGAAAAGAACTATCCGATCGTCTGCGGCGCAAGCAACATGAAGCCGGGCGACAAGGTAGCGCTCGCAAAAATCGGAACGAACCTGCCTCCCGGACCGAAATTCCCCGAAGGTATGACGATCAAGAAAGCCAAAATAAGGGGCGAGGTCTCGGAAGGGATGCTCTGCGCGGAGAACGAGCTAGGTATAGGCGTCGAGAGCGACGGAATAATGATACTCCCCGCTTCGGCAAGCATCGGGGCGAGGCTAATAGACGAGATAGGTCTTAACGACGTCATATTCGAGATCAATGTCACCCCCAACCGCCCGGACTGCCTGAGCGTAGTCGGCGTCGCGAGGGAGGTAGCCGCGCTGCTCGGAAGCAAATTAAATTATCCCCCCCTGACCGTCACCGAATCGGGCGAGGACATACACCAACTGGCAAAAGTGGAGCTACTGGACCGGGAAAAGTGCCCCAGATATTCCTGCCGCGTAATAAAGAACGTGAATATCGGACCCTCTCCCATGTGGCTCAAGTCGAGGCTCGAGTCCTCAGGGGTAAGGTCGATAAATAACGTCGTCGACGTCACCAACTACGTGCTCCTGGAGCTGGGCCAGCCGCTCCATGCGTTTAACTACGACCTCATCGAGGGGAGAAAAATCGTAGTCAGGGCCGCGGGCGACGGTGAAGTATTAAAGACCCTCGACGGCGTCGAGAGAAAACTCACCCCTGAAGACCTGCTTATCTGTGACGGTAAAAGACCGGTCGCGCTTGCGGGCGTGATGGGCGGCGCGAATACCGAGGTATCGGACAATACGAAAAATATTCTGCTCGAAAGCGCTTACTTCGACCCTTCGGCTATCAGGAAAACATCCAGAAAGACGGGGCTCAAATCGGAGTCCTCTTACAGGTTCGAAAGGGGCGTCGACCCGAACGGGATAACGAAGGCGCTCGACAGGGCGGCAGAGCTTATAGGAGAGTTGTCCGGCGGGCAGATCGCAAAGGGCATAATAGACGAGTATCCGGCAATAATAGAACCCTCGCAGGTAGTGCTTTCCCCAAAACGCGTCAATTCGATCCTCGGAACAGGCATCGACGCGGGAGAGATTACAAGAATATTGAAAGGGCTCGGCTTCGAAAACGCCCCATCAACAAATGGTGAGATCACATTCCGCATCCCCACGTGGAGAGTGGATGTCACGAGGGAAATCGATCTGATCGAAGAGATCGCAAGGCTCCACGGCTACGGCAAAATTCCGGTCACGCTGCCCCGGGTGATAATGAAATCGGAGGGACTCGATACCGGGAAAAAGGTTAAGAACATACTGAAGGAAGTCCTGGTCTCGGCCGGATTCCACGAGGTGATAAACTTCAGCTTCGAAGACTGCGGGCTTTTAACCCTGTTCGGAAAATCCGAGGCGCTCGAGATACTGAACCCGCTTTCGAGCGAGGGCTCGGTTATGAGGACGAGCCTCCTGCCCGGCATTATCAGGAATTCCGTGCTCAACCTGAACAGACAGGAACATGATGTAAGGCTTTTCGAGGCGGGCAAAATTTTCATACCGTCGGGGAGAGGAAGTCTCCCCGTCGAGATAACGAAACTGGCCGCGGCTGCAACCGGAAGAAGACAGCCGGAACTCTGGGACAAAGAGGAATTCGATTTCTATGATTTTAAAATCCTGCTCGATAGGGGATTCGGTGCTCTATCGATTTCAGAGAGCGTCAATTTCCTGAGGGCAACGGAAATCGGATTTCTCCACCCCGGCAAATCGGCGTCGGTCTTCATCGGAGAGGAAGACTGCGGTTTCGTGGGGGAGCTTCACCCCGACCTCCTTGATAAGCTTGAAATCTCCAAGAGGTTATTCGTAATGGAAATAGATTTAGACAAGATAACCGGGAAATACGGCGAAACGCGGAAGGCGTTCAGCCCCCTTCCCAGGTTCCCTGCGGTAAGAAGGGACATAGCGCTGATAGTCGATGAAGAAATCCCTGCCGGCAGCATTCTCGAAGAGATCGGCAGAATAGATACGAAGCTCATCGAGGACGCGGAAGTGTTCGACGTATTTACGGGGAGCCCGGTGGAAAAGGGGAAAAAGAGCGTGGCGATTTCGCTCCAGCTGAGGGCGGCGGACAAAACGCTCACCGACGAAGAAATAAATAAAGTACAGGACAAGACGATTAAAAAACTTCAATTGGCTCTTGGCGCCGATTTGCGTACAATATAACAATGATAGGAGGGGTTAGCGACATGACGAAGAAAGAACTCGCGGATGTGATTCATACTAAAATAGGACTCTCCAAAAGGGAGTCAGCAGAGATAGTAGAGTTTTTCTTTGAAGTGGCAAAAGAAAAACTAAGCAGGGGAGAGGGGATAAAGCTTCCCAGGTTCGGGAGTTTCCGTGTCCAGAACAGAAAGGCCAGAAAGGGAAGGAACCCCGCCACGGGCGAAACGATTGAAATAGCCGAGAGACGCGCTGTCGTATTTAAGCCCAGCAGGTTTCTCCGCGACGCCATCGACAAGCATACAGCTTGATGAATGAGGCATATTTATAGTTTCTTCAAGCAAAACATACTCGCCGGAATACTGGTAACCGTACCGTTCGGACTTACCCTTTTTATATTGTTGTGGCTCGGCGCATGGATTATACGGCTCGTCAGCGCCGCTCCCGCAAGACTGATTGGCGGCTATCTTAACGAGCTCCCTGAAGGTTTATACGGAGCCGCCCTTTTCCTGACCGGGCTCATCGGAACCCTGCTCGTCGTCCTTATTGTCGGAGCAGTAGCAAGAAATTATTTGGGCCGGAAGCTCGTCGTTTTCGGCGAGGCGATAATCTCTAAAATCCCTCTCACAAGAACGATTTACACAGCTTCGAAACAGGTAATAAATACGCTTTTCGTAGGGACCGGGATCAAGAGCTTAAAGAGGGTCGTGCTCCTGGAGTTTCCGAGAAAGGGCGTTTACTCCATCGGATTCGTAACCGGCTCAATTGAGGCGGGCGTCCATCAAAACCAGTCCGGTCGAAAACTAATTAGCTTATTCGTCCCCACGACCCCGAATCCGACAACCGGCTACTACGTCATGCTGCCGGAGGAGGACATAGTGGAGCTTCCGATCACTATAGAGGATGCGTTTAAAATTATCATGTCGGCAGGCCTCGCCACCAATAATGTTGAAAATGTTGTCCCGTATAAAAAGAACGATTAGCAAATACAAAATGCTCCTCCCCGGAGACAAGGTAGTCATCGGGGTTTCAGGGGGCGCCGATTCGGTATGCCTACTGCATGTCCTCCTCGGACTTACCGAATTGAATATAGATCTTATAGTCGCTCATCTGAACCATGGAATAAGGGGTAAAGAGGCTCAAAGGGACTCGTTGTTCGTTAAGAAGACGGCCGAGTCCCTCGGTTTAAAATTCGAGCCCGGCGAAGCGGACGTCCCCCGATTCAAAAGGGAATCGAGGCTCACGCTCGAAGAAGCGGCAAGGATCCTACGTTACGAGTTCTTCGAGAAAACGCGTAAAAAGTACAGGGCGGATAAAATAGCCACGGCTCACACCCTCGACGACCAGGCGGAAACCGTGGTTATGAGGCTCCTCAGGGGGAGCGGCGGGAAGGGACTTTCGGGCATCCCCCCCGTATCGAGAGGGGTGATAATAAGGCCGCTCATAGAAACGGCCCGACCGGAAATCGAACACTACCTCAAATCCAACGGGATTGAATGGATCGAGGATTCAACCAACAAGCTCAGGACAATCATGAGAAACAGGATAAGGCTCGACCTGATACCCTCGCTCGAGACCTACAATCCTCAAATTAAAGAGACGCTGGCGAGAACCTCGGACCTGTTGCGGATCGGGGACGAATATATCGATCGGGAGGCAAAAAAGAATTTCGGGCGCATCTTCGTAATCGGCGAGTCCGAGCTTCACGGCGATTTGGGTAAGTTCAGACGACTCCACCAGGCCCTGAGGCTAAGCGTCCTCAGGCTCGCCATTGAGGAGCTCGAAAAGGGCCTCAGGAACATTACGTCTCTCCACATCCTGGCCGCCGACGAGTTTCTGATGTCGGATGCGGCGTCGGGAGAAATAGAGTTCCCGGAAGAATCGGTCATTGCGAAAGGGTACGATTCCTTCCTCGTCACGACGAGGGCCGGGCTCGAACGCGAATTCTCCTACACGATAAAGTCTCCCGGAAAATGGAGCTTCCCGGGGTTCGAAGTCGATATAGAGAAGGTATCGGTCTGGACCCTGGAGGAAGAGCGGGAGGACGTAGCCTATCTCGATGCCGGCAAGGTCGAGTTCCCTATCGAGATAAGGAGCTTCAGGCCCGGCGACAGGTTCATGCCGCTCGGAATGAAAAACGAGAAAAAGGTAAAAAATTTCTTCGTGGACTCGAAGGTCCCGCGGTTCCAAAGATACAGAATCCCGATATTCAGGAGCAAGGGAGAGATATTCTGGATCGGGGGGATGAGGATCGATGAAAGGTTCAAGGTGAGAAAGAAAGGAAAGAAAGCCCTGAAACTGAGCTTAAGAGTCCCGTAAGCATTCCGGTCAATCGAGTCACGCCTTATTTCGCATCGAGCGCCAGATAGGCCGCGCCAATAATCCCCTCGTCGTCCCCGAGCACGCTCTTCATCACCTTAACCCTTTCCGCAGGCGCCCTGAGCGCCCTCCGCTTGAGCTCCGCAATAGCCCTGTCGATGAACATTTCCCACGCCTCCGAAACCCCTCCGCCTAAAACTATCAGCTCAACATTCAGTATATTCACGAGGCTCGCCATGCCGATTCCGAGCGCGGTGCCGAACTGCTCCCATATCCCGAGTGCGGCCCGGTCCCCTTGAAGGGCCGCCTTCATGACGGCCTCGGGTATCCTGCCCGGGTCTTCATCCCTGACCAACTCCCTCAGCACGGTCTTCGAATTCGCATCCGCGAGGACCTCTTTTACCATACGTCTGATCGCCGTGGCCGAAGAATAGCTCTCCAGGCACCCGTAATTCCCGCAGCTGTCCTTCGGCCCGTCGGGATAGATCGTCATGTGCCCGACCTCGCCTCCCATGCCGTCAGCGCCCCTCCACAATTTGCCGTCGAGTACTAATCCCGCCGCCGACCCCGGTCCCGAGTGTAATCATAATGAGCGAGTCCACGTCCTTTCCGGCCCCCATCCACCATTCCCCGACGGCCGCGCAGTTGGCGTCGTTTTCTATGATTACCCGGACGGCATCTCCGAGTCTCTTGCGGAGGTTCTCCCTTATAGGGTAGTTGTTCACGTTGGATATATTAGGCGCCTGGGTGATGATCCCTTCTTTGAAATCGATTATTCCCGGGAATACCGAACCCCACCGCGGACACATCATCGTCCCCGCCTATGCTCTTGATCAGCCCGACAAGATTTTCGATAACCGCTTCGATCCCCTGATCCGCATCAGACGCGATTTTCATCCGCTTGATTATTTTTCCGTCCGGGCCGACAAGAGCGCCCCTCAGGTTCGTGCCTCCGACGTCTATACCGATTACATTCTTTTCCATCTCGTTTTCCATTCCGTATAAAAATATTTCAATACATGCTGTAAAATATCCTCCATACTCGGGTTAGTGTAAAGACGGGGAGAAAAACTAAATGGATTTCGACTTCACGGAAGAACAGAAGATGATAAGGAGCGTCGCGAGGGAATTCGCCAGGAAGGAAATCGCTCCCTCGGCCGCAGCGATACGACCGGAGCGCCGAGTTCCCTCATGATATACAGGCGAAGGCGCGGGAGCTGGGGTTGATAAACGTGGTAATACCCGAGGAGTACGGCGGCTCGGGGCTTTCCGCAATCGAGATGATACTTGTCACCGAGGAGCTCGCGTGGGGCTGCGCGGGAATCGCCGTGGGCGGGATCGCCATCAACACGCTCACCGCGCAGCCGATTCTGCTCGCGGGCGACCGGGAGCAGAAGAAAAAGTACCTCGGCATGCTCTCCGAAGGATACGGGTCATACTGCGTTTCGGAGCCGAACGCGGGCTCGGACGTCGCTTCCATGCATTCGAGCGCGCGGAAACAAAAAGGCGGATACATACTCAACGGTCAGAAGACATGGATATCGAACGCTAACGAGGCCTCCTTTTTCGTCGTATTCGCCAAAACCTCTCCCGATGACGGACACAGGGGGATAAGCGCATTCCTTGTGGACCGGGACACGCCGGGCGTGGAGGTATCGAAAAAGTTCCCGAAGATGGGACAGAGGGCGAGCGACGCCTGTGAGGTCGCGTTCAAGGACGTCGAGCTTCAGGCGAAATCGCTTCTCGGAATTGAAGGAGAAGGGTTCAAGCTCGCAATGAAGGTCTTCGATCACACCCGCCCGCTCATAGCCGCGCTCGGCGTGGGTATCTCGCAGAGGGCGCTCGACGAGTGCATCGGTTATTCCAGAGAAAGAGAGGCCTTCGGCAAGCCGATCCTCGACTTTCAGGGGGTGAGCTTCAAGGTAGCGGAGATGGGTATGCGTACACAGGCGGCGAGGCTCCTTACCTATAACGCGGCCTGGAAAGCGGCCAGGGGAGAGCGGAACACGCTTGAGGCATCTTACGCGAAGACGTTCGCCTCCGACACCGCCATGTGGTCCGCGACAGAAGCCGTCCAGATACACGGCGGCTACGGGTATTCCGAGGAATATCCGCTGGAGAAGCTGATGAGGGACGCGAAGGTGCTCCAGATATACGAGGGCACGAACGAGATCCAGCGAGTCGTTATGGCCAAGGAGCTGACAAGGGAATGACAGGTGTGAAAGAAGCCGTAATTATCGACGCCGTCCGTACGCCCGTGGGAAGGAACCGCGGGGCGCTCAGGAATATAAGGCCGGACGAGCTGTACGCGGGGTTACTAGGCGAAATACTGAAAAGGACAGGAATCGGCGCAGATATGATCGACGACGTAATCACGGGGTGCGTGACGCAGTACGGCGAGCAGGGCGCCAATATAGGCAGACTGGCCGCGCTCCTCTCCCCCCTCCCCCCGTCCGTCCCCGCGGTAACGCTCAACCGGATGTGCGGGTCGAGCCAGCAGGCCGTCCACTTCGCGGCCCAGTCTATAGCTGCGGGGGATGCCGTGTACGTCCTTGCGGGAGGCGTCGAGTCCATGACGCGCGTGCCGATGTTCTCGGACATCAAAGGCGGTCTCGAAAACCTGAACCCGGATATTGGGCGTAAATACGAGCTCATTCATCAGGGCGAGTCCGCCGAGCGTATCGCAGAGAAATACGGCCTTACGAGGAAGGAGCTCGACGGATTCGCCTTCGAGAGTCACTCGAAGGCGGCCCGGGCAATCAGCTCCGGTTTCTTCAAAGAACAGATCATGCCGGTCGCGGGAGCGGATGCCGAAGGCAAGCCGTTCACGCTCGATTACGACGAAGGCGTGAGGCTCAAACCGGACCTCGAAAAGATGTCCTCACTCGCCCCCGTCTTCAGAGAGGAGGGTGTAATCACCGCCGCGAATTCGAGCCAGATATCGGACGGGGCCGGGCTCCTCCTGATCGCGGAAAGGGAAAGGGCGGAGGGAGACGGCCTTACGCCGCGGGCGAGGATACGCACGCGCGCCGTACTCGGCGGAGACCCCACACTGCAGCTGCTGGAGGTCATTCCGGCGACAGCCAGAGTCCTCACGAAGGCGGGGCTCACTCTCGCGGATATGGACGTTATAGAGATAAACGAGGCGTTCGCCTCTGTCGTGCTCGCGTGGTCGAGGGAGCTTAAGCCGGATATGGAGAAAGTAAACCCAAACGGCGGAGCGATAGCCCACGGCCACCCCCTGGGCGCAACGGGAGCGGTGCTCATGACCAAACTGCTGTATGAGCTCGAGCGCACGGACGGCCAGTTCGGGCTCCAGGTCATGTGCATCGGGCACGGTATGGCGACCGCGACTATCATAGAAAGACTTTAATAAATTTTCGGGAGAGGCGGTTTCAGATTGAGTGAACAGATCAAGCGCGGGACATTATGCTCGCTCGATTCGCTCGAAGCAAATGAGGAGATGTACGGGACTGCCACGACGGTCGAGACCTGGCTCGTCCTCGAATACAACGGGCGCTGGTCGGGGGACGCGTTTCGTGACAGCAAAATACCCGAGGCAGCAAAAACCGCTATCGATCGCTTTCTCGGGAGGATTCCCGAATTCCCGACTCCAGCTTGTAAAGAAGGAGAAACCGAGCGGGTACGGCTTAGAAGCTCTTCATAGCACATTCGAGGGAAAAAGACCCGGTCCTCCTTGAAATTACACTCGGAAGATACGAAGACCTGGTCGATCTTGACATTGATTCGGTTCAAAAGGACGGATTGTCCGAGCGGAAGGAGCCGGTTTTTCTCATCTGCACAAACGGCGAGCACGATAAGTGCTGCGGGAAGTTCGGCAAACCCGTATATCTGGAAGCGGCCGAGGGCATCCACGGCCAAAACACATGGCAGACGACTCACATCGGGGGGCACAGGTTCGCATCCACTTTCGTCTGCCTGCCCCACGGACTCTATTACGGACGGGTCAGGGAAGGGGCGAGGGCCGAGAATATATTCAGTGAATATAAAAGCGGCAGGATCGATCTTGGAAGCTACAGGGGACGCTCGTGCTACGGCGCTCCCGTGCAGGCCGCCGAATATTTTCTGAGGAATGAAACGGGAAACAGGGAAATATCCGCGTTTTACTTGCGAGATGTGAAGGAACAAAACGGAGAGATAAAAGTGGATTTCCTCTCCGTTGACGATGAAAAGATTTATAAAGTCGGGTTGAGAAAGCTCGATAACGCCCTTAAAATACTAAAAAGCTGCGGTGATAAGGAAAGGTCGTTTATCCCGCTATACAGATTACTGAGCATCGTAGAAAGATAAAGGCGAAATCGAAGCGGTGTTACCGATTCCCCTCCCCTTATAAAACGGAAATCACAACTGTCCTATTTAATCGCCCTGTTCCCGAACGCATTCAGATGAAACACCTGCTCGGGAGGCTTTCTGGATTTCACGGAGCCAGCCTGTCTTTCGTCGAAATATCCGAACGGCAGTACCGTAAGGATATGAAGGTTGTCCGGTATATTCAGATATTTCATGAGCCCTTCCCTGTCGATATTCCCTATCCAGCACGATCCCAGCTTATGGCTCCAGGCCGTCAGCACCATGTTCTGCACCGCGCGCGTCCCGTCTATTTCGTGCCATTTCGAAGAGGGGTCGGTAAGCACGACGACGGCAAAATCGACCTCCGAAACGAATTTGCCGCTTATGCAGTATTTCCCGAGCCCTCCGAGCTTGTCCCTGTCCCTGACAATTATAAACTGCCACGGCTGGTCGTTATGCGCGCTCGGCGCGAGCCTCCCTGCCTCGATGACCTCTCTCACGGCGCTATCCGGCGCCGCCTTTCTTATGTAGCTCCTTATCGAGCTCACGGTCTTTACACACTCGAATACGTCCATTTTCTTGCCGCCTCCTGCAAACCGGAATTAGTAAACCTTCGTTTATCAATTAATATTACAGAGTAGCTTATATCGTGAAAAGATGCCGGCGTGAGCGTATGCTGAATAAAAAAAGAAGGAGTCAGATTGCCGGAATCCGTTAAAATCGGGGACATGGCCCCCGCTTTCAGCCTGCCTTCCGATAGCGGCGAGGCCGTAAACATAGGCGATTACCTGGGAAAAAGGCCAATAGTCTTATTTTTTTATCCCAGGGACAATACCGCCGTGTGCACGAGAGAGGCGTGCGCGTTCAGGGATAGCTACGACGAATTCAGGAATATTGACGACGCCGAGGTATTCGGGATCAGCTCCGACCCGGTCGAATCCCATAAACGCTTCTCTTCCGAATACAGGCTCCCCTTCAAGCTGTTGAGCGATGAGAACGGAGCCGTAAGGGGGCTGTACGGCGTGCCCAGGACCCTCGGCATCCTCCCGGGCAGGGTTACGTATGTAATAGACGGGGAAGGCATAGTGATACACATCATCTCCTCCCAGCTCGGATACAAAAAGCACGTCGAGGAAGCGATAAGGGCCCTGAGGGGTTCAGAAAACGAAGTGCCTTAGAATGAAGCCCGCTACCCTGCCCACTCACGCCGGAAGCGCCTAAACGCTCAGAAGCGCCTCCCGGCTTATGGCAATATCACATCAGACGGCACTTAAATTAAGTCCCCTCACATGATATAGTTTCTGCACTGAGTTATTCAATGACGTCCGGTATCGCTGTATTATAAAGACCTACGGAGGAGAAAAGCGTGCTGAAAAAACCCTGGGGGGGCAGGTTCAAGAAAGATACTCACAAAATCGCCGAAAAATTTTCGGCGTCCGTCGATTTCGACAAGAGACTATACAGAGAGGACATCGAGGGCAGCATCGCACACGTAACGATGCTTGCCGAAAACAGCATTATCCTCAAAAGCGAAGCCGAAAAGATCATTAAGGGCCTGAGACTGATCGAGAAGGAAATCGATTCCGGCAAATTCCCGTTCAGGGAAGAGTTTGAGGACATACATCTCAACATAGAAAAGCGCCTCATCGAAAAAATAGGGGAAACAGGCGGAAAAATCCACACCGCGAGGAGCAGGAACGACCAGATAGCGCTCGATATGAGGCTCTACCTCAGAAAAGAGATAACCGAGATAATCCTGCTGTTAAAAGATATCGCCGAGCGTCTCGTCGAGCTCGCGGAAAAAAATATAGATACGGTCATGCCTCTCTATACGCATCTCCAGAGGGGACAGCCCGTGCTCCTGTCGCATCATCTGATGGGCCTGTACGAGATGTTCAAAAGGGACAGGGAGAGATACCTCGACTGCTTGGGCAGGGTAAACGTCATGCCGCTCGGCGCCGGCGCCGGGGCGGGGACGACATTTCCGATCGACAGGGAATACGTCGCGAAGCTCCTCGGTTTCCCTAAAGTCACGCAAAACAGCATAGACACTGTGAGCGACAGGGATTTCATCATCGAGTTCATAGCAGTATCGGCGAATTTGATGATGCACCTGAGCAGGGTATCCGAAGAGCTCGTCCTGTGGTCGACAAAGGAATTCGATTTCGTCGATCTCGGCGACGAGTTCACCACCGGATCGAGCATCATGCCTCAGAAAAGGAACCCCGACATGGCCGAGCTCATACGAGGGAAGACGGGCAGGGTTTACGGAGGCCTCGTAACCATCCTGACGATCATGAAAGGCCTCCCGTTCTCGTACAACAGGGACATGCAGGAGGACAAGGAGCCGATGTTCGATACGGCAGACACCGTCAGATCCTCCCTCGAGGTATTGAGGGCTATGTTGAAAAGCATTGCGTTCAAGCACAAAAACATGAAGAAGGCCCTTACGGAGGGCTTTATAACGGCGACCGACATCGCGGACTATCTGACGCGTAAGGGTATGCCCTTCAGGAAGTCGCACGAGGTAACGGGCAGGATAGTAGGTTATGCGGAGGAGAAAGGGAGGGAACTGATTAACCTCCATATATCGGAGTACAAGATGTTCTCCAAACTCTTCGAGGAAGACCTCTTCGACCACATTACCCTCGAAGGCTCGGTCAGCGGGAGGAAATCCTACGGAGGGACCGCGAGGCAGAACGTCCTCAGGATGATCGCGCAGGCGAGGAAAGAGACGGGCAAATGGTGACATCGGAACAGGGTTAATCAGGAGATTTAGCGTTGAAAGAAATGTCCCGGGACGAATATAGAGAATTCCTCCTACGGGGAACGAAAACCGGCAAACTTGCCACGGTGAGGGGGGACGGACGCCCTCACGTCGTTCCCGTCTGGTATGATCTCGACGGCGACGTGCTTGTATTTACGACCGGGGATCGGTCGGTCAAGTATAAGAACATGAAACGCGACCCCAGAGTGTCCATTACCGTGGACGACCAGACCCCTCCATATTCGTATGTCATGATCGAGGGGACGGTTTCGTTTTCGGAGGACCCCGCAGAGCTCCTTTACTGGGCAACTCGCATCGGCGGCCGTTACATGGGGGAAGACCAGGCGGAAGCGTACGGCAAAAGAAACTCGGCGGCCGGCGAAGTGATAGTGCGCATCATACCGTCTAAGATTTCGGCCTGCAAAGACGTGACGGGGTGGTAGGAATTGTGTTAAGCCGGGTTAGTCGCCGCTCGAATCCGTGAACCGGCGGAATTCCATCCTGATTCACTGCCCGACTGAGACTTCTTTCATGATTCCGGAGGCGATAATATATTGATAGATATACTCCCCCACTATTTTATTGGCCAGGGGGGAATAATGCTTACTTAAAGCCGTACACCTGTCATCATTGATCTTATTAACATCGACTTCTTCAAACGCATCCATCAGATCAATATATCGGTAATTCCTGGAATCAAAGTATGAGAGAAGGGGTGCGTATACTTTTATTTTATCTTTCTTATAAGTAAGCATATCCCCGACTGTCGGGAAAATGAGTATTATGGGGATCGAATCGTTTTTCAGGGCTTCTTGATAGAATCTATCGAAGATTTGAACCGTTATCCTGTATGCTTCAGATGATGTATCAAAGTAGCCGTCGGCGACAAAATCCATCTTGTGAGAATTGCCGCCCCTGAGTTTACCGATTATCAATCGAATTAAGCGTACGGTCGGAGAAAAATCAAAAACGCTCGAATGATACCGTTTCGGATAGTAATAATCGTTTACGCCGATACCCGGCAGAACATCGGACGGTTTATTGAGGAGTCTTCTGTAATCTTCCAGCTCGGATATCGGGTTAGGGATTAAAAGAAGTCCGTCGTCCTCGATCGAGAATCTGGGCTTGGTCAAAGGTATATCGGAGTTCTCGCTGTAGAAGGGACGAAAGTTATTTACGTGCCGAAGAATGTCCCGCGTCATAAATCCGATAAATACGACATGCGGTTTGTATTGCGCGCCTTCATTCTGATAGCGCAGTAGTGCTTGATCGAGCCCATAACCCCAAACCCCGAAATTGAGGACTTCCATACTGGGATCGAGCTTCTCCATCACGGCTTGCCAGGTTTCGTCGTTGCTTACATCGTCTCCGTGAGTGTAGGAATCACCATATGTCGAGATGCGAAGCACGCCGGCGGGCGGCACGGAGTCATACTCCCTGCTGCTCCTTATGCCGGATGAATTCGATTTATACAATTTCTTATTACAATCGACCAGGAATTCGCCATTCTTTTTAATTGTCCATCCCATTACGGAACTATAGTCGATATAGTGCGACTCGCCGTTCAGAAGCCTCTTCAAAATATCCCTCTGTTCCTCCGATATCGAATCCGCGGGACTAAAAAAAACATTACGGGCTTTTTCGAGGAAAGTGAGTCCCAAGTATGAAATTCCTTCAATCGACAGATAGATTACGCAAATGTAGCTCAATAAGAATATATATCTTTTCATATTCATTTCATCTGTTATTGGGCTAAATGGGCAATTCCCTATAATAAAACAGGACCCAAGCTACGTCGAAATAATATCTCTATCGTATAAATATTACAAAGAATAAATCAATACCGCGGCGGGCGCACGGCACCCCGGTACAGGTCAGGTTTCCTGGATTCATATACGGCGGCCGTATTCGATAAGCATTGCCGGGTCCCTGATATTAAATTTGAGCTGGAATTATTTAAAATACTGATTTATCATCGGATATAACGATTCAATGCCCCGATTCTAATAATCCGGTGCCCGTTCGGTACTATAAATAAATAACCTGGAGGGAGTGATGAAGCTTCACTCGGAGAGGAAGCCCGACAACAGCATGTACATAAGCAGAATCATGTCGAGGTTCCTCGCGGCCGAAAAAAGGTACAGCCCTATCTTATTGTGGTCGGCAATAGTGGGCATACTCACGGGCCTGGTCGCGGCATTATTTCAAATCTCGATAGACAAAGTGCAGGAACTGAGAGAGGTCATCTTAAAGACGCTTCCTCAAGTCCCTCCGCTTCTGCTTGCGGCGTCCGTAATATTCTCGGCGGTTCTGGTATTTCTCGCATTTTTACTCGTCAGAAGGGTGGCTCCGGAGACCGGGGGCAGCGGCGTGCACGAGATTGAAGGCGCGCTCGACGATGTAAGGCCCATAAGGTGGAAAAACGTTCTCCCCGTAAAATTCATCGGGGGGATGCTCTCCCTCGGAAGCGGAATGGTCCTAGGCAGGGAAGGACCCACGATACACATGGGAGGGAACATAGGCAAGATGGTCGCCGACATTTTCAAGGCCCGCAAGGAAGACGCGCACGCGCTCATAGCCGCCGGCGCGGGCGGCGGGCTGGCTGCGGCATTCAACGCTCCCCTGGCGGGCATACTCTTTGTCTTCGAGGAGATGCGCCCCGAATTCAGATACAACTTTCTATCCGTTCAATCGGTCATCATAGCCTCAGCCGCATCCGACATAGCCCTCCGCTCCGTCATGGGGCAGCGCCCCGATATAGAAATGACCATGCTCGCTCCCCCTCCGCTTACGTCCCTGTGGTTATTCCTGGTCTTCGGACTCCTCTTCGGCATACTCGGCGTCATTTTCAACTTCTTCCTCATCAGAACGCTCGACTTCTTCTCGACCCTGAAAGGCCCCGCATTCACGTTTACCGGCCTTTACGTGGGGGGGGTCATCGGCCTCGTCGCATGGCTTTATCCCGGCATGACGGGCGGAGGGTACAAGGTCATACCGGAAGCCATTTCGGGAGCCATACCGATAACCATGCTTCTCCTTCTGTTCTTCGCGCGGTTCGGCACGACGATGATAAGCTACGGCTCGGGAGCGCCGGGCGGCATATTCGCGCCGATGCTCGCCCTGGGGACACTGTTCGGCATGTGGTACGGGAACATAGCGCACGGCTTTCTTCCCGGAGTCGATATAACACCGGAGATGTTTGCAGTAGCAGGCATGGCCGCCCTCTTCTGTGCTACGGTAAGGGCGCCTCTCACGGGCATCGCTATCACGATAGAGATGACGGGGAATTACTTCCTGATACTCCCGCTCATCCTTACATGCCTCACGGCCACTCTGGTGGCGGAGGGATTGGGAGGAAAGCCCGTATATACGCTTCTATTGAAACGTGCCCTCAGTATCGCGAAGAAATAACGCATTATTAATATGTTCGATTCTGAATATCCTGAAGTATTGCGAATGCGGAAGGGATAAAGCAAAAACAGGCGAAACCCGGCCGGACGGACGGTAATTCAGCGGCGCTTCGGGCCTTGAATCAGAGCACTTCCTCCTTGCATCCCCCCTCCCTCAATATCTCCTCAATCTCGTACCCGGCCGCTATACTCGCGATACACGATACAAGCTCGTGCACCGGGGAATAAATCATAACGTCGGCGGCGGCTTCGGACTTTTCGCCCTCGCCGTATATAGGAGAAAATTCCATCCCCTTCGTATTCAGGTTCTCGTGATCGTCCTTCCCCCGGTTGAGCCTCAAAAAGCCGCCGGCCGCCTTTGCCTCGATAAGATAGAATACTGACTCGGCCGAGGCTCCCGAAGCCAGCTTCAATGCTGTCGGTATGCCTTCCTGAATGACTATATCCCTTACCGGCTTTCCCCCCTTGCTCACCCTCATCCGTTTTCTTCCCTCGGCGTTCAATGTTCGTATCTCGTCGCTGTTAGAAACACTTATGACCGCCATGCCGTAGGTCCCGGAATTACTCTTGAGGAAGAGATAGGGCTCATCGGGAATCCCCTTCTCGGCATAGACCTTCCTGAGCCTCTCAAGCATCGAGTCCGCAAGCGACGCGGCCTTGTCCCTGTCCCCCGGGTTATCGAAGTCCACGCCCTGGAGCGAATCCGTATCGATAGAGATAATCCAGGGGTCGATGCCCAGAATCTCGGCCGCCTCCCCCGCGAGTTTATTATAAAACTCGAAATGCACGTTCTTTCGCCTCGTGTGCCACCCGATTTCAACGGGCGGCTCGACAGGCTGCAGTATGTCTTTCAGTGTTTTCGGGCATTTCTCGGAGAAATCGTTATTGATAAGCAATAAATCGGGAGACCCTTTCGACGTAAATATCCTGTGCCCCTCTTTCATCACTTTATAGGCCGCGACATCTCCTCCGCTCTGTGAACGAAAGCTCGCCTCGTCCAGGTTAAAATCGTCGCTCACTATCCCCACCTCAACCCGGTAACCGACTTTTTCGAGGATCGTCTTAAGCACGAGTATATTTTCCCAATAAAACGGGTTTCTCGTGTGGAGCTCGGGTATGATTAGAATATCATTGACTTTAGGGTATTTGCGCGTGAAGTAATCCTTGAACAGTCCGGATGCCCGGTCCCTGAAGTTTTGTGACAGGTTATTGAATCCGGCCGGAAAGATATTCGTATCGACGGGAGCGATTTTGTAATCGGATACCCTCACGTCAACCGAGGAGTAGAGCGGTATAAATTCCTTCTCAGCCTTGCCTCTGATCCAGGTCTCTATTCTTTCCCTGTTTTCCGATATAATGACGTTTAGTTCATTAATATGCCGCATCGCAGAGTTAATCTTTCACCACGTAAGTTCCGGCGATTTTATCATGCCAGGTTTGACATTCGGCATCGATCAGGGACCACAAATATCCGGCAAATAAGAATACCGCGGAAATGTAATAACCAACCCATCTGACAAACGCTTCCCAAAGCCCGACATCTTCGCCTTCGCTATTTATCAATTTTATACCCAATAACATCTTTCCGGCGGTCTTCCCTCCGTACCCGTGCAGAAAAACAAAATATGTGGATGCGAGTACGAAGAGCACGAGATACAGGGGAAGGAGAACATTCTCGGAGTCATACGCAGCGAAATTGAGACCATATACCAGATACAGGCCCGAGACCGCCGCAAGGAAGGCTATCAGGGAAACAATCATAATGTCCACGATGAAGGCCAGCGCCCGTGCGGTAATGCCGGCAAGATTATACACATCCGGCTCCTGCTCGTACTGCATCTTTCTTTTCTCGGAGAACCGCCTGTAATCCGTATCGCCGCGCCCTTCAAATAAGTAAGGGTCCGGACGCCGCTCGGATAAATCCTCTTCCATAAACGGCGTGCTGCTCCGATCGTCCGCGTTGGAAACACCTGTTTTATCCCCGGCCGAAGCCTCTCTCTCGAACTTTTTAGATACACTAAACAACTCATGGGATTCAGAAGACGAACCCTTTCCGACCGCTCTTTCGCGCTTTCGTCGTGAAGCTCGCGTTTTCGGAGATTTTGCCGGCGAAGACTCAGTCTCTTCTCCGATGGGGATGTCCAGGAACAGATCGCCCGTTAAAGAGTCGTTCCGGTCTTTTTCCGGGACTCGTCGGCGGGAATCTTCCGCGCCGGTTACCGCGTCCCCTCTTTCGCCCCCAGTCTCGTGACCGGCTTTGAGCGGAGAACCGCACTTCTTGCAGTACTCCAGATGATCAAAGCTGTTATATCCGCAGGAAGGGCATTTCATAGGTGTCCGGGCAGAATAGAATTTGGAAAATCAAAAAAAAACGCATAAAAAATGCGCCCTAACCCGATCGATCAGACTGCAGGAGCTGATTTTAATATCCAACCGGGTTAGGGCGCAATTGATTAGCTTAAGAATAGTGTCAGGAACCTGCCTTGAGTTTAATTTCAATGGCCGACTTAAGGCCTTCCGGATTCGCGCCAGGAACCATCATGCCGTTAACTACGAATGTGGGTGTGGACGAAACCCCTACAGCGGATGCTTCCTTCATCTGACTCTCCACCTTCGCTTTCGCCTCGGGTGATTTCAGACATGCGTCGAACTTCTTCGTATCGAGCCCCAGCTCTTTTGCATACTGATTGAACTTTTCGTTAGAGTTCTCGAGGGTGATATCCTTCTGAGTATCGAAAAGCTTGTCATGGAGGGCCCAGAATTTATCGTTCCCCTGTTCAAAGGCGCAAGTTGCGGCTATAGCTGCAGGCATCGCCCAGTTGTGGTTTTGCAGAGGCATCTGTTTGTACACGATCTTGATCTTGCCGTTGTAATCCTTCAATATTGCCGGGAGCATGTCCTTTCCCCTCTTGCAGAAGGGACACTGGAAATCGGAATATTCCACTATTACCACCTTGGCGTTTTCCGCGCCTCTGACAGGTACGTTCTCAAGTGAAATCTTTTCCATTATCTCTTTATGCGGATCGACGGTCGTGTCGAATATCTCGGATCCGAGGACAAGATACTTTCCGTCTCCGCTGATAAAGACGGGAACCGTCTGACGTCCCCCCATATTAAAAGATCCTTCCTTGAACCCCGCAAGCTTCGAATCCTTAAACTTTGCAAGATCTATTATCTCGTTATTGATAATAAGGAACTTCCCGTCGGTCGTCATAAGCACGGGAAACTCGCCCCTGGGGATCGGTATCGCGCCTTTTTTGATATTTTTTATCAGTGTCGGTTTGAATCCGGACGTGTCCACCATGTTGCCCATCAATAAATACTTTCCATCCTGGCTGATCACAAAAGCGACGTCCTGCGAACCCTGGGCGGTGGTGATAACGAAAGTGCCTTTCTTGAGACCCTTTATAGAGCTTGCCTCAAATCCCTTAACCTCGATGACGGTATCGGGCGTCAAATTCGCTCCGAAACTGTTCTTAAAGAAACCCTGAAGTCGGGCTGATTCATCCTTTGATATTTGCTGGCTGAACGCCTGGGTACTTACAATTAGGAATGTTATCGTAAGTAGTACCGAGGACAGAAATTTAAACTTCATACACGCCTCCTTTGCTTTGGTTAGCTAAAACTATACCACTGAATGTTAAGAAAGCAACATAAACTCCGCCGGGCAAATTTGATCGCTAGTGGCTGGAATCATTCAATTTTAATTTACCTGAAAACCCTTTCGAATATGCGGCCGACATACTTTAGATCGGCCGTTACGTCGAAGCATTCAGTAATTTCCTCTTTAGTTAATAACCCGGTTACTTCTTTATCGCTTAGCAAGAGCTCCCGGAAATCGCATTTTTCTTTCCAGGTTTTCATGGCGCTCTGCTGGACGAGCTTATAGGCTTTCTCTCTCTGCATTCCCTTCTCAACAAGCCTGAGCAAGACCTTTTGTGAGAAAATCAGGCCGTGAGTGAGCCATATATTTTTTTCCATGTTCTCCGGATAGACCTGAAGGCCGGCCAGGAGATGAGAGAGTCTCGCGAGCATGAAGTCGATCAGTATTGTAGCGTCGGGACCTATCACCCGCTCGACCGAGGAATGGCTTATATCGCGTTCGTGCCAGAGCGGGATATTCTCGAGCGCCGGTATGGAATACGAGCGTACGAGTCTGGCCAACCCGCACAGATTTTCCGAAAGTACGGGGTTTCTTTTGTGAGGCATCGCCGACGAGCCCTTCTGACCCTCGGTAAAGGGTTCTTCGAGTTCGAGCACCTCCGTCCTCTGAAAGTGTCTTATTTCCGTGGCTATTTTTTCGATTGTCGACGCGATAATAGCAAGGGTGAGGAAATATTCGGCGTGTATATCCCGCTGTATGATCTGGGTCGATATAGGGGCAGGCTTTAGCCCGAGCCTCCTGCAGGCGTCTTCTTCTATCTCGGGCGGGACGTTCGCGAATGTCCCCACTGCCCCTGAGATCTTGCCGACGCTCGCGGCATCCCTTGCCCTCACCATGCGATCGAGATTCCTTTTCATTTCGTCGTACCAGAGCGCGAATACGAGACCCAGGGTTTTCGGCTCCGCGTGAATACCGTGAGTCCTGCCGATCATAGGAGTATTCTTATATTTATATGCCTGTTTTCTAAGCACTTTAATTACGTCTTTGATATCATTGATAATCAGAGCGGAGGCGTCCCTCAATTGGAGCGCGAATGCGGTATCCAGGACGTCGGACGAGGTGAGGCCGAGATGGATATATCTCGACTCCCTGCCCACATGCTCCGAAACGGAGGTAAGGAATGAAATGACATCGTGCTTCAATTCCTTTTCGAGCTCGTTTATTCTGGAGACGTCGAAGCCCGCCTTCTTCTTTATCGTCTCTACTGATTTTTTGGGTATTTTTTTATATTTGGCCCACGCCTCGCATACCGCTATTTCAACCCGAAGCCAGTTAGCGTACTTTGCTTCGTCGGTCCATATACCGGACATTTCAGGTCTCGAATATCTAGGAATCAAATCGCCAGCACCTCCCCCGGTGTCTTTCTCGGAGCAACCGAAATGCGCACGTCAGTCCCGCCCCCCGTTTTCTTAAGCGCCTTTGTCGCGGACTCAAAAGCGACTTCGGGCCTGTTGTTCACCTGACTCAAATGAGCGAGGACTACGTGCTTCAGCCCGCAATGGATCAATTCCGACAAGAGCTCGGCAGCCTGGTGATTCGAAAGATGGCCCAGACGTCCCCTGATTCTCTGTTTTAAATCCCATGGGTAATGACTGTACATGAGTATGTCGTTATCATGGTTAAACTCGATTACGAGAGCGTTCGACCCCCTGAGCCGCTCCCTGACCAGCGTGGTAACAGAACCGATGTCCGTCACAACCCCTATTTTTTTCCCGCTTCCGGTCTCTATCGAGAAACCCACGGGGTCGAGCGCGTCATGAGGCACGGAGAACGGAGTTATCATCAAATCCTTTATCGTGAAGGAAGTATCCGAATCGAATTCCTGAAGCGAGTTTACTTTATCGCGCCACAGATGGGACGTGGCTCTGGCGACGTGCACCGGAAGACCTATCTTCTGTATCGCTGAAGTGTGGTCCGAATGCTCGTGGGTCACTATCACCGCATCTATATCGGACAAATGCACGTCGAGCCTGCTCAACCTAAGACCTATCTGCTTCAGGCTGATTCCCGCGTCGACGAGTACCCTTGTCTCTCCAGACTCGATATATAAGCAGTTTCCGGAGCTGCCGCTCGCTAATGTACAGATCCTCATTCGGTAACCGTCAAACTTTTTTGCCCGCCCGAGAAATCGCCGGGGTCTCTGCTTTTTAGTCTATACCGTGGAACAAAATAAAGCCTTGATGCTAAATAACAAATAATGCTTAACGTTTCCAATTTCATGTTACGCATCCGAGTTCTAAAAACCGCCGCCCTTGCCGCCCGGTAGCGGGGGCATAATTAAAATTCCTTTTCTCTCTGAAGCGCGGGCTTGGGAATTATCGAATTGATAGGCGAGACCGTGCCTTTTTTACCGGAACCGTGAAAGATCGAAAGGAGTCCGGTATATAGAAACCCGAATTGAATGAGAAGAAGGAACGGGATCAAGCCGAGGTATCCCAAATAGATAGCGAGAACGGTCTGGAGCAAGAACAACACCCCGAAAACAAGCTCGATGACCGCGGTCACTTCTTTAGAAGCGACGTAGCTCCTCGAGCGCCAGTTGTCGCTGCTGGAGGTAACCGCGAATTTCGGAGTGCGTCTGAACTCCGAGTTATGTCCCAACAGCGCCTCCAGCACCGCCTTTGAGTTGTTGACCGCCATACCCGCGCCTATCGAAATCGCGAGGGGCACATACTTCAGATAGGCCAGCCAATTTTTGCCGTGCACCTCTCTCACCGTAATTATATAGAAGAGCACGAAGCTGAGCGTGCCCGCGGCGATCGCGAATACATTCACGAATATGCCGCTGTCCCAGCCGATCTTGCTCCAGAAAAAACCCATGGGAAACATGAGCAGAAATAGGACCAGGAGGAGTAAATACGAAATATTGCCGAAGAGATGAAAGAAGGCTTCGGACTTAATCCTGAAGGAAAGGTCATGCCTCCTGAAAATCTCGGGGAGAATTTTTATTGCGGTTTGAACCCCTCCTTTTGCCCACCTGTGCTGCTGTGATTTAAAGGCGTTCATATCGACCGGAAGCTCCGCGTCGGCGGTCATATCCCGGAGGTAAACCAGCTTCCATCCGGCAAGCTGGGCCCGGTAACTGAGGTCGAGGTCCTCAGTAAGCGTATCGTGCTGCCATCCGCCCGAGGTTTCGATGCATTCTTTCCTCAAAATACCGGCGGTCCCGTTGAAGTTAAAGAACATTCCGCCGTTAAACCTGGCCGTCTGCTCTATCACGAAATGTCCGTCGAGGAGTATTGCCTGAGCCCTGGTAAGGGTAGAGTAATCGAGATTGACGTGCCCCCACCTGACCTGGACCATGCCGATCCCGGGGTCGGTGAAAAAATCCACAGTATTCCTTAGAAATTCCCGGGGAGGCATGAAATCGGCGTCGAATACGGCAAGAAGCTCGCCCTTTGCCCTGAGGAGCCCCTCCCTGAGGGCGCCTGCCTTATAGCCCTCCCTGTTCTCCCTGTGAATGTATACAATATCGATCCCAGAGTGCCTGAAATGATTTACACACCGGCTCGCGATTTCCACCGTCTTGTCCGTAGAGTCATCGAGCACCTGGATTTCCAGCAGCTCTTTCGGGTAGTCGATATTACAAACAGAGGAAATAAGCCTCTCCACCACGTACATTTCGTTATATATCGGGAGCTGG
Organism: uncultured bacterium; assembly: GCA_963825135.1. Lineage (GTDB taxonomy): Bacteria > Desulfobacterota_D > UBA1144 > Nemesobacterales > UBA2774 > 2-12-FULL-53-21. Next base: position 930,584 of record CAWGRW010000009.1, read on the forward strand.
ATTGTAACGACCGGAAGGTTTTGATACCTGGCTGCGGGGACGGGCTTCTTATCCTTGTTCTTACTATATATATAGGAAAGGTAATACCGGTGGAGGCCGAATATGCAAAGAAGCGTCAGCGTTACGGCATAAAGTACTGTGACAATTATTTTAGAAGCTAAAATAAAATATTCCACTTCTCATTTCCTGCTGCCTTTCCTTCCGGATAGGATCAGAACTTTGCCTCTTTGAGCCTTTCTACAGCCTGGATTATTCTTTCGGTATTGAACGTGGTCGAAACACGCGCATAGCCCTCGCCGAATTTTCCGAATCCCGTTCCCGGGGTTACGACGATCCCGGTTTCCGTTAAGAGCTTCGTCGAAAAATCCTTGGAAGACAAACCTTTCGGGACTTCGAACCATACGTAAAATGTGGCCAGGGGTTTATTGTAGCTGAAACCCGCCTCGTCCAGACCCTTGCAGAAAATATCCCTCCGTTCCTGGAATATTTTTATCCTGTCATCGAGGCCGATTTTGTAATTTTTCAAAGCTTCTATTCCGGCGACCTGAACAGCCTGAAAAGCGCCCGAATCTATATTCGTCTTAATCTTCCCGAGCCCCCCGATCGCCTTCTTGTTTCCAACAGCGAATCCTATCCTCCATCCGGTCATGTTGAAGGTCTTGGATAAAGAATGGAACTCGATACCCACGTCCTTCGCACCGTCGAACTGCAGGAAGCTGGCGGGCTTATATCCCTCGTACGCCATCTCCGTATAGGCGGCGTCGTGACATATAAGGATATTATATTTGACGGCAAAATCCACAAGTTCCTTGTAAAACTCCCCGCCCGCTACGGCCGCCGTGGGGTTGTTCGGATAGTTCACGAACATCATCTTCGCTTTCTTTGCGATATCCTCGGGGATAGAGCCGAGATCGGGGAGAAATCCGTTCTCCTTAAGAAGCGGGACCGGAACCGGAACACCGCCCGCGAAGCTGATCGAGGTGGGGTAGACGGGGTAACCCGGGTCCGTATAGAGACCGATGTCCCCGGGGTCAAGGAACGCCAGAGGCGTATGCGCTATCCCCTCCTTGGAACCGATCAGAGTGACCACTTCCGTTTTGGGGTCGAGATCGACTCCGAAACGCTCCTTATACCAGTCCGCGACCGCCGATCTGAACGAGAGCAGGCCTTCATAGGACGGGTATCTGTGATTTTGCGGGTCCTCGGCCGCTCTCTTCAATGCCTCGACAATGTGCCGCGGCGTAGGTATATCCGGGTCACCGACGCCTAAATCAATAATGTCCATCCCCTTTGCCCTCATTTCACTCTTCTTGGCGTCAATTTCGGCGAACAGGTAAGGCGGAAGGTCGGCGATTCTCTTCGCCCACTTCAAATCCATCGGAAATTCTCCTTTGTTTCTCCCCTTTTGGGATTTTCTATCATAACTAACCCAGCGTATTAGAGCAAGCATGAGCACTCCGGACAGCCGGTTATGCGGCTCGTCCGCGCGGCTAATACCAAAGCCGGGCGCTATTTATCGTCCGATGACGATATTTCTTTGTATGCGCCGCTTATTCTCTCGAATGCTATTCTAGCCATCTCCTTCCTCGAACCATAAAGTCCCTGCCCGGTTAAATCGAGCTCCGTAATGTCAACACAGATAGACCCGAGATTAAGGAGTCTGAAGAAATGCTCGAAAAAGGTAATGTTGCCGTGAAAATAAACGAGCGGACCGCTCCCGGAATCGATATCTTTTCCGTTTATTTTTCTGTACCTGATGCATACGGGGAGCGCATCGACGCCGCACCCGTCTAACGCGGCGAGTAACGGGGTCTTAAAAGGCTTGACCTCCTCACCGTCCGATGTCGTACCTTCGGGGAATAGCACCACGTTGAGGCCCATATTTAATATATCCCTTATATTCTGCATATCTTTAAGGAGACGCGCCCTGTTCCGCCTTTCGACGAAAACACCGCCGGAGTATCTTATTATGGCTCCCAGCAGAAAAGCCTCTTTCAGCTCCGAATTCGCCACGAAAACAGACGGAGCGACGGAGGCGATGACGAATATGTCGATATATGAGAGGTGGTTCGAAATTATAAGATAGTTTCGTTTTCCGCTGCCCAGCTTATTTATCCCTCTCGGCCTTACCTTTACACCCAGAACCTTGAGCGCCGTCCTCATGTAGAAGGAGGAAATGAGGGAGAAATACCTGAGCTTGGCCGCTTTATTTCTGACGAGCACGTCCACACAAAAGGATATGCCGAGGAATGTGACAACCAGTATGAGAAAAGCGATGATCTTCAAGGGTTTTATTAAAAAGCCCATATGCGTCTTTGGCCCTTACTCCGTCAAGCGGGGCAGCTGTGATACAATTATTTATTGCCGGATATAATTTACTCCACAGATTTATAACATGGAAATGAACCCATTAGCCGAAATAATAAAATCGGAAATAAGAACTAAAGGCAGGCTGACTTTTTCCGGGTTCATGGAAATGGCGCTTTACCATGAGGAGTTCGGTTACTACACGTCCGGAGAAGCGCACATCGGTAAAGGCGGGGACTACTACACGAGCCCAAGCGTGAGTTCGGCTTTCGGCGGGGTTCTGGCGCGGTTCATTGCGAAATCACGCGGCTTGATAAGAGAGCCCGGGTTTTACGTGATCGAGTGCGGCGGGGGCTCAGGGCTCCTAGCTTCCGACATACTCGATTCGATCGAGAGGGATAACCCGGAGCTATACGAGACGATACAATACCGGATTGTAGAAAAGAACGTCCGGGCAGCGGGTGTATCGGAAGAGACGCTCCGCAAACACCTGGCAAAAGTCAGATTTATGTCCTCTCTGTTCGAGATTGAAACCGAGCGAACCGGCGGGGTTATTTTATCGAACGAGCTCGTAGACGCGTTTCCTTTCCACAGAGTCAGATTCTCGGACGATGCCGTTAAGGAGGTATTCGTTACCCTGAGCGGGGGCGAATTCGTGGAAATCCAGGATGAGCCGAGCTCGATTGAGCTCGCCCAATACTTCAACGGCTATGAGACGTTTCGTGAAGGCCAGGAAGCAGAAGTAAATCTAAACGCAGGCAGGTGGCTCGGGGAGGCTGAAAAGGCGCTTGGGAAGGGCTTCATACTGACCATAGACTACGGGTTCCTCGCGCCCGAGCTGTACAGCCCCGAAAGAATGAAGGGCACATATAAGTGCATGCACGGGCATTCGATCAGCGAGAATCCCTACGTAAACATCGGAGAGCAGGACATCACGGCCCACGTGGATTTCAGCAACCTGATCAGGGTCGGCGAATCTCTCGGCCTCGAAACCATTAAATACACTACGCAGGGACAGTTCCTCCTCGACTGGGGCGTTCTCGATATAATGACAAGGCTATCCGAACAGGACGTCTTATCGGGCAACGAGAACCCGGGAGCGAACAAGACCATTAAGAACCTGTTCCTTCCCGGTTCCATGGGAAACAGCTTCAAGGTGCTCTTGCAGGCGAAGGGCCTGAGCACGAGGGACGAGGGCTTCTACCCGGAATCGCCTCTAAAATTGAGCTTCGGCGTACTCTGACATCCTCCTTGCCCTCCGATAGAAACACAACTGATTTTATTTTGATACGCCGCTGCTGACTATGCAGGGCAATTGATACCCGCCTGAAAAAAACCCTTGACAATAATCTCTGAATAACATATTATTAGAACTGACTGGTCGGTACTAATTGGTGGGGGGCAGCCGAAATTGAATAAAAGCAAAGAAAGATTACTCGCAAGCGCGAAAGAGCTCATCCACGAAAACGGCTTTCAGCAAACTTCTGTCGATGAGATACTTAAAAAGAGCGGTGTAACAAAAAGCAATTTCTACTATCACTTCAAAAGCAAAGAAGAACTAGGGCTGGTAATACTTGAAAGATTCATAAGCCTCTACGAAACTGACGTATTGATTAAGACTCTCGCCAATAAATCCCTCGGCCCATCAGAGAGACTTGTCGAATTCTATAGCTCAGTCAAAACGTTCCACCGGGACTTACAGAACCCCAAGGGGTGCCCTTTTGGAAATATGGCGATTGAAATGAGCGGAGCAAACGAAAATTTCAGAGAAAAGCTTTCGGCATTTTTTAACTCCTGGGAGAAGATAATCGAAGAATGCATAGACGAGGGTATAAACACTGGGGATTTCCGCAGCGATCTTTCCCCGGGAGCGATCGCGCAATTGATACTTTCCCACCTGGAAGGCGCGATAATGATGGTCAAAACACACAGGTCACTAGAACCGCTTTCTTCGGGAAGCGAGACAATACTAAGGCTTTTAAAAGCTGCCTGATATATATCAAAGGAGGTGCATTATGTCGGAATATATGTTCAAAAGTGAAATTTCAGGTGATATGGCCCATTTCAAGGAATTAAACCCGGAGCTCCACGGGGCGTGGATGAATCTTCACAACGGGGTATTCGAGGACGGCGCCCTCTCACAGAAGGAAAAACAGCTTATAGCAGTTGCCGGGGCTCATATAACGAGATGCCCTTACTGCATAAGATCGAGGGTCAGGCTATCCAAGAACCTGGGCGCCTCGGACCAGGAGATCATCGAATCGATCTACGTCGCACTCCGCTTCGCCATGGGCGGACCCTACGCTTATTCAACCATAGCTTTTGAAGCCCACGACGCTCTTGAGCACAATATCCCGCTCACGGAAGGACATTTCTTCAAAAAAGATGTTACCAAAGAGATAAACGAATTCAGCAAGTGCAGCGGAGCTAATTCGGAAGCCTTTAAGGAGTTCACTAAAAAGGTTTTCGCCGAGGGCGCGCTCAGTAGAGACTTCAAAAGAGGGTTAATGGGCCTGGCCTGCGCACACATGACCAAGTGTCCTTATTGCATCAGAGGCTGCGTGAAGGACGCGAGGAGCGGAGGGATATCTAAAGAGCAAATGGCCGAGGCTATAAATGTCGCAATGGTCATGTCGGCAGGCGCCTGTTTCGCTCATACCAGCATTGCGATGGATACACTCGCCGGCCTCGGCGAAAAGAGTAAAGTGATGGCAAAATAAACGCCGGACTGATTTGTTACCGAACACACACAAATTAAAAGCATAATCCGATGATAGTTGCAACAACTTAACCCATACAGAGACGCCGGTGGTTGCACCCGGCGTTTCCGTATCATGCCGGACCAGCCGCGACTCGCAACCTCTAACCCTCAGAAATCACAGAACAATTAGCAAACAATAGCGGCATATATGCCGATATGGTAATTTATCCTATATATGAGCAGGCCGTTATTACCGAGCGAAGATACGATTGCCGCAATAGCGACCCCGCAGGGTAACGGCGGCATTGCAATAATCAGGATAAGCGGATCGGCATCGCTCCGGACTATCAAACAAATTTTTAGATACGGACGAGAAGATGCCGATTCTGAGGATATGGATTCCCACCGCTTCTATCACGGACGCATACTGGACCACCGTACAAACGACCTGGTCGATGAAGTTCTCTGCGTTTTAATGAAGTCTCCAAATTCATTTACCGGAGAAGATGTCGTCGAGATCCACTCACACGGCGGGAACCTCGTGCCAAAGAAGATCCTCGATATACTGTTCAGCCTGGGCCTCAGGCCCGCAAACCCGGGAGAATTCTCGCTCCGGGCCTACGTGAACGGAAAAATGGACTTGGCTCAGGCTGAAGCCGTATCGGATATCATCAACGCCCGGACAGAAGAGGGTTTAAAACAGGCAGAGCTCCAGCTTGAAGGGGTGCTGTCGAAGAAGATCGGGGTATTCAAGGATACAGCCCTTGATATCACGGCCGAGATAGAAGCCCAGGTGGATTTCCCCGAGGACGAAATAGACCCGATCATCAGAGATAAATTGATAGAAAGCATAAATAGCCTGATTTCAGGCATTTCCGAGCTCTTAAACACATACGAGGAAGGCCGGATTATCAAACACGGGGTCAAAACAGCCATACTCGGAAAGCCGAACGTAGGAAAATCGAGCCTCCTGAACATGCTTTTGATGAGAGACAGGGCGATTGTCAGCCCCCACCCCGGCACAACAAGGGATTTTATAGAGGAATGTCTGGACGTAAGAGGGATTCCGCTAGTATTGATAGATACCGCTGGTATCAGAAAAACCACGGATGAGATAGAACACGCGGGCGTAAGCCTCGCGAAAAAAAAGGCGGAAGAGGCGGAGCTGCTGCTCGTGGTGCTCGACGGAAGCAGTGAGCTCGATACGGACGACCTGGAGGTATTAGAAGGTGTTGAAGACAAAAGAGCGGTCTTTATACTCAACAAATCCGATAAAGGGCTCAAATTGAAGGCGGAAACACTCCCCCGCACGGTCAATCAGGAAAGAATCATTCGGACCTCTGCCAAGCTGGGCACCGGGGTGGAAGAGCTCAAGGATTCGATCAGGATGCTGCTCATCGGCGAGAATAGCCAAACAGACGGCAGCGAGATCATTCTCACGGAGCTCAGGCATAAACTTGCCCTTGAATCCGCGTCCAATAGCCTGAAATCATTTCTGGCGCTTCTGGAAAGAGGCGAATCGCCGGAATTCCTAGCAATCGAGCTCCGGGCCGCCCTGGATTCTCTCGGCGAGATCACCGGGGAAGTGACAACTGAGGATATCCTGGGCAGAATTTTCAGTAAATTTTGCATTGGCAAATAGGGCTTTATGGAATGTTTCACGTGAAACATCCACAATTGTGGATAAATATCTACACATTTGTTAAGGGCTCGTTAAGGTAGATTAATCAATAATTACAGTTAGATATGCGCTTTTTGTCGAATTCTCTCCGATTTTTATCCACAATCCTTCCACGTTTTTTCAATTTTTCTTTATTTTCAGGAGGTTGAGAAAACGGGGCGCCGATTCCCGATTTTTAGCTGTAATTTTATACCCATCCGAGCTTTGTCTGAAGGAGTTTCTTTATACCTTCATAGAGCTCGTTATTAAGAGGAAGCGGGGCCTCTCCCAATTGGGATAGAAGAACGGATCCGGCAAGTGAGTTCGTCAGAAAGGCAAAACTTGAGCCGACCATATGTTCGGGTTGATACCCCCCCTCCTCCGTCCTTAAACCCAATTCATGAATGAATTGTATTAGCAGAGCGCGCACGATCCCCGGCAGGATGCCTGACCCGATGGATGGAGTATATAGAATATTATTCTTCGCCCAGAATATATTTCCCGAAGTGGCCTCGGTAATCTCCCCCCTTTCGTTAAGAAACACGGACTCGTTATATCCCGATCGGTCAGCCTCCCTCCTGGCTACCACATTCTCCAGGTAATTCAGGGATTTAATGCTTTGAATTGGGGATTCCGAGCTCCGTTTATAGGGATAGACGGATGCTTTTACCGGCTCTTTACGCACCGCATAATCCCTGATGAGTATCGCTATGTCCCCCTTTGCAGGAATATCGTAATAATTCAGGCTCCCGTCCGAAAGGACGCATATCTTTACGTAAGCGTCTGACAGCCCCGAATCGATTACCGCTTTTTTCACAAGCTCGATCATCGATTCCTTATCTATTAACGGGATTTGAAGCAGCCGTGCGCCAGCCTTCATGCGCTCATAATGCATGTCGAAAAATAGCGGCATGCGGTTGTTATACCGAAAGGTTTCGAAGAAGCCTTCGCCAAAGAAAAGCGCCCGGAGCGGAATCTCCGTCGGGGCCCTATCGCCGTTTATAAACACCTGTTCCAAAACAATATTTCCTTTATATATTCACTTTATCAGATGATATTATTACTCGGATATCCCAAGGGCCTTTTTTATTGCCAGCGATTTTAAGACCGTTTCTTCATACTCCTTCTCCGGGTCAGAATCCCATACTATTCCCCCTCCCACCCAGAACGAGGCCTTTAGGGAATCGGTTATCAGCAATCTTATCCCTACGCTCAGTGTGAAGTCCCCGCCCGGGAAAAATATGCCCACCGCCCCGCAATACGGCCCCCTGTAATGGGGCTCAAGCTCGTCGATTACCTCAAGCACCCTTCTCTTAGGCGCGCCGGTAACTGAACCGGGCGGGAAGGTATTCCTGATGATCCTGGCAGTCCCTATATCATTTACAAGACGTCCCTCGACCTCGGATACAAGCTGATGGAGGGTGTTGTAGGTTTCCACGTCAAAGAGTCTTGTAACCTTCACTGAGCCGACCTTGCAGATTCTCGAGAGGTCGTTCCGCATGAGATCGACGATCATCAGGTTTTCCGCCCTCTCCTTCTCACTGCTGACGAGCTTCGCTTTCTTGATTATGTCAGCCTCCCGAGTCACCCCCCTTTCCGAGGTCCCCTTTATCGGCCTCGTCGTCAGCGCTTCCCCGTTCCTCCTCAGAAACAGCTCCATCGAGCCGCTTGAAAGCTGGAAATCCCCGAAATCGATATAACAGCCAAACGGCACTTGTTGCACGTGGAACATTCGCAGGAAGCATTCTATAGGAGAGAGCCCATAGCCCACTGTAAAGCGCTGTGAAAGGTTCACCTGATACACGTCGCCCTGTTTAATATACTCTTTTGCGCGCTCGACCATATTTAAGTATTCATCCCTGCTCATATTCGAATTCAACGCGCCTCTCGTATCATCGACAGGCCCCGGAAAACCGTCTGTGCCTGTAACGCCGGCATTGAATTTAAATCTCGAATCGTCGGGAGGATAAGTGATCATGTCCTCTTCGCGGAAAAGAAGAAAGTAGATGTCCGGCAATCGGTCGCCATCCTTAGCTTTGTCGGGGACAAACCCTGAATCGGCGAACCTCGAGTATTCGTATCCGATATACCCCACCGCGATGTAACCTTCCGCAACCAATCCTTCTAGAACTGTGAGCGGGTCGCGGTTCGTACTCACCGTATCACCGCCGATACTCTTAGTTACTAGCCCATCCCGGTTATGAAAAAATCCCCTCGGCTGCGCAAAACGGATGATCGAGCCATTCGTGTCGCTAGTCCCGGACCAGCCTCCGCCAGAATCCATAAATAGACACGAGCACCTGTCGGCGTTATACATGAGTATCAATTTTAACGGTATTAAATGAACTTATAAACAGGAAGGACAAATCACATGGCTCGACCTCGGTTTTAGCGGCCCTGAGGATATTATAATACTATATTTCTGTAATCAGTAATTTTATTGGCCGGTTCACTGACCGCTGCTGCGCCCCGGGCTCAAGCCTTGGTCTCGGCCTCGACCGACTCTCTCAGAAGCACGGATATATCCTTGATCTCAATCTTGTCATTGCCCGCGTGTTTGGACGCGTCCTCGAACATCGTGTCGCAGAAGTAGCAGGCCACGGCAAGCGTATCGGGCTTTTTCGATTCCACCTCCTCGAACCTGTTCCAGTTAACCCTGGGCGCGTCCTCCTCCATCCATATCTTTCCACCGCCTGCGCCGCAACAGAAACTCTTCTCACGCCTCCGGTCAAGCTCTATAAGTCTCAGTCCCGGTATAGATTGCAAGAGCTCCCTCGGCTCGTCGAATACCCTGTTGTACCTGCCCAGATAACAGGGGTCATGATATGCGACTCCCTGGTTTATCTCCTTCGTCGGCTTGAGCCTCCCCTGCTTTACGAGATCGTTCAATAGCTGTGTATGGTTTATCACCTCGTAATTTCCGCCGAACTGCGGGTATTCGTTTTTTATCGTATTGAAACAATGGGGACAATTTGCGATCACCTTCTTGACCTTTAGCTCGTTTAACGTTTCGATGTTCTGCGTCGCGAGCATCTGATAAAGCGCCTCCTCCCCGAGCCTTCTGGCCGGGTCCCCCGTGCATCTTTCCATAGGCCCGAGTACGGCAAAGCTCACACCGGCCTGGGTAAGGAGACTTACCACGGATTGGGCGATCTTCTGGCCCCTCGGGTCGTACCCCCCGTAACAGCCCATCCAGTAGATATAATCGAAAGCGGAAGCGTCTTCGATTCCGTTCTCGCCTATTACGTTCACTCCTTCGTACCCCGAGATCCATTTGGCGCGGTCGCCTTCGGCGAATCCCCAGGGGTTCCCCTGGGTCTGGAGCTTCTGCAGTGTTTTGGCGGCCGCCCCCGTCAGCCTTCCCTCGAGGGTAAGGAACCGCCTCATTTCCATAATCTTCCCCATCTGGTCTATAAATAGCGGGCACTGCTCGACGCAGGCGTTACAGCTCGTGCAGGCCCAGAGCTCTTCTTCGGTGATCCATTCAGGGCCCGGTATGGTGGATTCATTACCGTTCACGGAATGGCCGTTCAAAAGCGCTTTCCCTTCGCTCGAAGCATAGTGCCTGAGCTTTACCACTATCTCCCTGGGCGAGAGGGGTTTCTCGGTATGCCACGCGGGGCAATTATCAGTACACCTTCCGCATTCCGTGCACGTATAGGCATCGAGCAGGTCCTTCCACGTAAAATCCTGTATCTTTCCCGCTCCGAAGTGGTCTACGTCCTCAGGCACGTTTTCGAAATCTATCGGATTAAGCGCGCCTCTCGGCTTAAGGCTCTGGAAGAATACGTTCGGTATGGCGGTAAATACGTGGCTGTGCTTGGAATAGGGCAGGTAATTCAGGAATCCGAGTACTATTAGGACATGGAACCACCAGAAAAATTCATGGGAATACATGAGCCCGGAATCGCTCATTCCAGAAAAAAACACGCGTGACAGCGTGCTTGAAACCGGCAGCCACGCGGCCTCCGCCCTGCCCATCGCCACGTTCGTGGCCACTGCGCCGAGCGCAGTGACCATGAGACCGAATATCAGCCCCAGGATGACTACCGCATCGAGCCCGTTTACTTCCCTTCTCCTGGCGATTGTGGTCCTGTTTACTATCCCCATTATTATGGCGATCATGACCAGGGTCTGTGTAATATCCAGTATGAACTCGTAGACCTTATGAGCCGAGCCTGGGATCAGCTTGAAGCCCGGGAAAACTCCGCCGACTAGTATCTCGATCGTGCCTATGGTGATAATTACGAACCCCCAGAATATCATGAAGTGCTCAATCCCCGCGAATTTGTAATTAGTTACGAGCCTCTTCTGGCCGAATACGTATATCAGCACCTTTTTTATTCTCTCCCCGATATTGTCGAACCTGGTCTCGTATTTACCCAAACGAAGTATTCTAAGGAGGTTATAAATGTTATAGAAGAAGAACCCGAAGGCGGCTATTATCAAAATTGCCATTATGATAGGCTTCATAAATTGTCTCCTTAGAATGCGGGCGCCCTGATTACAAGACCGTCTATAAGTATCTTAAGAAAAAGCGTTATGATAGTCAAGGAATATCCGGCTTTGAACATACCGTCCCGAATTTTTTTAATAATAAAATGAAGGGAATAAAATTGAGCGCGGGGTTAGAACATATTTAATATATCGAGTATATATTTAATATGTATCCGCCGCCGGTTCCCGCGCGCGAACGGATCCCGCCGCGCCCGCCGTAAATCCGGCGACTGACAAAAAAACGGCCGGCCTAAGCGTGGAGTCAGGCCCTGAGCCGACAGGGGGTCAATTCAGAGTGACAAGAATTGATTTTACATCAGGCTCTTCGGTGATGAGATCGTTGCCGAACTTCTTAGCCTCGTCTTCGGTGGTAAACTTGCCGACTTTTACCCTGTACCAGGTCCCCTTGCCGGGCAGGTCCACCGTTTCGATGTATGCGGGATATGTTTTTGACTTTAGCGACCGCTCCATCTCCCTCGCTATCTCGAGGTCGGGAAAAGAAGCCAGCTGCACGGCGTATTGCCCCTCGCCCGCGACCGTAATCGGCGCACCGACGGGCTTCCCGGAATTATTACTCCCGGTTTTTATGTCGGCTTTCGTATCCGTATTTTCCGCCTTAACCGTGAGTACCGGCTTTGCTCCCGATTCCGGCATCTCCGCCTTCCTGCCGTTGACATTCCGGTCACCAAGGGTCTCAACGTAAACAAACGATTTTTTATTCGCAGTCGGGGGCGCGGTCTTGTCCTTTTTACTTGCGATCATGGGCTCAACATTTCTTTCTTCAGTGTTCTTCTTCAGGTAATCGTAATGGGCATAGACCCTGTTTACATATTCTATAGTTTCGTCGTACGGGGGAATCTTATAGCCGTACTTGATGACGGCGTTCTCACCGGCATTGTACCCCGCAATCGCGAGCGTGGTGTTGTTATTGAACATGGTCATCAGCATGTTGAAATACTTGACCCCGCCCTCGATGTTCTCAACCGGATCGAACGGGTCGGAAACCCCGATACGCTCGGCAGTCGCCGGCATCAGCTGCATTATGCCCATCGCTCCCTGAGGGGAGACGGCGCCCGGATTGAAGTTCGACTCCACCTTTATCATAGCCTTGATGAGAAGAGGGTCTATCCCGTACCAGCCCGCCGTGCTGTTGATATGCTGGTCGAACTTATCGGAATACTTGTATTTATCCAGGTATCCCCTCTGGCTCTTCGGAGTGCCGCGGAAGGTTCCCCACGGGCTGCCTATCTTTTTGAATCCGCTGCTTTTAGGGTCGATGTTCGTGTAGTACACGACACCGTTTACTTCTTTTTTATAATAATACGGATTAGCCGACGCCTTTTCGGGGAATAACGAGACAAATTCGGACAGGGTCAAAAGTGCCAGTACGAGGCTGATGCTATATCTGAGTATCTGGCAGTCGGCTCTTCTCATTCGAGACTCCGGACAGCACATCCTCAAAAAGGCACAACGGGTCTGCCTTATTATCTAACGTGAAGAGCGGAATTTAATTACGACCCATCCTCCATCTCTTCGGCAACCCGCCGCCATAGGCTGACCTCGCCCTTAGGCCGTCGGCTTTGCGCCCTATTCTTTCGAATAGTTTGCCTTTTCGATCGGAACTTCTTTTCTCCAAACTCCGAAACAAGTGTATTACCCTAATTCATTTTTGTCAATGAGTTTTATAGGTTATGTGTATAATCTCATGTAACGTGAGATTCAACTTAATATGCAACACGAACAAATGGAACCGGTTTACAATATTGACATTTTTGTATAAGATGAAACGGCAATGTCATGCTAAGACAACTAAAAAAGCTCTTATTGATGCCGTTTGAGGACTTTCTGTCGGGGCTGGAACGGTCCCTCGGAGGCTCGGCGCCTTTCAATATCGGTCTTATCGTCGTCTTATTCGTCATCTCATGGTGGATTTACGTGCCGATTCACGAGCTCTGCCATGCCTTCGGCTGTATCCTGGGCGGAGGCACGGTGACAGAGCTTGAGATAAGTCCCAAATACGGAGGCGCGATATTGGAAAAACTCTTCCCGTTCGTTACGTCCGGCTCCGATTATGCGGGGCAGTTAACGGGGTTTGACACGGGGGGTAACGACCTCACTTATTTATTGACCGATTTCTTCCCGTTTCTCCTGACCATATTCATAGGCGTCCCGCTCCTGAGGTCAGCACCCCTCTCCACCCCTCTCGGCGCGAGCGTCAAACTCGGAATTTCACTGCCGATAGCATTCGCGCCGTTCATGTCCTTCAGCGGGGATTATTACGAGATGGGATCTATATTGGTCTCCCGGATTGCGGCGTTGTTTTCACCCTCGTTCGATATTAACCGCTTAAGGAGTGACGACCTGTTCAAGCTCTCGCATGAGCTCTTCTTTTCGGGCGGCAAGTACGGTATCGGCGATATTGCGGGGGTAGCGCTTTCCTTTCTTCTGGGCGTGGTGCTTATCTACGCAACCTATTTTCTGGGCGCGCTGTGGGGAAGGATATTATTCAATACTGTTAATAAAAACCGCGACTCCTGATTGCATAAACTTACTTTTTTGCTTTTTTTTGTATCACTTTAACCGGCGATGTGCGGTTTCTGAAGAAGAATAAATACGCGCCTATTAAAAAAGGCTCGAACCTGACTACCATATTGTCGATAAAACCCCAGAGGAATTCCCAGAATATCTGAGAGGCGGCCCCGCCTTTTGCGTAGCCCTGCGTTTCCAGCGCAGCAGAGAGCTTCTCCCCTTCGAGGGAGAACACGAATAGAAAATGAACAGCGACCAAAATCAAAAGCGCCTCCAGATATATCCACTTTCTTTTAATAAAGGGATAAAATGCGGCCATAATAGCGAACGAAAGAGGTGCGTTAAAAGTGTAGTTCGAGATCGGCACGTCTATCGTCGTCTTTAATATCGTTACGCCGTATTTTTGTGGGATGAATCCGACTGAAATTATATCCTTGTTCCTCAGAATTGAGACTATATCGACGTCTTTGAACAGGGTGATCGCATGGGAGGCGATTGTCGTAATCGCCATTCCGTAATAGCCTTTGATGCCCAGCCAGATGATGAGAAAAATAATATATGAGACTACGAATATGAGAGAGGCCTTAAGAAGGACTGACCTAAATAAGGGCTTCTTTTTTTCCTTGTCCATGGCTCAGGTAGGTTAGGTAAAGTACGAAAGTCGCAAGCGCCACTGCTATCATTACACCCTGCGCTACATATATGTGTATCAGATCGAACAGGTCTTTGTGATAGACACCGGCATATGCGAGCGCCACTATCCTTATCAGGTTCAACACCTGGATGACGAGAAACCCCGCTAATATGCCTATCAGTCTGTTCTTCCACGATGCCGGAAACGTCAGAACAGCAACGGCGTATATCATGACCGCTTCGAGGCCGTTGCAGCCGAATTCGACGTCGAGCGATATGGTAGGAAGGTGGATTACAGAACCCTTAACGGTGGACGTAACTCCTATAAGGGTCAGGATCTTCGATGTCACATATACTATGGCGTTTGAGTATCCGCCGTTTATATCGACTACGTTTTGTACGGGTTTTAATCCGAGCAGTAAAAAAAATGCCCCCATGAGGAGCACGTAAGTCAGGACGAACCTGAGTATGCTTATCGAGCCCGACTGCCCTTTCCCGGAGGTATCCGTATTTTTATCCGTCATCCAGATCTCTTATTGGAATTTTATCCGTAACGAAATCGAATCTTTTTCGCAGGTTTTAAATATACATAGTGAACGTATCTTTTTCAAAGGATAAATGCTTCCGTTCATTTCACTCCCCCTGGACAGGAGCGTATATCACATTCCGCAGCAGCCCGCCTTCCCCTCCTTCAGAATTGCATAACCTTCCCTCATCAGAAATCCCACTATAACGATTCCGGCCGCGGGGTCGGCCCACCATATCCCGAACAGGTAATTAAGCCCGAGTCCCAGGAGAAGCGCTATCGATAGATAACAGCAAACGAGCGTCTGCTTTGAATCCGCTAGGAGGCTCCTGCTGCCGATCGACTTCCCTATTCTATATTTCATAAAGAACAATCCCGGCATGACCGCGAGCGATGCTATCGCTATCATGATTCCGAGCAGGCTCGGCTCCGGGATCTCGCGCAGGATGAGTTTCTTCAGGGATTCATAAAGCACATAAACTCCCAGCACGAAGAACGTGTACCCCACGAGTTTAGCCGCTTTTGCCTCTATCCTTTCTTCTTCCTCGTGCGAAAGATTTCCGCGCTCCCGGAAACGCCATATCATTATCCCCCCCGAAAGCGATTCCACGAAGCTGTCGAGACCGAATCCGACAAGCGCGATGCTCCCCGTGACCGTGCCCGCGACTACGGATACGACCCCTTCAATAAGATTGTATACGACGGTAAAAACGGATAGATAGAACGCCTTTTTATGCGGCGCGCTGTTTCGGCGGGAAGCGTCAGTGTCTAAAATATCCATAGCTCGATAGATTAAAGATTAACCGATGATCGAATAATTCCGAACGGGTCCGCTCGTACGGCATTTAGTGTACGAGCGCGAATTACGATTTTATGGGTGATAGCAGGTCATTCTCCATGACGCTGAAGTAACCGTCCTTCCCGACGATGATGTGGTCGAGAACCCGTATATCGAGCGTCGTCGCTGAGTCCGCTATATCCCGCGTAAGGGCCTTGTCTTCCCTTGAGGGCGTCGGGTTCCCGCTCGGGTGATTATGCACCAGGATGATCCCCGTAGCGTGCCTGGAGAGGGCTGACTCGATTATGCGCCTCGGATATACCGCCACGTTGTCGACCGTGCCTTCGTGAAGCATCGTATAATCGATCACCTCGTTCTTTACATTCATATATATGACCATGAACGCCTCGTTCGTCATCCCCGAGAGCCTGACCCGGACGAATTTCAACACCGATTCAGGCGAAGAAAGAACATCCCCCTTCTTCATGTTCTCAGCCAGGTAAGTGCCGTATAGTTCCTTTACCAGACGTATAAGGGCAGCCGACATAGCGCCCACGCCGCTTAATTCTTCGAGCTTCTTTTGATCCGCATCGAGTACACCGGAGAGTCCGCCGAACTCGCTTATCAGCTTTTTGGCCACGGGCTTCACGTCCCTTCTTGGAATGGAGAAGGTCAGGAGGAGCTCCAGGAGCTCATAGTCATGCATCCCTTCGGCTCCGGTTTTCTGAAACCTCTCCCTGAGCCTCTTCCTGTGATTCATGTAATGAGGTGCGTCCGGCATGGCTTTCGAGAGTTAAATTGTAACCACAAACTGCATTATTTAAAAAGAGACAAACGATACAAAAAAAGGCGGGCTGTCCTTTGAGGGGCAGTCCGCCTGTGAGTTTTATAAGTTTTTATTCCGTTTTAAATTACATCATACCGCCCATTCCGGGGTGCATGCCGCCCATACCGCCGCCCATTCCGCCTCCACCGCCTCCGCCCGCATCTTCCCTGGACTGCGGCTTCTCGGCTATCAGAGCCTCCGTCGTAAGGAGCAGCCCCGCTACGCTGGCCGCATTCTGCATCGCGGTCCTCGTTACCTTCGCAGGGTCCACTATGCCCGCCTCTATCATATCGCAGTACTCGAGCTTGGCTGCGTCAAACCCGTTTGACCCCTTCTCCTCGCTCACCTTCCCCACCACTATCGATCCGTCCCATCCGGCGTTCGTCGCTATCCCTCTCAAAGGCTCCTCGAGCGTTCTCCTCACTATGCTCACTCCGGCCTTCTCCTCGTCGTCGGCCCCATGGAACCCGTCCACCGACTTTATAGCCCTTATCAGCGCAACTCCGCCCCCGGGCACTATTCCCTCTTCTACCGCTGCCCTCGTGGCGTTAAGAGCGTCCTCCACTCTGGCCTTCTTCTCCTTCATCTCGGCCTCGGTCGCTGCCCCTACGCGTATCACCGCGACTCCCCCGGCGAGCTTGGCAAGCCTTTCCTGGAGCTTCTCCCTGTCGTACTCCCCGCTAGCCTCGTCCACCTGCGCCTTTATCTGTCTTATCCTCCCCTCTATCTCCCCCTTCTTCCCCGCTCCGCCTATTATCGTCGTATTGTCCTTGTCTATTATTATCTTCTTTGCCCTTCCAAGGTCCTGGAGCTTCGTGTTCTCGAGCTTCATACCCGCTTCCTCGGCCACTACCTTGCCCCCCGTCAGCACCGCTATGTCTTCCAGCATCGACTTACGCCTGTCCCCGAACCCAGGCGCCTTTACGGCCGCAGCCTTCAGCGTCCCCCTCAGCTTATTCACCACCAGCGTGGCCAGCGCCTCCCCCTCTATATCCTCCGCCATTACCAGCAGCGGCTTCGTGCTCCTTGCCACCTCTTCGAGCAACGGCACCATGTCCTTCATATTCGATATCTTCTTGTCAAACATTAGTATTACCGGGTCTTCGAGCTCTATATGCATCTTCTCCGGGTCCGTTATGAAGTACGGGCTCAGGTACCCCCTGTCAAACTGCATACCCTCCACCACGTCGAGCTCCGTCTCCAAGCTCTTCCCCTCTTCCACCGTTATTACTCCGTCCTTCCCTACCTTCTCCATAGCGTCCGCTATGATGTTCCCTATCGTCGAGTCTCCGTTCGCGGATATCGTAGCCACCTGCGCTATCTCCGTGCGGCCCTTTACCTGCTTACTCTGCTTCTTTATGCTCTCCACAACCACTTCCACCGCCTTGTCTATGCCTCTCTTGAACTTCATCGGGTCGTGCCCCGCCGCTACGAGCTTTATCCCTTCACGGAATATCGCCTGCGCCAGTATCGTCGCGGTCGTTGTCCCGTCTCCGGCTACGTCGCTCGTTCGGGACGCCACTTCCTTCACCATCTGCGCCCCCATGTTCTCGAACTTGTCCTCGAGCTCTATCTCCTTCGCCACCGTGACTCCGTCCTTCGTCACTACAGGCGCCCCGTATGTCTTCTCTATCAACACGTTCCGGCCCCTCGGCCCCAGCGTCGCCTTTACCGCGTTCGCCAAGGTGTTCACTCCCTTCAGTATCGCGTCCTGTGCCGCCCTATCAAATTTTATTTCCTTCGCTGCCATTGCTTGTGTGACCTCCGGTTTATTTTATTATTCGATTATTGCAAAAATTTCACTTTCGTCGATGATGATGTAATCATCTCCCTTAAAACTTATCTCCGTGCCGCCGTATCTTCCGAAAAGCACCCTGTCGCCCTTTTTAACGTCGAGTGCCCTCGTGGAGCCGTTTTCGAGCACCTTGCCTTTGCCCACAGCAACCACCGCTCCCTCCTGTGGTTTTTCGGTCGCGTTATCGGGAATTATTATGCCTCCTTTGGTTTTTTCAGGCGCATCGACTCTTTTTACTAAAACCTTATCGTTAAGCGGTTTTACTCCCATAAAATCTAACCTCCTGCTGGATATTTGTATAAAAGGGTATTGAAAATGTTGCAGAGAAAACTATCTATAAAATATGCATCAATTTCGCGGTGTCAAGGGTCAAGACCGAAAATGATATAAACGTGTATTATGTGTCCGCGCAAGCAATAATCTAATAATTCCAGGTTATTGAGACGAGTAATGGCCGGTCCGGATGAAAGCGCCCGTCACATATCGGCTTCGAAAGCGTTTTTAATGGTCCTGCTCGTGTTGCTCGAGAGATCGACGGAGACCACATCAAACCGCATTGCCCGGGATTTAAGCCCTTTCGATTCTATGTAACTGAAAGCCGCAGCCTGAATCTTCTTCTGTTTTCGGCCTGTTACGGCTTCTTCGGGGAGTCCGAAGCTGAAGGACGACTTTGCTTTTACCTCGATGAAGCAGAGTACCTTATCCCTGTCTTCGGCTATGAGATCGATCTCACCCTGCCTGCACCTGTAATTCTTCTCGATAATTTTATACCTATCCTTTTTAAGCGCCTTGCAGGCTATATCCTCGCCCCTTTGTCCGAGAGATTTGCTGTCCGCCATGGCTACATGTAACGAAGATTACCCTTTATCATTTAACTATCCCGGTCGTTCTCAAGCCTGCTTTTGAGCTCGGCGAGCTTTGCCAAAGCGTCGAGCGGCGTCATGGAGTTCGTATCGAGGGTCCTGATTTCCTCGATTACCGGATTCTCCGCCGCCGTTTCCCCGACACCCTCGCCCCCGAACAGGGATATCTGCCCGCCGATTATGGAGCTCCTCAGCCCCGACTGCATTTTCTCCAGCTTTGACAAGACTTTCTGCGCATTCCTTATGACCGCGTCGGGCACCCCCGCTAACCTGGCCACCTGTATGCCGTAGCTGTGGCTCGCTGCCCCGGGAATAAGCTTTCTGAGGAAAACTATCCTCTCTCCGCTCTCCTTTACGTAAATATTGTAGTTCCTTATCCTTCGCCTGGACATCGCGAGATCGGCGAGCTCATGGTAGTGGGTGGCGAAGAGGGTCAACGCTCCCCTGTCGTGCAGGTGCTCGGCAACAGCCCAGGCTATGCTCATTCCGTCGAATGTACTCGTCCCCCTGCCGATCTCGTCCAGTACGACGAGGCTCCGGCTGGTGGCGTGCCTCAGTATGTATGCGGTCTCGACCATCTCCACCATGAACGTCGATTGCCCTTTCGCAAGATTATCCGAGGCCCCGACCCTCGTGAATATCCTGTCAGTGATCCCGATCCTCGCGTGTGTCGAGGGGACGAAGCTCCCCATCTGGGCCATTATTACAGAGAGAGCGACCTGCCTAATGAGGGTCGATTTACCGGCCATGTTGGGGCCGGTGATTAACAGGAACTGGTTTTCATCCGTATCGAGCCTGATGTCGTTCGGGACGAAACGCTCCCCCAAATCCATCCTCTCCACGACCGGGTGCCTGTTGTTTTTTAGCTCTATGATCCCGGATTCGGCCATCTGGGGTCTGACATAGGAGTATTTCTCGGCAGTCTCGGAAAGCGAGCACAACACGTCAAGCTCCGCTATGAGGGACGAGCTGAGCCTTATTCTTTCCGATTCATGCGCCACCTTTTTTCTGAGCTCCTCAAAAAGCTCCTTCTCAATTTCGAGTATCCTTTCCTCCGCCCCAAGAATCTTTTCCTCGTACTCCTTAAGCTCCTCGGTTATGTACCTCTCGGCGTTCGCGAGAGTCTGCCTTCTTATGTACCTTTCGGGAACGAGAGAGAGGTTCGACTTGGAAACCTCTATGTAATAACCGAACACCCTGTTGTAGCTCACTTTGAGCGAGTTAATTCCGGCGGCGCTTCTCTCCCTCGCCTCGAGCTCGACGATCCACTTCTTCCCGTCCCGCCTGAGCGATCTGAGCTCGTCGAGCTCGCCGCTCACCCCTTCCCTTATCATTCCCCCGTCCCGCGCCGATAACGGGGGAGCATCTACGAGCGTCCTCTCGAGAATCCCCCTGAGATCGCTCAGATCATCCAGATTATCCGCTACATTCTTCAATATCTCCGAGCCCGCGCCATGTAGCGGGGTTTTTATCTTCTTTATGTATAAAGAGGAGTCACGGAGCGCTCCCAGGTCCCTCGGCCTCGCGGACGAAGTCGCTATCCTTCCTATGAGCCTTTCGATATCGCTTATCTCTTTAAGCGCGCTCCTTACCTCAGCCCTTATACCCGCCCTCCTCTTTAGCTCCTCCACCGCGTCGAGCCTCTCCCCTATCTTGCCCGTATCCAGGAGCGGGCAGTTTATCCACCGCTTGAGAAGCCTCCCGCCCATGGCGGTCATCGTTTCATCCAGCACCCCTAGGAGAGACCCGTCCGTATCGCCTCCCGCCGACTTCAGGAGCTCAAGATTTTTCTTTGACGAATCGTCTATAACCAGATATTCCGATTTTTCGTAGAACTCAGGCTCATCGAGCGGAGGCATGTCCTCCATCTGGGTGTCGCGCAGGTACTGAATGAGCGCGCCTGACGCGGTTATCGCCTCGGGCTTATCCTCAAGGCCGTACGGTTCGAGTGTCTTTGCGCCCAGGTGCCCGAGAAGGAGTTCCCTCGCGCGGTCGGGGTCCCAAATCCAGGAATCGAGAAGCGTAACGAGGGGGTTCGACGATCTGCCGAGCGAGCCGCCGATCGCATTGTTCCCGTCGGATACCTCCTGAAGGAGTATCTCTTTCGGCTCAATCTGATATATCTCGTTCATAAGGTCGTCGATAGTATTAAAAACAGTAGTTCTGAATAGTCCCGTCGAGATATCCGTATAAGCGAGCCCGTAAGAGCCGTTCCCCACATAAACGCTCGCGAGATAATTATTCGACTTGGAATCGAGGTTCTCGGAATCGAGCACGGCCCCCGGAGTCAGCACCCTGACGACCTTCCGCTTTACCACACCCTTGGCGGATTTGGGGTCCTCGATCTGCTCGCATATCGCGACCTTGTGCCCGCACTTTAAGAGCTTCACCAGATACGGCTCGGCGCTGTGATGAGGGACTCCGCAGAGGGGAACAGGGTTCTTGTCCGATTTGCTTCTCGACGTGAGCGCAATGCCTAAAATCTTGGACGCGACCTTCGCGTCTTCATAAAACATCTCGTAAAAGTCCCCGAGCCTGAAAAAAAGAATGGAGTCCGGGTACTCCTTCTTCATCGTCAGGTACTGCTTAAGCATCGGGGTTTCCGGGGGCATGAGTAGATTATATCGACTGGCCGGCTAACTCTCAATTTATACCTGATCTTCTTGATGTGCCTGTTGAGACGTAATAGAATAATGCCGGAGTCGGCCGCCCGTCCTTGCCTCATACGGGCGCCGGTGATAGATTAATTCCTTTTATTAAGAAGCCCGGGCATTCGGCTCCGGACTCCTTAACGGTTAGTTGCCCAAATTACGGTTCCCAAGGGGAGCGAATTGATAAAACCCAATCCTTTTGTAAGGGACTTGATACCCTATGTTCCCGGAAAGCCCGTCGAGGAGCTCGAACGGGAACTCGGAATCACGGGCGCGATAAAGATAGCGTCAAACGAAAACCCGGTCGGCCCGTCTCCCCTTGCCCTAAAGGCAGCAGAGGAGGCCTTGAGCAACATCCACCGCTATCCGGACGGGGACGCTTTTTACCTCAAACACAAACTTTCCGACGCACTGGGCATAAATCCCGAGAACCTCATATTCGGGAACGGCTCGAACGACGTGCTCGACATAGCGGCCAGGACGTTCCTGTCCCCCGGGGACGAAGCCGTCATGGGCGAGTTCGCGTTCATCGTGTATCCGATCGTTACCAAGGCCGTCGGCGCGAAGGCCGTAATCTCTCCCATGCCCGGCTACACCCATAACCTGAAGGACATGTACTCCCGCATCACGCCCAGGACCAGGGCCGTATTCATCGCGAATCCCAACAACCCCACAGGCTCCATGGTAAAGAGGGACGAGCTCGAATGGTTTCTGGATAAGGTTCATGAGGACGTGCTCGTAGTCATAGACGAAGCCTACTTCGAGTACGTCGAGGACCCGGAATACCCCGATTCCCTGACATATCATAATACGGGGAAATCCATATTCACGGTGAGAACGTTTTCCAAAATATACGGTCTTGCGGGCCTCAGGCTCGGCTACGGTATCGCGTATAAGGATATGGTATCGGCCATGCAGAGGGCGAGGCACCCGTTCAATACGAGCTCCGTCGCCCAGGCGGCGGCAAAAGCCGCGCTCGACGACCACGAGCACGTGAAAAGATCGAGGGACGTAAACAGGGAGGGGCTCGGGTATTTAACAGGCGAGCTCGGCAGGCTCGGTATTCCCCATACGCCCACTTATACTAATTTCATACTTATTGACCTCGGACAAGACCCCATGCCGCTCTACAACGCACTTCTGAGGGAAGGGGTTATAGTGAGGCCCGTCGGGGGTTACGGTCTGAAAACGCACCTCCGCGTAACGATCGGGCTTCCGGAAGAGAACGAGAGGTTTGTGAGAGCGATGAAGAAGGTCACCGGCAAATGAAGGATAGAAAATTCGGGAAGGTCGCTATCGTCGGCCTCGGGCTCATTGGCGGCTCGCTTGCCTGGTCTCTCAAAAAGTCAGGCAGAATCGAGAACGTCACGGGCATAGATGCCGATGTGGATTCCATCGATTTCGCGATCTCTAAGAATATAATCGACGAAGGGCATACCGACCTCCGTAAGGGGGTTTCCGGGGCTGAAATAGTCGTGATTGCGACCCATGTCGGAGAAATCATAAAAACCGCGAGGGAGATTATACCCTGCTCAGCGAAGGGGGCGGTAATCACCGATGTCGGGAGCGTTAAGGGAAAAATCGTAAGGGATATTGAGAAGCTACTCCCCGCTCGTGTTCATTTCGTAGGAGGTCATCCGATAGCAGGCACCGAAAACTCCGGAGTTAGGGCGGGAGACCCGGACCTCTTTAAGGGTAAGAGGTTTATCATTACCCCCACCTCTAAAACCGATCCCAAAGCAATCAAGAAGGTCGCCTCGTTGTGGGAGGTTGCGGGCTCGGACGTCTACGAGATGGACCCCCAGGCGCACGACCGCATTTTCGGCTTCGTGAGCCACCTCCCGCATATAGTCGCCTATTCTCTGGTAGACACCGTGCTCTCCGCCCCTGATTCGGAAACCCTCCTCGACTTTGCCGGGGGGGGGGTTACGGGATTTCACCAGGGTCGCAGCAAGCTCGCCCGCGATGTGGTCCGATATATTTTCTGCAAACAGGGTGAATACGCTTAAAGCGCTGAGGAAATTCAGGAAATCCCTACAGAAGCTGGAGGCCGCAATCGAGAGCGGGGATTCGGAGCAGCTCAGGAAACTCCTCTCGAGGAGCTCACGCGCAAGGCGCAGGGACTTTAAGTAAACCCCGGTCAGTTAGAGGGGCCTCCAAGCCCCAGTTTCCGGATTATATCGTCGGCGATCGATTCCGGGTCCCGGGAAATATCCTCGGTGAGTATATTTTCGGGCTCCTCGAGCGCACTCAACTGGCTTTCAAGGATTTGCGCTCCCGCGAAATGACCCTTTCTCTGCCCTAACCTTCCCTTTATTAATTCCATGCTGCCCGCGAGATAGACAAACCGTATATCGGAGCCGCCCTCCCCGAGCATATCCCTGTATGCCTGCTTAAGCGCGGAGCATGCAATTACGGCGGGCGCACTCAGCCCCTCTATCAAGCTGCGTATCGCCCCGAGCCAGGGCAGCCTGTCGTCATCCGTTAGCGGTATGCCTTTATTTATCTTCTCTATATTTTCTTTCGAGTGAAAATCGTCGGCGTCGTAGAAACTCCATCCGAGCTTACGCGCAAGCAGCTCTCCGATAGTGGTCTTCCCCGCCCCGGCGACGCCCATAATTATGAGAACCATGCGTCCCGGAATATAACAAGATGATACATAGGTTCTAGCATAAGCGCGTTCCGGCGTCTGTTTCGATTATTTTTCAACGCCCGGAAAGAATTATACAATTAGAATCCGACTCTCAAACTACTTCCTCCAGACAGGCCGATCCAACCGACTCAGCATCTACAGGCGGTGACGAAAAGAGCAACGGATAGCATGAAAATCAAGGCAGCATACGTACGCATATTCCCTCCTCGCAGCAAACGGATTTATAAGGCTATATGAAATTATAATCGTATTATTGCATTTTGGAACCTGAGTTTGTCCGGCAAATTATCAGGCAGGCACGGGCGGATTATTCTCTAACAGCGTCCCGAATGTATGTCGAGAGCGGACGCAAGGCCCTCTCTTATCGGCTCTATCTCCGTTTTGTAAAACTCCAGATCCTTGTCATAATCGATCGGGTCCCGCTGCCATGAGGAGAACCGTTCGAATATGAATTTGAGGTTAGAGGCAACGTCCGGGGAATCAAAAACCCAGCCGAAATCCTCTTTAAGCGGGAAAAACAACCTGAAAAAGAAGATCTTGCGGGTCAGGTGGTCCTCCAGAATTTCAAAATCATCGATCTCGAGATTTATAAGGTCAAACCACCCGGTCCTCACCCAGCTATATCCCCCGCCGAAAGCCTTGGCGAGCTCCGCCGTCAGGCCGAGCCTCTCACCGGCTTCCTTCACCAATTCCGTAAATACGTAGGCGGCTTCCCTGGTGAGGTAATCGTGCTCGTGTATCTTTTTCTCCATCCCGATCAGGTTGCGGATGAGCTGGGGCTCCCGTTCGACGTACCGGACGAGATCGAATTTGCCTATATCTCCGCAAAATTCAAGCGATACGGATATGTTTTCCCATTCTCTTTTGGCAATCTGAAATACTGATCTTATCTCCATGTCAAACAATTTGCTCCGCAAGTCGCACAGTTTATTTGAACAAGCCGAGACACAATCGTCCGACCCTTCACGAACACTCCCAGACGATAGTTCATAAGGATTAAGAATAGATGAACCGCCTGTTAATCTCCGGTTAACCCTACTCCGCGCCCTATACCTGCCAGCGATATCCCAAACGACAGAAGACCCTCACCCCGCTCACGGGCAGGCCCTGACCCTGGCGCCGGGTTAGGGTAAAATTGTTCAACCTGCCGATCCGGTATTAAAATATATTATCAACAATTCAGTAATCATAGGAGACCGTTAACTAGGGTTTAATCTTCTCTTAACATATTCTTCATAATCCTCGGTTTTAATGCTTGCCAGTTAAAACTCTTAAGGAGGTATTACAAAATGATTAGAGGAGAGTTTCTCAAAAGCAGCTTGATTGCCGGCTTTACAGCATTCGTATTAGCGCTTGCCGTAAACATCACCATGGCGGCCGAGACCGCTCAGGTCGATCCGGCCATCCCGACGTATACAAAGACGAGCGGGGTTTCCGGGAACATCAACAGCATAGGCTCTGACACCATGAATAACCTCATGACCCTCTGGTGCGAGGGGTTCACAAAGAGTTACCCGAACGTTAAGTGCCAGATCGAGGGTAAGGGTTCAAGCACAGCCCCACCGGCGCTAATCGAGGGGACGGCACAGTTCGGCCCCATGTCGCGTTCTATGAAGGATAAAGAAATAGATGATTTCGAAAAGAAGTTCGGTTACAAGCCGACCGAAGTAAAAACCTCGATCGACACGCTCGCTGTTTTCGTGAGCAAAGACAACCCGATCGATTGTTTGACCATGGAGCAGGTAGATGCAATCTTCTCGAAGAACAGGGCCTGCGGCGGGGCTCAGGACATTACGACCTGGGGTCAGCTCGGATTAACCGGAGAATGGGCGAATGTGCCGATAAGTATGTACGGCAGAAACTCGGCCTCCGGCACCTACGGATATTTCAAGGAGCATACGCTTTGCAAGGGCGACTACAAAGACTCCGTTAAGGAACAGCCGGGTTCCGCGTCCGTCGTTCAGGGCGTCACGGAAGACAAAGGCGCCATCGGATACAGCGGAATCGGGTATGTGACGTCCGGCGTCAAGCCGCTCAAGCTGGGCAAAAAACCGGGCGAATGTGCAGTGCCGAATCTGGCGAATGTTCTTAACAAAACATATCCCCTCGGCAGATTTCTTTATATCTATGTAAACAAGAAACCGAACGAAGCGCTCGATCCCCTTCGCCTCGAGTTCTTAAAATATGTGCTCAGTCAGGAGGGGCAGGCAGTCGTAATTAAAGACGGTTATGACCCGCTACCGGGGAACATCGACGCGGAACAGTGGACAGTAATTGGAACTAATTAAGATTTAACAGATTTAAAATACGGTCTGGTCCGGAAATTTACTCATGTCTCCTAAAACCAAATTGAAAGAACCAAGACAGGTTTCCTCCGGTGTTAAGCGGAGGAAACTTGTCGACCGTATTGCAACCGGTGTCGTCGCAGTCGGAGGGATAGCGATAATATTATGTATTATAGCGATTCTCGTATTCATAGGGATCGAAACTATTCCCCTCTGGCAGGGAGTAAAGTCAGAGCTCGTAAGCTCATTTGTTCTGAAGGAATCCCCTGATCTCGCCTCCTACTCTCTCGACAGTCCTGACGAGAAACAGTTTCCGTTCCTCGCGGCGGGGACCGAACAATATAAAGAAATAGGCTTCATAGTCGCAAACGACGGAACAGTCGTCTTTTTATCTCTTAAAGACGGACGCACGATAAAAAAAGTGCAGCTGCCGGGGCTTGAGGGCACAAAAATAATTTCGAGCTACGTGTCCGAGAACAATAAATTATATAGTTTCGGAACCGAAAACGGTAAGATTGTGCCGGTTCAGATGAGCTACTCGGCTGTCTTCGAAGGCGATAACAGAATCATCACGCCTAACGTCAAGGAAGAAGATGCCGTCACCATTGGATCTTCACCGCTCGTCGCGGTCGCCTACGAAGAAGACGATGACGGGAACAATACGGCAGTCGCTTATACGTCCGAAGGGCGCCTCATCTTATCCGCGATGGCCGAATCCGGCGGACTGCTCGGAGGGGGAGAAAAAACACAGGTCACCAGCGATCTGACGGATAAGCTCGAAGGCAACAAGGTGACCGCGCTAGAAATCGACCGTTCTCTGGACGACCTCTATGTAGGGACAAACAACGGGAAGCTGTATCACTTTGATGTCCGGGATAAAGAGAATCCCGTGCTTCTGGACGCTCTCGGCGTTTCTCGTAACTCAAATACCCCGGTTACAGCGCTCGCGTTCCTTCTGGGAGACCGGTCTCTCATCGTGGGCGACGGCGCAGGAGACGTATCCGTCTGGTTCGAAGTCTCCGATCCGGATTCCCCGCGGGGTAAGATTCTAAAAAGGATCCACGAGCTCCCTCCCATGGAGCTTCCCGTAACAAATATTATTGCATCCACCCGGGATCGCGGGTTCATAGCCGCTGACAACGGCGGCAATATAAATCTCTATCACGCTACGTCCGAAAGGAAACTCAAATCGTTCAAGACAGACGGCCCAGTAAGGACTCTCGCTTATCCCCCCAAAGCCGACGGAATAATCGCCGTTGATCAGAAGGGAAAACTTTATGACTGGAATGTTAATAACCCGCACCCCGAAACAAGCCTGCAAACCCTTTTCGGAAAGGTCTGGTATGAGGGCTACAGCAAGCCTGAATACGTATGGCAGTCAACCGGGGGCACCGATGACTTTGAGCCGAAGTTCAGCCTCACGCCCCTGGCATACGGCACATTGAAAGGTGCCATCTACGCACTGCTCTTCGCAATACCCTTGTCCATATTCGCGGCCTTGTGCGTGTCTCAATTTATGCACCCGACGCTCAGGAACACGATTAAGCCCGTAATAGAGGTGATGGCCGCGCTTCCGAGCGTTGTGCTGGGGTTCTTCGCGGGTCTCTGGCTTGCGCCGATCATTGAAAAATTTATCCCCGCGCTTTTTATCATGCCCATCGTTCTCACTATATTCACATTGACAACGGTCTTAGTCTGGCAGTACCTGCCCAGAAGCATAAAGGGCAGGTTCAAGGAAGGCTCAGAGCTCTTCTTCCTGGTCCCGGTAATACTGCTCGGTATTTTAGTGGCTCTGTGGCTAAACGCCCCAATAGAGAAGCTGATATTCGGCGGGGAATACAAGGCGTGGTTTTATAACGTGCTGGGTCTTCAGTATGACCAGAGAAATTCGTTGATCGTAGGGTTCGCGATGGGATTTGCAGTGATACCTATAATATTCACGATTTCTGAAGACGCCCTGTCGAGCGTGCCCAACCATCTCACGGCGGGCTCGCTGGCGCTCGGAGCGAACAGCTGGCAGACGGCCATTCGTGTGGTGCTTCCGACGGCTAGCCCCGGGATATTCTCGGCTGTCATGATAGGCCTGGGGAGAGCGATCGGAGAGACGATGATAGTGCTCATGGCCACGGGAAACACGCCCATAATGGACTGGAGCCTGTTCAATGGATTTCGCGCACTCTCCGCAAACATAGCCGTGGAAATACCCGAAGCCCCGTACGGCGGGACGCTCTACAGGATACTATTCCTGGCGGCGCTCCTCCTCTTCTTCTTTACTTTTATTATTAATACGGCTGCGGAGCTGGTAAGGCAGAGGCTCAGAAAGAAGTACGGTCAGTTATAAATTATTTTGATCAAATTGATGCAACCGAATCCATAGAGGCAGAGCAAATGAATAAATTCTGGAAAAGCGGTGATCCTTTCGTATGGCTTTCGGGCGTCGCCCTGATGTTCTGTCTCCTTATGATCGCAGGTCTCCTTTATCTCATAGCGGCCAAGGGCCTCGGGTTTTTTTGGCCCGCCGACCTGGCTCAGCTTGACCTTAAGGACGGCTCCAAGCTCCTGGGTGTAATTACCAGCCATGAAAAGGTAAGGGGTTATAATGCCGGACCCGAGGCTCCTGAAATATACAGGACGCAGCTCAAGATAGGGAACAGGGATCTATACGGCCTCGATTTCAAATGGGTGGATGACGACCAGATAGAAAAGATTACCCACCCGAAATACGCAGTAGTACTCGAACGGAGGGAGTGGGGAAACATGTACGGCTTCATAAAGGAGATTGACGAGGACGGAAAGGCAATCTGCAGCGGCAACGAGGAGTGCTGGCCTGTCCTCGAAGCCCAGGTCCCCAAGTACCGGAAAATATTTGATGAAATAAGGTCGATTGAAAAGGGTGCGATCGGCGGAATTAACATGAAAATGGAGGACCTGAGGATACATATCAAAGCACTTAATAGAGAAGGGGGCAATAATAAGGAAAAAATCAGCAAACTCGAGGCTGAGGTCAAAGAACAGGAGGGCAAGTATAGCGAGCAGGAAGCCAAACTCACCGTACTTTATCAGGAATTTAATAGAGAAAGATTCATAATGACTTCAATCGACGGCAGGGAAAAAGAAATGCCGGTCGGTACCGTCGTAAAAGCCTATAGACCAAACGCGATGAGCTGGCCGCAAAAGGCTTCCATGTATGCGGGGAACGCATGGGCCTTCGTATCCGAAGAGCCCAGGGAGGCAAACACCGAGGGAGGCGTCTTCCCTGCAATATTCGGAACCATTATGATGGTGTTTCTGATGAGTATCGTCGTCCTGCCCTTCGGGGTCCTGGCGGCGTTATACCTGAAGGAATACGCGAAACAGGGCGTGCTCGTAAGGCTTGTCCGGATATGCGTGAACAACCTGGCAGGCGTCCCCTCTATCGTATTCGGAGTCTTCGCGGTGGGCTTTTTTATCTACGGCCTCGGGAGCACCATCGACGGCATTTTTTTCAGGGACGCTCTGCCCAACCCCACCTTCGGGACGGGGGGGATACTCTGGGCTTCGCTAACGCTGGCCCTTCTTACCGTACCTGTAGTAATCGTAGCCACCGAGGAAGGCCTGGCCGCGGTACCCAAGGAAATAAGGGACGGCTCTCTGGCACTCGGAGCCACAAAGTTCGAAACCACATGGAAAATCGTCATACCGAGCGCCATGCCGGCGATATTGACCGGACTGATATTGGCGATAGCCAGGGCTACCGGAGAGGTCGCCCCGCTCATGATAACAGGGGTCGTAAAGCTGGCCCCCCAGCTCCCTATCGACGGCTACTTCCCATACCTGCACCTCGAAAGGAAGTTCATGCACCTCGGATTTCATATATATGACGTGGGTTTTCAGTCACCCAACGTCGAGGCCGCAAAGCCCATGGTGTACACGACCGCATTTCTACTCATATTGATTGTGGTTGCTTTAAACATGACCGCAATTGTCGTCAGGAACCGTTTGAGAAAAAAATATACTACCTCGGCAGTTTAATAGATGTTATATTATTTGTTACTCCGTGGTATTTGTTAAGGAGGCTACAACTGAAGTGATTACCGAAAAAGCAAAAGAAGCGCCGGAGACCAGAATCAGCGAGCAGATCAAAGTGCACGGTGATCCGAAATCGAGCAAATTCAAGGTGCCTGACCCCATAGTGGAGGTAAACGACGCGAACCTGTATTACGGGGCAAAACACGCTTTAAAGAACGTTTACATGGACATCCCGAAGAACAAGGCTACGGCGTTCATAGGGCCTTCGGGGTGCGGTAAGTCCACGCTGCTCCGATGCTTCAACCGCCTGAACGATCTTGTAGACGCGGCGCGCGTCGAGGGAGAAATCCTCATAGACGGCGAGGATATATACGACCCGAGCGTCGACATAACCCAGCTCAGAAAAAACGTCGGGATGGTCTTCCAGAAATCAAACCCGTTCCCGAAATCCATTTATGAAAACGTCGCATACGGCGCAAGGATAGCGGGTGAGAACAGAAAATCAGTCCTGGACGAAATCATTGAAAAGAGCCTGAAAGGCGCGGCGCTCTGGGATGAAGTTCACGACCGACTAAATGATAGCGCTCTCGGACTGTCCGGGGGCCAGATGCAAAGACTCTGTATCGCGAGGGCCATAGCTGTCGAGCCGGAGATACTCCTGATGGACGAGCCCTGCTCGGCGCTCGACCCCATAGCGACCGGAAAAATAGAGGACCTTATTACCGAGCTTAAATCGAATTACACTATTGTTATAGTCACCCATAACATGCAGCAGGCCTCCCGCGTATCCGATTACACCGCATTCATGTACCTGGGTGAGCTCATTGAATACGATACGACGGAAACGATATTCCTCAATCCCAGGCTCAAGCAGACTGAAGACTACGTCTCGGGCAAATTCGGATAATAATGGACCTTCATCCGACAATTGGTTTCTCTCTGGGATTTCGGCAACAAGCGGAAAGAATGCCTGATGAAGATTATTTAAAGCAGAGATTTACACAGAGGGTTCAAAGGCCCGTCCGGGATAAGAGGCAGAGGTGAAAGACGCGCCGGACGGATTCAAGAGCGTCGGGGATGAAGTAAAACGCTGAATAGAGTCCGGGTTTGGCGGGGAAGCGGCCCCGGGCCTCAAATAGATACTCAATTCAGCAAGCCGGAAACAACATGGTCAGATTGGAAGAAGAAATCAGCAAACTAAAAAAGATGTTATTCGAGATGGCGACCTCCGTCGAAGAGATGATTGCCAAGAGCATCAAAGCGCTCAAAGACCGTAATATGATTATGGCCGAGGACGTAATAAAGTCGGACGCCAAGATCAATGAAATGGAGATCGATATAGATAATCAGTGTATTAAAATACTGGCGCTCTATCACCCGGAAGCGGAAGACCTGAGAACCGTTTCCATGATTATGAAGATCAACAACGATCTCGAGAGGATCGGCGACCACGCCGTCAACATCGCCGAAAAAACGATATACCTGGCCGACAAACCGCCCGTAAAACCGCTCATCGACATCCCCAGGATGGCTGACAAGGCCATACAGATGCTTCAGGAAAGCCTGGACGCATTCGTCAACAAGGACGCCCAGCTCGCTATAGATGTGTGCAAGAGAGACGATGAAGTGGACTCGCTCGAGCCCCAGATAGTGAGGGAGCTTGTCACATATATGATATCCGACCCCCAGACTATCGATAGGTCCCTGACGCTCATACTGATAGCCAGAGAAATAGAGAGGGTCGCAGACCTTGCGACGAATATAGCCGAGGACACTTTTTACATAGTAAGCGGAAAATCGTTGAAGCATCACTCTCTCGAAAAATCTTAATCCGCGGCATACCCGCCTATAAACTCTCTAAATTCCGGATAGAACATAAAATCGCCGCCAATCCTGCCAGCTCCGCCGCCTGCCGGCCGTATCCAAATTTCGGAAAAGAAGGATATGTATTCGGGCCTATAGTATAATTTTCTTGAAAAGATGCGTTATACGTATAAACTCTTAGCCTTTTAAAGGCAAATGATTAACGATATGCACTTAAAAGACCTCTATCTGTTAGGAAAGGAAAACATGAGGCTTCACCTCATAGAAAACCCCGCTATCGAAGCGTCTATACTGCTTTCTAAATCGAGCGCCATTAAAGATATATCTGAAATTTATGCCTATCCTGAAAAAGAGCTCGATCAGGTCAAAGTCGAGGAATTCTACAGGCTCATGGACAGGAGAATTAAAAACGAGCCCATCGCGTACATTACGGGCGAAAAGGAATTTTTTTCAAGGACCTTCTCAATTAACAATAGCGTTCTGATTCCGAGGCCCGAGACGGAACTGCTCGCGGAAGAGGTTATCGGAACAATGATAGACATAAACAAACCCGTGGTCCTCGATATCGGCACCGGGAGCGGCTGCATTGCCGTAACGATTGCCTGCGAAATGTCGGCCTCAGTTGTATTTGCCTCAGATATGTCACGCGATGCGCTGGAACTTGCAGAAACGAATAAAGAGAACCATTGTCCCGACGGCGAATTATTCTTTGTGCTCGGGGACCTCGCCGATCCCTTCAAAGACCGTGCATTCGATATAGTCGCATCGAATCCGCCGTATGTACCGGAGTCCGAATACCGGCTTCTTTCGCCCGACGTAAGGGATTACGAGCCCCGCTCGTCTCTCGTCGGGGGCGAGGACGGCTTGTATTTTATACGAAAGATTGTATCGGGCGCGGCGCGTGTCCTGAAAAGAGGCGGCTGGTGCCTGCTTGAAGTAGGGGCAGGACAGTCATTCACCGTAGAAACGCTTTTCCGGGAGGCGGGATTTACGGAGATTTCTTCCGTAAAGGATATTAACAATATAGACAGGGTCGTAAAAGCACAATGGAAAAAATAATAGTAGAGGGTGGGAAAAGGCTCGAGGGCGAGATCGTGGTAAGCGGCGCTAAAAACGCGGTTTTACCCCTTATGGCGGCATGTATTCTGGCCGAAGGAAAAAATATAATCACCAATGTCCCCGACCTGGCCGATGTGAGGACCATGGCAAAACTGCTCCAGATACTGGGAGCCGAGGTTGAATACGACAACGGCACGCTCTTGATCGACTCAACCAACTTAAACAACTGGGAAGCGCCTTACGAGCTCGTTAAGACCATGCGGGCGTCCGTACTCGTCCTGGGTCCGCTCACAGCCAGGTTCGGCAAGGCACGCGTATCTCTTCCCGGCGGCTGTGCTATAGGAGAGAGACCGATAGACCAGCATCTGAAAGGGCTCGCCATCCTCGGCTCGAAAATCCAGATCGAGGAGGGTTACGTCGAAACGAGCGCCCCAAGGCTGACAGGCGGAATAATTCCCTTCGACGTATCGACAGTGACCGGGACCGAGAACCTCATGCTTTCCTCGGTGCTTGCGGAAGGGGAAACGATACTGCTCAACGCGGCGTGCGAGCCCGAGGTCACGGACCTCGCGACCGCGCTCAATCGTATGGGCGCCGACATTACGGGCATAGGGACGGACATAATAACAATAAGAGGCGTAAAGAAGCTCTCACCCCTCTCAGGCTACGAGGTCATGCCGGACAGGATAGAGGCCGGGACGTATATGATCGCGTCCGTCCTCACGAACGGCGACCTACTGATCAAGAACTGCCGCTTCGAGAATATGGGGGCCCTCATAGGAAAGCTAATCGAAATAGGGGTACAAATAATCCGCGAGAACGGCGGGATCAGGGTAAAGTCGAACGGGGGACTGAAAAGCACGGACATCACCACCCTGCCCTACCCCGGTTTCCCGACCGACATGCAGGCGCAAATGATGACTCTTATGAGCACGGCCGACGGTCTCAGCGTGCTGACCGAAACAATATTCCCGCAGCGGTTCCTCCACGCCGGAGAGCTCCGGAGGATGGGCGCCGACATAAAACTCGTAGGGAACAGCGCGGTCGTAAGGGGGGTGAAGCACCTGAGCGGAGCGCCGACGATGGCAAGCGATCTGAGAGCGAGCGCGTCCCTCGTATTGGCCGGACTCGCCGCGGTAGGAAAAACAGAGATATCGAGGGTATACCACCTGGACAGGGGCTACGACAAACTCGACAGCAAACTCGAAACCTTGGGAGCCAGCATCTGGAGGGAGAAAGAATGATAACGCTTGCAATCGCGAGGGGAAGACTGCTGGGCGAGGAAGTTGCAATCCTCAAAAAAGCGGGCTATCCGGTAGATAACATCTTGAAGGACTCGAGGAAGCTGATTTTCGAATACCCCTCGCTAAAGCTGAAGATATTGATCATCCGCCCTACCGATATACCCCCCTACGTCGAATACGGGGCGGCGGATTGCGGGATAGTGGGAATGGATACCCTCATGGAAGAAAAGCACGACCTGTACGAGCCCCTGGACCTCGCCATCGGAAAATGCAAGCTTGTAGTAGCGGCCCCGAAGGGCTTCGAGTATTCAACGACCGGGTCCCTCAGAATTGCGACCAAGTACCCCAGGATTTCTCACGAGCACTTCTCCGCCAGGGGAGTAGGGGCGGAAATCGTCAAACTCTACGGCTCCGTCGAGCTTGCGCCGATAGTGGGCCTGTCGGACGTTATAGTCGACCTCACCGCAACAGGGGAAACGCTCAAGAAAAATAATCTTATCGAGTTCGAGACGATAGCGGAAGTCTCCGCCAGGCTAGTTGTTAACAGGGTGAGCATGAAGGTCAAGTCCGAGGAGATAAAAGGACTAATCAGGAAGCTCAAGGAAGTGAGGGGGAGCTGATTTCATCCCCTGGGCACGGTGTAGTTAAACTTTAAAAACCTCGTAGCGTTCAAATACCTTTCACATCGGCAGTATCCTTAAGCGCCTTTAACGCTCTCTTAACAATTTCATGCTTTGAATAAACACAAGTTTCGGTAAACTAAATATTTGTATATACTGGGGTTGGGCCTTAAACTTAGTAAATTCTGCCCTTTCGGCAATGATCCGAGGGGGTGGGATTCCGGGAGATAATTACATGGAAGCCAGAGCGAAATCCCGAGAGAGAGATCATCAGAAAAGCAACGGTAAGCATGCAGGACCCGGCGGCCTCGCGAGGGAATTCTTAATAAATAGCTTTAAAGCGGTCAGGGGATTCTCCCATACGCTTGCCGAACCCCTAGAGACAGAGGACTACGTCATACAGTCGATGCCCGATGTCAGCCCGACTAAATGGCATCTTGCGCATACGAGCTGGTTTTTCGAAACGTTCGTGCTCTCAAAGGCCCTTAAGGGTTATAGATCGCCGAGCCCGCAATACGCATACCTCTTTAATTCATATTATATCCAGGCCGGCGAAAGACACCTACGGCCGAAACGCGGTCTCATTTCGAGGCCTACCGTCAAAGAGACATACAGCTACCGCAGCCATGTGGACGAGTATATGATGCGGTTCATGGAAAGCGCGGACGAGATGAAATGGAAAGAATTCTCCCCGGCAATAGAAATCGGCATACACCACGAGCAGCAGCATCAGGAATTGATGGTCACGGATATAAAACACGTATTTTCCGAGAACCCTCTCCGTCCGCTCTATGTGAGCGACAGGGGCGGCGGCAAGACCGTGAGAAACGCGCCTCCCGCGAAATGGATAGATATCGTCGGGGGCGTTTATTCGATTGGACACAGCGGCAAAGGGTTCGGATACGATAACGAATTCCCTCTCCATAAGGTGTACATCGAGCCTTACCGTCTTCAGTCCCGCGCAGTTACTAACGGCGAATACATGGAGTTTATCGAGGACGGGGGCTACGAGACTCCGGAGCTCTGGCTCTCTGAAGGCTGGGCAACGGTCGAATCGAGAAACTGGAAAATGCCGTTTTATTGGGAGAGGAAAAACGGAAAATGGGTTTGTTTCACTCTATCCGGCATGAAGGATGTAAACCCCTCGGAGCCCGTCTGTCACGTCTCTTACTTCGAGGCCGACGCGTATGCGCGCTGGGCCGGGGCGAGGCTGCCGACGGAGGCGGAGTGGGAGGTCGCCGCAGCCGATTTGCCTGTGGATGGCAATTTCGCTGATAACCTGTCTTTCCATCCCGGCACGCCGACTAACTCTAAAAATATAAGCTCTCTGCTACAGATGTACGGGGACGTATGGGAATGGACGCAAAGCGCCTACTCGTCCTATCCGGGGTTCAAAACCCTCCCGGGAGCGCTCGGTGAATATAACGGGAAATTCATGTGCAATCAGTTCGTTCTGAGGGGGGGGTCCTGTGCCACATCGCAGTCGCACATAAGAAAAACGTACAGGAATTTCTTCCCTCCCGACGCGAGGTGGCAGTTTATGGGCATTAGGCTCGCGAAAGATTCCTTGTAACATGAAATTCGGCAAATCCAAACAGCCCGTTCAAGCGTCTAATAGATAATAGGATGAGAAAAAACCTCTTAAAAATAGACAAATTCGAATACGAGAGGCAGGCCCTCATCGGCGAGATCCTCTCGGGATTCGGCAAACCGCAAAAGCAGCTCCCCTGCAAATTATTTTACGACAAGAGGGGTTCGGCGCTTTTCGACGAGATTTGCGGGCTGGAGGAGTACTATCCGACACGTACCGAAGTCGGGATCATGAAAGACAATATCGGCGAGATTTGCTCTTTTCTCGGGAAGCACTGCCTGCTCGTGGAGCTCGGCAGCGGCAGCAGCATGAAAATCAGGCTGCTCCTCGACAACCTTCATGACCCGTCGGGCTACGTTCCTATCGATATCTCCGAAGAACATTTAATGGAATCCGTCAGGGTACTGGCGGGGGACTACCCGGAGCTTAGAATTATGCCCGTTTATGCCGATTACACCCAGCCTATCGGCTTTCCCCAATTCGACTTCCCGTTTTCGCATATCGTGTTTTTCTACCCGGGATCCACCATAGGCAACTTCTCACCCGAATCCGCCCGCAGGTTCTTGAGCAGGATAGCGAGGCGTGCCGGAAGAGGAAGCGGCCTCCTGATCGGGGTCGACCTCGTGAAGGATATAAGAACTCTCGAAGACGCGTATAACGACGCCAGGGGCGTGACGGCCGAGTTCAATCTCAACATACTGACGAGACTAAACCGTGAGGCGGGTACGGATTTCGATGTCGGGAGATGGAGGCATAAAGCATTTTTCAATGCCCGGGAAAGCAGGATCGAGATGCATCTCGAGAGCGCGATTAACCAGAGAGTAAGCGTTGACGGGGTGAGCTTCCGTTTCAGAAAGGACGAGACGATACTAACCGAATATTCTTACAAATATGCTCTGGAAAACTTCCGGGAGCTCGTATCGGATACTTACAGCGTCGAGAGGGTCTGGATGGACGTCGATAAAAAATTCAGCATACAGTACTTGAAGGTAAGATAGTTTTATCATCCGCAGATTCAGGTTTAATCAGAAGCCGAATGAAACGTAAACGCATAGAACCCGCGCCGGGTCAGGAATCCGTACAGGACTACCCGAGACCGCCCCGTATCGAGAAATCAATAAAGCACGTCGAGGTCTTCTTCAATAATATATTGATTGCGGATTCCACCGACGCCAGGCGTGTCCTCGAGACGAGCAGCCCGCCCGTATATTACATCCCGCGGGATGACATCGAAATGAAATATCTCATCCCGGCCGCGAAAATGACCGTATGCGAATGGAAGGGCGCGGCGTCCTATTATTCTGTTTCAGTCCATGACAAACGCGCCGATAACGCGGCCTGGCACTATCCCGAACCCGCGCCGGGCTATGAATCTATAATTGGCTATATCGCGTTTTATCCCCAGTTGACGGATGCCTGTTATCTCGACGGGGAGCTCGTAATACCTCAGCCCGGAAGTTTCTACGGCGGATGGATTACTGCCGGCATAGTGGGCCCTTTCAAGGGCGAGCCCGGCACCGAAGGCTGGTGAATTTGCACGACCGTTTCCGTTGGTTCCAACTACATGCTCGTCTGCAACCTGTTATCGGCCGTGGCGGCATCGCCCTTATTAATGCCCGGCAAGTGTAACATCAACCGGCCTCTCTCTTATCGGCCTCACGGCTGGTCCGACGAGAAATCGAACGACATGGTCAAACCCCTTATAGTCCCCTCCGCCCTCTCGAGCGACTTGCTCTCCTTATTGAAAATAAACTCGGTCTCGAATTCGAAGTAATCCGGATTAGGGTCGGATCCGTTTTTTTTCAAATAATACAGGTATGTGTACTTGATTGTCTCGGACTTGTCCTCAACGGAATAGGGTCTTCCCAGAGTATCGACGATGTTCTCCATGCCGGGAATCTCCTCCGGACTACTCCCCCTGAATTGAGAGCTGGCGCTTTTCGAAAGCTTGTTTATATCAGCCTCTCCCATCGAGCTGAGCATCTTTCTCAGGAGCGGGATAGATATGTCTTTCAGAAAGCGTTCCGGGAAAATTATTTCCTTGACCATATCGTTCTGCATTAGCATCAATAAGGGTATATCGTACTCATGCCCCTCGCCTCCTCCCGTAAGATACTGCTTCTCGAATATATAAGTCCATTTTTCCCCCTGCCCGTTCTTTTCCTTCTTTAGCGGTTCGTTTTTCATAAGCCATACCATATCCCCTGACTCAAGCACGGGATTGAGGAAGATGAGAACCAGCCCGCCTTTGTCGCTCAGCTCGAAATTATTTTCAAAATCATTTAACTGATTCTTAACTTTATATAATCTCATGAATACGCAGCCGGTCACGAGCAATATCGAAGCAAGAACCAAAGATCGGACTAACAACCGTTTCGGATTCATCTGATGAATTTATCTCCTGAGCGTCCGGGCAGGATATAGTTTTTGGAAGCGCACGTTTAATTTACTTTATTTTACAACACGGCCGCAACTGGAGATAATAATAAGGCTGTAATAAAGCAAAAACGGGAGTACTTCTCAGTCAAGAAGTACTCCCGTTCTCTTAAAGGAGGATGGAGGATGATTTTTAAGTACTGCGTTTAATTTTATATATAAAAGTAAAGTACGATACTTTGAATGTCAAGGAATTATTTTAACCGCACCCGGCAAATTGAAGAAATTCACATTTTGGCTACGCAACTATTTGAATTTATTTATATTATTACAACCTCATCAAAGCGGTAATTTTTTCGCTCCGATATCGAAACGGAGGCAAAAAATCGCGGTAAAAAAAATAACTGTAAATTCGTGGTATTCATCAGGCGATGGAAATAAAAGGCGTGCCCCGGACGGTTATTGAAAAATCATACAAAATCATTACATTGTAGCTCGGTCAATCCATCATGAGCTCCATAACACTCCTCTCCCCCGCAAAGGTCAATCTGACGCTCGAGGTTCTGGGGACAAGGCCCGACGGTTACCACGATATCAGGTCGCTCATCCAGCCGGTCGACCTGTTCGACGAGGTGAAGATAGAGACGATCGAAGGCGAAGGAATCTTAATCAGCTCAAGCGGAATAGAGATTCCCCAGGGGAAGGACAACCTCGCCTGGCAAGCTGCCGATATGTTTCTCCGGGAAACCGGTTTCGATACAGGCGTAGCGATAACGATAAAAAAGAAAATCCCGCCCGGCTCGGGACTTGGGGGCGGGAGCAGCAACGCGGCGGCCGTGCTCACGGGGCTAAACAGGATAACGAACGCGTTGCCTGAAGAAACGCTCTTCGGAATCTCGCCCCGGCTTGGGGCGGACGTGGCTTTTTTCCTGCGGTCTGTCGCGTCGGTAGCGGAGGGCATAGGCGAACGGATAACGGCAATAAAGGATTTCCCGCTTCTCTACTACGTCATCTTATGTCCGAGCCTCCATGTTTCGACAGTCGACGTTTACAGGAAATGGGACGAGCTGAATGCCGGGATTCCCGGCGATAAGCCGCTCCTAGACATCGATGAAACAATAGAGGGGTTCAGGGGAGGAACCGGGGATTTCCCACTCCATAACGACCTGGAGGCGCCCGCATTCAGTTTATTCCCGGAGATAAAAGCATTCAAGCAGATACTCTCCTCCCTCGACGTAAAGAACGTCCTCATGACCGGCAGCGGCTCGGCCGTCTTTGCCGCATTCAGGGACGAGCTCGAAGCACACGAGATTTACGAATACCTTAAAACGAGCCCCACGTTTCAGGTCTTTTTCGCAACGGGCATCAGGGGATGGCACAGATTGATCTGATATCCCCCGAGCTGGCTCGGAAGAGTTGCCAGGTTAAATTTTATTATTTGTGTAAAATAGTTATTCCCGGATTGCATATTACTGGCACCGTCAAAGGAGGACAGGCTTGATATACTCACTCGGAGAACTAAAGGTAGAAATAAAAGGGGACGATTATTACATCGCGGACAACGCGGTCGTAATCGGCGCCGTAATAATCCACAACAACGTAAGCATCTGGTATAACGCCGTGATAAGGGGTGATTACGAGCCCATCACCATTCTCGAAGATACCAACATCCAGGACGGTGTAGTCATCCACACGGACGCCGGCGTTCCGACGACCATAGGCAGGGGCGTCACGGTCGGCCACCAGGCCATGCTCCACGGGTGCACGATAGGCGACAACAGCCTTATCGGGATAAACGCGGTGCTGCTCAACAATTCCCGTATCGGAAAAAATTGCATTGTCGGAGCGAACTGCCTGATAACCCAGGGCAAGGTCATACCCGACAATTCAATGGTTCTCGGCTCTCCCGGCAAGGTAGTCAGGGAGGTCACGCCCGCCGAGATAGAGGACCTTAAATCGTCGGCCGGGCACTATGTGAATAATTTCAAAAGGTTTAAAAAGGAACTGAAACCGCAGGATTTGTAATATAGAACAATGAAGCGGGGGCTTAATTCTTCCCGTAAAGCTCCTCTATGTATTCTTCCTCTTTCCCTTCTTCGCGGGGGGCCGAGATTTCCCTGTAGAAATCCTCCCCGTACTCCCTCGTCCTCACCACGACCGGCATCGGGACCGCGTGCCCCAGAATGAGTGCCTGCTGCTTCGTGTCGAGGCTCGCGAGCACGGACCTGAGACCCGACGTATTGCTCACGCCCGTAAGCACGGACTGGATGTCCTTCTCGTCGTTGAGGAGCGCTGTGATCCTCGTGCCCACCTGCGAAATCACCTCGTCGTCTATCCCGGACGGCCTCTGATCGACTATCAGCATCGTCACCGAATATTTCCTGAGCTCCCTCGCTATAGTCCCGAATATGGTCTGCTTCGATGCCTGAGAATTCAGGAACTTGTGCGCCTCCTCGATAGTTATCATGAGCTGCCTCGGCTTGTCCGAGGACTCCTTCGTGGCGTGGTATTTCTCCGTCCTGTCTATATAGGTGTCGTGGATTCTTCTCGATATGATGTTCGCTGCGAGCAGGTACGCGAGCGCGCTGTTGCTCCTGCCGAACTCGAGCACGATGCTTATCCCTCGCCCCAGATGGTCCAGTATCTTCTTGATCGTCCCCTCGCTCCGGGTGCTGTCTTCGACGACGAACGGGAGCGCCCTTATCCTGTTGAGCTTCCTCCTCATGGCCGAAAGGGACTGCATATGAGTGCCGAGCTCCTTTGAAATGTCAGCGAGCTCCTCTTCTTTCCAAGACAGGAGCTCGGAGAGCCACCTGTTCCCGTATTTCCTGTATATCGCGAACGCCGACTCAACAGCCGTCGTATTCAGCTGAAGCTCGTCCTGAAGGAGCGCTATGTCCTCGATGTCGATGTCGTCCAGCGATACGAACGCCTCGACGTCGGGCTTCCGCCCCCGCTTTCTGGTCGATGCGGGATCGAGGGAGAATATGGCGACCTTCTCCGGGAAGAGCTGCTTCAACCCCTTGACGAACCCCTTCCCGCCCTCGCTCTCTGTCTCCCACCCGTACTCGTTGTGCATGTCGAATATGAGGTTGACCGCTTTGCCGTACCTGATAACGCCCGCCAGCATCACCCTCGTTAAAAAGGTCTTCCCCGTCCCGCTCTTGCCGAATATGCCGTTACTCCTCTCGACGAACCTGTCGAGGTTTATGCAGACCGGTATGTCCATGTCGAGCGGAGTGCCTATGTTGAAATACTTCCCCTTCCTGTCCTCCCTGCCGAATACGGTGCTCACGTCCCCCTCGGTCGCCTCCGAAACCGCCGCGAAATGCGGGGGTATTGTCTTCACCGGCCTTAGCTCCTCGTCCCCGCGGGATAGCATGAGCATGGGCCTGAGCTCGATAGTGGCGTAAGCGCTCGTGCCCGAAAGCACGCTCCTCAGGAGCTCCTCTTCCCTGGACGGCGGATTGACCAGTATGTTGGGGGATGAAGCGTCTAACCTTACGTCGGTGATAAGAGAAAAGAACTCATTGTAGAGCCCGTGGACGACGACGAACTTCCCGGCCTTCACCTCTTCG
Source organism: uncultured bacterium (assembly GCA_963825135.1). GTDB lineage: Bacteria > Desulfobacterota_D > UBA1144 > Nemesobacterales > UBA2774 > 2-12-FULL-53-21. Next base: position 973,588 of record CAWGRW010000009.1, read on the forward strand.
ACGCTTCTCTCCGGGCTTAGCTTCATTTGAAGCCCTTCGACGAGCGAGCCGCTCGTAATGAGACCGAGATCCTTCACGTCCTGAGCCATATTGTCAGCATTCAGCATAGCCAAGCAGGCCGGCTTTAGCAAGAAATCAGGCAATGGAGCACGTTCAATTCTTCTCCGTCGCGAGATCGAGCGTCCAGTAGCGGGCCGATTGTCCGTGGAACCTCCCTTCGGCCGTTCCTACGCCCACGTCCTCGAATGACGGGGTCATCAGTATCTCGCAGTGCTCGGGGGACGCTAAAAAGCTCTCTATGACCTTGGTTTCCTTGTCGAAACCCACGAGAATATTCTCGCCCCAGTCGCTCGGGTCATAGCCTTCGTTCATCAGCCGGTCGCCCGTGTTGGAGCCGTCCGAGCCCTCGTGGTCGAAAAACCCGTTCTCCGCCATGTCTATGGAGTGACCGAGCGCGGCGGCCTCGACCCTGTCGTCCCAATTGACCGGCGGAGCCGCGGGGAAGAACGTGTCCCCGCAGTCCCTCGCCTCGGCCCTCGCTTCGTTGATGAGATCGAGCATAGTGGTCTGGAAATCGCCGGGGGGAGGGGAGCCGGTTGGCGGCGGGGTCGTGGGCTCAGGCGTGGAATCGCCCCCGCCCTGCCCGCCGTCGCATGCAGTAAAAAGCAGCAGTAAAACTATCAGAATCGCGTTTATAGTCAGTAATTTTTTGATCGAAGTATACTCCTTATTTCTGTCCTTTATACCGTCACCCTGAGCTTGTCGAAGAACGATTCCGAGCAAGTGAGGAATCGGACGCCCTAGCTAACACTGTGCTAATGCTAATTAACTTGGCAAGCATGTAACTAGGTTATTCTGTCATTGCGGAGAGCGTATTCGGCGACCGCGGCAATCTCATCTTTTTCCTTTCCATTGCAGCAACGGAGGACGCCCCGGCACATCTAATTTAAGCCTACACAATTATATCCTGCAGTCCCGTCATTACAAAGCTCGATACCCCCTTTCGTTGCTTTTATGTATCCTTATGATAAATTACAAGCCTGCTTTGAATGACGGCCCCTTCGTCTAGCCTGGCCTAGGACGTAGCCCTCTCAAGGCTAAAACACGGGTTCGAATCCCGTAGGGGCTACCAAATGGTTACAATAACTTACAAAACTTTTTATGCTAGCTTGAATTTGCAGGTCAGTGGATTTGTCAGTTAGTCTCTCTGGAAATCAAATCGCAAATCTCGGATAACTTTACTCAACGAGGGGGGAAGTATGTATCCGCATGCAACGAGAGTCAATCCTTCGGAAGAGACCATCATGATAGGTCCGCTAGAGATACGGTTCCTGATCACGGGCGATGATTCCAACGGCAGCGTTTCTGTGTTCGAAGTTCTCGTCCCCGCCGGGCGGAAACTGGCGGCGCCAGCCCACATGAACGACGCCTTCGAAGAAATCCTCTACGGTATCGAGGGCGTACTTACCTGGACGGTTGACGGCACACCCATCGAGGTTGGTCCCGGGCAGACGCTGTGCATCCCAAGAGGCGCAGTGCACCGCTTCGATAACCTCAGCGGCGGGGATGTGAAACAGCTCGCCGTCATAACCCCCGCGATAATGGGCCCCGCGTACTTCCGTGAAGCTGCCGAAGTAATCGGTGCCGCCGGGGGCGGACCGCCTGACCGCGCGAAGATGTCGGACGTCTTCCGGCGTCATGGCATGACAGTAGCCGCTCCCCCGCCTGTTAAGTAGCAAGCGGCTGGTTTGGTTTCTCACCCCCCCCGCGCCAAGTTGAATCAAGGCTAAAACACGGGTTCGAATCCCGTAGGGGCTACCAACCGCCTGCATTTATCCAACATCCATCCCGATAGACTCCGACGATCCTCTTGATGTATATTTAGGGCATCACAATATGCGAGGATGGACGATGAAATACAGCTATTTATTCCTGACTGCCGTTCTTATGATTCTTGTCACCCCTTTAACATCCGTCACCGCCGACCCCGCTGATACATCAAGCTCAGGCGCAGATGAAGTTATAGTCGGCAAGGAAGGTGCCGACAAAATAGATTCGGGTGAAGGTAACGATAATATCGCGGGAAAGGGCGGGAACGATTTCATCGAGGCCGGTGAGGGGGAGGATCTCGTTTCGGGCGGCGCAGGGGATGATAAGATACGGGGCGGACCGGGCGATGACTATATAATGGGGAACGACGGCAACGATACGGTTGACGACGGGCCCGGCAGCGACTTCATCAACCTCGGCAAGGGGAACGACATCCTCGTTTATTATCTCGACAACAATAAAGGGTATACGGATTACGCCGTCGGCGGTGAGGGTGACGATACCCTCGTGATCGTGTCGGACAACCTTAACGATATGATGAAAAACGACATTCTCAAGTATTACGAGGAGCAGAACATGATAGGCACAGACGTCGCCCATCTAGGTAAATTCAACGTTTCTCTGGGAGTGAGTGAATTCGAGCACGTCGTATTTGCGACCGGTTTTGCATTCTAAAACAGGATTTCCCCGTAGATGCGAGATCGATTCTTCGACATATTCACAGTCCGCTGATACCAATCCCGACGGCGCCGGGTCGGCAAACTCAAGGCGAAACCCGCAGCGGCCGCAGGTTCGTCTATAATCCTCCTCCCGTTATTAACCACGATTATCCGTGTAAGATGTTATTTTGACGGCTGAATCCCGAACACGGCGGATTGACATCCGTACAAGAAAGAATCTATAAATAAGTCAGGGGCTCTGAGTTCATGGACAAAATCCTGATTATAATTCAGGTCGCGGGCGGCATCGGTATATTTCTCCTGGGCATGATCGTAATGACGGACGGGCTCCGCTCGCTCGCGGGTCACGCGATGCGCTCCGTGTTGATGCGTTTTACGAAGAGCCCGCTGACAGGCGCACTGACAGGGGCTATAAGCACCGCAATACTTCAGGCCTCCGGCATTACAACGGTTGCTGCAATAGGTTTCGTGGGCGCCGGATTAATAACCTTCCCGGAATCCCTCGGCATTATCTTCGGGGCAAATATCGGCACCACATTTAAAGGCTGGATCATTGCGCTTCTGGGATTCAAGCTCAGCCTTGAAAATGTATTTTTACCTATCGTATTCGTAGGAGCTATTCTCCGCCTTTTTTCAAAGGGGCGTCTGGCGACTATCGGATATTCGATTGCGGGCTTCGGCCTCGTATTCGTGGGTCTTACGTTCATGCAGGAATCGATGAGTGAACTGCACGGTTTTGTTTCGTTTGAAAACTTACCCGCCGATACGCTCTCCGGCCGGTTGTTGCTGGTCGCTCTTGGATTAGTATTTACAGTTATCACGCAATCATCGAGCGCGGGCGTTGCGGCGGCCCTGACGGCACTATTTGCGAATATAATCAATTTCAACCAGGCCGCCGCTCTTGTAATCGGAATGGATCTTGGCACGACATCCACAGCGGCCATAGCGACAATCGGCGGTTCAGTGGGAGTGAAAAGAACCGGTTTTTCCCATGTTATATTCAACCTTTTGACCGCATTATTGGCCCTTTTATTAATAAATCCATTCACCTGGGTTTGGAATTATTTCTCTCCGGGCGAGCTGATCAAAAACGCGGAAATCGCGCTTGTCGCGTTTCATACCTGCTTTAACACACTGGGCGTAATCATAATACTGCCGTTCACCGGCCAGTTCGCCGGATTTATGGAAAGGTTAATTCCCGAAAAGGTTTCCGTCTATACACTAAGACTGGACGATGTTTTATTGGAAGATACGGATCTCGCGCTCGACGCCGTGCAATCGACCGTCAGCACGCTGTCTATCGCGCTGTTCTCGCATGTAAATGCGATCCTCGGGGATACGGAAAGGGGCGCAAGGGCCGATCTCGGCGAGCTTCAATCCGCGCTCAACGAAACTCATACGTTCGTCGATGGTATCAAACCCGGGTCGTCACAGGGAGCGGAATGGGAGCGGTTATTACATATGTTTCACGCGCTCGACCACTTGCAGCGGCTTCATGAAAGGTGCGAGGAGGACGAGTATCGCGCTATAACCGCGAGCGGCACGGAGGAGCTCGCGGAGGAATGCGCCATACTGAAAGATGGTATAAGAACAATCGTCGGCGATATTGAAGCCAACGACTGGCTCAAGGCCGCCGACAAAGCAAAAGACGCCGCCGCTAAGATACACGTCAAGGTCGGACCTTACAGAAGGAACGTGATAGCCGGCATAGCCAACGGCACTTTCGATGTATATGCCGGCACCGGGAAGCTCGAAGCGATCAGATGGTTAAGACGAGTCAGCAAGCACATCGCAAGGATAGCGGAACACGTTAATCTGTCTGTGCCTGCCGCCGGGAAGCCGTCTCAACAACACACACAAACATAAAGAGAACAGTTCGAATCCCGTAAGGGCTGCCGGGCATTTGCCGGATTAACCTAATCTATTGTAATTTCTGTATATTTATAAATCCGCATTTCTGATCCCGGTCTCAGCGAAAACATATTGACACTAAAATCTAACGGCACTACAATTGGAATTGCAGAAAGGATAGAAGGGCGATTGGCGAGAGTGAAGGCGGGCGTGAAAAACCTGCAAGGCGCGTCGGGGAGTCCGGCGTGCGCAGCCGATTCCGGTGAATTTGAGTTCTATCGCAAAGTCTGGGCCGATCGTGTTGATCGAACCGGCGGGGAATGCGGCGCTTCCCCCTGCCCGAACTAATACATCATATGCGTAAGTCACACATTACAAGAAGGGAGTTTCTAATATTGAGCGGCGCTGTTACCGCGGCGTCGCTGATTACCGTCAGCTGTGACAGCGGGTCCGGGTCTGGCGGCGCTAAGACCGTCTACAAACTGTCCCTCAGGGGACGAAGGGGGTCAAACGCCGCGAAGAATCACGATGCCAACTTTCTATTTGCGACTACGAGAAGCAGCTGACCAGAACAGGGCCCATCCCGGGGACAATTCGCATATAGTCACCTTACCCATCAGCAAGGCCAGGTTTAACCAGCTTTTTAATAACGGCAATACTGCAGTAGCCGACCTCAGAAATTTCTGAATTTTTTCCTTACCGGATAAAGCTCGTCCGCAAAAGAAAGCGCTCTTCAGAGCATTCCGGAGAACTGCAGCTGTAGAAGAATATGACCGGCTGATCCTGGAAAACACGAAATTAAACCTCAATGCAAACGATATAAATATCTCAGAGAGGGACAACAAAAAAAACAGACACATGTCATTAACAAATATGACGAGACCACTTTGATTAGACGATCATTTCTCCACTCGTATCAGCAGATCGTCATATTTCTCGGATCTCCTGTAATAATTCCTGATTCTCGGATCTTCCGGATTTCGTATCGCGAAAGTGGAAATTACCTTCGGTTTTTGTGTGGAGATCGACTCATAAATATCATAATTATATCCGCTCGCTTTTTTTAAAGCGGCCTGACACCATGTATCGCTCACGCAGAACCATAAATAGTCCACGTCATCGCGATATAAATTAAATGAAATATATCCGTCGTAAACCTTGTCATTCTCGTCTGTGATAGATAAGACGTAATTTATTTTATCGAGCTGACTCACCTGGTTCGTGTTGTCCATCTTAAAAAAACCCTGATTGTGCATGATCGACATGGGAAGATATATCGCTCCTATAATGACAACAAATCTGCTGTACTTACTTTGGAAGACCGTATATAGCGTGTAGCTTGCGACTATTCCGAGCGGGGGGATTGCGAGCATATAATACTGTCTCCAGAGATTTTTAAACATCAGCAGGACCGCTAATAACAAGCCTATCGAGAGTATGGAGAATCTTCTATGCTCTTTCGATTTAAGCAGCGCGGCTATGCCTATCAGATAAAGGACGCACGTAATTGTATTCTCGCGGAATGTCGCAAGCAAATATACCCACATCCCGAGCTGATGGTTGAAATAATAATTTAGGAGCCAATTCATCACGAAATATTGTTTGAACGACCCGGCAGCCATAAGATAAATATAATAAGGAGAGATACAGAGGACGAATACCGCCGCGTAGATGAGGACATCTCTCGGCCGGATGGCTCTTCCCCGCAGATCGTATAAAAACAGAACAAGTATAACGGGAATCAATGCGATGCTTTTTTGAAGGAAAAGAAACGACACAGCTAAAAACGCGGCGCTTGCCAAAAGAGGTTTCAAAGAACCCTTATCGTAGAAAACGAATAGGAAATATATTGATAAGAGGGCCGCAAGGGTTTGAGGCACATCGGGTCTTATTTCAATCGTTTTCATGTAAAACGTCGCCACGGTTGATGTCAGGATGAGGCTGATAACCCCCACCTCGGAGTTCTTGAATATCTTCATCGACAATAAATATGTAACCATGAAAATACCGCCCGTCAGCAGCAGCATGAGGTAGCGGCCTGCGAATAACGATTCCGTAGTGCTTCCAAAGATATAAATAACCGGGGTGAGCATATAATGCAGGAAGGGGTGGTGATGCTGAAAGAAGTCGACGTAAATTTCCTGACCCTGAAATATTTTCCAGGCCGTATGAATATGCTCGAACTCGTCCTGATCGAATTCCCTGGATCCGGAGTAGAAGTAAATCGAGACCAGAATCCCCGCAAATACCGCCCACAGTAAAATGAGCCAGAGTCTATCCGGATAAGATTTATTCATCGAGGTCTTTGAACGGAGATCATCTGTTTTCATACGTAAATTAATTTCAGTGATAGAAGCCGCTCAGACATGTATTTCCGAGAGGCCCGTCTCGGTGATTAAAGCGGACTCCTGATATTCGTAATCCATATTAATCGCCCAGAGATTATTCCCGGCGCCGCTAACAATGTTCTCTGCAGCCAGAATACCCATTAATATGCTATGGTCCTGATTGTTATACTTAAACGACCCGTACCGGCCGATGACCGTCAATCCCGTCATTCCGCCCAGGTAATCCTCTAGAGATTTCAGGACTTTCTTATACCCGGACCTGTAGACCGGATAGCATTTATTGATACGGTAGACATAACCGTTGGTAACCGCCTCCGGCCTCACAAGACCCGCATCGGACAACTCCCTCTTGCCAAGCTCTATCAGCATGTGATCGTCCCAGGACCAGAACTCATCGGCCTCATCGCACCAGTACTCGAGCGCCAGTATCGAGCTCTTTTCCCCGCCGTAGAGACGCGGCGACCAGTTTCTGAAATTCGTGATCCTCCCTACCCTCAGCTGCGGCGAGTGAATATAAATCCAGTTGTCGGGGAACAAATTTTCGTCCTGCACATTCAAATAGACGATAATAGTGTTCCGGAACCTCAAAGACTTCGCGGAGGCAATCACATCCTCGCCTGCCCCCTCCAAACCGAGGACGAGCAGCGTGAGCGGCATCGTGGATACGATGTGGTCGTACTGCTTCCGTTCTCCCGTCCTTAAGCTCTATCCCCCTCGCCTCACGCCCGATATTGATAACCCTTCTGACAGGAGTATTCAGGTAAACGTTCCCGCCCTTCTCCGAAACGTAAGAAGCCATGCGCTCGTAGACCATCCCGGTGCCTTCGTCAGGGTAAGCAAACCTGTCGACGAGGGTCCTGTGCGCGTTCCCGTTTTCAATCGAGAACGCGGCCTTTAGGGCCTCGAACAGCGAGAACTTCTTGATCCTCTGGACCGCGAAGTCGGTGTCGAGCTCGCTGCATGGAATGCCCCACAACTTTTCACTGTAAGTCTTAAAGAATATCTCGTATAGCCTCCTCCCGAACCTCCTTACGACCCAGCTCTCGAAGGTCTCATCCCCGTCTCCGGGTGTTTCAGGGGCAATTTTTTCGCGAAGGTAGCTTAGGAGCGCGCGCGCAGTCTCCGCCGCGCCCAGTTTTTCGACAACGTCTATCGGCTTCAGGGGATATTGATACAGCTTGTTGTTATAAAGGATCCTGGTCAACCGGTTTACCATCGAATAATCTCGTCCGACGACCTCGAGCCACAATTTATTCACGCGGGGGTCCTTGCTGAAAAAGCGGTGCGGTCCAAGATCGACCGTCTGGTTCCACAATGAAAACGACCTTGCGAGCCCTCCTACTGCGCCGCCCGCTTCGTATACATCAGTTTTTACGCCAGCCTTCGCAAGCTGATACGCGCAGGCGAGTCCGGCGGGACCCGCGCCTATAATTCCGACCTTCATGTATATCCACCCATTCTCGTAAATTGATCTCCCTCGATTCTAACCGGACGCCCCGGGTCGTGATAATGAGTATCCAATTCGCACCATGCCCCCATCGCCAGTCAACGGACACATGCTCATACGTTTGTCCATCGGGACTAGAATATGAAGCAACGCTCATACAGTCAAGCGCGGGGCTGTGATCATTTCAGATCCCGGCAGCCGACCGAGGACTTCGTCGTGATAGCCGCGTATAGTCTTTTCAATAACGGCTTCCTCGTTAAATACAGGTATTACGACAGAGACAGGATGTTTTTGAAGCTTGTTGTCGGTCAAGGTCGAAGGGTTTCCCGGGCGTGCTTGTGCCATTTACACTTAATGATATGGTTACCTGTTATAAATATAATAGTAGGTCTATCCTTGTTAAACTTACTGAGTACATTCATTCTAATTCCGCGAGGGCTATTTATCAATGAAGCGGTTATTCGACCTGCAGCAATGGTGTCTCGGCAGAAGCGAGTCTCTTTTTAAAGTCGCGGTTGGGCTTATGTCCCTCCTCGCTGTAACGAGAACGGCGTATCAGCTCTGGCGTCTTCTTATAGACCGGAACCCGAACGGCGCGATCGATCTCAGAAACGTCCACGAATGGGTCGATCTATGGTTCACGGGAGAACCGCTTAAAGAAATAATTTTTCTTCCCGCGACGTACGCGCTGCTATGGCCGTTTACCGGGTGGCTTTCCTTCGAAACCGCGAGATGGCTATGGGCGATTCTATATATCGCTTCTCTCCTATGGCTCGTTTATATAGTTATCGGAGAGACCGGGATCGGGAAGAAAAGGGAGATTCTGTTTGCCGCTCTATTTATATTAGCGATATACCCGACTTCGATCACTATCGGCAACGGACAGGTCATACTCTTCCTCCTTCCGGCCGTTCTGACAGCCGTTCTAATGGAGAGGGGGCCCAAAAACGGCATAGCCGGAGACATAGTCATCGCCCTCCTTTTCCTTTTTTCCTCGCTCAAGATCACCGTTACCGCGCCGTTCCTTTTAATACCGCTTATAACCAGAAGAGCATTTCGCCCTTTTATCATTGCGGCCTGCGGTTACGTAGCCGTGACATACCTTGCAATATCTTTCAGAGACGCGGGCCTGATCGAGACTTTGCGAATTTGGATTGAGGACAGCTCCGCCCTGGCGGCAGGCGGAGGGTATGCGGATATTCACATCTGGCTCGGAAGTCTCGGTCTCAAACAATTGATTTTGCCCGCCTCGCTTGTCCTGATCTCGGCTTTCTCATTATGGCTCTATGCGTTTCGTAATATAGACGTATGGATACAGCTCGGCGTTGCGGCTATCGTCGCCCGCCTCTGGACTTATCACCGCCTTTACGACGATCTTCTGATCCTCGTTCCCGTGATTACGATTTTCAGGATAACAGGAAGCAGCCGACTCTCCCCTAACGAGCGTCTTGCAGCCGATCTCCTTCTGCTCGTTTCCTGGCTGGGTCTGCTTTCCCCCGGGTTCTTTCTCCAGCTCAGGTTCCCTATCGGCACACTGTTCAGGGCGGGCCAGACGGCAATCTGGATATCGATGCTCGTCTTCCTTCTTTATTACTCATATAAAGCGAAACAAACCGAACCCGCCTGACCGCAAGTCCGTGAGCTTGACAATAATCCTGCATTGTATGGACATAATTCGAGAGACGATTTATATTCCGAAGAAGGCTGCCTGTCGTCTCCGACAGGCAGCCATTTATTCAGGTCTGAGTTTCTTCTCTACAATCCGACCGGACATACGGGGGCGGTGCAGAACACCGGCTTCGGCGGATTCGAGTCCTGGCAGCTTCCTGCAATGTTCTGTCCCACCGGGCTGAAGTTCACGTTCCAGTCGGAGTCGTCCGGGAAGCAGCACGGGGCCGGAGGAGGCAATGGCGCCGCCGGGGGATCTGTCGGCAGCTTGAAAGAAAATCCGACACAGCCGCCCTCGGGACAATCGACGGCCCTCACTGCCCAGCTGCATACATTGTTTTTATTGTCACCCTCCTGCTTCGTGCACTCAGCGTAGAGGTCCGGGTTGCTGGTCTTTAACTGATCCGAGCATCCGCATGAACCCGTTGAGGCCGAACCGGTCCACGTACAGAAGCTCTCCGGCTTACATCTATCCATTTTGGCGTTTTCGAACTTTGTTTTGAAATCGGCCAGATCCACCGTTACCTCCACGATTCCCGTCGAGGGGTCGTCTTTATACCATTTTCTGACCCATTTACCGGGCCAGTCTATAGATTCAACGTCAAGCGGACGGCTCTTTTTAAGAGGTGAGCTTATTCCGTTTACGTCCTTCGCGGGGTCGAACCCGTTCCCGACGGGTATAAGGTACGTCTGTTTCGTGGTGTCCTTGGCGAATATGAGGAGTATATAATACGTCTCATTACCCTTAAAGACATTAAAAGTGGGCTTCTGGCCTCCCGCAACCTGCAGTCCTGCCAGTTGATTCGCTTGTGAAACGGTCGTATCGATATAATAAACCCCGTTGTTTGCCGTCAGGTTGCTCCGCTGGAAGAAATTCATACCCATCATGCGGATTTGCGCGCCCGATTTGTTGGCCGCTTCATTCTTTGTAAGCAACTGTCTGTAAAGCGGGACTCCGTAACAGAATGAGCTCCCGCAATCGCCGCCCCAGAACGCGCCTTCCAGATTGCACGAGTTATCCTTGTTCGGTATTTTGGCGCAGTTGTCATCGATTGCGCAGGATTTGCCGTCTATGCGGCAGTGTCCCCCGCAGTCCCCTTTCTCGACACAGCCCGGATACACCACGGTCGTCACGTAGTCGTAAGGACTCGTTCTGGCCGTCTCTTCGGACTGGCACTCGAGAGTTTCCGTCGGAGCGTTAAAGAACGGATCCTCGTTTACGGAGATCGTATTCTTTAGACCGGTGAGCGAGCCGTCGTCGTCGTTGAGTATTGTCTGCCTGTCTATGGCCGAGAAATTACCGAACGATCCCCCGACGCCTTCAGGATTGTTAAGCGAGAAGGTGCAGTAGTTCGTCTTGACGCGGGAGTCGTCGCTCTGAAACGCAAATTTGCCGCCCTGTACGAACAACGGCTCTATTACGAAGTGGCGTATATCGACGGTGTTTCGGAAGTACAGGTTCGCCGAGTGGAATGCCGGGGGGTAGTAAAAGCCGTTCGGCTGCTTCCACGCAATCGCCGCGTTCGGCAGATAGCACTGATTCTTCTTTTTATCATAGGGCATGAGCGGCACCCTGCCGTACATCGACTTACTCGACGAACAGCTCCCCCGCCCGACCGTGCAGTCGTCTACAACATACTTTTTTATATCGAAAAACGCGTTCGAGTCTTCAAAGCTGGGCCCGTCGTAGATATTAAACATTCTCTGGTTGTTCGCGAAATTGGACAGCGGTATGCTAACCCCCTCGTCCCTGAGGAAACAGTAATTACCGACAGGCTGGCCGTTGGTGAGGAGAGCGCATGTGAGAGGCGAGTTCTTATTGACAGGGCCTGCGGCTGACGCAAAATAGGCGCTATCCGGCTGTGTTTGACCGATAAAGACGTTTTGCCTCGCGAGCTGCCACTGTCCTGGATAGAAGTTAGATTCCGTATAGTCCCCGCCCGTCACGAATGTCAGGCCCGCGTTTTGCACGTCCGATATCACGCTGTTTATTACGAGATACCACCGCGGGCGTAGCCATATAGCCGAGAAATTCGTCTCGGCCCAGTTAAACGCACTCGTAAACCTGTCTAGAACCGCAACCATGCAATTCTTTCGGTCAGTCGGGGTGCAGACAGGGGCCGAACTGCAGTCCGCCAGGTCGCACTTCGTCGGATTATGACCACCTGAAACCTTGGGATAATACTTCTCGGCCTCCCCACGGTTAGGCGCAGGTGAAAGGTTGCCCACAGTTACAGGCTGGAAAACAGGAGATATGGGATCCAGGGGACCGCCGACGCCGTTACAACTGCTGATGTCCTGAATGGAATTAAATGCGTTCATCGCCGACACGCAGTAGTTCCCCTTGAAGTTCTTGAGCGGCGTAATGCCCGCCCTGGCCAAATTACTCTGCTGCGATGCGTATCCTTCCCACTTCTGATCCTGCGACATGCCGCTTATCGCGCCCGGCAGCCACCAGTAGCATATTCCGCATGCGTTGGCGCCTGCCGCCATGTTGTATTCGAAATCGTTCCATCCGTTCATTATCCAGAACACAGCGGGCTGGGCGTAATCGCTGTGGTAGGGGACGTCCGTGGTAACTTCCTTGTTTGCGGTATATGCCAGGATTCCCGGAACCTCGCGGGGATTCTGTGCGTTTTTAATCGCGGCCCGGGCGAATATGCCTATATTCGAATATAGCTTATTGTCAGTCTCCGTCCCGTCCTCGAGGTAGTATCCGTGCCCTATGGACTTCCAGCCCACGTTCCTTGCGATTATCGCGTTCTGTGTGCCGTGGAGTGTAATCCACCTGGTCATGGATTCGTTTATCGAGCTGTCTTTTACGAACGTATTGGCCGGCGTCTTCCGCATGAGGTGCAGGTGAACGGGGTAGCGTCCTTTCCGTCCCCCCTGGCCCAGCTGGTAGAACTCGACGCCCTGTACCTGTACCTGCTTGATCCCCTGCCTGAACATCGTCTGTCCGCCGTAATAGCCTGTGGGAAAGCAGTCGAATTTACACTTCTTGCCCGCTTCAGTCGTCGGAATGCTGTCCCCGGCCGACACAATACGGATGCTGCGCGTGAGGAGCGCGACTGCCGCACGCGTCTCGGCGAGCGCCTTCCCGTTATCGGCCCCTCCGTTGGCGAGCTTTATATTCAGCTGAAGCCTCGCGAGATCGCCGCCGTTAAAGTTGAAGTTATCGTCAGGGTACAGGTCCCCGTTGTGCGCCCATTTGAGACCGCACTTGCCGACATCGGGGTTATCGGTAACACAGCCGGCCGGCGGCAGATTCGTTGCGGGGTCCACGATAGTAATCCTGAGCTTTCTCGGGCCCTCTTTCTTTACGATTTGAAGCTCCTCGGAATGCCCGGGAAGATAGTCGGTTGTGGTGATAACTATCCTGTCGCCGGCCTCCCAGTCGACGTCACGGTCGAGAAAGATGAGGGTTTTCGTCGCGTCTTTGTCGTTCTTTAGCCTGACCCAGCTTGTCCCCGAATCATAGTTCTGAATATTGCTCCCGTATTTCGCGCCTTTCTTGCCTAAGAGCTGGATAGTCCCGCCGAATGAAACCGCAAGCACCTTCCTTCCGAAAAAGCCCGTTTCGCCCTGGGTGTTATCGTGATTCATGTATTGATAAAATCGATCCGTAACGCCTCCTGGGAGACTAACCGGGGATCCCCCTTTCGAATCCCACGCGGTCTTATCTATACCGCAGGGTATATCGGAGCTCTGAAGCGGAGACTGGCATTGGATACCCTCCTTATCGTTGTCGCTTCCGTAGAGGTGGATGGTCAGGACTCCTCCATTGGTCCCGAAAGGCTGGTTCGTGCCTGCCAATAATGATCCCTCATTCTCAACCAGTATCGATTTCGCCCAGAAATGCGTCTCGCCGCCGGCATCGGTAAAAAATAGTACGCCGTTTTTTATAATGTTTACGTTCTTATAGAGGAATACGCCCGAAGGCACATCGCATCTAGCCGATATCAGGAGGTCCTTGGTGCCGTCTCCCGGCATGAGTTTGCCCGTCTGGCATGTATCCGCATCGGCGTCCAGTTCGGCCCCGGGCTCGGCTTCGTTCCCCGTAACTATTTCATTTCGCTCCGAGCTCGCGACAAACGTCCCGGTCATATTCGCTCCGGTTGTGTTCGCGCCCATCATATCCGCATTCTCCAGGATAGCCGAGGTCAAATCGGCGTCCGCGAGGTCGGAGTTTATGAGTACCGCGTTCGTGAGGTCGGCCCCCGCCAGTGTAGCCCCGGTAAGGTTCGCCCCCGTGAGGTCAGCGTTCCTGAGTTCCGCCCCCTTCAGATTGGCCCCGCTCAGGTTCGCGTTTGCGAGTATAGCGTCGTTGAGCTTCGCCCCCTCGAGGTCGACACCCCTGAGGTCCGCATTATAGAGGTTCGCTCCCGACAGGTCGCACCCTATGCACTTATCCGTATTGAGGAACGTCGATACATTATTCAATGTCTCGTCTGAAGCCGTGCTCAGCGTCGATTTGCCGCTCTCGGGAACTATAAATACCGCTACGTTCTTCTCCGTCTCCTGGTCGTGATAGACCCTCATCTCGTAATCCCCGGGCTCTACCACCCCCGTCGCGCACTCCCCGTTCGCCTTTACTTGCAGCGTCTCGACTCCCTCGTCGTTGACGAGCACCATGTAATGCCCCGCGCTCTTGTTATCGTCTTCCCAGCAGAAGGTCTGCTCCATGGACTTCTCGTACCTGTATGGGATTATGTCGTACCCCTTGCCTCCGGTGTCCTTATCGAGGACGTTGCAGTCAGCGGACTCGAGCAGTACGGCCACTATGTCCTCGTCGGGCAGGGCGACGAGGCCCGGGTCCGTCACGAAGTCGTTCTCCGTCCGCACGCTCAGGGAATCGTTAGAACTGCCCTTGACCGGATTGTTAAACCGGGAAGGACCTAATATTAAGAAAATCGCTATTAAGGGAATAATGAAGAAAAGAAGAGGGACGTACTTTCTGGACTTGTCACGGCGAGTATCCTCCTTCAGAGTTTTAGCCGGTTCTGATTGGAATCCCCCCAAACTAATACGATATTGTAAGCTTATGTTTCGACGAAGTCAATAATTCTAGCACAAATACCCAATTATTAATCCGAATGATAAACGGTGCGGTTCTTAATCGTGAATCGTGAGTCTGATAAATGTTCATTCGCGGGAGCGAATTCTATTCCGTGTATTAACACTTGTTCCCCATATTAAATAGCGAGGGTATAAGGGAGTAGACAAGTTTCAGTCGGCCAGCCCTCCTCTAGTGCTTCCGTCACCGGCAAGCGCGCAATTGCTGCCGGATCCCTCGGCGCTGCCGCCGCCATGACAGTGCGGAAGTATGAGCGGATGTCGCGGTATTACTCCGGCGGGGATTTCGCCCTCGCTCTCCTCTCCCTCCTCTTCTTCTGCTTCCGGAGCTTCTCCCTCTTGATGTCCTCCGGGGACGGCTTGCCGGATACGCTCTCCTCGATCCTCGAGACCAGCGCCCTCCGCGCGAGAAACCTGTTGAGCCCCTGGGAGCGCTCTTTGTCCGCCCTGACCATAATGCCCGTCGGGATATGCTTCAGCCGGACACATGTGGAAACCTTGTTGACGTTTTGTCCGCCGGGCCCGCCCGATTTGAGAAACGTCTCCTCCAGGTCCTTTTCCCGGATACCCAGCTCCGCCATCCTGTCTTTCAGGGCTTTTTCCTTCTCCGGTCTCACGCCGAATTTGCTGGTCATCTTGTTTCAGGCTCTAACAGATCAGGGTTTCCCCAGGGCAATAGCGCAGACCGGCAAATTTCTATATTATTATGACAGCCGGTTGGGAAATCTCTTAAGCCGATCTATTCCTGGTCGAGCAGGGTCTTCTCCTGGTTCTCGAGGAGCTTCGACCTGTCTTCCTTGAGCTTTCTTACATTTTTTGTCGTATGAACCATCTCCTGCAGATAGGAAGTCGAGGATTCGCGCTTTTCCCCGAGATGTCCTAAAAGCTTCGATATGCCGAAAACTGCTAAAATAACAATGATAATTCCGACCGCGGTCTTCCAGCTCATATTCGAAGTATAGGTATCTGTTCCACACTTTACAACATGCCGTGCGGCTGCACGTTTCTTGAAAGGGGACTAAAAACATTTATACTAACCTCGATGGATCCGAAGGAAATCAGAGTTATGATAGAGGCCGGAATGCCCGGCTCCTCCGTCGATGTGGACGGGGACGGTACGCATTTCGAAGCGGTAATCGTTTCGGGCGCGTTTAACGGGAAGACTCTGCTCGAGCGCCATCAGATGGTATATAAAGCCCTGGGCGACGCGATGAAGGAGAGGATTCATGCGCTATCACTCAAGACCTACACCCCCGATCAGTGGGAAAAAATGAAATAGAGGCCAAAGCGCATGGACCTATCGGATCAAGTCCGGTTGTAGCATGCGTGTACAGACATCAGGAGGCACAAGAATATGGAAGACGTGCAGAAGAGAATAGAATCGCAGGTCGCGAGTAACAAAGTGGTTTTGTTTATGAAAGGAACGAGGGAAATGCCGCAGTGCGGATTTTCCGCAAAAGTCGTACAGATACTCAACTCGCACGGCGTAGGCTATGAAACCGTCGATGTGCTCGCCGACCCGGAGATCAGACAGGGTATCAAGGAATATTCCCAGTGGCCCACAATCCCCCAGCTCTATGTCGGAGGGAAGTTCATAGGCGGATGCGACATCTGCGTCGAAATGAACGAGTCCGGGGAGCTCGGGCCCATACTCAAAGACGCGGTAAGGGAATAAATATATTACACGTTATGAAGCTCGGAATAGTAGTCAGAGAGTTTATCCCTTAGAATAAGCCTTGCCCTTAAAACCCTTGATTTCACAGCAGGAACCGAGAGTTTTAATATATCCGAAATTTCCTTGCTCGTGAGCCTTTCTATATCTTTCAAATGAAATGCAACCCTGTAATCCTCCGGCAGCTCGCTTATCGCCCTTTCGATCAGCTCTGTGCCTTCCCTGCCCAGTAACTGCGAATCGGGCCTCCCGCTCCAGTCCTTCTCCTCTACCCCCTCGAGAACCCCGTAATCGTTATAGGGCTTGTAGTCGTCGAGGCTCGTCTCCTTGTCCCTGCTTTTTCTCATGTTGCGAATATACATAAAGCTCGCATTCGAAGCGACCCTGTAGAGCCAGGTCGAGAACCTGGACTCTTTCCTGAACGTAGACAGTTTTTCCACGAGTATGAGAAATACCTCCTGTAGAATCTCCTCGGCGTCGTTCTGGTTATTGGTTATCCGGTAAGCGAGCCTGTACACCTTTTCGCTGTACCTGCTCACAAGCTCGTTAAACGCATCCTCGCCCCGTCCGGCTACATACAGACTGACGAGCTCCTCATCGGTGAGGTCATTTATATTGGGCGCTGTTGCCAGGCTGGTTTTATTCTTGAGACTCAACACCGAAATCATCCTTTCATGATTAGATCTAGCAGATTTCATAATGGCATCTCCTGATTCAATAATATAGTTGACCGGTCTGTTTGTTGTTTAACAAAAAATATATAAACCATTTACCCCACGGAATACGCTTCCGCTGTCTCCTTTCTCGATATACAGAGTTGTAATACCCCTTCACCGAGCCTTTTTAACATGTATGGGTCGTTAAACGTCTTACCCAGCAATATCATCCCCTCGATATAGGCGACCATGGCCAGCGACGTGGCGGCGGGGTCCGTTTCGGGGGGCAACACGCCCTCTTCGACGGCTTGAATAATTACCATTTCTAAATACTTGGTCCACTCACAGAATATAACCTCTATTTTCTTCCTTATCTCCTCGTCCTGCGTACTCAATTCAAGGGCCAGGTTCCCGAACCCGCAGCCGGTCATACATCCTGTGCAGTCCTTCCTGCTGGATTGGTGTTCATAAGACATCCTGAGCAGCGTCTCAAACTTATCGAGTGTCGAAGCATCGGAATTAAAAACCGGATCGAGCGTCTCATCTTTGAACTTCTTCCATATCAGATCGAGGGCTTCCAGAGTGAGGTCGCGCTTCGAAGGAAAAAAATGATAGAAGCTCCCCTTCTTCACTCCGGCGTGCTCGCAAAGCTCCTGAACCCCCACCGCATTATAGCTCCGGGTCCCGATCAGCTCGATTGCGCTGTTTATGAGGTTTTCCTTTGTGTCGCTCGTGCGTCCCATTTAACTCAACACCTTATAGTTGACCAGTTGGTAAAATATTAGCATGTATAACCCCGCTGTCAAGGAGCTCCTGTAAATTCGCCACTTTAGGCAATCGGAAATGGGGCTCAAAAGATTGCAACTCCCTGTGACCCAACATTTATTTCGTATTGGTGGAAATCATGAAAATTTTATGGCGCGGGGTTAGAAAAAAAGACCGGGCAGTGAGTATTCAACTTGCGAAAGCGTAAATTAATGTTCTATCAGACTCCTGAGCGCCGGGGCCGAATCGGAATGCCTGATCGTGGAAAGGGCTTTCTTTTCTATCTGCCTTATCCTTTCCCTCGTAAGATTGAACCTCTTTCCTATCTCGTCGAGCGTAAACGCGCCGTCATGCCCGATACCGAACCTCATACAGACGATCTCCCTCTCCCTTTCATCCAGCAGATGTAGGGCCCGCTCCACGCTCTCGGGTATGGATACCTCGGCAATGAGCGAATCCACGGGCTTAGTATCCGAATCGGGGATATAATCCAGGTACGTCGCCTTTTCCCCGGACCAAACGGGAGAATCGAGCCTGACCGTATTGACCCCGTTACCGGATTCCAGTATCTGCTTAACGTTCTCCACGCTCATTTCTACAGAGTCCGCGATCTCGAAGGGGTAGGGCTCCCTTCCCTTTTCATCCACGAATTTCCCGCGCTCCGTCCAGACCTTTCCCGCCTTTTCGAGAACGTAAGCAGGTATCTTTACGGTCCTCGTCTGGTTGAAGATACCCCTTATCATCCCTTGATTGATCCACCAGCATGCATAGGTCGAAAACCTGTAGCCCCTCGTATGGTCGAATCTTTCGACCGCTTTTATAAGGCCCAGGTTCCCTTCCTGTATCAAATCGAGAAACGGTATGCCGCGGCCGACGTATTTCTTCGCCATGCTGGCTACGAGCCTGAGGTTAGCTTTAATGAACCTGTCCTTTAATCTGCCTTCGGCGCCGATATAAGCTTCGAGCAGCATTACGAGCTTCCTCAACCGGCCCCTCTCTTCCTTTGTTAATCCCGGCTTCGATGCGTATTCATCGGCAAGTAACTTAATCTCGCCCGCGCACAGTTCTTTGTCGGCGCTGAGCTTTCTGCCGAGTATCCGGCTTATCGTTTTCTTTATACGGAGCGAATGTACCGTGCATTCCCTCATCTTGGCGGCGATCTGAACCTCCTCTCTGTGGGTTAATAGCGATTCCGTGCCCACATCCTTGAAGTACGCGTTTACGAGTCTCAGTTCCTGATTAACGTCCTTAGGTCCGTCCGCGTCGCGCCCGGTCGCCGGAACGATGCCGGGTTCGTCCTCCCCCTCCGAATAATCGAATTCGAGGCCCTCGGACTGAACCGCTACTTCCGCCGTATCAGGGGAATCATAATCGAGCCCGTCATAGAGAGCCTCGTATGAAACCGCCTTGTGCATTATAACCCCTCCTCAAATATGGAATAGAAGCCTCCTGCGCGTGATAACCGTTCCCAAAGCAGGCAAAGTCCGGGCTTCTAATAAGAAACTACGTCAGTACCCCGGAGCGCGGATGAACACATGCAGAAAAGACCGGCTATTCCGGCGGTCAGGAGATGGGCAAGGGTTGCGGCAAGGGGGCCGGGGTCTCCCTTAATTCTTTAATCAGAGGAAAGGGAGAATCCCCGATTTCAAGCGCCCCATCTAAATAAAGACGGCACTTTAACAAATTACAATATCGTATACAATATAACCCACGAAAAACGGAGGAAGGTAATGGTGGCCAGATATATATATGCATTTGTAATCCTAAATTTCCTCTTATTATTCGGGTGTGCCAAAGGCCCGATCAACGTAAATGTATTCAAAGCGCCCAAGGCTGCGTCCTCGAGTTACGAAGTCATACTGATCCCGGACTTCAGGAAAACGGATCTGGAATGGGTGCCGTATGATTCCGGCACCGAAATCGCCGACATGGTGGCAGAGGCGCTTAGGACGCAGAACAAATTTGAGGTTATAAGCCGTACGGATAAATTCGAGGGCCCTAAAAGCCAGAGAGTCCTTGTCGTCGAAGGTATAGTCAGCGGATATACACGCGGCTGCAAATACTGCGAATATGTTTTCAGGGGTTTTGATGACAAGGGAAAGATGTCCGTTCAGGTCAGGGTCACTTTGGTCGATGAAACTACGGGGGAAATCCTTGCCGATGTCGGTATTGACGGAAGGGCTAAACCCCCGGGCACCGGAAGAAGCAAGTATACAAGAGTTGTCAATGAGATTGTTAAGGTAATCGACACCGTTAATAACGGCAAGTCGTGATTGCCAACCAAATAAAATAACGATCTCTGCCGCGCTTGTGGATTCCGGTCTAAGTAATCGAAAGCTATGCCCGAGTTTAAGACGGATTATTATTTTTTCATGGCATGAACGGCGCGAATTTTCATAAACTTGTGAAAACTTAGCGATTACTTATACTTAGTCGTATCCGAATCCACAAAAGAGGGGCAGGGATTGCGGTGAGGGAGAAATGAAAACAAAGGTACTATTTTTTATACTCAGCGCGATAACTGGGTTTTTTATCGCTTATACACATTACGATCTTATAATTGCCTCGGCAGCAGCCGTTCTATTGGGAGTTATCTCGACGGGTATCGTATCGGTACTCGAGCGCAATCTCAGAAACTACACGACCAAATCGTTTCTGGGCGCGGTCATTGGGATAGTCGCGGCCTCTTTTTCCTTTATGGCCGTCAAGGAAGTAGTGTCGGGCTTCGCGCTGCCGCCCGATGTCGTTTCGTATATCTCGGCTGCCTTCTTCCTTTTTCTTTTCTACACGGGCATAACGTTAGGTTACAGGAAAGGGAGGGAAACCGAACAGCAGACCGCGCGACGGGTTCATACGAGAACCGTGAGCGAGACGAAGATTCTGGATACCAGCGTTATCATAGACGGCAGAATAGCCGACGTCGCCGAAGCGGGGTTTATCAACGGGACGATGATAATCCCGAAATTCATAATAAAGGAACTTCAGCATATAGCGGATTCCTCAGAGCCCATTAAACGTGTACGCGGACGGAGGGGGCTCGATGTGCTCAAGAGGATGCAGAAGGACATACCGAACGTCTCTGTAAAGATCACCAACCACGATTTCCCGAACATCAAAGAGGCCGACCTCAAGTTAGTAGAGCTGGCGAGGAGACTCAAGGGCATAATCATCACGAACGATTTCAACCTCAACAAAGTGGCGGGACTCCAGAACGTGAAGGTTATGAACCTGAACCAGCTCTCAAACGCCCTTAAGCCCGTGGTCCTTCCCGGTGAGACGATGAACATTCACGTCGTCAAAGAAGGCAAGGAAGAGAATCAGGGCATAGGCTATCTCGATGACGGCACAATGGTCGTTGTGGATGAAGCCAAGAGACACCTGGGTGACCATATCGAAGTATCCGTTACCAGCGTGCTCCAGACCCCGACCGGAAGAATGATATTCTCGAGGGTCAAGGAAGAAGACAGCAAGCACATGGTTTCCGATTACCGTGGCTGATATACGCGCCTCGGCCGTGATTACGGCGGCCGGTCAGGGAAAAAGGTTCGGGGAAGAAATTCCGAAGCAGTTCATGCCTCTTCGGGGAAAGCCCCTGCTCCTTCACTCGGTCGAAACATTCGCCGTGTCGGACTTAATCGGCGAGATAGTGATCGTCGTGCCCGACGACTGGGTGGAATCAGTAAAAATCGATATGGTAGAGAAGTTCGGCGTCCCAAAGGTGAGAAGCGTAATACCGGGGGGACCCGAAAGACAGGACTCCGTCCGTAACGGATTTTCCTCCCTGTCCGAGAAACCCGATATCGTAGTTGTTCATGACGGCGTTCGCCCGTTTATCACTCTCGAGCTGCTCGAAGAAGTCATAAGAGAGGCATCCGTCTGCGGAGCCGCCCTGGCGGCGCTTCCCTCAAACGATACCATCAAGAAATCATCGCCCGACCTCTACGTCGAAAACACTGTCCCGAGAGAATCTCTCTGGTTCGCGCAGACCCCCCAGGCATTCAGATATGAAGTCCTGCAGAACGCTTTCATCAGGGCGTCCGAAGACGGGTTTACCGGCACGGACGAAGCCTTGCTCGTGGAGAGGACCGGCGTGAAGGTTAAGATCGTGAAAGGCTCCCCGTATAACATCAAGATTACGACGCCCGAGGACTTCAGGCTCGGAGAGCTTATTTTGAAAGAAGGTATAGGCGGCGCAAGGTAAAATCGTCCCCGGCCCTTCCAAAAAAGACATGATTATTTATGATTACTACGTATAAAGAGTCGCATCAATGTATAGAATAGGATTCGGGTTCGACGCCCACAGGTTCACTGAAGGCAGGAAGCTCGTACTGGGCGGCGCGGAGATACCGTTCGAGCTCGGACTGTCGGGACATTCCGACGCCGACGTGCTCACTCATGCCGTATGCGACGCGCTCCTGGGGGCAATGGGGGAGGGAGACATAGGCACCCACTTCCCGGACAGCGATCCTCAATATAAGGGCATGTCGAGCCTCTCGTTCCTGAGTGAGATTTTGAAGCTTATTAGCAAGAAAGGATACGAAATCGGGAACATCGACAGTGTGATTGTATGCGAAAAACCGAAGATCGCCCCGCACGTTCCCGCCATAAAGAGTAAGCTCTCTCAGGCCTCCGGCATCCCGGAGACGGCTCTCGGCATCAAGGCCACCACCACCGACCGCATGGGCTTTACGGGCCGGGGCGAAGGTATAGCGTCCTATGCGGTCGCATTGATTATAAAACACCCGGATTGAACCGTTCTCCGGTCGGCCCCAGGCCGGGAGACGCCCATCAGACCGAGCCGCCGCATATACCGCAATTCCCGAAAACGGATTCCTCCATTGCGATAGAGCTCCCGGCGCAGTCCATACATTAAAAAGTAATTCAAACTTTTATTTGTGAACCGTCCCCGCTTCATCATATAATTGATAGCTGTATCTCAGCTCGGACTATACGCTCCACGGGAACAGATGCTAACGCAAATGACAGCCACCTTACGGGGATTCACGGCAAGATATAAGATAATCCCCCCTCTACTTGGATTGATTACCGGCATCCTCCTGAGCGAGTACCTTGGAAGTCCCTGGCTCGCAATCACTATATTGGCCCCTGTCGCGGGTATTTCGGCCCTTCTATTTCCCTCTCTCAGGTTCCTGATATTTATCCCGATCGGCCTTCTTTTCAGCGCCGGCCCGTTTGATTCCCCGGGGGTAAGCGTTACATCGTTTTCGGGGACGAAGATCGACCTCGAAGGGACCGTCTACAGGTCCCCCGAAAAAAAAGAAACGGGATCGAGACTCTTTTTAGACTCCGAGTATGCGATAGCAGACGGGGTCTCAAGCCCCGTGTCGGGAAAGGTCATAATATCCACCGCGGGGGAAGCCCCCGGGGTTTCATACGGAGATCGGATTCGCGTAATCGGCCTCAAGCTCAAGCCCATAAATAATTACCGGAACCCGGGCGGATTTGACGTGAGAAAGTATTACGAAAGACAGGGCGTCTACGCGACCGGGTTCGTCGAGGGAGACGAGTACATCATCTCCTTCGGGCGCGATAAATCCTACAGCCCAGTCATATATTCCCTCGACAGGCTCAGGCTCGAGTACGGAAACTATGTGAGGGAGAATTTTAGCTCCCCGGAGAACGAGATTCTGAACGCGCTTACGATAGGCGAGGACGGGGGCATCCCGCCCGGCGTAAGGGCCGAGTTCTCCAAAGCGGGAGTCGCTCATGTGCTCTCCATATCGGGTCTCCATGTGGGGGCGATAGCCGTAGTCCTCTTTCTGCTCATCAAGTGGCTGCTCAAGCGTTCCCAATACCTGATGCTCCGGTTCAAGGTCGTAAGAATCGCGGCGGCCCTCACGATACTCCCGCTGTTCTTCTATACCGCAGTCGCCGGTTTTAACACGCCCGCGGTCAGGGCCTTTTTAATGATTTCCGTCTTCTTCCTCGCGATAATCGCCGGGAGAAACGAGAACAAGATAAACACCCTGTGCGTCGCGGCGTTCATCATTCTGTTATGGCACCCGTGGTCGCTATTCGAGCTTTCGTTCCAGCTCTCGTTCGCGGCCGTCCTCGGTATCCTCCTTGCCCACAAGTACTTTCCATTCAGGTTCGGCACGCTGAGAGATAAAGCGGCAACGCTTATAAAAACCACTTGCGCCGCTACGTTCGCGACCTTCCCGTTAATAATAAATTCATTCGGGATTCTGCCGGTCGTATCGATACCGGCGAATATGATTATGGTACCGCTCGTCGAGCTCCTGATAGTCCCCCTGGGACTCCTCTCCTTTCTTGCGTTCATAATTTCCGGGCACATCGCCGAGCCGTTGATATCGGTCAACATACACTTCATCCGGATGATGGTGTTCGGTATAGGGAAACTGCTCGAAATTCCCTATTCGTCCCTGACTATTCCCCCCTTGAGCGTCCCGAGCCTTGTGCTGTTCGCCGCCCTGGGCGTCTCCGTCCTGCTTTCGGGCAAGCAGAGGATATTCAGATACTGCCTCCCCTTTCTGGCGATTGCCTTCATATTGAGCGCGGCATATCCCGTTGTTAGAAAGAAGACAGAGCACAACCTGATCGTCAATTTCCTCGACGCCGGCGAAGATAAAAATATCGTTTTTATCGAGCTCCCCGGGGGTGAGAACATTCTGATCGACGGCGGTTATTCCAATCTGGACAGAAAGGGTTATATCGAAAGAAACGTAGCCGGCAGATTTTTGCTCCACTCGGGGGTAAACAAAATCGACTACCTGATCCTGACGTCGACCGATAGGGACCATTTGAGCGGAGCCTCGTATCTGCTTGAGAATTTCAACGTCGCCAGGGTTTTTACAAACGGAGATAAGCTCGACGGGGGTCTTTGGGAAGCCATTAAGGATAAGAACGTCGAATGGAAAGATCTGGCCGGTATCGATGAGGTCCCTCTCGGTCCCGGGCTCGGAATGGAGATATTAAAACCGGGACGGAATTTCGTAATCAAGGACTCGTCCCTGCCTCGTCCTCTTGCCGTCAGGGTTAGATACGGGGAAGAAGCGCTGCTCATGGGGGAAGCCCTGGACGATGCCGGGGCGATGACCGCGTTAATCGATGCGTACGGAGGGGGACTTGCGAGCAGGGTCCTTTACATGCCTGATATAGAGAAGGACGCCGCACTGCCCGTATTCCTCCGGACGGTGTCCCCGGGCCTATTGGTAACAGGCGAATTCGACCCCTCTCAGGCAAACGAGGACACCGTTTTACGGAAAGAAATATCCCGTATGACCCTCCTCGAAACCTCTAAAGACGGCGCTGTCACGATCAAGACCGGAGGCTCGAAGCTAAGCGCCGAAACGTATATCGGTGATAAGACGGTGAACTTACGGTAACCTTTCGGTGTGTCGAGATATATATTCCTTCTTATAATCCTCGCCCTCGCTCTGATACTTTATTTCTTTCCGCGCGGGGACGATAGCGGAGAGATAAAGGCCCTATTCGACGAGATTATAGAAGCGGCCGGGAAGAGGGACTACGACGGCATTACGGAGCATTTTTCGGTTCAGTATAAAGACGAATACGGAGCCGGTTACCCCGTCGTTAAGAACATCATCATTAAGGTTTTTGAAAAGTACGACAGCGTCGAGGCCTCATACTCCGGCCTCTCGGTAGTTATCAATAATAATGAGTACGGGGAAAAAGAGGCCGCCGCGAATATGGACGTCGAGGTGACGGGATACAAATCGGGTATCCCCGATAAATTAATAGGAAACAGCGAATCCCCCGACAACATCACTGTCACGCTCAGAAAGTCCGGTCTCGGCGGATGGAAGATCACCCGTGTCGAAGGGCTCGACGACCAGGACGATTATGAATAGCTCTTACCTCTTTACCGCCGTACCATATAACTATTCGTCCGCCCCGCTCATCCTGCCGTTAATGAAGTCGCTCAGGATCTCTATATCGGATTTGTCCGCCTCGTCCACAGTCCCGGTAAAAATAATCTTCCCGTGATGGAGAAACGCTAACCTGTCCGATATCTCGAACGCGCTCTTGACGTCGTGCGTGATGATCACCGCGGTAATTCCGAACTGCGCCTGCATATCCCTGATCAGCTGGTTAATTCTGCTTATGTTGGGCGGGTCGAGCCCCGTCGTAGGCTCGTCGTAGAGAAGAATTTGCGGGTTCATCGCCATTGCCCTCGCGAGCCCTACCCTCTTTTTCATACCGCCGCTCAGGTCGGAAGGCATTTTATCCTCTATACCCGGCAGCCCGACGAGCTCGAGGTTTTTGGCGACCATATCCTTGATTTCGTTCTCGGGCAGTTTCGTATTCTCCCTGAGCGGGTAAGCGACGTTCTCCTCGACCGTAAGCGAATCGAAAAGAGCGGAGCCCTGAAACAGCATCCCCATCTTTTTCCTCACGTGAACGAGCTCGCTCTCTTCTAACGATATTATGCTTTCGCCTTCCACAAGAACATCGCCCGAGTCGGGCTTCAGGAGCCCCGTGATTTCCTTGAGCAGGACGCTCTTCCCCGAGCCGCTCCCGCCGAGCACAGTGATGTTTTCCCCTTTTTTTATGGACAAGGTGAGCCCCATATGGACTTCCTTGGGGCCAAAGGACTTGTAAACATCCTTTACATCGATAATTATTTCATCCTGCATCAATACCGCCGCTTTAGTGGATATTGAAATATCGAAAACGGTAACTATATTCTCAGAGAATCAGTTGGGATTGTAATTATACAACGGTAATTTGTCAAAATAGTCAGGAGCTTCGTAACATAACACCAATTCACTTTCAAAATTGACTTTTTCTGTTTATCAATGTATAAAAAATGCTTATAAATGACGGTTGCATAACGTTAATATACCCCTGATAACGGCCTTGCAGCGGTTTGGGATCGCACACAATGAGAAGAGAGAACGCAAGCGCCGATACTGAGCTAGAATACAACCTTAAATTCTTTACCCAATTCATAATCAATCCCGCTAAGACGGGGGCGATCCTCCCCTCAAGCGATAAATTATGCGAATACATGACGGACATAGCCGGGCTTAATGACGTTTCCACTGTTATAGAGCTTGGCTCGGGCACCGGAGTGATAACGGAAAAGATAATGCGGAAAAAGGCCGCCAATACGACGTTTTTTGCATTGGAGATCAACTCGGCCTTCGTCGAGGCGACTAAAAGAAAGTGCCCTGATGCCATCGTTTACCAGTCTTCGGCTGAAAACGTGATGAAGCACCTTGAAATGCACGGAGAAAGCGGCTGCGACAGGATTATAAGCAGCCTCCCCTGGTCGATATTCAATGGAGAAACCCAGCAGCTCATTCTCGACTCAATTTATGACGTGTTAAAGCCCGGGGGCGTATTTTTAACATACGCGTACGTGCTCGGGGTCGTAGCGCCTTCGGCGTGGAGGTTTAAAAAGAAACTCTATGCCAAATTCGACAAAGTGGAAACGAGCAGGATAGTGTGGAGTAACATCCCGCCCGCATTCATTTATATCTGCGAAAAAGCGGCCCGATAATACAGGCTGCCGCCCTTGAAAACCCTCCGGATCTGACCGCATTACCCCGGCCTTTCGACCTGCCGCATAAAGTGTCTTGACATGTCCATGAAAATCAATAACAATAGGTGATGTAGCGGATTGACCTTTCTTCGATTGAATAAAGGAGGATTGGAGGGTGTCAATCTCGTCATGATGTATCCTTCCCTTGGTCAAACGTTAGTTGCTTAATATACCGGCGCAAATCGAGTTATTTGTGCGCCTTCCGCTCAGTATAAGACTCCCGAAAAACCCCTTGAAACAATCCGTCTTTTCATATTAATATTAAGAATATATATACATTCAGCAGCCATCTTCATTCATCAAAGGAGATTAGATATGTATAGATTAGCAAAGTTCTGTTCAATTGCTTTGTTTCTTGTATCGCTGGCCCTCTCCCCTTTGGGCAGTAATTATAAAGTCCATGCGGCCGACGCGGGCAGCCTCCCCGCGCCCCAGCTCGTGACGGGCGCGTGGATGTTCATGGCGGCCTACAAGGCCGATCCCGAAACGCTCAAAGCCCTCCTGCCTCCGGGACTAGAGCCCAACCCCGCGGGTCACGTCGTAATGAATATGTACACAGTGCCCGACGCGACCCAGACCTCTGGATTCGGAGCCTACACGCTCACCTATCTCGCGGTCGAGCTCAAAGACCAGGACTCCTACGTTATGAATTCCGACGTGACGTATCCCGGGAGATATTTCGTTTACTATTTCAACAGCTCGCCGTCGATGCGTGAATACGTGAAAAGGATCGGCATTCCGGCGCAGGATGGCATGACGACCACCACGGTAAAAGACGGCAAGCTCACGGCGGTCCTGACCGTGGACGGACAGCCTCTCATCGAGGCGACTGCCGACGTCGGCAGCGAGCTCGGGAACTTCGGCGGGGGTCACCTGAATTACTTCGGATTGATACAGACCGAAAAAGACGGCAAGACAGTGAACCAGGTTGTTAAATATCCCATTCCATGGGTCGGGGGCACAGTCGAGATGAAGAACCCGAAGATAACGTTCAAGGCGCCCGAGGGCCATCCGCTCAACAAAATAAAGCCGCTGGCGGAAGCCCCGGACTGGGCTGTATGGACCAAGGGCAGCTTCGTATACCCGCAGTATGTGGTCGTAAACGAATTTACATCGGACGATAAGAAATAATTTAAACTTTCATACCCGCGGCGGCCCCGTCCGCCGCGGGGAGCCTTATTTGCAAATTCAAGATATGTGACTACGCCGACTCCGCTTTCTTTTCCTCATAACCCCTGAAACGGCCGCGAACAGAACCAGTGACAAAATAGCCGCATTAACCCCCGCATCCCTCGGTGAAACCTCCCCGGCGAGCGCGCATCCGCCACCGTCATTGCCGTCGCTGACTACAACGCGGCAGTCGGCAAAATATACCTCTATGTTCCCATCGGCGTTTCCCCCTTCGATATCCGAAGCCGAAGTGAATAGTATTCTTGTACCGTCGCCGCTTATCACGGCGGCCGAGAAGCTGCCGCCGACGCTATCGGTTATCTGCGTGGTTATGTCCGTATCAGTGTCAAATAAGAACACCTCGCTATTCCCGTCGGGATTATCTCCGGTCAGATCGGCGCGCGAAGTAAATACGAGACGGCTGCCGTCAGAGCTTATGGAAGGCCCTGAGTTGGTATTCTCACCCGTACTATCCGTTACCTGTGTAAATTGCATCGTATTAGAGTCGAACAGGAATATCTCCCGGTTATTGTCCGGGTTCCCTCCTGTAGGATCGGTATCGCTATTGAGCCCGATTCTCGCGCCGTCGGAACTTAACGCAGCGGTGGCGCTATTCAGATCATCGCCATCCGTGATTTGTGTAAACGTCATAGAGGCCACATCGAATAGAAACACCTCTAAACTTACGTCAGGGTTGGAGCCGGTTAAGTCCGAATTGGAATGAAAGCCGATAGTCGCCCCGTCGGGCGTTATGTCCGGAACGAGGCTACTCACGCCCACGGTATTGGTTAGCTGAGTGAATGTCGTCGTACCGGCATCGTACAGAAATATCTCCCTGTTGGCGTCCGGGTTCCCTCCCGTTAAATCCGCAGAAGAGTCGAATGCGATCAGCGTGCCGTCGCTGTTCAGCACAGGAACGATATTATCTTCACCCGTAGTATCCGTTATCTGAGTGAATGTCGCCGTTCCCCTGTCGAAGAGGAATATCTCCCTGTTGCCGTCAGGGTTATCCCCGGTCAGATCGGCCTGTGAGGACAGTGCGACAAGAGTATCGCCGGCAGACATATCGAATGGAAAACTATCCAATCCCACACTGTCGGTCAGTTGTGTTATGACAAATGTACCCGTATCGATCAGATACGCTTCGAAACTGCCATCGGGATTACCTCCGTCTACATCGGAATCGGAATCGAAACCCCCCAATGTCCCGCCCGAGTTCAAAAACCATACTTCGGACTCCCCGCCAACTGTATCGGTAACCTGCGTAATGGTGCAGTCCTCTTGAGCTAAGGAATAATCTTTTGAGATGCACATGAAAAAAATAGAGATAAAGGACACTACTGCAATTCTGATTATGCTGCCGGCAGCATAATTGCTAATCTTAGGCGTGTTACATCTTGGAATACCCATAACACCCACCCCCTTTTGCCTCATGCTTCACATAATAACCACATGATGCATAGTTTATGTTGTCATGCGTGTAATACCCCCCGCTTATAATAAAATAATCATAGTTCGATTACAA
The DNA here is from genome assembly GCA_963825135.1 of uncultured bacterium. Classification (GTDB taxonomy): domain Bacteria; phylum Desulfobacterota_D; class UBA1144; order Nemesobacterales; family UBA2774; genus 2-12-FULL-53-21. Next base: position 1,003,826 of record CAWGRW010000009.1, read on the forward strand.
TCAGTATTTTTAAATACGCTCAAAACATTCTCACGTCCCTCCACTCCCTTAACCCGGACTCGGACTCGATCTCGCTTTCGGCTCCATCGGCCCCCACGCTGCCGACGTTAATACCCGTTCCGAAAACCAGAGCCAGCACAAACCGGGATCCGCAAAATCGATTGATTTACATAAACCCATCGTGTATTGTATAAATAGTTTCATAAAGTGAACGGGAGGTTAGAGAATCTCCCCGATATATAAAGTGATCTCTTACATAAAATAGTAAGTAGACCATTCTGAATTTATTCCATTCCTGATTAAACCAGAACGGACCCTACTCGTGAGCTTTAATCAGGAGCCCGATGCGAAAACTCAGAATCGGTATAATCGACTTCATCACAAAATCCCCCAACCACTCTATATGGGCGCGCGTAATGCACGCCAACTTCATGGGCATAATGCCCCAGGTCATCGCCAAATGGAGCGAGGACGCGGGACACGAGGTGCAATATTTCATTTTTACGGGGCTCGAAGATCTGGCCAAGGACGCGCCTAAAGACGTGGACATGGTCTTCATAAACGCGTTCACTCAGTCCGCGATTCAGGCTTACGCGCTAAGCGCCAAGTACAGGCGCGAAGGCGTCGTCACGGTTCTGGGCGGCCCGCATGCCCGGTGCTATCCGGAAGACGCCGTAAAGTATTTCGACTACGTGATGGGTATCACGGACGAGGAGCTCTGCCGCGATGTGCTCGGGGACTGCAGGCCCAACAGGCCTGTCGGCGTGTATTTATCGGCAAAGAGCTCGCCCAAGTACCTTCCCGGAGTCAGGGAGCGCTGGAAATTTATTTCGAAGGCGCTTGAGAAAACCACGTTCCTCTTCAAGGTAGTCCCGATGATAGGAAGCCTCGGCTGCCCTTATACGTGCAGCTTCTGCATAGATGCAAGCGAGCCCTATCAGCCGCTCGACTTCGATCTGATCAAGGACGACCTCAGATTCGCACGGACCAAGATAAAACGCCCGCTCGTCAGCTGGTACGACCCAAACTTCGGGGTCCGCTTCGACGATTACATGAACTTAATAGAAGAAGCGGTGCCCATTAACAGCATCGACTTCATCGCCGAGAGCAGTCTTTCGCTGCTTTCGGAGCCCCACCTGAAACGCCTCCAAAAGAACGGTTTCAAAGCTCTGCTCCCCGGCATAGAATCCTGGTTCGACATGGGCAACAAATCCAAGACCGGGGCAAAGCAGGGGATGGAAAAGGTGAAGGTCGTCTCGGAACACGTCAACCAGATACTGAGCTATATTCCGTACGTGCAGACAAACTTCGTGGTCGGGCTCGACAGCGATAACGGGGCCGAATCCTTCGAGCTTACGAAAAGGTTCGTCGATCTCGCGCCGGCGGCGTTCCCCGCATATCCGCTTATCACGGCGTTCGGCAGGGCCGCGCCCTTGAACCTCGAATACCAGAGCGAGGACAGGGTTCTCGCATTCCCGTTCCATTTCCTTAACAACAGCCACGCATCGAACGTGAAGCCGAAGAACTATTCCTGGCCCGAATTCTACGACAACATCATCGGACTCGCGGAGTACTCGTACTCGTGGCGCTCGATATATAACCGCTTCACGAATACCAGGACGCGGGTACCCCGGTGGATGAACCTGATGCGCGCCGTTTCCACGGAGGGTTTCGGGAGGCTCCGGTATTACCGCAAGATAAGGAAGTTCCTCGACGAGGACGTGAAGTTCAGGGCGTTTTTCGAGGGAGAGACAAGGGAGATTCCGCAGTTCTATATAGATATGATTAAAAAGGACCTCGGCCCCCTCTGGGAATACCTGCCCGAAGGCGCTATCTACCACGACCCGAACGCCTACATCAAGTCCGAGATGGCGAAGAGGGAAAAGAAAGTCCAGACAGCGTGAGGCGAGTCTCGCCCCTACTCTTTATCGGAAGCAACTGCTATATCGATTTGTCGCGCCCCCTCATCCTCTACCGCGGCCGCCTGTGGTGATACCGAGAAGCCAGGCCGGATAAGACATCGAATTTTCTACGCCGAGATCGACCCCCTCTAACCCGTCGAGGAAGGTTTCGACAGCCCGCGTAAACGCGGCGTGCATCGCGGAATCGTCCGGGTACGCCTCAAATGCCACCGTGGAGTAGGATTTCCCGCCGACTTCGAGGTCCGTGAGCTCAAAATTAATACCGCGGTCGATGAAGGCCTTCGGATCGACCTCCTCTGTGCTTCCGTTGTATGTGTCGAGCCGAATCTTCCGAAGCGCGCGCGTCTTCCTGACGCCCACCGTAATTAATCCTTTGTTATCCCCGTCAGTGAACAGCCGATGGTATGAGTCCGGCAATTTCGCGTAAGACCACCTGATCCAGCGCTCGACCGATCCCTGATGACGCCCGCAAAATTCGTGCACGCCGAGCGAAGCCGAGCGTCCCTTGATCTGAAAGTTCCCTTCGCGCCACTTGATGCCCATGTCGTCCGCCCCCGGGAGGAGCAGATACACGTCAGGCTTGCCGTCGAGCCTCCCCATCCATACCGGAGGGCCGAAATCGCCCTTCCTCCGAACCGGTGCGCTCATTTTGAACCAGTCTCGAAGTAGGGGATGAGAGTCAACCGCTCCGTCGAAAAACCACCTCACCTCGTGACTTGCGAACGGTACATTCTTCATATTCATTGCCGGGTTCACCCTCGCATTATTCTTTACAAGTTTTTATTGACCGATAGGGGCGCTCCGCCCGCCGGGCTTATTTCTCAAGTCAAATAACCCGGTTAGATAATAACACGCCGATTTGATATTTGTTTATGCTGAAGTCAGGAATACCTTTAGCGGGCATACGGCAGTATTATTGATCATATAATGGCTCGCTCATTTATCTGGATGGGGTTATTCGTCGGCTCGACCATAGGAGGTCTTGTTCCCGAATTATGGGGGGCGGGGATATTCTCAATTTCCGCAATCGTTTTTTCTTTTATCGGCGGAGTCGCCGGCATCTGGTTAGGTTATAAAATCGGGCAGTCCATCTGACTTAAGCCGTGCCTCGCTCGTTTTATCCACTGAAGCTGCTAAATATTTGAACTGACGTTTAGCTCTAGCATGTTGAATTTACTCGTGGAGATTCTGAGAATCTAACCCTGGGCATATTCGCCAATAAGTGCCTTGTACCGCTCAAGAATTTGATCCCAATCATAGAACAGGCCTACGGCCATTGGCCGCATCAATACCGGATTTCTCTCGTTTAACCGGATACTATATCGGGGGAAAGAGAAAATAGCTGTTGAAATCGCAGAGTTACCGGAAAAAATATTAATAAAACCATAAAGTCGAACGAGGGAGAACCATGGATAATGAAAACACGGCAAGGAATGAGGGTACGGCCGCAAGACCTGACAAGCTGGCTGCACTTCAGGACGCTATGGCCGCACGCATAATAGGACAAAAAGATTTGATCCGCAGCATGCTTGTCTGCCTGCTCTGTGACGGGCACATGCTTATCGAGGGTATGCCCGGGCTGGCAAAGACCACGGCGGCGAAGACGTTGTCCGAAGCCCTTGAGGGCGAGTTCCATCGCATTCAATTTACCCCCGACCTGCTGCCTTCCGATCTCATCGGCACTGACATATATATACAGGAGACGGGCGAGTTTTCTTTCCGCAAGGGGCCTCTCTTCAATAACGTGATTCTGGCTGACGAGATTAACCGCGCGCCTGCCAAGGTGCAGTCCGCCCTGCTGGAAGCCATGGAAGAAAAACAGGTCACGGTTGGCCTCAAGACTTACAAGCTCCCTGATTTCTATATGGTTCTGGCCACGCAAAACCCGATTGAGCATGAAGGCACTTACAGCCTTCCGGAGGCGCAGCTTGACCGCTTCCTCATGCACGTGGTTCTCGACTATCCGAATCACGAAGAAGAACTCGAAATTCTAAGGCTCGACGAGGCGCTGGAAAAACAGAAAGGCACAATGACTGCGCCTGCCCCCGCCATTAAACAGGACGATATTTTCAAGGCCCGGAAAGAAGTGGCGGCCCTGTACATGGACGACAAGCTCAAGGACTACACCGTTTCTTTGGTAAGCGCCAGCCGCCAGCCGGAAAAATACAGCGAAAAGCTCTCTCAATGGATTCAATACGGGGCTTCGCCGCGAGCCACGCTGGGCATTGTTCACTGCGCAAAGGCGATGGCATGGCTTCAGGGCGATAGCTACGTCTTCCCGCATCATATTCAGGAGGTCGCATCCAATATCATGCGGCACCGAATTATTCCGACATTTGAGGCCGAAGCAGAAGGCGTTTCACGGGATCAAATCATTGCACACCTTCTGGAAGTCGTGGCCATACCGTAACGGAGACAACAATGCTTTATCCTGAGTTCGAAACACTGCTGAAGCTGGGATACAGGGCGTCGAATCTGAATCTGATGTCGCAGCGCAGGGTGCGCTCTATCGTATCCGGTGACCACCGCTCCCCTTTTCGCGGGAAGGGGCTGGATTTCGAAGAAGTGCGGGATTATGCGCAGGGAGATGATGTCCGGAATATCGATTGGCGGGTAACCGCGCGCACCGGCAGGCCGCACATAAAGCTCTTTACCGAGGAGCGCGAGCGGAGCGTTCTGATCTGCACGGATGTAAACCACACGATGCGTTTTGGAACGCGCGGGACCTTCAAATCCATACGGGCGGCAGAGGCAGCGGCGCTCTTAGGTTGGGCGGCGAGCCGGGAAAACAACCGGGTCGGGGGCTCCTTTTTCGGTAACGTGCCGGATGGCATGATGTTCCTTGACCCCGTGCGTACGCGCCGCTCGCTCTGGCGCATCCTGAAACAGCTTTGCGACCGGGGGGATTATCACAGCGATCCCGTTCAGCTGGAAGATCATTTGCGATATCTGAATAAAGCTGTTCCGTCGGGCGGACTATTCTTCATCATCAGCGATTTCATATCGATCACGGCTAATCTGAAAAAGAGGATTAGCGATCTGCACCGTAAGGCCGACGTGGTTCTTGTTGCGGTGAACGACCCCGCAGACAAATATCTGCCGCCGGTGGGTCCCTTGATCTTCAAAGACAGGAATAATGAAACCGTAACCATTGATACATCCGATAAAAAAGGCGGTAGAGCCTATGAACGGCTCTGGGCTGAGAACCGCAAGTTGCTTGAAAATACAGTCAACTCTCTCGGGCTGGGTTATCTGTCTCTGACAACGGAGGGCGACGCTTACTTCGATCTGGCAAACGGTCTGAAGAGGCTCGGCAGTAAAGGAGGCGGCAATGGACGACCTGCTTTCGCAGCTTAAGGACATCAGGGGAATCGACCCCGTGAGCTGGTGGCCGCCTGCGCCGGGCTGGTGGCTTGCACCCGTCGTCGTGATCATACCGGCCGTGATCTTTTTGATCCTGCGCCGCCGCAAGCTGGCTTATGAAAGGAGCTGGCGGGCTGAAATACGCAATGTGTTTTTAGAGCTGCGCCGGAATGAAAACAAGAGCTTCAAACAACGGGCAGCCGCATTGTCGGGCTTGCTGCGCGGCCTCGCGATCAAGCGTTATGGACGCAATGCGTGCGCCGGGCTGCAAGGCAAAAACTGGCTTATATGGCTGACGAAAAACGATCCCGGCGGTTTCAGCTGGGATAAGGAGGGCGCCCTGTTGATAGAAGCTCCCTACTTGCCGGAAGACGGGGTCCCCGAGGTTCGAAACTGGGGCGCCCTGCTGGACGCCGCGGAAAGGTGGATGAAATAAGATGTTCAAATTCGCGTGGCCATGGATGGGATTGCTGCTTATTTTGCCGCTTGCCGTGAGGCTGTTGCTTCCCGCGGTGCAGCGTAAAGCATCTTTGCCGATTTTACGTTTCCCCCACATGGAGGTTCTGAAGAACTCCTTTGCCGCATTCTCTCCCGAGGGCGCGAAGTCGGGCCGTCTGTTTATAATTCTTCTCTCCTTACTCTGGCTTTGTCTCGTGCTGGCGTTAATGCGGCCCGAGACCGTGGACCAGCTGACCGAAGTCGAAAATCAGGGGTACGATATCATGCTCGCGGTTGATCTTTCCGGTTCCATGCGCGCGCTCGATTTCTCGGAAGGCAGCGAGCGCGTCGACAGGCTGGACGTGGCAAAGAGGGTGGTCGGGAATTTCGTCGAGGACAGGAAAAACGACCGCATAGGACTCGTCCTGTTTGGTGATCACGCCTATCAATACGCCCCGCTCACGCAGGATACGCATGCGGTGAGCAAAATGCTCGACGAAACGGTCATAAGCATGGCCGGGGACGGAACGGCTATTGGCGACGCTATTGGGCTCGCAGTTAAGGGCTTGCGCGACAGGCCCGAAAAATCCCGGATTATCATACTGCTGACAGACGGCGAAGACACGGCCAGTTCCATTCCGCCGCTTCAAGCCGCCAAGCTGGCCAAGGATTACGGCATCAGGATTTATACGATTGGCATAGGCCGCAAGGGTCTTGTTCCCTACCCCGATCGGTACGGGCGGGTAGTCATGGTGCAAACCAGTCTTGATGAAAAATTGCTTCGGCAAATAGCCGATACTACGGACGGGAGCTATTTCCGCGCCGCTGATTCGAACGCTCTGCAGGAAGTGTACAAGCAGATAAACAAGCTGGAAAAAAGTAAAGGTGAAACACGGCAATATCTAATCCGTACCCCGCTATACCGTTATCCGCTCGCCCCGGGGCTCGGCTTATTAGCGTTGATAGCCCTGCTGCCGCTCCTCTCGCGGCGGGCCGGAAGGAGACAATATGGATTTTGATTTTCTTCCCGCCCCTTTCCATTTTGCCGAACCCGTCTGGCTATGGGGCCTGGCCCTTGTGCCGCTTATCTGGTTATCGTATATCCTTTTTTATCGCCGGGGTGTCCGGACGGCGGGGAGATTAAAGGATTTTGCTGATGCTCACCTGCTGCCCCACCTGCTGGCAGAAGAAGAGAAGGCCGGAAAGAAACAAAGGCATACATGGCCGGCCCTGCTGGCATGGTCTCTCATCTGGGCATGCGGCCTGCTGGCGTTAGCCGGGCCCCGCTGGGACTATACCGAGGTCAAAGCATTCGCCCCCGCCCGTGATCTCCTCATCTTGCTCGACTTATCGAGATCCATGGACGCACAGGATATCAAGCCTTCCCGCCTTGCCCGCGCCCGGCAGGAAATAGAGGACATTCTGAAGGCCTCTCAAGGCACGAGAGTGGGTCTGATCGCCTTTGACACCGTGCCCCATTTGATTACTCCGCTCACAGACGACAAGGAGACCCTAAACCGCCTTCTGCCCTATATGAAGACCGACCTGGTTTATGTACAGGGAAGCTATCTCGCCCCTGCTCTGGAAATGGCCGGACAGATGTTGAAGACGGAAACGGGCGATGAAAAAAATGTTCTGATATTAAGTGACGGCGGTTTTGATGACGGCGATGCCACCATACTGCAGGCGGAACAAGCTCTCAGATCACAGGGTGTGCGAATCTACGTTATGGGCACGGGGACCGCGCAGGGTGTGCCCATACCGGACGGTAAAGGCGGCTACATCAAACAAGACGGCACACTGGTTTTTTCCCGTCTCGAAGAGAGCCGATTAAAACGCGTTGCCGGCGACGGCGGAGGATTCTATGAGCAAGCCGGCTATCTGGGCGACGACACGCAAACGCTTCTTTCCGGAATACAAAGCGTTTCGGCATCAAAACCGGGGGCGGAGAAAACAACGCGATATTGGGAAGAACGGTTTTACGTATTCCTGCTCCCATTTGCTCTTCTGATCCTTCCCTGGTTCCGTCGTAACGCGGCGTTCCCGGTCGTGATTGCGGCCCTTATTCTCACACAGTCCGCACAAGCGCATGCTTTTGACTGGGACAGCCTGTTCCTGAACAAGGAACAGCAGGGTGAAAAGTACGTGAAAGAAGGACAGTATGACAAGGCCGTCAAAGAGTTTGACGACCCCTACCGCAAGGGCGTGTCACAATACAAGTCAGGGAATTATAAAGCGGCGGCCGAATCCTTTCAGGCGGCGGACCGCCCTGAGATAAGGACAGACGCGCGCTATAACCTGGGCAATGCCCAGCTCATGAGCGGCCGGATAGAGGACGCTGTCAAGACTTATGAAGATATCTTAAAATCGAACCCCGATCACACGGACGCGCAGCATAATCTGGAAATTGCTAAACAGCTTCTTGAAAAGCGGCAGCAGAACAATCAGCATCAAAAGGACCAAAACAACCAGCAACAACAGGGCTCTCAGGATAGCAAAGAAAATCAGAATAGCCCGCAGAATAATCAGGCGCAAAACCGGCAGCAGGATCAAAAAGGCCAAAACGACCAGCAGCAACAAGGCTCTCAAGATAACAAAGAAAATCAGGACAGCTCGCAGAATAATCAGGCGCGAAACCAACCGAATGAGCAAAACAGCCAAGGAGAGGCCGACAGTAAGAACAACGATAAAAACAGTGAAGAACAAAAGCGCCGGGGAGAGGAGTCTTCCGGTAAGCAGGGGGAGCAGAATAAAGCTCAACAGGCGGAGGAAAATAAAGAGGGTCAGGACACCGAACACGGCGAGCAGCGAGCCGAGGAGCCGGGTAATGAACGTACCGGACAGCCTGATTCGAAATTCGACGCCGAGAAAGACCAGATGCAATACAGTCCCGAAGCGCAAGAACAAACGGCCAGAACACAGAAGGACATCAATGCGGATCAGTGGCTCAACCGAATTGAAAATGATGCGGAGTTGTTCCTGAAAAATAAATTTTATATCGAATCGCAGCGCTACAAGGCTAAAGAAGGTGAGAATCCATGGTGAAATATGTAAGACTGTTTGCACTAATTTTAGTTTTCCTGCCGTTCAGCATGGAGGCGGCTCTTGCAGGTTCTTTTACGGCCAGCGTCGACCGCACGCAGCTCGCTCCGGGAGAAAGTCTGACGCTCGAGCTTTCCCTGTCCGGCGCGTCGCCGAACGGGAGCCCGGACCTCGGTCCTCTGGAGGAAGCCTTTACTACCTACTCCCAAGGGCAGTCTCGACAGACCACTATCATCAATACCAGTATTACCTCCAGTATTAACTGGCAGCTTGTACTGATACCCAAGAAATCCGGCGACATAAAAATTCCGGCCCTCTCCATACAAACGGACGACGGCCCGCTGCAATCTCAGCCCATCGATATAAGCGTTACTAAATCAGCCGGGTTGTCGCAGGAAGGGGCGACCGGCGGCGACGCCCTTATTGTTACCACGAATGTCAATAACGCTCATCCTTACCAGAACGAGCCGGTTTTATTTACGGTCAAGCTGATTGCCCGCAGGAGCGTAAGCGACGTCAGCGTCCCTGAATTTAATGTCGAAGGGGCGATTGTGAAAAAACAGGGCGATGCGAAGATATACGACGAGGTATTGCAGGGGGAGCGGGTTAAGGCTATTGAAGTGCGTTATCTGATCACTCCCATGCAATCGGGCACGGTCAATATTCCCGCTTATGTTTTTCAGGGCCAGGTCGAGTCGGACAGGCAGCCGAGTGATTTTTTTGGCAGACGCATGCGTGATTCAGGCATATTCGACGATCTCGGAAAGTTTCCGGGTTTTTCTTCCTTCGTACCTTTTGTCGTATCAGGTCAGGAGATCACTCTTGACGTCAAACCGCCGGCAGCGCAGATGGATCCGTGGCTGCCGTTGAAATCATTGGAAATATCCGATGTCCTCCAAAACCCTGAGGGCGCTAAAGTGGGAGAGCCGTTAACGCGCAAAATCAAGCTCGTCGCCCAGGGGACCCTCGGCGCAAATCTGCCCGATCTGGAGAGCCGGATTGCTCCGGACGGCTCGTTCAGAATTTATGCTGACAAACCGGTGACGGGAGAAAGCTTTAACAAGGATAGTAATACGATAACCGGCTGGCGCGAGGAAAGTTATTCGTTGATCCCGCAGAAAAGCGGCAAATTCACTCTGCCGGAAATCAAAGTGGCCTGGTGGGATGTGACAAATAATAAAATCTCCTATGCCACGTCGCCTGCTATAACAGTTAACGTTATGCCCGGGCTATCCGGGGACGGAGATAAGAAGGAGAGTGTGAGCTCCTCACAGGCGCAAAAGTCAGAGGGTGCAAAAATCGATGAGCGTGACCCCTCATCCCTTCCAACGGAAAAAGTAGTCGGCGAAGGGACCGCTCGAACGGTGCTATATGCTATTCTGGCTGCGCTGAGTCTGACCGTCATTATATTGGCGTGCGCGGTTTATTATTTGTTCCGCAAGCTCTCCTCGCAGAAGACCGAGAGACCGGACAACTACGATAAGACCACAGTAGGCCCATACGCGGGCGCCAATCGGTACAAATTATCGGCAGGCGAGATAAGTAGGTGCAAATCACCAGGGGAGTTGCGGAGCTTTCTCCAGACCTATGCCTCCCAGCATTGGGAAACACCACGAAACGCGACGTTTCAGAACATGCTTTCAATCCTGAGAAAGCGCGGCGTACAAACCGACGCGCTCGAAATAGAACGGGTTTTTTCCGACCTGGACGCTTCGCTGTATGCCGGGGGAAACATCGATATCGAAGTGGTCAAGAAGCGTCTCCGGGATATTTTAAAAGCTGTCGACGGGACAATCGCCAAACCGGAGAAACAAAAGGAAAAGCTGGGAAGCCTGAATCCGACCTGATGAAATCGAGTGGATGAGTCCGGGCGTCGAGACGAAATTTTCTTCGTATATTTCCGCGGTCTTTTCGTCCGCAACATTCCGGACAGCCCGTTTCCCCGCCGAGCTGTTTGTAAACACTGGTGGAGATGACGGGAATCGAACCCGCGACCTCCGCGTTGCGAACGCGGCGCTCTCCCAAGCTGAGCTACATCCCCACGTCTGTGATTGGTATGGATTTTATATGAATTTTTTGCAACTGGAAAGAAACATCTGAAAAATCACCGGGACGCCTTCACCGCCCTGTTCGAAGCCCAGCGCTCGAGCTTCGATATCTCCTCCCTCATCGTCGTCGAGAGGGGCACGATCGAGGAAGAGGCGATTATAAGCTCCCTGTCGTCGAGCTCCTTCCCCTTCGAATAGGACTCGAAGAGCGCGGATATTACTGCCTGCTCTATCTCGGCCCCGCTGAGGCCCTCCGTGTTCTTGGCGAGCGAATCGAGGTCAAAGCCGTCGGGGTTCTTCCCGCGGTTCTGGAGGTGGATTCTGAATATCTCGCGTCTCTCTTTCGGATTCGGCAGCGTGATAAAGAATATTTCGTCGAACCTCCCCTTCCGGAGAATTTCAGGCGGAAGCAAATCTATCTGGTTCGCGGTCGCCGTAACGAAAACCGGATACGCCTTTTCCTGCATCCATGTGAGGAAGTACCCGAAGATCCTCGACGTAGGGCTGTCCCCCGACTTCTCCCCGCTCCTGGTGATGCCCGCCTCTATCTCGTCGATCCAGAGCACGCAGGGGGCGGTCGCTTCAACAGTCTTTATCGACTTCCTGAACGCCTCCTCCGGGCTCCCGAACGACTCGCTGTAGACCTGGTTAAGGTCGAGCCTGAGCAGCGGCAGGTTCCAGGCGGTGGCTATGGCTTTCGCGCAGAGGCTCTTCCCGCACCCGCTTATACCCATGAGCAGAATCCCCTTGGGCGTGTCGAGTCCGAATTCCTTCGCCTCGCTCGAAAAGGCGAGCTGCCTCACTTTGAGCCATTCCTTGATATTTTCGAGTCCGCCGACCTTGTCTATATCCACCCTGCTCCTTACGAAATCGAGCGTGCCCGATTTCCTCACGAGCTGCGCCTTCTCCTCTAGGAGCGCGTCGACAGCGTCCTCGCCGAGCTCCTCCCTCCCAACGAAGGTCCTCCTGAGCGCGAGCTCCATCTCGAGCGCGCCCAGTCCCTGCAGCGCATTGATAGCCGCTTCCCTGAAAAACGGCTTCATGGAACTCTGCGCGCTCTCGGGCGTGTACGTCTTTATAATGAAGTCGAAGATCTTGCCGGTCTCCGATCTGTCGGGGAGGTCGATATCAATTACTGCCATTTCCTTCTCAAGCTCGAGCGGAATCGAAACGGAATGAGATAGAATAAAAATTGTCTTCGGTGATTTTCTTAATCTTTGATAGGCGTCTTTCAGTTTTCTCAGAATCCTCGGATCGTCGAGAAAATAATGTACATCCTTAAACAAATAAAAGCCCTTTGATTGCTCCTCCACTGCCTTATCAAGGGCTTTAACCAGGTTTTCCGAGCCGTCTCTGAAACCCTCGGTGCAAGACCACACCGAGAATTTACCGGCATCCCCGTAGATGTTCTTCCCTATCGATTTGATAGAATTCTCGACCCTCTCCTCCTCCGACGAGACGAGATAGATGATCGGGTAGCCCGCTTTTACGAAATTCTCGATTGTTTTCGTGGGAAATGCCATAACTCCACGTAAGTATATAGCATGTCCGTCGAATTAGTTTCGGGAAATCAGATTGTGAGGGATTTTAGGGCTTTACATCCCCTGAGTTGTAACCCTCTTCGGATGCTCTTTCCGCCAGCGGAGCTTGTTAAGCGCGTTTACGTATGCCTTCACGCTCGCAACCACTATATCCGTGTTAGATCCCTGGCCCTGGGTAATGACCCCTTCGTCTTCAACCCTTACCGTAACCTCCCCCTGTGCGTCTATCCCCTCGGTTATAGAGGCGACGACGTAGTTCTCCAGGGTAGGATTGAGTCCGGTGGCTTTGGATACGGCCTGATAGGCAGCGTCCACGGGGCCGTCCCCGCTCTCGGAGATTGTAACTTCCTTACCGTCTATCAGCAGCTTCACGGTCACGACGGGCTGCATGTCGGACCCGCCCGAATAGTTTGCGGAAATGAGTTTGTAAAAATCAGACGAGCGGACGAACTCCTCGCTGATCAGGGCTTCGATGTCCTCGTCGAATACGTATTTCTTTTTGTCCGCCAGATCCTTGAACTTTCTAAACGCGCTCTCGAAGGCCTTATCGTCGAGGAAATACCCGTAGTCCTCGAGACGGTCCTTAAAAGCATGCCGTCCCGAGTGCTTTCCGAGGATAAGCTTATTCGAGGGAATTCCTACCTCTTCCGGGTCCATGATTTCGTAAGTGATCCTATCCTTGAGCACGCCGTCCTGATGTATGCCCGCTTCGTGAGCGAAGGCGTTTGCCCCGACTATCGCCTTATTCGGCTGGACGTTCACACCCGTCACCTGGGATACCAGCCTGCTCGTCGGGTACAGCTGCTCCGTGTTGATTCTCGTCTTGAAGGGGTTACGGTCGTTCCTGACCTTGAGCCCCATTACTATCTCTTCGAGCGAGGCGTTCCCGGCCCTCTCTCCGAGACCGTTGATCGTGCATTCGACTTGCCTCGCCCCTTCCCTGATCGCGGCGATAGAGTTCGCGACCGCAAGACCGAGGTCGTTATGGCAGTGTACGCTGAGAATAATATCATCGAGGCCCGGAACTTTTTCCTTAAGCGTCCGTATGATGTACGAAAACTCCTCGGGGACCGTATATCCGACAGTGTCCGGGATGTTTATGATCCTGGCGCCAGACCTTACTGCTACATCCACCGCACGGCAGAGGTAATCCAGATCAGTCCTGGTCGCGTCCTCGCACGAGAATTCCACGTTCTCCGTATAGTGCCTGGCGTGTTTGACCGCGGTGCTGATGATCTCGAGCACCTCGTCCCTCGATTTCCTGAGCTTATGTTTCAGATGTATATCCGAGGTGGCGATAAAGGTATGTATCCTCGGGTACTCGGCGTTCCTGACCGCTTCCCAGCCCCTGTCTATGTCATTGAAGTTTGCCCTGCAGAGACCCGCTATCTCGCACCCGCGTATCTTCTCCGCTATGACTTTGACGGACTCGAAATCGCCCTCGGAAGAAATGGGAAACCCGGCTTCGATGACATCGACGCCGAGCTTCTCGAGCTGGTGAGCTACCCTGAGCTTCTCTTCAGCGGTCATACCGCAGCCCGGGGCCTGCTCTCCGTCCCTTAAGGTCGTATCGAATATCTTCACCATGTTGTCGCTGCCCATCTCGTACGCCTCCTCAAACTCAAATTAGTCTAAGACTTGGAGCATGTTTTGTCAATCGAAACAAGGGCATGCGGAAGGGGGAGGAGTACGGGCGCGTAATATCCTATAAACCTGTCGGCAGGTCGATGAAAACCGTCTCAATTTCAAACTTCTTTTGTATAATCCGGGAAAGGGCCCTTAAACCCATCGTTTCTGTCGCATGGTGTCCCGCGAATATTACGTTCATTCCGGCATCCTTAGCCGTGTGGTATATCTCGACCGCGTCCCCCGTGATATATAGATCGACCCCCGCGTCAAGCGCGTTATAAAACCCGCTATAGCTCCCCCCTCCGCTGCAGACGGCTATCGTCCTTATCTTTTTCCCGCCGAACGGGAGGACCCTGCACACCGTGTTTAACTCCCGGTTGAGCTTCTCCTCGATCTCCTTAAGCGCGATCCCCTCTCCGCAATCCCCTATCCAGCCTATATTCTTCCCGTGATAAAGGAAAAATTCGTCCGTTATCCTTGCGCCCAGAAGTTTCAGAAGCTCGGCATTATGGCCGACCTCTCTATGGCGGTCGAGCGGATTATGACTTACGTAAAGTGAAATATCGTTCTCGAATAAAATTTTGATCCTTTCCTTCGCCCAGCCTGTAATGGAGGGGTTACGGAATTCCCAGAAATGGCCGTGATGGACTATGAGCAGGTCCGCATTTTCTTCGGCTGCCATCTTGAAGGATTCGACCCCTGCATCTACGGCGAAGGCCGCCTTCTTCACCGCGGCCTTCCCTTCAAACTGTAGGCCGTTCCATGAGGAGTCCTTAACATCTTCTGTTTTGAGATAATCGCCCAGGAACCGGACGACTTTTTCTAATCTCGGCATGATCTTTTCATCCACCCTTCCTCTTCTTGTCATTGCGAGCGTCGCGAAGCAGAGTGCGGCAATCTCGTCTTATCTTTCAATTCCCTCCTTTTGTAAAGGAGGGTTTGGGAGGATTTCGCTTTCCTAAAACCCGTCCGTCCCGATCAACCCTTGCCCTTCACGAAGCGGTATACGAGGAGCAATATTATCGAGCCGCCTACCGCAAACAAGAAACTCTTTATATTGAAGCCGGGCGCGACCTGAACCTGCCCGAACATAGGCATTTTAGCGATAAGCCCCCCGACGAACGCCCCGACCACGCCGATCACGATAGTGCCGATAAAACCGCCCGGGTCTTTACCGGGCATAAGCATCTTCGCTACCGCGCCTGCAACGAGACCGAATATGATCCACGAAATTATCTCCATCATTTCATTCTCCTTTGTCCAGCGCTAAACGGAAACCGGCGCACGCACACATGGACATATTACAATTTTTTCCCAAAAACCTCAAAGCAGTGATTGCGGGATAAATCAGTAAGTCCGGAGGCTGTTTTATTTCGGGCTGATTGTCGTGTTCATGGGCTAAGAGGTTTGTTAAATCAATTAAGCAGGTCCATCTTGATCATCCTGTTTCTAAGCACCTGCCTCGTTACGCCGAGCATTTCGGCGGCCTTCGTTTGATTCCAGTTGTTGAGCTCAAGCGCCTTTTTAATGACCATTTCCTCCACGGCTTCGAGAGTGAGTTTGTCCATGTCGAGCTCGAAAATCATCTTATGCTCGTCGCCCTGGATCTTGACTCCCTTGCTCTGCCCGTCTATCTGCACGTACTTGGGATTGAGTGTATCGCCCTCGCTAAGCAGAACCGCCCTCTCTATAGTACTGCGAAGCTCGCGTACGTTGCCCGGCCACTGGTAGCTCATAAACGCATTTTCAACCTCTTCCGGTACGTGCTTTATGTTTTTGTTAAAATCCATATTGAAGTAACCGATAAAATGCTCCGTGAGGAGCGGGATGTCCTCTCTCCGCTCCCTCAGGGTCGGCATTTCAAAATTAATTACATTGAGCCTGTGGTACAGGTCCTCCCTGAAGAGATTCTTTTCGACGAGTTCTTTGAGGTCCTTGTTCGTCGCGGCGACGACTCTCACGTCTACCTTAATGTCCCTCTTCCCTCCGATTCTCCTGAACGTCCTCTCCTCCACCGCCTTCACCAGCTTCGCTTGAAGAGACGGACTCATGTCCCCGATCTCGTCGAGGAAAATAGTCCCGCCGTCCGCGTCCTCCAGTATGCCGGTCTTCATCTTCTTCGCGTCCGTGAAAGCGCCCGCCTCGTGTCCGAATAATTCACTCTCGAGAAGCGTCTCCGGTATCGCCGCGCAGTTGAGCTCTATGATGGGTTTCTCCGCCCTCACGCCGTTGTGATGGAGCACCTTCGCGGCGAGTCCCTTGCCCGTCCCGCTTTCACCGCTTATAAGAATCGTTTTTGGGTCTGTCGTGACGAGTTTTTCAAATAACTCTATGATATTCCGCACCGCCGCGCTCTTTCCGATAAGCGCATGGAATCCGTACTGCTTCTGCTCGCTCTTGAGTCTCGTGTCGAGATTTCTTTTAAGCCCGACGTTAACGAGAGCGTTCTTCACTATTATCCTGAGTTTGTCTATTGAGAATGGTTTCTCAATGAAATCATACGCGCCCTTTTTAATCGCGGAGACCGCCATATCCACGTTACCGTGCCCGCTCATGAGTATCGTTACGGGCCTCGGTTCCATATTGTTTATCTGCCCCAAGGCCTCGATCCCGTCCATGTCCGGGAGCCTCAGGTCGAGCAGGATCAGGTCGGGGTTGTCCCTCCTGGCCAGAAGAAGCCCCGTCTCCCCGTCATTGGCGGTGCTTACGAGAAAACCCTCCTCCGAGAGACTCTCGCTCAATTTTTTACAAAGGAAGTCTTCGTCATCGATTATTAAAATAGTCTGACTCACTACTTACTCCTCAATTCGAGATACCAAAACAGCTTTTAATTTCCGATTGCGCTTCCCGGCGCATCAGGCGGACATCTTAACCTTTTCTCCGGCGTTCTTTGGTATCATTACCGTAAAAGTCGAGCCCTTACCCTCTTCGCTGTATACGGCGATTCCCCCGTTGTGCGCATCGATAATTCTTTTGGATATCGCAAGCCCGAGCCCCGTGCCCTGCTTCTTGTTCGTATAGAAGGGCTCGAATACCTTTTCCATATCACGGGGAGAGATACCGTGACCGTTATCGGCGACTTTGATGTGAAGCTCGCCGTCGATGCTGTCTGTTTCGACTGTCACCTTTCCGTTCCCGGGCTTGACCGCATCGATTCCGTTTATCAAAAGGTTAATGATAACCTGCTGGCACTTCTCGTAGTCGAGATTGAATTCCTCGGCGCAATTGAGATTCGTTTCTATCGATACCCCTTTTTCTTCCGCGATCGGAGACACCGACAAAATAGACCTCTCCACAATGTCGTTGGGGTCGGCGCTCCTGAAGTCCATCTCCTTGGGGATCGAAAGCTGAAGCAGGTCTTTCAGGATACGGTCGAGCCTCCTTACCTCTTTCAAGACCTCGGATATGGACTGCTGCTGGTCGTCGCCTTCCGATTTATTTCTCATGATTTCGAGGGCGACCGTGATCCCCGAAAGCGGGTTCTTAATCTCGTGCGCTATGCGTGCCGCGAATTCTCCGATCGTGGCGAGCCGCTCCGACTTGATAAGCTCGTTCTGCTGATCCCTGATCGCGCTCGTCGCTTCATCCACCTTCTCTTTCAAAGTCTCGTTGAACCGCTTTGTCTGCTCAAGCAGTTCGAGATTGCTCCTGTGGGTGTCTTCTATGTTCTGAAGCATTTCGTTGAACGAGCCCGCGAGTATGGATATCTCGTCGGCTTCCCCGACGCTCTTGATCCTGTATGAGTAATCCCCCTTCTTCACGGTCTTTGTCGCATTTATCAGCCGCTCTATGGGTCTTGTGATCTTGGCCGGGAAGAGTATCGCAATAATTCCCGCGAACAAGAGAGATGCGCCGACAACGATCAATACATATGTGTAGTTATACTTGAGCTGCTCATCGACCAGCGTCACGGCGCGTTCGACTATTTCTTTACCGAACCCCGGGTCAGGCTCAATTTTATTATCCGGGTTCGAGAATAATTTATAGAGAGTTGAATATCGCCCTTCAATATTCGAAGCCGCGTCGTTCAATCTATAGACGTTGTATATAAAGAGGCCCCCAATAATAATCATAAGAATCAGCATGAGGCCGAACCCGAGTCTGATCTGTTTACTGAGCTTCAATTTTTATTCTCTCCCAACCCTTACGAGGTAGAACTAAGTTATAATTCTACCTGTTTTTCCCAACAGGCGGCTTCCTTTGGCGTATATTCAAAGTGGACGAGAATCGAAGGAACCGGGGTATTAGAATCTATCGGGAAGGTGCGGAGAACGAGGATGAAGCCAAGGAAGAAGGGGTTCCCGTGAGTCGGTATTTGCACAGGCAGGCCGGATCCGTCAAAATCAATCACACCTCAAATCTTGATAAACGGACAAAGCAACAAAGTGCGCCAGAAATAAATCCCCTGAATTCTTTGACAATAACGATAAATTGTCAAATAATTCTTTGCTCGGGGTGATAAACGTTTTATTGCTTAACTCTCTCCGGCAATTGAATTCCCTGGGGTCGCAGATGCGGATATCAATTTGTTCCATATTAACTGTCTCATGCCTGCTTGCCGGGTGCATCGCGGGTCCGGGGTCCATGCAGGACCTCAACAATAGACAGGATGTGCTGGAGAATAAAGTCGCAGCGATGTCGAGAGATTTAAACGACGTTCAGCGGAGACTCGAGATTCAGCAAGCGAGAATAAGGAACCTTGAGCAGAATTATTCGGACATGTACATGAAAATGGGCGACCTCCAAAAGAAACAGGCCGTATCCCCGCCCGCGAAACTTGAAACCGGGGAAGCAGGAAAAGACGCCCCCCCTGTCCCTCCCCCAACCGGCGATCTCTACCAGCGGGCCGACGCCCTATATAATGAGGGACAGTATCTGAATGCAATCCTGGCTTATCAAGTATTTATCGACTCGTACCCCAATGACGGCAAGGTTGCAGACGCTTACCTCAAGCAGGGACTTTCTCTCGTCAAAATCGGGAGGACCGACGGGGCGAAATTCTTTTTCAAAACCCTCATAGACAGGTTCCCCGAATCGAGCGAAGCCGCTATCGCGAAGCAGGAACTCGAAAAAATTAATCCCGAGTAACGACGCCGGGCTAAACCTTCCACCCCGGTTTTTCAATCCCGTTGACAAATCATACGCGCATCCATACTATGTAATTCATCGATTTTTAAGAAAATCCCATTCTCAGACCAGGCAAATTTTTATGGATGCAGTGATCAAAGCAGACATCTTATATTTAAATTATGAATTCCCGGTTATCAGTTCCGACAGAGAGCCGGGCGGGAGTTTTTTGTTTGAACTCGTTCGCGCGGTTTCGGAAGAAGCCGGTATCCGCATACAGGTCTTGGCATTTCGGTTTGCCAACCAACCCTCTTTCGAGGAAAAAAACGGCATATCCGTGGAAAGAATCGAGTTTCCCCGCACATCGTTTCAAGGGAGCGATAACCCAGCTGTAGATCCCGAGACATACAGCTCCCCCCTGAATTACAACCTGGCCCTCTCGACATTTAGGGAGCACGCGCTTAGGATCGCCGCCTCGATCGGGCATATCGTGCCCGTCTGGTGTCATGGATTTATGGCTGCGTCCGCCGCCGTGGAATTCAGGAAACGGGGGTATCCCGTTGTGGGCGTATCACTTGGGCTGGTTGCCGAGGAATTAATGCTCCGGCTGGAGCTGGCCGACGACCCTCTGCGGAGAAAGAATTTCCCGCGCACGATGTCCTCCGTAGCCGGCGCCCTTTGCGGGAAGAGGCTCAGGCCTTCTTTCGTGAGGTTCCTCAGCCGGAGCGCCCCGATTATCTCCAGGCTTCCGCTCCCTCCCGCGCTTGAGCTCCTGCACAAGCTCGCGATAGAGGCGTTGTTCATGAACGCCGTCCACGTCATGGTCGCTATAAGTCCCGGACACGCCGATTCCATTGCCCGATACCACCCTTGCGCGAAGGGCAAATTGAAGTGCTGTGTCGCCGGATCTCCCGCGCCCTCGCAAGGCTCCTACTGGCCGTTCCCAATAAGAGACGATCGTCTGAGACTGGTCATGGTGGGAAGGCCGTGCCCTCAAAAAGGATGGGACTATGTTTCGGCCGCGCTGGGAAATATCGATAAGGAACACGCCCGTGAAGCTGAAAGACTTGAGTTCGTGACAATCGGGGGTCTTGCTGCAGATGGCAGCGCTTACAGCGACCACGCCTTTCGGGGCTTCAATCAGCTCGATAAAGTTACGTACGCCGATCTCGGCCATATTCCCCATGAAGACGTGATGCGTGTGATGTCCGCGGCTGACGCGCTCATCATGCCTTCCGTATACGAGCCCTTCGGACTCGTGCTGCTCGAAGCCATGGTAAACGGGTGCATGGTTATTTCATCGGACGCGGACGGACCACGCGGCGTGGTGAAGGCCCCGTGGGGCATCATTATGCCGTTTCAGAACCCCGAAGTGAGGGTGAGCGAGATCGAGCGGGGTATCCTCAAATTGCTTTCATTATCGAGAGAGGAACTGAGGAAACACTCAGGCGAGGCGCGCACGGCCGCAGGCAAATATAGCTGGAAGGAAAGCGCCAGGGTAAACATCGAGGCCATCGATGAGGCGTGCATGAAAGTTTTACGCAGGTAACTTGCAAATCCGCAACGCCCGACAAAGCGGAATCCGGCAGACATCAATCGCCGATCAAACGCGGCTTCAGTATATTCCCGGACAATCAAGTATGTACCGATCAGTACAAATACTTAATTGATATTGATATGTTTTATCATGTAGCTGCGTAACACCCATATATCCCACAACCTTTTTTAAATCCCGGTAACGGCATAAGGATTGCCCTTACTATCTCTCAGTTATCCAGCTCAATTTACAGGAGGTATATCGACATGAATAGAAAATTTGAGTTTGGGAATAGATTGTTCAAGTATTTAATGCCATTCGCTATGATTATATTCATGGTAGATGGGGCTTCATCCGCTTACCTGCAAACCATTTCCAGCGGGCAGGAGCTTGACCCCGGAGTACCCGGTGCAGTCTCGAAGTCCGGTCCCGCTGTCCCTAACCCATACAGCCCCGAGCTAAAGGACGTGTTCTTCGATCGGGACAGCTATAAAATAAGAGCCGACGCAAAGCCCGTGCTCGATGAAAATGCTGAGGTCATGAAAGACCAACCCGACATGTTTATTGTAATCGAGTCCTATTGCGACTCGCGCGAGCACTCACCTTCCAGCCTCGGCGTGAAGAGAACGGCTTCCGTTAGGGAATATGTCGTAAGCAGGGGCGTAGACGCGGAACAGGTTCTGACAGTGAATAAATGTACGATTTACGATATGCAGCTCGTCAACTCCGAAGACGCCGTAAGACTCGACAGCAGGGTTCATTTCGTAGTGCTCGACCAATCTGTAGGCAGTGACAGCCTGGTCCTTGCCAGGTGACGTAAATATTACTGCGTACATACATCTTCGGATAATCAAGAACGCGCGTTGACTTCTCCATATCTCCGAATATAACAAAGCCTGTGGGCGGCTAACGCCGCCCTCAGGCTTATCATATACCGCTAACTCAAACCGCCGATCTTTTTGAGGATTAGCCTGCAACGCTATTTTAGCAGCTGCCTGCGGCGCGTCCCAATCCGCATATGCCCGACGGAAAACTGATCCGGATACAATACCGGCTTTTCCTGAACACAGATATATAGGGGGTACGTAAGAAGATTTTTGGCTGGGGCACTAGGATTCGAACCTAGACTGATGGATCCAGAGTCCATAGTACTACCGTTATACTATGCCCCAGCAGGGTCTTAAAGTATTTATAATTATACCTTTTCCGTCAAGTATCTTGATAGCGGGCGTCCATTGGATAAAATACAGCTGTAGAAATACCGGGGAAAGGAGAATTTCCGTATGCCTGCTAAAACTCTGACTGTGAGGGCGCAAAACAAGCACGAGCTCGCGAAAAAAGTGGAAAGAGCTATAAAAGACGCATCCAAAAAAGGCATGATCTTTGTGAAACAGGGGTATAAGGATAGCAGGATTAAAAAATCCAGAGGCGAATACGAAATAGAAATCGAGGTACACTCTTAAATAACTCAAGATGGAAAAGAGCCCTTCTCAAAAGCTTGAGACGTTCGAGAATCAGTACCCCGGAAGGGAGTACGAAATCGACATCACCTGTCCGGAATTTACGTGCGTATGCCCCAAAACCGGCCAGCCGGACTTCGCGTCAATCAATATTAAATACGTGCCCGACCGTCTGTGCATTGAGCTCAAATCCCTCAAACTCTACATCTATTCTTTCCGGGACGTCGGCACCTTCCACGAACACGTCACGAATAAAATTCTCGACGACGTGGTCGAGGCGTGCAAACCTCTGAGAGCCGAAGTCACCGGGGACTTCAACGTGCGGGGCGGAATCAAAACAGTGGTCAGGGCATCCTATCATAAAAATGAGAGCGGGAAAGCGGGATTCAAATAATAGACGACAAACACAATGCGCATCAATAAAGAGCGCATCGTTTACGATAATCCATTTGATCCTCCGATAGTTATCGGGAATCTGCGTGTCCCGGCGCAGTGAGACGGACGGCTAATGCTTGCGAAAATCCAGATAATTGTAACTGCCATGATCATTGCAGTGATAATAGGCGTCGCCCTCGCCGCGCCCTACATCGCTCCCTATAAATATGACGAAACCGACTTCAGGAACACCCTCGCAAAACCCGGAAGCCGACACCTGATGGGCACGGATCAAGAGGGCAGAGACCTCCTGAGCAGGATAATATACGGATCGAGGGTGTCGATAACCGTCGCCCTCGGCACAGCGCTGATAGCCCTGATAATAGGGACGATTTACGGCGCGGTCTCAGGATACAGGGGCGGGACTACCGACGAGATGATGATGAGGCTCGTCGACATCTTCTATTCACTTCCCGACCTTCTGCTCATCGTGCTTATTACACTCGTTATAGGACGGGGCGTCCTGGGAATTGTTCTCGCGCTCGGCCTCACCGCCTGGATGCGGGTAGCGAGGATAGTGAGGGGGAGCGTGCTTCAGCTCAAAGGGGTCGAATTCGTCCAGTCCGCGAAGAGCCTTGGGGCATCGCCTTCAAGAATACTGGGCCGCCACATTATTCCCAATATCTTGAGCCCCCTGATAATAACTCTCACGTTCGCGGTCCCATACGCCATACTCGCCGAATCCACTCTGAGCTTTTTAGGTCTCGGCATCGCTCCCCCTGAGTCAAGCTGGGGGACGCTCGCGAGCACGGGATGGCAGGGGATGAGGACCTTCCCCCATCTCATATTGTTCCCCAGCCTGGCTATTTTCATTACGGCATTTTCATTTAACCTATTCGGAGAGGGGATGAGGGATTTCCTCGATCCGCAAAAAAGAGGGAGGTAGAGGTGCTGAAGACGCCTACGGGTCATAGAAACGGCAACGACATGAAGCCTCCCATACTATTGTACGCGGCGGGCATATGCATGGTCGCGATGTTTATAGTCCTCGCTTTGAATTCGTCGTCCCTGGCGCAGATAAACTGCCAGTCTGAAATTTACCTTCAAGCGAAAACGGACCCTGAAGACAGGTTCAAAAAGGGATACTGTTTTATTCAGCTCGGGCAGTTCCAGGAAGGCGTCACGAGGCTCGCCGGTCTGGAGAACGAGCTCCCGCTCATAGCGGACTATGTCATATATTACCAGGGGGCCGGGTATGAGAACTTGGGCGACCTCGCTAACGCATCGTTGCAATTCAACAGGGTTATCACAGGCTACCCCGACAGCGGGGTGAGGAAAAAGACGCTCGCAAGGCTCGGGAACATCTACATGCAGACCGGGGATTATGCCAACGCCGAGCGCATATTCAGGTCCCTTTATGCCGAGGAAAGCGACAGGGAGCTTAAGGCGTCCTGCCTGGAAAGCCTCGGTCAGGCTCTCGAGAAACAGGGGAAGTACCCGGACGCCGCGAGCACCTACAAACAGGTCTGGGTCGAATTCCCCGAAACAAAGTCATCTTTCAGCGCGGAAAAAGCGGCGCTCCAGATAAGCGCCGCACAGGGGGTTCCTTTCGCGCAGTCTGAATCCGACTACCTCCAGAGGGCCGACAAGCTGTATGAGCTCTCGAAGTGGTCATCAGCCGTACAGAACTACGAAATGGTTTCGTCTCAAAGCCCGGAGGTGAGAACAAGGATGGGCATAGCCATGGTCAACGCGGGGAGTCTAAACGAAGCCGAAAGCAAACTGAGAGGAATTAATTCCCCGGAGTCCCTCTTCTGGAGGGGAAAGCTGAAATCAAAACAGGGCCTCGATGCGGAAGCCTCCGCCCTCTACTCCGAGATTCACACCTTGTTCCCGACAAGCGAGCTCGCACCCGAGGGGCTTTATAACGCAGCGCGTCTCTACCAGATCAACAACGACAACGAAAGTGCCATAAAGACATACGACCTCCTGATGAGATCGTACCCTAAAAACGAGTTCACCGAAGACGGCGCTTGGAACCTCGGGTGGATCTACTACAAAAAGGGGAAGTATGCCGAAGCGCTCGCGAGCTTCTCAGCTTTTACAAACTCCTCCTCGTCATTCAACGCGGCCAACTCAAGGTACTGGAAGGCAAAGACGCTCGAAAAACAGGGAAGGAAGGACGAGGCCATGGCCGAGTACCTGGAGCTCGCCGATATGACAACCCCGACTTACCACTCGTACCTGGCACAGCTGAAGACAGGCCACACCCCTTCTTTTCCGACTGTAAGTCCCGAAGCGACGGCGCTCAATCCCTCAGCCGCCGCGAAGAAGGAAAAGGCCGAATACCTGATCAGGCTCGGCTTGCCCGAGGATGCCAGACTCGAGATCGAAAAGATGGAGGCCCTCGCGAACACCCGGGAGGAATTCGTCGTCGTCAGTCTGCTGTACTCGAAAGTGGACGATTACTACAACTCGATAAAGGTCGCTCAGGACATCGGTCTACCCCAGGCTAACAGCCTCTCTTTTCCACGGGGCTATAAGGACATCGTAGCCTCGTACGCGAGGAAATACGGCGTCGACGAGCTGCTCGTGTACTCCGTCATAAGGGAAGAAAGCAGGTTTCAGAAAGATGTCGTTTCGCCCGCGGACGCGGTCGGTCTCATGCAGCTCATTCCACCTACGGCTAGAACAGTGGCCAATCAAATAGGCATAAGCGGATTTACCACAGAGATGCTGACTATACCCAGAATAAACATCGAAATGGGGATTTATTATCTGAAGCAGGTGCTGGACCAGTTTGACGGGGACGTCGAGCTTGCGCTCGCGAGTTACAACGCAGGACCGCAGAGGGCTGCCGACTGGAAAGTGGATTTCTACGGGCTCGAAAAGGACGAGTTCATAGAAGAGATTCCATTTAAGGAAACAAGGAACTATATAAGGAGAATTTTGAGGAGCTACGGAGCGTATAAGGCCATTTACGGGAATACCGCTTCGGCGGCGCCCCGGAACAGCGTCCCCGCTCAAAATACCGGGACGCAAAACCCGGCACATTAAGCCGTCGCGGTTTTTATCTTCTCTCCGCAGAGCGCCCCGAAATTCCTGAGGAGCCTCAATCCGTGCGCGCTGCTCTTCTCGGGGTGGAATTGGCACGCGAATATATTCCCGGTCTCCACCGCGGCCGTGAATTCTATCCCGTACTGAGTCGTTATCGCGATTATGCCCTCGTCCTCGGGCACCGGGTAATAGGAATGGACAAAGTAGAACCAGCTCCCGTCGGGTATTCCTTCCAGCAGAGCCGCTCTTTTTCTAATCTCGATCCTGTTCCAGCCCATGTGCGGGACCTTCAGACGCTCTTTCTGAAACGCGGGGAATCTCACGACCTTGCCCCCGAGCAGCCCCAGGCCCGCGACTCCGGGAGATTCTTCGCTCCCCTCAAACAGCACCTGCAGGCCGAGGCAGATACCCAGATAGGGCCTCCCCGATTCGATGAACTCTTTTATAATATGAAATATCCCGTTTTCTTCGAGGTTCCTTACGCAGTCCCCGAATGCCCCCTGCCCCGGAAGCACCAGGCCGTCCGCATTTTGAATATCATGAGGGTCCCTCGTCACGTTTACCGGAAGACCCTGGCTCTGGAACGCCTTGCTCACGCTCCTCAAATTCCCCATTCCGTAATCGACAATCGCGATCATGGATCAGAGTTTCCCTTTAGTGGACGGAATATCGCCCGATCTGGGGTCGATTCTCGAAGCGTTGTCGAGCGCGCGGCCGACCGCCTTGAAAATCGCCTCTATCATATGGTGGAGGTTGTCACCGTATTTAAGCTCTATGTGCAGGTTGCACATGAGGGTGTTGGAGAACGACTTGAAGAATTCCTCCCCCAGCTCGAGGTCGAATTCCCCCACCTTGCTTTTGGGCACCTTCACCTTATACACCAGGTATGGTCTCCCGCTCAAGTCGACCGACGCGAAGGCGAGCGTTTCGTCGAAAGGCACGAAAGCCTCGCCGAACCTCCTGATTGATTTCTTGTCGCCGAGCGCCTTCTGAAACGCGTCCCCGAGCGCGAGCCCGACGTCCTCTACCGTGTGGTGAAAATCCACGTCGAGGTCCCCGAGCGCGCTTATTTTAAGGTCGAAATAGCCGTGTTTCGCGAACTGGGAAAGCATGTGGTTAAAGAACGGTATGCCGGTATCGATCTCAAACAGACCCTCACCGTCAAGGTTTATATCCACCTTGACCTTCACTTCGGACGTTACCCTTTCAACTTTCGCTTTTCTTTGTTTCATAGATAGTTAAGAATCATATCAGAAATTCAAGGTCTGTCCAAGTGGGGAACCCAGGGCCCAATAACGGCGTCTTCGGCTTTCGGAAGCTCGCTCGAAAGAGTACAATATCGTCCATGAAGATCGTGATTTCGGACGAAACGGGCGAACTCGACCGGAGATACAAATCGAGCCTCAGAAAAATCGGCGGAACGGTGCTTAAAAACCTTGGGCTGCCCTACGCGAGCGAGCTCTCGGTCTCTTTCGTCGACGACCGGAGGATGAGGGAGCTTAACCGCGAATGGCGGAAAATAGACCGTACCACCGACGTCCTTTCCTTCCCCCAGGGCGGAGGGCCCGATTATACGCTGCTCGGCGACATAGTGATATCCATCGGCACGGCGAAACGCCATAGCGTCAAATACGGAAATACACTCCGCGAAGAGATAAAGAAACTCATTGTCCACGGCATACTCCATCTTCTCGGATACGACCACAAGAAAAAAAGAGAAAAAGCGGTAATGCGGGATATGGAATCCGACCTGATGTCGTCTATACAAAAATTATAGTACCGGCGTCGCCGAACCTACTTTTTCTTCTTTATTGCGAGCTTGACTTCATCGATAGACCGCGTCGTTGCCCTGGTGATTGTAAACACGCAGTTCTTCAGCTTAATCTTATCGCCCGTTTTCGGTATCGAGCCAGATTCGGAAAGGAGGAACCCGCTCAGGGTTTCGTAATCGGCGCTCTCCGGTATGCCCAGCCCGAGGTCGTCGTTTATCAGGTCTATCTCTATTTTCGGATTTACGAGATACTCTCCCTCGGCTGTCTTTCTCCAGAGCTTGATGCCCTTGTCGTACTCGTCCTCGATCTCCCCGACGACTTCCTCGATTATATCCTCGAGCGCTATCACTCCCACAGCGCCGCCGTATTCGTCCACTACGACAGCCATACCGGCTCTGCCTTCTTTCATTTCATCCAGCAGCTCGTCCACGAGCTTGGATTCGGGCACGTAGAAAGGCACGCGCGAAAAGTTCTTCACTCTTTCGTTCGGATCGGCGCCGAGCAGATAAAAAGAATGCAGCATGCCGGTGATATTATCCACGCGGTGGCTGAAGATCGGTATCCTCGAGTATCCGGTTTCTTTTATCATCTGCACCGCATCGCCCACTTTCGACTCATCGCTGAGAGCGCTCACATGGACGAGGGGGATCATTATCTCATCGACCGTAGTCTCGGAGAACCTGAATATCCTTTTTATCATCCTTTCCTTATAATCCACTGTGGGCTTGGAAGCGTCGCCCTCTATAACGTCTATGAGCTCTTCTCTCGTAATGAAGGTATTTTCCGTGCTGCCTATCAGGGTCAGTATTTTCCTGGTGAATATACTCACGACGGTCAGAATCGGATAAAAGACCTTCGACGCAAACCATAACGGGTATATAGTCCAAAGAATTATCGTGTTCCTTTTTTTCTGGAATACCGCCTTCGGCACCACCTGTCCGAATATGACGATCAGGGGGGAAAGAATGAGAACGGTGTAGTACTCCCTCCCGGCCCCGAACTTATGGTGGATATAAAAGGTCATGATTATAGTGCTCGTTATAAGGGACAGGTTAATCCCGACCAGCGTAGTGCTTATAAAGAGCTCTATCTCGGAATAGGCGCTCATTACGAGCTTTGCTCCCTTAGAGCCGCCGTCCGCGAGCACCTTCATCTTCACCTTATCGCAGGAGATAAGGGCTATCTCGGTGCCCGCAAAAAATCCCTGTATGAGAAGCGAAATGGCGATTATTACGATCAGGAGCTCAAGCGACAACGGCCACCTCCTCCCTCATTCTTTGAACCTTTATTTCCGTTATTCTTTTACCCGATATCTTATTGACGAGGAAAACCAGGCTCCCGTACGATACGCTGTCCCCTTCGTCAGGGAATTTCCCGAATATATCGAAAATAAATCCCGCGACCGTCTCGTGGTCCTCCTGCGCCGGAAGTATCGACAGTTCGAGGTCCTCTCCAAGGTTATCCAGGCCCCCGAACCTGAGGACGGTAAAAAGGAACGTATCGTTGAATTCCTCGATCTTCATGCTGCCCGGGATTATGAGAGATTCGCCTTCCCACCCGACCTGGGACTTTTTCACCACCCTTCTTTCGTCCTCTATCTCGCCGAACAGTTCCTCGAGTATGTCCTCCATCGTCACTAAACCGTCGAACCGGCCGTATTCGTCCACGACTATTGCTATATGCTTCCGCTCATGCTGAAGCTCCTTCAGAAGATCGAAGGCCATTTTCGTCCGAGGGATAAAATAAGGCGGCTTGAGGATGCTCTTCAATGTCACGTCGTCGGAAAGCTCGTAGGAAAGGAGGTCTTTCGCGTATAGCACCCCCACTATATTGTCCTTATCGCCTTCATAAACGGGCGTCCTCGAAAACCCCCTCTTCTTTACCTCGTAAACGGCGTCTTTACGCGAGAGGTTTGCGGGCAGGAGGAAGCAGTCTATAGAGGGAGTCATGATTTTATACGCCGGCACCTCCTCCAGTCTGAAGAGGCTGCTAACGAGCTTCTCTTCTATCTCCGTTATGACCCCTTCCTCGCTCCCGAGCCCCACGAGCACCCTGACTTCCTCGGGAGTAAATTCCTTACTGTGCTCATATTCGATTTTCCCGCCCAGAATCCTCGTAAAGCCGATAGACAGAATAACGAGAACCCACCTGACGGGAGTAATCAGCAGGTGAAAAAAATGAATGGGATATGAAACGATTCCGGCTATTACCCTCGGATACTTGACGCTCAGGGTCTTGGGTCCGATCTCGCCCAGGAGGAGCAGACTCGGTGAGGCCACCGCTATCGAAATGAGCGTCACCGAATGCTCCGAATAACCTCGCAGGAGCTCATTTATGGTAAGACCTATGACGCTCGTGTACGCAACGTTTACGACCTCGTCGGCAAAAAGGATCGTTACTATCAGCTTATAGGGCTCATGAAGAAGCTTCTCTATCAGCTTCGAGCTCTTCCTTCCCTCTTTCTTGAGCCTTTCACGCTGGTGCCTGCTCAAAGAAAAAAGCGATCCCTCGGACGCGCTGAAAAAGCCCGAGAGCAGCAGAAGCAGCAGGATTAATAAAAAGTTATAACTTAACGGTACGTCGTCCATTTAATTCCCGAAGTGGATGAACCCCCTCCTGTTTATACTGATTTCGTTTCCGGCCGAATCGAGTACGGCGAAGGCGGTGTCGGGTACCACCTCGCCTATTTCTGTAATCAGAATATCGAGACTCGCCGAGAGCGCCCCGATCTCCTCTCTACGCGCGACGGGCGAGGTAAAGAGGATCTCGTAATCCTCTCCTCCGCTCAAAGCAGGTTCATAAAAATCATCCGTGTAATCCGCAACATGTTCAGAATATTCCCGAGAGACGGGTATTCGATTTAACTGCAGCACCGCTCCTACACCCTGCTGCAATGTTATACGCTCCAGGTCGAGAAGCAGGCCGTCGCTCACGTCTATCATGGATGTAGCTACTCCGCTAAGGGCGAGTTTTCTTCCAAGGGAAAGCCTGGGCCTGGGGTATGTGTGCCTCTTTATCAGCGTAGCATATTCGTCGGACCTTTTCCCGTCCCTGAGCAGCCTCAACCCGAGGGCAGAGTCTCCGAGCGTCCCGCTCACGTATATCGCATCACCCGGCATTGCCCCGCTTCTTCTGACCATCTTTCCCGGCTCGACCTCGCCGAGCGACGTAACATCGAGAAAGACTTTTTCCGACGAGCTAAGGTTCCCGCCCACGAGTTTCACCCCGAACTCCTTCTCGGAGGACTTGAATCCGTTTATCAATTCCAGGAGAAAGCCTTCGTCCTCGTTCCCCGAAAACCCGAGCGACGCCAGAATGAACTTCGGGACTCCGCCCATTGCTCCTATGTCGCTAACGGATACCGCGACTGACTTTCTCGCCAGATCGCCAGGGGATATAAGAGATTTTAGAAAATGAACATCCTCGACCTGACAATCCGTCGTTGCAAGGAGGAGTTTTCCCGGGCTTACCTTAAGGGCCGCGGCATCGTCCCCAATCCCAGCCTCAACGCATTCTTTTGCGCCGTGAAACTGCTCTTCGATGAGACGAAGAGCGCTCAGTTCGTTTATCATGCGGATTAAATCCCGGAATCTGCCTTATGTAGCTGTATGTTCCTGATTAAAAAATCTGTTTGTAAGGCGGGAGCGATAACTACGATTGAATTATGGTAACACAAATGAGGGTCGGCTTCTGTCATATTGAGTTATTACTTCAAACCTCGGTTTTTAAGTTTTAGTTTAAGTTTAGGATATTCCCCCATATATGTCAACAAAAGTCATGGACTTGCATATGCCCGATGGAACTTGGAACTACTCGCCGGTCCCGGATCAACTCAAGCGCCATCAATTAATACAATGAATAGCGAGACCGGGCCCGAATGAGTGCGATTACCGCTGGGCGTAGTTTTCTCCCCGCCGCCTCCCTCTCAGACGGGAGAGGGAAAGTTTGGGGACGTAGCTCTGAATCTTGTCCATATATATATAAAAGACGGGCGTAAGGTACAGGGTGATGAGCTGAGAGAAAAGGAGGCCGCCTACCACAGTCAGGCCCAGCGGTCGTCGCGACTCGGCTCCCGCACCGCTGCTGAGAGCCAGCGGCAGCGCACCCAGGAGCGCAGCCATAGTAGTCATCATGATAGGACGGAAGCGGATGAGACAGCCCTGGTAAATCGCTTCGACGGGGCCCTTTCCCTCGTTCCTCTGCGCATCGAGCGCGAAATCGATCTGCATTATCGCGTTCTTCTTGACTATTCCGATAAGCATTATCAGCCCTACAAAACCGTAGACGTTTAGCTCCATGCCGAAAATAAAAAGAATGAGCAGAGCCCCGAACCCAGCCGAGGGGAGTCCCGAGAGAATCGTTACGGGATGAATGAAGCTCTCGTACAGAATCCCGAGGATCATATATATGACCAGGATCGAGAAAATAAGCAGGAGACCGAGTCCTCCGAGCGACTTCTGAAACTCCTGAGCGACGCCCTGGAACGTCGTGCTCATATTCGGGCGGCAGCGTATCGTGTACGGCCTTGTTAATGCTGCTTACCGCTTCCCCGAGCGAAACCCCGGGTTTCAGATTGAACGAAATTGAGACAGCCGGGAACTGCCCCAGATGGTTTATGGTTTTAGGGCCGAGGTTCTCTTTAAAAGTCGCGACCGTATCGAGCGGGATCAAGTGCTTGTCGGACGAATTGATATAGAGCTTCGACAGCGCCTCCGGGTCCATCTGATATTCAGGTTCGAGCTCCATGATAACCTTAAACTGATTCGTCGGCGCATATATGGTAGATACCCAGCTGTCGCCGTAAGCGTTGTTTAACGCATTCTCTATCTGGCCCGGCGACACGCCGAGGACGGCGGCTTTATCCCTGTCGATCTCTACATTCACTTGAGGATTTTTGATCTCGAGATCGCTCGTCACGTCCTGGAGCTCCGGCATGCCGCGCATTTTTTCTTCGAGTATAGGGGCGTATTTGTAGAGCTCCTCCAGATCGGGGCTCTGCACCGTGAACTGATAAAGGCTTTTTGACAGCTGTCCTCCGAGGCGTATCTCCGGCGGGTCCTGCAGGTATGCCGTTACGCCGGGCACCTCCGCGAGCTTGGGCCTCAGCTCCTCAATAATCTCCGAAGAAGAAGGACGCTTGGAGCGTGGAACGAGGTGGAAAAACATTCTCCCCTGGTTAAGCCCGCTCGTACCCGACCCTCCCGAGCCTATCGCCGAAAAAAACGCGTCGACGTAAGGGCTCTTCCTGGCTTCATCGGCTACCGCCATCTGGTATTCCTTCATCTTGTCAAACGATGTCCCCTGCGCCGCCTCCGTAATCGCAAATATAGTGCCCTGATCCTCATTAGGCAGAAACCCCTTGGGTATTTTTACAAACAGGAATGCGGTGAAGATAAGAATCACTCCGTTCAACAATAAAAATGCCCTGCGGTGCTCGAGCACCCGCGTGAGGCTCCATTCGTAGGCCCTGAACATGGAGTCGAAATATCTCTCTGTCACGTTATAGAGGCGCCCGTGTGTTTTCTCCTTTTCGCTCCTGAGAAAGCGGCTGCAGAGCATCGGGGTAAGGGTAAGCGACACGAAACCCGATATAAGTATCGCGGCCGTGATCGATACGGCGAACTCGTTGAAGAGCCTTCCTATAACGCCGCCCATCAGGAGCACTGGAATGAATACGGCGGCGAGCGAGAGCGTCATCGAGACGAGCGTAAAGCTTATCTCCTTCGATCCGTCGAGAGCCGCCTCGATCGGGCTCTTACCCATCTCCAGGTGCCTGACTATGTTCTCGAGCATGACAATCGCGTCATCGACCACAAAACCCGTCGCAAGTATGAGGGCCATCATGGAAAGGTTATTCATGCTGAACCCGAGCATGTACATGACGATGAACGTCCCCACTATCGAGAGAGGGAGCGCGAGGCTCGGGATAACCGTTGCGGAGAGGTTCCTCAGGAAAAGAAATATGACCATGACGACAAGGCCCAGGGTCAGAAGCATGGTGAACTTCACCTCGGACATCGATTCCCTGATCGAAGCGGAACGGTCATAGAGAAGGTGGAGCTGTACCGACGGGGGGAGGTATGCCTTGAGTTTCGGCACGACCTCCTTGACCGCGTCCGCGACGGCTACGGAATTCGTTCCGGGCTGACGCTGTACGGCTAACACGACCGCCCTTATCGACCCCTGGGGCGTCACAAACCATGCCGCGTTCTTATCCTCTTCAACGCTGTCGATTACCCTTCCCAGCTGTCCGAGGCGTACGGGAGAGCCGTCCCGGTAGGCTACTATGATGTCGCGGTAAGGCTCTGCGCTGTAAAGCTGACCGGTGGCGAGGACGGTAAACGCCTTATCATGACCGTAGAGCGTCCCGGTCGGCAGGTTCACGTTCGCGTTCCTGACCGCATTCTCCACCTCGTTTATTCCGATGCCCTTACTCGAAAGCGCATCCGGGTCGAGCTGTATCCTGACAGCGTATTTCTGAGAACCGAAGATCTGGACCTGCGCCACGCCGCTGACCATGGAAACACGCTGTCCTATGATGGTATCGGCGTATTCATTGAGCTCCCAGAGCGGGAGGGTGTCCGAGACAACGGCAAAATACAGAATCGGCTGATCTGCGGGGTTCACCTTCCTGTAGGTGGGCGGCTGGGGCATGTCCTGGGGGAGAAGCGGTGTTGCGCGGGAAATAGCGGTCTGGACGTCCTGGGCGGCTGAGTCGAGCTGCCTGCTGAGGTCAAACTGGAGCGTGATTTGGGTCGCGCCGAGCGCGTTCACGGAGGTCATGGAGCTCACGCCATCGATCGTTGAGAACTGACGCTCGAGCGGCGTGGCCACAGAGGACGCCATCGTTTCGGGGCTTGCTCCCGGAAGACTCGCGGTCACGAGGAGAGTCGGAAAATCCACATTCGGCAGGTCGCTCACAGGGAGAGCCCTGTAACCCACAATCCCGAAAAGCAGGATGCCGACCATTATGAGCGTCGTCATAATGGGTCTGCGAATGAAAATCCCGGATATGTTCAACTGCCTTTTCCCTCCGTCCGAACGTCAAAAAGGCCCGTTTCAGGCCTCATTTTCCTTGCCTTCCTTAATAGTCACCTTGACCCCGGGGGCCAGACGGAGCTGTCCCTCGGTGACTACCCGCTCCCCGGGCTTGAGCCCCTCGAGAATCACGACGTCCTGCCCTGATTTCACCCCTTCGACTACAGGCCGGGACTCCACCGTAGAGTCGGACGCGACTACGAATACGTACGTTCCGTCCCTGCCCGTCTGAACTGCCTTTGCGGGTACTAGAATTGCGTTTTTCTGCGTTGTAAGGGTAAGCGACACGTTTACGAACTTCCCCGGCCAGAGTGCTTCGTCTTCATTCCGGAAAACCCCCTTTAGCATAATCGTACCCGTCGCCTCGTTTACCTCGTTATTAATAAAATTGAGATCCCCCTCAACCGCCCGGGACTCGGCATGGGAACCCGTGTCCGATGCGGGCTCTTGCTTCAAAGCGCTCACCGGGGAGGAGGATTTGCCCTCGGGAATTTCCGCGTAGACCTTGAGACCCCCTTCGGACGCCAAATAATTCTTGATGTCGGACAGGTACTGCTCGGGCAGGGAAAAATTCACATTGACGGGTTTCGTCTGGTTGACGACTGCAAGAATAGTCTTCCTCTTCTCGACTGTGTTCCCTGTATGTACGAGTATCTCGCCTATGCGCCCGTCTATGGGCGAGCGTATGGAGCAATACTCAATATCGAGCTTCGCTTTTTCCGCCGCTGCCGCGTCCGCCCTTACGGCCGCTTCGAGGGCCTGATAATCGGCGCTGTACTGCTCGAACTGCTGCTCGGAGACGACGCCCCTCTTGACGAGGTCTTCATACCGCCTCGCGTCCTCTTTCGCCTTTTTCATCTGGGCCGTATCCCTTGCCGTGTTGGCTTCGGATCCCCTGTACACGTATTCGAAAGGGCGCGTGTCTAAAAGAAAAAGCATATCTCCCTTTTTAACGCTATCCCCTTCTTTAAAATAAATTTGCTCAAGCTCTCCGTCCACCTGCGGCTTGATTTCCACTGTCGAATACGCCTCGACGTTCCCCACGGCGTGAAGCTGAAGCGGCACGTCCCTTTGCTCGACCGTTGCTACCCTGACGGGAACGCTTGCCGCCTGTACTTGCTGACCCGGCTCGTCGCTGCCCCCGGAACAAGCTGCTATACAAATTAAAATTGCGGTATGTAAGAATACGTAAACCGACCGGCGACGAGTCATGAAGTTTTTCC
This sequence comes from uncultured bacterium, assembly GCA_963825135.1. Lineage (GTDB taxonomy): Bacteria > Desulfobacterota_D > UBA1144 > Nemesobacterales > UBA2774 > 2-12-FULL-53-21. The sequence continues at coordinate 1,039,338 of CAWGRW010000009.1, forward strand.
TCCCGTCCGTATTATTCGAAAATGACCTGAGATAAGTTTATCCACTTCCTATATACCTCATACCATCCACCCGGAAAGCCATGCAAGACCGATCGGCCGGCAGTGAAAGTTACCAATACTCAGCGGATATCAGGTTCCCCTGATGATTGCACGCCAGGCGAAACCCTCTACAGAAAGTGTAAGTAAGTGCTTACTTAGACCTAATAAATATCCGTAACATTGTCCGGGTTGTCAATTTATAATCGATGTAAATGCTCTTTTTCTCTTTCATTCCGGGTTCCCGGCTAATCGGAACTACGGCCCTCAGGTCGCACTCTACTTGTTCGGAGAAATCTTTTCCCAAACCTGATTTGTCACAGGCGGGGCGGACGGCGTCGTAACATGGATGAACCGATAGCCCGAAGAGCTATGACAATCGTTGCAGGCATATAGAGCTTTATTATACGAATCCGTGAACGCCGCGAGACTTTGTTCGTCAATTGCTCTTTGCATATCCGCAACTTGAGGCCCGAGTACGGATTTAATTTCAACTGAAATATCTACATTATTTCGGGATACGTTTAAGCCGGCAACGGCATCCATAGTTTCCGAGGTCTCGTGAAGCTCGTAATCTGCAAGGTCCCAGTTCGAGGCTCCGGCGGCAAACCACATCTTTGCCATATGCAATTGCAAGCCGGACATGTACTCGCCCAGGCCCGGGACTTGATCTTTCAGAAAACTCACCTGTTTATCGAGTGTAATTACCGACGACTCAAAAGCCGCCATCCGGGCGGAGAGTTCGCCGTTACTATCGGCTATTAACCTTTGCAATAAAGCGATTCTGAAAGAAAGAACCACTATTATGCCAAGCACGATTATAAATCCCGCGCTGACCAGGAACTTATATTTCAATGGAGGCCTCCCGTAAAATTAATGATTTCCGACCGGATATTGTTAGCTATAGATTACCCAAGGCAGGGACTAATACAGGCAGGATCGTCAGCCGGGCCGCCGTTTGGATCTCTCCCTTTCTCCTTCCCTCATGCTCTATACGTTCGGGATTTTCGTAAGACTCCGAAGACATGGAATTACCGACTGTACAATTTGTCGGCGAAGACGGGAAGTTACTCTGCGTGCGCGGGCATCCTGCACCCGCACCGGTTTCGTATATATTTTAGTTCTTAGATTGATTTTTATTTCATATCCCGATATAAAAAAGACAGGGAGGTTATAATAATCCCCTTACTATGATCGCTAAGGTCCTGTCGAGCGCAGTCCTGGGAGTAGACGCATACCTGGTCGAAGTCGAGGTAGACCTCGCGTTCGGCCTCCCGCAGTTCAACACCGTCGGGCTCCCCGAAGGGGCGGTCAGGGAAAGCAAAGAGCGGGTCAGGGCGGCAATAAAGAACTGCGGCTACGATTTCCCTCAGAGAAGGATTACGGTCAACCTCGCCCCCGCCGACATAAGAAAAGAGGGTTCGGCATTCGACCTCCCCATATCCCTCGGCATCCTGTCCGCGATAGGCTTGATAGACCACGAGCTCCTGAGCTCATACGTAATCCTGGGCGAGCTCTCGCTCGACGGCAGGGTAAAGCCGATAAAGGGCGCCCTGCCCTCGTCCATTTGCGCGAGGGACTCGGGGTTAAAGGGCATAATCCTCCCCCGGGAGAACGCGGATGAGGCCGCCGTCGTCGAGGGTGTGGACGTATACGCGGTCGAGTCCCTTCAGGACATTGTCGAGTTCATAGCTGGGAAGAGGGGGATCGAGCCTACAAGGATTGACGTAGGCTCGTTATTCACGAGGTCGAAGACTTACGACGTCGATTTTCACGAGGTGAAGGGGCAGGAGCATGTGAAACGCGCGCTTGAAGTCGCGGCGAGCGGCGGGCACAACGTGCTCATGATAGGCTCCCCGGGCACGGGAAAAACGATGCTCGCCCGGAGGCTCCCGACCATACTCCCCGACATGAGCTTCGAAGAGGCGCTCGAGACGACCAAGATATATTCCGTGTCGGGCCTCCTCCCCGACCATTCGTCGCTATACGCTACGAGGCCCTTCCGCTCCCCCCACCATACTATCAGCGACGCGGGTCTCATTGGCGGGGGTGCGATTCCCAAGCCGGGCGAGGTGAGCCTCGCTCATAACGGCGTATTATTTCTCGACGAGCTTCCCGAGTTCCGCAAAAATGTGTTAGAAGTCATGCGCCAGCCTTTGGAGGACGGCATGGTGACTATATCGAGGGCGTCCACATCGATCACGTACCCGGCCAACTTCATGCTCGTCGCCGCCATGAACCCCTGCCCCTGCGGCTATCACGGGGATCTGCAAAAAGAATGCACGTGCTCGCCCATACAGATACAGAAGTACAGGGCCAAGGTCTCGGGCCCTCTCTTAGACAGGATAGACATTCACATAGAGGTCCCGCCCGTGAGATATAAGGAGCTCGCCGACGAAGCGGGAGGGGAAGGCTCGGCCCCTATAAAGACCCGCGTGAATATGGCGCGTGAGATACAGAAGTTGAGGTTCAAGAGGAGCAAAATCCACTCGAATTCCCAGATGTCCCCGTCCATGGTGAGGAAGGCGTCCAGGCCCGACGATAAAGGGATAAAGCTGCTTGAGACCGCGATTGATAAACTGGGCCTGAGCGCGAGGGCTTATGACCGGATACTGAAAGTCTCCCGCACTATCGCCGACCTCGAAGGTGCTGAGTCCGTCCTCGCCCACCACATATCGGAAGCAATTCAATACAGGTCCCTCGACAGGAGTCAGGTCTAGTTCCGGATCGAGGGTACTTGTAAAGGAACGGACCGCGACCACGGGCTATGCAGTGTTTATCACACGTTCCTCGGCGTCAGGTGGCTCAAAATCAAGCCCGCGACGACCCCGAGAAGGACGATCACCAATAAACTATCGACCATGGCCAGGACACGCCCGGCTACCGTGAACGGAACTATATCTCCATAGCCCACAGTCCCGGCGGTAATAATGCTCCAGTAAAGGGCGTCAAAAAAAGTGAGCTTTTGATAACCGTTTGCGAGGCGGTACTCATTCTCGAACAGCATGAACAGGGAAGGCGATATGAATGCCACGAGTATTAAAACCCCGAGTATGAAATTAATCATCATTCTTCTCAGGCGCACCACGCGCTTTTGCTCATAAAGAAGGACGGTGTTTTTTAACCTGAAAAAATCAGAGTCCATCGTATTTTCAGCCACGTGAAGATCGATTCGACAACCCGCGTTTTGAAAGGACGGTATTCACGGGGGGGGCTTTCCTACACCTTTGCAAATGCGGTCTTCGTCAAGCTCAATTACGCCCTTCGCATGCTTGGGTCGCCCGATTTCAACAACGAAAACACGATCGATCTGGCGTTCGGGTGGGTTTATTGATTATCCGAGATCAAAGATCGGCAGTCATATTGCAGGCTAATTCTCTTTCCGCATATCAGTGTGAGGTCCGGTACAGGCTACTCGACAGGTATGGTATCCGCTGATGATGAAAACTTCTCCGATTTAAATTCCTCATTAAGTTACGGGCATTCAAGCCGGATTTTCTCATCTGTGCCTATTGACTTTGGAAGACGTTTTTGATTACACTCCTAAACAAAAGAGTGATTAGTAAGCTTATTCGCACGACACTCCGTATCGGGATGTTTCTACGAATTTTAATCCGCTCAATTAATAATTCGGCGGCGGAATTGGCCGAAATCCGTTCCGTCACGGTCCCGCTGATGCGAAGTCGGCGGCCGGGAATGCACCATCAGCGTTGCGGTGCTTTCGGCCAATACTACTAGATCAGTGAGGAGTGCTAATGTCGACACCAAAACCCGTTTTCGTCATTCCGACATACCGTCTGCGCGATGTCGCTGAAACGGTCGAGGCGTACGACCAGCACTTCCGGCGCAACGGCCATTCCCTCGACTTGATAGTTTTCGACGATTCCAGCGGTGCGAACCAGCAGAAGTACTATCCTCTCCTCGAACAAACACGGACGCACAACCCGCTCTATTATGTCGGACCGAAGCAGAAAGAAGAGTTCTTGCATTACTTCTTCGGACGGCTGCGGGACCGCAAGCTGGAACCGCTGATCCGCAATCTGTTTCGCCCGAGCTACGGCGGGAACCGCAACTATACGCTGATGTACACGCTCGGCGATTTCATGGTCAGCGCCGATGACGATATGAGACCGATGGCCCTCATGGAGGATAGTCCCGAGACGTTGGAGGATAACGAGGTCTGCCGAGGTAAATTGATGCGTGCCGACTCCGGCGGGTTCACCGAGAAATCGTTCGACATTCTGGCCGCGTTTTTGGACGTTCTCGGCAAGCCGGTGCGGGATATCCCCGCCAACCACGAACGCGGCGAACTGCTAATGGACACTGCGATGGACTTAGAGACCAACACAAGCAGAGGGTTTGCGCGAGAAAACTCTCTCCTCCTGCAGACCGGAACGATCCCCGACACAGCCATTGTCAAGATGGCCCAGACGTTCCGGTCAGGGACCAACGACATCGACGCGCTCGATTTTGTCGAGATGTTCCTGGAGGACCCCACGCAGGTCCACCTCGACGACCTGAACGAGCTTTATGTACTGGTCAACTTCCGGCCGGCAGTCACGAAGCAGAACTGGCGTATGGACTGTGGAGTGGCAGCATACGACAACGAGTTCGGCTGCCGCCGTTCTTCCCGACTCGGCTCCGGTTCGAGGATTACATTTATCGGTTGTGGATTCAGCAAGACGGACTGGCGTCGGCGCACGTCGATGCAGCCCAACGCCACATCAAAAACAACTACATGCGAAATCCGCTGGCGGCGGAAGTTTTCAACGAAGAAGTCGCCAACCTCCTCAAGCGCAAGATCAAAGACAGCGTGTCGAATCGGGACGAATTGAGCATCTCGTTCGACTACGACGGCGACGTAACTACCGAGGACAGTGAGGGCATCCTGGAGCTGATTACCGGGCTCCACGGTCGTATCTTGGCCGCCCAGACGGAAGCCGGGCCGGAACGCAGCCAGGCTCTCCAGTCGTTCGCAATCAGCCTGGAGCGCAGCTTCTATGGCTTTGAGCCTGACTTTTTTCAGCAAAACCTGATCCGCATTACCGACGACGTGATCAGCCAGTTCAAAGGATCGTTAGAACTCTGGCCCGCGCTTGTGGAAATCTGCTATCTGCGGAAGCACCGGGTGGGTTTGCCGCACCAAAGGGTTAAGAACCAGACCCGAGTAAAAGATGTTATTTAGCCGCAACATAATGTATAGCAGAGTGAATTAGTTTTACTAAGTCGGCTATCATCCATCATGTTCGACGATAAATTTCAGCACACCAAAATCGAAACCTCGGGCGCTCTGATCAACCTCGTCCACGGGGGAAGGGGCAAGCCTCTTCTTCTCCTCACCATCACCTCATATCTAAAGCCTTACTGTACAAGTCCCTCGACAGTGATGTAATCTGGTAATAAAGTTGATTGGGGCTTCAGATATTGAACATGACCGAATCAGAATTAAAAAAACTGTTAGTAAACAAGCTGCCCGGCGTAGATAACCACGGCGAGGTGGTGGAAGAAATTGGAGAAGGCAGCGTCCGCATCCGCCTGCCGTTTAAAGAGGAGTATATGGGCGAGGACATCTGGGGAAAATCGGGCTCCAGGGTCTTCTCCGGCCCTGTAACAATGGGTCTCGCCGACACCTCCATGTATGCGTGCGTCCTGTCCGCGTTCGGGCAGGGAGTAATCCCGGTCATCGTTACCCTAACAATAAATTTCCTGAGCCCCGTAAAAGCGGCCGATCTTGTTGCGGAATCGAGAATTATAAGACGTGGAAAAAACCTGGTATATCTGGAGACATATCTCTTTAGCAACAGTATTCAGAAACCCGTCGCGCATATAACCTCGACTTATGCAATACGTGACAGGGAAAGAGCCGATGTTGGTGATTGAAAAAGAGATACTTTGAAATTTCTATTGGAACAACATGCTCTATAAAAATTTTACGCATGCCAAAATCGAAACCTCGGGCGCTCTGATAAACCTCGTACACGGGGGGAAAGGAAAGCCCCTACTTCTGCTGCACGGATACCCGGAGACGCACGCGATGTGGCACGCTTACCGCGCCAAGGCTCGCGGAAAGACCTTCCACGTCGTATGCATTGACCTCCGAGGCTACGGCGACAGCTCGAAGCCCGAGTCCACACCTGACTACTACACTTATTCAAAGCGCGCGATGGCGAAGGATTGCATCGAGGTGATGGAGGCCCTCGGATATAAGAGATTCTTCGTAGCGGGGCACGACAGGGGCGCGAAGGGTCACGCACCGGATGGCGCTCGATTATCCGGAGCGCATAGAAGGCCGCCTGCGTCATGGACATCGCCCCCACGCATACGATGTTCAAGCGCGCCGACAAGGCGTTCGCAACAGGCTACTACCACTGGTTCTTTTTAATCCAGCCCGACGGTCTCCCGGAAAAAATGATCGGGTGCGACCCGGAATACTATCTGAGAGAGAAGCTAAGGCGGTGGAGTGCGCCGGGAGCGCGGTTCGATGAGAATGCGGTAAGGGAGTACGTGTGGTGCTTCAGCGACCCCGCCGCCATACACGCGAGCTGCGAGGATTACAGGGCCGCAGCTACAATCGACCTCGTTCACGACGAGGAAGATTTCAGGTAAGAAGATCGCGTGTCCGCTGCTGGTGCTCTGGGGTGCAAAGGGGTTCATCAACCGGACGTACGATGTAATCGACACGTGGAGGGAAAAAGCCGTAGACGTAAGTGGGAATACGCTCGACTGCGGCCACTTCCTCCCCGAGGAAAAACCGGACGAAGTATGCGACGAGCTCATTAAATTCTTCTACGTCGATATAACCCTTGGTCAATTCTGATCGGTAAAGAAATTCAAGGCCGGAAATAGCCCCCGCGTCCTCCGTCCTGTACCTCAAATATTCCTTTCTCAGAAACTCCTCGAAGCAAGTCTGCGTCTCTATGGCTTCTCTTTCCGAGTACGCGAACAATACTACGAGGTGGCGGCTCTTCAAAGCGCCGGTCTTCTCGCGAATATATTGATATTCTTTCTCGGATAGCCCGTAGGAAATCCCGAACTCGGGAGTTTCATCCGTAGTAAAGAATCCGTGGTTGCTCATTTTCTCGGCGACGGCGTCGCACATGGCTCTCCCGAATCTCTTCGTCTCTTCCACATCCTTTCTGAATAGACCGCCTATGAGCGCATATACGCCGCAATAGACCCTGGAATGATTATTCCTGATTATCCTGCATTTTGTATCCGGCAATTCCACAAGATAAAGCGGCGATGGAGATATCGCGTTTAAGATAATGTCCTTTACGGTCACCGGAATTACCTCCTCAGCTTATTCATGCATATGCATATAAATATTACACGGGGGAACTTCCGCATGCAAAGCCATTTGACGAGAATGCCGAATAATCCCGCCATGGGGAGCCTCGCAAGGCTTCATTCGGATGGTCTCTAGTATAATCGGTCTTATATCCAGTTGTAGAAGGAAAGCTCCAAAAGCCCGCATTCCGATCACCCCTCCCGCTCCCGGTGACTCCCGTACCATTCGAGGGCGTCTTCGAGCCTGTCGTTGCCCCAGAAGATCTCGCCGCCCGCAACAAAGCTCGGAGCGCCGAAAATGCCTCTTTCAATTGCGTCTTCGGTTGCGCGCCTTAGCTTCCCCTTATTTTCTTCCGAAAGTGCGGATTGAATAATTCGCTCGGGGTCCTCCTCGAGCGACTCGAGCACGGAGGCAATCACGGCCTCGTCCGATATATCCCTGTTCTCCGCAAAATTGGCGATGAAAACGAGTTTTGAAAAACGTCGCCGCCACTCGCGGGATTCTGAAGCAAGCGCGACCCTCGAAGCGAGGACCCCGTTTCTCGGAAATGCTGACGGCTTACGAAATGTAATACCGTATTTGCCGGAGAGACGCTCGACGTCCCGCCACATGTACCTCCCCTTCGCTTCGTAAATGTTAAATGGCGATGTGTCCCACCCCTGGCTCTTGAAGATAGGGCCCAGGAGAAACGGGCGCCATTCTGTCTCGACGCCTGCCGCCGAAGCCAGACCCTCGATTCTCATTGCGGAGAGAAAGGAATACGGACTTGCGAAATCATACCAGAACTCGAATTTAACCGGCGTTATCGTCATCCTGGCGTCGCCGAGGAAAGCTGCTGATACGAGCTTATCGGCCTCCTCTTTTACGGTGCGGGACCTTCGTTGAGCGGACTATATAATTAATATTTATGTCTCAGGACTAAGCCCTCTGTCCGAGCTGGCCGTCGAGAAGCAGTATGGCGGAGCTGTTGTCTCCGGCGAATTTGAGCTTGTCCAGTATCTCGGTCGCGTTCTTTTCCTCCTCCACCTGTTCTCTGATAAACCAGTGGAGCTCGACAGACGTGGCGTGGTCGTTCTCGTTAATCGCTTTTTCGTAGAGCTTGTTAATCATCCCCGTAACCTCTCTTTCATGGTCGAGGACCTGCTGGAACATATCGGCGAGCGATTTGTATTTCGTTTGCGGCTTTTCTATCGCCTGAAGGACTATCTGGCCGTCACGGTCGATGACATAATCGAAGAGCTTCATCGCGTGCCCGAGCTCTTCTGTGCTCTGTTTACGGAGCCACTTAGCAAAACCCCTTAAATTTATAGACTCGCAGTGAGCAGCCATCGAAAGATACGTGTATGAAGCGAAATACTCGTTTTTTATCTGATTGTTAAGCGCGTCCTGAATTTCCTTGCTGAGCATTACAGCCTCCTTGACCGATTATATTGAGCTTGAGACCCCTTCAGAAACCTGGAATATCTTGTCATTAAAATTATCCCACAATGGATATCTAATTTCAAGTAATTATCATTTGGGAATAATTACCATCTGTTCCTGGTTAGGTTTGGGGATTGTCCGATCTCTCCGCTTTTGTAATATCCGTGGCTCATTTGGAGGTCTTGAATTACCTCCATTTTCTGGCGACCAGGTAATAAAAACCGACAAGCCCTCCTATCAGCCAGATGATGACCCCGAGGTTGAGCCTGCTTTTCGCATCGAACCCCAACGGGAGTTCCGACACCATCAAGAGGCATAGCGGCGTCCACAGGAGAAAAAATATAAGAAGCCCTTTCATGCAGGTCGTTTCTTCACTTTTAAGCTGTTTCCAATGATAATACTCGACGTAAGCCGAGTCTAATTATAAAGCCTCCCTAAATAGATCGGCAAAAAATGTGAACGACAACACAGGCGCGAAGACAAAGAAGAAAGAGATACTGAGCTGGTGTCTCTACGACTGGGCGTACTCCTCGTTTGCCACAACCGTCATTTCCGCTGTTTTACCTGTTTATTACAGCCGGGTGGCGGCCGTAGACCTGCCCGGGAACACCGCTACCGTGTATTGGGGCTACACGACCGTCCTTGCGCTGCTCGTGTCCGTACTGCTGGCCCCGGTGATGGGGGCCGTCGCCGATCATTCGGGAATCAAGAAGCGGCTGCTCCTCGTATTCGCGGCTATCGGAATATTTTCAACGGCGCTCCTCTACTATGTGACCAGCGGGGACTGGCTCCTGGCATCGCTCTTATTCATCTTCGGAAACATAGGCTTTTCGATGTCCGAGGTCTTCTACAACTCGATCCTTCCGAGCGTCGCCGGTCCCGAAGAGATCGACGGCGTCTCAGTCAAGGGGTACGCGCTCGGATACCTTGGGGGAGGGATACTCCTGGCCCTCGACATCGGACTGATAGAAATCATGACGGATAAGACGCTCGCTACACGCATATCTTTTATAACGGTCTCAGTATGGTGGGCAATATTCACGATCCCCTTCATTCTGAACGTTAGAGAGCCCGCTGCGGCGAAGCGGAAAAAAATTGACGGCAATATACTCACCGCCGGCTTTAAGAGACTGGCTCTCACGTTCTCGGAGCTCAGAAGATACAAAGACCTCCTTCTCTTTCTCGCCGCATTCTGGATATACAACGACGGTATAGGAACGATAAGTAAAATGGCGACAATCTACGGAGCGGAGATCGGGATCAGTCAGGGGGTCCTCATCGGCGCGCTTCTGATGACACAGTTTGTCGGTATCCCGTTTTCGTTCGCATTCGGAAGACTGGCGGGCAAAATAGGCACGAAGAATTCGATAATGCTGGGGCTCTTCGTTTACACGATCATTTCGGTAGCCGGGTATTTCATGGAGACGGCGCTCCATTTTTTCATCCTCGCGTTCCTGGTGGGGACGGTCCAGGGAGGAACGCAGGCGTTGAGCAGGTCTCTATACGGGTCGATGCTCCCGGGCGAGAGAACCGCGGAGTTCTTCGGGTTCTACGGCATGAGCTCGAAGTTTGCGGGTATCATAGGCCCGCTCGTATTCGCTTTGGTCTCTCAGCTGACCGGTACGAGCCGTCTCAGCATTTTCTCGCTGATTATCTTCTTTATCACAGGCGCAATCCTGCTTAACCGAGTCGATGTCGACAGGGGCGTTCGCACCGCCCTCGATAAAAGCCTTGTTTAATGGGCTAAGCGCGATTCGGGCTAAAATATCCGCGTTTCAAACCAACGAAAATCTCAATACCCGCAGGTTACTTGCGCATGGTTCCGGCCCGTCCGGCGACGAGCGAAAAAGGGCGACGTATCTTGAACAATAAAATGTAACAAACTGTCACTTAAGTATAAAAAAATAATACTTGACAATATATTTTTGCATCTGTTAGGATGTAACCTACGGATTTGGGTGGGGCTTAATTCACATACTAAACCTAATTAAATAGCTATCCACAAGTTGTTGATGGATTGTGGACAAGTTGTCTTTCGATTTGGAGGAGCAGAGGAAATTGGCCGCTAAAAGAACGCCCCTGAAGCATAATCTCAGAACGCTTTTTACAGAAAAAAAGGATGACGGAAAGGGGCTCGAGTTTTTTATAGGACAGTCTTTCCGTCCCACAAAATCACACCAGAGAAACGAGGACGCCGCCGAAAAGAACATAGACTGGGACGGTGTTCTCGAAAGAATTAAAAAGAAATCCAACCCCCAGGTATTCTTCTGGTTCGCGCCGCTCAGACCTGTATCCGAAACAGAAGATTCGATCACACTCCGGGCGAACAGCGAATTCGACAAAGACTGGATCAACAACCACTATCTCGAATTCATAGGGGACACGATAAGAGAGGTCCATGGAAAAACCTTATCGGTAATAATAGTTACGGAACAGGACAAATATTCCTCTCAGGAAGATAAAAAAGCGGGAGAAGAGCCCAAAGAATCGAGAGAGTCAGGACCCGGCAAGCTATATACGGGGTTTTTAAACCCGAGCTATTCTTTTGACAGGTTTATCGTCGGGCCGAGCAATCAGTTCGCGCACGCGGCTTCGACCGCGGTTGCAAGGAAACCGGGCGAAGCCTACAACCCTCTCTTTATTTACGGCGGGGTCGGCCTCGGAAAAACCCACTTGATAAATGCAATCGGCAACTACATCGTAAAAGCGACGTCCAACATGGCCAGGGTTTGCTGCATCTCGGCGGAACATTTTACCAACCAGGTCATAAACAGCATCAAGTCAAACAAGATGGAAGAGTTCAGAAACAGGTACAGGTTCGGGTGCGATATACTCCTGATAGACGATATACAGTTCATCGCCGGGAAAGAGAGCACGCAGGAAGAGTTCTTCCATACGTTCAACACGCTCTACGAATCCAAAAAACAAATCGTGCTCACAAGCGATAAGTCTCCGAAGGACATGTCCTACCTCGAGGAAAGGCTGAGGTCGAGGTTCGAGTGGGGTCTCATTACGGATATTCAGCCCCCGGAAACGGAGACGAGGATTGCAATAATCAAGAACAAGGTCGAGGCGGGCGGGACTCCGCTGCCGAACGATGTAGCGCTGTACCTCGCTCAAAACACTACTTCCAACATCAGAGAGCTGGAAGGCACTCTAACGAATATAATCGCCCACGCCAAGCTGCTCAAAACGGAAATTACACTCGACCTAGCGAAGGAAGTGCTCAGAACCATTCTGAAGCATCAGGACAAAAAGTTCCTGAGCATTGAGAGCATCCAAAGAGAAGTCGCGAATTTTTACAGCTTGAAGGTTCAGGATATGAAATCCAATAAGAAACAGAAGAACATCTCTCTGCCGAGACAGATTGCGATGTATCTCTCGAGAAGATATACAGGGGCCTCCTATCCGGAGATAGGGGAGAAGTTTGGCGGAAAGGATCACTCGACCGTCATCCACGCCGTAAAGAAAATAGAACAGAACCTGGGCCAGGACCCGTCGCTTGAAAATACGGTGAAATCGCTCTCGAGAAAAATCGAGGGTCTCATAAGTGGATAGGAAGTGAATAACTATGTCGATAGATTTGTGGACAAGTCGGGAATTCGCGCTTTGAGAAAAATCCTGTGGGTCGATGTGGATAACTCGCCCTTATCATCAACAGGCTTGTGAACATTAAAATCCTTGTAGTTTAGATGAGTTCGAGTACTTTTCAACAATTTCACAGGCCCTACTATTATTACTACTATATATATATAATATGATTCAATGTATAAGCAGGAGTAGATACTATGAAGTTTAAGACGCAAGCAGAAAACTTTTCGCAAAAACTGGGCCTCGTACAGGGAATTTCCGAAAGGAGAGCAACGATGCCTGTGCTCTCCCATGTTCTTCTGAACGTCGACAAAAACAAAATAGGCATTTCAGCCACGGACCTCGAAACGACAATGAGCACGTGGTCCCCCGCTGAGGTATCGAAGGCGGGAAGCATCGCGGTTCCGGCCAGGAAGCTCTACGAGATAATAAAAGAGCTTGAGACGGGTGAAATAGAAGTCGAGGAGATCGGGAACCATTGGGTGGAGATCAGGTCAAGCTCCGCGGTATTCAAGATCGCGGGACTTCCGAGCGAAGACTTTCCGATCATCCCGGAGCTCCATTCGGATAACCTTTTTTCGGTAGAGAGCTCTCTGCTCGAAGAAATGATTTCAAAGACCATTTTTGCGGTATCTCCGGATGAGCTGAGGCGGAACCTCGCAGGTATTTTTTTTGAAGAAGCAGGCAGCAAGAGTCTAAGGCTCGTGGCGACAGACGGCCACCGCCTCTCGTTAGTCGAAAAAAACATAGACAGCAGAGTGAAGTTCGGCAAGGGATTCGTTGTGCCGAAAAAAGGTGTTGCAGAATTGAGAAAGGTGCTTAAGCTCTCGGACAAGGTAAGGATTGGGGCCGGCGACAACTTCTTCATGGCCGAGGGGGAGGATATCATATTAATCGCGAGACTCATCGACGCCGATTTTCCTGACTACCGTCAGGTTACTCCGGAAGTCACAAAAGCGACCCTCACGCTGGACAAGAACGAGTTTCTGAGGGCGCTCAAGCGGGTATCCATCCTCTCTTCGGAGAAGACCAGGAGCGTAAAGTTCATCATTAACAGCGGAGGCATGACGATGATCTCCGTCTCTCCCGAGGTGGGCGAGGCGAAGGAGACTGTACCGCTCGACTATTCGGGTGAGCCGATCGAGCTCGGGTTCAATGCACGATACCTGATGGATGTCCTTGAGGTAATTAACAAAGACAGAGTTCAGATAGGGCTCATCGACGAGCTTAGCCCCGCCGTTCTTAGACCCGAGGGCGATGAGGTTTATCTGTCCGTGATAATGCCTATGAGGGTTTAGCGCTCCCCTTAACAGACTTACAATCGAACAAGCTTCCGTTTTTAGAATTATTGATAACTCTCGACATATGCTCGATCTGATATTCCCGGGTGCCTGCTCCGGATGCGACTCGCCGGTGGAATACAAAAGACTCGTATGCGGGAGCTGCGCCGCCGAAATAAAGTTCGTCAGTGAGTTTGCCTCGTGTGAGAAGTGCGGCACTCCTTTCGGTTATTTCCGCGATACGGATGATGAAATCGGGCGAAAAAGTGCTTCCGGGGGTGCGGCAGGTCATCTCTGCGGCAGGTGTTTGAGTGGGAAGTTCAGCTTTGCGGCTGCGCGCTCCGTCGCGCTTTACGAGGGGAAAATAAGGGACATCATTCACCAGTTCAAATACGAGGGCAGGCTCGGCCTCGAAAGTTACCTGTCGGATATGATGATCAGGAATTTCCATTATGTCCCGGGGAGTTTCGATCTTTTGGTCCCGGTCCCCATGCATATAAGCAAGCTCAGACAAAGGGAATACAACCAGTCGGCCGTCCTTGCATTGAGTCTCGCCCGCAGTGTGGGGGTTAGGTGCGACCTGCTCGGGTTTAAAAAAATCAGGGACACGCGGCCCCAGATCGAGTTCCGAAACGAGGACGAGAGGAGGAGAAACGTAAGGGGAGCATTTTCGGTCACCTCTCCCGAATTGTTCAAGGAGAAGTCCATACTTCTGATAGACGACGTTTATACCACGGGGTCTACATCGGATGAATGCGCAGCCGAGATCCTTAAATCCGGGGCGTCGAGAGTTGCGGTGTTCACCCTGTCCAGGGCGAAAGGGATGTAAAATCTATTTGACTTTAAAAGGGATTTACTTTAGATTTAAAGGGCTAGATTAAGTAATTTACTTAAACATGTACGGAAGATTCGTTGGGCTTGATTTAGGCAGGAAGGACGTAAGGATATCCTTAATTAAAAGAGGGTTCAGAGATGTACAGCTTCTACAGACGATAAGAACCAAGCCCCCGGAATTCATCCGGAACTCCCCTGATTCTTTAAATAACGTATTCAGGGAATACTCTCTGCCGAAAGGCGATATCGCGGTTTCCATATCAGACGACCCTATTTCACTGAGGGTAATTAAATTCCCGTTCTCCGATCCGAAAAAGATCGACCAGGTTTATGGATATGAGCTCGAAAGCATATCCACGTTCGATCCCCAGGATAAGAGCCACGCCTACCATCTGGTGAAAAGCGAGGTCGGGAGCGAGGCGCTCGTATGTGTTTTTGAAAAAGAGGAAATAGGTTCCGCCCTCGGCTATTTCAACCGGGCCGGTATTGATCCCAAGGTCTTGACGTATACCCCTCTGGCGTTCGGGGCGCTGAATGAGGTTATCGAAGGCGCCAGGCCCCTTATGCTCGTGGATTTAGGGGAAGAGGACTTGAGCTTCGCGCTGTTCGATGAAGACGGAATAAAGCGCATCAGGTCATCTACAAAACCCATTCAGTCTTTTGTTGAAAATTTGTGCGGGTACAAAGGGGTCTCTGTCGACGATTTCGGGTTTTCCAGGGACGAGCTTGCGGCTGAGGGGAGCGAGCATTTGAAGAGCTGTCTTGCGCCGGTGATAAGCGAAATCAAGAAGACGCTCCATTTTTTCGAAGCGGAGCTCAAAGAAAAGATAAATATGATACTGATATCCGGTGTGGTTTCCCAGGCGCCCGGCATAACCGAACTTTTCAAAAAGGAATTCAGCAGGGACGTAAAAAAACTGTTTATCCCCGACCTCGGCGTGGATAATTCTCCTCTATACGCGAGGTCATATGCCCTGGCCCTTTACGGAAGCGCATTTAAGAGCGGGTACCTGAATTACAGGAAGGAGGAGTTTAAGTACGCGGGTTCCGACAGTGAACTGAGAAAGGTTTTCATGACCCCCGCAATTCTCTTTGCGCTCCTGCTAATACTTCTCATTTATAACATTGCGTCGAGGTATTTTGAGCTGAAAGAGGAAGTCAAAAGCCTTAACGGACAGATCGCCCAGGTTGCGAGGGACACTTTCCCCGATGTAAAGGTAATTCCCAAACCGGTCGAGCTCCTTGAATCCGAAGTCGCGAAGCTAAAGGGAGAGATCAATACGATTCAGGGTGTAGAGGGCGTGAGCACGCCGCTTGAAGTGCTGAAGGAGATATCCGGGGCATTACCCGCAAGCATGAAATTGATCGTTAACGATATTAAATTCGAAAGCGGTAATAAACTGAAAATTCAGGGAGTGTGTGATTCATACCAGGAAGTTACGGAAATCGAGGACGCCCTGTCCAAGTCCGCAATTTTTGAGTCGGTAACGAGGGACCAGACAGGAAACACGTTTGACGGCAAAACTAAATTTGAGATATCCCTGGTATTGAAATCGGAAGCGTGAGATGGATGTGAATTCTTCTATAGGACGCATAAAGAAAATACTAAACGACCTGCGTGATAGGTTCTCGCGGCTGTCTTCGTCGGAAAGGGATAAAAGGGCGATAAGAATAGGCGGAGCGGGCTTATGCCTCTTGATTGTTTATATAATTTTCCATACATTCTCATCCGGGACCCAGCGTCTCGATAAGCAGGTTAAACAGTTGGAGAAGGAGCTCGACAGGGTCGTGAGTCTGAGGAGGGAATACGAAGATTCCAAAAAAAGGCTAACCGAGCTCTCGAACAAGATTAAAAAAGAAAAAGAGCCCCTGATTTCGGTCGTTGAGCAGATACTGCTTGACGAAAATATAGACAGGAAGAATTTTTCAATAAAAGATGTAAATTTAAGAGAGTCCGAGTCCAAGGATTTTTATGAGGAGAAAGGCATCGATGTAGAGCTTAAGGACCTGTCGCTCAAAGACCTTGTCGACATATTATATAAGATTCAGAATGCGCCCGCATTTTTAAAGGTATCGAATTTGAATATCAGCACAAAATCCAGCAAATCCGATTCAATGACCGTTAAGCTACGCGTGTCGACCTTCGAATTCAAGGAGTTAGGCTGACATGAAAGAAAGGTTATTGGGGTATAAACATATAAAGCCTGTAGCGTATATAGTATTTTTCGTTGCGGTGTTCAGCGCCTCTCTGATCATTACTTTTCCGGCTGAACTGATAAAAAAACGCATTATTTCCGAGATCGAAAGCAACACCGCGTATAAAGTCGACATAGAAGATGCCGGGATATCTCTTCTTCTAAGCGTCAACCTTAACGGTGTTAAGCTCTATAAATCGAAGGACCGGTTCCTCTCTATCGATAGTTTAAGCATAAGGCCTTCGCTGCTGTCATTAATGTCGGACAGCGTCGAATTCCCGTTCAGAGCCAAGCTCCTGAATGGCGAAGTCGACGGCAGCGTTAGTTTTACTAAAGCGGGATCGCGGACAAAGGAGATAGAGGCAACAATCAAACACCTCACGATTGATTCGCTCCCCGCATTCCTGTTGTCTGAGGGCGGAGAGTTATTCTCCTTAGGGGGTGTTGTGGACGGCAGTATGCATGTTCAGCTCGAACCCAGGGCCAACGGGGAATTCGAGTTCGAGATCGACCGGCTTAGCATGAAGGACATAAAAGTTAAGGGCTTCAGTCTCCCCAGCTTTACCGACCTCAAGTCCGTGGTAAAAGGAAACATAGACGGGAGCAAGACCAACATACTCGCGTTCAATGTGACGGGCAAAGACATAGATCTGGAGATAACGGGCACGACCCCTCTCGTCTGGGAAATCTCCAAAGGCGGAGTTATAGATATTGGTTACCGCCTGCAGATTAAAGGAGACCAAATGGCAAAGTACAAAGGACTATTGACCCCTTACCTGGCTACGCAGAGGGACGGGAGCCTCGGGGGGAAAATTCTGGGCACAATGAAGAACCCGAGGTTCGAAAAAGACTCGACAACGAGGTTCTAATCCGTAATTCGGTTTCATAAGTAAATCAGCCCGTTAGTGAACAATCATGGACGAAAGGGGCTTTGAGCAAAATTTACGCGGAGAGGGGTTTTCAGGCATATTTGTCCATAGAGACCGTCCTCATGCCCGCTACCCCGACCATACACATGCCGGGATAACTGCACACATAGTGCTCGAAGGTCAAATAACCGTGACCTCTGAGGGGCAAACCGCGACCTACGGCGCGGGAGAGAGATTCGATATTCGGGCAGGGTCGGTTCATTCGGCGATTGCGGGACCCGAGGGCTGTCTGTATATGATTGGGGAAAAATAAGTCCCGTTCCGTTGTTTTCCGGTAAGGATTGTTATCGTATCATCCCCACGCGCGCCGTAATTTCTAATAATTGCTTCAGATTATTTGACATAATTTTCCCCTGTTGCTATCATTGTCCTTGGTTCACCTAGAACAATAATGATGGGCTCCTCTGATAACCTCGACAAACTCAGAAAAAAAATAGACGAAATCGACCGCGAGGTACTAGTTTTGCTGAACAGACGCGGCGATATAGTCCTCAGGATCGGAGAACTGAAAACCGAGAATAACGTCGGAGTATACGACCCCGTAAGGGAAAGTCAGATCGAAAAAAGGCTCAGGGAAATGAACCCCGGCCCGTTGTCTGACGATTCCGTTTTGAGGGTCTACCGTGAAATTATCTCCGCCTGCCGCGCCCTTCAGCATCCGCTTAAAGTAGCGTTCCTCGGCCCCGAAGGGAGCTTCTCGCACCAGGCCGCTTTTCACGAGTTCGGCGGTTCCGCCGAGCTTTTACCGGTAGCGAGCTTCGGAGATGTATTTGAGGAGGTCGAGAACGGAAGAGCGTCCTACGGAGTCGTACCGGTCGAGAACTCCATCGAAGGATCGATAGGGATCGTGCTCGACCTGCTTTCCCGCTCGAACCTCTCAATATCAGCCGAGCTTTTCGAGAAGATCAATCTTTACCTGCTCTCTAAGGCCGGATCGCTCAAGGATATCAAGGTTATAGCTTCCCATCCGCAGCCCCTTGCCCAGTGTAAAAAGTGGCTGAGCAAAAACCTCCCGAACAGGAAAATCCGTGAGACCTCGAGCACGGCCGAAGCAGCTAGGCTCGCATCCCGGAACAAGGGGCTGGCGGCTGTAGCCAGTGAGCATTCTGCATCGATATACAAACTCAAGATTCTCAAGAAGAATATCGAAGATAATAACCGGAATACGACCAGATTTTTTGTGATAGGCAGCCGCACGAGCGCCCCCTCCGGAGACGACAGGACGTCGATCGTTTTCTCCCTCAGGGATAAACCCGGGGAGCTCCAGAAATCCTTTTTTCAGCCGTTCGCCGAAGCAGGCGTGAATCTAACCAAAATTGAATCGAGGCCGTCCAAGGAAAGGCCCTGGGAATATCTGTTTTTTGTGGATTTCAAGGGACACGGGGAAGATAAGGCGGTTAAGAGTCTCATCGAAAGAGTGGCTAAAAATTGCATCTACCTAAAGGTGCTCGGGTCCTATCCCATCGGCAGGAGCGCCTGATTCCTTCCCCGGGAGTTCTGTCAGGAAAACCGGTTCTATTCGTGTTAGCATTTACCCGCCCCATCCGTGGGCCGTACTCTACGCAGGGAGTGTGACGCTGAACTTGCTCCCCTTCCCTTCTTCACTCTGAACCTCGATCCTGCCCCCGTGCATTATAACTATGTGTTTGACGATGCTAAGCCCCAGCCCTGTGCCCCCGAGGTTCCTGGAACGGGTTTTATCGACCCTGTAAAACCGCTCGAATATCCTGGGGAGATGCTCTTTCGGTATGCCTATGCCGGTATCGCTTATCTCGGTCAGTATCTGCGAGTCCGGACTTGAAACCCTGATGACGACTTCGCCTTTTTCGGGCGTATACTTCACGGCGTTGTCAATTAGGTTAATGAACATCTGCTCGAGGAGGAATCTGTTTGCTTTGACTTTGCAAGCCTCCTGCTCGGATTCGAATGATACATCGATTCCCTTTTCCGCCGCCTTTGACCTGAGCGCGTCGATGGAGGATTTGATTAATTCGTTGACGTTAATTTCCTCAAGGTCATTCGTGTTGTTTTCCTTCGATAAGGAGTCCCGGCTTTCGACCTCCGATAATACAAGCAGGTCCGATACGATATTTATGAGCCTGTCGGTGTGGCGTTTGATAATCCTTAAAAAGTGTTTTTGGTCCTCGGGGCTCTCATATGCTTCTTCCTCGAGAGTCTCCGTATATCCCTTTATTGCGGTCAGCGGGGTTCTAAGTTCATGAGACACGTTCGCAATGAAATCTGCCTTTATCTTCTCGAGCCTCTTGAAATCGGTTATGTCGAACAATACTACTATGAGTTCTTTATCCGGAGAATCGAGCGGGATAACATTCACAAAGTAGTGCTTTTCGTCGGGATAGAGATAGAAAATCTCTCTCGAGTCGGACATCCGGTTCTCAAGCACGCTCTCCACTAATTTTGTAAGCTCCCTGTTCCGCAATATTTCCCAGTAGGGTTTGCGCGCGGTGTCCTCTTTCAGGTTGAACATCTTTTTTAGCGCGCTGTTTATAATGAGGACCCTGCCGTCCCGGGAAACGACCATTACCCCTTCACTCATGGCGCCGAGCACCGCTTCAAGCTGGTTCTTTTCCTTGGACAGCTGCTTGAACAGTTCGTTTAGCTTTTGAGCCATTCGACTGAGCGCCAGCGAGATTTTGGAAATTTCGGTCTTGCTGTTCATGATGGGCATGGTTACGTCGAGGTTCCCTTTCGCAAGTTCCTCCGAAACGTTGATGATTCCCCTGAATGACATCGATATTGTTTTAGATAATGCGAACGAGAGCAGCAATGCTATTACCGTAAGTATCCCTCCCAAATAAAGAACCTTCATTTCTATCGGGTGGATCATGTTCTGCATAAAACTGAGAGGGAGGGACGTTCGTATCACCGCCGTTATTTGCCCTCCGTCGCTCTTGTAGGGGACGGCTACGTAGAGCATCTCCCGCTTGAGGGTATTGCTGTAGCGGCTGCTTTCTCCCAAGTCGTTTGCTATGGCTTCCCTTATCTCCGGCCTATCGGAATGGTTTTCCATTTCCGCGGGATTTCTGGTCGAATCACCCAGGACGCTGCCGTCTTTGGCGATTACCGTGATTCTGATGCCGGTTTTCTCGCCGAGCTCCGATACCCGTTTCTGGATCTCCGCTTGCCCGCCGGTGTCCAGCGGACGTTCCAGGGCCTCGGTGACGAGATTGGCCGACTTTAGGAGCATCTCTCTGGTCTGAGATTTTTCGTAATCTTGCAGTTCGCCGATAACGAGGAATGTGAACAGGAATAATACGAGGAAAATTATCAGTAAACTGGAAATGAACTGTTTCCAAAATATGCTCAACCGTAACCTACTCTTCTAACTTATAGCCTATGCTTCTGACTGTCTTAATCATATTACCCGCCGCCCCCAGCTTTTCCCTGAGGTTTTTAATATGTACGTCGATAGTCCTGTCGTAAACGAGCTTATCGTCGCCCCAGAGCCTTTTCTTTTTTAAAAGCTGGTCCCTTGTAAACACCCTGCCCTTGCCGTCGGCCAGCACCTCCAGAATTTTAAACTCCGTTGTTGTCAGGAGCACCTTTTCATTATCCACCGAGACCTCATACTTTTCCGTGTTTATTGTAAGAGGTCCGATCTTGAGAATCAAATTGTCCGCTTCCTTGGCGCTCGTCCTTCTCAAAACAGTCTTTACCCTGGCTACAAGCTCCCGGGGGCTGAACGGTTTTACGATGTAATCATCGGCGCCCAGCTCAAGTCCCACGACCACGTCCGCTTCGGATGCCTTGGCTGTCAGCATTATGATAGGCACGAATGCGGTTGTCGTCTTGTTTTTCAGTATTCTGCAAATCTCCAGACCGTCTATTCCCGGCAGCATGATGTCTAGCACGGCGAGGTCTGGAACCACGGCCTCTATGTACGAAAGAAAATCCCTTCCGTTGTGGAATTCCTTTACCCTGAACCCCTCTCTCTTCAGGTGGTGGCTGACGAGCTTCACTATGTCTTCTTCGTCGTCCACAATCGTTATTATTTTTTCAGTCATATTATCTAACTTATTCAAAGTATACAGTAAACTTTACCTTTAGATTAAACGATAAGTCCCCACTTGCAACAAGATACGACCCCCTTAACCATATCTTAACATTAATTTCACATCAATTTCACGAACTCTCTTTATCTTCTACCCAAATCTATCTTAAGGAGGAGGTCGAGAGATGAAGACATTACTGAAACTGCTAACCATTGCAGTTTTAGTCCTGCCCCTTTCGGGTATTACCGCGAAAGCGCAGTCGACTAAACAGCAGATACAGGAATTAAAACAGCAGATCGAGGCTATTCAGACCCAGAATCAGCAGCAGATACAACAGCTCAAGCAGCAGATCGAGTTGCTGGAAAATGCGAGGCAGGCTGATCAGGAGAAGATTGCCGAGGTGGCGACCAAGCAGGCTACAGTGGATGAGGAGGCATGGTATAACAAGTTCTTGGCCAAGTATGATAAAGGTTTTGTGTTTGAATCGGCCGACGACAAAGGGTTTAAATTCAAGATGAAATTCACCGTTTTAGCCCAGATGCAGGGCTTTGTCAATGATACCGATACGAAGCTTACGCAGACCAATTTCCAAGTTCGGAGACTCGAGCTGAAGTGGGACGGGTATGCCTTCGCGCCATGGTTCTACTATACCTTCATGATAGACCCTGCCAGCGGCACCCTTTTAAAGGATATGTATCTCACGGCCGCGTATCAGAAGGAGATCGGGCCCAGGGTTGGACAGTGGAAAGTGCCTTACAACAGAGAAGAGCTGACTTCTACTGCGGCGTTGCAGATAATAGAAAGGTCCGTAGTTAACTCTCAGTTCTCTCTTGAGAGGACTAGGGGTGCGGCATTGATGGGCGGCATCGGAGCGAACAGTAACTTTTCGTATAGCGCCGGTGTGTTTAATGCTGCGGGGATCGACCAAACGAACCTCGATTCCAATTTGCTCTACGTCGGCAGGATTCAGCTGGGCTTGGCGGGAGACGACGACTATAAATTTAACTCGAACGGCACCTTTGCCACCGCTAAAGCATATGACATTGTTCCAAACTTCGCCAAGAACCCAACCTTCGTGGTTGGTTTTGCTGCGGCCGCAATACCTGGACTCAACTGCGACAGGGACGTGCCGAACGGCGGGGTTTGTCCGAGGATCGCGGCGCTGGGATTCCCGACAACGGACTTCACGCAGCTTACGGGCGACCTGAGCTTTAAAATGGCCTACTTCAACGTCGAGGCTGAATACGAAGCCAGGTGGCTCTCGCCCGACACAGGTCCTCAGGATACCGCCTTCGACCAGGGGTTCAGGGTACAGGCAGGCGCATTTTTGATGCCTAAGACCGTTGAGCTCGCCGCGAGATACGCGCTGGTGGACTTCGATACGAGCTCCAGCGTTGTTCCGCCGGATACGAGCCTGGCAAGCAGACAGTGGGAGATAACGCCCGAACTTAACTACTATATGTCGCACGACCACAGATGGAAGCTAATGCTCAGCTATACGTTCCAGCGAAACGAGGCCACGCAGGATGTCCCGGACGTGGATGCGAACATTGTCAGGGCGCAGCTCCAGGCCAATTTTTAATAGACAGGAGTTAAGACCGTATAAGAACAGAAAGATAATTTAAGTCATCTCCCTTTTTCGTTCTGGCTCCAAAACCTCCGAAACCCGGTACATGAGACGGCCTCATGTGCCGGGTTTCATTTTATAGAACTTTAGTTCCGAGAACCCCAATTCGAGCCCGGATAAACACCATTAGTAATAGTTGATATGAGTTTTAGAGTGTAGGAAGTGAGGGATTTACGTCGGACGGCCGTCGTTACAACGGAATACACGGTCAGGCGGGAAAAGGGAACAGTTCCGGATTATGAAGAGGGTCGAACGGCTATTTCCAATTCAGGACCGAGCCGAAACGAGCATCGAGATGAGCCTGTCTTTTACCATTCCAGGCATTGCGCTTCTTTGAAGGTCCTTGACGGTCTTTTCGATGTCGTAACCCACCCTTCTTATGGAGGCCTGGCCGTTCTCGATTACCCCGTACGAAGCTCTCGGGTCGTGGTCCCTGGGCTGCCCTACGGAACCCGGATTCAGGACTGTAACATTCCCCATCTTCTTTACAAACGGTTTATGAGAATGTCCGGTCAGAATAAATTTCCGCTTCTCCCCGTCCCGGCAGCATTGTGGGAGTCCGGTATCCGGCTCGTCATCGCCCGCCATGTAATAAAAAACACAGGAATAGGGGTCCGATCCGTGCGCAAGCTCGAAATCGATCCCGTCTATGGAGAAATCCCTGTCGAGCGGCAGTCTCCTCAAAAACCCCACCTCTTCACCGGTCAGGAAGCACTCACCCCATTCATTAGAGATAGAAGAAATCTGCTTTAGCTCCTCCGAACAGTTGCTGCCGGTGCCGAAGGCGAGTGCGTGGTCATGGTCTCCCCTGACCCCCCAGAAGCGCGCCTTCGAGGACTTGATGAGGAAATTGACGCAGTTTTTCGGATCCGGTCCGAAATCTACCACGTCACCGAGAAATACCAGCGCGTCATAGCCCTCCCTGGCAAGGACTGCCTGGAGGGCATGCCAGTTTGCGTGAATGTCTGAAATTATTAGTATTTTCATGTTAACCTTAATATATGGGCAAATTGTTAACCTGGTATCAGTATATTGTTAAGGCGGCGTTTAGATCGAGTCATTTATGAGGGCATGTTTACTACATTAAAAATGTTGTATAATTAGGGCATGGGATTTAGAGATTTTTACAATTTTTCAAATTGGGACTAGATTTTTTTACAAATGAGTGTTAGAATGAGTAAATCGGAGGGAGTAGTCAAGAGGGTCACGGCAGAAGACGAAAAAACCTCTTGACAAGAGAGTTTAATTTATATAGAGTAAGCTCAGAACTTTAAAAACTAAATCAAAGGAGGTAAGGAGAGATGAGTAAAGCCAAATGGCTATTTATGTTTTTATTGGCTCTATGTATGGCCATGCCTACGTTTGCAGTCGAACTGAGTTTGGGCGGCTTTCCTAGTTACATGCGTACGAGAGCACGTTACATCGGAAACGCAACCTTTATATCGGCGTTGAGCAATCAGAACGCCATAGATCTTGGTTTTTCCGGTAATGATGACAACATATTTTTCGCGGATACCAGTCTGCGTTTAACCCCTCAATTGGTGCTCAGCGACGCAGTCACGATCAGGGCACAGTTGAACGTATTTGATAACAACATCTGGGGCGGTTCGACGTCGCAGTTATTGGGAGGACGCAACGGTGTTGTCAATTCCAACCTGTCTTTCAGCGACAGGTTCAGGGGTGCGATTCTGACCGGACCCAACGCTATAGACGACCCTGGATTTTTTGACGTCAGGATGTTACATGCTGACATAGTACTTCCTCACAACCTCGGATTCGTCAGGGTTGGCCGTCAGCCTTTTGACTGGGGTCTTGGTATTCTTGCGAACGGCGGCTGGGATCCATACAGCGACCTCGGTTTCGTAGTCGACAGGTTCCTTTATCTTAAGTCTTTCGCGGCCGGATCTTCGTCTATTACCTTCGTGTTGGTTTCAGATATTTTCACTCAGGGCAACAGCGTGGTTACCGGGCAGGGTAATGGATATGATGTTGCAGCGGCAGCTCTTATCTTCAACAGCCCGAACGCCATGGGTGGAAACTTGACGATCGGTGGTTATGTATTTCCCTATATACATCAGAACGACATCGGAACGTTTCCCTTTAACGGAACAGACCCAGGCGTGCCGCCAAATTCCGGAGCGACCGTCGGTGGTGTAGATCTTGATCACTTGGTTCTTTATTCCGGCTTGATCGATTACAAGACGGACCTCTGGAGACTGGTTGGTGAAATGCAGGGAGCTTGGGGTGAGCTCGATATAGCCGGTGTGGGCAAAGTCGACATACCCGCTTCAAACATTATCTTTGCGGCTCGCGCGGAGGTTTATCCCGGCTGGCCTATGAAGATAATAGCGGCGGAATTCGGCTGGTCTAAGGGCGATGACCTTAGTTCATCGGATCTCAATGGAGGGGTTATCTTCTTTAACCCGGCGTACAACATTGACAACCTCCTCTTCAAGAACATGATACCGAACATCTATCAGGTTGAGAGCAGCGTTTTCAACGCGTACTATGCAAGGCTCTGGGGAACAGTAAAGCTTATTGACGAGCTTTCCTTTACGCCTCAGGTGCTGGTTGCCTTCAACGAAGAGACGTCAAATCCATACCCGGGTGTAGACAGCTTAGACACATACATGGGTACGGAAGTCGAGGGAACACTCACATGGCATATGTACCCTGGAGTTAACCTCGATCTCATCGGCGGTATCGTATTCCCCGGCAACAGCTTGGATACGTTGTTAGAGGCTCAGGCATCTAACACATTGGCTGCTAACGAGGTCGATTCGGACGGTGTCAGGTATAACGAAACGCCGTATACAGTACAGGGCAGGTTGATGATCTTCATTGACCAGTTCTTTAAATAGAAATTGACGCATCGAAGTGGAGATGTATTAAAGTTTTCTCTCCTCGATGTTATAAAAAATAAACCCCTTCTCTCGATTGACGAGGGAAGGGGTTTTTTATTATGGGCGGTAGCTCTTCTCGGTCGGGTAGATTTCAGGCGGTTCTTTCGATGGCTCTTTTGATCATGAGCCTCAGCGTTTCGATGGCTTGGTTGCCGTGGATCGGCAGTTCGCCGATAATCAAAGTGGGTACCCCTAATATCTGATTCAGTGAGGCCTCTTTTTTATTTTCCTCGATCCTGTGATACATGGTTCTCTGGTTCAGGCACTCTTCGAGCGCCGTCTTGTCCAAGCCTGCTTTTTCGCATGTATCCAGAACGATCTTTACATCGCCAATGTTTTTTCTTTGAAGGAAATAAGCCTCGTAAAGAGCGGCATGGACTTCTGCGAACCGGCCGCTGATTTTTGCGAATTCGGAGGCTTCAAGACTCAGTCTCGAGTTCGTCCTGAAGCCCGGCAGAACGATACCGATTCCGGTTTCTTTAGCCGTCTCTTTAATTCTTTCAGCCGCTTTCATGGATCTGAGCGATCTTGAGCTCTTTTGCCCGTGCTTCGGGTATTCAGGATGAATCTCAATCCCCTTCCATTCGATGTGGAGATCAAATTCATCGGAAAGCTCATCGAGATTCCTGGAGCATAGGTAACAGTAAGGGCAAGTATAATCATAGAAGACGCTTAACTTCATATCGATCTTATTATAGAGCTGATGTTATTTACCGTCAAAGCGATAATCTTTAGATGCGAATTACTGTAGTATGGGTTTATATAAGGTATATAATCGGTCCAATCATGCCCATTGATTGGATTTATTTCACAGCCATGGCGGCGGATAAAGATTAATACGGGTCAAGTTTTGTATATATTTCCGGATGCCGGTTTCTCTCAATGCTTGAAATGCCTCACCCCTGTAAATACCATTGCCATACCATGCTCGTCAGCCGCAGCGATTATTTCTTTATCTCGTATAGACCCGCCCGGCTGTACTATTGCGGTGATTCCAGCCTTCGCGGCTTCGTCTATTCCGTCCCGGAATGGGAAAAAGGCGTCGGAAGCCATGACAGCGCCCGCTGTCGGCATAACGGCCTTAAACGTGGCTATCTTCACGGAATCCACTCTGCTCATCTGCCCCGCTCCTATACCGACGGTCTGGCCGCCCCGCGCAAATACTATGGCGTTTGATTTCACGTGCTTGCATACCGTCCAAGCGAATTTAAGAGCTTCCAGCTCTTCATCGCTCGGGTGACGTTTGGTTTCGACCTTCATGTCTCTGAAGTCGTTGTTTATGCCCTTGTCCTTGTCCTGAATTAGCGCTCCTCCTGTAACTTTTTTGAAATCCAGCCCGGGGAATACGCCGTATTGAAGCGGCGGCGTCTTCATAACCCGGAGATTCCCCTTACTTGACAACACCTGGAGAGCCTTTTCCGAGTAACCCGGCGCAATGACTACTTCGAGAAACATATTGGCGAGCTCTGAGGCTGTAACCTCGTCCACCTCTTTGTTTAAGGCTACGATTCCTCCGAAAGCGCTTACCGGGTCGCAGGCCTTGGCTTTCAGGAATGCGTGTAGGACGCTCTCGTCAACAGCTACCCCGCAAGGATTATTATGCTTTACAACAACGCAAGCCGTTTGCGAAAAGTCCTTTACGGCTTCGAGTGCGGCATCCGTGTCGTATATATTGTTTAACGAAAGCTCCTTTCCCTGAAGCTGCACGGAATTGGAGATGCAGGGCTCATCATTTTCCGGCAGGACGTAGAAAGCCCCCTCCTGATGCGGGTTCTCCCCGTACCGGAGCTTCATCTTCTTTTCAAGATGAATGGTTACGGTCTCGGGGAATTTGTTTTTCCCGCCGTCCTTTTCCAACGCCCCTAAAAAGTTCGAAATGGCCGCGTCATAGCGCGCGACGTACGAGAAAGCTTTGACCGCCAGCCTGAAGTTAGTTTCAGGCGATATTGCGCCCTTATTCTTCTTAAGCTCCTTTAAAATGTCTTTATAGTCTTCCGGGTGAGTGACTATGGTAACGAACTGATAATTCTTGGCGGAAGCTCTCAGAAGGGTGGGGCCGCCGATGTCTATATTCTCGATCGCCTCGCCAAGGTCGACTTTTTCGTTTTTAATTACTTCCTCGAACGGATACAAATTCACGATGACCATGTCGATAGGCTCGATGCCGTTTTCTTTCATTTGTGCCAAATGGGTCTTGTCATCCCTCAGGGCCAGGACTCCTCCGTGTATCTTCGGATGGAGCGTCTTCACCCTGCCCCCCAGAATTTCAGGGGATCCGGTAAATTCGGAAATCTCCGTTACCTCTACTCCCCCGTCCCTGAGCCTTTTCGCCGTACCCCCGGTGGATAGTATCTCTATATCGAACTCCTTAAGACCCTTGGCGAAATTACCAATCCCCTCTTTATCGGAAACGCTCATAATGGCTCTGCGTATTTTGTTCATGTTTACACCCCTTCTGAGTTGAGATGATCGGCTCCTCTGTTCCCTCAAGCCGATTGTGAAGTCCGGAATGTTGGCTTTGTCCTGGCTCCCGAGAAAGTAATATTTTAGCGGAACGCTTCAAAATTCCAATAGACGCCCGGAAGTCGGATAAAACATATACAGGAATAGCGATTATCATAGATACGTTATTTTGAGAATTGCATAATTCTGACGTATAATCTTACCAGACAGCTTAAAAGGGTTTAATATTTATTCAATATTATCAGCCTCTTTAGTCGGGTTAATTTACTTCTCGGGAGATAAGCCTTATGAGGAATCAGAAGTTACTGAATTTTAGAGTCGGACTATTTATGTTGATAACCCTAAGCGTATTTATCCTGATCATATTTTTCCTGTCAGGAGAGCAGCGGTTTTTTGAGAAGAGTTATGTGCTGAACACATCCTTTGAGAACACTGCCGGCCTCATAAAAGGGGCAGCGGTAAGGCTTTCGGGTGTAAGGATTGGCGAAGTCACCGATATAGAGTTTGCCCAGAAGCCGGTGGACGATAAATTAATCCTGGTTAAGATGAGGATTACGAGGGATGGAATGAGCAGAATCAATCCCGATGCAAAGGCTACTATAAAAACAGAAGGCCTATTGGGAGATAAGTACATTGAAATAATGCCGGGAGTTGAAGCGCCGCTCGCGGCGGTACCCTCATCCATGGAGATCGAGAGCCAGACCCCCGTTGAGTTCGCAAGTATCATAGGTCAGTCGGGTGATTTACTGGCTAATATTATCAGCATCTCCGAGAGCCTCGACAAAATAGTTAAAGCATTCGGGGAAGAGCAGAATATAAGTAATATCAGCAAGACCATTGCCTCAATCAGGGCGAGTTCCGAAGCGGTTCAGAAAAACCTGGAGGCCATCGAAAAAAATGACGGAATACTGAATACGATGATCTACGGAGAGAAGGACAAGTCGGGCAAACCGGACGAGAACGCGCTGATTAAACTCAATAAAGCTATTACGAAATTGGACAGTATGCTTAATCAGATAGACTCAGGGAACGGAGCACTGCATGCTCTGGTTTATAATAAAGACCTGTCGAACGATATAACTGCTACCATGGCTAACATAAAGACAGCAACGGCCAATTTGAACGGCGAAAGCGGTGTAATTACCGAGCTTAAAGAGACGATGTCGAATTTCAGGGAGATTTCGGAAATGCTTAGGGGAGGGGAAGGCACGCTCGGAGCCCTCCTCATCGATCCGAGCGTATACGACAGCTTAAAGGGCATCCTGGGCGAGGCCGAAAGGAGCAAGTTCGTGCGTGCGGCAGTCAGGTACTTCCTCGAACAGGAAAAATCGGCTCAATCCGAAAATGGCGGCGCCCGTGATGTTACATCTACAAACTGATTCTTTCGTGTAAAGAGCGCAAAAGCATGGAGAATCCGGCCACGAATTGTTACATTGCTGCAACTGGCTGATACAATGAAATTCTGCTAATTATCATTCCGGGCTATTTTCTTTTAACCATATCCGTTATCATTCTTGAACATTTTGAAAGGAGGATGCATGGCCGATATATTAAAAAGGTATAGGCCTGAAAGTTTCGGCTTACTTCTAACTTCTCTTTTATTTATTTCCGCCATATCATTTACTCCTTGTCCGATACCCGCATTTAGCCAGGAATTACAGACCGGCAATCCGCCCCCGCCTTTCGTTTCCGCGCAAGAGAAAGTACTCTGGGATCAGACCGATAATATTTCGGGAGACGGTTTTTCGTCGCAGAATTTTACGGACGCCGGCGGGGTTAACGACATATTTGACGATTTCTCTGCGGACGATTTCATAGTGCCGAAATCCAAATCCTGGAGCGTAGAGACGGTAGTCGCCCTCGGCGAATACTCGCTGTTCGGCCCTGTAGAATCGTTGAACGTATTCTTTTTTGAAGATAACGGTGGGCTTCCGGGGGCGGCCGTTCTCGATTGCAGTTATACGAATATTTTGCCTCTGGACGCTAATAATTCGAATTTTACTATCCCCCTCCCGCATCCCTGTTTTCTTGATTCCGGAATCTACTGGGTCACGGTTCAGGCCAACATGGCGGCGGGCATAGCCGGTCAGTGGTATTTCAGCGAAAGGGACGCCCGGACCCTGAGCCCGTTCGCGTTTGAGAACCCAAATGACGGCTTCGGGACGGGGTGCATAACGTTTTCACCCGCGCAGGCCGATTGCGAAGCGATATTCGAGGACCTCAATTTCCAGATAATCGGAGAGGACAGGGTCAACGAAGTAGATAGCGTTCCCGCCCTCGGTGATTGGGGCATGATCGGGATGTTCTTGATACTGGGACTTTTCGGAGTATTCGGGATACTGGCTGCCGCTAGAGGAGCGACCGAGTAGGAAGCAGTCCTTATTTATCCGGCGGTTATTGGTGATATTGCGGTTATTGGTGATATTATGGAGCGGGCGACGGGATTCGAACCCGCGACCCTAAGCTTGGGAAGCTTATGCTCTACCAGCTGAGCTACACCCGCTTTCACCTGAAAATCTATTATATGAGCGCTGGATTGTCAATAAATATATCCCCCGCTGTTAATAATTCGGCCTCTTCGGGATATAATAATTCCAGTGAATAAAAGCCGAAAGACCGGACACCTGCTAACCGAGAAGATAAACCCCCGCACGGCGCGCCTCGACGAATGCTCTCCGGCTGAGATAGTGGAGCTTATTTTAACGGAAGACCGGGCGATTGCTGAAGCGGTAGGAAGGGAGAAAGTCCGGATTGCGGGAGCCGTGGAATTAATCGTCGGGAGGATGGCCCGGGGGGGACGTATCATATTTGCCGGCGCGGGGACGAGCGGACGTCTGGGGGTGATGGAAGCGGCCGAATGCCCCCCGACCTTCGGGACGGACCCCTCACGGATAGTTGCTTTAATAGCCGGGGGCGGAAAAGCGGTCCTGCAATCGGTGGAGGGGGCCGAAGACTCCGCCGGGGAATCGAGAGAAGCGCTAAAAAAATTAGGGCTTGAAGAAAAAGACGTTCTCATCGGAATAGCGGCGAGCGGAACGACCCCGTACGTCGAGGGCGCTCTTTCGTATGCCCAAAAAAAAGGGAGCGGAAGGATACTTCTGACATGCAACCCCGCGGATAACGATGTGCCGGATATTATCATATCTGTTCTGGTCGGCCCTGAAGCGGTTGTCGGCTCTACCAGGATGAAAGCAGGTACGGCGACGAAGATGGTTTTAAACATGCTTACCACGGCCTCTATGGTAAAGCTGGGAAAGACTTACGGCAACCTCATGGTCGACGTACAGCCGAAGTCGGCGAAGTTGAGAGACAGGGCGAAGCGGATTGTAATGGAGATCGCGGGAGTGGACGAGGAGAGGGCGGCCAAACTGCTGAAGAAATCCGGCTGGGACGTAAAGGCGTCGGTCGTGATGGGGAAAAAGAACGTTACATATGACCAGGCCAGGGATTTGCTGATGAAAAATAACGGTTTCTTACGCAAGGCATTAAGTTGACCGTCGCGCCGGGTATTCAGTTGACATACTCCCCAAAAATCTGTCCTGTAAACGCTCGTTATGACAAAAATCCTTGAATCGCTATCCGGAAAGAAAGAAAAGCTCGTAGTCGGTCTTATGTCCGGGACTTCGAGGGACGGCATAGACGCGGCCCTCGTTAAAATCCCCGGGAGCGGTAAAGATACCCGAATCGAATTGATGAAGTTCATCTGTGTGCAGTACAGCGAGGATATCAAAGCGGCGCTCGATGGTTTGACCCGAGTCTGCTCGCTTGACGGCATCTCCGGGCTCAATTTCCTTATAGGGGAGGCATTTTCGGAGGCCGCTCTTAGAGTGATTGAAGAGGCGGGGATTGAGCAAAATAGGGTTGATTTGATAGGCTCTCACGGCCAGACTGTTTATCACAATCCCCCTTCCCGGCACTGCGGGACTCCATCGACCCTGCAGCTGGGGGAGATCGATGTGATAGCTGAGCGGACGGGAATCACAACCGTGGGGGATTTCAGGACACGGGATATGGCCGCAGGCGGCGAAGGCGCCCCGCTAGTCCCCTATGCGGATTACCTGCTGTTCATGAAGCCCGGCCGGGTGCGTATCGCTCAGAATATAGGCGGAATAGCCAATGCGACGGTCATTACGGAGCATATGGACGATGTCACCGCCTTCGATACAGGCCCGGGGAATATGCTCATGGATAGGGTAATAAGCATCGCTACCCACGGTGAAAAAGGGTTCGATGAGGGTGGCCGATACGCGTCACGCGGCAGGGCGAACGAAAGACTCCTCGAAGAGCTTTTATCAGACCCATACTTTCATCAGGCCCCTCCCAAATCGACGGGCGAGGAGCTCTTCGGTATTGAGCGAGCACTGGAGCTTTATGCCCTCGTGACAAAAGGAATTATTTCACTTGACGACCTCCTTGCCACACTTCTCGAGCTCACGGTGAAATCGATTTCAATTTCTTACGAGAATTTTATTTTCCCGCACTGGCAGGTGAGCGAGATAATTTTCAGCGGCGGAGGGTGCAGGAACCCCGTATTGATGGACAGGATCAAAAGGGAATTTGAAAAAATTAAATGCTCGACGACCGACGATTACGGAATTCCCGCCGAAGCGAAAGAGGCCGTGGCCTTCGCGATCCTGGCTAGCGAACTCGTCTCGGGGAACCCCTCGAATCTCACACGGGTAACCGGGGCTTCTCACAGGGTCCCGATGGGAAAGATAGCGCTGGGAAAATTGTGATACCGTAGTTTGATTGACATCGAAGACTTCCGAATTGAAAATATTATGAACAAGGTAAACATAGCCGGTCTCGGAACGATCGACAGAGTGGGTCAGGTAGTGATGCCGAGACTCGATTTCAGGTTTTCCGACCCCATCCCGTTTGCGAAGAGGCTCGTAAGCGAATACAAGGTCGTCGGATTCATCATTTTCGGAGGGGATAAGCGGTCCGTAAAGAACGCGACCGAAGAGCTCAATTCGATTTCCGGGTCGCCCCTTTTATTCGGCCTCGACGCCGAGCGGGGCGCAGGACAGATAATCTCGGACGCGACACTCTTCCCATTTACCATGTCTCTCGGCGCGGCCCGGGACGAGGAGCTCGTATATGATGAGTCGCGGTTCATCGCGCAGGAGATGCGAGAGTGCGGATTGAATCTGATATTTGCGCCGGTGCTCGACGTTAATACCAATCCTGATAACCCCATAATAAACATACGCGCATACGGGGACGACCCCGCGCTGGTATCCCTGCTCGGAGGGGCTTTTATAAGGGGGGCACAGGAGGGGGGGGTTCTCGCCTGCGCCAAGCATTTCCCGGGACACGGAGGCACGGGGGTGGATTCTCATGAGGATATGCCGGTCCTCGATACGACCCTCGAGCGGCTGAAATCCTGTAACCTGGTCCCGTTTAAATATGCGGTGGAATCGGACGTCGCCGCGCTCATGACGGCCCACGTGGCTTTTCCCGGGATCGTAAGGGCGAGCATCCCATCGACGATATCGGAAGTGATGGTAAAGGGCATTCTGAGAAGAGATATGGGTTACAGAGGTCTGGTTATAACCGATTCTTTCCATATGTCCGGCATTAACAAGATCGGAGAGGAAGCGGGCAATTCTCACCTCGCTCTTACCGCCGGGTGCGATGTTATTCTCGACCCCGGGGACCCGGTCTCGTTATTAAATAAGCTCAATGAGATGGCCCTCACCGGCGAGCTGAGCGAAATCACGCTAAACACCTCCGTCGGCCGGGTCGTTTCAGCGAAGAACAGGCTGTTAAATGCCTCGGTTCCTCAAATGCCGGCCGACGCCCGAACCGGCCGGGGGATATTAGAGCGCATATCCGGGGACTCCATATGCAGGCTCAAGGGCAGGGAGCTCCGCTCGCGCAGTGCTCTTGTCTCCATATTCGACTTAACTCAGTCAGGAGAGGGTATATCTAACGCATTCACGGACGTCCTCAGAAGGGCGGGGGTGGATTACAGAACCGTGCCCGTTACGTTTTCTACGGAGCCGAACAACTTACTCGTCATATCAAAAGGGTATGAAGCCCTGGTCTCGATTATTTACACTACCGTCGGCGCGTGGAAAAAGCAGTCGTCGCTGCCGGAGTTCTTCAGGACTGTCTTGAATGAACTGGCGGCCCTGGATGCGGAGACGGCGCTCCTGTCATTCGGCTCCCCCTATGTCGTTCGCGGTCTTGAAAGATTTGATACGGTTATATGCGCATTCGATAGCATGGACGCGTGTCAGTCCGCCGCCGCCGAAGTGCTTTTAGGCGGTATGAGCGCGAAGGGAAGAATGCCGGTCGATACCGGATTCTAATTTTACTATCACGCTTAGCCCTTATCAGGTAGATTATGCCGTCCATGGGAGAAACCCTCAATTCCGTCCTGTCATACCTAAGCCCTCTTGACTGGGGCATCGTAGCGGCTTATCTGATTTTATCGTTAGTGGTCGGAGTCTATTTCACGAAGCGGGCGAGTGGCAGCATGTCTTCTTACTTCGTCTCCGACAGAAATATGTCCTGGTGGCTTTTGGGCACGTCTATGGTGGCGACGACTTTTGCCGCGGATACCCCGCTCGCCGTTACAGGCTGGATCAGGACCGAGGGAATATGGAAGAACTGGTTCTGGTGGAATTACGTATTCAGCCACGTCTTCATTGTCCTCGTGTTCGCGAGGCTCTGGAGAAGGGCGGAAGTCATTACGGACAACGAGCTCATCGAGATGAGGTACAGCGGAAAACCGGCCGCCTTCCTGAGGGGATTCAAGGCGTTTTATTTCTCCACTCTGTTCAATTTTATCGTGATGGGGTGGGTAATAAGCGCTATGGCGAAGGTCTTAAAAATATTTTTCGGCGTCGACACGATTGTGTCGATCGTAATATGTATATCCATAGCCTTTTTCTACACCATGATGTCGGGCATATGGGGCGTGGCGCTCACTGATTTCCTGCAGTACTTCATAGCGCTTATCGGTACCATTATTCTCGCCGCCGTCGTTATACGTTCGCCAGAGATTGGAGGGTATTCCGGTTTTTTAGAAAAGCTCGGCAGCATAGATCAAAAGCATTTAGCCTTTATCATGACTCCCTCGGGCGGCAACCCCGTGAGCGGCGGGTTCTGGTCTTCGAGCTTCTTTACATTTCTCGTATACGTCACCGTTATCTGGTGGTCTTCCCATAACGCCGACGGCGGCGGGTATTTCATACAGAGGATGTGCTCGGCGAAGAACGAGCGGCATTCGGTTGCGGGGACGGCCTGGTTCGCCGTGAACCATTACATAATCCGCCTCTGGCCGTGGGTGCTCGTCGCGCTCGCCTCGTTGATTATCTATTCCGGGCCGGGCGCGGCCAATGGCGACAACGAAGCCATGTATATAGTCGTCATCAGAGACTTCCTCGGGCCCGGGCTGAAGGGGCTCCTCTTCGTGAGCTTCCTCGCCGCCTTCATGTCTACGCTTTCGACCCAGCTCAACTGGGGCGCGTCTTATTTAATGAACGATGTTTATAGAAGATTCATAAATAAGGAAGCGGGCGAGAAGCACTACATACTGGTCTCGAGGATTTGCACGTTCGTCCTGACCATCCTGGCCGGATATTTCGCGCTCCATATTACTAACATTGGGAAGGCGTGGATATTCCTGTGGGCGATGAGCGCAGGCATCGGCCTGGTCCTGGTATTGAGGTGGTTCTGGTGGAGGATAAATGCGTGGTCCGAGATATCGGCCCTTGCCTCCTCTCTTCTCACTATTCTGGCAATAGTGATATATACGAGGGCAAAAGGCATACCGCTTGAGCTGAAGCATCAGGTGCTGGTGATACCCGTTTCAGTCGTTATATGGGTTGCGGTCACATTTCTTACGAAGCCCGAACCGGTTACGACCCTCTCCGGGTTCTACAAAAAGGTGCGGCCCTGGGGCTGGTGGAAGCCCGTGGTAGATTTAAACCCCGAGATAGAAAGACCCCGGTTCACTCCTGTCGTAATAAATTGGATATTCGGAGTCTTCTGCATACTCTTTGGGATGACAGGGGTCGGAAAGGTCCTTCTGGGCTCGTTTTTATTGGGGGCTTCCATGATCGCCGTCTCGCTCGTATCCGGGTTAATCGTGTACTCGAGGCTGAAGAGAGAACTCGCCGACTGAGAATCCGCATAAATCTTCGCGGCTTTAATTATCGCCGATATATGTTATAAATTATAAGTAGATGCGGATAGGGATTCCTGTATGACAATAAAGATAAAAATTCTGAAACATCCTGAGCTTACCTGGTATGAGAGGTTATACCTGCCCCAGATCGTGGGGGGACTGATTATTACGCTCAGGCACTTGATAAATTTCAAGCCCATCACTATCCAGTACCCTGAGGAGGTAAAGGAACTCCCGCCCAGGTACAGGGGACTCCATATACTGCCCGCCGACGATGACGGCGAGATAAGGTGTGTCGCGTGCAAGCTCTGCGAGGTGGCGTGCCCGACTCAGGCGATATCCATAGTAGCCGAGCCCGCTGATGATTACGGCATAGAACGAAGGCCAAAGGTGTACAATATTGACTTCATGAGGTGCGTTTTTTGCGGGTTTTGCGTCGAGGCGTGTCCCTGCGACGCCCTCAGGATGGGCATGAAATACGAGCTCGCTTCCTACAACAGGGCAGGGCTCGTACACACAAAAGAGGTATTCTTCGATCCGAACGTTAAGAGCCATGCGCCCAGGGATAACGCGAATTTCCTTTACGAAATGGGTAAGGGAGAGGTTCTGGACAGGCCTGAAGATGTGGAGAACGTCAAAAAACTCACCGGTATGTACACTCCCCCCCGTTCATAATCTTCCGGGTATTGTTGCTCGAAAGGGCCAGTCAGGCTACGAAATTTTACTCCGTACCCAGCATACGGCGAATGAAGCGCCGCAATAAATATAATAAAAGAAGTGCATGGGCACCGCGAGGAGCGTAAATCCTATTCCCCGGTTTTTAAGAAAGAAACCATATAGGTCCCTGTTGAGTATGAGTAGCGCAGCAATTATCGCCCCGCCGCCGTAAGCGGCAATCTCCAATATTTCTCTATTGCAGACACCGAATATTCCTAAAACTAGTGTCGTAATGCAGACGAGCAGCAATCCTGACAGTACCGAGCTCACCCTGTCCGAGATGCGCAGGTTCATGTCCTCGGGTATCAGCCCGGTCTCGATTATCAGCTTCGACCAGGGCATAGCCCGGCTGAAAATATCGGTCTTTACAACGGAGCGGAAGTCCCAGCGCTTGAGGTGCGTTACCTGAATGCGTTTATCGAGCAATATTCTATGACCCCTCTGCGACATTCTATATCCGAATTCAATATCCTCTATAGACGGAGTCGGGAACCTGTCGCGGTCAAAGCCTCCGAGCTCAAAAAATACGCCTCTTCTCACGGCGCCGCATCCGGCCCAGAATGTTTTCGCATCGTCGAGCGATCGCTGATGGACGTAATGGTGGAGCAGGTTCCGGTACTGCGACATAAAATCGGGGGCGGAGGGGCGATCGTCGTAAGATCCGAAGACAGCCGAGATTTGCGGGTTTTCGGTAAAGCGGTCAGCGAACTGTCCCAATGTACGCACGGCGACTACAACGTCCGAATCTATGAACAGGAGTATCTCCCCCGCGGCGCTTTTGGCCCCTTCGTTCCGCGCCACCCCGGGTCCCGACTGTCCCCCGAGCCCGATAACCGAAACACCGAGGCCCCGGCATATTTCTACCGTGTTATCGGTGGATGCATCGTCTACTACGATGATCTCAAAGGATCTGTAGATGGAGTTCCCTAGCGCAACGATACACTCTGTAATGTGCCTGCTTCCGTTATGTACGGGTATTATCACTGAGATATATGGATTTAACGATTCCACAACACACCCTGTTTCAATTGATGCTGTAATGATATATGCGGCATTGGAGCATGTCCGGCTGACACATCGGGGATCAGCTCCCGGAGGTAGCTAATTCGTAATATTCTCCCTTTCGCTCCATAAGCTCTTTTTCGGTGCCTGTCTCCGAGACCCTGCCTCCGTTGAGCACAATGAGCTGTTCGGCGTTCTTGATCGTCGAGAGCCTGTGCGCGATGATTATGACCGTCCTGTTTTTACTTAGGTCGGTAATCGCCTTATGAATGAGCTCTTCAGTTCTGGTGTCGAGAGAGCTGGTAGCTTCGTCGAGTATAAGTATCTCCGGATTCTTCAATATCGCCCTCGCAATGGATATCCTCTGCCGCTGTCCCCCCGAGAGCCTTATGCCCCTTTCTCCAAGGATAGTATCGTAGCCCTGGGGCAGCTCGGCGATGAACTCTTCGGCGCCGGCCCTCCTCGCGGCGTCGGCAATAATGTCCCCGGTCGGCTCGTGCGCGAGGCCGAAAGCGATGTTGTTCCGGACCGTGTCATTGAATATAAAAGTATCCTGACTGACTATGCCAATATTGCGGCGGTAAGAATCGACCGTCATGTTCATGAGCGGCTCGTCGTCAATATAAACCGTGCCTCCCTGCGGGTCGTAGAATCGCAGGAGCAGATTGATGACCGTGGATTTCCCCGCCCCGGATTTCCCTACAATAGCGGTCGTTTTGCCTTTAGGGATAAAAAAGTCCGCGTTTGACAGGGCATTTTTCCCGTCACCGTTGTAAGAGAAAGTGACCGAATCGAATCTTATACCGCTGCCAAGACCTCGGTAGGGCTTGTGTCCGTCCATGATGAGGGGTTTATTGTCGAGCCGTATTAGATCGTATACCGTACCGAAGGCGGGCAGCCTGCTCGCTATTATACCCCTTGCCTGATTTATCTGTTTGATGACCGGCAGTATGCGTGCAAGTATGTAAATGAATGGCAGCAGCTGAGTCAGCACAAGCCTGTAATCCATATCGGAGCTCTTGATAGCTATTAAGAATAGAATCCCTATGGCGAGGACTCCGACGGCTTCCGTGATAATGTGGACCATGAACGTTGAAAAATTCAGATTGAGGTGGTTTGCCGCGTGTTTTTCGATTTGGCTCCTTAACTTGAGCGTCTGTTCTCTTTCTTTCGAAAATGATTTGATAACGTGTATCCCCGAGAGGTTTTCCTGCAGGGACGCGGTAAGCTCTCTCCCGCTGTCAACGAGCCTGAGCCCGTAGAAGGATATTTTTGTTATATATATAGACACCCCGAGCGCTATGATTGCGGAGAGAACGATTGTAACCGCCGTAAGTTTCCAGGAGAAGACAATCAGGAGAGCGAGGAGTATGAGGAAGGACATAACGAGATTAATCATCTCTATTAGTTTCTTGATTACCTCATCGGTGAGGATGGTGTTATAGACAATATTCTCTACGAGTTCTCCCGTCTTTACGTCGTTATAGAACCCGATTCCAACCGCCATGAGCGTATTTACCAGGCGTATCCTCAGATCCTCGATCAGTCTTGCGGTCAGCCAGAATCCGAGGTAATACGTTACGGCCAGTATGAGGTTTTTTATAATAAGGGCCAGCACGACCAAAGAGAGTGATAGAAGAATCTGCTTTTCGATCGGATACCCTGAAAAGATTTTAATGACCGACCGCAGGGCCTCGGGGAGTTGACTGTAATTCTTGATCTGCTGGATTCCGCCCAGGAGCGGAACCAGCATCCCTATCGAAATACCGTCGAAAGCGGCGGCGAAAAATGACAATACGATCAATAAAGCGATGTATTTTCTAAACGGCTTTAGTAAATCGTATACGAATTTCCTTTTCAGCCTGGTGTCGTTCGTCAATTCTGTCATCCCGGTCGGAGCTTGTAATATTGCCTGACAAAATGATATTTTACTCAATTTGCGGAGAGTTGTAACAGCCTTCCCAGACCTGGCGGGAGAATGATCACGGCGGGGAATCTCTCGGGCGGCATCAATATCTTTGTCTCAATAGAACGATGCGGTTATATATCCACCCCATCAGGGCGCCGCTTATTGTTCCGGCGGCGAATCCGTAGATAAAACCGATAATGCTTCCCAGGAACGATACCTTGTACCCGATAAAAAACTGACCCAGAAGCTGCAAATGCGGACCCATGACATACTGTCCCGAGAGGCCCTGCTGCGGGCCTTTCAGCACGAGCCAGTTCGTTGCTATAAATATGACCAGCCCGAAAATTATTCCGAGGATCAAACCCAGGACCTTCGCGTTTAATAACGCCACCGCTTGAAGCAGTTTCTCTTCTTCCGTCTTACCGCTCATATCTCCGGCCTTTTATATATAATCGATAAAATTCTTGAATGAGGAAATCTCTCTCTCCTTTTTGATCTTGAAAATAAAAATACCGGTGAAGATGTTCTTTAAGTATGCAAAAAGCCACCCTGAAATGAAACCCCACAGGAAGGCATACCCGAAACCGATGATCGCGCCCTTGAAAGTAACGGAATAACCGGCGAAGTATTGATTGAGAAGCGCCAGAGTGGGCCCGACGGTCTGCCCGTCTTTCAGTATGAGGAGCAGGGTGGAAAGGAAAACGGCAAGCCCGCAAACAGACCCTGCCGAAACCGCGAGGGCGAATTTATCCAGCCGCGCGAAAGCCTTGATAATCGTCTGGTCGAGCGAGGAATTACTTCCGGCGTAAGCGGGCTCAGGCACCATAGGCTGCGTCCGGGCCAAGTCTCGAAATTCGCCCAGGTCGTCTTCCCTCTCGTACGCTTCCTGCTCGTGGTATTCCTGATCTGCGTTCACTTTCCACAGGTCGTAATCGGCCCCCAGTATGTTCTTTACCGCGAGCATGGCGGTCAACATGGAATGGTCCTGATTGTTATATTTATGCATCCCGTTCCGCCCGACAAGCTGTAAATTCGGGACTTGCCCGAGGTATTGTCGGATGATCCTCAGGGATTCGCGGTACCCCGAGTCGTAGACCGGATAGGCCTTGGGCATCCTGACCACCGAGCCGTCCTCGACAAGGGAGGTGTCGACAAGCTTTAACTGTTCGAGCTCTCTTTTTGCGAGGTCTATAAGCTCACTGTCGCTCATCGACCAGAGCCCGTCCCCTTCAAAACAGAAGTATTCTAGGCCCAGGCAGGTTTTTTTCGGGTCGGGAACCATGTCTCCGCTCCAGTTCTTGAAGTTTTGAATCCTGCCTAATCTTACCCCGGGTTCGTGTATATATATCCAGTTATCGGGAAATACCTCCGCCTGGTTGACTATCAGGGACACCGTAAGGAAATCCCTGTAATTAAGGGCGGAGGCGGCATTCACCACCTCTTCGGGCGGCGCCGGTTCGAGCTTCCGGATGAGCTCCCTTATCGGCATGCTGCTGATGAAGTCGGTTCCATATATATATTTCTCCGCTCCGTTCTCATTTATCCCGATCTTTTCTATCATACCGTGGTTCAAGTAAATCTTTCGTACATCCGAATTAAGCAATAGTTCGCTTCCGTCTCCGGTAATCTTGGCGGCTACGGTCTCCCACATCATACCGGGCCCGAATCTCGGGTAATCGAAGCTGTCGATAAGGGTCTTTATCGTTTCTTTATTGTCAGAATTATTTTCCCTGAGGAGGGCGTTCTTCAATGCCTGCAGCAGGGATAGCCCCTTTATCCTCTGAGCGGCCCATTCGGCGCTGATCTCGGTGCAGGCGATCCCCCATACCTTTTCAGTATAGGTCTTGAAAAAGAGACCGTAAAGACGTCTTCCGAACCGGTTTGATACCCATTTATCGAATGTATCCTCAGGCAGCTCCGGCGAGAGCTGGGATTTCAGGTAGCTCGCGGC
Organism: uncultured bacterium; assembly: GCA_963825135.1. Lineage (GTDB taxonomy): Bacteria > Desulfobacterota_D > UBA1144 > Nemesobacterales > UBA2774 > 2-12-FULL-53-21. The sequence continues at coordinate 1,081,638 of CAWGRW010000009.1, forward strand.
GATAAGAAGGCTGTTCCAGACTCCGAGGCCGAAGAGCGCGTTAGTAAGCCTGAACGGATAGTAAAAAAAAGTGTTTTTATAATATATTCGCGAGAGCCTTTCTCTTTTTAGAAAGTCGTCCCCCAGCACCTCCAGCCACATGCGCTCCACAACTTTTACCTTGGTAAAAAAACGGTGCCCCCCTATATCGAAACGGTATCCCTTGTAATTTACCGTTCTGGCGAGACCCCCGACTACGCCGTCTTTTTCAACAACTGTAGATTTTATCCCGGCTTTCGAAAGCTCATAGGCGGCCGTGAGACCCGCGGGGCCGCCCCCTATTATCACTACCGTTTTATCTCTTTCGTTATTTTTTGATTCGGATCCGTTCTTCATATCGTTAATAAATGAGGGCATCAAACCCTTGAACGCTCGGAAGCCCTCAAAACGGGTATTGCCCGCCCTAATCGGTCGAGGATTGACCGGCTTTATACCTGCTATACCAGGGAGTGAGCCTCAGGGCGCCGGCAATAGTCGATTTCAGCTGGCTTCGCTCAGTAACCAGATGGATACCGCCCCGTTTTGAAAAGAATTCGGAGGTCATCGTATTGGGGTCAACCCCCCTGCCGCCGCTCGTTAGCTTTACAACCCTGTCGCCCGCGAAGGCGATCGTAGCTTTCTTCTCCGCGATAATAAAATCCCCCTGAACGGCATAGCTCGCAAGCGCCCCGCCCGTAGTCGGGTGTCCCAATACGGAAATAAAAGGCAGGCCGGACTCTTTTAATTTGAGAATTGCCGAGATCGTTTTAGCCATTTGATAAAGCGCTACCGTTCCCTCCTGCATCCTCGCCCCGCCCGAAGCGGTAACGCATATGAGCGGAAGGTCTTGCGTGATCGCGTATTCGGCTATGATCTTCATCTTTTCACCGAACACGGCTCCCATGGAGCCTCCCATGAACCTGAATTCACTCACTGCCACGGCGACAGGCAGGTCGAATATCTCACCGTACCCCACGACCAGCGAATCTTTCGAATCGATCCGGCCCGCGTTTTTTTTGCGGGTATCGCTATAGTCGTGAAAGTTGAATCTCAAATCGATGTCGTCCACGCTCAGGTCGGAGTGAAGCTCGTGGAAGGAGTCATTGTTCAGTAGGAGATCTATATAGTCGTGCGAACCTATAGGGTTCGGTTTCTCGCAGTAGGGGCATGCGTAGTAATTTTTCTGGAATTCCTCCTTCGCGAAATGTTTACGGCATCCCGCCCTCACGATCTTTCCTTCCTGATCCTTTTCGTCGTTGCAGAAATGGGGTTCCGCTCCATACAGCGCGATCTGCATGTGTGAGACCTCGGGAGTCGTGGTCCGGGAGAAAGAATAATGGGGGAGCCAGCTTTTTATTTTCCTCGTAATGGCGTGGTAGGTGTGCTCCCGTTTTTCCACCTCTCCGCACTCCTGTATTCTTCTTACGAGGTTATTATGCAGGTATCTGATATCGGATTTTTCGAGCTCATCGGTTGCGGACAGCACCGTTTTCTCAATATTTATAAGTACTTTCCTTCTGTAGTCCGAGCTGTCGAGCGCGGGCTCTTTGATAACCTTGTCCACGATTCCGTACTTGAGCATAAAATCGGAAGTGGGCTGGAGCACCTCGAGCGCCCCTTCTATATTATCAGCGCTCCGGAAGAGGATAGCGGAGCACCCTTCGGCCGTTATTACCGAGTATTCGGCGCGGGAAAGCATGTACCTCTTGTGCGCGAGCTGCAACGCTATAGCGCCACCGCTGCCACCGCTGCCAATGACTATCGAGATCGACTTGGTCTTAAGTGAGATCATCTTGGCCTGACAGTCGGATATGAGCCACGACTGCAGCTTCCCGGCTGAATATTCGAACGGATCGCCGCCGATCGTATCCACAAACGTATGGAGCATGAGGCCGTTCTCTTCCGCATAGTTCATCATATTGTAAGAAATGGCGTAACCGTCGGCTTTCACAAGCCCGTAATTGAGCTTCGCCCTCTCTGCGTCGCCGGAAGGCATTTGCTGCGCTATTACCGCGACTCGTTTATTGGTCTTATTCAGCACCGCGGTTCCGACGATGACGGCCTGATCATCCACGATCTCGATTGCCATACCGGAAGGCGCCAGAACATACATCGGGAAATCGGGGATTTCATAATAGGGTACGAAATCCCTGTACAGGTAATCGACTATATCCTTTGACTTTATCTTGTTATAAGACCTTGACTGCTCGTGTATTAAAGTCAGTTTCGAAGGACGGCTCATTTATAGCATTCTCCGTGAATATTGAAACAATTTACCTGTTATTGCGCATGAAAGGGAGATATTATAACCATAGACACACCGATAAGATATAAAGCTCGATCGGGGTCGATAAAACCCCCTTTTTCCCGCATTCGCAGGAATTGCGGACCCGGCCGTCTCTTTTACAGCCGCATCCCGGACTAGGAGACCTCCGGGAGCACCTTTTCCGTAAACAATTTCATAGACCTCATTGCCTCTTCATGGCTGATGCCCGGGAACTTGAATCGGCATATGAGGTTGTTCACGGGCAATTCTTCTCTGTATCGCACAATCGCTTCGACGCACTCCTCGGGGGTGCCGATTATCGATTGCTCCCTCGCGATGTCGTAGAGCACCGGGTCGTTCGGGTCGGAAAGTAAATTCCCTTGACGGTCAACCATGGAGCCCCAGGACGCGTACCCTTTGGCGGTATAGGTGACGTTTTCTTTTATCTTTTCCCATATTTTGTCGCTCTTTTGATCGGATATGTAAATTTCCCTGACCAGAGGCTTTTCAAATTCATCCGGATTCCTGCCGTACTCTTTGAGAAACGAGCTGTGCATGTCGAAGAGATATTTCACGATCGGTATTATGCCTATCGCGGGCACAAAGAGCGGAGCCCCGATCCTCGCCGCTCTCCTGATGGCGGGTTCAGTAAAAGCGCCTATCCATATGGGTATCGGTTTCTGCACGGGCTTGGGCGTAACGCTTATGTTCTCGAGATTGTGATACTTCCCTTTAAAATTAAACGGCTCCTCGCCCCAGCTCCTGTTCAATATCTCGATGCTCTCCTCCATGCGTCCCCTTCTTTCTCCGAGCGATCTCCCGAATCCAGCGAACTCCTCGGGCCGGTAGCCGAGCCCGATGCCGAGTATCAGCCTCCCCCCGGATATTAGGTCGACGACAGCGGCGTCTTCCGCTACGCGCACCGGGTCGTGCAGCGGCATAAGGAGAACCCCGGTTCCAATGCGGATTCTTTGGGTCCTGGCGGCGATGGCAGCGGCGGTGACGAGAAGGGACGGACAATAGCCGTCCTTCAGGAAATGGTGCTCGGTGAGCCAGGCGGAATCGAAACCCATCTGATCGGCTGCGCTGATTTCGTCGAGCATCTCCGCATAGAGCTCCCTGTGGGGTCTCGGGTTAAACGGGGGTGATTGAAGACTGAAATATCCTATCCCGAATTTCATAATGGTTCCTCCATCTTACATTCGCCTCTAAAAATTACGGCTCCGTCACAGCGGGCACAGACGATCCGGATTATTATAACCTGTATGGTTTTTAATTGGGAAGATTAATAAGAAAACGGCCGGAGCGGGCGCGATCCCGCTCCGGCCGTCAGTGAGCTCTCAAGTTCAGTCTTATGCGTTAAAGGATTGCCCGCAGCCGCAGGACCCCTTTGCGTTCGGATTATTGATGGCAAATCCGGTTCCGTTGAGGCCGTCCTTATAATCGAGCACGGAGCCCTCCAGGTAAGGCAGGCTCAGTTCGTCGATTGCGACTTTGACCCCGCCGTTTTCGAAAAGCTTGTCGGAATCCGCGGTCTCGTCGTCAAATCCCATTTCATACGAAAAACCCGAACATCCGCCCGGAACCACCCTGACCCTCAACACGGCGTTCGGAATGTTCTCTTCCGATAACAGCTTCTTTATCTCTTCAGCAGCTTTTTCAGTTACGCTAAACATTTATAACGGCCTCCCTGTATGAATTGAAGCACTACTCTTCATTAGTATATGCATTCATAAACAAAATGGCAATTCCAAATAGCAGCACCGCGGAGTTGATTATAACGGACCCGGTGTGGAGCTTGCTGAATTTATCATGTATTGCGGGATAGTTAGATGATTCCTCGGAGAGGCTCCTCATCTCCTCCCTTGCCTCGACCGCTTTCGGTCTCAATACCTGCCCCGCGTATAAAGCCAGGGCCAGCATGACCAGCAGAACGCCTAATTTAAGTCCGAACATTATACCCGGCTTATGCACATAAAAAATCCTGAGCATTATCGTGGTGAGGACTGCCGCCCCCCCGCATATATATGCGACGAGATAGTATTTCGGGAATATTTCGGATACTACGTTTCCCGCCGTCTCCTTCGGTAACACCTTGAAAATGCCGGGGGCGGCGAAGAACGAAAAGAAGAAGATGCTCCCTATCCAGAAGCTAACCGAGAGGCCATAAATAAATTTGAGCGCCGTCTGCATCGTCATTTGAAATTGCAGTTATGCATCGTAATCTTGCACTGTTCTTCCTCACTCTGGGAAAACGATCCCGTCATGGATTCATAGGTTCCCGTGACGGTAAGGCTGCTTCCCTGAGGCGTATTGTCCAGTACGCTTTTGTATGTCGGGGGATTGCAATAACATTCCACTATCGGCCCGTGTTTCGTGATGATTTCCATGGTAAAGCTCCCTTCCGGGAAATCCGTGCATAGCAGCGGGATTTTCCTCACGCTTGAGACCTCAACCGTGGTCTTCACAGTCTTGTCTTGATAGAGGTCGTTTGCCGACATCGGATAATCCAGATACAGTTCGCAAATCTGGTCGAGAGAGACCGTTTTTGCCGTGTCGCCGTTCTGTGCCAAAGAGATTCTCCCGCCCGCGGTGATCAAGCAAAGCGTCAGCAGAAAAGCCGGTATAAATGCCGAATTTTTATAACTCATCATAACCCCTTTCATATTTATAATTTATTCCCCCCTATCACCACACATAATTATAACACGCACTGAGAGGATTATAATAAAGCACAGCTGATTCACCGGGAAGATGCTCTTCAATGCCGGCACCGCCTGGTTTTCACTTGATATGGATTAGCCTTGAGGTATAGTGTCAATTCAATGAAAAAAGATACGTATCTCATAATAGACACGAGCGAAGATAACGCGGACCTCTATTACAGGACCGGTTTTTTTGTTCCCGATCCGGTCATTTATGTAGAGCATCGGGGGAAGAAGATTCTCGTGTTGAGCGACCTCGAAATAGACAGGGGCAGGAACGAGGCTTCCGTAGATCGGGTCATCTCGCTGACCGAGTACCAGAAAAGATTGATTGCGGAAAAAGTCAAAAAAGTGAAGCTCCTCGACGTTGCGGATCTGGTCCTCAGGGATCTGAAAATTAAAAAGGTGACGGTACCCGGCAGATTTTCTGTAAAATACGCGGACGGGCTCAGGAACAGGGGTTACACAGTCATACCGCGAGACGAAGAGCCGTTTTTTAAGGAGAGGCTCAGGAAGACGCCCCGTGAAGTCGTAATGATAAGCGGTTCCCTGAAAAAAACCGTAAAGGCCATGGATATGGCGATAAAAATGATCGCCTCTTCCGAGATCCGGAAGAGCAGGCTTTATTTGAACGGCGCTCTCCTTACTTCTGAAAGGGTAAAGGGGGAGATAAACGCCGAGCTCTCACGAATGGGGCTTACTGCGTCTCATACTATCGTCGCGTGCGGTGTACATTCGTCCATGCCGCATCACAGTGGCGAGGGCCCGATTTATTCCGACAAGCCGGTCGTCATCGATATCTTCCCCAGGTCGCAAACAAACGGGTACTTCGGCGATATGACACGGACCGTCGTCAGGGGTGAGCCTTCGCCTGAGCTGGTAAGAATGTATGACACGGTTCTCCGGGGTCAGAAGCTCGCGATCGGTATGATAAAAGCGGGCGTCAGGGTCAGAGATATACACTCGGCCGTGGTGGATTATTTCAGAAGCCGCGGGTTCGAGACCGCAATGGCCGATGGAAAGATGCAGGGGTTTATACATTCGACCGGACATGGTCTCGGGCTTGAGATTCACGAGCCCCCACGGATCGGGCTCGGCGATGAGGTTCTCGAGGCGGGGAACGTGGTAACTGTGGAGCCCGGGCTATATTACGAGAAAACCGGCGGGGTCAGGATAGAAGACGTCGTTGTCGTCGAGAAGAACGGATGTATTAATCTCACCAAGTACCCTAAAAAACTTATAGCGAACATGTAGCTCTTTCTTTTAAGCCGGCAAGTAAAAACTATTCCCACCATATCTCGAACCTGCAAGATTCGGAGTTCTTATAACGGCAGCCGCTCTGAACGATTTCCGCTGAATTCGCCCCCGCCAGAGTGAGGCCCGCTTTGAACCACTCGGGTACCGCAAAGTTGCAGACGGCAACCCCGGAAGCCCTGTTCTCATCCGCAATTTCATCGAGATAGAGAACCGAAAAATTTTTTTCCTCGTCCAGCAGCTCAAGCTCCATCTGCCCGCTATCGAAATACCTGTTCCATAGCGACGGCGCGCTCTTAAGTATTACCGGCGGCGTTTTTAAATTCACCAGAGTGTCCAGCATGGGGCCAAGGTCCTTTCTGGCTATGTATTCGGCGACCGGTATGACCGATAAAAAGTCCCCGTTCCCGTGCACGATGTCGTAGGTATTGAGCAGGCGGTTCAGTAGCGGTGCCGGGTACCATTCCGTACTTATCAGACCGCTCTCCAATACTTCCGTATCGGAGTCGGGCAGATTATTTACAACCTTCCTCCATACGTCCATGCCGTGCGAGTTTATAATATATTCTTTCGCGTTGAATAAGATCGATCCTTTCGCATTGCCCGTTTTTTCAGTCATATTAAATTATCGGTAATGATAAATAATAGTCTTCATGTATGCTCATCAGGTTGTTTAATTTTAGTGTTATCGCCGATCGTTAATTATTTCACTTTCAATTATGTACGATAAAGGAGAGATTATGAAGAAGTCTTTTGAGGACCTGGTAAATTTATCGATGCATTTGCGGGGCCCCGAGGGCTGCCCATGGGACAGGGAACAGACGCTCGAGACGTTAAAATCTTATATAATTGAAGAGGCTTACGAAGTAATACAGGCCATAGAGTCCGGGGATAAAGACGAGCTCGTCGAGGAGCTGGGCGACCTCTTTTACGAAGTCCTTTTTGCCTCGCAGATCGCGGAAGACAACGGGGATTTCGGCATAGATGACGTAATCGACAGGCTCCATAACAAACTCGTGAGGAGGCACCCCCACGTGTTCGGCGAGGAGAAGGCGGCAAACGCCGAAGAGGCCGTAAAGAGATGGCACTCCCAGAAGCTCAAGGAGAAATCAAGGAAGAGGAGGCTCCTCCACATCCCCCGCACGATGCCGTCCCTGCTGAGGGCGCAGAGGGTGGGCGAAAAGGCCTCTCAGGTGGGATTCGACTGGAGCGGCGCCGGCGAGGTGATAGCCAAGGTGAAGGAGGAGCTCTCGGAGCTCGAGGTTGAGATGAAGAATGGGGACGTCGCCGGGATCGAGAAAGAGTGGGGGGACCTTGTTTTTTCTCTCGTCAACTTGGGGAGGCATTTGAAGATAGATGCCGAGGGCACGGCCCACAAGGCAATCGACGGCTTCATAGAGCGGTTCGGAAAAATAGAAGACAAGGCGGAAGCCCGCGGTAAAGAGCTCTCTGAGTTATCGCTTGCGGAGATGGACGAGCTCTGGGAAGAGGTGAAGCGTGAACACACATAGTGTGGTTTTATGATTTCTTCTAATTCCGCCGGTTAATCCAAACAATCGAAGCAAATCCTGTTCATCCTTTCTTTAACTTCCCCCCGCCTCTATAAAAGGGGGAACAGTTACAAGCAAGCGCGCAACTGGTCGCTCTCCCAACAAAGTCACTGACGCCAAATAATTCTAGGCTTGGCGATCGTTAAAACAAAATAGTTAGGGTGGGGGTGTACCTCAAAATAAATCCGTCATGCTGAAACAAGTTCAGCATCTCATTTTTGACATCCTCTTCCAGGATATCGCTTACAAACGGTGACCCTGATAAAATGTGCGGCCGGAAAGAGCCAGATGATTCCTAAATCTCTCGTCCCACCAGCATCCCGAGGAGCTTCCACCCTTCGGATATGTATACGGGAGAAGTGCTTGCCGATTTCTCAGTGTAGACAAAAGAGTCGTTCTTTACACTCTCGTCCTCCGAGCTGTATATCGCAAAGGGCACGGGCTCGTTCACGTGCGTCCTGAGGTCGATCGGCGTCGGATGGTCCGACATAACGAGTATCTTATAGTCCCCGAACCTCTTTATCCCTTCGAGCACCCGTCCCACGACGCGCCCGTCGAAGTCCTCTATCGCCTGAATCTTCAACTCCGCCTTTCCGACGTGACCCGTCTCGTCGGTTGATTCTATATGTATCATGGTCAGATCCACTTCTTCTAAAGAGTCGAGAGCATAATCGACCTTGCCCTCGTAGTTCGTATCCAGGTATCCTGTCGCCCCGGGAACGTCTATCACCTTCAGCTTCGCGCATAGCCCGATCCCTTTTACCAGGTCGACGGCCGAGATTACCGAGCCCGTGAGCCCGTAGAGCTCCTTGAAAGACGGCATCTTTGGCGGCACACCCTGCCCCCAGAGCCATATGCTCGTAGCCGGGTTCTTCCCTTCGGCGACCCTCTTTTTGTTGACCGGATGGTCTTTCAGTATCTCCCTCGACCGCTCTATCAATTCGTTCAGTTTTTCAGTCCCCTCTCCTGACGGTATGAAGGGGCCTACTTCCCTCCCCGATATATCGTGCGGCGGGGTCGTATGGATGTCCGCGTTCCCGCCCGACCATACGAGGAGGTGCCTGTAGCTCACTCCTGGAAAAAACGTGAGGTTTTTCTCGTCGAGCTCTTTTTTCAGGTCGATTATTATCGCCCGTGCCTCTTCCGTGGTGATGTGCCCCGAGCTGTAGTCCTCCATTGTCAAGCCCCCGTCTCGCGGAGCGAGGGTAACGAGATTGCACCTGAGCGTAACGTCTCCCTCGCTAAGAGGCACGCCAATGCTCGCGGCCTCGAGAGGGGACCTGCCGGTGTAATAGAGGTTCGGGTTATACCCGAGGACAGTCAGGTTGCCGACGTCGCTTCCGGGAGGGAGGTTGTCGGGGATTGTTTTGACCATGCCGAATTTGATTGCGGATTTGGCTATCCTGTCGAGGTTTGGAGTCCTCGCCGCCTCGAGCGGGGTCTTTCCGCCTAACTCCGGCAGAGGGTGGTCCGGCATCCCGTCGCCCTGCAGTATCACGTATTTCATAGGGATAAGAATTTAAATGCTTTTGGGGAATTATCAAGAAGAAAACGAGCGGATGTATACGTCCGAAAGGCTTGCGACTTTGGCGCCGCGCAGCGTATTTCAGGAGAGCGTGCGGCCGGACATCTTCAGCACCTGCTTCTCCGCGTGGTAGGAGCTTCTGACGAGGGGGCCTGATTCGACATGCGGTATGCCGATGATGCTCTCGCCGTAAGTTTTAAGGGATTCGAACTCCATCGGGTGGTAGAACTTCGATACCGGCAGGTGCTCGTTCGTGGGCTGGAGGTACTGGCCGATAGTCACTATATCGCACCCGGCTTTCTTCAAGTCCCCGAGGGTTTCTATCACCTCGTCCATCTCTTCGCCGAGCCCGACCATGATGCCGGATTTCGTAAGCATGCCCTCGTGCCCTAGCTCCTTTCCCTCCGCGAGCACCTTGAGCGACCAGTCGTAATTCGCCTGGGGCCTTACAGACCTTCTTCCGCCTGAAGGAGTCAGCTGCGGGTAACGGTATAGTCGAGGCACGGTTTCGATATTGTGATTGAGTACGTCGGGTCTCGCTTCGAGGATTTCCATAAGCGCGCTCGACTCACCCTTAAAATCGGGAATGAGGACCTCTATCTTCACGGATGGGTTCTCATCCCTAACCCGCCTTATGGTCTCGGCGAATATGCGGGCGCTCTCGTAGTTCTTATCGTCCCTGTTGACGGATGTGATCACGATGTGTGTTACGTAAGCGTTATTCCGGGTGAGGTCCTTCACCGCCTCGGCCACTCTGAGTGGTTCGTTCCAGTCGAGCTCCCCGCCTCTCCCCGTTTTCACATGGCAAAAGCCGCAGCTCCTTGTGCATGTATCTCCCAAGATCATGAACGTCAGCGTGCCCGCGCCCCAGCACTCCCCTATGTTGGGACACCTGGCCTCCTCGCATACGGTATGGAGGTTGAGAGTCCTCATAAGGTTCTTAAGGTGGGTGTAGTTGGGACCCTTGGGAAGCTGAGCCTTGATCCAGCCTGGTTTTCCTGTGTTCCTCATATCGATATTTAAAATCGCCCGCGGGCGCGGTACTCGGACACATATCCGGGCCCGTCGAATATTTCAGCCGTTTTGAGACGGGCTGTCCATCGCGGACGGCGGGGTAAAAGGAGAAGATCCCGGCTTTTTCAGCTTGTCTTCTCTCTGTTTTTCGTCGAGGAGCTCCCTGTTCCTGGCTTCGAGCTCCCTTATTCGTCTCGATTTTTCTTTCGTGTCCGAGCTCGCGCTTATCGACTGCATCGCGCCGAAAATAACCGCAACGACTGCGCCGAACACGAACGCGGCCAGTATTATAACCACGTTCATCGTTATATATGGCCCTATGTTGATTATCTTGAGGTTGAGTCCGAGCTCAAACTCCTGAGTAAACATGGCCATGTTTTGTGTATAAAGGATTGCGAAAAAGATTATTATCAATATTATGAACAGAACTTTTATAAATCTCATATCGTCACCTCTCTAAAGATTTTAAATGCTCTTTCAGAGTCTCGTATGTGTCTTCGAGGTATTCCGGCATAACCCTGAGGTCGCCGATTACCGGCATAAAATTATTGTCCCCGCTCCACCTGGGCACGATGTGGAAATGGAGGTGGTCGTCTATGCCCGCCCCGCCCGTCTTGCCGAGGTTCATGCCGATATTGAACCCTTCAGGTTCGATGACTTTAAGGATATCGATGCATTTGGCGGTAAGGTTCATGAGTTCGAGTCTTTCTTCCTGAGTCAGGTCGGAGAAATTATTTGTGTGTTTATAAGGGACGGTCATAAGGTGCCCGTTCGAATATGGGTAACGGTTCATGATAATGAAACTTGTTTCACCAGTATATAGTATGAGATTATCTTTGTCATTCCCTTCTTTGGGTTTCTTGCAAAAGATACAACCCTCTTCCTTATCCCCCGTTATATATTTTATCCTCCAGGGCGCCCAGAGCACTTTCATAATCAGTTAATTATATCAACCAGATAGAAAAGTCCAAAGCCGTATTTGGACGGCATGCTAGTTATGCCGGGTATATCCAATTTGGATTCGAGGAGTTCCATGAATTGGGATTTCTTTTTCGGATAATAAACAAGGTTCGGCTGCCCCTTTATTCCGGCCTTTTTCGCCGCGAGGTCTATGGCGTCGTTTAATGTGCCCGTCTCGTCTATGAGTTTCAGCTCTTTCGCCTGCTCTCCGGTGAATATCTTTCCGTCTGCGATTTTGTCCACCTGGGCCGCATTGAGGCCCCTCGACTCCGCGACCGCCGACTTGAACTGGGAGTAGACGTTATTTATCAGCCCCTGCATATATTCCCTGTCTTCGACGGTCATTTCCCTGAACGGAGAGCCGACGTCTTTATACCTGCCGCTCTTGATCACTTCCACGTCCACCCTGGCCCATTCCAGAAGCTTTTCATAGTTCGCAAACTCCGCGACCACGCCTATGCTGCCCGTAATCGTCCCCGGGTTCGCGTATATCTTCTCCGCGGCGCACGCGATGTAATAACCGCCCGAGGCGCCGACGTTGCCTATGCTCGCTATTACGGGCATATCTTTTCTCAGTTTCTTGAGCTCGCTGTATATCTCCTGCGAAGGTCCTACGGCGCCGCCCGGAGAATCGATTCTTACCACGACGGCTTTAACCTGCTTGTCTTCCTTTATCTTGGTGATACTGTCCAGATACGACTGGTCGTCGAGAATAACATCTTCAACCTTAAGCACAGCGACCTTGTCTCCGCCCGAAAAGCCACCCTTTCCGGACATGATGAATCCGGAGCCTATCCCCGCTATGAATGTGAAGATTAGGAGGATGATCACAGCGATTACGATGAATACATTCCGCACCCTCAAGCTACCTCGTCATTATTCATCTGCTTTAACTTTTCCCTGAGCACGTCTCCCAGCTTGACCGACGGTTCTCCCTGAGACGATATGAAGTTTGAGACCATTTCTTTGTCCTGCCACTGGTCGTACTTCCTTTTGCTGAGGTTAATCTGTCTTACCCGCTTGTCGAACCCGATCACCTGGGCCGTTATTTCGTCTCCGACATTAAAGCTTTTGGTAGTATCCCTCTGCCCCTTTTCCTGGCTCAGCTCGCTCGCCTTTATATATCCCTCGATGCCGTCTTCCAACTCCAGCACAATCCCGCTGTCTTTAATTAATTTAACCTTTCCGGTTACCGAGGACTGTCCGGTCTTGTATTTTTTCTGTGCTTCCACCCACGGATCCGAAGAAAGCTGCTTTAATCCGAGTCCCATCCTCTGGTTCTTGTCGTCGACGCTGAGAACGACGACTTCGATTTCGCTTCCCTTTTCAAAGGATTCCTCAGGATTTATCCTTCCTGTCCACGATACGTTGTCGGGTCTTACCAGTCCCACTATATTCTCGTCGACTTCTACGAACAACCCCTTGTCGGTGACGTTCTTTATTGCCCCCTTTATCCTCGATCCCGGCGGGTTTTTTTCTTTAAAAAGCTGCCATGGGCTAGGCTCAATCTGCTTCAGGCTGAGAGAAATCCTCCTGTTGGCTGTGTCGGTATCGAGCACGACCACTTCCACGACGCTGCCCGCCTGCACGATCTCTTTAGGGTGTCGGAATTTTTTCGTCCATGTGATCTCGGAAATATGTACGAGCCCCTCGATGCCGGGCTCGAGCTCGACAAAAACGCCAAAGTCCGTTATCGAAACAACCTTTCCTTTAAACTGAGACCCCGCCGGGTATTTTTCTTTCACTGAAGTCCAGGGGTCAGGGGTTGTATCCTTATAGCTCAAGGTGATTTTATTGGCTTCGTCTATCTTTAGCGCAATTACTTTTATTTCCTGGTTTTTCGACAGCACATCTCCGGGGCTGGCAACTCTGCCCCAGGAAAGCTCGCTGACCGGAATGAAGCCCTCAATGCCGCCCAGGTCGATAAATACGCCCTGGTTGATGATATTGACGACCTTCCCCGGCATCTCTTTGCCTACCTCTATCCTGGAAAGGGTCTCTTTTTTAAGGATCTCCCTCTCTTCTTCGAGATAGACCCTCCTCGACAGCACGATGTCGTTTCCCGTGAGTTTTATAATCCTGGCCTCGATCGTTTCACCGACGAGACTGTCCAAATCCTGCCTGGGGGATATATCGATCTGCGATCCGGGTATAAAGGCCCTAATCTCGATCTTGTCCCCTATATCGGCGATGACTCCGCCCTTGACCTTCTGCGTGATCCTCGCTTTTATGAGTTCGCCCTTATCAAAGGATTCCTGGATTCTCTTGTTTTCCTTGATCTGCTCGGCCTTAATTCTCGATAGTCTGGGCAGACCCTCGTTTGCCCAGTTGTCGAACATAACCTCGACTTCCTCGCCGATATTTACGTCCGGTACCCCGCTTTTGTTGTAAAATTCCTGTATCGGGACGACTCCCTCCGATTTCGAGCCGAAATCAATAAAAACGTCATCCTGATCGATGCGGACGACGAGTCCCTTAAAGACTTTTCCCTTGTCCGGCACATTCATGCTCTCATCAACTAATTCCGCGAAATCTTTCTCTTCTGCCATAGACCTTCCTTCTTTTCGTATATATCTATTAAAATTAACTGTCTGATTTCATTTTGGGAAGTAGGATTAGGTAGTGTTAAAAACTCTTGCTAACCTTGAACTTCTTTGATTATCCTGTCTGTAACTTCATCAGACGACAGATTTGTAGTATCTATTATGACCGCATTAACCGCCGGATGCAAGGGAGATTCCGAGCGCTCCATGTCCTGGGCGTCCCTTTTTATTATTTCATTTTTCACACTATCGATGTCTGCGATATCACCTGATTGCGCGAGCTGTTCCCGCCTCCTTCGGGCCCTTTCGTCAAGAGAGGCGTCCAGGTAAAACTTGAACTCCGCGTCGGGGAATACGTAAGTCCCCATGTCCCTCCCCTCGGCCACCATGTCGCCGTTTTTCCCGATACGCCGCTGCAGATGAACGAGTTTTACTCTCACGGCCCTCTTCGTCGCCACGTCGGACGACAGCCTCGAGACCTCGGGCGTCCTTATCTTATCCGTGACGTCTTCGTTGTTCAGCAATATGACGAGAGCGCCGTCTTCTTTCCTGCCGAATCCGATTTCAGTATTATTCAGGAGTGATTCGAGCCTCTTATCGTCGTCGATAGCGACAGAGTCCCGTCTGACCTGGAGCGCGACAGCCCTGTACATCGCCCCGGTATCGAGATATGTGAATCCCAGCTTCCGGGCAACCAGTCTTGAAACGGTGCTTTTTCCGACCCCCGACGGGCCGTCTATAGTTATTATCATCTCATTAATTTGACTTGGCGTGACAGGGCGGGTCCTGCCTAACCGCCTGTAATGATTAGTCTCGTTTATTTGCGCAGCCTCCCGAGGGTTTCAAAAAACCCCGGAAAGGATATGGAGACGCATTCCGGGTCGTCGATCTCGGTCTCACCTCTCGCCCGCGTGGCCGCGACCGCAACCGCCATCGCGATCCTGTGGTCGCCCCAGCTCGAACACTTCGCACCCGTTAAAGACGTCCCTCCGCTGATCGACATGCCGTCCTCAAACTCGGTTACGCGGGCTCCGAGCTTAAGGAGTTCCGATGTCATCGCCTTTATCCTGTCCGTTTCCTTTACCCTGAGCTCGCTTGCGTCTCTGATGATTGTCTCGCCCTCGGCGAAGCACGCGGCGGCCGCTATCACGGGGAGCTCGTCTATCGCCTTCGGTATCATCTCTCCCTCGATCAAGGCGGCACGCAAACCGCTCGACTTTACGACTATGTCCCCGACCGGCTCTCCCGAGACTTCCCTCTCGTTAGTTACTTCTATATTCCCGCCCATCTGCCTGAGTACGTCGATTACGCCCGTCCTCAGCGGGTTGACCCCGACATTCCTGATCAGGAGCTCGGAGCCCGGATTGATCAGCGCCCCCACGATGAAGAACGCGGCTGAGGACAGGTCCGCGGGCACCGATATATCGCGTCCTGCAAATTCCTTCTGTCTCTTTATTCTGATGCCGTTACCCTTTTTTTGGAGCTTCACCCCGAAGTACGAAAGCATTCTTTCCGTATGGTCTCTCGTGGCCTCGGGCTCGACGACCTCCGTTTCCCCTTCGGCGTAGAGTCCGGCGAGAAGGAGCGCGGATTTCACCTGCGCGCTCGCTACGGGAAGCTTATAAGAGATCCCTGCGAGGCGGCCCCCTTCGATCCCGAGGGGGAGTTTGTTTCCGCCTTCCCTCCCCGTAATTTTTGCTCCCATCAGCCTCAGGGGCTCGACTACCCTTTTCATGGGCCTCGCCCTCAGGTATTTGTCGCCCGTTACGGCCGTAAAAAAGCCCTGGGCGCTCAAAAGTCCCGTGAGGAGCCTGGTCGTCGTACCGGAATTCCCTGCGTCGAGCACGTCCTCGGGTTCTCTCAGACCAAATAGCCCTTTCCCCGCGATCTTTACGTCGCTGCCATTTATTTCGATATCAATACCCAGCTTCCTCATCGCGTTGGCCGTAGAAATCGTGTCCTCGCAATTGAGGAACCCTCTGACCTCGGTCGTCCCCGACGCGAGGGACCCTATCATCAAGGACCTGTGCGAAACCGACTTGTCCCCGGGGGGAGTTAATTCGCCCGTGAGCGGTTTTGTTTTTCCTTTGATATTCTCTCTGCTCATAGCTTTATAATAACGAAAACCGGGGTCAGGTAAAAATTTAATTTCGCCTGACATATACCGGAGGTAAAATTGTACATCAATTATTGAGTCCGGGGAGTAAGAGATGATAGATTCTTTAACGGTGCGGGCGGCCTTCTCGACAGGGGTAATAATTCTGATGTCCGTCATGATTCTATTGGCCGCGCCGGTTAGCCGCGCAGCTCTATGCCGAAAATGGAGCGAAGCGGAAAAGGCGGGCGCTCTCGACTATCTCCAGATCGACGAGGCGAGCGGGATCGCCTCTTCGAGGAGGTTTCCGGGCAGGCTCTACCATGTAAACGACTCCGGGAGCGGCCCCTATTTTTATGTAAGCGATTCAGGCGGCGGGAAGACCAGGGCCGTCAGGATCGAAGGCTTCGACGACGCCGGGTCCGATTTCGAAGACGCCTCATACGGCGATTGCTTATCCGGAAAGGCCTGTTTTTTCATCGCTGACATCGGCGACAACGGCAAAAAAAGGAAGTTCGTCGAGATAATAGCAATTGAGGAGGCTGAAAAATTTGGTCGTTCGGTCGCTCCGCTCAAGGTATTGAAGCTTACATATCCCGACCGTCCCCATAACGCGGAGGCCATGGCCATACATCCGAACGGCGATATTTACATATTCACGAAAGAGGAAGACGTCGATAATCTGGAGTCGTTCCCCGCGAAGCTGTTCAAGATAAGAAAAGATAAATGGGAAAACGCAGGCGCAGGCGAGCAGGCGCTCGAATACGTCGGGGAGCTCGATCTCCCTCGTTTGAGTAATTCCGACTCCTCGTTCGGGAGCGTGATTACATCGTTCGATATAGCTCCCGACGGGAAGACTTTCCTCGTACTCACTTACGAGGACGCGTTTGAGTTCGATATCGACCTCTCGCCGCCGGGGCTAAAGCCCTCCGGCGAGCTCGTCAGGGATAGGGACTACAGAGCTATAAAATTAAAGTCTCTGCCTCAGCAGGAAAGCATTTCGTATGTCGAGGAGGGTAGGGGCTTTATTTATGATTCGGAATACCATGTTTTCGATGTTCCGATAATGAAGGTAGAGTGTCTCGACGGCCGGTAGCGGTTATACGGTCAGTTCAGCAGAAACGCAATAATAACGGGTGTCGTGATGACGGAGATAAGCGTCCCCGCAAGTATAATAGAGGCCACTCTCTCCGAGTCCTGGTTGTATTTCTCGGCGAGGACGAAATTGAATATCGCGGGCGGCATGGCCGACTGTAGAATCACGACCTTGGCGGCGACACCGTCGAGCTTGAAGATCGAGACGGTCAGAATACCCAGAATAACCCCGAAGAATATCCTCATGCCCCCCACGAGGAACGATTTGTTCACGTCTGTGAGAGCGACCTCCGATAGTTTATATCCCAGCGCGAATATCATCGTCGGTATGCTCGCCTCCCCCAGGAGGTCGAATGCCCTGAATACCGCGGTCGGCATCGTCCACCCCGAGACGCTCAGCAGCACCCCTGCTACGGCTGAATAGACGAGCGGGAGCCTGAATATCTCGAACGGGCTTTCGTCGTAGTTGAGTATCAATATGCCGAGCGTGTAGTGGAGTATCGTGGTCGAGACCATATAGAGTATCGCCACGTTGAACCCGGTCTCGCCGAAAGCGAAGAGCACGAGGGGCAGGCCCATGTTCCCTGTATTCGCGAAGAGCGCAGGAGGCAGATAGACCTTGACCGGCAATTTGAGCGCCCTTATTATCCCGAGGCAGATAATGAGCGATACGCCGATGATAATGCATACCGATATGAACACCTTTCCGGCGAGAAATATGTCGATAGTGTCCCTCGAAAGGGAGGATATTATCAGCGCGGGGGTGGCGAGGTATATCACGAATTCATTGATGGGGGAGAGGTCTATCTTCTTCCATTTCCCGAAAACATAGCCCGAGAGCGCGATGAGGAAAACCGGCAGAACTACGTCAGCGATCTGACTAATTATGGCTCTTCACCTCCCATTTAAATCAGGACCGGCTTTGAACAAGGAATTTAATTTTACGCTGGATAGTTCGAATTAACAAAAGGCGGAAAGAATCGGTCGGATGTACTGATTCGGAATGTATACAGGACTTACCATCTTATGACGGCCGCGCCCCAGGTAAAACCGGCGCCGAATACCGATATAAGTATCGTATCCCCTTTCTTGACCCTGCCGCCCCTGACCGCTTCATCGAGCGCAAGAGGGACAGAAGCGGATGAAGTGTTACCGTACCTGTCGAGGTTGCAGAATACCTTCTCCTCCGGCAGCCCTATTCTCTTTCTCACAGCCTCGAGTATCCGGAGGTTCGCCTGATGCGGTATGAAGAGGTCTATTTCCTCAGGAGTGATATCGGCCATTTTTATCGCTTCGAGCGAGGAAGATTCGAGGGCCTTTACCGCTTCCTTAAACACCTCCTTCCCCTTCATTTTCAGGAAGTGGCATTTGTTTTTTATACTCTCTTCGCTTGGCGGCATTCGAGAGCCTCCGCCCGGCATATACAGGAGTTCCCATTCGCTTCCGTTAGCCCCGAGACAGATGGAGAGTATCCCCGGAGTGTCGGATGCGGATATCACGGCGGCCCCAGCCCCGTCCCCGAAGAGAATACAGGTGGATCTGTCTTCGAAGTCCGTTATTTTGGAAAGGGTCTCGGCGCCTATGATGAGGAGTTTTTTCGCATCGCCGCATCCTATTATCCCCTTGCCCGCCTGAAGGGCGTATAAGAATCCCGAACAGCCGGCGAGGAGGTCGAACGCAAACGCTTTTTTGGCCCCCAGGCGGCTCTGGAGGATGCAGGCCGTCGACGGGAAGAGGTAATCCGGTGTAACCGTCCCGACAATGATGCCGTCGAGGTCGCCTGCGTCCACCCCGGCGCTTTCAAGGGCCTTTAGAGACGCCTCATACGCTATATCGGATGTCGCGATATCGGGTTCGACTATTCTTCTCTCCCGTATCCCGGTCCTCGTCTGTATCCATTCGTCCGAGGTATCGACCAGCTTTTCGAGGTCGAGATTAGTTAATATTTTCTCCGGCGCTAACGAACCTGTGCCTAAGAACCTAACAAAACTCAAATTTATCGCTTCTCCTTACGTCGTTGAGGGGAATAGTATCAGGTATGAGGCATATTTGTCAAACTAGCTTCCCGCCTCGATTAATAACGACTTTAATCCCGCGGCTTGCTCCGCCGAAATCTCCGCCCGTATCATCAATTCCACGCCTGAGCTATAGAGGAGTATGTCGAACCGCCTATCATTGCACATTTTTTTGAGTGTCTCCATCTCGCCAACGGATTCCGTACTGAAAAAGTACTCAAATCGGAACGATTTATTTTTCTTTGTATCAATATGAAGGTTAAACGCGAGCGAAGGGAATTCGGGTCTCTCGATAAGCTCGAAATCTATTGTAATCGTTTGAAATTCTTTCATCATTTGAATCTTATCGGCGGCGTCTTTAATTATCAGAGCCGGTATGTCGTCGATGCAGACGAACAGGCACCCCGAATCGATCATCGAAAGAGAGAGTTCGGTATCGGGATGAAGCACGCGTTTATCATTAGTTCTTTTTCGTAGAAAAGGCTTGAGAAGAAACGACAGCAACATACCCTCCGGATTCCCGGTAATTCTATTACAAGCGCGATTATTAGCAACGTGAGATCGATACGGCCGGGCCCCCCTGGGATTCCCGGAAACCGGCCCGATAACGATCTCAGGCGAATTTTTATCTTGACACGGGCACATGAAATTTATTAGTATCAAGGTATGGGTGGTGCATTAAAGGGGTTAAGTTAATAAGATATTCACAGAATTGGGGTATTCAAAAGAAATGGGGGCTGGTTTTGTGATGGTAAATTGAGATCTACATAATTTTCACACGGAGGAAAGTTAGAAATGATGTGGACATTGATTATTATAGGCCTGGCTTTTTTTATGTGGCGTTTTATGCAGCCGCAGGGGAGTCAATCTGCAGCCGCAAGCGCAGCGCCCCCGCCTCCCGCCCCGCCTCCCGCCGCTTCATCCGGCGACGATCCATTTAAATCGGCTGCGGCGACAGAGAGCGGAGGGTCTCCTCCGAAGGCATCGTCTTCAGGGGAAGTCGATCCGTTCAAGGCTCCCGGCACGTAGCGCGGAAACGGCGCGGTTTTATCGCCTGTCAGCGTAATAAACGGCTCTTCGGAAACGGCCTGGTTCTTTAAACGATAATTTCTTTCTTTGTCCGTATCAGCAGCCAGAGAAAGAATACGCCGCCCACGGATGCTGTAATTATTCCTACCGGTATCTCGACAGGAGATATCAGGGTTCTCGAGACCGTATCCGCCGCCATCAGGAATGAAGCGCCTAAAAGAAATGAGCAGGGAAGAATTATTCTGTTGTCTACCCCCAGTACCATCCTCAGGATGTGGGGTATGATGAGTCCCACGAAACCTATGGGGCCTGTTACCGATATTACGGCTCCGGCCGAAAGCGATGTCGCGAAGTAGATGAGGTTTTGCATTTTCTTTACGTTGACCCCGAGCGATGACGCGACGTCGTCCCCGAGGCCGAACAGGTTCATATCCTTGGTCATCGATAGGAGTATCAGGCAGCCCGGGATTACGAATATGAGAGTTTTCCAGACCTCATCGAACCCCACTATGTCGAGACTCCCCATTATCCAGCGCATGGTCTGCAGCGACTCCGTGAAGTTGGAAAAGAACTGTATGAAGAGGACGAAGGCGGAGTAAAGGAAATTCATCACAACCCCTGCCAGCAGGAGTCGTCCCGTCGCGACCACGCCGCCGACCTTCGAGACGTTGTAGACAAAGATCATCGTCAGGAGCGCAAATAAAAACGCCAAGATCGAGACCATGGAGAATCCGAGGACTCCGGCGGCGAGCCCGAGCCTTATTCCGATGAGCGCGCCCAAAGAGGCCCCGCCCGATATGCCGAGAGTGAAAGGGGATGCGAGGGGGTTCCTGAAGAGAGCCTGGAGCGCCGCGCCGCAAATAGCGAGCGTCCCGCCGGCGACGGTCGCCATGAGCACCCTGGGTATCCTGATTTTATAAAAGATAGTGTTCGCGAGCTCGTCCCCTCTGAAAAGCGCGCCGAGATGGCTCATGTCGTAAGTTCCCGAAAGCACGCTTATCACGGCTATTACGACCCAGAGCAGAAACAAGACGCTTAACGAGATTATGAATTTTTTCTTCGCTATCATGTGCGTTGCCGGGAAAGCCCGATTAGTGACCCCTTTCTCAATCAATCTCCGGGGTAAATAAAAATTTTTCCATCCTCCCTTTTGACCGTGACTTCAATTCCGTATAGCGAGCTCAGGTTCTCCCGGTTGATAACGGACTCGGTACTTCCGTTGGCAAAGACGCTCCCGTCTTTAATCATTACTATTTCGTCGAAATAGAAGATGGCGTTGAATATATCGTGCGTGGCCGCGATTATGAGTATCCCGCGTTCCTCTTTCAGCCTCCGGAGCAGGTTCATGATTTCGCTCCTGTGTCTGATGTCGAGAAAAGTCGCGGGCTCGTCGAGTATCATGACCTCGGGTTCCTGCACGAGCGCCCTCGCTATCGATGCGAGCTGCCTCTCCCCCGCCGAGGTTTCGGTAATCAGCCTGTTGCTGAGATGAGGGATTCCCACCGTATCCATCGCCCTCTTCGCGGCGTCCCGGTCTATCTCCCTCTCGAATTCGAACCTGCCTATGTAGGGCGCCCTGCCCATGAGGATTACTTCCGATACCGTGAACGGGAACGCGAAGACCGGGTCCTGCGGAATATAGGCGATCTTTTTTGCGATCTCCCTTTTGTCCAAACTCAATAGGGGCTTGTTCTTAAATAACACGTCCCCGTTCTGCGCTTTAAGGATCCCTGTGATTATCTTAAGGAGCGTCGACTTGCCCGCCCCGTTCGCGCCCAGTATCCCGAGCATATTACCCTTGCCGAGATTGAGATTGATATCCGTGAGTATGTCTCCGCCCCCGTATGAAAAAGAGACGTCCCTGCACTCAATTAATGTTTCCATTCTCAACCTTCAACTCCGGGTGCAGCACCCCTGTCAGCACCTCTGCCCCCTCTACTATCGTCTGGCTCGGATGGAGAATCACAGTGCTCGGCAGTATATAGACCTGACCTTCCCTCACGGCCCTCGACTGGCTGAGCGTACCCCATATGCCGAGGATTTCGGACTCCTTGTTGAATTTTTCGTGGTTTATCTCGATGATAACGTCCGGGTCGAGCGTGAGGACCGCCTCTTTCGTTATTTTGATAGAGAGCCTGGTATTCTCGACCGCGTTCTCCCCTCCGGCAAGCTCGATGAGCTCGTTGATGTAATTATTCCTCCCTATGACGTAGATGTCCTCGAGTGTCCCCGGGCTTCGCCCGACGACGAGCAGCACCTTTTTCCTGGGCGCCCCTTTCGTCATCCGGCCGATTCTATCGAGAGAGCTTTTCATATCGGCAACTAGCCTCTTCGCCTCTTCCTCTCTGCCCAGCACCTCTCCCAGGTAGGTTATCGTTTTTAGTATGTCGCTCACGGAATCGTTGCTGTCGGTAACGAGCGTCTTAAGTCCGAGCGCCCTGATATTCGCTCCGAATATGGTGTCCTGGTCCTTCATGAGAATGACGAGGTCAGGCCTGAGCGCGAGTATTGCTTCGTAGTTGGGGTTTATCCAGCCTCCCACGCTCGGCAGGTCTTTCGCCTTTGGCGGGAAGTCCGAATAGAGCGTCACCCCCACCACCTTATCCAGGTCCCCGAGGGCGTAGATTATATGGGTCAGGTTCGGGGAGAGAGACACTATGCGCTCGGGCTTGCCGGCGGCATGGGCCGTCATGCACGATGCCGTAACCACGGCCAGTATCAGGAATTTCAACAGGTTCTTTTTGATCATCTTTTATCCCAGGAATAATTCGAACTGCATGTAGTTCCTCAGATTGACTACTGCGCCCGGCGCAGGTTCGTAGCTTTTCATCATTTCCGGGTGGATGGTTTTTGCCAGAATCTCGAGCCCGTCCACGACCCTCGGCCCCGGCCTGCTGAAATAGGAGTTCGCGTCGAAGATGTATATCTGCCCCTTGCTCGTCGACGGGAGAGAAAACCACTCGTCGTGCTTCGTCACCGTTTCGATTTCGTCGACCGTTTTTTCTATATCGTAGCCGCACGGCATAATGAAGAGCATATTCGGCGCGAACTCTTCTATGTCTTTCCAGGAGACCTCAAATGACGGCTCGCCGGCCTTGCCTATCCCGGAGCGCCCGCCCGCGATCTCGACCATCTCCGGCACCCAGTGCCCCGCGACGTACGGCGGGTCGAGCCACTCCATGCAGAATACCCTCGGGCGGTCCCTTTCGTTTACCGTCAGAGACCTTATCCTCTCGATCCTCTGTACGAGCTTCCCGGTGATTTCACGCGCCCTGTCCCCCGTGCCCGTAGCCTCGCCGACGATAAGAATCGTATCCATGATCTCGCCGAGAGTCCTCGGTTCGAGCGAGATGATCCCGGGCTTCTTCCCGAGCGCTTCCACCGCCTCCGTGACCTCGTTTCCCGAAACGGCGCAGACCTGGCAGAGCTCCTGCGTCAGTATCAGGTCCGGGGCGGCTTCCCGGAGCGCGTCTTTGTCTATGAGATATGTGCTTTTGCCCTGGGCGGCGTTGCGGCTCACGAGCTCGTCTATCTCGCGGCTCGAAAGCTTTTCGGGGTCTATGAAGCTCATGACGACCCTCTTCTTTTCCGCAGCCTCGGGCGGATAATCGCATTCGTGCGTAACTCCCGTCACGCAGTCCCCGAGACCGAGCTCGTAAAGTATCTCGGTCGCGCTCGGAAGGAATGAACATATACGCATTATTGTAGGCCTCCCCGGGATAATTCGGGGGAGAAGATGCCACGCCCGTCTCCCCGCACAATTATCATTAACGGCTTTCTATGTTTATGCAAACGCCTTTATTGCACCAGGCCGAGCGTGGAATCTACGGAGCCCAGCTGCTCGCTTATGCCCGTGATGAAAAATATATCCGGTCCCGTGAAGTCTACTCCCGGCTCCCCCGGTCTTATCGCGAGCGACTGCACGCCGTCGAAGAGGTCCGAGTTCGGATTGAAAGCCCTTATACCTGCCGGAAACGGGGCTATATACGGGAACGGGTTCACTTCGTCATCGTCCGTATCGACAACTGCGATCTGGTCCGTGCCGAAGAGCGTTGCGAACAGGAGGTTGCCTCTTATAGCTATATCGGCCGTGAGGTTGAGGGAGTCCAGATCGGTAAGCACTATCGGGTCGTCCGTGCCGTTTATTACGTCTCCTGACTGCAGATCCACCTTGAGGAGCGCTCCCACTAGGCCGAGTCCCATATAGCCGAACCTTCCGTCGGGCGTCGCCACTAACGGGTTAGGCAGGCAGACGGTCGGGTTTTCGGGGCTCAGCGGAATGGGGATATTGTCGAATATCGAATTCGTCTGGGTGTCGACGAGATCGATCGAGGGCGGGAAATCGAAATCGCATGTGAATTCGTTTGTATCGGGGTCGAAAAGCACGGCTCCGTTATTCATGGCGTAGAGTGTGTCGCCTATGACGACCATGCTCGTTGTATTCACGCCTGTAGCTTGTATCGTGCCGATGAACTGATTATTCGTCGCATTGATCATCGAGATAAATCCGTTTCCCATGGGGTTGAAGTTCTCGTCGAGATTATTATTCGTCACGTAGACCCTTCCCTTCGTTATGGCTACTCTTACGGGCTCCTCGAATGGGGTTCCCGCAACTGTGAGCACGCTCTGGCAGGGTGCAGTCACGCCGCCCTGTCCGGCTCTCACTATGAGCGCCTCGCAAACCCTGGTTTGTACGTTTACGCGGGCAACGCTCTGCCCAATGTTATTAGCCACGTATGCATGCGTGTCGTCCAGGAAAGCCATGTCTATGGGATTTGAATTGGGCGGGAGTTTGATTTCACCTATTTTTTCTGGGGGATTTTGATTCAGGTCGAATATATATATGTTATCAAAAAAACCGTTTACGACGTAGGCCCTGTCGCCCCGGATTTCAATGTCCGCCGGGACTCTCCCGAGCTTGGCCAGATTTTCCTCGACCGAGTCCGAGAGGAGGGTAACGCCGATTACGATGTCTTCTATTACATCGCCTCCGTCCGTCACGACCACGTTAAAGGAATCGTCCGTGTCCCCCGTGAACGTCGGGTCGAAGCTCCCGTCGGAAGCCCCCGTTGTGGTTTTGGTCTGTCCGGTATCGAGATCCGTTACCTCGACGGTGCTCCCCGGAGGCACCGCGCCGGGAAGCCCCCCGACCTTGATCGTTTGATCCGCCCCCGCTTTCTCGGCGACCGCGAGGATACTCCCCGACGGTATAAACCCGCCTCCCCCTCCCGTGTCGTTACACGCCGCCAGTGCGAGAAAGGCCGCGCCGAAAGATAGAATTAAAAATAATGATTTCATATCGAATTCCTCCTGTAATAAGGGTTCTTTAGTTTTTATTCCCGTTTAGAAATTCACTCCGGCCGTCGCGAAATACGTCCTGCCCGGCAAAGGGAAATCGAGCGCGTCCCTGACGTCGAGGTTGTTGAGCAGGTTTTTTATTTCGAACGTGAAAAACAATTTTTTCCACTCCGCCTTCGCTCCCGCATCGAAGGTCGTCCTCGCGGGCGTCGTCTTCGAATCCGGGAAAGCGCTTACGGGGATCCTGTCGACGTAGTGGGTTTCCCAGAATAGCGACACGTAATTGGTCAGGTCTACCACTGCCCTCAAGTCGAACTTGTTCCTGGGCCTCCCCGGGAGCTGCGCCCCAGTCTCGTTTATCTCGCCGTCGAGGAACGTGTATCCGGCGAACAACTCGAAGAATTTAAACGGCTTTAAAACGAGACTCGTTTCGATACCCTGCTCGTTCACGTTCCCCACGTTCTCGGGTTCGATAGTCTGCGCGCTTATAAAGACGAACAGTATGAGGTCGTCTATGTGGTTTCTGAAATAGGTCACTTCGAGCGAGCCGCGGGGGTGCGACAGGACAAACCCGATATCGAAGTCGTAAGCTGTCTCCGGCTTGAGGTCGGGGTTGCCTCTTATGAACCCTTCGTTCGGAAAGAAAAGCTCGCCGAAGCTCGGAGCCCTGTATGACCTCCCAATGTTCGATTTAAACGACAGGAAATCGAGAGGCGCGACTATCACTCCCAGTCTGCCCGATAAACCGGACTCGGTAGTCGTCGTTTCCTGACTCGTGCTCCACAGGTCGTACCGTAAGACCGGGTTTATAACTATCATGTCGTCGAGCAGGCTTATTTCGTCGGCCGCGAACAGGCTGAACGTGAACCGGTCCGGGTTTCCGAAATCGTCGCTCTCGAGCGTCTCTTCCCTGAGCTCGGTCGCGAACGTGCATACCTGGTTGTAGGGGGCGAACCACGTGATCCTGGGGTTGATCCCGAACGAATAAGTTTTGCTAAGTGTGTCTATGGGAATCCCTACGGTAGGCTCCGGGTTCGTGAATTTGAGGTCGTCGAACCTGTTGAATATCTCCACGTCGAGGTCGATATCCGGTCTCATGAATTGTTCCTTGGATATATTCATGCTGGTAAGGTTTCTCAAATCTTTCTGCTCGGCGTCCGGCTGCTGGAATTCCCCGAGGCCGGGGACGCCCCTGTTGTCGTAGAAGAATTCGTTGAGCATCTCTATCTTCCAGCCGTTCCCCGGATCGTACGCTCCTTTGGCGAGGAAGCTTTCGGAGTGGAACTGGTTGTTGATCCGGGTCAGTATGAGGTCGTTTACCGATTTGAATTTAAAGTCCCCCTCGCTCTGCGCGTGTGTGAACGAGAGGAGGTAGCTGAAGTCCCCGAGCTTTTGCGCCCTCGACGCGTTAAACCCGAACGTCTCGTAGGAGCCGTACGTGGCCGAGCCGGATGTAAAGGGTTTATCCGTTTTTTTCGTGACTATGTTGACTACCCCGCCTATCGCGTCCGTGCCCGCGAACGCGGAAGCCCCGCCCCGTATAATTTCGAATCTGTCTACGTAATCGACCGGTATCGTGGAGAGATCGACGCCCCCTCCTATGGGGTTATTGAGCCTCACGCCGTCAAGCAGTATCACCACCTGGTCGTTCGACGAGCCCCTTATCGACATGGTCTTCAATTGTCCGAACCCTCCGAAATCGCGGACGACTACGCCCGGAGAGAACGAGAGGATCTCGGCTGCCGTGTTGTACTCCCCCTGAAAGTCGTCGAGGTCTATGACGGTTGAAAAGGCGGACGGATAATCGAGGGGCGGCTCTACGGGAGTGCCCTCAACTACTATCTCATCGAGGGCTTCCCCATCCTTGTCCTGAGCCAGAGCGGATACGGAGAAGAATACCAAGAAAGCCGATAAGAAAACTTTTATCACGGACACCCCCGGTCAGCCGAGCGGCAGCCGGGAGGCAGGTTGGATTTCAAATCCATTTACTTTCTCCTCCCCGAAGAAAAGTAAATTCACAGTTATAAGGCAGATATTCTGGCTCGTAGCCTCTGGACTCCCCTGCGCCTTCCCGGAACAACAACTCCAGTGGCATAATGCGGGGGACTTTACGGACTACTTACAGCAGCGGGGCTGCACCGGATTCTCACCGGATTTCCCTTTTAAGCTGAAAGCACCTTATCTCTATAAATTGTCGAAAGAGCTTTAAATCTCAAAAACATCATAACTTTCCAGTTGGCAAAATTCAAGTACGGCAGGCAATGCAAGGTTAATCGCCGGCGGATTCACCGAATTGGCGCCTCTCGCCATCTTTTATTTTACGTTCGGAATCACTTTCTTTCCGAATGTTTTGATAAGGCCGGAGATAATTTCATGAGTCGCCTGCGGGAATACCATACGGCATGCTATGTACTTGATTCCGAGCTCGTCCCTGTACTTTTCGATTTCCCCTATACAGTCCTCGGGGGTCCCGATTATGAACCGGTCCTCCGCGAGGTGCCCGAACATCGGGTCGTCTAGACCCGTGAGCTGTTTACCCCGGACGAACATCTTGACCCCGAGCGAGAAATAGAATTTATACATGCTGATTATGTATTTATTCCCCCCTTCGACAGCCTTTTTCCGGCTAGAAGCCACGAACGTCTCCCGGAGCAGTATGTGCTCCACTCTATCGGGGTCCCTCCCCGATTTCCTCGCTTCGTCGCTGTACATACGGAGCGTGTCCCTCGCCATTTCCACCGTTCTTCCCGGTCCTATGAGAAGCGGGTATCCAAACCTCCCCGCGCGCCTTATCGCGGGCTCCTCGAAGGCGCCGATATATACGGGTATAGGCTTCTGCACGGGCTTGGGCGTGAGCCTCGCGTTCTCGAATTTATATCTTTTCCCCTCATAACTGAATTTCTCTCCGGTGAGCGCCTTTTCCAGCACCTCAATCCCCTCGTCCATTCTAGAGGGCCTCTGCCTCATAGGCACCCCCATACCTTCGTACTCCTCCTTCCTGTACCCGAGCACTACCCCGAGGTTAAACCTCCCGTTCGATATGTTATCGACCACGGCAGCGTCCTCCGCCACCTTCAGGGGGTTATGGAGGGGCAGTATTATGCCCGCCGACCCTATCTTGATCCTCGTCGTCACCGCCGCCATCGCCGCGGCCGTCACCGCCGGAGAGGGGCAGTATCCGTCGTCCAGAAAATGGTGCTCCGATATCCAGGCCGATTCGAAATTCACCTTCTCGGCGAGCTTGACCTGTTCGAGGGTGTTTTTATATATCTCCGGGTGCGTGTACGGGAGCTCCTGGTGGGTCTGCATCCCGAAAAGTCCGATGCCGAATCTCATTTCACGTCCTCCTTCAATCGACAATAAGGGACTATTATAACACCTGCGGGCCCCTCAAATCCAAAATCGCCGGACATTATTTCTCCCGATATAATTACCGCGTCGCTGTAGTATTGTTTTTTTCGTCCGCTTCGGTTTATAATGAGTTGGACAATCTAATGCGAGGTGCAAAAAATGGCTAAAGAGATAAAATTCGGACTTTCCGCCCCTATGCCCGGGGCCGATATGGACGGTCTCCTAAAATTTTCGGTAATGGCTGACAAGCTCGGATTCGATACGGTCTGGTATCCCGACCACGTGGTTTTTGTTTCCCCGACCGAGGCGCACGAGGCGTGGACGATAGCGACCGCGGCCGCGATGATGACGAAGAACATAAAACTCGGCACGGTTTCCGACCCCCACAGGATGCACCCCGCTGTTTTCGCTCAAAGACTGGCCTCTATTGACCACATCTCGAAAGGGAGGGTCACGCTCACCCTGGGCGTCGGGGAGTCCATGAACCTCGACGCTTACGGCATAAAATGGAACAAGCCGCTCACGAGACTGAGAGAATCGATGCAGGTCATGCAGAAATTATGGGCGGCCGACGGTCCCGTTAATTACAAGGGTGAGTTCTACGAGATGAAAGACGCCTTTTTACAGGTAAAACCATACAAGCGGAAGAGGATACCGACCTACATAGCCACGCATACGCCCAAGGGCCTCAAGCTCGCGGGAGAGCTGGGCGACGGGTGGCTTCCGATAGACTTAAACCCGAAGCTCTACGCGGAGTATCTCGGTACGATAAAAGAAAGCGCCAAGTCCGCGGGCCGCAAGATGAGTGAAATCGACCCCGCTCTCTGGGTATTTACTTCTCTCGGCAAGAACCAGGACGAGGCCTATAAGACGCTCGAGCCCTTCAAATACGTCCTCGTAATGCAGGACCAGCTCAAGAAGGCCGGATACGACGTAAAGATACCCGAGGAGTACCACGGCCTTAATTATTTCAACGTAGTGCCGCAGGACGAGGCGGGCAGGCAGAAGTTCAGGCAGCTGGGTCAGTTTTTTCCGAGAGAAGCCATTATGGACTTCACGATCACCGGATCGAAGCAGGACTGCATCAAGAAGATCGAGAAATACATAAGCAAGGGCGTAAGGCACTTCGTGCTGTTCTATAGATTCAGCCCCGACCCCGAAAAGGCCCTCAAGACCTACGCGAAGGACATCATCCCTTATTTCAAAGGCTAATTCGTTTACTTTCCTCCCCCTTCTAGGGGGAGGATTAAGGTGAGGGATATACTATTTTTCCGTGTTGGATTATCTTATTTAGCCGGATCGTCCTTATCCGCCCCATTCTCCTCGAAATACACGTATTTAAATATGATGAGGTCGAGCGGGTTCGGCGTTAGACCCTTTACATATGGCTTTATCATATTCTGCTGGTTAGATGTATAGAACGGCGCGACGGGCGCGTCTTTCTCGAGGAGTATCGTCTGAGCCTGGTCGTAGAGGGCCTTCCTCTTTTCCGGGTCGAGCTCCTTCGCGGCCTTCTCCACGAGGGCGTCGTACTCCCTGTTGCACCACCTGGTCCTGTTGTTTCCCGATATGCACGTGAATATGGACATGAAGTTGTGGGGGTCGGGGAAATCCGCCCCCCAGCTGGCCTTGTGGATCTCGGGAGGGTCCGTGTTTATCGTGCTCAGGTACACCTTCCACTCCTGGTTCATGAGTTCGACCTCGATACCGAGGTACTGTTTCCACATGCTCTGGAGCGCCTCCGCGACGACCCTGTTGTTGCTCACGTCCGGCCACAGGAACGTGACCGTCGGAAACCCCTTCCCGCCCGGGTATCCGGCCTCCTTGAGCCACTCCCTCGCCTGCTCAGGGTTAAACTCTATGCCTATGTCGGGGTTGTATCCGAGCATATTCTTCGGTATCCACGATGTCGTCGTAAAGCCCGCTCCCTGTATGATATTGACTATGCTCTGCCTGTCTATGGACGCTGCGAACGCCTTCCTGACGAGCGGATTGTCGAATGGCGGCTTCTCGACGTTAAACGCGATGTAATTAACCCTGAACTGAAGAGTGGTCGTAAAATCCGGCAGGTCTTTTAACCTCGGCACCTCGAGGGGAGGGATACTCTTGCTGTCGGCGTAATCGAGCTCCCCGCTCTCGTACTGCGCTAAAGCCGAGGAAGGGTTCTCGTTCATGATGAGTCTGACCTTCGCGATCCTTGGCTTCTCCCCCCAGTAGCCGGAGTTCTCCGTGAGGATTATGTTGTCGTGGTGCCTCCACGACGTGAGGGTATAGGGGCCCATCGTGACGATGTTTCCGGGCTCGGTCCATTCGAGCCCGTATTTCTCGATGACGTCCTTTCTCTCGGGGAACGTCGTTATGAACGCGAGCATGCTCGGGAAGTAGGACGCGGGCCTTTTCAGCCTGACCTCCAGCGTCCGGTCGTCGAGCGCTCTTACCCCGACCGTATCCGGGTCCTTGAGCTTTCCGGTGTTATACTCCTCCGCGTTTTCCAGGTCGTATAGGGAATACGCATAGTCGCCGCCCGTTTCCGGATTCAGTATCCTTTTCCAGGCATACTCGAAATCCCCCGCCGTGAGCGGCTTCCCGTCCGACCATTTGACCCCTTCCCTGATTTTAAACGTATACGTCTTCCCGTCCTCGCTCAGCCGCCAGCTTTCGGCGAGATTGGGTTCGGGGGTGAAGTCCTCGCCGAACTTTGTAAGCCCTTCCATGATGTTGTTGATGACCATAATGGACGTACCGTCCGTGGCGAGGGACCAGTCGAGCGAAGGAGGCTCGCTCCCGAGGTTTACGTTGAGCGTATCTCTCGGAGCGCCGCCGTTTCCACCCTCATTGTTGTTCCCGCAGGCTGTAATAAGAAAAAAACAGATAGTTATAAGAAAGAACCCCGCGCGCATGGGTTTTATCTTAAAGGATGGGTCCCTTCGTGTCCAATCTGCGCGGGTCAGGCGATAACGCTCTCCCCGGAGACCTCGTACGCGACGACACTTTCAGGCCCCTCGATCAGGTCCGGGAATGCTTTTTCGAAATCCCTGAAGTGCGGCATCTCGAAATGAAGGTCGAGGTCCCGCCTGCTCCTCCACTTCTCGTAGAACGTAAACGAATCCGGGTCGTAAGGGTCCTGGAGGAATTCGTAAACGATGCACCCTTCCTCGCCCCTCGAGGGCCCGAGCATCCCCTTCGACATCTCCATCATCTGCTTCCGGCGCTCGGGTTTGGTCCTGAATTTCGCGATTAATATAAGCATATATCCCCCTTTACAAACCTGATGAAAAATCGTAGTATAGGCTTTGCAAAAATAGTTTTCAAGCCCGTTTCAAGGGGAATCGGAGCAGTCGTTCCGGGAGAAGCAAGATGTCGGACGAAAAATATAAGCGCGGACTCGAGAAACTCGAAGAGATTTCTCCCGGGGCCGGGACGAGGACAGCCGAAAGCCTCAACGACATAGCGCCCGACATGGTGCGGTATATGATGGAATTCGTCTTCGGCGAGATTTCGTCGAGACCGGGCCTCGATATGAAGTCCCGCGAGATCACGGCAGTCGCCGCCCTCGCCGCCCTCGGCACTGCGCCTAACCAGTTGAAGATTCATATAAAGGGCGCGCTCAACTGCGGCTGCTCCCGGGACGAGGTGGTGGAGGTGCTTATTCAGGTCCTGGTCTATGCCGGTTTTCCCGCTACACTTAACGGTCTCCGGTTGGCCAAAGAAGCGTTTCAGGAGATAGACGGAAAATCCTGACCCTCATTTTTTCCCGTGGGCGGTTAATATTTTGCCTTCCTTTTTAATCTAACTCTTTTCCGAGAGAAGCCTCTCCTCTATTTCCTCGAGGCTCAGCCCCTTCGTTTCAGGCACAAGGCGCCATACGAACACGATCCCCAGGAGGCTCACGACAGCGTATAACCAGTATGTGAAAGCCGCCCCCGCAGCCTCGAACAGAGGCAGAAATGAAAACGAGACTATGAGGTTCGCCCCCCAGCTCGACATCGTGGCTATGCTCACCGCCCGCCCCCTCACGTTGAGCGGGAATATTTCCGTCATTATAATCCAGGGAACAGGCCCCATCGAGAACGCGAAGCACGCGATGTAAAACCACACCGCGATCACTGTCGCTCCCCCGGTCCCGATACCGCCGTCCGAGCTGCCGGCCGCGAATATGCCGCCTATCGCCGTTAGCGCGATGAGCATGCCTCCCAAGCCCGCGTAGAGGAGCGGCTTTCTTCCGACCCTGTCAATTAGCCATACGGCGATGAAGGTCGCGAGCACGTTCACCACCCCCACGCTCACTGTCGCGAGGATAGCGGTATCGGGCGATTTCATGCCCGCCTCCCTGAACAGGGAAGGCGCATAATACATCACAGTATTTATTCCGACGAACTGCTGTACGAGGAAAAGCCCTATGCCAGTGACGAGCGCCCGGCTTACGGGCGGTTTCAGCATATCCGCGAGCCCGCCTTTCGATTCCATGGATATCACTTTCCGTATCTCGTTCAGTTCCGCATCCGCGAGTGATGTATCCCCGCCGCACGTTTTTAAAAGTACGTCTTTCGCTTCTCCGTACCTGCCCATCTTTATGAGCCACCTGGGGCTGTGCGGAAGTATGAACATTCCGAAAAGCAGTATTAACGCGGGGACCGTGCTTGTCCCGAGCATGAGTCTCCAGTAGCCCGAGCTCGTGAGTGTCCGGTCGACAAAATATCCGAGCAGGATGCCTATCGTGATCGCCAGCTGAAATAATGTGACGAGCCTCCCCCTGTCGGAGGCGGGGGATATCTCGGCGATGTATAGAGGAGCCGACGCTGAAACCGCACCCAGCGCGAGTCCGAGGACGAACCTCGAGGCGAGAAGCGCGCCCGCGGAAGGGGATAATGCCGACGCGGCCGCCCCGGCTACAAAGATGAGAGCGGCCCCCTGGACCATTAGCTTTCTCCCGAGCCTGTCGGCGAGGATGCCGTTTATGAGCGCCCCGAGGATCCCCCCGACCAGCACAATTGAAATGACGGTCCCTTTTCCTACGATGTCCAGACTAAACGCGTCCGCGATAAAGCCGAGCGCCCCGCTGATCGACCCGGTGTCATATCCCAGCAGGAGGCCCGCAAGCGCCGCAATGGCTGATGTGAATAATACGATTCGGCTCTTGTTGCCGGGAGTCATAAAGATAGGGGATACTTTCAGATTGAATTTGATCGATGCGCTCTAAAGACGAACACATTATATGTAGGTTTTGATGTGATTGCCAGAGTACATGATATAATAAAACTCCGGATATTGATGTCGGTTCGAATCAATATCGGTCTGATACGAATTATTATCTGTAATCATTAATACAGTTTTGTTATAATCGTATATAGCCTTTCCATTTAAAATTTTCTGTACGAGGAGATACGCATGAGAGCGAGCTTGCTTCTTTTTTCAATTCTTTTTTCTATGCTGTCGTTTTACGGATGCGCCAAGCCCCAGGGCAACACCCCCGTGTCCCAGAGGGCTTACATTCTCCAGATGAGGGATAATACCCTCGCCGAGATTTATCAAAAAAGCCCGTATGTAGAGGACCTCGTGCAGCATGCCGTCGGGTACGGGGTGTTCAGTAACATCAACACGCAGCTCCTGGTGTTCGGATCGGGCAACGGATACGGCGTGATAACCGAAAATGGAAGCGGTAAAACGACTTATATGAGGATGGCCGAGGGCGGAGTAGGACTCGGAGTGGCCCTTACGGATTTCAGGGAGCTGATAATTTTCAACAACAAGTCGGTACTCAGACAGTTCATAAGCAAAGGGTGGGACTTCGGCGTACAGGGAGACGCGGTGTTGAAGTCAAAGACGAAGGGTGCGGCCGCGAGCGGTTCTGTGCCTTTCAACTCGGATATCATTATTTACCAGCTTACAAAGCAGGGCATTGCGCTCCGTACGAACGTCGGCGCGGAGAAGTACTGGATCGACAGCGACCTCAATTATTATTGAACACTGCCCGTATCCGGCCGCCGCATTATATGAGCGATAGAATAATACTGGCTTCTTCCTCGCCCCGGCGTAAAGAGCTCTTGGCCGCGCTCGGTCTCGCGTTCGATGTAATACACCCGGCTTCCGATGAAACCGTCTTCGGGAACGAATCCCCCGAAGATTTCGTCCTCAGGGTCTCAGCCGATAAGGCGTCGTCCGTATCGGGGAGTCTCGGAGAAGGGGTTATCGTCATCGGGGCCGATACCATCGTCGTCGTCGACGGCGAGATTCTCGGCAAGCCCGGAGACCCGAAGGAGGCTTCCCTGATGCTGCGGAAGCTCTCGGGAAAGGAGCATCACGTATATACGGCTTTCTCGATCGTGAGGCCAAAAAATGAACTCCTGCACAGCGAGATAGTGGACACCCGGGTCCGGGTGAAAACCCTTGCGGCTTCCGAAATAGAAGGTTACATTAAGACCGGAGAGCCCATGGATAAAGCCGGAGCCTACGGAATACAGGGCAAAGGCTCATTCATGGTCACGGCTATCGAAGGCTCATATTCGAACGTGGTCGGTCTTCCGGTGGAGGAGCTCATCGCGGCCTTACAAAAACTCGGAATCGTTTAGTTATACTCACAGTATGGATTTGGCAGGCAGTCTCAGGTCCGTTATCGAACGGATAGAAAAAACGGCTGAGGGAACGGGAAGGGATGCGAGTGAGGTAAAGCTCGTTGCCGTTACCAAAGGGGTTGAGCCCGGGCGCGTTATAGAAGCGATAAGAGCGGGCCAGCTGGCTTTCGGCGAGAATTACGCGCAGGAATTCAGGCTTAAAAAGGAAGTTGTCGGCAAGGCTGTAAACGGGGATGTCGAGTGGCACTTCATAGGGCGGCTTCAGAGGAACAAGGTTAAATACCTGATAGGCGAAGCAGCGCTGATCCACTCCCTGGATTCCCTCTCTGTAGCGCGCGAGATCGAGAAGAAGGCAGCGAGCCATGGAATTACAGTACCGGCGCTCATCGAGGTGGATACGGGCGGGGAGGAAACGAAGGGCGGAGTGAGGTTAGAGAAGCTCGAAGGTTTTCTCAAAAGTCTCGAAGAGTTTCCCTCGATCGAGGTCCGCGGGCTCATGACGATGCCCCCTTATTTCGACGATCCGGAGCGTGCCCGCCCCTATTTCAGGGCGCTCAGGGAGACGCGCGATAAGCTCAAGACAGAGTATCCGGGGTTGGTTGAGCTTTCGATGGGCATGAGCGGTGATTTCGAGGCCGCTATCGAGGAGGGCGCTACTTTAGTCAGGGTCGGCACGGCTATTTTCGGTCCCAGGGACTGATAACCCTCGAGAGGTGCGTATCAATATGGCAAAGATTGGGTTCATAGGCGGCGGAAACATGGCGGAGGCTCTTATCAAGGGTCTTATATCGTCCGGGGTATATAAAAAGGGCGACATTCTTGTAAGCGATAACGTTAAAAAGAGACTCGACCACCTGAAGTCCGCCTACGGGGTCGCCGTGACCCGCGACAATAAAGACCTCGCCGCTAGATCCGATCTCGTGGTCCTGGCCGTTAAACCGAACACCGTACGGAAGGCCGTAAACGAAATAAGGACTAAAATCACTGCAAAAAAGATACTGGTTTCCATCGCTGCCGGCATCCCGACTTCACTAATATCCGGCGTCCTTAAAAAGAAGGCTAAGTTAGTCCGGGTCATGCCCAATACCCCCGCCCTCGTCCTCGCCGGAGCGTCGGCGTTATTTTGCGGCCCCGGTCTGAGCGATGAAGAGCGGGAGCGGGTAATGAGGATTTTTAAATCAGTCGGCATAGCTCACATCGTCGAAGACGAGAGGCTCCTCGATGCGGTCACGGGGCTAAGCGGCAGCGGTCCCGCATTCGTATCCATGTTCATCGAGGCGTTATCTGACGGCGGCGTGAAAATGGGTCTTCCGAGAGACGCCGCGCTCAAGCTCGCGGCCCAGACGGTTTACGGCACGGCAAAAATGATTATCGAGGAAATGTCCCATCCCGCGGTGCTCAAGGACAAGGTCGCGTCCCCCGGAGGCACTACGATAGAGGGCATACACAAGCTCGAAGCAGGCGGGTTCAGGGCGAACGTCATTTCCGCCGTAGAGGCGGCCGCAAATCGTTCGAAGCAGCTATCCAGGGAGGATAAATAATGTTTGTTGTCGCGAACCTCGTAATCGGCGTAGGGCAGGCACTTCATTACATATTGAATATTTACCTCTTTATCGTAGTCGCCAGGGCCATAATCTCATGGGTGAACCCCGATCCTTATAATCCGATTGTAAGGTTCTTATACATGGCTACCGAGCCTGTGCTAAGGTACGTGAGAAGGATGATGCCTGTAATAAGCGGCATAGATTTTTCCCCGATAATAGTGATGGTTGCCCTGTTTTTTATCGACCAGGCGCTGATCCAGTCCATCATCGATTACGGTGTCAGATTGAAAGCGGGTATGCCGTAAACGGCCTGATGAAAGAAGCCCCTCTAACCATAACGGTTCAGGTCCAGCCGAGGTCGTCGCGCGACGAGATCGTCGGCATCCACGAAGGCAGGCTGAAAATCAGGATATCGGCCCCCCCGGTCGACGGCCAATCCAACGAGCGCCTGACCGAGGTTCTCGCCAAGGCGTTCGGGGTATCGAAATCGAGTGTCGAGATAGTAAAAGGTCGCCACTCGAGGGTAAAAACGATTAGAATATCGGGTATCGGCATGGAAGATTACGACACGCTCGTATCGAAACTCGGCGGCGCGTAGAACCTCCTGAGCCAGTACCGGAGCGAAAGAGATGCCTGAAATTACAATCGGCGGAAACAGGATAAATTATATAGAAGGCGATATGACCGACCCTGCGCGCCCGACTGTGTTGATGATACACGGCGCCGGGCAGAGGGTCGCCACGTGGAAACGCCAGCTGGAGCTCCTGAAAAACCACCCTGATTTTAACCTGATAATCCCCGACCTGCCCGGACACGGCGCGTCGGAAGGTGAAGGCTCGAGGGACATAGCCGGGTATGAGGGCTTTATCGAGGAGTTCTCCGGCGAGCTGGGATTGCGTAAAATTATTCCGGTCGGTCATTCGATGGGCGGCGGCGTGGCGATGGTTTATGCGCTCGACCACCCGGAAACGGTAATAGCCTCTGTCCTTGTCGGCACCGGCGCCAGGATGCGCGTAGCCGGGGAGACGCTCAAGACCGTAAAAAACAACTATGAGCTGTTCTGCGACGTAGCGCCTTCGAGAATGATCGCCCCGGGCTCCCCGGAAGAGATCAGGAAGGAATTCAGGGAAGGCCTGCTCGATACCTCGCCCGATGTGTGCTACTGGGACCTGGTCGCTTGCGACGAGTTCGATATCATGGACAGGGTGCGCGAAATAAAATCGCCCGCGTGCATCATCTCGGCCGAGCTGGATATCCTGACACCGCCCAAGTACGGGGAGCATCTAAGGAGCTCTATCGGGGGCTCGTCCTACCATCTGATTGGCGGCGCGGGACACTTCATGATGCAGGAGAGACCCCTCGAATTCAACCGGATATTGTCCTCTTTCTTAATGACGCTCGGGTCTTAGAATAGCAATGAATCCTTAGGCCCCCTAAATTCATCTATTGAAAATAAGCCCCTCTATATTTATATTAAATCATTAAGGGGGCGGATGGGCAGAGCGTCCCTTTTGATTAAATAAATCAGGGATTGAGGTAAGTTAGGGTGAGACTCTCAATTTCACTTATAGCGGCGCTGATGGTTTTAGGGCCCTTTGTCGGTTCTCAAAGCGCCGAATTCAGCGTAGAAAATTCAGATAATTCATCAGTTTTAGGAACCGAACAGTCCTGCTACAATTACACTTTCATAGATAACAGCTCGATAAGGGGCACATTGCTCGAAAGCGAGGAGATGGACTCTTCTCCCTTGAAACCCGATTCAGTCTCGTACGACTCCGTTAAAAACCTCTGTGAGCCTGATAACAAGCTGGATTTGGCTGCAATTGAGAAAGCCGATAGTCAAAATATTCAAAGTGATGGCTCCGGGGGTTTAAGCGACGAAAATCCGCTCCTGCCCAACCCGCAAATTGCTTTTGTTGAAGACGAGAAAATGAATTTTGAACAGTTTCAATCGAAAGAAACGATTTTTTACGGCGGCCTCATTCCTTTCACCGCCATACACGACGCCGACCTGAAGACCGAAGACCACTTTTTCAATCCCGACAGCTTCTCTCTCTTCCTTTATTTCAAAAGGAAGTTCTGACCTGCCCGGCAGGCTGTAATCACCGCCCCTTTTTATCGAAAGACGCCCGGAATCGACCGGGACCCGCTCTCGGCCGCTCCCTTTACTAGAATATCTATTTTGTTAAAATAAAGGCAGCCTTTTAAACGGGAGACAGAAAATGAAAATAGCGCTATTAGGCGGGACGGGCGATATTGCCGAAGGTCTCGTGCTCAGGTGGTCGAAAGCAGGACATGAGATATTCATCGGCTCGAGGAGCGATGAAAAGGCAAAGGGCATCGCCGCAGAATATATAGAAAAATTAAAGGCCCTCGGGATTGAGACTAGGATACACGGTATGCCGAACCCGGACGCGGCGAGGCAGGCCGAAGTAGTAATCATAAGCATCCCGCCCGAGCATGCGGCCGCGACCGTAAGCCAGATAAGGGACAGTTTCACGAACCAGATCGTCGTTACCCCGGTCGTTTCGATGAAAAGGGAGGGTAAGACGTTTCTGTTCAATCCCCCGGCCCAGGGCTCATCGGCGCTCGAAATAAAAGAAGCCCTCCCGGATACGGCCAGACTCGTATCGGCTTATCATAGCCTGCCGGCAAAGGAATTGAGCGAAATAGACAGGACCCTCGATTATGACGTGGTCATATGCGGAGACGACGACGGCGCGAAGGAGGTAGTTAAGAAAATAACGGAGGATATACCCAACCTCCGGGTTCTGGACGCGGGGTCTCTCGCAGCGTCTGCGATGATTGAGTCTATGACCCCGCTCATAGTCAATCTAAACGTGAGATATAAGCCGCAGCATTTTTCGGTAAAGTTCGTGTAAGCCCGCTGAGACGACCCCCGGGGGCTGTCTCTACTCTCCGATGATCTGAACTATCACGTCCCTCGTCCGCGGCCGGTTGTCGAAATCGACCACTATTATCTGCTGCCAGGTCCCGAGCAGGAGCTCGGAAGACGAGAAGGGCACCGTGAGGGAGGCCCCCTGTATCGCGGCCCTCACGTGGGAATAACCGTTCCCGTCTCCCCACCTCGCGTCGTGATGATACGGGATATTCCTGGGCGCTATCCTTTCGATAGCCTCCCCGTAGTCCCGTATGGCGCCCCCTTCGTATTCGATCGTCGTGACCCCTGCCGTCGAGCCAGGTATGAACACCGTGACGATGCCGGAAGATACCCCGGAGCCCCTCACGATATCCCCGACCTCGGCCGTTATATCAACCAGGTCCGTTTCCCCTTCCGTGCGGAGTCTTATCCCCTTCGTGATTACCGCCATGGAGCGCCTCCTAAAATAGTCTTAGCTGAGTGGGCTTCTCGAGCGGGACCGCTTCAAACCCCTTTTTCCGCAGGGTGCGCGCGAAACCGCTGCTCTCTGCGCCCGTGAGGAAAACCTTTTCCGGGCCCGCGGACTCTACGAACTTAAGGAGGTCCCTGAAGCCCGCCCGGTTACTGAGCGGAAAGACCTCGTCCGCCCCGTACAAGGTCTTAATATAAGATTTTTCGTCAGGCGCGGATTCTATAACCGCCCCGACTCGTTTGTTCCGGATGTCCCCGATCTCTTTTGCGCCCGGGTTCAGGGGAAACACGAGGACCCTGCCCTCGGTCTTCTTCGGTTTGAACAATTCGCAGCCGTCGAATCCGACTCCGAATTCCTCGTATATCTTCATGGCCCCGAATATTGATCTGTGAACGCCGAGCCTGTATCCCGCGGCCCCAAGCCGTTTCACCAGCTCCTCGGCGATGCCGAACGCCTCGGCCAGGAGGACCGGGACCGAGCCTGATGAGAGCGCACTATCGATAAACCCCGAAAGCGAATTTATCACCTCTTCCGCCGGGGGGAATCCGTATTTCGGGGAGCCGTAGGCGCATTTCAGGATTAGTATATGACACCCCTTTACCTGCGCGGTCCCCGAAGTGAGAGACTGCCTCAAGTTTATATCCCCGGTGTAAATGATGGTCTTGCCCGATTTTTGTATCTCGATCTGGGCCGATCCGAGCATGTGCCCGGACGGGATCAGCTCCGCCTGGACGCTTCCGATCGTAAAAGGCCTGTTGTAAGGGCAGGCGAGGACCAGGGATTTACTGATTTTTTTCTCAATGAGCCTGATCGTCTCGGGCGTCGCGATGACTTTCTCGGAAGGGACGAATTTTCCTATATTTGCGCTCGATATGAAGGAAAATCTCGCCTTCTTTACGGAATCGAACCACAGGCTTGTTCCCCTTAAATGAATCCCCTGGTCGAACTCTATCATGAAACTGAAAGTCTAGTGTACTTTCAAAGGTATGATTTGCAAGCTCGTACGTCCCTGTTGTTGACAGGGGATAATTCGAACGGTGATAATTCCTGGTCATCCGTCCCGGAATCATTAAGCTATTGGGAAATAGTTTTCAAAGGAGCAATCCAAATGGATAAGACCGAAATACTTCTTAAGGAATTGACCGAATCCCACGGCGTGCCGGGCTATGAGACCGACGTCCGAGAGGTTATCAGGAAATACATGAAGCCCATCGGCGCCATAAGCAAGGACAACATGGGGAGCCTCATTTGCAAAAAGCCCGGAAAGTCGGACGAGCCTAAAATAATGCTGGCGGGCCACATGGACGAGATAGGCTTCATGGTAAAGCACATCTCGGCGGACGGTTTTATACGGTTTACCACACTCGGCGGCTGGTGGGACCACGTCCTCCTCGGCCAGCGGGTTTTGTTGAAAACGCATAAAGGGGACGTCATAGGGGTTATAGGGGCCAAGCCCCCCCACCTGTTGTCCCAGGACGAGCGCACGAAACTGCTCCAGAGAAAGAATATGTATATAGACATCGGCGCGTCCTCGGAAAAGGAGATCGAGAAAGCGGGTGTGCGCGTGGGGGATCCGATTGTGCCCGTAAGCGAGTTTTCGGTGCTCGTTAACCCCAAGACGTATATGTCGAAGGCCTTCGATGACCGCGTGGGGTGCGCCGTTGTCATAACGGCGCTTCAATCACTCCCGGCGAGCGGTCATCCAAACACTTTATACGGAGTGGCCACGGTTCAGGAAGAGGTCGGGGTCAGGGGCGCTAGCACGAGCGTCGAGATGGTGGGTCCCGACATCGCGATAATACTCGAGTCGGATATTGCGGGCGACGTGCCGGGTATAAAGCCGGACGAGTCCTCGACCAAACTCAACGGCGGGCCTTCGCTTCTTCTCTACGACGCGCGCATGATTCCCAATTTGAAACTCAGGGACCTTGTCGTGGACACGGCTAAAAAATCGAAGATACCGCTCCAGTTCACCACGATGGAGGGGGGAGCGACGGACGGCTCCGTCATACACCTCCATAAACACGGCGTCCCCACGGTAGTGCTGGGCGTCCCCACACGTCACATACACAGCCACAACGCAATAATTCACAGAAACGACTTCGATAACACGGTCAAGCTGCT
Source organism: uncultured bacterium (assembly GCA_963825135.1). Lineage (GTDB taxonomy): Bacteria > Desulfobacterota_D > UBA1144 > Nemesobacterales > UBA2774 > 2-12-FULL-53-21. Next base: position 1,123,949 of record CAWGRW010000009.1, read on the forward strand.
TAAGGCCGTCGTTCAGAGGCTCGACAGGAAGAAGGTCGATGAGATCAAGTCGTTTATGTAACGCGGTTTATCTCGTATTCGCAATTTACTGGTAAACTTAAAACCACATTGGAATCCATAAAAATCACCGGCGCCAGGGAACATAACCTTAAAGACATTTCCCTCAAGCTTCCCAGGAGAAAACTGGTCGTTATAACGGGGGTCAGCGGGTCTGGGAAGTCTTCCCTCGCGTTCGACACCCTTTTCGCCGAGGGACAGCGGAGGTACATGGAGTCCCTCTCCTCATATGCGCGTCAGTTCGTTGAGCAGATCGGGAAGCCCGACGTGGATTCCATCGAAGGTTTATCCCCGTCTATATCGGTCGATCAGAAGACGTTCCAGAGGAACCCGCGCTCGACAGTCGGCACGATTACCGAGATATACGATTTCCTGAGGCTCCTCTTCGCGCGGCTCGGCAAGCCCTACTGCTGCAATTGCGGGATAGAGATTTCCGCTCAGAGCCTCGACAGGATGACCGAGCGCGTGGCCGGGCTGGGGGTCGGAGAGAAGGTCTCTATATTCTCGCCGATAGTGCAGGGGAGGAAAGGGGAGTACAGAAAGGAGCTCGAAGAGCTCAGGAGAGAGGGCTTTTTAAAGGTAAGGATCGACGGGAAGCTCTGCGACCTGGATGAGGAGATAAAGCTCAACAAGCAGAAAAAGCACACCATAGAATTGCTCGTGGACGTAATCGTCATCCGTCCCGGTGAAACGCGGGGCAGGATAAACGAGTCTTTGAGACTGGCCCTCAGGCGTTCGGGAGGAGTGGCGAAGGCGGAGACGGCGTCGGGCGGTGTCCTCAGCCTGAGCGACAAGTTCGCGTGTCCCGAGTGCGGAATGAGCTACCCCGAGATTTCCCCCCGTCTCTTTTCGTTTAACAGCCCTTACGGCTCGTGCCCGACGTGTCAGGGTCTTGGTGAGACCTGGTTTTGCGACCCCGAGCTCCTGATCGACGAAGAGCTTTCGATCGAGGACGGGGCGATTATACCGTGGCGGAACTCCAATTATTTCAAAGAATTAACGGAAAGCGTTTCGGAGTATTTCGGCATCGACACCCGGGTCCAGTTCGGGAAACTCCCTTCGAAGTTAAAAAAGATCATCATTCACGGCGCCGGCGACGAAGAGATACGGCTCAGCAGGAAAAGACGCGGACGGGTCCTCAAATACAGGGACACCTATGCCGGTGTCGCCGGGATAATCACCCAATGGTATAAGGAGACGGATTCCCCCCCGGTGCGTGAAAAGCTCGCCCAGTTCATGCGCACGGTCGAGTGTCCTGATTGTGCAGGCGCGAGGCTTAGAAAAGAAGCCCTTTCCATACTATTCGAAGGCAGATCCATTTACGACGTCATCACGATGTCATCCGAAACCTGTCTCGATTTCTTCAGCAGCCTGAATATGACGGCGAGGGAGAGGGAGATAGGCGACCGGATTACAAAGGAGATCATTTCCCGCCTGACGTTTTTAACCGACGTCGGGCTCGGCTACCTGACCCTCGACCGTCCCGCCCCGACGCTTTCAGGGGGTGAGGCCCAGAGGATAAGGCTTGCGACGCAGGTGGGCTCGAAGCTCACGGGCATAACGTACGTGCTCGACGAGCCCACTATCGGGCTCCACCCGAGAGACAACGCAAGGCTTATAGATACGCTCAAATCGCTCAGGGACGGAGGCAATACGATAATAGTCGTCGAGCACGACGAAGAGACGATAAGAAGCGCCGATTTCATCGTCGACATCGGACCTGGCGCAGGCGAAAAGGGCGGCTGGATTGTGGCCGAGGGCAGCGTAAACGAGCTTATCCGTCACGGCGAGTCTCTCACAGGGAGTTATCTGTCGGGGAAGGTCAGGATACCGGTGCCGGCGGAAAGGAGAAAGCCGAAAGGATTTATCACTATAGAAGGCGCATCGGAGCACAATTTAAAATATATAGACGCCCCTTTCCCTCTCGGGGTCTTCACCTGCGTCACGGGAGTATCCGGTTCGGGGAAGAGCACCCTCGTTATCGATACACTCTACAATGCCCTCGGGAGGAAGCTCTACAGAAGTAAGGAGAGAGTCGGGAAATACGAAAGGCTGTCAGGCGCCGGCGAAATAGATAAGGTAGTTAACGTCGAGCAGAGCCCGATCGGCAGGACCCCGAGGTCAAACCCCGCTACATACACCGGGATCTTCGCCCCGATAAGGGACCTATACTCGATGCTCCCGCAGTCTAATATAAGGGGATATAAGCCGGGCAGGTTCAGTTTTAACGTCGGCGAGGGAAGGTGCAGCGTCTGCCTCGGCCACGGCGTCGTGAAAATAGAGATGCATTTCCTGCCCGACGTGTACGTGACGTGCGAGCGGTGCGGAGGCAGCCGGTACAACTCCGAGACCCTGGAGGTCAGATACAACGATAAGAACATCGCGGAGGTCCTGGACATGACGGTTAGCGAGGCTGCGGAGTTTTTCGCGAATGTCCCGCACCTGAAATCGAAGCTCGACGTCCTCGAAGCGGTAGGGCTCGAATATATCAGGCTCGGACAGCCCGCCACGACGCTCTCGGGCGGCGAGGCGCAGCGTATAAAACTCTCGAAGGAGCTCGCCCGACGCTCGACGGGCAGGACGCTCTACATACTCGATGAGCCTACGATCGGGCTTCATTTCGACGATGTGAGGAAGCTCCTCGAAGTCCTCGAGCGCCTCGCCGACACGGGGAATACGGTGATAGTGATCGAGCACAACCTCGATGTGATTAAGTGCGCCGATCATGTGATCGATATGGGTCCCGAGGGAGGAGAGAACGGGGGACGCATAGTGGCCAGGGGTACGCCCGAGGAGGTATCGGCGTCGGAAGGGTCTTACACCGGAGTGTACCTCAGAGAGGTACTCGGCACGAAAAAACCCGGGCGGAGAAGGATGAACTAAAGTGGATCTTATACAGTCGATAATACTCGGTGCGATACAGGGGATAACGGAATTTCTTCCCATAAGCAGCACGGCGCACCTCGTGCTTCTCCCGTGGTTTTTTTCATGGAAAGACCCGGGCCTGCCCTTTAACGTCGCGCTCCACGTAGGGAGCCTCATCGCGATTATTTCCTATTTCTGGCGGGACTTGCTGCTGATAATAGGCGATCTCGTTAATGCCGTCGCCGAAAGGAGTTTCGAGGGACGCCCGAGCGGGAAGATCGGCATGTTCTTGCTGATAGCTACGGTTCCCGGGGCCTTGTCGGGATTCCTTTTCGAGGAGCAGGCGGCCGGGCTTCTGCGGAACCCTCTGTTTATCGCCTTCGCGCTTTCCGCTTTCGGACTGCTCCTTTTTATTTCCGACAGGTATTCTCGAAGGGATAAATCAATCGAGGACATTAATCTCACCGACTGTATGGTAATCGGCCTCGCTCAGGCGCTCGCGATCATTCCCGGCGTCTCGCGCTCGGGGATAACGATCACCGGGGCGATGTTCAGGAACTTCAAACGCGACGAGGCGGCCAGATTCTCCTTTCTGCTCGCGGCTCCTCTCATAGCGGGCGCGGGCTTATTCGAAATCCGTCACCTCGCGTACACGGACGTGGTAGGCACGCCTTTTATAGCGGGATTTGTCACGTCCGCCGTTTTCTCCTTTCTCGCCATCAAATACCTGCTCAAATTCGTCAGAAAGCAGAGTTACACGCTTTTCGTCATATACCGTTTGATACTCGCGGTTCTTATTATATTTACGTACTTAAAATAAAGTCCCCGGCGTTGAGCCGTTTTTTGGTCAGGGTCTCCCTTATGATAGCCATCCTCTCCGCACTCCCGGATGAGATCGATATTCTTGCAAGGGGCGTCCGCGTGCTCGAAGAGGGGGGCTCCGGCGAGACGCGTTATAAGTTCGGGGACATACACGGGAGAAAGGTCGTTCTCGGCAGCACCGGCGTCGGGATAAAGCGGGCGCGGGCGGGAGCGAGTATCGTCATTGAGAGGTATAAACCCGGTTTGATAATCAGCGCCGGACTCGGCGGCGCATTAAACAGCGGCCTCAGGGTCGGCGACGTCGTTCTCGGGGAGAGCGTGATAAGTTTAAAAAAGGGGGAAAGGAAGAATTTGTTCTGTGAACTCCCCGGGAACGATATGGCCTGTACGAGAGGCGACATACTTACGGAGAACAGGTTCGTGAACGATCCCGGGCTCAAGAGCAGGTTATACGGTATGTCCGGGGCTCACATTGTAGATATGGAGACCTGGGGGGTCGCCGAAGCCGTTCTTGTGAGCGCTACCCCTCTGATGTCCGTCCGTTCCGTCTCCGACGAATCCTGGGAAAGGCTCCCCGATATGGGAGCCATCTATAATTCCGCCGGGAGGCTCGCATTCGGCAAGGCTCTGCCCTACTTTCTGAGAAGGCCCACGCTGGTTCCACCTTATATCAGGTTCAGGTACGGCAGCTCTAAGAAAGCTGTCCGTTCGCTTAACGCATTCCTCGACTCTCTTCTGAGACGGATAGACGATCCCGCTTTCGGACATTCATCGTAAACATCCTTTTCCAGCCTTGATAAATCCTTTACATGCATACTTATCGTAGCTAACCTGTTTCTATGGATAGAATCCGGAATACATGCGCATACCTGCCGCTTCTTTTCCTCTTGTTCGTTATCGCTTCACCCTTAACGGGAGCGGCCGGCTCAGGCGACGTGCAGGCTGAGCGCGGAGACATCGTCGTGCTTACCGCTATGAAAGATGAGCTCGGGAGGTCGCAGAAAAAGCTTAAGCTCGAGGGCTATGAAGACCCCTATTTCATAAGCTACCAGATAAAGGACAACGCCTATTACACTATCGAAGGCAAATACGGCGCTATCGTGTCGTCGGACAGGAGCAGGATAAGGCGTCTTTTCGTCGATGTGCGAGTCGGGGACTACGGGTTCGACAATTCCATCGGCGGCAGGTCGGGCGGCGGTATCCCTTTTGACGGGGCCTCCTCCGTGCCTCTCGATAACGACCCCGCCGCCATAAGGACCGTACTCTGGCAGGTAACCGATTTCGCTTACAAGGAAGCGCTGGCGCAATATCTCAATAAAAAGGCTGAAGACGTACAGGAGGTCAAGGCTGAGGACTTCGGCAGTTTTTCCAAGGAAAAGAGCCATGTCTATTTCGGACCCGAGCTGACTCTCAATTTCGATCCCGGCAAGTGGGAAGAGAACGTCAGGCAGGTCTCTTCGATCTATAAAGACTATAAAGATCTCCTCAATGCCGACCTTACGGTCACCGCACAGAAGGAAACCGTTTATTTCATCGACACGGAAGGCACGCAGTATGTAAGGGATGAAATCCTTTACTCCATAGACGCCGAGGTGACCGCGAGGGCCGACGACGGCAAGGTCGTCGAGAACTACAGGAACCTCTACTACGTGACCCCCGAGGACATACCCCCCGTGGAGGCGCTGAAAAATACGATACGTGAAATGGTCGAAGAGACACTTAAAATGCGGCAGGCGGAGGCGCTGCCTCCGCTGAGCGTCCCGGCGCTCCTCGATCCCGAGGCCGCGGGCGTCGTGTTCCACGAGGCCGTGGGTCACAGGCTCGAAGGGGAGAGGCAGATAGACGAAGACGAGGGGCAGACCTTCAAGGAGAAGGTGGGGAAGAAGATAATCCCGGAATTCCTGTCTATAATAGACGACCCGTCGATGAAGAGCTTTGAGGGGACCCACCTTATGGGTTACTACCCGTTCGACGACCAGGGCGTGCCCGGGCAAAGGACGGTGCTGGTCGAGAACGGCGTGCTTAAGAACTTCCTCATGTCGAGGACCCCGGTCGAGGGTTTTCAGAATTCAAACGGCCACGGGAGGGCCTCCTACGGGCAGGCGCCATTAGCGAGGATGAGCAACACTATAATAGAGTCTTCGAAGGAATATCCGAGGGATAAGCTGAAGGAGCTACTGATTGAAGAAGTCAAGCGTCAGAATAAACCCTTCGGGCTGATTATAAAGAGTATGAGAGGCGGGGAGACAAATACCTCTTCGTATAACTTCCAGGCCTTCAGAGGCACACCGCTCGTGCTTTACAAGGTCGACCCGGTGACCGGGGAAGAGACTCCCGTGAGGGACATCGAGATCGTCGGGACGCCTATAGTCACGGTCAATAAAATCATCGCGACCGGGGACGACTACGCGGTATTCAACGGGTTCTGCGGGGCCGAGTCGGGCTACATCCCGGTCTCCACCGTCGCGCCGAGCATTCTCGTCTCCGAGATGGAGTTCCAGCGCGAGTCCTCGCGAAAGGAAAAACCGCCGCTCCTTCCGCCGCCCGCTTTCGACACGGTGAAATAGGGGAAATTCGTATCTCCCCTCAATGGCCTTGTCACTCTTCCTTCTAAGGGGTTATTATTCGAGAGTGGGAATTTCTTTTAGGTAAACCACAAATAGTTTTTCAGCACGGAATAAGAATTCATTTGACCGGTGTAAAAAATCATTCGGATGACATCTGAGAAAAACAGGAAGTGGTGGGCGCTATCCGGGTTGAGCATGGCGTGCCTAATCGGCTATCTCGATTTCGCGATCGTTAATACGGCCCTGCCGGATATACAGAAGGAGCTCCGCGTCGGCTTTGGAGAACTGCAGTGGGTAATGAACGTATTCGTTCTCGCCCTCAGCATATTCATGGTCAACATGGGGAGGTTCGGCGATACATTCGGCAGGAGGCCCCTGCTCTATCTCGGTCTCGCGTTATTCGGCATTGCTTCGCTCTTTTCAGGGCTGGCGTCAAACGGCCTCGTCCTCATAGCTTTCCGGGCGCTCCAGGGTGCGGGGCTCGCGATGATAATCCCATCTTCTCTGGCGCTCATTTCAGACACTTTCCCTCAGGGGGAGAGGGGGCGGGCGATCGGCATCTGGACGAGCGTTACGGGGCTGGGTGTGGCGCTCGGTCCCGTTCTCGGCGGCATTATAACGAGCGCACTCAGCTGGAGGTGGATATTTTTCGTCAACATACCCATATTGACGGTCGCTGCGGCTATTTGTCTTATCAGTGTAAAAGAATCAGTCCGGGGGGAAGGGGAGAAAACTATAGACTGGTACGGGTTCTTTCTGATGATGATAGGAATAGGTGCGCTGGTTTCCGCAATTATACAGGGCCCCGAGTGGGGCTGGCATTCGGCTATGACTATATTGCTATTTCTCGTATCCGCAATTTCCCTGGCATCGCTGTACCTTGTCGAATGCAGGGTGAAATCCCCGATCATCGATTTCAAACTGTTTATGTCGCGGGGCTTCCTCTCGGGGGCTTTCGCCAATTTCACGCTCGTGGCGTTCGGCTATTCCGCGTTTTTTCTGATGCCTCTTTACCTGGGGGACATTCTGAGGAAAGAGGCTTTCGAAATAGGCCTGCTCCTCCTGCCTATAACGGTGCTGATCGTGCTCGTCGCCCCGGTTGCGGGCAGGGTGGTCGATTCAAGGGGGGCCAAGCTCCCGATCCTGGCGGGCTTGTCCGCCCTGGCTCTCAATGCCCTGATACAGGCCACCTTTAAGCCCGACAGCTCATTAATTTACATCGTTTTCGGGTTCCTGTTCATGGGGTTGGGATGGGGCTCCATATTCGGCTCGGGGGCTTTCGCCGCTATCTCATCGTTGCCGAAGGATCTGGCCGGAACAGCGACAGGGGCGCTATGGACGTTCCAGAATCTGGGGGGCTCGATAGGGCTTGCGGTCGCGGGCGTTATTTTCAGGCTGGAAGAGAGGTTGTCGATGGAAAGCGGCTTATCCTCAGCCGGTGTAGAGCTCACCGGGCAGCAGCAGGATCTTATAAGGACAATTTTGTCGGACCCTGAAAGAGCGAGGCACGTCCTGAGCCGGTTCACGGACGCGATGTCCGGTCGTATACTCCCTGTCTTCGAGAACGCTTTCATGAAAGGGTACTCTTCAGCGTTCATATTCCTCCTCTGCCTTACCGCCGGGGCCTTTATCCTTATAGCTTTAATTATGAAGGACATTAAGAGAGAGAAAACCGGTTAATTAATCGCGTGTACAAATCAGGACTAAAATCTCTAGTCCGGGATATACGGAGGTCTCATAATGAAAAACGATATTCCCCGAATGCCCGAGCCGGTTGAGAACGGGATGATGATCCCGACATTGGACCGTCAGGGATGGATCTGGCTGTATAAGGACGAGATAACGGAGTCTTATATCGATTATTCTGCCAAGACCAGGGGGTTGATGCTGGAGGTAGGTGCGGGATACGGTCACATCGTTTTAGAGGTTTTGAAAACAGGGGCGCGCGTTATTGCGGTCGAGATTTCTAAGGAGCAGCTCGCAATTATAAAACGCCGGGCTGCTGAGAGCCGGCTTTCCGGACTGGAAACCATCAATGCAGAATTCCCCGAAAAATTAGATCTGCCCGGGGACGCAATCGACGGAATCCTAATCTCTCGCGTCTTTCATTTTTTCACCGGAAGCAGGATAAGAGAGAGCCTTCGAAAGATTCATAGCTGGCTCAGGCCCGGGGGGAAGGTCTTTATAGTGACGGACTCGGTCTACAGGACGATTTTCAGAGAGCTTATTCCGCAATACGAGAAAAACGTCTCGGGCGGGGTCGAGTGGCCCGGCTGGGTGGATGACGTGCGCAGGCTCGTACCGAAAGGGAGGATCGACCCCGAAACCCAGCCATTGGCGATGAACCTGATGGATCCCGCAATAATACGGCGGGAGCTGGTCTTGGCCGGATTCGAAGTGGAGGTGTCTTCCTTTTTTAAATACGCGGCTGAACCTGATTATGCGAGACTCGACGGTCGGGAGATCACGGGCGCAATAGGAATAAAGGTCTAAGCATTTTTAATTCCATCGGAATTCGACCCGAACGGCCGCCGATTAAAGCCTCATCATCGAAATCTTCTTCAAATCCCCGGCGAATTTTGTTAGTATAGAGTATCTTACTGCCTATGTATTTCTCTTAAGGGGGTCAATATGGCTGACGTCGAAAAAACTATCGAGGACTTGCTTATCGAAGGCCGCACCTTTGCGCCCGGCAAGAAACTGAGAAAGAACGCCAACATAAAGGACGAGTCGGTTTATAAAAAAGCCGCCCGGAACAATGAAAAATTCTGGGCGAACTTCGCGAAAGAGCTCGACTGGTTCAAAAAATGGAGAAAGGTACTCAAGTGGAAGGTCCCCCATTCAAAATGGTTCATCGGCGGCAAGCTGAACGTCTCGTACAACTGTATCGACAGGCACATTAATACGGCGAGAAAGAATAAAGCCGCGATAATATGGGAGGCGGAATCCGGGGAGAGCGTCACTCTCACATACGGGCAGCTCTACAGGGAGGTAAATAAGTTCGCCAATGTGCTCAAGGCGCTCGGCGTCAAGAGGGGGGACAGGATTACGATATACCTGCCGATGATCCCCGAGCTCGCAATCGCCATGCTCGCCTGCACGAGGATAGGAGCGCCCCACAGCATCGTATTCGGAGGGTTCAGCGCGGAGAGCCTCAAGGACAGGATCAACGATTCGCAGGCGCGGGTGCTGATAACGTCTGACGGCGGGTACAGAAGGGGAGGGCTGGTGCCGCTTAAGAAGAACGCCGACGATGCGCTCACTGATACGCCGAGCATCGAAAAGGTCGTCGTCGTAAAAAGGGTCGGGGACAAGGCCGACATCAAGATGAAGAAGGGGAGAGACCTCTGGTGGCACGAGCTCATGGAGAAGGCGCCTTCTTATTGCGAGCCTGAACAAATGGACAGCGAGGATATGCTCTTCATGCTCTATACGAGCGGGACTACCGGAAAGCCCAAGGGCATAGTCCACACGACCGGAGGCTATCTGGTGGGCGTTTACGCGACCACCAAATGGGTGTTCGACCTGAAGGAGGAGGACACGTTCTGGTGCACGGCGGACATCGGGTGGGTGACCGGCCACAGCTACATCATCTACGGCCCTCTGGCCAACGGCGCGACGTCGCTGATGTACGAAGGCGCGCCCGACTACCCGGACATCGGCAGGTTCTGGGCGATAGTCGAAAAATACCGCGTGAATATCTTTTATACCGCCCCTACCGTGATCAGGACCTTTATGAGGTGGGGCGAGGAATATCCGAAAAAATACGACCTCAGCTCGCTCCGCCTCCTGGGTTCTGTCGGGGAGCCGATAAACCCCGAGGCCTGGATGTGGTACTACAACCATATCGGAAGAGGCATGTGTCCGGTAGTCGATACGTGGTGGCAGACCGAGACGGGCTCGATACTCATTACCCCCCTGCCCGGCATCACCAAATTAAAGCCTGGCTCGGCCACAAAGCCGTTTCCGGGCATCGTAGCGGACATAGTCGACGAGAACGGGAAGACGATCAAGGAGGGAGCTGGATATCTCGTGCTAAGGAACCCATGGCCCTCCATGCTGAGGACGATATACGGCGATCCGAAGCGCTATGTCGATCACTACTGGAGCAGGTTCCCGGGCGTCTATTTTACCGGAGACGGGGCCAAGCGGGACAAGGACGGGTACTTCTGGCTCCTCGGGCGCGTGGACGACGTTATGAACGTGGCTGGGCACAGGATAAGCACGATGGAGGTGGAGAGCGCCCTCGTCGATCACCCTTCAGTCGCCGAGGCTGCCGTAATCGGAAGGCACGACGAGCTCAAGGGACAGGCCATAGTGGCGTTCACCACGCTTAAGAAGAGCGCCAGGCATGATAAGGATATTATAGACGAGCTGAGGAACCACGTGGTTAAGAAAATAGGCGCGATAGCGAAGCCCGACGAGATAATCTTTACGGCTGAGCTTCCGAAGACCAGGAGCGGGAAGATTATGAGGAGACTCCTCAAGAATATCGCCGAAGGGGCTGTGCTCGGAGATACTACCACGCTTGCCGATCCGACGGTAGTTCAGAACCTGAAAGACCAGTACGAGCACCTCGAGGGTTAAATACCGGCCTGCCTCTGATAATGAGGCGGTTAATCCGCGGCGTCGGGAGGGGTTGTGTCGGCCTTATGATTCCTGAATTTCTCTATATCGTTTTTCGCCGACGCCACGACGAACCCTATAACGCTCGCGTCATCCAGAAGCCCTGCTGCGGGCAATATGTCCGGTATCGCGTCGAACGGGTTTACGAAGTAAAGGACCGCGCCCGTCCCGAGAAGTAACGTTCTCCAGGGCACATCCCTGTACTCACCCCTTATCCAGGCCCTGAGAAGCTCGACAAGCGTTTCTATGTCGCTCTTTACGGAGGAAAGCCTGGCGCCGCCCGATTCTATTTTGGCGGATGCCGAGCCTATGAGGTTGATCAAGGCTCTTCTGTCGTTTAACAGAGAGCCGGCCATTGTGACGGCTTTCAAGATATAGGGGTCCAGCCTGATTTGTGAGTTAATCCGCATTGAGATTAAATATAATCAGAGCCGGCGTGGATTCCAGTATTGTTTTGTACCGGGCTTAAATCAGGTCCTTTAAGGTGAGTCCGTTATCCTTGAGGAATGCGGAAATGCCCTTCTTGTTAATCGTCCGGAGCGCGCGCGTCGAAACCCTGATTCTGATATTCCGGTCAAGCTCGGGCACGAAGACGTGCTTCCACTGGAGGTTTGGGTTCTGGCGGCGTTTCACCTTGTTGTTTGCGTGCGAAACGTTGTTCCCCACGAGCGGGCTTTTTCCGGTTATCATGCATTTCTGAGACATCGCTATCACCTCGTCTTTTCTTTCAGAAGAACAGTTATTATTCCACAGTAATTAATTTTGTAAACCCGGGCCTGTATCATGCGTCGGTCTTCATGCCCGCCCATCGAATATATTATATCAATAATTAGAGGGGATTCCGCGTATAAGTACCATCAATCCCGGATGTAGCGGATTGCCGGTTTTTATTCCGCCAATATGTGACTATTTGCCGGAAAGCCCGAGACGGCTCATTCCCTGACGACGCTGATGTCCCGCTCCGTATTGTTAAACGCGCCGCTTACTGTGTTACCGTCTTTATCCAGAAGCTCGAGCTTTACGGCGTAATCACCCGTCGTAAGCCCTGTCACATAAGCCGGGGTCCATTCCGTAAGAATGATCGACGTGACCTCTCCCGTCGAATCCTTTTTCCTGATTGTGTATTTCGCTTTATACCCGTCGGGGCTTAGCTCGACGTTGTATAAATAAAAGTCGAGCAGAATCCTGTCTGAGCCCGCCCCCTCGTACTTACCCTTGGGCCTGCTGTAGATAATGGCCGGCTTTGATTTGTCGAGCATGAACTCCCCTTCTTTCTTCCCGACATAGAAATTGACAAAATCCGCCGCATCCGGCGACTTCACGCTCTCGTGATAGGAGCGGCTAGGAAATACTACGAGCGTATGAGGACCCTCTTTGAGCGTCCCGATCTCAAACGGTTTTCCCGATTGATAATCCGCCAGATACGGGTCGTTATCCAGTATTATGTGGGCGTGCTGCCCCTGAGCGGAATTCATTATTTCTTTGGCCCTTTCCGTATCGGTCTGGACGCCGAGCTCGTACTTATCGACGTCGACTACGACCGAGACATCCGGGCTCTTGAGCACTTCTCCGTCCTTGAGTGAAGCGAACCGCGCTTTTGCTCCGGGGAAAGCGGGAGAGTTCGCGACGGCCTCGATCTTCACTTCATCACCCCCTGCCGCTGTTGCCGCGATTGTCCCTGCCGCCGATCCGATCAGAATTGCCGCAAAAAACAGTAAAATTATGGAAACCTTGTGCATGTTTCGATGCTCCTTTTGCAATTAATCTCTATATATGTATTCTAATGGTTTAAAGGCTCGATGCCAGTAAAATTTTATTTTGACCGATCTGGGCCCGGATAATGCATGATTGACAAGGAATTGCTTGACATAATAGTCTGCCCCGAAACAAAACAGGACCTGGTCCTTGCCGAGCCCGGACTGGTGGACAGAATAAACCTGCTCATAGATAAGGGAGAAGTGATGAACAGGTCGAAACAGAAGGTGTCCGAAAAAATCGAGGGCGGGCTGATACAAAAGGAAGACCGTAAATACCTGTATCCGATAAGGGATAACATCCCGATACTGCTAATCGACGAGTCTATACCGCTCGAAGCGCTCAATAATTCTTAAAGACCTCCACCTTGTCTGCGGTCATTGAATATAGTCCGCCTACAAGGTTTTCATTGACTACTTCGAACCTGCCCGTGACCCTGAGCGGTATGTCAGTCATGTATTTCGTGCTTTTTCCTTCAGGCATTTCCACGTATACAAAATCATTTACCCTAGGCATTATTCCGAAGCAGCACCCCATCTGATTATTAAGGAGCATGAAGCTTTTGACAACGCCCGAATCGAAATCGATCGGGAGCATGAATCCGGTAATGTTCACTATCTTTCCGTTGAGTTCCTTTACCTTTTCCGGGATCCTCTCGTCCCTTTCGTAGTCGAACCCTCCCAGGAAATCGAAGTCGACTTTTATTGCCCCGTTTTCAGTTTCAACCGCATTCACAGCGGAATAATCGAAACTCGGCGTGGGTCTGTAATGTATCCCCAATATAGGCAGGAACAGAATACTGCAGACTACAAGGGCTTTTGTAATCAGCTTGTTCCAGTTTATGCGTTTCATATCATTCAATTTGTTGCTCCTGATGAGATCGGTTCTCTTCAAAAGATTTACTCGTTTCCCTCTGGAAACCCGAATTTAACATCTTTGAAACTTTGTCCCTTAATATTTATAGCTGAAATGACTCCGTCGAAGTTATGTACACCCTTCAATTTGTCCGATTGGGCGGTAAATTCGGAAGTGTCGCCCAGTGTCTCGCCCGTGAGAACGTTCGGCACAGCCTCTAATTTTAAAATATAGATTATTTTACCCTCTCCTACGCCTTGCGAGTTTACGGTCGTGATTCGAATCTCTATGTCGTCCTGCTCTATGCGTACAGGATTTTCAGCTTCCCCGTCGAGAGAATAGCCGGTCAGGGTCCCTGTCCCGGGATCCAGGACAAGCTCCAGGTGCGCGAATTCCTCACCGAACTCGACTAAAGTCCCCCCGTGCGGGGCGTGATGTTCGTGTGCGGTTAGAGCCGAAGCCGAGAACAATAGAGCTAAAAATACCGCGATTAACTGTTTCATTCTTGCTCTCCCTGTAAGATTATTGGCTGGATCCATATTTTCTCCTCATGTCGATGGCGCGAGATTAGTCGCAACGTCCGTGGAGTATGCTTTTACGGCGGGGATTATCCCTGCTCCGGCGCCCAGCAGAACCATGACGACCGGATTTATAATCAGCACCCAGTTAAACTGGAATATGTCGAGCGCAACGCCCGTTTGCTCCCTGACGATCACTGCAGCCGCGGTTAAAATTGCTCCGTAGACCAGGTACCCAAATAAAGTTCCTATGAGCGCTATCGATGCGGACTCCGCAACTATTGCCGTAAATACCGTATTTCTCCTTGCTCCGAGCGCCCTGAGAATCGCGAACTCCCGTCTCCTCTCGTTCATAGTGTTGTATATGCTTGCCAGGATGGACCCTGCCGCTACGACAACGACGAGATACGCGATTAGCGTCAGGATATTGTTCACCCATCCGATTTTTCCGAACAGGTCTGCCATTACCTTTCCGATCGGCCATGCGAGCGTCGCGACTTTTCCCTGTTTGTTTATCGTCTGATCGAGTAAGAACCCCGCCTGCGGATTTTTCAGCTTGAGCATAACGGCGCTCACTTCCTTGTCTTTGTCGGGTATTTCCTGCCCCGCGACAGGTGTGTAAATCTCTCCCGCTCCCCTGAGCACGTGTCCCGACATACGGTAGAATTCCTCGATCGGTATCCAGACCACCCTGTCGGAAGGTGAGTTCGTAGGTTCCAAGACCCCGACTACTGTGTACTCATCCTCGTGGCGCATCCTTTCGTCGAATACCAGGCCGTGGAAGGGGTGGAATTTCGAGCCTACCTTCAAGCCGGTCTTATCTGCGACGTAGCTGCCGACGACGGCTTCTTTTTTTTGAGGGTCGAAAAGCCTGCCTCCCGGACTGACTTTGAATTTTTTTCCTTTACGGTATTCGAAGTCCGTAAATAATTGTTTATCCGTTCCTACGATCCTCCAGCCCCTGTAATTGTCTCCGACCGCATAGGGGATAGCGAGCACGACGTTCGGATTTCGTTTGACCGCCTGATACATTTCCCAGGGAATATTCCCGGGAGATGTTTCGAGGTGAAATACCGCGTTCAATACGAGCTGCAGCTGACTGCCGCGTGCTCCGAGCACGGCGTCGAATCCGACGGGCCCCCCCGTAAACGCATCATAGGTCTGATTTCTTATGCAGAATACGGACATGACGAGGCCAGCTGCGAGCGCCACTGAGATAACAGTCACGACCGTCGATAATTTGTGCTGAGCCAGGCTCTTCCTTACTATAAGAAAAATTCCGGTTAATTTGTTCATAGCAGCACCCGCCTACGCCTCAATAACTCAGCGTGCGATTTATTTCACTCAATTTCTCCACTCGCTCGAATTTATCGAGCACGTTCTGATCGTGGCTAACAAGCAGGAGCGCGGCGTCGTTCTCTCCGCATATCCCGCGGATCAGGTTTACAGCTTCGCCCGAATTCCGGAAGTCGAGGTTACCGGTCGGCTCGTCTGCCAGGACAAGCTTTGGACGGTTTGCCAGCGCTCTCGCTACGGCCATCCGTTGCTGCTGTCCGACCGACAGCTGACCGGGCTTGTAGTCGATTCTGTCACCGAGGCCCACCCTTTCAAGAAGTGAAAGCGCCAGATCCTTGTCCTCTCCTCTGCCGAACATCATCCCGAGCATTACGTTCTCAAGCGCCGAATAGCCCTGCAGCAGGTTGAAGGTTTGAAATATATATCCTATGTTTTCCGCCCTGAGTCTGTCTCTTGCCGATTCGGAAAGAGAAAACATATCCTTCCCCGCAAGGAGTACGCTTCCGCTATCGGGTCTCAGAATACCCGCGATGAGATTCAGGAGGGTCGTTTTTCCGGAACCGCTTTCTCCCCTGAGGGCGATATGTTCCCCGCTCTCTAGTGAGAGATGAGGTACGTCTATTACCAGAGAGCTTTCTCCTCCGGGGGATATGTAGCTTTTTTTAAGGTCGGCAATTTCCAGTATAGGCATGTGCGTGTTATTACCTCAGCCAGGGCGGCTTTTCTCCTTCATCTATAGACTCGTTCTTTTCTGTTTTTCCTTCTTTCTGGGCTCCGATAAATAAATTCATATACTTTTCATTAAGCTCTTTTGTAACCGGTTTTGCATATCCCTTTTCTATAAGGAGAACATTCAGCATCTTCCCGCCTGGAACGAATACGTAAGCCGGAATGTCTCCCTCTTTTTCCCTCAGCTCCTTATCGGGCTCTACTTTCACGAGCGTCCCTCTTCTCAGTATCGATTCGCAGTATTTCTTCGCTTCCTTTTCACTCTCCGCCGGGATGCTGATTCCGGTGAGCCTGATTGTTTCTATGTCCATATCCGGGAGCTGGCAAAAAAAACTGCCGCTTCCTTCGACTCTGACCACGTCGCAATTAAAGCTTTCGAACTTTAAAAAATCCAGGGTCTCCGCGACTTTTCCGTATTTACTGCACGCGGAGAATATAAGGAACGCTGAAAGCAGCAGCGGCATTGCATGCGGGAGACATTTCATAGTCTGCAATAATGCATTCATTATTTGTCTTATCCTCACTCTAAATCCTGATTCTAACCTCACGCCACAAGAGACCCAGGATGAAAAAGATCGAAGCGCAGACCGCCATGGAAGCCCCTGTCGGAATGGACAGTATGAACGAGAAGAAATAACCGAGCGTCGCCGACAATACGCCCATTATTACGGAGAGCGCGAAAACAAGCTTGAGCTTCTCCGTCAGAAATAGTGAAGTGAGAGGCGGGAGGGCAAGGAACGCGAAGACCGGAAGCGCCCCAAGCGCTCTGGTCGATACGGACGCCACTACAGCTATGGTAATAAGCATAACTGTATTGAGCATTCTGACCGGATACTTGACTAACCGTGCGGATTCTTCGTCGAAAGAAACGAAGATAAAATCTTTAAAGTAAATGGCATGGATTATCGCTGCTATAATAGCTATAGCGGGAATGATATACAGATCCTTTGGATCAACGACGACGGCGCTTCCGAAAAGTATATTCGCTATATCATGAGCGCCTTTGGTTATTCTGTCCCCAAGTATTACGACCGCCCCCGAAGCGATTAAAAACCCGAAACCTATCACCCCTTCCCGGCTTATGCGCGAATAGTCCCTTTTGAGAGCGAAAAAGAGGGCAGCGAGCGAAGTGAGGGCCATAGACAGAATGAAAGGATGTATCAAAAATGCCAGCGCTCCCAGGCTGTACCCCTCGAGGTAAAAAGAAAGGGCTACTCCGAAGCTCGAGATTTGGGTGAGCGCGGCGCTTACGAAGATTATTCTCCTGAGCACGACGTACACGCCAAGGAAGCCGCATATGGCGCCCGAAACCGCCCCTACTATCATCGGGTCACGCCAGAGGAAATAACTGTCTATAAATTCCTTCAAAATTCCCATTAATTATTCCTTGTCCCTATACCTGGACTTCTCCCGGATTCGATATCTACAGAATACCTTTGTTCAGCCCGAAGAATTTAGTTAAATTAGCTTCGGTCAGGACCTCGCTTCGCCCGCCCGCCTTGAAATATCCGCTGTCTTTGTCGATCAGGATAATTCTGTCGGCATATTTCGTGACCGTATTTAAGAAGTGGCTTACCATAAGCACGGTCAGTCCGTCCTCGGACCTGATCTTTTGCACGAGCTCCATTATTTGCACCTCTCCCTTTAGATCGACGGACGCGGTGGGCTCGTCGAGGACGAGTATGTCGGGTTCGCCTGATATGGCGCGGGCGAGGAGAGTACGCTGCTTCTCTCCTCCCGAGAGAGACCTGAATGTGCGGTCTTTGAGATGAGGTATTCCGACTTTTTCCAGGGACAGCGTTACCACTTCGCGATCTGAGTTCGTAAGCCTTTTTCCCGCGGAGACCCTGCTGTATCTCCCCATGGATACGACCTCCTCTGCCGAAACAGGGAATATCGGGTCGAACTTCTCATGCTGGGGCACATATCCGAATACGATTTCTTCTGCCGATTCTATGTTTCCCGAAACGGGCGGAAGCAGGCCCAGAAGAGTTTTGAGTAGTGTGGATTTCCCGCCCCCGTTCTGACCTAATACGCCCCAGAACTGGCCGCGCTCCACCGCGAGGTCAAACGGGCCGAGTATCCCTTTATTCTCGTATCCTATAGTCACGTTTTCGAGCCTTATTAATTTCGTCATCCGCACCTCAATTCTTCGTTATAGAAAAATGTAGTCCCCCGAGTCTATCGGTAAGGAGGGATAACGGAGGGGACTACACCAGTACGCGTATCTATCCGCCCGCCTTCGAGGCCGAATGATTCGTCGATCCCGTTTTATTCTTCAATGCCGAGGTTATGTCGCTCACGATCACATCGAACAGGTCGGTATACGTATTGATCCCGTCCTGTCCCCCTACGCTCGTCGGTATGGATAGGAACACAGCGCCTGTCTGATCAGCGATGAGCGAGCCCGTTTTTTGAGGATAATAATTTGAAGCAATAACGAGCTTCACGTCCGTCGCTTTCATTTGTTTGATCAGGTCGGCGACGTGGGATGGCGACGGCGGTATGCCCGGCTTCGGCTCGATATATCCTATCTCTTTAAACCCCACCCACTCCGAAAAATAATTGAGGTTTTTGTGATAAGACACTATCTCTGTCCCTTTATAAGGAGCGAGCTCCCCGTCCCATTGCTTTATTTTCGCATTCAGGTTATCGGCAAATTTTTTGTAATTCTCATCGTAATAAGAGGCGTTTTCAGGGTCTATCTCCTGTAACCTTGCCGTTATCCCGGCGGCAATGGGAATACCGTTCCTCGGGTCGAGGAGGTAATGCGGATTGCCTTTCGGATGTATGTCTCCCATCGATCTATCGATCTGCGTAGTCGGCACTTCAAGCACCTGTGGGATATAGGCGGATGCGTCGAGACGTCCGAGGGCATCCGTGGATGTGATCCTGGAGTTCCTGGACCCCGTGATCAGAGGAGGCAGCCAGCCGATCTCGAGATCGAGTCCGTTATAGACGAGAAGGTCCGCCTTGTTTAGCCTTGTAACGTACGTCGGCTTCGCGTCCACAAAGTGCGGGTCCTGGTAGCCCTTTGCCAGAGTAACCACGTTGACTTTATCTCCCCCGATTTCCTCCGCGATTGCCCCGAGATCCGGCAGCGATGCGACTATCTGCACTTTCGCCGACGCCTCCCCCGCGGAGAAAAAGATGGATATGAGAACAAAAACAGCAAATACCGTGAAGCTTCGAAGAATGTTATAACGTTTCATAATCATTTCCTCCTGAAAATATTTGATTAATAAGGATGCGCACCGTGGGCTCCTATCGCGTATTGGAACTGAAGGAAGACAGCATGCTGGTTACCCGCGTAGTTCTGGTTCAGGTAATCGTATTCCAGCCTGAACTGTGAGAATTCGCTCGGGCTGAACGTCAGCATGGGCGATACGCGGTATGCCCTCCCCTGCAGCCCCAGTGTCTCTCCCGGGTTGATCGCTCTTGAGCTTACGAGGCCGTCGGAGTCAGGGATTACGAGCCCTCCTTCTCCTCCCTCCCCGGCGACAGGGGTGTTCGTGTCAGTCAGATCGAACCTGAGGCCGGTATTCCACCTCTTTGCGAACCTGTAGATACCCTCGGCATAGAAACCGTAATCCTCGAGATTCTCCTCAGGCGTGTCGGCCTGTCTCCACATGAACTCCGACTGGAGTCTGAACTCGGTATACGCGCTCTCTCTGAGCGGTCTGTATTTTGCGAACAGGTCGGCTCCGTAGAGGTTCGAGCGTTCCTTGGAGCCCGTTCCGTTGGGACCAGTCGCGAATGAAGCCCCGAGGTTTACCCCGAGGGAGTCGCTCACTTCGAAGAAATTGGCGAGGTGAAAAACATACAGCAGGTAAGCCAGGTTGTTCGCGTTCGCCTCGTCCGTGGCGAACGTCGGAGTCTCGACATCGGGGCTGCCCCCGAGGGCGCTAAGCTCCATGAACCAGGGCACGGGGATTAGGAAATCGGCCTCTATGCTCGTCGGGTTCAGGTGCTCACCCAGGAACTCCGCGGCGACCAGAGGCAGAGTGACGAAGTTCTGCGCGTGCGTATGTATCTGGTTGATCCTTCCGAATTTCGCCCTCATGCGCCCCATCCTGAACTGTGCATTGAGGGGCATACTAAAGAGCGACGTGCCGTAAGCCTCCTCGACCTCCACACTATCCTGCTTGAATGAGATGAATGAGTCGAACCTGAAATACGGATCGACGATGCTCTGGAAACCCAATTCCAGCTCCTGTAAATTGACGCCGGTATTTTGCGGATCGTCCTCGGCAAAAACGAACGGGTCGTTCCGGGAGTACCACGCCGCCGCAAAAATGCCTATAACGCTTATATCGGGATTGAGCGTTTGAGCCACTTTGCTTAAAAAGCTCTCCTGCCGGGGCTGAGGCGCCGCCTGAATGACCTCGGTCTCCTCGGTTGTCATGACATTCTCTTTTTCATTCACTGCCTCTTTCTCTTTCGCCTGCTGCTCGAGCGCCCTGTTCTTTTCCTCGAGGTCGGCGATTCTTTGCTGCATCTTCTCCATCATCTGTTTAAGCTCTTTTATTTCATTCTTAACATCGCCGCTCTCCTGGCCGAATGAGTAGCTCTGGAAACACGGAAACGAAACGGCGACAACGATAAATATCATAATAGTTCTTATGACGTTCATATCTCACCTCCGAAAATGTAATAGTGGATCGAAGCGGATTCGGTATCGCCGTGCCGCGGGAAACGCGCCTGAGTCCGGGGGTGGATGCGGTCCGTTATATATCGGACCGGATGTTTATAGCCCTGACTTATAAGTGAGGACTAGATGCCGGATTTACACAAATTAGTATGCTGAGAATGCGCCTCGCGGGCACGGTGTAACGACTATCGGCTCAGATCGCCGGAGGGGAGCGGGAAGGCTTGTTTCGTATTAAAAGCGGATAAGGTGTTGAGTGTTCTGTTTCGTTGAATGAAATGGATCGCCCCGCGTCTATGAGGCTGAACACGGTTTGCGGATCGGTGAGCTTTATATTCCCGTGCAGGAGACACGCGGAGCACCCTTCGACGGAATGGCCCGCTCCCTGTGCGGCGCCCGAAATCTGTACGAGAGAGTGGGGGCTAAAGCTTATCCTGTGGCTGTGGATGCTGATCGAAAAAACGAAGAGCACGCCCAGAAGCGGCACTAGAAATTTTGATGCCCTGCTTTTGTAAACGGCTCTTGACGTATTCATCAGGGACCCTTCTTGTCTTTCGATAATACCACTGCGTTCGCTATAGTACAAGCGGCTTCCTCGACTGTGAGGGAGATATCCATTTCGACCCCTTGTTTCTTAAGCGCCGAGAATAGCTCTCCCAGTATCGGGGGCTCGATATGACATTTGGTAAGGGCTTCGACCCGGGAGAAAATTTCCTTGGGCGTCCCCTTACCGACGATATTCCCCCCCTCGGCAATTAGATATACCGTGTCCGCGATCAGAGGGACCGTATTCATATTGTGTGTCGATAGAATTATTGCCGTGCCGTTTTCCCTGTTCACCCTGTTCAAGAGCTTGATAAGCTCAGTCCTGCATGCGGGGTCGATGTGCTCGAAGGGCTCGTCCAGTATGAGGAGCTCCGGCTTGATTACTAGAGCGCCGGCGAGCCCGACCTTGGTTTTTTCACCCCCGCTCAGGTAATGCGGGACTTTATCTTTCAAATGCTCAATTTCAAGCTTTTTCAGAATATCGTCCACGAGCGCTGCGGTCTCTTCTTCCTTATAGCCGTAATTCCTCGGCGAGAAGGATACGTCGTCCCATACCCTTGGCGCTATTATCTGAAGGTCTACGTTCTGGAGCAAAGCCCCAATCCTCTCTCTTATCTTCTCGTACTCTTTAGAAGGGTCGACACCCAGTACCTCTATCTCGCCCCCGGAGGGCTTGAGCAGCCCCAAGAGCAGGGATAGAAGCGTGGATTTCCCGCTTCCGTTGGGCCCGAGCATGACGACGCGCTCTCCTCTTCCGACGGTAAAGTCCTTCCCTTCGAAATCGAGAGTCGTCCCGTCCGGGTATTTAAATTTGAGATTTCTGACCTTTACTATTTCTTCCAAGCTCTCCCCCGTGCGTTCGGAAGAACGGCGTATGCGGCGGAAACGATGAGCGCGGCCAGGGAAAGGGCGAGTACGCAGCCGTCATATGCCGATAGCTCCCCGTCCTTCCTTGCCAAGAGCGCGGCTCCGAAAATTAAAGCGCCGATGACGAGGGCCGTAAAATCGTTCGCGCCCGATTTTTCGCTCCTCTCTCCGCCCGACAACCTTCCGCTATATCCCCTTACGTTCAGCACCCCGTAGAACTTTTCCGAGAGGTCGAGCCCCCTCACGAGCATGAGGCCGATTCCGGACGAGAAATTAACGACGTTTTTGATATATCTCCCGCGCGTTAGCCCGCCCCTTACCCGGAGTCCCTTGACGAGGTTATCGGCAAGCTCTAGGAGTATGAATAGAGACCTGTAAGTCAGGAAGAGCCCCTCCGTGATGATTCCCGGCAGGACGGGACCGATCGACGAGAAGACGTCGGGATAAGGTGTAGTGACGATAAGTATGACCATGGCGAGAGCCGCGCAGAGGGCCTTGAGCACTATAACCCCCGCGCTCACCCAGCTCCCGTTCCAGCTTGCGGCTGCGAATATGAGAGCGAATATCGCGGGGTATGCGGCGATCGTGACTATCTTCAATACGGGGAGCCTCGTCCATATGAGCAGTGATAAAAGCGACACGTAAATCGCGAGCAATATGTAGAAATCGCCTGAGATTACTACGGATGCTATAACGAGCCCGGCGAATATAATTTTCGAGAGAGCGCGTGCCCCGTGAAGAAAGCTCGCGCCGTGGTTTGCGTAATAATCGATTGCCGAAACGTCCATGATAAAACCCCTACCCCCGCCCCGGCAGAATCAGGTCCGGCCTGACCCGGAATACATATTTGAGGACGAAACCCGTTATTGCCGATTCGAGGATCCATCCCAGGGGGCTCAGTATGAAGACCGTCTTCGCGAACCTGGCAAAGTTAATTCCGGCTGCCGGGATTTGGAGCACATTCGTATTGGTGCCGGCTCCGGAAACCAAATGACCGATACTCTCGATATTTCCCGGGCTGACGTGAGATATATAAATGACTCCCAGCATCAGAGAAGTGCTTAGAAAAAGGCTCAGGAGCGCGGCGAGAGAGGATTCCCAGAACATGGATTTATTCCCCATAAGCTCCTTGAACAATTGAAATAAATAATAACCCAGCACGGCTTCCGCCCCTATAATTACGGTATTCAGTCCAACCACGGTCACGCCTCCGTGCCCGAACATCGATATTATAAGGTCCACTATGAATACCGAAATAAACGCCAGGGCCGGCCCGAGTACGATGCCCGCCAGCACTGTGAGGTTGACATGGTATCCGATAGGTACGATCTCGAGGGTCATGCCGACTATCATAAGCGCCGAGATAATGCCTATTAACGGTATCTTGCGTTTGAGATCTACGCTTCCGACCCTCCGTATGCAGAAGGCCAGTATCAGGGCTGTCGCTATCCAGCCCGCCGTTACGATCCAGACGGGGAGCACCCCGTCTGGTATGTGAATGTGAGACATATGATTATTCCTTTTCTCAGGTCTGGCATTCCCTGCATTTCCCGAAGAGCTGAAGGAAATGGTTTTGAATGACGATGCCCGTATCCTGCGTTAGTTTCTGAGATAGCTCGTTAAGCGGACAATCCGCGAATTCGATGACCTTGCTGCACTCGGTGCAGACTATCGGGTGCATGTGCCCCTCGGGCGCGACGGCGTAGCTGTGGCACCCGTCCTCGAGGTGCACCTTCACAATGAGATTTAGCTCTTCCAGCGTTTCGAGCGCCCTGTACACAGTCGCGAGCCCTGTTCCGGGAAGGAGCTCCTTCACCTTCCTGTCGAGCATGTTTATCGACAGGTAAGACCCGCTGTCCTTGAGCACCTTCAGCACGGCCAGCCTCTGGGGCGTGCATTTGAGCCTTTTTGCGTGAAAAACGGCCCTGAGTTCTTCCGAATCTTGAGCCCCGCCTGATTTTGCTTTCATTATTATCGCCCTTGACTATATTTTATCGCAATTGAGAAATATTCTCAATTGTATGCTAGTAAGTATAGACTGTCAAATTGAGTATTTGGATTCGGCAATGGCTCATTACGCGCCTACTCCGGCAATCAGAATTCTAATGGAGCCCCGGACATACATTTTGGGTAGCGCAAAAAAATAAATTAGGATATTAGTGCAACTTATGATATTAGGGTATAATAATCGCATCTACTAACGCGAGAAAAAACTTAGTCAATTAATCAACAATTTCAAAAACAGTTCTTGATGCTTGATTGGGTCAAATTCCCAAATAGGAGAAATGTAATAACGGAGAGGATTACTATATGAAATCATTTGAAAGTTTTGGTTTGTCGGAAAGGACGCTCGACGTCCTTACCAAAAAGGGCTATGAAATGCCGACCAAGATCCAGGAGCTGGTTATTCCGGTCGTAATGGAGGGGGACGACGATATAGTCGCCCAGGCCCAGACCGGTACGGGCAAGACTGCGGCGTTCGGAATTCCCCTTATCGAGCTGCTTCCGGAAAAATCGAGGACGGTGCAGGCGCTGGTCCTCACTCCTACGAGGGAGCTCGCCATACAGGTAGCCGAAGAGATCAATTCACTAAAAGGGTGGAAGGAGCTCACCATTATTCCTGTTTACGGCGGGCAGTCGATGGGCTTGCAGTTAAGGAGCCTTCGGAAGGGTGTTGACGTCGTCGTGGGCACGCCGGGCAGGATACTCGACCACCTCCGGAGCGGGACGCTCAAGCTCGATAACATCTCTTACCTCGTTCTCGACGAGGCCGACGAGATGCTCGATATGGGATTCATCGATGACGTCCGGGAGATAATGGGATACTCCGGACCCAACAAGCGCACGATGCTTTTTTCGGCGACCATGCCTCACGAGGTCATTCAAATCGCCAAGAAACATATGCGTACATACGAGACGCTCAAGGTCGAGCAGGAACAGCTTACGGTGAGCCAGACGGACCAGATATATTTCGAGGTCGCGGCCTCCGATAAGTTCGAGGCCCTTTGCAGGATCATAGACGTAGAAGAGGATTTCTACGCTCTCATCTTTTGCAGAACTAAAGTGGACGCCGACAAGGTGGCCGGAAAGCTGATGAAGCGCGGCTATGATGCGGACGCGCTCCACGGCGATATGTCGCAGAACCAGAGAGAGAGGACGCTTAACAAGTTTAAGAACCGCCAGCTCAATATACTCGTGGCTACGGACGTCGCCGCGAGGGGCATAGACGTCCAGAACCTTACCCATGTTATAAACTACGCCCTGCCTCAGGACTCGAAGTCTTACGTACACAGGGTCGGCAGAACCGGGCGCGCCGGAAAGGAAGGCAACGCGATCACCTTTATCACCCCGGAAGAATATAGAAAGCTTAAATTTATCAGCCGGGAAACGAAAACGGATATCAGGAAGGCGAAGCTCCCTCAGGTCAAGGACGTCATAGAGACCAGGAAGAAGCGGGTCAAGGCGGAGATCGAGAATTTATTCAACTCCCGTCCGGGGCCGGAGTATTACGAGCTGTCGAAGGAACTCGTGGAAAATAAGGACCCTCTGGAAATAATAGCTTCTCTCCTTCAACACACTTTCAGGGAAGAGCTCGACGAGAAGAATTACACGGAGATAGGAGACGGGGTTGTCGACCTGAAGGGCAAAACCAGGCTCTTCGTAACAAAAGGCAAACAGGACAAGCTCACCCCGAAGAAGCTGGTGGATTTCATAAGGAACAAATGCAGCATTAAGAGTGAAAAAATTAACGACATCAAAATTCACGATAAATTCTCTTTCGTAACCCTGCCGTTCCATGAAGCCGAGCAGCTGTTGTCGTATTTCAAAGAAAGGAAAAGGGGCTCGGAGCCTTTTATAATGAAGGCAAAAGAGACGCGGGACCATCACGCCTAACCTTCTTTAGAAGGAGGTTAAATTCAGGCCCGGCTGGCCGACGTCCTTAACCATGAGGAGCGCGTAGCCGGTGTGGCGGATGAGCGCGTGCGGGACTATTTTCTCCCGCATTATTTCATAAAACCCGTGACGCTCGTAGAGTCTTTTCGCTCCCTCGTTTTGCTCGAACACTATGAGGCTTAATTGAGGAAGGCCGTATTCGAGGGCCTTTCCGGCGGCCAGATCCAGAAACTTATTCCCTAGCCCCTTGCCTCTATACTCGGGGAAGACCGCGACCCCCATGATGTAGCAGCTATTGTCTTTCTCCAATATTGTATAGGGCTTGAGGACAGGGTCTCTTTCGGCAGCCGTGCCCGGATTCTCGGGCAGATGCATGGGGAACGCGACGAGCATCCCTATGATCTCGCCTCCATACTCGGCGACCAGACAGTTTTTATAGCTGAAAATAAGGTCTTCGTTTGAGTACCGTTTTTCGCCCACGTCGAGAATATCCTCTCCCGGCCCGGCAAGCTTCGTCCATATGTAGTCTGCCAATCCGTCTGAGGAGATGCTGTAGAGCCGCGCGATAGTCCGGCACTCGTCCTTTTTAGCGGGGCGGAATGTTACTCCGTCAGAAAAACTTCGGTTCATTATTTATTCCGGGAGATACTCCTTAATTCTTTATGCCTGAAACACTCGGTTGTATGGTCGTTCACCATGCCTGCAGCCTGCATATAGGCGTAGCAAATCGTCGAGCCGACAAAGTTGAAACCTCTTTTCTTCATGTCCTTGCTCATTGCGTCCGACTCGGGCGTCTTCGCGGGAAGCTCCTTCAGGGACTTCCACGAGTTGTGTATGGTGCTTCCACTTACGAACTGCCATATGTACTTATCGAAAGTCCCGAATTCCTTTCTGACCTCCAGGAACGCCTTCGCGTTCTTTATCGCGGAGCCCACTTTGAGTCTGTTCCTGATAATCCCCGGGTTATTCAGAAGCTCCTTAATTTTTTTGTCGTCATAAAGCGCTACTTTCCGGTAATCGAAATTGTCGAACGCTTTTCGGTAGGCCTCCCTTTTTTTGAGGACCGTCTGCCAGCTCAGCCCCGCCTGCGCCCCGTCGAGCACTATCATCTCGAAATGCTTCCGCTCGTCGTGAACCGGCACGCCCCATTCGTTGTCGTGATAATCGATCATCAAGGGGTCGGAGATTGACCACCCGCATCTGTTTGTCATTTAAATTCTCCTGATTCTCACTCCGGGTCGCGGTTGACCGTTCCGGGAGAGAAAGCGGGGGTGCATACGGCTACGTATTTCGCCCCGCCGGACCGGGGGGTGCTGTACCTCACCCATTCGCCGGGGTCGGCGACGACGGCCTGCCCCGCTTTGACTTCGAGAGCCCCGCCTTCGTATTCGACTATAAGCGTCCCCTCCAGAACGAGTGTCACTTCCTGAAACACGGGGCGCTGTCCCGGCTCCTCCCAGCCCTCGGGGGATGTCATGCGCGCGACACTGACGCCCGTATGGCCGGAGTTAACCCTCCCCGCGAACTCCTCGATCTTTTTAGGCTTATTCCCCGCAGCCTCGACGATAGTCGGTTTTTCGATCAATGTGGGCATCAGGTGCGTCCTCTCGGTGTCAGTTCTTCAGGCAGTCCATGAAAGATATAGCCACTCTTTACTGAATATAAATAAGATAATCTTCCTTAGCAAGAACGGGCTCTCATATTACGTCTGTATAAATAAGGTTGTATAACTGCGGGATAAAAATTATTCTTTATATAGGGCCGGAAAATAAAAGCCATGTGAGCGTATCGCTTGATCGAGGAGGTTCTTCATGTCGAGAAAAATCGTCTCCTTAATGATTTCGTTATTGATTTTCGGTCTTATAAACGTCACCGCCGCGTACCCGAACGGCTCTCCGCAGTGGGTTACGGGCGAGGTCGTGTCTATGGTCGGGAAAGAGGACGACGGACTCATCAGCCTGAAGCTTGCCGACGGCGAGCTCTTTAGCATACCCTCCGGGACTTCACTCTTCGAGGGGATCGCGATAGGGGATGTCGTGACTGTACAGGTCATCGAGGGGCGCGCGCAAATTATTACGATTGCGGAGGACAAGAAGCCCGAGACGCCCAAGCCTGGAAAAGTGGAAAGCGGCGTTCAGTGGGTCCCGGGCGAGATCGTCTCCATTCAGGGGGGCACATACGACAGCCTCATCAGCGTCAGGATGTCGGACATGACGATCTTCAACATTTCTTCACCAAACGATCTGTTAAAGGGGATTAAGGTCGGAGACCATGTGATAGTTAAGGTCTTCCGGGGGTGGGCGCAGTCGGTCACGAAGAAATAGATTATATTGTGAGACAGCGGCGGGCGGGGATAGTTGAAGAGACGAGAATATTTCCTGAATCCATTTCGCTCTGAGCTCTATCAAATGTAGTAGATAGAGAACGATATTTTTGTACATACTCGCACATCCTATACCATCCTCCTTGAGGAAAAGAGGCCCTTAGCTTTTGTAAGGGCTTCTTTTTATTGGATTTCGTTCAGGGTTTCTCTCGCAATCACGTTCCTCTGGATTTCCGAAGTCCCCTCGTAGATCTCGGTTATTTTCGCGTCCCTGAAAAACCTTTCGACCGGATAATCCACCGTGTATCCGTATCCGCCGTGTATCTGTATAGCCTTTGTAGTCACCCACATCGCAGTCTCGGAAGAAAAGAGCTTCGCCATTGCCGACTTTTTTGAATAATGCTCCTTTCTATCCTTCATGACCGCGGACTGCCAGGTGAGGAGCCTCGAAGCCTCGGTTCTCGTGGCCATGTCGGCGATCATGAACTGAAGGCCCTGGAAGTTCGATATCGGCTTGCCGAAGGCCTTTCTCTCCTTTGAATACCTGACCGATTCCTCGAGTGCCGCCCGGGCAATCCCCACGGCCTGCGTCGCGACCCCTATCCTCCCCCCGTCGAGCGTGGCCATGGCGATCTTGAATCCCTCGCCTTCCTCGCCGAGAAGCGCGGTATCGGGCACCTTGCAGTCCTCGAAGAATAACTGGGCCGTGCTCGACGCCTTTATACCGAGCTTGTGTTCGAGCTTCCCGATTTTTACGCCCGGATTATCCATATCGACAATGAACGCCGAGATGCCGTGGTGTTTTTTGGAATGGTCGGTCGCGGCGAAAACGACTGCCGTATCCGCTTCGGCCCCGTTCGTAATCCAAGACTTCGACCCGTTTATGATATAGGACTTTCCCTTTCTCACGGCCGAGGTCCTCATGCTCGCGGGGTCCGAACCCGCTTCGGGCTCGCTCAGCGCGAAGCAGCCGAGTCTCCTCCCGCTCGACAGATCGGGCAGGTACGAGCGTTTCTGCTTCTCCGAGCCGTGAGCGATTACGGGGTCGCAGACGAGGGAGTTGTTCACGGACATAATGATCGCCGTGGAGGCGCAGGCCACGGCTATTTCCTCAAGCGCAATGACATAGGTTAGGCAGTCGAACCCGCTCCCGCCGTATTCCTCGGGCACCATTATACCCATGAAGCCCAGCTCCCCGAGCTTGCCGATGATTTCCTTCGGAAACCTGCCCTCCCTGTCGTGCATAGCTGCTACGGGCTTGATTTTATCGACCGCGAAGTCCTTGGCCGTCTTCTGGATCAGCCCCTGTTCTTCCGTAAGCCTGACTATAGACATTCTGAGTGCACCTCCCCGCCGTTGATTACCTACCGAGCGCTCGCTCGCTTTAAATTATAAAAACGTTCGAAGTTTATGTCAAGGGGCTTTATGTGAGCGACTTTAAAATGAGCTCGGTCTGGATTTTGATGTAGTTTTTGAGGGAGTAGTTCTTTTGTACCGACCAGCGCCTGAACGCCCACATCTGCCCCTGCACCATTATATTTTCAGCCGCGAGTTTAGCGGTGCTTCTGTCTATCTTAAATACCTTTTCCTGTATCCCGTGGGTGATAATGTCTTCGAAGATCGCGACAAGCTCCTTCTCGGCCGAGAGTATGTAGCTCCTGTCCGTACGGTTGAGAGATTTCGTCTCCTGATACAGGAGGAGCGAATAATCCTGTATCTCGTCTATGATGGTGAAGTAGTCGCGGATGGCGTTCTTTAGGTTCTCCCTGGCGTCTTTCTCTCCGACCAGGGAACTCTGCAGTTTTTCGCTTACGCTCTTGTGTATATGGTCGCAGACGAGGAACAGGATGTCCTCTTTCGTCCTGATGTAATCGTAGAGCGCTCCCATGCTCATGCCGAACTCTTTCGCTATCTCCCTGACCGTGGTCTTGTGGAACCCCTTTTTAACGAATAATTCGACGGCGGCGTTCACGAGCTCCTGCCTCCTTACGCTTATCAGGTCTTTGTCTTTTATATTGGACGCTATTCGGGTCTTTGAGTCGCTCATAGTGTCTATCCCTTTTATAACCGTATGATCATACGCAGGAATTAATGAACCCCGAGAAAAACCAGTCGATGCGTTATTTTACTTTATTATGACCGGGAAATTTAGAGTCTCAATCTTGCTTGTGCTCGGAATGCGTATGCGGAGCCCCATATCAAGCAGCCATCAAGGTGCAAGCGTTATCCGGGAAACATAATGATTGCCGCGAACGTTATAACCCCGGCGGGGTACTTATTTCATCGGCCGCGCGATCACCCCCCGGGCAGCATTTTGTTCCGGGAACCCCTTATTTAAAGGGATTCAGCGTATTGAGGTCGGTCAGGGTTTCGATTAACTTAGGCTTTTCGACGAACAGCCTGTACTGCATCAATCTCAAGATAGACGACAGGTCTTTCCATTCCGACATGAACGATTCGTGTCCGGTCACGACCTCTTTGGCCTCACGGATACTCTCGTGGACGTAATCCGAAAATGTTTTTTCGGATATTTCATTTTCGAGCGATTCTATTATCTTGGGCAGCTCGTTCTTTTCGAGCCATATCCCCCGGCACGATGGGCAGTAGTTTAATTCTATTCCCGTATGCCCGTACTCGATACTTATCGTCTTGGCGGCGCATGAAGGACATTTCAGATCCGTCTCTCTCGATTTGAATTTCTCCGGGTGCTTCCATATTTCGAAATCGAGCCAGTCGATGTTGGGGTCGGCGGCTTCCTCGGCCTTGCCCAGTTCCCCCGCGTCGAGCCATACGCCCTTGCACGACTCGCATTCATCGACGTCTATAGACCCCAGGACCTTTGTTTTAAGCTCTTTACCGCACTTCGGGCATTTTTTCATAATATCCGCTCCGGTTTATTAGAAATTTTCGACGTCGACGACGCGGTCCTCCATGAAGTAGAGGAACACGCAGTCGTAATCGAGACCGTTATGGGTCTCGCAGCTATAGGTCCATTTCTCATCGTACCTGCCCTTCTCCCCGGCCGTATCCTTCTGCCAGGGCTCTCCGTAAGACGCTACTATCTGCTGCTTCGTCATGCCCTTGAGGTCGGTCCCGTCCACGATCGCCTTCAGCATTTCATTCCCGCTCGATTTGCTCCCGCCCTGGGAGGTCACGACCGGGCTATCGGCGGAGAATGATACCGTGCTATAGAGTGAGATACATAAAAAGAACACGAAAACCGTCAAGGGTCCGTTTTTCCTGAAAAGTGAGCATGGGAATGACATTAGTTTCTATTCTCCTCAGTTTAGTTTGGGATGAAAAGCCGCTTTGGATTCATTAATAATTATAAGCTGAAAATCGAATCAAGTCCTTTATTTCTTTATCTGAACTCGAACCCGAGCTTGTCCCCGCTCGCTACTATCCTTACGCTCCCGCCGCCCGAGGAAAGCTTCCCGAACAGTAGCTCCTGCGTGAGGTTCTGTGTTATCTCGCCGTCTATGAGCCGCTGTATGGGCCTCGCGCCGAGCTGCTTGTTGTAGCCCTTCTCCGCTATATAAGCCCTCGCTTCGGGTGTGAGCTCGATCGAGACCTTCTTTACCCTGAGCCTCTCCGCGAGCTGCCCCACCATCTTGTCCACTATCTTCTCCACCACTTCCTTCGATAGAGAGTTAAAATGGAGTACCGCGTTAAGCCTGTTCCTGAACTCCGGGCTGAAGTACCTCTCTATCGCCTGGGCGCTCTTGTCCTCAAATTCGTCTTTTTCGAATCCGACCGTCCTCTGGCCGCTCTCCCTCGACCCCGTGTTCGTAGTCAGGATGAGGACTATCTGCCTGAAGTCCACTTTTCTGCCGTTAGAGTCTGTAAGGGTGGCATGGTCCATCACCTGTAAGAGCACGTTAAAGATGTCCTCGTGGGCCTTCTCTATCTCATCGAGCAGGAGCACGGCGTGGGGTTTCTGATGGACGGCCTCGGTAAGCTGACCGCCCTCTTCGTATCCGACGTATCCGGGCGGCGACCCTATGAGACGGGAGACCGTGTGCTTTTCCATGTACTCGCTCATGTCGAACCTGATGAACTCTATGCCGAGCGCCTCCGCGAGCTGCTTCGCGAGCTCCGTCTTGCCGACCCCGGTGGGTCCGGCGAACATGAAGCTCCCGACGGGCTTCATCGGCTCGCTCAGCCCGGAGCGGGACATCTGTATCGCCGTGACTAGCTTGTCGACGGCCTCGTCCTGACCGTATATGACCTTCTTGAGATCGTCCGCGAGGGTCATGAGCCTGTTCCTGTCGTCGACCTTTACCGTACGGGTCGGAATCTTGGCTATCTTCGAGACGAGCGCCTCTATGTCCTTGACTGTTACCTGCCTTACAGCGCCACCTGCGCTTCTGAGCTTGACCTCGGCCCCCGCCTCGTCTATCAGGTCTATGGCCTTGTCCGGGAGCCTCCTGTCGTTCATGTATTTTGCGGAGAGCTCGACGGCGGCTTTGAGCGCGGGCGTGGAATATTTAACCTTATGAAAATCCTCGTAGTATTTCTTAAGACCCAGGAGAATTTTTACGCACTCCTCCTGGCTCGGCTCGTACACGTCTATCCTCTGGAACCTCCGCGCGAGCGCGTGGTCCTTCTCGAACACGCTCCTGTATTCCTTGAGAGTCGTCGTCCCGATGCACCGTATCTCCCCGTTCGAGAGCGCGGGCTTGAGCATGTTGGAGGCATCGAGAGTGCCTCCCGAGACGGCTCCCGCGCCTATCACCGTGTGTATCTCGTCGATGAACAGGACCTTGTTCTGGTCTCCCCTTACGCTGTCGATAATGGCCTTGAGCCTCTCCTCGAAATCCCCCCTGTACCGCGTGCCCGCCGTGAGCGATCCCATGTCGAGCGCGTAGATAGCGGTCTTTTCGAGCGCCTCCGGAACCGCGCCCTGCGCTATCCTGAGGGCGAGACCTTCGGCGATGGCGGTCTTGCCGACGCCGGCGTCTCCTACGAATATCGGGTTGTTCTTCCTTCTCCTGGCCAGTATGTGAATAGTGCGGTCTATTTCCGATTCACGTCCGATAAGCGGGTCGAGCTTCCCGTCCCGCGCTTTATTCACGAGATCGGTACAGAATTCGCCCAGCGGGTCCTTGGGCTTTTGCTGGGTCTCCGTATCCGTCTTTGCGATGCTGGTCGATTTTTCCTTGCCTGCATATGTAGCGCCGCCGTGAGAAATATAGTGGACTACGTCGTAACGGCTTATACCCTGCGCCGTGAGCAGGTAAACGGCGTGTGACTCGTCGACCCTGAACAGCGCGACCAGAATGTTCCCTCCGTTGATCTGCGTCTTGTCCGCAGATTCCGCATGCATCGCAGCCAGCCTGAGCACATACTGGCTGCCTGCCGAATACTGAGGGTCAGGCAGGTACTCGGAATCGACGGGAGGCATGTTTTCGTCGAAGAAATCCTCCAGGCTCAACCTCAGGTTTTCGAGGTCGACTCCGCAGCCCGCCAGCACATCGCCTGCGTCCGGGTCGTATGTCAGCTCGAGCAGGATGTGCTCAAGCGTGATAAACTCGTGTCTCCTGTCCTTCGCCTGTTTATAAGCCCTTTTTAGTGTCTCCTCGAGTTCTCTTGAAAGAGTCATTCTCCCTCACCCCCTGTTTCTACTTCAAGTATGCACTTCAACGGGTGCTCGTATTGTTTGGCCAGCTTGTCCACCTGTACGATTTTCGTTGTCGCCACGTCGTATGTATATACTCCTATCATGCTTTGTCCGGACGTATGCGCCTCCAGCATTATTCTCGTCGATTCATCCTGACTCTTGAAAAAGACCCTCATTAAAATCCAGACCACGAATTCCCTGGGAGTGTAGTCGTCGTTAAGGAGCACAATTCTGTACATGTCGGGCCTTTTCAGCTTGGCCCTTTCTTCTGTGAGAAGCTCCCCTTCCCAGTCCCCGGATTTTATCTTTCCGTCTTCCATAAATCCCTACGTCGGATTATTTATCGCATTCGATCAGTTAGCCGAAACATTCCGCATATTATCCGCTCGCCGCCCCCCACTGGTAAATTTAAGCATAAAATATTTCTTGTCTAGCCGCCGTGCAGATATTTTAGGGGCGACTGCATATTGTAATGCGTGATGAGGTTCTCTGTATACGTCTTTTCATTCGCCAGATACTTTCGTATCGCTTTGCTCGCGCCTTCGTGAACGATAAGGTGCGAGCTGTTTGTTGGAACGGCTGCAAAGCCCCTCAGAAATTTATGCTCGCCCTGCGCTCCGGCCTCGAAAATATCGATCCCGTTTCTTATAGAATAATCTATTAATCTGTAGAAACAACACTCGAAATGGAGATTCTTGTAGTTGTGAATTGTTCCCCAGTAGCGCCCGAAGAGCCTGTTGTTTTTCACTACGTTAAAACTCCCCGCCACCCATTTCCCGCTGTTACGCGCCATGACAAGCACGAGGCGTTGTCTGTAATTTTCGAACAACAGGTCAAAGAATTCCCTGTTCAGGTAGGCGCTTCCCCACTTTCTCGAGTGTGTGTCCGTGTAGAATTCCCATATCGCATCGATGTGCTCGCTTTTTATGTCGTCCTTTTCGATGACCTTTATATCCAGACCCTCTTCCTCGACCGATTTCCTTTCTTTTCTTATCTGCTTCTTCCTGCCCGAGCGGATGTCCTCAAGAAAATCATCGAATGAATTGTAGCCTCTGTTTCTCCAGTGGTACTGATGGGTTTTCCTTGTGAGGAATTCCCTGCTTTCCAGAAAGGCGCACTCCCTGTCCGTGAGGAATAGAAAATGTATGGAAGAGCATCTCTCCTCCCCGCACATCTCTTTCAAACGATCGACCATAATCCCCGCGCATTCTTCAAACTGGTAGTCGGGGTGCACCGAGATGCGAATTCCGGTCGCCGGAGTGAACGGAATGGCCACGACCATCTTGGGGTAATACCTCAGCCCCGCGTTCTCGAAAGCCCTTGCCCATTCCCAGTCAAAAATATATTCGCCGTACGAGTCGGACTTTATATATGCGGTGACCGCTCCTATGATCCTTTCGGCGTCCCTCAGGACAATATGCCTCGGATTCCAAGCGGTGCGCGGACCGACGCATCCTGATTTCTCCATAGCTTCGAGAAACTCGTATTCGAGGAACGGATTTTCCCCGTCAACAATCATGTTGTACCCGTCTCTTTCGATGCCCGCTATAGACTCATAAACCGCCAATCTGTATTCTTTGCTCATCTGCGCCGTTCTAGTTCGCAATTGATAATTTTGAAACCCGGGTCGCCCTTTGGATTAGTATAACACCTGAGCCAAGCTCGCTTTCCGGTTTCCTCAAAGCGGTTGATATGCATTGCGGATCCGGCATCGCGCGGCCATCTGTCCGATATATCGAAAGCCGTTTGCCCGTCTTGTTGACAATGGATTGATTAAAGTGAGATAATGGTAAATATCAAGTCAGCTGTCCCTGCTAATTAACTGGTCCAGCCGAGGCGGACGATGGGTAGAATGTATAAATCACATGCCGGCGCGGGACGCCGGATACTTACTTCCATACTACTGCTTTCATGCCTCAATATTCTCATTAAGGAGCCGAATCAGCTTGTCCCGACTGCCTTTGCTCAGGGCTCACAGGAATCGGCCGACGTATTCTTTAACCTTAATGAGCACGGCATAAAACCCGATGACGTATCGGGTCTCTACGATTATATAGCCGTGTTAAAAAACGATCCCGGGCTCGTGATCGTCGTCGACGGTTATTCGGATATAACGGGGGAGGAGCAGTATAATCTCAATCTGTCGAGGTTGAGAGCCGAGGCGGTCAAGGAATATTACGTAAGCCGCGGTATAGAGCCCGAGAGGATTAAATCGCACGGGAACGGAAAGACCGACAAATTCGACAGCGGAATAGACGAGGAATCCCTCAAGCGGAACCGGAGGGTACATGTCACTATCGAACCGTCATCTCGGCCTAAGCCCGCTTCTACCCCGTCTCCCGGTCAGGCTGCCTCTCTGGGAACTCCTGCACCCGCCGTAGAGTCCGAACCTCTTGAGGAAAGCCCGCCCGAGGTCGCCCCACCGGATGCGGCCCGGGAGGAGTCCGTACTGGAACCTCAGGCGCCCGCCATCACGGAACTCTCCACGCCGCCTCCCGACCTTGAACGGGCAATAGGGCATTCCATGAGGAAACTCGCGCCGGGACTGGTGGTATTCGACGCTCCAGCCGAAATGAACCTCGGGGAATCATGCGAAGTTGAAGTCGACTTGCAGTATTCTTTTCTGAAGGGATTGTCCGAGAGTATTAACGAGATGAGAGCGCAGGGGTCAAATAAGATCAGATTGGGACAGAACGTCGGCCTTAGTCTCAACGGGCGCGGATTCGACATTAGGCCGGTCACGAAGGCGGAGGGCGAGGAAGAGCAGTTTCCCGTCGACGATACCGGAATCACACAGCTCGTAACGGAAAATTCGACGCCGGTATGGAAATGGAAGGTTACACCTTTGAAAAGCGGATACAAATCACTCCTTTTATCGATCGAGGTAATGGCGGAAGACTCTGAATATAACGAAATGGTTAATAAATATCCGTTATTTCAGAAGGTGATAGAGGTGAAGTCCAATTTTCTTTACACCCTGACCAGAAGCTACTGGATGATGGCCTTGTTCATGGTAATTGTCGTCGCGGTCGTGGGCTGGATTCTGATAAAGAAAATGAGAGTAGGCTGAGATTGTGAACGGCGGGGGCTACGGGACATGAAGTGGATCAGCGATATACTCGGCGGCAAGACGCTTTTAAGGGGTCTGGATCATATAGCTATAGTTGTGAGCGATATGGACCGGTCTATTGAATTTTATACGGGCGTCCTGGGCTTAAAGCTGATCAAGGACGGCAGACAGGAAGGAGGGTTGAAAAAAACGTTTATCGGAACTGAAAAGAAAGCCGTGCTCGCACTGACGGAGGACAGGTCGCTTTCGCGGGAATCAGGCGGTTCTGCGGAGAGTGTCGATCACATTGCGTTTTATGTGGACGATATTGAAGGGGCCGGAAGACTACTCGGGGAAAGGGGCGTTCGGTTCATAGAAGAAAAAGCCGGCGAGGACGGCAGGATCAGAGCCTGCCATTTTCTCGACCCCGACGGGGTTGAGCTCGAGATTTGCGTTGAAACAGGCAAGGACGCTCCTCAGTATTAATCATTATTAGGGCGGATATGGGTCTTTTCGTGAAATACTTCATTTTTCGTCCGACCTTTATTTTCTTCTGGTATACTAAGTTTTCGCAAAAGTCTTTGCTATTTTATCACTGTTGATATATTTTTCATGTTACTCAAGAGAATATCCGGTCGTTATATGAAACCAACTGATTCTGGAAAATACGGACTGTCTGTACGGTACGGACCTGAAATGCGCGTCCTCATCATCGGAGGAGGCATATCGGGTTTAACGCTCGCGGGTCTTCTGCAGCAAAGAGGGTTCAAACCCACGGTTGTCGAGAGGACTCCGGAATACGGAGACGAGGGATACATAATAGTTCTCTGGCCATCGGGCAGCCGAATACTAAAAGGACTCGGACTTTACCGCAAGCTGCTCGACGCCGGTCTTCCGTTCTCCACATATAATGTATGGAACGAGAGGGGAGAGATGCTCCGCTCCTATTCTGTCGAATCGGTAACGGAAAAATACGGGCCCATGATAAGCATACACAGGCCCGAGCTGATTAACGTCCTCAGAGAGGCCGTCGACCCTGATACGATACGCATGAACACGACCGTGAAGAATATCCGTCAGACCGCGGACGAGGTAAACGTTACTTTCAGCGACGGGCGGGAGGAGACGTTCGACCTTGTTGTAGGGTGTGACGGGGTCCGTTCAAAGACGCGCGAGATGGTTTTCGGTCACGTGCCCCTCACGTACAGCGGTATGAAGGGGTGGAGCTTCTGGGTAAAATCGGGCCTCCTTAAAACTGCCCAGATCGCCGAGTATTGGGGTACGGGAAAGTTTTTAGGTATTTGGCCTACAAAGGGCCGTCTTTCGGTGTTTACAAGCATAAGAAGCCCTGAAGGACTCCCGGGTCCCGTCGAAGACAGGGTGAGCATCATCGAAGAGCATTTCAAGGATTTTGGCGGGATCGTACCGGACATCCTGGCCGAGCTCGATAACGAAAGTCAGATCTATTTCGATGATTATAACGACTTGAGAATGGACAAATGGTACAGGGGGAGGGTGGTCCTTTCGGGTGACTCGGCACACGCCGTGCTGCCTACCGCGGGGGGAGGGGTGTCTATGGCAATCGAGTCTGCGGCGGTGCTGGCCGATGAGCTTTCGAGAGCGGACTCCAAATATATTGCGCATGCGCTCGAGAGTTACGAGTCGAGGAGGCGTCCCCGCGTCATCAAGATTCAGGATCAGTCGCGGATGATGGGCAAGGTCGCTTTTGCCGACAGCCGGGTGCTGTCCTATGCGAGAAATTTCGTCATGCGTTTTTATTCTAACAGGCTGCATGTTAAGTACTGGGATACCATGCTGAAAGAGCCCATATAAATTGGCCTAAGCGCCTTACCCTGCTTGACAATTTCCATGTTCATTCGCCTATTTATTACTACAGGAATATAAATCTTCAGTTATAATTTTCTTTGTGTTTTGTAAATTCGGATGTATTACATCCTATATAACTCTATTTAAGATGGTATATGCATCAAAATATCGTTTTACCGTATAAGATAATCTTAGGTATAGTGCGGAGGACCCTCGATCCATGATCAGATTAATGAGATTTTCCATTATGACTATGGTCTTTTCCCTGGCTTTGACATTTCTTTATCAGGCTGCTCAGGCCCAGCAATTCGGCTTTAACTCCCTCGCCCCTCTCGTGAAGAAGTTAAGCCCGTCTGTGGTGAATATAAGCACAACGAGCGTGTCCAAAGGGCGGAGCTTTTCGTATGAGTCCCCGTTTGAGGGAAAGGAAGGAGATCCGTTCAACGACTTTTTCGATAAGTTCTTCGGCGATGTGCCTGAAAGGGAATTTAAGGGCAGGGGACTCGGGTCCGGGTTTGTATTCAGCGAGGACGGCTACATCATTACGAACAACCACGTTGTTGAAAGGGCTACGGATATAAAAGTAATACTCGAGGACGATGAGATCTATCACGCCGATGTTGTTGGAACCGACCCCAAAACGGATCTGGCCTTACTTAAGATAGAGCCGAAGAGGAAGTTGCCAGCCGTCAAGTTCGGGAATTCAGACGGGCTCGAGATAGGCGACTGGGTACTTGCCATAGGGAATCCCTTCGGGCTCGGACATACGGTCACTGCCGGCATAATAAGCGCCAAGGGCAGGTCGCTCGGACTCGGTTCATACGACGATTTTATTCAGACGGACGCGGCGATCAACCCTGGTAACAGCGGAGGCCCGCTGTTTAACTTTAACGGCGAAGTTATAGGCGTAAACACAGCCATCATCGCAGGGGGGCAAGGCATAGGGTTTGCCATACCGATAAATATAGCAAAAAATGTCATAGCTCAGCTCCGGGACAGAGGAAAGGTGGTTCGCGGGTGGATAGGTGTGTATGTACAGCAGATTACGCCCGAGATCGCCGAAAGCATCAAGCTTCAGGATCCCAAGGGAGCACTCGTTTCGGATCTATCCCCGGGGGGGCCCGCTGAGGAAGCCGGGGTCGAGAGGGGGGATATCATTGTCGAGTTTAACGGAAACGCGATAGAGAACATGTCCGAGTTGCCGAAAACCGTCGCCAATTATGCCCCCGGGACCAAGACACACCTGAAGGTGCTCAGAAACGGTGAGCCGAAGACGCTCGACATAACCCTCGGGGAGCTGCCTGAAGAGGTCGCCCAGAGTTCAAGGAAATTGCCCGGTAAGGCGGTTGAGGAGGGGTTGGGACTGGCCGTTCAGGAAATTACGCCTGACGTGCAGAATACGTTCCAAGCGGATATTTCGAAGGGCATAATAATTACAAACGTCGCTCCCGGAAGCATCGCTGCCAATGCCGGACTCGAACCCGGCGACGTCATACTGGAGATAAACAAGCAGAAGGTATCAAACCTCGACAACTATAAAAAATCCATGGATTCAACCGCCGACGGGCAGAATATCCTGTTCCTGGTTCAGCGGGGCTCGAACACGATCTACGTCGCACTCAAATTTGAAGGGGATGATGGGAAGGGTTGAAGAAAAGCTGGGCGAGCTCGGCATAAAAATCCCTGATGTCCCGACTCCGCTCGGGTCTTACAGGCCCGCCTCGATAACGGGGAACCTTATCTTCGTGTCCGGCCAGCTTCCGCTGTCGGAAGGACATTTATTATTTGTAGGTAAAGTGGGCGGGGATGTAACTGTTGATCAAGGTGCACAGGCAGCCAGAGCGTCTTCCATAAATGCCCTCGCCGCCATGAGTAAAGAGCTGGGCGGTCTCGACAGGATAAAAAAGATTGTTAAAGTGACAGGCTATGTAGCAAGCGCGCCGGGCTTTCATGGTCAGGCAGGTGTTTTAAACGGCGCGTCGGACCTCTTTTTTCAGGTCTTCGGAGAATCCGGACGTCATGCCCGCGCCGCAGTGGGGGTTGCGGAGCTGCCAATGAACGCCCCCGTGGAAGTCGAGCTCATAGCCGAAATCACCTCCGAGGGCTGAACATCAAATCTCTAAACAGGATTGCACCTTTTCCCGGATGGGCCGCAATTTAATCGTCTTTTTATATACCGATTTTCCGTCTGAATCATTAAACCCGGAAATCATCACCGAGCATCTGGGCAGGCTCGGCATTTCAGCCGAGATCAGGGGTGACCTGTTTGAATTCCTGCGTGATACTGATGAGTTGCGGCGCATTGCCGATCTCCTGGCGGGATCATTGATCTCCGATGTAGAGACGCCTCTCGACAGGATACGCGCACTGGTCCCGAGGAGACGGATTCGGAGCTGAAGAGGATGTCGGGCCTTGTAAGCGTCAGGGGTCCGTTCTATGACGGTCTCTGGCTTCAGCGTGTATTGTACAAGGCTATTGCCGAGAGGGTTCCCGCGGAAACGGGCAGAGGTTTTATGCATGCGGTGTTTACGGGCCGTCTCTTCGGCACCTACGACGGCAGGCGGTACCATGCGAGGGTGATTCTCGCCGGAAGTCCGGCTCTAATATCCACCTCCGGGCTTGTGGAGGCGCCCGCGAAGCCGAGGGAATACTATTTTATCAAAGGCGGCCTCATCCGCAGCGGTAAGGACATATCGGAGCTCGACAGGATGTATAGCGGGAGGTACGTGGAATACGACGACCCGAAGACAACCGATATAATAAGATCGTACGCGCTTCAAGCCGTCAATTATGAATTAACGGGCAATGAGTTCTGTGATAATCCGGGGTGCTGTATCTACAATTCGCACTGGCAGGAAGAAGTGCTCCAAATTCAGTATCGGGGGGATCTCTGTGAAAAGTGTGTTCAGGCGTTTGCCGGGACTGATCAGAGGTAATATAGGGAGGGGAAAATGTTCTTTTCCCCTCTTCGCGGTTTATCCGTGTTAAGCCCTTGCCTGCTCCTGCTTCTGGAGTATGTCAATCGCGACCTGAGCAGCTTTCTTTCCCGATAATAGCATTCCTCCGAAAGTCGGCCCCATTCTCGGCAGTCCGAAAACCGAACTAACCGACATTCCGCAGGCTATAAGCCCCGGGTGCACCTCCCCGGTGTATTCGACCAGGGCGTCTTCCGATCTTTCCACCCACATAGAACCGTGGCCCGGAAGCTTCTTGTAGAGCCCCTGCTGGGACAGCCTCGATACGCAGTAAGCGTCGTGACCCGTCGCGTCTATCACGAGCTTCGATTCAATGGCAATCGGATCGAGACACGTAATCTCCTTGGGCATGTTGGCGATAGGGGTCCAGTTCATAACTATTCCGGCCACCCTTCCGTTCTCTCTGATTACGAGGTCGTCGAACATGGTCATGTTCCTGATTTTCGCGCCGGCCTCGCAAGTCATGGCGATGAGCTTCGAGCAGGCGTACGGTCCGTCAGCAACATAGAGCCCCTTCGAGACCTCTTCGTAGGGCACCTCTATCTCGTCCAGCACCTTGTTTCCGGGCTCTCTGACTGTGACTTTGTTCATCAGGTAGCCGCCTATCCAGAATCCGCCGCCCAGGTAGTTCATTCTCTCGACCAGAAGTACCTTATATTTCTGCTTTGCGATGTCTTTGGCCGCCACCAGGCCGCTTGGACCCGCGCCCACGACAATTACATCACTCGATATATATTCGTCGAACTCCTTTGCGAAGCCGTCGACGATAGCCCTCGTAACCTCTTTTTCACCGACGGGCGCGAACTTGGTTGTAAATTCAGCCATAAAATGTAATACCTCCGTAATATATCAGTGGCTCTTAAGACCCGTTTACTCTATCACAGAATCGGGGAGCGTCAATAGAATCTATTATACACAATCCCGCGCCGGAAACGCAGTATGCATAGGCAGTTCTGTGGCCATTGACAGAATGATAGGTTATCTTATTATCTTCGGGTAGAAACCGGTTTCACACGGTAAATACTCTAGAATTCGACCGGAGGTAAATTGAATGCGTGCGAAGTTTAAAGTCAGCATAGTTTTGGCGGTGCTTTTCGCTTTTATCGGACTGGCGGAAGACGCGTATTCGGGTCTGGTAATGGAACAGGTTTATTATCAGCAGGGGTCGACGGACAAACAGAAGGTGACCATCTATGTGCAGGGTAATAAGTTTAAGCAGGTCGAGAACAACGGCGCTTATTCTCCCGCCGTAATATTCGACCTGAACTCCGGAGATATCATGTTTGTGAACGACGAGAAGAAACTTTATATAATCCTGAACAGAGATGAGTATTTAAAATATATTGAATCCGTGATGTCCGAAAATAAGGACCCTTCCGATACCGCCCGGAACGTTACTTTGAAAAAGACGGACGATACCGCCAGTATCGCGGGGTATAATTCCAAGAAGTATGAGATTTACGATAACGGCAAACTACAGTCCGAGTATTGGGTAAGCAAGGAGCCTGGATTCAGCGAAGAGCTCGACATGAACAAGATGACCAAACTTATGAACGACGTAAAAGGGATAAGTCAGAATATCGGCGGCTCCGCTTCGATATCGGACAACGAATATAAGGTATTTCAGGAAATCTACGAAGACGGTTATCCGATGAAAACAGTTTACCATTCACTCGACAGCGATAAAGTGTTCGTGGAGGAGATCGTTGCGGTGAGGAAGCAGGACCTGCCGCCGAGCGAGTTTCAGCCGCCCGCCGGCTATCAGAAAATCACGTATCAGGACATATTAAAACAGCAGTGAAAGCAGTGTTTCCCCGGCGGTCATGGTGCGTGTGATGCTTAGCAGCACCCGAATCTGTGCCGCGCGGTAACGCGGCCGGTCATGATTACTAGCTTTCTTGTACGACTTCCACTGTAATGACGGCCGATACGTCGTGATGAAGCTTTACGGTCACTTCATGCGTTCCGAGCGTTTTTATGGGGCTTTCAAGGTCTATTTGCTTTCTTGAAACCTCATAACCCAGTTCCCCGAGCGCATCCGAAATGCTCTGAGAAGTGACGGAACCGAATATTTTTTCTTCTTCTCCGACCTTGACCGGAATTTTAACCGCGGCTCCGTTCAGCTTTGACGCAAATTTCTCGGCGTCTCCTTTGACCTTATCTTCCTTTTTCCTG
Source organism: uncultured bacterium (assembly GCA_963825135.1). Taxonomy (GTDB): domain Bacteria; phylum Desulfobacterota_D; class UBA1144; order Nemesobacterales; family UBA2774; genus 2-12-FULL-53-21. The sequence goes on from CAWGRW010000009.1 coordinate 1,167,963, forward strand.
AGCGCATAGCTTTTTTGCTCCCATATCTTAATATTCCCCGGGGTCGCCGCTATCGCGAGTCTCTTCGGAAGAAGGAAATTTCTGGCAAAGCCTTCCTTAACGTCCTTTATTTCTCCCTGTTTTCCTATTAACTCGACATCGGAAATAAAAATCACTTTCATAGTTTGTCAAACCTCCGAAACTTGCCGCCGTAGCCGGGCGGCGAATGTAATATATGTTGAGCTTCGTCGATTAATGGAGAACCGTAAACGGCAGTAACGCCATGAAACGAGCTCTTTTTAGTGCGGTCGAAAGCTCTCTCTGACAACCTGCGCAGAGCCCCGAGTTTCTTCTCGGAACGATTTTTTTCCTGTCGGAGATGTATCTGGACATGAGATCGACGTTCTTATAGTCGATTTCAATCGAATCTGTGCAGAATCTGCAGACTTTCTTTTTAGCGAAATATTTTTTATCGCGCGGGTTTTCCATTATTGATCTCCTTCTGTCTGGACCGGCTCCGTCTGAACCGGCTCTGTCTGGACCGGCTCGTCTGGACCGGCTCCGTCTGAACCGGCTCCGTCTGGACCGGCTCCGTCTGGACCGGCTCCGTCTGAACCGGAGCTACGGCAGGCTCGCTCTGGGCCTTGCTCTCTCTTTCTTTGGTTTCCGCCGCGAACTTCTCTCTATTGGCGGCGTTTTCGCTTATCTTTACGGTCATGAACCTCAGCACGTCCGTGTTGTAAAACCGGAGATGTCTTTCGAGCTCTGCGGCCGCACCCGGAAGCGCTTTGAAAATAATGATGTAATACGTGCCTCTGGTGTATTTCTTTATTTCATAAGCGAGTTCCCTCTGCGCCCATTTGTCGGACTTGATGATCTCGCCTTCGTGAGCCGATAGCGCCTCGTTGAGCTTCTGCTGTATTTTAGCAAGCTCTTCTTCCTTGATATCGGGTCTCACGACATAAAGCGTCTCGTAATAATTTGGCTTGACTGCCATATTTACTAACCTCCTGTCTCGGTCTATGCGGCTCCGGGATATCAGTTATATCGATGCCCCGGGGCGACAGATTTTTAACCGGTATATTCTACCTGCTTTATCGGATTTGTGAATTCCTTTGTAAAGTATCTGAAATTGTTAATAATTCATAGGTAAAACGCCTGTGACCGCTCAAGTCAGGAACGGAGCGATAACAACAGCAACTATAGACATCAGTTTGATCAGGATATTCATGGCGGGCCCCGATGTATCCTTGAACGGGTCCCCTACCGTGTCTCCTACGACCGCGGCCTTGTGGGACTCCGACCCCTTTCCTCCCAGGTTGCCTTCCTCGATATATTTCTTGGCGTTGTCCCATGCCCCGCCCGAATTGGCCATCATCAGCGCGAGGACGACACCCGTGACGATTGACCCGGCAAGGAACCCGCCGAGGCCTTCCGCGCCGAGAACGAGGCCGATGACAATGGGCGCCAGAATCGCGATTACCCCGGGTACGATCATTTCCTTAAGCGCCGCATCGGTGCTAATCCCCACACAAGTGGCGTAATCCGGCTTGGCGTGTCCCTCCAAGAGCCCCGTGATCTCACGGAACTGCCTTCTTACCTCCTCGACCATCTTCTGAGCGGTCCTCCCCACTGCGCCCATCGTGAGCGCGGCGAGCAGAAAAGGAACCGTCCCTCCCAGCATCAGTCCCGTAACAACGCGGCTGTGGGTGAGGTCTATGGAGTCGAGGCCGACCGCCTTTGTGAATGCCGCGAACAGCGCCAGAGCGGCGAGCGCCGCCGAGCCTATAGCGAACCCCTTTCCAATGGCTGCCGTCGTGTTTCCGAGCGAATCGAGCTTGTCTGTAATTTTTCTAACGTCGTGCCCGAGACCCGACATTTCCGTGATACCGCCCGCGTTGTCGGCGACGGGTCCGTACGCGTCAACGGACATCGTAATTCCGATTGTCGCCAGCATGCTGACCGAAGCGATGCCGATACCGTATAGCCCGGCGAAAGAGTACGAGAGACCTATAGCTATCGCGATTGCGATCACCGGCAGTGTGGTGCTCATCATGCCGACTGAAAGTCCTTCTATGATATTGGTTGCGACGCCTGTCTGGGAGGCTTCCGCGATTTTTCTGACGGGGGAGCCCGATGTGTAATATTCCGTAAGCAGTCCGATTGCAATGCCCGCGAGGAGCCCGAGCACGGCTGAAAGCCATATCCACATTATATAACCGCCGATACCGTCGACCAGGCCTACCATAAGCAGCACGATCAGGGAAGCCGCAAGATATATTCCTCCGGTGTAGAAAGTTGCCCGCCTCAGGACCAATTGGGGTTCGAGGTCTTTCATCCATTCGACGCTCTTGGCGCCTATTATTGACGAGAAGCTGCCTATGGCTATTAGGATTATTGGTATGGCCATCAGTGCGATTTCATTTTTACCGTAACTGGCGGCGATGACGATCGTTGCGACAACCGCGCCGACATAGGATTCGAACAGGTCGGCTCCCATCCCCGCCACGTCCCCCACGTTGTCCCCCACGTTGTCGGCAATCGTCGCCGGGTTTCTCGGATCGTCTTCCGGAATGCCGGCTTCCACTTTACCGACGAGGTCCGCGCCCACGTCGGCGCCCTTTGTATATATGCCTCCGCCTATTCTGGCAAAGAGCGCAACGGAGCTCGCGCCCATCGCGAAACCGCCTATTATGCCCCCGAACTTCTGAGCGAAAAGCGCAATCCCGGCCGCGTCACCCGGGTTTGACGGGAGACCTATGCCGAGAGCAAACGCTGCGGAGAGACCCAGGAGACCGATGCCCGCCACCGAGAGACCCATTACGTTCCCGCCCTTGAATGCGACTGCGAGTGCTTTCCCCTGTCCTTCCGTGGCCGCCGCGTGGGCTGTCCTAACGTTGGCTTTAGTCGCTGCCTTCATTCCGAAAAATCCGGCCGTCAGGGAGCATACCGAGCCTCCGACATAGGCTATAGCGGTATTCAGGTTGATGAAAATTGCGAGCAGGGCGAAGACGATAACAACGAATATCCCGATAATCCGGTACTCGCGGCTTAAAAATACCATCGCCCCCTCGGAAATTGCCGCCGCGATTTCCTTCATCTTGTCATTGCCTTCGGGAAGAGCCTTTATCTCGCGATAGACTATAAAGGCATAACCCAGGACTAATAATCCTATTACGATTCCGAAGAATGATGCTATTGATTCTCCCATTTTATAGCGTCTCCTGTAATTTAGCCGTTATCCGGCTGACTCGATTCGTCTCCGCTCTCCGGCCTGATATTGAACTTGTTCATCGCTGACCCAAGCCCGTGTTGAACGATCTCAAAAACCGCGTCGGTCGCCCTGCTAACGGATTCCATTACGATTTCACTCTCTTTCCTCTTGAATTGAGAAAGCACGTGCGAAACTGTAGCGGTTTTCTTTCCGGGTTTCCCTATCCCTATCCTGATTCTGATGAAATCCTTGCTGCCGAGCTCTCCGATGATTGAGTTTACGCCTTTGTGCCCGGCGCTCCCTCCCCCTGCCTTGATACGCAATGCCCCTGTCGGCAGGTCCAGCTCATCGTGGATGACAATGATATTTTCAACCGGAATATTATAGAAGTTGACTGCGCTTGAAACCGATTCGCCGCTCCGGTTCATATATGTCTCCGGCTTCAGAAGAAGCAGCTTATCGTTGTTTAGAATCCCTTCCCCGAATATGCCTTTGAACTTTTTCTTTTTTAATTCGATTCCAACCCTTTTCCCCAGCTCGTCCACGGTCAAGTATCCGAGGTTATGCTTCGTGGAAGCATATTCGCTTCCTGGGTTTCCCAGACCGACCACTAATATCATTTCCTTTAACTATTCTTCTCCGCCTTCCTTCTTCTCCTCGCCTTCAGCCGCTTTCTCCGCTGTTACCTCTGCGACAACCGGAGCAGCCTCTACTTCCAGCTTGGGCGCTAATATCGTAACAATGGTCTCGTCGTCGTCTTTCAGGATATTGAAATCCTCGGAGACCTTGAGGGCGCTTACGTGTATGGAATGGCCGATGTCGAGGTCCGTCACGTCGATTTCGAAGGAGTTCGGGATGTCTTTAGGCAGGCATTCGACCGGGATATCTCGGAGGATCTCTTCCAATATGCCCCCTTCTTTTATTCCCTTAGCCTTTCCGACTATCTTTACCGGAACGTTTACCGTTATCCTCTTGTTAATATCGAGAGCCTGAAAATCGAAGTGGATCGGCTTGCTGGTCAGGAAGTCGTATTGAATATCGCGGAGAAGGGATAACTTCCTCGTTTCCTTCGATCCGTCATTGAAAGTTAACTCGAGAAGGGTGTTTTCCCCCGCTTCGGTCGAGAGCGCCTGCTTCAATGCGGCCGGGTTTACGGCTAACATTGTGGGTTCGGTGCCTTTCCCGTATAGAATCGCCGGTATATTCCCGTCTCTCCTGACTTCCTTTGCCCCGCTTTTTCCGGGTTTCTGCCTTACCGATACTTCTAATGTGTTCTGTGCCATTTTGCAAGCTCCTTATTTTTTAGTTAAACAGGCTGCTGATCGACTCGCCTTTCGCTATTCTCTTTATCGCCTCTCCGAGGAGGTTCGAAATGCTTATTACCCTGATTTTATCGCATCCTGCGGTATTTTCCGAAGGCGCTATAGTGTCGGTAATTATAATTTCCTCGAGGTCGGAATTCTTTATTTTCTCAATGGCGCTTCCTGAAAGGACTCCGTGCGTGCAGCAAAGGGTTACGCTTTTCGCCCCTTCTCTGAATAGTGCTTTTCCCGCCTGTATGGCTGTCCCGGCGGTGTCCACGAGGTCGTCAACGAGGATTACGGCTTTACCCTCGACGTCCCCTATCACGTTCATGATCTCTGCTTCGTTCGGGTTTGGACGTCTTTTGTCCGTCATCGCGAGTCCGGAATCGAGGATTTTCGCATATGACCTCGCCCTCTCCATACCCCCGGCGTCGGGCGAGACTATAACCATTTCATCTTTCTTGAACTTATCTTTTATATAATTGATGAATACGGGTGTCGCGTATATGTGATCAACAGGGATATTGAAAAACCCCTGTATCTGCCCCGCGTGCAGGTCCACTGTGACGACCCTGCTTATCCCGGCGGTGGTAATGAGGTCCGCAACGAGTTTGGCCGAGATCGGCGCTCTCGGCTGGACCTTTCTGTCCTGTCTCGCATATCCATAGTATGGTATGACCGCGGTTATCGCCCTGGCGGACGCTCTTTTCAGCGCATCGGTGATGACGAGCAGCTCCATAATGTGTTCGTTCACCGGTGGGCAGGTCGACTGGATTACGAATATATGAGAACCGCGCACGCTCTCCGATATTTCGACAAACAGCTCCCCGTCGCTGAATCTCCTTACTTCAGCTTTCCCGAGGGGAACGTCCAGGTACTTACATACAGCCTTCGCAAGGGGAACGTTCGAAGTCCCGCAAAAAATCTTCGCATTGTCCATTTGATCTCACATGAAATTATAAAATCACGATGCCCTGATAAAAAACAAGGTATTATAAAATAGATAAATGAGAATTCAAGTTTGGGCGGCGGGATCGGAAGGTGCGGATTGACGGCGATACCTGAGGATAGAGAAGAGGGGGTCATACGCTCGGCCAGGGTAGCCAGGATGGCGACAGCGGACGGGTCCGGGAGGCCGCTCGTGGTGCCCGTCTGTTTCGTATACGACGGGCGGTTCGTTTTCACCCCCGTCGACAAGAAGCCCAAAAGTGTCCCGGGCGGGGAATTGAAACGGATTAAAAACATCCTGTCGAACCCGCGCGTATCCCTTGTCATCGATGGATATTATGAGGACTGGAGCAGGCTTTATTACGTAATTATTCATGGGCAAGCCGGGGTGATGGAGAGCGGCGAAGAGTATCGGAACTCGCTGGGGCTCCTCAGTAAAAAATACCGGCAATATAAAAAAATGGGTCTTGAGAGCGCCGGCCTGCCCGTCATTAAAATCGTCCCGGAACAGATAGTCTCCTGGGGAGACCTCTGACCCTTTAAACGTCTCCGCTCTATGGTTAAATAGCTCTGATGGAAAGCTTGGGGGACGAAAGGTTTCCTGAAAAAAGTAATAATAAGGGGAGAGTGCGGATACTTTTTAGTGAATACCCACTAGCGTCTGATGATTATGTATGATAAGATTGTTTGTTAAGGGTCTATAGAAATTGTAAATAGCCGAAGTGGCGGAACTTGGTAGACGCGCTGGATTCAGGATCCAGTGGGTGCAAGCTCGTGGGGGTTCAAATCCCCCCTTCGGCATGGACTGTAACGTACTCGGCATGAGAGAGCTTAAACCGAAATTGATGATTGCTAACTCGGGAAGAAGAAGGCGCGGCCTCGGCGGCGGGTTCTGGACTTTTCTGACATTTCTCATTGTATTCCTCGTAGGCGTCTACGTGGGAACAAAGGTCGACGATATGTATTCAGCCGGGGAGCGGCCCTCGCAGGCGAAAAAGGAGAGCCCGGCGGTTAAGAACACCGTAAGGTATGAAACGGATACCGAACCGATAATCGATAAGAGCGAGATTACTGCCGGCAGCGCGGATACCACGGATAATGGAGAGGCCGTGTTATCGGAGGATAATAAGATTTCCCGGGAGATGATCGCAGCTGAACCCAGATTGTCTGTAACCGCTCCCGGTGAGGATGCTAAAACGGACCCCGGGCTGACTTCGATCGATCCCGCGCAGATGTCGGGAGAGGCGGCAGCTGTCGATAATGCGGCTCCGGTCAAGCTTGAAACCCCTGCTCCGGACCAGGTAAAGGCGGATGAGACCAAAGCTGGAAAAGCGCCAAAAAAGGGATACACGCTCCAGGTAGGGGCATTCGCGAATAAAGCGGATGCGGAGAAAGCCGTAAATGAATATCGCGGTAAAGGATTCGGCGCGTATACCGTCGAGGTGGAAAATTCAAAGGGCGAGAAGTGGAACCTTGTCAAAATAGGCAAATACGGCACTATCGAGCAGGCCTGGAACCAATCAGCTATCTTTAAGAAGAGTGTCGGAAAGGAAGCATACGTCGAATCCCTCGGGAGCAAGACGGTGTTCAACGAATCTTGGGGTAAAAATGAATAGTCAATGTGCCGGTTTTATGTATAAAACTAAATACGATATTTTGTTAGCTTCTGCGTATTAGGATTCCGGCTGTTTCATGTTATCCTCTTAGATTATTGCATAATATATGCAACATGCGTAATTTTGCATATGCGAAGAATTTGCTTGACAATAAACCCCTCGAACCGTATATTAATATAGTTGAGGAGCTGTCGGCTTTAAAAAGCAATACAATTCACAATATTTTACTTATCCAGGAAGGGTGTGAGAATGAAATCGGCAAAATTCAGAGAGGTTGAGCACGCAGCTCCGGAAATAGAAGCCATAGAAAACTATAACGATCAGGAAGAAGAATCATTTTCATCTCTGGGCTTTAGGGACGATGCTATCATCGAGAGCGAAGAGTCGGACTTCGGCTTTGAGCTCGAGGACAATACCGTTGTCGAAGACCAGGAGCCTGAAGAATGGACCCCGGACGAACAGTTCAGGCTTCTTTACGTTTATTTCAAGGATATGGCCGTTGAATCCCTCCTGACCGCGAAAGAGGAAATAGAGGTTTCCGCCCAGATTAAGAAATGCGAATCGAAGTCAAGAGAGCTCACGTTCAATATTCAAAAGTTGTCTAAGAAGAAAGAAGCCTTCACGGTCAGGAAAACGAACGGGAAACCCGTGATTACCGAAAAGGATCTCACCAAGAGGATAGAGAGTCTTCTGGCGTTCGTAAAGGTATATTCCGAGCGGGCTTGCGAGCTCAAGGAAAGGTTCGTCAAAGCTAACCTCAGGCTCGTCGTAAGCATATCGAAAAGGTACATGGGGCGCGGACTCCCTCTGACGGATCTTATACAGGAAGGCAATGTAGGCCTCATGAGGGCGGTCGAGAGGTTCGACCATACAAAGGGTTATAAATTTTCGACCTATGCCTCCTGGTGGATACATCAGGCGATCTCTCGGGCCCTTCTCGATCAGACGAGAACCATCAGGGTCCCTGTCTACGTGCTGGAGCAGGCAAGCAAGGTTTACAGGATAAGCTCCATGCTCCATAAGGAGCTTGGAAGAAAGCCTCTGCCCGATGAGGTAGCTGAAGTTGCCGGCATATCGGTCGAGGGAGTAAAGAGGATTCTCGAGTCTACGAACGATGCCGCGCGGCTCGATACCCCGATACTGGACGGGGAGAAAACCACTCTGCTCGATTTTATCTCCGACGACAACTCTCCCGCGCCGGACTCGGTCATGGCTAATACTGCGCTGACCCATGAGATCAGGGATGCGCTTAATATTCTTACTTCGAGAGAAGAAGAGATAATTAGGCTCAGGTTCGGGATCGATCAGGACTCCACGTACACCCTTGACGAGATCGGCAGAAGGTTCGATCTTACGCGCGAGAGGATTCGGCAGATAGAGAAAAGGGCCCTCGAGAAGCTGGCCACTTCCGAAATGGGTGAGATTCTCAGAAGCTTTCTTGCCCGTTAATTCCCGCTATCGCTGCCGCGTGTATCATTCCCTGCAATTGCAACGCTCACAGGCGGAGGTCTATCCGCCCTCAAACCCGCCCGCTTCGAGAGTTCTGTGCAGGACCATTGTTATTACGCCACATGTAGTATAATTTCACATTGAAATGAGCGCCCTCCCTCCAGTAATCATCATCGGAATGAGTCGTTCAGGCACAAGCATGCTCACACGCATGCTCGGCAATCTCGGGCTCTTCGTCGGGAGCAGGGTTACGAATAACCACGAGGCCTTGTTCTTCCGGGACTTGAACGACTGGCTTCTGACTCAGTGCAGCGGGGGTCTCGAAAACCCGGGCGTGATTAAGCACCTGCTCCAGGACCGGGAAGCCAGGTCTCTGTTCGGCGATTTTATGAAATATGTTATGAAGACGCCGCGCGCTATCTCATACCTGGGGTTAGGGAAATATATCCGCTACGGGACGCCCGCGGGGCTCGATATCCCCTGGGGCTGGAAGGACCCACGAAATACATTCACCCTGCCATTCTGGCTCGACATTTTCCCCGGGGCGAAAGTAATCCATATTTATCGCCACCCGCTCGACATAATAAACAGCCTAAGGACGCGGAGGGCGAAGGGGCTCCTGCGGCTCAAGGATAAACACGCCGCATACAGACCCGTTTACTGGTATTACCTGATGCGGAAGTTCATAGGGGGCAGACGGGTGTTCGTGGATTTGAGGGGCGCCTCCCTCGACGAGGGGTTTATCCTGTGGGAGGAATATATGACAGAAGCGCGCGGGCACGTGGAGATGCTCGGGGAGAATGCCGTTGAAATCAAATATGAATATTTTCTCGAAAATCCCGGCGATGTCTTGAACACTCTGGCCGATTTTTGCGGTCTCGGAGCCGGTAAGAGCGAGATTGAAAAAGCCGCGGCCGAGGTTAACAAATCCAGGGGTTTTGCTTTTCTTAACGACCCGGAGCTCAAGTCCTATTCCGTTGATATAGCCGGCCGCCTTGAGAGATACGGATACTGACCGGGGGCTGGTGCTAAACACCTTAGAGTATTTCTCATACCCGCGCCTGCGGCGCCGCCCAAGTCACTTCTTTAGTAGTTCCGCGAACCTCATGGCCAGGAGAACGTTTCCCGAGAGTTTTATCTTTCCCGTGAGGAGCGCGCTTTCGGGGGGCAGCTTGCCGGTGAATAGGTCGATAAAATGCACATCCAGGATATGGATCGTACACTCCGCATCCTCGTCAGCTTCCCTTACGCCCAGGGTTTCTTCCCGCAGGTCTATGATCCACGTCCCCCCCTCGGGGCCGTTGATCAAGAACTTATAGACAGCGCCTATCGCGATGAATTCGGCGGGCTTTTCTCTCAGCTTTCTTTCCACACGTTCAAATATCTCTATTGTCCTGGACACAGAGCTTTTACTCCCGGAAGGATGAGAAACCATTTTACCATCTATGCCTTTATATTCCAAAGTCGGCGCCGAGAATTGACGGTTCCTATTTAACTATTTACAATTCTTATGGAATTTTAAGGGGGCATCAATTTGGGCATAGAATATCCTGTGAATTGCGATGTGATCGTTATAGGGGCCGGGCACGCCGGATGCGAAGCCGCTCTCGCTGCGTCCAGAATGGGGTGCCGCACCCTGGTTCTGACCGCTAATATCGATACCATCGGGCTTATGTCGTGCAATCCCTCTATCGGAGGAGTCGGTAAGGGGCACCTCGTAAAGGAGATCGACGCCCTGGGCGGAGAAATGGGGAAAGCCGCTGATTACGCGGCCATTCAGTTCAGACGGCTGAATACCCGAAAGGGGGCCGCTGTCCAGGCGACAAGGATCCAGGCAGACAGGCAGGCATACAGAGCATATATGAAAAGCGCGCTCGAGGCCCGGAAGAACCTGGACATCAAACAGAGGATGGCTGAAGGCCTCCTCGTCGCAAACGGCGGGGTGGTCGGGGTGAAAACGACGCTCGGCGAGCATTTCTACTCCGATGCGGTCGTAGTAACGCCGGGGACGTTTCCGAACGGGCTGATACACATCGGGACTACAAAGATTTCCTCGGGGCGGGCGGGGGAGGCCGCGGCGATCGGCATCTCGGATTCATTCGGAAGCCTCGGGTTTAAGGTGGGCAGGCTCAAGACGGGGACACCTCCCAGGCTTGACGGCAGAACCATTAAGTGGGAGATGCTCGAGCCTCAGCACGGGGACGAGAATCCCATACCCTTTTCTTTCTCCGGCGGTTCTATAACGAGGGAGCAGATGCCCTGCTATATCACATACACGAATGAAAACACGCACCGCGTGATAATGGAGAACCTCCACAAGTCTCCGCTCTACTCGGGGGAGATAAAGGGGGTCGGGCCCAGGTACTGCCCCTCGATTGAGGACAAGGTGGTCAAGTTCCGCGATAAGGACAGGCACCAGATATTTCTCGAACCCGAGGGCGCCAATACTTATGAAATCTATCCGAACGGTATCTCCACGAGCCTTCCTCTCGAAGTCCAGTATGAGCTCGTGAGGACCATCGACGGGCTCTCTGACGCCGAAATCATGAGGCCGGGCTACGCGGTCGAATACGATTTCGTCGATCCCGTCCAGTTAAAGCCCACGCTCGAGACAAAGATTGTCGATAACCTCTACTTCGCGGGACAGATAAACGGCACTACCGGGTATGAGGAAGCGGGGAGTCAGGGGCTCATAGCGGGCATAAACGCGGCGCTGCGCGTAAAGGGGGAAGAGCCGCTCGTTCTTGACCGCTCCGAATCGTACATCGGCATCATGATCGACGACCTTGTGACAAAAGGCGTCGACGAGCCTTACAGGATGTTCACCTCGAGGGCCGAATACCGCCTCCTGCTGAGAGAGGATAACGCCGACGTCAGGCTCGGCGAAAAAGGGTTCAGGATCGGATTATTAAGCGAGGAAATGTACGTGAAGTCTCGGATAAAGCAGAACGCTATCGTTGATGAGCTCCGGAGGCTCGAGAATATTAAGGTCATGCCGAGCGCGGGAGTCAACGAAATGTTGTCGAGACTCGGTTCCTCCCCGCTGAAAAAGCCGCAGTCGCTTAAGGAGATTTTGAGAAGACCTGAAATCACCTGCGGCGAGCTGGAATTGGTCAGCGGCGGTGAATACACGCGCCCTGTAAATGATGAATACGTAATACAGATTGAAATGGAAGTTAAATACGAAGGGTATATCAAAAGACAGTTCGAGCAGATCGATAGATTCAAGAAACTCGAAAACATGACTATACCGCTTGATTTCTCTTACGACAGCATCCCCGGATTGTCAAAAGAGATAGTGCAAAAACTGTCAAAGGTGCGTCCCGGGTCTTTGGGGCAGGCCGGCAGGATCTCCGGAATCACTCCTGCCGCTATTTCTGTGCTTATGGTTTATTTAAGAAAGGGTGAATTTGAAAAACGAGCCGGCTTTCATTCTTTTTCTTCCTGATCTTCATCTTCTTCAGATTCCGCCAGCTCCTGCTCGAGCAGTTCCATCATATCCTCATAATCCCCGCCTATGTAGCCGGAGTTTTCCGGGTCTTCGAGCATGTCAACGAGGTCTTTTATTTTTCTTTTACCTCTTTTACTAACTTTCTTTTCTTCCATCGCTTTCACCTCACTTTAATAAACTCATGTAATATTTTAACACATACTCCTTTCGACAATTAAAGCTCGAAAAGAAATTACGCCGGACAACGATCGTTATTCAAGAGAAAATAAAATTATAAGACCGCACGACTGAAAAGCAACTTTTGTTTTCTGTAAATTGTTCATAATCGGAAATAGAATATCAATCATGTTTTCATTGCGGCGAAATATTGTGATAAGCGATCATATTATCTATTTAGCGAGAAGCTCGAGCGCTTTATGCAAATCCGTCGTCGGAAGGTTACAGATATAGTTTAAACAAACATATGCGGTCGCTTTCCCGTCGATTGAAGACTGCCCCCTGGTAAATTCCGCTACGTCCGTGATGCCGGATTCGCTGCCGGCACCTTTGAACAGGAGCACTTTATTCGGGTTGAACTGCTTTCTGAGCGCGTCCAGCATTTCTTTCGTGTCCGGCGACCTCGCGTCCCCCACTACCACTACTTCATATGACGGGCCTATCGCGAAATCGAGACTCGAAAGGAGCTGCGTATAAGCCATCGGAGCCCCCTCCACCGTGTGCGAAAACGCTCTCGCGAGCCTCGCGGCCATATCGTCATAGGACGTGTTTCCCGTTATCCTTCCGATCTTGAGAAGGTTCAGCATCGCGACCGAGTTGCCGGAGGGTATCGCGCCGTCATAAACCTCTTTCTGACGCGATATCAGTTCTTCCGCCCCATGTGATGTGAAATAGAAGCCGCCGTTCTTCTCGTCCCAGAATAGTTCCGTCATATCGGTTTGAAGGTCGAGCGCGGCCTTCAGATATTTGAAGTCGAATGTGGCTTCGTACAGCTCAAGCAAGCCCCAGATAAAAAAAGAATAGTCGTCGACGCTCCCCCCTATCCCCGCTTCACCGTCCCTCCAGCGGTGCAGCAGACGCCCTTTGCCGTCCCTCATTTTGTCAAGCACGAAGTCCGCGGCGCGCCTCGCAGCATCGCTGTAGAGGGGCTCGCTGAAGACGCCTGAGCCTCGTGAGAGGGCCGCGATCATCAATCCGTTCCAGTCTGTCAGAACCTTATCGTCCTTATGCGGGTGCACCCTCTTTTCCCTTTCCTCGAAAAGCTTCTTCCTCGACTCTTCTATTCTGTCCCCGAACGCCTTAGCGCTCATTCCGAACGACTGCGCAAGCTCTTGCACAGGTTTCTTGAGATAGAGAATATTCGAGCCGGTTTTTTCCCCGGATGCCTCTTCGCTGAAGTTCCCGGATTTATCCACGTTATACGCTTTCATTATCAGCTCTGCGTCTTCCTTTCCCAAGACCGCAATTATTTCTTCGGCGGACCATGCATAGAACTTACCCTCTACGCCTTCACTGTCCGCGTCTTCCGCTGAATAGAATCCTCCTTCGGGCGCCGTCATGTCCCTCATTACGTATGCGAAGACCTCCCGCGCCGTTTCCTCATACTGTTTTTTACCTGTGGCCTGATAGGCTTCCGTGTAAACCAGGGCGAGCATCGCCTGGTCGTACAGCATTTTTTCGAAGTGGGGAAGAAACCATCTGGGGTCAGTCGAATAGCGGTGGAATCCGAATCCGACGTGATCGTAGATACCGCCTTTCCGCATCGCGCCGAGGGTCGTCTCCACCATGGAAAGCGCCTGCCCGTCGCCTGTCCGTTTCCAGTACCGGAGGAGGAAAAGGAGGTTGTGGGCGGTCGGGAATTTGGGCGCCGTCCCGAACCCTCCGTTCGTCTCGTCGAATCTGCCCAGGAGCTGGTTGTAGCCGGCCGTCAGCGTCGCCGGACCGAGGTCGTTTCCCGCGGAGTCCTGCGACAGGTCGGTTGCTTGCTTCACCGCCGAAGTGATGCTGTCCGCGGACTTCAGAACTTCATCCCTCTGTTTTTCCCATACCTCCCTTATCCTGGGTACGAGCTCGACCATGCCTATACGACCGAACCGCGTTTCTTTCGGGAGATAGGTCCCCGCGAAGAACGGCTTCTTGTCGGGTGTCATGATAATATTCAGAGGCCATCCGCACCCGCCTTTGGAGAGGAGCTGACATACCGTCATGTATACGTTGTCTATGTCGGGCCTCTCTTCCCGGTCGACCTTGATCGAGACGAAAGACTCGTTCATCAGTTTTGCAACTTCCGGGTCCTCGAACGATTCGTGCTCCATCACATGGCACCAGTGACAGGTCGAGTATCCGATGGAAAGGAAAATCGGCTTGTCCTCGCGGGCGGCCTTTTCAAACGCTTCTTGTCCCCACGGGTACCAGTCGACGGGGTTGTCGGCGTGCTGGAGCAGGTATGGGCTCTTTTCGTTCTTGAGTCTATTTCGGCCGGTCATGGGTTCGGTTTTCTTAGCATTAGCCGATATGGTCAATCCGGGGCAGACGGCTGATGTGGAAAGTAGAGCCGTAACTATAAATGCGACTGCGGCGTAGCTCAATATCGGATTCTTTGCTATCCCTATCGTCGTTCTCTCGCTGCATTATATTCTCATAACTGTATTTTACTGAGTTTACTGCCTGCCGTTATATTTACAAGTCGATACGTGGGACCGGAGAACCTCCTCTGGGGCCCGAAATATTCATAGCATGCTTTGTTGGTTATAATTGAGGTACGGACCGGATATGCAGATACTGGATGACAAGTACTCGAAGATCGTGCTCGAGGAGAAGCTGCTCCTTCAATCCCTCCTTGCCGAGATAAAGGAGCTCTCGGACACAGAGCTTGAGAACAGGTTAAATTCAGTCCGCGAGAGCCTGGACAATCTATTCTCCCTGGTCTTTATAGGGGAGTTCAGCACGGGCAAATCGTCCATTATCAACGCCCTTCTGGGGCAGGACATCCTCCCGAAAGGCATTACGCCTACGACGGGCGAGATAACCGTGATAAAGCACGGTGAGCTCGACGCTGAGAAAGTTGAAAACGGGTGCCGGGTCATCTCGGTTCCCCAGGACAGACTGAAGGGGCTATTCATCGTCGATACCCCGGGCACCAACGTTACGATAGAGCAGCACGAGCGGCTTACTCAGGATTATATTCCGAAGGCGGACATCGTGTTTTTTACGATCGGGGCCGAACGCGCCGTAACCGGAAGCGAAGCCAAGCTGATCAAATTTATTAAAGAGAGCTGGTTAAAAAATATTGTTTTCCTTTTGAACAAAATAGACATCGCGAAGGACGACGACGAGCTCAATTCACTGATACGCCACGCCGAAGGAGAGCTCGAACGTTCGTTCGGAATAAAACCGCACCTGATACCCGTTTCCGCGAAATTCGCCTGTGAGGGCAGGGCCGCTTCCGATGGGGACTTTATTCGCGAGAAGCGGTTTCGAAGGGCTTGAGAAATACATATTCAGCACTCTGAGCGAAGAAGAGCGTATAAAGATGAAGATCCGGGCGACCTCGGAATTCGCCGTCAGCCTTTGCGCGGAAACGGAAAGAGCGCTCGACGGACACATCAACAGGATTTCAGAAGATATGCAGAGGCTCGGGGAATTCGAGAAGAAGCTCGACGCGATGAAGGATGAGATTGTGGAGAATTCCTCTCAATTTACCGAAAGGATAAGGAGCAGGCTCCTCGAATTTAAGACGAGGGGGATAGAGTATATAGACGAGCTGATAAGGTTCACAAATATCTTCAAGCTAATGAGCAAACAGAAGATCGCGAAGGAGTTCGAGTACAGGGTTTCCCGTCAGACGGTGTCCGAGCTCGAAAAGGACCTGGACGCGATGGTCATGTGGACGGAAAAGTCTGCGCGGACACTGCTTGACAGCACGATCGAGTTTTATAACAAATCGATAAGGGCCGAGTCCTCGAACGTCACTACCGGCTTTATATACGACAGGACGAGGCTCGTGGATACCGTGAGGAGCGAGCTCGAAACGAAGAGAAAAGCGATAGACCCCGCAACCCTGGGCGGCAACCTCGTCGATTCCGCGAGAGGGGCGGTGGCCTCGGTGCTGGGCGTTCAGGTGGGTTCCCTCGCAATAGGGGCCGCGGTCGTATCCGCTTTTTCGTCGCTGCTTGTCGATATCACCGGTATCCTGGCGACCGTCGCCGTTATGGCGACTGCATTTGCCATTCTCCCCAAAAAGAGGAGGGACGCCGTGAAGGAATTCAGCGGCAAGGTCGACGCGCTCATTGAAGAGATGATATCGGGGGTGAGCTCCCAGCTGGAGAGAGACTTCAGCGGGATTAAAATTCAGGTGAACGACTCCCTTTCGCCGCTAAGGAATTTCTATAAGATGGAGAAGCAAAAGTTGTCCGAGTCCAGCATCAGGGTAAATGAGATCAAGTCTAAATTCAGCGAAATAAACGAGAAGGCGATATTGAAGAGTTAGATCGCCCATGCCGTATCGACTAGCGGAATCATGATCCGAAATCGCTCGTCCCGGAGATAGCTGAATAGATTTCGTTGATTTCTTCCCTTCGGCCGGAAACTTCGATCCCCATATACCATTTCTCGGAATTCGAGTGATAGAGCCACCTGATGGTACCCTCGAACCTTATTGTCTTCTCTCCGGCGAATAGGATCCCCTCTATTTTAAAATTAGGGGGGAAACCCTTAGTCCCTTCCATTCCGATACCGTGCTCTGAAATGTTAAAGGTGACGCCTTGAAAAAACAGGTTCTCATCTCCCCTCCCGGTTTTTCCGTTCAGGAGTCCGTACTTAAGTTTTTGATAGTACGGGAGCCTCGTCGAGCGCCTCAATACACTTGTCGAGGCCTCGGGACCTGCTGTAAGCTCGCCCAGCTTGATTACCTTGTTATGGGAATGACCGTTTTCCACCTGTAAATGTTAAATGGGACCCGGTCATATTACAATTAGACTTTAGTTAGTAATTGACATAAGACTTTCGTCCGGTTCGGGCAGTGAGAGTATATAGCTGACCTCTCATAAAATAATACGTAGCGGGGTATGATATGTCTTAATCGAACTTATGTCCCCCATCCTGCCGTCATTCTAATCGTTAATTCCTTTCGCCGAAACGATAAGGGCGCTCGAGACTTTCTCCGAGCGCCCTGTTATTTATGACGGTATCGGTTTAGTTTGGCAGTAGAACCGTATCTATAACCTGGATAACACCGTTTGACTGAATTACATCATAAGTGGATATGTCTGCTACATCGCCCTTTTCGTCCTTAATAACGATATTGTGGGGACCGTTCATCCATACCGTCAGCGTGTCTCCGCTTACGGTCTTGAGCTCGGCCTTTCCGTTGCCTGCGTTAATCTTCTCGACGAGCGCATCGAACGTGAGGCGTCCCGGTACGACGTGGTAGGTGAGGACTTTCGTCAGCGCGTCCTTGTTCTCCGGCTTGAGCAGCGTCTCAACAGTTCCGTCCGGAAGATCCTTGAACGCGTCATTCGTAGGAGCGAACACCGTGAACGGGCCCGGTCCTTTAAGAGTCTCTACTAACCCCGCAGCCTTTACCGCAGCTACGAGCGTCGTGTGGTCGGGTGAATTGACCGCGTTGTCTACTATATCCTTCGTGGGATACATGTCCTCTCCGCCGACCATAACAGTCGTGTCGGCAGTCGCAGTTAATCCGGCTACAGTAATAACCGCCACCGTTATCGGCAGCATGAAAAGCTTTTTGAATGTCTTGTGCATTTCTGCACCTCCTTAAAATTTGTGAATTTGAATATTTATACGGGGGACAATATTTTTTGG
Organism: uncultured bacterium; assembly: GCA_963825135.1. Classification (GTDB taxonomy): domain Bacteria; phylum Desulfobacterota_D; class UBA1144; order Nemesobacterales; family UBA2774; genus 2-12-FULL-53-21. The sequence goes on from CAWGRW010000009.1 coordinate 1,185,744, forward strand.
ATCTCGTTATCAGGAAATTATTTCGAATCGACGAATAAATATTGCAGCGTAACGCAGCATAGATATATATAATATATTGATTATATATAATGCCAAGCCGTGATTCGCTGTCGGGGACGTAATGAGACGCCCGAGCGGGAGGGTTTGCCTTAAAAAGTATCAGGCGTTGTTCGGGTTAGAACTGCGTCTTACTGGTTATACGTAAAAAACCGTCATCCGGATCGCATCTATTTGGTTATAGAGGAGCAAATTTCGCAGGCGGCGTTAGAAGGTCGATCGCAGGCAATAGATCTCAGAGCCGTGCTAATAAAGGGCATGCGCGATGCGGAGCGCGGCGTTGAATAAACCGCCCGGCATGGTTAAATTAATTAAAAGGGTTAGCGGCTGACTGTTTTAAATTCCGGTAAAAGCTAGAATTGAGCAACTCTCTTTCGGGACGGCGGATTTTCCGGATTTCCTGCATATCTCTCACGGTAGTGTATATTTAACATCTGCATTTATATATGAATATTCGTTAAGTACTGAGGAGACTGAATAAATCTATATGAGAAACGAAAATATCAGAAATATTGCGATCATAGCACACGTCGATCACGGTAAAACGACCCTCGTCGATGCCATGCTCAGGCAGAGCGGCGTATTCCGCGAGAATCAGGTCGTTGCGGAAAGGGTTATGGATTCTATGGACCTGGAGAAGGAGCGCGGTATTACAATTATGGCTAAAAACACCGCGGTCCTCTATCAAGGCATAAAAATCAATATAGTGGACACCCCCGGGCACGCCGATTTCGGCGGCGAGGTTGAGAGGAGCCTCAACATGGTTGACGGCGCGCTTCTTCTCGTCGATGCAAGCGAAGGTCCGCTCCCCCAGACGCGTTTCGTCGTAAAGAAGGCGCTTCAGAAGAAGCTCCCCATAATACTTGTCATAAACAAAATAGACAGGAGCGACGCCCGCCCCGCCGAGGTAATTAACGAGGTGTACGACCTCTTTATAGAGCTCGACGCGGACGAGAAGCAGATCGAATTCCCGATTATTTACACCAACGCCAAGATAGGCTCCGCCCGGCATAACCTGGGGGAGGATTCTACTAACCTGCTCCCGCTCTTCGATACTATAATTTCAGCGATACCAGGCCCCGAGATCGGGGACGGCACCGTTACGCAATTCCTGGTTACGAACCTCGATTACGACAATTACGTGGGAAGGATAGCGATAGGGAGGCTCATGAACGGGTTGCTGGAGTCCAACAAAAGCTATACCCTCTGCGGCGAAGCGGGAGTTAACACCCCAATCAAGATTTCAGTCCTGTACACATTCAGCGGTCTCCAGAAAACGCAGGTGGAGCGGGTCGAAGCTGGCGATATTGCGTCCATAGCGGGCGAGGATGACGTCAAGATCGGCGATACGATATCCGACCTCGAGAACCCCGTACCGCTCGAGCGCATAAAGGTTGACGAGCCCACCATATCGATGATCTTCTACGTCAATAACAGCCCTTTCGCGGGCAAGGAGGGGAAATTCCTCACCTCCCGCCACTTGCGGGACAGGCTCCTCAGGGAGAAGCTCGGGAACGTCGCCATCGAAGTCAAGGAGACGGAGAGGGCCGACGCGTTTGAAGTATCGGGGCGCGGAGAGCTTCAGATGGTTGTCCTTATAGAAATGATGAGACGGGAAGGGTATGAATTCATGGTCTCAAAGCCCCGGGTGCTGACAAGGATGGAGAACGGAAAGGTTACAGAGCCCGTCGAACGTATATTCGTCGACGTGCCCGAGGCGTTCGTTGGAGCCATTACCGAAGCAATCTCGTCGAGGAAGGGGCGCATGGAAAACCTCCGCAACAACGGGAACGGAAGGGTGGATATAGAGTTCCTTATTCCGTCCAGAGGGCTCATAGGTTTCAGGAGCCAGTTCCAGATACTTACAAAGGGCTCGGGCGTCATCAATACGCTCTTTGAAGGGTACGAGCCGTGGTATGGCCCCATCCCCCAGAGGTCTACGGGCGCGCTCGTGTCCGACAGAAGCGGCAAGGTAACCACCTACGCGTGCCTCTCGATGGCCGACAGGGGAGAGTTATTCGTCGATATCGGGACCGACGTCTATGAGGGTATGACCGTAGGCGAAAGGAACCGCAGCGGAGACCTGAACGTGAACATAACGAAAGAGAAGAAGCTCACCAACATGAGGAGCTCCACGGCAGAGACGACCGTGGTTCTGAGGCCCCCGAGACCGCTGTCCCTCGATCAGGCGATAGAGTTTATCGCAGAGGACGAGCTCGTCGAGATCACACCCCTGAGCCAGAGGCTCCGTAAATTCGAGCTCTCCGCTACGAAAAGAGAGATCGAGCAAAAGCGTGAGAAGAAATACAGTCAGTGATTTTTACCCGGTACGCGCTGGTAAGTTGTAAGCTCCGATGGAAAAGCCCTTCAGCCAGTCCTGCGAAAACAATAAAGAGCCCATACTCCGTGTATTAAAGGGAGCGTTCAGCGGGGCCGCGCTCGTATTGGAGATCGGGAGCGGGACCGGCCAGCACGCCGTACACTTCGCGCGCAACCTCCCCCATCTGATATGGCAGCCATCCGACCTTCCTGATAACATACCGGGCATGAAGCTCTGGTTCGACGAGGCGAAGCTCCCTAATATAAAGGAGCCTGTCGCGCTGAACGTCTCCGACGCGATGTGGCCCGTCGGGGAAGCGGACGCAATTTTTACCGCGAACACGCTTCACATAATGGCCGGGTCCAAGGTCGAGTGCATGTTCGACGGCATGGAGCCCGTGCTTAAGGCTGGCGGGACACTCTGCATATACGGGCCCTTCAATTACGGCGGGAAATACACGAGCGAGAGCAATGAGAAATTCGACGCCTGGCTCCGCGGGCAAAACCCCCAGAGCGCCATACGCGATTTCGACTGGGTGAATTCACTTGCGGAAAAAATAGGCCTTAAGCTCGTAAAAGACCACGAGATGCCCGCTAATAACCGGCTGCTCGAGTGGCGGAAATCCGCCTGATTCCGCCCGCCTTTATTTTTGAACGAACTGCGTTAATATTCTTACGTCGGCCCGGCTGACTATATGCCGTCCCACGAATTTTGACATGGCTAGAGACATTATCACCCTCGTCGTCGGGAATTATTTCCTGACCCTCCTTATCATAGGTCTGATTGCCGGATTCCTGTCGATCATAAATAAACCCAAGCCCCGTTCTATGAACTTGATCGCCGAGGCACTGCTCTCTTATTACATGCTTTTCGCGATAGGGATAAACAACCTGGTCAATTTCGTATTTCACGTTTTTTTCGGAGAGATGGCCGCGAGCTTTATCGGCTGGGCCGACAGCCCGTTTCAGGCGGAGGTGGGTTTTGCGAGTCTCGGCATCGGTATCGTCGGCGTGCTGGCGTTCCGGGCGGGATTACCCTTCCGTGTAGCCGCGTACATCCCTCCGGCCGTCTTTTCGCTCGGCGCTGCGGGGGGCCATATCTATCAAATGATAGCCGCGCATAATTACTCGCCCGGCAATGTTGGGCTTGTCCTGCCGACAGACATCATACTCCCCGCCGTCGGTTTCGTATTGTTATGGCTATCTTATATGCACCCGAAGCCCAATCGGTGAATTGAAGGGGTATACACCCTCACGGCGAGAATGAACTTAACTTTCCTCAATAACGAGAAATGTTTACTAGCCAACGGCCTCTCAAATATAGAAAATAAAATCAGCAGCCAACGCCGCGCACACCAAAACAGCGCCGCATTTTCAAAGTTTATTACTTTCTTCGTTATGTTATATTTCAGAAAACTTTGTTACTTGCCGGTCTCAAATTGGGAGATGAAACGATGGGAAAGGTGAAGAAATCGGACGCCTCAACGCCCGAACCGTTCGTGCCGGACAAGGTCTTCTCGGCCGAAGCAAGCGTGAATAAAATCATTCCAAATGTTTTGAATTCCCCGCAAAAGTACATCCAGGGAGACGGTGTTCTGAACGATCTCGGACTATACCTCGGGCTAATCCACAGCAAGCACGCCGCCGTTCTGATCTCGGGAGGAGGGGAAAAAAGGTTCGGCGAGATGATAACACAAAGCTTAAAACGCTCGGGCATTGCCGGGACCCTCGTCACATTTTCCGGGGAGTGTTCTTTCGAGGAAATCGAGCGTGTGACTGAGTTATTGAGGAAAGTGAAAACGCCGGTCGATTCGGTTGTCGCGATCGGCGGAGGAAAGTGCCTCGATACGGGGAGGGGCGTGGCTCACCGCCTGTCCGTGCCCGCCGTCGTATGTCCGACGACCGCATCGACGGACGCCCCGTGCGCGGGCTTGTCGGCGATATATTTTTCTGACGGTAAATTTCGGGGCGTCGAGCTCTATCCGCTCAACCCGGCCCTCGTGGTTGTCGACACGAGAATCGCCGCTCAGGCTCCCGTGCGTTTCATCGTATCCGGCATGGGCGATGCGATGGCTACATGGTATGAAGCGCGCACCTGTTACCAGAACCCGAAGGGCAAAGCTATACTGGGCACGCGCCCCACTATAGCCTCTGTCGCAATAGCCGAGCTATGTGCAACTACTCTCTATGACCGCGGCGTTAAGGCTGTCGAAGCCGTAAGGGATTCGCAGGTAAATGAATCTGTCGAGCGTATTGTCGAGGCTAACACACTCATGAGCGGAATAGGATTCGAAAGCTGCGGTGTGGCCGCAGCACACTGTATCGCTCAGGGCCTTACGGTAATTCCCTCCCTTCACAAAAACTACCTCCACGGCGAAATGGTTGCGATCGGGCTGATGACGCATCTCGTTCTCGAGGGAAAAGACGACGAGGCCCATAAAGTCGGCGCTTTCTTTTCCAGTGTGGGCCTGCCGGCGCATCTGGGTCAGATGTCGTTAGACCCGGCGCAGGATATGGAGACACTCCGCAATATCGCCCGCGCCTCTGTTGACTTACCGTTCATTCACAACGAACCCTTCGATGTTTCTGAAGACTCGCTGCTTGACGCCATGTTGAAGGCGCACAAGCTCGGCCTTGAAATTACCGAGTCATTCGGGGACGCCGCGTACTTATCCCTGCACGGCAAGTAATTGCAATCGCCTTTCTTACCCCAGGCTCAAGTGAATTTCTCAGAGATTCTATATCTTAAGCGTCGTATCGGCCCACTTTGCAACCCTTTCATAACCATGGTAATGTAAACCTTATCAATGGCCAGTGATCTGAAATTTGCACACCCTAAATACCTCCTTGTCCCCGTCATTGCTATATTTTTTATACTCTTTTCAGTCTCCCGGGACGAATCTCCCAACGTTGAATTCGTGAATGTCCCCTGCTCGAGCGCCGTCGTAGTGGCTCATGGCTTCGGGACGTCCTCGCTTTCTACGGGACCGAGCGCGCCCGGAAATCAGTCTATGTTGAGTCTCGGTCAGACCGCCATTTTCAGCAAAAGCAGTCAGCTAGTCGGTCTTAACAGTCATAATCTTTTTTCATACAACGCCGATATGGACTTCCTTCGTATTTATGAGCGGGAAGTAAAATACGATTTAGTTATCTCAAGCAACACCGGCCGTTCCCCTCCTTTCTCAATTTCTTAATCTCATTTTTTTCATCTCAAATAATAAGAAGTTGGCTGCGGAGAGATAGATTATTTCACCGCCGCGAATTATTGCGTAGAGGAGGAGTCCTATGTTGCATATTAAATACAAATTACATCTGCTATGCGGAATCGCTTTTGTGCTGGTTTTAGTTTCAATGCCGGCGTCGTCCTGGCCTCACGGGTATGCGGGCAAGCGTTTTTTCCCCACCACGCTATCGGTGGAAGACCCGTTCGTGTCAGACGAGTTTTCGTTTCTATTCGGGTATCTCAAAGAGGAGGAGGGCGAACAGAACTACGATCTCTCGGTCGAGTATTCCAAACGCATTACGCCGCACCTGGGTTTTGCGATTGAAGATTCGTACGAGTTTATAAAGGCTAAAGGAGAAAAAACACAGCACGGGTTTTCAAACCTTGGGCTGGGTCTTAAGTATCAGTTCCTAACGAACGCCCCGCACGAGGCCATCATGTCGATCGGTCTGGATGCCGAGATCGGGCACACGGGTGACAGCTCCGTTGACGCGGATGATTTCACGACGCTCGCCCCCGGATTATTCTTCGGGAAGGGGTTCGGCGACCTGCCGGAGACGCTGAAATTCCTGAGGCCGCTCGCGATCACCGGAGTGATCGGCCCCGCGTTTACGATCGACAGCGAGGAGCCCGACGTGTTCGAATACGGGTTCACCCTCCAGTACAGTTTTCAGTACCTAGAGTCTTTCGTGAAGGATGTCGGACTCCCCGTGCCTTTGAACCGTATGATTCTGGTCGTTGAGTTCCCGTTCGAAACAGCACTGAACGAGGGCAGCGGCGGGGAGACGGAGGGCTTCATCAACCCCGGTATAATATGGTTCGGTAAATATATTCAGCTCGGGGTCGAGGCGCAGATTCCGGTCAACGACAACTCGGGCGACGGGGTCGGGGTCCTGGCCATTTTCCACGTATTCATCGATGACCTCTTCCCGAACAGTTTGGGGAGGCCTATTTTCAGATAGGGGATCAGGAGCCATGAAGAAGGTGTTAAACGTCATTATCCTGTCGTGTCTCGTGTACCTGGGCGTACAGACTGCGGCCCGGGGGCATGCGTTTCCCGATCATTCGGAACCCAGGGTAGGATCGACGGTAAGCGCTTCCCCGCCCGTGGCGCGTGTCTGGTTCGACAGCGAGCTCGAGGGCGAATTCAGCGAGATTCGGGTCGAGAACGCCGATTCGGAGCGGGTCGATAAGGGAGACGGGCACGTTGACGAATCCGATTCGAAGCTGCTCGAGGTCGACTTGCCGCCGCTAAAGCCCGGCACTTACCGTGTGACCTGGGCCGCCGTGTCGAGGGACGGTCACCGTACCGAGGGGAGTTATACGTTCACGGTCAAATGAGATGATACGATGATACTGAATAAACTCGTCCACAGCGCGCCGACATTGTTCGACCTGTTCGCGCTGACCATCTGCATCGGCGCTCTTTCCTGCAGACTATGGGTGCTGCGTGTGACCGGCAATGTGCCGCACGATCGGGACGAGGGGCTGCTCCTGGCTAATGTGTGGAAGCTGCTTGGCGTCCTGGCCGCGATGCTTGTTTTAAGCAGCTCGATACTTCTTCTTACGCGTACGGCCGAGATGAGCGGACTCCCTCTGACGGCCGGTTTCTCGGCCGTACCGAGGGTCTTGCTCAAGTCACATTACGGCCGGGTGTGGCTGTTACGCGTATCAGCCGTTGCCGTATTATGCACAGCATGGTTAATCGGCAGGGGAGATCTGTATGCGCGCCGGTATCCGATATGCATGTTTATTGCCGCTGCGGTTATAGCGGCAACCCGCAGCGCTTCGGGACACGCGGCGGACGCGGGGGATTTCAGCATGCCCGAGATTTCTGACTGGCTCCATCTGATGGCCGCGTCGATATGGGGAGGCGGTCTCATCGCGCTTTCTATCGCCGTTTTACCGATAGTATGGAGGGCGTCCGGAGAACGTCGAAAAAATATTGCGGACATCGCCGTCCGGTTCTCAGGCCTTGCCGGTATTGCGCTTGTCGCGATTGTAATAACCGCCGGATACAACGGATGGACCGAGGTGGGGAGTTTACGCGCCCTTTCGGAGACCGACTACGGAAAGATTATTATGGTCAAGATAATTCTCCTCGCCGCGCTCGTTATAGTCGCCGCGTCGAACCGCTACATCAGCATCCCGCGCATCATGGGACAATCGGAATCTCGTCGTGGGAACGGCGGCGCGATCGCGTGGTTTATACGTAAGGTCGGGGCGGAAGCCGTTCTTATTCTGGCGCTTCTGGTGTGCACGGCGCTTCTTCTCCACAATATGCCGGCGAAACATCTTTCTCACGCCGGGCATGAGCACGTGCATGGTATCAAGAAATAAAAGACGATGGAGATGCGGATGCCGTGACGAATACCGCTCTAAAATGGCAAGTGTTGGATTTGCAAAAAACAAACAAATTCTGGATAAAGGAGAGTAAAATGAAAAAGTATCTATTGTCACTTGCGGTTCTATTTGTTTTGACGGGTCTTTCCTTCGCGCAGAGCAAGGTCGTCGTTGAAGACGCATGGGTGGGGGAAGTGCCCCCTTCCTCTCCGGTTGCCGCGGCTTACATGACCATCAAGAATGAAGGCAATGCCGACGACAAGCTGCTCAGCGTTACGAGCAGTATTTCGGGAAGCTCTATGATACATCAGACCGTGATCGACGAGCAGAGCGTCGCGAAAATGGAGATGGTCGATGCGCTCGTTATCCCGGCGGGCAAGAGCGTCGTGCTCAAGCCGGGCGGCACCCATGTAATGCTCATGGACCTGAAAGAACCGGTCACAGGTAAAGAGAAGATAGAGCTCGACCTCAAGTTCGAAAACGCCGGGGATATTAAGGTCGAAGCGCCGGTCAAGAGTCTCAGCAACTGAGAGGTTCTGTATACGAAAGCCCCGATGGAATCTTTACCGCCTGAGGATAAAGACGGCTTAAGCATGGGATAGACGTATCGGGTTCGGATGAGGATTTCTGCCTGATAAGCGCGGCGTTGGCCTCCCCTGATGCCGCTGTGTTGTGCTATACTGCATATCAATCCGTATATGCATATAAAGGAGGTCTACTATGGCGTCATCAGGCCGTTCAAAGAGCAGCGTAAATACCGAGGCATGGCCGAGCCTACCGCTCGATGAGTGGAAGGAAACATATGCGACCCTCCACATGTGGACTCAGGTAGTCGGCAAGATCAGGTTCGCTCAGACCCCCTGGGTCAACCACTCGTGGCACGTGACGCTCTACGTGACGAGCCGCGGGCTCACGACCTCGCCAATCCCCTACGGCGAGAAAACATTCGAGATCGATTTCGATTTTATAGACCACAGGCTCGTTATTGAGACGAGCGCCGGCGACGTCAGACATATAGAGCTCCGCCCGCGCACGGTCGCCGATTTTTACGGGGAGGTCATGTCCACTCTGCGTGACCTCGGTCTCGACATACGCATTCATACACTGCCGAACGAGGTCGCCGATCCCGTCCCGTTCGAGAAAGACCTGCAGCACGCTTTCTATGATCCTGACTACGCCAACCGTTTCTGGCGCATATTAGTCCAAACGGACCGTGTGTTCAAGGAGTTCCGCGCGCGATTCATCGGCAAGTGCAGCCCCGTGCATTTCTTCTGGGGGAGCTTCGACATGGCGGTGACGCGCTTCTCCGGGCGGACCGCTCCCCCGCATCCCGGAGGCGTGCCGCACCTCCCCGACGTGGTCGCGCGGGAAGCATACTCGCACGAGGTGAGCAGCTGCGGGTTCTGGCCGGGCGGCGGCCCCGTGCCCTATCCTGTTTTCTATTCGTACGCGTACCCGGCGCCCGAAGGGTTCAAGGATGCCGCCGTGAAACCGCCTGCCGCTTTCTACAGCGCAGACCTCGGGGAGTTCCTCCTTCCCTACGACGAGGTGAGAACGGTCCAAACGGCCCGACGACGTGCTCCTCGATTTCCTCCAGAGCACCTATGAGGCTGCAGCGGATCTCGCGAAGTGGGACCGCCCTGCGCTTGAGCGCGACAAGCTCCCGTAACGATTAAGAGAGACGACGAAGGCTGAGGGGTTTCAGCTTTTAATGGCGAAAGAAGCTCATGCCTTTTCTCCACGGAGGGTTTCCACAGCATCGGCAGAAATACGATCGCAAAAATAAGGAAAGACAGAATCCACAGGATTTGCGAAACGGCGATCCAGAGCCCGTAATTGCCGCCGTCTATTAGCGGGAAGAACACCCTCACGATAGCCCCGGCGAGCAAGACCGTAAAAATCCAGAACACTATCCGGGGCGGCGCGAATACGTTCCTTCCGGTATGCCCCAGGATCACGCGGGACATGAAGCCGACCGTCATGATTCCGATCCCGCCGTATGTGAAGCTGTGAAGCGCGGGAAGCTCCGGGATATTGAAATAGAGGGAGAGGAATTTAAGGCCGAACCCTATCGCGATCCAGGCATAAGCGACGAACAGGACCCAGAGCATGGGTTTGTCCCATATCCCTTTTGAGTACCACCCGTATAACCTGACCGAATAGATCAGAGCGAGTATTCCCGAGATTATCGAAACGAATTTTCCGCTCGTAAAAACGAGCTCCGGGAAGAAAAACAAAACGAAGAAGAAAACGCTCAGCATGTCGATGACTCTCCAGTTCCTGGGCTCGAATTTGAACCCGAAACCGTTCCTGATAAAGAGGGGTATCATCATCCGGCCCATGAGCAGGATAATGGATATGACAAGGAATAGGGCCGAATATACGCCCCAGCGCTGGCCGTCCGTCAGTACCCCAAACACGCCGAGATAAAATATAACGTTGCTAACGGCTATCAGCCCAAGGTGAGCGGCGAGCGCCGTTTTCTCCCGGTCCATACCCCTTATTACCGGATACAATGTTCTGATAGCGAGAATCAGAACAAACAGGCAATCGAGAATCGCCCCGGCCATCCAGGATATGTCCGTAATCAGGGTTAACGAGATAAACACCCTCGCGAGTATCCAGAGGGCAATCAATATAACGAGCGCGGATTTTTTACTTATCAGGGCCCCGAATCTGTACTTCTCAATCGTTAGCAGAAAACCGGCTATTACCGCTATTGTATAGCCGAACAGCATCTCGTGGGCATGCCACATAGTCGGGGAAATATTCTCGAAATTCAGCCTGAGCTTGAAGGTATAGAAGGCTGTCCACAACGTCATATAGAACAACGATGACACCGTTGCCAGTATAAAAAACGGCCTGTAGGCGGATTCGAACATCGAGAAATTCCGGTCGCTGCTCGTTATTATTCGTTTCAACTTAAACCCCGTGTTCGTAGCAAGTGAGCACTCACTCAATATCTTACGTGCCCGGCTTCGCCTGTAAAGTCTCATGTGTGATTCTCGGCCAATCATCGTTAGTCGGCCGATAAGCTGCCGCCGGTGCGGGAATCTCGGGCGTCAACTGGTATACTAGAAATATAAACTTTAAGAAGCTCACCCACAAAATACTCTCAATGCAGGAGGAACAATGAAAAGAAACGGTTCTGCGGTATGGAAAGGAGACCTCAAAAGCGGTCAGGGTACGGTATCGACAGAGAGCGGCGTGCTCTCCGACACTCAGTATTCGTTCAAGACCCGTTTTGAAGACGGGAAGGGCACTAATCCCGAAGAGCTGATCGCCGCGGCACACGCGGGCTGTTTCTCTATGGCGCTCTCCTCAGAGCTGGGCAAGCTCGGTGCGACCGCCGAGAGTATCAGGACGACGGCTACGCTCTCTTTCGAAAAAACGGACGCGGGGTTTACGATTACGGCCATTCATCTGAATACGAAGGCCAAGGTGCCCGGGGCGGATAAAGCGACGTTCGATAAGGCCGCTGATAACGCGAAGAAGGGCTGCCCCGTTTCCCGTGTCCTCAACGCCCAGATCACACTCGACGCGACGCTCGAGAGCTGAGAGTAACAGCCCGGCGCTATTGCCGTGATATTTTGATATATACGGTAAGGTCGGAAAGGACACTTTGACTCCCCTGTGTAGCGGAGTCAAAGTGCGTTTTATAATTCCCGGGATTTACCAAAGCCCTTGTATCGCTACACCGTTGTGCGCCGTCACAACCTTGCACTTCCCCGCCCATTCTACCAATGCGCCTATGTCTGTCCACTCTTTCGGTGCCCTCTTCCAATGATCGTCGAGGCCAGCCTGTTTCTCGTACAACTCGTCCAAAACGAACATAGTGTTGCCCGTCGGCGCCGAGGTCGGATCCAAAGGATTCGCCAGTTCCGGCCCTTTGATGATGTTATAACGAAGCATCGCTAATTCGCCCGTCCTGTGATGCGTCGCCTCCATCCATTTAGCGTGGCTTGCGAAAATTCTCTCTCCCTCGGCTACATGCTCCTTGGGGCATATAAACGTAATGGTAATCTGTGTTTTGCCTATAGTAGACATATACACACCTCCTTAATAGGTTTTTTGATTATTCTTATATATACGTCGAGCAAAGTAATACGGTTTGCCCGAATCATACCGGTATATATGTACATACAACACAAATTGAGCTTATTTGTCAATGAGCAGCCTGTAGGAATCGTGAAGCGAAATCATTACAATCGGTTGGTCGAAATTTTAGAGAGTTGATTATTGTGAATACCGGTAAGCTTAAACCGGTCAAAATCATCTCCGGAATAGCGGGCCCGTGAAGAATTAATCCTCTCTTAAGAACAGATACAAGGTTATTTGATTGTTAGTGTCATCCCTTCTTGGCTTACCGTGCTTACGCGTATCGGGAAATTCTTTTTTCTCTATGATTCGGTAAGGCGCATATCCGGAGTTCAATAAGAATTCGCGGAATTCTTCCGGCAGAGGATATGGCTTTTCTCTAACGACTACCCATATCCGATTATTATCTGACACACATCCGTCCAGTTCGTTTTTGATCTCCTCAGCATCAGTAAGGCGTTTTTTTATGAGGCACGGCTTCAGATTGCCCCGGTAGTACCAGTTAAAATCGTCGTAGACCTGGCCGCTGGTATCATCCGGAAATACGATTGCGTCGTTTGTCTTCCCCTGATTCCCGACATAGGCCGCGACCTCTCTCCACTGCTCGCGGACGGGCTCTACGTAGAATTGATGGAGGCCCGGAACAATGAGGATAAGATAGGCTGCGAAGGTTATTCCCAATGGCACGACTTTCCCCATCTTTACCAAGACGAGCGCGATCAGGATGTAAAAAGCCGGCGATGAACAGCTCACATATCTATGAAGGTACATCGGCTTTATAAATTCAGATAACAGGAAAGGCGTTAATATTGGGAATATCAGCCAAACGGCTACCAGCAGCGTTTCACGTTTATGGCCGTTCAGGTTCATTAAATTCTCCGGGAGGGATTTGAGCGAGGCGAGCCACCGCTCGGCTCCGACATACCGTGCAAAAAGAAAGGTGGCTAGAACGAAGAAGAGGAGAGCGGCCGCAATTGTCATCGGGGAGGGGTAATCGAGCCCTGATCCGACATACTGCATAAGAGTCATTAACGGCATCCACGGTGGGGGCGCCGGTATCCAATTCGGGCCGATGCCCCCGGCGGCGGCGTCGTGTAAACTGGATAGAATGGAGGGAAGTATCCCCGCCAGGATAATTGCCTGGCTGAGGAACCACCGCGGGATAAGTCCCTTCATGGATCTGACGCATACGACAAAATAAATGCCCTGCGCGGCAATTATAAGCAACCCGAAATCGTGCGTGTAATAGAGGAGTACCGTGGATAATGAATACAATAAGAAATAGAGGAGCCTTCTTTTTCCAAGTGCATTGATATAAAAATAGAAACTAAGAAGTGTCAACAATACGAAGAGACTGTAGTAACGCAGATCTTGAGAATAATATATTTGATATTGGGAAACGGCCATCAGGAGGGCGCTCACGAGGCCTATTTTTTCATCGAACAGCGCTTTCCCGACACAATAAATTAAAGGTATGGATATCGTTCCGAGAAGCGCGGGCAGCATCCTTGTCGCGGCCTCGGAGGTCCCGAAGAGAGCTATCCAGAAGTGAGCGAGTATCACGAATAACGGCGGTCTGCCGCCCAATAATATGGAACCGAGGTCTCCCCGGGCGACCCGGAGCATAATAATTTCATCGTGCCAGTAGCTCTCGCCGCTAAGGTCATAAATCCTCAGTACTGCTGACAGGACAACGATGAGAAGTAATAAGTAATAGCCGCTATATTTTGCTTTACAAACAGTATTCATAACCTCTAAAGACCCCTGCTTTGTACGCTTCGAATAAATATCCCAATATTTATTCGGGATTCATATTAAACCGTTTGCTTCGTACCATTCATATGTTTTTTTCAGCCCTGTCCTTAAATCTGTCTTGGGTTGGAAACCCAGCTCCCTTTTCGCTTTTGATATATCAAAAGCCCTGTTACTTCTGAAGAATTCAATCCTCCTTGGATATATGGGCGGATTTATATTCAGCGGTTTAAACGCCCATTCGCAAGTTTTAGCAAGGTAGTAAACCGGGAGAAATGGCAAACGGAAACCTGGAATATTTACACCAAGAATATTTGAAATAATTGATACAAGCGCGTTGAGCTTCACAAATTCATCAGATCCAAGAATATATATATTCCCTGCTGCTTCCTCCCTCTTTCCGCATAGAAGAATGCCTTCTATCAGATCATCGATATAAATCATATGATATTGCACATCGCCGGAGCCTAACATTACGAAATAACGTTTTTTTATCGCCCGGAAAAGCTTCAAAAATCTGAGATCTCCGGGGCCATAAATACCGCAAGGCCGAAAAATTACTATGGGCAATTTATTTTCTCTTGAGTACCCGGAAACTATTCGCTCGCCTTCGACTTTGGAAAGTTGGTAATCATCCTTAGGCGAGAAGTGGGAATTCTCATCGGCAGAGGCCGTTAAAACAGACCCATGAACCCCTACGGTGCTGCAATGAACAAATCTCTTAACCCCTTCCTCAAAAGCGGCTTTCAGTATATTCTTGGTACCGGTTACATTAGTTTCGAATAGATCCTTTTTATTCAGGTTATCACGCCAGGCCGCAGCGAGATTAAAAACAATATCAATCCCGATCATAGCTCTTTGAAGGGAGTAGAAATCCCTTAGATCCCCGATCGCCGTTTCGAAGCCTTTCGTTTTGAGTTGCTCTGCTTTTTGCGGATTTCTGACAAGGGCTCTAACGGTATAGCCATCGTATTGCAGGCGTTCGCAAAGATTACTGCCTAAAAAACCCGTGGCGCCGGTAACTAACACTTTCATATTTTCAGGCCTAGTGTAAACCAATTTTATCTGAAAATCTTTAATCCCGTTTTAGCGCTGTGCCTAAGATGTCTGAATTGTTTTTCTCGCTTCAAATAACCCTCCGACCATGCCTGGAATGACGTTGATAATTGCAAATACGATTATCGAATACGCGAATGCATCGTTATTGTTAACCCCAAAAGCACCCAATAGGAGAATGAAAGAGCTCTCTCTCAAACCCAGTCCCGATATCGAAATGGGGATCATAGTCACCAGCACTACCACGGACCTTATCCATCCCAAAGCGACGAAGGGAACATTTGCATCTATCGATAGTAGAATCAGGTAATAAATAATGAGGCTGATCAGCTGTGAGATTACAGAAACTATTACCATTATGGCGACTGATGAAAACGGGACTTTTCCGAGAGTAGACAGGTTCTTGATGGACTTATTTAATCTGGGCGATTCGTACACCCTATTCGCAAGCTCGAGGAGTTTTCCTATTGCTCTATGGTCTCTATCAAAGAATATCAAAAAACATAAAGCCGCAAGCCCTGCCAGTATTGAAACCATTACAAGGACCAGCAAATAGGAATCCTTAGGAAAGCTCATAACCCAAAAGAGCAGGCCGACTGCGCAGAGCGCGATAGTCGCGAATACCCGGTCTAACGCTAAAGCAACCAGAGCTTCCGATAGTTTATTGTCCTTGCCGGAGAGCTTGTAGAATTTTATCGCACCCCCCGTCAGATTCCCGCCGGGAAGGAAAAGGCCGTAAAACACAGTGCTGAGGTTAATCTCGAATGCCTGAAATGTGGTTATGTTCAGGCCCTGACGAGCTGAGAAGAACTTGAGTCTATACGAAGCAATAAGCCATACAACAAAATCTAAAACGAGGGCGAATATCAAATAAACATGGTTTGCGGACAGGATCGAGCTTTTTACGTCGGAAAGATTGATTTTAGACAAAAGGTATAAAATAATTGCGAACGCAACGGCAAATCTAAGGATAATCCATATTCTTTTTTTCATGTATCGATACGCAGCCGCCCTGAGAACCGGATAGATACGCTATGTCCTCATCTGCAATAAGACTACTTGCTCGACAGGGAAAGCCTCGATTAATTTAGCCTTACCTTACCTTGTTACTTTAATTGTGGAAAGCGCACTTCCCCTTTAAGTATGACGGTCGTTCACACCCGAGCAGGTCAAGCACCGTCGGAGCGAAATCTATAGTCTCGATCTCTTTTTTATCGGCTTTATACCTGTCGTCCGTGAGGATTAACAAACCCTTTTCGGATTCGTTTTCCGGCAGGTAACCGTGATACCCTCTGTATACCGGGTCGTTGAGCCTTTTCCTCTGCTGCCCGTTTGTGACTCCGAGATATAAATTTCCTAACGGCTGATAGAAATCGTTCGGGAAGAAAATATAGCCGGGATTCAATATAAGATAGTATTCGCCGCACCTGTCGTTTTCGAACCTAACATTATATTTGTGTAAATCGTCGTACCTCATAAGATTTCCGTTTTGGATCCCAGAAAGATAATGCAGGAGCTTTTCCCGTGCGGTGTCCGTATGGAACCAGAACCTCGCCTTGGACGCTTCTATATAATAGGTGATTTCATGATTTTTTATCCCGAGCTCTTCCATTTTTTCGATCAAATTGAACGTACCTTTGACGGCTTCCTGACCATGGTCTGACAGGATAAGCAGAGTCGCACCGTTCTTAATGCACAGGGAGTGAAGCTTTCTCATAAAGTCATCGAGCTTTTTAAAGATCTGGTTGATTTTTTCATTATCGTCTAGGTTCCAGTGCTCGAGTGTATCGATAGCGTGTGTTTGTATCATTTCCAGTCTCTTGGAATGATTGAAGAGGCGGGACAGTACCTCTTCCAGACGGTCGAGCCTGCTGTTGAAAAAGTAAGTGCAATTATCCTCTCCAATCATGCCGAGGAACGTATCATGATCGTTGAGTTTTTGATAATGTTTTAAATCTTGTTTCATGTACTTAGTCTTAAAAATTTCAAACCGTTTCCTCCGCCAGGGCGGTATAGATGCCAGATCGTAAGAACCTGTCACCATGTGGGCGAAACACTGCGCAGTTGTTGTGGCTATGTCGGGCAGATATTCATATGGCGCTTTATTATCGAGGTTAATATCCGACTTTAGTCTGACCTGCCATATCTCATGCTCATGAGGATATAGACCGGTGTAAAGACTCGGTATGAGATCGACCTCGGGGAACGTATTAATTCTCGTCCACGGATATTTATCAATGAGACCGGTCATGTAGGGCGTATTTGCATGATCCAATCTTCTTAGGTCGAGCGCAGTTGCATAAAAAACCATTAATTTGTCGATCATCTTGCCTGTCCTCTTCGTCCGTTGATTTATACCATTTATTCCTTATATTCGATTAAAGTAGAGCCTCGACTATACATTCTTCACAGCCTTCATTACTATCGGGTTACCAAATAGATTTGTAATATGCAGGATTCTGAATATTTCTTCAATTTTGATTGATATTGCCGGGCGATTAACCCAGCGGTGAAAAGCCAGAGGCATAAAAAATTGTTTCTCGGCGTGAATAGCTTGAAACCCGTTTTTCCTTATTTCCTCTGACGCTTCCCTCAGTGAGATAATATTATAGACTCTTGTTTCGGGCAAGAACAGCTTAATTAATCTCTTGAGCAGTATGTCCGCGCCGGCAAAACTAAAGATAGACGGAAAGTCTATAACGAATTCCCCGCCCGAGACTCTGCAAATCTCCCGAACCCCCTTCCTCCAATCGCGGAGGTGCATGAGCATCCTCGAAGAAACGACACAGTCAAAGGCACCGTCTTTAAATGAGAGCAGGTACGCATCACAAACTACCGCCTTTATGTTCAATCCCAGCTCATCAGCCTTTACCTTCGCAACCCCGAGCATCTCCGGCGACATATCAGACGCTATAACCTCCTTCGATGCGAGGAGTAAAGGGATTGTGAGCTTTCCGGTCCCGGCCCCCAGATCCAAAATAGCAATGTTTACAGGGCCTACTAATGAGAGAAACGTGGATGCTTCGAGGCCCTCCAGGTAACGTCCAAAACGACTGCCGTACCTGTCCCCGTCGAACCTCCGGGCGACGTTTTCATTCCGGTAATAAGAGGCTTTATTCATATTGAGTAAGGTGCGAAAAATTTTGAACGAATCTCGTTCTTTTCTTCTTTAACCCTTAATTCGCCCCAGCCGAGCTCCCGTGCCATGATTTCGGCGTATTCGTCCAGGTTGCTTTTTATGTTTGCGATGTTTAAGCAAAGATCGGTTCGCCTGAAAACCACGTCGCTCAATTTCCCGGCCATTTCTTCTTTAATTGCATAAATGATCCGAGCTTTGATCACGGACCGCCCGTCAAACATTTCTGATTCGCGTTCCCGCGCGGGGTCCGCGCATTTTAGGACTTCTCGATAAGATGAGCCATATGCATATATGAGCTTCCGGATGAACGACGGGTCTAATCTCGGGTCGTTCTTCATTATCTCCTCATTGATATAATGCTCCGGCTCACCGTACCCGGCGCAGCTCAAGACGGTAGATTCGGTTTTTGAAGGACAGTGCGCCTTGCCCATTTTTCTTAATACCGTATCTATGGTTTTTTCGGCGACAATCCTGGCGTCGCTAAGTTTGACGCCGATTACCGAGATCAGGCCCTTCATCCCCCGCTCCTGTCCATGGTCGAGGATGCGATTATTATTTTCGATTCTTGCGCGACCGTTACCGTCGATCCGGGTGGGTATATAACCTCCGTAAACGAACGCGATATTTTCCATCTTCAGGGAAGCGGAAGGAAATGAATCATTGATCTCGTTTAAGAAAGAGCTTGATTCCTCTTCCGTGATATAAAAATTATCGGGTTCCGATGACGATGTCAGATGTTCGGTCCCTATCAGAGATCTGGTATTCCACGGCGTTATGAATAAATACCTGGAATTCCGCGAAAGCAAGCCGGCTGTATCCCTGTTTTGAATTCTTCTATAGAGTCCCAGGGCATACCCGGAGGTCAATTGGCGATCAACGAGCAGGTTAAACGCCCTCGAAATTCCGTATTGCCTGGTGGAGGCGTTATTACCCAAACGGTTAAGCAAGCCTATTAGCCACGGGCCTGACGCGTTCACTATGAATCTGGCGCGAATCTCGAAATTGTCCCCTGTAAGATTGTCTTTAACCTTGGCTCCCCTTACCCCCGTATCGTCTTTCAGTAATTCAACGACCTCGAGGTAATTCGCGAGGTCGGCTCCCTCCTTGGACGCGGAAACCGCAAGCTCCAGGGTAAATCGCTCCGAGTCGGATAACTGGCAGTCGGTGAAGACTATCCCTCCTCTGAGGTTATTATGCTCAAGGCCCGGGATAATTTCCATGCACTCTTTTCCCGACAGGGCCCGGTTCTCGAACTTCACGCTGTACATGCTCCGGGTTCCGGTAAGTCCTGAGCCGAGCAGGTTATAGACTCTGACCGCGGCGGCCAGAGATTCTTTTCTCAGGATATGATTCCCGTAGACGGGGATCATTACCGGCATCGGGCGCACCAGGTGCGGAGCCATATTCATGAAAATAGCTTGTTCCCGGATGCATAGTCTGGCGTTCCTGAGATCAAATGAACGGAGGTGCCTAAATCCTCCGTGTATTATTCTCAGGGAGTTCGAAGAAGTACCGCTTCCGAAGTCCGATTTGTCAGCGAGAGCCACCGACAACCCCCGAAGCGCTGCGTCCCACGCCAGGAAGAGCCCGAATATCCCGCCCCCGATGACAAGAAGGTCGTACTCTTTTTCGGATAGTCGGTGCAATTCCCTCTTCATCTTCTTATTTAATTACCTTCGCGATCAGGTGGTGCCCGACACCCTTAACGAGTTTTCTTGGGATTAGATTGAAGGCCGGAACAAAAAGATAGTTGTATAAGTATGAGGTGGCGCCCCTGTTTAATTTAGTTTTAACCGGATACCGGTCTGTAACAATCTCAAGCCTTGAGAAACAACTCAACAGCCCACGGAGCTGATTTATAGAATACTGTCTGAAGACTGGGGCGTCGTCTCTCATCAGTCCGATATTAAAAGTCGTGTGGAGAAAGTTCAGCCACGAATCAGAGTGATATACGACAAGACACGCCTCACCGCCCGGTTTAAGAACCCGGTGCATTTCCTCTACCATCCTTTTAGGGCTCGGCGTGTAGGAAAGGGGTGAGTGAGAGTAAATCGCATCGAAGCTGTTGTCTCCAAAATTTAAATCCTCTCCGTTCATTTGAAGAACCTCTCCGGAAATCCTTTCAAGCTCCAAATGTTTTCTCGCCAGCGCTACAGCAAAATCCGTAAGATCCACCCCTGTAACTATCGCTCCCCCCTTGGCAAAACTAATAAGATCGGTACCGAAACCACAGCCCACTTCCAATAATTTCTTTCCTTTATAACCGTCAAAGTCAACGTGCCTTTTCAGGTAATTGAGCTTTTGATAATGATACTTCTCGACGTCGCGAAAGAATTCGACAGTCCCCGGAGGGTCTTTTGACACTTCGAACTCGTGCGGTTTCTTAGTCCAGTATTCCCTTACAAGATCTATTTGAGTTTGTTTCATTTTTTTCGCCCGCGCATGCTGCTGGGTAATATTATTTCAAAATTGAAGCGTGATCGAATCATCTCATTATAGGGCTCTCTGATGTGATAAGGTCGAGTATTTGTCTGACCTTTTCTATTTTTTCTTCGGAACTGTAATTAGTTTCAAAATATCGCTTGGACCTTGTACCCAGTCCTTCAGCATAAGAAGGATCGTCCAGGAGCGAGATTACACCGTACGCAATTGATTCGGGGCGAGGATCGACCAAAACGGCTATTTCGTTATTTAGAATTTGAGTGTGCGCTTCAATGTTTGTAGCCACTATCGGCTTTCCCGATTGCATGTAGTTGTAGATTTTCAGGGGAGGGTTAGTGCCTGTAATCCTCGTGGATATCAGAACATCGGCAATGTTTACAAACGCCGGCAGCGCCTCTACGGGTAACGACCCGGTAAAATGAAAATTAGATATAATCCCGAGCTGTTCAATGAGCTTACTCAGGCTTTTAATCTGCTGAGGTCTGCCGCCGATTAGAACGAACAGTACGTCATCCCTTTGTTTTGCTATCAGATTTGCGGATTCGATGAGAAGCTCCAGTCCCTGATAAACTTCGAACGTCCCCGCGTATAATACTATTTTCCTGCAGGCTATACCAAGCTGGGGAAGCTCGACAGAAGTCAAACCCAGGTTACTGATATCCGGGGAATCGGGTGTCGGACCGTTCTCTATCATTACACTAGCCACCCTGTCGTTGATTCTCCTGACATAATTATCCAGCATCGGGGAGACGGTAATGACGCCATGGCTTGAATTGATTACCCACCTTTCAATTAATTCGAGCATAGATATTATGGGGGAATAGCCGGAATACCCGAAATTTCTCATAGCCTGCGGAATGGAAGAATGAAAATCATACAGGTGTCTGACTTTGAAAATTTTAGAGAGCGCCACACCGAATATAGAAGCCTCTTCATGCGAATGCAGAAGGTCGTACCGGTTCTTTATCAAGATGCGGACCGCTTTAATAATAACGAAAGCGTCGAGAAAGATTTTATTTATAGAAGGTCCCACGGCTACTTCTTTAATAAACGGGAAATTCATTATGCGGTGAATTCTTACGCCGGGAATTATGACGTCCTCTCCCAAATGATATGTTATGACGTCCACCTCATGTCCGAGTTCGGAAAAAGCCGCCAGCCTGGATTTGATAGCGATAGGCGTACCGCGCGGAGAAAAAAAGGGCTGTGGCGCTAACATTAATATTTTCATGATTCAGGATTGGATCACCGGGCCCGGGGTTTCCCTCTCATTTCCTCGAATTTGTCTCTAAAACTTTCCTTATCATGTAAGTGGGTTTATTTTGGGTTTCATAGTGACTCCTTACGACGAGTTCACCCAATAATCCCATCGTGCCGAGCTGCACGCCGAATATAATTAAAAGCACCGCCATTAACAGGAGCGGTCTCTCCGCCAGGGGATGGCCGAAAAATATTTTGAGAAAGGATAGGTATGTAGCTATAACCAATCCCGAGAAGAGCGATGCAATCCCGAGCAAGCCGAAAATCCTGAGGGGGCTGGTAGAATAGCCTAAAAGAAACTTGACCGTGATCAAATCCAATATGACTCGCGGAGTCCTCATTATCCCGTACTTGGACTTGCCTGAATTTCTCCGCAGATGTTTTACCTCCACCTCGCCCACACTGACCCCCATCCAGCTTGCTATTGCCGGAATGAATCTGTGCATTTCGCCGTAAAGTTTTAAATTTTTAACTATCTCGCTTTTGTACGCTTTCAAAGAGCAGCCATAGTCGTGAAGCTCGATCCCCGTGATACGTGAGAGAATGAAATTTGCAATGCGGGAAGGCAATTGTCTCGTTAGCGGACCATCGGCTCTGTATTTACGCCAGCCGCTGACGATATCGTACCCCTTCTCCATCTCCGCCAGCAGATTCGGGATGTCCGCCGGGTCGTTCTGCATGTCGCCGTCCATCGTCACGATAACGGCGCCCCTTGCCCGATCGAAGCCCGCTGTGAAGGCCGGGGTCTGGCCGAAGTTTCGGCGGAGGCTGATTACTATCAGGCTCGGGTCGCCCGATTGTAGTTTATTCATTATTTCGAAGCTGTTATCGGTGCTCCCGTCATCGACCATGATGATCTCGTAATTTCTCTTTATCTTATCGAGCGTCTCCTTCAGCTTATTGAATAGCGGAATAATATTCTCCGCTTCGTTAAATACGGGGATAACTATCGATAGCTCAACATCATTTACAGTCATGGTAGAGACCATTTTATCTTGATTGCTCCCGATTTGAAAGTGCGGGGGGTCGCGGGGTCGAATTCCGGCATGAGACGATCCCTCTTGAGCTATACATGGTAATCACTTGCGGGAAAAGACTCGCGCGGACTTAACTAATGCTGAATATTGAGTGAAACGATGGCGGGCTTGGAGGAACGCAAAACCCTTCCGAATCGAATCAAACCCGCTGCCCGCATAAGGGGACATACAACTCCGCGCCCGCCCGGAATCGCACCAGGTGTACTCGGCGAATTCCCTACTTACGGGTCACAAATCGTAAGGCTCAAGGGACAGGTCAGCTTGCTGATTAATCCGGTGTCTGTTGGCAGAAGTCTCCGGATCGTACGGCCTCTTAGACGTTATGCCGGTCGTTGTAAACACGCCGGCAGTCGGTTACCTTCACTTTTAAGTAATGCCAAAACTGGAGGTAAATCATGCGCTCTGATATTCGTGAAGGTTTGCGGTTTCCCGACTATGAACTGCCTGACCACTCAGGCGACACGCGGAAGCTCTCGGACTTGCAGGGGAGCAACCCCTTGGTGCTCCACTTGTCGCGGGGCGGGTTCGACCCCAAGGAGCACAGATACCTCCGCCGCCTGGTCGACTCGTGGCCCGACTTCAAAGCCGCCTATACGCGAATCGTCGTGATATCGACGGATAACCAGCTCGAGATTAACGAGTTCCGCGACAGTCTGGGGGCGGAGTTCCCTTTCCTGTCCGACCCGGGTCGAAAGATTCAGAAGGACCTCGATATCCAGGAATACACCGATCCGGTGCACGACCCTATGATTCCGCATACTTTCGTTCTCGAGCCCGGTCTGATTATCTCCAGGATTTATAACTGCTACTGGTACTGGGGCCGTCCCACGATATCCGAACTGCACATCGACCTGCGGGCCGTATTCCGAAAAGTCCGTCCGGACTTCGACCTCAGCGCTCCCGGCCTGCGAGAGGCGTGGGAACGCGGCGACCGGGATCAGTTCCTGGTCGCCCCGATCGAAAAAGCCATCCGCTATACCGAGGGGACATCGATAGGCGTCAAGCGGTGAGTTTAGGCAGCCTTCTTCCCGGCCGCGGTATTCTTGTCGAGAAATCGTTCGATGTGGCCGGCAATGACATCTACGTGCGATTCGAGCGTAAAGTGTCCGCCGTCGAGTAAATGGACCTCGATATTCTTCAAATCCCGCTTGTATGCGGTTCCGCCTTCGTTGGTGAAGAATATGTCATTTGTTCCCCAAGCCACCAGGGTAGGAGGCTGGTGCTTTTTGAAGTAGGCTTGCAAGCCCGGATACCCTTTCAAGTTGTTTTGATAATCGTAGAGTAACTCGATCTGTATATCGACGCGTCCCGGTAGATTCAAGTAATAGAGATCCATATTCCAGGCATCGGGGCTGACCTTTGCGGGGTCGGGCTCTCCGTTTACGTAAAGATACTTCACCGTGTCATGAGTAAGCACTTCCCTCAGGGGCTTTTCGGTACTTTCGTTCCTGTTTTTCCATAGCTCCCTTACAGGATCGAAGCCTTTTCCGATGCCCTCCTCGTAAGCGTTCGAGTTTTGAATTATCAGGGCCTCTATCCACTCCGGATGCCTGGCCGCGATACGAAATCCCACGGGGCCGCCGTAGTCCTGGACGAACAGACTGAATGTGCTGAGCCCGATCTTCCGTATGAACTTCTCCATCACCTCGGAGAGATTATCGAAGCTGTATTCAAACTTGTCCACGGGAGGACTGTCGCTGTTGCCAAAACCGGGATAATCCGGCGCGACGAGATGGAACTTCCCGGACAAAGCCGTGATCAGGTTCCGGTAATAGTGGGACGACGAGGGAAATCCATGCAGCAATAGAATGGTCGGGGCGTCCTTCGGTCCCGCCTCCCTGTAAAATATTTCAAGCCCGTCTACTGCAATCGTACGATAATCCGTCAATATAGCCTCCGCTGTTCAGTATTTAAAGAGTATTAGACGCAGTGGTTATGCCGAGGGATCCAGGTTATTTTTTTCCGCTTCATGGAGATGCCCCCCATGAGTAAAATTGAGACTGTCAAAAAAGCAGGTCCTGAATGTATACATGCGGATTGTACAATCCCTAATCGTTTCAGAAGTTAACAAAATCCCGCATACGGATTCCTGATCCCGGAGTCGGAGGTTCGAGCCCTCCCGGGGACGCAATGGTCTAATGTAGTTACAGCGCCCCGGGAGTGAATGAACACAGGGCACTCGATAACATGACGCCTGAGGAGTATGTGAAAAAGCACGTAAAGACATCAGAAATCTCTAATTCACACGGTAGAGCTTTTGGGTGAGGCCCAAAATATGTAAAACCTGACTTAAATCATGGACCTCTTACAGGGGAGCAGGACGGAGAACTGGTCTTGACACGGGGCTCTTTTTTTGAGATAGTAGGACTAGAAAAGGTTCATGCGTAAAATGGATTTATTTTGTTGCGGGCACGAAAGTTAGCATAGTAGTTTTTGCGGAATCTTTAGTACTTGGCCCGTCCAAATGACTGTCGTTCCGATGACATTAACACAATAAAGGAGAATGCCATGAAGTACATGATCAGCTGGTTCGAGCGCCCGCAAGGTTCGCCTGCGGAGTACGAGAACGCCCAGAAGCGCATACTCGAAGTGTTCACTCAATGGAAGGCGCCCGACAATTTCAATATCGAATTGTTCGTAGTGCGGGTCGGTGAGTGGGGCGGGCATTTGTTGGTGGACTGCGACGATCCCCTGGCTATTCACAAATTTTGTTCGACCTGGCCTGCTTTCGAATTCCAGGCACGGCCCGTGATTCCCGTGGAGGACGCTGTCCGCGTCGAGCTCGAGGCTATGGCCTGGCGGGATAGTCTGAAGAAAGGCAAATAAAGCGGCTATTTCCTTCGGCTGTCAATATGGCGTTCCGTCTTTGTGGACGAACTTCCACTTACCCTCCGCTAGCGAAGCCGCGAGATCGTCGTCGGGGTAGTGTCCTTCATCTCCCGGCGTTCTGTCGCCCACTTCGAGGTACACGACGTCCTCAGCGGTTTCGTTGATCAGATGGTGACCGTTGCCTGTGCCCGCTTTGAAACCTGCGCACATTCCCGGAGAGAGCACCGTATGACCTTCGTCCGTGTGTAATGTCGGACTACCCCGCAAGACGTAAATGAACTCGTCTTGTTTGGTGTGATAGTGACGGATAGACGAGATTGCATTGGGCGCCAGGCGTGTGAGGTTGACGCCAAAGTTGGTAAGGCCGAACAAATCTCCTAGCGGCCGTTTCTCCCTGCCCGTCATCTGTGAAGCGAATGGCTCAGGGTAGTTTGACGGCTTGGTCCGTGCGGGCGCCTCAGCCGCATCGACGGCGACAGGCCTTGTTTCTTGTGACATATATGCCTCCTGATCCTGCATGGTGAGTTTCGGCGTATCCGGTTCCATCTTCATTTTTTGAATCCGGGTTCATCACATATCTGACGTCTGTAATCGGCTAATCGATGAACTCTCGAAGCAGACACGTAAATCTTAGCAATAATTATATCCTTTGGTCAAATCGGCCAGGCGGATCGATGCCGGTCGAGTTATTTCCTTTGCTGCTTTACGGTTACATCGCCTGGTGCAATGGCGGGCGATGGGGGACTCGAACCCCCGGCCTCAGGCTTCGGAGGACGCGAGCAAACTAGTAAAGCGTAATATACATTCGTATTGAATCTCAGCAATCACAGAATGTTGAGTTGTTTTTCTACGCAACACCAATTTATACAGAATGGTGAATAACGGCACAATATGGACACTTATATGGACACTTCCATTTTAATGCGTGGCCGAGCTTATGGTGTACTTACGCCAGATGTCCTTCACCACTCGTTATGCTGCGTTGTCGTTTGGTGTAACCATGCAAAGAAACGCAACCCTTTTGTAAAAGGCCAAAACCCAAGCACTCATTGTATCGTGGCCTTGAACCCGTTGAAACCAATATGCAAAGACGTTTTCACCGAACACATTCGGTGAATTTCGTGTCACCTTATCGAAGATGTCAAGGACCCGCACCGTGGCATCGGAGTCGATGTTTGTAAGGCCCGCCGCAGAATAAGCGGTGACGTGAAAGTATTCGGGAATACGTTTGCCAAATTCGTGGAAATACAAACCGGTTGTGATTCTTGCGGCCACACGATCGAGACGGGAGAGATCGACATCATATCCAGGTGCAGTTCCGAGGTAGATTCCACCAGCAGATAAGAGATCAAGATTACCCATGCTATTGAAGAATGCTTGCTGGAATCCCTTCTTCGATGGTTTTTGTAGGGATCGGTAGATCGAAGGCAGAATTGCTTTGACGGCGGGATGATCACCTGTATCGTGGCGCATGGAAATCACGAGCCGGAAGTATTCGTCGTCTCTGGATGCACCTTCGTTGCAAGATCGGCAACTGGGAACAGTGATCAGATTCGACGGTCTCGGTTTCGGAAAGAGAGTTTTCGGCGGAATGTGATCGTCGGTCAACGCTTCCGCACTACCGCAATAAACGCAAAAATAATTCGTAACATTGGGTCCGTCATATGTGTTGACTACCATTTTCATACTCTTGATCTATCTCTCCTAATAGTTCTAAAATATATGAATGTTTGTTAGATAAAAAGCTTGCGAAAATATAAGCATCTTTTTCAGACAAGGTACTCTTCTCGCCGTCTTCAAAGAAGGATTCAAGCTTTCTAATTGGATAGAGAACGTCGTCTATACCGTGGATAAATACATCGTTTGCGGGATATTCTCCTCTTTCTTTGAGCTTTTCTATTAGCTTGTTGTAACGATCATGAATAAGCTTCAAGCAAATAGCCCCAATCTTCCTATTTGAAGTTGTAAGAATGCCATCAAATACCTTTTCAAATTCGTAACTCATACCATGAGGGAGCAAGTTGACCAATTTTTCCATGCGAAACTTCTCCTTGTGTGCTTTCTCTTCCGCTTCCAATCTGCCCGTTAACGTGAACAGAATCGAGGAAATATATTTTCTTTGCTCGGCTACCCATCTAGGAATGTTGATGTCCCTATGCTCGGAGGTGCCATCGATGTAAAAAGAAAAGATACTAAAGCCGGCCGGACCCAGCGACGCTCTTGAGATATAATGATAGGAGATAGGCTTCGATTTTGTCTTGGCCCGTTTTGTGGGATGTCCAACAGCATCGTTCCGTATCCTACGAATCTCTAATAGTATTGGGTAGTTGTTAATCTTCTCTGAAATTGCAAGCGATTCGCAAAGATTGTCAACTGCATCTTGCTGGACATACATTGCTTGGAGAAGCCCATAGACCGTAAGGTAGTAAACTGCCGTGCTATCTCCAAACTCCTTTGCCTCGAAAGCGGTAATCGCTTCTTCCGTGTCTCCGATCACATCAAGCGAACTGCAAAGTTGAGAAAACAACGGTTTGTTCTGTCGTAACTCATAATGCATTCGCGGATCGTTTATATGCTCGCGAATTTGTTTTATCCGGTTTTGAACTGGATTCACGTTTTCAGCCCTATCTTTGTGAGAGACGTTAAATATTTCTAAGCGCTTTACTTGCTGATTATACGAAATATTTCCATCTAACCAGATTAAGAATAACAAAATTTGTAGATTTTATCTAACGTCTGTTATCTCTTTATAAGCTTTTCATGATAAGCCTGTGATAGTAGCGGACATTCCATATGGATGTATTGATAGATGACATGGATGGTACGCGCTCAGGCGGTTCTATAAGCCGTCATCATCAATAGTGTGTATCGATAGATATACGACATGTGAATTGTGGACGCCCTGCGTGGACACTAGTATTAATATCACCACCCTCGTGTAAACAAAATACTCGATGTAATTAACTCTAAGCATTGAAAAAACAATGGCGGGCGATGGGGGACTCGAACCCCCGGCCTCAGGCTTCGGAGGCCTGCGCTCTATCCACTGAGCTAATCGCCCGGTTTTGAGATTCCAAGCTCCTTCATCACTACCTGCATATCTTCCCAGAGCGGCTTCTTGAAATTCGGGTTCCTGAGAAGGGCCGCAGGATGATAAGTTACCATAAGTTTCGCCCTTCCGTATTGATGGAACTTCCCCCGGAGGCTCCCGAGGCTCTGCTTCGTTTTAAGTATGGACTGCGCGGCCGTGCTCCCTAGGCACACTACGACCCCGGGCTCTATCGACCTTATCTGCTTGAATAGGAACTGCTCGCAGGTCGCCATCTCGTCGGGCTCTGGAGTCCTGTTCTCGGGCGGGCGGCACTTCACCACGTTGCATATATATACGTCCTCTCTCTTTAGCCCCATCGCCTCTATTATCTTGGTGAGGAGCTGTCCCGACCTCCCCACGAACGGCGTCCCTGCAGGTCCTCGTCCCTCCCCGGCCCTTCCCCCACGAATACGAGCCTCGCCTTCGGGTTCCCTTCCCCGAACACCAGATTCGTCCTCCCCTCGTGGAGCTTGCACCGGGTGCAGTCCCCTATCTCCGCCCTTATCTCTTCGAGCGTCATCTTTTTAGCGGAGGCGTCGAATATGCCGATCTGCTCTTCTATTCTTATAACGTCGTCCTTTTTTTCGGGTGATGTCTGAGCTTTTGGTTGCGTCCTCACGGGTTCTTTCCCGGGCGCCTTCGGGATGGTCTCTTCCTTGGCCTTTTTTTCCACCGGCGCCCTCGCGACTCCCATGGATTTCTCAAATTCGAGACGCCTCTTCAAGTCCTCGATGATCCCTTTCAGCTCTGATTCACGGCTCATATCAGAATCCTTCTTTCTCTAACTTCCCTCTCCCCTCTGTGGAACGGCTGCAAGCGAGCGCGCAGTCGGACGCCCTATAACAAAGGCTCTGAAGCACCTTAACTCCCGGCTCAATGCTGCCCAAACCAAAGAGGGTCAGGGTGAGGGGGTACATTAATATAATAAAACACGGTTTATGCCGAAAAATCCATATCCCGGAAATATACGTATTCTTTGTCCTATGCCTCCGGTTATGGTAAATATTTCTATCCTTATTATAAACGGCCGGAGCCTGAGAGCACGCGATGAAAGAGAGTTATAAACCGGAAGAAATAGAAAAAAAGTGGCGGGACATATGGGACGAGAGGAAGCTGTACGAGGTCCGGGCGGAGAAGGGACCGTGAGAAGTACTACGTGCTCGAGATGTTCCCTTACCCCTCGGGCCGCATACACATGGGCCACGTCAGGAACTACACCATCGGGGACGTCGTCGCCCGGTATAAGCGCACGCGCGGGTATAACGTGCTCCATCCTATCGGGTGGGACGCGTTCGGGCTCCCTGCGGAGAACGCTGCTATCGCCCGGGGCGTGCACCCCGCCGTGTGGACCTACGACAACATCGCGCAGATGAAGGCGCAGTTAAAACAGCTCGGGTTCAGCTACGACTGGACGAGAGAGATCGCCACCTGCGACCCGTCCTATTATAAATGGGAGCAGATGGTATTCACCCGTATGTACGCGAAGGGGCTCGCCTACCGGAGATCGACGACCGTCAACTGGTGCCCGTCGTGCGAGACCGTGCTCGCGAACGAGCAGGTGGAGGACGGGCTCTGCTGGCGCTGCGGTTCCACAGTGGAATTAAAGGTGATGGACGGGTGGTTTTTCAAGACGACTGAATATACCGAGGAGCTCCTCGAATGGACCGAAAAGCTGAAAGAAGGCTGGCCCGAAAGGGTCCTCGCCATGCAGAAGAACTGGATCGGGAAGAGCACCGGAGCCGAAATAGATTTTCCGCTCGAAGAAACCGTTGGCGGTGAGAGCGGTCTCAGCATATTCACGACGCGCCCCGACACCGTATTCGGCGTCACGTATATGAGCATCGCGCCCGAGCACCCGCTCGCGGCTGAGTTGATAAAAGGGAAGTCTCAGGAAAAGGAAGCGCTCAAGTTCATAAAACGAGTCACGAAACAGAGCAGCCTCGAACGGATAGCGGAAGGAGCGAAGAAAGAAGGCGTCTTCACGGGAGCTTTCGCCATAAACCCTTTCAACGGTCTGCGCGTCCCGATATACATAGCCAACTTCGTGCTCGTCGAGTACGGGACCGGAATAATCATGTGCGTCCCCGCTCACGACCAGAGGGACTTCGAGTTCGCAAGGGAGTACGGGCTTCCTATCGTTCCCGTGATAGAACCCGAAGGGACTAAGCTCCGTGCGGAAGATATGACCGGAGGCATACGAAGACCCCGGAGTTATGACGAATTCAGGGCAGTTCACCGGCCTCCCTTCGGAAGAAGGGCAAGGAGAAGGTAATAGAATATATAGAGGAAAAGGGTATAGGCAAAAGAAGGGTCAATTACAGGCTCAGGGACTGGGGCATTTCGCGCCAACGTTACTGGGGCGCGCCAATTCCGATCGTCTATTGCGATAAGTGCGGCGTCGTTCCCGTTCCCGACGAAGACCTCCCCGTAGAGCTTCCGCTCGACATAAAATTCACGGGGAAGGGCGGGTCGCCGTTGGCTAAGGCCAAGAGCTTCGTCAACACCGTCTGCCCCAAGTGCGGCGGCAAGGCGAAGCGCGAGACAGACACCATGGACACGTTCGTCGAGTCCTCCTGGTACTTCCTCAGGTACGCGTCCCCTCATTACGGCGAAGGCATGTTCGATAAAAAGGAGGTCGGGTACTGGCTCCCCGTGGACAGGTACATCGGCGGTATCGAGCACGCGATACTGCATCTGCTCTACGCGAGGTTCTACACGAAGGTGCTCCGGGACTTGGGCATGTGCGCTCTCGACGAGCCCTTCACTAACCTCCTCACGCAGGGGATGGTCATAAAGGACGGGGCCAAGATGTCGAAGTCCGTCGGCAACATCGTAGACCCGGACGACATGATAAAGAAATACGGGGCCGACACGGTGAGGCTCTTCATGCTCTTCGCCGCCCCCGTGCAGAAGGACCTCGACTGGAGCGACGAGGGGATAGAAGGGGCGTTCAGGTTTTTAAACAGGCTCTGGCGCCTCGTCTCCGACAGGTTCCCTGCAATCGAAAGCCTCAAGGGCAAAGCCCCGGACGCGAGTAAGATATCCGTCTCCGGCAGGGACCTTCTGACCAAGGTGCATAAGACTATAAAGAAGGTTACGGACGACCTCGAAAAATTTCAGTTCAATACTGCTATCGCCGCCGTCATGGAGCTTCTTAACGATACGTCCCGCATCGACACCCGCCGGAGACGAGGACGTAAAGGTGGTGAGGGAGTCGGTCGAGGCCATGGTGAGGCTCCTTTACCCGATAGCTCCCGCACGTGTCGGAGGAGCTCTGGAATGAGCTCGGATATGAGGGGTTGCTCGTCGATGAGCCCTGGCTCGAGTGGAATAGAGAGCTCGTGGCCGGAGCCGCGATCACCGTGGTCGTTCAGGTGAACGGGAAGGTGAGGGCCCAGCTCTCGATGGACGCGGACGTAAGCGACGAAGCGATGAAAGAGGCCGCGTTCGCCGACGAAAAGGTCAGGGGCTATCTCGCCGGAAAAGAGCCCAGGAAGGTGTTCGTAGTCCCCAAAAAGATTGTAAATATAGTAGTTTAGGTAGTCTCTCGGAAGTTAATCTCTCTTTTTCAAATATCTATCAGCGATTGAGGCAAGCTCCCGTGCGGCCATCTCCGGATCTCCCGAGCCGAAAACGGCGGTGATGACAGCGATGCCGTCGACGCCCGTTTCGAAGACCGAATCGGCGTTTTCCGGCGTAATTCCACCTATCGCGAATACCGGAATGCTCTTTATCCTTGAAACCGCCTCCCTCAGGACATCGAACGAAGTGGGGGTTCTTTCGGGCTTCGTCGGTGTGAAGAACGGGGTCCCGAAGGCGACGTAATCAGCCCCGTCCCGCTCGGCGTCGAGCCCCCTTTCGAGCCTCCCGTAGCAGGAGACTCCTATAATCTTGCCCTCCCCGAGCGCTTCCCTAGCGTGACGAACATCCGAATCATCCTCACCGAGATGCACCCCGTCGGCCCCTATCTCCATTGCCAACTCTACCGAATCATTGATTATTAACGGGACTCCGTATTTTCCGGTCACCTTGAGGAGCGCCTTGCCGAGACTCACGATCTCGTCCCCAGGCGTGTCTTTTTCCCTGAGCTGAACGACACTCGCCCCCCCTCGAACGGCTTTTTCCACAGCCGCCACGAAGATGTCCCGTGAAATGAGCTTCTTATCCGTTATCACATAGAGCCCTCTCAGCATCCGCTTCATGGTTTTAGAAACTTATCGGGGCTTTTTAATTAGCGCAAATTCAGCGAAGGCGGCTACTCATACTCAATGCCACGTGATTCCATCCCCTGCGCCTCGGACATCGAGCCAATTTGTAATATTCCCCCTCTCATAATAAAATCTTATCCAATCAAGAGGAGGCAAGGGTTAGATGAGGGCGAATAAGATATTTTTCATTCCTTTAATCATATTCTTAGCCGTGTTTTCTATAGTAATAGCGCCTTTGAACAATGCGGGCGCCGCGGGCGGAAGCGTCCCGTACTCGTTTTTCCTCGAACATCCTTACAGCTACACGGGCTGAGCGGCAACCTCGAGATCGCCCCCGTGGATGGCGGCGGGGCGCTCATCATGAACAGGTTTCGGGCGGACCTCAATCTGGGCCAGAACATATTCGGCATCTATGCGAAATTTCCCTTCGCGGGCGTGACGAGCGGTGTATTCGGGAGCGGGGATTACGATTTCGGAAACATTGGGCTAGGCACAAAATACGCTCTCCTCAGCTCGAACAACGCGGCGCTCACATTCGGTTTCGAGGCGATTCTACCCACTACGGGAAATAACTTGGGGGCGCTCGGAGCGCGCTCGTACTTCCGCGATTTCGCATATTTTACGGACCATGCATATACATTCGTTCCTTACGGAGTGTTCGCAATCGGGGGAGACGTCCTCGCTTTCCAGGCGAACCTGGATTTCGATATTATGACGAACGCCAAGAAAGCGGACAAGAGCCCGTTCGACACGGGCGGCGACAGCACGGAGCTGATTATCAAATACGGCGCGGCCGCGAGCGTGACGCCTCGGTTCAACCTGCCGTTCTCCACTTCTTTTCTCCTCGAGCTGCTGCTCGCATCGTCTACATCGTTCGATAAGAACGTCACGGGTGTGTATGTGACGCCGGGAGTAAGGTTTGGCGGCATCAAGTACAGCTTCGGGGCAGGGGTACAGGTGCCTTTCGGGAGCGACGAGATAAGCGATTTCGCCAACATCGATTTCGTGATGGATATGAAAATAAGGTTTGGCGGCTGATCTAAAAGAGTTTTCGGATTATAAGTGCCCAGGGGCAATAGCGTTACGCGACACCCTGACTAAGCCCGATTCTCAATAACCTTGAATATAGCGTCCGTCACGGCGTTGTAGTCGGCAGGCAGCTCGACCGGCCTGTTCGCGTATTTGGAGAAAACCCCCTCCAGCTCGCCCTTGTGATATCCGATCTTGAATTCAACGAATTTGAGCCCGTGCGCCGTCGATATGATTACGATCCTGTCGGTCGGCTTAAAGACTTTTCTTTCACGCAGCTTGAGGAAGGCGGCGAGCGCGACTCCGGTATGGGGGCAATTGAATGTCCCCGTTTTGTCCACTATGGCGCAGGCGTTCGAGAGCTCGTCCTCACTCGCCTGCTCGACGATCCCGTCGAATTCCTTGAGTATCCTGATCGCCTTGTTTACGCTCACGGGGTTTCCGATCTGAATTGCGTTCGCGAGAGTCGTTTTTGCTTTGACAGGATGGAATTCCTCGAAATTTTTAAGGTAGCTCAGGTAAAGAGGATTCGCATGCTCGGCCTGTGCGCAAATCAGACGGGGGAGCTTGTCTATAAGACCCAGCTCCTTCATCATTAAAAACCCTTTTCCCAGCGCCGAAATATTCCCCAGATTACCGCCGGGGATGATAATCCAGTCCGGCACCTCCCAGTCGAACTGCTGGCAGAGTTCGATGCTTATCGTTTTCTGCCCCTCGATACGGAGCGAGTTTATGGAATTCGCGAGGTATATGTTGTTTTCCGTACATACCCTCTGCACCATCTCCATGCAGCCGTCGAAGTCCGTGTCGAGAGAAAGCACGAGAGCGCCGTTCGATATCGGCTGGACGAGCTGAGCTATCGATACCTTGTTTTTAGGAAGAAACACGATCGCCGGGATGCCCGCGGAGGCGCAATACGCGGCGAGCGCGGCCGACGTGTCCCCGGTCGACGCGCAGGCCACCGCCGGTATGTCCTTCCCCTCGGATTTCATCTGATTGACGACCGATACGAGCACGGTCATTCCCAGGTCTTTGAATGAGCCCGTGTGGCTGTTGCCGCACATTTTTAGCCATATGTCTTCCATCCCGATCTGCTTTCCGAACCTCTCCGCCCAGAAGAGGTTGGTCGCCCCTTCGTACATAGAGACTATGTTTTCGTCCTCGACCGACGGGCAGACCCATTCCTTCTTGCCCCACACGGAGCTCCCGTAGGGCCAGGATTGTCTCCGGTAACGGTTATCGAAGATGCCTTTCCACTCCTGCGCGGATTTTTCCTTCAGGATATCGATATCGTGGCTGACTTCGAGCAGGCTTCCGCATTTTCTGCAGCGGTAAATTATTTCATTAAGAGGGTATGTTTCCCCGCAATCTTCGTCTATGCAGCTGAACCAGGCCCTGTAATTGCTCATAGTTGAACAAAATACCCCCTCGGATTTTGACTGTCAAACCAGGGGGCTTTGCGCCGTCTTTATTCGGAGCTATAACACCTCAAATAATTGAATCTTGACCGCACTGGTATTTTTTACAATAATGTTGTAGTGTGTATAATTAAAGGAAATTCTAAATGTTCTATCATAAGTATTCCGGGATTTGTAATATTTAAAGTCGGTGCCGCCATATAATAGACGCGAAACAGGCGTTTTGGCGCTCTGAGCCCGCGTAATGTCAAAAAGTAGAGTGCACATTAAGATTCAGGGGAGAGTTCAGGGCGTGTTCTTCCGGGCGTCCACTTTGGATAAAGCGACCGAACTCGGGCTTAAAGGCTGGGTCAGAAACAATCCTGACGGCTCGGTTGAGGTCGTTGCGGAAGGATCCAGGGAAAAAATCGAAAAGCTCATAACCTGGTCTCATGACGGTCCGAGACACGCGGTTGTAAATGATGTCGAAGTGGAATGGACGGACTGTCTGGACGAATATACGGATTTTACGATCGAATAACCAAAATGGAGAAGCGGTATTCAATATGATAATTAAATGCATACCCGGCGGAATGTTCCTCACAAACTGCTACATTATCGGGGACGAAGAGACTAACAAGGCCATACTCATTGATCCGGGTGAGCAGATCGAGGAAATCCTGACGGAGGTGGAGAGATCGGGGCTCGATATTACGAAGATCGTGAACACGCATACTCATATAGATCATGTAGCAGGCGCGGTGGAGGCGATAAATGCCCTGGGTGTCGGATTTTATATACATCCTGAGGAAGAGCCGGTTCTTCAGGCGCTTCCCGAGTCCGCAATGAGGTTCCCTCAGTTCGGCGACGTCAGCGCTCCCCGGATCGAGGGTTATATAGAGGAGGGAGACGAGGTAGAGATCGGCAACCTCAGGGCGAAGGTGCTGCACACCCCCGGACATACCTGGGGGAGTGTTTGTCTTGTTATCGGGGATCAGGTCATATCGGGAGATACACTTTTCGCCGGGAGTGTGGGAAGGGTAGACCTCACGGGGGGCACGTCCATGAGGGAGCTGGTACGCTCGATAAAGACGAAGCTCATGGTTCTTCCGGACTCCTTCGTTGTGCATCCGGGACACGGCCCCTCAACAACCATAGGAATAGAAAGGAGATCGAATCCGTTTTTAACCGGCGATTTGATAATGCTATAAATTGGAAAGGCTAATATTCAGGGTGATCCTGATACTCGCTATAGTCTCGTTTCTTGTTTACCTGTTCGCCAGGGAAATATCCCAGGTTTATGCCCTCCAGAAAGAGAACGACAAAGTTAAGCTTGAGGGGAAAGAACTGGAAATGGCCAATGACGATCTGAGGAAGAGAACAGAGTTGATTAAGACGGACAAGGTTTATATGGAAAAAGTATTGAGAGAAGAGCTGGGGATGATAAAAACAGGTGAAAAAATATACAGATTTAAAGAATAAAATCACATTTTCGAATTTCTTACTCGGAAAGGTATTCGCAGTGTTACTTTCCGCGCTTATATTCGTACTCATTTATAAAAATAGCTTTCATTCGTTTAATTTTTACTCCCTGCTGGCGACCTTGTTTTTGTTTGCCGCTGCCGGTTACAGGACCCTTCTATATCTAAAATCAGGCACTCGGAACATTTCGTTATTGGACAGGCTCGAATTCGCGCTTCTCTACACGCTCGTGTTTGAGATCTTTTTACAGATTTTCGGGAACGATCTGTTCCCGGCGTCATTTTTGCTGGCGCCCGTAATAATTTACTGTTTCGGATGGGCCGGAGGGTGCTTCTCATTATTAATCATTTCGTTTCTTCAGGTCACTCTCCACATGGGATTGGGCGCTGTAACGCAGGTCTCGCTGCTCGCGATAACTACCATGGTGATAGGGTTTTTATTCAAGGGTAATAAAGAGCTCCTGGGTTCGTATGTTTTTCAAAGGAACAGAGGGAAGAACATAATTCTGCCGACCCTTATATCGGGTGCGGTCGAGAAAGATGAAAAGACGGATACCCTCAGCGTCATAGAGCTAAAGAACGAGATAAGGAACTCTCTCAGAATTCTCTGCGAACTCGTTCCCAATCACAGTGTAGTGCTGTACATGAAAATGGACGACGGGCTTTACGCCATAGCGGATTGCGTATCCAAGAGTAAGGATTATATAGACAGGGGGCAGAGGCTCAATTTCAGGGGTGGATACCTGGGATGGGTTTTAAAGACGAAGACTCAGGTGCTCATTACGAGTATAAAGAATGTCAGGAAAAATCTCATATATTATAATAAAAATATTCCCGTCAAATCCCTCCTCGCGACTCCTCTGTTTTTCAAAGGCGAAAGAAATGCTTCTGAAGGGGATGAAAGCATATTCGGCATGCTCGTGGTGGATAGTCTTCAGCAGGACGCGTTCGGAGACAAGGAAAAATTGATAGTATCCCTCATTTCGGACAGGGTAGTGGAAATTATCGACAGGTTCCAGCTGTCCGAGAAGGTCAATCTCAGCTCGCAGGAGCTCAATTCATTTTATGACTTTACTCAGAAGCTGAACTCTACGAGCGACATCGACGTCATCCTCGATCACGTTATCGACACATTGGTCAGGATATTCGAGGCCGATTTCGTGGGCATCTCGCTTGTAGACAAAGAGAGGGGAAACAGCAGTCTCAAAAGAGCGAGCGAGGGGATGATGGATCATCTTGTGGACAAGGAGATCCCTCACGGCGATACGCTGATCGGACTTGTCGCTATGAGCGGCAACCATTTTCACTTCGACGATATCTCTCAGAGGGCAAAATATAAAAGCGTTTTCGGAAAAGAAATTGACTTCGCTCTCGGCATAAAGAATATTAAGTCGATACTTATCTATCCTTTCCACGAGACTTTTCAGGACGTTGAAAACAAGGATGAGGACGTCATCGGCTGTGTGGTTATCGGGAGGAGGGCGAAGAACCCGTTTAACGAGGGCGAGATAAGTCTTGCGAAAATTATTTGCCGTGAGTCCGCTAAATCCATGACATCGTCACTTAATTTTCAGAAGGTGAAGGAGCTCGCTATCAGGGACGGGCTTACGGGATTATTCAATCACAGGCATTTTCAGGAGATGCTTTCGTACACGCTCATTCATTCGGACAGGTTCTCGACCCAGGCTTCTCTCCTGCTGGTCGACATAGACGATTTGAAAATTATTAACGATACGTACGGTCATCTGGCAGGCGACACGGCGCTGTCCTCGATCGGGAATTTATTGCGGGAGTCTTTAAGGAAGGTGGATATACCGGCCAGGTACGGAGGCGATGAATTCGCGGTCATACTTCCCAACACGAATAAGGCCGGGTCTGTAGCGGTTGCAGAGAAAATAAGGAACAAGCTTAAAAGGGTATCGCTCAAATCCGACTCGGGTGATATTGTGGTGTCGGTAAGCATCGGCATTGCTACCTACCCCGAGTGCGCGGTCGACAAGGAGTTGTTAATCGAAAAAGCGGACCGGGCGCTCTACGAATCGAAGAATCACGGTAAAAATAAAATCACGCACTATGAGGACATATCGCTTGAGGAGCTGGGGAGCTGAAGCCCGGGAATCGGCATAAGTTTAAGGGAGTGTTTGGTTCCGCTTTCTTCATGCGGGCTCCGCAGTTAGTAGTTATACTTCCTGTAATACGCATTTCCCGGTAATACATGACAGACGGACGAAGAAAAGAGTTTAACCCAAGAGAATTTTTCTACGGCGGAAAAACCTTTCCCAGAAAAAGCCTCGGTCAGAATTATATAACCGACAGGAGGGTGATCGACCGGATAATCGATACCGCCGGGATCTCAGCGGAAGACGAAGTCCTCGAAATCGGGCCCGGGATGGGAGCCCTTACTCTCGCGCTCGCCGAGCGGGCGGGGAGAGTCGTGGCGATCGAGAAAGACGAGCGGGTGATCGGCCATTTACGCGAGCTCCTGGACGGCTATCCCAATGCCGAGATTATTCCGGGCGACTGCCTAAAGCTGGATTACGGGGATTTCTACGAAGGCAGGAAGATGAAAGTGGTCTCGAACCTCCCGTACAGTATATCGACCCCTGTCCTTATAAAGCTTCTCAGGGGACGCGATATGTTTTCCGCACTGATCCTTATGCTTCAGTATGAGGTAGGGGAGCGGATAACGGCTAAGCCCGGGGGAAAAAAATACGGTTCCATCTCCGTGCTGCTTCAGACATATATGGACGTCAGTATGGAGTTCCGCGTTCCTCCTTCCGCATTCTGGCCGAAGCCGAAAATCGACTCGGCGGTCTTGAAATTTCTCCCCCTCCGCGCGCCTGATGTACGCGTATCGGACGAGGAGATTCACGAGAAGGTGCTGCGGGCCGCCTTCTCGTCGAGAAGAAAGATGCTCGGGAACTCACTCAGGTCGATACTGCCGAAGGAAGCTGTTGAGGGCTTGCTTTCTTCATGCGGCATAGACAGGTCGAGGCGGGCCGAGACTCTCACCATAAAGGAATTCGGGATTCTCGCCGATGAAGCGGCGCGCAGTCATAAATCCGAAATAATTCCGTCCCATGCCCCCTTTATTGAATGAATCGTTCCGCGGCTATATAATTCTCCTCGAGTCATAAATCTTCGATCCCGGAGGATTAATATCATGCGTAATGTAATAATGTCATCGCTCCTCATCCTTTCGGTTTTATTCTTAACGCCCCGTATGTCATATTCTCAGGATTTCGGCATCAGCGGCGTCTGGTACCACGATAGTATGCAGACCAATATCAGCGTGAAGGACTTCACGCACGTAGTTCTCACTAACGAAACCGGCGACAAAGCCACCGGGCATTTCATCAATCCTTGGCAGATTAAGGTTCCGGCCTGGAGCGTGGTCGGTAACATTCAGAACGGGGGGACCCAGATTGCATGGTCGAACAACACCACCTGGACCAGGTTTCCAAGCGGCAAAACCCATATAAGCGGCACCTGGTATCACAATAACAGCCCGACTTCCATACAGGTCTATGACAACGGGTGGAGGTTCAGCATCACGAACGAAAACGGCCAGACCAGCAACGGTTATGCGAAGAGCAGCCGCGAGCTTTACATACAGTCTCTGGGTATAACCGGTATCGTGAATAGCGACGGCACCAGGATCAAGTGGAGTAACGGTACGGTCTGGACAAGGAATCCGGGCGGCTCAGGGCCCCTTTCCGCTCCTAATGAATGACCGGTATTCCCTGTGTGAGTGCCTGTCCAGGATGTCGCG
This sequence comes from uncultured bacterium, assembly GCA_963825135.1. Classification (GTDB taxonomy): domain Bacteria; phylum Desulfobacterota_D; class UBA1144; order Nemesobacterales; family UBA2774; genus 2-12-FULL-53-21. The sequence goes on from CAWGRW010000009.1 coordinate 1,226,277, forward strand.
GGAGATTTTTTAATGTGGGCAAGTAATAAAGGCTCACTCGGAGGAGACGACAACAAGCACTGTCCCCGATTCGACCGCGTCTCCTTCCTTGACCATTACGTTCTTAACTTTTCCCGCGATCGGGGACTTGAGTTCGCTTTCCATCTTCATCGCTTCGACGACGATTAGCCCCTCATCGTGCGCGACTTCATCGCCCTCTCCCCTGAGGATTTTCACCACCCTGCCCGGCATCGGCGATTTTATCTCCTGTATCCCGGACATCGCATGGGAGGTCTTACGCTGCTCCCTTTCGGAAACGGCTTCGAGCTCGTAAAGATCTCCGTCGATAACGACCTGAATTTTCCTGCCTTTCCTGAATACCCCTATGCTTTTGGATTTCCCGTCGATCAGCACCGAATAGAGGTTTTCCTCGAGCCTCACAAAATCTACCGGAATCCTTCTGTCCTCGATTTCCGCCTGCAGTCGGCTTTCGTCTTTTTCCAGGGTGATTTTATAAATCTGGTCTCGTACTTTAAATGTATATGTCATGCGAACGGGCTCCGGGACACGCCTGATCTCCTGCCGAAGAGCTTCCAGTTCGATGCCGGTTTTTGAGGCTGCTGACCGGCGCTTTCAGAACTGTTCATCGAGAGCGCAGCCGCAATCAACGCCGGCTCTATTTCCATTACCGCAGGCTTTAATAGTCCGGGATGTCTTTCTATGAAGCCTGTATCGATCTTTCCCTTCCGGAATTCGTCGTTGTTCATGACGCGGATGAGAAACCCGATGTTCGTTTTAACGCCGAGCACTATATATTCCCTGAGCGCCGATTCCATCTTCCTTATCGCGGCATCCCTGGTATCCGCCCAGACGATCAGCTTTGAGAGCATCGGGTCGTAAAAGGGAGTGATCTCGCAGCCGTTATATATTGAGGAGTCGTCTCTTATGCCCGGCCCGCTCGGCGTCCTCAGGTATTCGATTACCCCCGGGGACGGAAGGAAATTCGTTTCCGGGTTCTCGGCATATACCCTGCATTCGAGCGCGTGCCCCTTCATTGAGATGTTTTTCTGTTTGTACGGGAGCTTCTCGCCCGCAGCGATCCTTATCATCCATTTCACTATATCGAACCCGGTTATCATCTCCGTCACCGGATGCTCGACCTGGACCCTGGTGTTCATCTCCAGGAAGTAGAAATTCTGGCTCTGGTCCATTATAAACTCTATCGTGCCGGCCCCGCTGTATTTCACCGCCTTTGCGATCCTCACCGCCACTTCCCCCATTTTCTTTCTCGTTCTCGCGCTTATGGCCGACGAAGGGGCTTCTTCGATCACTTTCTGGTGTCTTCTCTGGATTGAGCATTCGCGCTCGAATAAATAGAGGGTGTTTCCTTCATTGTCGGCTATGATCTGTATCTCTATATGCCTCGGGCGCTCGATCAGCCTTTCTATGAAAACCGAGTCGTCGCCGAATGCGGACCGGGCCTCGCTCCTCGCCATGCGGAGCGAGCTCTCGAAGTCGTCCCTGTTCCTTACGAGTCTCATCCCTTTCCCGCCTCCTCCGGCTGAGGCTTTTATCATTACCGGATAACCTATTTCGCTTGCTATTACGGAAGCCTCGACGTCGCTTACCGCTCCGTCCGAGCCCGGCACTAGAGGGACCTTTACGTCGTGGGCGATTTTTCTCGCGGTGATTTTATCCCCCATCAGGCGGATTGCCTCGGGGGAGGGGCCTATGAACACGATCCCCGACAACCCGCACATTTCCGCGAAGGACTCGTTTTCGGACAAAAAGCCAAACCCGGGATGTATGGCTTCGGCCCCGGATTTCTTAGCGACCTCTATGATCTTCTCTTTATTCAGATAGCTCTCTGCGGGGGCCGAACCCCCGATGTGATGGGATTCGTCCGCGAGAGCGACGTGGAGGGAGCGCCTGTCCGCGTCCGAATATACGGCGACCGTCAGTACCCCGAGGTCCCTGCACGCCCGTATAATCCTGACCGCGATTTCTCCCCTGTTGGCTATGAGAATTTTTTTGAACATTCGATAATCCTTTGAATTTATAGTGGTATGTTCCCGTGCTTTTTCGGGGGATTCGTCTGTCTTTTCCCGTCGAGCATCTCAAACGCCGAGATTACCCTCGGCCTCGTATCCTCGGGCCTAATGACTTCGTCCACGAAGCCGAGGTCTGCGGCCCTGTAGGGGTTCGCGAACTGCTCCTTGTACTCCTCGATCAGCTTCGCGCGCTCGGCTTCCGGGTCCTCGGCCTGCATGATCTGCGCGCGAGAGATGATATTGACCGCTCCGTCAGAGCCCATCACGGCGATTTCCGCCGTCGGGTACGCCATCACTATATCGCCCCTTACGTGCTTGGACGACATAACGTCGTACGCCCCGCCGTACGCTTTCCTCGTAATGACGGTCACTCTGGGAACGGTCGCCTCGCTGTAGGCGTATAGGAGCTTGGCGCCGTGTTTAATGATGCCGCCCCATTCCTGGGAGGTGCCGGGGAGAAAACCCGGTACGTCTTCGAATGTGAGAATGGGGATATTGAAGCAGTCGCAGAACCTCACGAACCTGCCCGCTTTAACCGACGCGTCTATGTCGAGACACCCGGCGAGTATATTGGGCTGGTTCCCGACTATGCCGATTACCCTGCCCGCCATTCTCGCGAATCCTATAACTATATTCTGAGCGTAATGCTCCTGTATTTCGAAAAAGTAACCCTCGTCTACCACGGCGTTAATTACGTCTTTTACATCGTAGGGCTTATTGGGGTTTTCGGGGACTATGGCCCGCAGCGCAGTCGCCCTCCTGTCGGAAGGGTCGTCGGTCGACGTTCTCGGCGGGTCTTCCATATTATTCGAGGGGAGGAAGCTCAGGAGCTCCTTTATAAGAGCTATGCATTCCTTGTCGTCTTCGACCGCGAAATGCGCGACCCCGCTCCTCGCGTTGTGCACCATCGCTCCGCCCAGTTCCTCGGAGTTCACTTCCTCGTGCGTCACAGCCTTGATTACGTCAGGCCCCGTAATGAACATGTAGCTCGTGTTCCTGACCATTACCGTAAAATCGGTAATGGCGGGAGAATATACAGCTCCCCCGGCGCAGGGGCCCATAATGGCCGATATTTGAGGCACGACCCCTGAAGCGAGCACGTTCCTGCAGAATATCTCCCCGTATCCCCCGAGGCTCTCCACTCCTTCCTGTATCCTGGCGCCCCCGGAGTCGTTAAGCCCTACTATCGGGACGCCTACCTGCATCGCGAGGTCCATAACCTTGCATATCTTCTTTCCGTGCACCATGCCGAGAGATCCGCCGAAGACGGTAAAGTCCTGGGCGTAGACGAAAGCCTGCCGTCCGTCTATCTTCCCGTATCCGGTGACGACGCCGTCCCCGAGGAACTTTTTACCCTCCATTCCAAAATCATTGCATCTGTGGACGACGAATTTGTCGAGTTCTACAAAGGTGTTTTTATCGAGCAGGAGGTCGATTCTTTCTCTTGCCGTGAGCTTGCCGATTTCGTGCTGTTTCTGAATCCTGGCTTCACCGCCGCCAGCTTCGGCCTCTCTTTCCTTTTCTTCGAGTACGGCAATTTTATCCTTCATTATCGGCTCCTTCGAAGGTTCTTGAGAATCCAAAAAAATACTATGTAAATACCTAATTGGCAAGTTTGCGGGGCGTATGCGGGGTTTGCATATGTGGCCTGAAAATATAAGGATTTTGTCAGACGCTCCGGGGCCGGGTGAGCGGGAAGGGCGGCCGGGCATAAAGTTTTATATTACAGGTAAGGCCCTAATCGCTCATAATGTGCGCGGCGCCGGTCTTAAAAGCCGATCGCCTCCGAGACTGCTTTTACACGGGCTCGGGTGTCCTCGAGGGACCCCGAATTATCTATTATATATTCTCCGTGCTTAATCTTTTCCCTAGCCGGCATCTGCGCCCTGAGTCTCGAGACAGCCTCTTCCCTCGTATAACCCTTCCCCTCCATGAGCCTCCTGATCTCCGTCTCTTCGTCCGCTGTCACTACAATGAGGCTGTCTATCAGGTCTTTCAGCCCGCCCTTTTCCACTATGAGCGTGGCCTCGATCATCACGACAGGTGTATTTTCCTTCTCGTACTCACGGACGAGCCCCCTTATCCTATCCATTATCCTCGGGTGCGTGATCTCGTTCAGCCTCTTGCGTTTTGCTTCGTCGCCGAAGACAATAACCGCTAGCTTCTTCCTGTTTATATGGTTGTCGGGTTCCAGCACTTCTTTCCCGAACTCGCCGACAATCTCCTTCCATGCGGGCTCGCCGGGCTCGACCACGATACGCGCGATCTCGTCGGCGTCGATTAACCTCGCGCCGCGCCCCTCGAACATACGTGCGACGGTGCTTTTTCCGGAGGCTATGTTCCCCGTGATGCCGATGACCTTCATCGGGGTATTCTAATTTGGTAATAATGCTCTTTCAAATCGGCACTCCATAAGCATAGAGGGACCGGTAATACCGGAAACTTGATAAAATAATGAGTTGGGTATAATAAATCCCTAGATTTCGCAATTGCGAATAGAAAAGGAGGGGTTCCATGTCTAAAAAAGCGGAGGAAATAAAGATAGTAGGCGTCGTAGGGGCGGGAACTATGGGCTCGGGGATCGCCCAGGTAGTCGCTTCGAGCGGCAGGCAGGTTGTGCTTGTGGACGTAACGGATGCCGCAATCGGCAGGGGAATGAAGGCCATAGAGGGCAGTCTCGGCAGGCTCGTCAAGAAAGAGACGATAAGCGAAGAAGAGAGTAAATCCATAGTATCGAGAATAAAAACAACCACAAAATATGAGGATTTTAAGGACGTTGACCTCGTCATAGAGGCCGCATTCGAGGATATGAAGGTAAAAAAGGAAATCTATAAAAAACTCGACCAGTCGACCGGGCCCGACGTGGTGCTGGCTACCAACACCTCGTCCCTGCCGATCGTTGAGATCGCAGTCGGGACCGGGAGGCCCGACAAGGTAGTCGGTATGCATTTCTTTAATCCCGCGCCCGTGATGAAGCTCGTCGAGATTATCAAGACGCTCGCCACATCGGACGAGACCGCGGAATTCGCGTTTGACTTTGCAACTGCTCTCGGAAAGGACCCTGTCAGGACGAAGGACATCCCCGGGTTCATAGTGAACAGGATACTCATACCGATGCTGAACGAGGCCGTGTTCGCGTATTCGGATGGGGTCGGGACGGCCGAGGACATAGACAAGGCCATGAAGCTCGGCACGAACCAGCCGATAGGCCCGCTCGCCCTTATTGACCTCATAGGTCTCGATGTCACGATCGACGTTATGGACGTATTCTATAAGGAGTTCCAGGATTCGAAATACAGGGCCGCCCCGCTGCTGAGACAGATGGTCAGGGCCGGGCAGCTCGGGCGGAAATCCGGAAAGGGCTTCTTCCAATACTGAGAAGCGGGTAAGGGGCGGAGATAATCTTTAGGTGTGGAAGCTGCGGCCGAGAAGCCTCCGTCAATCCGTATTCGTCTAATGTCGAGTCTGATTAAACGGGGTTTCTTGCGGAAATATACTCGCCTGCTCTTTTTAGTCTCTTGATCACCTCATCCTTCCCCAGTATCTCCATCACCTCGAAGATGCCCGGACTCACGGTCCCCCCGGTAAGCGCTACCCTCACGGGCTGGGCGATCGTTCCGAGCTTAAGTCCCCTCTCCTCCATTATTCCCTCGAACACCTTCTGTATTTCCTCCGCGGTGAACGGCTCCGGAAGGGAAAGCCTTTCGGTCAGTTCTTTTAAAACATCCGCCATCTCGGGTGTGAGGAATTTGCCCGCCGCCTTCTCGTCGTATTCGATCTCGTCCGCGTAAAAGTAGCCGAGCGAGTCCGCTATATCCAGAAGCGTTTTAGCCCTCTGACTGAGCTCCTTCACGATCATTACGAGCTTGTTGTCGAGCTCCGCCTCGATGCCTTTATCGAGGAGAATCGGGAGCACGAGCCCGGCGATCTCCTCGGGCGGCTTGTTACGTATGTACCAGCCGTTTAGCCACTGGAGCTTTTCGGGGTTGAACACGGCGGCTGATTTCCCCACGTTATCGAGGGTGAATTTTTCGATGAGCTCCTCTGTCGTAAATATCTCCTGGTCGCCGTAGGACCAACCGAGGCGGGTCAGGTAGTTGACGAGCGCATCGGGGAGATATCCTTCTTCTCTGTATTCTACGACGGAAGTTGCTCCGTGCCGCTTGCTTAGCCTCTTTCCGTCGGGCCCCAGGATCATCGAGACGTGGGCTACCTTCGGTATTTCGAGCGAAAGCCCTTGATATATGAGCGCCTGCCTCGGGGTGTTTATCAGATGGTCGTCCCCTCTGATGATATGGGTTATTTCCATAAGCGCGTCGTCCGCGACGACGGCGAAATTGTATGTCGGGAACCCGTCCGTCTTGAGTATTACGAAATCGTCTATCTCGGAGGCGTCGAACACCACCTTCCCCCGCAGAAGATCGTGCACTTCGATGGGCCCGTGGTCGGGTGTAAGGAAGCGGACGGCATAGGGCTTATCGGGGCCCGCGTTCCTGTCCGCCCAGTCGCGTTTGTAATGGAAGATTTCTCCCTTTTCCTGGGCCTCTTTTCGCTTCTCGTCGAGCTCCTCCGCGGTCACATAACACCGGTACGCGTGTCCGGAGGCGACGAGCTTTTCCGCGAGGTCCTTGTATATACCGAGCCTGTCCGATTGCCTGAAAGGGCCCTCGTCCCAGTCGAGCCCGAGCCATTCCATGGCGTCCGTAATTTCCAGTATCGATTCCTCGGTCGAGCGGGTGCGGTCCGTATCCTCGATCCGGAGTATGAATTCCCCGCCGTGATGTCTCGCGAAGAGCCAGTTGAAAATGGCTGTTCTCGCCCCGCCTATGTGGAGGGACCCTGTGGGGCTCGGTGCGAATCTGGTTCTTACGGTCATGGGGGTTAAATGTTAATTTAGAGTCCCAGGTGAGTCAAATAAACCCTCCCTCGCCTCTTTCCGGGTTTTATAGGCCGCCTTCGGCCGTTTGCCGTCGCTCCGATTACTGTCCCGTGTTCACGTTAAAGCGCATTGCCGTTACCTGCGTGTAAAATTAACCCGATCGTTTTAATTCCTGAAAAGAGGGGATAATATTATTTAAGGTTTTAATATGTTTGGTTTTTTTAGAGATTCGAGTATTATTGAGAACCCGTCGGCACATTGTTAAAACGTGCCCGCCTGAGTCAGGTACGGAAAATCTTGATACAGTTTCGTTATCCAATGAATAAAGGCGTATTTATCATATTATCGGCGGCACTATTCCTCGGTTCCTGCTCCCTCACGAAGTTCGTGGGTTATTACGCCTCAGCCGGGTCGGGCGATAAAGGCAAGCTCGACGGGCAGGTATACACATCCGAGAACACGTCATACAATATCGGCTCACTCCCCGAGGGATGGGAAAGAATTAAGATCGAGGGCGGAGACCTCGCGTTCTCCAATACCTTTGAGGAATCGACTATCACGGTGAATTCGACCTGCGACGAGCGTAAAATGAAGTACAGTCTGAAAGCGCTTTCGGAGTCTTTAATAGTCGGTATCAAGGACAAGAAGGCGCAGTCGAGACAGGATGCTCAGATAGACGGACAGCCCGCGCTCATCACGATATATACGGGAAGCCTGAACAACACTCCCGTGATGATAGAGACCCGCGTATTTAAGAAGAAAGAGTGCGTATATGATTTTACATACGCCTCGTCTCCCGAGAAGTTCGATTCGGAAGCTCAGGTTTTTAACGAATTTATTTCTCAATTCAGAGTGCTCTGATGATCAATAACCTTATAGCCGGTTTTGGTTCATACGTCGTTTCATTCGTTGAGAAGCTGGGTGATATCGGGCTTTTCATCCAGAAATCCGTCTATGCGAGCTTTACCCGCCCTTTTAATTTCAGGCTAGTGCTAGAGCAGATCGACGAGATCGGGTTTAAGTCGATACCCATAGTGATCGCTTCGGCTATGGCGATAGGAATGGTCATGGTGGTTCAGCTCGCGTGGGGCTTCGCGTGGTTCGGGGCAAAGGGCGTAGTCGGCCCCGTCGTATCGCTCTCATTCGTCAGGGAGCTCGGCCCCGTCGTAACCTCGCTTCTCGTGGGCGGCAGGGTGGGCTCGGGTATTACCGCCGAAATAGGGTCTATGAAGGTAACGGAACAAATAGACGCGATAAGCACGCTCGGGGCCGACCCCCTCAGGAAGCTCGTCGTGCCGAGGCTCGTGGCTGCAGTCATCTGTTTTCCGTTCCTTGCGATAATATCGGACTTCACCGGAATCTTAGGGGCCATGATTATGTCGAACATCGACCTCGACGTAAAGCCGAGGCTCTTTATATCGAGCATACTCGAATGGGTGACCATCGACGATTTCATAAGCGGAATATCAAAGACGTTCTTCTTCGGGATTATCGTGGCTATTACGGGATGCTATATAGGGATGAGGGCTGAAGGCGGGACGCAGGGCGTCGGAAGAGCCACAACCTCTACCGTCGTGGTGGCGCTCCTTTTGATAATCATCGGGGATTTCTTCCTGACAAAACTATTTCTTCTATTGTGATTCTCCTGTCCCGATATCCCGGGCGGGGCCGGGTATAGATCGAAGGCGCCCGTATTATCTGTTGGCGGAAAGTTTTATCTCAAGCGCGTTTCTGTAAACCAGATAATTGCGCAGCGCGGACTCCGCGCTTCCCGACCTGCCGGATCTGACTTCGCTATGGTATCTGCCGTTCCAGTACTCCATGTTTTCAAGGATGGAATTTATGGAGCCGTCCTCGGAAATTCTACGGGCTCTTTCATTGCCGGAGCGCGAAGATGCCGGGTCCGTGTCGTAGCTCTGTCCCCAAATGGGCTTAACATTGCTGTACTCTTCGACTCCTTCGCTTTCTTCCCGGACTTCGGCGTAATTTACTCTCTCCCTTTCTCTCGGGTGAGAGACGCCATAGGAATCGTGGTCTTTTTCAGGCTCTCTTGTATCCGACGTGTAGATAACGGGTGTCCGGTCAAGAAACGAAGGCATGATATCCGAATCCACGAGATAGACCGCAGCAGCCGCGGAACCGAATACCGTGAGGAGAGTAATACTCAGAATCTTTCCGATTGCTTCCATCTTTAGCTCTATTGTTCCGCGCTGGACGGCGCAAAGGTAATTCGGACGGAAACAGGATTCGGAAGACGGAATTCAAATGGTCTTTATGATTCGAGAGAGCGCGCGTTCCTGTTTCGGCGGCATGGCTGCCATCGGGGATTTCGCCCCTTTAGGCCCTTTGCTTTGCGTCCCATCCTTTCGAATGGTTTGCCATTTCGTACGGAACATCAAATTAATCAATGTATCTTTATCCCAAAAACCTCGCTACGACAAAATTTTAAAAGACGCGGCGCAGATTGTCAACTAAATAAATATTACGGCAGCTGATATCCAAAATTGTCACGTTAGGGACGATAAGAATGATATGAATCTGAAGTCACCTCCCCTAGTCGGCCTGAATTGTTGACTTGGGGATAAAAAAAATCTATACATTAGAGAAGGGGTACTGGGTTTATTCAGGAGCCGGAAGATAGCCGCGTAGTGATCAAATCCGTGACATGAGAGTGAGTTGCGAATTAATATGGTCAACAAAATAGCCGAAGGGATTCTCTATACCGACCAATACCAGCTGACGATGGCTCAGCTATATTACAGGTTCGGGCTCCATGAGACCCATGCGCAGTTCGATCACTTCTTCAGGAATTACCCCGATTACGGCTCTCATAAGGCCGGTTACTGCGTGAACGCCGGGCTCGAGTGGCTTACCGGCTGGATGAAAGACGCCGCGTTCGGGGACGAGGAGATTAGCTGTCTCAAAACGCAGACGGGTCAACTGGGCGAGCCTCTCTTCGCGGACGATTTTCTTCTCTGGCTCAGGAAACACGGGAGTTTCGACGGAATAACCATGCTCTCCATCCCCGAGGGCCGGGTCGTCCATCCGAATGTTCCCGTCACCGTGATTCGGGGACCCCTGCCGATGGCCCAGATACTCGAGTCGGCACTCCTCAATAAGCTCAACTACCAGATACTGATAGCGACCAAAGCCGCTCGTATAAGGGAAGCGGGGCGCGGCCAGCCGATCCTCGAATTCGGAATGAGGAGGGGGCCCGATCTCGGGGTCAATGCCGGCATAAGGGCGGCGTTAATAGGGGGAGCCGATTTCTCCTCGACCGTCGGCATCTCTCATGTGCTCGGTTTTCCCCCCAAAGGCACTCACGCGCACAGCATGGTGCAGGTGTTCATGGCGCTCGGCGAGGGCGAGTTGGGGGCCTTCAGGGCGTACGCGGAGGTATATCCCGATGACTGCCTCCTCCTCGTGGATACCATAAACACGCTCGAGAGCGGGGTCCCGAATGCGATAAAGGTGTTCGAAGAGCTCCGGAAGAAGGGGCATAAGCCCCTCGGCATCAGGCTCGATTCGGGCGACCTCGCGTACCTGTCCATTCAGTCTGCGAAGATGCTCGACAGCGCGGGCTTCCCCGACACGAGGATCGTGCTCTCCAATCAGCTCGACGAGCTCGTCGTGTGGCAGGTGATAACACAGATAGAGGAGGAGGCGCCCCGGAACGGGCTCGATCCCGAAAGCCTCATCAAGAGGCTCGTCTACGGCGTGGGGACGAAACTCATTACCTCCAAAGGCGATTCGGCGCTAGACGGAGTGTATAAGCTCGTCGCCGTAAGGGAGAGGTCGGAGTGGGTGCCCGCGATCAAGCTATCGGAAACGCCGACAAAGACGCTTAACCCGGGCAGCAAAATGGCCTGGCGCATATATGATAAAAGGGGTTACGCCACAGCCGACCTTCTGACGATTGACGAAGGCGACCCGAACGAATCTCAAATATTAAAGATGCGCCACCCCTCCGACCATACGAAGTACAGGATGATGAGGAATAACGAGATCAGCGGTACCGAGAGCCTTCTGGTAAAGGTGCTGGACGAGGGCGGTCTTGTTTACGATTTCCCTTCGATAGAAGAAATAAGGACGAAGAGGATTGAAGATATCGAGAGGCTGGATTCGGGGGTGAGGAGGATAATGAACCCCCACATCTACCACGTCTCGCTTTCGGAAAAGCTCTGGGCCCTTAAGCAGGACCTTATACGGTCAATGGAAAAAGAAAGCGCATGAATCCGTATGCCGGAGATTAGGCGGATTTCCGGGGATGAATTAATTTGTCAGCTGCCGGGCCGCGCTTTTCCCTTCCCGCCCTCTGATGCCTGTGCGGATTTTTTTTGTTTCCGGTTTTGACCACGGCCGTTTGTCTCCTTTTTCCCGGGATCGTATCCCTTTATCTCGAGGGTCAGTATGTCGGGCCTCGAAAAATGACCGACGCCGTCGATAACCGCTTTGGAGCGTATTATCATATCCATGTCTATATCCGCGTAGACTATGTCTTCCCTGCCGTACACGGGTCCAGCCAGGTATTCCCCCCTGGGGCTGATTATTCCGCTTCCGCCGGGGTAGTCCCACATCGTGTGTTTTTTAAGCGGAAAGCTGTCGGGGATCATGTCCTCCGTAATGTGTCCTGAAGACGCGATGACGAACACCTGTCCCTCAAACGCATACTCGCGGCTCGCGAAATCCATCGTCGGCTTTACGAACCCGTGCCCTGCCCAGAGCCCGGCGTGTATCTGCTCCCCCTTCATGAACATCGCGTATTTCGCAAGCGTCATGTGGTGCTCGTAGCAGAAGAACCCCCCGACCTTGCCGACTTCCGTATCGAACACGCGGAGGTCCTCGGCGCCCCCGTTCCCCCATATGCATTTCTCGCTGTCAATGGACATGAGCTTCCTGTGCTTTCCCAGGACTGCGCCCTGCTTGTCGATGTATAAGATTGTATTGTAAAGCGTCCCGCCGTCCCTCTCGTTTACCCCGAGGACGACGTACGCGCCCGCCTTCTTCGCGGCCTCGCACAGCTTGTCGGTATCGGCCCCCGGTATCTCGACCGAGTTTTTATATAGCTCCGTGTACGCGTCGAGCACGAGCTTCCTCCCCTCTCCGGTCCCTATGTCCTTGGGCCAGTAGGGGTAGCAGGGGATCATAGCCTCGGGGAAAACTATCAGGCTCGCCCCGTTCCCTGCCGCCTCCTCGATCAGGCTCGCGATCTTCCCGATTGTTTCGACCTTGTTCAGAAACACGGGGGCAGCCTGAACCGCCGCCGCCGTGAACTTCCTGTTTTCGCTGTCCATTTGTGCTTCTCTCCGTCTATGTGGTTATATCCCGAACCCCATTATCCCACGAACCCGAAGTCCCTGTCAACCGGGCAAAAACGTCACAGGGAACCGCGCGAATCGCTCAAAGCCCCGGCCTGATTTCCCCGGCGAAATCCCTGAGCGTTGTCAGGATTCCTTTATAATCCCCCGCCAGTATATATAGTACAAGGTGCTCGACGCCTGCGTCCCCGTATTCGCGGATGCCCTTTATTATTTTTTCCCTTCCCCCGCGGAGCGTGTCCTCAGCGCTAAATTCCCTGTCGCCGTTTATCTCGATGTTTCTTCTGAGCGAGAGGACAAAGCCTTCTTTCTTCCCGCCCGGGAGGAGGCTTATCAGATTTTCCGCCCTCTCTCGGTACGCCCCGGGCGTGAGCCCGACGGGGTGCCACCCGTCGCCGTATTTAACCGCTCGCTTCACGGCCCGTGCGCTCTCCCCGCCGATCCATAAGGGCGGATGCGGTTTCCGGACAGGTCTGGGCTCAAACTTTATATCCGAGAATTCGAGGTACTTTCCTTTGAAACGCGGGTTCTTGCTCGTCCATAGCTCCTTCAGGATTTCTATGTACTCGTCGGTGACGGGGCCGCGCTCCTCAAAAGAGACGCCCAGCGCGTCGAATTCGTCCTCGAGCCACCCGGCGCCGATGCCCAGGATAACCCTCCCCCCGGAAAGCGTATCGAGCGTGGAGACCATCTTGGCGAGCACGAGGGGGTTCCTGTAGGGGAGGATGAGCACACTCGTTCCGAGCTCTATACTGTCCGTATTTGCCGCTATATAGGTGAGCGTGATCAGGGGGTCGAGAAACGTATCGCCGAACACTTTGTGGGAGCCGGGGATAACTACGTGGTCACTTACCCAGAGCGAGTCGTAACCGAGCTCTTCGGCCAGCACAGAGATCTCAAGTATTTGTTTCCGGTCGGCGTAAGCGCCGAAATTGGGGACCGCTATGCCGAATTTCATATACTACATATTACCATCCCTGCGCGGGACAATAATAAGGACATTCAGGTATTTCGGGCGAGCAGCACGCTCTCTCCCTTGAGATAGCTTTTGAAATTCAGCACCTTTTTCACATATACTGATCGTGTTTTATCCGAGTTCTGAGTCTTTTCGAAGTTCGCAGGGCCGAAATTATAGGCGTCGAGCGCGCTCTCCGTGGAATCGTACCGTTCCGTAAGCAATGACAGATAATGGATGCCGAGCTTCACGTTGATGAACGGGTCGTAGAGTGATTTCCTTCCGTTATAATCAATTCCCATTTCCTTGGCCATGAATTCGCCCGTGCCGGGCATTACCTGCATGAGTCCGATTGCGCCTTTCTTTGATAATGCTTTGGGCGAGAATTCGCTCTCTACCTGAATGACAGCGAGTACGAGGTAAGGGTCGAGCTTGTCGTAATTGCCGCATTCCTCGACGATCAGCTTCGCCAGTTTGCGGGCGTTTGGCGCGTCTATCGAATCCGACAGCCTCATTATGAAGTAGTATATTTCCGCTTCCTGGAGATTCATGTCTTCAATACCCGGTTCGATCACCCCTATTCCCCCTGGCTCCCCGGTCGGCAATCCCTTCACCAACAATTCACCTCCGCCCGTATTTACGAGCAAGCCCGCGAATGCGGGGTTGTCGTCCATCGAGAGATATTCCGATTTGCAGAAGAATAATATTGAGAAACAGAAGAAAAGAAGGAATAAAGTCGCCTTAACAGAGTCCTGCAAAAGAAAACACAAAGAAATCGTAGATATTCTGAATCATGTATTTACTCCTCGCTGTGGGGGATTAAAACAATAAAGACGGTCAGCGTATTTGGAACGGTTATTTAGGTCGTATTGCTTTTAGAGTGTGTTCAGACCCCGTTTTAAATTAGCTTTCTCGTTCGAAGTACTTAAACGACTCGAAATCCGCTATGAATGCTTCCTTAACTGTCTTTGCGGCGTCAATCGGCTCGTCGGTATAATCATTTACCTCAAACGGTATATTTTCTTTAAAACGATTCTTTTCAAGTATTCCCATTTAGTTTTACAATTTCTACAACTTTTTGTTTTCAGGATAGATACTATAAGCCCCGAAAGCCCCTTGTCAAGAATTTCTTTCGCATATGCGTACTGCGGAGACCCCAGAATCGGGCTTATTTTGGAGTGATGCCACTACGTTATATTGCAATTGCTAACAATTTTGCCCGATTGTGTTATGCCGGACTACAGACGCTTATTACGGTCCCCCGGGGGGCAATCTGGAAATAAGCATCGGTTGAGACCGGCCATGATTCCTTGACCGTAAAAACATTTCGTGTTAGGTTTTAGGGCGCATTATGAAAAGAACTTTTCAACCTCACGAAAAAAAGAGATTACGGGTGCATGGGTTTCGCGAACGGATGAGCACAAAGGGCGGAAGGCGCACTCTCAAGAGACGGATAGCAAAGGGCAGGCGCAGTCTCACGGTGCAGCGCTGGAAGAAATGAACTGTGTGGTGAGTTTATCTTTCCCAAAAGAATTAAAAATCCGTACAAACTCTGAATACGAAGAGATTTTTGGGAAGAGCAAAAGGCTCAGTACAGAGCATTTTAACATACTCTGCGCTCCAAATTCGCTCGGCTATCCCCGGCTTGGGCTTGTGGTAGGCAAAAAAGCGGTGCCCGGGGCCGTGGAGAGAAACCGCATCAAGAGGGTTCTAAGGGAAGTTTTCAGGCTGAACAAATCCCTCTTCGGATCGATGGACGTGGTTTTTGTGGCCAGGAAAGGCAGCGAAAAGCTCGATTACTCTCTCGCGAAGACGGAGATCGAGAAAACAGTCGGGTCTAAATTATCATGATTTCGAATTTATTAGTGTATCTGGCTACCTCGCTGATCAAGGTTTACAAATATGCGATTTCACCTATTTTGCCCTCTTCTTGCAGATTCTATCCAAGCTGTTCAGAGTACGCGATAGACGCCCTGAAGAAATACGGACTCTTAAAGGGTTCATGGCTTACTCTTAAAAGGATCGCGAGATGTCACCCGTTGAGCGCCGGCGGACATGATCCGGTTCGGTAAAGGACGAGTGGATGACCGACAACAAAATCAATACTATCCTATTTTTCGTATTATCCATTTTAATTTTTTTCGGATATACGTATTTCTTTTCCACCCCGGACAAGAAGCAGGTTAAGAAACCGGCGGGTGAGCAGGTATCCGTCGAGGCCTCTCCCGCGCCGGGCTCCGAGGGCTCGGGAAATGCTGAAGACTTTCAGGATCGGGCCGATTCCGACAACATCCATCTTTCCCCGGAAGGCAGGCTTATTTCCATTGACACCCCTCTGTATCACGGCGTTATAGATACGGCCGGCGGAAGGATATACAAGTGGGAACTGAAAAAATTCACCGAAGCCGCCAACAGCAGCGTCCCCGTAAATCTTTTTAAGGATGCTCCTCCGGGGTTCAGCACATTATTAAGGATGCAGGGCTACACTGTGCCCGAGCTCATTCCGTTCGAATACGCGGGGCAGGAAAATATTACGGTAACTGACGGGACCGCGGAGCTTGTGCTTTCCTGGAAATCCGCCGAGGGCGTCAGCGTAAAGAAAATATACGGTATCGATTCCTCGAGCTACGTATTAAAACAAAGGTTTGAAGTGACCAATCCCGGTACTGCGCCAATACAACAGAAGCTAGATATCAAGTGGTTCGGCAAAGTCGAGGAGCACGGCAGGGGCGGGAATACCATGAGCTTCGCCGCGCTCGTTTCAGACGGTGTTAAGATTCTGAATAAGAGACCGAAGGAGCCCCGGAGTTATGACGGAGTAATAGATTGGTTTGGTTACTCCCAGAAATACTTCATTTCCAGCTTCCTTCCCGAAACGGGGGACACTACGACTATCAAATTGAGCCTGGTCGGGGACAAGAGTCTCGTGAAGGCTGTGTACAGCTATCCCGGAGACACTGTTCCGGCGGGAAAAACCTCGGTTAAGAACTGGGAGGTTTATCTCGGACCGCTCGAGTACGATACGTTAAAAGCCGTCGGTTCTAATCTGCAGGAATCGATTAACTACGGCTGGGTGGAGATAATCGCGAAGCCTCTCCTCGATTTTCTCAAGTGGCTCAACAGTTATCTGCACAATTACGGGATTTCCATAATCGTAATCACGATTATAATGAGGCTGATTTTCCTTCCCCTCACCATCAAGAGCATGGTTTCCATGAAGCAGGTGCAGATCAAGATGGAAAAAATCAAGCCCAAGATGGACGCGCTGAAAGAGAAATATAAAGATGATAAAGCCAAGCAGAATTCGGAGCTTATGAAGCTTTATTCGAGTCACGGCGTCAACCCCCTGAGCAGCCTCGGGGGCTGTCTCCCGATGCTCATTCAGCTGCCCGTTTTCATAGCTCTATACGACGTGTTCCTTCATTCCATAGACCTCAGACACAGCTCCTTCCTCTGGATCACCGACCTGTCGGAACCGGAGCATTTATTCAACCTGCCGGGTATAGGGATTCCTTTCAGGATACTCCCCCTCATCATGGGCGTCTCGTGGTTCATCTCTCAGAAGATGACGCCGGTGGCGCCGAGCACCGGGAATGAAAATATGCAGATGCAGATGAAAATGATGCAATTTATGCCTATAATTTTCACTGTGATGTTTTGGGGATTGCCTTCGGGCTTGATACTATATTGGACGGTTAGCAATATACTTTCGATAGGTCAGCAGATCTACGTCAACCGTCTGGTAAACACTCCTAAAGGAGGATGATCATGGGAATAGTAATTGAACGTGAGGGGAAGACTGTAACGGATGCGGCCATAAGCGCTTGCGAGGAGCTCGGCGTTCCCAGGAGCGAAGTCGATATAGAGGTGCTTGAGGAGGGCTCCAAAGGGGTTTTCGGGATAGGGAGCAGGAATGCCAAGATCAGAGTCAAGGTAAAGAACGAAAACCTTAGCGAGAAGGGATTAAGGTCGAAAAAAGCCCTGGAAGAAATACTTAACTATCTCGTTCCCACATTTTCAGTCGCCCTCAAAGAGAGCTCTGAAAAAATCAGGCTCGACATCAAGGATACCAATGACAAGGGCCTACTCATAGGGAAAAGGGGAGAAATGATTAAATCCCTCGAGTACGTTGTGGGAAAGATCGCCGGGCGGAACTGTGATGACGGCCGGGATAAAAGGGTTGCGATAGATGTGGACGGTTACAAGAGACGGAGAGAGGACGACATCTCGAAACTCGTGAAGGAAACGGCAAAGAGAGTGAGGAAGATGAAAAAGCCCGTATCGCTTGATCCGATGTCGGCTTCGGAGAGGAGGATAGCTTATTTAACCCTCAAACGGGAAGGGGGAGTAAGCTATGAAACCAAAATCGAGCAGGACGAGAAGAGGATAATAATAACGCCGCTGACCAAGGAATAGGCCGGAAGCCAGGCTCGGACAGGGATTTTGTATAATATATCTCTATCTTAATATTCAGCCCCTATCTACAGGAGGAAAAAATGACAAAAGAGAAACCTTCGAAAACAGAAGATGAATATTTTGCCAGGGAAGAGGCGGAGAAGTCGAAAAGGTTAAAAGAAAAGCTGCACCATGAAACCGAGGAAGAGGAGAGGGAGAGGATCAAGACGACATGCTTCATGAGATGCCCCAAATGCGGCGGTAATCTCCATGAAGTGACTTTCAGGGGCATCAGTATCGACAGGTGCAGTGGCTGCGGCGGGGTGTGGCTCGACAACGGAGAGCTTGAGAAGCTGGCCGGCACGGAAGACAAGAGCGCTATATCCGATGTGCTCAGCTTTTTCAGCGGGAAGAAATGAGCTAACGTTAATTACTTCCTGAGTGTCTTGAAAAAATCCTTGAGAAGGCTTGAGCATTCTTCCATACAAACGCCCTTCAGTAACTTCAACCGTGTGGTTCAGCCTGCGGTCGCTCCCGATGTCGTAAACCGAAAAAACCGCCCCGGCCTTGGGGTCCCTCGCGCCGAACACGAGCCTGCCGATTCTGGCGAGTATTATAGCGCCCAAACACATTAGGCAGGGCTCGATCGTAACATATATGGTCATCCCTTCGAGCCTCCAGCTCCCGGATACTTCGCCTGCTTTCTTTACGGCGATTATTTCGGCGTGGGCTGTGGGGTCGTTTGCTGCTTCGCGGAGGTTATAACCGCTTGAAACGACGTCACCCGATTCATCGGTTACGACGGCGCCTATGGGGACCTCGCCAATGCGCCCGGCTATTTGTGCTTGTTCAATAGCCAGGCGCATGAGTTTCTCGTCGTCGGTGTATTTCATTTAATGGCGAAGCGGAATAAATATCGGAAAGTTACTTATTTCCGTGCGCTGAATTTAAGTCCTGTCTTGCTCCTGTCCCAGGTCTTTTCCGTTATTTCCTTAATCTCCGCGACTTTGATTTTCTGAGTGGCGGTCACGGGGAACCCGTTCTCATACACCTCGATAAACCTCGGGACCATGGCTACCATTACCCTCTCGGCCATCCACTTCGAGAACTCGATCGGGTCGAACTCCTCCCCCTGCCTGATCGTGACATTGAGCTTGATCTCGTCGTCCGATACGTTGGGCAGTCTTATGCCAACCGCTACGGCCTCCTGTATGGCCGGGTACTGTATCGCGAAGTCCTGAACCGCTATCGGGTCCACGTTCTCTCCCGATACCCTTATCCTGCTGAATCTCCCGACGAAGTAATACCTTCCGTCTATACCTCTCGCGAACAGGTCGTCGGAGTTGAAGAAACCGTCGTCGTCGAAGGCCTCCCTCGTCCTCCTTTCGTCCTTGAAGTATTCATTAAGAGTGGTATGCGGCACGAGCGGCTTGACGTACAGCAGTCCCTTCGCCTCATCGGGCGGTGTCGGGTCTTCATACGGGTTCCAGAAGGGGCGCATTACCTTGCTCTGGTCCTGCGGATCCCTGAGCTCTACATAATACCCCTCCATAGAGAATCCGGACGAGCCGGGGCGGTGGTCCTCAGGGTCCTTCCAGAGCACCATTCCCATTTCCGTAGAGCCGTATCCGTCGATTACCCTCACCCCGAACCTCTCCTGAAACTCCTGAAGGTTTCTGGGAGCGGGGGATCCGAGCATGATCCTTACTTTATGCTTTCTGTCCCACTCGCCTGGCTCCGCGGCCCACAGATACTCCGCGAGGGCCCCGAGCATGTTAACGCAGTTGGCGCCGCACCCCGCGGCCCATTTCCAGAAGCTCGACGCCGAAAAACGCGGGAAAAACACGGCCGTCGCGCCCGCGCCCATGGCACTGAACAAACACATGACCTGCGCGTTCGCGTGGCCGAGCGAAAGCACGCTCATGAGAACGTCTTCGCTCCTCACGCCCTGCTGCTGGAGATAAGCGCGGACCGTCAATACGACTCCCCCGTGGTCTCTCGCGACACCCTTGGGCATCCCTGTTGTGCCGGAGGTGAACATGCACCTTTCCATATCGTGAGTCGTTACCTTTACCCCGGGATTCTTGGCGGGGAATTTATCGAAGGTTGAAAACGGTAGTGTCTTTATTCCCCCGATATCCGCCGGAACCTTCGCCGGGTCGCCGGTTATGAATATGACACGGAGGTTCTTTATATCCTTGGCGATTTCTTCGATGAAAGGCAAGCTCCCGGGATCGAGAATCAGCACCACCATCTCGGAATAATTGATGACGTAGGCGAGCCTCTCGCCCTTTTCGTCCTTATTGATCGGGACCTGCACGGCCCCCGTCTTATGAACTGCGATGATGGAGGCAACATACTCGGAGCAGTTGATCATATACATTCCGACCTTGTCGCCTTTCTTAACGCCGAATTCGTCTTTGAGGCCGTTTGCTACCCTGTTGGCCCATTCGTTCGTCTGCTTGTACGAATAACTCTCGACTATCTCCCCCTCGCCGTTGCCTACTCGAAACATGGTTTTATCAGGAAATTGCTCCGCTCCCATTTCCAGACATTTGGTGACAGGCTTCCATTCCGCGGTATTGTCGAATGTACCGAACGGGAGTGTTCCCTTGCCCAGATATTTTACGTCACGGGGTTTGAATAATAAAAGCATAATAACCCTCCTTGTGGTGGCTTAATCGATTTCCAAGTGTTTCAGAAATTTAACCTTATTACAATAAGAAAATAGGAGAAATTTGTCAACCTGATCATCAGGTTGAAACCCGCGCCAAATATAATTAACAATTCAACTAAATGATTATTATCCTCGGGTATGTGCCGAATGCCCGGACCCCAATGATTTTGACGGCTCGCGGGTTATGTATCGGCCCGTTCGGGTTAAGAAAGGTGAGGGCAACGATTAACGGACCCGGAACTTGAGCCCCGTCTTATTCCTGTCCCAGGTGTTGTCGGTTAATTCCTTGATTTCAGCTACTCTGATCTTCTGCGTGGCTGTTACGGGGAACCCGCCTTCATATACCTCTATGAATCTCGGGACCATGAAGACGGGCGCTTTTTCGGCCATCCACTTCGAGAACTCCGCGGGGTCGAACGCCTCTCCCTTTTTTAAAGTTATACTCAGCTTTATTTCATCGTCCGATACCTCGGGGAGCCTGACCCCAACGGCGACCGCCTCCTGGATAGACGGGTACTGGGCGGCTATGTCCTGAACGGCTATGGGGTCGACGTTCTCTCCGGACACCCTTATCCTGCTGAACCTCCCCTGAAAATAGTATCTTCCGTCGAGCCCCATCGCGAAGAGGTCGTCCGAATTAAAAAAGCCGTCGTCGTCAAACGCCTCCCTCGTCCGTCTCTCGTCCTTGAAGTACTCGTTAAGGGTGGTGTGCGGTATGAGCGGTTTTATAAAGAGAAGACCTTTGGCCTCGTCTGGCGGCCTAGGGCTTTCGGACGGGTCCCAGACCGGGCGCATAACCTTTGACGTATCCTGCGGGTCCCTGATCTCCACGTAATAGCCCTCCATCGGCCGGCCGGCTGAGCCGGGACGCAGGTCTTCGGGGTCGTTCCAGAGCACCATCCCCATCTCCGTCGAGCCGTACCCGTCTATCGCGCGCGTGTTGAAGCGCTCCTGGAATTCCTTGAGGTTTCGGGGCGCGGGCCCCGAGAGCACGATCCTTACCCCGTGCTTTCCGTCCCATTCGTCAGGCTCGGCCGACCACAGGTACTCGGCTACCGCGCCCAGCATGTTCACGCAGGTCGCCCCGCATTCGGCGGCCCACTTCCAGAAGCTCGACGCTGAAAACCGCGGGTAGAATACCGCGGTCGCTCCCGCGCCTATAGAGGCGAAAAGGCACATCACCTGCGAGTTTGCGTGCCCGAGAGTGAGTACGCTCATGAGGACGTCCTCACTCCTCACCCCCTGCTGTTGAATGTATCCCCGCACTGTCAGTATCACGCCGCCGTGGTTCCTCGATACGCCTTTCGGCATGCCGGTAGTGCCCGAGGTGAACATGCAGCGCTCGACATCCGAGGTCTTGACCTCGACGTCGGGGTTCTCGGGGGAAAACTCGCCAAAGCTCTTGAACGGAAGGGTCTTAATCCCCCCGGTTTTACCGGGGATATCATCGACTGCGCCTGTGACAAAGATGTGTTTTAGAAATTTTAATTCGCCCGCGACCTGCTCGACCATCGGTATGCTATCCTTGTCAATAACGATCGACTTCATCTCGGAATAATTGATTATGTATGCGAGCCTATCGCCCTTCTCGTCCTTGTTTATCGGGACCTGCACTGCGCCTGTTTTGTGGATGGCGAGAATAGAGATTACGTATTCGGAGGAATTCAGCATATAAATGCCGACCCTGTCCCCCTTCCGTATCTTATATTTGTTTATGAAGCCGTTCGCGACCCGGTTCGCCCAATTATTCGTTTCTTCGTACGTGAAGCTCTCAGTGAGGTTTCCTTCCCTGTCGGCCACTCTGAACATCGTTTTATCGGGAAACGTCCCGGCGCCAGCTTCCAGATATTTCGTAATCGGCTGCCACTCGGATGTATCGTCGAAACTTCCGAAGGGGAGGTGCCCTTTTCCGATGTACTGCTTATCGCGGGGCTTGAAAAGAAGGATCATATCTCGTCTCCTGGTCTCTTATAGAACGCTTAGGACTATAAAGAATCAGGAGTTTATTTGTCAACCCGCAGGACTATATATATAAGTGTCCGGGTTTTCTCGGTGGTGGGGATACTTCGGGCAGGTTACTACGCGGGTTTTTGTCTCCGGGCGATAGAAATAAAATTCCTGAGGATGTCCTTACCGTATTTCGTAAGTATGGATTCGGGGTGGAACTGGACTCCCTCCATGGGGAGCTCTTTATGCCGGATACCCATAATCTCTCCCTCGTCGGTCCACGCGGATATCTCGAAGCAGTCGGGCAGCGTCTCTCTGTCGACCAGTAACGAATGGTACCTGGTTGCCTCAAATGGGTCGGGGATACCTTTGAATATCCCCTTTCCGTCATGGTGTATCTGCGAGGTTTTTCCGTGGAGGAGCCTCCCCGCCCTCACTATGTCGGCGCCGTAGGCATAGGCCATCGACTGGTGACCGAGGCAGACCCCGAGTATAGGCGTGCGCCCGGCGAATTCCTTAATGACGTCGACCGAGACGCCGGCTTCTTTCGGGGTGCACGGGCCCGGGGATACTACAATCATATCCGGGTTGAGCTTGCCCGCGTCCTCGAGCGTGATTTTGTCGTTCCTGCGGACGACGACCTCCTCGCCCAGCTCGGAGAGGTAATGGACGAGGTTATATGTGAAGGAGTCGTAATTATCTATCATTAATATCATGCTTACACCCGATCTTCGATTCAGCCGCTACTGCACTCAGGTAATCAGAGTCCCGACTTTGCGACCTCTATGGCCCTCACGAGGGCTTTCACCTTATTTACCGTCTCCTGGTATTCCCGCTCGGGGTCGGAATCCGCGACTATTCCCGCTCCCGCCTGTATAAAGATCTCTCCGTCCTTGATTACGAACGTCCGTATCGTTATGCAGGTGTCCATGTTGCCCGAGAAGCTGAAATACCCGACGGCCCCTCCGTACGCCCCCCTCCTGCTCGGCTCCATTTCCTCTATAATCTCCATTGCCCTCACCTTCGGTGCGCCCGAAAGCGTTCCGGCGGGAAATGTCGCTTTGACCACGTCGAAGGCGTCCTTGTCGGGCCTGAGCCTGGAAACGACATTAGACACAATATGCATGACATGCGAATACTTCTCCACCACCATCAGCTCGTCTACCTTTACCGAGCCCGTCTCGGATACCCTTCCGAGGTCGTTTCTCGCGAGATCGACGAGCATTATGTGCTCCGCGCACTCCTTGGGGTCCGATAGGAGCTCCTTTTCCAGCTCCTGGTCCTCGCTCTCGGTCTTTCCCCTGGGTTTCGTCCCGGCAATCGGGCGGCTTTCCACCTCTCCGTCCTCCACCCTCACCATCACCTCGGGCGAAGAACCGACCAGGGTTTCCGTATCCGTCTTAAGGTAGAACATATACGGCGACGGGTTCAGCACCCTGAGCGCCCTGTAGAGGTCAAAGGGATCGACGTCCAGCTCCGTTTTCCACCTCTGGGATATGACCGCCTGAATTATATCCCCCGCCGTGATGTATTCCTTTGTTTTCTTCACCGCTTCCCTGTAATCCCCGGGTTTGAAATTAGATACGAGTTTCGGCTCTCCGTTCTTCCCCGCGCGCTCCTTATTATAGAAGCTCAGCGGTTTTCTAAGCTTCTTTATTATATCTTCTATCTTCTCCACGGCCCCGTTGTAGGCGTCCTCGGCCTTCTCCGGGCTGGAGACGTAGGCGTTGTAAATTATCTTGATCTTATGGCTGACGTTGTCGAAAACGAGCACGGAGTCGGTAATCATGTAGAGCGAGTCCCAGAGCCCTAACTCGTCCTTTTTCAAATCGGGAAGGTCTTCCACGAACCTCACTATGTCATAGCTGAAATAGCCCACGGCTCCCCCGTGAAACCTCGGAAGCTCATCCGTATGCACCGGTTTATACCTGGACATGAGGTCCCTCAGGCAGTCGATAGGGTTCCCCTTTACCTTTTTCGATTTGCCGTCCTCAATGATCTCGATATCCTGACCCTTCGACCTGAATATAATGGACGGCTCAGTCCCCAGGAAGCTGTATCTGCCCCATTTCTCGCCCCCCTCCACGCTTTCGAGGAGGAACGCATAGTCCCCTGATTCGATCTTCCTGAATGCAGAGACGGGCGTGTCGAAATCGGCCAGAACCTCTTTCCACACGGGTATGAGGTTGCCCTTTTTTAATTTCTTTCTGAATTCGTCGAGAGACGGAAAAATCATGGGAACAAAGAATAAAAGCCGCAGTATCAATGTCAAGCCGCACCTTTAAATGCTCTCTCTTTGTTGTATCATCTATCACTTATTTTTTTTAGAGCGCGAAGGAAACCAAAATTAAGGTTAATGCGTTATCATTAATTGCTTTCGCGTATCATAGTTAATTCAAAGGATCGGAGGTTCGCGTTATGGCTTTCATAAACCCCCAGATATTCAGGGAATACGATATAAGAGGGATCGTCGATAAGGACCTCAATGAGGATGTGCTCGAAAGGATAGGCAGGGCGTACGGGACGTATATAAAAGAGTTCGGAGCGGGAGTCGTTTCGATAGGCAGGGACTGCAGGCTTAGCTCGCCCGCTTATTCGAAAGCCATGACGAGGGGCATCAATTCTACAGGCGTCGACGTAATCGATATAGGCATGGTCTCGACCCCGATGCTCTACTTCTCTCTTTACAACCTGGACGTCGGGGGAGGCGTCATGATTACCGCGAGCCATAACCCGGGTGAGTATAACGGTATAAAACTCTGCCGCGGCAGGGATTCCGTATTCGGTGCGCAGATACAGAAGATAAGGGAGATGGCCGAAGCCGGGGAATTCGCATCGGGAAAAGGATCTTCGACGGAGGCCGATCTAGAGGAGCGGTACGTGAGTTTCCTCAGAGAGAACATAGACATCAGGCCCGGTCTCAGGGCCGTCGTCGATTACGGGAACGGAATGGTGGGCGCAATCGGCCCACGCGTGTTCAGGGAATTCGGCTGCGACGTCAGGGAGCTCTACGTGACGCCTGACGGGACGTTCCCCAATCACCACCCGGACCCGACCGTGGAGGAGAACCTCGCTCAATTGATCGAAACCCTTAAGAGCGGCAAGTACGAGCTCGGCATCGGTTTCGACGGGGACGGGGACAGGATCGGGGTAGTCGACGAAAAGGGCAATATCGTATGGGGGGACATGCTTGTGCTCGTCTTCGCCAGGGACGTCATCTCCGGAAAGCCGGGCGCCAAGATCATAGGCGACGTAAAGTGCTCGAACCGCCTCTTTGAGGGCATTACGGATGCAGGGGGAGAAGCGATAATGTGGAAGACGGGGCATTCCCTTATCAAAGACAAGATGAAGGCCGAAAATGCGTCCCTCGCGGGCGAGATGAGCGGGCACATCTTTTTCGCGGATAAATTCTTCGGATACGACGACGCGCTCTATGCATCCCTTCGCATACTCGAAATTATATCCAGGACCGGGAAGAGCATGTCTCAATTACTGGAAGGAATACCGCCCGCGATCTCCACGCCAGAGATCCGGGTGGATTGCCCCGAGGAGATCAAATTCCGGGTCGTGGAGATGGTGAAAGCGGAGCTCGGAAAGGCCTGCAGGATTATCGATATAGACGGCGTGAGGATTGAATTTCCCGACGGATGGGGTCTGATCCGGGCCTCAAACACGCAGCCGGCGCTGGTACTGAGGTTCGAGGCTCGTAGCGAGGAGAGGCTTCGGGAGATAAGGGCGCTCATAGAGAGCGAACTGAATTCGGCTATGATTAAATTGTCCGCTTAATACGGGCGACTATATCACGTTCTCTTTGGCGTTACCGGCGTTGTTCTCGTGGCTCTTGAGTGAAAAGTATATCCGCTCGAACTCGTGCTTGGCTATTATGCCTTTTTCGAAAAGAGCGCCTACGAGCGTCCATGTAAAGCTTTTTTCGTCTATTTCGATTCCGCTGTTTCTCAGTATCACCGTTATGGCGTCAACGGATTCTTGAGCCGAGAATTCTCCATACTCCGTCCTGAAGTTCATCATCCGTTCCTCCTTTAAAGACAGTGGAAGCCAACGCCTTCGGTTCCTATTCGTTTATATAACTTATTTGAATCCGTGTCAAGGGTTAATGATAGGGCCGTATGGGGCAAGGTGGCTGATAATTCTTTAGCGCTCGGGCGTTATGGCGGGGGGTTCGGATCGCCGGCGGTCGCGCGGGCGGCGTTCGGTCGTCACTCCCGGCTTCTTTTGAGCCGCCCTAATTCTCCAAGTATGGATTCCAGGTTCTCCACGCTGATTTCATATTCCTCTGAAATTCGTTTGAGCTCCCTTGCCGGGAGGTCGGGGTCTTGTGTATGAGCGCCGTTTGCCGTGATCTCGGGCTCCCAGGGGCCTTCCCTTAATGATAGCTGCGCTATATCCCAGCGCGAGTAATGCCCCAGGGAATCGAATATCGCTTTTACCGCCTTTATCTGGTTCGCATGGCATTCGGCATAGAGTATGGCGTCCTTTTCGAAATTGGGCTCGGCGAGATACCTCCCGGCCGGGTTGACTATCGAGCTCCCGCCCCGCGCCCAGTCGAAGTTGATATGGTCTCCGTCCCTTATATAGTGCCACCTCTCGGGAAAATCGTCCGAGTCCAGGTACCCGCAGCCGCTCAGTACGAAGGCCCCCGCCTCAAAGGCGTGCACCTTTATTAAGGACTGAAGATTGCACTGCGCTCCGCCGGGGCTCGTGTCCGCAACGAGCAGCTGTGTCTCGCCCCTTTTCCAGTTTCCGGGCCATACGGCCACATGGAACTCGACGCCCCTGTGAATCATGGCGGCCCTTATGAGGGTCATGTGGTTTTCCCAGCATATAAGCCCTCCGATGCGCCCTATATCGGTGTCGAATACCCTTATGTCGGACGCGTCGCCCATGCCCCAGTATATCCTCTCGGTATACGTGGGCATCGTCTTCCTGTGCCTCCCCATCACCTCGCCGTTCTTGTCTATAAAGAGGAGCGTGTTATATATGGTCTGGCTCCCCGGCCTGTCGTCGAGCTCGTTACACCCTATCACGACGTAAGCCCCCGCGTCCCTGGCCGCTTCCCCCAGTATCCTCGTATCGTCGCTCGGTATGACGAGCGAATTCTCCTGGAGCGCGATCATATAGTCGGTCCATTCGTGAGGGGGCGTTTCGTACCCGACCGTGTAGTATGCGGGATAGCCCGGAATGAAGGCCTCGGAGAACGCGATAATCTCGGCGTGGTTTCTTCCCGCGTCCCTTATGAGCGCGCACGCCTTTTCTATGGTCTTACCCTTGTCCATGAAAACAGGGGAAGCCTGAACGACCGCGGCCTTTACCTTCTCTCTCCCGCCGAGAATTGTTTTGCTCATATTATCCGCTCCCGTTTACGGGGTTATAATGGTTCCCCCGGGGCTGCCTTGAGAAGACATCTGCTGCTGTGTCTTTACGGCCCTCATCTCTATCAAATCCAGGAGCCTGTTCTTGAACTCCTCGTCGTATGCGCATACGGAAGGAATTATGTATCCTAGGAGGGCGATCTGGAGGAAATACTCGGTATTGGCTCTCAGGAAATCGTCCTGGAACCTATTTCCGTAAACCTGAGAAAGGTTCATATAAATTGTGGTTCCCATATCCTCGACTGCCTCGGTGACGCTCTTTATCCCTCCCGTCTGCTGGTTATACGAAACCCCCAGGTTAAAGGCCATTAATATGGAGTTCGCGATGTTTCCGAGCTCGTTCTGCTGCCCGCCGACCGGGGGCTGTTCCTGATCTGTCATCTCTCTACCTCCTTCATTTTCAAAGGCTCTATTCTAACACAGATTGATTTCAAAACCGAAAGTACTTTCCGGGCCCCGTATAATTTTACGTCCGGTTACGGATTTAGTTGATTTGGAATTTTAAAAGTGTAAAAGTATTTAGAACTGTAAGACTGGAGGAATTGCCATGGCGAGTGTGGAAGGAGGACGGCTTGTAGCGAGGACCCTTTACGAGCTGGGCGTCAGGGAGATATTCTCCCTCGGCGGCGGGCACATCAATCCGATTTATCACGCGTGCTCCGATGTCGGGATAAGGATAATAGACACCCATCACGAGCAGGGGGCGTCCATGGCCGCCGATGCGTACGGGAGGGTCAAGAGGAAGCCGGGCGTATGTCTCGTGACGGCGGGTCCGGGGTTTACGAATACGATTACCGGAATAGCGGGCGCTTATCTGGCGAATTCCCCTTTAATGGTTATATCGGGCCGTTCCGGCGTGGAGGAGAACGACAGGCTGTCGCTCCAGGAGATAGACCAGCAGGGGATGGCCGCTCCCGTTACCAAGTGGGCGAGGACGATATACGATACGAAGCGTATCCCCGAATACATAGCGTCTGCGTACAAGAAGGCCCTGACCGGGAGACCGGGGCCAGTTTACCTAGGGATGTCCTACGAGGTCCTCTACCCCGAATGCGAGGAAAGCGGGGTTTCGGCTTACAACACCGATATCCCGTTTTATAAGGCAGGCGCGTCGAAAGAGTCGGTCGCGAGGTTTGCCGAATTGCTGATGCATTCAAAGAAACCGGTCGCCGTCGCGGGGAGCGGCGCCTGGTATTCGGAGGCGGATAAAGAGCTGTCGAGGTTTATTGAGAGGGCGGGAATGCCCGTGTACACGCTCAACTTCGGGCGCGGCATCATCTCGGACGACCATCCGCTGTGTTTCGGCGCCGCGAGCCCGTCGGCCCCGAACGCGTTTAAAGAGATCACGCGCGAGGCCGACCTGATACTCCTCCTCGGCGTGAGGCTCGGTATCTACATCGGCTTCGGTAAGACGTTCAACCCCGATGCGAAGATAGTCCAGATCGACATCGACCCGGGCGAGATAGGCAGGAACAGGCCGGCCCATCTGGGCATAGCTGGGGATCTCTCGACGGTACTGTCGGAGCTTTCGGATTACATGGAGGCGCGCTCTAACGCGCCCGATTACTCGGCCTGGCTGAACAGGGCGGCGGGGCTCAGCCGGGAGAGATGGAAGGAGGCCGAGAAGCTCAGGACTTCGTCTAAAACCCCCATACACCCCGTCAGGGTGGCGAAGGCGGTCGAGGAGGTTATTGGGGAAGAAGGCATACTCGTCATAGACGGGGGCGACACACAGGCCTGGACGGACGGCAGTTATAGGGTGAGAAGGCCGGGGCATTATGTGAAAGGCGGTCCGCTCGGGTGTATGGGGGTGGGCGTGCCGTTCGCCATAGGAGCAAAAGTCGCGAGACCCGATAAACAGGTGGCGCTCATCACCGGCGACGGCGCCCTCGGCATGAACTTCATGGAGTTCGAGACCGCGCTCAGGCACGGGCTGCCCTTCGTCGCCGTCGTGTGCAACGACAGCGCATGGGGGATGACCAGGCATCAGATAGATATAACGTACGGGAAGGGCTCTAAGGCAGAGGGTGTCGAGCTCGGGTTCATTCCCTTTCACGAGGTGCTGAGGGCCTTAGGCGGGTACGGCGAGCTTATAGACGATCCTCACGAGCTTGAGCCCGCGGTAGGTAGGGCCTTTTCTTCTGGCGTCCCCGCCATCATAAACGTCGTCACCGATCCCGAAGCGGTGAGCGGAGCGACATACGCTATAACCGAGATGATGATGTCCGCGAAAAATAAGTGAAACTCGACTCCGTGTGACGATCTGGAAGGTGTTTTCTAAGTCTTCAGCACGGCAAGGAACGCTTCCTGGGGTATTTCGATCTTGCCTATTTGTTTTAAGCGCTTTTTGCCTTTCTTCTGTTTTTCGAGGAGCTTTCTTTTCCTCGTTACGTCACCGCCGTAGCATTTGGCTGTCACGTCCTTTCTCAACGCCTTGACCGACTCGCGCGCTATTATCCTGTTCCCTATGGCCGCCTGGATCACTACTTCATAGAGTTGTCTGGGGATGAGCGACCGGAGCTTCGCTATAAGGTCTCTCGCTCTTTCATTCACCTTTTCCTTGTGCACTATAATCGACAGCGCGTCGACGGCGTCGCCGTTCACCAGAACGTCCAGTTTTATAAGGTCCGATTCCTTATACCCCGCCGGCTCGTAGTCCATCGAGGCGTATCCCTTCGAAACGGATTTCAGTTTGTCGTAGAAGTCGAACACTATCTCCGAGAGCGGCATCTCGTATTCCACTATGACCCTGTCCTGGGTTACGTATCTTATATCGCGCTGGATGCCCCGTTTTTTTATGCACAGGTCGAAAATCGCCCCCAGATATTTACCGGGCGTATGCAGAGAGACCAGGACGTAGGGCTCTTCGACCATCTCCAGCCTGTCGGGGGTAGGGAGCTCGCTCGGATTATCGACGTAAAATACCTCTCTCTTTTTATCGGTAGCCCTGTATATCACTGTCGGCGCGGTCGTTATAAGCTCGAGCTCGAACTCCCGCTCGAGTCTCTCCTTTACAATCTCCATGTGAAGGAGTCCCAGGAACCCGCAGCGGAAACCGAAACCCAGGGCTATCGACGTTTCCGGTTCGTATACCAGGGACGAATCGTTTAGCCCCAATTTCTCAAGCGCTTCCCTGAGCCTGTCGTAGTCGCTGGGTTCTATCGGATAAAGACCGCTGAATACCATGGGTTTCATGACGCGGAATCCGGCCAGAGGTCTCTTGGTCGGGTTCGAGTCGCTCGTAATCGTATCCCCTACCTTAGCCTCGCTTATGTCTTTTATTGATGCCGATACGAAACCCACCTCTCCGGTCGTGAGCTCATCCACTTCTATCGCCCGCGGCGAGAAGACGCCGATTTTTTTTATCTCGAACGGTTTGCCGGTGGACACGAACCTGATCCGCTCGCCGAGCTTGATCTTCCCCTCGAATACCCTTATCAGCATTACGACGCCCTGGTAGGAGTCGAACCAGCTGTCGAAGATCAGGGCGTTTAGGGGCAGATGCGAATTGTCGGGGGGCGGGGGGACGTTCTTCACGATCGATTCGAGAATCTCTTTCGTGCCGATCCCCTCCTTTGCGCTCGCGAGAATCGCTTCTTCGGCGCTTATGCCGATTACTTCCTCGATCTCCGTCTTCACCCTCTCCGGGTCCGCCGCCGGCAGGTCTATCTTGTTTATTACGGGTATGAGCTCCAGCCCCGAATCGGAAGCCAGGTACGCGTTCGCCACCGTCTGGGCCTCGACTCCCTGCGAGGCGTCGACTACGAGAAGCGCCCCTTCGCAGGCCATCAGACTCCTCGAGACCTCGTAGCTGAAATCCACGTGCCCCGGTGTATCTATGAGGTTAAACTCGTATCTGATCCCGTCGTCGGCGTTGTAATGAATCCTCACGGCCTGGGCTTTGATGGTTATGCCCCTTTCCTTCTCGATCTCCATGTTGTCGAGAAACTGCTCCGTCCTGTCCCTTTCGCTCAGGGTCCCGGTGAATTCAAGCAGCCTGTCCGCAAGCGTAGACTTGCCGTGGTCCACGTGCGCTATGATAGAAAAATTCCTTATATATTTGGATTCCATATGATTGTGCTGAAATATAGCCCGAGATCGCGGGAAAGAACGTAGTATATAGGAAAAGCGATTATATTCAACCTGGACCCGGAATTCGCGGCCGAAGCGGGATTGTCGTATTTGGCTGCGGAAGCTGCCGGTAAAATTAAATTTTTTACAGTGATGCCGTTAAGTTGTCGTCAATGATTCTTGAAGTCGATCGTATCGTTCAGGACGCCGTGGATGGCTTTGCTCAGCAGTTCGATGTTATATGGTTTCGTTACCACGCCCTTAAACCCGTATTCCCCGAATTTTGACATCACCGGGTCGTTTGAATAACCGCTCGACACGATCGACCTGACTGCCGGGTCTATTTCCATCAGTTTCTTTTGAGCCTCCTCGCCCCCCATCCCGCCGGGCACTGTGAGGTCGATCATTACAGCATCGTACGGAGCTCCTGAATTCATTGCTTTAGCATATTTTTCGATTGCTTCGTGACCGTCGGACGCGTACTCGACTTCGTATCCCAGCTGGCTGATCATTTCTCCCGCTACCTCCCTCACCATCTGCTCGTCGTCCATTATAAGTATTCTCCCGTAACCCGTAAGTATATTCACCGGGCTCTCGCCGGAGCTGGGCTTTCCCGCGGCAGCCGGCAGATAAATATCGAACCTTGAGCCTTCGCCGATCTTCGAAGAGACCTCGATATGCCCCTGGTGGTTTTTGACGATCGAATATACGGTAGCCAATCCCAGCCCGCTCCCCCTCTGTTTAGTCGTGAAATAAGGGTCGAATATTCTGTCTATGAGCTCTTCCGTCATTCCGATTCCGGTATCCCGTATCGCAATGTTCAGGTACCTGCACACTCCCGGATGGTTATCGTTCTTCACGCCCCGCTCCACGTTGGTTGCGTTCACCTGGATGATACCCCCGTCGGGCATGGCCTGGTCGGAGTTGATTATGAGGTTGTGAATGACCTGACTTATCTGACCTTCGTCCACTTCCACCGGCCACAGGTCGTCATCTATCTCGAATTGACACTTGACCTTCGATCCGCTGACGACGAAATTGGCCGTGTCCATAATCAGATCGCCCAGCGATTTTACGAATTCCTTTACGGGGGCCCCCCCTTTGGAGAACGTCAGCAGCTGCGAGGTCAGGTCTCTGGCCCTGAAGGATGCATTCTCCGCTTCCGTCAATCTTCCGTAGATTTTGTCTTTCGGGTCGAGTTTCATTTTCGATACCGAAATATTACCCAGGATAACCGTGAGTAGATTATTGAAATCGTGAGCTATCCCTCCGGCCAGGACCCCGAGTGACTCGAGTTTCTCCGCTTTGAAAAGCTCCTCCTCGAATCTCTTCCTGTCCGTAATGTCCCGGGATACGATGACGCACCTCGTCTCCCCGCTCACGGTATCGACGGTCTGGCCCGTGCTCTCAAACCATCTCCAGTTTCCGTTCTTGTGCCTGTATCTGAAAACCGCTTTCCCCGGGGTCTGGCTCCCTATTACCCTGCTGAATTCCTTCAGGGCGAGCGGGAGATCGCCCGGATGAATATTCTCGAAAATATTTCTGCCCATGAGCTCTTCAGGCTTATATCCGAGTACTTCCTCGTGCTTCGGGCTCAGATAAATGAACCTTCCGTCCGCGCTTGTCTCGACGATCAGGTCGTTTATATTTTCAACCAGGGTCCGGTACCTGTTCGCGCTCTCTTTAAGCATGTCCTCGGCGTTCTTAAGGTCGGTTATGTCTT
Organism: uncultured bacterium; assembly: GCA_963825135.1. Lineage (GTDB taxonomy): Bacteria > Desulfobacterota_D > UBA1144 > Nemesobacterales > UBA2774 > 2-12-FULL-53-21. The sequence continues at coordinate 1,259,662 of CAWGRW010000009.1, forward strand.
CCACCACCGACATTCCTCCCACGATATTGCCTTGTGCGTCCTTGAGGGGCGAAGCGGAGACAAGTATATAATTCTCTATGTCGCCCGTAGTTGATTTGTAATGACCCTCGTGTCTCGATTTCTGTCCCTGAACTGCCTGTTCGTGAATGTAATTGAACGATTTGTCTCTCAGCTCGTTTATATCGAGGCCGATTATCTTGTCACGTGAGGAGTGCATTATCTCGGCGTGGCGCTCGTTGACGTTTGTAATGATCAAGTCTTTATCGTACGTATATACCCCGATGGGCGTTTGCTCGAAAAGCGTTCTGTATCTCTCTTCGGATTCCTTTAGGGCCCCGGCTCGGCGGGCGTTGTTAACGGCGATCTCTATCTGAGCCGCTATGATTTCAAGCAGGTCGAGCTCGTCCTTGTCGAATGCGTTCTTCCTGAGTGAATTTATATCTATGCAGCCGATGGTCTTACCGTCATATTTTATGGGCATTGAAGCGTAGCTCTTAGTACCAACTTCTTTTCCCGCCGGACCTATAACGTCATCGGTTTCTGCATCCTGACAATAAAGCAGCTTCTCCTCTATGAGTGCTTTCCAGGTAAAACCTTTCGGGTATGGAATTTTATTCGCCAGTCTGACAAATAAGTCCGGGTATCCCCGGTAAGCTTTAAGTACAGCTATATTTCCTTCGATAAAGTAGATAGCTACGTAGTCGGCGCTTTCCAGATTCTTGTTCATCGCGTCGACCGCGTTTTCGAGGACTTCCTGTATGTTTATGGAGCTATGAACACTCCTTGTGATCGTTCCGATAATTTCTTCGTATCTTTTTTTCTTGGATAATTCCCCTAATTTTTGTTTAATGTCCTCCTCGGACTTTTTCAGCGCCTCGACTTGTCTTGCGTTCTTAATGGCCGATTCCAGCTGCCTGGCCACGATCTGGAGCATGTCGAGGTCTTCTGTGGAGAACCGGTTCTTTTCCTGAGAATGAATATGTATGCAGCCGACGGTCGTGCCGTCGGACTGTATGGGCATGGACAAGTAGCTCTTCGTTCCGAACTCTTTTCCCGCGGGGCCTAATGCGTTATCTTCGTCGGTGTCGGGTACATACCTGGGTTTCCCCTCCAGGATCGTTTTCCACGTCGCGCCTTTGGGATAGGGAATTCTTCTTACGCGCTCTATGTACCAGTCCGTGTGTCCCCTGTCCGCCATTAATACCGCATCATTCCCCTCGACGACGAAAATAACCACATTGCTGGCCCCTTCCACATTTTTGTTCAGCGCATCCACTGCGTTTTCGAATACCTCCTGCAAGTCGAGTGATTTGTGCAAGCTTTCCGTTACTGCGCGGACGATGGATTCATACCTGTTCTTTTTGGACAGCAGCTCGACGTGCCGGCTCAGGTCCTCTTCCCTTTTTCTCGACTCGGTTATATCGATAACGTCGGCTATGAATACCTTCCTGCCTTTGAAGCCCGATACCTGCAGATACGTTTCGACCGGATACAGCGTGCCGTCCTTTCGCCGGTGCACGCCTTCGACCCTTATTTTTTTACGGTCGCCGGAAATCAGGGGTTCGACTTTGCCGAAGAAGTCCGGCGTGAGGTCGGGGTTTATATCAACTGGGTCGAGATCGAGAAATTCATCGGATGTATATCCGAGGTTGAGTCTGGCGCCCTTATTCACCTGGAGGAACTTGTACGATTCCGCATCGAAAATATAAATCTCATTCAGGGATTCTTCGAGGATTTCACCGAAACTCTTGGCGAGTTCCTGCGTTTTCATCCGCTCGATTGCAATCCGGGCCAGGTTCGTCGCCGTTTCTATGATCTTTTTTTCACGAGAGCTCGGGGAATTGGTGTGGTCGTAGTACATGGCGAATGTGCCGAGGACATTCTTATCGGTCGATATTATGGGGGTGGACCAGCAGGCTTTGAGATCGTGCTTTAATGCCAGGTGTTTGTAATCCGCCCACAGCGGATCAGTTTCGATGTCGCTTACGATTACGGGCTTTTTCATGTAAGCCGCTGTACCGCACGAGCCGATAGAGGGCCCTATCTGCAGGCCGTCTATGGCTTTTATATATTCTTTCGGCAGGCTCGGCGCGGCGCCGTGCCTGAGATGTTTTCCCTTCTCGTCCACGAGGAGGAAGGAACAGAGCATTCCGGGCGACTGTATCTCTATTTCCCGGCATAAATAATCGAGGGTGCGGCTTAATGACGAGTTCCGCGTGATCATCTCGAGCACTTTATTTTCCGTATTCAGCGAGAATTCCGCGTTCTTCATTTCCGTGATGTCTTCGCATAATATATTTATGCAGGTTTTTCTATTGCCGGTGAGTGTCGCCACGGCGTTTTCACGGACCCAGATTAAACTGCCGTCTTTTTTAACCTTGCGTATCTCCCACGTGTGCACCTTGTTCGGGTTGTTCAGGCATTTTTTCAGCTGAGCGAGAACGCTTTTTCTATCCTCGGGATAAAACACGTTAAGGACAGGCTGCCCTATAAGTTCCCCCGCGGAGTAGCCGAGGTGCTCCGCGCCGATTGAATTCACGGCTCTGACTATGCCTTCCCTGTCGATCGTGAAGTTCATGAGCGGGCTGAACTCATAAAATGATTTGTATAGTGATTGTTGGTCAGGCCCCGGACGGGAATTTTTCTGCGAATGGCGGGAGCCGCCGCCGGGCCCGCCCGACGGTTTTCTTGCGCCTTTTAATTTTTCTTTATTCCCGTTTTTCGATTCGGATTTTCCCTGCGTTCTCATCGTCCCTCTAGGATGCGTTTAAGGGATATACCGGACTCCGTACGAGACTCCCCGCCGCTATGAGCCTTCTCATAGCCGCCCGGAAATAAAGACCGAATAACCATGAACAAATTATAATCCCATTCCGGTCACAATTGGCAGAATATTTGCAGGTGCATATTCTTAATAATGATGGTTGATTGCCGTTACGCCGGATGGGTGTTCGGCCGGGCGAATTGGATCATGTATCGATGGGAAAAACTTGTTATATATCCGCAATGGGAATCGTGATATCCCGTCTCCGCCGGCTGGCAATCACCAGGACCCGCCCCCGCCCCCGCCGAAACCCCCGCCGCTCGACCCGCCTCCGCCTAATCCGCTCCCGCCCGACTTCCTCGGGGTTGACGACAGCGAGCTGTTCATCGCCCCCAGGCTTCTGCCGAGGTCCGAGACGAACATGTTCGGCGAAAACGAGTTTCCATAGTTGGGGGAGGAATACCAGGACGGCGGCTCCCTGTACATGTCCCGGAACGCACTTGCCCACTTGTCCTCCAGTCCGAAAACGAGAGCGAAGGGGAGTACCCTGTCGAACAGCGTCGGGTCGTCCTTTGCCAGCGCCTCGATCCTGTCCTTCTCAGCCCTGTCGATGAATTCCCTGAACCCGAGGAGCTCTTCGTTGAGGAGCGCTCCCTCCCGGGTTTTTCTCGGCATATACCTCGACGATACGAGTATTATCAACCCCGAAAGAGCGATCGAGATTTTCAGAAGGAAGTTGCTGAAAAGCACAAAGGCCAATATAAGAATTACTATTCCAATCCACTTGTAAATGCCCTTCACCTTCTCCGGGTCGGCAGGGAAATATTTCTTGCCGACGAGCTCATCGTAGAGCGCCTTTTTTATGGGAGGCAGCTCGGTGTAAAATTTGTCCCTGAGGTCTGAGACCAGGACTTTTTCCTTGCCCTTGAAGATGCCGGAAAAAATCTTCTCTTCGTGAGGCTTTAATTCGCCCTGACCCGGCTCCTTGGTTTTTATCAGCCTGTAATCCCTGTCCGAGAAGAAAAAGAATTTCGTGCTTTCGGTTTCTTCGATCTTGAGATAACCCCTCACGGCGAGGTCTATTATCGTGGAGGTGATGTCGAGTATGTCGGCTCTTTCGTCGACGAGCGTCCCTGCTTCGGCGGGGGTCAGGTCCTTGGGGGGCTCATATCTTACCGTGATGACGCCCTTTCCCTCGGGGTCTCTCCCGCGGGTGCTCCACAAATACGCTATAACGAAAAAGGTGAGAAACGGGAGCCCGAAATACCAGTTGTCTGTGAGGAACCATATCGCCTTCGTCATTGGCGAGGGCTCCTCGATCAGCCCCTTGGGCACTCCCACAACGATGGTGAGTCCCTGACCGGCCCAGAGCGAGCTCCTGGCCAAAAAGTTTACCATCCCCGGTGTAATCTTATAATTGCATTCCTTATCTGTCGAGCCCCTCCCCCCTGTATAACATTCGGCCTTTACCCCCTCACTCGTCTGTTCATCGAAAGAGACGCCGGCGCTCGCTCTCAATATCGAGATTGTCCATTCGTCGCCCGTTACGTTCCAGTACAGCTCGTCGTGGTCTTCAAAAAACGCTATCGCCCCCCTCACCGTATATTCGATCCTGTATCCGTGCACGCCTGTCACGGTCGTATCCGGATCGCCGATCCTGATGTGGATATTTCCTCCGGAGGTGCTGACTTCGTATTTGTACGGGTCACCGTCGAAATCGGTGACGTCCTTAACGTCGAGCTTGATGCTGTACCTTTTGTAACCGAAGTCGTAGTTGTACGGGATGTCCCTGTAAATGCCGTGCCGCTCGGCGTATTGAAAGTCGTACTCTATATCTTCACGCACGTCTATGGTGCCGTCGCGCTTTATGGATATTTCGGAGTGAAAGTTCTTTATTTCCTCCGCCCGGGCCCCGGCGGAAAACGATAAGCACAGGATGGAGGCAATCAATAATATCAGGGCTGTTAATCTACTCATCTGGAGGAGTGTCCGTTTCAGACGCCTAGCTGAAACTCACCTGAGGGGCCTTTCTTTCCTCGGCCGATTCGAGCTCAAAAAACTCTTTCTTCTGGAAGTTGAACGCGCTCGCGACGAAGTTGCTCGGCACGGACTCTATTTTCGTGTTCAGGTCCCTCACTACGGCGTTATAGTAGCGGCGGGCTAGCTGGATCTGCTCCTCAATATTTGCAAGCTCCGTCTGGAGCTGTATGAAGTTCTGGTTCGCCTTGAGGTCGGGGTACGCTTCGGCAAGGGCGAAGAGGCTCTTTAACGTCGATTGCAGAAAATTCTCCGCCTGCGCCTTGTCAACGGGTGTAGCGGCCTGCATCGCCTGGTTTCTCGCCTGCACCACCTTCTCGAACGTTTCTTTTTCGTGCGAAGCGTAGCCCTTCACGGTTTCTACAAGGTTCGGGACTAGGTCGTATCTCCTTTTAAGCTGCACGTCTACATCGGACCACGCCTGTTCGGACATGTTCCTCAATCGTACAAGCCCGTTATAGATGCCGATTAACGCGAATACCACGAGAGCGATTATTACGAGCAGTATCAGGAACGAAGACATATCTTTCTCCCTCCACAATAGCCGGATAGATTTACAAAGATTATCTGTTAATTGTTAATGCCGGATAAATTATAAATCAATTTGAAGCCGGAGGCGAAGGAATTTTAATGAAGATGAAATACCGGCCCGAATGTCCCTGTTCTACGCCGGAAAGGCCGAGAGAACATGGCGCTCTTTACCAGAGGGGATTGAACGTAAGCCCCGAGAGTATCTTGGGGTAAAAATACGTGGTCTTGTGGGGCATCCTTTCACCGGTCATTACGACCTCGAATATGTCGTTTGCCTTGAGTTCGGGGAGAATGAAAGCGAGCTCGTACTCGCCATTCCTCACGAGCTCAAGAGCCTCGTCCGTATACTTCGTATAGAAAATACCGGATTTTTCCTCGTTCAGGATTTTCTTAAACACTATGTTGTGCAGCAGCATAACTCCCAACCTGGCATACCCGGGAAGCGCGGTTTTCGGCGCAGATACCCGGTAGACGGATCCGGTATCTTTAGTGACAACCGTAAATTCTTCGTATCCCATGTCCGAGAGTCCTTGTTTATACGGCATCTTCTCAACGGTAAACTCGCCCGCGAGCTTCGCCAGAAAACCGTCGGTTGTATACTGATCAAGGTTTTTAACGACCCTGTGCGTGGGGTTGATAATCAGTCCTTTGCCTTCCCCCCTCGCTATATACATCATAACGTATTCGAAGGGCTCTTCCCCGGCCCCGTCCCTTTTTCCCCTCTGTATATCCCTGTATTCGAGAGCCGTTTCGTACCTGTGATGGCCGTCTGCTATAAGGAAGCTCATGTCGGCCATTTTTTCGGTTACGGACGCGATCGTCCCGGAGTCCGAGATCTTCCATAATCTGTTTCTTATGCCGTCCTTGTATACGACGTCGAATAACGGCTTTTCCGGGAGCTTCTCGTCTATCAGCTTCTCGATAGAACCCTCCGGGTCGGAATAAACAGAGAATACGGGGCTCATATTGGCTTTACACGCTGTGTTTAGCTTGAGTCTGTCGAGCTTATGTTTAGGAAACGTCATTTCGTGGGGGAGGATCTTTTTTGTAGAGAAATCTTCGAGCTTAACCCTGGCAATGAACCCTTTGCGGGTGAACTTCTTTCCGCCTTCCTCGAAATCCTGATAATAGGGATAGATACTCGGCTCCGTGTCCTGGATTAGCGTGTCGTCGAGAAACCAGTCCCTGAATGTTTTTGCCGACCGTTCGTATTTACTATCCCCCTCTCCTTTGGGGAGGATGAGGCGGATTACATTCCGGGGATTCGCTTCGTGGAACTCTTCCTGCTCGCCGGGACTGATTACGTCGTAGGGGGGCGCAAGGATACTTCCGAAATCATCAATTTTGTCCGGATTATACCTTATTCCCTTGAACCCTCTTACAGTCGGCATCAGAAAAACTCCTTTAATTTACGGAAGGTTATGTCTCCCTCTCTTATTATTTCGGGGGGAGTCGTCGTCGCGTCAACCACTGTAGACCCCTTCGAGGGCGGAATGTTACCAGAATCTATTATAAGTTCAACCTTGCCGTTGAACGCATCATGGATATCTTGGAACTCGATCAGGTTCACGCCGCCGCTCGGGTTGGCGCTTGTCGAGGTGATCGGGCCGTCCAGGTTGTTAAATAGCCTTATTACGAAAGGGTGAGCGGAAACCCTCACGGCCGCTTTTCCGGTCCCCGCCGTGATAACCTCCGGGAGCTTCCCTTTTTCCCTTAGTACGAGCGTAAGCGGCCCCGGCCAGAAATTCTCCGCAAGGGAGGCGGCCGTTTCGTTGAATTCGACCACTTCTTCAAGCATTTTCATATCCCTTCCCAGTACAGGGATAGGACTGCCGTGGGGCCGTCCTTTGATCTCGAATACCCTGCCCGCGGATTTCTCGCTCGACGCGAGGGCCCCGATCCCGTACAGCGTCTCGGTCGGGTATATGATTATTCCGCCGCTTTTTAGAGCCGAGGCTGCTTTCCCGGGCGCTGCCGGGTCGGAGGCCTTGACGATTTCCGTCTTAATTATTGATCTATCGATTACGCTCTATCCCCGCCTGCCGAGCTTCATCCCATGCCCGTTACGAACCCCGGAAATCCGGACAAACACCTCCAATCCGGGGCTATCTGTATAGAGATTTAACATATCGTCTTTATATTTAGTTTTCAAGGATGCGCAAGGTGTCTTTAAATTATGATTTTCTTTCGGTATATTGTATTGGTTAAACTTGACAAAGCGGTCGGGATGGTTATTTTAATTCGCGGCACGAAAGCTTATTAGAGTAAACACTGTAATTCCAGCCATTTATAAATTTCATATAATAACCTTGTAAGGAGGAAGTTTACAATGAAGGTAAGGCCACTGCACGATAAGGTTTTGATTGAGAGACTTGATACCGAGGAAACTACAAAAGGCGGTATTATCATTCCCGATACCGCGAAAGAAAAGCCGCAGGAAGGCAAGGTAGTAGCGGTCGGGACCGGGAGAATCCTCGAAGACGGTACGAAAAAGCCGCTTGAGATAAAGAAAGGGGACAAGGTTCTCTTCAACAAGTACGGGGCGATCGACATTACTATAGACGGAGAGGATTACCTTATACTCAGGGAAGAAGACATATTAGCTATAGTTGATTGAAAAAATCGAAGTGCATAGAAAACATCTTAGGAGGTCACACAAGCAATGGCAGCGAAGGAAATAAAATTTGATAGGGCGGCACAGGACGCGATACTGAAGGGAGTGAACACCTTGGCGAACGCGGTAAAGGCGACGCTGGGGCCGAGGGGCCGGAACGTGTTGATAGAGAAGACATACGGGGCGCCTGTAGTGACGAAGGACGGAGTCACGGTGGCGAAGGAGATAGAGCTCGAGGACAAGTTCGAGAACATGGGGGCGCAGATGGTGAAGGAAGTGGCGTCCCGAACGAGCGACGTAGCCGGAGACGGGACAACGACCGCGACGATACTGGCGCAGGCGATATTCCGTGAAGGGATAAAGCTCGTAGCGGCGGGGCACGACCCGATGAAGTTAAAGAGGGGCATAGACAAGGCGGTGGAAGTGGTTGTGGAGAGCATAAAGAAGCAGAGTAAGCAGGTAAAGGGCCGCACGGAGATAGCGCAGGTGGCTACGATATCCGCGAACGGAGACTCGACGATAGGGAACATCATAGCGGACGCTATGGAGAAGGTAGGGAAGGACGGAGTAATAACGGTGGAAGAGGGGAAGAGCTTGGAGACGGAGCTCGACGTGGTGGAGGGTATGCAGTTTGACAGGGGGTACCTGAGCCCGTACTTCATAACGGACCCGGAGAAGATGCATATAGAGCTCGAAGACCCGGTAATACTAATGTTTGACAAGAAGATATCGAATATGAAGGACATGGTGCCGTTGCTCGAAGAGGTGGCAAGGAGCACGAAGCCGCTGCTGGTAATGGCGGAGGATATAGAGGGGGAGGCGCTGGCCACGCTGGTGGTGAATAAGCTGAGGGGGACGCTAAAGGCGGCAGCCGTAAAGGCGCCTGGGTTCGGGGACAGGCGTAAGTCGATGCTGGAAGACATAGCGGTGCTGACGGGGGGCAAGGTAGTGGCCGAGGAAGCGGGTATGAAGCTCGAGAACACGAAGCTCCAGGACCTTGGAAGGGCAAAGAAGATAATAATAGACAAGGACAATACGACGATAATAGGCGGAGCGGGGAAGAAGGGGGAGATAGAGGGGAGGATAAGACAGATAAAGGCGCAGGTGGACGAGGCTAGCGGGGAGTACGACAGGGAGAAGCTCCAGGAAAGGCTTGCCAAGCTCGCCGGGGGAGTCGCGGTGATACGCGTAGGGGCAGCGACCGAGGCCGAGATGAAGGAGAAGAAGGCCAGAGTGGAGGACGCTCTTAACGCCACGAGGGCAGCGGTAGAAGAGGGAATAGTGCCCGGGGGCGGAGTTGCGCTGATAAGGGCTATAAAGTCGGTGGACGGGTTCCATGGGGCTGACGACGAGGAGAAGGCCGGAGTGAGCATAGTGAGGAGAACGCTCGAGGAGCCTTTGAGAGGGATAGCGACGAACGCCGGATGGGACGGATCTATAGTGGTGGGGAAGGTGAGCGAGGAGAAGGGGTCAAACGGGTTTGACGCAGCCAAGCTCGAGTACTGCGATATGATAGAGGCGGGAATAGTGGACCCTGCGAAGGTAACGAGGACCGCGATGCAGAATGCGGCCAGCGTAGCGGGGCTGCTCCTAACGACGGAGGCTCTGATAGCCGAGAAGCCGCAGTCCAGGGAAGATGCGGGCGGAGGCGGTGGAGGCGGTATGGGCGGCGGTATGGGCGGCATGCACCCCGGAATGGGCGGTATGATGTAATTTAAAACGGAATAAAAACTTATAAAACTCACAGGCGGACTGCCCCTCAAAGGACAGCCCGCCTTTTTTTGTATATTGGGCGTGCCCGCCCTCAATTTATAACGCCCGCAAAGTGTGTTATCTTTTCCTCAAGCGTGCTGAACTTCCACCTTGTAAAATCACAAATAGATTCGATGATTAGGGAGCGGAAAGACTTCGCCTCCGAGCTTTCGGATAAGATAACTCTCGCTAAAGAGGAGTTGAGACTTAAATCGCAGGGATGGGAGGAGCTCTCCCGGAAGGTCGAAGAGAGCAGGACGTCCTGGCTCGTAGCCGGAATTTCCTCGCCGCTCGACTCCGCGAGCCCCCTTCCCGAGCGCCCCCGTAACTACACGGCCTTATCTTCGGACGGCTCTCAGATATTCCCCGACAGGCACGAAGCGCTCCCCTGTTACCTGATCAATATCAGCTCGATATCCCTCACCTACGGGGATAATTCCCGGGCCAGGCTCGACTCGGACCCGTTACTCTTCTATAAGGACGAGGATAGGTTCACGACATGGGGAGGAAAAAAGATACCGGCAGACAGCGACGTTATATCGCTCAAGAGAACGTTGATGGAGTTCGAGAGGATTCTCGATCTCGTTAAGCGTGAACGAGAGGAGGGAGACACAATCGCCCTTTCGGACGGGACGCTTATTCTCTGGAGACTTGAGGCGGCTCCGCCCGACTTCAGAAACGGCATAATGGCCCCGTTCCTCCGCATATTGGAAGAATTCAGGAGTCTCCGTGTGCCCGTCGCGGGATACATAAGCTATCCCGGCAGCACGGACGTGATAAACGCCCTCCGGGTGGGCCTATGTCCCGAAAAGGTGAGCTTCTGCAATCAGTGCCCCTATACCGACCTCCCGAAGCTCCCCTGTTCACCGATCGAAGGGCTGACGGACAGGTTCCTTTTCTCGACCGTGCTCGACACAGGCGAGGCTTCAGCCGTTTTCAAAAGCTCGTCGAAGATACTTGAGATGTACGGCGATCATCATATTTATTTCTTCTACATCAACATCGGCGAAGAGATAGCCAGGGTCGAGGTTCCGAAGTGGGTGGCGGAGGACGGCAAAATGCTCTCTCTCGTTCACACCCTGATATTCGATCAGGCAAAAAAAGGGAAGGGGTATCCGGTGGCGATTGCAGAGGCTCACGAGCAGGCGGTTGTGAAGGCGAAAGACAGGGACTTCTTCTTCTCGCTGATAAGGGAGGCGATGGTCAGATCCGATTTCGCAGTTACAGTGTCGAGGAAAGGATTATCCAAGAGGATGCCGGGCGTATGAGTGAATATATTGGCGAGGTTGTGGAATCGGGCACGAAGGGCTATGTCGCACGCTCCCCCAGGATGGGAGAAGCCCCCCCCTTCGGGAGCTTCGTCAGGACCGATGCCGGCTGTCCGGTTTACGGGCTAGTCTATGAGATAATCACCGGAAGCAGGGAGCCCGGGAGAAAGCCCGACGCCTACGACATGAGCATAGAAGAGTTGAGGAGGGAGCAGCCCCAGATTTTCGAGCTCCTGAAGACCGAGTTCCATGTACTCACGCTAGGCTATCTGGAAGCCGGGAAAATAAGGTTTGCGCTCTCGCCGCTCCCACCGCCGATACATTCCTTCGTCTTTGAGTGCACGGACGAGGAGAAAGAGGCGCTGAGCTCGGAGGATTTTTTCTTGAGGGCTATTATCTCCGCTCCGAACGTGCCTGCCGACGACCTCATCATATCTTCGCTTTTGAGCGCGCAGGAGGTCAGGAAAAACGATAAGGACTTCATGGTCAGGATGGGAAAGAGCCTGTCGAGGTTCCTGAAGGACGATTACGAAAGGCTTGCCTCTATTCTGAGGCGCTTGTTATAGACTCGTACCGTCAATCAAATATTTTTATCACGCTTTCATAATCCCCGAGGTGCTCGAACAGGTAATCCGGTCGGTGTTCTTCAAGCTCTGTTAACGAATGCCTCCCTGTGGCGACCGCTACCGTTACCGCCCCCGCCGCCCGCCCGTGGACGATATCGTGGGGGGTGTCGCCTATTACGTATATCTTCTCGAAGCCCCGCGAATCCCCCAAGTGAGTTTTTGCGCGCTCTATGGCGACCCTGACGAGCGCCTCCCTGCTGGCCGCATCGGAGCCGAAGCCCCCGACGCGGAAATGGGCGTCGAGCCCTGATCTCCTCAATTTAATGTGCGCGCCGCGCTCGATGTTCCCGGTCGCGATTCCGAGTATCATATCTCTTCTCGACGAAAGTTTCCCTAGCAGGTGAGGAATTCCCGGCATTATCTCGATCCGGCATTTTTCGACCTCTTCCTCGAGGAAAATGACGTATTCCCTGTATAATTCCTCGGCTTCGTCCTCCGTGAAATCCCTCGAGAGCCTGTTCCCGAACATCTCCCTCAGTATCAGCGGGTCTGTCTTGCCCGCCGCGTCTATGCCCCCCATGGCGTCTCCGAGGCCGTGAATCTTCTCGAAGGCGCGGTTAGCGGCCCTCGTCCCGGCGCCGCCCGTGAGGAGTATCGTGCCGTCTATGTCGAAAAGCAGCAGCTTCATGGGCCGGCTCATTCATACCTTCTCTACGGCTGTCTTATAGAAATCGAGCTCGAGGGCCCAGAGCTCCTCTGCCCTCGCCGATGCGTCGCGCAGGAGCCCCTCGTCGGGATGCTCCTTTTCGCTTATAGCCTTGAGCAGTGCCCCCATGTCGCTCCATTTGTCCCCGATGACGTCCATCCGCGCGGAGAGACCGAGACTGCCGAGCCCGGGGACGATGCCCTCTGCCTCTTTTAGGAAGTCCCTGTAAATCCACCTGAATCCCGCTCCCGCAACCCCCCTTTTCTTTATCACCTGGTACCCGAATCGCGCGCACCACTTCCAGTCGGGGGCGTTCTTCCAGTCAGGGAGGTCGAGCGACCACTCCCTGATCTTGCCCACACCCGACTCCCCCCTCACGCCACTTACCCCCTCCAGCATCTTCGAGGCATTAAGACGTATCGCCGCCGGAATGATCTCGGCAAGCGGCTTTACGTTTTGGCCCGGGTCTATATCCATGTAGTTGTAGTCAAGCGGGTTGGCGGGGTCTTTAGAGCCCATCCCCGCGAGGAAGTCTGCGTAGGGCACGGAATGGAGACCCTCGAACTGGGTATCGGCGACGTACATCACCCCGGTTTCGTCGTCATAACCCCATACGGACACTATGTGCCCGGGGAAATGGGTGGAGGAGTTGTAGTAAGCGAGATTATAGATGTCCGTTTGTATTATTACGGGCACGTTTTTATCGAGCGCCCTCTTCACTGTTTCGAGAGTGTCTTTCTTCGCGTGCTTCCAGTAGGCAGGCCCCACGGCGAGGCTGAAGAATGAAGGCTCCATTTCAGGCCCCCTTACGAAGATCATCCGGGTCGGGCTTATATCGTCGTTAACCGAATAATAAAATCCGAGCCCCCCGCCGATGCCGAAGCACATGGCTTCTGACCACGGGTATCCGAAGTACGTCATCACGTCCCTTAAAGTCACCGAGCCGCAGTGTGTTCCCGGTATATGGACCCAATTCTCTATAACCTTTTTCACGGCGATATTAAACTACCATAAGTTATGACTCAATTCCCTCAACGCGCTCAATTAATATGGGGCCCCCGAAGTATCCGGGAATGTAACATCACAAGCGACGGGAATGACGTTATCTCTATTGTGAGCGTTGCGCGGCAAGGTGGTTCCCGCCAAAAGCCCTAATACGAAAGTATTAACAGCGGGTGGGCATATAAAAAAAGGATTACTTAAAATCAGTACTATCGTCCCCTGTTTTATCGTTTTAAATGAGTTTATATTAAATTATAGGTTCCGGGTGATGGGTAGGTAATTTGGATTATTACTAATTTCCTGTAGCATGGAGAAGAGTCCGCGGATTCTTCGTTTTTTTAGTAACCTTACCCCAGCCATCATCCTCCATAGGGTGAGCCGGTGAAATCTGATTTCGCTGGCTTACCCTTGTTTTTTTTCAGCCCATCCGATCCTTTCCCGGTCCCCTCACGATACCCGCGGCACATGAAAGGGGCAGGCCTATGGGTTGCCCTTATGACCGAAAAAACGGTTCCGGGCCGGCATATCATCCCGGATTGAATGTGCAGCAGGGTCTGTTTGTGAGATGCGAATCGGCTTTGGCGGCGTGCGCCCCGGACGACTTAAGCCGGCAAGTGAAAATAAAGCGGCCCCGTGTCGGGAGGGCCGCTTTTCAGTTTCAGTTGATCTCTACCTTAATCTCTTTGGGCTTTGCTTCCTCTTTCTTGGGAAGAGTGATCTCCAGCACGCCGTCCTTGTAGCCGGCTTTGATGTTGTCGCTATCCACCTTGTTCGACAGTGCGAACGTCCTCGTAAAGCTTCCGTAGCTGCGTTCGATTCTCATATAATTTTCTTTCTCGGTTTTTTCCTCGAACTTCTTCTCGCCTTTGAGCGTGAGGGCGCCGTTGTTGACATCGATCTTGATGTCCTCTTTGTTTACGCCCGGAAGCTCCGCTTTCAGAACGTAGCTGTTCTCTGTCTCATAAACATCGACACTCGGATGCAAGTTCCCGTTCGTCGAGGCCGTCACCGGTGAATTGCGGTTCGCGGTCTCGTCGAACCACTTGTCGAAATCCCCGTAAAAGGGTCTAAAGCTCCTGAATGGCTCCCAAACTTTTATTCTCATTTTAATGCCTCCGTTAGAATTGGTTTTAAATTCCTACTCAGAACATATGCACGGTTTTCCGGTAGTCAAGTACGTTTTATTCTGAAAATAGGGAAATACGGTTAAGATTATGGCCGCATGCCCCTGGAGGAAAAACGACGCTGACGGCCGAAAGAATTATTAAGCTTTATAATATGAAACCGCTCCCCGGGGAGGGGGGCTATTACGTCGAGACCTACAGGTCCGCGGAGAGCCTGAACAGATCGTCTCTTCCGGAACGTTACGGCTCCGATAGGCCCTGCGCTACCGCGATTTTCTATCTCCTTACCCCGGACGCCAAGTCGAGGATACATCGGCTTAAAAGCGACGAGATCTACCATTTTTATATGGGCGACCCCGTCCAATTGACGCTTATACACCCGAGCGGCGCTATCAAGGACCTTTTCCTGGGTCACGACTTACGGGCGGGTCAGTTCGTTCAGGCGGTAGTGCCTGCGGGCATATGGCAGGGCGCCTGTTTGCTTGAGGGAGGTCGGTTCGCGCTCATGGGGGTCACTGTCGCCCCCGGGTTCGATTTCTCGGATAGCGAGCTTGGGATCGGTCAGGAACTCATAGAACAATACCCTCAGCACAAGGACATAATAACGAGACTTACAGGAGACTAGAGCTTGACCTCTATGTACGCCTCCTCCTTAATCTTGTCGAGCCACTCTTTTAGCTGTGCCTCCGCTTTCTGCCTGTAGAGGGTTTCCGTGATTTCCTTCCTGGTCGCTTCGTCTATTGCGGGCACCTTGTCGGATTTCTCGTCGGGCTTGGACTCCTCCCCGGCGCTCTCGGGCTTGGTCCTTTCCAGAACCTTGATGATGTGGTATCCGGCGGGCGATTCCACCGGGCCCGATACCTCGCCTACGGGGGTGTTGTCGACCGTTACTTCCAGGGCTTCGATAAGGTCACCCCTCTTGAAATAACCGAGGTCTCCGCCTTTGTCCGCCGACAGGTTGTCGTCCGAATATTGTTTGGCAAGCTCGCCGAAGTCTTTCCCCGATTTCGCGAGCTCTGCAACCTCCTCGGCTCTCTTTTCCGCGCCCGGCGAATCCGCCGAGATCAGGATATGCGCGATCCTTACCTGCTCCGCCGGCGTCTCCGCGCTGACCGTGCTGCTCGTTGTGTCGCCGGTCGCTGCGCTCCCGCCGTAGTTCTCTTTGTAATATTTTATTACTTCGTCGTCGGTGACCACTATTTTGTTTTTGAGCTGTGATTCGAGCAGTTTGTTGCCGAGCGTCTGGAGCCTCCACTGTTCCCTGAACGATTCCGGGGTGAGGTTCTGTTTTTTGAGCACCTCCGTCATCTGCTCGCCGTTGAGGTTATATTTCTGTTTAACCTGCTCGATGCTGGCGTCGAGCTCAGCCTCCGAAACCTTTATTCCGTGTTTTTCCGCTTCCTGCTCGAATAGCTTCTGCTCGATTAACTGCTGGAGTACCGCATTTTCGTCGATCGGCGCTGTCGATGTGGGGTTGATGCTAAGCGCCATCTCCCTCAGCTCCGAAAGTGTTATCACGTCGTCGTTTACTATCGCGACCACCCTGTCGATTGTTTCCCTGGCGTGAGCAGTGCCGATTAAGACCGTGAGCATTGTTACGGCCGATAAAATTGTCAGGAACATCTTTTTCCGATTATTCACTGTGTACGCTCTCCTCTAATCTGTCTCTGTAGACCTCAACCCCTATTTCATCCCTCAGGCCGTAAACATATTTTACAAGTTTCTCGTTTATCAAGCGGGATTCTATTTTACGTTTTATCTGACCCTCAGGCGGAAACTGCGCCCCATCTTCTATTTTAATTATATAGTATCCCCCATCAACTTCCAGCGGATTAGTGATTTCCCCCCTTTGCATCTTAAAAAGGAGTTCGTCGATTTCAGCGCCGAATTTCCCCCTCTCTATATATTCCGCCTTCCCCGCCTTTTTGTTGCCGGGAACGCCGTCCGGGAATCGCTTAACCAGTTCCTCCCAGTCCTCCCCGGCTTTGGCCCTCTCCGAGACCTCTTGCGCTTCGGCCAGGGCCTCTTCCTTCGTTATCCCGTTCTCCGGATCGCTTTTTATGAAAATTTCGCTTACGCCGATCTGCTCGTATTCGTTTTTATGCTGCGCGTAATAATCTTCTATTTCGTTATCGCTTACTTTGAGGGTTTTTAGTATCTCCTGGCCGAAAGTCTGTCCTATGACCTGTTTTCTAAAATTTTCCGTCTTCTCGACGACGTCTTTTCTCCTGTCTATCCCCCTCCTGACGGCTTCCGTGTACAGGATCTTCTGGTTGATATAGGTGTCCAGCAGCTCGCTCATTTTTTCAGGCGAGGACTGGTACGTCTTTCTTTGATTATAGGGCAGTCTCCCGAGCGCTTTCATCAGGTCGTCCGTGGTTATCTCGTCCGAGCCGACGACGGCTATAACCTCGGGTCCCGCCCCTTTCCGCCCCCGGCCGTTTGTCCTCGATCCGTAAAAGTCGTTAAAGTCGCTGCAGCCGGCGAGCAAGGCTATCACCGAAAAAAATATCAGGAATCTCATGCCCTGTTATCTCCTCTGAATATTCCCCTTGTGCCTGGTTCCTCCGAGCTCGAAGTTCCTCAGATTCTCAAGCAGTTTTTTCGTTTCTCCGAGAGGGTCCGGTTTCTCGAAGTGAATCTCCATTTTGCCCTGCGGAGAAAGCCCGCCGTAGAGCTTTGAGCTCTTCGAGAACACGAAGCCCGCACTCTTGTTCCTTATATCCGCTTTCTCTATGCCGAGCTTTTTCATCAAAATTTTCAGGCCGATTATCTCGATGAGGGAAGAAGCGGGCGCCGGCATTTCTCCGAATCTGTCCCGGAGCTCCCCGGTCATTTCCCTTACCCCTTCCTCCGTCGTTATGTAGGACAGTCTCTTGTAGACGAGGAGCCTCTCCGTGTCGTTCGAGATATAGTCGTCCGGGATGAACGCGGGCGTGCTCGCCGAGATATCGGGCTCCCATTCCTCATCGGCGCTATGCCCCTCGAGCCTCCTGACGGCTCCTTCAAGCATCTCCAGATAAAGCTCGAGTCCCACGTCCGCTATGTGCCCCGACTGCTCGACTCCGAAGAGCTGTCCCGCGCCCCTTATTTCGAGGTCGGAAAGCGCGAGCTTGAAACCCGAGCCGAGCTCCCTGAATTCGGAAATCGCCTTAAGCCTCCTCCTCGCGTCGAGTGTGAGCGCGGCCGTTCCCGGCACGAGGAAGTATGCGTAGGCCTTCCTCTCCGACCTCCCGACCCTTCCCCTCAGCTGGTAGAGGTCGGCGAGCCCGAAGGTGTGGGCGTCGTCGATGATTATCGTATTGGCTCTCGGTATATCGAGCCCGGACTCCACAATCGCCGTTGTGACCAATATGTCAACTTTGCCTTCTATGAAATTCGATATGGATTTCTCCAGGTCCCTCTCCCTCATCCTGCCGTGTGTGACCTCGAAGCTGGCGTCGGGAAGGAGTTTCCTGATTCTGTCCGCGACGCGGTATATATCCTCGATACGGTTGTGGATGAAAAACACGCACCCTCCGCGCGCAAGCTCCCTCGTTATGGCTTCATGGATGATCGAAGGGTCCGATTGGTGTATATGGGTCTCTATGGTCTGCCGGCCTTCGGGAGGGGTGTTGATTAGGCTTATATCCCGTATTTTGGCGAGTGAGAGCTGGAGCGTCCTCGGTATCGGCGTGGCGCTTAGCGAAATCGTATCGACCCCCTCTTTTATCTTTCTCAGCTTTTCTTTCTGGGCCACCCCGAACCTCTGCTCTTCGTCTATTATCACGAGCCCCAGGTCCTTGAATTTGATCTTGTCGCCCAATAGCTTGTGCGTCCCGATTATTATGTCTATCCTCCCGTCCTCCAGCTTCGACCGTATGTCGCTTTCCTGTTTTCCAGTTCTGAACCTGGACAACGATTCTATGACCACGGGGTAGCCTTTAAGCCTCGCTGCGGCGGTCTTATAGTGCTGCTCCGCGAGGAGCGTGGTGGGTACGAGGAACGCGACCTGTTTTCCGTCCGTGACGGCCCTGAAGGCCGCCCTCAGCGCCACCTCGGTTTTCCCGAACCCGACGTCCCCGCAGATTAACCTGTCCATGGGCCTCGGGGCCTCCATATCGTTCATAACGTCCTCGATAGCGGCCTCCTGGTCCGGTGTCTCCTCGTAAGAGAACCCGAGCTCGAACTCCCTGAATAGCTCGCCCCTCGGCGAATAGCCGTACCCCTTGAGCGCTTTTCTTCTCGCGTAGAGCTCCAGAAGCTCCTTCGCCACGTTCTCGACCGCCGCCCTTACCCTCCTTACACGCCTCTTCCAGCTCTCCTGCCCGAGCCTGTCGACTTTCGGGGGCTTTCCTTCGCCGATGTACCTCTGGACCAGTTTGAGCCTGTCTATAGGCACGTAAATCTTGTCCCCCCCGGCGTATTCACACTGTATGAAATCTCCCTCCGCTTCCCCGATCCTGAGCCTCTTCAGGCTCCTGAATATTCCGATTCCGAAGTCCACGTGTACTATGTAATCCCCGGGCTTGAGCTCGCTGAACGAGGTGATGAAGGCCGACGGGACATCCGTGCCTCTTCTGCGCGGTCCTCTCTCCTTCTTCTCCCCGAATACGTCCCCCTCGGTTATGATTTCGATTTTCGCTTCAGCCAGCCTGAAACCGTGGGACAGCTCGCCGGTGTAAGCGTTGATCTTGGTTACTCCCCTGTCTCTTAAGAGGACGAGCAATTTTTCGAGTTCCATCTGCGTCCTGAAAACGAACTGGAGCGTGTAGCCCGTTCGCCGCGCTTCATAAATGCGTTCGCCTATGGCGTCGAGCGGGGAGTCGGATTCCTTCTTTACCTCGATCGATGCGGGCTTCCCGCTGAAACTGATCGTTTCCTTTTTATCGCCTGTTAAGTCCAGGTCGTATATGAGAATGTTCCGGAATTTTTCCGTTTCTTTCCTGACCTCGTCCTCTGTGAAGAAGAGTTCATCCATGCCGGGTGCGATCTTGAGGTTCTTTGCCAGAAAGTTCTTCGTCATGCCGAGTGACTCCCCTGACCTGTGAACGGCCTTCACATTGTCCTCCGGGTCGTCCGTAATGATCAGCGCGTCCCGAGAGAGGTATTCGAGCACCGAGCCGGGCTCGGGGTAAAATGCCGGGAGCAGCCACTCGATGTTCTGGACCCTCTTCCCCTTCTCGATTTCCCCGATCAGCGGGAGCTTCTCCCTTGCGGTGACCCCGCTTTCGCCGGCCCTGTTTTTAAGGTATTCAACGGCCCCGGCAAGCGACTCCGCGTCCAGTATAACTTCAGAGGCGGGCAGGATCGAAGCCCGCTCTATCTTGTCCGAGGACTTCTGCGTGTCGAGGCTGAAATGCCTGATCGAGCCTATTTCGTCCCCGATAAATTCGAGCCTCAAAGGGTCGTCGCTACCCGGAGAAAAGATATCCACAATCGAGCCTCTTCTGCTTAAGTCCCCTTCGTTCTCGACGAAATCGGTGAGCACATAGCCCGATTTCAAGAGTCGCGATATGAGTTCGTCCCTGTATAGCACGCTTCCCTTCTCGACCCGGACGACCGCGTCCATGAAGGCTCTTTTAGGGATAGTCTTATCGAAGAGGGCCGAAGTCTCGGCTATCAGCACGTCTCCGTTAATTGCGGAATTGAGCCAGGCCGTACGCTCGGAGCCCGACCTCGTCGCTGACGAGGAGAATATGGGCCTTCCCGTTCCTATCTCTTTATTTAAAAGGACCGGGGGTTTTTTGCCCAGAAAAAAAGACAGGTCGTGAGCGGCGGATTCCGCCCTTTTAGCCGTCGGGGATATTAGAAGAAGAGGTCTTTGAATAGCCTCCCTGAGCGCGCCGAGAAGAAAGAATTTCGATGACCCCCCGAGGCCCGAGAGCGTAATCGTCCTCTCTCCCGCCTCGATCTTCCTCAAGAGGTTCCTGAACTTCCCGCTGGCCCCCAGGGTTTTATATGCACTTACATAATTAAAACGCGGCTTGTCTTTCACTCTGAGTAGTATATACGGGGCGTGTTTCAGCCCCTGAGTTCGCGGGCGATTAGCTCGCCCATTTCCCTGCACCCGACTTTCTTCGTTCCCGCCTGGTGGATATCCGCGGTCCTGTATCCCCTCTCCAGTACCGATTTCACTGCATTTTCGATGTCGCCCGCGGCCGCGTCCAGGTTAAAAGAGTATTTAAGCATCATCGCGCACGTGAGCACCGAGGCCATGGGATTGGCTATGTCCCGCCCCGCGATGTCGGGCGCGCTTCCGTGGACCGGCTCGTATATTGCCCCCGCTCCGATGCTCGCCGAGGGCAGCATGCCGAGGGAACCCGTCAGCTGCGCCGCCTCATCGCTTATTATGTCTCCGAACAAATTTCCCGCGAGCATGACGTCGAAGCTCCCGGGCCTCCTTATGAGCTGCATTGCGGCGTTGTCCACGTAAAGGTGCTCAAGCTCCACATCCGGATACTCCGTATCGTGAACCTTCGTTACGACGGTCCTCCAGAGCTGCATCACTTCGAGCACGTTCGCCTTGTCAATAGACGTAACCTTGTTTCTTCTCTTCCCGGCTATATCGAACGCGACCCTCGCGATCCTCTCTATCTCCCCGGTCGTGTACGCGAGCGTGTTGAATCCCCTTTCCTCGCCGTTCGGGAGCTTTTCTATCCCTCGCGGGGTGCCGAAGTATATGCCGCCCGTGAGCTCCCTTACCACCATGATATCGGCCCCTTCGACGACTTCCCTCTTGAGCGTTGAGGCGTCAGCCAGCGCGGGGTATACGACGGCGGGCCTGAGGTTGGCAAACGCGTCGAGCTCCTTTCTTAGCGCGAGCAAGCCGCTCTCGGGCTTCCTTGCGTGCTCGAGGTTCTCCCATTTCGGCCCCCCGACGGCCCCCATCAAGACCGCGTCCGAGGCTTTGGCTTTTTTAAGGACCTCTTTCGTTATCGGGACACCGTGAGCGTCTATGGAGCTCCCCCCGAAGAGCTCGGTCTCGAATTCGAAATCGACCCCGTGCTTCTCACTGAGTATTCCGAGTATCCCGAGGCTCACGTTCGTAACTTCAACACCTATGCCGTCTCCGGGCAGTACGAGTACCTTTGGCAATCCGTTTCTCCTTTTTGCTCTTTTTCAGACGCATCGTATTTTACCCACCATACTATTGCAGTGAAAGACTCCCTGCCGCAAATGCCGTGTTTGAAATAAAATATGCAAAGCGTAAAATAGTTTTTCACAATCCGGCGGAAAAATGCCGTAATAACCGTAGATATAGAAATGCCGAGAAAGAAGGGAAAAAAATCAGAACGGAATATGCCGGCGAGGCCGCCCGTCGAAGAATCCGGGTATACGGGGGCGTCAGGGGGCTTCGTTCTCAAGTTAATCAAGCACAGGGCGTTCGCCGCGGCGCTGCTGTTCCTGGTTTCATTTTCGGTGTTCATTCCCTCTCTCCGTAACGGGCTTGTATGGGACGATGTCACCTATGTCCGGACGTGGGCCCCGCGTCTTAAGTCCGCCGATCTGAACATCAAGTTACTTGTCCCCACCAGGAAAGGGGAGGCCAGGGCGGGTAAATACTTCAGGCCCGCGTATTTTGCCTCGCTGGTCGTGGATAACAGGCTCTGGGGAGTCTCGCCGTTCGGATTTCACCTGACTAATATAATTCTGCATTCGGTCTCCACCGTGATGCTTTATTTCCTGATACTGCTTCTCTTTAAGGAATTTAACAGGGGGTCGGGCGAGAGCGAGGCCTTTCTCTCCTCGATGCTCTTTGCGCTCTATCCCCTGCACGTCGAATCCGTTTCCTTCATCGCTGCGAGGGGGGATCTCCTGGCCGGGATGTTTTTCCTGACGTGTCTCGTTTTCTACATCCTGTCATACAGAAACCTATTTTTCATTATACCGGCCGGGGTCACTTTCTATCTTTCCTTTTTATCAAAAGAGGTGGCGTTCTCCTTCCCTGTATTAATACTCGGCTTCGATCTGATCAGCAGGAGATTCCTGACCCGCGTCAATATTGTCAAATACCTCATAATATGCGCGTTGGTCCTGTTTTATTTTTATGTCAGGTCCGGCTCACTGATTAACTATCTCGGCGTGTGGAATCAGGTGAGCCTCCGTGATACAGGGGGGATCTCTGGAGCAGGCGAGTTCATCACCGTCTTTCTGGGCACGTATCTTTTCTATGCCGAGAAACTGCTCTTTCCCTACAACCTGAACCACTTCATCGGCTCAATTGCGGGCGGAGACGCGCTGCACACAATTGTTTCGGCTTTGTTAATAGCGGCTGTTACGGCGGTTTTCGTAATCTCGGTGAGAAAGAAAGAGAACCTGACCGCTTTCTCGCTGCTGTGGATATTCGCCACGCTCGGACCCGCTGTATTGATAGCCATATATCCGCTCGCGATAACGCGCTTTGCCGAGAGGTTCGTGTATGTCCCCTCCGCGGGCTACTGCCTGCTCGCGGGGTATCTGATCGTGAGAGGGGGCAGGCTGACGGGGAAAAAGTGGGCGGGTTTTGCGGCGGGCGGTTTGTTGTGCGCTTCTTATCTGATAGTCACCGTAAAAGGTCAGGAGGTCTGGACGGACGAGATAACGTTTTGGGAAACCGCGGTGAAGAGGTCCCCGGATCAGATTGTCCCCAAAGTAAATTACGGCGAGGCCCTCAGGCGGTCAGGGAGGGTCGACGAGGCCATAAGTCAGCATCTGGCGGCGCTCGCTCCCGGAATCGATAGCACGAATCGGGGGAAAGCCATGGCTGCCGGTTCCCTCGCTTCCGACTACTTACAGAAAGGGGATTACCTGAACGCGGAGAGGTATTTGAAGGCCGCCCTTGAGTATAACCCGGCTACCGAGGACAAATATAGCTATCATATGGGTCTTATATCTCTTAAAAAGAACGATACCGCCGCTGCCGGAGAGTATCTGCGTAAAGCGGTCAAGCTCGATCCCGGAAACGTAAAGGCTCACTACCTGCTGGGGGTTACGTATTTCGCGGACGCCGGCAGGGACAAATCCGTCGACGAGTACAGGCTTGCGGAGAGCTCCCTTTTGAATGCGCTCAAGCTCGACCCGGGGTTCGTGAAAGCGAAGGTCTCTTTAGCCGGGGTCTATCTTGCGCTCGGAGAGAAGGAAAAAGCAAGGGAACAGGCCCTGTCGGTCCTCGACATGACTGCCGACCCGGCAATCGTCGGCGAGGCTAATACGATTATCAAAGCGCTAAATGCGAGCCCTTGATTACCGTTGTTAAGAATTCCCTTCCCGGATTAATCGACGTAGTTCGTAAGCACGCCGATACCTTCGATCTCGACCTCCACCTTGTCGCCGCTCTTCATCGGGCTCACTCCGGCCGGGGTGCCGGTGGAAATAATGTCGCCGGGCAGGAGCGTCATGACCTTCGATATGAAGCTCAGGAGGGCGGGCACGCTGAATAGGAGGTTCCCGGTGCTCGAATGCTGTTTCCTTTCGCCGTTTAAATAAGTCGATATCTCGAGGTCTCCGGGGTCGAGCTCGGTCTCGACGACCGGCCCCACGGGGGCGAATGTATCGAAGCCCTTTGCCCTCGTGAATTGTATGTCCTTCGCCTGGATGTCCCGCGCCGTGACGTCGTTCAGACACGTATAGCCGAGCACATAATCAAAGGCGTCCCTTTCTTCGACGTGGTAGGCCTTCTTCCCTATCACGAGGGCGAGCTCTCCTTCGTAGTCGACGCGTGAGGACATGTGCCGGGGATATATTATTTTATCCCCGTGTGCTATCAACGAGGTGCTTGGCTTGATGAAGAGCCTCGGCTCTTCCGGAAGCTCCCTTCCCATCTCCTCCGCGTGGTCCTTATAGTTAAGCCCGACCGCGACGATCTTGGTCGGCGTGACCGGCGGGAGCAGTTTAACCTCCTCCGGGTCGTACAAATGTTCGGTAATTTTGAATTCGCCGAATACATCGCCCTCGATCTTTTTTATTTTGCCGTATGCGGGAGTGCCGAACATCGTGTCCTTATCGCGCGTCTCGAATCTCAGAAATTTCATATGCGTTAACTCTCCTGAGCTGATATTCTATAATTTCTTTCCTCGAACGGGATTATACACGAATTAATATTTAACCTCTTTTAAATACAAGCCGCGCGCGGGGGCCGCGTGCACGAATTTCGTTTTCTCTCCCGAATCCAGGATTTTCTTAAATTGCGCCGGGGTGATCTTTTCCTTGCCCACCTGGACGAGGGTCCCGACAATGAGCCTGACCATTCGTTTCATGAAGCCGTCGGCCTCGATGCTGAATTCCAGAATCTCGTCCCGGCTTTCGATTCCGGCGCGGAGTACTGTCCTTACCGTCGATTTCACGGTAGCCCCGGATTGCGCGAACGCCCTGAAATCGTGCCGGCCGACCAGCGCGCGTGCGGCTTCGTCCATGAATCGGACCTCAAGCGGGTATGGCATGAACCAGGCCCTGTCCCTCAGGAGCGCGGACGGGAATGGCCGGTTCAGGATCCTGTATACGTATGTTTTGCTCCTGGCCGAGAGCTGGGCGTGAAAACCCGGCTCCGCCTCCTCCGCGCTTGTAATCACTATGTCCCTTGGCATCATGGAATTGAGCCCTTTCTGTATTTCGGCTGCGCTGAGTCCGCTTTCGGTCTTGAAGTTGGCGACCTGGCCCAGGGCATGCACGCCGGAATCCGTCCTGCCGGAGCCCAGGAGTTTTATATTCTCCCCGGTCATGGTCCGGAGGCACGCCTCGATCGACGCCTGTATCGACGGGCCCGACAGCTGTCTCTGCCAGCCTACGTAGCCCGACCCGTCGTATTCGATTATGAGCTTGACGTTCCTCACGTCTATATGCCGCCCTTGTCGAATTTTATCCTGGGGTCCAGAACGACGTACAGGACGTCCACGACCAGGTTCGCGAGGACGAGGATTATCGTATACACGATCGTTATCCCCATCACGAGCGGGTAGTCCCGGTTGGAGACGGCCATTACGAAGAACCGGCCGGTCCCGGGTATGGCGAAAATGTGCTCGACGACGAAAGACCCGGTTACGAGGAACGCCGTAATGGGGCCCAGCACCGTTACGACGGGGATGAGCGCGTTTCTCAGTATATGTTTCGTGACCACAATGAATTCGCTTAACCCCTTTGCCCGCGCGGTCCTTATAAAGAGCGCTTTTGAGGTATCCAGCATGCTCGCCCGCGTGAGCCGGGCAATGTAGGCCGCGGGTCCGGCGGCGAGCGTCAGCGCGGGAAGCACCACGCTGGCGGGGCCTCTCCAGAGAGCGGCGGGGAGCCACCCGAGCTTGACCGAGAAGATGTATATGAGCAGCGCCCCTGTTACGAAGCTCGGTACCGAGACGAGCGCAGTCGCGATAGAGACGGAGGCGAAATCGACCGCGCCTCCCGGCCTGGTCGCCGATGCGATCCCTATTGCGCATCCGAAAGTTATGGCGACGATGAGGCTGATGAGTCCGAGCTCGACGGATACGGGGAGCGTCTCGCCGATTATCTCGTTCACGGATCTGTCTATGTATTTATACGACGGGCCGAAATCGCCCAGGGCGAGGTTTCTTAAATAGTAGAGGTACTGTTTTGGGACCGGCTCGTCCAGGTTGTACTTGGCCTCGATATTCTTCTTGATCTGGGGGGGCAGTTTCTTTTCGGTATCGAACGGCCCCCCGGGGAGAGTCCTGAGCAGGAAAAACGTTATCGTCACGACTGCGAATATTACGAAGACTCCGGTAAGGGTGCGGCCTATGACGAATTTTCCGATCAAGCCGGCTACCCTTGCTGATCCTCTTTTCTCACCACGAAGGATTGTTTGGACAGCAGCCCGTTCGAATCCTTTGCGATAATCGTAATGAGGTTCACTTCATCATCGAGCTTGAGTTTGACGGACAGGGGCACTTCCTTGCTTGCGGAAGGCAGCAGCGCGACCTTGTTATCGCCTATGAAAACGGACACGAGCTCTATACCGTCCCCGTCGATGACGTCCCCGTTAAGCGTGATCGTTCCCGCAGTCGTGGAGACGGGCAGCCCGGTTACGTTGATGACAGGCGGGGCTTCGAAGGTCTCCTTCAGCAGTGAGCCGCCCGATGGCTGGGCGGGTCCTGCGGTTTCGGAAATGACGACCTTCTCTTTATTGACCCAGCCCGTCGAGTTTTCATCTATTTTTATTTTTATCCAATTGCCGCTTTGTCCGAGGCCCGTGAAGGTAGCTCCCTGTCCCGAGAGCGCAATGATAGGGGCTTCCTGATAACCCCCTCCCCTGATCGGCGTGTCCGCCTCGGCTATCGTGACCGTAGATGCCTTTTTCTCGAACGCCGAACCGTCTGTTTTCCCCGGAATGATTGTTTTCCCTACGAGCCCTTCCTTAAAGACGTCGTCCACGATCTGGAGCTCCAGGTCGAGCGGGGAATCGGTGTTGTTCACATCGAATGTGAAAGTTGCGTCCCTGGTCTCGCCGGGGAGGAAGTTTTCAAATTCGGCCCTCCCCTTTTCAAGAAAAATTTTATCCCCCGAATTGTTTTTGAGCGTCAGTATCGTCTTTTCCGAAGCCCCCGGGCCGATGTTCTTGATCTTCGCCTCAAAAGCGATGATTTCCCCCGGCTCAGGGATTCCGTTGCCGTTCCCCCTGGACCCGCGGCTGCCGTCGTCCACGATCGCGTAATTGAAGGCATAGAGGGGCCTTTCGAGTCCGAACGTATCGGCGGTGAACCTGTAATCCGGTATCTTCGAGTCGTCCCCGTCCTCGAATTTAAGAGTCACCGTGTCCTCCCTGGTAAGGGCCCATTTCGGTATCTCGAACGTGGTTTTCCACGCCCTCTTCTCGCCCGGTTTTACCTTTCCGAATATGAGCTCTTTGCCGTCGAACACGGGGTTTTCGGATTCCGTCGCCGCCATGAGCCGGTATACGGGCTCAGTCCCGGTGTTCTCCACCTCGAAATTCACGTCGAGCTTCCCTCCGGCGCTGCCCTTGGGGGTTTCAGGGGTCACACGGACCGCGAGGGAGGGCGCTGCGCCCTGCGTCTTTTCATTGGTCCAGTCGATCCCCATGAGCTTCCATTGGTCCACGATCTTGTCTTCCTGGCCCTTCGAGATTTTGGTGATCTCCCCATGTATCTCGCCGAGCGATTCCTGCCTGGACGTGGAGGATGAGTTATTGATAATGTTCCTTGCGAGCGTTACGTAAAAATCCTCGTCGAGCTTCTTCCTCTTTTCCTCGCGCGACAGGGCCTCTTCGGGGGTGGGTTCTTCTTCCTCGTCGCCTTTCTTGACGGCGTTGTTATTGTCGAGGTACGTGACCGAATATACGGGCTTTTCCAGGACCCGGTTAATGTGTTCCTTTTTCTTGCCCGGCTTTTCGGGGATCTCGTTGTCGGAATTCGGATGGAACACGACAGTGTCGTCGGTGATAATCGCGGGGTGCAGGATAATGTCGGGCGTCACTCCGACGTCCTGGATCGAAATGTCGCCAGGTGTCAGGTACTGCGCTATCGTAAGCTTGAGCGCCGAGCCGTCGTTCAGATCGAATATCTGCTGAACAGACCCCTTCCCGAATGTTCTCTCCCCTATGACGATCGCCCTATCGTCGTTCTTGAGGGCCCCTGAGACGATCTCCGAGGCGCTCGCGCTCCCCGCATCGACCAGGATGACGACTTTACCGCTCAGTTCCTGGTCCTTGTCGTTCGCGTGGTATCGTTTGGCGGAATTCCCGATTTTAGTCGTGACTATCACGCCGTCGGTGAGGAAGAGGTCAGAGATCCTCTCTGCCTGGTCGAGAAGCCCGCCCGGGTTGCCCCTCAGATCGAGTATTATGCCCCTCGGGTTTTCCGCGCCGCTGCTCTGGAGGTTATGAATGATGCTGTCGAGGGTGTTTTTCTGAAAGTCCCTGATTCTCACGTACTGGATGCCGTCCCCCAGGTCGAACGTCTCGACGCTCTCTATTACTATGGTGTCCCGCATCATCTTGTATTCCCTGGGCGACGGGAACCCCTCTCTCATAACGTGTATCGAGACCTCCGTTCCGGCCGGCCCCCTCAGCTTGCTGACTGCTTCGATAAGCGACATGTTTATCGTGGATTCGTTCGCGATCTGTACGATCCTGTCGTTGGGTTTTATCCCGGCCCTGTAGGCCGGGGTCCCTTCTATCGGGGAAATGACCGCGAGCTCCCCGTCCCTTACCCCGATTACTATCCCCAGTCCGCCGAAGCTGCCCTCGGTTTCTATCATGAACTCCTTATATACCTGCGGGGTAATAATTCCTGAATGCGGGTCGAGCGAATTGAGCATCTGATCGATAACGGCGTATTCGATATCATTGATCTTCGGGTCGTTCGGCGTCAGGTGGGGAGAGATGAGCTGGAATACCAGTACGAGCCTGTCCGTGACGTCGTTGAGGGTTTCTACCCCGCTCATGTCGAACTCCTTTTTCTCCCCGGCTACCTGAACTTCGAACTTTGCGCTCTTCTCTCCGTCGGGGAATTCCACAAGCACCTGGTCGACGATCTGCTCCATTCTTTCGAGCCCGAGCATCAGCATTTTTTTCGGGTCGATGAGCGATTTGTCCACATAGTAGCGGTTCACGTACTGCATTACCGCGTCGGTCGTGCTCAGGTTGTCGGCCTGGGCCTCTTGCCCGAGAACCGCGGGAACGGGCTGGAAAAATATGACGCACGCGAAGGCGGCTAGAAATGCCGTTAATATAAAGAGGTTTTTGGCCCTTTCCGGAATTTTCTTCAAAATTCGTTCTCCTCGATTCTTGTCTTGTTTGCTCAATAAGATATTACCACATCATGCGGACCGTCATTAAAACCGGCCCCCACTCCCGGGCCTCGGACCCGTTTGTTGGAGAATCTGGTTTTGAATTGAAAGATGCGCCTGATTACAGTCAGATAATTTTAACCGATTTTCTGCGAAAAGTTCATTCCCGCGCCCGCCGCGCCGTTTGTCAATATACATTATATGCTAGATATATATAATATTTATTGCTCCCGTCAGACGGCTTCGGGTCGGCGGACCTCAGGGGGCCGGATGTCCGTCCGGGTATCGGCCGGGCCCCGGGGTATCGAGGATGGGGGCTGGAGAATATCGGGCTCGGGCGCCCCTGGCCCCGACGACGCCCCCCGAACGGGTTCGGATCGGGCGGGGAAGGGGGGGGCGCGTCCGACGCCGGTTCGAGCCGGCCCGGGGTCAGGATCGGTCTCCCCCGGGGTCTCGCGGGTCTGATTGACGCCTGTTTCCGTATCCGGTTCCCGTGGCGGGGGCCCGCCCGGGTGCGGTCTGCGCGACAGGCCGGCATTTCGGTGATTATGGGCATTGGCAATTTCCGACGGGCGCGGGCAGGGTGAAGTGAGAATTTCATTTTACATATTAAGTCACGACAGGCGGTTAGAGGCGGCCAATGGGATATAAACCCGCGATAGCCCCATGGAATGCGCATATGTTTCTCAATGGTGGAGGGGGCTTATGCCGAGGCTCGTAACTTGCATGCATTTGTAGTCCGGGGGCATGCCCCTATTTATTCCTTGTGCCGACCGTGAAATTAAAGGATGACCAAAATATCTTGACAAGGGGTATAATTTGTGATGTAATTGCTATAATTTTGAAGGAGGAAGGAGTATGGTTTCATATCTCCGGAATGTACATATTTGCGCTGGAGAAAAGGACTTGACAACGACTTCTTTCTATGTTGTAATTCTGAGCAGTTGTGAGTTGTATCGGGTATTCGTTTATAGTAAGGAGATGGAGCTTGCCTGAATAAACCGATTCCCGCACATTTTTGCTATCTCGAAAATTTAGAAGGAGGATGTTTATGACTAAAGGAAATTTGATTAACAATACCAAAACAAGGAGGAAAGGTTCAATGCTACAGGATAGTTTATCCAAAATTAAGTACTTTTTAGTGCTTGCTGTTCTTTTAATAATACCGATTCGGGCAATGGCAGGCGATGGTATTTTCGATGAGCTTATTGATCAGACCGACACTGGCGCTGACAGGCTCATTTACGCCTTCGATACGGTAGGCAGGGAAACATACATACAGGTCACCAACACGTCGGACTCGACAGTAAGCATTCATGTTCAGGTCTTTGAGGCCAGCGCGGACTGTTTCGAATTTGACTTCGACGAATGTCTGACCCCTGGCGATACCATCGTATGGAACGTGGAAACCGATTTTCCGGGATCCCCTGACCTTTCCGACGCCAATGGTTTCGTTGCTATATCGAACGACGATGAAGGGCTTTGCTCAGCGGGACCGAGCAACTCTTTGATCGGCATGTTCAGGATAATAGACGACAGCGGATATGAATACAGAACGAACGCGGCCGCCAGTGAGGATCGCACCAGCTTCGATGAGCTCTATGATGTCCTTAACTTCAACGACGTGAACGGTAATAACCTTTCGGACGTAATCGGCATCACGTACGTTGACATCGATTCTAACACGGTGTTCGCTTCTAATGGTATCGCGACCCTGTTTGGAGACATCAACGACCCCGCGCAGATTTTGATATTCGACGGGAATGAGAACGCTAATTCATGCAGCCCGATAATTTTCGCCTGCACCGATAATTATGGTATAGACAACTCTATTCCTAGCTCTCAGGGCAACAATGTCGTTTGCAACACGAGCAAGCTCTCCGACTCCAACGATTCCGGCTGGCTGTTTATGCCGTACATCACCAAGGTATGCTTTAATTCGGACGGTGAGGACGTAGATTGTCCGGAAGATCCAATATACTTCGTTGGATTCCTTGGGCTCAACAACGGCGACGGAAGCGGTTCGATGGATTCCTGGATATCCGTGCGCGACGAGTTGCTGCAGATTGAACCACCTTCGGCAGGCACTGCGGAATAGGTTGATAATATGAGGTTGATAATGATGAATATCGGATGCATAACAAATTTAAAAAAGGAGGATAAATAAATGATAAGCAAGTTAAGGTTTTCATTGATCGCTGTAATATTGCTTGTCCTCTTCGGTTTCGGTTTTCAGAACCAGGCTAAAGGGCAAGTGGGAAATAATGACCAGTTTTGTCCGTTCGTCGAGGTAACTGAGGGATGGCTCAAAACTACGGATATCACTGCACTTACCCCCCTTAATTTCTCGGCTGCTTTGATTGGCACCGTGGAGGGTGTGGGCGGGCATGTAGTGGCTGGTATGGATTGGCAGCATGTTGATTTCACCAATTTTGATCAGCCGACGCCTACCAACGAAACTGGCGCCCAGCTGGTTACCCCATGGTCCCAGGCTGAGGGCAACGATACGTTCCTTCAGGTAACGAATGCTGAGGATATTGGTACCTGGGTTCACGTTCGTTTACTCGACAGTAATTGCATAGAAATCAGAAACTTCTGCGATTTTTATACAGGTGGCGATACCCACGTGTATGATTTCGGCGACCTCGTCACGAATAATGGCGATACGCCGGACGATGGCGTGCTTCAGGGCAAAGAAGGTTTCCTGACCGTTACCGCGGTTGATGACTGTCCTTCTCCCGACCAGGCGTTTTCCTGCGATCCCCTTGATGGCGGTTGCTGGCAGAACAAGTTGGCCGGTACGGTGCAGATCGTAAACAGCTCCCACGATTCTTACGGGTTTAACACCTATGCCAGAAGGGGCGTTTGCTTCGACCAGGAAATCCTGACCGACGTCAACCTTATAGACAACGGCAGCTTCCAGAATGGGTCCCTTCCGGATTGGAGCCAGGAGCAGGGCGGAAATGAGGCCAGCGGAGTGATAACGTCAAGCGGTATTTCACCGAGCATCCCGATTCCCCCGTGTCAGGGTCCCGATTGCGGTGGCGATGCGGATCTTTTCCAGGCCTTTGCGGCTTCTGACAGCAACAACCCGAGCGGGTTTTACGGGCAAAACGCTACTCCAACTAGCATACTTGGCTGGCTGAACGATCCCGATTTGATTAACTCGGGTGACAATGATACAAACGTAACAGTCGTTCAGAGTAACCAGTTCACGCCTCTCGCTGACCCGGATGCGGTAGATAATACAAACGATGTGTTATATGACCTCCGCTTCCTGTCGGCTAACGACCTGCTCTTTGACTGCGACAACTACGTAGCCGTATGTCTGATCGATATTACCCAATGGCTTGTTAACCCGGTTCTTAATACGCCGTCCTTTGTTGAATGCGACTGCTATAACCGTAACGGCGCTGGACAGATTACAGGCGGGACTTGCGGCGATGTAGGCGACGACAACTTCAGTTACGCGCTTGGTTCCCATGAGTTCCAGGGCGGCGCTTCCTCACTCATCAGTGGCGAGCTGAGTACTGCGAGCGACTTTTCTACCTACGTGGTCCAGTTCATAACCGCACAGAAGGTGAATGACGGTTGCGACAATTCGGCCTTCCCGCGCGGCGATACCGGAGCGTTGGTTGATAACTTCAGGAACGTTGAAACCATCCAGACATTCGATGAGTGCGATGGCGTTCTCGACGGAGATTTCAACGCGTTCTTGAATGACTTCCTCCCGACGGAGTTCGCTGGTCAGTTCAACGTGATCGACGGCAATACTGCCGGCGGTGATGCGATACTGATCAACTTCGCCGACGAGTATGTGCCGAATTACAGGACGCTCGCTGCTACGATATCCGCAAACGTCGGTATCTTCGATACTAACGAAGACTTCCAGAGCTGCGGCGATGTAGTTGCTTGCTACCTCAGGCTGGGAATAGACGCGGATATACCGGTTAACCCGGTCAATCCGACGACGCCTCCGCCGTCCACGACACCTCCGCCGTCCACGACACCTCCGACGATTGGACCGACACCGACACCATCACACAACAACAACAGCGGTGGAAGCTGCGCGATTGCCGGCAGCCCGGTTCAGCTCGGAACAGCGTTTGCTAACGTGCTTATACCTCTGGTACCGGTAGCCTTCGCGTTCGGCGTAAGGGCAGTAAGAAGAAGAAAGAAATAAGATGAATTCAAACTGCGGGGAGGCGGACTTAAGGTCTGCCCCCTTGCTTTATTTATGAAGTAGATTTAGCCGGGAGAATTAGGAAACTAGCTCTCCCGGCTTTTTATTTGCCCCCTGGTCAAAAAGCGGCAGCCTGTAAATTTGCTCTTCGCACCGTCTCTGGATAATATTTAACAATCCCCGTTACACGGCCTGATATTATGAAGACCAATAGATGCGTGCTTATACACTATGGAGAGCTGTCTCTTAAAGGCAGGAACAGGGGCGATTTCGAATTGAGGCTCAGGGACAATATCGAGAGGATAGCCGGGGGAGCGGTCAGCAGATACAGGGGCTATTTTGTGATGCAAGGCGGGGAGCCTGCTTTGCTCGATAAGGTCCCGGGCATATCCTGGTACGCCGAGGCCTCTGTTGCCGGTAATGACCTCGATTCGATTATAGAGTTGGTAAGGGAAGAGCTCGGCCGCATGTTCGCGGGGGGGCGCCCCCCCCTCAGCTTCGGGGTTTTTGCCCGGAGGCCTAATAAGAAGTTCCCGCTTACTTCGGGAAAGGTCGCGGAATTATTGGGAGATGAAATTATTAATAAATACGGGTTTACTACCGATCTTCGAAATCCGGACATTAGTGTCTTTCTCGAGATAGCCGATAGAACCTACGTCTTTTTCGAAAAAAAGCAAGGACTGAGGGGATTCCCAACGGATGTCAGCGGGCATGTCTTGTCCTTAATATCCGGGGGCATAGACTCCCCCGTATCTTCTTATCTCATGATGAAAAGGGGCTGCAGGGTCGATCTGATTCATTTCCACGTATTTAGCGACAGCGGTCACGTGGCCGCCACTAAAATGAGCGGAATTTTCCGGAAAATCAATGAATTCCAGATCGGCACCCGTGTATATCTTGTGCCCTATTACGCTTTCGAATCCGCCCTGCTCAGG
The DNA here is from genome assembly GCA_963825135.1 of uncultured bacterium. GTDB lineage: Bacteria > Desulfobacterota_D > UBA1144 > Nemesobacterales > UBA2774 > 2-12-FULL-53-21. The sequence goes on from CAWGRW010000009.1 coordinate 1,293,856, forward strand.
CTCGACGGAACAGGCGGGAACGAGCTCGTCGTCTTCAGGAGGTTCATGGTGGCGGTCGCGGAACGAATAGCCCTCGCGAACGGTTGCGCGGCGCTTGTAACCGGAGACAGCCTGGGCCAGGTCGCCTCTCAAACCATAGAAAACATAACACTTGTAAAAGAAGCTGTCTCTCTGCCGATTTTCCAGCCGCTCATTACATACGACAAGCAGGAAATAGTGGATTATGCGAAGAAGCTCGGAACATATGACTTATCTATCGAGCCTTATAAGGATTGCTGCTCGATTGTCTCGGAGAACCCGAGGACCAGGGCGAGGCGGGAGCATGTTCTGGATATTGAGAGGGCCATGGACATTCAAAAAGTGATCACGGAAACGCTTGAGATGGTAACGCTTTATGACTTATAGAAGGGTATCGTCAATAATGTTATTAATGCTTTTTGCTAATTTTAGGAGCTTGCGCATAGTCCATGAACCCCCTCGGCTGCGGCGGCCCGTCGTAGGAGAGCCTTTTCCACACCGTGGGGTCTGAGTAATAGAATCGAATGACTACTCTCCGGAAGCTCTCGAGAAAGCTTCTGTTGTCCACCCTTATATGCTTAATCAGCGTATCGATTTCTTCCCTGTTTTTAAGTGAGTAAAATGGCGTCTTAAATTTTTTCCTGGAGATCGCGTCCAGGTTCCACAGACCGGCGTCGAAAAAGCTGGCTGTGCCTTTGCTTGATCTGACAAAGGACATCATCTTGTCCTCAATCCCTATACTCACGCATCCGGGCACTAGCGATTCCGCCAGTTTTACCATATTCTTTTGTGTTGTTTCATTAAACACCGTGTACCCTTTTTTGACTTCGAACCCGCCCTTGTTCAGGTCGGTCTCGGCGAAGGCTGCGGGCCCGGCTCCCGCAATTACCTCGCTCCCGATGAGTCCCGTTGCAACGGTTTTTAAGAACTTCCTTCTTGAGCTTTTCTTGTCCATACCGGTTCCGTTTATTCCTTCACGATTTCGATAGTCATGCCTTTCTCTTTCGCCAGCTCTTTAGCGTATTGATCGTAGGCTTCTCCCTTTCGTCTGGCTTTGATTATGTATACGATTGAATCCTTCACGCTGTCAAACGGCGTTACTTTCGCGTCGAGTATCTCGTATACGCCGAATGTGCCGTCCGGATTGGCTACTACCTTGGACAGAGAGCCCGCTTCTTTTACATCGAAGTACCTGTTCATTTTTTTATTGAAACCCAGATCCTTCACTGTTAACTGTGAAGCCGGACTCGATAATTTTTGAGCGATTTCCTGAAAATTCTTGCCGTCCCGCGCCATTTTTATAATCTGATCGCCGAGGCTCGAATCCGTGAACTGAATTCCCTGGACGCGCAGATTTGTGTAACCTAACCCCTTGGCGGTATTATAATAATTGAGAAGGTCCTCGTCCGTTATTTCCTTTTCGGGGGGCGAGGTCTGGGTGTATTTATCCTTTAATTCTCTTACCACGAGACTCATCTCGTATTCCCTTAACTTGTCCTGATATTTGTTTTCCAATCCCTCTTTTAGTCCTTCCTGATAGATAATTTCATCGGTAACGAGTGATTCTACGGACCTTCCGTTGAGCTCGTCCGCGTATATCGGGACGCCGTTTACCCGTGCGACTACCTTTCCGCTTTTTTCGGGTTTATTTAGTCCGATCTCCGCCCCTCCATTCTTTCCCAGGCTTGCTTTATCAGGGCTGTCAGCCGGGCATTCCTTGGTTCCGGATTGATCGCATGCCGATAAAAATACTAAGCATATCAATAGAATCGGCAGGAATTTCTTCATATTTTTCTCCTTTTTATGGCCGGGCGGGATAAGCAAAATGTATAACTTATAAATTGACACAAAGCAATAGTTTCATTATATTATCAACCGCTCAAAGCTATGCCTCCTAAAAAAGAAAAATACGATTGCCTCGTCATCGGCTCCGGCCCGGGAGGGGCGCCGTTTGCCTGGAAGCTCGCTTCGAAAGGCATGAATGTGCTTATGCTGGAGGCAGGCCCGCGTTATGACCCGTATAAAAGTTATGCGCTGGATGAAACCGATTGGGAAACAAAGGCTTTCCCTATAATCAAAAAAATTCGTCATACGTTCGGCAAAAAGCAGCCGCTTAGTGCTAAATACGAAAACCTTCGGTCCTGGAACAAAGCCTCCGGAAAGCTCAATGACAGTCAGGAGAGAAACTATATAAAATACCATCAGATCTCGGGCGTGGGCGGGACGACACTTCATTTTCAGGGCGAAGCCCAGAGGCTTAACGAGAAAGCATTCCGCATGAAGAGCCTCTTCGGCGTGGCCGTGGACTGGCCTATACAATATCAAGACCTGGAGCCCTATTATTGCGAAGCGGAGGGCATCGTAGGGGTAGCGGGGCCCGACAATATCCCGGATCGTCCCAGAAGCAAGCCGTATCCTTTAAAGCCCCATAAGTTGAGCTATGCGAGCACGATTGTGGAAAAGGGCTGCAGTAAGCAGGGCCTCGACCTCATACCGAATTCTGTTGCCATACTATCGGAAGCCTATCGGGACGCCCCTCCCTGTAATTACTGCAACGGATGCGTTTGGGGTTGTCCCCGGAAGGATAAAGGCAGTGTCGATGTGACGTTCGTTCCTCTCGCTGAAGGTACCGGTAACTGTGAGATACTGGATAATGTTTTCGTTACGCGTATAGAAACCGAGAATAAGGGCGGAAAGAAAGCAAGGGGAGTCGTATATTACGACAGGAGCAGGAAGGAGCATTTCGTCGCCGCCGATTATATCGCCGTGGCGTGCGGGGCAGTCGAGACTCCGAGACTGCTCTTGAACTCCGACATAAACGGTAACGGGCTCGTCGGGAAGAATTTTATGGAGACCGTCTTTTACGAGGCCACGGCCTTTCATCCCGAAAGGTCCGATTCCTATCGGGGCATACCCATGGACAGCATTCTATGGAATTGGAACACCCCGGATCCGAAACGAGGCTTCTCCGGAGGACTCAGAATGTTTCCTACGGCCGGGAGTGCGTTGGGCCCCTTGAATTATTCCTTGCGGTATTTCGACGGATGGGGCGAAGATTATATAAGCCAGGTGGAGAAGTGGTTCGGACACGCGATCTCGATGGGGGGTATAGCCGAGTTTTTTCCAAACAAGGACACTTTTGTTACTCTCGATCCCAAAACGAAAGACGAATTCGGCCTCCCGGTAGCGAAAATTCAATCGTTTCTCGGTGAGTCCGAATTAAAGAGTCTTGAATTTATTGCCGGCAAATCGAAGGAGATTTTGAAGGCCAGCGGCGCCGTAGACTTTGTCGAAGAAATCAGCGCTTATGATTTCTTCTCGGCTACCCACGTTTTCGGGACGTGCCGGATGGGAAACAAACAAGAAACGTCCGTTGTAGATTCATCCCTCAGGGTCCACAATATCCCCAATTTGCTGGTAACCGACGCAAGCGTTTTCCCTACATCCGGCGGCGGAGAAGCCCCTTCACTCACTATTGAGGCCCTGAGCTTGCGTGCGGCCGACCTTCTATTGAAAGACATCAAGAAAGGTTGAATATCTCTTGATTCGATACGGATCTCACCTCTTACTCCTCATTCTATTGTCCCTCGCCCTTCTAAGTTTATCCAATATCCACGCCAAAGCGGACGACGTCCCAAAATTCGTTGACGTGCAGAAAGAGACCGGGGTCTATTCCGGGGGCAGGCTTGGCCAGACGGCGGCGTGGGGTGATTATAACGGCGACGGATGGCAGGATATCGTGATTTCGAGTATGAGCATGAACAAACTGTTCGGCAGCAGAAAGAGCAAACCGGGAAAAAGCAGCACCGGGGTTAAGAAGTCAGCTCCGAACGGGAATTTGCTGTTGTTTATGAACGGTAAAGGGCTATCGTTCAAAGATACGGCGTCGGCGTCGGGACTTCCGGACATCAGTGCGAAGGCCGCTGCGTGGGCTGATTACAATAACGACGGGTATGTGGATCTTGTGCTCGGTACTCTGAACGCCGGAAAGCCTCCGCTGCTATTTAAGAACTCGGAGCATCACACTTTCACCGATGTTACCGATAAGTCGGGGCTTACGAAAGAGGGTTTGAGCACGAGGCATGTGATATGGGCTGATTATGACAATGACGGATTCGTGGATCTATTTCAGGCCGGGATGAACGGGTTTTCTCTCTATCGGAATAAGGGCGACGGGAGTTTTGAGGAAGTAACAGGCCCTGCGCGTCTGGGGAATCAGGCTGACACATACGGAGCGGTGTGGTTCGATGCCGATAACGACGGTTACCAGGATCTCTTCCTGGCGAATGCCGGGTTAAATAGATTCTATATCAATAACGGTGACGGGACTTTCACGGATTCTACGGAAAAGGCGGGACTCGCGGGGGAGGCATCCTGGATGACGACCTCCGCATGTACAGGGGATTATAACGGCGACGGGTATGTCGATCTCTACATAACGAATATGGGTCACGGAATGAGAAACGCTCTTTACAGGAATAACAAGGACGGCAGTTTTACCGACGTCACTGTCGATACCGGAACGGCTGATGCGGGGGACGGCAGGACATGCGCCTGGGTTGACTTCGACGCGGACGGCAGATTAGACCTGTTTACGACCAACCATATCAGAACAAATAAACTGTTCAGGAACGAAGGTGCGGGGAAATTTACGGATACGGCTCCCGTAGCCGGGCTTGACCGCCCGATAGATGTATTCTCGGCTCCCTGGGCGGATTATGACCGCGACGGTTTTATTGACGTTTTATTGATCGGGCATTCGGGTATCGCACTCATGAAGAACCAGGGCAACAAAAGCAATTCTCTTACGCTAAAATTGAGGGGCGACGGCAAGAAGAGCAACGTCTCGGCGATCGGGGCCAGGGTCGAGGTTTCTACCCCGGCAGGAGTTCAGATAAGGGAAGTATCCGGGGGCAGGGGATGCTGTGAGCAGGATATGCTCCCTCTTTACTTCGGCCTCGGAAAAGATAAAATCGCCGATATCAACGTCGCGTGGCCCGGCGGCAAGGTCTGCACCTTCAAAGGTATCGCCGTCGGCAAGGTCAAGGAGTATACTATCAGTGAAGTAAAATGCGGAATTAACCCGTCGAGCTGATTAATGGCCCGATAATTTATTAAATCCGATGGATATAAAAAATGAATGAAGGTTTCTCGCTTTCTGTGGTGCTTCCCGCGCACAATGAGGAAGGCAACATCAGGAAAACTGTGGAGAGCTGTGTTTCATACCTCGAAAAGAATCTCGGTGCATACGAAATAATTGTAGTTAATGATGGGTCGCTCGACAGGACTCGCGAGATCGTGGAAGAGATGTCTTCGGCAAACCCTAACGTTGTGCTTGTCAATCACGAAATTAATAGGGGATACGGGTCGGCTCTGAGGAGCGGTTTCGATAAGGCCCGGCATGAGTACATATTCTTCATGGACAGCGACGGGCAGTTCGATATCAACGACCTTGACAGAATGATTACTCACGCCGGACCTAATTCCGCCGTCATAGGGTACAGGGAAGACAGGGCGGATTCTTTTATCAGGTCCCTGAACGCCTGGCTTTATAGTATGTACATATATTTAGTTTTCGGATTAAGGGTGAAGGATATGGACTGCGCCTTTAAGGTTTTCCCCGGCAGTGCCTACGGGGCCGTGAAGCCGATCAAATCCGAGGGCGCGCTCTTCAGCGCCGAATTCTTAATAAAATTGAGGCGCAACGGGTATACTTTTAAAGAAGTGCCGGTAAGACATTTCCCCCGTCTTTACGGCTCGCAAACGGGTGCAAACATTAAAGTAATCGTTAAAATGTTCAGGGAATCATGGAAGCTCAGAAATGAACTTAAGGACAATTGAAAATGGGGTGCGTCTGAAGAACCCTTATGTTCGATTTTCTTTGATTCTCGTAGCGGGTTTTGCCCTCAGAGTATTCCTTTCACAATTTCTCACATACGGTCCCGATTTCAGCGTCTGGATTGGTTGGGGCAGCGAAATCTCTTCGGTAGGTTTCGGAAATTTTTATGATAAGTTCTGGTGCGATTACATGCCCGGATACCTGATCATACTCTGGATTCTCGACCACCTGCACAGCGCTTTCCCCGGGCTCTCGGTCGATATACTCTTCAAGCTCCCCTCGAATCTTGCGGATCTCGGTATATCTATACTCATATTCTATTCGCTCAGGTTGATCACGACGAATAAAAATGCGATGACAGCGTCGATAGTATATTTATTTAACCCCGCGTCGCTCGCGAATTCGACATTCTGGGGGCAGGTCGACTCATTCCATGCCCTTCCGATATTACTCTCTATATATCTCGGGCTTAGAAAGAAATATATACTTTCGGGCGTCTTTGCGGCGCTGGCTTTCATGATCAAACCCCAGAGTATAGCAATATTCCCCCTGATAGGTTTCCTTGCGCTGAGACCGTTAATCCGTGACAGGCGGAAGCTAACCGTCAGGTCTTTTTTGCCCTCCTTCGAGCTTGCGGTAACCGTTGTGTTGACGTCGATAGCGGTCACGCTTCCCTTTATATGGGGCGGGATCGATTCAGTTAATTCTCTGTTCACCGGGCCGTTTGCACTTATAAAGGAAAGATTCGATGCGGCTTACGGGCAATACGCGTACACGTCTCTCAACGCGTTTAATTTCTGGGGCGCATTTTTAATGTGGGAAAATGATGACATCAAGCTCCTGGGCGTATCATATAAAATGCTGGGAACATTGATGTTCGGTACGGCCTATATTTTTATTGCGGGCCTCCTGGTCAGGTTCGCCATCCTTATGAAGAATGATGAAAACGTGGACTATGCCTATCTGATATTTCAGTCGGTGACGCTCATCCTCTTTACGCTTTTCCTCTTCGTCACACGCGCCCATGAGAGGCATCTTCTTCCCATGATTGTATTTTTTACGCTTATAGTATTCCGTTCTTGGATATTCTGGTATTTATATGCTATTGTGTCGGGTGTTTATACGGCTAACATGGTTTATTCTTACATCCAGCTAACAACACAATATAAGGGGATACCAGCGGATTATCCCATGTATTTTATTCCGGGATTGTTTTTCCTTTACCTGTTAGCCTATATCATTATTTTTTGGGATTTTGTCGTAAATACTGTTAATTATAAGAATTCGTCTGAACCTCAATTGCTCCTGACACGATAGAATATAGATATATGCCGCCGCAATTATTTCTCAGGAAATATAAAATCGAGCTTTTTCTCGCGCTGATTCTGGTGTTCGGTTTCGGAATAAGGCTGTACCGTCTGGCCATCCCTGATAGTTATTATTTTGACGAGATATATTTCGCGTTCACCGCACAGGAAATGGCTAAAGGACACAGAGCGGCCTGGGAAAGCTATAACAAGGCGCCCGAAGACCTTGCCTACGAATGGACCCATCCTCCTCTCGGGAAAGAGATAAGCGCGCTCGGGATAATGATTTTCGGTAATAACACGTTCGGCTGGCGGTTCTTCCAGGCCATATTCGGCGCTCTCGGCGTGCTGTTCATTTACCTGCTCGGGAAGAACTTGTTCGACAGCAAGGTCGCGGGTCTGATAGCGTCCTTGCTCTACAGCTTTGAGTCATTTTTCTTTGTATTGAGCCGTATTAGCATGGTCGACATTTTTATTGCCGACTTTTTGATGCTCGCGTCTCTTTTTATAGTAAAGTATGCGAGGACAAGGAAGAACAAATTCCTCGTATTGGCCGGATTCTTTTGCGGGGCGGGAATGTCGGTAAAGTGGAGCGGAGTGTATATTACGGAGTTCCTTGCCGGCGTGGCGCTGTTTCTTGTTTATTATTTCGAGGTGTACACCACGTCCGCCCGCGACAGGGAGTTTCTATCCTCTCTTTTGAGGATAATCCCGAGAATGTTCCTGGCGTTTGTGATTGTTCCGTTGCTGGTCTATCTCGCCACGTACATACCGTTCTTCTATTACGGGAATTCATTCCATGATTTCATCACTCTGCAGGGGAATATGTACGGGTACCACGGAGGGGTAACACAAACTCATCCCTACCAGTCCGCATGGTGGCAATGGCCTCTGATGCTGAGGCCTGTTTATCTGCATTTGCAGGACCTGGGAGACGGTATGAGGGCCCATATTTATTTAATCGGTAATATCTTCATATGGTATACGAGTTTGTTATTCTTGATTTTGGGGATAATCCGTGTGGTGAGGAAGGAAACGCCCTCTCTGCTCTTTGTTGTGCTGAGCTTCTTTGCATACTGGCTCCCCTGGGCTTTTTCCCCGAGAAAGATTATCTTTCTGTATCATTTCCTTCCTTCATTAGTATTCTTACTATTGGCTACCACTTATTTTCTGACTGAGTTGTGGAATAGCTCCGGAAAAGGGAAAATTTTCGTGATCGTATATTTCTGTATAGCCGCCGGTATGTTTTTCTATTATTATCCCATTCTGGCCGCATTACCCATCGGGGAATCGGATATTGACCGTTATCTTTGGTTGAGCTCCTGGAGATGATGCAATCGGTTTTCAACCTGTAACTATCGCTGTTGATATGCAGTGTCGGGGTTATTACCCTGTGTCCCGGATCATGCTATGAAGAAACTCGATCTAGTCGCCTCAATCATCGTCGGCGTCATTATATCTGTTTTTGTAATCGCGATATTGAGCACTCTCAAGGATGAGCTCCACATCCGGTATTTACCCTACGACGTTATCTGGCCCGCCTTTCTGATAATAATCCCGGCGTTCGTCGTGCTGTGGGTATATATATCCTCGCACCTCGGAGCGAAGTGGAATATACTTTTTCAATTCGGGAAATTCATACCGATAGGTGTGTCAAATACGGCAATCGATTTCGGAGTTCTCAATTTTCTGATGTTCGTTTCGGGAGTTCATAAGGGGTATCTGTTTTCTGCTTTCAAGGGTATTTCGTTTGTCTTCGCGGCGGCAAATAGTTATGCCTGGAACAAGTTCTGGACATTCGAGAGCAGGGAAAGGGACGGGATGGGAAAGCAGTTCGTTAAATTCGTCATTGTCTCCGCTATCGGTTTTGCGCTGAATGTTCTCGTGGCGTCTTTCATTGTGAATGTCTTGCGGCCCGTAGGCGGCCTTTCTCCTGTATTATGGGCAAACGTAGCGGTATTCGCATCCATTGTACTCGTAATTATCTGGAATTTCTTTGGCTATAAATACCTGGTTTTTCAAAAGTAAATTAGTAGCCCGTCCATCCGAATTTATATATCCAGAGCACGCCCCAAAGGTTTACCAGTATCCCGATAAGGATCAGGATTTTGTGATGCCATCTGATGTCGGGGCCTATCCCCTTAACCGTTAGGAGAAACAGGAAAGGATAAAAGTCCATTGCGAACCTGTATCCGAACTGAGAGAACCCCCATGTGCCGTGACAAAAGTTCACCAATGCTATCAATACGATAGAGAGCCAGCACCCTATTGCCAGCCTGTTTCTTATGCCGGCAAAAAAAGAATAAATGAACGCCGGGGTAGTAATCCAGATCGCCATGCCGTTCCAGGAGGGCCTAAAATATGGAAACTCGCCGGTAAACTTGGGAAGCTCCCAGAATATGATTTTTAAGTGTCTAGGTATGTACGTAATGTCGAATATACCCTTCTGGTACCACGGTTCTTCGAGTATTCCGGGTATCAGGTAATAGGAGATATCAAACGGCGTGTGAAATCGCAGCAGGTTATAGATTGAATTTAATAGTATGAAAATTCCCGCTCCCGCCCCAAGCCAAATAACGGGCTTAAGCCGTATCCTGTCGTAAAAGCTGCGGTCTTGCCCCTGACTGAACCATTGGTCCGAGTACATGGTTACAAAGAACGGAAACGATAGTATTGTCGGGAGACGGGTCCAGTAGGACGCCCCCAGGGCCGCCCCTGTATAAAACGGGTGAGATCTATATAAGGTCAGAAGGATCGCGATAAACAGTAACGTCGCGGATACGGTGTGGGAGAACATCCAGACCCCGCCCGCGGTCGCGACCCACCAGTGTATAGTCCCGAAACCGAACATGGCCGCGGTCCAGACTTGAATACCTCTGTTTTTTGAGATCGCCCTCGCGGCTAAAAAGGCTAGAGATACGTTAAGACTGCCGAGGAAGATTGAAATCAGGGTCTGGTTTGTCGAAAGGCCGAATATGGCAACTACGGGCAATATCAATACAGCCGGAAACGGCGGGGGTACGATATAGTGCCTGCCCTCGAAAGGGACCAGTTCCTGCCACGGAACGTCTTCGGTGAGATATAGCCTTCCGTGAAGGATAGCGTCGGCCAGTCTTACGAAATTGTCATACGGAGTGGGGGCGTGCTGCGTGAAAAAATATACGGTAAATGACACCGCGAATATGATTAGAAAAAGGATGAGAGTCGTCTTTTGGCTGTCTGCGTCAGGCTTTACGGGTTCCATCTCGAATAGGGCCCTGCCGATTTATAGAAACTTATACGCGTATAGTTTTACAACATGGTAAAGGTAATCAAGGATGACTCCGCTGTTTAACTTCGTCTCCCCGTATATCCTGTCCCGGAAAACAATCGGTACTTCAACCACTCTATCGTATTTTCCTCTGACCAGGATCTCCAGGGCTATTTTAAATCCCTTCGGGCTTAATTCGGCGTTTTTTATTACTTCCCGTTTCAGGAAAAAAAATCCGGACATGGGGTCCTTAACCTTCGTAAGGCCGATTACGGCGAGAGTCGCGAGTCTGGAGGAAATCTTTCTGCTCAGAGCCCAGTCCCCGGATTCGCCCTTATCGACATAACGGCTCCCTATCGTTATATCCGCTTCCCCGCTTAGTATCGGCGCAATTAGTTCGGGTATTTTTTCAGGCGGATGGCTCAAGTCAGCGTCCATGACCCCGAGTATCCCGCTTTTAGACATGCTGAAGCCGCTTAATACGGCTGAAGACAGACCCCTTTCGCTGAGTCTCCTCAATACTTCGAGCCCGCTGTACTTTTCCTTGAGTCCTTCGGCGACTTTCCATGTCCCGTCGGGAGAATCGTCGTCAACCACGATTACTTTCCCGTCCAGGTTCGATTCGCGGAAAACGCTGAATACCCTTTCCAGCAGAATAGGCAAATTCTCCGATTCATTATACGTTGGTATTACGAGCGTTATATCCATTTCACTGAACATAATTTTACCATTAATATGAATCGATAATATGAATCGGCAAATAATAATACTATCAAGGCCGGGCGGACGTTAAGGTGCACAAATTCTTAAAAAGCCCAGCTGAACCTTATAAACTGTATCAGGAGCAGTGCATAGAGCGAAAGTGAGATAAATACAATCAGATAATTCACGGCCCTGTGTCTGCCTAATACGGCTAGGGCAATGAAAATCGGGAGCATCGATAGGGTGTATCTCGGGATGCTCAGCCAGAACCCCGTCGAGATAACTAAAAGCCAGGTCGCCAGCGCGTACAGGCAGTATGAAAGACGTATCCGGAAAAATGAATATATAATAAGAGCGAGACCGAGAATCGCGAACAACAGCTCACCCCATCCCGCCAGCATTGCGTCTCTGGGTTCCCTATAGCGTATGCTTTGCAATGCGGACATTAACCCTTTGTAAGGGAAATCTAGGTGTTTTGACCAGTGCTTTTCCTGTATTTCCAGAAACTTGAACGGGTCCCCGAACGTGACGTAGTTTATTGCGAGATAGAAAATAATACCGAGCGCGATTATGGAGAGCCAGAGTATGTTTTTCCGTACGTTCTTTAATTGGAATCCTTTCTGGTTCAGGTACTCGATTACGAGCACGGGGAGCAATATGATCCCGGTTACCCTCGTCGCCGCTGCCAGCATTCCGATTAATCCCGCAAGCGCCCATTTCTCCTTTCTCGCGTAATAAAAGCTGGCGATCACGAGGGCCATGTACAGACTTTCGGTATATGCCGAATGGAAGAAAAAGGCTGTAGGGAATATGGATAAATATATTACGGATCTGAATGAATCTTCGGCGTCGCAGTCTATCCTTACGAGCTTGAAGAAGTAAATTATCATTACGGCGAATGCCAGGTTCGATACGAGAAGAGCCGAAAGTAAATAGTCTCTGAATACTACGGAAAATATTTTGATCATAAACGGATAAAGCGGAAAAAATACGATTTGCAGGTGCCTTCCTTCCGCCGTCGAGCTCGTATATCCGTACCGCGCGATTTCTGTGTAGTGCCGGGTATCCCACACACTCCAGATCGCAACGATCGAATCGGGATATTTGTTTTCGAGGATTATGTAGGCTACATATGCAAGACCGAAGGTTCCGATTATCGAGATTACGGCGATGAGTGTTAAGTCCCTCAGCTGGGGGTTGAACTTCATTCTTTACCGGTCCTGTGTTCCGTCAATTTGTCCGTCTCGTCTCTTTTACCGGAATCCGCAAATCGTATATTATGTTAATCTAATTTTGGGAAATATTGAATATTCTTGTGATGAGGCAATGAAGACCGTCGTTTCGATTTATGACAGATATCCCCGCCTGATAACCGCATTCGTTTTTTGTGTAATCGGGTTCCTTGTATATTTTTTAACCGAGCCCCGCGTTTCTGACCCTTTTAATTACTTTAACTATCTCGCCGACGCGTTCCTCCACGGAAGGCTATATGTGACGGATACGCCTTTTTACTTTGAGGAGCTGATTCACAGGGCCGGTAAGTCTTATGAGATTTACCCGCCGTTCCCCGCCCTGCTGCTCATGCCTTTTGTAGCCCTCTTCGGTGTGGAGTTCAAACAGGTGTTCCTGTCTTTTTTCCTGGGCGGTCTGAATATTTCAATTATATACCTGATAATGACCGGGCTCACGGCCAAAAGGGAGCTCCGTATATGGATGACGGTCCTCTTCGGGTTCGGAACCATACACTGGTACACGGCCACTGTAGGCTCCGTCTGGTACTTCGCCCAGATTACGTCGATGACGCTGCTGCTGCTGGCGGTTTACTGCACGCTCCGCGCCCAAAGGCCTTTATTAATCGGGCTTCTGCTCGGGGCTTCGTACTGGTCCAGATTGCCGACCCTGCTGACGCTTCCGTTTTTCATAATAATGCTCTCCTATGACGGACTTCCGATGCGGGAAAGGGGCAGGAGCATCGCCGGATTCAGAATTCGGCCGCTCATACTCGTATGCGCCGGCGCCGGCATTTTCGTGCTGCTAAATTTCCTGTACAACTATCTCCGGTTCGGCACTCCGTTAGATACGGCGTACGTCATGCACGCGATCTCTCCGGCCAAGGAAAAGATTTCACCCTGGTTCAACAAGGGGCTTTTCAGCCTCTCATATATCCCCTATCACCTTTACATCTTTTTTCTACAGCCGCCGGTGTTCATAGAAAAATGGCCTTATATAATCCCTTCCAAGGTCGGCCTCTCGGTTCTTATTACGACACCCGCCTTCATATTTGCTCTGTTTGCGGGAATAAGAAACAGACTCTCTATTGCCTGCTGGGCGGCAATTATACCCACGGCGTTTCTTATCTTTATAAAAAGCGGGACTGGGTGGGCCCAGTTCGGATACAGGTATGCCCTGGATTTTTATCCATTCCTCTTTCTTCTTACCGTAAAGGGCATCGGGGAGAACTTGAAATGGTATCACAAGGCCTTGATAGTTCTGAGCGTGCTGGTCAACCTTTGGGGCGTATTGTTCTTCAATAAATTCGAATGGTACAAGCTTTATTGACCTGACACCCGGCGTTATGTATTTTAAGACTGTAAATTTGAGAACTTACGGTCCCTCACCGTTTAAATGGCAAAAGCCTACAATATTCGTAACTACTTCATACCATTAATTATTTATGTCGTTGTGATAACCCTCATCCTGGTTATGAAATTTCTTGTTCCGTGGACTTACGTTATTTCCATTTCAGCTGTCCTCATGCTCTCCGTGCCTTTTATTCTAAAATCTGATCTGAGTGACCTCAGGTGGGACCGGAGGGGGGTGCTTATCGGCATTGCGGCATCGATAGCGGTCCTCCTCATTTATATATCCGTGCTCGCGGGCTACGGCCTCTATTCAGGAAAATCCCTGATGTTTCAGAGGCTTTCATATACCTTCATACTCGCCCAGCTCCTCCTGGTGGCCCTTCCGGAAGAGGTTTTTTTCCGCGGCTTTCTTCAGCAGAGGCTCGGCAACACGCTCTGGGGGATAGCGGCCGTAAGCCTCCTGTTTGCGTTCGGGCACTTCGTCACTCTGTGCCTGGGGGGCGGGCACGGCTTATCGGTGTGCTCTCAGGCCGTTCTCACGTTCTTCCCTTCCCTGGTTATGGGCTACCTCTACATGACTACCGGAACAATCTGGGCGAGCGTTATCTTTCATTTCCTCGCCAATCTGGTCCATATCTCGGCGGGTTTTTCTTAATAAGACCGGTAAACCCTGTCAGGCTATATGAATTTTGAAGCCGCCCGGGGAGGGTATTTCGCACCCGCCATATTTCCTGTTGGTCCGGATTCAGTTAAAATACTGTAATCACTTTATTTCTTGGAGTGTTATAATTTACGGATCGAGTGATCTTATGGATACGGTAAGGTTGGGCCTGGCTCAGATAAATGTGCGTGTCGGCGATGTGGACGGGAATCTCAGCAAGATACTCGGATACATTAAAAAAGCCCGCGCCCTGGGCGTGGATATATTATGCTTCCCGGAGCTTTCGGTCACCGGCTACCCGCCCGAGGACCTTCTGCTCAAACCGCGGTTCATTAGCGACAACCTGAAGGCGGTTGATAAGGTGAGAAGGGCTACGGATGGTATGACGGTGGTCCTGGGTTTTGCCGACCGCGGTGAGGATATCTATAACGCGGCCGCCATCCTCCACGATAAAACGCTTGTGGATATATACCGCAAGCACTACCTGCCCAACTACGGGGTTTTCGATGAGAACAGGTACTTTCAATCTGGACTCCGGGCGCCTGTGTACAGACTCGGGGACGTGCTCTTCGGAGTGAACATCTGTGAGGATATCTGGTATCCCGGAGATCCCACGAGAACTCAATCCATACTCGGAGGGGCGCAGATAATTATCAATATTTCCTCCTCCCCGTATTATTCCTCCAAGGTCAAGGCGCGGGAGCAGATGCTCGTTACGAGAGCGAAGGACTACTCCGCGGTCGTTGCCTATTGCAACCTCGTCGGCGGGCAGGACGAGCTCGTATTCGACGGTCACAGCGTAATCATAGGAGAGCGCGGCGAGATCCTGGCAAGGGCGAAAGGGTTCGAGGAAGACCTCCTCGTCTCCGACATCAATATCGAACGCGTGTTCAGGTCACGCATGCACGACCCCCGGAGAAGGAAAGAACAGCTTACGATGAAAGCGCACTCTAATAGCGCGGAGCTGATTGTAATAGATACAAAAAAGGTGAAAGCGCCCTCGAAGCCGGCCGTGAAGACCAGGATAGAAGGGTACTCGTCGGTCGACGAAGAAATTTTCAAGGCCCTTGTCCTCGGCACCAGGGACTACGTAACCAAGAACGGATTCAAGAAGGCTGTCATAGGGTTGAGCGGCGGTATCGATTCAGCTTTCGTGACGGTTATCGCTGTCGAGGCCCTCGGCAGGGAGAATGTCGTCGCCGTGACAATGCCTTCTAAGTACAGCTCTCGGGGGAGTGTCCGGGATTCTGAAAGGTTATCCGGGAATTTGGGTGTCGAGCTTCTTAATATACCGATCGGGAAGGCGTTTGACGCTTACGACGGGATGCTCAAGGGGGTATTCGCGGGATCGAAGGAAGACTCGACGGAAGAAAACCTTCAGGCGCGTATAAGGGGGAACGTCCTTATGGCCCTTTCCAACAAATTCGGATGGCTAGTGCTTACTACCGGGAACAAAAGCGAATTGAGCGTCGGGTACTGTACGATTTACGGGGACATGGCAGGCGGGTTCGCGGTTATAAAAGACGTGCCCAAGACGATCGTGTACAGCGTTTCCAACTATTACAACTCATGGAAGAAAAAAGAGGTCATACCGGCCGCGATTCTCTCCAAGCCCCCTTCTGCCGAGCTCCGGCCGGGGCAGCTCGATACGGATACGCTTCCGCCCTATGATATCCTGGACCCCATTCTGAAAGCCTATGTGGAGGACGATCTCGGTATCGATGATATCGTATCCCTCGGCTATAGGGATTCCGTGGTACGGAACGTGGCTCGAATGGTGGACCGGAACGAGTACAAGCGGAGACAAGCGCCCCCCGGTATCAAGATAACGGCGAGGGCCTTCGGAAAAGACCGGAGGTTCCCGATTACCAATTTATACCGGGGATAACCACAGCACTAAACGTGTCCGGCGGATGCGATTTTCCGCTGTCGAGTTGCCGATTGTCCCGATCGCCTATTGATTTGACTTGTTTTAATTTTCATCTAACATTAATCTAGGGTTATTCGGCTGAAATTGTAAGCCAATCGCAGTTATTTTCATATTATATTAGAGCCGCGAGGAAGGTGTTTTGATGAAGCCCGTGGGTTATCCGAAGAAACAGGGTCTTTATGACCCGCAATTCGAGCACGATTCGTGCGGTATAGGGTTTGTTGTAAACATCAAAGGCATGAAAACCCATACCATAATAAAAAATGCTCTGACCATTCTCCGGAACCTTCAGCACAGGGGAGCATGCGGCTGTGAAGCGAACACCGGAGACGGCGCGGGGATTCTGATTCAAACTCCGCACAGGTTTTTTGAAAAGGCGGCGGGCGAAGCCGGTATTACCCTCCCCCCGCATAAATCTTACGGCACAGGGGCGGTTTTCCTTACTCCGAACGCGTCCGAGAGAAAGGAGTGCATAAAGGCGTTTGAGAGAATAGTAAAAGAAGAGGGGCAGTCCGTTCTCGGATGGCGGGACATTCCCACTAATAATTCCTCGCTGGGTCTTACCGCTGTGAAGGGCGAGCCTTATATGAAGCAGGTATTCGTCGCCCGGAGCCCCGACATCACGGACGACATGGCCTTCGAGCGCAAGCTATACATAATCAGAAGGCGCGCGGAAAACGAGATCAGGTTTTCCGGCATGCAGGGGGGGGAATACTTCTATATACCGAGCCTCTCCCATAAGACGTTCGTCTACAAGGGGATGCTCACCACCTGGCAGCTGCAGGAATATTATCCCGATTTAAGCGACGAGGACATGGAATCGGCAATAGCCCTCGTCCACTCCCGTTTCAGCACCAACACGTTCCCCAGCTGGGACCGCGCCCATCCCTATCGCTATATCATCCATAACGGAGAGATAAACACCCTTAGAGGGAACATTAACTGGATGCACGCCCGCGAGGCCGTGCTTTCCACCGATTTGTTCGGAGACGAGATAGAAAAGATATTCCCGATCATACAGCCCGACGGCAGCGACTCCGCAAATTTCGATAACTGCGTCGAGTTCCTTACATTAGCGGGACGCCCGATCGAGCACTCGATCATGATGATGATTCCCGAGCCGTGGTCGAACCACGAGACAATGAGTGACGAGAAGAAGGCGTTTTACGAGTACCACAGCTGCCTCATGGAGCCCTGGGACGGGCCTGCGTCGATCGCGTTTACGGACGGGTTCAAAGTGGGGGCCGTTCTCGACAGGAACGGGCTCCGGCCTTCGCGTTATTACGTGACGAAAGACGACACGGTAATTATGGGTTCGGAAGTCGGGGTACTGGACGTTCCTGCGGATATGATTTTGCGGAAAGGGAGGCTTCAGCCCGGCAGGATGTTCCTTATCGATACCGTCGAAGGGCGCATCGTCGGCGATGACGAGATCAAGAACACGCTGGCGAAGGAAAAGCCTTACCGGGAGTGGCTCAATCAGAACCTCGTCAGCCTGTCGGATATCCCGCTATCGGAGGATATTCGGGATGACAAGAAATTCACCCACGAGGACATGATTCGGAGGCAGAGGGTGTTCGGCTACACGTTCGAGGACCTGAGGATAATTATCGCGCCGATGGCCGAGAACGGCGTGGAGCCCGTAGGGTCCATGGGGAAGGATACCCCGGTGGCCGTTCTGTCGAGCAAGCCGCGGCTCCTCTTCGAGTACTTTAAACAGCTATTCGCTCAGGTAACCAACCCTCCGATCGACGCTATTCGCGAGGAGCTGGTTACCGCGACCGAAGTGACCATAGGTCCCGAACGCAACATACTGGACCCTAGGCCCGAGAACTGCCGCCTTATCAAGCTCGACAGCCCTATACTTACGAACGAGCAGCTCGAACGCATAAGAGGGCTCGACAACAGTACGTTTAAGTCTGTAACGCTTCCCATACTATTCAATATATCGGAGGGCAGCGACGGGCTTGAGGACGCGTTAAAGCACCTGTTCACGAAGGCCGACAGGGCGATTGAGGAAGGGGCCAACCTTTTAATACTGTCTGACAGGGGTTTTGACAGGGAGCGCGCGCCCATACCGTCGCTGCTCGCGTCTTCGGGGCTTCATCACCATTTGATAAGAAACGGCAACAGGCTGAAAGTCGGCCTCATACTCGAGTCGGGCGAGCCCCGCGAAGTTCACCATTTCGCACTCCTGATAAGTTACGGAGTAAGCGCGGTCAATCCTTACCTCGCTTATGAAGTCGTAGAGGACATGATAGAGCAGGGCCTCCTGAAGGGCGTCGACAAAAAGAGCGCATTGAAGAACTATAGAAAGAGCGTCGTGAAGGGCGTCGTGAAAACGATGTCGAAGATCGGCATATCCGCCGTTCAGAGCTATCACGGCGCACAAATCTTCGAGGCCATAGGCCTCAACCACGAGTTCGTGGATAAATACTTCACATGGACCCCGACCAGGATCAAGGGTGCGGGAATTGAAATAATTACGGACGAGATCGGGATGAGGCACGGTAAGGCCTTTCCCGAGCGCGACGTTGAGCCCGAGACGCTCGACGTAGGCGGCATTTACCAGTGGCGCCCTGACGGGGAGCACCACGCGTTTAATCCGCGGACTGTGCACCTGCTTCAGAACGCCTGCCGCACGGGCAGCTATGAGAACTTCAAGAAGTTCTCGGGCCTGGTCAACGACCAGTCAAAACAGCTCCACACATTGAGAGGGCTCCTCGACATCAAATTCGAGTCCGATCCGATAGATATAGACGAAGTGGAATCAGTGGAATCGATATGCAGGCGTTTCAAGACCGGCGCGATGTCCTACGGCGCGATAAGCCTCGAGGCGCACGAGAACCTCGCCATCGCCATGAACAGGATAGGCGGAAAGAGCAATACCGGCGAGGGAGGGGAAGACCCGGTACGTTATATCCCCGATCCGAACGGCGATTCGAGAAAGAGCGCGATCAAGCAGGTCGCTTCAGGAAGGTTCGGGGTAACTAGCGAATTTCTCGTTACAGCAAGCGAGATTCAGATAAAGATAGCTCAGGGGGCGAAGCCGGGCGAGGGCGGTCAGCTTCCGGGGAAGAAGGTGTATCCCTGGATAGCCAAGGTGAGGCTTTCCACGCCGGGTGTCGGACTCATATCCCCGCCGCCCCATCACGACATCTATTCTATCGAGGACCTGGCGGAGCTCATACACGATTTAAAAAATGCGAACCAGAGGGCGCGGATCAACGTCAAACTGGTATCCGAAGTAGGCGTCGGCACTATCGCCGCCGGTGTGGCGAAGGGGCATGCGGACGTGATTCTCGTAAGCGGATACGACGGCGGCACGGGGGCGTCGCCCCAGTCGAGCATTCAGCACGCGGGTCTGCCGTGGGAGCTCGGACTCGCCGAGACCCATCAGACGCTCCTCGTCAATAACCTGAGAAGCAGGGTCGTCATTGAAACGGACGGCCAGATGAAAACCGGGCGCGATGTGGTTATCGCGGCTCTCCTCGGAGCGGAGGAATTCGGTTTCTCGACCGCCCCGCTTGTTGTGCTCGGATGTATTATGATGAGGGTTTGTCATCTCGACACCTGTCCCGTGGGGGTAGCTACGCAGAATCCGGAGCTGCGTAAAAAATTTGCCGGAGACCCCGCGCACGTCGTAAATTTCATGCGTTTCATAGCGGAGGAAGTAAGGGAGCTCATGGCGCAGCTCGGGTTCCGGACGGTCGACGAAATGATTGGAAGGACCGAGAAGCTCGAGATGAGGAAGGCCATAGACC
Source organism: uncultured bacterium (assembly GCA_963825135.1). GTDB lineage: Bacteria > Desulfobacterota_D > UBA1144 > Nemesobacterales > UBA2774 > 2-12-FULL-53-21. The sequence goes on from CAWGRW010000009.1 coordinate 1,313,909, forward strand.
ACTGGAAAGCAAAGGGCGTCGACCTGTCGGAAGTCCTCTTTCAGCCCGACGTGCCGTCCGACTGGGGAAGGTACTGTCAGATCGAGCAGGACCACGGGCTTAGAGAAGCCCTCGACAACAAGGTGTTACTCGAGATCTGTAAGCCGACACTCGAATCGGGCACGCCGGTCGAGGCGATTTTACCTATCAGGAACGTAAACAGGACCGTAGGCACCATACTCGGGAGCGAGCTCACGCGTCGTTACGGCCCCGAGGGGCTTCCCCCGGACACCGTCAGGCTTCACTTCAACGGTTCGGCGGGTCAAAGCTTCGGAGCCTTTGTTCCGAAGTCCATGACGCTCATACTCGAAGGGGATTCGAACGATTATATCGGAAAAGGACTTTCCGGGGGCAAGATAATAGTCTATCCGCCCAAGGGATCGACATTCAAACCCGAGGAAAACATAATAATCGGCAACGTCGCATTCTACGGCTCGACCGGGGGGGAGGCTTACGTCAGGGGCATGGCCGGGGAGCGTTTCTGTGTCAGGAACAGCGGGGTTCACGCCGTGGTGGAGGGAGTCGGCGATCACGCATGCGAATACATGACCGGCGGCCGTGTTCTCGTCCTCGGCTCAACCGGCAGGAATTTCGCGGCCGGTATGTCGGGCGGGGTGGCCTACGTGCTCGACGAGACGGGAGACTTCCCGGTAAGGTGCAATAAAGAGATGGTCAGCCTCGAAACAATCGATGAAGAGGATATCGAGGAAATAAAAGGCATGATAAAGCGCCATGTCGAATACACCCATAGCGAGAGGGGCAGGGACATACTTGCTCGCTGGGCAAATTTATCGGAGAAATTCGTCAAAGTCATGCCCAAGGATTACAAGAGAATGCTCGAAGCGATAAAGAAAGTCCAGAAAACCGGCCTGAGCGGGGATGAGGCTCTTATGGCGGCATTTGAAGAAAATAAAAGAGACCTGGCCCGTGTAAGCGGCAATTAATTCTCTCCGATTCTCGAACAACTCTATATCCGGTATAATCGTATCGAATTTAAGCTGGAGGAACTTTAATGGGTGACCCCACAGGTTTTATGGAGCACGACAGAGAGCTTGAGCCCGATCGTTCGCCCGGAGAGCGCATTAAGGACTGGAAAGAATTTCATGAACACCTCCCGGAGTCAAAGCTCAAGGTCCAGGGGTCGAGATGCATGGACTGCGGTATCCCGTTCTGTCAGACCGGAGTTCTGATAAACGGATTAACCGCCGGCTGTCCGGTCAATAACCTCATACCCGAATGGAACGACCTTGTTTACAGGGGGCTCTGGAAAGAAGCGCTCGAACGTCTCCATAAAACGAATAATTTCCCCGAATTCACCGGAAGGATATGCCCCGCGCCGTGCGAGGGGTCGTGCGTTCTCGGTATAAACGAGACCCCTGTTACGATCAAGACGATAGAGTGCACGATAATAGACAAGGGGTTTGAAGAGGGGTGGGTCGTCCCCGAGATTCCGGAAACCAGGACCGGAAAAAAGGTCGCGGTCGTGGGGTCAGGGCCCGCGGGACTCGCCTGCGCCGCACAGTTAAACAAGGCGGGTCATCTGGTCACGGTCTACGAGAGGGACGACAGGATAGGCGGGCTCCTCATGTACGGCATTCCCAACCCTCACCTCGATAAGCGAGTGGTGGAGAGGAGGGTCAGGCTCTTGTCGGAAGAAGGGGTCAGGTTCGTCACGGGTACGGAGATAGGCAGGGACTATCCGGCCGAGAACCTGCTTAAGGAATATAATGCGGTCGTCATTTGCACCGGCGCTACGAAGCCCCGCGACCTCCCGGTCGAGGGCAGGGATCTGCGCGGCATACATTTCGCCATGGAATTCCTAAGGGCCAATACGAAAAGCCTCCTCGACAGCAATCTCAAAGACAAAAACTTCATATCCGCGAAGGGTAAAGACGTTATAGTGCTCGGCGGAGGCGATACGGGGACCGACTGCGTAGCCACCTCCATGCGCCATGGGTGCAGGAGCCTGCTGCAGTTCGAGATATTGCAGAAACCCCCGTTTGAGCGCGCTTCGGACAACCCCTGGCCCCAGTGGCCGAAGGTCTACACGCTGAGCTACGGTCAGGAGGAAGCATTAGCCGTATTCGGAGAGGACCCGAGGAGATACCAGGTCCTGACGACGAAGTTCTCGGGGGATAAGAAGGGGAATGTTAAGGAGCTCCATACCATACAGATAGAGTGGCAGACGGGTCAAAACGGCCGTGCGTCTTTCCGGGAGATACCGGGCACGGAAAGAGTGTGGCCGGCACAGCTAGTGCTGCTCGCGCTCGGTTTTTTGGGGCCGGAAGCCCCGCTTCTCGATCAGCTGAAGATAGAGCGCGACGAGCGCTCGAATGCCAGGGCGGAGTACGGCAAGTACAAAACCAATATCGAAGGCGTATTCGCGGCCGGAGACGCGAGACGGGGGCAGAGCCTCGTAGTATGGGCGATCAACGAAGGTCGGCAGGCCGCCCGGGAGTGTGACCGGTATCTTATGGGCTATACAAACCTTCCCTGAACAACTTTCGTTACCTTACTTATATCCTCCACTTATATTCTCCGATCGAATTCTAGCCTGAATTGATACGGTCCGGGTAGGGAGTCGGGAATTAACTCCGCAACCTCGCGGATTCCGTGTACAGCGGAAGGCCGCCGGTTTATCCTTTATACCAGGCGGGTATCTTGTCCCCTATAAATATATTTACGGTTTTCGTTTCGAGATACATATCGAGCCCTTCCGTGCCGAGCTCTTTCCCCACCCCGCTCTGCTTGAATCCGCCGTAAGGCGTCTCGGGCACTATGCCTCCGTACGTATTTACCCACAGGTAACCGGCTCTAACTGCTTTTGCTACCCTGAGAGCTTTTTTGATGTCCCGCGACCAGATACCTCCGGCAAGTCCGTAAACGGAATCGTTTGCGATCCTGACCGCTTCTTCTTCCGTTTTAAACGGAATTACGGCCACAATCGGACCGAAAATTTCCTCGCACGCGACGGTCGAATCGGGCTCCACGTCCGCAAGCACGGTCGGTTCGAAAAAATACCCCTTCTTTAATTCCTTGGGGCGCCCTCCGCCGTGGAGCGCCTGCCCTCCTTCATTTATCCCCTTCTCGAAATACGACGTCACCTTGTCGAAATGCTCTTTTGAGATCAGGGAGCCAAGCTCGGTGTCCTCTCTTATCGGGTCTCCCTGCCTTATCTTCTTTACCCTGTCTATAAAGGGCGGAAGGAATTTATCGTATATGTTTTCGTGCAGCAGGAGCCTTGTTATTGCGGTGCAGTTCTCCCCCTGATTAAAAAACCCTCCCCTCAGAGCGGCTTCGATAGTGTTCTCTATCTCCGCGTCCTCGAACACTATGCAGGGCGCTTTACCGCCGAGCTCCAGAGAAACGCGTTTAATGGTTTGCGAGGCCGTTCTCATGACTATCTTTCCGACTTCCGTCGATCCCGTGAACGCCACCTTCGCGACGCCCTGGTGCTCTACCAGGGATTGTCCGGCTACTTCACCCATGCCGGGCACGACGTTCAATACCCCGTCCGGGAGCCCGGCCTCGGAACAGAGCCTGGCCACTTCGAGAATCCCGCAAGGGGTGTATTCAGCCGGCTTTAGCACAATCGTGCATCCCGCGACGAGCGCCGGAGCTATTTTCCAAAGGGAGAGAAGCAGGGGGAAATTCCACGGGATTATCTGCGCCACCACGCCCAACGGCTCTTTAAGCGTAACCGTAAGCTGGTTTTCCGAGACCGAGATGCTCTCCCCGTTGAGCCTCGTGGCCGCCCCTGAGTAATATTCGAGCGTCTTCACCGCTCCGCCTATCTCCACAATACGGCTTTCCCGTATGGGCTTTCCGGTTTCGAGCGTGTTTGTCAGGGCTATCTGTTCTTTATTCTTATCGAGTATATCGGCGATCCTGCGGACAAGCTTTACCCGCTCCGAAACAGGGGTCTTCGACCACTTTTCAAAGGCTTTGCCAGCCGCCTCCACGGCCGCATTCACATCTTCCTTCTGGGCTTCGGCGATTTCCGCAAACGGTTCTTCTGTCGCCGGATTTTCTCTGACGTACGTCTTGCCGGAGACTGAATCAGTTTCGCGGCCGTTTATAAATAATCCGTATTTCCTGATTTCGGTAATCAAAACCCCTACCTCCATTTGCTGCTTTGACAGAATTCTATCCAATTTTTTTGATATAAGCCAAAGAAGACGGAATTTAACCGTGTCTGCGAAACAGGAATAAGACTGGAAATAAATTGAGGGTGGAACGAAAGCGGATAACGCGTTTATCCCGGGTAACCCGTCCGGATTACCCGTTGACAACCCTTCCTCCCCGCTCTCGGGGCAGTGTGTACTTCGAGGCAGGACTATACCGGCCGTCCCGGCACCGATTCCGTAGTCCTATTGCCCGGCCTTTGTTCTTCCCGAGCCGGTCGAGGGCGCAAGCAGGATCTTTAGCAGATCCCGGATCTGATCCCTGCTGAACGGTTTCTTGAGCACCGAAATTGGCCCAAGCTCCAGGGCCTGGTTCATGATCTCGCTGTCCGGGTAACCCGTAATAATCACAACGGGCAAGCCGCTTTTGGCTTTCTTGATTTGTTTCAGGACTTCCACGCCGGTTATATCCGGGAGCACGAGGTCGAGGAATACCAGATCTATATTCGAATCCTCTATCGCTCTCGACGCTTCTATGCCGCTTTGCACGGTAATGACGTCGTGTCCTTCCGAGGTGACGATTTTCTTGATATCCATAGCAATCAGTTTCTCGTCATCCACGACCAGCACGTTCTTTTTCTTGGGCAGCTGGTCCCAGAGCCATTTATCTATAAGCTCTCTGGTGAACCTCCACTGATTCCCCACTTTGAATGCCGGAATCTTGCCGTCTTCAAGCAATCTGTAGAGAGTAGGTTTGGCGACTTTGAGGTATTGAGCGGCTTCTTCCAGCGTCAGTACTTGCTCCATTTATCCGATGCCTCCTGTCTCGCACTCTCGATTGAGATATTGATGGTATTTTTAGCGTGCACTTTTTCTCTTATTACCGGCTGCGCGTATCCGTCTTACACTTGGTAAGATAAGCCGGACAGGATTAATCTATTTGAATTTCAAATTCTTATCCGTAACCATCCGCATATTGTATACTATTGATGCGGGAATGTCTGTATTCCTTTAACTTTATACTTCGGTCCTGGCCTCGTTCAAGCTATAATTATATTACTATTATGGAAATCCGCTAGTAGGTTGACAATAAAAACCCTTCCAGTAATCTAAGGGGAATTCGAAAAACCGAGACGGGAGAGGCAGGATTTCTATCCTCGATGTTGTTGCCGAAAAGCTTCTGGTAAATGAGGAGCCCATCAGTTTTGACGAGGCTCTGGCGCTGTACGAGCTCGATAAGTCTCTCCTTCCCGACCTCATTTCTCTTGCCAGGAAAGTCACATTAAAGTACAAGGGCGACGGCGTTTTTTTAAGGTCCATTATCAGCGCCCAGACCGGCAACTGCCCTGAAGACTGTTCGTTCTGCTCTCAGTCCGCTCATTACGATACGCAGGTGAACGCGCACCCCCTTATGGCGGCCGAGAAGATATTATTGGCGGCTAAACAGTCGGAGAAGCTGGGGGCGATGGATTTCTGTATCGTTATCAGCGCCAGGGGGCCGACGCCGAGGATATTCAAACAGGTACTCGAAGTCGTGGACATGCTTCGGGCGCAAACGAGCCTCAAGATAGGCTGCTCTCTCGGGGCTCTCCGGGAAGAGCAGGCTTACGAGCTCAAAGAGCACGGCGTCTGGCGGTACAATCACAATCTTGAGACATGCAGGAGCTATTTCCCCCGCATCTGCACTACCCATACCTACGATGACAGGGTCAGGACGGCGGAACTGGTCAAGAAAGCTGGCATGCATCTGTGCTCGGGAGGGATACTCGGCATGGGGGAATCGCCGGGACAAAGAATCGAGCTCGCGTTCGAGCTCAGGGCTCTCGGCCCGAGCTGGGTGCCTATCAATTTCCTGAACCCGAGACCGGGGACCCCGTTTGAAAGCTTTCCCGTGCTCCAGCCGTTCGAGGCCGTGAAAACAATATCGATATTCAGACTGATACTCCCCGATAAAATACTCATGACCGCAGGGGGAAGGGAAGTTACGCTGAGGGATTTGCAGTCAATGGGACTCTTCGCGGGCGCAAACGCCATGATTCTGGGAAACTATCTTACCACTCCGGGCAGGTCTCCGGAGGAAGACCTCAGGATGCTCGACGACCTTGAAATGCCGGTCAGAAAGGATGTAAACTAAACACACGCCCGCCGGTTATTCCCCGCAGATGTCCTGCCCCAAAATCAGCTGCCTAATAAAGATATGCCTGATAGAAAGAAAGAGTTAGGAGATTATGACAGGGAGTTCGTGTGGCACCCGTTCACACAGATGAAGGAGTATGAGGGGAAAGACCCGGTCATCATTGAGCGGGGCGAAGGGTCATATCTCATAGATTCGGAAGGCAAAAGGTATATAGACGGGGTGTCCTCGCTCTGGGTCAACATACACGGCCACGGAGTCCCCGAGATCGACGATGCGATAAGAGAGCAGGTCGGCAGGCTCGGGCACAGCACGTTGCTGGGCGTTACGAACCCCCCGGCGGCGGAGCTTGCGAAAGAGCTCATAGACATATGCCCCCCGGGACTTAAAAAGGTCTTTTATTCGGGTGACGGCGCGAGCGCCGTGGAGGCCGCGATTAAGATGGCCTTTCAGTTCTGGCAGCACACCGGGAAGCCCGGAAAAACAAAGTTCGTTTCGCTCTGTAACGGCTATCACGGTGATACGCTCGGGGCGGTATCCGTAGGCGGGATAGATCTTTTCCACGCGGCTTTCAAACAGCTCCTCTTCGAGACTTATCAGGCCCCTTCCTACTATTGCTACAGATGCCCCCTCGGTAAAACGTATCCTTCCTGCGGGCTCGCGTGCGCGGCCGAGCTGGGGGGTATCCTAGAAGCGCATCACGAAGAAATCGCGGCGGTCATACTGGAGCCCTGCGTCCAGGCTGCAGGGGGCATGATAGTCTCCCCCCCCGGATACCTCGGGCGCGTGCGGGAATACTGCGACAGGTACGGCGTCCTCCTGATACTGGACGAGGTAGCGACCGGTTTCGGCAGGACCGGCAGGATGTTCGCCTGCGAGCACGACGGCGTGACGCCCGATATACTGGTCCTGGGGAAGGGGATGACCGGAGGTTACCTCCCGCTCTCGGCCACGATCACGACGCAGGCTGTGTACGACGCCTTCCTCGGAGACTACGAGGATTTTAAGACCTTCTTCCACGGTCACAGTTATGCCGGCAACCCTCTTTCTTGCGCCGCTTCGCTCGGGAACCTGAAAGCCTTCAAAAAATATAAAACGCTCGAAAACCTTAAGGGGAAAATAGAGTATTTCGAAGAAGAGCTGAGGGAGTTTAACGGGCTCGGCCACGTGGGGAACGTGAGGAGCAAGGGACTCATGGCGGGTATAGAGCTCGTTCGGGATAAGGAAACGAAAGAGCCTTATCCGGCGTGTGAGAGGATTGGATGGAAGGTCGCCGAGGAGGCAATGAAAGATGGAGTATTAATACGCCCTCTCGGGGACGTGGTGGTCCTCATGCCCCCTCCGGGGATTCCCATGGAGGATTTAAAAAAACTCGTCAGTGCGACATACGATTCGATCAAAAGAGCGACGGAACCCATGTAGCGGCATACATGGGAATGCACGCTCGGCGCAGGTGAAAATTTGTCAGAACGGCTCTCCCGCAATATGCAAAACCCCCTTGACTGGATAGAAAATGATTTGGCACATATTAAGGATAAAAAGCTCTACCGCGCGCTTACGGAGCTCGGCACCGGCCAGTCCCCTGAAATAACTATCGACGGGAAGCGGTATATCCTTTTTGCGTCGAACAGTTATCTCGGGCTGTCGGTCGACCCCGGGGTCGTGGAGGCCGCCAGGCTCGCTCTCGAGAAATACGGGACCGGCTCGGGCGGGTCCAGGCTCGTGAGCGGGAGCACCGACCTCCACAGGGAGCTCGAAGAGCGCATAGCGTCTTTTAAAAATGCCGAGGCCGCCATAATATTCAGCTCCGGATACCTGGCGAATATCGGGACTATTTCCTCTATTATCGGCGAGGGGGATACGGTATACAGCGACGAGCTCAATCATGCCTCCATAATAGACGGGTGCAGGCTTTCCCGCGCGGACATCCGCATTTACGGACACCTCGATTTCGACCGTCTGGAATCTCTCCTCTCGTCCGACAGAAACAGGAAGGGGAAAAGGCTCATCGTAACCGACACCGTGTTCAGCATGGACGGAGACCTCGCCTATCTCCCCCGCCTGGTCGAGCTTTCGGACAGATTCGGCTGCATGCTCATGGTCGACGAGGCGCACGCGACGGGGGTGCTCGGCGAAAGGGGCAGCGGCGCGACCGAGCACTTCGGCGTGGAGAAAGACGTGCCCATAGTCATGGGCACGCTTTCAAAGGCGGCGGGCTCTCTGGGCGGCTATATCGCGGGCAGTCAGAGGCTGATCGATTTCATCAGGAACCGCGTCAGGAGCTATATCTTCGACACATCCCTCCCCGCCGCATCGATAGCCGCGTCGATAGCCGCGATAGATATAATCGAGAACGAGCCCCTTAGAAGGGAGCACCTCTGGCATCTTATAAAAAGATTTAAGAGCGGTATCGGGGACATCGGCCTCACCGTACTCCCTTCCGGTTCCGCTATCGTACCGGTCTTGATCGGAGAGGCGGGGCCCGCGCTCGAATTCGCGGCCGCCCTCAGGGAAAGCGGCATCTATACGCCTGCCGTGAGGCCGCCGTCGGTCCCGGCAGGCAAATGCAGGATCAGGGCTACGCTCATGGCCGGGCACACGGAAGAGCACGTCGACCTCGCTCTCGGCGCTTTTAAGTCCGCGTTCGAAACATATATGAAGCGAGTAGAGGAATAATCTGTAACGGGAGAGGGCCGTGCGTCACGCGAATATAGTGAACGGGAAGGATTTGGAATGGACTTTGCGAAAGAAGGAATGGACCTTGCAAAAGTCAGAATGGACCTTGCAAAAGAAGGTGTTTAGATTCGAATCCAGGAGAAAGTCCCTCGGCTCGGCTTCCGGAGGGGACAGACTAATTCTTCATGGCGCCGCCGTTATTATTGAACCTTCCGGATAAATAGGAAACGATTTTGTTCCACAATCCGGGATCCGCTCCGCTTGCGGCAAGCGAGCTCTTTTTCTCGCGCACCTCGTCGAGAAAACCCATAACGGTATCATTGAACTCGTCGGACCTCTCGATAAAAAGAAGGTGCCCCGACCCCTCGATCTCTACGTACCTCGAATCCGGAATTCTCCCTGCGAGCTCCCGGGCGCTCTCCGGTGAGACTATTCTGTCCTCGGCCCCGTTGATGACGAGCGTCGGCGCGTGAATCCCTTCGGCATGCTCGGAGGAATCGAAATTCATCCCCGCCATGAGCTGACGCGTCCACGCGTAGCCCGGCTGAGGGTTGTCGAGTCTCCAGCCGACGATACGGTCGATTTCATCCGGATGCTCCCTGAAGTATTCGGGCGTGAACGCTAGGGAGAGTCCGTAACGTATTCTATCTTCCCTTGTGACGCCGTATTCGAACCCCAGAGGAACGCTCGCCTTTCCCCCCATCTCGAACGTTCCGGGCAGAATGCCCCAGAGCTTGAACAGGCCGTTTATGTGCTGGGAGTTCCGCATCGCCCGTTTTCCGGGGCCGGAGTTGGTGGATACGAGGGTCAGGCTTTTCACTAGGTCGGGGTGTCTCAAGGCAAGTTCCTGGGCTATGAAACCCCCGAGCGATATCCCGAGGACGTGAACCGGCCCTGTGCCGAGGGTTCTCAGGAGTCCCGAGGCGTCGTCGGCCATTATCTCAATCGAGTACTCCGTATCGGGCTTATCTGTGTTCCCGGCTCCCCTGTTGTCGAACAATATGACCTGGTATCTCTCCGAGAATGCCGGTATCTGCTTGTACCACATCCACGCCGAGTAGCCGAGCCCCTCTATCATCAAAAGGGGCTCGCCCGAGCCGTGGATTTCATAATATAAGTCTATGCCGTTTACTTTTACGGTGCCGGAATGCGGTCCTGTCGCTGTCATATGGATGCAAGCTTCTTCCTTTCATTCGGCACGCTGCCGCCGTTCGTGCTTATTTTATTGGCTTCTATCTCGTCGAACACCTCTCTCGCGGCCTGCATGGCGCTGATGGCAGCGGGGAATCCCGCGTATAAAGCCATCTGTAGAATGATTTCGACGATCTCCACCTTTGTTACCCCGACGTTCAAAGCCGACTGTATGTGGACCTTGAGCTGTGTGGTGTGCCCCATGGCCGCAAGGGACGCGACTGTCGCGATCTCCCTCGACCTCATGTCGAGCTCGGGCCTTCCGTATATGTCGTTGAACGCGAACTCCATAACCAGCTTCTCGAGGTCAGGGTGTAACGACTTCAAGCGCTCTATGGACTTATCCGCCCCGTTGCCCTTGATTTCCTTGAATCTCTCTATACCCTGTTCATATCTGTTCATGGTTTTCTCCATGCATATAAATTTAAGGGCGAAAAGCACGGGAGTCAAGCAATTATTTTGCAAGTGCGCATATATGATTACTTATAATACATTGATACTACACGATTATTTGCCGTTCCAATGATATTTATGTGCAAATGCAAAGGTGGGACGATTTCGGTTCTCCCGTCTGCTTCGCGCCGGGTATCACGTCCGCCGGCCCGTCTTACGATGATTATCATGGCTCAATGTAAAGGAAATTTTAACAGTCTGTTAATATCATAACATTCTGTCGGCACTCGGTATTTTTCTTTAATGCCCGAAGCCGATTGACAATCAATCCCGCTTACTTTAAAGTTTTGTAATAAATTTCAACAAATGAGAGGTGTTACGGTTATGGACTGGGGCATGAAAAACAGAATGGCCAGGATAATCAACCCGCAGACGGGGAGGGCGGTAATGGTCGCGTTCGACCACGGATACTTCCTCGGGCCCACGCACAAGCTCGAGGATCCCCGGCAGACGATCACACCCCTTCTGCCCTATGCCGATACCATAATGCTCACGAGAGGCGTGCTCCGGAGCTCAGTCGATCCGGCATCCTGCGCCAACGTAGTCCTGAGGGTCTCGGGAGGCTCGAGCATCGTCGGGCCGGATCTCTCGGACGAAGGCCTCACGACCTCGTTCAAGGACGCTATACGGCTCAATGTGGCGGGCGTCGGCATATCCGTATTCGTCGGGAGCGAGCACGAGCGTCAGACGCTCCTCAATCTCGCCGAGCTCGTCAACAAAGGCGAGGATTACGGCATCCCGGTCCTGGGCATCACGGCCGTGGGGAAAGAGCTTGAGAAGAGGGACGCGAGGTATCTCTCCCTTTGCTGCCGCATATGCGCCGAGCTCGGCACGCATATCGTCAAGACCTATTACTGTGAGGATTTCGAAAAGGTAACTACCAGCTGTCCCGCGCCCATAGTGATTGCGGGGGGGCCCAAGCTCGAGACCGAGATGGACGTCTTCGAGATGACGTACAACGCGATTGAGCAGGGCGCCGTCGGCGTGGATATGGGGAGGAACATATGGCAGAACGATCACCCGGTGGCTGTTATCAGGGCTATAAGGTCTATCGTCCATGAAAACAACAAGCCCAAACAGGCGCACGACCTCTTCCTCAGTCTCAAAAACGAAGAATCCAAAAAGGTAGCCGGAGTATAAAAATCACAACAGGCAGGAAATCCCCAAGACCGGCACCCGGAGCGCTCGGAAAAAAAATGCGTGTCGCGATGTATTACAACAACAGGGATATCAGGCTCGAGGAAATGCCCGTTCCCGATATAGGCCCCGGCGAGATACTCATGCGCGTCCATGCGAGCGGCATATGCGGGAGCGATCTCATGGAATGGTACCGTCTCCCGAAGGCGCCCCTCGTTCTCGGTCACGAGATCGCGGGCGAGGTAGTCAGTACCGGCGCGGGCGTCGGGAAATTCAAGCCGGGCGACAGAGTCATCGCCACTCACCACGTCCCCTGCAACACCTGTTATTACTGCTTGAGGGGCGATCACTCCGTGTGCAGGACGCTTAAGACGACCCATTTCGATCCGGGCGGTTTCTCCGAGTACATTCGCGTACCCGCAATAAACGTGGACAGGGGAGTGCTCAGGCTCCCCGACGAAGTGTCCTACGACGAAGCGTCATTCGTGGAGCCCCTGGGCTGCGTTGTCCGGGGCCAGCGGTTGGCGGGACTGAAGACCGGCGACGGCGTGCTCGTGATGGGGAGCGGCATAACGGGTCTCCTCCACATTCAGCTCGCCCGCGCTCTAGGGGCGGGGCGTATCATCGCGTCCGACATAAACGATTTCAGGCTTAACGCCGCCTCCGATTTTGGCGCCGATCACGCGGTCGGCGCAGGCGGGGACGCGGCTTCATATATACGTGGCGTAAATGACGGCCGCCTCGCCGACATGGTTATCGTCTGCACGGGCGCTCTGTCGGCCGTTGAGGGAGCGTTTAAGTTAGTCGAGCCGGGCGGCACAATACTCTTCTTCGCCCCTTCGGGGCCGGACGCGGAGCTCAGGATTCCCTTCAACGAATTCTGGTGGTCGGGAATAAAGACGGTGAGTTCTTACGCAGCCTCTCCTTCCGATCTTGCTATAGCGCTCGAATTAATCAGGGCCAAACGGGTGAACGTAGGCGGCATGGTAACGCACAGGCTCGCCCTTTCGGAGACTCAGGAAGGGTTCCGCATGGTCGAAGAGGCGCGGGATTCGATCAAAGTCATCATAGACCCCAGCATCTAAATCACTATTTCTCTCCCAGCAAATGGCGCAGCACGGAGCTGACTATCGCCAGCACGACGGCTCCGAAGAAGGCCGTCCAGAAACCGCTTACATGGAATCCCGGCGATATCGACGAGGCCAGCATCAGCATAAGTGCGTTGACGACGAGAAGGAATATTCCGAACGTCAGTATCGAAAGCGGAATGGTGATAATCTTGAGGAATAATCCTATAGTCGCGTTTATCAGGCCTATTATCACCGCCGCGAGAAGCGCGTTCCCTATCCCATCCACGACGAAGCCCGGAATGATATACGACACGATTAAAAGACTCGCCGCGCTTACTATCCACTGAATCAACAGATATTTCATTTTAGCCTCCCTCCTGCCTTATTTTCATCTGAGTTCTATTGAGTTCCATGTCGCCGTCCCCTGACGATATTATTCACAATTTTGCATTAAATATAAAGTCGTCCGCCGGCCGGGACCGAATATGGCCGGCCTCTTTTTGACACCCCTCCCTTTAAAACCTAAACTGTACGGTTATGGAAAAACCCGTTCTGTATCTCATCGACGGCAGCTCGTATATATTCAGGGCCTATTACGCAATAAGGCGTTTAAGCACATCGAAGGGGTTCCCGACAAACGCCGTCTACGGTTTCGCGTCCATGATCTTCAAGTTCCTTAAAGATTATAAACCCGGGCACCTGGGTATTGTTTTCGATGCGAAGGGGGACACGTTCAGGAACGAGATGTACCCGCTCTACAAGGCCAACAGAGGGGCTCCGCCCGAGGACCTCGTTCCGCAGTTCGATAAGATCTACGAGGTCGCGGACGCCTTTAAAATCCCACGGTTCGTGATCGATGGGTTTGAGGCCGATGATGTCCTGGGCACTATAGCGAGGCACTATGAGAAAGAGGGCATGGACGTCGTTCTCGTCACAGGGGATAAGGATTTTTGCCAGCTCGTTTCCGACAGGGTCATCCTGCTCGATACCATGAAGAATAAAGAAACCCTTACAAAGGACGTGATCGAAAAATACGGCGTGCCTCCGGAAAGGGTGACGGACGTGTTCGCGCTGATGGGCGACCAGGTGGACAATATTCCCGGGGTTAAAGGCATAGGCGAGAAGACGGCGATAGGGCTTATCAAGTCTTTCGGCTCCCTCGACAACCTTCTTCAAAACCTGGACGACCTCGCCGAAAGGCAGAGGAATCTGATCACTGAAAAGAAAGGGGACGCGCTGCTCAGTAAAGAGCTCGTAACGATAAAGACGGATATAGAGCTCGACATGGGGCTCGAAAAATTCAGGTACGAAGGGTTCGATAAGGCGAAGCTGAGGGCGATTTTCGAGGAGCTTGAATTCAAGAACCTTCTCCGCGAGCTCGGCGACGGAGGGGGCGCGGTAGAGAAAACGGACGAGAGCGGCGCCGTCCCCTACGACAATTACTCACTCGTTTTGACCGAAGAAGGGCTTGACCGCGTGATCGGAAGGATAGTGGAGACGGGCGAGGTCTCGGTAGACCTCGAGACGACCTCCACCGACCCCATGCTCGCCGAAATCGTCGGCATAGCGCTCTGCCCCGCCCCTCACGAGGCGTACTACGTGCCCGTCGCGCACAGGTCGCTCGCCGACTCCTCGATCAAACAGCTCGGCCTCCCGTTCGTGCTCGGGAAATTAAAGCCCGTCGTCGAAGACAAGGGTTTAAGGAAGATCGGGCAGAACGTCAAATACGAGTTCGTCCTCTTCGAGATGTACGGGCTCAGGCTGGACGGTATTTCATTCGATACGATGGTAGCGGCGCATATGCTCGATTCCTCGAGGATAAGCTACAGCCTTGACGAGCTCTGCCGTCTCTATCTGGGGCACAGCATGATCTCATACAGAGACGTGACCGGGACGGGGAAATCCAAGATCAACTTCGAGGAAGTAGAGATAGAGGCGGCGAAGGTTTATTCATGCGAAGACGCCGACGTCGCGATGCTCCTCGCCGGGATACTCGCGCGGCAGCTCGAGGAGATAAACTTGATCCGGGTCTACAGGGACATCGAGCTTAAGTTCATAGAGGTACTCGCCCGGGTCGAGATAAACGGGGTGAAGGTCGATGCCGCGAGGCTCAGGGAATTATCGAAGGAGTTCGAGGCGGCGCTCAAAGATATAGAAAAAGCGATTTTTGAAGAGGTCGGGTACGAGTTCAATCTGAATTCCCCCATACAGCTGAGGCAGGTCCTGTTCGAGACGCTCCGCCTGCCCCAGAAAAAGCTCACGAAAAAAGGAGGGTCCTCGACCGATGTAGAGGTGCTTAACGACCTCAGCAAATTCCATCCCGTCCCCGAGAAGGTGCTCGAGCACAGGACCCTTTCCAAGCTCAAGTCGACTTACGTGGACGCGCTTCCCAGGCTGATAAATCCCGGGACCGGGAGACTGCACACATCTTTTAATCCCGTGGGCTCCTCCACGGGGAGGCTCAGCTCGAGCGAACCGAACCTCCAGAATATACCGATAAAGACCCCCCAGGGCAGGCGCATACGTGAGGCGTTTATTCCCGAAGAAGGCTATATCATGCTCTCAGCGGATTATTCCCAGATCGAGCTCAGGCTCCTCGCCCATTTTTCCGGGGACGAGAGCCTGGTCGAGGCGTTCATGGCCGGAAGCGACATCCACCGGAGGACTGCCGCCGAGATCTTCGGCGTAACCACCGACCTCGTTACCCCGGACATGAGGAGGCTCGCGAAGAATATCAATTTCGGGATTATCTACGGCATAAGCGCGTTCGGCCTCGCGAAGCAGCTGGGCACTTCCGTCTCTATCGCCAAGAGCTACATCGACGAGTACTTCAAGCGCTATAAGAAGGTGAGGGAATATATCGAGAAATCAATCGGCGACGCGAAAAGCAAAGGGTATGCCGAAACCATACTCGGAAGGAGACGTCCGATCCCGGAGCTCGCTTCGGACGACAGGAACAGAAAGGGTTTCGGCGAGCGTACGGCCATGAACACGCCGATTCAGGGCTCGGCCGCCGACATTATCAATATCGCCATGATAAGAATCCACGAAAAGCTCGCATCGGGTTTCAAGACCCGCATGATACTCCAAGTCCACGACGAGCTGCTCTTCGAAGTCCCCGGGGACGAGCTTCGCGAGGTCTCCCTTATGGTTAAAAATGAAATGGAAGGGGCATGGGACCTCAGGGTCCCGATCGTGGCCGAGATAGGCACGGGAAAGAACTGGGCGGAAGCGCACTGATCCCGCCCGTTGTCATATCTGAATTTGACCCCCGCCGGATAACTTGATTACTTCCTTACCCGCCTATGAGCGTGCACCCGTCCGGATCGATAGAAGATGTCCCGCTCTGGTCTAGCGCCGCCTTGGCTCCGCTGATCGAACAGTTGTTTTGTGGATTTATTTCGACCTCGGAGGCGCCCGCCGACTTGATTCCGTGCTCCTTGAGCGACGTGATGAATATATTGTTATTGACCGGAGTGACGGTCTGCGTGACCCTGACGAACGAATCGTTACTGGTCTTTATAGCGTCCTTGTTGGCGCTTATGGTTATATCCAGGTCGGCTTCGAGCTGTACAAAGCCTGATCCCTGCGTATCTATGCCTATACCGCAGTCGACGAGTGTTATGCTCCTTGCCGTTATCTGGACGAGGCTTTCCCCGTGCGACCTGATACAGGTGTTCCCGTTTCCGTCTATTTCGAAGTCGGCTTCGAGCGAGTCGAATGTCAACTCATCGGAGCCGTCGGTGCGGACCTGATCCTGAAATACAGTCCAGTCGTTGACAATGATGTCTCCCGCCGCCAGCGTCACGTTGAATATTACATCGCTGTTACGTGTAACTGCTATAAACCTCGAGAGTGTTTGGGCATCAGGAATTTCAAACTGTATCTTGACCGTATCCGAGTTGGGCTTGAATCTGAGTGTGAATTGCCCGAGCTGGTTTGTTTTTGTCGAGTCAATCTTTTTATCATTACTGTTAAAGACGATGACCTTGATACCAGAAACGGAACCGCCGATTACCTCTAATATGGTTCCGTTGACCCTCGTGTTGTCGCCTCCGCCCCCGCCTCCTCCGCTGCTGCATCCCCACATGCTGGATGACATAAACGAGACCATAACGAGCAATATCAGCAGAAACATATGCCTGTTCAGTAATTTAACCATAATCCTATCCTCCATATAAGTTGGTTGATGGTTCAAAATAATCCGCAAAACCAAACTTTACTCCTATAATAACCGAAAATACTCGGCTTTTACATAGGCATTGAAAGCCGATTTAATATATGCTGTGTTGGGACTGATTTTTTTCATTACAATATTCCTTTTCGAATGCTGAGCTGGAGTCAGGCAGGTGATGCGGATATGAGTATAAAGGCGGGAATTCTCGGGGCTACAGGTTATACGGGGGTGGAACTCGTCAGGCTGCTGTCGGGCCATCCCGGCGTAGACCTGAAATGGCTTACATCCGAGAAGTTCACGGGTAAGCGTATAGACGAAGTGTTCCCTCATCTCAGGGGTTTTTCGGATCTCGAATGCGGGAGCGTCGCGGGGTTAAAAGACCTCGCCGGGGTGGACGTGGCATTTTCCTGCCTCCCTCACGGCTCTTCTATGCACTTTGCGGCGAGGCTCCTCGACTCAGGCGTCAGGGTCATCGATTTCAGCGCCGATTTCAGGTTCAGGAACGCTGCTCTGTACGAGAGGCTCTTCAATACCGCGCATAAATATAAGAATTACATTGACGATGCCGTTTACGGTATTCCCGAAATCTTCAGGGATAAAATTCGAGGATCGCGGCTTGTGGCGAACCCGGGATGCTTTGCGACCGGGGTCATCCTGGGATTGTATCCGCTCATGGCCGAGGGGCTCATTGATGGAAGCTCCATTGTCGCCGACGCCAAGGCGGGGGCATCGGGAGGCGGGCGCGCTCCCACACTCGAGCACCACTTCCCCGAATCTAATGAAAACATAAGGGTTAATTTGTCCGCCTCGAACAGCCAGGGGCCCGAGATGGAAGAAGTGCTTTCGCTCGCCTCCGGAGCTGACGCGGAAGTAAGCTTCATGCCCCATACGGTTTCCATAAACAGGGGGATACTGACGACGATTTATTCCCGTCTCAAGGAAAGCATGAAGCAGGAGGATATTGCCGGCGTCTATAAGAAATATTACGCCGGAGAGTCGTTCATCAGGGTTTACGCACGGGGCAAATTCCCGGAGATAAAAGACGTGAGGTATTCGAACGTCTGCGGGATCGGCCTCGGCCTGCAGTCGGACAGACTGCTGATAGTCACCGCTCTCGACAACCTCCTAAAGGGGGCCTCGGGGCAAGCGGTTCAGAATATGAATATAATGTTCGGTTTTGAGGAAACCGAGTCGCTTGGAGGCTCGGGATTATACCCATAGCGGGGCAGGAAACATGCATACGTTGTCTGACCTCTTTTCATCGGCTGCCGCGAAGTTCTCCTCGCGTACCGCCGTCATAGAAGACGATAAGAGCGTCACATATAAAGAACTCTCTCAAATGGCCGCGAGCCTCTCGTCCTTCTTCTCATCGAGGGGGGTCGGAAAAGGGGACAGGGTCGCCATATTCCTCCCGAATTCCATCGAATTCATTGCCGCTGTATTCGGCACGGCATTGTCGGGCGCGGTATCTGTCCCGATCAATAGCTCATTTAAGATCGACGATATAAATTTTTATCTCGAGCATTCGGCCGCGAAGCTTCTCGTGACCGGGGACGGGTTGATGAGCACGGCTTCGGCGGCCTCGTCCGGCAGGGAGATGGAAGTCGTCTCGATAAAGGGGGCCGACGCGTTATGGAAATTCCCCGGGGAATACCCGGTCGCGCCCCCGGCTGTCGACGCCGCGCCCGGGGACGAGGCGATATATCTCTACTCTACCGGGTCCACCGGAAAACCGAAGAGGGTGGCGAGGACTCACTACAATCTCTCGGCCCTCGCTGACAACCACACGGAAACCGTGGGCTGGACGAAAGAGGACAGGATCCTCTTCGTCGTCCCAATTTCGCACACATACGGCTTCGGGAACTTTATAAGCGCCGTTAAAGCGGGCGCCGCCGTGGTCGTTACAGGCGAGTTTAACAGGAACAGGGTTCTCGATCTACTCGAAAATGAGTCGATAACGGCCTTCCCGGCTGTCCCCGTCATGCTCGACGTGCTCTCGAAGACTTACACGGACGCGCCCAGGGATTTATCGTCCCTGAAGCTGGTTATCTCTGCGGGCGCCCCGCTTGGGGAAGAGACCTTCCTCAGGTTCCATGAGAAATTCTCCGTCTACCCGAGACAGCTCTACGGATCGACCGAGACCGGGGTCATCTCGATCAACCTCTGCCCCGAAGGCGAAATAGCGGAAAGGTTTAATTCGGTGGGAAGGCCCGTGAGCAACGTCGTGGTCAGGGTCTTCGGCGATGACGGCGAAGAGGCCCGGGTCGGCGATACCGGCGAGCTCGCGGTCAGGAGCCCTTCGATGACGTCCGGGTATTACGGACTCCCCGAAGAAACGGCCCGGGTATTTAAAAACGGCTACTACTTCACCGGCGACCTCGGGTTTATCGACGGGGGCGGTTATATCTATATAACGGGCCGGAGGAAATTTCTCATCAACGTGGGCGGGTTCAAGGTCGATCCCGTCGAGGTCGAGAATCTACTCTCGCTTCACCCGGATATTGCCGAGTGCGCGGTATTGGGAATTACGGACAGGTCCGGTAACGAGCGGGTGAAGGCGGTCATCGTCGCCCGCGGCCCTGTCGAGACCAGGGAAGTGCTCGAATTCTGCAGGGGCAGGATAGCCGAATACAAGGTTCCTCACGTCGTCGAATTCCGCAGCGAGCTTCCCAGGAGCCCGACTGGTAAAATACTGCGCGAGCAATTAAAGTGAATGCCTATGATAACGGGAAGGGTTTCATGATAGAGGATATAAGGGCCAGGGTACGAACGGTCCTGGCCGAGAATATATTGAAGGATGTAAACACCCGGGATTTGAGGGACGACACCCCGCTCCTTGACCTCGGCGTAGGTGTCGATTCGGTAGCCAGGCTCGAGTTCCTCGTGGCCCTCGAGGAAGAGTTCGGCGTCAGGCTCGACGAAAGCGATATAACCCCCGAATTTTTCGAGACGGTTGATAGTATCTCCGAGAACATATCGCGAAGGCTGGGTTAGTACCGGGCTCTAGTTTGTCAGGCCCTTGTCTTTTAAATATTTCTCGAACGAGTTGATGAATTCTTTCCTGACCCTCTCGCTCGCCCTCCCGATAGGCTCTATTACCGTCTTCTCGTAGAGCTCGAAAGCCGTGTCCTCGAGCTTCGTATCGCCGGTCGTCCTCGCGAGTCTCAACACCGCGATCGAGTTGTAAAATATCGCTTTGAAAAGAGAGCTCCTCGCGTCGTTGAACTTGAATTCCTCGAGCGATTTCTGGGCTTCTAGAAGCGCGTAATACCCCACTCCGAAGAACAGCGTGAGCAGCTTTTTGGCCTCTTCCGGAGACATGCCTTCTATCAGATAGACGAGAGGGGCCTCTACTATGGATTCGAGCTCCTTCTCTCTGGTTATTATGTTGGCGAGCTCCTTTACCTTCTCGTCGTCGGCGTTGTTTATCAGGTCCTTCAACGCGCCCTGGACATATTCTAGCGCGAAGCTGTCCCTGATTTCATCGAGCGTGAGTCCTTCGGATTTTAGAGCTTTAATGTGTGCCAGCTTGTCGAGCGTAGCTTCGGGAAACACGAGATGCGTCTTGGTCACCCCGCCCCGGGTGAATTTCTTTCTTTTGGGTTTCGGTATAAGTCCCAGCCTGGAGCACACCCTGATCGTTTTTTCCGGGTCTGCCCCGAGGTCTATTTTTCTTTTTTTCGCTTCTCTTATGATTTCCTCAAGTGAAATATCGGCCATACCATGATATTAAGCAGTATATGAAGCCTTTGTCAATCGGTTTTTTATTGACTTTCGGTAAGTTATGTCGTGATTGTTTCTGAAGATACAGGGCGGATTGATTAATTGTTTTCAGGCGTCCCGCAAGCGCCGATAACGATGACCCATCGTCCGATATTCTATCCGTTTGATTGATTTTAAACGGGATTTGGTTTATTACTTTGTTATGGCGAAGAGCACGCTCGTTTTGTACGAGCCCCTTAACGGTCTGATGGAAAAAAACTATTACTGGACGGAGTACGTGCACTTCTACGAGCAGTATTGGGGCGGCCCGACTTCCCCCTTCGGCGTGTGGTTCGGAAACGAATACGAATCCTTCATAAACGCTCTCTCCGGGCACCTGGGCATGGATCAGGACGATGTCGAGCACTGTTTCTTTACGAAGGACGAGGAAGGGAAATATTACGTCGCTCCCTTTCAATCGAAGGCCAATTTATTTTTCTGCGAAAACTTCATCCCCGTCGAGTGGTTTATGCTGTTCAACGAGGACGATAGGCAGACCCTCTACACGCACTGGGGTTTCAATGCGCTGCATTACGATACGCGTGTCCAAAAGGCCCTCGAAAGGCTGGACGAGGCAGGGAAAATACTTTCCGGAGTCGTTAACGAGCACCCGGGGGACCTGGACAACACAACTTACACGTATATCGCCGATAGCATATCCGCGGGACACACCGAGCTTAAAACGTGGCTATCCGGTTTCGACCCGGCCGGTTTCATAGTTTTGAACTACGGCGAGCTTTGTTCCGTTATCAATCCCTACAGTCTGGAGCGCGAGCGCTCGGTCGAGGAGACCTGGAAGTTCCTTCGCATGTTGAAAGAGGGGAGTTTCGGCGATGCCGACAGCTCGCTTAAGACATTCATGCGGAAGTGGGACGATATAAGGAACTACGCCTCCGGAAGCCTGGATAATTCCACTCTTCAGTGAGCCCCGCGAAATCCGGTCTCAAATCAATACGCGCCCGGCACGTATTCTCATAAACCTCTGTATATCTATTTTTTGTTTAGCCCCTCGCGAATGGTATCTATTGCCCTTTCGTATAACTAAATACGGACAGACGAGGGCGGATATTTCAAAAGCGCCCGTCATTTCACCGGACCAGGGCTTCATTATCGGTCTTTTCTCCAATGATTTAGTTGAGTTATAGCAAATAATTTGAATCTGAAACCAAATCCCGTTCGTACTGGTTTATAGATGTATAAGATTGAGTCATATGAATCCGGATGCTGGTAAGACACATCTCAAAATGAAGGAGGCTGTTAATGTTAAGAAAGCCTGAATTTATAGACGTTTTTGACGATTTTGGGGTTAGTCATGCGGAATCGATAGCGGAGAGTTTCGAACAGAGCGGAATCGAGGATATCGAGCTCTTTTTTGACGAAGATATACAGCCGGTCGAGGATACCGATCAAAACGCTGCCGAAGAATCCGGCCCGGAGCCGGAAATAAGTCAGGATCTAAGGCTGGTCAACGCATATTTCAAGGAGGTCAGCACGGAGACTCTCCTGGCTCCTAACGAAGAAGCCCACGTAGCGGCCAAGATAAAATGCTGTGAGGACAGAGCCAAGGCGGTCCTGAAAAGGATTGAAAGGATCCTGGGGAAAAAGATAGGGGGCGACATCTCCGAGCTTCGTTCCGAAGCGAAGAATTTAATCGAGATAAACAACGTAAACAACTCTTCCGCGAACGGGATAAAGAATTTGAAATCCGGGAGGGACTTCACCCTGCTCGTGAACCTGTACGAGGCGTATGTGACGAAAGGCTTTCAGATGAGGAACAGGTTTATCAAAGCCAACCTGCGGCTCGTCGCGAGCATGGCGAAAAGGTATGTAGGCAGGGGTGTCCCGTTTCTGGATCTGATCCAGGAGGGCAACCTAGGGTTGATCAAGGCCGTCGAGCGGTTCGACCACACGAAGGGGTACAGGTTTTCCACTTATGCCTGCTGGTGGATAAATCAGGCGATGACGAGGGGAATATTCAACCAGACGAGGACAGTCAAAATGCCCGCGTACCTGCTCGAAAAAGCGGGGAAAGTGAGGCACGTCAAGAGGGTTTTGACGAATGACTACGAGAGAGAGCCCTACGCCGAGGAGATTGCCGAGAAGGCTCAGATGAGCGTGGAGAACGTAAAAAGGATTCTGGAGTCGAGCGTCAATAAAGTCGTGAGGCTCGATACGCCCGTCTGGAACGGAGAGAAGGTTACGTATATGGACTACATGGAAGATTCGAGCTCGCTCGAAGTGGACAGCGTGATTGCGGAGATTTCAATACCGGAGAACATCAACTCCGCTCTCCTGATGCTGTCGATGAGGGAGAGGGAGGTCGTAAAGATGAGGTTCGGGATCGGCTACGACGGCCCGTATACGCTCGACGAGATCGGAAGGAAGTTCCGATTGACCAGAGAGAGGATCAGGCAGATAGAAAAAAAGGCCCTCGACAGGATTAAGAGGTCAAAATCCGCCCCGGTACTCAGGAGCTTGATGGAAGTTTATAACTGATGGTCTGAAAGGCGCCCGAGAAACCGCAGAGCGCCGTAATATCCGGATAGACAATAAAGCTCAATCGGGGTGCACCCGGGGCAACCGGCTCTGCACCCCTGATTATTTTCTTCCCGATCGCCGGTACCCCCTCCGCTCGTGTATATTATCGGTTTATTCGCCCTTAAATGAAAGCCGAATATATATCCCGAGTCGTACGTATATTGAAAAAGGAATCCCCCGAATGGGGCGTGCCCGCGGTGACGCTCGAGGCCGAGACCTCGCGCGATCCCTTCAGGGTCCTCATCTCCACGGTGCTCAGCCTGAGGACGAAAGACGAGACCACTGCCGGGGCGTCGGGGAGGTTGTTCGCCCTGGCCGATAGCCCCAAGGACATGCTCGGGCTCGGCGAGAAAGTGATTACGGAGGCGATATACCCGGTCGGGTTTTACAGGACCAAGGCTAGGAACATCCTCGGGATTTGCCGTGAGCTCATAGATAAATACGGCTCGAGGGTGCCGGACGATCTCGATGAGCTGCTTCTCCTGAGGGGCGTCGGCAGAAAGACCGCGAACCTCGTCCTGACGCTAGGCTACGGAAAACACGGCATATGCGTCGACACGCACGTTCATAGAATCACCAACAGGCTCGGATACATCCGGACCGCCACCCCGTACGACACCGAAATGGCGCTAAGGGCAAAACTCCCGAAGAGACACTGGATAGATTACAACAGCCTGCTCGTGGCGTTCGGCCAGTATATCTGCCGCCCCGTTTCGCCTAAATGCAGCGTCTGCCCGGTCCAAGCGTTTTGCGATAAGGTCGGGGTTGTAAAGAGCCGCTGAAACAGGCGTCAATCCGGGAAATTATATTGCCTCCGAGTTTGACTATCCCGCTATCTCAAATATAATTCATTCACCTCTTAAAAGGCTCGCTTGTCCGTATATCCGGGAGGTCTTTACGGTTTGGAAACAGTCGTGTTTTACGTGTTTGCGGCCCTTTCAGTTGCCGGGGCTCTCCTTGTCATAATGCACGATAACCCGGTCTCGAGCGCTGTCTCGCTCGTCCTCACCCTCTTTTCGACCGCAGTCCTTTTCGTCCTCCTCCTCGCCCACTTCATAGCTGCCGTACAGATACTCGTTTACGCGGGCGCGATAATGATCCTGTTCCTGTTTACGGTAATGTTTTTGAACCTGAGGCCGGAGGCCCTCAGGTTCGACGCCAAAAATATGGCCTTTAAAGTCAGTGTTTTCCTCGTCGTACTTCTGTTTACGGGTTATTTCGCCAGCGTCGCGTTTAATAAGGCGTTTCCTGACGGCAATGCGCAGCCGGCACTTCAGGAAGGGTTCGGGACGGTCGAGAGTATCGGAAAGCTCCTCTTCAGCGATTTCCTTCTGCCTTTCGAGCTCACTTCGGTTCTGATTGTGGCCGCGATAATAGGCGTCGTCGCGATAGCGAAAAGGAGGGAGAGCTGAGTTGAGCATCACGGTGGAGCACTACTTTGTCTTAAGCGCCATCTTATTCGTCATAGGTGCCTACGGCGTGATCGCCAGGAGGAACCTCATCGTAGTACTGATGTCCCTCGAGCTTATGCTGAATTCCGCCAACCTGGCGTTTGTAGCCTTTTCCAGGGCCCATAACGATATGACCGGCCAGATATTCATGATTATGTCGATAACCGTCGCCGCCGCCGAGGTGGCTGTAGGGCTGGCGCTCGTAGTTGCGGTTTACGCGCACAGGGAGACGCTCGACGTAGATATCCTAAAGATTCTAAAAGGTTAGATAAACGATGATAGTCTGGATTATTTTGATACCACTGTTCGGCGCGATGATCAACGGGCTTTTTTTTGCTTCGGGGTTCTGGAAGAAATACCTCCGCGGCGGCGAACATACGGAAAGGACGGTCGTGAGCATAGTAGGGTGCGGCGTAGTGCTCGTATCCGCGCTCATATCGTCGGTTCTTTTTTTCAGGCTCCTGTCCCTGGATCCTTCCCGGAGAGAGATAATACAGAACCTTTTCGTATGGATACGGTCCGGCAGCTTTACCGTAAGCTTCGAGCTTCTCTTCGATACCCTGTCGTGCGTAATGGCGCTTATCGTCACATGGGTCGGTTTCCTGATACACGTCTATTCGGTCGGATACATGCATCACGACGAGGCTTACTCGAAGTACTTCGCTTACCTGAACATATTTATTTTTTTCATGCTCACCCTCGTCCTCGGGAACAGCTTCCCGCTCATGTTCGTCGGCTGGGAGGGGGTAGGGCTCGCCTCCTTTCTCCTGATAGGGTTCTGGTACGAGAATCCCGAGAACGCCGATGCCGGAAGGAAGGCGTTTATCGTCAACAGGATCGGAGACTTCGGGTTCATTCTCGGAATATTCCTCATATTCTTCGTATTCGGTTCCGTCAATTATCAGGAGGTATTCGGGAAGGCCTCGGACCCCGCATTCATGAGCGCAGTCCCCGCAGTCGTTATGACGGTCATTGCCCTCCTTCTCTTCGTCGGAGCGGTCGGCAAGTCGGCGCAGATACCTCTTTATGTATGGCTCCCCGACGCAATGGCTGGCCCCACCCCCGTAAGCGCGCTCATACATGCGGCTACGATGGTCACCGCCGGCGCCTACATGATCGCCAGGTGTAACGTAATTTATTCCCAGTCTCCCACAGCGCAGATGGTCGTCGTCACCATCGCGGCCCTTACCTCGTTCCTCGCGGCCACTATAGCGATCACCCAAAACGACATCAAGAAGGTTCTCGCGTATTCCACCATTAGCCAGCTCGGCTACATGTTCATGGGGATCGGAGTTGGGGCCTATACCGCCGGCTTATTCCATCTTGTAACCCATGCGTTCTTTAAAGCCCTGTTGTTTTTAGGGTCGGGAAGCGTGATACACGCGCTCTCGGGCGAGCAGGACATTAGGCACATGGGCGGGCTCAGGAAATTCATACCGACCACGGCAATCACGTTCCTGATCGGAACGCTCGCCATAGCCGGCATCCCCTTTTTCTCGGGCTTTTTCAGCAAGGACGGCATACTGGGCGCCGTCTACGAACGCGGTTACTCCATACACTGGCTGATCGGCCTCGTCACGGTCATACTGACGGCACTGTACATGGGCAGGCTCTACCTCCTCACTTTCGAGGGCAAATCCAGGGTCGCCAACAAGATACGGGGCCATATACACGAGTCTCCCCTGACAATGACCATACCTCTTATGGTACTCGCTTTCCTTTCGATCGCGGGGGGGTATATGGGTGTTCCCGAGTTCATGGGAGAGCTCGTGGGGATACACGAATCGAACCTCTTCGATAAGTTCGTTTCCTCGTCTATATCTATGGATAATTTCGTTTCAGCCGGGCATCATTTATTCAGCCATACGACGCTGATAATATTCTCGATAACGGCCGGCGTCGCCGGCATCGCAGCCGCCTGTTATTTCTATTACTTTAAGCCCTCGCTTCCCGAGAGGATAGCCTCTGACAAGACAATCGAGCCCCTCTACGAGGGCTCGCTCCACAAATGGTACGTGGATGAGCTCTATAGCTATGTTTTCATTCAGCCGTTCAGGTACCTCTCCGAGCAGGCCTCGAAATTCGATATCAGGTTCATAGACGGGGCCGTAAACGGAGTCGCCGATGCCTTGAAGGAGATGGCGTTTACACTCCAGGCCGCCCAGAGCGGGGCACTCCGCAGCTACGCCACGCTTATGGCCATCGGGGCTTTCGCCATACTGGTATTCATCATTGTCTGGCATAGTCTTTAAAGCGGGTCTGAATTCTCTCCTGCCCGGATGACTCGTAATCTCTCGGCATGTATTCCTTATAGTAAGACGACCTGTTCGGAAACGCTCCGCGCTCCGCTCAAATTGCACAGTCGATTTTATCGGATGATTTTTTTGCCGCACCGGGCATAAAAAAAGGCGGCGACTCTTCTCGGAGCCGCCGCCTTTTAAATCTTTCATACGCCGTGGGGCGTTTTTGTTTACACGTCGAAGTAAAGTTTGAACTCGTAGGGCACGGGTCTCAGCTTTACGGGGTTTACTTCCTTATCGATCTTGTACTCGATCCAGGTCTCGATAACGTCTTCGGTGAAGACATCGCCCTTCATAAGGAATTCATGGTCGTTCTCGAGCGCCTTCAAGGCGTCTTCGAGCGATCCCGGTACGTTCGGGATGCCTGCCAGCTCCTCGGGTCCCAATGCGTATATGTCCTTATCGAGCGGCTCACCCGGGCTGAGCTTCTTCTCAATTCCGTCGAGTCCCGCCATAAGCATGGCGGAAAACGCGAGGTAACCGTTACACGAAGGGTCCGGGAACCTGCACTCGAGCCTCTTCGCCTTCGGGCTCGGGGAGTACATGGGGATCCTGATCGCGGCGCTCCTGTTCCTTGCCGAGTAGGCCAGGTTAACCGGGGCTTCAAAACCGGGCACGAGCCTCCTGTAGGAATTCGTTATCGGGTTCGTAAATGCGCATATCGCCCTTGCGTGCTTCAGGATGCCGCCTATATAGTTCATAGCGAGGTCGCTCATGCCCGCGTAACCGTTACCGGCGAAAAGCGGTTTGTCCTTTTTCCATATCGATTGGTGAACGTGCATGCCGGAGCCGTTGTCTTCGAAAAGGGGCTTGGGCATGAACGTAACCGTCCGTCCGAACTTTTTCGCTACGTTTTTGATCACGTACTTATACCACATCATCTGGTCCCCCATCTGTACCAGCGGGGAGAACCTCATGTCGATTTCGCACTGGCCCGCCGTGGCTACCTCGTGATGGTGGGCCTCGATCTCGATTCCCAGTTTCTCAAGCACTACCACCATTTCTGAACGCATGTCCTGGAACGTATCGGACGGCGGAGTGGGGAAGTACCCTTCTTTATGCCTCGGCTTATAACCCAGATTCGGGTTTTCGTCCCTTCCGGAATTCCATATACCTTCGATCGAATCAACGAAGTAATAACCGCTGTTTGATGTCTGGTCGTACCTTACGTCGTCGAATATAAAGAACTCGAGCTCGGGTCCGAAAAACGCGTTATCTCCGATGCCGGTGCTTCTCAGATAGGCCGCGGCCTTCTTCGCTATGTTGCGCGGGTCGCGGGAATAAGGCTCGCGGGTAATCGGGTCTACTATATCGCATATAATAGCTATGGTCGAGTGTGTCATAAACGGATCGATTCTCGCTGTTTCGGGATCGGGGATAACAAGCATGTCGCTCGCGTGGATCGACTGCCATCCTCTGATACTCGATCCGTCGAACCCGAGACCGTCTTCGAAAATACCCAGATCGAACACGTGTGCGGGAACGCTGAAATGCTGCCACATCCCCACGAAATCCAGAAATCGCAGATCGACGATTTCCACACTGCTGTCTTTAATCATTTTTAATACATCCGAGGGTTTCTTGGGAAACATCACCTCTGATCCTCCTTTGCTCTTGGACGTTCTTGCTGTGGGCATACTTTTACGGCTCCTCCTGTGGTTTAAAATTCAAAGAATTATAAGGCATCCTCTCCCCTCTCGCCAGTCCTTATCCTGATGACTTCTTCCATCGGTATAATAAATATTTTCCCGTCGCCGATCTTGCCTGTTTTCGCGCTGTCCATAATGGCATCGATTACCTTGGCCACCATGTCATCGGATATGACGATCTCAAGCTTGATTTTCGGCAGAAAATCAATGACGTATTCAGCGCCCCTGTAAAGCTCGGTATGTCCCTTCTGTCTGCCGAATCCTTTAACCTCGGTGACAGTGAGGCCCTGTACCCCGATTTCCTTAAGGGATTCTTTTACATCGTCCAGCTTGAAAGGCTTAATGATAGCTTCTACTTTTTTCATGGGATTTTCCTCCTTCCCATTCAATGATTGCAAACAACATACCACTTATCTAAAAGCTTTTCAATCAATAATAATAGGGGTTTATAATAGCCGCGCCCCGCGTAAGTGCCTAAAACTTAAGCAAAGCATCCCAAAAATTAATCATAAATCCGGTGTGTTTGAATCATTATTGAAATATCCTTCGTAGATTGTGATTGTTCAGGACCCGGAAAATGATTGCTCTCCCTCTATATGTCATTATGCGGGCTTGTCTATTAAATACGGAGGGGGGCGGTCTGAATTTGGCCTTCCACTGAAAAAAAATGTTCTGCGCCGGGATAGGATGCCTTACTTGAATTTTCTCGGCTCCGTCTGAGCAACTGCGCATTGATTTC
Organism: uncultured bacterium; assembly: GCA_963825135.1. Classification (GTDB taxonomy): domain Bacteria; phylum Desulfobacterota_D; class UBA1144; order Nemesobacterales; family UBA2774; genus 2-12-FULL-53-21. Next base: position 1,343,349 of record CAWGRW010000009.1, read on the forward strand.
ATATTGTTGACGATTTTTGTCAGGTTCACGGGCCGGGATACGACGACATCATGGTGAATATAGTATAATAATTACAGCGTGTTATCATCGATCGGTGTCCCCCCCGGCGCATGTGGCATGATATTTGCACCCATCTACATATTGTGAGAATGCATCTGGCAAAGCTGCTGGTCAGGGAAGGTTTAGTCAGCGTCGAGCGGATAAGGGAAGCTATAGAACACGGCAGGGAATCCGGATGCGAAATGGGAGAGGCGTTGGCGGATCTGGGTTATGTTTCGGAATCCCGCCTTGTCGAGCTCCTGGCAAAGGAATACGGTGTTCCGGCTATGGATATTGACGGCTGTGAACCCGATGAAGGCGTCCTCGGGCTCGTTCCGGTAGAAACCGCTCTTGAAAAATTTCTGGTTCCCATAACCGTAGACGGCTCCGATTTAATCATCGCGATGTCCGATCCCTCGGACATATTACTCCTGGACGACCTGGGGTTTATAACGGGTAAGAATATTAAACCCGTAGTGGCGCCATACAGGTCGATCAGGGATAAATTGAGCAAATATTACCGGGAAAAGGATGTTGCCGGTTCCGCTCCGGGGGGAGAATTATCAGAAGAATCGGGGTTACAGGACAGACCGAGTGCTTCTTTCTCTTCTCAGAATAAGGAAACCCGCCCCGTGGACGACATTATAAAAGAGCTTGAGCTGTATAAAAATGACCGGTTCCCCGGTTCTGAAATATCGGCAGCCGATGAAAAGGGACTGAACGGGGAAGCCGATTCGGTAAGGGGTAATGACGCCCTACTCAACGCAGAGGCAATGAGCAGGGTCGATGAAGTGGTCAATGAGCCGTTTGAGAAATCCGGTTTTGGAGATCATCCGGGTCCCGACGACCTGCCGAGACCCGCGTCCGCGGATCAGACGGACGGGCACGTCGGCTTTCCGGATAAATATGCCTTCGGGGATGAGCCCGCCGGGGACGCTCCCGCAGCGGGCGGTCTCGCTGCCGGCGTCGATGAAACCCGCAGTTCGGATACGGCCTCGGGAGACGCCGCATCAGCGTCCGATGAAGGTTCAGCGGGCGCGGGCGCGCCGCCGAACGGGCCTCATTCGACCCTGTCCGGGAAAAACAGGCAGGGGGACAGGGGCTCCGTACTCATAGTGGAGGTCAGTCCCACGGTTAGGAAGATCATGAGAATTGCTCTTGAAAGGGCCGGTTATCTGGTCTATGCCGCGGGGGACGGAATACAGGCTCTGGCGAGTATCAATGAAATAATTCCCGATTTGATATTCGTCGGCATAGAGCTCCCCCACATGGACGGTTACCAGTTCTGCAAGGTTATAAAGAGTCACGGTCTTACGAAGGAGGTACCGGTTGTGATGCTGTCCGGGAAGATCGGGGTCCTCGATAAGATGAAGGTGAAGATGTCGGGGGCTGACGACTTTATAGCCAAGCCCTTCGGGCCGGGCGCCCTGGTTCAGGCGGCGGAGAAGTACATGAGATCATCGGCACAGGAAGCCACGATATAGAATTCCGGAGAAATCGAGGGAAAAGCGATGATGGTGCGTAAATTTTTCGTTGTCGATCAGGACGGGGAAAATAAAGAGTACGTTACTGCGGCCGAGCTCGTTTCACAGGAAGAGGCCCGGCTGGAAACGGATCTGTTGTTTCTGCTCTCGGAGCTCTCTGTCCTGGTGGATGAAATAACGGAAACAAAAGATAAACAGCCGGTTCAATCTCTTAAAATATTATCGGAGGCCGTGAACAGGGTCGCCGAATTCTGCGCGCAATCGGGACACGTATCTCTCGAAGAGGGTTTTCTCCCTGATGCGCTCCTTATCGCCTCGGGGAGTTTCGCGCACTTAAAGCTCCTGCATGTCGATCATAGCCGTATTTCCGCTCAGACGGCTATTAACCTATACGGTGGCTGGACGGGTGACGCGAACGGCAAGAATCAGGCGTTCCAGCAGATATCCCTGGGGATGGTTCGAGTGCTCGAATTATATTTCAGCTCTATCGAGGGCAGTTTTAACGCGCCTTATCCGGCTCAGTTGTGGAAGGAAACTTTTGAGATATATATAAAAGAGCTTACTGAGTCCGTAATGAGTATTACTTTCAGATAATACAATCCCCGTATGCTCACGGCGTCCCTGCCTCGTATCTAATATAACCGGCGGCCGCGCGCGGCCACTGTGAGAATCACAGCCTCGAATTATTTATGCCGCCCTGATATTAACTTGTGCGGAATCTTGTTATATTATCTCTATCAAAAAACCGGACTCGCTCGGCAGTCCGCTTTGGTAAGGACCATACATGCAGAAAGAAAAGAACGTCTTCGGAGAAGAGCTCGAGAATTGCTCGTTATCCCCTATGACCGGATTTTATCGGGACGGGTGCTGCAGGACCGGGCCTCAGGACCTCGGCATGCACGTAGTATGCACGGAGGTCACGAAGGAGTTTCTGGAATTCTCCAGGGCGCGCGGGAACGACCTGACCGCCCCCAATCCGGAATTTGAATTCCCGGGTCTCAAACCCGGGGACAGGTGGTGTCTGTGCGCGCTCCGGTGGAAAGAGGCGTTTGACAGCGGGGCCGCCCCTCCCGTCATACTCGCCTCCACGCACGAGTCCGTGCTCGAGGTCGTATCGATCGAGGATCTGAAAAAGTTTGCTATAGACCTGGCGTGACCGTCCGCGTCGGTCGTTATTTTTTACCCTCCACGGGCGCTACTTCATCGATTCTGACCAGGACCCTCCGGGGCTCTATGTTTTCAAGGGAAATGTCCTTCGGAAACCTCAGACTCGATTCGGAAATATTTACCGTCTTTATCCCTTTCCTCGCCTCGGGTATCTTGAGGAACAGCTCGACCTCCTTCTCGTTGAAGAAGTAAAAAGCCCTCCTCGGGCCTAGGAACGTGACTTTCACGGTCTCGGGCTTAATATCCTCGACCCTGAGCTCGGAAGGCAGGGTGGTATATTTTACCGGTACGTTGTAGGTCATGTAGACGAGCTTCGATTCGTGGACGAATACGAACCAGAGGGCAATCGCCATCAATACCGCGATCGCCTTTTCCCTGTAATTTTTCGTAAAAAATGTAAACCAGTTTTTTCTTTTCTTAATCGGGTTTATTTCACTGTAGAATTTTTCCAGGATTAGATTGAGCTGCTCGCTGCCGATCTCTCTCAGCTCCCCGTTCCTTGCGACCGAGATGGTCCCTTTTTCTTCCGACACGACCAGACACAGGGCATCGCTCATCTCCGACATACCGAGAGCGGCCGCGTGTCTCGTGCCTCTGTTCATGAGCATCGCGAAGTTTTTCGAAAGCGGGAGGTGGCAGGAAAATTTGACCACGTTTCCGTTCTCTATTATTATGGCGCCGTCATGACCGATCGAGTGGGGATCGAGCAGGCTTTTAAGGAGCGGCTCGCTCAGCTTGCCGTTCAGATGCTTTCCGCCCTCGACCGACCGCTCTATTGTCGACTTTCCGGGAAGGACGATGAGAGCTCCGATTTTTTCCTTGGCCAGGTCAGTGATTGTGTTTACGAGCACTTCTATCTCCACGCGCGACGCGACGCCCGATCTCTCGAGGGCCAGCTGCGGGTTCAGGCTCCAGAAGGCGATCTGCTCCAGGAACTGACGTATCTCCTCCTGGAAGATTATTATGAGCGCGATGAATATGACCGCGAAAAACGTCTGGAGCACCGAGGCCGTCAGCACCAGGTTGAACTGGCGGGCGAGGAGGTAGACAATGCTGATAATAATTACGCCTGTCAGCACGAACCGAGCTTTCGTCCTGTTGAATAATACGAGCACAGCGTATATAAGGAGGGACATGAAAGCGATATCGAACAGACCGGGAATGCTTATTTCTTTAATAATATCGGAGATAAATTGGCCGGGATTCAATTATTGCAACCTTCGGGTTTAGTTGTGTAAGTATATCAGAAGAGTCGCCGGTCTGACAGTTTTTTATCAGCGCCCGTCTCGCAACACTATGGCGTAACTCGAATTATTGTATTTGTTTATCGGAATTATCCGGTTTGTGACACTAAAACGACCCGCAAATCCATGACATTAGTGTTCGTCGGTCCCGTAATCAGCAGGTCACCGAGGGGTTTAAAAAAGTTATAGGAGTCGTTATCAGTCAAATGCCGGTGCGCGTCAAGGCCCAGTCTTCGCGCCCTCCCCATCGTGGTACCGTCGGCGATCGCCCCCGCTGCGTCCGTGGGACCGTCGGTACCGTCCGTCCCTCCGCAGAGGACGAGGACGCCTTCGAGTCCTTCTATGCCGATCGCCGATGAGAGCGCGAATTCCTGATTCCTGCCCCCCAGGCCTCTTCCCCTTCACCTGCGACCGTAGTTTCCCCGCCCGAGATTATGCACGCGGGTCTCTTTACGGGATTTCCGGAAGACATAATCTCCCTGACAATCGCCGTATGCAGCCGGGCGGCTCCCGACGTCTCGCCGTCGATAGAGGTTGAGAGTATGAGGGAATTGTATCCGAGCTCGGACGCCTTCTCTTTTGCGGCGAGGGCCGCGTCGATGTTCCCGGCGACTATCACCGTCCGCGTACGCTCGAATGCGCGGTCGCCGGGCTTCGGCGTCTCCTCCGTCTCGCCCCTTGATCCTTTTTCGATGTGCCTCACGATCGGTGCGGGCAGCTTGTTTTCGAGTCCGTACTTTTCGATGATCCTTCTGCAATCCCCGAACGTGCTTCTATCAGGCACGGTCGGGCCCGAGGCGACCGCGTCGAGGTCGTCCCCGATAACGTCCGAGAGTACGAGTGAGATGACCGTCGAGGGGTAGGCAAGCCCGGCGAGCCTGCCGCCTTTGACTAAAGAGACGTGTTTTCTGAGCACGTTGATCTCGTGTATCGTAGCGCCGCATTCGAGCAGGGTATTCGTCATGTTCTGCTTGTCCTCGAGCGACAGCCCCTCGGCGGGCAAGGGGAGCAGGGCCGACCCTCCTCCCGATATGAGGAATATTACGAGGTCGCGCTCACCGGTTTTCCCGAGCATCCTCACGATCTCCTCCGCTCCTTCGAGCCCCGCCTCGTCCGGAACCGGGTGCGAGGCCTCGTTAATCTTTACTGTTTTTAACGCGGCCGTATGCCCGTACTTTACGTTTATTATCCCTGCCGTAAGCAGGTCCCCCAGTACGTCCTCGACGGCGCGGGCCATGGGGGCGGCGGCTTTACCCATTCCCGCCACATATATATTCTCGAATTCCGAAAGAGCGTATTTATTCCCGTCGAGCTCGAGAAAGCCGTTATAGAGTCCGAGGTGCTTTTTTATCGCGTTCTCCGGATCGACTGCCTTGATGCCCGCCTCGAAAATGCCGATCGCGTCCTTCCTGAGCCGTTTGAGGTCCATAGCCTCACAGTATAACGAGAGCGTTTTAATCTAACAATAAACCGCGCTCGATCTCCGGGCGTTTCCATGCTTTCACGCCCCGATGCGCGGCATTTTATAATACGCGAAATCACGGGTAGATTCTTAGAAAGGATTATATCCGGACAACGCCATGAAGAGATTCCTTCAAGCCCTCGTAATACTGCCCCTCGCGTCACTCGTTCTCTCTGCCGTCTTCGCCCGCGGCGAGGACGGCTCCCCTGAAATTTCGTGTGCCGAAAGCTGCGACAACTCGCAGAAGAGTTGCGAGATGTCCTGCTCCCAGATAGTCGGCGCTGGGGTCGAGAGCGGGAAAAAGAGGGTGTGTCTTCAGGCCTGCGGGGAGGAAAGGGCCGGGTGCGAGAAGGGGTGCGTGAACCCGACGCCCCGCCCCACGCCGGTACCTGAGCCCTATAGCGACAAGACCTGCGCCGGTGCGTGTGAGTACAGGAGCAGGGACTGCGCCGAGGATTGCACGAGATTTATCGGGGGCGGCGCGGCGAGCGTGGAAAGGGCGAATTGTCAGAAAGTATGCGGGGAAGAGCTTGGTAAATGCAGTAACAAGTGTATGAGTCCGACCGCCCCCCCGACATTCGATCCGGAGGTCTTCGAGAATAACCCCTGCGCCGGCGACTGTGCGTCGAAGCTCGAGGAGTGCGAAGGGACATGCGGCATGTTCTCCGGAGACGGGACCGGCGGGGGAAAGCGCGGCGAGTGTATGAGCGCGTGCAAAACAGTACAGTACGATTGCCTCAGTTCATGCGCGCGGTAAGCGGCAAATCGGCAATATTTCAGACCGGACGACGGAGCCTCGGCAGATCCTTCACGGCCTCTATTATCTCGTCCTTGATCGTATCCCTGTTCTCGAGGTTCATTTTAAAGAGTCTCACGTCTTCCCGCTCCTTGATCTTTCCTTTAATGCCCCCGTCCGTATGAGCTATCGTCGCTATAACGATGCTCTTCGAGTCGAGCAGCTCCTGAATCATCCGCACGAATTTTACGGAAAGGCATTCCATTTTGCCGATCTCGTCGATAATTACGAGGCCCTCCTCCGAATCCGGCAGGCTGAGAGAATCGAGGAATGAATCGAAGGCGCCGACGTCCACCCTGTACTTCCCGATCTGGTACGGGCTGTCGATAAATACATGGGCGAGTATCGCCCTCCTTCCGTCGAGCCCCGCGATCTGAAACCCCTTCCTCTCCCCTTTATGCCGTATCTCCTCCGTGTAAAACCCTCGGGGGTCGTATCTCGTGAGATCGTAAACGAGCTGCTTGATGACGGTAGTTTTCCCTATTCCCGGGAGCCCGGTAATAAGGATATTCTTTCTTTCCCTGTCCATGTTCTATCGTTCCGTGATTCGTTTCCGGGATGGAGTGCGGGTGTCGGGTATACGCCGCGGCGACGGGTCTTATATGCGGGTCGGGAAGGAGGTCGTATGTTTACACCCTTATCTGATCGCAGATCTCTCTGGTCAGACGGACTGCGCCGTCTACTTCATCAAAAGTATTCTCGACTGAAAAACTGAAGCGGATGCTCGAATACGCCTCGGCCTCGGTCAGCCCCATCGAGCACAGAACGTAAGAAGGCGAGACCTGGAAATTGGTACATGCCGAGCTCTGGGAGCACATCACCCCGGCCTTGTCGAGCTCCCTCACGAGCTTCCTCCCGTCTATCCCCCCGAACATAATGTTGGTGGTATTGCAAATCCGGTTTCCGGTATCGCCGTTTACCCTCGTCCCAGGGATAAAATCGAGTATCATCGCTTCGAATCTGTCCCTCAAATCCTTCATGTAGCGGGCGAGCCTCTTCAAATCGTTCTTCCTGAGCTCTGCGGCCTTACCCACTGCCGACGATCCCCGGCAGGTTCTCCGTCCCCGGACGGAACCCCTCCTCCTGGAACCCTCCGAACATCATGGGCGCGAGGAGGAATTTGTCTTTCGTGTAAATGGCTCCTGCTCCCTGGGGGCCGTGGAACTTATGCCCGGTAAACGTAAGGAAATCGAACGGGAGCTCCTCAACCTTCATTTCCAGCTTCCCCACGGCCTGCGCCGCGTCCGTATGAAAGGGTATCCCTCTCTCACGGCAGATTTCCCCCGCCTCGACTATCGGCTGTATAACGCCTGTTTCATTGTTGACCCACTGCAGGGATACGAGCGCCGTGTCCTCGCTGATCAGCCTCCTCAGCTCGTCCAGGTCGACGGTTCCCTTCGCGTCGACTCGTATCAGCTTTATTTCGACGCCGTTTATACAGAGATAGCCGCACATTTTTCTAATAGATGAGTGCTCGACGGTGCTTGTAATGACGCGGCATTTTTTCCCTTTGTCCCTCGTGCGGGAATAAAACGCCATATTGTTCGACTCCGTCCCCGAGCTTGTGAAAGTAATCCTGGAGGGGCTCGAGCCTATGAGCGCCGCCACCTTTTCCCTGGCATCGGCGAGGTGTTTTCTGGCCCTTTCTCCTGCGGAGTGGGCGCTCGAAGGGTTTCCGAATTCGTCGCCCAGTATCTTGTATACCTCTTCCCTGACTTCCGGAAGCGGCTTCGTAGTTGCGTTATTATCGAGATATATTTCCCTATATTCCATAACCAGGCCCTATCTAAATATTATACATTATTTAGAGGCATTTTTTGTACGCGGGCCTGTCCCTTATAAACGAATCCCGCCCGGTCTTGCCGGACTTTCTCAGACCCGGTGGTTTTCACGGGCCTTCGGGAATAATCTTTACGCCCCGTGCTCGAGGTCGTATTCTTCGGAGGTCATTATGGTAATACAGGGTCTCTTGTCGGCCTTTTCGAGCGGGCCCAGGTGGGACATCAGCTGTACGCTTTCCTCTTTCCCTTCCCTGGTAAGAGGCACCGGGAAGTATATCAGGTTCGATTTATTGGTCAGACGGTGAACCCTGATAAAATATAAGAGCTTGTCCAGTATGCTTCTCAGCCTCGTCTTCTCGTCTTCTCCCGCTTTCCGCCCCTCTTCGTCCGGCGTGATCCAGGCGTCCCAGACTGTCGAGGTGATAAACACCGGTACGAGCAGGCCCGCTTCCTTCGCGGTCTCCGTTATGTCCCTCTGACTCCCGTCATCGATTGCCTGTTTTCGCGTTCGGATACCTGTCTTCATGTCGATATTTTAACCGATTATTCCGTTTCCGGGACGAGCGCGACGATCCTGAGAGGCCCCCCGCTCCCGCCTTTTATTTTCATGGGCAATGCGATGACCAGGGCTCCCTTGGGCGGGAGTCCGTCCAGGTTCGCGACGTTCTCGAATGCGGGTATGTTCTCCGCAAACAATATCCTGTGGCTTTCGAACAGCTTCGATTGCCCGTAGTCGATGCTCGGCGTGTCGAGTCCTATCGCGCTGATTTTACGGTTCTCCGTGAGCCACTTCGCGGCCCCCGGGTCGAGACCCGGGAAATGAAGCTCCTTAACCGCCTCCTGTCCCTTTTTATCCGTGCCCATGTATTTCACCTTGTCCGGCCAATACTTCGCATAACCGGTATTGAGGAGGACGATCGAGTCGTCGGGAATCCTTCCGTTGACTCTCTCCCATCCGGTAAAGTCATCGACGCCGATAAGATAATCCCGGTCGGAGAGGGCTTTTTCCGAGACATCGATAACGACTGCCGCGCCTATGAGTTTATCGATCGGGATTTCGTCCAGCGTCTCTTTGCCCTCCGCAAAATGCCGCGGGGCGTCGATGTGAGTCCCTCCGTGCTCCTCGGCCGTGTATTTGTTGGCAGCGTAGTAGTAACCCTTGTCGGTAATACCGTTAAAGACTGTTTCGAGCTTGAACCCTTCTCCCGTGGGCCAGTAGACAGTGTCGCTTGAAAAATCATGCGTGAGGTCGACCCATTTCCCGGCCGGGAGCGAGACGGTTTTCCCCTGGGCGAGTCCCCTGTCCGCCAATCCCGAGGATATCATCACCGCGAGGCCTAACAACATTATCCTGATGTCGATTTTCATCCGTCACCTGTTTCTTGAATCCAATTATTTTTTTTCGTTTTCCACTTTGTTCACTTTGCTTCCGCTCGTTTTCGTCAGCTCCGCATCGTAGAAATCCTTCGTTTCCGGCAGAGATATATCGAGGTCTCTCGAGTAATCGATCTCTATTTTCACGTCGCTTATCCTGCAGTCGAGCACGTGTCCCCCGGCTTCCTTATCTTCTGTAATAAAATGGAGGTGGAATCCGGCCGCGTTGACGTCTTTAAGGTACTCGGGGAACAGGAAACCCGCCATGGTCCCCCTTACGTCGTTGAGCTCGAAATACGATTGGTGCTTGACCGCTTCCGAAAGCGGCGGGAACGGCCTCTTCTGTCTCGGGACGCTTCTCGTTTGTACATTATCGAACCTGCCTTCTATCTTGACGGCGTAGAATATGTTTTTTGACGGTAAAAGGGTTTCGATATAGCTTTCGAGCTCTTTACAGCTCATCGGCTTCGCGAGCGCGACGCTCTTGTCGGCCTCGAAAAACGTGACCGCAGCGAACGGGGTCCCGGCCGAGTCGGGAACCACGAAAACCTTCCCGTCCGATCTGACCTGATAGAAAACCCCGTCGAGCCCTATCATCTCGCCGTCGAGGTCGTTGAGAGTGCCCAGTCCGAAGTCCCCGTGCTTTTTCAGTTCGCCGAAAGTGAAGTCCCCGTCGTAAACCCCCTCAATAAGCGCGTCGATTGTCGAGGTCTGGAAAATCGTATCGCTATCGTCGCGTGCGCGCGCGAGCGAAGCGCATACGAGGACCGCAGTTATCGCGACCACAAGTCTCCTAAGGGTCATTCTGATCTCCCTGTTTTTCGGATTGTCTCTCCAGCAGCTTCACGTATTCTCGTTCCGTAATAATATCCCTGTTCGATTCGAGCCGGTCCGTGAACAGGACACCGTTTAAGTGGTCATACTCGTGCTGGAATATCCTGGCGATAAAATCAGAGAGCTCCGCCTCTTCTTTTTTCCCGTCCCTCGAAATATACTTCACTCGTATTACCTTATGGCGCGGCACGAGCCCCCTTAAGCCCGGAATACTGAGACACCCCTCCCAGCCCTTTACGGTCTCACCTGAGTATGAAATTATTTCGGGGTTGATTACCGCTGTCGGCTCCATTTCGGGCGCGTTCGGATACCGCATGTTCGGGCTGGAAGACATTATGAATATGCGTTTTGGAATATTCACCTGAGGGGCGGCGATACCGACGCCGTTCGCGTTGATCCCCGTCGCGATAAGGTCGTCTATAAATTCCTGCACTGCGGGGTCGTGTACGTCCTCGACCTCGGACGCCCTCTCCCTGAGCACGGGATTCCCCATCTCCGCGATTTCCAGAATTCTTGTCGGGTGCATTTTATCGTGAATGAATTACTTCTTCCTTATAACGACTAATTTTACCAAATAATACCGGCAAATTATAATAAGAGTCCGGGGGGTCGTCCTCGGGGGTAAGTACCGCAGGGTCATTTTATGAATCGGATAGAGCTGATAGATAGACTGAATTCCTTCCGGGATCGCATCGCGGTAACTGATTACAGAGGGTCTTACACCTACGAAGACCTGCTTGTATCCTCCGCCCGGGCCGCGTCGAACCTTCTCGCGGGAGACGAAGATTTAAGAGAAAAGCGAGTAGCATATCTCATACCGTCCGGCTTCGACTATGTAGCGGTAATGCTCGGAGTATGGCGGGCGGGGGGCATTGCCGTGCCCCTGTGCGTCTCCCATCCCGACCCCGAGCTCGAATACGTCCTCGGGGACTCCGGCGCCGGGGTCCTGATCGCGTCCCCCGAGTTCGAAGACAGGCTGAGGAGGCTCGCCGGTCGGATAAACGCGAGGTTCTTAGGGACAGCCGAGGCGCTATCTCCTCGTGATCTGTCTTTGCCGCGGGTCGGCGAGGACAGGAGGGCGATGATAATTTATACGAGCGGGACCACGAACAGGCCGAAGGGCGTCGTCACGACGCACGGGAACATCAAGGCCCAGATCGGGTCTCTCGCGGAGGCCTGGGAGTGGTCTCAGGATGATTTCATCCTCAACGTGCTTCCCCTCCATCACCTCCACGGCATCCTGAACGCGCTCCTCTGCGCGCTCTCGGCAGGTGCGCACTGCGAGATGATGCGCGGATTCGATTCCCGGCAGGTATGGGAGAAATTTATGGAGAACGAATACACTCTGTTCATGGCCGTCCCGACGATCTATACGAGGCTAATCCGCTCATGGGACGAGGCGGGGGATGAGGCGAGGAAAAGGATGAGCGCTGCCTGCCGGAGGATGCGTTTGATGGTTTCAGGCTCTGCGGCTTTACCCGTGAGCACGCTTGAGAGATGGCTCGGGATAAGCGGGCGCGTTCTTCTCGAAAGGTACGGGATGACCGAGATCGGCATGGCTCTTTCGAACCCCCTCCGTGGAGAAAGACAGCCGGGGCGCGTGGGCGGACCCCTGCCCGGGGTGGAGGTCGAGCTGATCGACGAGGATGGGCGCATCGCTGCGGGCGAGGGCCAGGGCGAGATTATAGTGCGGGGCCGCAACGTCTTCCTCGAATATTGGAATAATCCGGAGGCCACGCGCGAAGCCTTTATAGAAGGGCGGTGGTTTAAGACCGGCGACCTCGCCGAGAAGAGCGTGGACGGTACGTACAGGATACTCGGCAGGAATTCGGTCGATATCATAAAGACAGGCGGGTACAAGATTTCGGCGCTCGAAATAGAGGAGGTCCTGAGAGGTCACCCTTATATAGAAGAGTGCGCTGTCGTCGGGCTCCCGGACGATGAGTGGGGCGAGAGGGTCTGCGCCGCCCTCGTCCTCACGGACGGGCACGACGTGAGTCCCGAGTCCCTCAGGGAATGGTGCAGGGAGAGGCTGGCGCCATACAAAATCCCTTCGAGGATTTTAGTGGTCAAAGAGCTTCCCCGTAACCAGATGGGCAAGGTTACAAAGCCCGAAGTCATTGAATTATTCAAATCTGTTTAGACCGTGCGCCGGCAACGATCCGACCGGCCTGAGAAATGAAGTTATATTAAAATGAGATCCGGATATGTATAATATTCGTATGGTGTTAAAGGGCACGAAGAGGGTGTAACAGGGGGCTCAAATAATGAAAATTAAACTTTTATCCTCTATAGTTTTGGCGTTAATCGTGATTTCATTTCCCTTTTGGACTGAGGGGCAGAATTTAGGCTCGAAAAGCGGAAATCTCGGTCAAAAAGTGGGGCGGTCGAAACAGGTTACGAATAACAAAAACCAACCCAATAATATTGCCGGAAAAAACGTTGACCGTAACCCCGGTCAGGAGCAGGGGTTCAATAACAATTTCAACAAAAACCATAATAACGGGCATGATTTTTCTGACAATATGGACCATCCGCACGACGGTCATGATAAATGGCATGGCGATAATCAGCACCACAAACGCCCTCATAAATTTAATCCCCTCTATGCCCCGTACTACTATTTTGGGTACAACGGCTATGCGCCTTACACGAACTATTATGCTTATGCGGACCCTGACTATCCGCTCGGTTACGGAACTACGCTCGGCACCACTCTCGAAAGGCCGAGCAACCTGGAAGTAAATCAGTTCGGTCAGGACTCACCTGCTCCCGCGGAATACCAGCAGGATAATTCGGATGCCGGGTATGTGAATACTGATTCTCCCGAGAAGGACGTTGTCGATTACTACAACCCTCCGCCTGCGGAAGAGCAAACCATTTATGTATGGGTCGACGAGAGCGGGGTCAGGAATTATGTGAATGACCTCGACTTCGTACCTGTGAGATACAGGGACGTAGTCACGACCTTTGGGGCCGAATAACTGCCGCTCGGCGATAAACCCGAAATTCTCGAGTTTTTCTCCTTCCCGATAATTTATTTCTGTAATCCTTCGGAAAAATAATAATTCTAATTGACTGGTCCCGTTGACGCGCCCCGGGCTCGAATCGTCCGTTCGCGGAGGGACCTCCCGAATATTTACCCCCCGCATTATTGACAATCCCATCCTGAGTTGTTAAACAATTAGTGTGAAATTGAAGAGAACGGCGATGTTCCCCATCCACCGGCAGCTGGGAGCGAGGATAGTCGAGTTTGCCGGATGGGAGATGCCCGTTCAATACGAGGGCCTCAGGGAAGAGCATCTCGCTGTGAGACGAAGCGCGGGGCTTTTCGATGTGAGCCATATGGGCGAGATAGAGATTAGGGGAAAGGAAGCCGAGCTCTTCTGCCAGCGGATAACCACAAACGACGTCTCCGGCGTTAAGGATTTGCAGGCTCAGTACACGTTATTCTGCAACCATACCGGCGGGGTAGTGGACGACGTGATTTTATACAAGCTCTCTGACGAGCATTATATATTCTGCGTAAATGCATCGAATACGGCCAAAGACTACGACTGGATAATCGGGGCCAATGACAATTATGACGTGGAGATCGAGGACAGGAGCCCCGAATTCTCCCAGATCGCGTTACAGGGTCCGCGCTCGGAGGATATTTTATCGAGATGCCTGTCCGCAGGCCTCGGTTCGTTGAGGAGGTTTCATTTTCTTCCTTATTCGTGGCATGGTATGGAGCTGATAATTGCGAGGACAGGGTATACAGGGGAGGACGGGTTCGAGATATTTTCACCCTGGGAGGGGGGCGTCGAGCTCTGGAACGGCATAACGGAGGCCGGTGGGCCCGACGTCAAGCCCTGCGGGCTTGGGGCTCGCGACACGCTCAGGATCGATATGGGTTACTCTCTTTACGGGCACGAGATAAATGACGAGGTCAACCCCTTCGAGGCCGGTCTCGGAAGGTACGTGAAGATGGACTCGGGCGAATTTATCGGCAAAGAGGCGCTTGACCGGGCGCTCGCGGAGGGGATTAAGCGCCGGATATACGGGTTTGAAATGATTGACCGGGGAATACCGAGAGAGGGGTACGGGGTGTTTAAAGACAACGTACGGATAGGTACGGTTACAAGCGGCACTTTGTCCCCGAGCCTTGAAAAATCTATAGGGATGGGTTATCTAACAAGTGATGTCGAAATCGGCGACACAATAACAATCGAGATTAGGGCTACTTACAGGGAGGCGAGGGCGGTTAAAATTCCCTTCTACAAAAAGGATGCTAATTAAGGAGATCTGACGATGGTGCAAATACCGGATGAGCTTAAATATACCACTGACCACGAGTGGGCGATGGAAGAAGGAGATTTGCTCGTGATCGGTATTACGGATTACGCGCAGGACGCTCTCGGCGAGATCGTCTATATCGAGCTTCCCAGCGAGGGAGACGAAATAACCAAGGGCGACCCGTTCGGCGCCGTGGAATCGACCAAGGCCGTGTCCGATCTCTATGCCCCGGTGAGCGGCGACGTGGTGGAAGTGAACGAGGTGCTTCTCGACTCTCCCGAAATTATTAACGGAGACCCTTACGGAGAGGGGTGGATGATCAAGGTGAGGCCTTACGATCCGAACGAGCTAAAGGATTTGATGAATTTCGAGGATTATGCGGAATATGTAGAGAAGGAAATGGAAGAATAGAATTGAAAGACAGGTTCCTGCCGTACTTTGCTTTCGGGCATCCGGCTCGAATCCGTACATTCGGACAATTTCCCTGCGTTAATTAATATAAATTCTGGTTTATTTCGCAACGCTTATGAAAACTCCCAAGGACGGATACCGTACATTTGCGGACAGACACATCGGCCCGGACCGGGCGGAGCTCGGCGAGATGCTCGACGCGGTCGGCGCCGGGTCCCTGGATGAGCTGATAGAAGAGACGGTCCCGTCGTCCATCAGACTGAAAAAACAATTGAACCTCCCTGAGGGAGTAAGCGAGTTCGCTCTCCTCGAGGATTTAAAAAAGATAGCGGACGGGAACAAGGTCTATAAGTCGTACATCGGACTCGGTTATTACGACTGCGTCACGCCCGGGGTGATACAGAGGAATGTACTCGAGAGCCCCGGCTGGTATACGCAGTACACGCCTTACCAGGCCGAGATTTCACAGGGACGCCTTGAAGCCCTCCTTAATTTCCAGACCATGATCGTGGACCTCACGGGCATGGACATCGCGAACGCCTCTCTGCTCGACGAGGGGACGGCCGCTGCGGAGGCCATGACCATGCTCCACCGCGTCGCCGATAAGAAATCGGACGCCGCCTCGAACGTTTTCTTCGTTTCCGATAAATGTTTTCCCCAGACCATCGATGTCCTCAGGTCCCGCGCCGCGCCCCTCGGGATCAGCCTCGTTGTCGGAGACCACAACGAGTTCGAATTCGGCGGCGGGGTGTTCGGCGCGCTCGTTCAGTATCCCGATTCGGACGGCGGGGTTTGCGACTATTCGGATTTTATACGCGTGGCCCATGAACGGGGCGCGCTCGTGGCCGTGGCCGCGGACCTCCTCGGGCTCTCTCTCCTTAAACCGCCCGGCGAGTTCGGGGCCGATGCGGTGGTCGGCTCGGCGCAGAGATTCGGCGTACCTCTCGGGTTCGGCGGACCCCACGCGGCCTATTTCACGACGCGCGAGGAATACGCGCGTCAGATGCCGGGCAGGATTATAGGGGTTTCGATCGACTCTCACGGAAACCCCGCCTACAGAATGGCCCTTCAGACGAGGGAGCAGCACATAAGAAGGGAGAAAGCGACCTCGAACATCTGCACCGCGCAGGCGCTCCTCGCCATCATGGCCTCGATGTACGCCGTTTATCACGGACCGCGGGGACTCCTCGCGATTGCCCGGAAAATCCACGACTCCGCGCGCGTTCTCGAACGCGAGCTCCGCAGGCTGGGCCTGAGCCAGAAGAACAGTCATTACTTCGATACATTGAAAATCGACCTCGGACAGGGTTCGGGGGATCTATTAAACAGGATAAGAGCGGCCGCCGAAAAGTCCCGCATAAATTTCAACTACATCGGCGGCGGTCATATAGGCATATCGCTCGACGAGACGACCGGGCGTGACGACCTCCTGAATATCGTCAGGGTCTTTTCGGGAGCGCTCGGCGCCGAGTCGGGCGCGGACGGTATAAACATCGATCCCGGCGGGCCGGATTCGGCTCTCCCGCCCGGGCTCGCGCGCGATAGCGCTTTCCTGACGCATCCCGTGTTCAACCGCTATCATTCGGAAACGCAGATGCTCAGGTATATAAAGAAACTCGAGCGCAAGGACCTTTCGCTCACCACGTCCATGATACCGCTCGGGTCCTGCACGATGAAGCTCAATGCGACTTCGGAAATGATCCCTGTGACATGGCCCGGGTTCTCGAAGCTGCATCCCTTCGCGCCCGCGGATCAGACCCGCGGGTACTTGCGCATATTCAAAGAGCTCGAGGGCTTTTTATCCGTGATCACGGGGTTCCCCGCGGTTTCTCTCCAGCCCAATTCAGGGGCCCAGGGCGAGTATACGGGGCTGATGGTCATAAGGGCTTATTACAGGGACAGGGGCGAGAACGGGAGAAACGTCGCCCTCATCCCTTCCTCCGCGCACGGCACTAACCCCGCGAGCGCCGCTCTGGCCGGCATGAGGGTGGTAGTCGTCGATTGCGACGACAGGGGGAACATCGACTTGGGCTCGCTCAGGAAAAAAGCGGAAGAACACAGGGACGAGCTCGCCGCTCTCATGGTTACATACCCGTCGACGCACGGCGTCTTCGAGGAGAAAATTAAAGAGATATGCTCGATCGTCCACAAAAACGGCGGGCAGGTGTATATGGACGGGGCCAACATGAACGCTCAGGCGGGCTTGACGAACCCCTCGATGATAGGCGCCGATATCTGCCACATCAATCTGCACAAGACGTTCAGCATCCCTCACGGCGGCGGAGGCCCCGGAATGGGCCCGATATGCGCGCGCAGGCACCTCGCGCCGTACCTCCCCGGCCACCCGGTGGTAAAGACCGGGGGAGAGAAATCCATCCCCGCGGTGGCGTCCGCCCCCTGGGGCAGCGCCAGCATATTGCTCGTATCCTACGCCTATATCAGGATGCTCGGCAGGGACGGCGTTACGGACGCGACGAAATACGCCATACTGAACGCCAACTATATAAAATCGAGACTCGAAAAAATTTATGACGTCCTTTATACGGGCTCACGCGGAAGGGTCGCTCACGAATTCATACTCGATTTGAGACGGTTTAAAAGGGACGCGGGCATAGAGGTCGAGGACGTCGCGAAGAGGCTCATGGATTACGGCTTCCACGCCCCCACGGTCTCCTGGCCCGTCGCCGGGACCATGATGATAGAGCCCACCGAGAGCGAAGCGAAAGACGAGCTCGACCGGTTCTGCGACGCGCTGATCGCTATCGGCGAAGAGGTCAGGAATATCTCGGAAGGGACCGCCGACCGCGAGGACAACGTGCTCAAGAACGCCCCTCACACGGCAGGTGAAGCGGCGGGCGACAACTGGAGCCATCCCTATACCAGGAAAGAGGCCGTGTTCCCGCTTCCCTTCGTCGGGGAGAATAAGTTCTGGCCCCCCGTGGGCAGGATCAATAATCCCTACGGAGACAGGAACCTCGTCTGCACATGTCCGGGTGTTGAGGATTATCAAGAATAGCTGCGGCCATCGGGCCCTTACTCTTCCCGGGATTCCCCCATACTCACTTCTTATCGTTGATTACGGATTCGACGTTAATGAACGGGATCGTCTCTCCTCCCGTGAACTTCGGGAGCGTGCCGTCCCATTTCTCGGACAGCCTCAGCTGAATTAGTTCCGGGTTGTTCTTAAGCGCCTTGGCTTCCCGCTCTATCGCGTCCGCCTTGGCTTTCGATCTGGCCTCGATATCGTAAGCCGCGCCGTCCGCAGCGAGTTTTTGTTCCTGGTATGCGGCTTCGGCCTGGGTGACTCGCTTGGTCTTTTCGTTCTTGGCCTGCAGCGCCTCCTGCTCTGCCTTGACCTTAAGCTCGATCGCCCTGTTGAACTCGTCCGAGAATTCAAAATCGGTAATTGCGACGTTTGAGATCTTGAGTGCCGTCGGGACGTTCTTATCCTTCAAGGTCACGTCGATGAAGTTGTCTATCGCCTCCTGTATCTGGAGCTTGACCTCCGCCCGCTTGGTTACCAGCTGCTCCGCGGTGTATTGAGCCGTTATCGCCTTTACGGATTCCTGTATGGCGGGCTCTATCACTGTCGCGGCCACCACGTCGCGGTTCCCTATTTTCTGAAAGGTCTCCGGAGCGGCCGGACCCATGATCGAGTACTGCACCGTCACCTGGGTCTCCACCGTCTGCAGGTCCTTTGAAGCGGCCGCCGATTTCGACTGCGCCTTCGTCAGCCTGATATCCACCTGCTCGATATTATCCACGAACGGTTTCTTTAAATGGAACCCCTCGGAAAGCGGGATCGGCTGCACCGCTCCGAGCGTCCTTATGACGCCCACGTGGCCGCTGTCGACGATTACGAACGAGCTCGTGGCCAGAATAATTATTACGATGATCAATATCGGGTATATGAAATTTATATTTTGCAGACCCGGTCTTAACGACATGTTGAAGCCTCCCTTTGAATCTTGATCCTGCGCATATTAATATAGCTGGAATTCGGTTAACTCATTCGCGCGGTATTTCCTGAAGGGCTACCAGCTCCCGTCCAACACTCTGAGCCTAATGTCTTTTTTGCCGTTCCACTTGTTGAATTCCGGGGTGAATGCGAGATCGATCCTGCCCGGCAGCTCCGTGTCTCCGCCCGTGTTAAACCAGATCGCGTCGAATGACTTATTCCCTTGCCTCACTCTGAGGCCCATGTGCTTGTCCTTGAAGAGACGCTGCGAGACAAGCTCGACCGAGCGGGCGATTAACACGGGCTCGGGGTTCCCAATCCCGAAGGGCTCGAGCAGCCCGAATTCGGTGATGAGCGCGTCCGTGATCTGGTCGAGCTCCACCTCGCAGTCTATATTCAGCCTGGGCTCGTAAGCGTGGCCCGAGTCCGCGATCGATTTGTCGAACATCGACCTGAACCGCTCTATTTTTTCTTCCCTGATCGACAGCCCCGCCGCCTGCTCGTGTCCCCCGAACTGCTCGAACAGCTCGCTGCATTCGGATAAGGCGCTGTATATGTTTACGCCCTCGACGCTCCGTCCCGATCCCTTTCCGAGTCCGTTCTTGTCGATCGCGATGAGGATCGCGGGCTTTTTGTACCTCTCGACGATCCTCGACGCCACGATCCCTATAATCCCCGGGTGCCACGCGCGTGAGGCGAGCACTATCGAACCTGCCTTTAGAATTCCCGGCTCCGATTCGACCTGTCTGACCGCGTCGGCGAAAATTTCTCCTTCTATATTCTGCCTGCTCGAATTTTCCCGGCTGAGCGTTTTAGCGATTTCCCTCGCGAGCTCCATGTCGTCCGAAATAAACAGCTCGACCGCCTTCCCCGCGCTGCTCATCCTCCCCGATGCGTTTATACGGGGGCCGAGCTTGAAACCGAGGTCGTAAGAGTTCACGACGCCTGAGATGCTGCTCGCCTCCTTGAGCGCCAGCAGGCCAGTCCTCTTCGGGTTCTCCATCCTCTTTATTCCTTCCTTCACGAATATACGGTTGACGTCCGTGAGCGGGGCGCAGTCGGCTACCGTCCCGAGGGCGACGAGATCGAGGTAATCAGCGAGGTTGGGCTCGCTCGTGCCGAAGAACCCGTCCTCCCGGAGCGCGCGTCTCAACGCGACCGCCAGGTTGAAAATCACGCCCACGCCCGCAATCGATTTCCCCGGATACCTGCAGTCTGAGAGCTGCGGGTTCAATATGGACACCGCGTCCGGAAGCTCCTGCGGGGGTTTATGGTGGTCGGTGACTATAAAATCCGCCCCGAGCCTCTTGGCTTCCTCCACCTCTCTTATCGCCGTTATTCCGCAGTCCCCGGATATGATAAGGGTCACTCCTTCACTAACCAGCTTTCTCACGGCCTCTATATTGACCCCGTATCCTTCCTTGAGCCTGTCCGGGTTATAGAAGACCACGTCCGCGCCTAGGTATTTAAGGAACGTATAGAAGAGTGCGGTCGACGTGACCCCGTCCACGTCGTAATCCCCGTATATGGCGATTTTTTCCCTGCTCCCGATAGCGCGCTTAATCCTTTCGACGGCCTTCTCCATCCCTTTCATAAGGAAAGGGGAAGGGAGGTCGAAAAGCGTGCTGTTGAGGAAAAGGTTTGCCTCCGCTTCGTTCTCTATCCCCCTGTTTATTAGTATTTGAGCAGTAAGGGGCGAGATTTGAAGGTTTTTCGAAATCTTGTCCCTGAGCTTCGCGTTTTCTTTTCTTATCGTCCAGTGTTTCTTCATAGAATTGGAAATCGTATAGTCGTGAATAATTCGATTAGGGCTGCGTGGGCGGAGAGGACGAGGCGCTCATTCTCACGATTGGCCGGCTGTATCGGATATTCAGCTCGAATCCCGGCCCCTGAGGTGGTTCACAAGCCCTCTTAGTCCCAGGATATAGCTGTCGGCTCCGAAGCCGGATACGACTCCCACGGAAACACCCGAAATATAAGACTTCTGTCTGAAGTCTTCTCTTTTGTAAATATTCGAGAGATGGACTTCGACCGCGGGCAGCCCCGCCGACAGTATGGCGTCGCGGATCGCGATGCTCGTGTGCGTATAGGCCCCGGGATTTATGAGGATTCCGTCAGATTTTTTCATGGCGTCCTGTATCCTGCCGACGATTTCCCCCTCGGAATTGGACTGGAACACTTCGGTCTTGACGCCGAGCCCCTTTGCCTCCTCCTTGAGGAGTCTGTTAATTTCCTGGAGCGTGCTGGCCCCGTAAATAGAGGGCTCGCGCTTTCCCAGCATGTTTAAGTTAGGTCCGTGTATTATCAGAATCTTCATGTGCGCTTCTACTCTCCCGAGAGTAACCCCGCTCTTTTATTTATCATGTAGAGTCTCGATTTTCCGAGCTTCTTCCTGACCGTTTCGTTTCCGGGATCGCTCTCAAGCATCTTCTCCAGGACCCCGCACGCCTTTTCATAAAGCCCCTGGCCGAAGTAAAGATCGGCCATGGTCTCCGTGAACATCTCCTTCTCGTTTTTATTCGGACCCGAGTCGAGCTCCTCGGGACTCTTCGATTCGAGAGCCCTTTTTATGCCTTCTCTGGCGGCCTGAAACTCCTTCTCCTTTTTTTCCGCGCGAGCGAGCTGGTCTCCGATCTCCCTGATCTCGGTCGCTATGGAGCCGTCGTGCGGATGGTACGCCGAAGCTGTTTTAAGCAGTTCAAGCGCCTTCTCGAAGGCCTCCTCGCTCCTGTGGATCTGTACGAGCATTTTACAGGCGGCGAGATTGTCGGGCGCCAGCTCCACGACGGCCCGGAATTCCCTCTTCGCCTGTTCTATGAGCCACCTGTCGTAATAGATCTTTCCCAGCAGGAACCTGCCGGTTACGCTTTTCTTATTATATCTTAATCCGTTGATCAATACATTAATGGCCTTGTCCACTTTCCCCTGCTTATACAGGACCTGCGCGAGAAAAATAAAAGCGACCGACGAAGGGTCCTGAGACAGGATTCTCGCGTACTTTTCCTCGAATTTACCGAGTTCCTCTTCGGTCGAGCTGTTATCTTCGGTCATGACAGTTTGATATTACTCGATACATGAAATCGGAGTCAAGAAAGTCTTCCGCCGGTCTTAAAATCCGGACAACCCCGCCCATTGCCGCCATATCCGGGCCCGGCAAATAAAATCATAACATAGCGGGAATAATTGAAACACGGACCTTCAACACCCTGCGCGCACGCCTCCGTTAATTTCGGTTTCTGCGCCGTACGTTGGAATTTGCGAAATCATGTGCGGGGGGAGGCTATGTCGACCGCCTCTCCCCCCGGCATTTTCCTTCTTAGCAGGTTCATCAGGAACCGGGCCTCTTCTATCCTAAAAACCCTAGTGAGAACAAGAAATACGATTCCCGAGGCGCCTATCGAGAGCGCCAGCACCGCTACCTTAGTGATGGAAAAGGCCGAGCCCGTCCAGTCCGAGTAAGTCGAGATTTTCCAGGCCGCTCCCGCCATCACCGCCGAGACGACTATCATTTTAAGACAGAAGACGACGATCGTTTTCGCCTTCAGGCTCCCCGTCCTCCTTTCCAGAAGGTATATGAGCGCGAGGAAGTTGAATACGGATGAGGCCGAGTTCGCGAGCGCGAGCCCCGTGTGTTCGAGCTTGAGCGTAAACCCGAGCACATAGCCGAGCGCCGCGTTCAGGATAAAGGCGAAAAACGCGACCACGACCGGGGTCTTCGTATCCTGCATCGCGTAGAACGCCGGGGCCGTTACCCTTAACCCGCCGACAGCCCAGAGCCCGAAGCAGTATCCTGACAGGGTCTGGGCGGTAGCCAGCGTCGCCTCGTATGTGAATTCCCCTCTTTGATAGAGGATGTTGCATATGGGGACCCTGAGGACGACGAGCCCGGCAAGCGACGGTATCAATATGAGGAGCAGGAGCTTGAGGGTAAAGGTATAGGTGCTGTGAAATTGTTCGTAGTCTCCTTTGCTGACATAACTCGAGAGACTCGGAAGAAGCACCGTCGCTATCGATACCGCGATTATTCCCAGGGGAAACTCCGTGAGCCTCTCCGCGTAATAGAGGTAAGAGATGGTGCCCGCCGACATGTAGGAGGCGTACTGGGAGCTGACTATCAGGTTGAGGTTATATACGGCGAGCCCGAAGAGCTGGGGTACGAGAAGCAGCGCTATACGCTTGACGGCGGGATGCCGCAGGTTTTTTGTGAAGCTGAACATGAAGCCCTTGATGTGCAGATAAGGGAACTGCTGCACGAGCTGGAGGATGCCTCCGATTACCACCCCGATGGCGGCCGAATAAATCGGCAGCTTAAAGTGACTATGCAGGGCGAATATCGCTGCGATAGTCGCGATATTCAGCAGCACCGGGGAAAATGCGGGGGCGAAGAACATTCTCAGAGAATTCAGAACCCCCATGCACAGAGCGGCCAGGGAGACGAAAAAGATGTAAGGGAACATCACCCTGTTGAGGCTCACCGCGATTTCGAATGTCTTCTGATCGAAGCCGTATGCGAAGAGCTTGATGATATAAGGCGAGAGTAGGATGCCGAGTATGGAGACGGCGATGAGGATTACAAATAAAATTGTGAATACTATGTCGGATACCTTCTTTGCTTCTTCCTTCCCCTGTTTTTCCAGAGTCTCCGTGAAAACCGGTATGAATGATATTGTCAGGGAGCCCTCCGCCAGGAGCCTCCTGAGGAGGTTCGGTATTCTGTAGGCAATCCAGTATGCGTCGGTAAAGGTCGTCGCGCCGAAGTAATAGGCCATTACCATGTCCCTGAGATAACCCGCGATACGGCTGAGAATGGTTATCAAACCGACCATTCCGACTGAGCGTGTAATTTGTTCTCTTTCCCTCATACGCGAGAGGGCCGGCGCAGCGTCAGATCCGCTCCCCGCCCGGTCCAACCTCCTCGAATTCAATCTCTTTTTTCAACCTTTCAAGTATATTTCGGGCTTCCTCGAGAAGGTCCTCGGTCGGAATCACCTGAATAATCCCCGATTCCGGGTCATCCGTCCTTGCCCAGGCTATGTGTGAATACGTGCCCAGGATGGATTGGAAGTATA
The DNA here is from genome assembly GCA_963825135.1 of uncultured bacterium. GTDB lineage: Bacteria > Desulfobacterota_D > UBA1144 > Nemesobacterales > UBA2774 > 2-12-FULL-53-21. The sequence continues at coordinate 1,367,246 of CAWGRW010000009.1, forward strand.
CGGATTCGCTGTTATTTTTGAGCTTTATCGATATAGTAGGCATAAATTCGATTACAGTGAATTGAAGTACAAGATTATATACAACTTTAATCACATTTCCGATTCCTGCCGGACAATTTTCACCGATTAAATAAATATCTATTACGACTTTAGGCATCCGGTGGTACGGATTGGCATTATTACATTTTTTACAAGCCGGAGTTCGACGGACAATATTTCCTTATATGACAGGCTATTATCGTGCATTATTAAAGCGTTCGTCTCCGGTATTACCCGAAAACCTGCGTTTTTCGAGCCAATACATAAGTTATAAATGGAAGTTTTTATTAAAAACCTTCGAATTAGCTAAAAAATTGAGAAATATCATAAACTTACTTGACAAACTTAAGACTAAGTTATATAGTGGTTGTCAGTGGCATAAAGTGGCATAAGATGGTATGATATGTTCCGAGGACGATACGAACATACTATGACTGACAAAGGACGCGTTAGTATCCCTGCGAAGTTTCGGGAAGTGTGCAGGGATAAATACGCGGACGAGACCTTGATTATTACAAATTTTGATAAATGCCTGGTCGCTTATCCCCTCAAGGAATGGAACGAGATAGAGAAAAAAGTGTCCTCCCTCCCGCAGTTCAAGCAGGAGGTAATTTCCTTCCTGAGATACCTTATGGGGGGCGCCGTCGACTGTCCTCTCGACGGTCAGGGCAGAGTCCTCATTCCCCAGCCGCTCAGGACCCACGCCCGCCTGGACAAAGAGGTCATCATGCTCGGCATGCTGACGAGGATTGAAATCTGGTCAAAGGAAGTCTGGGAAGAGGAAGAGCAGGGCCGCGCATACGAAGAATTCAAGAAGAGCCGGGAGATACTTGCGGGACAAGGACTATAAGGACATGGAAAACGCCGTCATGGAAGTACCCAAACCGATCCATCTGCCGGTTCTCAGCGAAGAGGTTGTGAGCTGCCTGATAACCCGCCCCGAGGGGATATACGTGGACGCCACCCTGGGTATGGGCGGCCACACCAAATCCATACTCGATTGCACTAACTCCAGATCGCTCGTCATAGGACTCGACGTTGACGAGGAGGCGATTTCCATATCCCGCGAGGCGCTCTCCAGATACAACGGCCATGTTATCTACCGCAATAGTAATTTCTCCGACGTGGACAAGGTTCTCGACAGCCTCGATATAAGGGAAGTCGACGGCATTATCGCCGACCTCGGAATGTCCTCCTACCAGATCGAATCGAGCGAAAGGGGGTTCAGCTTCATGAGGGAAGAGCCTCTCGATATGAGGATGGACCCGAGACTCAGGTTTACGGCGTACGACCTCGTAAACGAAATGACCATGGATGAGATATCGAGGGTATTAAAAATGTACGGAGAGGAGAAGTGGTCGAGGAGGATCGCCAAAAGAATCGTCGAGACCAGGAAAGAGGGTCCCATCAAGACATCCGCCGAGCTCGCCAGGGTTGTTTCTCTCGCGATCCCGAAGAAATTTCATCCCGCCCGGATACACCCGGCGACCAAGACATTTCAGGCGCTCCGCATAGCAGTCAACAACGAGCTTGAGAATATCAGAGAGTTCATAGGGAAAGCCGTAACCAGGCTCAGAACCGGCGGAAGACTCGTCATCATCTCTTTTCACTCGCTCGAGGACAGGCTTGTTAAAACGAGCTTTCTCAAGATGGCGTCCCCATGCGTGTGTCCTCCGGATATGCCGGTATGCGGCTGCGGCAGGAAAAGGATCCTCAAGGTCGTCACCCGCTCGCCTGTAATCCCGGGCGACGAAGAGATTATGAACAACCCCAGGGCGCGAAGCGCAAAAATGAGGGTTGGGGAAAGGGTGTAGGAATGGCTCACGTTAAAGTCCTCGGCTCGAGGGAAAAGGAAAAATCCGAAAAAACCGGTTTGTCGACCGGCTTTGTAATAATAGTGCTGATCGCCGTCGCTCTTTCTCTTTTCTATGTCAGGTTTAAAGTCGAGGAATTGAAATTGGGTTATGACATTTCCCGCAATAACAAACAGACCAACGAGCTACTGAAGGAGAAACGGATACTTCAGTCGGAGTTTATGAAGGCGAAGTCGCCCGACAAGCTCGAGCAGGCGGCTCTGGAAATGGGGTTCAAGTATCCGACTCAGGAAGACATAATTTACGTGGAGGAGACCACGGTCGCTGATAGTAAAAAATGAAGCCCAAAAAGAGCTCAAAGAGAATTTCTCTGGGAAGGGACCTCGACAGGCCGAAATGGAAGATTGTGGTCGTCGGGGGTTTTATGCTCGTCCTCTTTTTGTCCGTATGTATCAAGGCCCTGGACCTTCAGGTCCTCGATCGTGATCGCGCGTTCGCTATCGCGAGAAAGCAGCACGAGGGGAGCTCGACCCTTCTCCCCCGCCGCGGAAAAATCCTCGACCGGAACGGTAAGGAGCTCGCCGTCAACGTCGAGATCAAGTCCATTTTCGCCAACCCGTATGCGGTGAAGAACCCGGCTGAGCTGTCGAAAATGCTGTCGGCCAAGCTCGGGATGCCGGAAAAGAGCCTGCTCCAGAAGCTCACATCGAAATCCTCGTTCGTCTGGATAGACAGGCTCGTCGATCCGTCGATCACAACCGAGCTCGAGGCTATGAAGCTCGAGGGGATCGGCTTCATTGAAGAGCCCAAGCGCGTGTATCCGAACGGGACCCTTATGGGGCAGGTCCTCGGTTTTACCAATATCGATTCCACAGGCGTGGAGGGCATAGAATACCGTTACGACGGGCTCCTGATCGGGAAGCCCGGAAAGATCACGCTTCAAAGAGACGCGCGTGGAAGAAAGATTATTAACAACCCCGATATAGTCGCCGACTTCGGCGAAGCGAAGACCGCGGGCCACGATATTATCCTGACGATAGACTCCCAGATTCAGCATATAGTTGAGCGGGAGTTGAAAGACGGTATAGAAAAGATGAACGCGGAGAAAGGAATGGCCATACTGCTCGACCCCGAGACCGGGGAAGTGCTGGCGATGGCGTCCTACCCGTTTCTCGATCCGAACAAGTACGGCGATTACCCGCTCGACTACAGGAGGAACCTCCCGGTCTGGTACTCCTACGAGCCCGGATCCACCATGAAGGTGTTCCTTACCTCAAGCGCGCTTCAGGAAAAAGTGGCGACCCCGGATACCGAATTTTACTGTGAGGCCGGAAGGAGACAGGTGGGCGCCAAGATCATAAGGGACGTAAAACCCTACGGGACCCTTACCCTCGCCGATGTGGTAAGGGTATCGAGCAATATCGGAGCTTCAAAGATTGGGGAGCTTTTGGGAAAGGAGAAATACTATAGCTATCTGAAAAAATTCGGATTCGGCGACAAGACCGGGATCGATGTCCCCGGCGAATCGGGCGGGAGACTCGCAAGCCCGAAATCCTGGGGGAAGATAGAGCTTGCCACGATCTCTTTCGGTCAGGGGATTTCCGTCACGGCGCTCCAGCTCGCGTCCGCGCTGTCCGCGGTCGCCAACGGCGGTTATCTCATGAAGCCGTATATAGTTAAAGAGATAATCAGCGCCGACGGAAACGTTATAAGGGAAACTAAACCGGAAGTCGAAAGCCGCGTTATCTCGTACGATACGAGCATGGAAATGACCCGGATACTGGAGCGGGTGGTGGAAGAGGGGACGGGAAAGAAGGCGGCTATTCCCGGCTATAAAGTCGCCGGGAAGACCGGGACGGCGCAGATGCCGGACCCGGTTAACGGGGGATATTATCAAGACCGGTATATCGCGTCCTTCATCGGGTTCGCCCCTTCGGACGACCCGAAGCTAACCCTCGTGGTCGTAGTCGAAGCTCCGAAGGTAATGACGCACGGCGGTTCGGTCTCCGCCCCCATATTTAAACAAATCGCGGAGAAAGTGCTCTTCCATATGGGCGTCTCGCCCAGGAAGGAGCTCGTGGGCGCGAAGGTCATGCCCGACCTCAGCGGAAAGAGCGTAAGGGACATACTTAAATGGTCCGAACAGGAAGGCATCAAGGTTAACGTTAAGGGAAGCGGATACGTAACTAACCAGAGCCCGCTGCCGGGCGATAGGATCAAGGAAGGTATGGTATGTTCTATAGAGCTTAAACAGAATATATGATACTTACGGAATTAATACGAGGATTACGGATAAAAAAGTTCGATGGAAACGACGGGTTGGAGATTTCAGGTATTGCGGTCGATTCGAATAAAGTTAAGGATGGATACCTGTTTGTCGCATTAAAGGGAGAAAAGACCGACGGCCACAGATACATTGAGTCGGCGGTTAAGAACGGCGCGAAGGCTCTATTGGTGGAGGATGCGCCCGGGAGCTCCCTTCCCGGGATTTCCGTTATAGAGGCAGGGGATTCGAGGGAATCGCTTGCGAAGGTGTCTGCTAATTTTTACGGTCATCCTACGGGAGAGCTGTGCCTTGCGGGCGTGACGGGCACGAACGGAAAAACGACGATTACATATCTCCTCGAGTCCATCTGGAAGAAGGAGAACAAAAGGCCGGGCGTCATCGGCACGATCGAGTACAGGTACGGTGATAAAAAAGCCGAAGCTCCGATGACGACGCCGGAATCGCTTGATCTTATGAGGATGTTCAGAGAAATGCGGGATTCGAGAGTTGATACGGTGGCGATGGAAGTGTCTTCCCATGCGGTAGACAGAAAAAGGGTGCTGGAATGCCAATTCGATGCCGCTGTCTTTACCAACCTGACCCAGGATCACCTGGATTATCACGGGACTATAGAGAATTACTTCAACGCGAAGAAGAGGCTCTTTACCGAGCTCCTGCGCGAGAGCGGGAAGAAGGACAAATTCTCCGTAATCAACATTGACGACCCGTACGGAATCGAAATCGTGAAAGAAGCGCCCGGTACGGTCGTCACCTACTCCATTATGAACAAAAAGGCCTCGGTGTTCGCCGAAAGTTACAGAGTGTCGGAGGAAGGCATAAGCGCGCGCTTGAAAACTCCCCGCGGGAGCCTCGAAATAAAATCCCCTCTTTTCGGGGAGCATAATCTGTCCAATATCCTGGCCGCTGTATCCGCGGCGCTCTCGCTCGGCTGCTCGGCGGGATCCGCGGAAGAGGCGATTGCCGGATTCCCCGCAGTCCCCGGGAGGCTGGAAAGGGTTGAAAATCCCCTCGGCTTTCAGGTTCTGGTGGATTACGCGCATACCCCTGACGCGCTCAAGAACGTGCTTCGCGCCGTCAGACCGCTGACGGAAGGCACGGTCATTCTTGTATTCGGATGCGGCGGGGACAGGGACAGGACCAAGAGGCCCAAAATGGGCGTCATAGGCAGGGAGCTTTCCGATATCCTTATAGTTACGTCGGATAACCCGCGTACCGAGCCCCCGGAGCAAATTTTAGATGAAATCGAGAGGGGCGTCCTTGAATCCCCCTCCGGCGATAAACCCTATTTCATGGTGTCCGACAGGAAGGAAGCTATAAAAAAGGCCCTCCACATGGCCCGCGCCGGGGATACGGTACTCATAGCCGGCAAAGGGCACGAGGACTATCAGATTATAGGCACGACCAAGTTCCCGTTCGACGACAGGACAGTCGCCGGGGATATATTAAAGGAGATGCTGAATTAGTTTTTCGATAATAAAATGCTCGGATTGGACTTCGTTCTCAATTCAACCAAGGGAAAGCTCGTCTCCGGCCGGGGGCAGGGCGATTTTTCGGGCGTAAGCACCGATTCGAGGAATATAAGGGCCGGAGAAATATTCTTTGCGCTTAAAGGCGATAATCATGACGGGCATGAATATGTCCGCGAGGCGCTGAAAAAGGGCGCGGCCGGGGCGGTAATCGAAGACGGCGCAAGAGCGCACAACGACGGGAAGCTGTTTATTCAGGTGCCGTCCACCCTCAAAGCGCTCGGCGATCTCGCCTGCGAGTGGAGGAAGAGCTTCCCTGAGCTTAAGCTCGCGGCCATCACGGGCTCAAACGGCAAAACTACCACAAAGGAAATGGCCTGGAGCATTGTTTCACTCGGATACCCGACGCTAAAGAATACGGGGAATTTCAATAACCTTATCGGGCTTCCCCTTACGCTCTTCATGCTCGACGCGAGCTACAAAGCCGCGGTTGTGGAGCTGGGAATGAACGATTTCGGCGAGATCGGAAGGCTCGCCGAGATTGCGCTCCCGGACACGGGCGCGATCACGAACATAGGAAGAGCGCATCTGGAAAAACTCGGGGGGCTCGAAGGCGTGGCCAGGGCCAAGGGCGAGCTCGTCGAAGGGTTCCGGGGGGACCGGGTATTTGTCGTGAATGCGGACGACCCGCGGATAGTCGGCATTGCCGCAAATACGGATTGCAGGAAGATTACATACGGCATGGTATCGAAAGAGGCCGACCTTACGGCGAGTGATGTGGAGCAGGACGGCTTCTCCGGGATAAATTTCCGTATGCGCGCGGAAGGGAGCGAATTCCCCGTGAGGATAAACTGCATCGGGATGCATAACGTGATGAACGCCCTCTGCGCCTCCGGTATCGCGCTTTCGTTCGGATGCGGGAAGGACGAGATTACCGAAGGCCTCCGGGGTTTTACACCAGCTCACATGAGGCTCGAAGTCCTGGAAAGCCCTCACGGCTTCAGGGTTATAAACGACACCTACAACGCGAATCCCGACTCCATGCGGAGCGCGGTAAGCGAGCTTATAAGATTAAAGGGCAAGGGCAAGGCGATAGCCGTGCTCGGGGACATGCTGGAGCTTGGGGCGAGCGGCGATTCCGAGCACCTGGGCCTCGGGGAGTATCTATCGGCGGCGCGCGTGGATTACGTAGTCGCATGCGGAAATTTCGGGCGGAAGATTCTGGAAGGGGCCGGCAGCGGCGCGAACTGCTTTTACGCGGAGTCGCACGATGAGGCGGCAAGGACTGTTATCGCAATCGCAAAGCCCGGCGATCTGGTGCTGGTGAAGGGCTCGCGCGGGATGAGGATGGAAGAGGTCACGAAGAGGCTCGTCTAAGGAGTATTTAAATGTTTCACCTTCTTTATTTGCTGAAGGGCGATTTTATTCTTTTCAACGTATTCAGATACATCACGTTCCGGTCGTTCGGGGCGGGCGTGACGGCTTTCCTGATCAGCATCGTCTTAGGCGGGGTCTTCATCAATTTCCTAAAGAAAAAGCAGTTCAGGGAAACTATCAGGGACGACGGACCTGCATCGCACAAGACAAAGGCGGGGACGCCTACGATGGGCGGGGCGTTTATAGTTTTAGCGATACTGTTCTCATCGCTCCTCTGGCTCAATCTCACGAGCGAAATAGTATGGGTGGTCCTCCTTTTTACGTTGAGCTACGCGCTTATAGGGTTTCTCGACGACTGGATGAAATATTCGAGGAAGAAGGGCATGAAGGCGAGGGTCAAGATGTCGCTTCAGATACTGTTCGGGGTGCTGTTCGTGCTTCTCATAATGAGCGATCTCCACGGCTTTACGATGTCGGTGAGCGCGAACCAGGTTTCCGATTACTCCTTTTCGTCGGTCGTATTCCCGTTTTTCAAAAAGGCCGTGATCAATCTCGGCTGGTTCTATATCCCCCTCGCCCTGTTAGTCGTGGTGGGCGCTTCAAACGGCGTTAATCTCACAGACGGGCTCGACGGGCTCGCGATCGGCTCGATCGCGGTCGCGGCCGCGACGTATACCATCTTCGCCTACCTTTCAGGCCACGTGGAATTCTCCAGATACCTCCAGATACCCTATATCCCCGAGGGCGGGGAGCTTGCGGTCTATCTTGCCGCCGTGGGAGGGGCGTGTCTCGGGTTCTTGTGGTACAACTCTCACCCGGCCCAGGTGTTCATGGGCGACGTCGGGTCCCTGGCGCTCGGCGCCGCGATCGGATCCGTTGCGCTGATATTAAAGCAGGAGATACTTTTGATCCTCGTGGGCGGGGTCTTCGTGGCCGAGGCGCTGTCCGTTATCATACAGGTCGCGTCGTTCAAGCTCACGGGGAAAAGGGTGTTCAGGATGGCCCCCCTCCACCATCATTTCGAGCTCTCGGGCTGGTCGGAGTCCAAAGTGGTAATAAGGTTCTGGATAATATCGCTCGTTCTTTCCCTGTTCGCTCTGTCGACGCTGAAGCTCAGATAACTGCAATAATAAAATTCGTGTATGTGCATGAAAGGCGGTGGCAATAAATTCAAATGGAGTTAAGTGAAAGGAAAGTGCTCGTAGTCGGCGTCGGCAAGACAGGTATCGAGACCGTGAAATTCCTGCTCAAGAGGGGGGCGGACGTGTCCGTAAGCGACAATTCCCCGCTGGAGAAAATTACGGAGCAGGCGGGGATGCTCGAGTCCTGGGGCGTGGAGCTTGAATCAGGCGGGCATAAGAAGGAGACGTTTCTCGCGGCGGATTTGATAGTATTGAGCCCCGGAGTCCCGTTTAACATCCCCCCGGTGCAAGAGGCCGTTAGAAGCGGGATCGAGGTGATTAGCGAAGTCGAGCTCGCGTCGAGATACATCCGCAAGCCGACAATCGCCGTTACCGGCTCGAACGGGAAAACGACCACATCGACCCTCATCGCCCGCATACTGGAGAAAAACGGCAGGAAGGTCTTCCTCGGAGCGAACATAGGCACCCCGCTCATAAAAATCGCCGACGACTGGGAGCAGTACGATATACTCGTGCTGGAACTGAGCAGCTTCCAGCTCCAGGGCATCGAAACGTTCCGGCCGGACGTCGCCGTCATACTGAATATCTCCCCCAATCACCTGGACCATCATTCGAGCTTCGAGGAATACGTTAGGTCCAAGATGAAGATTTTTGCGAACCAGACCGAGGAAGACTGGTGCATCTACAAGTCGGACGACGAAGAGATAGGCCGGTACGTCCGGGACATAAGATCGAAGAAGATACCGTTCGGCGTGGGCGAGCGGGAGAAGGGGGTGTCCTACGACGGGCGCGGGATCAGGTACGGGGGTGAATATTACGATCTCGAGGGGATAAAGCTCCCCGGTTATCACAATGTGGAGAACATCATGGCTGCGGTCGCGGCCGCTACTGCGGCGGGATGCGACCCGGCTCGTATACGCGAGGCGGTATTGGAATTCGATCCGCTCCCTCACAGGATCGAGTACATAGGGGAAGTACGCGGTGCGAAATTCTATAACGATTCCAAATCGACGAGTCCCGGCGCCACCCTACGGGCCCTCGAAAGCCTCCCTCCCCCGATTATTCTCATAGCCGGGGGGAAGGATAAGGGCGTCGGCTTCGGCCCTCTCAGGGAGACCATAGAAAGAAAGGTTAAATTAATGGTGCTGATCGGTGAGTCGAGGTTCAGGATGCAGAAGGAGCTTGGCGGAAATACAGGGACCGCTCTTGCGGGCTCCCTTGAGGAAGCCCTGGATAAGACGCTCGAGAACCTGACTCCCGGGGACACGGTGCTCTTCTCCCCCGCATGCTCGAGTTTCGATATGTTTCAGTCGTATGAAGAACGAGGAAGGAGGTACAAGGACATTGTTAGACATATTCAGCTCATCGAAAGGTAAGGCCTACGATATAGGCATTCTCGTCGCAGCCGTCTTTTTGACTGCGGTAGGCGTTCTCATGGTTTACAGCACGAGCTCCGTGTATTCCATGGAGATATACGGCAACGCCAACTACTTCCTCATACGTCACGCGATATACCTTGCGATAGGCCTCGCGTCTATGATCGTGCTCATGAGGATGGATTTCAGGCTGCTCAGAAAGTTCGTGTACCCCGCCTATCTGCTCGGCCTCGTGCTCCTGGTCGCGGTGCTCGTTCCGGGCGTAGGCAAAGAGGTGGGGGGAGCGAGGAGGTGGATCGACGTCGGCTTTCTCAGTTTCCAGCCCTCCGAATTCTCGAAATATATACTCGTCCTCTATCTCGCGCATTCGCTTACGAAAAAAAGGGACAAGCTCGATAACTTCATCGTCGGATTCGCTTCCCATATATTGATTGCGGGCGTTTATGTGATACTCGTGCTTCTCGAGCCCGATTTCGGCACGGCGACAATTATGCTCGTCACTCTGTTCTGCATGCTGTTCATAGGCGAAGTCAAGATGAAGTACCTGGTGCCGGTGGGCGTCGTTTCGATCGTATTCCTCTGCCTGGCGGTTATAACGAAAGGCTACAGGATGAACCGCGTGATGTCCTTCCTCGATCCCTGGCAGGACCCGCTCGGCTCAGGCTACCAGGCCATTCAGTCCTTCGTAGCCTTCGCTTTGGGCGGGGTTTACGGGACCGGGCTCGGCGACAGCTCGCAGAAGCTGTTTTTTCTCCCGCAGGCGCATACGGACTTCATATTCTCGATCATCGGCGAGGAGCTCGGATTTATCGGCATCGTGCTCGTCCTGATCGGTTTTGCGGTGCTTCTCGTGAGGAGCCTCAAGGTCTCTCTCAGGGCTACCGACCTCTTCGGCTGCTATCTGGCGTTCGGCTGCGTGATACTCATCGCGCTTCAGGCCGGAATCAATATGGCCGTCGCCGTAGGCCTGTTTCCGACGAAGGGCCTCACCCTCCCCTTCATCAGCTACGGGGGGACGTCTTTGATAGCTACCCTGTCCGCGGTAGGGGTAATCCTTAACGTATCCAGATCCGGGATAAAATGAAGGTCATAATCGCCGGGGGAGGCACGGGGGGGCACATATTCCCGGCAATCTCGGTTGCCGAAGAAATTTTAAAGCGAAGCGGGACTAACGTGGTGCTTTTCGTGGGTACAAAAAAAGGGCTGGAAAACGAATTGCTCTCAAAAAGAGGTTACACGGCAGAACATATCAGCGCTCAGGGGATTAAGGGAAAAGGAGTCGGCAAAAGCATAGCCGCCTTATTCTCCGCCTGTAAGGGCGTCTCCGATTCCATGGCCGTGATAAAGCGGTTCCGCCCCGACGTCGTTCTGGGCGTCGGGGGTTACGTCTCCGGTCCCATGGTGCTTGCAGCCTCTCTGAGAGGCATACCCACCGCGATCTGCGAGCAGAACAGCTATCCGGGCATCACCAACCGCATCCTCGGGAAATTCGTGAAGAGGGTGTTCGCGACCTTCGAGGAGAGCGCGAGGTTCTTCCCCCGGGGAAAGGTCGTTATCACAGGGAACCCCGTAAGGGAAGATATATTGCGGAAGGAGAAGGCAGCAAAGGGTTCGGAGACGGTCAGGATACTCGTATTCGGCGGGAGCCAGGGCGCGCACAAGCTGAACGAATCCGTCCCGGAAGCGCTTGCGAGGCTGGGGAGAGGGGATATCAGGGTCATACACCAGACCGGAGACAAGGATTACGAGCTTGTAAAAGATTCCTACGCGCAAAAGCGTATCGAAGCCCGGGTGCTCCGGTTTATCGACGACATGGCGGGCGCATACGCGGAGGCTGATTTTATAATCGGAAGGTCCGGAGCCGGAACGATTGCCGAGATCACGGCGCTCGGCAAGCCCTCGCTCTTAATACCTTATCCTTACGCTACGAATAACCATCAGCTCGAGAACGCTAAGGCGCTTGAGCGCGCGGGCGCCGCGTTAATTGTAGAGGACAGGGACGCCGGTCCCGAAAATCTTTACGCGGCATTGACCAAACTGCTCCTGAAAGACAAACTAACTACGATGGCGTCGAGCGCTGCGGCTCTCGGCAAACCGTTTGCCGCGGCTCGGATAGCGGATGAAATATCTGGACTCGCCGGAGAGAATTAGTGTACGGAAAAATTAAAAGGATACATTTCGTCGGTATAGGCGGCATAGGCATGAGCGGTATCGCCGAGGTGCTTCTGAACATGGGTTATTCGGTCTCGGGCTCGGACCTCAAGGATTCGGACACCGTAAAGAGACTCAGGGACCTGGGAGCCTCGATCGCGATAGGCCACAGCGGCGAGAACGTCCGCGGCGCGGGCGTGATAGTCATATCGTCCGCGGTGAACGACAGGAACCCCGAGGTCATCGAGGCGAGGAACTTGAACATCCCCGTAATCCCGCGGGCCCAGATGCTCGCGGAGCTTATGAGGCTCAGATACGGAATCGCCGTCGCGGGGAGCCACGGCAAGACCACGACCACTTCTATGATCTCGACCGTCCTTTCGCACGGGGGCCTCGACCCCACCATAGTGGTCGGGGGCAAGGTCAAAACGCTCGGGACAAACGCGCGCCTCGGCAAGGGCAGCTTCATGGTGGTCGAGGCCGACGAGAGCGACGGCTCTTTTCTCCTTCTCTCTCCCGTCATTTCGGTCCTGACCAATATCGACGAGGAGCATCTCGATCATTACAAGGACCTCGGAGAGCTGGAGGCCGCGTTTTCGAGCTTCGCCGACAAGGTGCCTTTTTACGGGCTTTCGGTTTTCTGCGCGGATTGTCCGAGGGTAATGGGGATCGCCGCAAAATTTAAAAAGAGATCGGTCACCTACGGTTTTCACACCGGAGCCGAATTAAGGGCTGAAAACGTTAATATTTCGGGGTTCAGCACCGAATTCGAAGCCGTGCTGAACGGCTCAGCGCTCGGTAAAGTCGCCCTCCGCGTCCCGGGCAGGCATAACGCCCAGAACGCGCTTGCCGCCGTAGCGGTCGGCCTCGAGCTCGGCATGAGCTTCGGGGATATAAGGGACGGTCTCGGCGAGTTCAGGGGAATCGACAGGAGGCTTCAGATAAAGGGGAGGGGCCGAGACATCCTCGTCCTCGACGATTACGCCCATCACCCGAACGAGATACGGGCGACGATAAGCGCGGTGAGGGACTCCGGGCTCGGCAGGATCGTAGCGATTTTCCAGCCTCACAGGTATTCGAGAACGAAGCTCCTCTTCGAGGACTTCGCCAAAGTGCTCCTCGACATAGACGTGCTTTTCCTCATGGATATATACCCCGCGGGCGAAGACCCCATAGAAGGGGTAACGTCCAAATCGCTTTACCAGTCTGTAAAGGAGCATGGACACAGGAACGTGTTCTACTCGAACGGGAGCGACAACCTGGTCTCCTCGGTCCTGAATACTGTAAAGCCCGGCGACGTTGTGATAACCCTGGGGGCGGGCAACGTTTGGGCGGTCGGCGAGAAAATAGCGGAGGAGATCGGATGAGCCTCGAGCGCGAGATCGAACGTATCGGCTGCGCTGTCGATCACAATTATCCGATGAATAAATACACCTCTCTCCGAGTGGGGGGTATTGCGGATCTCGTAGTCACTCCTAATAACATTGAAGAGTTCAAGAAGCTTCTCGGTCTACTCGAGCGCGCGGGCGCGCCTTGGGTGGTGCTCGGGGCGGGCTCCAACACCGTCGTTTACGACGCCGGTATAGAAGGGGTCGTCGTCTCCACGAGGAAGCTGAAAAATATCGAGATTACGGATGACGATAAGGTTTATGCCGAGACAGGAGCGGTGCTGGGCACGATTCTCAACAAGACCATTAAGGCGGGCCTTTCAGGTTTTGAGTTTGCCGCCGGCATCCCGGGCACTGTCGGGGGCGGCGTATTCATGAACGCGGGCGCTAACGGGGGAGAGATTAAGGACGTGTTGGAGACGGTTTGGGTCTGGCAGGGCGGCGAGGAGATACCGATCGAGAGAAGGGATTTAAAGTTCGAGTACCGTAAGAGCTACCTCCCCGGGGGCAGCGTAATCACGAGGGCGAAGTTCGGGCTCAGGCGGGGGGACCCGCAGGAGATCGAGCGCAGCGTCAGGGAATATATGGATAAAAGGAACCGCACCCAGCCGATAAAGATGTCGAACACAGGGTCTATATTTAAAAACCCGCCGGAAATTCCCGCCGGCAAGCTCCTCGACGAGCTCGGCTTTAAGGGCCTCGGCATCGGCGGCGCGAAGTTTTCCGAGCTCCATGCGAATTTTATCGTCAACGCCGGATGCGCGAGCGCGAGCGACGTGCTTGGGCTCATAGAGAAAGCAAAGCGGGAAGCGCTCGACAAGAGGGGAATAACCCTCGAAACAGAGGTAAGGGTCATAGGAAAGGAAAAAGTTGGCAAATAATAATAGAAATATTCCCTATCGCAAGTTAATCATCCTGTTTTCGGTCCTCGTCGTACTGGTCCTCCTGGGGGTATCGTCCTTCATATCGCTTAAGCTCGGCATGTTCACCGTGGAGGAGGTGGATATAACGGGGAACAAAAGGATCGTGGGAAGGGAAATACTCAAAAGATCCGGCCTTAGAGAGGGCGAGAGCAGCATATTCTTTTTCGAGAAAACGGTAGAGAACGAGATCATGACGAACCCCTGGATTAAAAGGGTATCGGTTCACAAGGAGTTCCCCAAGAAGGTGAAGATAGAGGTGGAGGAAGAGGAAGTGTATTGCATCATGCTCTCCGACAGCGGAAAGCCCCTCTACATGAGCAGGACAGGCAGGATGCTGGGCACCGGAAATTTTGATCTGGGCCTTGATTTTCCGGTTCTGATAGGCGATGGTATAAGAGACCCGAAGCTTTTGGAAGAGGCCCTCGAGATCTTGGAGTTATCTAAAAACAGCACCGTTCTGAAATGGGACGATATTTCAGAGGTCCAGATCAATTCTGTATACGGAATCACCGTATTCACGAACGATAACCGCCGCATTGAATTCGATAGAGACAATATTGTTGATAAGTGGGGCAAAGTGGAAAGGATTATGAATTATTCGAAGTCCCTCGGCCTGGTCGAATCCTATATAAACGTTTCCTCGGGCAGCATGGGAGTCGTGAATTTCGGAAAGCCGGCGGTGAAATCCGGAGCACAGGATGGGTAAAGAGCAGAATTTGATTATAGGGCTCGACATCGGAACGACAAAAATATGCGCGATTGTGGGTGAATTGAATTCAAAAACGGGGGAAGTCGAAATAATAGGCGTAGGCACTTACCCCTCCTACGGACTCAAGAGGGGAGTCGTCGTAAATATAGAGAATACGATACAGTCGGTTAAGCACGCGGTCGAGGAAGCGGAACACATGGCCGGGTGCGAGATACGGACCGTATTCGTGGGCATAGCGGGCGGCCACATCAAGGGCATAAGCGGTCACGGGATGATAACCATCAGGGAGCGCGAGGTCGCGAAGCGGGACATCGACAGGGTAATCGAGTCCGCAAATGCCGTCCTTATACCCGCCGACAGGGAAATCATTCACGTAATACCCCAGGAATACACGGTCGACGGGCAGAGCGGGATAAAGGACCCGGTGGGAATTTACGGGATAAAGCTCGAGACCAAGGTGCACATCGTTACGGGTCAGGTAACCGCGGCGCAGAATCTGGTTAAGTGCATTCACGGCGCCGGCATGGACGTAGCCGACATAGTGCTCGAGCAGCTCGCTTCGAGCGAGGCCGTGCTTACCGAAGACGAAAAGGAAATAGGCGTCGTGCTCATTGACTGCGGCGGAGGGACGACCGACATAGCCATCTTCGTCGGCGGCAGCATACGATATACGGAAAACGTTACCCTCGGCGGCGATAACATAGACAGGGATATAGCTCTCGGACTTTCGACGCCGCTTGCCGAAGCCAGAAGGATAAAAGAAAAATACGGCACCGCTCTGGCCGAGATGGTTTCGCCCGACGAGACGATAGAGGTCCCGAGCGTGGGCGGAAAGCACTTTAGAAAGATATCGAGAAGAGACCTCGCGATGATTATTGAGCCGCGCATGGAAGAGATTTTCGCCCTGGCGAAAAGAGAGATAAAGAAGTCGGGGTTGGAAGACCTGATCCCCGCCGGCGCCGTTATCACGGGCGGAAGCGTAATCATGAACGGCACTGTCGAGCTTGCCGAGCACGTTCTGGAAATGCCCGTGAGAATGGGCATCCCGACGGACGTCGGAGGGCTGACGGACATAATCGCGAACCCGGTTTATTCGACCGGAGTAGGGCTCGTTCTATACGGCAGCGGGTACAAGGGCGACAAGAAGCTGCGCATTCGAGACGAAAATGTTTTTAAAAAAATATTTGACAGTATGAAAAACTGGTTTCAGGAGTTTTTTTAGGTTAAAATGATTTAACTATACTGGAGGAGGGTGTTAAATATGGCAAACTTTGAGCTCGAAGACACAAGTATAGAACAAAAGGCCAGAATAAAAGTTATCGGTGCCGGTGGCGCGGGCGGTAACGCGATAAACGCAATGATACAACAGGGACTGCACGGTGTTGATTTTGTCGTGGCTAACACCGATGCCCAGGATCTGAGAAAGTCCCTCGCATCCACAAAAATTCAGATCGGCAGCAGAACTACCAAAGGTCTCGGTTCCGGCGGCAACCCGGTTTTGGGCAGGGAAGCCGCGATCGAAGACCAGATTAAAATCGCCGAAGCCATCGAAGGGGCCGACATGGTGTTTATCACCGCGGGCATGGGCGGGGGCACGGGGACCGGGGCTTCACCCATAATCGCCCAGGTTTCAAGAGACATGGGCGCTCTCACGGTCGGCGTCGTCACGAGACCATTCGGCTTTGAAGGACCGAAGAGAAACAAACAGGCGATCGAGGGCATCGAGAGCCTCGAGAAAGAAGTCGATACACTCATCGTGATCCCTAACGACCGCCTCACCGAGGTGCACAAGATTACAATCCTCGACGCCTTCAAGAGAGCCGACGAGGTGCTCCATCAGGCGGTACGCGGAATCTCCGACATCATTACCGGAACCGGTTATATAAACGTGGACTTTGCCGATGTTAAGAGCATCATGGGCGAGAACGGCGGGAAAGCCCTCATGGGCACGGGTTTTGCCGAGGGCAGCAACAGGGCGGTCGAGGCAGCCGAAGCCGCTATTACGAGCCCCCTCCTGGAAGACATATCGATCGACGGCGCCACGGGCATCCTGCTCAACGTAACCGCCTCTCCTGACTTTGGAATCGAAGAGCTCAACGAGGCATGCAACTATATAAAAGACCGGGCTCACGAGGACGTAAACCTCATTTTCGGCCTTGTATTCAATCCCGAGTTCAAGGAATCGGTTCAGATTACAGTTATAGCGACCGGGATACAGAGCATCAGGAACCAGAATATAAAGAAGCTCGTGACCAAGCTCCCTACCGATATAGGCGAAGACGAGTTCGAAATCCCCGCATTTATAAGAAGGCGCGGATTCAAAGAGGGACAGTAAGTAACGGCGGATACATGGTATGGAATTCCCGGGAGGACCTGAAAGAGGCGAAGGGGTCACTCGGGGAATATATTATTCACCCCGATTCCCCTTAACCTATATTTTCCTGTTTGTTCCGGATTGCGCCGATTGCGGGATGATTCATTCGGCGGCCTGCATTTCCCGAAGCTCTTCCGATTTTTTCTGAATTTCGTTTTCGAAGGCTATCTTTACGCGCGGGGCGTCTATCCAGAGGCTCTCGATGTCGTAGAATTTTCTGCTCGGTTCGTAAAAGACGTGCGCGACGACGTCCGCCGAATCGATGAGCACCCAATTCCCATCCGAATACCCTTCTATCCCTATTATCTTCTGACCGGCTTCCTCGAGGGTCTTTTCTATGTTGTCCACTATCGTCTTTACGCCCCTTGTCGAATTCGCGCTGCAAACCAGAAAGAAATCGGTTATGTCGCTTGTGGTGCTGACGTCCAGCAGCACGGGGTTATCCGCGTTCTTATCCCACGCCGCATGAGCTATGGAGATTGCCTTGTTCTTGGAATTTATCGGGAGCCCTCCGTTCTGTAAATGTGGTTTTGCAGTATGTACTCCTCGACCGGGGCGGGGACAAGGTACTTTACCGACCTCCCGGCCTTAACGAAACGCCTGATTTCCGTAGAGGAAATTTCCAGGCCCCTGATCTTGGGAAAAGCGATAAGTTTGGAGTTGTTATCTTTGTAAAATATCACGTTATCTTTCTCTTTATCATAACTAAAATCGTTTTTCAGGGCAAGCGGGAGTGTCGCTGCGCCTTCGTCCGGGTATCCGGGCCTCGTAATCACTGCGAAATTAGAGAGCTTGAAGAGCTCCCTGTACTCTTTCCATGTCTCTATCTCCCGGAATAGCTCGCTGCCTACTATAAAATAAAATTCCGTATCCGGATATACGTCATTAAGGTGCCTGAGCGTCTCGACCGTGTAGGAAGTCGTCTTTTTCCCAAGCTCGTAATCGCAGATGTCGAAGCAGGGGTTTTCGCTCACGGCGAGTCTCAGCATTTCGAGCCTGTGGCGAGAGGGTGTGGTATTGGTCGATTTTTTATGCGGCGGGAGCGCGGCGGGAATGAAATATACCTTGTTTAACGACAGCTGCTCCCTTATTTCCTCGGCAGCGCGGAGGTGGCCGAGATGCACCGGATCGAATGTGCCGCCGAATAGTCCCGCTCTCTCTTTCTTCTTGTTATCCATCGCTACAGGAAATCATATCACTTCTTTTGGCGATTTGATTCAGCTATATATCCTTCGACCATGAACTCGTCCCCGAATTTTCTTATCCTCACCCTCTCTATAACTATCGAGTCTTCGATGCGGGAGAACCCGAGCCCGCCCACCATGCTTAAACCGTCGGCCCCTATCAGCCTGGGCGCGTAAAAAAATACGACCTTATCCACGATTCCGCTCCTGAGGGCCCCGGCCGCCGCAGCGCTCCCGCCCTCTATAAGTACGCTCGTAATCTCGTTCTTTCCGAGCTCCCTTGCGAGATCTCTCAGGTTGAGGAGCCCGTCCCTCTCGAATCCGACCCCGATTATCCTGGCCCCTGCCGCTTCGAGCCTCTTTACCTTTGCCGGGTCCGGCTTTCTCCCGGTCGCTATTATGACGCTATCGTGGGCGGAGAATATTTTCGATTTCACCGGGGTCCTGAGCCCCCTGTCGAGCACCACGGGCACGGGCTGCCTCCGGGCATTCTTGAGCAGCCTGACATCGAGTCTCGGGTCGTCCTTCAAAAGAGTCCCCGTCCCGACTAAAACGGCGTCGGCCAGGTTTCTCAGTCTATGGGCCAACTTTCTCTGCCTCTCGCTCCCTATCCATTTCGAGTCGCCCGTGCGGGTCGCAATCTTTCCGTCCATCGTGGCCGCGAGCTTGAGCGTGACAAACGGCAGGCCCGTCGTGATGTACTTGTTATAGGCCTCGTTTAATTCCCCGGCCCCGGCTTCGAGCACGCCCGTAGTCACGCGGATACCCGCGTCCTTGAGGGTTTTCACCCCTTTCCCGCTCACCTTCGGGTTCGGGTCGAGCGCACCGACTATAACTTCCCTGATCCCCTTCCCGATTATCGCGTCCGCGCACGGCGGGGTCTTCTTCTCCTTATGACAGCACGGCTCGAGGGATACGTATAGAGTCGAGCCCCTGACGTCGTGCTTTTTCCTCTCCGCGTCCGTGAAAGCCTCGATCTCCGCGTGCGGGAGCCCGGCCATACTGTGATATCCCTTCCCTATGACCTTGCCTTTTTTTACGAGGACCGCCCCCACGAGCGGGTTCGGGCTCGTCATGCCCTCCGCCCTTTTCGCGAGACGGATTGCGAGGGACATGTATTTTTCATGCGTATCGTTTTTCATGGCTTTATGGGATTACTGTTTTTATCCATAGAGGGAGCTCCGTCGGCTTATCAATGCACGCTCCCGTCCCCCTGATAGAAAAGGGCCTCGACGAATTCCTCAGCGTCGAATTCCCGGAGGTCGCTCAGGCTCTCACCGATCCCGATGTACCTGACCGGGATATTGAGCTCGTCGGCAATGGCCACTATGACGCCTCCTTTGGCAGTGCCGTCGAGCTTCGTAAGCACTATGCCCGTAATATCGAGGGCTTCGTTGAACATCTTCGCCTGCTGTACAGCGTTCTGACCGGTGGTCGCGTCGAGCACGAGTAGGGTCTCGTGTGGCGCATGCTCTAGCTCCCGGGATACGACTCTCTTCATCTTTTTTATCTCTTCCATGAGGTTTTCCTTCGTGTGGAGCCTTCCCGCGGTGTCTATTATAAGGACGTCCGTCCCGCGCGCCTCCGCCGCTTTTACGGCGTCGAACGCGACCGAAGAAGGGTCCGCCCCGCTCTGCCCCCTTATTAGATCGGACCCTACGCGCTTTGACCAGATTTCGAGCTGCTCCGTGGCCGCCGCCCTGAACGTATCCCCCGCCGCGACCATCACGCTCAGGTTCTCCTTCTTGAGCCTGTTCGCGAGCTTTCCTATCGTGGTCGTCTTTCCGACCCCGTTTACCCCGGCGATCATTATAACAAAGGGTTTCGCGCCGATGCTGAGCGGCTTCCCCTGTGCAGTTTTCAGGATCCTCAGTATCTCCTCCTTAAGCGCATCCGTGATGGCGTTTGCGTCCCGGAGCGATTTTTTCTGAATGGCCGCCCCTATCCTTTCCCTGAGCTTCATCGTCGTCCCGACCCCTATATCCGCCATAATGAGCGTTTCCTCGAAATCGTCCCACACGCCTTCGTCTATCTCACGCTTCGAGAGGACCTCGCCGAGCCTGCCGAAGAGCCCCGTATGGGTTTTGGACAGGCCCTTCCTCAACCTCGCGAAAAGCCCTTCCTTTGTTTCCTCAGGCTCTTCTACCTCAGCCGCTGCCTCTTCCGCTAAGGCGGGCGCCTCGGCTTCGGGCTCAGCCTCAGGCTCGGCGGTTTCTACGACTTCGATTTCTTCAATTGTCGATGTTTCGGGAGCAGCCTTTTCGGGCTCTCTCGCCTGCCTTGTCTCCAGGTGTTCTGCCGGGGTTTCAAGGACTCTGGGAATCGCATCTCCTGCGGGCGGGGCTTTAAATACGTCGAGTTCCGGCGCGGCCAAAACCTTTTCAGTCTCTTTATATGCCGGTTTCCCGGGTTCCGGCTTTACGGCTTCTTTTTTCGGTCTCTCTTCGAAGAGGAATGCGATTGCGAGCGACAAGAGCAGGAGTATCAAAAAGATTACGCCTACCGCCGCCAGGTCCGAATACGGGCTCGGTATTGTATTCAGAAGTGATAAGATATCTCCCATTATATTTAAAGCCTCCTTGATAACGCCTTACTATAAGCAACCGGACATCGTTCGGAATAATACGCCGTGATCAAAAGATATTTTTGCCGATTCTCTTTTTATGTTTTACGTTAATATACTTTTCAGGGAATTCTTTTCAATACACGGGCCTTTCCGCGTTCTTATTACGGGGCCGGAACGATGGATTTACTCCTCATGTAACCCGCATGAAACAAATGATGTTTTATAAACCCTTGAACTGCTCGAACCTTAATGGATATACTAAAAACTGATGTCTAAAGGTTTTGTCCATCTTCACCTCCACTCGCAATACTCACTGCTGGACGGCGCGATAAAGTTCGAAGACCTCTTCCCACTTGCCAAGGAATTCGGCATGGAAGCGGTCGCTCTCACCGACCACGGGAACCTCTTCGGCGCGTACGATTTTTATAAAAAGGCCAAGGAAGCGGGAATTAAGCCCATTATAGGGTGCGAGCTTTACGTTACGGCCAAGATCAACCCCGATAACCCGTCCGAGGGCAAGACCCATCACCTGACTGTCTTGTCCATGAACTGGGCCGGTTATCAGAACCTTTCGAGACTAGTGACGAAGGCTTATTTCGACGGGTTTTACAGAAGGCCCAGGGTCGATCACGAGCTCCTCGGGACGCACAACGAAGGGCTTATCGTGTTAAGCGGATGCCTCAACAGCGAGCTCTCGAAGGCGATTTTCAGCAAGGACATGAAGGCTGCGCTCAACGTCGCCGCCATGTACAGGGAAATATTCGGCGACAGGTACTACCTTGAGGTCCAGGCAACGGGTCTGCCCGAGCAGAAGAGGGTCAATAAAAAAATCAGAGAGATAGGCGAAAAGCTGAACATACCGATTGTGGCGACGAACGACTGCCATTTCCTGAGGCAAGAGGACTCGCGTCCCCATGACGCGCTCCTGTGCATACAGACGGGGTCGTCGCTCCAGGACGAGAACAGGTTCAAGTTTCAGGGAGACCAGTATTACCTCAAGTCCGAAGGCGAGATGATGAGGGACCTCGAGGGGTTCGAGGACGCGATCAAAAAGACTTCAGAGATCGCCGGGAGATGCAATTTCGAGTTCGAGAGGAACGGCTACAAGCTTCCCGTTTTCGAGCCCGAGGGAGGCAAAACGCTCGACGAATATCTGGCCGATCTCGCGAGGGAAAAGCTCGATGAAAGATTAACGGAAAACGCGATTCCCGACGAAAAGCGGGGACTGTACGAAGACAGACTCGAGACAGAGATCGAGATTATTCAGAAGATGGGCTTCTCGGGATACTTTCTCGTCGTTGCGGACTTCATCAACTACGCAAAATCACACGGCATTCCGGTCGGCCCCGGCAGGGGCAGCGCCGCGGGGAGCCTGGCCGCTTACGCGCTCGGCATCACAGAGATAGACCCCATACCCTATAACCTCATCTTCGAGAGGTTTCTCAACCCCGAGCGTATCAGCATGCCTGACATAGACATAGACTTCTGCGCCGAGGGGAGGGACGAGGTAATCAGGTACGTAACCGAAAAATACGGCGCCGACAAAGTCGCCCAGATAGGCACGTTCGGGACCATGTCGGCAAAGGCCGTGGTCAAGGACGTGGGCAGGGTGCTCGGTATACCATACGCGGATGTCGACCGGGTGACGAAATTAATCCCGTCCTTCAGGGGCAAGGTCTTCAGCATAGACAAGGCTATGGAGAGCGTGTCCGAATTAAGAAAGCTCATCGAGGACTCCCCGCAGCTAAAGGAGATGATAGAGCTCGCGAAGCCCCTCGAGGACATGGTCAGGCACTCCTCGACCCACGCTGCGGGGATCGTAATCGCGAACGAGCCCCTCGCCGATCACATACCGCTCTGTAAAGGCTCGAAGAACGAGGTCGTAACCCAGTTCGATATGAATTCCATTGAAGAGCTCGGGTTCGTGAAGTTCGATTTCCTCGGTCTTAAGACCCTCACGGTCATAAGCAAGGCCCTCGATCTGATAAAAGAGAACTACGGGAACGGAGACGAAGTCAGGCTCAACATCAACAAGATACCGCTTGACGACAAGGCGGTCTACGCCCTTCTATCTACCGGGAGGACCCGCGGGATCTTCCAGATTGAGTCCTCGGGCATGAAAGAGCTCATGATTAATCTCCAGCCCACGGCGTTCGAAGACATAATCGCCGTGCTCGCCCTCTACAGGCCGGGACCGCTCGACAGCGGCATGGTCGACGAGTACATAGAGCGCAAGCACGGGAAGAGAAAGACCCAGTACCCGCTGCCCGAGCTTGAGGACATCCTGCGCGACACGTACGGGCTCTTCGTTTACCAGGAGCAGATAATGAGCACCGCCAGCGTCGTGGCGGAGTACAGCCTCGGCGAAGCGGACCTCCTCAGGCGCGCCATGGGGAAGAAAAAGCCCGAAGAGATGAAGGCCCAGAGGGAAAGGTTCCTCGAGGGCGCGAAGAGAAAAGGGATAAAGGACAAAAAGGCCAAAGAGATATTCGACGCGATGGAGAAGTTCGCCGAATACTCCTTTAACAAGAGCCACAGCGCGGCCTATGCGCTCATCACATACCAGACCGCGTATCTTAAGACCCATTACCCGGCCGAATTCATGGCAGCGCTCATGTCCGTGGAATCGAGCAATACGGATAAAGTCATATCGAGCATCACCGAATGCAAGCAGATGGGCATACCGGTGCTCGCGCCCGATGTGAACGTGAGTCTGGCGGGCTTCACCGCTTACAACGGCAGCATCCGGTTCGGCCTTGCGGCTATAAAGAACGTGGGCGAGGGGACCGTAGAGGCGATAATTAAAACCAGACGGGAGAAAGGGAACTTCTTATCGATATACGATTTTTGCGAGCGCGTCGAGGCCAGAAAACTCAACAGAAGGACGTTCGAGAGCCTCATAAAGAGCGGCGCTTTCGACTCTTTCTCTGTGGGCAGGGCGAAGCTCATAGATTCCCTCGACACCCTTCTCAACTACACGTCCTTAAAACAGAAGAGCTCTGTCGAGGGGCAGCACTCCCTCTTTGCTTTAAACGATTCGATTTCCCTCCCCAGGCTTTCCGAAGCCGAGGAATGGGGCGAAAAAGAGATGCTGAGGTTCGAGATGGAGGTCCTGGGATTCTACGTTACGAGCCATCCGATGTCGAAATACGCGTCTGAAATATCGAGGTCGACGGAAAACACCGATACGGAGGCCCTGGCCGAGCTCAAGGAAAGGCGCGACGTCTCGGTCGTGGGGGTCGTGCGCTCGCTCACGGTCAAACACACCAAAAACGGCTCCGGCATATTCGGCAACATGGTGCTTGAGGATTTAAAGGGCTCGATCGAGGTCGTGATCTTCAATGACCTTCTCAGGAAATCGCTCACGCTGCTCGAGGATAAGGTAGATCCCGTGGTCGTTAAGGGGGTGCTTGAGCCCGGAGAGGACAGGGTCAAGATGAGGGCTACGGAGATTCTGCCCTTAAAGGCGCTGCGGAACGGCTCCACGGTGCACATCAGTCTCGCCGGGGAAAAGTCCGGAAGGGATAACTTCATTCATCTGAGAGAGATATTTTCCAGCTACCCGGGTGACTCGCTCGTACACATACACATAGCGACCGATGACGGCGAGGCGGTGATAGAGGTCGGCGACGCCAGGGTGGATGTGCGGGACGACTTTATTCACGACGTCGAGCGGCTCTTGGGAGGGAATTGCCTGAGGCTTCTCTGACGCTCAGTCTCCCTGCGTGCTTTCGATTGTCCCTTTAAGGCCATCGGGGTCGCTCGTAACCACGAAGACCTCCTGTACGGACGTCCCGCTCCTCGCTATCAGCTTTGCCCCGCTCACCGTGCTGTATTTGTAGCGGACGACGAGGTTTTCTCCGGGTTTTTTCCCGACCTTGATCTCTCCCGGTATTATCGAATCTACGTGAGCAAGCGGCGAAATATGCGTTTCGAGAAAGCTCCCGAGCCCCTTTATAATGCTGTGCTGGCGCTTTATTTTATTCTTCCTGTGCTTCATTGAACCTTTAGGCATGGCGGCGTCTCATCGGCAAGTCGTGCCTGAATATACTATGTTCGACTTACCGTTTCTTTGTCCCTATAATACACGTAATTCCGGTATAACTCTTTATGATGCGAAAATTAAACGAGCTCGAGTTCGATAACACGTACAGAAGGCTGCCCGGGGATTTTTACGACCTCGTGCGCCCGACCCCTTTCGGGAACCCTCACCTCGTCGCTTTTAACCCGGACGCAGCAGGGCTCATAGGGCTTGACCCGGACGAGGCCCATAACCCCGATCTCGTAGAGTACTTTTCCGGCAGGAGGCTCCTTCCCGGCTCCGAACCCGTCGCGATGTATTACACTGGGCATCAGTTCGGTGTTTACAACCCGCATATAGGGGACGGGCGGGCTATTCTCCTGGGCGAGGTCAGGAACGGGCTGGGGCGGAAATACGACCTCCATCTCAAAGGAGCGGGGCGCACGAAATACGCGCGCACCTTCGACGGCAGGGCCGTGCTGAGATCGGCCGTCAGGGAGTACCTCTCAAGCGAGGCGATGCACGGGCTCGGGATTCCGACGACACGCGCCCTCTCGATTATCGGGAGCGACGAGATAGTCGAGCGCGAAACCCCGGAGAGAGGGGCGATGATGGTCAGGCTCGCCGAAACCCACGTGCGCTTCGGGTCGTTCGAGGCTTTCCACTACACGGACAGGCCCGATTACGTGAAGCTCATCTCCGACTACGTGATAGAAAACCATATGCCTCACCTCACGGAGGCCGACGATAAATACGGAGCGTTTCTCGAAGAGGTCGCGGCAAGGACCGCGAAGCTCATCGCCCTCTGGCAGGCCTCAGGATTTACGCACGGCGTAATGAATACGGATAATATGTCCATAATCGGGCTCACGATAGATTACGGCCCTTACGGATTCATCGAAGAGTACGATCCCGAATACATTCCGAACCACTCTGACCATTTCGGCAGATATTCATATGTCAACCAGCCCCCCATAGCGCTCTGGAACCTCCGGAAGCTCGCCTTCTCCCTCGGCAGCCTCGTGTCCTCCGAAAGCTCGGAGGAGATTGTCTCCGGGTGGAGGGATGCATACGCAAAATTCTATACGGACATCATGAGGAGGAAGCTCGGTTTGATGGAGAACCTCCCGGGCGACGGTGCGCTCATACGCGACCTCCTCGAACTCATGAGTGAAAGCAGGGTGGATTACACGACTTTCTTCAGGCGTCTCGGTAATTTTTCGACCGCAGGGCAGGGCGGGAATAACGACGCTTCTCCATTATTCGCTGAAGTGTCGAAATTCGGCGAGTGGTCGGATCGGTACGGGAAGCGTTTGAGGACGGAAAATAGCGCGGACCCGGCCAGAAAAGCCGGAATGGATTCCGTCAATCCGAAATACATACTCCGTAACTACATAGCAGAGGGAGCCGTCAGGAAAGCTGTCGATGAGGACGACTATTCCGAGATAGAGCGCGTTCGCACGCTTCTTAAAAATCCCTTCTTGGAGCAGCCGAGATCGGAGCACTACGCGGCGCCCGCTCCCCCATGGGCGCGGAACCTCGTCATAAGCTGCTCGTCCTAGTTTCCGGGACCGGCCCCGCTGCGGTATTCCCCGCGCGTCACCCTTCGAGATAGCTCGCGATAATTTTTTTTATACCGTACCCCGGAAAGGATACCGTAACCTTGGCTTCGTCCCCTGTCCCCTCTATACCCTTTATGGTCCCGTGCCCGAACGACGGGTGCTCTATCCTCTGCCCCACCCTGTACCTGCTTCCGTTCCCGGCGCGCCTGCTCTGTCCGGGTTGTTCCGCACGGTCTCTTTTTTCCGCCGGATAATTGCGCTCTCTCTGCGCGGGCTCGTAATCCCTCGCCGCCGGCTCCCCGTATGAAACGCCGAAATAGTTCTTCCATTCGATGAGCTCTTTCGGTATATCCGTTATAAATCTCGACGGCGCCGACCTCTCCTCTTTGCCGAACACCCTCCTTTTCACGGCGCTCGTGAGGTGTATCTTCTCCTTCGCCCTCGTCAGGCCCACGTAAAAGAGCCTCCTCTCTTCCTCGATATGCCCCTCTTTCGCGGAATTGAAATGCGGAATCAGGTTCTCTTCGAGCCCTATGATAAACGTCATCGGGAACTCGAGCCCCTTCGCCGAGTGGAGCGTCATGAGCGCGACCCTGTCGTCCTTTTCGTTGTAGCTGTCGACGTCGCTTGAGAGCGAGACCGAATCGAGAAAATCGGCGAGCGTGGCCCTCTCCGCCTCTTTCTCGAACTCAGCCGCGAGGTTCAGTATCTCTCCCACGTTTTCCCTCTTCTCCTCCTCCCTCTCCAGTATGTCGAGGTATCTGGTCTCCTGGAGCACGAGGTCGAGGAGCTTCCCTATTTCGTACTTTTCGGCGTACCCGATCAGCCTGTCCGTCAGGTCGAGGAATTTCCCGAGGCTGAGCGCCGCCCTCGGGGGCAGGATATTCTCGTTCACCGCCAGGCGCATCGCGCCCAGGAGCGAGACGCCCCGGTCCTTCGAAAGCTCCTCCATCCTGTCTATCGTCCCCCTTCCGATCCCTCGCGGAGGCACGTTCGCGATGCGGCGGAGGCTGAGATCGTCGAGTGGGTTAGCGATTACCCTCAGGTATGCGAGGATGTCTTTTATCTCCGCCCGCTGGTAAAACCCCGTCCCGCCAACAATCGCGTAGGGGATGCCTTTTCTGACGAGCTCCTCCTCCATTACCCTCGACTGGTTGTTGGTCCTGTAGAATACGGCCGCGTCTTTGTATGAGCATGAGCGCGACAACATCCCGGACTCGATCTGCGACACCACGTACCTCGCCTCGTCCCTTTCGTCGTGAGCGACATAGTAGCTGAGCTTCTCCCCCTCCGGGTTCTCTGTCCAGAGGTTCTTGTCGTGCCTGTTCGAGTTCTTCAGGATGAGACCGTTTGCGGCGCCGAGTATGTTCCCGGTCGACCTGTAGTTCTTCTCCATCTTGACGATCCTGGCGTCCGGGTAATCCCTTTCGAAATTGAGTATGTTCGCGATGTCCGCTCCCCGCCAGCCGTAGATCGACTGGTTGTCGTCCCCGACCACGAATATGTTCCTGTGCTTCCTCGAAAGGAGCTCGACGATCCTGTACTGCATATGGTTCGTATCCTGGTATTCGTCGACGAGTATGTGGCGGAACGCCTCCTGGTAATGGCGCAGGACGTCCGTCCGTTCCTTGAAGAGCCCGACGGTGACGTAGAGCAGGTCACCGAAATCGAGCGCGTTTAACCTCCTGAGCTCCTGCTCGTAGAGCTCGTAGATCTTGGCGACCTTTTCGTCGTAAATGTCCCCGCGGATCTCCCCGGGATTGAGTCCCTTGTTCTTCGCGCCGTCTATCTTGCCCCTTACGGACCTGGGCTCGATCTCCTTCTCCCCGATGTTGAGCCGCTCCATGCACTGCTTGATGAGCTTTATCTGGTCCCCGTCGTCGTAGATGACGAAGTCCTGCCTGAACCCCTTCATGTGGTGTATTTCACGCTTGAGCACTCTAAGGCATATGGAATGGAACGTGCCCAGCCAGAGGCTCCTCGTGGCGGGGCCTATAAGCCGGTTGAGCCTCTCTTTCATCTCGTTTGCGGCTTTGTTCGTGAAAGTGACCGCCAGTATATTGGCGGGGTGTTCGCCCTTCTCCTTTATAAGGTGAGCGATCCTCTCCGTGATGATCCTCGTTTTCCCGGACCCCGCCCCTGCCAGAACGAGGAGCGGTCCTCCGGGGTGCCTTACGGCTTCAGCCTGGGACGGATTTAGGTTGTCGGTATTGCCTGATGTCATATGAGTTCACGAATGAAATTAAGGCAGGGAACAGCTCCGCTGTCACTGGCTGGGGCGGGTGGACTCGAACCACCACAGCAGGCTCCAAAGGCCTGAGTCCTACCGTTAGACGACGCCCCAACTGCTACCCGTAATGTTACCAAGACTTGGCTGTTATATCAATTAAATAGACCCTGTCCGAGCCTCCCGGGCGGCACGCGTTCGTGATTATTGCGATTGAGACTGCAAATACTGTTTTTAACCGGGAGCGTCGTCGAGAATAATGAGTGGACTTGATAGCCGGCATCCCCTAGAATAATGATTTCGGGGAACAAAATCGTCGTGAAGAAGCCGAAAGTCATAGTCGTTTACAATCCTATGTGGCACGATCCCCTGGTTTATCCGGAGAATGAGCTGCCGGAGGGTCATGTCATTACTATGGAGAGGCGTTTCATGGACGAGGCCGCGGCGGTCGTATTCCATCTGCCTACGCTCCCGCCCGGCCTGTTTACGGGAGGAGAAATTGAGAAAAAGAGCGGACAGGTTTGGGTCGCCTGGTATATGGAATGCGAGGCTCATTACCCTCAACTGGACGATCCCGTCTTTATGAGCCGCTTCGACCTGACTATGTCGCATCGTCAGGAGGCGGATATTTTTTCCCCGTATCTTCCGCCTGACTTCGGGGAGCTTTCACGCAGGCCGGTCCCGGAAAAGGAGCCCGGGAAAATCTTAAACGCCTTCATCTCGAGCCATATTAATAAAAGCGGGAGGGTGCAGTACCTGATCAGAATGATGCGGGTGCTCGATATCCATTCGTACGGGAAGATCATTCCGAACATGCCGGCCGGCGACGATTACGGACACCGGTTCAAACTGGATACGATTTCGCGCTACCAATTTACTATAGCCTTTGAGAACGCTATAGCGCGGGACTACGTGACGGAAAAATTCTACGACCCGCTGATCGCTGGTTCCGTGCCAGTTTATCTGGGCGCTCCCAACATCCGCGACTTCGCCCCCGGCGAGAACTGCTTTATCGACGCCTCGGAATGGGAGGACCCGGAGTCCCTTGCCCGGCACATTCTCGACGTGTCCGGGGACGAAGCGTCATACCTGAGCTATTTTGAATGGAAGAAAAAGCCGTTCCCGCCGAAATTCGCACGCTTGATCGAGATTAAAAAGGTGCATCCCTTCGTCAGGCTCTGCCGCAGGATCGATGAGATGATGGGGTCTCGGGGCATTCGCGGGCAATAGGCCGGGCGGAGCGGATTATATAACTATTACAACAAAATAGCCCCTTCCAAATCTTGACAGCCATTATTTTATGTAAGAGAATTAAGGGTTCTTGTAACTTTAGAGCGCGTAGCTCAGGGGGAGAGCGCTTGCCTGACACGCAAGAGGTCGCAGGTTCAAATCCTGCCGTGCTCACCACATTTAACCGGAGATTATGAAAGAAGTACAAATAAACCTTCCCGACGGTGCGGTAAGAACCTTTCCCGCGGGCACTACCGTGGGGGAGATCGTCAATACTATCGGGATACAGAACGGGACCGTGGGCGCCGTGGTCAACGGCGCGCTGGTGGATTTCTGGTTCGAGATCGATTCCGACTCAACGCTTGAGCCCGTAAGGACGGGCTCCGTGGAGGGCCTCGCGCTCATAAGACACACGGCCGCTCATATCATGGCCGAAGCGGTCCAGTCCCTCTTCCCCGACGCGAAGGTCACGATAGGCCCCGTCATAGAAAACGGTTTTTACTACGACTTCGATTACCCGCGCGGATTTACTCCCGAAGACCTCGAAAAAATAGAGGAAAAGATGCGGGAGATAACGGAGCAGAAAAAGCCGCTCGTCAGGAAAAAAGTATCGAGAGAAAACGCAGTCGATATCTTCAGCTCGGAAGGCGAGAATTACAAGGTCGAAATAATAAACGGCCTCCCTCCCGATCAGCAGATAACCATCTACGAGCAGGGCGGCTGGCACGACCTCTGCAGGGGGCCGCACGCCCCCTCGACGGGTTTCGTTAAGGCGTTCAAGCTCTTGAGCATCGCCGGGGCCTACTGGAGGGGAGACGAGAAGAACCCGATGCTCCAGAGGATTTACGGCACCGCGTTCTGGGACAGAAAAGAGCTGAAGGAGTATCTGGACAGACTCGAGGAAGCGAAAAAGCGCGACCACAGAAAGGTCGGCAGGGAGCTCGACCTCTTTTCCATACAGGAAGAAACAGGGGCCGGGCTCGTGCTATGGCATCCGAAGGGCTCGCGTATAAGGCGAGTGATCGAGGACTTCTGGCGCGCGGAGCACGAGCGTTACGACTACGAGCTCCTCTATACCCCGCACATAGCCAAGATAGACCTCTGGAAAACGAGCGGCCACCTGGAATTCTACAGCGAAAACATGTACCCCCGTATGGAGGTCGAGAATACCGAATTCCAGATAAAGCCCATGAACTGCCCCTTCCATATAATGATATATAAAACGGGCATAAGGAGTTACAGGGACCTGCCCTTGAGATGGGCCGAGATAGGGACGGTCTACCGCTACGAGCGCTCGGGCGTGCTCCACGGTCTTCTCAGGGTAAGGGGGTTCTCACAGGACGACGCCCACATATTCTGCAGGCCCGACCAGATGGAGGACGAGGTCCTGGGGGTACTCGACCTGACTATCATGTTCTTGAAGACGTTCGGCTTCGACGAATATGAGATATATTTATCGACCAGGCCCGAGAAGTTCGTCGGGCGCGTCGAGGTATGGGACAGGGCCACGGAAGCGCTCAGGACCGCTCTCGATAAAAAAGGGCTTAAATACGAGGTTGACGAAGGCGGGGGGGCGTTCTACGGCCCCAAGATAGACCTAAAGATAAAGGACGTTTTAGGCAGAGCTTGGCAGTGCTCTACAGTTCAGGTAGATTTTAACCTTCCCGAAAGGTTCGATATGAGCTATGTCGGGGAAGATAACGCGCGTCATCAGCCCATTATGATACACCGCGCTATCTTCGGGTCTATGGAAAGATTTTTCGGTGTGTTGATAGAGCATTACGGGGGGGCGTTTCCCCTCTGGCTCAGCCCCGTGCAGGTGCGCATAGCTACAGTAGGGGACGAGCAGGGCCCTTACGCGGACGGGCTTTATAAGCGGTTGAGAGCTCAGAAGATAAGGGTCGAGAAAGATACGAGAAACGAAAAGCTCGGATTGAAGGTAAGGGAGGCTCAGCTTGCGAAGATCCCTTATCTCCTTGTGGTCGGAAAGAATGAAGCGGAATCGGGGACTGTGGCTCCCAGGAAGCTGGGCGGCGAGAATCTGCCTCCGATGACGATGGACGAGTTCCTGAGCCGCATAGAAATCGAGCGTGATCCTCAAACATGGAGGGAGGTTAAACGGCAATAGCTAAGGGAATTAGAACCAAAGAAGCAGAAATACGGATTAATCAGAGGATAAAGGCGCGGGAAGTGAGGCTGGTTTCCGATACGGGGGAACAGCTTGGTGTGGTTCCGATACGGGATGCCCTCGTTATGTCCGAGGAAAGGGGCGTCGACCTGGTCGAGGTCGCGCCAAACGCGAACCCTCCCGTATGCAGGTTGATGGATTACGGAAAATATAAATACGAATTAAAAAAACAGGCGAACGCAAAAAGACAGAAGACTCAGACTATAAAAGAGTTAAAATTTCGCCCCAATATAGGCGATCACGACCTCGATGTTAAAATAAACCGCATCAGGGAGTTTTTGGAAGACGAAAATAAAACGAAAATAAGGATATTTTTCAGGGGCAGGGAAATAGTGCATCCGGAGCTGGGCAGGGTGCTCGCAAACAGGATTATTGAAAGGGTGGCCGATATCGGCGGTGTGGATATGCCTCCGAGGCTCGAAGGGAAAAATCTCATAATGGTCATATCGCCCAAGAAAAGTCCGCAGGGCGGGAGGGAAAATGCCAAAACAGAAAGTTAAAACGAACAGGGCCGCCGCAAAAAGGTTCAGGGTTACGGCGAGCGGGAAAATTAAGAGGCACAGCGGGGGGCACAGCCACTCGAATGAAAAAAAGGGAAGGAAGCGTATGCGGAGGCTGGTCTCGGCTTCTTATGAAGCAGGCGGCGAGGCCCGCAGGATCAGGTCCTATATCCCATATAAGTAATAGTTTCGATAAATAGTCGGTTGTCGCAGGCGTCATTGTGTAAGTGACGATTTAAAAGACGGGAGAGAACAATGAGAATAAAAAGAGGGGTAGCCTCGAGAAAGAGAAGGAAGAGGGTTCTGAAGCTCGCTAAGGGGTTTTGGGGCAGAAGGAAGAATAATATAAGAAGGGCGAAAGAGACCGTCCTTCGCGCCATGGCGTATGCCTTCAGGCACAGAAAGCTTAAGAAGAGGGATTTCAGGAAGCTCTGGATCGTGAGGATAAACGCCGCGGTAAGGCCTTACGGTCTTTCCTATAGCGCCTTCATGGGTTCATTGAAGAAGGCCGGTATCGAGCTCGACAGGAAGACACTATCGGAGATGGCGATTCGCGAGCCCGAGAGCTTCAAGGCCGTCGTCGACGCCGCGAAAACCGGATTGAATTAGCCGAAGAATTACTTGCCGCACCATCTCACTATAAAATAGCCCAATCACGGGACCCGCATTCACACCGAATGCGGGTCGTATTCGAGCGGACACCCCGAGCATACCGGGTCACGTTTCTTACAATGCTCCTTCGCCAGCCTCACTAAAAGCGCGTGATATTCGTTGAACATGCCAGCGTCTTCTTGAAGTGAATCGGTAAAAATCTCCTGAATTTCGCCGTACGAAATCACTTCCGGTACGAGTCCGTGCCTATAGAGCACCCTCCACGTATATGCGTCCACGACGAACACAGGCATCCCTCCCGCGTAGAGCATGATGCTGTCCGCGGTCTCGGGGCCTATGCCCTTCAGCGACAGGAGTTTTTCTCTAAGAATTGATTTGTCCAGCGAGAACATATTATCGATGCTTCCCGAGAATTCATCCACAAGGAACGATATAAAGTTCTTTATTTTGATCGCCTTCTGATTGAAGTACCCGGAGGGGCGTATGAGCGGGGCGAGCTCGTCCGAGGTTATGGAGTCGAGCGCCTCTATCGATACGAGGTTTTCCCGCTTGAGGCTGTCAAGCGCTTTCACGACGTTCTTCCACGACGTGTTCTGCGTCAGTATCGCCCCCAGGATGCATTCGAGCGCCGTTCCCGCGGGCCACCACCCTTGGGGGCCGAACCTTCTATGGAGCTCTTCGTAGAATTTCTTTATCCGGGCGCTCTTCGTCGTCATGATCTAATAGCGTATCTGACAGAGAGATAATATACCGGGGGGCGGTTGCAATCAGGGATTTACTTTGTAATGGGGTTGTTCGGGGCTTTCTGTGCTTTCTCGTAATACGGCAGGGCTTCTGGCAGCCATTTCTTGAGGTTATTTATCCTCGTCCCGTAGCCCGGGTGTGTCGAGAGGAATTCAGGGGGTTGCGGCTTCCCCTTCACGGCCGCGTCCATCCTCTCCCAGAACGCTATGGCCTCCCTCGGGTCATACCCTGCCTCCGCCATGTAAACGAGCCCTATGTGGTCGGCTTCCGCCTCCTGTGTCCTGCTGAAGGGCAGTATGCCCCCGACCGTGACCCCGATGCCGTATGCCTGCATGACGGCGTCCGCCAACAAGGGGTCGCTCCCTCCTAGCGCCGCGCTCACGCCTACGGCGCCTATCTGGGCGAGCACGTCCGTGGACATACGCTCCCCTCCGTGGCGGGCCGCGACGTGCGCCACTTCATGGGCCATCACCGTCGCCAGGCCCGCGTCGTTGAGCGCCACGGGCAGTATGCCGGTATATACCCCCACCTTCCCCCCGGGCAGCGCGAAGGCGTTTATCTGCTCGTCGTCTTTCAACACCTTGAAGTCCCAGTTGTACTTAGGCGTGTCGGCCACCCCCACGATCCTCGTGCCCACTCTGGTAACGGCCTCGTTATACTGCGCGTTCTTCGATACCTGCTCGGTCTTGAGCACGTCCTGAAAGGCCGCCAAGCCCATCTGGTTTTCTTCCGACTGGGAGAGGAGAATGAATTGAGACCTTCCCGTAACGGGAGCTTTGTAGCACGCGATAACGACTGCGCCCGATATGATCAATGCGAGCGCGATTAAGACCGATTTGAATAATCGGGCCTTCGTAATATTTCCGCGGGAGAATTTCATCATTTATCTAGTTTTATCAATACGGCGGCAATTTGCAATAATATTTTGATATCGGAGCGAACCGGAATAAAGGCGGAGACAAACTTCTATCCCCCGCGCCCGTAAGCGTTAGCACAGCGGGAGATAAAAGCCTGTCTCCGGTATTTCTATGACATGCTTATTTTTTAAGGTTGGCTGATTTTATCCTTCTGATGCCTTCGTCTATGTCCTCGTCCGCGCACGCGTAGGTGATCCTCACGTACCCTTCCCCCTGGCTCCCGAACGCCGTGCCCGCTACTACCGCCACGCCGGCCGTCTCGACGAGCCTGTCCGTGAATTCCTGCGAGGTCAATCCCGTTCCCGTAATATCCGGAAACGCGTAGAACGCTCCGTCGGGCGTGTCGCACTGTATTCCGGGTATTGAGTTTAGCCCCGCGACCATCCTGTCTCGCTTCTTCTTGAGGAGCTCCCTCTTCTCGATAGTCCAGTCCTGCGGACCCGCCATCGCCGCGTATGCGGCCTTCTGAATGAAGGCGGCGACGTTCGTGATCGAGTCCTGGAGGAATATCGACAGCTTGTCGATGACCGGCACCGGAGCGACTGCCCAGCCTATCCTCCAGCCTGTCATGGCGTACGTCTTGGAGAAAGTATCGATAACGATCGTCCTCTCGGCCATTCCGGGCACGGCGGATATCGTTTTATGCGGCTTGTCGTACGTCACGTGAGAGAATATCTCGTCCGATATGACCATCAGGTTCGGGTACTTGAAGCAGAGCTCGGCGATCTCCTCCGGGTTCTCCACGAGGTGTCCGTTCGGTCTCTGCGGAGTGTTAATAATAAGGAGCTTCGTTTTCGGCGTGATCATGGCCTCGAGCTTTTCCATGTCGAACTGCCAGTCCGGTTTGGTAAGCGGGGTATGGTTGATTCTCGCCCTTACGTATTTAGCCCACACTTCGTCGGGCGGATATCCGGGGTTCGGGAAAATCACCTCGTCCCCCTCTTCCAGGAACGTGAGGAGCGACATGGTGAGAGCGTGCTTGGCGCCGGCGGTTACGATAACTTCTTCCGGTTTTGTCTTTCTCCCCTCCCGGGTCATCTCTGCGGCTATGGCTTCCCTTAGCTCCGGAAGGCCGGGTCCCGGGTCATACCTGACGTAACCGTCCTTGAGCGCCTGTACGGTAGCTTCCAGAACGTGATCCGGCGTATAGAAATCCGGACCCTGATAGTCCCCCTTTTCAAAATGTATAATCTTCTGCCCGGTCTTTTTCTCCAGCTCCCGGGCGACCCTCATGCTGGCCCATTGCTTCGGCGGAACAAAATGGCTGATCTTTGAGCTGAAAGGATATGAGACTGCCATTTGTAATACCTCCTTGTTGATGAATGATTTGTGAATGCTTACTTCTACATCCTCGCAGCTCGGGTCTTTTCATATTGGGGGACCAGGATTCCCCCGGAAATCATAGAAAACACCTCTTCCGCGATACTTTCTGCGCTTTTTTCGGCTTTGTAATAAAACATTACGGACCTGACGAGCCCGAAGATAATGAGGGACGTAAGCTCCGTATTGGAGGGTCTGAAAGACCCCTCGGTTATTCCCTTCTCCAGAATTTTTTGATATAGCCTTATCCTTCTCAGTCGCCAGTGCTCGGTAAATTCGTAGTGCTCCCTTATGAGGTGCGTCTCGTCCCTGCTCAGGATACGGAGCACGTCCAGGTTCTGGAGGTAGAATTTAAAGATCAGCCCCAGGACCTTTTTTAGCTTCACGGGGGCAGGGTCGCTCTTGGCGGTTTCCTTCTCGAGTATCGACTCGATTTCCTCGTAAGTATCTTCCATTATTTCAAGATATAGCTTTTCTTTGGAGTCGAAATAGAGGTATATCGTCCCTTTGGCGACCCCCACCTTTTCCGCGATATCGTCCATGGTGACGTCGTGGTAGCTCTTCTGTGAAAAGAGCTTGGCGGCGGCTTTGATGATTTCGTCCTTACGCCCGCCCTTAGGCATCTGGCCGGCAGGCGCGCGCGGGTGCTCTCTTATCGATTTACGTGTTTTAGCCATGTTTAACCCATCACCATGTGTTGAACTGACTAGTCAGTCATTGAGATATTAGTATATCTCAAATTTTTTGTCAAGTAGTTTTTTTCGCGGGATTTGACAATTGCTCCGGTATCGCAAACAGGGGATTTTAGTGCTCTTTCGGTCTCATTCCGGACTCCTTCCGGTCCCCCCCCGGGCTTAAACGGGGCGACGGGGCCCCGGCTCCTCCGCGAATGATGCAGTTTGTGCTATAATTTTGGCTTTTTGAAAACCGTGATGATAGAATAATCACTCAAAAAAGAACGGAGGATTTCATGAGGGCTTCGAATCTGCTTTTAATACTGTTGCTTACTGTTACCTTGACATACGTCGGGTGTAAAAGATCCGGGAATGAATCCGATACTGCCGATAAAGCTGCAACGACGGAGCGGGCCGACAACGTAGGGGAGAAGGTCGAGGATGATGTAAAAGACGCGGTCGAAAAGAGTGAAGAAATGCATGCGGCTCAGGTGGCTGAGCTCAACAAGAAAGCCCCGTCCGAGATAGCGACCGAGCTCTGGAACCTGATCCAGACCGAAGAATATCAGCAATGGAAAGAAGTGCCGAGTCACGGTTTGATTACGAGCAACGGCGGTAAAACTAAAACGAATCTGAAGACCTATGCCAACGATCTCGCCTATCAGGCTATGCAGACAAAGGCCAGGTCTCTCCCCCCGGGCTCGATTATGGTCAAGGAAAGATACGACGATCATGACCAGCTTCAAGCGATATCGGCGATGATAAACCTGGGCGGGAACGATCCCAAGGATATCAACTGGTTCTGGGCCCAATATTCTCCTGACGGGAAACCCCTGAAAATGGGTCAAACCGGAAAAGGGGTCAAATCCTCTCAGTAAAGTCATAAATACATTCGCGAAGTGGGCCTTGCTTGTTACAGCGTGCCGCCTGTTTAGCGGGCTTGGCGCGGAGAGGGTCTCTGACGCAATCCTTCCGGAACGAAGCCCGGTCGTTGTGCATATTATGAGGGAATTATTCATCGTCTCGGGCTTGCATTTCGTATGAATAATTCCCCCTCCGGGACTGAGAATGCGGCCAGCTCGCTCAGGTATACTAAGATTGCCGTTGACCGGCTTTTTACGGATATTCTGGTCCCGTTAGCCTGACCCGATGAATAAAAAAAAGACCATTTTCACCCTTCTTCTAAAATATAAATATTCTTTTTTAGCGGGTCTGCTCGCGCTCTCTCTCGTGGATATCTGCCAGCTCTCGATCCCCCTCGTAATTGAAAGGGTCGTCAACGCTCTGACCATTGAAGGCGCGCGTATCGGCGATATTTCCAAATACGGCCTGATAATGCTCCTCATAGCCGTCGCCATGTCCGTATTCCGGTTTTTTTGGAGATACTTTATAATGGGCGCCGCGCGGAAGATCGAGCAGTCGCTCCGTAACGAGTTCTTTTCGCACCTCCAGAGCCTGCACTTCGATTTCTTCTCGCAGAGGAAGGTCGGGGATCTTATGGCCCATACCGTCAACGATATCGAGACCCTGAAGTTCGCCTGCGGACTGGGGGTGCTTATAGCTTACGACGGAGTGTTCCTCCTGATATTTATCTTCGGCGCGATGCTGTACATATCCCCCCGGCTCACCTTATACGCGTTTATCCCATTTCCGATACTTTGTTTCATAATCCTCAAATTCGGCAGGATGATTGAGCAAAGGTTCCAGAAGGTCCAGGATTCGTTCTCGGAGCTGACTGAAAGCGCAAGGGCGTCGATCTCGGGCGTTAAGGTGGTAAAGGCGTTCGTTAGGGAGCGGGAGGAGGTATCGGGTTTCGAGGCGTCGAGCGCCGCCTATCTCGATAAGAACCTGCGCCTGGTTAAGATATGGGGCGTATACCAGCCGGTCATAACGTACCTCACCGCCATTGCGACAGTGATTTTTCTCTGGCTCGGAGGGGTGGATACCATAACCCTGAATATCACTCTCGGAGATTTCGCGGCGGCGCTTCTCTACCTGACTATGCTCGCATGGCCTATGATGGCTATGGGCTGGGCAGTCGATATAATCAAGAGGGGCAACGCCTCGCTTAACAGGATTAACGATATCCTGCTCGTTGAGCCGCAGTCCCCGGTTGAGTCGGGCACCGTCGAGCTCAATGTCGAGGGCAATATCGAGCTCAGGGACCTGAGCTTTTCCTATAACGGCAAAAGAGCCCTCAAAAATGTGACGCTCAGGATACCGGCAGGCAAAGCCGTCGGGTTCACGGGTGCGACGGGATCTGGCAAAAGCACACTCTTCCAGCTCCTGACGAGAGTCGAGGAACCCCCTGAAAATACCATGTTCGTCGACGGCGTGGATGTGAGGAAGATTAAACGGGACAGTCTGAGGGAGGGGATAGTCTACGTCCCCCAGGAGACGACCGTTTTCAGCGGTACTGTGAAAGACAACATTTCATTCATGAATCCGGATTTGACGGATTCCGATATCGAGCACGCCGCCCGCGTCGCGGAGATATATGACGAGATACAGGATTTCCCCGGGGGCTTTGACGCGAGAGTGGGTGAAAGGGGCCTCAGTCTTTCGGGTGGGCAGAGGCAGAGGATCGCGCTCGCGAGGGCTATACTGCTCAAGCCGAGCGTCCTGATACTCGACGACGTATTTTCCTCGCTTGACCTCAGGACCGAGAGCATCGTGCTCAGGAATCTGAGGCAGGAAATGAAGGGAAAGACTCTGCTCGCGATATCGAGCAGGGTGCCGTCGATAAGCGGTTTCGATTCCATCGCCGTATTCGACAAGGGCAGGCTCGTCGAGTACGGGACCCATGCCGAGCTGATATCCGAAAACGGCATATACGCCGGTCTGTATAAAATTCAGACTTTTGAATAGATGTACAGGCGCTCAGACGCCGAGCTTGTCCGCGAGGTCGAGAAAATCGCGGGCGATGATGTCAAAGGGCATCTCCTCCTTAACTTCCGTTCTGTCCGAAGGGCCGAATTCGAACGGTCTTGAGACAAAGGCCGTCTTAAAGCCGAGCGCCCGCGCCGCCAGTAGATCGTCTGTGTGCGCCGCCGCCATCATGACATTCCCGGGCTTGAGACCGAGCAGCCCGGCGGCTGTCAAATAAACCTCCTTATCGGGCTTGTAGTGCCCCGAAAGCTCCGAGGATAGAACGCAGTCCCAGTTTATCCCCGCGTGCTTCGCCATATCGACCAGGAGCGAGACGTTGCCGTTTGAGAGTGTGGCGGCGATGTATCCTTTGCGGATTCGTTCTATGCCCTCCACGGAATCGGGCCAGGGGTCGAGCCTGTGCCATGCCCTGTTGAGGTTATCCTTCTCGCTCTCTGAGAGCCCTTCGATACCGTACTCCCCCAGCAGCCTGTCGAGCACCATCCTGTGAAGAGAATCTATGCTCATCCACGGGAGCTCGCCCGTGCGGACCATGTTCATGGCCGGGGCGTACCCTCCGCGCCACGAATCCGCGAACCGGGACCAGTCGGCTTCGATGCCTTTTGATTTCCCTAACAGACTGCATTCCCGGATGATCGAAGACCTCCAGTCGACGACCGTGCCGAAGACGTCGAAAGTAAGCGCCCTGACCTCTGATATGTCCCGAACTGGACTCATGCCGGCAGCTTTTTTCATGTGCGTATTATACGGGGCCCGCCTTTTTTTCGACCCTGGCTATGAACCTTCCGGCGTCTACTATGAACCTCTGGTGGGTCCCTTCCGATATCTGGTCGACTCCGTCGTGGGCGACGATGGAAAACGTGAGCTTTTTGCCGTCGATTTCTACGAGCTCCCCCTTCACGTTCACGGTGAGGCCGGGCGGCGTGGCTGCTGTATGATTAAGCCTTACGTCTATGCCGACCGACTGCTCCCTCGGCCAGTCGATATGGTTGTTTACGAACCTGACGCACGCCCATTCGATGAGGCCTATCATGAACCCCGTGGAGAACACCTTGGGCATCAACTGGAACTCCTCCGATTCGGGGTATATGTATGGGACTGTTTTGGACTCCGGTATCTTGAAGTCAAACTCGAATTTCATTCCGGGCTTTAACGAATCGCTCATTTATCGACTCTCCTGTTACTTCTTTTCTTATTCCGGGCTAATCTCCTTCTGGTCGAGACTCCAATGCCCGAACCCGGTTTTTTTATTATAGCTCAGAAGTTGTGATAAACAATCGGTTCAAATCCTTTGTGCATGGTTTGGCCTTCGAATCATAAATAAGAGGGCGGACTCGAACAATTGTTTAGCAGGGTCCGGGTTGAAGTGGAATATATATCAACCTCGCCTTATATTTGTGTATACTGCTGTATACTCGAAATTGGGGGTGAAGCATGGCTGACGAAGTAAAAAAATTACACAGGTCGAGGACTGACAGGATGATAGCCGGTATCTGCGGAGGGCTGGGCGAGATGTTCTCTCTCGATCCCACCCTGATCAGGCTCGTGTTCGCGCTGATCGCTCTGTTCACGGTCGGCACCGCCGCGCTCGTTTATATACTGGGCTGGATAATAATCCCCGAAGCCCCGGCCGAATAAGCTTCCTCACGGATTTCTCGTTCATTCTTCAATAACGTCTCTACCGGAGCGGGTAATGTATGATTACTCGCCGGTTTCCGGGTACGGTTCTTATCGGACGTCCCCCGTAAGGAGTATATCTTGATATATATAAATGTAGCTGAAAAGGCCGCGAGAGAGGCGGGAGAGGTATTAAGGGCGAATCTGGGGAAGGTAAAGGAGATTACGTTCAAGGCTAAAAACAGCCTCGTGACCGAGGTCGATAAGCTCTCCGAGGGCATCATAATCGACTCTATAAAGAGAAGCTTCCCGTCACATGACGTATTCGCCGAAGAGTCCGGGCGGTCTTCTACGAGCTCGGAATACGTCTGGATAATAGACCCGCTCGACGGCACCACGAATTACGCTCACGGCTATCCGTTCTTTTCCATTTCGATTGCGCTCGAAATCGAGGGGACGGTTAAGGCGGGTTTGGTTTACGACCCTGTGAAGGACGAGATGTTCTCGGCGGAGTTGGGGATGGGGGCTTTTATGAACGGGGAAGCGATACGAGTATCCGGCTCCGCCCGACTCGACGAGAGTCACCTGGTCACGGGCTTCGTACACGATGATGAAGCTATGGTCGAAGAGAATCTCAGGCACTTCGCGGATTTCATCCGGAGATCGAGGGCGGTAAGGCGAGACGGGTCTGCGGCGCTCGATCTTTGCTATGTCGCCTGCGGCAGGTTCGACGGCTTCTGGGAGCTAGGCCTCAACCCCTGGGATACGGCGGCTGGGGTCCTTATCGTTGAGGAAGCGGGGGGAAGGGTGACAAACTTCACAGGAGATGCATACAGTATCTATGTCAAGGAGATACTGGCTTCTAATAGTGTAATCCACAAAGAAATGATTGAAGTCCTCTCAATGAACCGGTCGAAATAAAGGGTTCCTTCCTAATCGTCTATGCCTGTCTGGCAAAAAAATAAGGGTGAATCCTAGAATTTCTTCAAAGATTCACCCTTTAGAGGATGGGGAATACGTTATGGCCGCGTTTTGGTAAATCTACAAAATATTCTCACAAGTCGTTTCAATGCCGTTCCCATTTACTTGCCCTTAATTTCGTAAGTATTCACTGAATTTATTATGCAATGTGTGTGCCAAATGCCCTTATATTATGCAATATGCTGTTATTATTGTACAATATTTGTTCTGTCCTGATGCGGAGCTCATTCTAATCTGCGTACATAGACAAATATTTTGCAGTTTTTGACAAAAATTGTCGAGAGTCGGGGTGACGGATTCCGTAAGCCGGCGACAAACGAAGGGAGCGCCGAAAAAATACAATAGGATAATTCGGTTTTATTTATATATTATTGGATTGATTATTCTCGATCGAGACCGGGGGCCATAAATGTTCAAAACGGGTTCGAAAAAAGCCGCTTTCTTATTCCTGATTACCGCACTCGGCGGCGTCGGTCTCCATGCGTCCGCTCATGCTCAGGGTAATGAGGGACGGGAATCCCGTTACTATTATGTCGGAACGATCGGGGATGACCTTCCGGTTCAGATGGAGCTGGTAATCGATTCCGGGGACGTTTCAGGGTCGTATATGTATGACAGAGTCGGCATACCGATCCCGCTTACCGGTGATATGGACAATGAATCTCGGAATATATCCCTGACCGAGCAGGATGATAAGGGACAGAAGACGGGAACGTTTAAAGGCGTTGTACGTAACGAAGGTAAGGGTTTCGGAAAGTTCATAGAAGGCGAATGGTCGAAGGCTAACGGCCTCGCGAAGCTGCCCTTTAAACTCACGAAGGTCGCCGACTTCGTCTCGGAAAAAGCTGTTAAAGCGTCTAAGTACGAGGCCGCATATATGTATCCTTCTTTAGTTGCCGGTACTAAGGCCTCCCTGGAAATAAATGAAAGTCTTACGAAGGAGGCAGCCGCGGAGAAGAAAAAGTTCACCGATGAGGCGGAGAAATTTTTCAGCTCTCAGGAATCGGCGGGGGAATGGCAGGAAGACTTCGGCTACTCGATTGAATATTATTCGCCGGAATTGATAAGCCTCTCGGGAGAGGTCTTTTCGTATACGGGGGGCGCCCACGGCAATACTTCTTACATGTCCTCGAATTACTGGATCAAAGACGACAAGGCGTTGCTGCTCGGTTTGTCGGACCTGTTCATGCCAAAGTCGAATTATTTAAAAGTCCTGTCCGATTATTGCATCAGTGACCTTGGAAAACAACAGGCGGGATGGGTGCTGAACGGAGAGCTC
This sequence comes from uncultured bacterium, assembly GCA_963825135.1. Taxonomy (GTDB): domain Bacteria; phylum Desulfobacterota_D; class UBA1144; order Nemesobacterales; family UBA2774; genus 2-12-FULL-53-21. The sequence continues at coordinate 1,410,803 of CAWGRW010000009.1, forward strand.
AAGGAGCTTAAAGCGGATTACCTGGGCGCGTTCGTAGTCTCGCCCGGGGGCCTGACGTTCGCTTTCGCCCCCTATGTGGCCGGACCATACGTCGAAGGGCCTTATTACGTTACCGTCGGTTACGGTGAGCTTAAAGGAATCATAAATCCCTCCGGCCCCCTTAAGCAGTTTCTGAAATGAACTGGAAGCGGTTAGTTCGTAATAATCGTCCCCTTTTCGGTTAGCATCCCGCTTAATATTTTAAGGGTACCCCCGAAGCCGGGAACGGTCGCGGAAAATGCTCACACATATTCCGGAATAGGCATCGACCAATTTTGCATTACAATTATGATCTATCATCCTTTCTATATGAATAAATCATTCGTTCTCTCTGGAGATTGCTATGACTGTTTCTGATAATTTGCGTACTGAAGTTTTGGTTGTGGGTGCTGGACCTACCGGGCTCACTATGGCGTGCGAGCTTGCGAGGCACGGTATAATGCCGAGAATTATTGACAAGGCCCCGGCCCCTTCGGATAAATCGAAGGCCTTCGGGATCCATGCGCGGACGCTCGAGCTCTTCGAGAGCATGGGCATTGCGGATACCGTGCTCGGGCAAGGGAATATCTGTAACGGGTTCGATATGTACAATCACGGGAAGCCGCTCGCAAGCGTCTTATTCGACGGCCTTCCGTCCAAATACCCGTATTTTCTGATCCTCGCCCAGAGCGACACCGAAAAGGTACTTAACTCCCATATGGAATCGTACGGCATCCGGGTCGAGCGTGAGAAGGAGCTCGTCGGCATCGAGCAGAAGCGGGACTTTATTCGAGCCCGGATCAGGTTGAAGGACGGCTCGGAAGAATTAATCGACTGCTCTTATATAGCAGGGTGCGACGGGGCGCATAGCGCGGCACGGCATATTCTCAACCTCGAATTCAAGGGCGCCCCTTACCCGAATTACTGGCTCCTTGCCGACTGCGACCTCGACTGGAGGTACCCGCTCCACCATCTCTCGGTCTTTATCCATCCCTCGGGCGTGACGGCCTATTTCCCGCTTTACAGCGACAGGGGGAGGCTCATGTTCGAGCTCCCGGACGCCACGATAGATATGGAAATGGCTGAGCCGACTATCGAAGACGTGAGACGGCTCATGAGCGAGAGGGAAATCGATTACAGGAGCGTCGGGAATCCCAACTGGCTCGCCTATTTCAAGCTCCACCACCGTATGGTCGATAAATACGGAGAAGGCCGGGTCTTCCTTTGCGGAGACGCCGCCCACATTCACAGCCCCATCGGCGGGCAGGGAATGAATACAGGGATACAGGATTCTTACAACCTGGCGTGGAAGCTAGCCCTCGTGCTCAAGGGGGAGTCTCCCGATAGCCTCCTCGATAGCTACAATACGGAAAGACACCGCGTGGGCGAGGGCGTAGTCGGCTTGACGGACATGGCCACGAAGATGATAGGGCTGCACAACCCCGTTCTCGCCGCCGTTCGGAATAAGCTCATAGGCACTCTGTCGAAATTAGACCCGGTCCAGGAGAAGCTGCTGACGACCCTCTCTCAGATAGAGATAAACTACAGGGAAAGTCCGATTGTGCTCGAAAGGTGGTATCAGCCGGACTCGATCGAAGGGTTCCACGGATACAGGCGTGACCTCGAAGCCGGGGAGCGGGTAAAGGACTATGCTCTCCTGAGCCTCGACGGAAGCGGCGGAGCGCAGCTCTACGATCTTCTGAAAGAAGTCAGGCACAAACTGCTCCTTTTCACGGGCGCCCGGCCGGAGGACATGGAATTCGATGAATTGAGAAAAATTTACCGCTCCATAAAAGCGGAATACGGAGACATGATTGCCGTTCATACGATCGCGGGCACAAACGCTCTGCCGCCCGATTTCATAAAGACGAATTCCCTATGGATGGATAAGGATTTGGTAATGCACCGCGATTTCGGAGCCGCGAAATCGAGCCTGTATCTCATACGCCCGGACGGCTACATTGGATTCAGGAACCAGCCCGCGAGCCTGAGCGACCTCCTCGAATATCTCCCTGTAATATTGCTCTGAGCGCGAAACATTATATAATTCGAATATAGGGGTAAAGGAGGTGCGTTATGGGCAATGAGTCGACAGTTGAGCAGAAAAGCATGGTGGAAATCTGGGATAAGCACACGAAGTGCGAGTTCGAGACTAAGGATACGGATGAAACGATGCGGACCATGACCGGGGAGCCTCACGTCAATCACGTCCCTGTAATGACCGGGGGCACCGGCTGGAACGATGTCCGTGATTTTTATTCGAAACACTTTATTCCGCATCAGCCTGATGACGTTGAGCTCGTCCTGGTGTCCCGCACCGTCGGGAGCGACATGGTGGTTGATGAGCTGATATTTAAATTTACTCATAACATTGACATGCCCTGGATGCTTCCCGGCATACCTCCGACCGGGAAAAAGGTCGAGCTGCCGCTCGTCGTCCTGGTCGGGTTTAAGGACGGTAAAATTTCAAGCGAGCACATTTATTGGGACCAGGCTTCGGTACTCGTTCAGATAGGGGTATTAAATGCGGACAATCTGCCGGTAGCGGGGGTGGAAACGGCGCGTAAGGTGCTTGACCCCGCTCTGCCGTCCAATCAATTGATGAGTAGATAACGTCAAGGTAGAGCGAGCCCCGGAAGTAATTCCTTAATAGACTTTTTTAAGAACTCTCTCTCGTAGACCTCCTCCTCGACGACCTCCCCGTTCCAGACGAGGATGTCGAGGTCGATTATCCTTGGGCCGTACTTGTCATCCGTTTTTACACGCCCCAGTTCTGCTTCCAGTTTTCTCAACCACGATTTTAGGCCGCCGGCGTCCGATTCCGTCTCGATCAGGAGGGCTCCGTTTATGAATCTGTCCTGCTCCTTAAACCCCACGGGCTCGGTCTCGACGAACGAGGAGGACTTTATTATTTTGAATTCTCCGCCTATCGCATCCTTTGCCTTGCGTATGTTTTCTTCGGGATGAATGTTGGAGCCGAGTCCTATCACTGCCCTGTTCATGTTAGTTTCTAAAGCACCGCATGCTCATTTCGATTCCGAGTGTATGACGGAAACGGTATCGGCGAAGCGGAGCGCCCCGGGCTTGTCCACCCTGGCAGTCGCTTTACTCACCCTGGCGTCCTCTAGGATTATCTTCACTACGTCGCCCGCGATCCTTTCTATCAGGTTGAACTCTCTGCCCTCGACCTCGGAAATGATTCTTTTCGTTAAGGACTTATAATCGACGGTAAGCGCGATATCGTCCTTCTCCACTGCCTCCCTGCCGTCGAATTCGATCTCGATGTTTATGACGATGTCCTGCTTTACCTTCTTCTCCCACTCGAAGATGCCGACCACGGTCCTCAGTCTCAGGTTCTCGATCTTTATTATCACCATATTCTCCCGTCAGCCCAAGTGCCGTCCCCCGTCGACGAACAGACACTCCCCGGTCACATAACTGTTATCGAGTATATATTTTAACGCCGTTATCACGTGGTCGGGATGCCCCGGCTTTCCGAGCGGTGTATGCCTCGATATGCGTCTCAGGTATTTCGAGTCCTTCCCCGGGAGGCGGGAGTATGGGTCCGGGGCATATGCCGTTTACGCGTATTCCGGGTCCGAGCGCCTTTGCAGCCATGAGCGTGAAGTCGCGGAGCGCTCTCTTGCTCAGGCTGTAAACGAAGTGATCGGGTTCGATCCTGGAAACCCTTGTATCCAGCATGTTGACTATTATTTCGGCTGACTTCCGCCTGCTGAATTCCTGGGACAGGAAGAAAGGCGCCTTGAAATTGAGAGTGAATTCCCTGTCGAACGATTCCTCGGTAACTTTCATAAAGTCCCTGTCTTCAAAGATAGACGCGTTATTGATGAGAAGGGAGCAGTAAGGAAACGCGCGGAATACCCGCTCCGTCAGGGTTTTAATGTTCTTTATCTCCGAGAGGTCGGCCTTGAATATTTCACACTTTTTTCCTGCGGTTTTGATCTCTTCCGCCGTCTTCCCGGCCCCTTTCTCCGAGCTGTTATAGTGTAGTGCTATGTCGTAACCCATGCCGGCAAGGGCGAGAGCCATCGCCCTGCCGAGCCTCCCCCCCGCACCCGTTATTAGCGCCGCCTTTTTCATTACCGTTATGTCCCGAGCCTGCCTGAGCCCTTATTTTAAACACGGACAGTATAGCACACCGGGCGCTGGCGGCTAAGCCGCCGGGACCTGCGATTCGAGGAGGTCCCGATTCGGAATGCTGTCTGCGTCGCCTCCTCAAATCATGTGCAGGAATCCATTCCGATTAAGGGACGGCATGAAATTATCGATTCTGTTTCATATCTCCCGCCGAATTGGTGTAGAATTAAACGAATTGCATTCTTCCTGGCAGAGGCGGATACATGGCGAAAAGACCGGTTAAATCGAAACCCCACGTACTCGGAATAGATATAGGAGGGACGGGTATCAAGTCCGCCCCCGTCGATATTGAAAAGGGCGTCCTTCTGGGGGAGAGGTACCGCGTCGATACCCCTCACCCGGCGACCCCCAAGAGCATGCTCGCAGCGATAGGTGGTATCGTCGAGCACTGGAAATGGACCGGGCCTCTCGGGTGCGGCTTCCCGGGCGTGATGAAGAGCGGGGAGGTATATACGGCCTCGAACCTCTCAAAGAAATGGGTGGGCGTGAATATCAGAGACGAGATAGAAAAGATATCCCCCTGCAAGGCGGTTGTAATAAACGATGCGGATTCCGCCGGGCTCGCCGAGATGAAATTCGGAGCCGCGGAGAAATACAACCGGCACGGCGGCGGAGTAGTCCTCATGGTCACGCTCGGGACGGGCGTAGGTACGGCGCTCTTCGTCGACGGGCACCTGGTCCGGAATACGGAATTGGGGCATATCGAGATCGACGGGGAAGACGCGGAAAAGCGCGCGGCCGAGATCCACAGAGAGATCGAAGGGCTAAGCTGGAAGAAATGGGGCAAGAGGGTGAATAAATATTTAGAGCACATCGAAAGGCTATTATCTCCCGACCTTATTATTATCGGAGGCGGAATCAGCAAGAAATCGGACAAGTTTTTCCCGTATATAAAAGTCAGAGCCGCGATCGTGCCTGCAAAGATGCAGAACGACGCCGGTATCGTCGGTGCCGCGCTCGCTTCCGAGCTTTAAAATCAGGCATTTTCTTGCATTCTCGGGTTCGATGTGTGATAATGGCAGAAGTAATAATCTTTGTTTCCTAAACTTATGATTCCGCATGTCTGAGGTTGCAATTTGTTTCGCAGGGAAGCTCACAGGCGCATTGTAAAAGGGATTGCCGGAGATGTCCATCAAATAAATCGGTCCTTTCGCTCAGGCGCAGTCATCACATTATTCTGTCCTGGGACCCGTGTAATTCCTGATAAAACAATATCGCCGCGGATTGCGTTTTCGGTACCGTTCTTTTCCGTCTTAATACTATATTCACATTAATTCTCAAAATTATATATACGAGGAGAAACGAAATGGAGTCGATGCCTAAAATAAATAGAGACAAACTCGAACAGTTGATAATAAATACCATAAGGACCCTCTCGATGGATGCGGTACAGAAGGCCAACTCCGGACATCCCGGCACACCTATGGCCCTTGCCCCGGTGGCGTTCACAATTTGGGATAAATTCATGAAATTCAACCCTAAGAACCCCGACTGGCCCAACCGCGACAGGTTCGTTCTATCGAACGGTCACGCGTCGATGCTCCTTTACAGCCTCCTTCACCTCACGGGATACGACTTGTCTCTGGACGATATTAAGACGTTCAGGCAGCTCCACAGCAAGTGCGCGGGCCACCCGGAATACGGTCTCACCCCCGGGGTCGAGACTACGACGGGGCCGCTCGGTCAGGGCGTCGCCACGTCGGTGGGCATGGCGATCGCCGAAAAATGGCTCGCTTCTTATTTCAACAGGCCGGGTCACGAGATTATTAATTACAACGTCTACGCTATAGACGGCGACGGATGCATGATGGAGGGCATATCGGGCGAGGCGGCTTCTCTCGCCGGGCACCTGGGGCTGAACAACCTCATCTGGTTCTACGACAACAATCATATAACCATAGAAGGGCACACCGCGCTCGCCTTCAGCGAAGACGTGGCGGCCAGGTTCATGGGATATAACTGGCACGTACAGCGGGTAGGGGACGCGAACGATCTCGAGATGCTGGCCGAAGCGATCGAGAGGGCGTTTAAGGAGAACGAGCAGCCCTCTTTGATAATAGTCGACAGCCATATCGGGTACGGCAGCCCGAACAAGCAGGACACGTCGGCCGCTCACGGAGAGCCGCTCGGCGACGAGGAAATAAGAAAGACGAAGATTAATTACGGATGGGACCCCGATAAGAAATTCTACGTGCCCGAAGAGGTAAAGGGATACAGAGAAGCCGTAATCAGGAAAGGCGCGGTCTCAGAAGACGAATGGGATAAGAAGTTCAGCGCGTACGAGCGCGTATATCCCGACCTCGCCAAGCAGTTCCGGCAGCTTCAGCAGAGGGAAATGCCCGAGGAGTGGGAAAAGAGCCTTCCGGTATTCCCCGCAAACCCCAAGGGCCCCGCGACACGCTCCGCCAACAGCAAGATACTGAATTCCATAGTCCACGTGTACCCGTTCCTCCTGGGAGGGGCCGCCGACGTGGGCTCTTCTACAAAAACATACATCGACGGCGCGAACAGTTTCGAGAAGGGGATTTACGACGGCAGGAACTTCCACTTCGGAATCAGGGAGAACGCCATGGCCGCGGCCGCAAACGGCATGGCGCTCAGCAAGCTGAGACCTTATACGGCTACGTATTTCGTTTTCTCCGATTATATGAGGGCCCCGCTCAGGCTCGCCTGCCTGATGCGGATACCTGTGATTTTTATATTCACTCACGATAGTATAGGTCTCGGAGAGGACGGGCCCACTCACCAGCCTATCGAGCACCTCGCATCACTGAGGGCCATCCCCAACCTGGATGTAATCAGGCCCGCCGATGCCAATGAATTGAGTGTCCTCTGGAAACATATTATGAACTTGAAGGACCATCCGGTCGCCCTGATCCTGACGAGACAGGACGTGCCGACGTTCGACAGGAGCGTTTACGCCCCAGCCGAAGGCGCTCTCAAGGGCGCCTACATTCTCGCTGACAGTAAACCCGGGCCGGACGTCATATTGATCGGCACGGGCTCGGAAGTCCAGCTTTGCCTGGACGCCTACGAGATACTAAAAAAGCAGGGGATCAAGGCGCGCGTCGTCAGCATCCCCTCGTGGCTCCTCTACGAGATGCAGTCGCCGGACTATAAAGAGGAAGTCCTGCCGTCGGCCGTAAAGGCCAGGGTGTCGGTGGAGATGGGCTCCACGTTCGGCTGGTGCAGGTATGCCGGGTCGGGCGATCAGAGCGGCATGATAGGCATCAGCACTTTCGGCGAGTCAGCCCCGATAGGCGATCTTCTTCCCGAGTTCGGGTTCACTGTCGATCACGTCGTCGCCAAGGCGAAAGAGGTCCTCAACTTAAATGACGGGAAAGTCAAAAAGTCGAAAAAATGATGTAGATTTAACATTTGCTTTCACGCTCCGTTTTTATGGAACGAATAACTCTGTGAACGGGAGATAGACGATGTCCAGAATAAAGGATTTATCAAAGCTCGGCCAGTCGATCTGGTATGACTACATCAGGAGATCTTTTATAACTTCGGGGGAGCTCAAGGCCCTGATAGACGAAGGCCTGAGGGGCGAAACCTCCAATCCCTCCATACTCGAAAAAGCCATAGCCGGGAGCTCGGATTATGACGAAGAGCTCAGGGCCCTGGTCGAGCAGAATAAATCCGTGAACGAGATATACGAGGCTCTCGCTTTGAAGGACATAGCCATGGCCGCCGACCTGTTCAGGCCGCTATACGATAAAACGAACGGATGTGACGGGTTTATCAGCCTCGAGGTCAGCCCCACGCTGGCTAACGATACCAATAACACCATCAGGGAAGCGAGGAGGTACTTCGTTACGCTCGGGCGTCCCAACGTCATGATCAAAGTCCCCGCGACCAAAGCCGGCATACCGGCGATCACGGAGCTCATCGGCGCCGGTATCAACGTGAACGTAACGTTGATGTTCGGTATCGAACAGTATAAGGCCGTGGCCGAGGCCTATATCAGGGGACTCGAGAAGCTGGCCGCGGAAGGCCCCTCCGTATTCAAGGGACATCGGGTCGACAGGGTCGCCTCGGTCGCTTCGTTTTTCGTAAGCCGAGTGGACACGGCCATAGACCCCGAGTTGGAGAGGATCGGAAACAGCGCGCTCCAGGGCAGGATCGCTGTGGCGAACGCGAAGCTCGCGTATGACGAATTCAGGAGAACATTCAAAGGCAAACGCTGGAAGAAGCTCGCCGATGCGGGGGCAAGGGTGCAGCGGTGCCTCTGGGCGAGCACGAGCACTAAAAACCCGGCTTACCCCGATACGCTCTATGTCGACGAGCTCATAGGGCCGGATACCGTCAATACCGTACCGCCCGCCACGTATAAGAACTTCAGGGACCACGGGAAGCTGGCCCTCACGCTCACGAGAGGCGTGAAACAGGCAAAGGAGGATATAGATAAGCTCGGCAAGCTCGGGATAAATTTGAAGGCGGTGACGAACAAGCTGCTAAAAGACGGCGTGGACCAGTTCGCCGATTCCTTCAAGACGCTCATGGCGAGCATAGAGGAAAAAAAGGAACAGGTACAGTCGGATAAAAAACAGTATACCGCCTCGCTTGGAAAGTATCAGCCCGCGGTCGATAAGGCGCTCGAGAGCATGCGGGATAACAACATCATACAGAAGATCTGGAATTTCGATTACATGGTCTGGGAGGACGACCCGACCGAGATAAGCAACCGCCTCGGCTGGCTCCATATACCCGAAGTCATGGTGGACGCGCTTCCGGGAATAAAGAAAAGTCGTCGACGAAGTCAGGTCCGACGGTTACAAGAATGTCCTTCTTCTGGGCATGGGAGGTTCGAGTCTTGCGCCGCTCGTACTGCGGGAAACCTATGGCGTCAGGAAAGGGTATCTGGATGTGGCGGTATTGGACAGCACAGACCCGGGGGCGGTTCTCGAACAAAGAAACCGACTCAATATGTCAAAGACGCTCTTTATCGTCTCTACCAAATCGGGGGGCACGGCGGAGACCCTCTCGTTCATGAAATACTTCTACAACGAGGTTTTGAAGGATGTAGGCAAGAAGGAAGCCGGAAGGCATTTCATTGCCATCACCGACCCAGGGAGCGGACTCCAGAAAATAGCCAAAGAGCTCAAGTTCAGAAAGACATTCTTGAACGATCCCAACATCGGCGGACGTTACTCCGCCCTCTCGTTCGTGGGGATACCCCCGGCAGCGTTTCAGGGAGTCGATCTCGATACGCTGCTCGCACGCGCCGTCACTATGCTCCACAACTGCGAGAGCTGCAACTGTGCGGTCGACGGGGACAATTCGGGCGCCTGGCTCGGCGCGATACTCGGAGAGCTCGCCAAGGCCGGACACGATAAAGTGACGCTCGTCGCTTCCCCGCCCATAGAGGGCTTCGGCTCCTGGGTCGAGCAGCTGATAGCCGAGAGCACCGGGAAGGACGGGAAGGGGATACTTCCCGTCGACAGGGAGCCCATGGCCCAGCCGGAATTTTACGCGAACGACAGGCTCTTCGTATACCTCCGCCTCGCCAATGACGATACCTACGACAGGCAGGTCAAGGCGCTTGAAAAGGCGGGCTTTCCGGTGGTACGTATCAACTTAAAGGATATTTACGATCTGGGGGGCGAGTTCTTCAGATGGGAGATGGCCATAGCCGTTGCCGGCATGATTATCGGCATACACCCATTCAACCAGCCGAACGTGGAAGCCGCCAAGGTGCTCGCGCGCAAGATGATAGCAGAGTATCAGAAAAAAGGTAAGCTGCCGGTCGTAAAGCCTACACTCAAGGAAGCCGGAATAACGGTTTATTCCGATTTTAAAGCTGCCAGCCTCGAACAGGCGCTTAAGAAATTCCTCTCCTATGCCAAACCCGGCAGGGACGAATCAAAGGGCAGGAGCTACGTAGCGTTCCAGGCCTATGTCAAGCCCTCGGACGAGACATACAACGCCCTGCAAAAGCTGCGTACCAAGGTGCAGCGACAGTACCGCCTGGCGACGACCGTGGGGTTCGGGCCGAGGTTCCTCCATTCGACCGGACAGCTCCACAAGGGAGACGCGGGTCACGGTCTCTTTATCCAATTCACTTCCGATATGCCCCAGGACGCCCCGATCCCCGATGAGCCGGGGAAAAAGGCTTCGTCCATAAGCTTCGGGGTGTTTAAAGACGCGGAAGCGCTCGGAGACCGTCAAGCCCTCCTCGACGGGAAGCGCAAGGTCATAACCTTCCACCTGAGTGAAGACGTGGTCGGCAGTATAAACAGGCTGTCAAAAATTCTCTGATGGAAGTGCAAGTGATAAAGGCTCTGATATTCGATCTTGACGGCACGCTCGTGCAGACAGAGGTACTGAAGGCGGAGTCTTACGCCAGGGCCGCGGTCGAGCTCGATAATTCATTGACTGAAGACGAGGTCATTGAAGCGTTCAAGGACTACGTGGGACTCTCGCGTAAAGAGGTCGCAGTAGGGCTTCTCAAGAGATTTAAGCTCGAAAACGCTGCGGGGGCGAGGATGAAGGAATTTCACGTACGTACTCCGTGGCAGGCTTATGTCGATATAAGGCTCGACACGTATTTTAAAATGATCTCCGACCCCGCGATACTAAAGGCGCACCTCTGCCCTTATAACCTCGGGCTCCTCAAATGGGCGCGCGGCGAGGGATACCCGACGGGTCTCGGGACGATGTCCCATAGAGAGGAGGCCGACCGAGTGCTGGACGTTCTCGGCATAAGGTCCGAATTCGATTTCATAGCCACGATACAGGACGTCGAGCACGGAAAGCCCAATCCCGAGATCTATAATCTTCTTGCGGACGAGTTGAGGGTGCCGCACGCCGATTGCCTCGTAGTCGAGGATTCGGCTTCGGGTGTCGAGGCCGCTCTCGCCGCGAGTATGAACTGTATCGCGGTGACGACCGATTTTACGAGGGAAGGGGTTCATAAAATCCCTCCCGACGGGAACCTGCGTGTGGTCGACGCGCCGCCCATGCTTCTCGATACCGCGAAAGAATTTATAAGCGAGCTTGGCTCCCATAAGGAGAAAGCAGGTTGAGCGAATCTCCGTCCCCCGATCAAAAAAAGCTTCAGGACAGACTGAAAAAAGAAGCCGGAATAAGCGCAGTCGATCTGGTACGTCCGGGGATGGTGCTCGGACTCGGCACGGGGAGCACGGCGAAATACGCTCTCGAGGAGATAGCGGCGAGACTGAAGGACGGCAGGCTCAAGGACATCGCGGGCATACCCAGCTCGCTCGAGACGGAGAGAGTCGCGAGAGATCTCGGCATACCCGTTATCTCCTTTGACGACAAACAGGAGATAGACCTGACCATAGACGGCGCCGACGAGGTCGATCCCGACCTCAATCTCATCAAGGGCGGCGGGGGAGCGCTCTTGAGAGAGAAGGTCCTCGCCCAGTCGAGCAGGCGAAACGTCATGATAGTCGACGAAAGCAAGCTCTCACCCATGCTCGGCACGCACTGCCCGGTGCCGGTCGAAGTAATACCTTTCGCGTGGAAACCGGTTGCGAATTTTCTCAAGTCCCTCGGCGCAGAGCCTGTCCTGCGTAAGAATGGAAACGGGTCCCCTTACACCACGGACCAAAATAACTATATAATTGACAGTAAGTTCGGCCCTATCCCGGACCCCGTGGACCTTGCAGCTAAATTGGGGCGAAAGGCGGGGATAGCGGGATACGGTCTATTTATCGGCACGGCAAGCGAGGTCATTGTCGCGACATCGCACGGCATACGCTATCAGAAGCGTAAGGATTCATAACGGTCGGTCGGTACGGACACACACGAATATCATGGTGATAATCGAGCCTTCAATATTATCCGCCGACTTTACGAAGCTCGGAGAGGCAGTGAGAGCGGCCGAGGAAGCGGGCGCGGGGTGGATACAGATAGACGTGATGGACGGTCGCTTCGTCCCCAACATCAACTTCGGCCCGGGCGTCGTGGCCGCAATCAGGCCGCTCGTGAAATTAAAGCTCGACGTCCACCTCATGATCGTCGAGCCCGAGAAATATATAAAGTTATTCGCCGAGTCGGGAGCCGACCGCATAATCGTCCATCAGGAGGTTTGCTTATCACCTCCACCGCGTGCTCGAATCCATCAGGGAGCTCGGCGTACAGTCGGGTGTAACCCTCAATCCCGGAACCCCTCCCTCGGCAATAGGAGAGGTGCTGGAGCTTGCGGACTTCGTCCAGGTTATGGGCGTCAATCCCGGTTTCGGCGGACAGAAATTTATATGGAGTCATGCTCGACAAGATACGCGTTATAAAAGAGATGCTCGACCGGAAAGGGCTCGACGTCCCGATAGGTCTCGACGGCGGTATAGACACCGAAACGGCTCCGGAAGTGGTACGGGCAGGGGCGACTGTGCTCGTCGCGGGGTCGAGCGTCTATAACGATAAAGCCTCCGTCCGTGACAATATAAAAGCTCTGCTGGACAGTGTGCGGTGAGACCCGCCGGTGTTATGATTTAGGCATTAGAATCGGCATCATGAACGGTAAATACAAATAATCAGATCGAGGGGTAAACAAGATGGCACAGGACAACAGTTGTATAATCGCGATATTCGGGGCATCCGGGGACTTGACCAAACGGAAGCTCATGCCCGCTCTCTATGCGTTATTCCGGCAGGGGCTGCTTCCCAAGAATTTCGCAATTCTTGGCACGAGCCGCTCGCCGTTCACGGACGAGGCGTACAGGAAAAAGATAATCGAAGACGTAGTCACGTACGCGGGTATCAAAAAATCCGAGCAGAAACAGCTTGAGCCCTTCTCCGAGCACGTTTACTACCTCGCCATGGACGCGACGGACGTGAGCCACTACGATGACCTTAAGGATAAACTTTCCAAGATCGACGGTGCTGAGAAAACGGGCGGCAATTATATCTTCTACCTGTCCACTTCGCCCAGCCTCTACACGGCGATCTCAAAGAATCTCGGCAAGAAAGGGTTGGCGAAGGAGGGGAAGGATTCCTCCTGGCGGCGCATCATAATTGAGAAACCGTTCGGCAGGGACCTCGCGTCCGCCCAGGCGCTTAACCATGACCTCCAGCGGATCTTTAAAGAAGACCAGATATACAGGATAGACCATTATCTCGGCAAGGAGACGGTGCAGGACATCTTCGCGCTCAGGTTCTCAAACGGCATCTTCGAGCCCCTTTGGAACAGGAACTATGTGAGCCGCGTGGAGATTACGGCCGCCGAAACGATCGGGGTCGAGGAGAGGGGCGGGTACTACGACCACTACGGCGCGCTCAGGGACATGATTCAGAACCACCTGCTTCAGGTCCTGGGCACGGTTACCATAGAGCCCCCGTCGTTCTTCGACGCAACCGATGTCCGCAATGAATCCATCAAGATATTCCAGTCGCTCAGACCCATAAAGCCCGAGGACGTGGACAAGTGCGCCGTAAGGGGGCAGTATACGGAGACCCTGATCGACGGCAGGAAGGTGCCCGGATACAGGCAGGAGAAGGACGTCGCGCACGATTCGATGACCGAGACCTTCGTCGCGCTTAAGCTCTACATAGACAACTGGAGGTGGGGAGGCGTGCCCTTCTACCTCCGCACCGGAAAATGCCTCCCGGCCCGTGTGAGCGAGGTCGTGATCGAGTTCAAGAAGACGCCGCATCACCTCTTCACGCAGGAGGAGCTATGCTCCGCAAAGCCTAACCAGCTCATCATACGCATACAGCCCGACGAGGGGATACTCCTCAGGTTCGGCATGAAAAAGCCGGGGGCCGGATTCGATATCGAGGAGGTCGGAATGGACTTCCATTATTCCGAGCTCGCGGATACATACATCCCGGAAGCGTACGAGCGCCTCATACTCGACTGCATCACGGGCGACGCCACTCACTACGCCCGAGCCGACGCGGTGGAAGCCTGCTGGAAGTTCGTCGACCCTATTCTCAAGGCGTGGGAGGACGACCCCGAGGTCAAGCTCTACGGCTATCCCGTAGGCACATGGGGTCCCCCCGAAGCGAGGCACATCTTCAATTCCCCTGATGAGGACTGGAGGTATCCGACCGACCATCTGACGACGGACGGGGATTTTTACGAGCTTAAATAACGGGTCGTCGAATTTTTCTGTCTACGAGACGCGGGAGACGAAATGAAAAAGGAAATTTACCTCTTCGACGATATTACGGCGCTGGCAAAACGCCTTGCCGGAGATTTCAGTAAAGCCCTCGCGGAGAAGGCGGCTTCGGGCGAGTCTTTAATCGTGGCGCTTTCGGGAGGTCACACGCCGAAGGCGTTTTTCGAGGTGCTCGCGGCTCCGCCGTACGGTGACAGTCTTCCCTGGGATAGAGTAGTTTTTTTCTGGGGCGACGAGCGATGCGTCCCTCCTGATAACGACGAGAGCAACTTCAAGATGACGAACCTGTCGCTCCTGTCCCGTATCGATATCCCCGAGGCCAACATACGCCGCGTATTGGGCGAGAACCCGCCCGATGAAGAGGCCCTGCGATATGCGAAGGAGATACGAGACAACGTCCCGCCCGGCGGGAACGGATTCCCGCGCTTCGACTGGGTTCTCCTCGGAATGGGTGAGGACGGGCACACCGCTTCATTATTCCCCGGAGCCCCCACATTAAAGGAGAGAGAGAAGATTTGCGTTGTCGCCACTCATCCCCAGACGGGGCAAAAACGGGTAAGCATCACGTTCCCCATCATCGATAACGCCCGGAGGGTTTCGTTCCTCGTGGCCGGCAGCGATAAAGAGCCCGTGTTGAAGGAGATACTGAACAAGGGTTCGCATCCCCTGCCTTATCCGGCGTCCATGGTCCGACCCGCGGACGGCGCTCTCGAATGGTATGTCGACAAGGCCGCCGCTCCCTGGCTATAGGACAGATTCGCGGTTATTTCCCGGCATATGCTCCCCGGCCTCAGAACATCTTTGCGAAGCTTCTGGGTTTCCTCTGCTTCCACTTCCCGGTCTGGTAGGCGTTTGCGATTATTAAAGGCACTACGGTCGTGGCCTCCGCGTAGACCATCTGCTCGTAGACGGTGCTGACCTTGCCCCAGGACGAGGCTTCCTTGAGCGTGGACGAGCTGCACGCGCCGTCCCTCACGTCGGCGACCGTGATCTGCACGGCGTATTTATGCACCGGCACGTCGAAGCCGAGCACCTCGGCCGCGACGACAGTGTCCTGGGCGAAGTTCTTTGGCACGCCTCCGCCGATCATGAAGAGTCCGCTCTCCTTGGACGAGATCTTTATCTTCGTGAGCTCGAGGAAATCCTTTGCGCTGTCTATCGACACGTGCGAGTCGGGATTGTTCCATTGATGGAACACCATGCCGAACCCGGCCGACGAGTCTGTAAACGCCGGGCAGAATATCGGCACGTTGTGCTCAAAGGCCGCCTGCACGAGGGAATTTCTCTTCTTCGAGTGCTTCGTCAGCCATTTCCCCATCTCCCATATGAATTCCCGGGACGAATAGGGCCTGCGCTCGAGGGTGTCCGCTATTTTCGCTACGGCTCTGTCGCATGCCTGTAGGTCTTCCTCGTCGATGAACGTATCGTAAATGCGGTCGATGTAGAGGGACCTGAGCATGCCGTCGTCGATATGGGGCGTGCCCGCGTAGTGCTTGTATCCGAGGGCCTCGAAAAAGTCCATGTCCACTATGGAAGCCCCTGTCGCTACTATTACGTCCACCATGTTGTTCTCGACCATGTCCACGTACACCTGCATGCAGCCCCCGGCCGAAGTTGAGCCCGCAAGAGTGAGCCATACGGAGGCGTTCTTGTCTGCGAGGTTCATGTTGAATATGTCAGCCGCCCTCGCCGTATCTCTCGAAGAGAAGGACATGCCGCGGTAGGCGTCTATGATCTGCTTGCCGTCGATCTTCTTGATATCGATGTGCTTGATCGATTCTTTCAACAGACCTTTTTTTGTAGTTTTTGTCTTGGCCATTTTCCTGTTTCTCCTTTACCGTCCCGAATCGAGTTGGATATCCCTCTATATATTCATCTATCAGGGAATATCAAGCAGCCCGGGATGGAATTTATTTTCTTCGTTCGGCAATATACTTTTATCGTTCCGGCTTGTAATGACCCGGGAATATTTTATAGCCCTGCGTATCCTTGTCAAAATTCATACAGAATCAAAGCTCATTCCGGCTGCTGCTGCGTCATGCAGTGCAGAGCGCCCCCTCCGTAGATTATGTCGCTACAGTCTATACCCGCGACTTCGCGTCCCGGGAAACAGCCTCGAAGTATTTGAAGCGCCTCTCCGTCGTTCTCGTCGCCGAAAGTAGCCGCGAGGACGACCGTGTTGCCCACGTAAAAGTTGGTGTAGGAAACGGGCGCCTTCTGCCCGTCGTCGTAGCGCACGTGGGGCATGGGCAGCTTGAGGACCTCAAAGGGTTTTCCGTTATTATCTGTCGCACGGGATAATGTTATATGATTTTCTTGAAGCGTCCTGTAATTCTCATCATGAGAGTCGTCTTCGAAGGCGCAGACGATCTTTCCGGGGGCGACGAAACGGGCGAGCTCGTCGATGTGCCCGTCCGTATGGTCGTTCATGAGGCCTTCCTTGAGCCAGACTGTTTTTCTTATACCGAGATATTCTTCGAGATACTTCTCTATATCCTCTTTAGTCTTACCAGGGTTCCGGTTCACGTTGAGCAGGCACTGCTCGGTCGTAATGCATACTCCCCCGCCGTTTACGTCGATTGCGCCCCCTTCGATAATAATCCCGGGCCTCTCGACGCGTAATTTTTTCCACTTGCCTATTTTTTCCGGGATAGCGGAGTCCTTCAGTAATTCAGGAAACTTGTTGCCCCACGCGTTGAAGAGCCATTTCGTGATCACCGTCTTTCCCGAGCCGTCTTTAACGAATATCGGCCCCGTGTCCCTGAGCCACACGTCGGCGTAATCCGTGATGTGGAAATGTATCCGGGTCATATCTATACCCGCCGCGGCGAGCATCCCGTATGCCCTTTCCTTCATATCCTCGTCCAGCACGAGGAGCTCCGCCGGCTCGCTCACGTGTATTGCATTTAGCATCTTTACGAACGCGGCTTCCGCTTTTTCGACCCTGCCGGGAAAGGTGACCTCGTCGTAAGGCCAGGCGAGCCATACGGCCGAGTGCGGCTCCCATTCGGCGGGCATTCTGTTTGAGGGCTTCTTCTCTTTCATATACGGCGGACTATTTCTGACGGAGTGCTTTCTTCATGTCTTTATAATGCTTTACGTCTTTTAATTTTTTGGATTTCTTAACCAGCTTAGAGGAAGCGAGCTTTTTGTACGTATCCGGCCTACGGTTACGCAGGAACCCCCATCCTTCCGAATAGAATTCGTTCCGCTCGAGGTCGAGCGTCAATATTATGGCTCCTTCCTTGGTAGCGGAAGCGCGTTTAAGCACCTTTCCGAACGGATCGCAAACGAAGGACTGCCCCCAGAATTCCATCCTGCCCTCGCGCCCGACGCGGTTCACGGCCGCAACGTAGAGGCTGTTTGAGATCGCGTGCCCCCTCTGCACGGTCTCCCAGGCGTCGTGCCAGTCCCCTTCGGCGTCATAACCTGTGATGCTGCCTATGGCGGTCGGGTAGAAGATTAGCTCCGCCCCCTTCAGGCGCGCCATGCGGGCGGCCTCCGGGAACCACTGGTCGTAGCATATGAGGACGGCGAATTTTACGTCCCCGGCCTTAAACACGGTGTACCCCGAGCGGCCCTCTTCAAAATACTCCTTTTCGTAGAATCCGGGGTCCTGTGGGATGTGGATTTTGTTATACCGGCCGAGAAGCTTACCGTCTTTCCCTATCACGACGGCCGTATTGAAATATTTCCCGCCCTTTTTCTCGTAGAACGGCACCACGAGCGTCACGCCGAATCTCTTAGCCGCTTTCCTCATCTCGCTCACTGTATGACCCGAGGCGCTTTCAGCGTAGTCGTCTTTCTTCTTTTTTTCCCACTGGGGGAAGTAAGGCGTCTGGAAGAGCTCCTGAAGGGCTATGATCTCGGCCCCTTTCCCGGCCGCCTGTCCGATCTTCTCGATCGTCCTTGCGACGTTTGACCGGACGTCTTGTGCGACCCTGCTCTGTATTAGCGCTATCGTAACGTTTTTCATCAAAATTACATTACATTTTACTCTGAATATCGGAAATAAAAACCGGCTTCATGCGGTTTTAACAATTCGGGAGGGGCCTCATTTGAGCCATATATAGCGGGCGACGAAGAGCACGGCGAATAGATAAAGGAGCCAGTGCACCCTCTTCCCCCGGCCGGTTACGACTTTCAGGAGCACGTACGAGATAATTCCGAACGAGATGCCTTCAGTGATACTGAATGCGAGCGGCATCATCACGAGCGTGAGAAAAGCCGGTATCGACTCCGTGTAGTCCTCCCACTCTATGTGCGTGATGTTTCTAAACATCATGCTTCCCACGATAATCAGCGCGGGGGCGATGACGGGATAGAGCGTTACGTTTCCGTCCGTGTGGTACCCCGCCCCGATCATATGCACCAGGGGGCTGAAGAATATCGACAGCAGGAATAGTATCGCCACTACTATACCGGTGAGGCCGGTCCTTCCTCCCGCCGATATGCCGGAGGCGCTCTCTATATAGCTCGTTACCGTGGACGTGCCGAGCACGGCACCGCCGCATATGGCTATGGCGTCCGACAGGAGCGCCTGCCTCGCCCTTGGCAGCTTTCCCTCCCTCATGAGCCCGCCCTGCTGGCTCACCCCCGTGAGCGTCCCCACCGTGTCGAAAAGGCCCAGGAAGAGGAAAACGAATATAACGGTGATGAGGTGCGGGTCCTTAAAAATATTCGGGATACTGAGCTTTAGGAGCGTAGGGGCAATAGACGGGGGCGCCGATAGGAAGCCCTTGAATTCCACGATGCCCGTGATGAGTCCGGCCGCGCCGGCCGCGAGTATGCCTATCAGTATCGCTCCCCTGACTTTTAGGGCCAAAAGCGCGGCCATTATAACGAGTCCCAATATGGCTACGAGTGTCGGCGTTGACGTAATGTCCCCGAGCGTCACGTACGTCACAGGGTGCGGGGCCACGATTCCCGACCATTCCAGTCCCACAAGCGCTATGAGGAGACCGATTCCCACGGGTATGCCGCTCTTGAGGCAGCCCGGCAGCACGTTCATGAGCTTCTCCCTGAGTCCCACCGTGGAAAGCAGGATAAACACGAGCCCGGCGACAAATACCGCCCCGAGCGCGTTCTGCCAGGAATAACCGAGCGTGAGCACGACTATGTATGTGAAGTAAAAGTTGTGCCCCATCGCCGGTGCTATGGCTATGGGGTAGTTGGCCAGTAGCGCCATTAGCACGGTGCCGAGAGCGCTCGCTATGCACGTCGCGACCATTACCGCGCCCGGGTCCATCCCCGCGGCGCCCATGACGGCGGGCTGGACAAAAATGATGTACGACATCGTCATGAATGTCGTTATGCCCGCGACCGTTTCGCGGCCGGGGTTCGTATCCTGCTCCTTCAGATCGAACAGTCTTTCAAGCATTCGGACAGGCATGGGCGATGAAAATTCCAATTTTCATTATCACACGATGACGAGTATTATGTCAATCACGGATGCGGACAACGGGAATTATTATTAGCCCCGTAATTGCGGTTATATTCTTCTTGTCTCATTAGGTTCGGCTGTGCGGAGATCATGCCTCAATATCTCGAAATTCTGATTCTCTTCTTTGTGGGTCTCCTCGCAGGAGCAATCAATGTGATGGCCGGGGGCGGCTCGAGCCTTACCCTTCCCGCCCTCATTTTCATGGGACTCGACAGCGCAGCCGCAAACGGGACTAACCGTATCGGGATTCTGCTGCAAGGCATGTTCTCCACCCTCTCTTACCGGAAGGAAAAGCTTTCCGAAATTGAAAAGAGCATCAAGCTCTCGCTGCTGACGCTCCCCGGAGCCGTGCTCGGGGCGCTGCTCGCGCTTAAGATAAGCAACGAATGGTTCGACAGGATACTGGGTATCGTCATGATCGGGGTAATCATATCCATGCTGATTCCCCAATCCAAACTCGAAATTTCGGCCGGCGGGGAAAGAAAATCATGGCTCATATACCCGGTCATGTTCGCAATAGGATTCTACGGCGGGTTCATTCAGGTCGGGGTCGGGTTTTTAATAATGGCGGCTCTCTATCACCTTTTAAGGATCGATCTCATACACGTGAATATGCATAAGGTCTTCATAACGATGATTTACACGGTACCGACGTTGTTAATCTTTATCTGGTCGGGCAATGTGGACTGGCTCTTCGGGCTCAGTCTCGCTGCCGGGACCAGCATCGGCGGCTGGTGGGCGGTGCGCTTTTCTATCAAGGGCGGGGAGAGGGTTATCCGCTACGTCATGGTCCTCGCGATCTTTATCATAGCGTTAAAGTTGCTCGGGATAATCTAAAGGGATATAGTTGTGCTATGGATTTCGGAGATATAGTCGGCAAGATCCGCGCGCGCGCGAAAACCTTTCCTTATATCATAGCCATCGACGGGACTATTGGGAGCGGAAAGAGCTATCTGGGCAAGAAACTGAAGGAAGCCCTTTCTCCCCGCGCGCTCCTGATCACAATGGATTTATTCGTTTGCGTCCCCAGGTCGGAATGGGACAGCAAAATCGAGGAGGGAAACATACGCCTCCGCGACTGGTACGATATGGGCAAGGCCAAAGAAATGCTTCTGTCCATACGGTCGAATAAGACCTTCGAAATATCGGGCATATACGACCTCAAAACCGGAAATATCTGCAGCCGGATCGAGATCGCCCCGGGAAGTTACAGGTACTTCATTCTGGAAGGGCTCTTTTCTCTCGACGATGAGCTCGACGGGCTTGTTGATTTAGGGATTTTCGTGGATACGCCCGCGGACGTTGCGCTCACCAGGGCCGAATCGAGAGACGAATCGAAGCGTAATCTCGACCCTAACGGGTGGATTGAAAAGAAGGAGATATACTACGAGGGTTACCTGCCCTACATCGATAAGCACAGGAAGAAAGCCGATTTAATTCTGGATTAGTGCCGGACTATCAGGGCTTGAAAGCAGGTTCTTCTTTTCCCAGATAGACGGACATCGCCCCGCCTTCGACGAATATGGTCTGGCCCGTAATGTAAGAAGCCTCATCCGTCGCGAACATCACGGCAGGCGGCACCATGTCCTCAGGTTTACCTCTTCTCCCCTCGGGGATTCCCCTCGTCATGTAATCGTCGTATTCAGGGTTTTTGGACGCGGATAGCGGCGTGATCGTGGAGCCCGGACCGATACAGTTAACCGTTATGTTGTATTGAGCGAGGTCGACCGCCATCACCCTCGTCACGTTGATCAGCGCCCCTTTCGCCGCGTGGTAGGCGATCGAGATCGGGTGCATGTCCATGGCGCCCGCAACGGAGCCTATATTAATTATCCTTCCGGGAGTCCCTTGCCTGATCACCTGCTTTGCGAAGCTCTGAGAGAGAAAAAAGGCGCTCTTCAAATTTATATGCATCATCTTGTCCCAGTCTTCAGGCGTTACGTCGAATACGGCCTCGCGCCTCGCGTAACCTGCGTCGTTCACGAGTATGTCCGCTTTACCGAACGTATTTACGGCCGCATCCAGCAATTCCCGGTGCTTGCCGAGGTCTGAAACGTCGAGCGTAAAATATGCGGCCTTCCCACCCAGGCCCTCGACCTCCCTTACCGTGTCCCTGCATGGGTCCTCGTGGAGAGACGCGATTATGACTTTAGCCCCTTCCTTGACGTATCCAAGCGCGATCGCGCGTCCGATCCCGGACGACCCCCCCGTGATAATCGCTACTTTATCTTTTAGTCTCATCCTGATACCCTCATTCTGTGGTTTGTCGCGGCAATCTTGGAAATTAAAAGCTCAAACCGGCGTGCCGGCTTTGCTGGTTAAAATATAATCGGCGCCCGGCTAATAAAATTCATACTACAATTGCATGTAAAATGGAAGAGTGAATTGTTGGTGAGGGGAATAAGATAGGCGAGTGCCATATAATAATTAGCCGGAGAGTGAGCAATGAAGTCTGAGCGTTTCAACATCCTAGGTCGCGAGATTTTTATCAGATACCGCATAAATCAGAGTGGACGAACTCCGATTTTATTTATTCACGGCATAGGCGAGTCCGGCAGGTGTTTCTTTGACGCCTTCGGCATGCCGAAGAAATACGATATTATCGTTCCGGATCTACTCGGTTTCGGTAAGAGTGAGAAGGTTAAAGACCAACCCGATTATTCGTTCTCTTTTCAGATTGACATTCTCAGGGAGGTGATAGGCCTCTTCGATCTCAAAGATATAGTCCTGGTCGGCCATTCTTACGGCGGCGTGCTGGGGACGTTCCTGTGCAGGGATGATGAGAATGGCGGGATTAAAAAATTCGTGAACGTCGAAGGGTGCATAACGCGGGACACCTTGGTCTTATCGACGAATGCTGTGACGGCGCTCGGGCAATTCAATCACGGCATGTCGGAATTTGGTAATTGGCTCCATGAAGGAGGTTTCAAAAAGATTTTACTTGAGGATAATGAGAGCGCTTCGACAATAAAGTATTTCGATTCCGTAATCGAGTGTGACCCGGTGGCTTTTGCTCAAGCAGCGGAAGAATTGGTAAGGAGGACCGAAGGCGAGGACGAGTCGGGCAATAATGAAATTTCACTCGCATACAAGGATCTCGAATTGCCCAGAATCTTCTGTGCCGGAACTAGGCCCGTCATGGATTCTACCAAAGGCTTTCTATCCGGAAATAATCTGGAATGGAAGGAGGTTAACGTGGTCTCCCATTGGCTGATGCTCGACAGGCGGGAGGAGTTTTATGCATTTTTAGATGGTTACATAAGGGCATAGGCTGTGAAGGGCTTCCGGAATCGAGTATCATTATTCGGAGAGGTTAGTTATGCGTGTAATAGTTGCCAAACCGAGGGGTTTTTGCGCCGGGGTAGACCGTGCCATCGAAATTGTCGAGCGCGCGCTCGAGATGTACGGGCCCCCGATATACGTCCGCCATGCGATTGTCCATAATAAGCGCGTCGTCGAGTCCCTCAAGGATAAGGGTGTCAGGTTC
This sequence comes from uncultured bacterium, assembly GCA_963825135.1. GTDB lineage: Bacteria > Desulfobacterota_D > UBA1144 > Nemesobacterales > UBA2774 > 2-12-FULL-53-21. The sequence continues at coordinate 1,433,997 of CAWGRW010000009.1, forward strand.
GTGGAGGAGCTCGCGGAGATCGACCGCAAAGGGGCGAAGGTGATATTCAGCGCCCACGGTATCAGTCCAGCCGTTCGAGAGGAAGCGGAGTGTAGGAACCTCGACGTCGTCGACGCGGTTTGCCCGCTCGTGACGAAGGTCCATAACGAGGTCAAGCATTACGCTGACATGGGCTACACGATTATCCTCATCGGGCATAGAAACCATGTCGAGGTAATAGGTACCAGCGGTGAGGCCCCGGAGAGGGTTCTGGTCGTGGAATCGGTCGCGGAAGCCGAGGAGGTCGTCCTGGAGGACCCTGACAGGGTCGCCTACGTCACCCAGACAACATTGAGCGTCGACGATACGAAAGAGATACTGGAAGTGCTAAAGAGAAGGTTCCCTAAAATAATGAACCCGTCCAAACTCGACATTTGCTACGCCACTCAGAACAGACAGGACGCGGTTAAAGCCCTCGCTGGACAGGCGGATATCATCTTCATCATGGGCTCGCCCGAAAGCTCCAATTCGAACCGCCTCGTCGAGGTGGCTAAATCGAACGGCGTAAAGGACGCTTATCTCATTGAGGGTGCGGACAATCTGAGAAGAGAGATGTTCCGGAACGATATGGTCGTAGGGCTGAGTTCGGGCGCCTCGACGCCTGAGACAGTCGTACTCGAGGTGATTTCCCGCCTCAGGGAATTCGGAGCCGACGAAGTAGAGGAGTTAGACGGCAAGGAAGAGCACACGAGGTTCCCGTTCCCCGATACGATCCAATTCAAATCGGCTTCCAGGGCCGTATAGTTGATCCCGTTAAAGCGGATACGATTAGTAAAGCCTCCATTCGCACAGGTTGATTTTGACCGAGCTTTTGATTCTCAATCGCAGGGAACTTCGGTAAGCAATCCTGTTTCAATATCATATATAAATCCCGAAACCGTAACGTCAGGAGGGGTCAGGGGATGGTCCCTCAGCCTCTTCACGTCGTCTATTATGCTCTGTATCCTGTCGGTGATAGTCAGCCAGTTGATGTAATCCCCTTCGCTTGTTTTATAGGATTCTCCTGCTTTTTCCGCCATCATTTCATTTGTGAGGTTCTCTATTCCGCAGCCTGTGTGGTGAATGACCAGCCACTCGTTCGTGCCCACGAGTCTGTTGGAGATTATTAGCGACCTGACAGCGTCGTCGCTCGCTCTCCCGCCGGCGTTCCTGACGATATGCGCGTCCCCCGTTTTCAGACCCGCAAGCCGCATGGGCTCTATGCGCGCGTCCATGCAAGTCAGAATAGCGATTTTCCGCGCAGGGGTTATCCCCATCTTCCCCCTATCGCCGAATTCCCTGGCGTATTCCCTGTTAGCGATTAATATTCTTGTTACCGTGTCGCCCATCGCGCCTCCGTTAGAGATCCACGGCGTTGCCGGTCCTGGATTCCCATACAAATAATTTTTTATAGGTTTTTTTAATACAGTGGTGCCTAGTTCAGGAATTCTTTTAAAACGCTGCTTCGCTCGGAACCCGCCAACTTGGAGAGGGCGTCCTTCTCGATCTGTCTGATCCTTTCCCTGCTGAGGCCGTATTTATCCGCTATCTGTTCGAGCTTGTGGTCGTTATCGTAATCGATCCCGAACCTCATCTTGAGAACGTCCCTCTCCCTCTCGGACAAAAGATGGAGAGAATTCCGTACCTCTTCGTTTATCGATCTTATAGTCAGATAGAATTCCGGCCTCTTGGCGCCGGGGTCGGCCGTAATATCCAGATGAGATTTGGAATCCTCATTCCCGGGCAGCAGTTCCAGGGGGACCACGAGATCGTTCCCCTTAAGGATCGTGATTACGGCGTCGAGAGGGATATTCACCTCACTTGCTATTTGTTCGGGCATAGCGCTTTTATCGGTATTGCGTTCGAGCTTCGCCTTGGCCCTGTAGACCTTGGCTGCCAGCTCCTGGAGATAGACCGGAATCAGGATTATATGGGTCTGCTCCATTACGGCTCTCGACAGAGACTGATGAATCCACCATGATGCATAAGTGGAAAACTTGAACCCTTTCGTGTGGTCGAATTTCGTCACCGCTTTCATGAGCCCTATGTTTCCTTCCTGAATCAAATCGGTGAGGGGAAGCCCCCGCCCGGTGTATTTATTGGCGAGCTCGATTACGAGCCTGAGATTGGACTTGATGAACTTTTCCTGAAAGTGCTTGGACCTTGCAGTATATGATCTGGCGAGGGCATCGAGAATATGTTCATTCCTTTGCGGGTTCCGGTCACTCGCCCTCGGTTTTTTTTGCAGATGTCCCGCTATTTTTTTTGCCCTGCTTTCGCAAAACTTTATCTTGGCCGCGAGCACCGCCTCGTCACGCTTGGTGAGAAGGGTCTCATCGTTGAGTTCCTGGAAATAAGCATAAAGAAGTCTGTAATTCTGGTCTGTTATATCTTTCCCTTTCTTAAAAAACCGGCCTTTTGGTTCTTCCTCCTGCGGTTCCTCTTCTTCATAAGCCGTATTATATTCCTCATCCGAAACGATTTCTGCGGCAAAGTCCGAATCGTCAAGGCTACTTTCCTCTTCCATATATGCGAGCTGTTTCAGTTTCATGATATCGCTATTCCCGATACAACCGGAATGATTAGTATACCTAATATTTAGGTTACCTAAATAATAATACTAAAAAAAATCATAATATCAATTGAGAGTTTTTTTAAAGTGGGGGCATTCTTTGCAGATTTCTTCTTCGCTCAAGAGTATGTGAAGGTTTTCACAATAGTGGGGTTTGAGTTCTCCTAAGTCTCTGTCTCTTTTGAAAAAACAACAGTCAGTACATATGTCGCCTGAAAAGATCAACCCCTTTTCTATGAGCTTATCGGAGATTTTGTGTAAGAGCTGCTCGAGTATTTTCTGTTCCTGGGGCTCGAATTCCTTAACTATTTCTTCTATCTCGTAGCCTATGTTCTCTATATCCCCGACGACCCTTTCACCCTCGGGCGTGAGAGTTAAATGCACCCTTCTTCTGTCCCCGGGGTCCCTAGATCTCAATATCAGGTTTTTCTTTTCCAGCGAGTCGATTACACCGCTCGCGGTTGCCGGTGTGCAGGTCAGATACCTGGCTATGTTTCCAATGATGATAGCGTCCTTTCTCGTATAATTGATGAAGAGGAGGGACTTTACCTGTGCTGGAGTAAGGTGCTCCAGCCTGCTCTTGTCCCAGAATAGGTTCTTTACAGCCTGTCCGATATGGAACAGGGTTCTTGTAATCTGTCCGCCTATATTATTCTGCCTGTAAACGGGATCAAAAATAGACATGCAATTTTTCCCTCACATTTAGCATACCTAAACATTTATAAAATTCACAAATGTGGAATATGCAGTCTCTCCGCCTGTCGTGAATACGCAAAGCGGCAATCCGATTCTTTCACTCGCATTAAAGAGGGCCTTCCGATAGAATCCTTTTCGCCCTCTCGTAGGACTCGACCGTCCCTATGTCTATCGCCTCGCCCTCGGCGCGAATTGCATATATATCGTCATGTTCGGCCAGATACGATATGAAGTATCCGATCTCGTCCCGCGCGTCGGGAGACGACATGTATCCATGAATGCGCTCGAGCGCTCCGGGTTTCAGAAAGTAAAGCGCTGGGCATGCAAAGTTTGAGGGCGGGTTCTCGGGCTTTTCATGGAACGCTGTAACGCGGCCATCCCGATCGAGCTCGAGCACACCGGTTCTTCTGAGCCTCTGCGTGTCTTCAGTGGGGAGCGCCAGGACATAGCTTCTATCGCTGCTAAGGAACTTATCCCAAAAGGGCTTGAGCGGGAAGCGAAAGATGTTGTCCCCCGCCGCGACAACAGACCCGTCGTTCCGCAGCAGAGAATTTACCGCGAATCCCAGGTCCCCCGCCGCCCCGAGCCTTCTTTCCGCACTGCCGACTCCGTCGTTCATTATGTAAAGGCTTATTCCCCGCTCCGTTATCGCGTCCCGACTCGTTTCCGCCCAGGCGAGGAAGTGCTTGAAGAATCGGTCGTTTGTCACGATTAGGATTGCGTCCAAACCGCTGAAATCCCGGATTTGCCCGATAACGTAGTCGATGACCGGCTTTACCTCCGACATCGAGCAGCGCCTTCGGGAAATCCTTCGTGAGCGTACCCATCCTCGTAGCGAAGCCAGCGCAGAGTAGTATCGCGTTCACAGGAGCCTTAGCCCTTCGTCGGATTCTGCGAAATATACTTTCGCGCTCAGGCCCGGCTCCGGGTGCCGCGCTTTATATCGGTCCAGCATCTCCGCGGCCGAGTCTTGCGAGAAATCCGTCCTGACAAAAGCGCTGACGGATCCGCCGTATCCTCCCCCGTTAAGCCTGCTCCCGTAAACCCCCTCAGTCGAGCTCATTATCTCATGCAGTGAGATAAGCTCGGGGCTGCCGATTTCGTAATTAGTGAATGAGCTCTCGCAGGATTCGTTCATGAGACGCCCGAAAGCGTTCATGTCGCCCCTGTTCCATGCCGCGACTCCCATAGTCACGCGTTCGACTTCCGTAAAGTAATGAAGAGCCCTTCTCCTCAGGTCCGCGGGGAGCTTTGCCGATTTTTCACGAAATACTACTTCAGGAATATACGACAGGTTTTTTGCCGATCTCAGCCCCCCCATAATCCCGAGCAGCCCCGCGGCCTTTCTGCATTCTTCGACGCGTGTGTTGAAGCCCGACGCGGTGAGGTCGCGCGGGATGCCCGAATCTACGATCAATATTTTAAAGTCTTCCCAGTTTTTGGGCCTCGGATAAGCCGCAGTATGTCCGGTAACCGTATCTATGTATAAGAGGCTGTCTTTTTTGCCGTAAACGATCGACGTTTGGTCAAGGATGCCGTTTGAGAGCCTCAGGTAATCGTTTTCGATCCTCCTGTCGAGCTCGACATACTCATCCGGCTTTAGCTCCAGATCGTTCACGCACGCAAGCGCATAGAGGTATGCGAGTCCCGAAGACGCGGACGAGCTGAGACCGCTCGAGGGGAGAGAACCGGATAGTACGCCCGTGAACCCTCTCACGGCCCCACGGTACTCGTCGAGCGCTTTAGCGGCCCCCATCGCGTATCTGCCCCAGTCGTCCCTCGCGGGGGATTTGATATTGTCGATGCTGAATTCCGAGACTCCGGGATAGTTCATGCTGTAGAGCCTGACTCTGTTATCGACGTTCGGTATGAACGCGAGCACCGTCCGTGCGTTGATAGTCATGCCCAGGACGGGTCCGCCCTGGTGGTCAATGTGCCCTCCCAGGGGGGAGATACGGTAGGGAGAAATCACTACTCCGAGCTGTGATTCGTCAAAGCTCTCTCTTCTCTTTAAATACTCCGCGGTCTCTTCGACTTGTTTTTCCAGGGTGGAGAATTCCATTTTGTTCATCCGCCGTCTCAGTGAACGTTCAATCCGGCAGCAGCGAAAAACGCTGTATCTCGTTCTGAAGCTGATAGAGGTTGTAATATATCCCCCTTCTCGCAAGCAGTTCCCTATGAGTCCCTGTTTCCGAAATCTCGCCCTTATGTATGACCATGATCCTGTGGGCGTGCCTCACGTTCGAGAGCCTGTGAGCGATAATGAGCGTCGTCTGCTCCCGGGCTTCGTTCCTCAGCGCCTTTTGAATATTGCTTTCGATCCGCGCGTCGATATTCGAGGTCGCTTCGTCGAGTATCAGGAACTTCGATTCTTTTGAAAACGCCTGTCCCAGTGAGACAAGCTGTTTTTCGCCGGACGATATGGTATTCCCGTTGGATTTTATCCGGTCGATCTGTACGGCCTTCGAGAAATTGTCGGTTTCGTCATCCGATATATCCTTTGCGAAAAGAAACAGGTCCTGAAATACCGCCGATATATTCCCTCTCAGGAACTCCGGGCTGAGCTCCCTTATGTCCCTGCCGTCGAAGAGTATCTGTCCCCTGTCGGCATCGTAGAATCTGAGTATCAGATTCACTATCGTCGTCTTTCCCGACCCCGTTAGGCCGACCAGCGCTACGGTCTCTCCCGGCTCTATCGTGAAGGATACGTCCCTGAGCACCCAGTCTCTGTCGTTATACGAGAACCAGACGTTTTTAAACTCGAGTTTGCCCCTTACGTAGGCTTCCCGGATCCCGTCTCTCTGCTCCGGTCTTACGTTTATCAGCTCGTAAAGGTTCTCGCTCGCCGCCGCCGCGGACTGGAAGATGTTGTACTTCTCCGCGAGCTCCGTGATCGGGCGGAAGAGCATTCTCACGTAATAAAGATAAGCGAGAAGAGCGCCGATCGTGAGCTCGAGTCTCAGCACGCTGAGACCTCCGTACCATAGTATGAAAGCGACGGTGAATACGCTCATGAATTCGATAAACGGTCTGAACGTCGCGTATACCCACAACTGGTCCATGTTCGCCTTGAAGTTCTCTCTGTTCGTCGCCTTGAATTTTTCGAAATTCTCCATTTCCCGGTTATATAGCTTGATGAGCACGATCCCTCTTACGCTTTCCTGCACGAATGAGTTCAGCTTCGCAATCGACTTCCTGACGTCCCTGTAAACCGTCTTGAGCTTCATTCTGAAAAGTCCCGCGAAAAACACCATCAGGACCGTAAAAACCGTAACGAACAGAGTGAGGTTCCTGTTCATGTAGAACATTATTATTATCACGCCGATGATAACGAGAGCGTCTTTAAAAAATTGCACGGCCACGGAGGTGTACATTTCATTTATGGCGTTTACGTCGCTGGTCACGCGCGTCGTCAGCCTTCCGACGGGGTTTTTATCGAAAAAAGGCTGGGGGAGACTCAGTATATGAGTAAAGACGTCCGTTCTCATCCTGTGCATTATTTTATGACCCGAATAATTAAGCAGATATGTGAAGAGTGAGCTTAGAATAAAAATCCCCGACAGACACCCGAATACGATTGACGAGAGAATAACGACTTCCCTGATATCGTCGCTTCTCAGGATAAGCAGGTCTTTCCTGCCGAGGTCCTTAAGCGATGTATAACTTATATAATGGAGACCGCCGGCTTCGTTAAAGAGCCGGTTGTTCCGTTCAATAATTTCGTCTACGCTCGAAAGCCTGTCCCCCTTGAAATGAGCGGGGTTTATAACTAGGTACTTCTCTTCGGCGACCATGCCGAGCTTCTCCAAGTCGTTCCTGTCGGCGTTATCGAGTTCAGACATGTCTATCAGGTAGGAATTCGCCCCCAGCGGGACCACCAGCGACGGGTATTTGTCCCTGATGGATTTTTCGAATTTCACGTCCCTCTCATTGTCCTTGAAACGGGCTATGCCCCACGACGGGTAGACATATTTATCGACCGCGATCTTGGTCAGGTAGGGGACTGCGAGTTCGAGCAGCGCCGTCACGATCATGAGCGCGAGAGCCAGGGCCATAACCGCCCTGTGGGGTCCCGTGAAACTGTAGAGCCATCTGATTATTCTGAGGTCCTGCGTCCCCTTGCTCTTTTCCGGCTCCCCGCTGTCCGTCAACGCCAATGAGGTGTCTCCCCGTATGCGCATGAATACGCTGATTCGACGATATATATTCTTCCGGCGGTCATATTAAGTCAGGATGTCCGAGGCCTTCCTTCTCCCCCTTTGTAATGGAAAACGATCTCCAGTACTATAATTCTATTTGCTCCCGGTGAAAAATCAAAACTGTCATGCATAGTTTTGCCGTCGATATCGGACGGGTCGGCATTAAAAAAACTGGAGGTGTCTATGATTAAACACATCGTCATGTGGAGGCTCAAGGACTTCGCCGCCGGAGCCTCGAAAGAGGAGAATGCGAGGAAGCTTAAGGAATCGCTCGAGGCGCTCGACGGAGTTATAGGGGAGATAGCGGCCATTGAGGTCGGTATTAATTTTAATTCCTCCCCCGCGGCGTTCGATGTGGTTCTATATTCCGAATTTGGAAACAGGGAAGGGCTCGAAGCGTATCAGAACCACCCCGAACATCTGAAAATAGTGGATTTCGTGGGCGAGATCCGCTCTGACAGAGCGGTTGTGGATTATGAATACTGATTCGCGGGGGTCTGATTAACCTGAAGCCATTCCTTTTCCCCTGAAGTACCTGGGGCGGGACGTGGAATAGGGGTTGATGTCCAGCTCGGAAGTTTCCCCCAGCCTGAGTCTCGCCGCGCCGAGCGCCCCTATCATCGCGGCGTTGTCGGTGCAGAGTACCGGTGACGGAATATAAAGCGTTATCCCTTCCTCGCCGAACCTCTCCCTCGCCAGAGCCCTGAGCCTGGAATTGCAGGCTACTCCGCCCGAAATGACCGCTGATTTCACTCCGTATTCCCTGGCTGCGAGGAGCGTTTTTTCCGTGAGCGTTTCCGCTATGGCTTCCTGGTAACCAGCGCATATGTCTCTTAACTGTCCCCGGTCAGGGTCCGGGTGTTTCCTCAAGTAATATACGAGCGAGGTCTTAAGCCCGCTGAAGCTGAAGTCGAAGGACGAGGAGCTTTTAAACGGTCTCGGAAAAGGAATCGCCTCGGGGTTTCCCTCTTTCGCGAGCCTGTCTATCGCCACTCCTCCGGGGTATTCGAGTCCGAGGGCTTTCGCTGCCTTATCGAACGCCTCCCCCGCCGCGTCGTCCCTCGTTTTTCCGATGAGCTCGAATTCGGTGTAATTCTTGACCAGAAACAGGCTCGTATGTCCGCCCGAGACCACTAGTCCCACGAAAGGGAACTCCACATCGTGCTCCAGATGCACCGCCGAGAGATGCGCTTCGAGGTGGTTCACGCCGATCAGCGGGATGCCGAGCCCGTAGGCGAACGCCTTTGCGGTGGAAAGTCCGACCATGAGCGAGCCGATCAGCCCCGGACCGTTCGTAACCGCTATCCCTTCCAGCTCCCCGGTGTGCCTGTCCGCTTCGGTTAATGCTTTTTTAATCACGGCGAGAATCAGCTCTACGTGTTTTCTCGACGCGATTTCCGGCACGACGCCGCCGTATTCCTTGTGAATATCCGCCTGGGACGCTACGACGTTCGAGAGGGTTTTCCTTCCCCCTTCGATAACGGCCGCGGCCGTTTCGTCGCAGGACGTCTCAATGCCCAGTATCAAACTATGCATGCCCATTAGTTTACAGCACCCGGGAACGTTCACAAATTAGGGCTTTCATTGCGCTTTACCGCCGTTACTTTTATACTATAAGTTGGCGGATTTGTTGTCCCGCTCTGCTTTTTATCTAGCGTCATAGGAGTTTGAGTCCGATGGGAATATCCACAAAGAGGGAAAGGATACCGGATCAGTCCGCGATATCGCGCGACCCCTTTCCAAAATCCAGAAAGATTCATGTGAAAGGGAATATCCACGATATAGACGTGGCTATGCGCGAGATAGAGCTTGAGGAATCCTCCCCGATGTTTAACGGAGGAAAACGCCCGGCCGCAAAAAATATTTCCATAACTGTTTACGATACGAGCGGCCCGTACACCGACCCGGACACGCGTATAGATGTACACAAGGGCTTGTTCTCTCTGAGGGAGGTATGGATCAGGGGCCGCGGCGACGTCGAAGAGCTGCCGAATTTTTCATCGCAATTCGCCAGGGGCTCAGCGGGCGGGGCGAAAATCCAGGGCATCAAATTCAAGAACACCAGGAAACCTCTCAGGGCCCGGGCGGGCGCGAATGTAACGCAGATGCATTACGCGAAGAAGGGGATGATAACCCCGGAGATGGAATATATAGCGATAAGAGAAAACCAGAGGATGGAAGAGCAGAGGGAGCTGCTGGGAGATCTCGCGAATCACCACAGGGGCGAGAATTTCGGAGCCGCCATGCCCGGGACGCACATAACGCCCGAGTTCGTGAGGAAAGAAGTCGCGCTCGGCAGGGCGATTATCCCGAGCAACATTAACCACCCAGAGACAGAGCCTATGGTAATCGGGAGGAACTTCCTCGTAAAAATAAACGCGAACATAGGGAATTCCGCAGTGACCTCGAGTATCGAGGAAGAGGTCGAGAAGGCGGTGTGGGCGTGCAGGTGGGGCGCCGATACTATCATGGACCTCTCTACCGGAAAGAATATCCATGAAACGAGGGAGTGGATAATGAGGAACTCCCCTGTGCCCGTGGGCACCGTGCCCATTTACCAGGCGCTTGAGAAGGTCGAGGGGAAGGCGGAAGACCTCACGTGGGAGATCTTCCGGGACACGCTGATCGAGCAGGCCGAGCAGGGCGTCGATTATTTTACGATCCACGCGGGCGTGCTGCTCGGATACATTCCGTTTACCGCCAAAAGGGTCACGGGCATAGTTTCCAGGGGCGGCTCGATCATGGCCAAGTGGTGCCTCGCTCACCACAAGGAGAGCTTCCTGTATACGAATTTCGAAGGGATTTGTGAGATTATGAAGGCCTACGACGTCGCTTTTTCTCTCGGGGACGGACTAAGGCCGGGTTCGATTGCCGATGCCAACGATAGAGCGCAGTTCGCGGAATTAAAGACTATAGGCGAGCTTACGGAGATCGCCTGGAAGCACGACGTCCAGGTGATGATAGAGGGCCCGGGCCACGTTCCCATGCACATGATTAAGGAAAATATGGACAAGCAGCTGGAGTACTGCCGCGAGGCCCCGTTCTATACACTTGGTCCCCTTACCACCGACATAGCTCCCGGATACGACCATATTACCTCTGCTATCGGGGCCGCGATGATAGGGTGGTACGGAACCGCCATGCTCTGCTACGTCACCCCGAAGGAGCACCTCGGTCTACCCAACAAGACGGACGTGAAGCAAGGAGTGATCGCTTACAAAATCGCGGCCCACGCCGCCGACCTCGCGAAGGGTCACCCGGCTGCCCAGATAAGGGACAACGCCCTCAGCAAGGCGAGGTTCGAGTTCAGGTGGAACGACCAGTTCAATCTCTCGCTCGACCCCGATACCGCGCGCGAATTCCACGATGAGACGCTCCCCGCCGAGGGGGCCAAGGTGGCTCACTTCTGTTCCATGTGCGGGCCCAAGTTCTGCTCCATGAAGATAACTCAGGAAGTGAGGGACTACGCCCAACAGCTCGGGATTTCGGAAGCCGAAGCGGTGAAAAAGGGGATGGAGCAGAAATCCAGAGAATTCGGCGACTCGGGCGGCAAGATCTATATTCCGGTCGATGAATAGCGCCCGGCTCATCTCTGTCGTGCTTAAACAAGAACTTGCTTGTAACGCCGGGTCCGGACGCCCTATCGCATAGAATCCCGTTTTCTAGTTTCCGGCGCTCTCAGCCGCGGCTCTATCACCTGAAAAACGGAAAAAACCCGCCTCCTCCGGTGCTCCCCGTGCTTCGTTTTATTGCCTGGCTCGCGCGGTTTGTAATCTTGCATGTGGACGAGATCTCCGCCCTGGCTTGCATGTAAACGGTCCTTCCGCCGAGACTCCTCGACAGGCTTACATTTATAGTTGCTTTGCCGGTCGAATCCGCGGAAGCCGTACCCAGCAATGCCGGACTTCTCAGGTCAAGCGCCTTCCCCTTGCATGCTCCTGTTGAAATGGAGGTCCTCCCTGTGGATGTCGAAGAGTAGAACCTGACAAGTGAGCCCCGCGGCGCGCCTGTAACGGTCAATGAATTTCTGACCCCCGCCGTTCCGGGAGTGAACTTGGAAAGAGTCGCGCTCGCTGACGGGGGCGCGGTTGGTTTCGGAGTAGGCACAGGCGTGGGAACAGGGGTGGGCTGAGGCAAGGAGGCTTTGTCTACAATTTTAAATATTTCTCCGTCGAGGTCGATTATGTATATCTCGCCTTTGTCGTCTTCACCGAACGATGAGATATTGTCGATGGTCTGTCCGGTGATAGGTTTGAGCTCGGCGGTACGATCCGTGAATTGCGTGACGGTATTCCCGCTCCTTACGAAAGACCATATCTTGCCGCTACAGTAATCGGCGAAGAAATATGTTCCGTCTAGCGCCGGTATCGCCGTCCCTCTGTACACGTAACCACCGGTTACGGCGCAGTTCCCCCCAGCGTGCGTGTAATCATAGATCGGCTTTATCAACACGGGGTCGTCGCATGTGCACCCGGATAGACCCGTGCACGCGTTACCCTCCATGCAGCGCCAGCCGTAATTCTCCCCGCCCGTACTCGTTCCCGCCTGGAAGCTGATTTCTTCCCTCGTATCCTGTCCTACGTCGCCGATATAGAGATTGCCGTTAAGCCTGTCGAAGCTGAACCGCCATGGGTTTCTAAAACCCTCGGCCCAAATAATATCGAGAACGGAGGGGTCGCCGTTAAAGGGGTTGCTCGCGGGGGCCGTGAATATAGTGCCGTTTCCGACGTCGATCCTCAGCAGTTTACCGAGTTCCGTCTGCCCGTCCTGCGCCCTGTTGCCGGGGTCATACCCGGAGCCGCCGTCTCCCGTGCCTATGTACAGATAGTCGTCATTCGGGCTGAATGCGAGCATCCCGCCGTTGTGGTTACTGAAGGGCTGTGTGACGGTCATCATTATCTGCTCGCTGCTCGCATCCGCAACATCTGGGTTCGCCGATACCTTGTAACGGGCAATAACCGTATTTCCGGAATTATCCGTATAGTCAACGTAGAAATAGCCGTTACTGGCATAATTCGGGTGAAAGGCGAGACCGAGAAGACCCCTCTCGCCGCCGCTTGAGGCTTTGGAGTCGATATTTAAAAAGGGCGTGGCGAGCACAGCCCCGTTCTTGATTATCCTGATTGTCGCCGAGTTTTGCTCGACTATGAAGAGACGGGCCGAATCCCCGGCAGGGGTCGTCAGAAACAGGGGCTCGGAGAAGCCGCCTGCGACTTTAACCGTGGTGAGCTCTACACCCCGCGAACTGTAGACGGTAAATACTGTTAATGCCGAAATTATCAGGAATTTCAGATACGCGCTCATAACGTAAACCCCCTCAGCCGGTCCTCATATCCGAGAGCAAAGGGAGACTGTGACGTATCCGTGGATTCGCCCCTACTTCGGTAACCAGTCTACCTTAGGCCCTTTCGAGCCCTTAGGTCTTGGGTTTTGCGTCCCGTCTTTTCAGGCGGTTTGCCGTTTCGGATGAGGACTTTATTTTGTATATACAAATGATAGCACCTAAATTAATTCTAATCAACAATAATTTAGCACGCGTTCCGGGGCTATCGAACCGGTTGCCCTTCCGGAATATTCGGTCATATTGTATATAAACGCATCTGCGGCGGGGCCGTGATTCGGCCGGTTCGTCAAATTGCAAAAACACGGAGGGACGTCGATGAGCAGCAGGAAATTCAGGGCACTCGTGGTCGAGGAGACCGGGGAGAATACATTCGCGAGATCGGTTAAGGATAGGTCAACCGATGACCTGCCTGCGGGAGAGGTGCTGATCCGCGTTCACTACTCCTCGCTTAACTATAAAGACGCCCTTTCCGCGACCGGCAACAAAGGCGTGACTAAGAATTATCCACACACGCCCGGCATCGACGCCTCGGGCGTCGTCCAGGAGAGCGCTTCGGGTGACTTCAAGCCGGGCGAAGAGGTCCTCGTGACAGGTTACGACCTCGGAGCCAATACTTCAGGCGGGTACGGGGAGTATATAAGAGTGCCCTCCGATTGGGTCATCAAGCTCCCGGCGGGCCTCTCACCCATGGAATCTATGGTTTACGGGACCGCGGGCTTCACCGCCGCCCTCTCCGTTTACAAAATGGAGGAACACGGGGTCGCCCCCGGGATGGGGGAGGTGCTCGTTACGGGCGCTACAGGCGGCGTCGGGAGCGTCGCTTCGGGCATTCTCGCAAAATCGGGTTACCGCGTCGTCGCCTCCACGGGGAAGACCGACCGGAATCAGCTGCTCCTGGGTCTCGGCGTAAAAGAGGTGATAAGCAGGGAGGACGCGAAGGATACGTCGGGACGAGCCCTCCTCAAGGCGAGGTGGGCGGGGGTGGTGGATACGGTCGGGGGAGAAATACTCGCTACCGCTGTCAAATCAGCCGGACAGCACGGGGTCGTCACGTGCTGCGGTAATGTGGCTTCGGCGGACCTGCCCCTAAGCGTATATCCGTTCATTTTGAGAGGGGTCACTCTCGTCGGCATAGATTCCGCATACTGTCCGATGGACGTGAGAAAAAGGGTCTGGGCGAAGATCGCGAACGAATGGAAATTAGACAGGCTCGATATATTAACGACAGAGATTTCCCTGGCTCAGCTGGACAAACACGTAGAGCTAATACTGCAGGGGAAGGAGAGTGGAAGAGTAGTCGTTAACATGATGAAGTAGGATGCGTATGACCATGTCAGGACCTGGGTCTGTTCGCTATCCGGCGCCTTTACGATTAATTCCCCCGGGTTTCGACTCAATCCCCCTGTTTAACCTGTAGTGTTCAATTTTTAGAATACCTTGCTTAAGTTTTAGGCACTCAACTCCCCGGGATTTCGCGTAAGTCCCCAATTTTATTGATAGATAATCGACCCCCTAGCTGGTATGCCGTTTGCATTCATTATATGTGAGATTGTATGGATGAGTAGGCAGGAATTCCCGAGAATATAGGGCATTGAATAACAAAGGATCGATTGAGGCGGTCTGCTTCAAACAATGGCCGATACTCGGAACTGTACGGTTTCAATTAAACACCCGATTACCGCACAAAGGAGGATTTGATATGAGAAAGGTAGCTTTGAAGTTTAATTCGAAAGTTTCGCTGCTGTCTATATTTTTGCTGATGTTGTTTTTGTTTCTGCCCGATTTGTCCCACGCCCAGGAAGGGCCCGCGATCGACACGGGGGACACGGCCTGGATGCTCACATCCTCGCTTCTGGTCCTGATGATGACGATTCCCGGACTTTTCCTTTTCTATGGAGGCTTGGTTCGCTCCAAGAACGCTCTGGGGACCTTCATGCACAGCTTTTTCATCGTGGCATTGGTTTCCATACAATGGGTTATCATAGGTTATACCCTTGCTTTCGGACCCGATATATCCCATTTCATCGGGAATCTCGACTGGCTTGGTTTAAACGGGGTCACGGGCGCGCCCTCAGACGTTTGGGCGACCACCATACCTCATAACCTCTTCATGGTTTATCAGCTGACTTTCGCCGTAATAACCGTGGCTCTTATCACGGGCTCGTTCGCGGAGCGCGCAAAATTCAGCACATTCATCATCTTCGTCCTTCTCTGGACGACATTCATATACGATCCGCTGGCCCATTGGGTTTGGGGAGGCGGATGGATAGGGGCTATGGGCGCTCTCGATTTCGCCGGCGGTACGGTGGTGCACATAAGCTCCGGCGCCGCAGCCCTCGCAGCAGCCATTATGTTCGGAAAGAGGATCGGATACGGCCGAGAACCTATGGCGCCTCATTTCCTGCCTTACAGCGTCATCGGCGCTTCACTGCTCTGGGTAGGGTGGTTCGGTTTTAACGCGGGCAGTGCTGTGGCCGCAAACGGCCTTGCAAGCACGGCTTTCGTTACGACCAATACTGCGACAGCGGCAGCGGTGCTCGGCTGGGTATTCATAGAGTGGATCGTCAGGGGCAAACCGACAGTACTCGGCGCGGCCTCGGGAGCGGTGGCGGGTCTTGTGGCGATAACGCCCGCGGCGGGTTTTGTGACCCCTATGGCTGCGATACTTGTCGGCCTCGGCGGCGGTATATTCTGCTTCCTGGCCGTCAACCTGAGACCTAAGCTTGGTTATGACGATTCCCTGGACGTGGTGGGCGTGCACGGCATAGGCGGGACGTGGGGTGCTCTTGCGACCGGGTTATTCGCGACCACAGCCGTTAATTCAGCCGGGCGCGACGGCCTCTTCTACGGAAATCCCGGGCAATTGTGGATACAGTTTGTGGGCGTCGTAGCCACATGGGCGTTCTCGTTCGTGGGCACGATGATCATTCTGGTCATCCTCAAGGCTGTAATGGGGCTAAGAGTGTCTTCCGAAAAAGAAATCGTAGGGCTCGACCTCGGCGAGCACGGAGAGGAAGCCTATTCAGGGTTTCAATTGTCTCAGGGCTATGGTACTCCCGAGCATGGAGTCAGGCTCACAGAAGAATAATTAATGACATCAATTCCGGAGCGGCGGGATCGCAATATCCCGCCGCTCTTTCTCTCCTGAAGTAAATATCTATGGTCCCTCAATATCGGTCTTCCCCGATAGCAGGTTCGCGATTCCTCAGTTAGGTGTCTGAACAGGTCTAAAGCCGCGTGCAGAGACTTCGATGCTTGATTTATCGCGGAGGAGCGCATAGATTCTAAGCATGATACGAATCACGCCTCGTATAGCAGTTGATGAGAGAGAATTAACACTCTCATTCGTCCGCTCTTCCGGCCCGGGCGGGCAGAACGTCAACAAAGTCGCGACGGCGGTAGAGCTCAGGTTCGACGCTGCAAACTCGCCGAGTCTTCCTCCCGAAGTCAGAAATCGGCTGATCAGGATTGCCGGAAGGAGAGCCACGAACGAGGGAGTCCTGATAATTGAAGCCCGCAGATTCAGGACTCAGGAGAAGAACCGCAGGGACGCATACGAGCGTTTTACGGAATTGTTAAAGAAAGCGGCGGCCGAGCCCGTAAAGAGGCGCAAGACCAAACCTACCGCTCAATCGAAGAAAAAAAGAATCAGCGGGAAAAAGCTCCGCGGTCGGGTCAAGGAATTGAGAAAATCCGTGAGCACCGCTACGGATTAATCCTCTTCCGGACGGAAAACCTTATGATATTATCATAGAAATTCGCGGCCTCTTCGTTACACTGAACACCAAGACGCAAAGTGAGGTATGTTATTAACGGAGATTGATTTTAATAAGCCGATAGGAGTGTTCTGAAAGAACCATTCGGATAACCCGGAGCAAGGCTGACATCCTTTGAATTTGATTAGGTCTATAATCCCGTTAGAATACACGCTGACCGAGATTCGATATGAGCGCCGAAAATACTGATCAGAAAAAATGCAGATGCGGGCATACGAGGAACCACCCGTGGATTGTGCCCAAGCCGAGTTATACAACCTGGGGATGGATCCTCGTCGGCTTCGGCATCAGCCATCCTCCGGTCGCCGTAAACTTCGTATGTGACAAATGCGGCGAGGTATTCGAAAGGATTACGGACCGCGAATCGCTTAAACAGCATACTTACCGTTAATTTTAGTGGAACCCGTTCAGGCGCGCATGGCGATTCACGCCCGGGCGGCAATAAGGCGGCCGTTTCATCTCACCCGGGCCATACGCCGCAGCGGTCTAATATGAATAAACCATCATCGGGCCGGTTGGCTCTTAGTTGCTTGTTATCTCTCGCGGTTTCGCTCCTTGCGGCCGTGTTTTTGTTCCCGTCGAGCGGGTCCTGCTCCGTCGCGGTCCCTCCCGGGGAGCTCGAGAAGATCGGGGCGCTCGTTTACAGGAACGAGTGCGGAGGGAAAGTGGAAAACCTCACCGCCTGGAACGAAGGAGAGGAGTTCGCTTCTCTCGGCATAGGTCATTTTCTCTGGTATCCGGAGGGAAAGGAGTACCCGTTCCACGAATCGTTCCCCTCTCTGTTCGAATTCATAAAATCCAAGGGCGCTCCGGTCCCGGAATGGATGAACGAGCTCCCTGTGTTCGACCTGCCCGTGGAATTCACGCAGTGAGTTTTATAACGACTTCGATTCTCCCAGAATGGTCTCCCTCAGGAAATTAATGGTCGACACAATAGCGCTTCAGACCCTTTTCATCGTTGACCGTATGGAAAAAAGCCTTCCGGAGATACTGAAGGCGGCCCCTGCCGGGTCCCGGAGCAATATCGGAAAACAATTCTACCGCGTCGCGGACTCGACGATGGGAATGTACGTGCTGGTTGATTATGTGAATTTCAAGGGGGAAGGGGTTTCGCCCAAAGAGCGTTACAAAGGGGAGGGCTGGGGCCTTCTCCAGGTGCTCGAAAATATGCGCGGAGATGAAAAGGGACCCGAGGCCCTCCGCGAGTTCGCCCGCTCCGCCGAGGCCGTGCTTGAGAGGAGGGTGCGGAACTCCCCGCCGTCGAGGAACGAGAAAAAATTCCTGCCCGGATGGAGGAACAGGATCAGGACGTATGGGCCTGAGAATATCGATTCATACGAGGGCAGCCTTCGATACGAAGAGGAAGTACCGCCCGTTCAATATGCAGCCGGAATGTACGGGGAGCTTTTTTGCGGGTCGAATTAATCCCTGAGCCCGTAGGCCCGCGCCCGCGGGGTTATTTTTTCCCGGACGATGCGCTATAATTTATTCTCACAAATTTGAAGCCGGTATTTTCTATTCGTGAATACCGTTCTTGATACGGGGATCATACATGCGGACTTTGGCGCTTGATGTAGGCACGAAGACGATAGGCGTCGCGGTAAGCGACGAGCTCGGTATAACGGCGAACGGTGTTGCCACGATAAGGAGAAAAGATATCGAGTACGATAAAGCCGAGCTCGGCAGGATAATCGAACGGTATACCCCTTCCGAGCTCCTGGTCGGCATACCTTACAGGAGCGACGGGAGCGTGGGGAAGAGGGGTGAGGATATAATGAGGTTCGCGGAGATACTAAAGAAGACCTTCGATCTGCCGGTACTTTACTGGGACGAGAGTTTCTCCACCTCGGACGCCGAGCGGTTTCTTATTGATGCGGATGTCGGGCGCAAGAGGAGAAAGCAGGTTATAGACAAAATGGCCGCCGTATATATACTAGCCGAATACCTCGAGTCGAAGAGGCCTGTAAAGTAAGGAAGATACTGGAAACGATGCCATACTCAAGCGCTAACGGTATGAATATTTATTACGAGGTCTACGGCGAAGGGTTCCCTCTTCTCCTCATCGGCGGTCTCGGCAGCCAGATCGGGAGCTGGGCGACGCAGGTGCCTATCTATTCGAAGCACTTCAGGGTGGTCGTCTTCGATAACAGGGGGGCCGGGAGGTCTCAGAAGCCCGAGCCTGGTTACGGTACGGAAGACATGGCCGACGACGCGGCCGCGCTTATGGCCGCGCTCGACATTGAGGCCGCGCACATAGTCGGGAAATCCATGGGCGGCATGATAGGTCAGTGGCTCGCCATAAAGTACCCGGAAAAGGTTTCAAAACTCGTGATGGGTTGTTCTTCCGCATCGAGAGACGAGGTAGGCAACCTGATACTGCGCACAGGCCGGGAGATTGCGTCCAAGGTAGGGATGAAAGCCGTCTGGATCATGGCGCTTTACCTGGGGTATACGAGGGAATATATAGAGAAAAATATCGGGTCTCTCAACGGCGTACTGAACGCCATTCCGGAGGACGCGGACGCGCTCAGGGGTTATATCGGCCAGAGCTACGCTGTGGAAGGGCATGATACCACCGATTTGCTGAACAGGATAAAGGCACCCACACTCGTAATGATGGGCGAATCCGACATGACCACCGCACCCAGGCGCACGCGGGAGCTCGCCGCACTGATACCAAACTCGAAATTAAAGGCTTTTGAAGGCGTGGGCCACGGTTTCTGGAGGGAGAGACAGGATGAAGCCGACGGTCTCGTCCTCGATTTCCTGCTCAACAATTAATTCAATTCAGGTTTCTCTTCTCGATTATTTCATTCCTTCTTCTGGAAGTGACGGAAATGATATCGAGCCTCGTCTCGAGGTCTTTAATGATCGCCCCCGCCCTCTTCTCTACGCTAGGTTCCTCGAGGAACGATTGTTTGTCGAATACGTTTGACAAAGTGAGGGTCGCAAGCGCGTCAGTCAGGCTTTCGAGCGGGAGTTTCGTATTAATGTTTATTCTGTGAGACTTCCGCTTCTCGTCGAGTCCGAAATTCCATCTTGTTACGAGGTCTTCGATCTTTTGCCTGTAAGTCTCTTCGTTCGGGCAGCGGGCGCTCTCGACGATCTCCACGCGGGCGAGTCTGTAGGGGCTCTGTTTCGCTATCTCCAGGATTCTTACCCTTTTCAGACCGTAGAGCACTATGTTGATTCTCCCGTCGTCAAAGGCCTCCGAGCTCACTATTCTTCCCATCCCCACCACGTCAAATACTTCGGGGTTCCCATAGTAGTTTGCCTCCCAGCCCGGCTTGAGGAGGGCCATGCCAATAATCCTTTCCGACTTACTTGCGTCGCTGACCATCTGCCTGTATCTGGGCTCGAATACGTGGAGCGGCAGGAGCGTGTTGGGGAAGAATACGACCGTGGACAATGGGAAGAGCGGGATCATTCCCGAAAAATTCTTGAGGTTGCATACGTCTTTCAGGTCGAGTGGGGATAAGTCCATGGTAGCTTTATTCCGGGCTCATAATTATCATTCGTTACTTAGTATAGCATAATAGTCCCGATTGTTTACCGCTTATTCGCCGGGGTCCGGGGGTTACAGGTAAGCGTGAAAAGATACAGGCCGCTGATTGAATCCATCTATACAATGGATATATCTAATAACGTGTATCGTGCATTTCATATCAGGAGGTCTGCTATATGGGCAAAATAGTTCACATTACCGATGACAGCTTCGAGGAAGAGGTGCTTAAGTCCGAGCTGCCGGTGCTCGTCGACTTCTGGGCCGAGTGGTGCGGGCCGTGCAGGGCCCTTGGTCCGACCCTCGAAGAGATAGCGGCCGATTACGAGGGCAGGGTGAAAATTGCCAAGCTCAACGTTGACGAAAATCCCGGAAACACTCGCGCCTTCGGAATAAGCGGCATCCCCACGATGATACTGTTCAAGGGGGGTAACCCCGGCGGCCGCATTACGGGCGCGCTTCCGAAGAAGCATATCACTCAAGTGATCGAATCCGAGCTTTAGGTGATGCTAATCAGGCGGCATCATTTATGAAATAACGATTTCAAGAACCGGCTCCGGCGGCGGATGAGCATAGGGCCGCCTCGCCTTCTCTCGATAGCGGTTCTACCGAAAAAGATCCTCTCCCTCACATGGACCCGTCATCGTTTTTACAGGTAATATCCGGGCGGTATAATATAATCCCCGGTCATTCTGTATGAGCGTTATCCCGCTTCGAAGACGGTCCGCCCGGTCACCCCGGTTTGAACCGTATTTACCGTTCGGTTAGAATTTCGAAATGGCTAAGAAAAGGATAACCAAGGTTTACACCAAAACCGGGGACGAAGGGCTTACCTCTCTAGTGGGCGGGATGAGGGTGAGCAAGGCATCCCCGAGGGTGGACGCCTACGGGGACGTGGACGAGCTTAATGCGGTGCTCGGGCTTGCCCGTGCGGCCGTGCTTAACGAAAAGCTCGCGGGAATACTG
This sequence comes from uncultured bacterium, assembly GCA_963825135.1. GTDB lineage: Bacteria > Desulfobacterota_D > UBA1144 > Nemesobacterales > UBA2774 > 2-12-FULL-53-21. The sequence goes on from CAWGRW010000009.1 coordinate 1,455,070, forward strand.
GAGTCCGTACAGAAGGACCTCTTCATTGTGGGGGCGGAGCTCGCAAGCCCTCCCGGTCTCGAGGTGCCGAGGATAGGGGAGGACAGGATAAAAGCACTTGAGTCGGCTATTGACGGCCTGCTTCTGGAGCTCGAACCCCTGAGGGAATTTATCCTTCCCGGCGGTAAGCCCGGCGGCGCGTATCTCCACTTCGCGAGAACAGTCGCGAGAAGGGCGGAGAGGAAGATCGTCAAGCTCATGGAGGACGACGAGGTAGGAAAAAACGTTCTCATCTATATCAACAGACTCTCTGATCTGCTCTTTGTAATGGCGAGGATAGAAAACCGGGACGGTGAATTCAGCGAAACTTACGCAGAGTTCAGGCGATAATGAAACAGTCACCTCATTCGGGAAATTACATAGTCAACCCGGAAATCGAAGCGTATATTGAGGGCCTGACCCCTTCGGAGGATAAGGTCCTGATTGATATGGAGGAACGCGCCCGCCTGGACGATTTCCCAATAGTGGGACCCGTGGTCGGACGGCTGCTATACCAGCTCGCGTTAATCGGCAACGCCAAGACCGTGCTGGAGTTAGGCTCAGGCTTCGGTTATTCGGCGTATTGGTTCGCAAAAGCCGTAGGCGAAGCGGGCTCCGTCATATACACCGACATGTCCCATGAGAACGCCCTACATGCGGAAGGATTCCTCGACAGGGCGGGATTACGGGGGAGGGTGGATATACGCACGGGGGACGCTCTACGGATTCTGGATGAGTCCCGGGGCGGATTCGATATTATTTTCAACGATATCGATAAGGAAGATTACCCGCGCGTGGTCGCAGTCGCCTATGAAAAATTAAGGAGAGGCGGGTTGCTGATAACGGACAACGTCCTCTGGTCGGGCAGGGTGCTTAGGGACGACGGTCAGTCCGGCACCGAAGGAGTCAGGGAATTCACGCGGCTCCTGCTTTCCAATAAGGGCTTCTTTACGACTATAATCCCCGTGAGGGACGGGGTCTCGGTAAGCGTGAAATTATAACCATCCTCAAATGATCAAATACAGATGCAATACGGAGACGGAGAGGACTGCATGAGCAAAGCGTCGAAGATTATTCTTGATAAGGGTGATTTGTTCCGGACCCTCAAGGACAGGCTCTCGCGAAAGAACACTGAGCTCATGGCGTACCATCAAAGCCAGGCGAAACAAAATAAGGCTCTGTCAGGGAGCATACTGGCGAAAAAAAGGTCCGAGATCGTGGACAAGCTGATTAAACAGGCCCTGTCTCAGCAGGGGTTCAACGACTTGAAGAACGTTTGCGTTGTCGCGCTGGGAGGCTACGGAAGAAACGAGCTCTGTCCTTATTCCGACGTGGACATCATGTTCCTATATAAACCCCGCAATAAGACCCTGGCGAAGGAAGCGACCGAGCGGCTCCTATACCTTCTCTGGGACCTCGGCCTCGACGTCGGCCACTCGGTCAGAACGATTGACGAGTGCATTGAGCTCTCTCAGGAAGAAGATACGACGATACTTACTTCCATTCTCGACAGCAGGTTCGTGTCGGGGGACGAACAGCTCTACGTAGAGCTGGATAAAAAACTTTACTTCAATCTCCTCCCCACTATTTCAAACAAGTTTATCCAGAGCAAGATAAAGGAGAACGAGGAGAGGGTCAACAGGTTCGGGAGGTCTGTGTATCTTCTCGAGCCGAACGTGAAAGAAGGGGAAGGCGGACTTAGGGATATCCACTACGCTCTGTGGATCGCCCAGGCCAGGTTTAAGGTCAAGTACTTCTCGGATCTCCTCCCCAAGGGGATATTGATGGAGAACGAGATCAGGATATTCGAGAAGAGTCTCAATTTCCTCCTCCTCATAAGGTCCGAGCTCCATTACCTCGCGGGCAGGAGAGAGGACAGGCTCGGGTTCGAGTTCCAGGAGAAGGTCGCCAGGTTTCTGGGCTTCAAGGACGGCGAGCTTCCGGCCGTGGAAAGGTTCATGAGGATCTACTATCTCCGCGGAAACGAGTTGAGGGAGCAATCGAAAAGACTGATAGAAAAGTGCCTGGTCGGACACAAGTCCGTCTTCCGCAGCGCTAAAGCGGTGGCTCTCGACAACGGATTCATAATACAGGGCGGGATGCTCTCGGTCGCCCATATCAACATTTTCAAGGATAACCCGGCAAACCTGATGAGGGCTTTCGAGTACTCCGACAAGTATCAGGTGAAGATGAGCAATTACCTTCTCGACCTGATCAGGGAAAACGTGAGCGTCTCGACCATGGACGAGAGCCTGAGGGCGAACCCCGAGCTTAACGCGTCTTTCCTGAGATTGCTAAAGAAGGGGAAGAACGTTGCGGATACGCTTTTCGAAATGAACCGGCTCCGTTTTCTCGGACACTACATCCCGGAATTCGGAAAGATCGTCTGCATGGTTCAGCATGACGCCTACCATGTCTATACAGTCGATGTCCATTCGATATTCATGGTGAGGGAAATAGAGAACCTGCTCAGCTACAAGTATGAAAAAGAACTTGCGCTTCTCACTAAAACTGCCGAATCCCTTGTCAGCAGGCACGTCCTCTACCTTGCGTGTCTCTTTCACGATATGGGCAAGGGGGAGGGAAAAGACCATGCGGAAAAAGGGGCGGCCATGATACCGAGGATCGCTAAAAGGATGGGGCTCTCCGCGACCGAGGCGCAGCAGCTTGAATTCCTCGTGAAGAACCACCTCCTTATGTCTCATTTCTCACAGAGGAGGGACATACACGACTACAGTCTCATCGTGAGGTTCGCGAAGGCTGTGAGGACCCTCGATACCCTTTCGCTGATCTACCTTCTGACTTTCGCGGACATCAAATCCGTCGGGCCCGACGTGTGGACCAACTGGAAGGGGATGCTCCTGAGAGAGCTCTTCATAAGGACTGCGAAGGTTCTCGAAAGGGGAAGCTTTAAAAGCGAGGACAGGCTTGCGAGGCAGAAGAGGGTGATCGATGAAGTTATAAAAATACTGGGAAACAAGGTTACGAAAAAGTACGTAACGGCCGTCCTCGAAGCTATGCCGGAATCGTACTTCCTCGGTTTTTCGCCGAGAAAGATTGCATATCATGTCGGTCTCATCAAGAATTCGAGAGACGCCGTGGGTATGGATGTGCTCTTTTATCCTCATGAGGAATACAACGAGTTTACGTTCTGGGGGTTCGACGAGCCTGGTATATTTTCAAAGCTCTGCGGAGTTATCAGGGCCTCGGGTCTAAATGTCCTCGGAGCGCGAATCACGACCAGGACCGACGGCAGGATCCTCGACGTTTTCTATGTGAACAAACTCGGCCAGTCCGTGAAAGAAGGGGAAGAGGTGTGGGACAAGCTGAAAGAAAATATGGACCAGGTGCTTACGGGCAAGAAAGACGTGGAAGTGCTCGTCGCCAAGAGGAGACAGGGGATGTCTCTGTACAGCAAGGCGATACCGCAGTACCCGACGAGGGTCCTGGTCGACAACGAGTCATCCGATGCGGCCACTGTGATAGACGTAATCACGTATGACCGCGCCGGCTTGCTGTACGACATTACAAAGACCATGAAGGACCTCGGTCTTTCAATCGAATACGCGAAGGTCTCCACAAAGGTCGATCAGGTGGTCGACGCTTTTTACGTGGTGGATATGAACCATAAAAAAATAACGGATCCGGACAAAATCGAAGAGATAAAGGCTGCTTTACTTGAATCGATAACTTCCGGATAGGGTCCATTTCATAATTTATTTCAACGGACATAAGAGACGTATATGACGAGATTTCGGACGGGCGCTTCGAGGGAAACGGAGATACATTCGGATTTTCTGATCATCGGAAGCGGCCTCGCGGGTCTGTATGCGGCCCTTTACGCCTCCGGGTTCGGCAGCGTAACGCTGCTCACGAAATCTACTGTCGAAGAAAGCAATTCCTACTGGGCGCAGGGCGGCATAGCCGCGGTCGTGGACCCCGAGGATTCGACCTGGTTCCACATAGAGGACACCCTGAGGGCGGGGAGGGGGCTAAACAACACCGAGGCTGTCGAAATCCTGGTTAACGAGGGCAAGGAGCGTGTAAAGGACCTCATCACGCTCGGGATGAAGTTCGATACGGGGGCAAAGGGGCTCGAGCTCGGGCTCGAGGGCGGGCATACGAAGAGGCGCGTGCTTCACGCGGGAGGCAGCTCTACCGGAAGGGAGATGGTCAGGTTTCTCATAACCGCTGTCGAGAACAATAAATCCATACGGAAGTTCGAAAGCACGGGCGTAATCGGGTTATTTTCGGACGGTGCGGCATGCTCCGGAGCCCTGGCCCTGGACGCGGAATTAAATCCGGCGGCGTTTGTCTCGAAGTCCACGATACTCGCCACCGGCGGGGCTTCCGCCCTTTACGAGAGGACCACGAACCCCGAGGGCTCTACCGGCGAGGGTATAGCGCTTGCCTACAAAGCCGGCGCGGAAATCTCCGATATGGAGTTCGTCCAGTTTCACCCCACGGCTTTTTACAACGAAAACGGAGCGAGCTTTCTCATTACCGAGGCCGTGCGCGGGGAAGGCGCATACCTTCTCGACAGCGCAGGCAAGCGGTTCATGCATAACTACAGCGAGCTCGGAGAGCTCGCGCCCCGGGACGTGGTCTCCCGCGCGATCTACCTCGAGATGAAAAGGTCGGGCAGGGATTATGTCTATCTGGACATGAGGCACCTGGACGCGGGCTATATCAAAACCCGTTTTTCCAACATCTATCAGGCATGTTCGAGCTGCGGAATAGATATGACGCAGAACATGATCCCGGTCGCTCCTGCGGCTCATTATACTATCGGGGGCGTAAGGACGGGTCTCTACGGGGAGACGAACATAAAAGGGCTCTTCGCCTGCGGCGAGGTCGCGTGTACCGGCGTCCACGGGGCGAACAGGCTCGCGAGTAATTCGCTTCTCGAATGCATGGTCTTCGCCAGGCGCGCCGTAGACGGGGCGAACGTATCGTCGTGGGACCGCTCCCGAGAGTCGGTTCTGGATATAGACGGTTCTGTCTTCGAGCCCGCTGCGTCCCATAAAAAATTGTTCGACGAATGCAAGGCTGCCGCCTCGCGAATAATGAACAGGCATGTCGGCATCGTCAGGAACGGCAAAGGCCTCGGGGAGGCCCTCTGCGAGTTGAATGATCTTTCGGGTTACGTGGATAAACTATCGGGTTACTACAGGCTGAAGCTGGAGATGATCCTCGAGGTATCCTCCATAATAGCAAGGTTTTCCCTCCTGAGAGAGGAATCGAGGGGCGTGCATATCAGAGAGGATTTCCCCGGCGAGGCCCCGGGATGGAAAAAACACATTACGCTTATGAAGGGGGAAGAACCCGCCGCCGTCCCTGTCTGACGGGTATATTGTCAGGGGGGGGACTCACGAGCCGGGGGTATAATTTATTCAATGAAAAGAATAGAGCTCGACTTTAACCGCATAGACCGTATTATCGAATACGCTCTCAGGGAGGACCTGGGGGAGGGCGACATTACTACCAACGCGCTTACCTCGGAGAAGGAGGATAGCAAGGCGGTAATACGTGCGAAGGGAAAGGGGGTTATAGCGGGCCTCCCGATCGCCAAACGTGTTTTCCAGAAACTCGACCCGACTGTGGTGTGCGTTGATAATACAAGCGACGGAGACAGCGTAGGACCGGGCGACATACTGTCCGAGATAAACGGGGGAACGAGGGCGCTCCTCTCGGGAGAACGGCTGGTCCTCAATATTCTTCAAAGGCTCTCGGGCATTGCGACCCTCACGGCAAAATACGTAAAGGCAGTCGAAGGCCTGCCTGTAAAGATTCTGGATACCAGGAAGACCGCCCCCGGACTGCGGATGCTCGATAAGTACGCGGTTTCCGTAGGCGGCGGCTATAACCACCGTTTCGGGCTCTACGACGGGGTGCTCATAAAGGACAATCACATTAAAATAGCCGGAGGAGTGAGCGAGGCTATTGCCATCGTCCGAAAAAAGTACAAGCAGAAATACAAGATCGAGGTGGAGACCTCCGATATTGAAGAGGTGAAGGAGGCACTTATAGCCGGGGCGGACATCATAATGCTCGACAACATGAATACCGAGCAGATGAGAAAAGCCGTCAGGCTCATAGACAGGAACGCCCTTGTAGAAGCCTCGGGCGGTATTACATTAAAGAATATACGCGAGGTCGCGGGAACGGGTGTGAATTTTATATCCGTCGGCTCTCTCACGCACTCGGCCCCGGCTTTAGATATAGGGCTATATGTGGTATAGTAATTTTATTAATGATGTTAGTAAGTTGAGGAATGAATGGAAGACTATTCCCTAATATACGACGAGATAAAAAGGCTGAAGAAAGAAAAGAACGCCGTGGTGCTGGCGCATAATTACCAGCTGCCGGAGGTGCAGGATATCGCCGATTTTACGGCCGATTCCCTTGCCCTTTCCCGGATGGCCGCACAAACGGAAGCCGATATAATAGTTTTTTGCGGCGTGCATTTCATGGCGGAAACCGCCTCGATAATCTCCCCCCGCAAGAAAGTCCTGCTGCCCGACTTGAAGGCCGGCTGCTCCCTGGCCGATACCATCAACGCGGACGAGCTCAGGGAATGGAAGAGGGAGCACCCGGACGCCGTCGTGGTCTCGTACGTAAATACGACTGCCGAGGTCAAGGCGGAGAGCGATTACTGCTGCACATCTTCGAACGCGGTCAAGGTCGTGAACGCGGTCCCCGCGGATAGGGAGATTCTCTTTCTCCCCGATATGTTTCTCGGGGCCTACGCGGCCAAAGTCACGGGCAGGAAAATCCACGTGTGGCCCGGCGAGTGCCACGTGCACGCGGGAATAAAGACGGAGGACTTGAAGGAAATGAAACATTCCCATCCGGGCGCCGAGCTCGTGGTCCATCCCGAATGCGGATGCACGACGAGCCTCATGTATCAGGGCTTAAACGGCTCCGCGGGTAACGGGAACGGTCACATCAATTTTTTATCGACCGGAGGCATGATTAAGTTCGCCAAGGATTCCCCCGCAAAGGAATTCATTATCGCTACCGAAACGGGTATGCTCCACAGGCTGAGGAAAGACAACCCGGATAAGACCTTTTACCCCGCGAGGGAGAATGCGGTCTGCAAGTACATGAAGATGATAACCCTCGAAAAGGTGCTCAGGTCTCTCGAAGAAGAGATATACGAGGTAAAAGTCCCCGAGCACATAGCGGCAAGGGCCAGGAAATCCATAGACAGGATGCTCGAAATCACGGCCTAATACCCCTCCGCAAGCCCCCCGGGTCTCCTGGGGTCTGCGGCCCCGAATATGAAATTTCCGACTTTCATTATACTCTCTGCGCTTCCCATCGTATCGCCCGTCACGACTTTGTAGCCCATCAGGGAAAGCAGTTTTATTGTATCCCCGCTTAGCCCCTTCTCGGTCTTAAGCTCGTCGGGCATCCACTGGTGGTGCACCCTCACGGAGTTTGTCGCCTCCGAGATATTCATACCGAAATCGATTACGTTCGTCAGGATCTGAAGCACCGTGGTTATGATGAGGCTCCCGCCCACGCTCCCCGTGATTAGGAACGGCTTTCCGTCCCTGAGCACGATAGTGGGCGTCATCGAGCTCAGCATCCTTTTCCCGGGCGCAAGCGCGTTATGCTCCCCGCCTGTGAGGCCGTACGCGTTGGGAACGCCGCGGGTAATGGAGAAATCGTCCATTTCGTTGTTGAGCAGGATGCCCGTCCCCGGAACCGTAATCCCGGAGCCGTAGCTGAAGTTGAGCGTATAGGTGTTCGAGACCGCGTTCCCCCATTTATCGATTACGGAGAAGTGGGTTGTGTTGCCGCCTTCCCCGAGTGAGGGAATTCCGGGGGAAATCCGCTCGCTCGGTGTCGCTCTCTCGGGATCGATTTTAGCGCTCAGGCCCCGGGCGTACTCTTTCGATATGAGCCGCGGGACCGGGACGTCGGCGAAATCGGGGTCTCCCAGATACATAGAGCGGTCGGCGTAAGCGAGTCTCATGCACTCGGCCATGACGTGTATCGCACGGGCGGAATTATGCCCGTAGCCGCCGAGCGGAAATCTCTCGAGCATGTTCAGCATCTCTATGAGCAGGACCCCTCCCGAGCTCGGGGGCGGCATCGAGTATATCTCATACCCCCTGTAGCTTCCGCGGACCGGTTTTCTGATCTTGGCCTCGTAAGCGCCGAGGTCTTCCTTTGTTATAAGCCCGCCCTTTTCTTTCATGAACAGGGTTATCTTCCCGGCAATATCGCCTTCGTAAAATGCCTCAGGTCCTGATTCGGCGATTTTCCTGAGACTCCATGCGAGGTCTTTCTGTACCAACAGCTCGCCTCTCGTATAATCCCCGCCGTCCTTCTTGAAAAAGATGCGCATGCTCTCGGGTGATTTTCTCATGCCCTCTTTGGCCCGTGAAAGAGACCTTACTAATTCTTCGTCCGCGGGAAACCCGCTTTCGGCGAGCTCTATTGCGGGTTCGATTGCCCTTTCGAGCGGTATGGTGCCGTATTTTTCGAGCGCGAGCGCGAGGCCCGCTACCGTGCCCGGCACCCCCGAGGCGATTATGTCGTCCCGGGTCTTCTCCTCGTCCACATCCCCTTTCTCGTTGAGATACATATCTCTCCGCGCGGCTCCGGGCGCCTTCTCCCTGTAATCTATCGCCGCCGTTTCCTTCGTTCCCGCGAGGTAGATGAGCATAAACCCTCCCCCGCCCAGGTTCCCGGCGCGCGGATACGCGACGGCCATCGTAAACCCGACCGTCACTGCCGCGTCTACTGCGTTACCCCCTTCCCTGAGCACGTCGAGCCCGGCCCTGGTCGCGTATTCGCTCTCCGACACGACCATCCCGTTCTCCGTGAATACCGGATGAAAACGGGTCTCTGGATCGAACTCGGGATATTCCTTCCCCTGAGCCGCGCCGACGGTCAGGAAAAGTAATATCGTCAATATGAGTGCGGGTATCTTTGCGGGGCGGGACGAATGCGGTGTCTTTATTATGCGGCTGTTCAAGTTAGGTCTTAATTATAAAGGAAGACCTCTCCTGAACACAATACGGCACAGCTATTGAGCGTCCGATAGGTTTCGGCCGGGATTTCTAAAGCTGGATTGGGGAATTTATCGGGACAAAGCCGGGCTCAGGAATTCATCATATTGAAGAATTCTTTGTTGGACTTCGTTCCGCTCATCTTGTCGAGGAGAAATTCCATCGCTTCCACGGTGTTCATCGGGCTCAGCACCTTCCTGAGGAGCCACACCTTGTTGAGCACTTCCGGGGAAAGGAGGAGTTCTTCCTTCCTCGTACCGGAACGCTGCAGGTCGAGCGCCGGGAAAACCCTCTTGTCGGCGAGCCTCCTGTCGAGGTACGCCTCCATGTTGCCTGTTCCCTTGAACTCTTCGAATATAACCTCGTCCATCCTGCTGCCGGTGTCGATAAGCGCGGTCGCGATGATAGTGAGGCTGCCCCCTTCTTCCGTGTTCCTTGCCGCGCCGAAGAACCTCTTCGGTCTCTGGAGCGCGTTTGCCTCCATGCCTCCGGACAGGACCCTTCCGCTGGCGGGGGTTACGGTGTTGCTTGCGCGGGCAAGCCTGGTCAGGCTGTCGAGAAGGATGACCACGTCCTTTCCATGCTCGACGAGCCTCTTTGCCTTCTCCAGCACCATGTCGGCGACCTGTATGTGCCTCTGCGGCGGCTCATCGAACGTCGAGCTTACCACTTCGCCGTTGACCGAACGTTCCATATCCGTTACTTCCTCGGGGCGCTCGTCGATCAGAAGCACTATAAGAGCGACTTCCGGGTGGTTTCTCGTTATCGCATTGGCTATCCTCTGGAGCAGTATTGTTTTACCGGTCCTCGGCTGAGCCACTATCAATCCCCTCTGCCCCATGCCTATCGGAATAAACAGGTCGAGTATCCTCGTGCAGAAATCGTTCGGATCGTATTCGAGGAATAATTTCTTATCCGGGTGGAGAGGAACGCGGTTCTCGAACGCCACCCGTTCCCTGCATACCTCGGGTGATTCGAAGTTTACCTCTTCTATTTTCAGGAGAGCAAGGTTTTTCTCGCCTTCCCTGGGAAGCCGCACCTGTCCGCCGACCGTGTCTCCTGTTTTCAAATTAAAGGAACGGATCTGTGACTTTGAAACGTATATGTCATCCGGTCCGGGGAGGTAGCTGTATTTGGGAGACCTTAAGAATCCGTAGCCCTCGGATAATATTTCGAGCACGCCTTCCGCGTATATTACGCCTTCTTTCTCGCTCTGGGCCTTCAGGATAGCGTAGATGATGTCCTGCTTCGTCATCCGCGAGGTCTCTTCGATCTCCAGGTCCCTGGCCATCTTCATGAGCTCCGCGCTCTTCTGGTTTCTGATGTCGTTCAAGTGTAGGAAATGTGATACTTCCGATACAACTTCCTTGTCTTCGGGTTTTTCCCGTAATTTGGTTGCTCTAGCCATGTGTTATAAGTCCTTGACTCATTATTTTTTGGAATTTACTGCTATTATCACTTTACGATTTTACGGAAATGAGTGTCAGTTCTCTTTGAGTTGTAAAAAAGTTTTAGACAACATTATTATGCATGTTAAACGTGTAATTTGTCAAGTGAGATTTTTCGGTAATAATAAAGCCCCTCGGCCGGATCGGGTCATTGGTCCGGGTTAAACAAAGCCTGCTCTTTGTGCTATAATGAAGTTTTGAGCACTCGCGGCCGGGGTCGGGGACTTGTCCGAAAATTGTTAGGATAGAGGGAGTTATGAAACGAATATTTAACATATTTGTATGTCTGGCGCTTTCATTTGTCGGGGCGTACCTGCTTCGGTCCGGTGCGGGCTCCGGTGTTCTTGCGGCGGAGGGGAATATAATTGTCGCCCAATCGGACGAAGACGAAAGCGGATCCTCAACCGCTTTGCCGCCCAGGTACACGGAAGCGGAGCTCACGTCGCTCGACGGCGAAGTATTCATCAATCCCCTGTATACCGGCAAGGTTACATCGGTCAGGACGATAGACAAGAACGGCCTCATCGGGCAGAAGGTCGGTATCGAGGTGAGGGTCATGACGGACGGCTGGCGGAAATTCAGCCTCCCTCAGTCGGCCGCGGGCGCTTACGGAGTGATCGTATCGGGGGATGAAGGAATATTAAAGATATCGAAGCCGGCCGACACGGCCGCACCCTCGGGCGGAGAATTAAAGTCCGTAAAGAAGCTCGTTATAGAATTCGGCTACCTGAGCACCGTATTTTCATTCCCGGCCATGAACATCCTCGAGCCCAGCAAGGTCGAGCTCGGAGTCCTTAACAACGCCGATAACAAGTTCATCAACGGAACGATTATTGCCATGAAGTCCGATCAGGCGGCCGTGGAATTCCAGGAACTCCCGTCGAGTGTCGTAAATAAAGAAGGGAAAGTAAGGGTGAGCCTGAAGGAGCCCGGCGGTACTTTTGTCAACTCGGACATACCCGCATGGGGATATAACATTATCGTGTCCGAAACCGATATAGATGCCCCCGCCCCGATAAAGGCCGAGGTCTTCGGCCTGCCCGAGGACGCCGAAATAAGGTTCGATTTCAGCTCCCTTACCGGCCAGGTTATAAACCCCTCGACGAAGATAATGACGGTCGGGGAGATTAATAAGGGGACGGCGGTTTCGACGATAACGACGAAAATCGGCGGCGCGCAGCCGCTCACGGTTACGGTGAAAAGGGTGAAGTAGCGAGAAATTCCGCGCTCTTGCCAATCTTTATCTAATGTCTTAGAATTCTTTGTACAGTATATTTTAACGCTTGGGAGTGAGGTGATACAACCATGTCCGGCCATTCGAAATGGGCGAATATTAAACACAGAAAGGCGGCGGTAGACGCGAAGAGGGGTAAGGTTTTCACTAAGCTTATCCGGGAGCTCACCGTTGCCGCAAAACACGGCGGCGGTGATGCGGAAGCCAATCCGCGCCTGAGGACGGCGATTGCAGCCGCGAAAAACCAAAACATGGCGAACGATACTATCGACCGCGCGATAAAACGGGGCACAGGGGAGATGGGCGGCGAGGAGTATCATGAATTGTCCTACGAGGGCTACGGGCCCGGCGGGAGCGCCGTTCTTGTAAAAACCCTTACCGACAACAAGAACAGGACCGTTTCCGATATCAGGAGGATCTTCACGAAGTACGGCGGGAGCCTCGGGGAATCCGGATGCGTTTCATGGATGTTCCACATGAAGGGCAGGATCGCGTTTGAGAAGAGCAAGGCGGACGAGGACAAGGTCTTCGAGATAGCTCTCGACGCGGGGGCGGACGACGTAATTACTGAAGAGAGCGAGCTCGTGGTGATAACCCCGCCCGATGCGTTCGAAGCCGTAAAATCGGCTATCCGGGCCGCGGGCCTCAGCTTCGAGACGGCCGAGGTTACGATGATCCCTCAGACCAGCATCAAGATCGAAGGCAGAGAGGCCGAGCACATGATCCGTCTCATGGAAGCTCTGGAGGACAGCGACGACGTTCAGGACGTTTATTCGAACTTCGACGTTTCCGAGGAGCTCATGATGAGCCTGGCGTCCTGATAATGAGGGTTCTCGGCATAGACCCCGGCTCCAGGGTGTGCGGTTACGGGGTACTCGATGCCCGGAACGGCGATATCAGGCATGTGGCGAGCGGGAGCATCTCCCCGGGGAACAGTCTGCCGCTCTATCAAAGGTTAAAAATAATATACGAGTCTCTGATTAACGTGATCGGCGAGCATTCGCCCGACGTGATGTCCGTCGAGGACATCTTCTTCGCGAAAAACGCGAAGAGCGCGATAAAGCTCGGGGAAGCAAGGGGGGTAGCGCTCCTCGCGGCTTCCAATACGGGGCTCCAGATCTACGAGTACTCCCCGACCAGAATAAAGCTCGCCCTGACCGGCAGGGGGAGAGCGAACAAGACCGAGATGCAGAAGATGCTTTCCATCATGCTCGGGGTATCCGAATTCGAAACGGAAGACGCGTCGGACGCGGTGGCCATAGCGCTTTGCCATATCAATCTCTCACGCATAGAGGCCAAGCTGGGCAAGGAATTCACCGAGCCGCGGAAGAGAAGGAGGCGCTTCACTCTAAATGATCTCCCTTCTAAGGGGTAAGGTTGCGCATAAGTCGCTGGGGAAGGTGGTGGTCGACGTAGGCGGAGTCGGATACGGAGTCACCGTGCCCCTGTCCACGTACTACAGACTCCCCGAGACAGGCGGCGAGACCGAGCTGAAAATTCATACCAGCATGAAGGACTCGTCGATCGAGCTTTTCGGTTTTCATACCGAGGACGAGCGCGCGGTGTTCATGCTCCTGATAGGCGTTGCCGGAGTGGGACCGAGGGTGGCGACCAATATACTTTCCAATGTGACACCGTCTGAATTTGCCTCGGCACTGTCGTCCGGGGACCTCGAGAAAAAGAAAATACCGGGTATAGGGCCCAAGCTCGCTTCGAGGCTGACTACGGAGCTCAGGGACAAGGTCTCCGAGCTCCGCGCATTGGAAGGATCGGTCCGGCAGCCTGGCGTATTCGAGGACGTCGTCTCCGCCCTCCTCAACCTCGGGTATAAAAGGGCCGAGATCGACGAGCATGTTTCCGAGCTCGAGAGGATATCCGCTCACGAGAGCGGGATCGAGAAGGCGCTCAGGGAATCGCTTAAAGTGATGAGGAAGTTATGAGCTGCTTCCGCCCGCCGGCATTTCTAAGCTTTTTCTGTTCATATATAATTAGAATGACTCTTAAAGCAGGGAGCGTGACATGGCAGAGAGGCTTCTGAGCCCCAAAGACAGGGAGGAAGAGTCGCTCCTCGATACCAACCTCAGGCCCGACAGGCTTAAAGACTATCTGGGTCAGGTCAAGGTCAAGGAAAAGGTGGAAATTTTCATCGAGGCCGCGAGGAAGCGCAGGGAAGCCCTCGACCACGTGCTCCTCTACGGCCCTCCCGGTCTCGGGAAGACCACGCTCGCCCACGTCGTATCGAACGAGCTCGGCGTGAAGATACACGCCACGTCCGGGCCCGTAATCGAGAGGGTGGGCGACCTCGCCTCCATACTGACGAATCTCGAGGACAGGGACGTCCTCTTCATCGACGAGATACACCGCCTCAACCGTATCGTCGAGGAGTATCTCTATTCGGCGATGGAGGACTACAAGATAGACATAATGATCGGCGAGGGGCCGACCGCGAAGTCGATGAAGGTGGGGGTGAGCAGGTTTACCCTCATCGGGGCGACCACGAGGACGGGGCTTCTGACCTCCCCGCTCAGGTCGAGGTTCGGCGTCGATCTGAGGCTCGATTACTACACCTCCGGGGAGATAGAGGAGATACTGAAGAGGTCGGCCGGGATCCTGGGGGTGGAAATAACGCCCGACGGGGTTGCCGAGCTCGCCTGCCGCGCGCGCGGCACGCCGCGTATAGCGAACAGGCTCCTGAAAAGGGTGAGGGATTTCGCCCAAGTCAGGGCGAACGGGGTCATAAACATGGGTGTCGCCGGTTCCGCCCTCGAAATGCTCGAAGTGGATTCACTCGGGCTCGATAACCTCGACAGGGCAATACTGGAGACGATAATCGGAAAGTTCAGGGGAGGGCCCGTGGGCATAGATTCGATAGCGGCGGCGGTGAGCGAGGACAAGGACACGATCGAGGACGTATACGAGCCCTTTTTGATCAGGCAGGGGCTTATTATGAAAACCCCGAGGGGGAGGACGGTCACCCCGCTCGGTTACGCTCACCTCAATATCAAGGCGCCCCGGGCGCAAAAAGGGCTGTTCGGCGATTAGTTCGGCTTATTCAGCGGTATCTCCTTTATAAACTCGTCCCAGTGCTCCTCGGTAATGAGGTCGAGCTCCTTTCTGGGTTTTTCATACCCTCCGCCTTCCGGAAAGAGCTTGTTGTACACCTCGTCCCGGAGTTCGAGCCACCTGTCTATCGACTGGTAATTCTTGAACTTCACGACCGTCTTATAGGTCCAGAGCGGCTCGAGCGTGTGCACTCGCTGGGTAAAGAGCTTGTATTCATCGACTATGATCCCCTGCTTCTGCATTTCGCTCCAGAAGGGATATAGCTTTTCCCTGTAGATCTCGAGGAACTTGTCCCTGTTCTCGGGTTTGACCACGTAAAAGCTCTCCTCGATGACGACTTTGTATCTGTCCTCGGCTGCCCCGGCGAAAGAAGCCGCGATCAGAAGCAGCGCCCAGGTAAAAGCGATGGACCTCGCCAACTTTTCCATGATATTATAAGGCCTCCTTTTTTCTATTCCGGAATTCCCTGCCCTTCTTTTACAGGACTATTATACATTTTGGGCGGAAAATCAAACAAACCCGCATGAATCTGGATTTTATAGCGAATTTTATTTGATTTTAGTTTTTAAGTATGGAAAACTTAATATGGAATCTTAAATGCAGCTCGTTCGTATTTAACAATCAGAAACATTGATTTTCATTCAAACCCTAAATCCAACTTATCAGCAGGGCAACACAGATGACAAACTGGATATATTTCATGTTAGAGGCGCAGGCGAATAACGGAGCCGGCCAGATAAAAATCGTGAACCTCATAACCGATGCCGGTCCGGTCGTGAAGGTCGTACTGCTCCTCCTTTTCATCATGTCGGTGATCTCGTGGACGATAATTTTTTCGAAGGCCTTTGTCCTGAAAAGGGCGGCCAAGAGGTCCGAGAAGTTCCTCGAGCTCTACACCGCGAGCGGCAATTTCGGGAACCTCTACTCCTCCACCAAGCACATCGGCGGTCCGATCGCCGAGGTGTTCAGGGCCGGGTACACGGAAATACTGAAACTGAGAAGGGCGAGCGGCGCGGCTCAGAGCGCCGAATCGAAGACTAATGCGGAGATCATAGTCAACGAGCTGGGCGTGGTGGAGCTCGTCGAAAGGGCGCTCAAAAGGACCATGGCGTCGGAGACAGCCAAGCTCGAAGGGTCTCTGATCTTTCTCGCCACCACAGGGAGCGCCGCGCCTTTTATAGGACTATTCGGCACCGTCTGGGGCATCATGACCTCGTTCATAGGACTCGCGGGGAGCCAGGGCGTGCCCACGCTCCAGGCCGTCGCCCCCGGTATCGCAGAGGCCCTCGTAGCGACTGCGATAGGGCTCGCGGCGGCTATACCGGCCGTTATCGCGTACAACTATTTCGTCAGCAGGGTAAAGAGGATAGACATCGAAATGGAGAATTTCTCCTCCGAATTCCTCAACATCGTGGACAGATACATTAAGAAGGTATAAGAAAAATGGGAATGCAGACAGGTAAAGAAGGACGAACCGTCATGTCCGAGATAAACGTCACTCCGTTCGTGGACGTGATGCTCGTTCTGCTGGTGATTTTCATGGTCACGACCCCGATCCTCTATCAGGGGGTGGATGTGAACCTCCCTAAAACGGAGTCTCGTCCCATGCCCGCTCTCGACCAGGAGAGGAAAGTGGTTGTCACACTCAACAGGAACGGTGAAATATTTATCGAGAAGGAGCGGTACACGCTCGACGAGCTCCGGATCGAGGTCAGGAAGCTCATGGCCGATAAAGGCAAGGACCTATCGAGCGAGGACGTATTCTTGAGGGCCGATTCTTCGGTTCCCTACGGCGCGGTAGTCGAAGTCATGTCCGAGATAAGAAATGCGGGGGTACAGAAGATCGGGCTTATCACGGAGCCCGTTCCGAACGACGGCCAGAGGTGAGCGGGGAAATGAAACCGGAAGATAAAGATACATCCAAGGGCACATCTTTTTGGGGAATGTTTTTTTCGGTCGCTTTGCATGCGACGGTGCTGGCTCTCGTTTTATTCTGGGGACTCAGCGGCACATCAAACAACAGCAGCTCGAGCGGGCCGATAGAGGTGTCGCTCTCGGGCCTGGGGCCCGGGGGAGGGCACAACTCAAGCCCGGCGTCTCAACAGAATAAACCCCCCGAGGAGCCGAAGAAGGCAGAGCCTCCGAAGCAGGAACCGCCGGTAGTCGAAAAGGAGGAGGTCAAAGCTCCCCCTCCGGAGCCTGAAAAGAAAGAGCCCCCCAAGGAACCCGAGAAGGAAGAGCCCAAAGAGGAGCCTAAGGAAGAAAAACCCAAAGAGGTGGTAAAAGAGGAGCCCGAGAAAAAAGAAGTCATACCTCTTGAGACGGAGAAAAAAAAGGAAGTAAAGAAAGAAGAGCCCAAGAAGACGGAGCCTCCCAAGGAAGTGAAAAAGGAGGTAGCCGAGAAGCCCAAGCCGACGGAAAAACCCAAGGCGGAGCCCAAGAAAACGACCGCGAGCAGCAAAAAGAATCTGGAGAGCGAGAAGAACAAGGTCCTTCAGGACATCAAGAGACAGAGAGTCCTGGAGGAGTTAAAGGGCGGGTCCGAGGAGAGCGCAAAGCCCGAGGAGGAGATGGGTGAGGAGCAGAAACTCGCGATGTCCGATTCCGGGGAGACGCCCGGGAAATCGGAGCCGGGTCCCGGCGATTCGTCCGAGGGGTCTTCTAAAAGTATGGAGGGCTCCGGCAGCGGCTCGTCCCTGAACCCCGTCTTGTTGCAGCTCTATACCGATAAAGTCCACCAGAGGATAAGCAGGAACTGGAGGATTCCGCCGGGGGTGCCTACGGACGGCAATATGCAGGCGGTAGTATTTTTTAAGGTCGACCAGAGCGGAAAGGTGTTCGATGTCAGGGTGAACGAGTCTTCGGGGAACGCCGCGTTCGACGAGTACTGTGTCAGCGCTGTACGCAAATCCGCCCCCCTGCCCCCCCCGCCTTCGGAATTCGCTGAAGAGGCGAAGACGAGCGGAGTGCTCGTCCCGTTTAAGAACAAGACCTACTGACGGACGGTAATATCACTGCCGCCGCATTATTAGCGCTTAAATTTATTTATCGGAGTCCGATATTGAACCTTATCCTCATACGTCACGGTGAAACGGAATGGAACAGGACCGGCAGGTGTCAGGGCGTTGCGGATATAGACCTCAACGACACCGGGAGGAGACAGGTTGGGGAGCTCGCGCATTCGTTAAAAGACGCCGATATCAGAGCCGTGTATTCGAGCGACCTCCTGAGGGCGCTCCGCACGGCGAGGCAGATTGCGTCCCATCACGACCTCGATGTCAATATAGACAAGGACCTGAGGGAAATGGACCAGGGGGACCTCGAAGGACTCCTCTTCGAAGACATAAGGGACAGGTACTCGGACGTCATGAAGGAATGGAGAGAGAGCCCGGAGACCCTCAGGCTTCCCGGCGGGGAATCGCTCTCGCAGGTCCAGGATAGGGCATGGAGCGTATTCGAAAAGATTAACAGGCTCCACGCGGGCGAGACCGTGGTAGCGGTCAGCCATAACCTCACGATCACGGCCCTGCTCTGCAAGATTACCGGGGTCGGTCTCAGGGGCTTCCGCAATTTCAACCTCCGCGCCGCATCGAAGAATATAATCGTTTCCGTAAACGGAAACATAGAGGTAAGGCTCCTTAACGATGTCTCCCATCTCTCACCGAATGATTCGCTTCCCGAATTCTGATAGCTCGACAGCCCGCTTAGAAAGGGTTTTCATACGAGCGGGTTTTCTTGTAACTCCCGGCAATATGTGGTGTAATTTCCCGATAGCGATATGAAAGAAGATATAGAGAGAGTCGTTTTACAGTCGGTTGCGAGCATAGGCAAGAAAATCAACCTGACCGACCTTCGTGTCGAGATAGAGGTCGGCATTCCGAAACGGAAGGAATTCGGCGATTTTTCGGTAAATACGGCCATGGTCCTCGCCAAAAAAATGGGCAAGAACCCGCGGCAGGTCGCGGAGCTCATAATCGAGAACCTCCCCGGCGAGAAAGACACTCTGTTTAAAAAGGTCGAGATCGCGGGCGCGGGCTTCATCAATTTCTTTGTAAGGGAAGAAGCAATTGTAGGCAAGCTCGGAGAGATAACGAGGCTCGGAGAAAAATTCGGCACGTCCGCCCTCGGAAACGGCCGGAGCGTGCTCGTGGAATTCGTCAGCGCCAACCCCACCGGCCATCTCCACATGGGACACGCGAGGAACGCCGTCGTCGGGGATACGGTATCGAATATCCTCACGGCGTCGGGTTACAAGGTCACGAGGGAGTTCTATATCAACGACGCCGGTCGGCAGATGGAGCTTCTGGGTGAATCCGTGTTTGCCAGATACCGTGAGCTCTTCGGCGAGGCTGCGGACATACCCGAAGACGGGTACAGGGGTGAATACGTAACGGAAATCGCTTCCGAAATAAAGGAGCTCAAGGGCGATTCCCTCTTGAATGCTCAGCTCTCCGAGGCCCTCGCGTTCTCCGGGGAATACGCGCGTGAAAAATTATTGGGCCTGATCAGAAAAGACCTCGAAGACATTGGCGTACATTTCGATGTGTGGTACGGCGAAAAGGAGAATATCCGCGGGTTCGGCGTCGTCCCGGGAAAGCTCGGCGAAATCAGAAAGCGTCTCGCTGATAAGGGCGCGCTCGAGGAGAAGGAAGGCGCCCTCTGGTTCGCCGCCGCCAGGTACGGGGATACGCAGGACTGGGTGCTCGTGAAGAGCGACGGAAGCCCTACCTACTTCCTGGCCGACATCGCGTATCATGCCGACAAGCTGGAGCGGGGCTTCGAAAGTCTCGTGAATGTCTGGGGGGCGGACCACCACGGCCATGTGTCCAGGCTGAAAGCCGCGCTCAGGGCCCTCGGGTTCGACGACAAGAGGCTCAATGTTGTGCTCATACAGTTTGTCCGACTCATGCGGAACGGGGAAGAGGTGTCTATGTCGAAGAGGTCGGGCAGCTATGTCACAATGCGTGATGTGGTGAATGAAGTCGGGGCGGACGTGATGCGCTTTTTCCTCCTCATGCGGAGCTCCGAAAGTCATCTCGATTTCGACCTCGATCTGGCCAGGAAGGAATCGAGCGAGAACCCCGTATATTATATCCAGTACGCCTACGCGCGTATAAAGAGCGTGTTCAGAAAGGCCGGGGAAGAGGGCGTTAAGGAATCGGACTCCTCGCTCAACCTGCTTTCGCAGCCCGAAGAGATGGACTTGGTCAAAAAACTGCTGATGTATCCGGATATGGTCTTTGACGCGGCAGAGTCGCTTGCCCCTCACAAGATCGCCTACTTCCTCCAGGAAGTGGCGTCCGACTTCCATGCCTACTATAATAAATGCAGGATCGTAGACAACGACCGCGCCATGAGCGGAGCCAGACTTTACCTCGTGAGGTGCGTGCAAACCGTCCTCAGCAACGGGCTTAAGCTGCTCGGCATATCGGCGCCCGAGAGGATGTGATCGATGAGCAGGGATAATTCCCCGAGTGGCAGCCGCATACTTTCGTTCCTGTTCGCTTTTACCGTGCTCTTTATATTCGTGTTCGGTCTCGGCGTATTCGTCGGCAAAAAACTCGGCCGGCAGGAGTTAAGAATAACCAGGGAATTCAACGAAGCCCCACCCGAGCCGTCTATAGCCCCGGTCGAAGAGTCTCCGGGGACCGGCGTTGAGCAAATAACTGAGAGCCCTCCTCCCGGCGTCGAAGAAAGCATCATAGAGAGCCCCGCCCCTCCGTCTGTTGAGGATGAAAAGAAGGTCGTCGAGAACGAAGCAGCCGTCGATAAAGAGGCAGAGAAGGCGAAGGCCCCGGAAAGCACACCCGCCCCCGCTCAGGTCAAGCCCGACGAGCGGCTGGCCGAGATTACCCGCGAGATAGAACGGGATCTCGATAAAAACCGGGCAGAGGAAAAGAAAAAGACAGAAACGGAAACTCAAACGGCTAAAACCACTTTACCACGGGTGGATCCCGACGGGATCTACACCGTCCAGATAGGATCGTTTCAGGATCAGAAGCAGGCGAACAGCCTAGCGAGCGCGCTTCAGTCGAAGGGATACCCGGTGTTTATAAAGTCCATGACTGCGCCTGATAATAAGAACTGGTACAGGGTCAGGGTAGGGACTTTCAGCAGCATAGAATCGGCAAAAGCCTACGGAGAATCGCTTAAGGATATAGAGCCGAGCGTGAAATTGATTTTTATAACTGTAAATAATTAACGCCGCTGCGGATAAACCCGCGCCCGGAAAAAGGTCACGATGACGGGAAACACAATCATTCGGTTCATAACTCTTTCCGCTCTTCTGCTCGTATATCTTGCCCTTGTCCATTCTGCCCCGTCACTATCCAAAGATACCGATAATGGCGTACTTGTGGTCGAACTCAAAACGAAGTCCGGGCTCGTAAAGGTCTTTTTACCGGACGATATATCCGCGGGCGACACCGTTTCGGCATCCATAGCGCTTTTTCCCGGGGGAGTCACCCGGGAGGCCATGGACCGGAACCTCGGGATACTCGGCGGCTACACTATCGAAACTAGCTTTTTCAGTGTCCCGGCAAGTCAAAAATCCATAAAAATCACTGTTCCTAGGAATTCGGCCGGGACCGCGATGAAATTCTCTCTCAGAGACGGGTCGATGAAGGTCCTCGACAGCGCCTCCGTGCCTATCAAGCGTTCGTCTTCCGTGCGGGGCGGCCCGGAGACCCCCACCCCGTATGATTACCAGTGCCCTCTCGTGGGTCAGGCCGGAAGGATAGTTGAAATAAAAGGTCCCTTCGACGGGGATTTCGCGACGACCGACTTTAGGATCGGCAGTAAAAATGCGCATGTCCTCGCCGAGTCTCCGAGGAAGCTGGTTTTTCAAAGCCCTGCCGACATAGTGGGTTCGGTTGAAGTGGTGCTGGTCGAGCAGGGAGTGGTCGTCAAAAGGCCGTTCACCTGCCTGCAGGTCCTTAAAATAGGCGAGGGGGACGCCGTACGTGTCGTCGGTTCCGCCGGGACGGAGCCTTCCGGGAATAATACCGCCCCGGAAAATGAAAAACAGAGGGACGAAGCGGGAGTGAAGGGGAGGGAGCTCCCGGCGGCCACGCAGACAATCGAGTTCAGGAGCATTAAGGCTGATGAGACCCTGCCTCCGGTTGAGCCTGCGGCGGAGACGCCCGCAGCGACATCGGTTCCCGGCGGCAGCAATGAGGAGATACGGGCAATATTGGCGAGCCAGATGGAATCACCGGTCTCGGGGGAGATTCCGGTTAACGGAAGTAATCCGGCGCCCGCGGCCGAGCCGCCTGCGGCGAAGGAAGAAAATATCAAGGCTCCGGGAGCCGATGAAAGCGCGGAGGAGACCTTGACTGAATCGGAGCTGGAAATCGCTCCTGAAAAGGTGTCCCGAGAGACCACTCTTCCTGCTTCCGATAATACCGCTGCCGCTAGCGTTACAGCAGTTTCCAATGCCGGGGTTATTGAAGCACAACTTCTGGCCTCATTCTCCGGAGACCCTTCGAGCGAAGTGGTTTCGGATGCCGTCAAGGACTCCGGGACCAAGACCGTGACCCGTACGAAGACCGGGGGGATGTTCACCTTGCAGGTAGCGTCCTACAGAGAGAAGGGGGAAGCCGATGCGTTGGCGGACAGACTCTCTCAAAAGGGGTACGGGGCTTTCGTGGTCCCCGCGGATGTGCCGGGTAAAGGAAAATGGTTCAGGGTAAGGGTAGGCGAATTCCGCACGAAGAGGGAGGCCGGTACATTCGGTGAAGACCTGAAAAGAAAAGAGCGTTATATCAAGTCCGTTTACGTTACGGAGAGTGATTGAATCCGTTTTATAAACGCTTAACCCGGCTATTTCAATACAAGCTCGGGTCCGTCTTGCCTGAAAATGCCAAAACGGATATTGTTATTCCCCAAGAGGGCGTATCATTCCTGGAACGGACAAAATAATATGACACATCCGGAAGAGATTACGGAAAGGTCTAAAAACAAGAAAAGGCCTGAGTCCACCATGCTGGTCGGAAGCGGCATAAAGACATGGTGGCTGCTGCTCATGCTGCCCATCGAGGATTATCTTCTGAAGATCAGGGTCCATCCCAATATCCTTACCGTTTCCACGCTCGTCGTTGCGGTTATTACGGGGCTGTTCTATCACTTCGGATGGATTTTTGCGGGCGGTGTGCTGGTGCTGGCAGGCTCGACGTTCGATATTTTTGACGGGCGCGTCGCGAGGGCTCAGGGGCTCAGCAGCGAGCACGGGGCCTTCTTCGATTCGTGTCTCGACAGGTTTTCGGAGGCCTTCATCTACCTGGGCCTGCTCAGTCTCTATCGGGATACGATATTTTCCTACGTGGTCTTTCTCATCCTCGTTTCTACCACCATGGTCAGTTATACGCGGGCGCGGGCGGAGGGGCTGGGAGTGAAGTGTGAAGTGGGCGTTATGCAGAGGGCCGAAAGGGTCGTATACCTTGGGGTGCTTTCGGTTTTTAACTTTCTTGGAAATATCGTCTCGGGCGCCCTCGGCCTGGGGTCAGGCGACTATCTGCTCAAGCTGTCGCTATTATTAATGCTCGTATTCTCTTCCTATACCGCGCTCCAGCGCATGTTCCATGTGATGACCGAGCTCAGGAATAGGGAAGAGAAAAAGAAAATCGAGGCTGAAACAATTCCTTAACCCCCTGATTTGAAAGGGGTTTCGTTTGCCGCTTCTCCCCTTAGAAAGCATGAATCCCATTTGCTAGAATAAAAATTCACAGGTATAAATCAAGTGCTTCGAAACCGGGGGCCCCGGCGTTTTTAAGTGCCTCCGGATATTCTCGTTTAATCATATATTGATTCTTATTCCGCGTTACTAAGATGCCTAAGCGTAAAGATATTAGAACCATACTGCTCATAGGGTCGGGTCCGATAGTCATAGGGCAGGCCTGCGAGTTCGACTATTCCGGCACACAGGCGTGTAAAGCTCTCAAGGAAGAGGGCTTCAGGATAGTGCTCGTAAACTCGAACCCCGCTACCATCATGACCGATCCCACGTTCGCGGACAGGACATACATAGAGCCCCTCGTACCGGGGATCGTGGAAAAGATAATAGAGAAAGAAAGGCCTGACGCCCTGCTCCCGACGCTCGGGGGACAGACGGCGCTCAATATCGCTGTCGATCTCGCGGAGTCGGGCGTGCTCGAAAAATACGGAGTGGAGCTCATCGGAGCCAAGCTGCACGCGATCAAAAAGGCCGAGAACAGGGAGCTCTTCAAGCAGGCCATGCTGAAGATAGGCCTTGAAGTCCCCAGGAGCGGCGTCGCGCATTCGATGACGGATGCCTGGGAGGTCATCGAAGAGCTCGGGTTTCCTGTGATAATACGCCCCTCTTTCACGCTCGGGGGCTCAGGCGGCAGCGTCGCGTATAACAAAGAAGAGTTCCAGGAATTTGCAAAGTCGGGACTGGATCTCAGTCCCATAAGCGAAATTCTGATCGAGGAATCGGTCCTCGGGTGGAAGGAATACGAGCTCGAAGTGATGCGCGACGGCATGGACAACGTCGTGATTATATGCTCGATAGAGAACTTCGACCCCATGGGGGTCCATACGGGGGACAGCATTACAGTCGCCCCGGCCCAGACGTTAAGCGATAAGGAATATCAGAAGATGCGAGACGCGTCAATCGCCATCATAAGGGAGATAGGCGTCGATACAGGGGGGTCAAACATTCAGTTCGGGCTCAACCCGGACGACGGGCGCATGGTGGTCATTGAGATGAACCCCAGGGTGTCCAGGAGCTCCGCCCTCGCGTCCAAAGCCACGGGTTTCCCCATTGCGAAGATCGCGGCGAAGCTCGCTGTCGGTTACACGCTCGATGAGATTTCGAACGACATCACGCGCTATACCCCCGCGTCCTTCGAGCCCTCGATAGATTACGTCGTCGTCAAGATACCCAGGTTCACGTTCGAAAAGTTTCCGCAGACGGATTCCTCGCTGACGACGCAGATGAAATCCGTGGGAGAGGTAATGGCGATAGGCAGGACGTTCAAGGAATCGCTCCACAAGGCCATCAGGTCTCTCGAGATAGACTCCGCGGGGTTCGAGTCGAGATCGGTCGATACCGGGATTATCAGGGAAAAATTAAGGACGCCCAATTCCGACAGGCTCTGGTACATCGCAGACGCCCTCAGGTGCGGGATGGATATAGAAGAAATTTTCGGTCTTACGTATATAGACAGGTGGTTTCTCAGGAATATCGAGCAGATAGTTCAAATGGAGGGCAAGCTCAGGTCCTCCAGGGGGAAGATGAACGGGAACCTACTGAGGAATGCCAAGGAGTACGGGTTTTCGGATATAAGGCTCGCCGAGCTTACCGGGAAGTCGCAGGACGATATCAGAAAATCCAGACTAAAGAATAAAATCACTTCCGTATATAAGATGGTCGACACATGCGCCGCAGAGTTCGAGGCCTACACCCCTTATCTTTATTCGACTTACGAACGGGAGGACGAGGCCCCGCCGACCGGTAAAACCAAAGTCGTGATACTGGGAGGCGGCCCTAACAGGATCGGGCAGGGCATAGAGTTCGATTACTGCTGCGTCCATGCCTCGTTCTCCCTTAGGGAAGAGGGTTACGAAGCGATAATGGTGAACTGCAACCCCGAGACCGTGAGCACCGATTACGACACCTCTGACAGGCTCTATTTCGAGCCCCTCACGCTCGAGGATACCCTGGCCATAGTCGGGAGGGAAAATCCCGACGGGGTGATCGTGCAGCTGGGCGGCCAGACCCCCCTTAAGCTCGCAATCCCGCTTGAGGAGCGGGGCGTCAAAATAATCGGCACATCGCCCGACAGCATCGACCTCGCGGAGGACAGGGAGAGGTTCAGGGACCTGGTTCACGCACTCGGTCTCAGGCAGCCCGAGAGCGGGATCGCCAGGAGTCAGGACGAGGCGCTCAGGATTGCCGGTACGATCGGATATCCGATAGTAGTCAGGCCCTCCTACGTCCTCGGCGGCCGCGCCATGGAGATCGTCTATACGGAGGAATCACTCAGGCGATACATAAGAGAGGCCGTAAGGGTATCCCCAAACCGCCCTGTGCTGATAGACAAGTTCTTAAACGACGCGAAGGAAGTCGATGTCGACGCGTTGTCGGACGGCGAAACGGTAGTCATCGGCGGGGTGCTGGAGCACATCGAAGAAGCTGGCGTCCACTCCGGGGACAGCGCCATGGTACTTCCGCCGTTCTCGATCGACGCCCGGGTAATAAAGGAAATAAAGCGTCAGACAAGGGAGCTCTCGCTCGCGCTTAACGTTAAGGGGCTCGTAAACATTCAATTCGCGGTAAAGGACAATGTCGTTTACATACTCGAAGTGAACCCCCGCGCGAGCAGGACGGTGCCGTTCGTCAGTAAAGCCATAGGAGTCCCGCTTGCCAAGATCGGCACGAAAATCATGATCGGGAAGACCCTCAACGAGCTCGGCTTTACGAAGGAGATAGTCCCCGCGCATTACTGCGTAAAGGAATCCGTTTTCCCTTTCATAAAGTTTCAGGGCGTGGATACGATCCTCGGTCCCGAGATGAAATCGACGGGCGAGGTCATGGGCATCGATAACGAAATCAGCATGGCGTTCGCGAAAGCCCAGATGGCCGCCGGCAACGACCTCCCACTTTCCGGCACCGCGTTCATAAGCGTGAAGGACGACGATAAACCCAGGCTCTCCGAGTTCACTGGGGACCTCGCGGGGCTCGGTTTTAGCATTATGGCGACGAAGGGCACCGCGGCTTATCTCGAAAGTATCGGCATACATTGTTCTGTCGTGAAGAAGGTAAAGGAGGGGCGTCCGCACGTAGTCGATCACATAAAAAACGGGGGGGTTCAGCTCGTCGTAAATACTACGTTCGGGGAAAAAGAGGTGGAGCAGTCATACTCGATAAGAAGGGCTGCTCTCGTTCACAGGGTGCCGTATTTTACCACGATTTCCGGCGCCAAGGCCGCCGTGGGAGCGATCGGGGCGCTGATTAAGAGGGGGCTCGACGTAAAGGCTATTCAGGACTATTATTAAGTGTTGTATAATACATACCATGTTCCGCTTTTCTAAAATTGATTTAATCCGCTTAATACGGTTTCCGTTTCCGCTCTCTTAGCAGCTCCAGGAGGATTTTAATATGACAGTAGAAAGAGTGCCGATGACCCCCAATGGATATAAAAAGATGCAGGAGGAGCTCCGCAGGCTGAAGACCGTGGAAAGACAGGCGGTGATAAAGCTTATCGAGTTCGCGAGGTCTCTTGGGGACCTTTCGGAGAATGCCGAGTATGAAACGGCGAAGCAAAGACAATCCTTCGTGGAAGGGAGAATTCAGGAGCTCGAGAGCAGGATCAGCAGGGCGGAGGTTATCGACCCCGCTGAGTTAAGGGATAAAGACAGGGTAACGTTCGGGGTCAGGGTCAGGCTTGAGAACGTCGATACGGGGGAAACTGTCAGCTATCAGCTCGTCGGACCCGATGAATCCGACCCTGAAGGCGGTCTCATCTCGATTTCCTCGCCCATCGGGAAGGCGCTAATAGGAAAGCGGGTTGATGACGAGGTTCAGGTTCAAGCGCCGGGCGGCGTAAGGGAGTTCGTCGTTCTTGAGATCACCTGACCGTCGGTAAACGACATCATTCGACGTCTATGGAGGACGCGACTTTTCCCGTTTCAGGATTGTAAATATATTCCCCGCCCAGAGGGTGGGCCGGGAAATCCGTTGTTGTCTGCAGTTCTATGAATTTTCTGAGCTCGTCCATATTCTTCGGATAATCACCGTATAGCTTATTATATCTGGCCGACTTTGCATTCAGAAAATTTATATCCTCATCGATCTTCCGCTTGGATAATTCCGAGCTTTTGATCGCCCCGATCTTGGGCGCCAGAATGAATTTGCCTCCCATCGGGGCCTCCGGAATCCCGTTTTTCAACACGCCGGCCCTGACCATGTCTTCGAGCCCGGAGGGGGGCTTTCCATAGGTTTTGACGTACTCGCGGAGGGACTCGGTCAGTTTGTCTTCGAGGGACATGGTATCTATCTCCTCTATATTTCTCAGAGCGAAGTTCCTTCTCCCTTCGCTCGGGCTCGTTTCGTAGATTATTTCCCAGATTTTCCTCGAAAGCTCCCTGTTCCCGCCCTTCGCATGGGCCGACGCGGCCATGCCCTTCATCGAGGCTGCCCTCAATGGGGAAATGCCCGGCTTCTCGGACGCTTCCTTGAACAGCTCTGCCGACTTTTCGTAGTCCTTCGGGTAGAAATAGTATATAAAGGCTTCCTCCAGGGGCAGGTTGTAGTTCCCGGGGTTGTTCTTCCTCCCTTTGTCGAGGAGCTCTATCCCTTTCTTCGTCTCGCCGAGCCCGAAAGGCGGAGGTTCGGCCAGGAAAGTGCCTCCGTACCTGTATGCGTTTATGAACTTCGGGTCGAGATCCGTGATGATATCGAAGTAGTGATAAAGCAGGTCGGAGTTCAGGTCAGCGGGTTTCTCTCCGCCGAAGTACTGGAGCGCCCGTATCCAGTAAATGTCGGCCAAAATCTCATAATATCCCAGGGACAGCTTTTTCAGGGACGACGAAGATATGTAGAGGCTCCCTTCGACAGACCGGAACTTGCCCCTTATTTCGTCTATCCTTATCTGAAACGGAATCGATACCGCTACCAGCACGGCCAGAATGACGAGGGCGACAACAGGCTTTCTGGATGATATGACGGACATATATTATTTGAACTCTTTCCTCTCGAAGATGATGATTGCGAGTATCAGAAGGGCGAGCGTATATAGGACCGCATAGACCGTGGTGTATAAGACCAGGTCGGGGTTAACGATGCCGCCGTAAACGGCTTCGCTCCTCACGTCGAATTTCTCCAGATTGGGAATTATTCTGTACACCGCTTCTGAAAATATTGCGGTTACCGGGCTCTTGACTTCCTCGGCGAACAGTCTGATATCGCTCGAGAAGCGGCCTATCGCGATGGCGAAAAAGGTGAAAAGGGCGCTCATAACCGGGGTCGTGAAGCTCGAGAAGACGAGCGCTATGCCGATTACGACGAGGAATTCGAGGTATTCGAAATATATCGCGTTAAAGAACTCCGCGTAGTAATGCCCCCCGTAATAAAAGTTTATCAGCCCCTCGTACCTGATTTCTATGAACAGCACCAGCAGGAATAGAATAAGCGCCATTCCGAGCGTGATTACGAATAGAGTAAGCCCAAGGCCCAGATACTTCCCGAATATGAATTCGTATCTCTTTATAGGCTTCGAGAAGATGTTGTAGACAGTCTTTCTCTCCACCTCTTTATATACGAGTCCGATACCCAGAAATACGGAGATAAGGATTCCGATTATGGATATCGCGGTGAGTCCCAGGTCCTTGACTATCTTGTTGTGCTGTTCCGCCGATATGCTGGCGAAGACGAGCGAGCTCATGATCATTATTATTGCGAATAAGATAAGGCTGTAGAGGACCCTGTCCCTGATTGCCTCAATGAACGTATTGTGCGCGACGCTCAGTATTCTTCTCATCTTGTCCTGTATGCCTGACGGGGGTCGAAGTCTTTACTGTTCCTTTTGTGAATTCTCTTTGCGGGCTTCCTCCACAAAGAGTCCTTCGAGGGACTTCCTCAGCGGATGAATGGAGACAATCTCCGCCGAAGTGCGTGTAACGGCGTCGAGGACCCTCCGTTTAATGTCTTCGTCGAACTTGAGCACTATGTACCCTGCCCTGCTGTCCATCTCTACCCTCAGGTCTTTTACGCACTGCCTTATCTCATCTCCCGGCCCTTCCAGGTGCATTTCATAGTCGGTGTGAATCTCTTTGAGAAGATCCCCGATCTTGCCTGTTTTTATTACGGCGCCTCCCATTATTATCCCTACCCTATCGCAGAGTGCTTCGACGTCCGAAAGCATGTGGGAGCTAAGGAGTATAGTCTTTCCGCTCCGTTTTTCTTCCAGTATCAGGTCTTTTATCTCTCTCCTGCCTATGGGGTCGAGTCCGCTCATGGGCTCGTCGAGAATGATGAATTCCGGGTCGTTTATGAGGGCCTGTGCGATGCCGATCCTCTGCATCATGCCCTTTGAGTATTTCCTCATCTGCACCTTTTTTGCGTGCTCCATCCTTACTTTCAGCAGCAGCTCGTCTACCTTTTCGCGGAGGTGTTTCCGTTTCAGGCCGTGAAGCTCGCCCATGTAAAAGAGCAGCTCCTCGCCCGTGAGGTAGTCGTAGAAGTAAGGGTTTTCCGGAAGGTAGCCGATCCTGCTCTTGACCTCGGAGCTCGAATGCTCTTTGCCCATGAGCTCTATCTTCCCTTCGGTCGGAGTGACGAACCCCAGGATTGATTTGAACGTCGTGGTCTTTCCGGCGCCGTTAGGCCCGACGAAACCGAACACCTCTCCTTTATGAACGTCGAAGGATACGTCTTTCAGGACGCGTGTCTTCTTCCCCGAAAACCCGGTTTTATAGTCCTTGACCAGGTTCGTGATTTTGAGAATTGTTTCTGGCATGTTCGGATATCTAAATATATGTTAATGAATGCCGGGAGGCAATACGGCGATACATCGAAAGGAGCGTTCGGGCGTATTAATCAATCTTATCCGTCACAGGCGGGGTCACCGCTTCCGGATTCGAACGTGCCGTTTGCTCCCGAGGCCTGCGTTGTCACTGTACACTTGATGACCTTGTCGGTGAATGCGGAGAAATCTTTCCTGCCGTTAACCCTCGCACTTGTCATAGAAGCCTCCCATCCGAAGTCTCCTTTGAGGGACTGAGCATCGGTGCCGGCGTCGTCGCTCCATGACAGACAGTATCCTGCTTTGGGATCGTTACAATCGGCGGAGCTCGAGGGGGTGCCGTCGTTAGTAACCGCGTCTTCGAATGTAGAATCTAATAGTGCGTCTGCGGGATCGCTTGTTCCGCCCGGGTCTCTGAGTGTTCCCGCGGTGCCGAGAGATCCTATGAGGTTTGTAAAGTTCCTGTCACCGTTATCGTCCAGGTCCTGTTCGAAATACTCATATTCGGAGTCTTTTAGTGTCTGCAGGGCCTTCCGCGCGTTAGCTTCATTTGAAGAGATACGGGCTTTTAACAGGTTAGGTATAGCGATTGCGAGCAGGATACCGATGATAGCCGCCACTACGAGAAGCTCGATGAGGGTAAAGCCGTTTTCAATATTTCTATTTCTCTTCCTGATCATATTATCGCCCTTTATAGGTAATTATTAGCAATATACATACCACAACCGGCGCTAATATATCTGGTTTACATGCTTTCGTAACAGGCCCTCATTGTTATATAAATGGATACTCGAAATCGTATCGAGGGTAAGAATATTCATATGATACATTTCTTCAGAAAACGACTTGACAATATTTGTCATAGTGATGCGATTTCTGTTATCCGGGTGGGTCGAAGAAGAAATTGAAAGATAACATTCTTCCGAAAAACACAGCGGTGAGCTATTGTCAAGTTGTCAATTTTATCATGAATACCAAGGGAATAATGGATCAATCGAATAGAACTATGGTCGTCGATTGGAGTAACGGTATACTGTTTCGGGAATAAAAAAACGGCGGGTTTATTATAAACCCGCCGTTTTGAGTTTTTCTTTCTGTTGATTATCTATCAGAGTGTTAATCGCAGCCGGGTGCAGTACGATGGGCCTCGAATGTCCCGACAGCTCCGGTAGCTTGTGTACTTAATGTGCATCTTATAACGCCGTCTCCGTATACGGAGAAGTCCCTTCTGCCGGTCTTGTTAAAGCTCGACATACTGTTCTGCCAGCCGAAGTCGTCAAAACCGCCTGAAGCATTTGCGGTGAATGCCGCGCCGGTCGAATCATTAAAATCACTTTGTATGCAATAACCCGCCTTCGGGTCAGCACAGAGTGCGCCTCCTGTACTTAATGCGCCCTCGAAGCTGTCGTCAACAAGAGCGTCCTCTTCTACACTTGTACCCCCGGGATCACGCAAAGACTGAGCAGTTCCTAGTGCACCAATTTGATCGGTAAAATCTCTTCCACCCTGATCGTCCAGGTCCTGCTCGAAATACTCGCCTTCGGCATCCCTGAGCGTCTGCATGGACTTTCTGGCGCTGGCTTCGTTCGCCGACATTCTCGCCTTTATAAGGTTGGGTATCGCGATCGCGAGCAGTATGCCGATGATTGCCGCTACCACTAGAAGTTCGATAAGCGTGAAACCCTTCTCTCCCTTTTTAACTCTGTTTAACTTGCTTAACATATCAATAACCTCCGTTTCGGAAATAGTCTTGTAAACTAAGGATGCAAAGGCCGTGCCACGTGCCGTTATTACGGCGTATTACACACATAAACCGCTGAAATACAATCGGAATTAGCTTTTATCACGAATATGCCGGATGGCATCCGGAACCATGGTCGCACTCACAAATTTTATTAATTGTGACATTTTTGCGTCCTTGACGTGACAATGTGACAAAATTTGTCAGGATGTCTGTTTTGGATACTATCGGCATGGATATGATTGGGGAATGTTTATCAATCTGAGGAAGTATGCTATTTTATACTACCTATTTTAAAGGAGGCGGTTTTATCATGCATAGAGATAAGCATTTCGTTTTCCCGTTACTAATTTCGATTGCCTTTTTCGCCCTGATTGTTACCGGATGCACGACTATCAAAACTACTTCCTACTTTGCCCCGACAAAGACCAAGCTGCGCGACTTTCAGGCCATTCAGTTCGAGACGTTCGAGACTCAGATCGAGGATTTCCCTAAAGATGCTCTCACGAAGATCCCGGATAAAGCCGCCGCTCTCCTTGAATCCGAGAATAAGTTCAAAGAGGTTAAATACGGCAAGATTGAAAATATCCCCGCCGAGGATACTATAGTGTTGTTAGGCGAGATAAGCGAGTACAGACCGAGCTCGGATGTCTCGTTCGAAGGCGGCGCGCTTAAATTCGGCGAAGTCTCTATTTCCATCAAGCTCGCTCTGGTCAACAAAGCTACGGGAGATGAAATCGCGACCGGAGAAGTGAACGGATTCAGCTCGACTGGATTTATGGCGAAGGACATTTTCCAAAGCCTCGCGGAGGAAATAGTAAAGTATATAAACGAAACCTATTGAGCGGTCGGTACGACGCTTTGAAAATTAAATTTGGAGGATGATATGAGAGAGCTTGTTCTTTGTCTTTTACTTCTGCCTGTGACTATGGGCGCATTCCAGTCGGGAGAGCTTGCTGTGTACGCGCAGGGCGCGGGAGGCGCAGCGGATTTATATAAACAGGGGCGGGAGGCGTTTATGAAGTTCACGCCTGAAGGGTTCGATCAGGCGATTTTACTCTTCAACCAGGCGATCAAGGCGGACCCCAAGTACGCGCAGGCCTACGCCGGTCTCGCAGAGGTTTATTCATTCATGGGTTATTACAGGTATCAGGTCAGGGAGGAGTACGAGAAATACTACAACGATTCCTATGCAAACATGGTCAAGGCTCTTCAGTTCGGTCCGAACCTCGAAGAGACGCAGGTTGCGCTTGCCTACAGCTATATACAGCTGAGCAGGGAAAAAGACGCGAAGATAACCGCGCAGAATATATTGGCCAAAAACCCGAACAACGCCGAGGCCCTTTACGTTCTATGGTTCGCCAGCGGCGAGAACCCGGACTCGCCTGACATAAGAAAGGTAATCGAGCTCAACCCGAAATTCGTACCGGCTTACGTGGGTCTGGGGAACTCATTATTCTTCAAGAAGAGAGCCTACGGGCAGGCGACCGAGAACTTCAGGAAAGCCGCAGAATTAGCCCCCTCGGCCCAGATCCATAATTTATTCGGCACCGCCCTCAGGACGCAGGGTCACTACAATGAGGCGATCGAGCAGTACGAGATGGCTATAAAACAGAATCCGAACTATGCGCCCGCTTATATGAATCTCGGCATCACCTACTATTACCTCAACAAGTTCAACCAGGACATCGACAACCAGAAAAAAGCGATATCGCTCAACCCGAAATATCCCGATGCGTACTTTTTTATCGCGGAGGGTTATGAAAAGGCAAACAATCCGCAGCAGGCCGTCATCTACTACAAGAAATTCCTCGACGTGTCTCTCGAGCAGGAAATGTACGCGGGTTACGCGGCACAGGCGAAGCAGAGGCTTTCGGCTCTCGGCGGAGGCGGCAAGTAAGCCGGGTCATCGGGCCGGATCGGAATATTACGGACGCTCGTGATATTAAGCCGTTTCCGTTGTGCTGCGCGGCGAGCTCCGGCTAAAATAAAAACAATCGGTGTGCGGGTTTCACGAAATGCCCAAGGAAATTCACGAGCCTGAGTTAATAGCATTGACCTTCGGAATGGAATCGAGCGCGAGTCTGTGGAACGTTATATTCGAAGGGTTCGATCAGGAAGTCGTGCTGGTCTCGAAATTCTCCGGAAGCGACGACCGTGTCGTGAACACCCTCTATGAATTCGGCGATATAATCGGAAGGAACTACAAGGATTGCAAAGTGAGGGCGACTCGTACGGGGATTGAGATAAAAAAGCCGCTGCCGGGATATGACGTTTCTCTCGTTAACGATTGGACCGGGCTCATGGAGAACATACGGGAGGAAATGACCAAATTCATACCGGACGGCATGTTAAGACCCGGCGCAATTAAATAATCGAAACGTCTCCGGTCGTTATTTTGATTACGTTTTCGTCGTCTTGTTTGAGCAGCAGGTGTCCCTCCCCGTCTATCCCAGTTGCGATACCCTCTATCGTATCCCCGCCTTCCGTGCTGACCCTGACCCGTTTATTGTATCCGCCCCACCTCTCGGTCCACTCCTTGATTATGGAAGACTTCCCCCGCCTGTTGAACGTTTGATACCACGATTCGAGCTCGACTAAC
This sequence comes from uncultured bacterium, assembly GCA_963825135.1. Lineage (GTDB taxonomy): Bacteria > Desulfobacterota_D > UBA1144 > Nemesobacterales > UBA2774 > 2-12-FULL-53-21. The sequence goes on from CAWGRW010000009.1 coordinate 1,489,687, forward strand.
AGGTCTCCGGTAAATTTGGCCCGGTCGACGTCCTCGCCCAGGCTCTCTTTGAGAGACGTCGCAAATTTCGCCGTCTCTCCCATCTCCTGTTTAATTTGCCCCCTGGTCATGTTTATATTCACCCCGATCCCGACTACGATGTAATCGACCCTTTCTCCCTTTGGCTCCATCTCGGTCAGCACGCCCGCCGCCTTCTTCCCGTCTATCTGTACATCGTTGGGCCATTTGATGACCGTGTTTCTGATACCCGTCTTTTTAATGGTCTCCGCGAGCGCTATGGAAGCGAGGAATGTGAAAATCGGCGATTCCCAGGCCGGGATGGCGGGCCGGAACAGGACTGATATATAGAGGTTCATGCCGGGCGGGGAGATCCACTTCCGTCCGAGCCTTCCCTTTCCGCCCGTCTGCTTGTCCGCGATGACGGCCGTCCCCTCGGACGCGCCGTTCTCGGCAAGCCTGCTCAGCACGGTATTTGTGGATACGGTCTCGTCGAAGTAGTGTATGACTTTCCCTATCGTCTCGGTTTTGAGGAGGCCGTTTAATTTGCGTATCATCGGCGAGGTCATGCCTGGTTGTCCTCCATATCCTGCCCGGAACCTATTCTAACCGTTTTATCGCCTTTGTAGAATCCTCCTAGGCAAGGTCGTGCTGACCGGATTCCGGCGGCCACGGCGCTGAATGGTGGAAAATCATCGGATTACGCTTATAATATTTATATCTTACGATCGTCGGGGTTATTACGATTACGAATATACTGAAGATATGCGTCTTCGTTGCGGCGCTGTCCGCGCTTTCATTCCCATTTGATTCTCCCGGCCGGGCGGAGCAGACGCCCGCCCCGAAAGAGAGCCCGGTACTCGAGGTTCAAATAAAGGACGTAGTCTCTAATCCGGGGGAATTCAACGGTAAAAAGGTTTCCCTGGAAGGCAAGGTCGCGAAGGTGGACTACAGGAAATCGAGCAAAGGGGAGCCCTTCACCGTATTCAGATTGAAGGATTCCGAGAACAACGAGGTTGGAGTTTATTTCGAGGATGAGCGCCTGCCGATCTCAAAGGGCGATAGAGTAAAGATCGTGGGCAGGTTCTGGAAGGAGAAGAGTTATTTCCTCTATAAGATAAAGAACGTGATTAAAGCCAGGACCGTCGATATAATCTAGATTCAGCCGTAAATGAGAATCCCGCTTCATGCGGGTTGTTCTACAATGACACCTGTCCGGTCAAATTCCGCTTTTAAATAGATGATTCGTCATATAATATCTTTTGCATGACCCTCCTCAGGAACGGGTTAGCTAGAGTTCTTTTAATAATATCTCTCGTTGTTTGCACTGTCCTCATTTTTCTCAACATATTCCTGGGCGGAAAAATAAGCCGGCTGGCGCCGGAATACCTCGACCGATTCTCAAGGCAGAGCGGTTTTACTCTCCGGGTTAATAAGGCGGGCCTCGATCCCCTTTTCAGGATCAGACTCGACGGGTTAAACGCCGCCGATCCGGCCGCCCCCGATAAACCGCTGGCCGAGATCGAAACCCTGACTATCGATCCGCGCATATTTTCCTCCCTCCTTTCCCGGAGCGTGAAAATCGGGGAAATAATAATAGACCGTCCCGTAGTAAGGTATGACGGCAAGAGCGCCGGCAGGATCATCGCCATGATAAGAGAGGGGGAGGGCGGCGGTAAAGGGTCACAGGTGGAGATCGGGAGAATAAGATTGAATGACGCCCGCGTCGAAGTCGGCCCCGGCTCCGCCTTTACTTCCGGGGCAATGGATATTCGAATCGCCGGGGAAAGGTCACGGAACGGATCGAGTATCGGGATCGTCGGCGACGTTACAGTCTTCGGAAAGGGGATGAGCGTCGAGGGCTCCTTAGATTTAAAGCCAGGCGAAACGAGCGGGAAATTCAATATCGAGACGGATAAATTTCAGATCGGCTCACTTCCGGGACCCTCTGAGGGGGCGGGGAATTTGAAAGGGGTACTCGAGCTCTCGTTCAGTGCGGCTGAAAACGTCCGGTCGCGGGGTGAATTGACTGTTCGCTCGGACGATGAGGGGAGCGGGACCGGGCGCGCCGCGCTCGGGACGCTCAAGTACGGGCTTACGTATGACAAGGCGGAGGCCGCGGCTCATGTGAGCGCTTTGAATTTCGACATGATGAACGTCTTGCATGGAAGTCTGAGCGGTGATGTAAAGAGTGTTACGGAAAACCCCGAATTCGATTTACACGGCTCCGCCCAGTCGAGCGATCTGAAGCTGCTGTCGAAGCTGGTTCCCGAGATAAAGGCTGATACAATCACCGGAAATTTACGGTCGGACAATTTAAGGGTGAGCGGTTCTATCGGGAAAAACAGCGTCGAGCTTACGGGAGGAGTTGCGCTCGACGGTATCGGCTTCGCCTACTCGGACGATAGTCTCAGTATTGCGGGATTAAACTGCGCTCTCGACGTTAAACAGGATATCGGCGGTGGATACGGTCTATCGTTCATATCACGGGGGCCGTGCTCCGTAGAAAAATTATCTCAGAAGGATCTGGGCGAGGTAAACGGCATTTCGGCGGGAGTAGAGATTAAAGGGAGCGACCTCTGGAAGAGTAAGGAGCTCTTGTTCTCGGATCTGAACGGCATCTATATGGACGGAGTTGTATCCGGCTCGTTCGGCCTGTCCGTAATTAACGGACGAAGCAAAATCGATGGGAGCCTCACGGGAGCGAACCTGAATCTGAAGAAGGTGCCCAAATCTTTAGTTCCTTTCGACCTGGAGGGCAGCGCCCGGTCCCTGTCCGCCGATATAGAAGGGAATCAGGGAGCCTACGAGGCGGGGGTCAGCTTCGCCGTAAGTGATTTGATAGTCAGGTCTAATACAGGAAGGGAGTTTAAGGTGTCGAAAGCCGGGTCTTCGGGTCCGCTCGATCTCGAGTACGTGGAGAAGGCGGCCGACGAGGGTAAAGAGGCCGAAAGGAAAATCAAAATAAACGGCAAAGGGCTCTCGTACGAGAGCCTCTCGTTCGGCGAATATTTTATCGAAGGGGGCAAGGTCGACGACCTCTCTTTCTCTCTCGATCCCGGCGGCGGCTGGGCCCTCAGTATGGCGTCACAGGGGAAGGGTTTTCAGGTGTCCGGCAGGGAAATAGGCCTCGAGCAGTTTAAAGAACATATAGAGATAGAAGACAGCGGAAGGAGAGGGTTCAGCGGCACGATCACCGGCACCGGAGGCAGATTCAAGAGTGTGACGTTTCCGGAGCTGTCGGCCGAATACGTTTTCGGGGGGGACTTTCTCGATATACGGAAGCTGAGCACTAAAGTGAGCACGATAGGGGAGCTCAGGACAGATGATTTGAGAGTCGAGTTCGGCGCCGGGAAGGGGGGCTACCCCTATACTATTAAACTCAATGACGGGGTATTCTCCGGATATGAGGATAAATTGAGGTCCGAAGGCATATCCGGAACCTTTGTCGTCAACGATCCGGAAACGAGTAAAACCGAATGGGAGGGAGCCGCGTCGGCGTTGAAAACCGATATATTCTCACAGGTCGTCGAGGGTCTTCATTTGACGGCTTCGCCTTCCCCCGACGGTATTCTTTTAAAAGACATCACCGGCAAGCTCCTGAACGGGGAGGTTAAAGGGAGGGCCGATATCGTTACCTCCGGTACCCCCGCCCGCATAATAACCGACATCGGTCTGAAAAATGCGTCCGTAAAGTCGGGCGATCTCGATATTGCGCTCGGTAGCGCGGATTTTGCTTTCTCGGGAACCGTTCCCGACGATTCCCTCCCGGAGGGTACGGGCAAACTGGAGTTCGATCGGCTGAATTTAAAGAAGCCGGTAATGGACCTTGTTGACAGCGGTTCGGTAAACATTCGGACTTCGGGTGAAACATTATTCATCGAAGACGGGTTTATAAGAGATAAGGACAAGAGCGAGTTGAGATTCCTGGGAGAAATGGGAAATTCCCTTAGCGCGGACAGGAGGCTTGAGGTCGTTTTCCCCGACTTCGCCCTTGCAAGCGCAGTTAAATTCCTGTCGCCCCTGATGCCGGTGACGATCAAGGAGGGACAGGTCTCGGGTACCGCGAGTTTTAATGTCGTGTTCAACAGGGTATTCGATGCGGGGAGCTCCTGGAGCGGCGGCCTCTCGTTCAAAGGCGCATCGTTTGCCGCTTATATAGGGGGAGCCGATCTTTCCTTGAGGGGAATAAACGGGTCCATAACAGTAAAAGACGAAGGGGAGGGCGGAAACGCCCTGGCGTCACTCGTCGGCAATGCGCTCACTCTCGATAAAGAGGTCTATAAGGAGTACCTGCGCTCGTTCAAGGAGCCGGCCCCGGATACTGGGGCCGATCATATTAAAATCGACGGGATTGAATACGGGATATTGAAATTCGAGAACGTCGAATGCTCGCTCGAAGCCGACAGGGGCAAGATCGGGATAATAAAGCTCGCCGCCGGTTTCTTCGGCGGGAATCTCTACGCAAACGGGGTCCTTAACCTGGGCGGAGCCGAGAGTGTTTATAATTTCTCATTCCTCTTTAACGATATCAGCCTCGACGCTATTTCGAAGCGGCTGTCGCCGTCCGAGGAATATATAACGGGGAGGTTAAACGGTCTCGTCTGGCTCACGGGGGAGGGAGGGGACCTGAACACCATAGACGGCCCCTTCGAGTTCTGGTCAATCAGCTCCGCGAAAGAACCCAGGTCCATCGGCAAGGCTCTTCTCGATAAGCTCGGAGCGAAAGAGAGACTCATCCTGGGCTCCTCGCGCAGCTATGATAACGGTGAGATTTCAGGTTATATTAATGACGGCGTAATAACGTTCAAAAAGTTTAATATTTCTAATTCGATTCTTGGAATTAGGAACCTGTCGATTCAGGCGGACCCGGTGAAGAATTCGATCTCCATCGCGCACCTTGCGTCCGTGATAAGGGAAATCGCGAGAAGGTCGCAGTCGGGCGGTCCGACGATAGAAACTCAATAAACGAGGTGAAATAATGGATAGGCGTATATCGAGGGTCCTGCAGTCTTCTCTTTTCATTCTAACGCTCTATTCCTTGTCCTGCGCGACTATTACCGTCAACGTGTATTTTCCGGCGGAAGAGGTCAGGGAGGCTTATTCGAACCTGGAGGACGAGTTCCTCGATCAGGGCTCAAAGGGTAACGCCGGTTCCGAGAAAAAACAGCCGGTCGAAAACAAACCCGCGCCCTCGCCCTCACCGTCCCCTCAGAGTATGAGAAAGTATCAGGACAAGCCGGCTCTCTCGTCGGAGAGGAAATATCTCGTAATCAAAAAAGAGATATCACTCGATTTCAGCGACTATGCCTGGGCTCAGGGCAATATAGCCCAACAAATCACCCAGAAGATACGCAGCATGCCGGATGTTATCCAGGCTTATAAGCGGAGGTCCCAGCGCCTGGGCGAAATAAATCAGATGCTCTCTCAGGGTCTCGTCGTGGAAGGCAACCAGGGGCTGCTCATTCAGAAAGGCAGTCTAGCCCCGGGGCAGACACAGGCCCTCAACGCGGAGAACGCCGACCGTCAGGTGATTATCAGGGGGATGGCGAAGGCGATAGTGGAGATTAATAACATAGACCCCACGCCTGAAAATATAGATAAGGTGCTCCCTGAGGCAGCAAGGCAGTTCGCGAGCGTGAGGCAGAGCGAGAGGTAGGGGGCTGCGGCGCTTCATGCCGATAGCCTGAGATTGAGTTCCGGCTTACGGAGGGGGCTTCCCGCATCGGCCTTCCCGTGAGGGATTGCCCCCAAGGGGATGGGCTTGGAGTCCCTGCCGGACCGCCCGTCGTCGAATATTTCACATCTTGAAGTTGTTCCGTATTTGTTGTCTAATAAGAAGCGTAAGGTTGCCCATTCCGTATAGAATCATCACCTGGAGGATGAGATATGCGCCCGAGAATAGTTCTCCTGGCCGTCATAGCAGTGTTAACCGCCTTTGCTCCTCTTACGTCGGACGCAAAGAAGTTGTTTGTCGCCAATATAAAAGTCGATGACGAGGTGGAATTCGAGGGCACGGACAGTCTTTTCAAGGTCGTCGATTTTTTTGACAACAAATCGCTCAAGGAATTCTTCCCGGATTACACGTCGAATTCCGCCGTATTGGCGAGGGTCGATCTGAGGGGGATCGATCTCGAAGTAGAGTATCATCAGAATTCGTCGGTCCTTATCGTCAGGATACCTTCAAAAAATTTCGAAGTCAGATTCGAGGGGGCAAACCGCAACCAGAGCCAGGAGCAGTTCGAGGACTGGCTCAAAGGCGATTTCGAATCCCTTACGGCTCCGAGCGGGAAGCTTACGACGCTCCTCCACATAGTTGTGGCGAACTCCCCTGTCGAGCCCGTCGCGGGGAACCCGAACAGTCTTCTGACCAGGATGTTCCTGTCCGATTTCAACGCGGGCATAACAGGGCCCTTTATCAGCTCCGGAAAACGCGTGGAGGGGAATCAGAACTTCCTCACGCTCGGCGGAGAGTTCGGATTCTTCAACGCGGGCCCTTACGACGGCCAGGTGCTGAATTTCCCGATAAATTACAAGTGGAATTTCAAAGGGTGGCCGAAGCTCTCGTGGATATTCGACCTCCCCGTAACGCTTACGAGGGACGAGACGGGGTGGGCTTACATGGCTTCCTTCGGCACGGGCTTCCAGTTCAGGCCTTACAAATGGTGGAGCATCACCCCGATGGGTCGTATAGGCGGGGTCGGTTCTTTCGACGTGGGGGCGCTGGCGGTTCTGGTTTCGGGGAGTCTTACGAATTATTTCCAGGGCAGTATCGGCTCCACGAACCTCGGCTTCGGGACGATGACGGGCATATCGACTACGATAGACGGGATCAAGGTGGGGGGTTACGACCTCAGCTACGAGCTTACGAATTACGTGCTCCGTAACGGCGGCAACCTGACTCAGAAGCTCAATTTTAATTTCCTCGGGAACCCCGCGGCGTTCAAGCTCTTCCTTAACCACACGAAATTCTGGGGCAACGAGCTCTACCTGAATTCCTTTTTCGATATGGGGCTCGCATTCGTAACGATAAAGAAGGTCGCGGATTCCTTCGTGGAGGCGCTCGACCTTTCGTTCACGTTCTCCGCGGGCGTCGATAACGACTACAACAATTACAGCATTCAATTGACTTACCGTTTCTGACCCGCACGCACACGTAGTGCGGCACACAATGTGTGCACACACAATGTGTGTTTTATGATTCCATCCAACTCTTCTGCTTCCGCCGCTTCCCCTATCGGTTCTCTCCAAAATCCTCTATTATTTGGTTATGATATATCCCGATCATACCGTCGGAGGTCGTTAGAATGTCTGGGACCGTCAGACCGGGCTTCCTAGCCCTGATATTCAGCTCGACTCAATACAAGATGTTCAATTTCATGGTCTCGATTCTGCTCCTGCTGATCCTCTCGGCGGTGCTCGAAGGCACCGAATACGGATATATCGTAATTAATACGATGAGCAGTATCGTTTTCTTTCTCGGGGTCTATGCCGTGGGCAGGAGCAGGCGCGCTCTCGTCACCTTGATTTTACTGGGGCTGCCGTGGTTTTTCTCCGAGTGGGCCTTCACGAAATCGAGCAGGACCATATTCACGAGTATGCTCTTTTTCATTTTCGTGACCGCCACTATATTCGAGCATATCTTGAAAGCGGAGGAGGTGACGACCGATACGTTGTACGGCGCCGTCTGTGTTTATCTCCTCCTCGGGATAATGTGGGCCTCTATTTACGGTTTCCTCGAATATATTACGCCCGGGGCGGTCTTCAGGGGGTCTGACGTGGGTGCCAATACGAAGCTCAGCACGAACGAGCTCATATATTACAGCTATTCCACGCTCGCGACCATAGGCTACGGGGATATCACATCCGTGACGCCGGTCGGGAGGATTTTATCGGTGCTCGAGGCCGTATTCGGCCAGCTCTATATCGCGTTCCTCGTCGCGAGACTGATAAGCATATATACAATGGACGCGCTCAGGAGAAAAGACTGATAGGTCTTAGTTCGGAATAGTCAGGTTGCTTATAAATTTAACGCCTATGACAACGGCGCCCATCCTGATCCACCACCCCAGAAACACTATCGGGATGAAGAGCGCCGCCGGGTAACGCATCATCCCGCATGCGGCGTACATCGGGTGGACAGGTATCGGCGACATGGCGCCCCCGAATAACAGCAGGCTCACGATCTTGAGCGAACGGCCCTTCGTCCACCTGTGGTTTTGAACCTCCGGAAATTTTCTCCTCACGAACGGCGTATCCCCGAAGTACCTGCCGAGAAAGTACGATACTGACGAGCCCGTAACAGCCCCGAGCGCTATTAATGTTATCAACCTCCCGGGCTCGTACCCCAAAATTGTCCCCAGCACCGCGTAGGCCGTAACGGGAAACGTGATGGGGGAGCTGCTGACGGCGGTAATCAAGTACAGCATGATGTCCGTGTTTCTTTGACCGTAGCTCGTGAGGAGACCCTCGCCAAAATCGAGCAGCCTTTCGCCGTAGAATAGCGAGACCGCGGAGCTTGCCAGCACCATTCCGAATGTGACCAGCAGGGCCAGCTTTATCGAGTTAGGGACCGCCCGGAGCCTGACAGGGATCATCACGTGTAATAAGAAAACATGGCCGTCTTTAATTTCGGTTAAGCGGCCGTGAATCTATGATGAAGCTCAAAATGCGTATAGCGGGTATTTTTTGACAATTTTCATCACAGGGAATTGATAAGGCCGTTAAATCAGGGTTCAATATTTCGGATGAGCGAGCGTAAGATAGTAATAATCCCGGGGGACGGCATCGGTCCCGAGATCACGGCTGCTGTGATGAAGGTTATCGAGGCCTCCGGCGCGGAAATCACGTGGATCGAGCGCGTAGCCGGCCTCGCCGCCCTCGAGAAGGGCATGGACGTGCTTCCGGACGAGACTCTGGAGGCTATAAAGGAACACAAGGTCGCATTGAAGGGTCCCTGCACTACCCCGATCGGCGAAGGTTTTACATCCGTAAACGTAAAGCTCAGAAAGACACTCGACCTTTACGCCGCCGTGAGGCCCGTCAGGAACCTCCCGGGTGTTATAACGCGGTTCAGGAATGTGGATATAGTTATCATACGCGAGAATACCGAGGGACTTTACAGCGGGGTTGAGAACATCATTACGCCGGGAGTCGTGATGAGCATGAAAGTCGCGACTGAGAAGGCCTGCACCCGTATTTCGCACTGGGCTTTCGAATACGCGCTTCACCGTCACAGGAAAAAGATCACGGTCTTACACAAAGCCAACATCATGAAATTGACGGACGGGCTCTTTATCAGGAAATCGAAGGAAGCGAGCAGGGAATACAGTGACATCCAATACGAGGAGATGATAATCGACGCGGGGTGCATGAAGCTCGTACAGGACCCGGCCCTTTTCGATATGCTGCTTCTCGAAAACCTCTACGGGGACTTGATCAGCGACCTGTGCGCGGGACTGGTCGGCGGGTTAGGGGTAGTGCCCGGAGCTAACATAGGCGACAGGGAAGCCGTCTTCGAGGCCGTCCACGGCTCGGCTCCCGATATAGCCGGAAAAGGCGTCGCGAACCCGCTCGCGCTCCTCATGTCGGGGGTGATGATGCTCAACCACCTTGCGGATACGGAGGGGCGGGAGGACCTCCGCGCCTCAGCCGTGAAGATAAAAAACGCTTATGACAGCGCCCTCCAGGAGGGCGACCGGACACGCGACCTCGGCGGAAAGCTCGGCACCATGGAATTCGCCGACGCGCTGATCAGGAGAATGTAATGCGGGTTAGAATGGTCCGCCTGAGATCTAATCCGGAATTTGCTTAAGAGGCCGGTTTAATGTTTTCCTTGACTACCCTCAGAAAATTACCGCCCATGATTTTTCTCACTCTGCTCTCGGAGTATCCTTTCTTCTGGAAATAATCAGCTATCTTCGGCAGGTCCGCGATCCTTCTCAGGTCTTCGGGGAAGTCCTCGATCCTGGCCCCGTCCATGTCGCTCCCAATGCCCACGTGGTCCTCGCCGCAAAGATTGACTATATAGTCCGCATGCCTGAACACGTCTTCCACCGTGGGCGTGCTATCCCCCGTCCTGAGGAACTGGTTATAGAGCACGATCCCGATGACTCCCCCTCTTTCCGAGATAGCGAGGAGCTGGTTGTCTTTCAGGTTCCTCGGGTGCTCGGTGAGCGACCTCGCGTTTGAGTGCGAGGCTATGGGTATGAGACTCGTGAGCCGTATCGCTTCCCAGAACCCCTTTTCGTTGATATGAGAGAGGTCGAGCGTGATATGGAGCTCGTTCATTCCCTTTATCAGCTCCCTCCCCTCGTCCGTGAGCCCTTCTTCGGTCTCGTTCCCCGAGGCGTATCGGTTCTTATCGTTCCATGTAAGCCCTATCAGCCTCACTCCCCGTTCGTAGAATTCACCGAGCTTGTCAGGGCCTTCAATCGGGTCAGCACCCTCCACGAGCGTAAGGAACCCGGTTCTCCCGTCGGAGCCTGTACTCATGAGGTCCTCACGCGTCTTTATCTGAAAGACTTCGTCTTTATGCTCTTTATAAATCCTGTCGTATGTGTCGAACTGACGGAGCGCCGATTCGAGCGTCTTTTCCGGCTTGTGTTTAGGGTGTACGAATATTGTATTGAATACGAGACGGATGTTGGCTTCTTTCATCCAGGGGAGTGTGATCATGCAGGGTACGGAGGGGCTAACGAAGTCCCTGTCGTAGTAGTTTAAATGGAACGCGATGTCTTCGTGCGCGTCGAGTATGAATAAATCCTTAAGCACTATTTCCCGCCTGTTCCCGATAATTTCTATTCGAGCCCTTGTGTCTTCCGGCTAGATATAAAACCCCATGCTCGCGTAACTCACTACCGACCCCGTATCCGGCTCGAGCGCCTGCCCGTAATCGAGCAGCTTACCCCTCTCCGCGTCGATCGCCGCGAGCGTCGCGTATATAGGTGAGAGCCCGCAGACCTTCCGCCAGTCCTTCTCCTCCTCGACGGAGCGGTAAAACCCCTCGGCGTCCATCTTCTCGCCGAAGGAGAGGCTCAGCATGTCTCTTTCTCTTATCTTGCCGAGCGTGAGATCGTTTACGGGTTCTTTGTCCCCGAACTTGAGCCCCACGTGGGCCATGTCCGCCCCCGCGATTATAAAGACGTTATCGCCCGTATCCCTTACGATCCCCGCGACCGCTTCGAGAAAGACGGATATGTATTCGTCCTCGGCCGGCGATCTGCCGTCCATGACCAGTCTGTAAAACGAGTTGCAGAGTACGGGCACTATTTTGTATTTCTTTTTTCCGTTCAGCATATGCTGAAGGAACGCGACCTGGAACTCTATCGAATGCTCGGTACGGTGCGAGATCTCGCCATCATACAAATCCCATCCGCACGCTCCTTCGAGCTTCTCGATTATCTTCCTGTCCGTTTCAGCTTCCCCGAGGGGCGTCATAAAGTTCTTTCTGGTCAGGATAAACGGGTTTTCCACTTCGGCATAATGAGAGGTGCCGAAGATAATAAATGTATCCGCTTCGTTTTCCCGAAGCAGTTCCCTGTATGCGAGCGCGTACGATACACCGCCCCTCCCGTAGTCGATATGAGGGGAAATCAGCCCCCGTAACTTTCCGGGGGTTTCTTCATAGGGCCGGCTCTCTTCCGCCTTGCCGAAAAAGGCCTTAAACCATCTGTCGAGCTCCTTCGGGTCACCGGGGTACGACAGGCCCGCGTGGCTCGACTCCCTCGTCACCGCTTCCCGGAAACCGGATTCAAGCCGGTGCTTATAGTCCCTGAAATTTTCGCTTTCGAGAAAGAGCGCTTCGTCGAGCTGTTCTATTAAATCCTCTATTTCGTCCGATAGCACAAGCTCCCCGAACCTCTCCATGCAGAGCGACTGAATATCGCGGACGGTCTTTGTCCCGTCGAAGAGGCTCAATATCCTGAGAGTATCTATCGGGACTGCGAGGATCTTATCCGACAGGTTCTGCGGGTCCCTCAGGCATATGATCCTCTCCCCTTCGACCTCCGCGGGGACGGCCTCGACGTATCTCAGTCTCGGATATTCAAGAGTTTTATCGGTCATGCGTTTTTTGGTCTCCCCCACCCGCCCCCGCCGGGCGTCCTGATTTCGAGCACGTCCCCTTTGCTTACCGCGAACGTTGACTTGGGAGGTATAACGGATGATTTCCCCTTTCTCAAGAGGGTGTTCCTGCCTCTCATTCCCCGCCCTCCGCCTTTAATGCCGTAAGGCGCCGATTTCCTGCGCTCGGTTATGAGAGAAACGGTCGCGTCCGTGAGGAACCTGTACTTCCTGACGATGCCGTCTCCCCCCCTGAACCTTCCGCCGCCTCCGCTGTTTTTACGTATGGAATACGCATCTATCATGACGGGGAGCTCCCTCTCGAGCGCCTCAATCGGGGTATTGAGTGTATTGGTCATATGCGTCTGGACGGCGCTCACGCCGTCCTTCCCGTACCTCCCGCCCATGCCGCCCGCGATGGTTTCGTAGTAGGCGAAGTTCCTGCCGTTCCCGGGGTTCACCCCCCCGAACGTCGTATTGCTCATGGTGCCCGCGCTCGCCGCCTGGATCTTTTCGGGGACGGCTTTTGAAAGCGCTCCGAACACAATATCGACGACGCGCTGCGAGGTCTCTACGTTTCCCCCGACTACCGCCGCCGGGAATTCGGCATTTAATATGGAGCCCTTTTCAGCTTTGATATCTATTACCCTCAGCGGCCCCGAGTTAAGCGGCATGCCTTCCGGGGCAATGCACTGAAATGCATATACAGTAGCTGCTGTCGTCACGCTGAAGGGTGCGTTCAAACAGCCCTTCACCTTCTCGGACGACCCTCTGAAATCCACGACCGCTTTTTCTCCTTTAATGCTTACGGAAACCCTTAGAGGTATATTCCTGGTCCCCGCCCCGTCGTCGTCGAGGACGTCTTCGAACGTATAAACCCCGTCGGGAATATTGTCGATAACATTCCTCATCATTTTTTCGCTGTACCCGAGGAGCCCCTCAGCCGCTTCTTTTATCTTTTTTAGCGAGTACTTCGCGGTGACTTCCTTTAACCTTCTTATCCCGAGTTCGAGCGAGCCTGACTGCGCCCTCAGGTCTCCTTCCCTTTCTTCCGGGTCGCGCGAAGCGGACAGGATGCCTTCAAAGAGAGACCGGTTCAGCTTCCCTTTCTTATATAGTCTCGACGGGGGGATCAAAATCCCTTCTTCGTGTATCGATGTGGACAGCGGCATCGAGCCCGGCGTGAGGCCCCCCATGTCCGCGTGGTGGGCGCGTGAGGCGACGAAGAATTCAAGCGTGCCGTTTACCATTACCGGCGCTATGCATGTGACGTCGGGCAGGTGTGTCCCGCCCCTGAATGGGTCGTTAAGTATGAAGACGTCTCCCTCCGCTATCCCCGGCTCTCCGATAATCGCTTTCACCGCGAAGCTCATCGAGCCCAGGTGTACGGGGATGTGCGCCGCCTGCGCGATCATTTCCCCCGTGGCTTTGAATATCGCGCAGGACAGGTCTCTCCGCTCCTTTATATTGGGCGAGAACCCGGCGCGTATGAGGACGACCCCCATTTCCTCGGCGATCGAGCTGAGCGCGTTCTGAAATATTTCGAGTTCGAATGGGCTAAGGGGCATCGGATTAGCTCTCCGCTGCTTTTCCCGGCAGCGGTTGCGGGTCTGTGGCCGAAGAGCCGATTGTTATTCCGGCTGGGGCGCGGAAGGCGTCATGGTTTCCAGGTTCGAGTATCTGCATAGCTCGGAGGCGTAGTACCTTACCCGGGTGCTTTCCCCGAGATCTGCCTTCGGGCTTCCCGGAATGATGTGACTGCCGTTCTTGCATTCCTGCGCGACCTTTAGAAACGGCACCGGCGCAAGGTCGCCCGGTCCGTATTTGCCCTTTATGTTCTTTTCTACTTTCACGGTAGCGTTACATTTCGACACCGTCTCGGGAATAAAATCCGCTGCGCCTTCGTCGGACGCTCTGCATTCTCCCGAATCGTAAGGCTTCCCGCATTCGATTTTCACGACCGTCCCCTCGACTGCGTAATCGGAGCTATTGAGGAGATCCTCCCGGGAGCAAGGGGGCGGGATAGCGCGGACGCTTACCGCTCCGATAGCGAATAAAGTAAAAATGAGTGGTATTATTAACTTGTTTTTCACCCTGATTATACTAATGTATTGTGCTTTTATTCGTTGTCAAACGAAATCTTCAAAGCGGAGAAATTTGGCATGCAAGGGGACGATAAATAGAATGAAAATTCTGGTTACGGGGGCCGCCGGGTTTATAGGGTCTCACCTTGCCGAGAGGCTTGTTAAAGAAGGCCATACGGTCGTGGGAGTAGACTCGTTTCTCGACTACTACCCCCGAAAGATTAAAGAGCGCAACGTCGAGGGCCTGGTCGTTAAAAAGGGGTTCGAGTTCATCGAAGGAGACATACTCTGCCTTGATCTCGATAAGCTCTTAAGCGGCATAGACGCGGTGTTCCATCAGGCTGCGATCGCGGGAGTGAGGTCGAGCTGGGGCGCCGGGTTCGACGAATACGTCAGGAACAACATACTCGGGACGCAGCTCCTGCTGGAGGCCTGCAGGGACGGTCGTATCAAAAAGTTCGTGTACGCATCCTCCTCGTCCGTTTACGGCGATTGCGACGAGCTCCCGATAAAGGAGACCTCCCCCGTGAGGCCGGTCTCGCCTTACGGTGTTACTAAGCTCTCAGGCGAGCAGCTCGCTTATCTCTACTACAAGGGCTACGGAGTCCCGGTCGTGTCTCTCAGATACTTCACCGTCTACGGTCCGAGGCAGCGCCCGGACATGGCCTTCCACAAGTTTCTGAAGGCGGTAATCACGGGAGGGGAGATAGAGGTCTACGGCACGGGGGAGCAGACGAGGGATTTCACCTTCATCGGGGACGCTGTCAGTGCCAACCTCGCTGCGTTCTCAAACGGCGTGAACGGGGAGGCATACAACGTAGGCGGCGGAAGCAGGATAAAGCTCATCGAATGCATAAGGGTTATCGAGGAGATATGCGGAAAGAAGGCCAATCTCAACTTTACAGACCCCCAGAGGGGCGACGCGGCCCACACCTACGCCGATGTATCGAAGGCAAAAAAGGATTTCGGGTATTCCCCGTCGGTCGGTATAAGGGAAGGGCTGACTGAACACTACGACTGGCTGAAGAAGAATTTAGGGCTTTACCTCTGAGTTAGCTTATCGCCTCTTTCAGGGTCTCCCCCATCTCTGCAGGGCTCGGGCATACCCGCACCCCCGCTCTTTCTAGCGCCGCTACCTTGTCCTTGGCGCTTCCCGAGCTTCCCGATATGATCGCCCCCGCGTGTCCCATCCTTTTCCCTTTGGGGGCGGTCGCTCCGGCTATAAACGCAACTACGGGTTTTGACATATGGCTCTTGATGAATTCGGCAGCTTCCTCTTCCGCGCTTCCGCCGATCTCGCCTATCATCACTACAGCGTCCGTATCCTTGTCCTTTTCAAATAGCTTCAATATGTCGATGAACGTCGAGCCGATTATAGGGTCTCCGCCAATCCCGACGCTTGTGGACTGCCCTATGCCGAGGTTGGACAGCTGCCATACGGCCTCATAAGTGAGCGTGCCGCTGCGGGAGATAATGCCTATTCTTCCGGGCGTGTGTATGTATCCGGGCATAATGCCTACCTTCGCTTCGCCGGGCGTCATCACTCCGGGGCAGTTGGGCCCCACGAGACGCGCCTTCTTGCCCTTCAGGTACTCCTTTACCTTAATCATGTCCTGCGTCGGGACGCCTTCGGTGATACATATTACGAGCTCGATCCCGGCGTCTATAGCCTCCACCATCGAATCCATCGCGAACGGGGCGGGTACGAATATAAGAGACGCGTTAGCCCCGGTCTTTTTGACTGCGGCCGCCACTGTGTCGAATACGGGGAACCCCTCGACCTCTGTCCCGCCTTTCCCCGGCGTGACTCCGCCCACGACCTTCGTGCCGTATTCGCGGCACTGTGTGGCGTGGAACAGGCCCGCGCTCCCGGTAATCCCCTGAACTATTACTTTTGTATTTTTATTGACCAGGATACTCATGTTTACTTACTCCTTTAGGCGATTCCTTATTCAAAGCCGTGACGGCGGAGAGGAATCATAACACAGTGTTTTGCCGCTTGCAAACCCCGGAACCCGCCGCTCGATCCGGGCCTTATCAACCGTATTATCGGGAGTTTTTTCGCCCCACGCCGCAGACTATACGGTCTCTACGCATATTTTTGCGGTCGTCCGGACAGGTTATTCTATATTCTGGAGCTGCTCCCTTATTTTCTCAAGCTCCGACCTGAGCTCTATGGTAAAATGGGAGATTTCGGCGTCCTTGGCCTTCGCCGCTACGGTGCCTGCCTCGCGGTTCATCTCCTGGAGCAGGAAATCTAGCTCCTTTCCTATCGACCCCTTGTCCTTGATGGTTTCCCTGAATTTGCCGATGTGAGCCTTTAATCTGACCAGCTCTTCCGTAATGTCGCTTCTTTCCGTGAGGAATGCCGCTTCCTGATAGAGCCTCGCTTCGTCTATCTGGTTGTCTTCGAGGATTTTCGATATCCTCTCCTTGAGCTTCACCGAGGCGGTCTCCATGAAGTCCTTTCTTTTTGTTGTTATCGTGCGTGTGAGGCCCTCGATCTTGTCGAGTCTCTCCCTGAAATCCTTCTCGAGCTTCTTCCCCTCGGCCTTTCTTGTTTCGTCGAGCTTTTGAATCGCCTTTGAGAGGACTTTCTCGATCTCGAGGATATCGCCTGCGGTGAAATGATCGTCTGCTTTGGTCGTAAATATGTCCTTGACCGTAAGGAAATGCTCGAGCCGCAATTCTTCTTTTATTCCGAACTCCTTCTTCAGGGATTCGATGCTCTTCTTAAATTGCTTCGCAAGATCCAGGTTGAGGACCGGAGGCGTCGCCTTCGTCCCCTCGAGCGTAACCGTAATTCTCAGCTTGCCCCTCAGAATATGTTTCTTTACGCATTCCGCGAGCTCCGGTTCGATCGAGGAAACGGATTCAGGGAGCATCAGCTTTATGTCGAGGAACCTGTGGTTCTCGGACCTCGCTTCAACCACGACCCTTCCGTATCTCGTTTCGCCTTCGCTCTTTCCGAACCCTGTCATGCTTTTCATCTCTTCGTCACCTCTTTCAATTGACCCGTGTAATCGTGCCTGAGCTTCCCGAACAACTCTCTCATCAGGGCGCTCCCGTAATCCGGATAGGTCCATTCGAGCGTTCTGAATTCATCTCTCACATAAATAAGCGTCAGGTCGGCATAAACTCCTCTTCCGAGATAGGGGCGGTGGGAATAACCTTTTCCCGTGGCCAGGATTACGTGCTCTTGCGCGATGTATCCGGGATCGATGTTTATAGTCCTCTTATGTTCATATGAAAATACCTTTTCCATGTTATTTGTAAATATTTTTATTTCTACGATATCTTCCCTCTTTACGAGATCCCTGAAAGTGATGACGGCCCTCCTGAGCGCGGGCCCCATTTCCTCTTCGTAGTATCTGGTGCCGTCGAAAGGCATCTCGCCGCTCCTGAACTCGATCTCGCCGACCCCCTCCCCGAGTTTCCCGATGCACTCCTCTATCCGGGAGGACGGTCTGTATATCAGTCCCGCAAAGAGCTTGACGGGCTTGGGGTCCTGAAGGAGGCTCATGTATTCTCTATCGCCCGGGGCAAAATTGAATTTTTCGCTGAATCAATCATTATTTGAGTCTAACGAACTCTATTTCCAGCACCAATTTTACTACATAACCGACCGTTAATGAAAATTAGAGAACCGGTGATCCTGCTTACTTTACTCTTCATAGCCTCGATTTCGTTAAGCCTCGGAGTCCCGAGGAATTTCGGCAGCGAAATCGGATTTGTGAACGATTACGGTGACAAACTTGTCTATGCCGCCAGGGGTTCCTGGTACCCGTACTCGAATAATCCATATACGGATATCCCGAGCGAATATCCCCAGGCCGCTACCTATTTCTTCGCCGTGCCTTATATGGTATTGGGCTCTCCGGGTTCTTTCGACACGCACCTGATCGCGCAGATCGAGCGCTTTGTTAACAGCAATCCTCAGACTAATCCCAACCTGCCGTCTTCTCCGCATCTCAGGAACAGGCTCTTCATGCGCTATTCGCTCGTCTTTTCGCTGCTCATGGTCCCGTTCCTATTCTTTTCGATACTGATCGTTTACAACCTGAGGCCCGAAAGGAAGTACCTCGCATACCTCATGCTCCTTCCGGCCGGGCTATTCTTTACCCACAACAGGTTCGATATAATTCCCGCTTTCCTCGGACTTCTGGCCGTTTTCCTGCTTTCAAAAAACAGATTCAAGCTGTCGGCGTTCGTAATAGCGTTCGGGTTTCTTACGAAGTGGTACCTCGCGCTCCTGCTTCCCGTATTTCTCGCCTACTATTACACTCAGAGGAGAAAAATCAACTGGCCGATGGTCCTCGTCTTCGCGGTAACCTGCCTGGCTGTCCTCGTTCCTACTTTCCTGGCAGGCGGCCTGAACGGGCTCTTCGCTCCTTATATCGCCCAGCTCTCCCGCGACCTTGACCAGCCGTCCTTGTTTTTCCTCGTGTCCATGCTTCTCGACCGGGGCTTCGGTCTAGATATCGACAATTTCTATCTCGCGGCCGCGTCGCTCGCACTTCAGTTCTCGGTGATACCGCTCTGCGTGACGAGCAGGGTCGATTCCCTGGACAAGGTGATCAGGTGGTCATCGTTATCCATTCTGGTGTTCATCATATTCGCCCGGATAAATTCTCCGCAGTGGATTTTGTGGGTCAGTCCCATGCTTATCTTGATTGCGGGCAGGGGGATGTTCATAGCGGGCATTGTCCTCCTCGACCTGCTGTCCTACATCCAGTTCCCCGTGCTCTTTTATCTCCGCTCTTACAGCGAGTCGTATTACAATCTCTTCCTCCTGGCGTTTTCAGTCAAGCTCGCATTACTTATCTTGTTCGCCGTTTATCTATTCGGGGGCCTGATAGGGGATAATCCGGTTTTCGCCCGCCTGCGGGGCCGGAAGGCGGATCAGTCCTGAACAGGGGGTTATATATTGTCGATGTGTGAAATTTCTTGATATATCGTCTCCGACAACTTATTCTAATTGCTTGACGCAGCGGGGTATTTTTGAGAAACGTTTGAGAAAATCATTTTATGCGGTAATTGCCGCCTTGATGCTGTCCGCGGTATTTTCCTGCGTTAAGAAGCCTGAGCCGGAAATCCCCGAGAGGAAGACTCTCGACCCTTCACCGACGAAAGTGGTCGATGAATTGCTCAATGCCTGGCAGCATGAGGATTTCAAAAAGGCCTTCAAATATGTCTATGCGCCCTATTCGGACGTGGACGGCTACGTGATTCAGATGAAGAACTATTTCAAGGATAATCAGATAACCATTCTCGATTATCATATACTGGGGACGCAAATATACGACAGGACGGCTATCGTCGTCGTGGAGCTGAGACAAAAACTTAAATCCTCCAAGACGGGCACCGTCATCGAGCTCAATCAGAAGAGCCAGTACGACCTGGGGATCTTCGAGGACAAATGGAAAGTGACTGCGGGAATCTGTATCGAGAACTGTATCGAGAAAGAGCAGCAATTAAAGGTGAACGACAGCAAATGATAAGGGTATCGGTAATGGGTTCAGCGGGGAGGATGGGGCAGAGGATAATTTATTACCTCTCCAGGGACGAGGGGATCAGGATAGTCGGAGCCAAGGAAGCCGATAGACACCCCTCGCTCGGCATAGACGCGGGGATACTCGCCGGGGTGGGAGAGATAGGCGTCCCTATAACGAGCGATATGGCCGGATCCTCGCACGGTGCGGATGTCATCGTCGATTTTTCTTCCCCTAAATCGACGCTGCTTAACGCCTCGTACGCTTCGGCCGAAGGCAAATCCATGGTGATCGGGACTACGGGCTTTACGGAAGGAGAGGAGAAAGAGCTCTCGGAGATTTGCATGGGGTTACCCTGCGTGGTCTCGGCGAATATGAGCATCGGCGTAAATGTCATGATAGAGGCGACAAAGATCCTGGCGCGTACCCTTGGGGACGAATACGACGTCGAGATCTTCGAGGCCCACCATAAGCATAAAGTCGACTCCCCGAGCGGCACGGCGTTAATGATCGGGCAGGCGGCCTCGGAGGGTCTGGGCCGGGATTTCCGGGAAGTCGCCAGATTCGAAAGGCACGGGAGGGTGGGTGAGCGGAAACAGCATGAGATAGGCATACAGTCGCTCCGGGGCGGGGACGTGGTGGGGGAGCATACCGTCATGTTCCTGGGCGAGGGGGAGAGGATCGAGCTTACACACAGGGCGTTCAGCAGGGACAATTTCGCCAAGGGAGTCTTGCGCGCTGTAAACTGGGTCCATGGCAAGCCGCCCGGAATCTATTCCATGAAGGACGTTCTGGCCCTTTGATCGTAGAGCGGCCCGCTTCTACATACTTTAAGGCGACCCGGATTAAACCCCCATATGTTCAGATTCGAGATACTAAAACGTGATACCGGAACAGGCGCCAGGCTCGGGAGAATCCATACCGCCCACGGGACCGTCGATACGCCCGCGTTCATGCCCGTGGCGACCCAGGCGACGGTCAAGACCCTCGGCCCCGATGAAGTACACGGTCTGGGCTTCCGTATGATAATCGTAAACGCCTATCACTTGTACCTCCGTCCCGGTCACGAGGTCATCGAAAGACTGGGGGGCCTTCACAGGTTCATGTCCTGGCCCCATCCGATTACTACTGACAGCGGCGGTTTTCAGGTCCTGAGCCTCTCCAGAACGAGAAAAATCAAGGAGGAGGGGATAGTGTTCCAGTCGCACCTCGACGGCTCAAGGCACATCCTTACCCCGGCAAAATGCATCGGGATACAGGAATCTCTGGGGGTGGACATAATGATGTGCCTCGATGAATGCCCGCCATACCCCTCGACGCCCGAATACATGAAAAAATCCGTCGGTCTCACGGCCCGCTGGGCGAAACTCTGCAAAGAGGCGAAAAAAGGTCATGATAACGCCCTTTTCGGCATCGTGCAGGGCGGTATCTACCCCGAGCTGAGGCGCGAATCCGCGGAGGGTCTTACGGAAATAGGGTTTGACGGTTATTCCCTCGGGGGACTCGGAATCGGGGAAGACGCCGCCAAAACATATGAAATTACCCAGTCCACACTGGCGCATCTTCCCGCCGAGAAACCGCGGTACCTGATGGGCCTCGGGAAGCCCGGGGACATAGCTGCGGCTGCTTCCATGGGGGTCGACCTCTTCGACTGCGTCATACCGACCAGGAACGCCAGGAACGGCACTCTCTTTACAAGTCACGGAAAACTGGTTATAAAAAATGCCCGGTACGCGGAGGATGAGGGTCCGGTTGACGAAAGCTGCGGGTGCTATACGTGCAGGAATTTTTCTAGAGCTTATCTGAGACATCTCTATATGTCGAAGGAAATACTGGTACTGCGTCTTCTCACTCTTCATAACCTCAGTTACTACGGCAAGTTGATGAGCGATATAAGAGAAAGCATAGCCCGTGACGATTTCTCGGTACTGTTAAATAGGGTAAAATCCCCGGGAGGTACAGATTAGTGTATAAGAACATCATAGCGATAATATCCGTAGCTTTAATGGCGATGGGCGGGTGCCAGGCGCCCGGAGGCGAAGGCGGGGGCGGCACTTCTCCCTTGGCCTTCCTGCCGTTCGTCCTGATATTCGTCCTGTTTTATTTCCTGATTCTGAGGCCCCAGCAGAAACAGGGCAAAAAAAAGGAAGAGCTGCTGAAGAGCCTTAAGCGCGGAGACAATGTCATCACCGCCGGGGGTATCTACGGTAAGATAATGAACATCACGGAAGACGATATTGTAACGCTCGAGGTATCCAAGGGCGTAAGCATCCGCATCGCCCGCTCCGGTATTTCCGGGCTCGAGGGCCAGGCGAAGGAAGAACCAAAGGATAAGGAGGATAAATCCAAGAAATGAGAGCTTCCAGAGGATGGGTTATTGCGATTCTCGTCTTTACCGTGCTGTCTGTGCTTTTAATGATCCCGACGGTTGCGGGCGACGCCCTTCCGAAATGGTGGGGAAAAATTTTCCCCGACAAGGGGATCAACCTCGGGCTTGATTTAAGAGGAGGGATTTTTCTTCTTGTTGGTGTGGACAGCGATAAGGCTATAGAGCATGAGCTTAACAGCATTAACGATTTTATGGGGCAGGAATTAAAAAACGAAAAGGTGCTGGTTAAGGGTTCTCAGATAACCGGTCAGGATCTGACGATGCAGTTTTTTTCGAAAGAGGACCTAGATAAGGCGAAGAAGATCGCGGATGACAACTTCAAGGACAGGACCGATATTGACGAGAAAGATCTATCTTTGAAATTTGCCCTTAAGAGCAGATATCTAGAGGATGTACGCGTCAGGGCAATCGACCAGGTCAAGCAGGTGCTGGAAAACCGCATTCAGGAGATGGGGCTTGTCGAGCCATCCGTCCAGAAAGCGGGAGCGGGAAGGATATTGATACAGGTCCCGGGCGCTTCCGAAAAGGACAGGCAGAGAGTAATCGACATAATAAAGCGTTCTGCGGTGCTCCAGTTCAAGATCGTCAAGGATACGGGTCCTGACCAGGACGTCCTGCTTGCAAAATACGGCGTTAAGACGCCAGAAGAGCTCAAAGCCCAGGGCTTGACGCTCATTCCCGGGTCTACGGGGACCGAAAACGAGAAATTTTTTATCGCTACCGCCGATTCGCCGGTGACGGGCGAGTCTCTTTCCGACGCGAGGATCATATTCGACGAATTCGGCAGACCCGCCGTCGGCTTTAACTTCAAAGGCCAGGGCGCGAGCAGATTCGGCGAGCTGACTGAGAAAAATATCGGCAAGAGACTTGCCATAGACCTCGACGGAACAATCAAGTCCGCGCCGACTATTCAGGAGAGAATATCCTCCCAGGGGAGGATTACGGGTAGTTTTACACCCGATGAAGCGAAAGACCTGGCGCTCGTGCTGCGTTCGGGCGCCCTTCCGGTCCCGGTTAATATCGAGCAGGAAAGGACAGTGGGGCCGTCGCTCGGCAAGGACTCTATAGATAGCGGCATTCGCTCGATGGTCGTCGGGGGGCTGTTGGTCATCGTCTTCATGATCTTCTTCTACAAGCTGCAGGGCTTTGTCTCCGACCTCGCTCTCGCATTGAACATGCTGTTCATACTGGGTTTCCTTTCCGCCTTCGGAATTACGCTTACGCTTCCCGGCATAGCGGGTCTCGTCCTTACGATGGGTATGGCCGTTGACGGGAATATTATTATTCTCGAAAGGATTAAAGAGGAGATCAGGGCCGGGAAATCTCCCTTGGCGGCGATAGACGCGGGTTATGGAAGATCTCTATGGACCGTGCTCGACGCAAACATAACGACCCTGATTACGGCCCTCATTCTGTTCTGGTTCGGCACCGGGCCGATAAAAGGCTTCGCAGCGACGGTTTCGATCGGTATTATTTCAACGGTTTTCAGCAACGTGGTTGTTGCTCGCGTAATGACCAATTTTATTTATCAGGATAGAAAAGTACCTGCTATAAGCATCTAAAGGACTACTCGGGAGGGTATCGTAACTTGGATTTAATAAAACCTGGCACTCATATCGATTTCGTGGGGAAAATGGGAAAAGCCTTGGTAATATCGGGCGTACTCATCCTGATTTCGATAGCATCGGTAATATATCATAAGGGTCCTAACTGGGGGGTCGAGTTCACCGGCGGCAGTGAGATACAGATTAAACTCGCAAAGGACGTGAGCGTCGAGGATATCAGAGCCGTCCTGACAAAGTCCTCTTACCAGCCGGATGAAGTTCAGAGGCTCGGCCTTCAGAGCGAGCACGAGTACCTGATCAGGTTCAGCTCCGACGTCGTAAAATTTGACCAGATACAGGGCTTTCAGAATAAGCTGAGAGAGATAATGGATTCGAATCCCGAGTTCCAGGGCGGTTCTATTTTGAGGGTCGATTATATAGGACCTAAAGTCGGCGCGGAACTGATAGAGAAGGCGATAATTGCCGTGTTATTGGGATGTGTCGGGATCCTCATATATGTAATGTTCAGGTTCGAGTTCGCTTTCGCAATGGGGGCCGTCCTCGCGCTCGTGCACGACACGGTCATAACCATAGGAGCCATATCCATTACGGATAAGGAATTCACTCTCACGATTGTAGCCGCCCTGCTGACGATAATCGGTTATTCGGTGAACGACACTATCATCATATTCGACAGAATTAGAGAGAATGTGAAGAAGGGCGGCGGTTTGAGCTTCGGGGAGATCGTGAACAATTCCGTGAATCAAACCCTGTCGAGGACGATATTGACGAGCTTGACGGTTTTCCTCGTGTTGTTATCGCTTTTCTTCCTGGGCGGCTCGGTAATACATGATTTCGCCTTTGCACTTATTGTGGGCGTCATAGTGGGTACTTACTCTTCGGTCTTTATAGCGAGCGCGCTCGTCATATACTGGAGAAGATTCAGAGGAATGACGAATTAAATAACGGAAGCCCGCGGTTCGAGCTCTTTCGCTATATCCTCCAGGGACGGCACAGTCCCCGAGCTTACCGTTTTCCCGTTCACGATGACAGCGGGCACCGGATACCAGAGCAGCAGGGTCCTTATGGAAGAAATTAGAGGCCCGCGGCGCCTTAAAATGTCTTTAATCACCGCGGGTATGACGTATATATAGTCTTTGGGCTCGATCTGTATTATCTCCACTTCGTCTTCCGAGTACCTTTCCCTGATTTCCCTGTGGAGCCTCCCGCATTCCCCCGCCGATTCCCTTATCTCATGGTACGAGGGTTCCTTCTTTGCATGCTCCCCCATGCCTCCCGAGCAGCATATGCACCCGCTTCCCGAATCGCTCTCCCTCACTATGATAACGGTCGAGTCGCTAATCGTGAGCCGCCTCCTTTTCAGGGAGTGTCTCCGCTTTCTTTTCGGCGGGTGACGCCTTGATCCATACCCTGATCGAATCAATAATGATTATTATAGCGCAGAGCATAATCACGGCCGTGAAAATTATGTTCACGTACCCCTGGAGCGCGAAGCCTTCCTTCCCGGCAAGCGGAATGTAATTCTTCGTGATATTCAGCCACGCGGCCGTGAGCGTCGTCGCCATGACGAATGCCATCGGCACGAGGGTAACCCATGCGTATTTCGCCCTGCCGAGCTTGATGATGAACGTCGTCCCGACGCAGAGCGCGATTCCGGCCAGCAGCTGGTTCGCCGTTCCGAACATGGGCCAGATTGTGCTGATGCTCCCGGTGAGCACGAAGTATCCCCAGGCGCAGGATATGAGGGCGCTCGAAATCACCGCCGACGGCAGGTGGTCTATCCTCTCGAACGGTTTATAAAACCTCCCGCCGAACTCCTGTATCATGAACCTGGCGACCCTCGTCCCCGTGTCTATGGTCGTCAGTATGAAGAGTGCTTCGAACATTATCGCGAAATGGTACCAGTAGTCCATCAGTCGGCTCATTCCCGGGAGCGCCGTGAATATCTGGGCCATCCCCACGGCGAGGGAAACTGCTCCGCCCGTCCTTCCGTACAGGCTTTCCCCGACCTGCGCCGAGAGATGGTCGAGGTTCACGGTGCTCAGGCCGAGCGTTTCGAATATCGGCGCGGGGACGTTTATGGCGAAGTAGTCGCCGGGGAAGAGGGCGGTCGCGGCGATGAGCGCGAGGATTGCGATGAACCCCTCTATCAGCATCGCGACGAACCCTATCGTTTTGATATCCGATTCCTTCGAGACCATTTTGGGAGAAGTACCAGATGCGACGAGCGCGTGGAACCCCGAGATCGCGCCGCAGGCGATTGTTATGAAGGTGAAAGGGAACAACGCCCCCGGTATTATGGGCCCTCCGCCATGTATATACCGGGTCAGGGCCGGCATCTTGAGCTCGGGGTCGACGATGATTATCCCGACGGCGAGAAATATTATAGTGCCGATTTTCATGAAAGAACTAAGATAATCCCTCGGACAGAGGAGGAGCCAGACGGGCATTATCGAGGCGGCAAAACCGTAAATGAGTATGAATATGGTTATCTTGGTTTTCGGAAGCATGAAATAGGGCGCGAGCGAAGAGTGCGCTATGTCCTTCCCGAAATAGACGGCGCAAATGAGCAGGATTACGCCTATGACCGTGGCTTCCACTATCCTTCCTTTCCTGAACCTGTACATGTAGAGTCCCATAAAGAAGGCGATCGGTATGGTGCACCCTATAGTGAACACCCCCCATGAGCTTTCCGCGAGCGCGTTTACTACGGCGAGCCCGAGCCCTGCCAATGCTATGACGAGTATGAACAGGACCGCGATCGAGGCTATGATCCCCGAAAGCGGGCTGATTTCCGCCTTCGCTATCTCCGCTAGGGATTTTCCCCCGTGCCTTACCGATGCGAAGAATATGATAAAGTCATGTACCGCGCCCGCGAGCACTACGCCTATCAATATCCAGAGATAACCCGGCAGCACCCCGAACTGGGCGGCGAGGACGGGCCCTATCAGGGGCCCCGCTCCCGTAATGGCGGCGAAGTGATGTCCGAAGAGCACCCATTTATTCGTCGGGAAGTAGTTCTGACCGTCATACATCGTGTATGCGGGGGTTTTTCTCGAATCGTCCAGCACCGCGACCCTGGCGGCGATAAACCCGTGGTAATACCTGTAGAAAATCACCATGACGCAAAGAGCCGCTACGACCAGAGGCATGGCGTGTATGGTCATCTGGGTGACCTCGTTTCAGAATCAATATCGAAGGGGGCGATCATGATCTCGTTAATCGGCCGTATTCATCATTCCCGGTTGTTTTTATCATGAAACCGGCGCTCCGCCGGATATGAAGATACAGCAAATGGATCATAAACTCAAAAAACCTGCCGTTTATGGAACGACGGTATCTATTTTATGCCCCTCGCATCATTCTCCTTGACTTTATTGTGTATTCTGATATGTTTTCCGCATCTTTGGGAGGAATGAGGTTATAAATTGCTTCGATCGAGGTACGGAAACGTTAGTAAGAGTACCTGCCGGGAATGTGTGTTCCGCTCATTTTTATTTTTAAATTCAGGCAGTTCCAGCATAGCTAGAAAATCCCCCGGTTTACACCTCGCCCCCCGCACGACAATAATCTGAAAATTGCAGAATGTTATCAATAAAACAAAGGAGAATTTGATATGGAGATAAGCAGCCACACATTAATTTTGCTTGTTTTAGGCATAAGCGTGCTTTCTCTGGCTTTCGCGGGATATCTTGCGAAGTTCGTGCTCAGTTCCGATGTGGGCACGACCGCGATGCAGGAGATAAGTAACGCGATTAAGGAAGGAGCGGAGGCGTTTCTCAAGAGACAGTACTCGACTATTATCATGATGAGTCTCGCTCTCGCTGCACTTATGTTCCTGGTTTACTGGTTCCTCGCCGGCGATAAGGATACCGCCTGGCGTACTACAGTCGCATTTCTTTTCGGAGCGGGCTGCTCGGCTCTTGCTGGATATATAGGGATGTGGATATCGATAAGGACGAACATCCGTACCGCGAGCGCCGTCAGGTCGAGTCTCGACAGGGCGCTCAGGATTTCGTTCAGGGGCGGGGCGGTATCGGGTATCACGATCGTCGCCATGAGTCTTCTAGGCGTTGGCATTCTCTTCGTGCTCTACGGCGGATATAGTGATAATGCGGAAGTGCTGAAGAGGGTCCCGTATCTTATAGTCGGGTACGGATTCGGAGCGAGCTTCGTCGCGCTTTTCGCTCAGCTGGGAGGCGGTATTTACACTAAAGCGGCTGACGTCGGAGCCGACCTCGTCGGCAAGGTCGAAGCCGGGATACCCGAAGACGACCCAAGGAACCCCGCCGTTATAGCCGACCTCGTCGGTGATAACGTCGGCGACTGCGCCGGCCGTGGAGCCGACCTCTTTGAGTCGACCGCCGCAGAAAACATAGGCGCCATGATTTTGGGTGTTGCCCTCTTCCCTCACTTCGGGATCAAGGGGATACTCTTCCCGCTCGTCGCCCGTGCCTTCGGTCTCATAGCGAGCATGATTGGAATAACGTTGGTTAAGTTAAAAAATGAAAATGAAGACCCCATGGAGTCGCTCAACCGCGGCTACTACATCACCTGCATCCTTGCGGCCGCAGGGTTTTTCGTTGCGACGTATCTCCTGCTTAACAACAACCTCTGGTTGTTCCTCTCAGGCGTGATCGGTATCGCGACGAGCATCGCGTTCGTTTACATCACACAATACTATACGGAATACAGATACCGTCCGGTGCAGTTCATAGCCGAAGCGTCTCAAACGGGTCCCGCTACCAACATCATAGCCGGTCTCGCGGTAGGCCTCGAGTGTACCGCCCTCCCCGTGCTTGCTATTTCCGCGGCTCTTATAAGCTCATATTACTGCGGAATGCACGGACTTAAGGAGTTTGCCGATATTTCACGGAACGCCGCGGGTCTATACGGCACTGCAATCGCCTGTATGGGAATGCTGGGTACGGCGGCATACATCCTTGCCATGGATACCTTCGGGCCTATTACGGACAACGCCGGCGGTATAGTTGAAATGAGCAAGCAGCCTGAAGAAATTAGAAACAAGACGGACAGGCTCGATGCGGTCGGAAACACGACCAAGGCCCTCACCAAGGGATACGCTATAGGCTCTGCTGCTCTCGCGGCGTTCCTTCTCTTCTCGGCTTACATGGACGAAGTCTCACACCTCACCGGAAAGCTTTTCGATACCGTTGACATTGCCCAGGTCCAGGTCTTCGTGGGCGGACTCTTGGGAGCGATGTTGGTCTTCCTCTTCAGCTCGCTCGCGATAAGGGCTGTAGCCAGAGCGGCGTACTATGTAATCAGCGACGTACGCGCTCAGTTCAAGGAAAACCCGGGTATCCTCCAGGGCACTTCCAAGCCTGACTACGCCAGGTGCGTCGATATCGTCACGAAGGGCGCTCTCAAGGAAATGATCCCTCCCGGGCTTCTCGCCGTCTGCATGCCTATAGCGGTAGGACTCGTATTCAAGCAGTTCGGTCTCGGTGCAGAGGCTGTGGCCGCGTTCCTGATGGTGGGAACGATAGCAGGCATCCTGCTCGCGACGTTTATGAATAACGGCGGCGGCGCCTGGGACAACGCGAAGAAATTCGTGGAGATGGGGAACTACGGCGGTAAGAAGTCAGAGACGCATAAAGCTACAATAGTAGGCGACACGGTCGGCGACCCGTTCAAGGACACGGCAGGCCCGTCTATACACGTGCTGATCAAGCTTCTCTCGACGATTACGCTCGTGCTCGCGCCGTTGTTTATCTAATTTTTAGAGAGTAATATTCAGGAGGCCCTGTTGATGTTGAAACAACTCCTGAAACGAAAAAATATAAGCCGGATAATGGTTGAAGCGGACGAGCGGCACGGTCTAAAACGTGTGCTCGGTCCGCTTGATCTGGTTAGCCTCGGCGTCGGGATCATAATCGGCGCCGGTATTTTCGTCGTTACGGGCCAGGCGGCTGCCCAGTACGCGGGACCCGCAATATCGCTCTCCTTCGTTCTATCCGGTTTCGGCTGCGTTTTGGCGGGTTTGTGTTATGCCGAAATGGCCTCGATGATCCATGTCTCCGGGAGCGCATATACCTATGCGTATGCCACGCTCGGGCAATTTATCGCGTGGGTGATCGGGTGGGACCTCATTCTCGAGTACCTCTTCGCAAGCTCGACTGTCTCGGTAGGCTGGTCGGGCTACGTCGTGAGTTTCCTCAAGGACTTCGGCTACATAGTTCCCGACATCATATCGAAGGCACCTTTATCCTACGACCCTCATGCCGGATGGGCTTTCACGGGCGCGGTTATCAATCTCCCCGCCATACTTATCGTTCTCGCCGCGATGACGCTCCTGACCCTAGGTATCAGGGAATCGGCGGCGGCGAACAGCATTATCGTGATTATGAAGCTCGCGGTTCTGCTGGTCTTCATCGGGGTCGGCTTTTTCTATATAAACAAGGAGAACTGGCACCCGTTCATACCCCCTAATACAGGATCGTTCGGTCATTTCGGATGGAGCGGAGTGCTCCGGGGCGCGGGCGTGATATTCTTCGCTTATATAGGCTTCGACGCCGTTTCTACCGCAGCGCAGGAAACACGAAACCCGCAGCGTAACGTGCCTATAGGCATACTCGGCTCTTTGCTCGTCGCGACTGTTTTATATATCGTAGTAGCGCTTGTTCTAACGGGCGTCGTGAAATATTCGATATTGAACGTGCCCGATCCGATCGCGGTGGCCGTCGATTTTATGGGGGAGAAGCTCTACTGGCTCCGCCCGTTGATAAAGATAGGGGCGATTGCCGGCCTCACGTCCGTTATCCTCGTGCTCCTGTTCGGGCAGACCAGGATATTCTATTCGATGGCGCGCGACAAAATGCTGCCCGGACGGTTCGCGGCCTTGCATCCCGTATACAGGACCCCGATATTTACTACGATTCTGACTGGGGTCTCCGCTTCTTTTATCGCGGGAATATTCCCTATAGGAATACTGGGAGAGCTGGTATCGATAGGGACCCTGTTCGCTTTCGTGATAGTCTGCGCCGGGGTGCTTGTGCTCCGATATACCGACCCCGGGCTTCCGAGGCCCTTTAAGGTCCCGTTTTTTCCCCTTGTCCCGATACTGGGCGCGTGCGTGAGCTTCCTTCAGATGGCGGCGCTTCCTATGAGTACGTGGTTAAGGCTGATTATCTGGATGCTGATCGGGTTCGCGATATATTTCCTGTACTCCCGGAAACATGCCGTGATCTGATCAGGATCAGCATGTAAGGGGGCGCCGCACTCTGGCGAACAAACCGAACTCAAGTTTGCGAATAATAAGTTGGATAAGCGCATTTTTGTAGGTAAATCTATTTAATCATGGATTACGTCGTCCTCGCCTTCTACCTGCTAATATCCCTCGCGGGTCTCGTTACCCTCATATTCGGCCTCCCGGGTACTTTCATCATACTCGGAGCCTCTGTCCTCTACGGCTGGTACGGCGGTTTTCAGGAGATTACCGTCAAAATAATCGTTATTCTGGTAGTTCTCGCGCTCGCCGGGGAGCTTATAGAGCTCCTTCTCGGCATATTGGGGGCTAAAAAATACGAATCGAGCAACAGGGCCATTGTGGGCTCTATAATCTTCGGCATCATCGGCGCCGTCCTGGGCGCGCCATTTTTTTTCGGCATTGGGGCTGTCCTGGGCGCGTTTGCGGGGGCTTTCGCCGGGGCGATATTGATCGAGCTCTCGCAGGGAAAAAAGATGGACGAAGCCATCAAATCTGGCTGGGGGGCGTTCCTGGGCAGGGTCGCCGGGACCATTTCAAAGGGCGCCCTGGGAATAGCGATGATAGCAATAACCGTGACGGCCGTGCTCAAAAATTAATACACGACTATCATTCGTCGGTCGGTATAGATGTAAATTCTCGTTATGGTAGATTATTCTCCGGATTTCGATGATTTTGGCGGAGCGAATTGATGATAGATATGCTCGAAGAGGTTAAAAAACAGGCGGAAGCCGAGCTCAGTTCGGTAAGCGACGAGATATCTCTGCAGAACCTCAAGGCCAAATTCGTCGGCAGGAAGGGGGTTATCACAGAGATATTAAAGGGCATGAAGGATATACCCGACTCCGACCGACCGCGCATGGGGAAGCTCATAAACGAGACCAAGACCTTCGTCGAGGACCTCATCGACGGCAGGCTTAACGAGATCAGGGACGAGAAGAAGAGACGCTCCCTCTTTGAGGAGAAAATAGACGTCACGCTTCCGGGTAGGGGAATGCCGATAGGGGCGAGACACCCCATAACTCAGGTCATGGAGGAGATAATAGCGATCTTCGAGAGAATGGGGTTCGAGGTCGCCGAAGGCCCCGAGGTCGAGACCGACTACTATAACTTCGAGGCGCTCAATATTCCCAAGAACCACCCGGCGCGGGACATGCAGGACACATTCTATATTTCCGACGATATAGTCCTCAGGACACACACCTCCCCCGTTCAGATACGAGTCATGGAAAAGCGGAAGCCTCCGGTGAAAATTATCGCCCCCGGGAAGGTGTACAGGTGCGATAGCGATATATCGCACACGCCTATGTTCCACCAGATAGAGGGGCTCCTCGTCGACGAGGGGGTAACTTTCGGGGACCTGAAGGGGGTGCTGACCGAGTTCGTGAGGCTCGTCTTCGGAGAGGGCGTGGGGGTCAGGTTCAGGCCGAGCTTCTTCCCGTTCACGGAGCCGAGCGCGGAAGTCGACATAGCGTGCCTCATATGCGGGGGGAAGGGGTGCAGGGTGTGCAAGAACACCGGCTGGCTCGAGATTCTGGGCTCCGGCATGGTCGACCCGGAGGTCTTCAAGAGCGTGGGTTACGACCCCGATAAATACTCGGGCTTCGCTTTCGGCATGGGGATCGAAAGGATAACCATGCTCAAATTCGGCATCAACGACATAAGGCTCTTCTTCGAGAACGACCTCCGTTTCCTAAGGCAGTTCACCTGATCGGACTCTTAGCACCTAATATTTGTCACTGCGAGCGTAGCGCGGCAATCTCATCACTTTCTCGTTTCATTTTTGTCATCCTGAACTCGTTTCAGGATCTGATCTTTTAAGTTTTGTCATTCCCGAATGTCTTTATCGGGAATCCATTCTTATCCTTTAACGCCACCTCTTATATGTGGATGCGTGGGAGTGGGGGGTACGTTAAATTCCCCCCAATTGAGTTAAATCCCCGTCTGTGGTACTATGCTTTTCCCTAAGCGGTAAAACCCAAATCACCAGGAGTAAGAACAATGGGAGTCAAGCCCGACCACTGGATCAGAAAGATGGCCAAAGAGCATAAAATGATAGACCCTTTCGTCGACGGGCAGGTGAGGGAGGGCGCTATATCGTACGGCCTCTCCGCATACGGCTACGACATCAGGGTGAGCGACGAATTCAAGGTATTCACTAACGTGTACAACACCGTAGTCGACCCCAAGGGTTTCGATGAACGATCGTTCGTCGAGATTAAATCGGACGTCTGCATGATCCCGCCCAATTCATTCGCGCTCGCGCGGACGGTCGAGTACTTCAGGATACCCAGGAGTACCATCACGCTCTGCGTCGGGAAGTCCACATACGCCAGGTGCGGGATTATAGTGAACGTCACCCCGTTCGAGCCCGAATGGGAGGGGTTCGTCACGCTCGAGATCTCGAACACCACGCCTCTTCCGGCGAAAATATACGCCAACGAGGGCATAGCCCAGGTGCTTTTTTTCGAGGCCGACGAGATGTGCGAGGTCTCTTACGCGGACAAGAAGGGGAAATACCAGAAGCAGATGGGGATAACTCCGCCCAGGGTGTGATTCGGGCATCCGGAATACCCTGTCCTGACTGGAAAATTAGCATTCCCGGCTTCCTGCGCCCCGCTTCAGGAATTACTTCGATAAATGTATTAAAACCCCTTGATTTTACTTCCATTTTTTGCCCGTCATGGTATAATATTATCTCAGAAATTTCCCCCCTGCAGGATTTTCGGAGGTAGTGCATTTTGGATGTGAAAACAGACCTGGAAAAAGAGTCTCAGACCAAGGAAGACAGCTCCTATACAGCAGAGAAAATTAAAGTCCTGCCCGGCCTGGAAGCCGTCAGGAAGCGTCCCGATATGTACATCGGGGACACGAGCACGCGCGGATTCCACCACCTCGTGTTCGAGGTGCTGGATAACAGCGTGGACGAAGCCCTCGCGGGCTATTGCGACAGGATAAGCGTCACGATCCACGTGGACGAAAGCGTAACGATAGAGGACAACGGCAGGGGCATACCCGTCGACAGGCACGAGGAAACCGGAAAGTCCGCGGCGGAGGTGGTCATGACCATGCTCCATGCAGGCGGCAAGTTCGAGGGAAAGGTTTACCAGGTCTCGGGAGGCCTTCATGGGGTCGGCGTGACCGTTGTGAACGCCCTTTCGGAATACCTGAACCTCGAAATCAGGAGGGACGGCAAGGTCTGGTTCCAGCAATACGAGCGCGGCAACGCGGTTTCCGAGCTCAAGGAAACGGGAAAGACCGACAGGAGGGGCACGAAGATAAGGTTCAAGCCCGACCCCCAGATTTTCGAGATATACGAATTCAGCTACGATACGCTCGCCCACCGGATTAGGGAGCTTGCGTTCCTCAACAGGGGCCTCATCATCGTCCTTACGGACGAAAGGGCGGGAAAGAGTCAGGAGTTCTACTACAAAGGCGGTATCGTTGCTTTCGTCGATGAGCTAAATAAGAACAAGAAGCCGCTCCATCCGGAGCCCATTTACGTCTCCGGAGAAAAAGACGACATTATCGTGGAAGTGGCGCTTCAGTATAACGACGGATATACCGAAACGATATTCTGCTATGCTAACAATATAAACAACATAGAGGGCGGCACGCACCTCACAGGGTTCAGGGGAGCGCTTACCAGGACCGTCAACAAATACGCCGAAG
The DNA here is from genome assembly GCA_963825135.1 of uncultured bacterium. GTDB lineage: Bacteria > Desulfobacterota_D > UBA1144 > Nemesobacterales > UBA2774 > 2-12-FULL-53-21. The sequence goes on from CAWGRW010000009.1 coordinate 1,524,177, forward strand.
ACAAGGGTCTGCTCAAAAACGCCAAGGTCTCTCTCAGCGGAGATGACACGAGAGAAGGGCTGACGGCCATAATAAGCGTAAAGCTGCCCGACCCCAAGTTCGAGGGACAGACGAAGACCAAGCTCGGCAATACGGACGTAAAGGGCATCGTAGAGGCCCTGCTAAACGACAAGCTCGGGACTTTCTTCGAGGAAAACCCTTCCGTCGCAAGAAGAATAGTGGAAAAAACGGTTGACGCGGCGAGGGCGAGGGAAGCGGCGAGGAAAGCGAGAGAGCTAACGAGGAGAAAGAGCGCACTCGAGTCGGGCTCTCTGCCCGGAAAGCTCGCCGACTGCCAGGAGCGCGATCCAGGGCTGTGCGAGGTGTTCATAGTCGAGGGCGAGTCAGCGGGAGGCTCAGCGAAGCAGGCGCGCGCAAGGTACAATCAGGCCGTGCTCCCGCTCCGGGGCAAGATTCTGAACGTCGAGAAAGCGAGGTTCGACAAGATGCTCGGCAACGAGGAGATAAGGACCCTCATCACGGTCCTCGGGACCGGAATAGGCAGCGACGATTTCGATATTGCCAAGCTCAGATACCACAAGGTCATACTGATGACCGATGCCGACGTGGACGGCTCGCATATAAGGACCCTCCTCCTGACCTTCTTTTTCAGGCAGTTCGTGAAGGTAATAGAGGACGGCTATTTGTACGTCGCCCAGCCCCCGCTTTACAGGGTGAAGCGCGGCAGGGAAGAGAAATATCTGAAAGACGATCAGGAGTACGAAAATTATCTCCTCGAGCACGGGACCGACGGAATAACGCTTAACGTATCCGGGAACGGGAACGGCGCGAAGGAGATAAAAGGGGCGAGGCTTACCGACATCATAAGGAAATCGATTTCCTACGCCAAGGCCCTTGAGAGGATAGGGAAATGGGGCAGGGACATGAGGATAGTGGACGCATTCGCCAGCAGGGAAGGATTCAGGAAGGGGCATCTCAAGACGGACAGGGCGGAGGAGCTCGATTCTCATCTCCAGGCGATTAAGGAGTGGATCGAAACAAGATACCCGGAAATCATCGGGCTCGACTGGCAGCTTCTGGACGACCCCGAGCACGAAGCTTCCCGGATTGCCTACAGCTTCAAGGAGAACGGCAGGCAGAGGACCACGCTGATCGATTTCGATTTCCTCAATTCACCCGAGTTTAAGGAGTTGGGAAACCTGCGCGATTCGATAAAAGTCGTTGGCGACCCCCCCTACGGTGTCACCGAGGACGAGACCGTCATCGAGCTCCCGAGTCTTCCGGCCGTGACGGAGCACATCTTTTCGCGCGGGAAGAAGGGCACGACTATACAGAGGTATAAGGGGTTGGGCGAGATGAACCCCGAGCAGCTCTGGGAAACGACCATGAACCCCGAAACGCGGATACTCAAGAAGGTCAGGATAGAGGACGTGGTAGGGTCAGACGAGATATTCACCATACTCATGGGCGACGAGGTCGAGCCCAGGAAGGAGTTCATCGAGACAAACGCGCTTAACGTAGTGAACCTCGACGTCTGATCGAAATATCCCCGGGCCGGGACAAACGAAATGTCCGAGTCAGTAAAAAATATAAATAAAATCCCCGTAGAAAAGGTAAGCGCCGGGAGCTCCGCGTACCGCCAGGTGCTGATCGGCCCCGACGAAGGGCCCAACTTCGCGATGAGACGCTTTATCATGGAGCCGGGCGGCGGCATACCCGCCCACACGAACACCGTCGAGCACGAGCAGTACGTGCTGCGCGGCCGCGCGCGGATCGGCATTGGCGATAATGTATATGAGGTGAAAGCGGACGACATTCTCTACATCCCCGCCGGGGTGCCCCACTGGTACGAGGTCCTGGGCGGTGAGAATTTCGAATTCCTCTGCATGGTCCCCAATCGGGACGATCAGATAAAATTAGTCGGAAGCGACTAATTTCCTAATTGTTTCCGCAATAATTCATTTACAGTCAAAAGAAATAAGTGCGAACCGGCGGCGTATTTAAACCTTTAAATAGCCGTAGCTCTGGAGGACCAGGATAGCGATGCTTACGATTATCAGGTTCGCGACGGCTATAGGAAAGAGCACCTTCCATCCGAGGCTCATCACCTGGTCGTACCTGAACCTCGGCAGCGTAAACCTCACCCATATGAAGAAGAACAGGAACGCCAGCACCTTCCCCATGAAAACGATAGGAGGGAGGTACCAGTATTTGTCTATGTCGATTCCGAACCATCCGCCGAACGGGAGCGGATACCACCCGCCGAAGAATAGCGCTACGGCCAGGCACGAGACCACTATCATGTGCGTGTACTCGGCCATGAAGAACATCGCGAATTTCATGCTGCTGTACTCCGTGTGATAACCCGCCACTATCTCGGGCTCCGCTTCCGGCATGTCGAACGGCAGCCGGTTCGTCTCTGCGAACGCAGCGGCCAGGAATACGATGCAGCCGAGTACCTGCGGGACCGCGAACCAGCACCTCGACTGCGCTTCTATTATGTCCTCGAGCCTGAGCGACCCCGTCCAGGCTATGACGCCCACGATGGATAAACCCATGGCGAGCTCGTAGCTTATCATCTGCGCCGCGCCGCGGAGACCCCCCAGGAAAGAGTACTTGCTGTTGGATGCCCACCCCCCGAGCACTACTCCGTAAACGCTGAGCGACCCTATCGCGAGCACGTAGAGGATACCGACATTTAAGTCCGCTATCTGGAGCTTGACGAAAATGGGCTCGCTCAGGAGGCCCAGTATCGTCGTATAAAATCCCCTGCCGATCGGTACTACGGCGAGCGCTATGAGGGCCGTGATGAGTGCGAACGCGGGCGCCGCGATAAAAAAGGGCTTATTCGCGTGGTTCGGTATTATGTCTTCCTTGAATATGAACTTGACGCCGTCCGCGAGAGGCTGGAGTAATCCGAACGGTCCCACGCGGTTAGGGCCGAGTCTGTCCTGAATGAACGCGCTTACCCTCCGCTCTGCGAGCGTGAGGTAGGCGACGAGCGTAAGCACGACGAAGAATAAGAGAGCTATTTTTACGAGTGAGATTCCGAGTTCTACCCAGACCATATCTGTTCCCTGTCAGCGGTTCGTCAGACCCTGTCCCTGCCCAGCACGCCTATGTTTTCGTAGTTGATACCGCCGTAGGAAGGGACGTGAGCCGCTATGTCGAGCATTATTTCCGAAGGAGCCTCGTATTGGAAGCCGGCCGGCTCTATGGCGCCGCCTATGAGCGAGAGTATTTCCCAATCCGGCCTCGCAGTCCCCGGAGGCGGTATCGCCCGCCCGGCCCTCTGTACCCTTCCCCTGTCGTTTGTGAACGTGCCCTCCCTTTCGTAGGGGCTTGCGCCCGGGAGTATTACGTGAGCCAGTTTTACGGTTTCCGTGAGCCTGTAATCCTGCACTACCAGGAGCGATAGTCCGGCGAGCGCTTCCTTAAGTCTCGGGTGCCGCTCGGCCGCCGTAATCTTAAAGAGATCGTCCCCGGCGACATATAGCGCCCCGACGCCGCCGTCTAATATCGATTGTATAAGTTCTTCTATCCTTTCCGGGCCGGCGGCTATTCCCAGGTCCTTTACCCCCGCGCTGTTGGGATGCGGGTCCCCGCTTATCAGGCCGTGGAGCTTTTGAGCGCCCGGGTCGCCCGTGTTCGAGTACACCCTCTCCGTATTAAGCGCCGAGGCGATTTTCTTCAGCAGGTAAAGCTCCTCGTTCGTTAGCGTGGGCGATCCTAAAAGAGCGATTGAACTGGGCAACGTTTCCCGCGCCTTCATGAGGCCCGACGACGCGGCGTCCACGGCGTCCTTCCAGTCCGATATTTGAAACCCCTCGCCTTTTCTCACGATCGGGTCTTTCAGGCGCACTGTACCCTCCTGAATGTCCCTGAAACCGTACCTTCCCCTGTCGCATATCCAATATTCGTTCACGTCCATATTCGTTCGCGGCCTTACCCTCGACACCTCTCCCTTACGCGGGTCGACGCCGACTGTAATATTGCATCCGTTACTGCAGAGCGTGCAGACGCTGTCCGTGAATTTCCAGTACCAGACCCTCTCCTCGTGAAGGGTGTCCTTGTTGAGGAGCGCCCCTACGGGGCAGAGGTCCGTAACATTTCCCGAGAGCTCGTTGTCGAGGTTCTGACCCGGGAAGACGACGATCTTTTTCCTGAAACCCCTGCCGTCGAATCCAAGCTCCCCGGTTTTCGTGATTTCGTCTGTAAACCTGACGCACCTGGTGCACATGATGCACCGGTTCGGGTCATAGAGTATCCTGTCGCTGAGGTAGTATTTCCGTCTGACCTTTTTCTCTTCCGGCCCTTCGAACCTGCTGTGTCCCGGCCCGTGCTTGACCGTAGTGAGCTGGAGCGGGCATTCCCCGCCCTTATCGCATATGGGGCAGTCGAGGGGGTGATTGATGAGAGTGAATTCTACTGTCGCCCTTCTGGCTTTTATCGCCTTATCGGTATTGGTTTTGACTATCAGGCCCTCTCTGACAAAAGTATTGCAGGCGGGCATGACCTTCGGGACCCCCTCCACCTCGACGAGACATTGCCGGCACTGAGCCACGACGCTCAAGGCCGGGTGGTAGCAAAAATGCGGGACTTCGATGCCGACCCGTGAAGCCGCCTGTATCAGGTTGAGGCCGTCTTCGACTTCTATTTCGATTCCGTCTATCGTGAGTTTAGGCATAGGAAATTCGGTTAAGCGAGAGTCGGGAAAAATATTATCTGACGGGAGGTGCCTTAGCAAGTTATGCGTGGAATATGGAAGATTTACAGCCGTATAAGCCTATCTGCGGAGTGAGAGCGATTTGCCTCCCGATGAAGGAAAACGATTCCATCCGATGTCGCAAGAGCGCGCGTCCCCGTCATTTGTATCGAGAGGGCGGGGGGCATGTGTTATAATTCACAGGATAGGCTATGCGTTCGAAAGTCCTAAAACCTATATTTATATTTCTTCTGTTGCTGCTTTTATTGTCCGCTGTAATCGTTCTAATAATTCAGACCCATTACTTCAGGCAGTTCGTCAAGATCACGACCAACGCCATCGTCAGCACCCTTACGGCCCAGGATTTCACAATCGGGAGCATTGAAGGCAATTTTCTTAAAGGCATGACCCTCAGGAACGTTTCTTTCCAAATAGGGAAAGAGAAGTTCGTCGATTGCGACGAGATTTACATAGATTACTCCCTCCCCCTTATACTCGACGGCTCGATGCTCTTCAGCAAGGTGATCCCGCTTCACGAAGTCAGGATGACGGGTATCCGGATAAATCTTGTCCATTACAAGGACGATACATGGAATTTTCAGGAGTTTCAGAAGTTAATGATGAAAGAAAAAAGGCCTAACCCCGACTGGAACATCTTTATCCAGAACGGTTCTATCGTGGACGCGGAAATGACGATCGAGGACGAGGCCAGGGGGGAGAACTCGATCTTCGAGCTGTCGAATGCGGATTTATCCTTGAACATGTTCAAGATAGCCGACAAAGCGGAGCTTGATCTTCGTGACGCTCATCTGACGGTCGCCTACGAAAGCATGAATTATGAAAAACTGTATTTTGAAAACATAAAGGGCAAGGCCGTATATTCGAACAAGGAGCTGCCCGATAAGTTCGATGTCGAGAGCCTCGTTTTCAATTATCTGGGCGCGGCGGTTTCGGGAAAGGGGACCATAATCAATATGATGGACCCGAAGTTTAGCCTGAAGGGGGTCATAAACGGTATCGACATCCCCGACGTCGGGACCCTCAACCTCGATATTGAGGCGCAGGGTAGTTCCTTTCAATGGAGGGATTTGCACGCTACGGGGAAGATGAGGCTCAGGGACTCTTCGGCGCTGCAGAGCGGTCTCACGGGCGGGGTCGAGTCGGTCGCCGTGGAGAACACGCACGTAGCATTAAATAAAGGCAGCCTGAGCGCAAGCTTCGGGGACGCGTCGTTTGACGGAACCATCGATCTTCTGGAGATGAGCGACAGGGCAAAGTATAACCTGGCGGACATACGGCTCGACCTCCGGTCTCTCAAGGTCCCACGGGTCCTGGAGCTTGTGGAGAAAAGAAACGGTCCTCTCGGCGAGGGTATCAACAAAAATATAGACGCGGTTATCAATTCGAAGCTGAAAGTTACAGCCGGATGGAGCAGGTCCCGCGAGTTTACAGCCGGGCTGGATATAGGCGAAATGAGCTTAACCGGCGGAGGGGTCGGGGAGATCAAGCTAAAAGGCCCTGTATCGCTCGCGGGCTCGAAAATAGATTACGATCTGGACGCGGGCTTCCTCAAGACGAATTTCGCTCCCTTGCTTAATGATGAAAAGTACAGGAGCGATTTTAATTCGGATCTCAAGATTAAAGGGTCTTTGAGCACCGCCGAGGTCTTTCCCAAGGGCTTTGAGGTTGCGTTGCGCGGCGAGGCGGGGGCTTCAAAGATATTCGACCTGAATCTAAAAAGAGCAGTCGTGGATACGAGTTATAACGGAACATCGATCGATATCAGATCCCTTGTCCTGGAGTCCGAGCCCTTTAGCATGAATGCATCCGGCCGGCTCGGCAGCACCGGCGGAGAAGGCGTCAAGTACGAGATAAACGTAAAGAACCTCAATTTCCTCTCGAAACTCGCGCCCGCTCATCATGTCGGGGGGAGCCTCGGCCTCAGCGGCCGCATCGAGGGGAGTTTTCAGAACCCTAACATCATCGTTGACGTCACAGGCTCGGATATTACGTATGAGGAAATGCGGTTGAGGATGAAGAAGATCGAATTGAGCGCGCGCAGCTTTCTCGATATCAACGACCTGAAATTCAAAGCGGCCGCGGAAGTGAAGGGGATAGACGTGCAGGGCAGGGAAATCCAGACGGTCAATTTCAAGGCCGGGAGCAGAGGCGGCGAAATAGACGGGACGTTCGACGTACAGGAAACCGCGAAAAGGAAATATTCCTTTGATTTTAATATCAGGGATCTCGGCAAAGAGGAAACGAAGCTTGAGCTGGATAATGTCGTCATGAATTTCAGAAATGCCGTTTTTAAAAACCGTAAGCCCGTTCTTATTTCATTGTTCAAGGATAGAGTGAAGGTGAGTTCCTTCAACCTGTATCATAAAGATAACTTTATGGTCGGGGATCTCGTTCTCGGTTTCGACGAGAGCGTGGACGGATCGGTCAGGCTCGAAAAATTAAGCCTCCTCGACGCATCCGAGCTGTTGGGCATAGAATTCCCGGTAAAGGGCCAGATGACGGGAGAAATAAAATTAGGTTCTTCGCTCAAGCATCCGGACTTGAGGGCCGATATCATGGTGAAGAACCTCGAGTATATGAAATTCAAGAGCGACGAGCTCAAGCTCTCGTTCTTTTTCTCCGATAATAAAATGGGCCTCGATTTGAAGATATGGGGCGGAAAGGAAGAGATCCTTTCCGCGGTTTGTGACGCGAAGCTGAATTTCGATCCCGAGAATATCGATAAAAGCATCAGAGAGGCCGAGTATAGAGCGGTAATAAAATCGAAGGGAGTCGATATAAGCCCGCTGGCCATCTTCAATGAAGAGATTCAGGAAATAAACGGGAAGCTTCTAGTGGACATCGTCGCCGAGGGAACGGGGGTCGATCCCAACGTCACCGGCAGTCTCGAGCTCCGGGATATGACTATGAAGATACTGGCGCTGCGTAATAAAATTCACATAGATAAGGCGATCATGGATATGACCGGGAAATACGGAAAGCTCCGCCCCGCCATAATCGATACAGGCGGGGGAGAAGGGGTCTTCGAGGGCAGCGTAGATTTCCGGGACCTCTCATACACGGGTAAGGGGAAAATGTCCGGCCTGCTCGTAAAAACATATCCGGCTGAAGTTACCGCGAACCTCGACGGCGATCTGGAGGTGCAGGGGAAATTCATGAACGCGTCGATTAAAGGGAGCATCACGGCGAACAATGTCAAAGTCACTGTACCCGACAAACCCCTTAAGGAGATCGAGAACATAAAATTTATCGACGAAAAAGATGCGGACAAGGAAGAGTTCATATTCACAGGAGAGAAAAAAGAGGATTTTGTCGAGGAGTACATTGCGCTTGACCTCAGCCTCGATATTCCCAAGGAATCGCGGGTAAAGGGCGCGGGTGCGAACATCGAGGTCGAAGGGAAGCTCGACGTCGATAAGAACTATAATGAGCCTTACACCATCTCGGGGAATATTGATGTCATAAGAGGTGATTACCAGTTCATGGGCAGGCTCTTCAAGATTGAGAACGGTACGGTGAGCTTCAGAGGGAAGGATATCGCGGATCCGTTCCTCGACCTGCGCGCGACGTATGAGGTATCGGGCGTGGAGGTCTATATTAACATCACGGGCACTGCGGAGAAACCGAGGATTCAGCTTTCGAGCGACCCTCCGCTCGATGAAAACGAAATAGTGTCCTATCTCGTGTTCGGCACTTCGTCGGAGACGCTCGGTACGGACGAGAGGGTGCAAATTCAGGAGAAAGCGGGAGAGGTTTTGGGCACGATGGCGGTGGGCGAGCTGAGGGAAGCCCTCGGCGAAGAGCTTGCCATAGACGTGATGACCATCAAGGGCGGCCAGACCGGGTTCAGGGACACTCACCTCGAGATAGGCAAATATCTGACAGACGACCTCTACATAGGGTATGAGCGGTTGTCTTATGAAAGGTATTTCTACGAGCGTTATTTCTTCAGTCCGGGTCTTCCTTCGTCCACAGTCACGGCCAACAGGGCCGTCATCGAATACAGGGTGTTCGATTTCCTGACGCTCGAGAGCGAGATAGGCGAGCAGGCGGGAGCCGACGTCTTTTTCAATTTCGACTATTGAAGGACTTCTATTCGGCCCCTTACGGGTTCAAACCGCGCGTACGATATAATGCGCGTCAGTAACTATTGAGGAACTTCCTTATCCCCCTTACGGCCTGCATGATCCTTTTCTCGTTCTCGACGAGAGCGAACCTCAGGTGTCCTTCACCATAGTTTCCGAAGCCGATGCCGGGAGATACGGCTACCTTTGCCTTTTCTATGAGCAGCTTCGAGAACTCGAGAGACCCCATGCTCTTGAATTCGTCGGGTATCTCGGCCCAGACGAACATCGTCCCTTTGGGTTTCGGTATCTCCCATCCCGACTTTGCGAGACCGTCGACGAGCTTGTCCCTTCTCGATTTGTATAGTTTTCTGATGTCCTCGACGCACTCCTGCGGTCCGCTGAGCGCCGCGATTGCGGCGACCTGAATAGGGGTGAATATGCCGTAGTCCATGTAACTCTTTATACGCTTGAGCGCGGATACTATCCTAGCGTTCCCCACCATGAAACCCACCCTCCACCCGGGCATGTTGTAGCTTTTGGACAGGGAGTAGAATTCGACCCCGATATCCTTTGCGCCCGGGATCTGAAGGAAGCTCGGGGCCTTGTAGCCGTCGAAACAGAGCTCGGCGTATGCGAAATCGTGCACGACGATTAGTCCCGCTTCCCTCGCGAGCTCGTAGATGTCCCTGAAGAAACCGAGGTCCACCACCGTCGACGTGGGGTTGTTAGGGAACGAGATCATGAGCACCTTCGGTTTTGGCCAGGTCTCTTTAACCGCGTTCTCTATCCCCTGGAGAATGTTCGAGTCCCTCGTGAACGGGACGCTGTGGACGTCGCCCCTCGAAATAATAACGGAGTAGATATGAATCGGATAAGAAGGGTTGGGAACGATAACCGTGTCGCCGGGTGAGAGTATTGACAGCATGAGGTGGCATATCCCTTCTTTCGAGCCGATCGTGGTAACGACTTCCGTATCGGGGTCGAGCTCGACGTCGTAATTCTTCTTATACCATCCCGCGACCGCCCTTCTCAATTTCGGTATGCCGGCAGAAGCGGAGTACCTGTGGGCTCTCGGGTCCTTCGATGCCTCTATTAATTTTTTTACGATATGGTCGGGAGTCGCCTGGTCCGGATTACCCATTCCCAGGTCTATGATGTCGTCGCCCCTCGCCCTCGCTTTGGATTTAAGCTCGTTGACGATCGTGAATACATAGGGCGGAAGCCGCCTTATTAATGAGAATTCTTCTGGTTTATATTGCATTTATTGTCCTTTTGCATTTTCAGTTATTTTATTCGAATCCTTGACAATCTCAAGAAAATTAAGCGAAAATAGTAAAATACTGAAATAAAGGGTCATGAATAAAAATGTAGGCTTATTCTCAATATTGCTGCTTATCGTATTCGCTGTGCCTTTGGTTTGCGCTCAGGAGGTTCGTCAGTACGGCAACGCCTCCTGGTATGCGAGCTCTCTGCACGGCAGGAAAACCGCGAGCGGCGAATGTTATGACAAGGACGAATACACAGGAGCCCACAGGGAGCTTCCGTTCGGGACGTTGATAAGGGTCAAGAACCTGGGCAACGGTAAAGAGGTAATAGTCAGGGTGAACGACAGAGGGCCGTTTGTTAAGAGTCGTATAATCGACCTCTCGCGGGCGGCGGCTGTTACGCTTGGGATTCTGAACATGGGCACGGCGAGGGTCAGCATAGAAGTAATATCGCTGCCGGAGAGCGCCGATCCGGGATCCTCTTCATAGTTAGGGTTCCTCTTATAGCCCGTCCTCTGTCATCAATTTTCGAGAGCATGAATAATAGATTACTTCTATTATTGTTGATTCTCCCAGTTGTATTCTCATGCGCAAAAAAAAGTGTCGAATCGACCCCCATACCGCGGGAGGAAGCCCCTTCGGGCGGTTATACCGAGCGGGGCTCTACCCAGGTCGGGACGGCTTCCTGGTACGGGATAGAGGAGCACAACAATAACGCGGCCAACGGTGAGCGATTCAGCAAGTACGCCTATACGGCGGCTCACAAGAGCCTCCCGATGGGCACGGTAGTAAGGGTAACGAATTTGGAGAACGGCAGGGACGTAATTGTGGAGATAAACGACAGGGGGCCGTTTGTGAGAGGCCGTATCATCGATCTCTCGTATGCAGCGGCGCAGTCGATCGGAATGGTCGCGAAAGGCACGGTCGAGGTCAAGGTCGAGGTCATCTCGACGCCTTCCACCAGAGGGGGCAGCTACTTTCAGCCGCTCTACACCGTGCAGGTCGCGTCGTTCTCGGAGGAGGGCAAGGCGCTGACGCTAAAGCGGGAGCTCGACGGCGAGTACGATGACGTCAGGGTGGAGTCGATAGAGGTGAGCGGTGATAACTACTGGAGGGTCAGGGTCGGGCGTTACGATGATAAGCAGGACGCCGAGGAAACCGCTTCGAAGCTCAGAACGGACGGGCTTTACGGAAGGGTAATAATGGAGTAGGTCTAATCCTGTTCCCGGAACATGCGCTGTCGCGGGTGGGCGCCTGACAATAAATCTGAACGCGTAGTATGAATAGATATGTTCTCTTATCGAGATTGTCGAGGTCATGATATATGAACGAATTCGTAAAATCACACGGGCTCGGGAATGATTATTTCGTGCTCGACGGCTCCCGGATTTCTTTCGAGCTCACGCCCGCCGCTATAAGACTCCTTTGCGACAGGAACTACGGTATCGGCTCGGACGGTATCCTGCTCCTCGGGCCTTCGGCCAGGGCCGCCTTCGGCTTGAGGATACTCAACCCGGACGGGAGCGAAGCCGAGAAGAGCGGGAACGGGCTCAGGATATTCGCCAAGTATCTCTACGAGCACGGTCACACGGATAAGAAGGAATTTACAATCGATACGCCCGGAGGCGTAGTCACGGCCGAGCTCGAGGTAAGAGACGGCAGGGTCCCGTTCGTTACCGTGGAGATGGGGACCGCGACTTTCGATAGCCGGCTGATACCGGTGCGGGGGGAAGAGAGGGAGGTAGTGAACGAGGAGATGAGGATCGAGGGCGAGGTGCTCAGGTTCACGGCCGTTTCCGTCGGCAACCCGCACTGCGTCGTGTTCTCGGAGACGCTCGACGAAGGGTACACGAGGCTCCTCGGGCCCTTGATCGAGACAGCCGAGCTCTTCCCCAACCGTACGAACGTCCAGTTCGCTCACGTCCTGTCAGGCGACAGGGTCGAGATAATGATTTGGGAGCGCGGGGCCGGCTACACGCTCGCCTCGGGGAGCAGCTCCTGCGCGGTCGCCGCGGCATGCGTGAGGAACGGCCTTACCGACAGCAAGGTGACCGTATCCATGCCGGGCGGCGAGCTCGATATTGAAATAAGGCCGGATTGGTCGATTAGAATGAGGGGGGCGGTGGAAGAGGTCGCTTACGGCACTCTGAGCGACGATTTGATAGGAAGGATAAGCTCGCTCCCGGCGGAATGATAGATTCATTCTCCGTGATGAGATATTTCGCTCGCCACCATACCTGATACGGGGACATTCGGTCTTATTATGGAAAAGCTGATACTGACTGCCGAAACGGTTCTGCCTGTTTCCTCCAAACCCTTGAAAAACGCATCCGTACTGATCTCAGGCGGAAAGATCAGGGAGATCGGAAAATCCGCGGCCCTCAGGAAACGCTATAAAGGTATTAACGAAATGGACCTCGGAAAGGGGATACTCCTGCCCGGCTTCGTCAATGCCCATACCCATCTTGAGCTAGGGTGGATGCACGGGAGGCTCCGCGGCTTCAGGGGCTTCACAGGCTGGCTCGGGCAGATAATAAAGGAAAAAAGGGCGGGCGTTACAATCGGAGAGATAATAACATCGGTAGCGGACGGAATCGAAGCTAACATCCGTTCGGGGGTTACGACCGTAGGGGAAATATCCTCATACGGCGGCCTGGACAAACCGCTCCTTAAATCCTCGGGGTTAAGGGCGGTGCTCTTCAAAGAAATACTCGACAGCAATGAACGGCGGACGGATTTCTCGTCTCTCGAAAAGGGCGCGCTCTTCGAGGAAAGGCTCTTCCCGCATTCACCATATTCGTGCAGTCCAGGGGTGCTGAAAAAAACGCTCAGGTCTCACAGGCGGAACGGCGTCCCCCTCGGCATCCACCTTGCCGAGAGCCCGGACGAGGTAAAGTTCGTGAGGGGTGAGGAAAACAGCATCGAAAACAAGATATTCCCGCTTATAGATAAAACACCCTTCAGAAGGCCCCCGTCGGACTCGCCTGTCTCGTATCTCGGGAAACTGGGCCTGCTCGACGGCACGAGAATCACTCTCGTTCACATGGTGCAGGTGAGCGTGAAAGAGGCGCGGGAGCTGCGCGAGCACGACGCGGCCCTGGTTCTTTGTCCGAGGAGCAATTTTTTTCTTCAGGTCGGGGCCCCTCCCGTAAAGGAATACGCGAAGTTCGAAAGGATAGGAATGGGGACAGACGGTTTGTCGAGCAACTATAATCTCGACTTTTTCGAGGAGATGAGGTTCCTGCATCTCCTCATGTCGGAGTCCCAGGGGCAGAGGGCCGCGTATGTTGCCGTCTATGCGGCGACGCTCGGGGGGGCAGGGGCCCTCTATCTCGAGCGTAAGACCGGCAGCATCGAGCCCGGAAAAGAGGCCGACCTGATATTCCTCGATAACGGCGCCGGATCGGGCGACCCGTATCTCTCCGTGATTTCATCGACCGCGCGGAATGTCGGAATGGTCATGGTCCGCGGCGAAATTATCCACTCCGGAAAAGCTGCGCGTCCGAACAGGTAGAGATGTCGGGTCTAATCGATAAAATCTTCGTTTACGGCACGCTCCAGCGCGGGGAAGAGAGGAGCTGCTACATGCGGGACTGCAGGCTCTCGGGGATACTCGAGGTCCCCGGGCGACTATACGATACGGGGCGGGGGTACCCGGCCGCAGTATTCGACGGCGAATCGGACTCTACGGTGTCGGGCGAGCTCTACATCATGGAGAGCCCGACTTTGAGGATCGAGGAGCTCGACAGGGTGGAGGGGGTCAGCTCGGGCCTCTTCAGAAGGTCGAGGATCAAAAACCCCGTCGCGGAATTTTTCTGCTACGAGCCCGGGCCTCTGTTAAAGGACGTCGTCTCCGGCGGGAACAGGATTCAGGACGGGATATGGAGGACTCACTCGTCACTCGCTTTCACCGACCCCGTCGATTTCGCGCTCAGGTTCGAGTCGCATATAAAAAATAGTTACAAAGTGCATGCGGAGGAAGGCACGGACGGGATACATCATATAAAAGGACGCGTCCCTGTCATCGTCACGGCCCCTCACGCGACCGCGCACGTGCGCATGGGCAGTTTGAAGAGGCAGGAGTTCTACACGGGGGCGCTCGCCGTCATGCTTCATTCCCTGACGGGGTGTCATGCGCTCTATACGGACAGGCTGTCTCCGATAGACCCCAATTACTCGGACGAATCCCCGTTTAAGGCGAGACTCTCCGAAATAGCGGGGAGATACGGGATAGTATTTTTACTCGACCTGCACGGCACAGGCACTGAAAGTCCGGGCGACGTCTTCCCCGGAGCGGGAAGCGGCAGGGAGTTCCTAAACGGCGGTCACCGAATATTTGACGAGCTGAATAATGCTGCCGCATCAAACGGCATATCGCTCGGCTCTGAGGACGTATTCCCGGCTCAGAGGCAGATGACCGTTACAAGGTTCTCGGCGGCAAGATTGGGCATACCCTCGATGCAGCTCGAAATAGGCGGGGGTCTCAGGCAGCCGGGGAGTGCGCCCGGGGATTTCACGAGGCTCGTGAATTTTCTGAGGGAATTTATCGGGCGTGTTTGTTGATCCTGCCCGCAAGCACCTCTGCTATGTGCTTCACCTTCCTGCCCGTGAAGTGCTCTATCTGATGCCTGCAGGATACGCCCGAGACCGCTATGACGGTTTCGGGTGAGGCGGTTCTCACGGCGGGGAATAAACGGTCTTCACCGATTGTTCTCGAAACCTCGTAGTGCTCGCTCTCATACCCGAAGGCCCCGGCCATGCCGCAGCACCCGGCCCCGCTCTCCCTCGCTCGTATGCCCGCGAGGCCGAGCATGCCGAGGGGCGCCTCGACTCCGGTGAGAGACCTCTCGTGACAGTGCCCGTGGTATAAGACCTCCTGAGCGTCTCCGCTCCATTCAATTCCGGGCCCTCGTCCCCCCTGCGCGCGGTATAAAAACTCCTCGAGCAGAAACGAGTTCCCGGCGAGCGATTTGGCGTCTCCGTCCCCCGGCAGGAGATCGGGGTATTCGTCCCTGAACGTGAGTATGCAGCTCGGCTCAGTACCTACGACGGGGATGCCTTCGGCCGCATATTTTGCGAGGAGCGAGACGTTTTTTCGCGCCATCTCCCTGGCCTGCTCGATTCTCCCTTTGCTGAGCATGGGCCTCCCGCAGCAGGCCCTCCGCCGCTCGAGCAACACCTCGTATCCGGCGGCCTCGAGCAGCTCGACCGCCGATTTCCCAACCTCCGGATGGTAGTACGTCACCCACGTGTCATGAAAAAAGAGTACCTTCCTGCCTGATGTTTTCGGACGCGCTTTCCTCGCGTCGAACCATGCCGTGAAGCTCTCCCCGGCCACCTTCGGCAGAGACCGCTCCCTGTGAATCCCGATACCCGATAAAATCAGTCTCGTGACCGGGTTCCCGATAAGGATGTTCGATAACCCGGGGGCGAGCGAAGCGATACGGCTCGCTTCGTGGACGTCCGAGAGAACGCGGTCCCTCATACTCATACCGTGCGCTGCGTTGTAGTTGGAAAGGAACTCGGTCTTCATCTTGGCCGCGTCCACCCTCGACGGGCACTCCGTCTTGCAGGCCTTGCACGATATGCACAGATCAAAGACGCCGTGCATCTCCTTGCCTATGAGCGCCTCTTTCCCGAGCTCCCCGGAGAGCACGGCCCTGAGCGCGTTGGCGCGCGCCCTGGTCGAGTCCCTCTCGTCGCGTGTGGCCATAAAAGAAGGACACATTACCCCCTCGCCCAGCTTCCTGCACACGCCCTGACCGTTACACATCCCCACCGCCTGCGGAAATCCGTTGTCGGACGACCAGTCGAGGCCGGTCCTGATTTCGATCGAGCCTGATCTGTTTTTGTATCTGAGGTTCTCGTCGGGCCTGGCATGGTCAACGACTTTTCCGGGATTGAATATGCCCTCGGGGTCAAACGCCTCTTTAAGCCCCTTCATCGCCCTGTAGAGCTCGGCCCCGAACAGCTTCTCGTTGAGGTAGCTTCTTTGACAGCCGTCCCCGTGCTCTCCGCTCATCACGCCCCCGTACCTGAGCGCGAGCTTGAAGGCTTCGTCCATGAGCTCTTTCATCATCAGGACGCCTCCTCCGGTTTTCAGGTTCACAAGCGGCCTTATGTGGAGACAGCCCGCGCTCGCGTGCCCGTAGAATCCGGCCGTTGTCCCGAGCCGTTTGATAAGCTCCGACACGTCGCGCACATATTCAGGCAGTCTGTCGACCGGGACGGAGACGTCTTCTATGCACGGAATGGGTTTATGGTCGTCCCTTCTGCTCATCATTATCCCGAGTCCAGCCCGCCTCACTCCCCATATGTTCGCCTGCTCCTCCGGGCTGAAGGCGTAATTGATTTTGCGTACGCCCGTTCTTTCCTTTAACGAAGCAGCGAGACCCCCGGTCTTTTTTCTTACCTCGGCTTCGCTCGCTCCGTAGAATTCCACAACGAGAAGGGCCTCGGGCTCACCATCGACGAACGAGAGCATGGCGCTGAAGCCCGCGTGAGACCTCGCCAGGTTTATGAGCATGGAGTCTATGAGCTCGATCGCGGAAGGGCTATGCCCGAGAATTTCGGGCACGGCCTCCATAGCGGAAATGATGCTCCCGAACTGGAGTATGGCGAGCCCGGTAAATTCGGACCTCGGCACGAGCTTGAGAGTGAATTCGGTCGCGACGCCGAGAGTGCCTTCCGCGCCCGCGAGCAGCCTGGCCGGATTAAACGGGGATTCGAGAAAATAGTTCAGGCTGTAGCCCGACGCCCTCCGCCAGTGCTTCGGGAAGTCGCGCTTTATCGCCTCCGAATATTTTTCACGCAGCGCGGCCAGGCTCTTAAACAGAAGCCCCGCGCTCCCCCCCTCCTTCGCCCGCGCGAGGAGCCCGTCTTCGCCGAGGGCTCTGAGCTCGATTGGATTTCCGCCCTGCAGGATCCTTGCGGCCTCGACGTTGTCCCCCGCCATTCCATAGAGTATGGAATGGGCCCCCGTGGCGTTATTCCCGACGACGCCTCCCGCGGTCGCTATCCTGACCGTGGACGGGTCGGGGCCGAACATGAGTCCGTACCGCCCGAGCTGCCGGTTCATCTGCTCAATGTATACGCCCGGCTGGACGCGCGCGGTTTTTGCCTCGGGGTTTATTTCGATGACGCTGTTCAGGTACTTCGAAAAATCGATGACGAGCGCCTCTCCCACGGCCTGCCCGGCAAGGCTCGTCCCCCCTCCCCTGGGCAGTATCGCGAAGCCGAGCTTCCGTGCGGTATCGACTGCGGCCGCCGCGTCCTCCTCCGTCCTCGGTATGACGACGCCGACAGGCTCTATTTCGTAATTGCTCGCGTCCGTGCTGTAGAGGGTTCTGCTGAGGGTATCGAAACACACTTCGCCGGTTATGGCTTTCCTGAGCTCTGATTCGAGCTCTGCTCTCGAGCGGTCCGCGTCTGTATTCGACATAGGCGGGATTAGTATAACTTGCATGCCGCCATAATATCCAATTCAGGAGCGGGCCCGTCTCTGCCTCTGATCCCGATTTCGAATATTACTGACTTTGAGAAAATACTGGTATCATTAACTGGTCTCAAAATGCGCCCTTATCGCGGGCGCGCCGTCTATGTCCGAGCACGAAAAGACCTCATATGAAATTCGCGATCGTTCCCGTAAAAGACCTCTCTAAAGCAAAAGAAAGACTGTCCTCGATACTGCCGCAGGACGTGAGGACCGAGCTTGCCTACGCGATGCTCGAGGACGTACTCACGGCGCTCAGGGGATCAAAGCTCCTGGACCGTGTATTCGTCGTGACGATGGACAGGGCCGCGGTGAAGATAGCCGGGCGAATGGGGGTCGAAGTCATCGAAGAGACCGAGCAGAACGGGGAGAGCGATTCTGTCGACCGGGCGTCCCGGATATGCGGGGATATGGGAGCCGGATCGGTGCTCGTTATTCCGGGCGATGCCCCCCTGATAAGAACGGAGGACATCGACTTTATCGTCGCGAGGCAATCGGTATCCCCCTCGGTCATACTCGTCCCCGCGAGGGACAAGCTGGGTACGAACGCCATATTGAGAACCCCTCCCGACGCTATCCCGTCCCGGTTCGGCCACGACAGCTTCAGGAAGCACATCGAGGAGGCGGACGGGAAGGGCATCCGGGTTGAATATTACGAGAACGAAAGGGTAGGGCTCGACATCGACCACCCGGACGATTTGAGAATATTCGCCTCTGAAAAGAGCGGCACCAAAACGTATGAATTACTTTTGAGTAAGAATATCCTGGGCAAGATCAGCGAATAATGCGAGAGGGTCCCGCGCTACCCGCTCAGTAATTGAGATTGACCACCATGAGTTTCAGTTCGGTCATCTCCTCGATCGCGTACCGGACGCCTTCCTTCCCGACGCCCGAGTCCTTGACCCCCCCGTAGGGCATGTTCTCGACCCTGAAGCTCGGATAGTCGTTCACGACCACCCCTCCTACATCGAGCGCGCTGTAGGCCTTAAACGCCTTCTTGATGTCCTTGGTAAAGACCCCTGCCTGTAGCCCGTAGCGTGAGTCGTTGACGGCCTTAAGGGCCTCGTCGAAATCCCAGTACCTCTCTACGTGCACGACCGGCCCGAACACCTCGCCCTTGCTGACGTCGCATCCGGGGGGCACGCCCGTCAGTATCGCGGGCTCGATGAGAGAGCCCTCCCTCTTCCCGCCCGTAAGGAGCGTCGCTCCCCTGTCTATTGCGTCCTCTATCCACGCCATTATCCTGTCGGCTGACGCCGCGTCTATGACCGGGCCCACGTCCGTGTCCTCGAGCATCGGGTCGCCCAGCCTTAACTTTCTGGTCTCTTCGACGAATTTGCTTATGAACCTGTCGAATATCTTTTCATGCACATACATCCTCTGCACGGATATGCAGCTTTGACCGGCCTGGTAAAATGCGCCCCACGCGTTCCTGCTCGCGGCGAAATCGAGGTCGGGCGGGTCCTCGTCTATTATGGTCGCAGCGTTGCCCCCGAGCTCGAGCGTAACCTTCTTTTTCGGATATTTCCTTTTGAGCTCCCACCCTATGGCGTCGCTCCCGGTGAATGAGACCTTCTTCACTCTGTCGTCGTCTATCACGGCCTCTATCTCCGCGCCGGGCACGGGCAATATATTGAGCAGTCCGTCGGGCAGTCCCGCCTCGCTGACGACCTCTCCCAGCATAAGCGCAGAGAGCGGGGTCTGGGACGCGGGCTTGAGCACCATCGCGTTCCCCGACGCTATCGACGGGGCGACTTTATGTGCGACGAGGTTGAGCGGGAAATTAAACGGGGATATGCCTATGACGACCCCTAACGGAAAGCGTCTCGCCAACCCGAACATCCCATCGCTTCCGGGCGCTATGTCGATCGGGATAACCTCGCCTTCGGAGGTCCTGTTCGCTTCCTCGGCCGCGACGGAGAATGTCGTTACGGCGCGGCCCACCTCGACCCTCGCTGTCTTAAGCGGTTTTCCCCCTTCGAGCACGAGCGTCCTGGCGAACTCCTCTTTCCTCGCGGCGATCCCCTCGGCTATTTTTCTCAATATACCGCTACGCTTGTGGCTCGGGCTTTCTCTCCATTTCCCGTACGCGCTCTCGGCCGGACCTATTGAGCCTATAGCGGTCTCGCGGTCGGGGACGCTCACTATTCCGGCGGTCTCTCCGTTATAGGGGCTTCTTATCTCCCTCTTCTTTCTGCCTTTCAGCCACTTGCCGTTTATGAGGTATCCGTATTCCTTGGGCATTACACCGCTCCTATCCTGTGTTGCGAGTTATCGATTATTATAAGGCCTGTTGAACCCTTACTCTATCCCGGTCGAGAATATTTATTGGTGATTGATATGAGGAGGGGATTCCGTATCCGGAATCTAGATTTCGAGTATATCGAGCCTTGCACTTTTCCTTTATAATCCCTTTGTCGTAAGCCCTGTTGAAGAAATATTCGAGCGCGGCCTTTCCTCTCTCCCCGAGTCCTAGCGTGTATTCGTTTACGTACATAAGCACGAATTTCTCCCCGACGTCCTCGCCGATACCCCTGCCGTATTTCATTGCGTATTCGAGCGCTTCTTTTTTGTGCGCCAGCCCGTACTCGATGCTCTCCTTATGGGCCCTCAGAATCTCCCTCTGAAGCCCCTCTCCTATGTCCCTCTTCACGACGTTAAGCCCGAGAGGGAGCGGGAGCGCCGTGTCTTTCGCCCAGAGCTCGCCTATGTCGAATAGCATGTGAAGCCCGGCGTCCTTATACGTGAGCTGTCCCTCGTGTATGAGGAGCCCGGTCTCTATATCCCCCCTCGCGACTGAGGGCATTATCTCGTCAAACGGCATCTCAACTGGTATGAATCCGTCGGCGAATATGGAGAGGAGGAGGTAAGCGGAGGTGAGCTTTCCCGGCACTCCTATCTCTTTTCCTTCGAGGCTCGTTACGGGCTCTTTCGAAACCACTATCGGCCCGTATCCCTCTCCCATGCTCGCCCCGCAGGACATGATTCTGTAATCGTCCTGTACTTTCAGGTATCCGTGCGCGGAGATTGCGGTAGTTTCAAGTTCTTTATTGAGCGCGCGCAAGTTCAGGGATTGAATGTCTTCTATCACGTGCTCGAAATCGATCTTGTCCGAAGTCACTTTGCCTGAGGCTATGCCGTAAAACATGAAGGCGTCGTCCGGGTCGGGGCTGTGTCCGAGTCTCATCGTTATCTTGCTCAATCTGATTCCCTCCAATCGTTCTTGCTATCGTGAATATATCTTGATTCGGGAAATTTCTTCGGACTCGCCCAGACGGGATAGATATTCGCTGTATCTGCCGATCGCTTCGATCTCCCTTTCGCCGAGACCGTACTTTATCCTTTCAGTCAGATATTTATAGCATACGCCCTCGTTGATTCCCGTCCTCACCGACTCGGTCTTCGCTATTTCGCCTGTAATGCCGAGCCCGTAGTCCCTGGATTTATGGAGCGCGTCCAGGTTCCGTCCCAGATCCACGCCCTCGTTTACCGCGAAGACGGCGTATACGAAAGGGAGTCCGGTCTCTCCGGTCCATATCTCCCCCAGGTCATGGACGTCATAACCCCGGGGAGGGGTATGGGTCAATTCGAGCCCCGTATCACCGATTATCATCCCCGCATCGACGTCTATTAAAAAGTCCTTGCCCGTTTCTCTCGGGTAGTAGGCCGGGGACAGGCCGTTAAATGTTTCAAGAATGATCCTCAGCAGCGCTGTAGAGCTCTGCGACCTCCGGTCGACCGCGACCCTTTTAATGTCCGTTAGTGCGGTATTCGACAGGAGCACGACGCTGTCCACCTTCCCGTATGACGATATGGAGATGCCGGGTACGGCGGAGTAAGACCTTCTCCTGAGGAATTCCGCGACGGGGATGAGCCCAATGTCTATCTCTTTTCTCGATAACATCGATGAGAGGTCCGAAGGGGGGGTCAGCGTAATGCTGAAGTCGTGCTCCACGAGGCCGTTCTCGAGCGCGAACGTCAGCGGTTTTGCATTCATAAACGATACAGAGCCCAGCTTTATCACTTCGCACCTTTACAACGTTCTGCTTATTTAATGCAAGGGGTTGATTCCTAGGATTAACGCTCTATAACAAGCCCATAAACATACCTGAACAGGACGATATTAAAATGTGCTTAAATCCCCCTGCCACCTTCTGGGGAGGAATATGCTTTCGTACATGCTGATCGCGTAGGAGTCCGTCATGCCCGCTATAAAATCGCACACCGCGCGCTCGACGGTTTCCCCTTCCCTGGAGCTCCTTTTGTAGAGTTTCCGGAACTCGCCCTCGTTTTCACAGAAGTACTGGTAAAGCTCCCTTATAACCTTCGTCGCTTTTATAAAATTGTTCTTGATCTTTTCGTTCATATATACGGTATTGAAGAGATACCCCCTCAGCTCCACCATGGCCTGCTCGACCTCAGCGCTGGCGGCCACCTTCTCACCGTCAAATTTGAGGGTCTCCGTGATTATATCCGTGACCATTCTGTTGATCCGCTCGGAATTGGTTCTGCCTAGCGCGCCGACGCATTCTTTCGGGACGTCCTCTATGGTTATGATCCCCGCCCTTATGGCGTCGTCGAGGTCGTGGTTCGCGTAGGCGACGAGGTCGGATATCCTGACGACCTGCCCTTCGAGCGTCTCCGGGCGGTATTTCGGGTTATCGACCGCTCCCATCCCCTTCGAGTGCTTGGCTATGCCGTCCCTCACCTCGTACGTAAGGTTCAAACCCTTTCCGCCCTTCTCCAGCACGTCCACCACCCTCAGGCTGTGTATCACGTGCTTGAACCCCCCGGGGTATATCTCGTTGAGCGCCGCCTCCCCCGCGTGTCCGAAAGGGGTGTGTCCGAGGTCGTGCCCGAGCGCTATAGCCTCAGTGAGGTCTTCGTTCAGTCTGAGCGCCTTCGATATCGTCCTCGCTATCTGGGACACCTCTATGACATGGGTGAGTCTCGTCCTGTAGTGGTCGTCCGTGGGCGACAGGAAGACCTGTGTCTTGTGCTTCATCCTCCGAAACGATTTCGAATGTATTATCCTGTCCCTGTCCCTCTGGTAATCCGTCCTTATCGAGCACGGCTCCTCGGGGACGACCCTCCCCTTCGTCTCGGCGCTGAGCGCGGCGTACGGGGAAAGTATCCGTCTCTCGATCTCTTCCGACTGTTCCCTTATGTTCATTGGTTGTCTAACCTCGATGCCTGATCCGCCTCTCTCATAGCCTCACCGATATCCCCTTCGTGTCCATGAATTCCTTGGCTTCCTTTATAGTATGCTCACCATAGTGGAATATCGAAGCGACGAGCACCGCGTCCGCTTCACCCTCCCTCACGCCTTCCGACAGGTGGTCGAGTGTGCCCGCCCCTCCCGAAGCGATGACCGGTATGGATACGGTGCGCGAGACGGCCCTCGTGAGCGGGATGTCGTAGCCCGTTTTAGTCCCGTCCTTGTCCATGCTCGTAAGGAGTATTTCGCCCGCTCCGTATTCCTCCATCTTCTTCGCCCATTCAAGCGCGTCTATCCCGGTCGGGTTTCTGCCGCCGTGCGTATATACTTCCCATCTCCCTTCGGATACGCTCCTCGCGTCTATAGCCACGACTATACACTGGCTCCCGAACCTCACTGCGGCCCTTTTTACGAAGTCCGGGTCCATCACGGCTGCCGTGTTTATCGATACCTTGTCGGCCCCCGCCAGAAGCATCTGTCTCACGTCTTCGATCGTCCTTACCCCTCCGCCTACGGTCAGGGGGACGAATACCTCGGCCGCGGTCCTTTCAACGACGTCTATCATCGTCTTCCTTTCTTCGTTAGAGGCCGTTATGTCGAGGAAGCAGATTTCGTCGGCGCCCTCGTCGCTGTACTTCTTCGCGATCTCGACCGGGTCGCCCGCGTCCCTCAGATTGACGAAGTTTACCCCCTTTACGACCCTCCCGTCCTTGACGTCGAGGCATGGGATTATTCTCTTCGACAGCATTACGTATACCTTCTGATAGCGTCTTTAAGATTAATACTGCCCGTATAAATCGACTTCCCCAGTATCACGCCGTATAACCCCAGGCTTTCGAGCGGTTTCAGTTTGTCGAGGTCGTCCGTAGTGGCTATCCCCCCTGAAGCGATTACAGGGAGCGGAGACGATTCTATGAATTCCCTGGCCGCGTCGATATTGATACCCTCCATCGTGCCGTCCCTGTCTATATTAGTGTTGAGTATTACGGACACGCCCGCGTCGTCGAGCCTGCGGAGCACCTCTTTTGTGCCCGCCTCTATGACCTCCGTCCATCCCTTGACGGCGATCTTGCCCTTTTTGGTGTCTATGCCTACGGCGATCCCCCCCGGGAATTCCCCGCACGCCTGCCTCAGGAACCTGTCGTCGGAAAAAGCGGCCGTTCCCAGTATCACCCTCGCAACCCCCATGCCGAAGTATTTCCTTACCGTATCGATATTCCTTATGCCTCCGCCCACCTGAACGGGGCAGGAGACCTGCGCTGTTATATTTTTAATGACGTCCGTGTTCCCGGGCTCTCCCTTGAACGCCCCGTCGAGGTCGACGACGTGGATCCATTCGGCCCCGCATTCTTCCCACCTCCGGGCTATCTCCCCGGGGTTTTCGGAGAATACGGTCTCGGTCCCCTCTTCCCCCTTGTAGAGTCTCACGCATTTTCCGTCCCTGAGGTCTATGGCGGGTATGATGTGCATTTAATTCTCCAGGAGGTACTCGTTGAACTCGAGGACTGTCTTTCGCGCCCCTTCTTTCGCAAGCTCGTCCGACGTTATCCATTTCGCCCCTCTCTTGAAGAACTTCCCGATTTCATAGACGTTCTGTAGGAGCGGCTTCTGCGTCTCGTGAAAATAATATTCCCATATTTTATGTCCGTCCGCGGTGTCGAGCACCTCGACGCTGAACGTTACCGCGGCGGGCGATTCCACCCCTATCGCGGATCCCTCTCTCTCCGTATATTCCGAGATTACGCCTATCACGACGGCGTCGACGCCGAGGCTTTTGCCGGCGGCCACGGCCTGCTCCCTGTAATACGATTTTGGTGTTTCGGCCTTTATGCGCAGGAATTCCGTTTCGGATTTCTGAAGCGGGGTGATTTCGATTCTTAACATCTCGGCGGTGAGGGCGTCGTACATGGAGATGGTCAAATACCTTTCTTTCTCCTCCACCGTTTCTTCGGGCATCGATTCGGAGAGAGAGGGCTTCGTGGTGAACGGTATCAGGGCGAGGGACTTGACCCTATCTCGCAGGCGTGTCGTCGTCTCCCCTGTCTTGTCCGTCTGTCCGTAGGCCCTCCCGTTTGTTAAAAGGCAGTAACTGCAGCAAATTACGAATAGAAAAAACAGGACCGAAATGCGGCGGAGTATTTGTGTATGTCTCATCTTTTAATAAATATACAGGAATATAGAATTAGTGGAAGCACCGGTAGCGCGGCCCCGCGCCGGTTGATTTGAATTATACGCGCGTTTAAACATAATTAACACCATGAACCATTGGCTCGTTAAATCGGAGCCCTCGACATATTCATGGGACGACCTGGTTAAAGACGGCAGTACGCGCTGGGACGGGGTCAGGAACTATCAGGCGAGGAATAATCTTGTTGCAATGAAAAAAGGCGACCCGGTGCTTTATTACCACAGCGGCGCAGCGCCGGGGATAGTCGGTATAGCCAGGGTCGTGACGGAATCGTACCAGGACCCGACCACTGACGACGAAAGATGGGTCGCAGTCGATCTCGAGCCTGTAAAGCCTTTAAAGAATCCGGTTCCGCTCGACGATATTAAAAAGGAAAAGCGGCTCGGGGACATCTCCCTTATCAAGCAGGGCCGCCTCTCCGTTATGCCCGTTACGAAAGGGGAGTACGACGTCATTCTGGGCATGGCGTCCGGGAAGACATAGCGATTTTGACAATCCCCCGCAGCCGAATTAATGTATCTCCCGATGCCCCTCTCCGATTACGAATCAGGACTCATAGACAAGATGCTCGGCGGAGACCGGGCGGCTCTCGCCCGCCTTATATCGATTGCCGAGAGCAGGCATAAGTCCCTCCCTGAAATACTCAGGCGGCTCGGTCCTCTTATACGCGACCCTTATATCATCGGCATTACCGGCCCTCCCGGGGCCGGCAAGAGCACCATTACGAACGAGCTCATCAGGTCTTACAGGAATACTGACAAGAAGGTAGGCGTGCTGGCGGTCGACCCGTCTAGCCCCTTCACCGGCGGGGCCATACTAGGGGACAGGATACGCATGCACGACCATGCCATGGACGACGGGGTATTCATAAGGAGCATAAGCTCGAGGGGGACGCACGGCGGGCTCTCGAGAGCGACGAGCGAGATAATCAAGCTCTACGGGGCCTACGGCATGGATTACGTGATCATAGAGACGGTCGGCGTGGGCCAGACCGAGCTCGATATAGTAGGTGTGGCCGATACCGTTCTCGTCGTCCTCGTCCCGGAGGCCGGGGACTCCGTTCAGACGATGAAGGCGGGGCTCATGGAGATAGCCGACATCTTCATCGTGAATAAGTCGGACAGGGAAGGGGCGGCATTAATTTCTACCGAGATTAAGCTTGTGATATCCCTCAGGAGGGCGGGCGCCGGCTGGTCTCCGCCCGTACTCCTCACGAGCGCGCTCAGGGGAGAGGGGATCGACGGGATCATCGACGAGATCGAAAAGCATAGATCCTTCCAGACCGGTAGCGGGTCGCTCGAGAAGAAGAAGGAGAAGAGGGCGGAGCAGGAGTTCTCCGATATAATCAGAGAGCTCGTCGACGAAAAGATCGCCCGGAGGCTCGGGGACGCGGAGATAAAAAAGATTTACGCGCGCGTCAGGAGCGGGGAAATAGACCCCTACGAGGGCGCCCTGCTCGTAATCTCGAAAATCATGTGATCCTTCCCGGGCTCGACTCCGAACCCCCCGGCGATACCGTGTCTAATTTGTTCCTGTATTATCTCCTTTCCCGGGGTGGTATCCTAATCGTTATGATCGAGGTTCTGGTCCCCGTATCCTTCTTCCTATTTGTTTTTCTTATTGCTTCGGCAGGTGACCGGTATGCAGGAAAGCGCTGGGAGATGGTAGAGAGTCAGATAATAGCCCGGGGCATAAGGAACACGGCGGTCATCCAGGCGATGCTCAACGTCCCGCGCCATGAATTCATACCCGTGGAGCTGAGGGACCAGGCCTATGACGACAACCCTGTGCCCGTGGGCCTGGGGCAGACGATATCGCAGCCCTATATAGTCGCGCTAATGACCGAGCTCCTGAATCCCGTCTCCGGTATGAAGGTGCTGGAGGTAGGCACGGGCTCAGGCTACCAGTCCGCGGTGCTCGCGGAGGCAGGCTGCGAGCTCTACACGGTCGAGATTGTGGAGGACCTGGCGTATAAAGCGCGCCGTATCCTCGACAACCTCGGCTACTCCGGAATTACGTACAAGACAGGCGACGGATACCAGGGATGGGAGGAGCACGCCCCCTTTGACGGAATCATAGTAACGGCGGCTCCGGGCCACGTGCCTGCAAAGCTTTTAGAGCAGCTCAACGTAAACGGGAAAATGGTCATTCCGGTAGGCGACGAGAGCCAGGAGCTTCAGCTGATAGAAAAAACGGATAAGGGCATCACGAAGAGGAGAATAACCGCTGTCCGCTTCGTCCCCATGACCGGTGAGTCCGAATCGTGAGAGCCCGGCCGGTTATTTGGTTTCGCGCTGCGTAGTCTTACGGATCAAATATCCAGACTCACTACGTCCCCGAGCTCGATCTGCCTCGAGCTTTCGGTGATTATCCCGGTCGCGCTCTTTTCCTTCACTTCGAGCACGACTATCTTGCCTATAAGAGTCCCGGGGATTATAACGTCTTTATTGGCGTCCGGGTCGTGGGCCTTTCGCGGCTGGGAATAAATCGAGAATACGTTTCCGGGCACGACGTTATTCACCTGTCCAGCGTCTATGTAGACTATGTCCCCTCTCCCGCTGAGCTCCGTATTGTTCTTGTTCTCGACTATGAACCCGTCCACCCTCTGCGTCCCCTTCCTCAATACAACCTCTTTTACGAACGGCTCCTGCGGCCTTATCTTCGCCCCGCGCGTTATCTCCAGGTAAGAAGAAGTGATGACCGCCGTCGATTTCCTTTTCCCCAGTACTTCCAATATTTCGAGCTCACCCTCGATCTGTACCTTGTACCCGATCCGATGACCCGTTATAGGGTGGAGTACGGGTTTCGAGGTCCGGAATATGGTGAATTTGTCCCCCGTGCTGACCCCGTTTTTGGAACCCACGTTCGTAAATACGATATCCCCCGTGCCGAGCAGTATCTTGGGCGGCTCCGAGGTCAGTATTGTCCCCATGTGCTCCCATTCGCCGGGGGTTATAAAGCCCTCCGACCCCCCGCGGGAATAATAATAGACCGGCGGAGGCGGTTCTATATCCTCAAACGATACCTTATGCGATTTGGGCTCCACCTTTACAACCGGGATATCCGGCTGTTTGGGCTTAAGGGAAATCACGTCCCCGGGGTAAATGAGGCTCGGGTTATCTATATAGGAGTTAATCTCCCAGAGTCTCGGCCAGAATAGCGGATTACCGAAGAACCTTCCGGATATCTTCCAGAGGGAATCCCCCGGCTCCACCACATAAATAGTCGTCCCGTCCTTCGGGGGCGGCAGACTGCCCTGGGCAAGGGCGATTCCGGTTAAGAGAAAAACAGCTAAGAGTGTTCTTAAATGCATCCCGTCCATCCTCCGTTAATATCCGGAATCCGGCATAGCCGGCACAACTCTTAAATACACTATTTCAATTCTACACCCTTTTTAGACGAATTGGAAGTATAATTATATTCTTTTAAGCTTTCATATGGCGAACTTATATACTATACTTAACAACGCTTGTAAGGTTTGTGCCAATTGGACCGACGACTGGTGTTATGGATAACCGGATTCTGATAAATATTACGTTCAATGAGACCAGGGTTGCGGTGATGGAAAAGGGTGCCGTTGCGGAGCTTTATATCGAGCGTAAGTCCACGCCGCGTATAGTGGGGAATATATACAAGGGAGTGGTGGGGAAGGTAGTGCCGGGGATGCAGGCGGCTTTCGTCGACATAGGCCTCGGGAAGTCGGGCTTCATATCCGTCGAGGACGTGCATGAAGACTCGCTCTACGAGTATTTTCTCGACGGCGGATCCGAATCGCAGCAGCCGAAGAGGCAGGAAAGGGGTCTTATACAGGACATACTCCGGGAAGGGCAGCATGTAATGGTGCAGGTCTTGAAGGAGTCGGTCGGCGGCAAGGGGGCCAAGCTCTCATCGAACATAGGGATGCCCGGTAAGTACTCCGTTCTTTTAGTCAACGCGGATATCGTGGGGATTTCGAGAAAAATAGAGGACCCGGAGGAGAGGGAGAGGCTCGCCGAAATAATCAGGAAAATAAAACCCGAGGGTAAGGGGATTATAGCGAGGACGGCCAGCGCCGGAATATCCGCGGAAGAACTGGAGCAGGACATAAAGGACCAGATTCGGCTCTGGGAGGATATACGCAAAAGAAGCGATGAGCAGAAAGCCCCTTGCCTGCTCTACGAAGAGCAGAGGCTCTATATTAAGGCGGTGCGGGATTTCGTTTCCAGCGAATATAACAGGATAGTGGTCGATTCCGAGCCCGCATATAACGAGATTACCTCATATCTCAGTCGGAATTTCCCCGATTCCTCCGTAAGCCTCGAGCTCTATCAGGACCCGGAACCCCTGTTCGCGAGGTACGGGGTCGAGAGCGAAATAAGAAAAATTTTCAACAAAAAGGTCTGGCTCAAGTCGGGGGGTCACATAATAATCGAAGAGGCGGAGGGCCTCACGGTCGTGGACGTAAACACCGGCAGGTACCAGAGCGGCAAGAGTCAGGAAGAGACTATCTACACCCTCAACCTCGAGGCGGCTTCGGAGATAGTGAGGCAGATACGGCTCAGGAACCTCGTCGGCATCGTGGTGGTCGATTTCATAGACATCAAAAACCGCCAGCTCCGGGACCAGATATACGAGGCGTTCGTCGAGGCGCTGAAGCAGGACAGGGCCAGGTCCGCCGTGCTCGAAATGTCGCTTTTCGGCGTCATACAGATGACCCGGCAGCGCGTGAGGGAAAGCATATTGACGGAGCTCGCCGAGCCGTGCCCTTATTGCGAGGGATCGGGCTATCTAAAGTCCAAGGACACTATAAGCTACGAAATTATAAGGGAGATAAAGAGCAGGATCGTAAAACCGTTCGTAAAGAGAATAGAGGTTCAGGCGAGCGCAAAAGTCATACACAGGCTAAAAGAGTTCGAGCATGAGAACCTGAGACACCTCGAGAAAGAGCACGGGGTTGAAATCGTCTATAAAGCCGTCGAGGGGCGTATCGGGAGATTCGAGGTCATAGCCGACTGAGGCTCGTGCATCCCTTGATCCCGCGATCCGGTTTCAGGCTCGGGATTATCACGGCTGCCCGATTCGGGGTTATTATTAGCATAAATATGTTCAGACGGTTACGGGTTTGCGGATGAGAAGTTCACTCAAATGCCTATTGATGCTCGCCCTCCTGGTTTCTCCCGGCTGTAAGAGGGATGAGCATGCCAAACCGGAAAGGGTCGGTACTCCGGCTGAAATAACGGACGAGCCAGCCGTAGAGACCGGAGACGCTCCCGATGAGGGATCGGAAGACGTCGATTATCAAGAGCCCGCGATACCCTCCCTGTCCGGAATCAGGTCCGTCAAGATAGCGACGATTTCCGATAATCCCAGAGACGGCTTTAAGGCGGATATCGAGCACACGGGCGAAGTCGATGAAAGCGCGGGCTATCTCTATGAGTGGAAGCTCAACGGGAAGGACATAACGGGCGCCGACGGAGAAAAGCTCGAATGGAGGGAAGAGTTTAAAAAAGGCGACACGATAAATGTCGCGGTCACTCCGTACAGCGACCTCGGCCAGGGCGCGGTTTCGGCTGAGGGGAGTTTCAGAATACCCAATTCACCCCCTGTTATCACCTCGGAGCCGGATACGTCCTTCAAGGAAGGGAAGTTCAGCTACATCGTCGAGGCCGAAGACCCGGACGGGGATTCATTTGATTTTAGTCTCAAGAACGCGCCCAGGGGCATGACTATCGAGCCCGCCGCGGGACTTATCCTGTGGGAATACGGTGAAAAAGATGCCGGAGATTACAAGGTGACCGTAATCGTTACGGATTCCGAAGGGGCGAAAGCTTCCCAGGAGCTGACGTTATCCATAAACCCCCCGGAGCCGCCCGCCGAAGGAACGCAATAGTAAGTCCGTTGTTCCCGGTATTCCGGGTGAATTCCTCGATTCGTGTATTTGTTATACAGCTTTATAAAACACGGGTATATTTTATTTCGTGGCCGGTCGTCGGAAGTCCCGGTCAAATAATGCAGGTTGTATAGGCACTTGTAACGAGTGATGCGATGAGAAGATCATTTCAGGCAGGAATGTCCATAGAAAACAAGATAGAAACCAGGCCCGAGATGGCGGCTTCACGTTTCCACGGGAATTCGCCCAGGGTACTCTCCAGCCCCTCGCTTATAACATTCATGCAGACGACGTGCGCAGACCTCATGGCCCCGTTCCTCGACAAGACCGAGATGGTCGTAAGCGTGAGGATTGAAATGAACCATCTGGCCTCGACCCCGATCGGATCTACAATAATAGTAAGAGCCGAAATCGACAGGGTCGAGGGCGACAAGGTTTATTTCAGGATCGATGCCTATGATGAGGTCGAGAAAATCGCCTCCGGATATAATGATATGTTTATAATCGACGAAGAGAGATTCGAAAGGGGCATCAGAAGGAAGCTGGGCTCGGATCCACAAAAAGCGCAGTCCTTATAAAACCCCCGTCTGCCGGAAGTTGGAATTCGATTATTCACGGCCAAAAAGCCCGGCGCATAAAAATTCCGCAATACATCTCATAGAAGCAAACGGAGCGGTTCTGATGGGAAAAGGCGTACTGGAAAACCTGTTTCACGTAGCGATCGCTGTCAGGAACCTCGATGAGGTCGAGAAATTGTACGAGACGGCGCTCGGTCTCAGGGTCGAGCACAGGGAAGTGGTGGAGGACCAGGGGGTAAGGACGTCCATGCTCGTTCCCGAGAAGGGCGGCACGGCGGTCGAGCTCCTCGAGCCCCTGAGCGCGGAGTCCCCGGTCTCGAAGTTCCTCGACAAGAGGGGAGAGGGCATTCACCACATCTGTTTTCTCGTGGACGATATAGAAGCCGCGCTCGAAAGGCTTAAAAGAGACGGCGTTAAGCTCATAGACGAATCCCCGCGGCCGGGCTCTTATCATTCGCGGGTGGCTTTCATACACCCGAGTGCGATGAACGGTGTATTGATCGAGCTCGCCGAGATCGATAAGGACGTCCGGGGTTCCTGACCGGTGAATGCCCGGCAGCTCATCTGAAGAAGAAGTAACTCACGAGCGTAATCACTATTCCGCAGGCCGCGTCGATAAAGAGTCCCGCTTTTATCATTGCCCTCTGACGGACCCTCTCGGTCCCGAATACGAGGGCGTTCGGAGGCGTGCCCACGGGCAGCATGAAGCCGCAAGAAGCGGCAATCCCGACGCTGAGCGCGATCGCCTTAGGCGAATGCTGCATTGTCTCCTGTCCGAGGACGAGGAATATAGGGACCATTATCGCCGCGGTCGCGGTGTTGCTTGCGAACTCGGAAAGCAGGATAACGAACATCACCGACCCCAGAATGAGCGGGAACGGGCCGTGTATCGAAAGGTGGTCTCTCACCAGATCGGCGAGGAATTTACTCGCGCCCGTCTCCGACAGTACCGCGCTCAATACGATGCCCCCTCCGAATAGAAGCAATACGCCCCAGTCGGTGAACCTCTCTATCTCTTTCCATTTTATCGTGCCCGATACTACCAGCATGAAGATCGCCAGTATAGCCACTATGGAGTCGAATTCCTTCTCGATGCCGAGGCGTGAGGATATCGGACCGCTGAATATCCATAGCACGACTGTTACCCCGAATATCGCCGCGAGCTTGTAGGTGTTTTTATCTATAGTGACCTGCCCGGGCCCGCTGTCCGCAGCGACACCTCCTTTGGGCAGCTCCGGCTTGAGCACGAGGTAGAGCACTAATACCATTATCGGCATCAGTATGAGCACGAAAGGTACGCCCACCTGGAGCCAGTCCCTGAAATCCATCCCGAGGTTGGCGGCGGTGATCGCGTTTGGGGGACTCCCCACTATGGTCCCAATCCCCCCTATGCTCGCCGCGTACGCGACCCCCAGGAGTATGAATTCCTCCGTCGATGTCGTGCTCTCTTTAAGATTGGCGATGAGGCCGAGCGCGACGGGGAGCATTATAGCCGTCGTAGCCGTGTTGCTTATCCACATGCTGATCAGGGCGGTCGAGGCGAATAAACCGAGGACGGAGAGAAGGGAGTTCGCTCCCGCGGCCTTCATGATGTAGCCGGCGATGAGCCGGTCGAGGCCGTGCTTGTGGAGGCCTGCGGCGAGGGCGAATCCCCCGAGAAAGAGAAAAATGACCGGGTTCGCGAAATGGCCGAGAGCGTCTTTAACGTCGAATATTCCGGTGAGTACCGCAAGGACCGGAACGAGGAGCGCTGTTACGGTTATTGGCAGTGCTTCGGTAAACCATAGCACCGCTACGAATATAAGGATCGCCAGGCCTTTCAGCACGACTTTATCGACGGGTATTAGAAAATATACAGCGAGAGAAACAATAGCGTTTATCAGGATTATTAGGTTTTTATTCATCAGCGGATCGGTGTTAAGTGCGGCTGAATCGCCCCGCGGCTGCCTGATAACTTACCGCTAAATTAGACATAGCTAAATCTACTTTAAACTTAATATTAACGATAGACCTTTTTTCTTTTTTTATTCCCTGAACACGAGCGCAGTGTGCGGTCAAGTTGACACACAATGTGCGCTCTTATACGATTACCCACACATCCTCCTCCGCACCCGGCGTATGCCCATATGTCAGCGGCGACTCGCCGCCTTTATTTTCTCGAGCACCCATAGTCTTTTGGCCGTCCATCTCCCCCATCCGGGGACAAGGAGCAAATACCTGCCTTGAAACCTCTCTCCCCGGGCCTTAATAACAAGCCTTATGCTGTTCGAAGCCTCGGTATCGAATTCTCCCCTGTCCCATACCTCCCACTTCCCGCTTCCCCAGCTATCTTCGGCCGCACGCTCACTGCCGCCGTTCATCGGGTGATCAGCCGGGTCCCTCTCTTCTATCGCGATTCTTTTTTCCTTGTATTTTTTGGGAATATTCTTCGGAATTATCCAGTGCCTCACCTCTCCTTTATTATAGAGGATGAGGTCGTAGTGCCTACTTGAGGTCTTGTGCCTTCCGATGATGAAGTTACAGGTTCCTTTCATAGATCAGTTTCAGACCGCGGAGCGTGAGGAACTCGTCGACCTCCTCGATCGTCCCGGTCTCGGGCGCGATTAGCTCGGCTACTCCTCCGGTCGCAATAACGCGGGGCTCGGTTTTCATTTCCGATCTTATCTTTGCCACGACGCCGTCCACCAGGCCCGCGTAACCGTGTATGAGCCCCGACTGTATACTCTCTACTGTCGTTTTACCGATTATATTCTCTGGTTTCGCGATCTCCACCCTCGGGAGCTTCGACGCTTCCCTGTAGAGGGCTTCAGCCGAGATCATGAGCCCGGGTGTGATGACCCCCCCCATGTATTCCCCCTTCTCCGATACGCAGTCAAACGTCGTTGCCGTTCCGAAGTCGACCACTATAACAGCGCTCCCGTATTTATCGTACGCCGCGACTCCGTTTACTATCCTGTCGGCCCCGACTTCCTTCGGGTTGTGATAGAGTATGGGCATCCCTGTCTTTACGCCCGGCCCCACCACTACCGGGCTGACGTTGAAATAGGTTTTAATCGCATTCGATACCGTCGATTGTATTGTCGGCACGACGCAGGAAATTACCGCGCCGTCGACCGATCCCGGTTCTATATCCCTGATCTCCATCAGATCCCGGAACAGGATTCCGTATTCGTCCGACGTCTTGGATTTGTCCGTGCCTATACGCCAGTGACACTTTATCGTGTCACCGTCGAAAATTCCGAAGACGATATTCGTGTTCCCTATGTCGACCGCAAGCACCATTATTTTTCTCCCGGTCCCTATAAGTAAATCCTCATTATTTTTTATTGCAAGCGGCGGGGTATCTATTTATAAGACCTATTGCATGCCGGGTTTATTTAAGCCCCCACCTTCGTCTGAGCGACCATTCCAAGAATAATAACCCCACTATCAGCAGAAGGAATAGCGGGTTGTCCCAGAGCTTGACCGTTTCGTAGCCGGTTATCGTTTTTTTACGGGAATTATCGATCTTGAGCCCCTCCGGGTCGCCGCCGATCGTAATGTAGCTCCCTCCTGTAGCCCTCGCTATGGTCTTGAGTAAATTTAGATTCGAGGTAAGGCCCCTCAATTCACTCTCGGGCTGCTCGACGATAAAAGAGGTTTCTGACACGTCCGAATCGTCATAAGCAGCGTTTTCCCCGCCGGGGCGGGCGGTTATCTTATATGTTCCGGGCACGGCGAGCTCGATCGTATTCGAGAGTCTCTCACCCGAGTCTCTCTCCGGTTTCAGTCCGCTTACGCTGCCGTCAGGCATCGTGATCTCAACTTTCATGTCTTCGTCTCCCGCATCTTCCCCCCTCAGGTCCCAGATGCCGACTTCGGCCTTATCCCCCGGGTTATATACGGCGCTATCGGTTTCGACCCTTATGTCTTTCATCTCCGGGTCGTTTACGAACCACAGGAAAAGCCTGTTCCAGAACTTTTCATAGAGTGGTGATACGTCCCCCTCGCTCCCGTACACGAAATTCCATTTCCATGACGAGTCTGAGAGGAAGGTAGCGGCCTTGCCGGATCCGACCTTGGCCACGGCCAGTATCGGCTCCCCTTCCGGCGAGACCAGGAGGGGCACGGCGTCCGGAT
The DNA here is from genome assembly GCA_963825135.1 of uncultured bacterium. Taxonomy (GTDB): domain Bacteria; phylum Desulfobacterota_D; class UBA1144; order Nemesobacterales; family UBA2774; genus 2-12-FULL-53-21. Next base: position 1,559,699 of record CAWGRW010000009.1, read on the forward strand.
TTAGCCCCTCTACCATGTTAAACCCTTCGAGCTCCGGCATGCCGTTCCACTGCTTCTCGTTCTCTTCCCTGTCGGGGACTATCTTCATAATTGGGTGGTTCCTGCCGGCCGCGGTGAGTTTCGGCCGGAACGCCTCACTGCTGATCTTATCCGCACCCGTCCCCTTCGTGTAGCCGAGCTCGACGGGTAATATCTCCGAAATCGGCGTCGTCCCGTAGTTCCCGCTGTCGAAGCTCTTGTTCCCCCCGATCATTAAAAACGCTCCGCCGTCGTTCATCACATAATCCCTGATGCTTCTGAGGTGGAATCCGAAGATGCCGTACGGCTGGAAGTTGAAATTCTGGAAAATCACTATATCGAATGTCGAAAGCTCGCTCCCGAAAATTTCGTTTACGGGGAAGGGGATCAGGCTCAGTTCGTTTTCCGTGGCGAAAACCAGGTCCGACGGGTCGCGTAAGATGAAAAACGAAACGAGGTCTATGTTCGGGTTTCTTTTAAGCGCCTTCCTCAGAAACCTCACGTCCCAGGACGGGCTGCCGGCTACGTGGAGTACCCGTATTTTATTTATGATTACATCCGTGTAGAAGGATTTCCGGTTGTTCTCGGGTACGGTCTCGTCTGACAGCACCGGTATGGATACGGTGTAGATTTTTCTGCCGAGCGTGATGGGGTTGATTTCGAAATCTGCCGTCCCTTCCTTCGTGCGCGGGTCTATATATACCTCCTTTATCGATATGAGCTTATCGCCTTCGTATAGCGAGGCGGGGATTCTCATGCCGACGGGTCCGCCCGACTTCACGACCACGCTTATGGGGCAGGGGTATCTCAAAAAAGAGACTTCGTTCGAATTGATTTTATCTATCCATATGTCGTCGGTCGCGTCCCTGCCGAGCGCGCCGACCGTGTTGATCCTGACGCCCGTATCCTTGAGCGTTTCATCCGATAGGCCGTCCCCCTCATCCCCTCTCCGGGCGCCGTCGGATATAAGCATCACCTCGTCGATCTCTCCCCTCCGTTTCTTTTCCGCGAGCTCCTTCATGAGCCCGCCTAACTCCGTGTGTTTGCCCGCGGGCTCATCGTTCATGATGGATTCTTCGGAGGACGGTTCGAGGGTCTCGCCGAAGGTATAGTATTTGATGTTGAAATTCCCGCCGATGCGCGAGAAGAAATCGGCGTTGTCTTTAAAGAACGCCCTCACGGAATCGATTCTTTTCTCGCCGCCCGGCTCTCCGGCGAGGTTCATGCTCCAGGACCCGTCCACCACCACGGCCAGGTTCTTCTTTTCCTCCTTGACGCTTTCTTCCTTGAGGGCCGGATTGGTCAGGATTAGCATGACTATTGCGAACGCGAGCACGTGGAGAGTCGTCAGAACCGCTCTCCTTTTCATGCTCCGGAGATTCCTCGTGCTCCGGAGCGATCCGTAAATTACGATCGCGAACAGCAAGAGGAATATTACACATTCCGCAACCCCGGGAGGGTTCAGGAAAACCAGTTTGCTTACAGCGGATTCCATTACAATAAATTTACCACACGACTCCCCGGTTTTCTCGGCGGGTCAGGATAGCAGCAGCCTGCCTTCTTCCATGATCGGCTCGCCGTCGACAGTTACGGTGGGCTTCATCACGACCCCGTCCAGGTGACTTGCCACCCTCACTGTCCCTCCCATGCTCTTGTTGTCGCCGAACGCTATGTGTATCGTCCCGATGGCCTTTTCGTCCTCGAGCACGCTCCCTGTGATGAGCGCCTTGTCGTGCGTCCCTATGCCGAGCTCCGCGAGGTTAAACGCGAGCTTTCCGAAGGGGGCCATTATCGAGAGCAGTTTCTCCGCTCCCGGCCCGCCCGTGATCTCAGTCGCGTAGCCCTCCTCCACCCTGACCCTGATCACTTCGTCAGTGAGCTTCCCGACCCCGGCCATAGAGCCGTCGAAAACGACGACACCGCTCGACTTCCCCTCCAGAGGCGCGACGTAAGCCTCGCCCGCGGGGAGGTTGCTGAAGTCCCCCGGATTGTGGTTGAGCCCTGTGTCCGCGCTCCCCTCCCTGCCTTCTATCACCAGATTGATGTCCGTGCCTTTGTCCGTCGTAACCCTCACGTTCGACCCGCGGCTAATTATCCTAGCGAGTTTCTTACTCCTCTCCGCGATGAGCTCGTAGTCGGCGTTGAGCGTCCTCACCATCGTGTCCTCTGTAATTCCCGGAAGCGTCGCTATCCTCACGCCGGCCCTGCTCGCGTTCCTTCTCGACTCCGTATGGCTGAGTGACTTGGATGTCGGAATGAGCACTGCGTCAAAGAGCTTCATGAATTCGGCGACAGAGGGCGGAGGCTCCTCACCGTTTGATTTCCGGGGTATTATCTCCGTAATGACCGCCTCCGCGCCCAAACTCCCGGCGGCTTCCCAGAGGGCGTACCCGATTTTTCTGAGCGGCTCGTCGGTGATGACGAGCACGTTTTCGCCCTCCTTAATCGCCATACAGTCCCGCACCGCGATAAGCGCGGCGCTCATCAATTTATCCATCCCTTGAGTCTCCTCTCGTCATTCGTTTATTGTGCATACGGAATCCGATATTATAATATGCCCTATCCCGCTGCGCCCTGTAAATACGCGCGCGGTACGGAGGAGTGAGAATGCCTGAACTCGGTTTGGCGGCCCCATACTGGAGCGACATGAAAACGGAAGAGCTCGTAGAAACGGCCAGGCTCGCCGAGGAGCTCGGGTACCATTCGATATGGGTCCCCGAGATGTGGGGGCGCGACGCGTTCTCGATTCTGGGATTGATAGCGGCCAATACCGGAAGGATAGGGCTCGCAACCGGGATAATCCCCGTGTACAGCAGGAGCCCCGCGGTCATCGCTCAGACCGTTGCGACGCTCGACGAGATTTCGGGCGGGCGCATGATGCTCGGCCTCGGCACGAGCGGCCCCGCCGTGATAGAGAAATGGCACGGCGTAGGCTTTGAGAGACCGCTTCAGAGGACTAGGGAGTATGTCGAGATAATAAAAATGATTTTGAGGGGAGAGCGGGTCGACTACGAGGGCGAGATCTTTTCGCTCAAGGGTTTCAGGCTCCAGTTCAAGCCGTTGAGGAGCGATATACCCGTTCTCGTGGCGGCGATAGGTCCCAGGAACATACGCCTTGCCGGGGAAGTCGCGGACGGCTGGATACCGTTTCTCATACCGAGAGAGGGTTTAAAAGACGCAGGCCGGGAGCTACACGAAGGGGCGCGCTCAAGAGGGAAGGGACCGGATGAATTTATGATCTGTCCGTATATAACCGCGTCGGTATCAGGGGATGCGGATGCGGCGGTAAAGACGGTGAAGGAACATATTGCTTATTATATCGGCGGCATGGGGGATTTTTATTTCAATACCGTCAGCAGGTACGGGTTCGGGGACGAAGCGAATGCGATTAAAAGCGCGTGGGAAAGCGGAAAGAAGAGCGCCGCGGCAGAGGTTGTGAGCGACAGAATGCTCGATTCGCTTTCCGTCTCGGGAACCCCGGAGCACGGCAGGGCTATAATCGCGGAGTACTATAAAGAAGGCGCCTCCGTCCCGGTGCTTGTTTTCCCGCCCAAGGCCTCGCGGGAGCTCGTGAGGGAAACCATCATAAGTCTAGCTCCACTCGGGTAGGAAATATCCTCATATGCGACGGGCTCAATGAGATCCCGTCTCGGCATGTGCGCCTCAGCAGGTTATGAAATCTTTCAGCACGCTGCCGTTGCTTAGCTGTCGTAACTTCTTGAGCGCCCGCCTCTCGATCTGCCTGATGCGCTCCCTCGTAAGGCTGTACCTGTTCCCGATCTCGTCAAGCGTGTAAGACTCGTCATAACCTATGCCGAACCTCATCCTCAGTATGTCCTCTTCCCTGTCCGTCAGGCTCGACAGCGCTTCCTCTATCTTCTCCGTCATGGAGACCCTGGCTAGGAGAGTGTCCGCGGCGGGCCTTGTGTCGGGTATGAAATCCAGGAAGCTGTTCTTGGCCTCGCCGTTATTGGGGTTTACCGCATCGAGGTACACGATGTTAGTCGAGGTGGCTTTGATTACCTTGTTGACTTTCTTTACGCTGAGACCCGCTTCGTGGGCTATGTTCTCGATATCCGGGTTCTCGCCGTTTTCATGCCTGAGCATATTGGCCGTTCTCGTGATCTTATTCGCCTGCTCCAGCACGCGCACTGGTATTCTTATCACCCTGGTCTGATCGAAGAGCGAACGAGTTATGCTCTGTATTATCCACCAGGATGCGTAGGTCGAGAACCTGTACCCCTTTGAAGGATCGAATTTCTCGACTGCCTTGATGAGTCCTATGTTTCCTTCCTGTATTATGTCCGCCAGCGCTAGTCCCCTCCCCATGTAATTCTTCGCGATGCTTATCACGAGCCTGAGGTTTGATTTAATGAATTTATCCTTATTGTTTATTTCCTTGCTCTTGTAAGCCCGCAATAGCGCTGACAAGCCTGTTCAGAGTCGTTTTTAAAGAGACACGGTCCAGGCCCTTATTCCCATCCTGAGCGATTGATTTTTTCTGATTTTGCCGGCACTCGCAGACCCTTTGCGCTTTTACTTTGCCGACGCTTTTCTCGGTGAGTTCGTTAATTAAAGCCTCGAGCTTACGGGCCCTGGCGTTAAACTTTTTTATCTTCGTCGCAATTCTGAGTTCGTCCGAGGCGGTCAGGAGCGATTCGGTCCCCACTTCCTTGAAGTATGACTGCAGGAGCTTATAATCGTCATCGGGGATGACTCTCTGCTTGCCGTTACTCCTTCCGTTGGCGGAGACGCTCATAATATTTTGATCGTAGGCAAAATCGTTTATCATGGATTTCTGTTTACCGAAATCATGGCTGCTCATCAGGCTGCCCGACGCACTGCGGTGTGACGCCTCTCTATAATTGTTCCGACCCATTTGATTTATCCTCCGGTTATTTGACTTCAAATCTTTCATCCTCCGGTGAATTTAGATGCAATGTTCATGCCACAGGGCAATTGTTCGCCCCAACCCACTATTATCATTAATTAATACGCTTGATAATAGTTTAGCGGCTTTCTCTTCCGAATTATTTATTTGTGACAAAAAATGTCATCGCGAGGATAATTGGCCGGAAAATGAAAGCAAAAAGCGGTCTAGCCGGTTACCAAAAATTTCATGAGCCGATTCCGGCATGACCCATTTTTGACGTTATCTACGTGACTCCGGCCGTCGCGCGCGTGTTTCAGTTCCCTCACGGCCTGTTTCTTCTCTCTCACTGCCCTCGGGTCGACTGCCGCGGGCGGCCCGCAATTTGTTGACAACACCTTCGATTAAAGTAAATATTAGCGGGGTCGATAGAACTGAACCCCTGAATTTATCTGTCGAAATAATCTTCTCGCGAGGGCTTATGAAATGAGAATTCTTCTTACGGGCGGCGCCGGGTTTATAGGGTCATGGGTTGCGGAAGAGTACATCGGGGCGGGTCATGAGGTCCTGGTCCTGGACGACCTTTCGACAGGGAAGATGGAGAATATCCCAGAGGGCGCGTCTTTCATAAAATGTGACATACGGGACGAGGACGCGGTCCGCGGTATTTTTTCCGATTTCCGTCCTGAGATAGTAAACCATCATGCCGCTCAAATCGACGTAAGAAAATCCGTCGAGGACCCGGCATACGATGCCTCCGTAAATATCATCGGGACGATTCGACTCCTCGAGTCCTCCGTCAGGAGCGGAGTGAAGAGGTTCGTATTCGCATCGACCGGGGGCGCGATATACGGGGAGCCCGCGAGCCTGCCGGCCGATGAAAAAACCCCGCCTATGCCCATCTCTCCATACGGCACGTCTAAATATGCTGTAGAAAAATACCTCGAATACTACAATCACACCTATTCTCTTGACTACGTCGCTCTCAGGTACGCGAATGTCTACGGGCCTCGGCAGAACCCTCACGGGGAGGCGGGAGTTATTGCCATATTCTGCAGCCGCATACTCTCCGGACAGCCCTGCACGGTATTCGGGGACGGAACTCAGACGAGGGACTACGTGTACGCGGGCGATGTAGCCAGCGCCAACCTGTGCGCTCTCGCGTCTCCCTCCGGAAGCTATAATATAGGGACACAGCTCGAGACCTCTGTGAACGGCCTCATAACGGAGCTCGAGGCTGCTTCGGGATTAAATTTCATCGTGATGAACGCGGACGCCCGCGCGGGCGAAGTCGGAAGGATCAGCCTCGACGTGAGACTCGCCGGCAAGATACTCGGATGGGCGCCGAGCGTTTTTCTGGCGAAGGGAATAAAGAGTACGTGGGAGTGGTTTAAAGCAGGCTCTTCCGGAACTGAACGATAGGCCCCCCGGGAGTCTAAATTATCGTGCGGGCGGACAGGGCCGCCAATCTAACCCGGCGCGGCTTGATTGCGAATCGGGGTTGTTAAGGTATCCTTAACCAACTCGGAGGTTCAATTCATGAAGAAGAAAGACGATTTTATTTACGACGTGAGGGTTGCCCAAAGGCACATCAAGGAAGGGATAATCGCGCAGAAGGATTATGATAAGTACTTAAACAATCTTGCCGACATGGAGGAGAACAGCGAGCCCCTTATTATCGAAGACGAAAATGAACAGAGCGGGGTAGAGCTCGACGACGGTGATAAAGAATGAATTTAGTGAAATGGGATTATAAAGTTGTTTCCGTAGATAAACTCTTTCAGGTAAGCGAAGACCACGATATCGCCGTATCAAAAGACGCCGCTTCAGCCAGAAGGAATAAGGTGGGACAGGGGATGGAGGGCACGCTGAACCAGCTCGGCGAAGAGTCCTGGGAGCTGATCGCCATAGTCGGGGATTTCGGAATATTTAAAAAGCCCAAGAATTAATTCGTCAGGCGTACACGCCTGCCGGATCACTCCCACTCTATAGTGCTCGGGGGTTTGGTGGATATGTCATAAACTACCCGGTTTACGCCCCTTACCTCGTTGATGATACGGACAGAAATTTTCTCCAGCAGATCATACGGTATGCGCGCCCATTTAGCCGTCATGCCGTCCAGGCTCGTTACCGCTCTAAGCGCAATGACGTTCTCATACGTCCTTTCATCTCCCATCACCCCTACTGTCTTCACGGGCACGAACACGCAGAACGCCTGCCAGATGTCGTCGTAGACGCCGCCTTTCTTGATCTCTTCCATGAATATCCAATCGGCCTGTCTAAGGATTTCGAGCCTCTCCTCATCTATCTCGCCGATGATCCGGATTCCGAGGCCGGGACCCGGGAAAGGATGACGGTTGAGGATCTCTCCGGGCACCCCGAGCTCATAACCCACAGTCCTTACCTCGTCCTTGAAAAGCTCCCTCAGGGGTTCGATAAGTTTCAGGTTCATCTTTTCAGGCAGTCCGCCCACGTTGTGATGCGATTTGATAGTCGCCGACGGGCCCTTGACGCTCACGCTCTCGATGACGTCCGGGTAGAGCGTCCCCTGCGCGAGGAACCTGGCGTCCTTGATTTTGGATGCCTCCTCTTCGAACACGTTGACGAACTCTTCGCCTATGATCTTCCTCTTCCTCTCGGGGTCGGTAACGCCCCTGAGCCTCTCCAGGAACCTCTTTCTCGCGTCCACGTGGACGAGGTTGAGACCCATGTGCCTGAACGACTCGACCACTTCCTCAGCCTCGTTCTGCCTGAGGAGTCCGGTATCGACGAATATGCAGCGGAGCTTGTCCCAGATGGCGCGCTGTATTATCACGGCGGCCACTGCGGAGTCAACGCCCCCCGAGAGTCCGCATATCACGGTCGCGTCCCCGGCCTTCTCCCTGATATCGTTGATCGCGGTTTCAACGAAGGACCTGGGCGTCCAGGTCCCGCTGCATCCCGCTATCTTAAAAAGGAAGTTCGATAATATTTCCCTGCCGAATTTCGTATGCACTACTTCGGGGTGGAACTGGGTTCCGTATATCTTCATCTCCCGGTTTTTCATAGCGGCTCTCGGGGAGTTCTCGCTCTCGGCGATGGAGACGAATCCCGGGGGCAGCTCGAGCACGCGGTCCCCGTGAGACATCCAGATATCGCTCGAGTCCGGGATGCCGCTCAGGAGGTCCAGTCCGTCTGTTATCTTTAGTGTCGCGGGTCCGAACTCGCGCATCTTCGACCGCTCTACGATCCCCCCGAGAAGAAGGGCCGTCAGCTGCATGCCGTAACAGATGCCGAGTATCGGGATACCCAGTCCGAATATCTCCCTGTCCACGGACGGAGCGTTATCGTCCCACACGCTTGCGGGACCTCCCGAAAAAATTACCGCTTTCGGTCCCATGTTCTTAATTTCTTCGAGCGGAACGCTGAAGGGTTTTATTTCCGAGTATACGCCCAGCTCTCTCACTCTCCTTGCGATGAGCTGCGTGTACTGTCCGCCGAAATCAAGGATTATTATGCTTTCGCGCATATTGCCTTTTGAATTAATTTATTTGTGCCGGTATTGATAAGACAGGTGAAAATACTTCACGGCTCGTGCGGAATTACTCGATCCTGTAATTCGGAGCCTCTTTCGTAATGATTACGTCGTGGACGTGGCCCTCTTTGAGCCCTGCGTTCGTGACTTTGATAAATTTCCCGTTACTCCTGAGCTCATCTATCGTTCCGCACCCCGTATAACCCATCCCCGCCCTGAGCCCGCCTATGAGCTGGTATATGGTGCCGCCTATGGGTCCCCTGGAGGGTATCCTCCCCTCGATCCCCTCGGGCACGAGTTTGGAATCTATCATGTCGTCCCCAAGGTTCTGCGCGTACCTGTCCTTGCTCCCTTTCTTCATGGCCTCGATCGATCCCATGCCCCTGTAAACCTTGTACGTCCTGCCCTGAAACAGGACGACTTCGCCGGGCGCTTCGTTGGTTCCGGCAAAGAGGTTCCCTATCATTACCGAATGCGCCCCCGCGGCTATGGCTTTTACGACATCGCCCGAGTACTTGATCCCGCCGTCCGCGATCACCGGGATTCCGTGGAGTTCCGCCACCCTCGTTACGTCCTGTATGGCCGATACCTGAGGCACTCCTATGCCGGCTATCACACGCGTTGTGCATATCGAGCCCGGTCCCACGCCGACCTTTACTCCGTCGGCCCCGGCTTTTATTACGGCATCGGCGCCTTCTCCCGTACCGATATTGCCCGCGATCAGGTCGACGTCGGGGAAGTCTGATTTCGTGGCTTTTACCGCGTCTATCACCCTCTTCGAATGGCCGTGGGCCGTATCTATGACGATCACGTCGCATCCGGCGTCGATGAGTGCTTGTATTCTCTCTTCCCTGTCGGGACCCACGCCCACAGCCGCCCCGCATCTGAGCCTGCCCATTCGGTCCTTGGATGCCGTAGGGTATTTCTCGATTTTCTCTATATCCTTCATCGTGATGAGCCCGCGGAGTCTGAATCCCTTATCCACTACGGGGAGCTTCTCAATTTTATATTTATGCAGGAGTTCCTTGGCTTCTTCGAGCGTAGTCCCCTCGCCTACGGTAATGAGTCTCTTCTTCGGGGTCATGACCTGCTCGACCTTGTAGTCGAGGTTCTTTTCGAACCTCAGGTCCCTGAACGTGATTATTCCGAGAAGCGTACCGTCTTCCTTCGTGACCGGCAGCCCCGTGATGTGCTGCTTCAGCATGATTTCGAGGGCGTCACTGACCTTGTGCCTGGGCCTGACCGTCAGGGGGTTTACTATCATCCCGCTTTCGTACTTTTTAACCCTTGTTACTTCCGCGGACTGCTCCGCTATGTCCAGGTTCCTGTGGATGATCCCTATGCCCCCTTCCTGCGCCATGGCTATTGCCGTGCTGGATTCGGTGACCGAGTCCATGGCCGCGCTGACGAGCGGTATGTTCAGCTTTATGTTCCTCGTGAGATGGGTCGAGACTACGGCCTCGTTCGGAAGAATTTCGGAATAGGACGGCACCAGAAGAACGTCATCGAAAGTTAGACATTCTTCCACATTTTCAATGCGCATAAATTTTACCCTTGTTACCTCTTGGATGAGGTTCTTTTAGCGGCGGTTTTTACCGGAGCTTTCTTTTTCTTGATCGCCGGGCTCGGGGCCTTTTTCTCTTCCGCGATCGAAATCAGCCTTGCCGGCGTCTTTACGATTTCGATTATCTTCTTTCTCATTTCCGGCAGCGTGACGCCCAGCTCTATCTCGATTTCCTGGTCTTTTTCACCGAGGTTGATGAATACGGGCAGCACCCCTACATAGGTTCTGGAATCGACCCTTTCGAAACCCAGAGCCTTGAGTAACTTTTTGGGAAGCGCGGGGAACTCGAGAGTCGCTATTTCCGCAGTTTCCTGCGGCAGAAGGCCGTCCTGGCTTACACTTATTTTGAGACGGGTCGCTTTCATATATTCCCTCACCTGGTAAAGATGATAAACATCCCTTCCATAATTGATAATTAGTTAATTATACGCTCAAAATGAATTTCTGTTTTTTCCCGAAATCTGATTGAAAGGTAAAACCCTATTACTGATTATTAAGTTGAATATTTTAATTGATTATACTGAATTAATCAAGCGTAAACTCGCGGGGTGACCGTCGAAAAGTCAATACTTATCCTGTTTCAGGGGGAATCTTCGTAATCCGCTACTTCCAGGTTGTATTTGAGACCGAGCATCCTTTCCGACGCCGGGAAAACAGAGTAGAAGGGTACGGATTCGCCCGGCTGTATGTTTGTGTCGAGTCCGGCCAGTTTTTCCGGGTTATAAAAATCGATGTTTCCGGACCTCTTTTTGAGCTTGAGGAGGGTGTCGCCGAGGGCGGATACCTTGAGCTCGTTTTCGGTAAAGGTGTTGCCGGCGTACACTACGTTGTCGTACACGACCTGACCTTCCGATATGAACTCGCTTTTTATTTTGATGTAATTCACCGCGTGGGCCGATTCGTTAGTCACGGCGCCCGTTATCACGTACATGGGTCCGTTTCTGGTGTCGAGCCATTTACCGCTGTGGGCGGTTATCCTGACCTCGTCCGTCGAATGCCCGCCCAGGCTTGCCGGTACGAGCGATTCGACCAGCCTCTCTACTTTCGCGGCGCTTTCTTTCGGGATAACCCCCGAGTTTAACAATATGATATACGCGGATGCAACAATTACGCAGAAGACGATTACCGCGAGCAGGGTGTATGCGAGTCTCGCAAATACGCCGCCACCGGATTTGGATCTCGCGGAATGTACCCTGAACGAGTCGTGAATTGACGGTCTTTGGCCTGCGTGATAGCCCGTTGCGGCGTGCGGGTTGCCGGAAAGCACGCCCATGTCCACGCTCAGGCGTTCGTGCGCGGTCCCCGGGTAAACCCGCTCTCTCGACGGCTCTTCCCGGGAGGGCGCATAGGTTTCGGGCTCATGGGGTATCCCCTCGTCGCGCATTATATCGAGCCCGTCACCCTCGAATCCTTCGTCTTCGAACATCCTGGGGACGGAACTTACGGCTTCTACCGGTTCATCATTTATCCTGAGCCCTTCCCAATTGAATTCCGATTCCTGTTTTCTTATGTCATGGTTGTCTTTTATTCTGAAATCGTCCGGGTCCTTTTCCGTCTTGCTTATGTTAACGAATTTCTCCCAGTTGCCTCCATCGCCTGCCGGGGGCTCCGCATACTGACCGCCTTGATGCCCTTCTTCCTCTTCCGGTTTCTTTGTCCGTTCGTTCACTATCGGATACCTGAATTCGAAACCTTGAACCTCGTCCGCCGGTTCTTCAATTTCGGTCTCCTTCGGAGGCAGAAAGGATTGCGCAGGGTCGGGAGCTCCCGTGCCGAATATCCCTGTTTTTTCGACGTAGGAGATGTGGCCGCACTCCGAACATCTGACCTTGCTTCCGGGCGGAGCGATCCTGGAATCGTCTATATTGAATCTTCTCTTGCACTTATCGCACTCGATTATCACGGCTTGCCTTTTGCCCGATATATTTCTAATAATTTGGAGTCGTTACATTGTCAAAATTAATGCTAACTTGAAAGCAAGTCAATACTTCCAAAATAGATCGGTTCCGGGAGGAGGCCCGACGACTCTCTTTTATTAGAGTTTATTCGTGTCCGAGAGGCTCAAACCATTTAACAAATAAGATATCCTGTAAAATTGTATCATAAGATAGATACGATTCATTAGGCCGGATCCGGTGATGATATATTCCATACTAGCTGTTCTGACCGTCTCGATCCTCAGGATTGCAGCGGGAGCGGGCTTCGCGGGAGAAGAGGCCATAGAGAGGGTCCAGTACCACATGGGTACGTATGCCCGCGTGATGATATTCGGCGGCACGGAGGCCGACGCCGACGCCGCTTTTCTACGGATTAAGGAGCTCGACGAACTCCTGTCCGATTATGATCCCGGCAGCGAGATATCGAGGATAAGCGCAATGGCGGGGAAAAAGCCCGTGAAGGTCAGCCCGGAAGTGCTCGAGGTCTTGAGGGAGGCGATATACGTCGCCGGGGAGACCGGCGGGGCTTTCGATCCGACAATCGGGGCCCTCACCATCGGAGTTTACCGGTTCGGCAGGGGAGGGGACACGGTCCCCGGGGATAAGGAGATAGACGAAGCGAAGTCGCTCGTCAATTTCAGGGACTTGCATATACAAGGGGACGAAGTCTATCTGGAGAGGGAAGGCATGATGCTCGACCTCGGTGGTATAGGCAAGGGATATGCCGTCGAGAAGGCTGTCCGGGTCCTTAAGCAGAGGGGTGTTAAAAGGGGAACGGTCTCTCTGTCGGGCGACATAAAGGTCTTCGGCGGCGATATGGAGATTGGTATCCAGAACCCCGGGGGTGAAGGAAGCATAGCCTCGTTCCATACCGGTACGGGAGAGCTCGCCATATCCACTAGCGGAGGATACGAGAGGGTCATCGATCCCGGCGGCAAGGCGGTTCATCATCTGCTTGTCCCGGCTACCGGGAAGCCGGGCCGCGATTTTCTGAGCGTTACGGTGGTTCTCGACGGGGACAGCGCGCTTGCCGATGCCTACGCGACGTCGCTCTACGTCATGGGAAAAGAAAAGTCCATGGAATTCTTAAAAAAGCATCCGGAGATCGGGGTTTTTATAGTCTTTCCGAACAGGGAGCTATACTATAATGAAAGGTTTAAGAGTCTGGTAGAGGACTTTGACATACCCTGACATACATAATAAGGAATATTACATATACACAATTTCCACTGATTCCCGATATGCAAATATTGTGCAATGATAGGGTGTTCCCGCTCGATTTTATGGGGTGAGAGCGCGAGCCCCCTTTATTTGACAAAACCTGACTGTCGCTTATATTGTAAATCGGATAACCTCTACAAAATATAAGCATTATAAATTATTAGGGTTGAGGTAGAAGAAATTATGCCTATTGGTTCCATAGATGAAGCCCTTGCGGATATAAAAGTCGGTAAGATGGTTATACTCGTCGACGATAAGGACAGGGAGAATGAGGGTGACCTTGTCGTTGCCGCCGAGTATGCGAGTCCGGAGACGATTAATTTTATGGCGAAGCACGGAAGGGGCCTCGTCTGTCTCGCTCTTACGAAGGAGAATGCAGACCGTATAGGCCTTCAGCCTATAAAGCCCGAATATAATCCGGTTCCCCAATATACGGCGTTTACCATTTCGATCGACGCGAGCCACGGTATAACCACCGGCATCTCCGCCTACGACAGGGCCTCGACGATCCGTCTTGCAATATCCGATGAATCCAGGGCGGAGGATTTCATTCGCCCGGGGCACGTCTTCCCGCTCATATGCAGGAAGGGGGGAGTGCTTGTAAGGGCGGGGCATACGGAAGGCTCGGTAGACCTTGCGCGCCTCGCGGGGCTTAGATCGGCCGCGGTAATATGTGAAATCATGAATGACGACGGGGATATGGCAAGACTCCCAGATCTCGAGAAGTTTGCCGAGACCCATAACATCAAGATTGCCTCTATTGCCGACTTGATAAGTTACCGGCTCAGGGCCGAGAGCCTGGTCAGAAGAGCCGCGTCAGCCGTGATCCCGACAGAATACGGAGAATTTAAGATAATCGTATATGAAAGCGAGATTGATCCCCAGCACCACGTCGCGTTCGTCAAGGGCGACATAAACCCGGATAACAATGTGCTCGTCCGCGTCCATTCCGAATGCCTGACCAGCGACGTTTTCGGCTCGCTCAGGTGCGACTGCGGCTCTCAGATTAAGCAGGCCATGAAGATTATAAATGAAGAGGGCACGGGTGTTATACTTTATATGAGGCAGGAAGGGCGGGGCATCGGCCTCATAAACAAGATAAAGGCCTATGCTCTTCAGGACGACGGGTTCGACACGGTAGAAGCGAACGAGGTACTGGGATTTAAACCCGACCTCAGGGACTACGGAATAGGCGCACAGATACTACTCGACCTGGGGGTCAGGAACATGAAGCTCCTGACGAATAATCCGAAGAAAATAAAGGGCCTCGAGGGGTTCGGCCTTCAGATAGTCGAGCGAGTCCCCATAGAGATACCGCCTAACGGACGGAACTCGAGTTATTTAAAGGTGAAGAAGGACAAGCTCGGACACCTGCTTTCCATGGTTGATTGAAGCAGCGGTCGATTGAAGAGGAGAAAACAATGCCTAAAAAATATGAGGGCAATCTCGACGCGAAGGGGCTTAAGTTTGCTGTAGTCGTCAGCAGGTTCAATGACTTCATCACGGAAAGGCTCGTAAGCGGCGCGGTCGACGTGCTTCTCAGGCATAACGCCTCCGACGATGACATAGACCTCATTCGGGTCCCCGGATCGTACGAGCTGCTTTATGCGGTAAAAAAAGCTGCGGAGAGGAAGAAATATAACGCGATAATTGTTTTGGGAGCCATCATCAAGGGCGAGACCCCTCACTTTAATTACCTGGCTTCAACCGTTTCTTCTTCGATTGCCTCCATAAGCCTGGAGATGGATGTCCCCGTGGCCTCGGGCGTTCTGACTACCGAAACACTTCAGCAGGCCATGGAAAGGGCCGGTTCAAAGGCAGGGAACCGGGGTGCGGAAGCCGCGTACTCCGCGATTGAAATGGCTAATCTCATAAAAATTCTTTCCCGAAAAGGGTAGTAGCCTCCAGATGGGTATAAGGAGACGCTCGAGGGAGCTAGCGCTCCAATTCCTGTATCAATACGATGCGTTGACCGAGTCTTCAGGGGATCCCTCCCTGTCGCCCGAGGAACAGCTTTCGCTTTTTTGGGAGAGCAGCGATTCCCCCGTACAGGAGGACATGAAAGAATTTTCCTCCGTCCTCATACTCGGCACGCGCAAGAACCTCCCCCATATCGATGATGTCCTCACCAGGTTTTCTGAGAATTGGAGGCTTTCGAGGATGTCGAAGATTGACAGGAACATCTTACGCCTGTCTATTTACGAGCTGATGTACCTGAGCGACATACCCCCCGTCGTTACAATAAACGAGGCCGTCGAGCTCGGCAAAAGGTTCGGCACCGAGGAGTCGGGTTCATTCATAAATGGAATACTCGATAAGATCAGGATAGCCCGGGAGGAAGGTGAGCTGTAAATGATTAAGAAAGCGATAGCTAAGGTCGTTGAGCGGATCGACCTCGAGGAAGACGAGATGTCGGAAGTCGTGGAGATGATGATGGAGGGAGAGGCTACGCCCGGTCAGATTTCCGCTTTCCTGGTCGCTCTCAGGATGAAGGGCGAATCAGTGGCGGAGATAACGGGAGCGGCGAAGGTGATGCTGGATAAGGCGACCAAGATAGAATCCTCGCGCGAGGTTATCGTGGATCTCTGCGGGACGGGCGGGGACAGGCAGGGGACCTTCAACGTTTCAACCGCCGCCGCTTTTGTCGTAGCGGGCGCGGGAGTCCCGGTTGCCAAGCACGGGAACCGCTCCGTATCGAGCTATGTCGGCAGCGCCGACGTGCTCGAAGCCCTCGGAGTGGATATTAACCATTCGATCGAAGTCGCTCGTAAATGCCTCGACGAGGCTGGAATCGTATTCCTGTTCGCGCCTCTTTACCACCCCGCTATGAAAAACGTCGCCGGGCCGAGAAAAGAGATCGGCGTAAGGACGGTGTTCAATATCCTGGGCCCTATCGTGAACCCCGCAGGCGTCAGGCATCAGGTCGTGGGCGTCTATTCGGAAGTGCTCCTCGACCCCGTTGTGAAGGTGCTCAGGAACCTCGGGCACAAGAGCGCCATGGTGGTTCACGGCTCCGACTCCATGGACGAGATTACGGTGACGGGCAAGACTGTCGTGGCCGAGCTCAGGGACGGTATGGTGAAGAAGTACCAGTTCGACCCGGCCGACATCGGTATAAAAAAATGGAGTATCAACGACCTCAAGGGCGGGCGCACCGCGAAGGAGAATGCGCGCATTTTCATGTCGATCCTTAAAGGCGAGGAGAAGGAAGCGAAGAGGGATATAGTTTTGATAAACGCGGCCGCCGCGATCTACGTTTCCGAAACGAGCCCCGATATAACAGAGTCGCTCGAGCGCGCGGTCGATTCTCTCGAATCAGGCAAGGCTCTGTCGAAGTTTGAGGAGCTTGCGAGGATTACAAAACAGCAAATCTAACCTGTATCCGGGCGTTTCATCAAAATGATTCTCGACGAAATTATAGAATATAAAAAGATAGAGGTTGAGAAGTCGAAGGGCAGCTTCCCCGTCGAATCCCTTATGAGCGGAATCTTCACGGTCCGGCCGCCCCGCGATTTCTATAAGGCTATCGACCACGGCGGGGAACTCCGGATAATCGCGGAGGTAAAAAAGGCCTCTCCCTCGAAAGGCGTCCTGAGGGACGATTTCGATCCCGTGAAAATCGCGCTCAGCTACGCAAACGCCGGAGCTTCCGCCCTGTCCGTCCTCACCGATGAGAAATTTTTCAGCGGGAGCCTCTCGTACCTGAGAAAAATACGGCAGGCAGTCGATATCCCCATCCTGCGTAAGGATTTCATTATAGATCCGTACCAGGTCTATGAATCGAGGCTTTACGGGGCGGACGCCCTCCTGTTGATAGTCTCGGCGCTCGGTCAGGACCTTCTGAAGGAGCTATTAAGGCTTACGCGCTCGCTCGGGATGGACGCCGTCGTGGAGGTCCATGACGAAAGAGAGCTCGCAAGGGCGCTTGACGCGGAGAGCAGGATTATCGGCATCAATAACAGAGACCTCAGGACATTCGAAGTCGACCTCGATGTCTCGGCGAGGCTTTCCGGGAAGATCCCTGACGGAGTGATAGCGATCGCCGAGAGCGGTATAGCCTCGGGGGAGGACATAAAGAAGCTGAGGGGTAAAGGGGTACACGTCTTCCTCGTAGGCGAGAAATTCATGAAGGCGCCCGATCCCGGACTCGAATTAAAAGAACTCATTTCCTCCGGTCAAATGAACTGATTTATCCAGCCGCGTGCAGCAAACGAAAAATATAAAAATTTAAGTTCTGAAAAAACTTTAGATTATTCAGTTCGGTCATATATTCTTAATAATATGAATAGCCATCCTAAAAAGAAAAAAAACCCGTTACTCGCTCTAGTCTTATCGGGGATCCTCCCCGGCCTCGGTCAGTTATATAACCGTCAGATACTAAAGGCGCTTCTCTTCTTCGCGCTGAACGTCGTCCTCAGCTTTCTTGCCTATGAGCCCTTTACCTACTTATTGAAATCCTGGAGCTCGATGCTGGATATGTCCCTCGATATGTCCCGTCTCATCAAGCTCATGATATATTCGACTGCGGCAACCATAGTCCTTGTAGCGGCGATGATCGACGCCAAAAAGAGCGCCGACCGTATAAACGTCGAGAGCGGAATTACCTGAACTGTTTTTATTTTACCGAGTCCCTGTCTTGACAATCAATCTCATACGATATTATTATTTCATGCGGATTCTTGAGTTTTTTCAATGCAGGGCGGAATCGAAAGCCGCCTTTAACCTTTATCCTTCTGATCAGTTGCGGAGATTCGATTTGTTAAGCTCGAAAGCGGTAATTCTGTATTCAGTCACTCTTCTGTCCTCCTTGATCCTGTCCTGCGCTAACGGCGTTCCTGAGCTGAACCCGTATAAAGAAGCGTCTTCCGCCCCCGGGGTGGAGTGGAAGCCGTCCGCGAAGGAGCTGATGGAATCGTTTCAGCTTGAGGGACTGCCCGCGATCCCTGAGGATCTCAAATCGGATTCCGGGAGCTTCGCGCTTTCCCAGCTGGTGGACGTCGCTCTCGTGAACAACCCTACGACGCAGGTGGCATGGGAGAACGCCAGGGCCGCGGCAGCCTCCTGGGCCGAATCGAGAGGGCTATACTATCCCCAGATTGCGGGTATTGCCAGGTATGCCTATGCCAAAGGGGGCGGGGGTACGCAAGGTACGAATCCTTACCAGGAGCATTACGGCGACGTCGGTCTCTCTCTGAACTACCTCCTTTTCGATTTCGGAGGACGTGAAGCCCAGATAGATGCCGCCCGTCTGGCTCTGATCAACGCCAACTGGAATCAGAACCAGGCGATTCAGAATGTGCTCCAGGCCGTTGCCGTTTCCTTTTACAATTACATAGGCAGTAAAGCCCTCGTAATAGCGGACGAAGCGAGTCTGAAAGACGCTCAGACGAGTCTCGACGCGGCCTCGCTCAGGCTCGAAGCCGGGGTGGGCACGCTTCCCGACGAGCTGCAGGCCCAGGCCCAGCTGGCCCAGGTCGATCTCGATCTCGTCGCAGCCAAGGGCAACGTGGAAATAAACAGGGGCTTGCTGGCGACGTCCGTGGGGTGGCCCGCGAACACCGCGTTCGACGTGGACGGAAATCTGAACGAGCTTCCCGTCGCGGCTATCAGTGACAACGTTGACAACCTTATTGCGCTTGCCATGAAAAACAGGCCCGACGTGGCCGCAGTCCAGGCGACCGTGAGGCAGAGGGAGGCGCTCTTGTGGAAAGCCAAATCACAGTTCTTTCCCGAAATCTCCGCCACTGCGCAGCTTCTCCGCTGGTGGGTCAAGCCCGAAGGGGAGTCGAACGAGTTCTTCACCAATTATCTGGTGGGACTCCAGCTTCAGGTCCCAATATTTCAGGGGTTTCAGATCATTAACTCGGTACGTAAGGCGAGCGCCCAGCTTGAATCTGCGCGGGCAGCGCTTGAGCTCCAGGAACAGATCGTCATCAACCAGGTCTGGAACTCCTATTACAATTTCACCACCGCGGTCCAGTCACTTCAGGCTGCCGACAGTCTCGTCGCGAGCTCGCAGGAATCCTACGATGCTTCCCTCGCCCGGTTTAAAGCGGGCGTAGGAGATATAGTAGAGCTTCTCAACGCCCAGGCCACGCTGTCTCAGGCCAGGGCCGAGCAGGTACAGGCGAAGACGGACATCTTCACGTCCTACGCCGACCTTATCAATGCGATAGGCACGGATCTTCCGAGTCCGGGCATGCCACAGGGATTGAGTCCGGCCGAAGAAGGAGGAAAGAATCAGGATGAAAAATCGAACTAAATTCGAAAAATGCCGTCGGAATATTCTCAGAGCCACTTCCGTTTTCGCGCTTCTCGTTCTCACTCTCACGGGATGCGGGAAGGATGAGAAACAGGCTCCCCCCGCCCTTCCGGTTACCGTCGCGGATGTAACGTCCGAGACGGTCCCCATCTATCTCGAATACGTCGGGACCACTCAATCCGTACAGACCGTGGATATCAACGCCAGGGTGGAAGGCTTTTTAATAAAGAGGGCGTTTAAGGACGGGGCGGATCTCGAGGACGGCGCGCTTCTGTTCGTCATAGACCCGAGACCGTTCGAGGCGTCCCTGCAGCAGGCCCAGGCCCAGCTGGCCGAAGACAGAGCGTCTCTGGCTTATGCGCAGGAGCAGGTCAGGCGTTTTAAGCCGATAGTGGAAAAGGAATACATCACAAAGGACACATACGACGGCTACGTAACGAAGGCGGCCGAGGCCCAGGCCGCGGTCGAGGCCGATATGGCCAACGTGACGCAGGCGAAGCTCAACCTGAGCTACTGCACCATGTACGCCCCGTTTGCGGGCCGTATCGGAAGGAGATACGTGGACGTCGGCAATCTCGTCGGTGCCGCCGGCGCCCCTACTAAACTCGCCACCATGGTCCAGCTCGACCCGATGTACGTATATTTCAGCGTTGCCGAGCGCGACATACCGCAAATATTCGAGGAGCATAGCAAAAACGACCTGACCGTCAGCATCATCCTCCCCGACGAAACCAAGCATCCCGAAGACGGCAAGATCGATTTCATCAACAACGAGGTGGATGTCAATACAGGCACTATGGAGATGAGAGCCCTTGTCCCCAACGGTTCCGAAACAATGCTCCCCGGGCAGTTCGTCAAGGTACAGCTCCTCTTAAAGGAGCAGCCCGGCGCGCTGCTTGTCCCCCAGAAGGCGATTAGCGAATTTCAGGGACAGCAGTTCGTGTATGTCGTCGGCGCCGACAACAAGGTCGAATACAGAAACGTCACACCCGGTCCTAACTACAACGACCTCACCGTAATTCAGTACGGAGTTAAAGCGGGGGAAAAAGTAATAACGGAGGGTTTGCAAAAGGTAAAGCCCGGAATGACCGTAGCTCCCGGGACCGCTTCCGAAGAATCGCAGAAGTCTGCTCCCGAGCCGTCGCCGTCGGCCGGAAAAGACAAAAAATAAAAGCGCTCTTCCTAATTAGTTAAGGAGATTCGTTTTGGTTGATTTTTTTATACAGCGTCCTGTTCTGGCCACGGTAGTCGCGATACTGATAACTCTTGTCGGCGCCATCTCCATACCGATTCTGCCGATCGCGCAGTTCCCGGACATCGCGCCCCCTACTATCAACGTTTCGGCTACCTACACGGGAGCGAGCGCCGAGGTCGTGGAGACCACCGTCACCGATCCTATCGAAGAGCAGATAAACGGCGTACAGGGCATGACGTACATGGAGTCCTACAGCTCGAACGACGGGACGATGAATATTAACGTCACCTTCGACGTCGGCTATGACCTCGATATCGCGAACGTTGACGTGACGAACCAGGTGCAGCTCGCGACGCCCCTCGTTCCCTCGGAGGTGAGCAAGTACGGCATATCGGTCGAAAAACAGTCGCCGAGCCTTATCCTGGCCGTCCACCTAATATCTCCAGACGGGAGCCGCGACGACCTTTTTCTGAGCAATTATATCGGCATCCAGATTTACCAGACCCTCCAGCGTATCCCCGGAGTGGGCAACCTCACGATATGGGGCCAGAGGCAGTATTCCATGCGCGTCTGGCTCAACCCGGATAAGCTCGCGAGCTTGGGGATTACAACTTCCGACGTCGCCGCCGCAATATCGGAGCAGAACCTCCAGGTGGCTGCGGGTTCTGTAGGCGAGCCGCCCTCCCCCAAGGGCCAGCAGTTCCAGTACACGATTACGACCCTCGGGAGGCTCGAGACCGTCGAGGAATTCGAGGACATAATCATAAGAGCGGAGACGGACGGCACCGTAGTCCGCATCAAGGACGTGGCCCGCGTCGAATTGGGCGCCCAGAGCTACGACCAGGACAGCCTTCTCGACGGTGAATCGGCTATCGGTATAGGTATTTATCAGCTCCCCGGAGCCAATGCCCTCGATGTCGATAAACAGGTCAGAATTACCATGGAGCAGCTGAAAAAGAA
Organism: uncultured bacterium; assembly: GCA_963825135.1. Lineage (GTDB taxonomy): Bacteria > Desulfobacterota_D > UBA1144 > Nemesobacterales > UBA2774 > 2-12-FULL-53-21. The sequence goes on from CAWGRW010000009.1 coordinate 1,581,240, forward strand.
CTTCCCGTCAGGCGTCGATTACAGGATAGTGTATGACACTACCGAGTTTGTAAAAGCGTCGATAATCGAGGTCGTCAAGACCCTCTTCGAGGCATTTATACTGGTATTCATAGTGGTATTCATTTTCCTCCAGAATTTCAGGGCCACGCTGATACCCGCAATAACTATACCCGTCTCACTTATAGGTACATTCGCGCTCATCAACGCGTTCGGATTTTCCATCAATACCCTCAGTCTATTCGGCCTCGTCCTGGCTATCGGCCTCGTCGTGGACGACGCGATAGTGGTCGTGGAAAACGTATCCCGCCTGCTTCAGGAAAAAGACATGTCCCCGAGAGAAGCGACGAGCGCCGCGATGAAAGAGGTAACAGGGCCGATCGTCGCTACGTCCCTCGTGCTGATGGCCGTATTCGTTCCGGTCTCCTTCATGCCGGGCATTTCCGGGCAGATGTACAGGCAGTTCGCGCTGACGATCGCGTTTTCCGTGGGTATCTCCGCCATTAACGCGCTGACCCTGAGTCCTTCTCTCTGCGCGCTCTTTCTCCGCAAGGAGTCGGAGCATCAATGGTGGTTCTACAGGAAATTCAACGAAGGTTTCGACCGCTTCAGGAACGGGTATCAGGGCTGGGTGAAGGAGTTAACCGGCCGTTGGAAGCTGGTAGTGCTGGTTTTCGCTGTGCTCATGGTGCTGACGGCTTTTATGTTTAAGATCGTGCCTACGGGTTTTGTCCCCGAGGAAGACCAGGGGTATTTCATCGTGAATATTCAGGGTCCGGAGGGGTCGTCACTGGAGCGCACGAACGAGACTATGGATCAGGTGTACAAGGTCCTGATGGATACGCCGGGAATAGCGCACGTAGTCTCTATCTCCGGCCTTAACTTCCTTACCTCGAGCTCCGACTCGAACTCGGGGGCCATGTTCCCCGTGCTCGCGCCGTGGAGCCAGAGGAAATCCAAGGAAACCCAGATCGATTACATTCTTAACAGCGTGCGCAAGAAGTTTGCGGGAATTCAGGGGGCGGTAATAGTGGCGTTCAACGCGCCCGCTATCCAGGGTCTTAGCTCCACCGGCGGCTTTCAGTTCGAGCTCGAGGACAGGACCAACCTCGGTCTGGATACACTCCAGAAGGTGATGGGGGAAATTGTCGAAGAAGGCCGGAAGATGCCGGAGCTTGTAGGTCTGTTCAGTTATTTTTCGATAGATACCCCCGGCCTTTATATCAAGCTCGACCGTACGAAAACTAAAACACAGGGTGTTTCGATTTCGAACGTGTTCCAGACTTTACAGGCGTATCTCGGGTCCCTTTATGTAAACGATTTTAACCTCTTCGGCCAGGTGTACAGGGTTTTTATCCAGGCGGATGAGCAGTACCGTAACACTGACAGACGACATCTCCCGGCTTTATGTACGCACCGACAAGAGGGACCTCGTGCCGCTCGATACGCTTATAGACGTGCAGAAGATAGTGGGTCCGGAGACCGTCACCCATTATAACCTCTACCGCTCGGCCGAGATAGACGGTGACAGCGCTCCGGGCTACAGCTCCGGCCAGGCTATAAGTACCATGGAAGAGCTGGCGGATAAATTTATGCCCGAGGGTATGGGGTTCGAATGGTCCGGCATATCGTATCAGGAAATTAAAGCGGGGAACCTCGCCCCGCTGATCTTCGGTCTCTCTCTCGTGTTCGTGTTCCTGTTCCTGGCCGCGTTATACGAGAGCTGGTCGATGCCGTTCATGGTGATGCTCGCAGTCCCGCTCGCGCTCCTCGGCGCTATGACTGCTCAGTGGATGCGCGGCCTCCAGGACGACATCTACTGCCAGATAGGGCTCGTCATGCTCATAGGTCTCGCGAGCAAGAACGCGATTCTGATCGTCGAGTTCGCGAAGCAGCGCCGTGAAGAGGGTATGCCGATTCAGGAAGCGGCGATGACGGCCGCTCTCATCAGACTAAGGCCAATATTGATGACTGCGTTCGCTTTTATTTTCGGAGTTTTCCCGCTCGTCATCGCCTCCGGGGCGGGTGCGAACAGCCGCCATTCACTCGGGACGGCGGTGTTCGGAGGCATGATAGTTTCCACGCTCCTCAGCCTCATTATCGTTCCCGTATTCTACGTGGTCATCGAGAACTTAAGAGAGCGCGGACCGCAGAAACCCGCTTAATTCGAAATCAATCTTTCTTATGATGTCATTGCCGGGGTGCGACGCACCCGCAGATGCTATCGTATGTCCGCGGCGACTCGCCGCCCCTCCCCTACTTCAAAATCTCCCCCGTCTTCTCGCTCCATAGCAGGAGGTCGAGCTCGTCCATGGGGATGCCTATATCGTCCGCAAATTGCCTGAGGCTATTCTCTATAGAGATATACCTGTCCCTAGCGCCGGGCGGCTTCGGACTGTCGATTACGCCGAGCTCGAATAACGTATTGAGTATATGCTTGTCGAGAATTGCGTAACCCCGATAGCCTATATTCCTGAGAAAGTGGCTCGACTCCTTGTACCCTATCCCCTTTATGTCCTTGTTCCGGGCAAAGAAGTCCCTCCTCTCGAGCGGGTCTCCGAATGATTCGATGAGACCTCTCAGCTTGAGCCCGTGCTCGCGCCTGAGATACTCCCTGGTGTGAATTATGTAGGCCGGTCTGTAGTTGGGGAACCTGTGGACACCTTCCAGTCTCCTCCTGAATTTCTTGAGACTCCCATCGAGAAGTATGTCCTTGAGCGCCTCGATGGACCTGAGCCCCATTTTGGCGCTCGCCCCCGCCGTGCAGATGCAGAACGCGAGCTCCTCGAATATCCTTCCGTCGTCCCCGTTCCTGTAAACGTCCCGGAACTCCTCGAGCCTCGCTCTGATTATTCCGCGCTTTGCGTGATAGGACATCCTGAGCTTTTCACGAAGTTCCTTTTTCATTGCCGTTTGCCCGGGGAGGGTAGGGATGTGACCGAGAGGTTATGCTTGATGGCGCTATTTGTAGATGGTGAGGCTGACGCCGGGAGTCAGTTCGGCCGATGTCAGGTTATTCCATTTCTGGATGCTTGCTACCGATACATTATGCATGCTCGCGATCTCCCAGAGCGTATCTCCTTTCTTGACGCGGTAGCTGATAGTATCGTTGCTGCCGGTCGCGGAGGCGCTTGCCGATGCATATTTATCATTCGGGATTATAAGTACCTGCCCCGACCTTATCGTGGAGCCGTTCAGGTTATTGGCGCTCGTTAACGTGGACAGACTGACGCCGTGCTTCTGCGCGATGCTGCCGAGCGTGTCTCCGGGTTGTACCCTGTACCTGTCGGTGCTGCTGACCCTCGTTTCTGCGGCCGGGCTCTCGTTTGAGGCGACCGAGGAGCCGGGGATAGAAAGCACCTGTCCGTATTTAATTACGGAGCCGTTCAGGTTATTGGCGCTTCGTATGGAAGCGACGGGCACGCCGAACTTCCTCGAGATACTGCCGAGTGTATCTCCGCGCGATACGGTGTATCTGCCCGAGGCTTCGATGCTGCTGGTCCTGACAGGCGCGTCTTCAGCGGCGGCGTACGAGGAGGAGCCCGGTATGGTTAATACCTCGCCCCGTTTTACCGTGGTGCCGCTCATATCGTTTGCGTCTTTGATCGATGCGATGGATACCCCGTGTTTCTCCGCTATCCCGCCCAGCGTGTCTCCCGATTTAACCGTATAGCTCTTTGTCTCGCGTGCGGAAGGCGCCGTCGATGATATTGTATCTGTCGTAACAGCGGCGTCCGTGTACGTCTCTTCCGAGCTGGCGATATAGCTGTTTCCATCCGTGATATAAGGTATGTCCAGTTCCTGCCCGGACATTATCGTCGACCCCTCTATTCTGTTAACCCGCCTGATCGTCGTTATGCTCACGTTGTATTTAGCCGCGATACCGCCCAGGGTTTCACCCGGCTGAACCCTGTGTTTCGTAATCTTTGTGGTGTTAGTAGCTACGACTTCTTCTTCGTAATAGCGGCCGGTGGAGCCCGGGATAGTCAGCACCTCCCCTGATCTTATTATAGAGCTTCTGAGGCTGTTGGCGTTCTTTATCGAAGCGATGCTTACCCTGTGCCTGGCGGCAATCGCCCCAAGCGTGTCACCCCTCCTGACTCTGTACCTCACGGTGGCGGATTGGCTGTCCCCGGATGCATAGGAGGAATCGGAAGGACCCGCGAGCCCGGGTATGGTCAGCACCTGCCCCCTCCTGATTGTCGAGCTTCTCATGCCGTTTGCCCTTTTTATGCTCGACACGCTTACCCCGTATCGCGCGGCTATCCTGCCGAGGGTTTCACCCCGCTTTACCGTATGAGTGCCCCCGGCGCTCCTCTGGGCAATCATTGGATTGACGTCTGTTAAAGCATACAACTCACTGCTTTTATGCGACGTGATTGTTGCGTAACCCTGGGGAACGTTAATTTGATAAGGGCCTCCTGGAGGAGTAGCCCCAAGCAGTATCGCCGGATTTAGTTCGACGAGGGTATATTGGCTTACGCCGATTACCCTTGCTATGTCCGTGAGATTTTTCTGAGGAGGCACCGTGACGGTCTCATTGAAATCAGCGTCCTGGTAATTGATTCCGACGAACCCGTACTTTTCCGGGCTTTTCGCGATAATCAGAGCGGCCATCAGCTTGGGCACATAATTCTTGGTTTCCGTCGGCAGCGTGTATTCCGATATCTGCCAGAAGTCGTTGATTTGATATTTGTCTATCGCCGCCTGCACTCGGTCCTCTCCGCAGTTATAACCCGCCGCCGCGAGCTCCCAGGACTGAAACATTGCGTAGAGGTCGCTCAGATAATCGGCAGCGGCTACCGTGGATTTCCTGGGGTCCATCCTTTCGTCCACCCAGGCGTCGACTCTGAGACCGTAGCGCGTCGCCGTAGGCTTTATGAATTGCCATGGGCCGACCGCTGCCTTCTGGGATTCCGCTTTTACGCTGAACCCGCTTTCGATCATTGCGAGATAAACCAGGTCCGTGGGCATCCCTCTCTGCGAAAGGATTTCCTTCATCATGGGGATGTATTTGCCGGATCGTTCGAGCCAGGTGCTGAAAGACCTCCTCCCATCGTTCTGAAAATACACCATGTAGTGAATGACCTTGTCGTTCAGAACGACCGGTATTTCCTTTTCCGATTCGGGGGCTACGTCCGGGAACTGGTCGAATATGTTCTCTATATAGTAGTAGGTTTTCCAGCCTTGTACCTGGGGGTTCAGGATGAAGAAGCTCGACCTGACGTCTTCAATTGTTTCTTCTCCGTTGTCTTCATCGACTATCTTTATCTCTGAATTGAGTTCGGTATCCCCGAGACGGATTCCCGAGATGGTCGGTCCCGAAGCGTTCTTAACGGTAGTCTTCGCTCCGCAACCGATCAGCAGAAGTGTTGTAACACCGGCGAGGGGCAGTAAATGCTTGTAAAACATTGACTTTTTTTTATCATAATTTGGCTTGAATGTCAATGGATTGAGATACAAATTTAAGTATTTTTATTAAAAAACCTAGTGACGCCCTGCATATACCGGGCTTCAAATTGTTTCTAAATTGTTCTGTCCGGGCATCCCTTTCAGGATCTCAGCTGTAAAGAATTTCTAAGATTGATTCGTTCCTCATACCGCCCCTGAAAAATATTTTTTAAAATCTCGCGGCTTCATGTTAGCGGTTTTGGCCAGAACTTTCAGCTTCTTTTCGTCGGAAAGGTCCTCTTCCCTGAGCTTGATCATATATTTTTGCGCGACTTCGTACGATTCGGTCTCTATATCGACGTACCTTATCCTGGGCCGATTTAAAACCGGGTCAATGATTTCATTGAAATTGACCGGCACCATCTTGCCCCTTTGCGTCGATATCAGCGCCCCCGAGCCTCCGTTGAGCAGGTATTTCACGGCGCTGTAACCGAGGTTGCGCGTGTAATTTGCATCAAAAGGTATCGGCGGCGCCGACCTTAGCTCATACCCGACCGTCTTGTCTATTATCCTGGCGTCGATCCCCTTTTCGGCGAGCGACCTGATTGTTTCGTGTTTAATCAGTTCTCCGAGATCGACTTCGGAGAGCCTTATCCGCCCGAACTCGTCCATGCTCAGGTCATTCAGGTTCTTGAGTTCTTCCTCGTCGAGTTTCTCGGTGAGCCCTTCCGCGAGTATTGCTACTCCGTCCTCCCTTCCAGACGCCAGGCGTTTGATGATGGAGCCCTCGAGAATTGCGGTGATATTTCTGAGAGGTATTTTTCTCTCACCGAACTGCTCGGGAATTAAGGTCAGTGTCGCCCCGGCCGCTTTGCCTATTCCCAGGGCGAGGTGCCCGGTTTTTCTCCCCATGGTTACGACGAAATACCACCTGTTCGTCGTCTTCGCGTCTTCCATGAGGTAATGGACGAGCTTTGTCCCGATATGACGGGCGGTCTCGAAACCGAATGTCGGAATGTATCCGGGGAGCGGAATATTATTGTCGATCGTTTTCGGGACATGAGCCACCTTTATCTTCCCCCTGGCGGCCTTCTCTACCTCGCTTGCAAGGAACATCGTCCCGTCCCCGCCGATGGTTATAAGGTAGCCGACGCCAAGCCCGGTCAGGCTGCCGATGGTGTTCTTCATCCTTTCCCTGCTCGACGTCGGGTTTGCCCTCGATATGCCGATTATCGAGCCGCCCGTGTTGTGTATGCGTGACGTATTCGGTATGGTCAGCTTCAGGATATGCGCAGTATCGCCCTCTGCCAGCCACCTGAACCCTTCCATTATGCCGAGGACATCGACGCCCCGGTTTATGGCCTCGATGGTCGATGCGCTGATGACGCCGTTTATTCCCGGCGCCGGACCCCCTCCCACAAGTAAAGCGAGCTTCTTTCCCTTACGTTGTTTTGTTCCGGGCATACCCGAACTCCTTTTCGATAATTTTATCTCGGAGAGTCATCATTGTGCCTAAGATTATACATAGGCCCAGGAATCTCACCACTTGTAATATGGCCCTGATTACATTAAGTTCTGGGCATGTTATTATAAAGCCGGTCGGAAATATATGTTTCAGAAACTAAGAACGGATCTTGTAAAGAAGCTCGCCGGGATAAGGCTCATACTGGTTAATGCCGACGGCTTTATGCCGGATGAACCGTCAGGGCACTGGCCTGAGGGCTTAAACGGGGTTCAAATTAAAGAATTGATGAGTAAAGACGTGGAGTTCATAGCGTTCTCGAAATCGAAATCTCAGTCTATTTCTTCCGTCGCCGAACAGTTGGGAATAGTTCTTCATCAGGGTATTTCGGAAAATTCCGAGTTTTACTCGGAAGTGAAGTTTGATTATACGGTTTCCGACGGGGAAGTGGCATTCATATGCAGGGATGTCGCGGATATCCCGGTTATGAAAAAAGTAAATTTCACCGCCGTAACTCCGGATGCCGCGCTCAAGGTAAAAGCCGAATCCTATTTTACGACATATTGCTCCGGAAGCGGAGCCGTAAGCGAGGTTGCGGCGTTGATTCTAAAGGCAAAAAAATACCCGGGCGGATGGTCCGAATAATATTCCCCGGACACCGTTCTCTCTCCCTGTCCCCTCACTTATGATACAATTTGGCTTAATGGGCGCACGGGAGACGACCGATTCCATAAAATCGAAGGCTTACGAAATCGGGTTCGATCTCGTAGGGGTTTCACCCGCGGGCCGTTTCCCTGAAAATCAATTCTATAAAGAGTGGCTCTCCCGCGGGTATGCCGGGGATATGAAATATATGGAGAGAGACCCGGAAAGGAGAGGAGACCCGCGGAATATTATTCCGGGCGCACAATCGGTAATCACGTGCGGGCTCAACTACAACACAGGTTTTCCGTATTCGACCGGGGCGGAAGATAATGGCAATGGGTGGATAGCGCGTTACGCGTGGGGCGATGACTATCATTCCGTCATGGACGATAAACTCGGGGCCCTCGAGGATTTTGTATCGGGAGTTTTGCCCACGGGAGCCCTCACTGTCCGTTATACCGATACGGGACCGGTTCTCGAAAGGGTCTATGGAAAGTATGGCGGTATCGGCTGGACGGGCAAAAACACCTGTATCATCAACCAGCGTATCGGATCCTGGATTTTTCTCGGCGAGATAATTACGGATGTCGAGCTCGAATACGACAGCCCGGCTCCCGACAGGTGCGGCAGCTGCACCAGGTGCATCGAGGCCTGCCCGACGAGCGCCATAAAGGAGCCTTATGTGCTCGATTCGAGGCTCTGTATCTCGTACCTGACGATAGAGTTAAAAGACGGGATCCCCATCGAGCTGAGAGACAAGATCGGCAATAATATCTTCGGCTGCGATATATGCCAGGACGTATGCCCGTGGAACAGGAGAGCGGAGAAGACCGCAGAGCCGCGTTTTCAGCCGAGGGACGGTCTATTCAGCCCGGGGCTTCATACCTTTTCCGGGCTCGGTCCCGAGGAGTTCGCCGCACGATTCAAAGGCAGTCCCGTCAAACGGACTAAAAGGAAAGGGCTCCTCAGGAATGTCCTGACAACTATGGGGAATTCGGGGGATAATAGCCTCATACCGATAATCGAAGAATACCTTACCGACGCTGAGCCGCTTGTAAGAGCGCACGCGGCATGGGCTCTGTGGAAGCTGAGGGGGAACGAATCGAGGGATGCCCTCCTGAATCGGTTAAATTGCGAAGACGACCCGATGGTTCTTGAGGAGATAGGAGCGATTCTCGAATGGATTCCGTCCTGATCGTACCGGCGCGTCGAATGAGGGTTCTTAATGGTTGTACTTAAGGCGCGAAAGGGAAGGACGTTCAAACATACCACGGAACGGTGACTCATGGATATCAAGCCCTCGGACGATGTGTTGAAGGCGAATTCGAGATTTTACAAGGCCCTTGGCGAGGGAAACCTGAATTCAATGACGGAAATCTGGCTTAATGGGCCCAAGGCCAAGTGTGTTCATCCGGGCTGGCCGATGCTCTATGGCTGGGAGGCGATTAAAGAGAGCTGGAAGAACATATTCGAAGCGGGCGGGCCCGCGCAGATCGATATTTCGGACGTAAGGATACAAGTCTCCGGAGAATTGGCGTGGGTTATCTGCATAGAGAGAGTAAGCCAGAGGGTAGGGGCGCAAACTCGGTTCGGATACGCACAGTCAACAAACGTTTTCGAGTATTCGGGCTCTTCATGGCGCCTGGTAATTCACCACGCGTCCCCGGTGCCCGTGCCCCGCGGGGACTCCGCATCGAATCAGAATTTACAATAGACCTGGTGCCTGAAACTAGTAGTTAAAGTTATAGAATACGTCGACCCCCGGATTCTCCCCGCCGACATCGCCGTTTACCGATACGTTTTTAAAGATCGTATATTCGAGCAGGACTCTATTCTCCGTGATGGCGGTCGAATCGAGCAGAGACTGCGTGGTGTCCCTTTCGTAGGCGATGTAAAGGTCCTGAGTAAGGTATTTCCCCACCTCCACCTGCGGCCCGTTGGTGCCGCCTCCGACGCTGATGACGTCGAGCGACAGCTTGCTTCCGAGAAGCTTCTCAAGCTGTGCGGCCGCGATTCCCCCGGCCACCCCGGCGGCCGCGCCCTGAATCGAGGCCCTTTCACCCGAGCTGATATTGTCCGATGGGGCACCGAACACGATATATGAGACGATATCGGTGTCCGACATCGGAGGGTCGCTCGATAGCGTCAATACGGGTTTTTCCGCTGTACCGCTGATATTTACATAAATCTGTGCGCTCGAGACGCGGTAAAGCGCTGTTACGTCCAGGAACGGATTGATCTTCTCGGTCCCGGAGAAGCTCACGCTCCCTTCCTGAATCCTGAAAAGCTTGCCCAGCGTTTCGTAAGTACCCCTGACGGTGTTGATAGTGCCGGCGATTTTAACGCCCTGACCGAACGCCTTATCTATGTCGAGGTCCCCCTTGATCTCGATGTTGGCGCCCTTTCCCTTCACCCAGTTGTTTTTTCTCATCCTTATTCCAAGATTCAGCGCGACGTCATCTTTAAAGTAATCCGTCTGCGCGCCTTTACCGACGACGAATTCGTCCTGGTCCTCGTCGACGAACTTAATCTCTTCAATCTCTTTTTCCTGTTGCTCCGGGATCGTGATCCTGGCTTTTTCCACGGTTACCTTTCCTGAGACCTCTATCTTGCTCCCCTCGCCCTTTAGGCCCAGGTTCCCGGTAATGTTGGCGGTGATCCTTTTCGGCTTCAGAAGGAAGTTCCGCATGTCCCCTTTCAGATCGTATGTCAGTGTCGGCACGTCGAGCTGTCCTTCGAACGTCCCTTTGCCCTTTCCGGAAACGATCTCTGTCTGCCTGAGAAAACCTTTCTGGCCATCTAGCTCAATCAGCGCGTTTGCGATGCTGAACTCGTTCCTGAGCGACTTGATCTTAAACGTCGCGTCCCTGAGCGTGATTTGTCCGTTGGCCGACGGGTTATCCACCGTGCCCGAGGCTTTTAAGTCGATTACAAGCAGTCCCGAAGATTTATCGATCTCGGAGCTCAAGCTCGTTAGCGGGCTCAGGTCGACCCCGCTCGAGTTAACCGTTAAATTGAACCTCGCTTTATTGATGCTCTGCCCGATAGTTTTAAGACCGAGGTCCGCCTCTGCGTTCCCGTTCGCCTGCAATATCACGGCCGAGCCGCTCGTTACGAGCAATTTCATATTCAGATTCCGGTCCAGGTAGCCGAGGTCGAGGGATATATCGTCCTTGAAATCCTTAAAAGCGAAGTCACTGGTATTTAATTTCACGCTAAACTGCGGGGCATTCATGGTCCCGAGCAGGCTCGCGTTTGCCGATAACGTGCCTGATACCTCGGCCTTGGGGTTTATAATTTTGACGATGTCGTTCAGGTCGAGGTTGCTGATTTTGAGCTCGCCCTCGACGCTGCCGTCGTAATAAATCCTGGCGTCGGCCAGCGCGGAGGAATCTTTGTAATAGAGGTTAAACGAATCCACGATGAGCTTTTTCGGTGAAACTGTCAGAAGAATCTTTTCCCTGTTCTCGAGCTCCGTGTCTTCGAGCCCCAGTTTTATCTTTGCTATCTCTATGTGCTTTTCGCTCGCCCCGAGGTCCCGGAGCGTCGTTACGATTTCATACCTGGACTGATCGTTTTCGTTCACGACCGCGTTCAGGTTAATTCCCCCTCCCTCGCTCCTGGCGTCAACCTCAATGCTCTCAATCTCTCTGTCCCTGATTTTAGCGTTCTCGGTTCTGATCTCCGCCCTGATGTCGGGATTTTCGAGGTCTATTGAGCCGTCTCCCTTTACTTTTATTGATTCGGCCGCGAACACGTCGTTTATTTCTACATTCCCCGCTTCGGCGTCGATACTGATGTTCGGGTTCCCGATGTCCCCTTCCACCCTCCCCGCAGCCTTGAGAGTTCCGGCAAAATGAGTTCCCGGGGCAAATCTGGAGAAGAGTCCTAGATCCCCGACCTCGAGGTTATAACCCAGGCTCACTCCCTTCCTGCTTGCGTTCCCGTCCTTCACGCTGAAATTGAAGGAATCTCCGTCGAGGGACAACGCCCTTACGGCAAGCCTCTCTTTGTCATACGTCGCGTCGATATTCCCCTTCTTTAAATTTACGTTGAAGATGCTGGATGGCCCGATATTTCCTCTGACGGCAGCGTTCATTTTCTGAAGCACGTCCCCTTCGATGGGAATAAGCCCTTTAATAGCAAGGTCGGAGGTTAGCTTGCTGCGGAGATTCTTTTTACTCAGAATCGTCCCGAGATCGACGTTCTTGAGAGCGGTTTTGACGTCCACGCTCACTCCCGAGGGAGAGTAACCCGCGGTCCCGGTCAGCTTCAGATCCCCCGCCTGCTTCCCTTGTATGTCGAGGCGCTCGATCTTTGCATTGACGGTCATATCCCGGAATTCGGTCCAGCCCCCTTCCGCGCGGAGGTCGGCGTTGAGTATCGCGCCCAGCTTCGTGTTGACGGCCTCGGTCTTCTTTTCGGTTTTCTCTTCGATTAGGGAAAATATCTCGGTCGTCTTCACATCTTTGAGAGAGACCTTTACGTCGAAGCTGTTTTTCCCCTTCCCGCTAATTAATCGGGCGAGGTCTCCCTTCCCGCTTACGAGGAGTTCGCCAAGATCCGATTTAATATTCCCCTCGCCTAAGTCCACTCCTGTTCCCGAGACGGAGATCTTATCGAGCGACCCGGAGAGTTTCTTCCCGAAGACCTCCGATTCGGGGATTGTTATGCTTATCCGGGCGTCGATATTTCTCGGGTCTTTGAACACACCCTCACCCCTGGATTCCAGGTTGAATGTCCCGACGTCCTCGAGCTTGTAGTTTTGGGCCGACACGGAATATGAGAATTCAGGGTTTCCTTTCAGATTCCCGGCCTCGGCGTCGAGCTTGATCCCGGCCCCGTTCAGCATGACTTCGAGGTCCGTTATCGTAGCCTTATTCTCCGAGTATTGCGCTTTGGCTCTCAGGTTTTCGATGTGTACTCCCTGTGAGGGAGCATCGAGGTCGGCGTTTTTGATGTCGACGTGTATTTCCTCGGTGATATTGATGAGCTTTGCCGAGAGCTCCGTATCGTCGATGCCGTAATGCGAGACCTTTTTACCCACCCGGTCGTCGACGGCAAGCTCCCCGTCCTCGAGCTTGAGATCGGAAACTATGACGCTCCACTCGGGCGGCCCCTTTTTCTCTTTATCCTTCTCCTTTTCTTTCTTGCTGCCGCTCCCTATCTTGCCGAAGTTCCAGGTGCCGTCCCCGTATTTGATGAGCCTTACCCGCGCTCCGTTTACGGCTAGCCCGTCAATGGGGACAACCTTGTTAAAGAGAAAGGCCGTGTTGAGCATTTGAGGGATGGAGTACGTGACGGAGAGTTCTTTTAGGGAGACGAAGCTTTCGCCCTCGACTTCGAACGTAACGTCTTTCAGCTTTATGTTGTAAAAGAAGTTGCCCTCTACCCGGCCTATCTTGAAGGACTGGCCGGTCAATGAGCTGACGACACGCTCGGCGGTGTTTTTTACCAGGTTCCTGAAGTATCCTGTCTGTGTGAACAGGTAGGCGGATACCGTGATGAGAACGAACAGGCCTAATATTATCCCAGCACTGATTACAATCTTATGACGCATGTCGTGGTTCTCTCGGGCTGCGAGACTTTACCGGAACGGCGAGTTCTTCTTATGGTATATGCCATTTAAAATTTTTGCTAATCGTTATTTCAATCAATTATACACTAACGTGCTTTTAAAATGAACCCGGAAAAACCGCTGATACAGTGACGGGTTACTTCCTGGAGACCATAAAAATTCCGACGAGGATAAACGCCCCCCCTGTGACCGTCCCCCAATCCAGCCTGTTCCCCAGAAGAAGCCAGTCGAAGAGGAGGCCGAATACCGGGACGAGCATTGAGGAAAAGGTCGTGATGTTGATGTCGAGCTTCTTAATCAAGTAGAACCAGATCGTAAAGTCCACGGCCGAGGCGATAAGCCCTGTAAAAAGCAATATATATACGGAATGGGGCGTCCATTGGACTGTCAGTATGCCCTGTGTGGGCAGTGTGATTACGAGAAGCCCGATCGTGCCGAACGTCAGCTGAAGCGCGCTTACTCTGAAAATATCCTCTCCCGCCATCCTCTTCTTTACCCATACGTTCGATATCGCCCACGATATCGCCGCGATAATGATGAGCATCTCTCCGATGAATACGTCGAGGTTCTGTTTCGCGATTATATCCCAGCCGAGTATGGACAGTATCCCTGCCGAGCCGAGCAGGACGCCCGTCCACTGGCGCGTATTAATCTTTTCTTTGAGGTAGAAGTGGACGAGGAGAATTGTCCAGACCGGCATGGTGTAGAGAAGCACGGAAGTCTTTCCGGCCGTGATCCGCTTCATGCCGAAGAGCATGCAGCTGAAGAGGAACGTAGTCTGGAATAACCCGACAGCGATAAAATCGGGCCATCTCCTGACAGAGGGCCATTTCATCGATTTCGATCTCAGGTAGAGGGACAGGGCTACGGCCGCGATTCCGCACCTCCATGTCGCCAGCGTAAAGGGTCCCATATACCCTAGACCCATTTTCATCAGCACCCATGAGTACCCCCATGTCAGTATTACAAAGACCAGGAGAAGGATATTTAATAAGGAGCGGTTCATTCTCTATTTACTCGATCCGGAAATCAAAAGTCATGGGGTCCAAAGGAGCCCGTCATTCATGTCCGGATACGGCGACACACACTTTATCCTAGACGGTTTTATCGCCTTGACAAGGAATGGTCAATATTTATAATTACACAGCTTTTGGCTGCCGGATAGAATAATTCTTTATTCCGTTAAATTCATTAGTTATTTTACGTATCCGGCCCGAATTGAAAAGAGCTTCGGGGGTGCTAAACTAAGATGTTTTCATAAAGCCTGAATGGTCGTCTTTCCGGTCGATAATTCAGCAGCGTCGGGTTAGAAAATCTATAATAAGTCGGAGGTGGGTTAAAGGTGAAGATTCTCGTAATAGTAAGCCAGACACAGGATACGGAGGCGAAGATAAAGGTCTCCGCGAGCGGTAACTCCATCGATACCGAAGGCATGAAGTGGATAATGAACCCTTACGACGAGTTCGCCGTGGAAGAAGCGATCCAGACCAAGGAGAAGCACGGGGGCGAAGTCGTGGTGATCTCCATGGGCCCGTCGAGAGTAATCGAAACCATCAGGCAGGCGCTCGCTATGGGTGGGGACAGCGCCCTCCATATTTTAGACGATGGGTCCCCGGACGTGGATTCGTACGCTACGGGGAAGATTATCGCGGGCGAGATAAAGAAGCTCGGCGACTTCGATATAGCTTTTACCGGCATGAAGATAATAGACGAGGAGTCGGGTCAGGTCGGGGTCCAGATAGCGGAAGAGCTCGGGATACCCCACGTCTCCCTCGTAAGCAAGGTGATAGAAATAAATCCGGCGGCTAAGAAGGCCGTTTGCCAGAAGGAAATAGACGGCGGGCACATGGTAGTCGAAGTCCCGCTCCCGTGTCTTATCACCTGCCCCGACGCCATGAACGAGCCCAGGTACGCCTCGCTTCCGGGTATCATGAAGGCCAAGAAGAAGCCCCTCACCGAGGCGAAGGTCGCGGACATCAACCTCGAAGGCCTTACGCGCGTCAGGACTGTCGAGATCAAAGTCCCCCAGATCGAAAGGAAGCTCAGGATAATAAAGGGGCAGGACGAGCCTATGGTCAAAGGGGCTCAGGTAGAACAAGCGGCCGAAGAGCTCGTAAAGCTCCTCAGGGAAGAGGCCAAGGTCATATAGCACCCAAGTTCAAAGATATTTCAGGAGGAATAATATGAGTAACGAAGTCTGGGTTGTAGCGGATCTGAAAATAGACGGCAGCGTGAGGCAGGTGACGTTCGAGGCGCTGTCCGAAGCGAGGAGCAAGATCGCCGGTAAGCTCGGAGGGCAGCTATGCGGGGTGCTGATCGGGTCGGGCGTGTCGGGTCATGCCGCGGAATTAGGCAGATACGGGGCCGAAAAGGTATACGTCGTCGATAACGATCTGTTGAAGAACTTTAGCACGGAGGGATATACGATCGCCCTCAGCGAATTGATAAAGAAATACAGCCCCGCCGTGGTAATAGCGGGGAATACGGTTTTCGGCCAGGACTATTTCCCGGGTGTCGCCGCCCGGGTCGGGGCAGGCGTTACGATGGACGCCATAGAGATCGATTTGACCGACGACAAGAAATTAAAGATAAAGCGATTTTCCCATTCGAGCAAGGCGATACCGACTCAGGTCTTTCTCGACTATCATCCGATGATGACTACGGTCAGGCCGAACTCGTTTAAAGCTGTGGAAGACCAGAGGACCCCTGAAACAGTCAACGGCGACGTAACGATTAATGCCGGGGAAATAAAGTCGAGGGTCGTGGAGATAAAGACTAAAGAGTCGGACAGGCCGGAGCTGACGGAAGCGGAGAGGGTGGTTTCGGGGGGGAGAGGGCTCGGGAGCGAGGAGAGCTTTAAATATATTTACCAGCTTGCCGATATACTCGGCGCGGCCGCGGGCGCTACCCGCGCCGCCGTGGACGCCGGATACTGTCCCTACGATATGCAGGTCGGACAGACGGGCAAGGCCGTGTCGCCCAACCTTTATATAGCGATCGCTATTTCGGGCTCGGTCCAGCACTTCGCCGGTATGGGTTCCTCGAAGGTAATAGTCGCTATCAATAAAGACCCCGAGGCCCCTATTTTCCAGAAGTGTGATTACGGCATTGTGGGCGACCTGTTTGACGTGCTGCCGCCTTTCACGGAGAAGGTAAAGGCGCTGGTATCCCAGAGTTAGAAGGTTAATCCGGGGGCGGTTACCTGACCGTCCCCGTTATATCCACCATTTCAATATTCCCTATCTTTTCGCCCAGGAACCTTCCGGCAACGGAAACGAACGTATCGGACACGTCCGTAAGGTAGTATTCCCTTGACGGCGCTTCTGCGTCTTTATTAAGAAGGTCTCTCTCATTGAGCACTCCCTCGATTTCCTTTGCGGTCTCCTCGGCCGAGTCCACGAGCGTAATCCCTTCACCCATTACCTTCCGGATAGTCTTTTTCAGGAGGGGGTAATGAGTACAGCCCAGGACGAGCACGTCGATATCGTATTCCTTCAAAGGCGCGAGGTATTCCTCCGCTATGAGCTCTGATATCTTCCCCCCTGTCCAGCCCTCGTCGGCGAGCGGCACGAACAACGGGCACGCCCTTGAGAACACCTCGATGTCAGGGGATACGGCTTCGAG
Organism: uncultured bacterium; assembly: GCA_963825135.1. Lineage (GTDB taxonomy): Bacteria > Desulfobacterota_D > UBA1144 > Nemesobacterales > UBA2774 > 2-12-FULL-53-21. The sequence goes on from CAWGRW010000009.1 coordinate 1,597,937, forward strand.
CGCCTTTTTGTACGCGCCGCTCTTTATAGTCGAAGGAGTGCCTATGACTCCCACCCTCTTCGATTTGGTAACCTCTGAGGCTTTCTTCGCTCCGGGCCCTATGACTCCTATAACCGGTATCTCCAGTTCGCCGCTCAGGCTGGGGAGGGATACGGCGGAAGACGTATTGCAGGCGACGACGAGCATCTTTATGCCCTTGGATACCAGGAATTCGGCGTTGTTAAGGGAGTAGGCTATTACGGTCCTGCTCGATTTGGTCCCGTACGGGACCCTCGCCGTGTCGCCCAGATATATGATATTCTCCCGGGGGAGCCTTCTGATTATCTCCCTCACGACCGTAAGCCCCCCAATGCCCGAGTCGAATACGCCGATCGGCGCGCTCTTTATCACTCTTGTCATATACCGCCCGTCTGTGAAAGGATGCACGGCTCCGGATCAGAAGAATACTTCTATAGCTTTTTCAACGGAATCCACGCCGATAAGGGCAATAGAATTATCCCCCGGCTTCAATCTGTCAAGGTTGATCCTTGGGAGCACGCATCTGGTAAAGCCGAGCTTTATCGCTTCGTTCAGTCTCATGTCCGCCTGCGAAACCCCCCTGATTTCTCCCGCAAGCCCCACCTCGCCGAATACTATTGTAGCGGGTTCGACCGGTCTGTTGAGAAAGCTCGATACGAGGGCAATCGAAATTGCGAGGTCTATCGCCGGCTCCTCTATCTTTACCCCTCCCGCGACGTTCATGAATACGTCCTGGCCGAGTATCTGGAGCCCCGCCCTCTTCTCGAGCACTGCGAGGAGCAATGAGACCCTGTTGTTGTCGAGCCCTATGGCGGTCCTCCGCGGCATACCGAACCCGCAGGGGGAAACGAGGGCCTGTATCTCCACAAGTATCGGTCTCGTCCCTTCGATGCTAGGCGTCACGACCGAGCCCGAGGCGTTCACGGGGCGCTCTGAGAGGAATATCTCGGAAGGGTTCTTGACCTCCCGCAGGCCGGTGTCGAGCATCTCGAAGACCCCGATTTCGTTCGTGGAGCCGAACCTGTTCTTAAACGCCCTCAGTATTCTGTAGGGATGGTCCTTCCCTCCCTCGAAATAAAGCACCGTATCCACGAGGTGCTCCAGCACCTTGGGTCCTGCTATGGTCCCTTCCTTGGTCACGTGTCCTATGAGGAATATCGCCGTACCTCTCGTCTTTGCGTACTGCATGAGCTTGGCCGTGCATTCCCTTATCTGCCCGACGCTCCCCGGCGCGGACCCGAAATCCTCCGTGAACATCGTCTGTATGGAATCGATAACGGCGATCTCCGGGGATAGTTTTTCGATCTCGTCGAGAATCGTCTCGACCGACGTCTCCGTGAGCACGAACACGCTTTCGGACGAGACGCCGGTCCTCGCGGCCCTCATCTTTACCTGCATCGGCGATTCCTCGCCCGTTACATACAGGAACCTCGATCCGGACGGGCCGCGTTTTTCCTTCTCCCTTCCGATGTCGTTTAGCATCTGGAGCGCGAGGGTGGATTTCCCAATTCCCGGGTCCCCTCCCACGAGCACGACCGAGCCCGGGACGAACCCGCCGCCGAGCACCCTGTCGAGCTCCTTATTCCCCGTGGGTATTCGATCTTCGCTCCCGCTGCCGATCTCCGTTATGGCGACGGGCTCTGAAACGTTTGCCCTCCTCGACGTCTTCTTCTGCCTTTCCGCCTTTTCCTCGACGTAGGAATTCCAGCTCCCGCACTCGGGGCACTTGCCGAGCCACCTGGGGGAGCTGTTTCCGCAATTCTGGCATACGAACCGGGTGAGGCTCTTTGTTTTCTTCATAGATATTTCCGGGGAAACATTTGCCTGGAAATTATACTATATAAAAATTATTAAAAGGAATCGAGAAAGTTGTATAATTAGGCTGTCAAGAATCTTTCAAAAGAGGAGGAATGCTATGTCTGACCATTCTGGTTTTTCGAGAAGAAAGTTTATGCAGGTAACCGGGGCCGGTGTACTGGGTATTGAGTTCCTTAAATCGGGAAGGAATTTATTCGATGCGTCTGAAGCCAGGGCGGCCGAAGTCACATCTCCCCTGACCAGCGATCAGGCGTTGAAAGAGCTCATGGACGGGAACAAGCGCTTCGTGAAGTCCATGAAGGAAAGCTGCGTGCTCCGGACCCCGGACCGCCGCATGGAGGTCGCCGAAGGGCAGAACCCGTTCGCGATAATCCTCGCGTGCGCGGACTCGAGGGTTTCGCCCGAGATAATATTCGACCAGTGGATAGGCGATCTCTTCGTCGTCAGGGTCGCGGGGAATATAGCCACTCCTCAAAACTACGGCATCCTTGGGAGCATAGAGTACGGTGTCATAGTCCTCGGGGTGAATCTGATAATGGTCCTCGGTCACAGCAGGTGCGGGGCTGTGGACGGAGCCATCAAGGCGGTTAAAACCGGCGCCGCCTTTCCGGGCTCAATAGGAAACATAGTAAAAGCTATCCAACCCTCTGTTGAAAAAGCGGAAGGTGAGCCTGGAGACCTGCTTCAGAATGCGATACTGGAAAATGTCAGGACAGGGATGGGCATACTCAGGAACTCTGACCCGGTCGTTGCCCCTATGGTAAAAGAAGGGAAGGTCAAGCTCGTAGGCGGGAACTATGATCTGGTTTCCGGTGAAGTTAGCCTGGTAGTATAGGATAGTTCCATCGGGCCCCGCACGTGATAGGAAAACCCTGAAACGGTAACGGGGGGGTCTGTCTATGTTGCGACCGATGCCTGAAGAGCCGGCGCGCCCTTGAAATTTTCCTGCCGATGAATATTTTTCATACGGAAGCAGGGCCGTTCGGCCTTATTCTATTTTCTTACGCACTTTCCGGAGGTTTATAATATATGGCCCAGAAGTCGCCGAAAAAACACGAATTCCAGGCGGAGGTAAAGCAGGTCCTGGATATCGTTATACACTCCCTTTATACGGACAAAGAGGTGTTCGTACGGGAGCTCGTGTCCAATGCCTCTGACGCACTCGAAAAACTGAGATACATCCAGCTCACGGAAAAGGACATCTACAACGAGAACCTACCCCTTGAAATAAACATCCGGACCGATGACAAGGAAAACACCATAACCATAGAGGATCACGGGATAGGCATGACGGAGGGTGAGCTCGTGGAAAATCTCGGCACTATAGCCCATTCGGGCTCAAAGGCCTTCCTTAAAGCTGTTGAGGAATCGGGCGGGGTGAGCGATAGCCTGATAGGCCAGTTCGGAGTAGGTTTTTACAGCGTTTTCATGGCCGCCCGGTCGGTGGAGGTATATACCCACAACCGGGAGAAGGACGGAAAGGGCCTCCTCTGGAAGAGCGACGGCTCTGGGGCTTATGAAATCGAGGACGCGGAGGGCGTGAGGCGCGGTACAAAGATAATCGTCCGCCTGAAGGAAGACTCGAAGGAGTTTTCGGACGCTGAGAGGGTGAAGGGCATACTCACCCATTATTCGAGCTTCGTTCAGTTCCCGATAAAACTGAACGGAGAGCAGATCAACAAGATCAGGCCTATATGGATGCGGAGCAAGGGGGAAATAACGGACGAGGAGTATAACGAGTTCTACAAGTTCCAGGCGGACGCGTTCGACGACCCCCTCTACAGGCTGCACCTGAGCTCGGAAGCCCCTCTCGAGATTCACTCCCTCATATTCGTTCCCAAAGAAAACCCGGAAAAATGGGGGTTCGGCAAGGCAGACCCCGGAGTCAGCCTCTACTGCAAGAAAATCCTGATCGATTCGAAGCCGGACGGCCTCCTGCCCGACTGGCTAAGGTTCTTAAAAGGGGTTGTGGACAGCGCCGACCTGCCTCTGAACATTTCCCGCGAGACCATGCAGGACAGCGCGCTCGCAATGAAGATCGGGCAGGTGATAACCGGGCGGTTCATAAAGTTTCTCGAAGACGAATCCGGGAAGGACCCGGGCAGGTATGAGGAGTTCTACAGGCAGTTTGCCATATATATCAAGGAGGGTGTCGCATCGGATTTCAAGAACAGTGCCCAGCTCGCCAAGCTGCTCCGTTTCGAGTCCTCCGCTACGGAAAAGGGCGGGCTTACGACGCTCGACGACTACGTCTCCCGGATGAAGGAAGGCCAGGAAGAGATTTATTACCTCCACTCCCCGAGCAGGGAATCTATGGAGTCAGGCCCATACCTGGAGGCTTTCAGGGCGCGGGGGCTCGAAGTGCTTTACCTCTATGAGCCCGTGGATGAATTCGTCATGTCGGGTCTCGGTAAGTATGACGGCAAAGACCTCGTGTCCGCCGACAATGCCGATATAGAGCTCGGGGACGGAGCCCCCGGACCCGACGAAAACGCATTGCCCGAAGCCGATGTGAAGACGCTTTGTGACTGGGTTAAGGAAACGCTTGGTGACAGCGTCAATGAAGTGAGCGCAAGCAAGCGTCTCGTCGACAGCCCCGCCATTGCGCTCAACGCGGATAAATACATGACCCCGTCGATGAGGCGCATGATGAAGGCCATGAAGAAGGACGCCGGTATCAAGTATTCCGTCAATCTCGAAATCAACCCGGGCCATAAACTCATTAAAAATCTCGCGGCTCTAAAGGACAATGATCCCGAGACGGCGCGTCTCGTCGTCGAGCAGATATTCGACAACGCCCTTATCGCGGCCGGGTATCTCGAAGACCCGAGGTCTATGGTCGACCGTCTTTACCGCATACTCGAACGCGTCGCGGAAAAATAAATTGCCGTCCCGGGAAATCCCGTCCGCATATCTCTTCATTTGATAATGCCTTCTATAAAAAGTATAATTTTTATAGCTGCCGAGGGGTAAAACGGGCCTGAGAACCGTTTATTTGATCGGCGGGGTCGGTTATAATATCAATATAATTACGGGGTCTTACAAATGAAATTCGAAGGCACGGACAGTTATATTTCCACGAGAGATCTGAATCTCGCGGTTAACGCGTCGATAACGCTCCAGAGGCCGCTCCTCATAAAAGGCGAGCCCGGGACGGGCAAGACGATGCTTGCGTTCGAGGTGGCTGAAGCAATCGGCAAGGATCTCATTACCTGGCATGTGAAGTCGACCACGACCGCGCAGCAGGGTCTTTACGAGTACGACGCAGTATCCAGGCTCCGCGATTCCCAGCTCGGAGACGAACGGGTTAGCGACATTTCCAACTATATAAAAAAGGGGAAGCTGTGGGAGGCCTTCGAATCCGATCGACAGGTAGTGCTGCTCATAGACGAGATAGACAAGGCGGATATAGAATTTCCGAACGACCTGCTCCTCGAGCTCGACAGGATGGAGTTCTACTGCTACGAGCTCCGGAAGACCATAAGCGCAAAAGAGCGTCCCATTATAATTATCACGTCCAATAACGAAAAAGAGCTCCCGGATGCGTTCCTCAGGAGATGCTTCTTCCACTACATCAGCTTTCCGGACAGGGAAACGCTTAAGGCCATCGTGAAGGTCCATTACCCGAAGCTTGAAAAAAAGCTCATTGAGAACGCCATGAACGTGTTTTACAACCTCCGGGAAATAGACGGTCTCAAGAAAAAGCCCTCCACGAGCGAGCTCATAGACTGGTTGAAGCTGATCATCGTGGGAAAAGTAACGGAAACCGACCTCGGCTCGGTCGATCTCTCGGACAACCTTCCCCCGTTCGTGGGAGCCCTGCTCAAGAACGAGCAGGACCATGAGCTTCTATCCCGAATAAAGCTCAGGTTCAGGCGTTGAACCCTGAAGAGCGTGGATTACCCGGGCATTCATGACGGTTTTACTTAAGGGGCGGACATGTTTTTAGACTTTTTTTTATTGCTGAAGAACGACGGTATACCCGTAACGATCAGGGAATACCTCACTTTCCTCGAGGCGCTTGACGTGGGGATAGCCGAGTACAGCGTCGACGATTTCTATTACCTCTCACGTACGTCCCTTATCAAGCACGAACAGCATCTCGACAGGTTCGATCTCCTCTTCGGCTATTACTTCGAGGGTGTCGAGAAGATCGATATGGAAGAGTTCATGAAGATACCGGAAGAATGGCTCAGGAAAAGCTTCGTGAACGCCCTGACGGACGAGGAAAAAGAGCTGATTAAATCCATGGGGGGTCTCGACAAGCTGTTGGAGCGGTTAAAAGAGCTGATGAAGGAGCAGAAGCACAGGCACCAGGGCGGGAATAAATGGATAGGTACGGGCGGCACTTCACCGTACGGGGCCTACGGGTTCAACCCCGAGGGCATAAGGATAGGGCAGGAGGAGAGCAGGCACAGGAGGGCGGTTAAGGTCTGGGACAAGCGCGAATTCAGGGACCTCGACGACGGAGTGGAGCTTCAGACGAGGAATATGAAAATGGCGCTCAGGAGACTGCGGATTCTGACGCGGGAGGGAGTGGACGAAGAGCTCGATCTCGACAGGACCATCGACAGGACGTCGAGGAACGCGGGTTTTCTCGAGATCGAGATGGTTCCGGCAAAGAAGAACAACGTGAAGGTGCTCCTCTTCCTCGACATCGGAGGGTCTATGGACGACCACATCGAGCTTTGTTCCCGTCTATTCTCGGCCGCGAAATATGAATTCAAACATTTAGAGCATTACTATTTCCATAACTGCCTTTACGAATCGGTCTGGAAGAATAACAGGAGGAGGTGGCAGGAAGCGATCCCGACCTTCCAGGTCCTCCACACCTACAACAGCGACTACAAAGTGATCGTGGTGGGCGACGCCTCCATGTCTCCGTACGAGCTCCTCTATCAGAACGGGAGCGTCGAGCACAACAACGACGAGCCGGGCTTCATGTGGCTCGAGCGCCTGAAGAACCACTATCCCGACATAGTCTGGCTCAACCCCGTTCCCGTGAAGCAGTGGAAATACACGGAGTCCATAGGCATGGTGAGGGATTTTATGAAGGACCGCATGTTCCCGTTGACTCTCTCGGGCCTTCAGCAGGCCATCAAGGCGCTTAAAGACAAGAAAGTGAAGTTCGAAGGGCACTGAGCCCGACCATAATTCAATTCGTGTGCATAATAGATTCATGCCCCTCGCGATAGACCACATCAACATCGTAGTTTCGGACCTCGAAAGGTCGGTCAGGTTCTACACGGAGCTGCTTGGTTTTATCGAATCGAAGAGGGCGCATCTCGAAGGGCAATGGATAGAGTCTATCGTCGGATTAAAGGGCGTGGTCGCGGACGTCGCTTTCATACTCGCTCCCGCGGGCGAGCCGAGGATAGAGCTCCTCTGCTATAATACGCCCAGAGGGTGAAGCCGTTCCGGCGAATTCTCTTGCGAACACGGTCGGTCTCAGGCACATCGCGTTCAGGGTGGACGATATACACGCGGCCGCGGAGAGACTGAAGAACGCCGGTGTGAAGCTGCTTGGCGATCCCGTCGTCGTCCCCGAAACGGTAGTCACGCACGACGCGGGTCACAAGATGCTCTGCTATTTCCACGACCCCGACGGGGTGCTTCTCGAAATTACCGAGTACAAGTAAATCGCCATATGGAACAATACAGATTTATCTAGCAGAAGAGTCGCCGGGCCCGCGCTCAGTCGGGGCTCGAGATTTCTTTCATTATTTCATTTGAAATACCGGGCCCGCGCTCGACGAATTCCCCGTCGGGGCCGTAGATAATAAAGTACGGTATCGAAGGCAGCTTATAATACTTTACGAGAGGGCTCTCCCAATTTATTATGTCTATCTCTCTCAAGGCGAGCCTGTCGCCGCTCTCGGCGAAGTCTTCGAGCCTCGGTTTCAGTATTTTGCAGGGTCCGCACCAGTCCGCATAAAACAGGAAGGCCGTGTACTTCCCGGGCTGGAGGTATTCGACAAGGTCGATAAGCGTCCCTCTGCTTATTATCTCCACCTTTTCGTGCCCCTTTTGGGTTCCGGCAAGCTCGTAACTATACGAAGAATCCGGACGCGCGTACGAAAAAGGGACTGACCCCGTTTCGTCGCTGCGATTCTCCGCTTCTCCGAATGCGGAATGAGAAATCAGGAGCAGTATGCCGATAAATAGGGGGCGGTTCAGGTTCGATGTCATCGTCGGTTTACCATCGGGCGTTAAGGTTAAGTATACGTTTTAAATCGCGTGTAACAATTGCATGGGGGACGGGGTTCAAGACAATTTCCCGGACGATCAATCGAAAATCAGGGTGCGGTTCCCGTAGACGAGGATCTTTCGTTTGAGGTGGTACCAGATGGCCTGTGAGAGGACGACCTTCTCGAGGTCCCTCCCTTTCCTTATCAAGTCCTCGACGCTGTCCTTGTGTGTTATGCGCACGACGTTCTGCTCTATTATGGGCCCCGAGTCGAGGTCGGCGGTAACGTAGTGGCTGGTCGCCCCGATGATCTTCACGCCCCTCTCGTACGCCGAGTGGTAGGGCCTCGCCCCCGGGAAAGCCGGAAGGAACGAGTGGTGGATGTTGATTATCCTGTTCGGGTAATGAGCCACGAAATCCTCACTCAGTATCTGCATATATCTCGCGAGCACGATGAAATCTACATCGTACTGCTTCAGTATGTCGAGCTGTTTTTGTTCGGACGCCTTTTTGTTCTCCTTGACGCCGGGAGTGACGCGGAAATCGATGCCGTGTGTGGCGGCTATGGGTTCAAGATCGCCGTGGTTGCTGATTATGACCGGTATCTCGACGTTCCACTGCTCGGACTGCCAGCGGGACAATATGTCGTGGAGGCAGTGGGGGAGCTTTGAGACGAAGACGGCCATGCGCGGCGTATAATCCGAGAAATAGAGGCTCCACTTCATGCCGAATTTCTCGGCTATGAGAGTCTGGAAATACTCTCCTATTTTGTCGGCCGGGATCGTAAAATTTGTGAGGTCCCATTCGACCCGCATGAAGAAAACCTTTTCCCGAGTATCCACGTGCTGGTCGAGGTATATGATATTCCCTTCGTTCTTGAATATGAACTCGGTAATGGCGGCGACGAGGCCCTTTCGGTCCGGGCAGTGCACGAGCAGGGTCGCAGAGCGGTTATTATCTTTATCTTCCTGTATGCTCATTCCAGTTCACTCATTGTTGTGCGTATTTTTCGAACGGTCAGTCCCTCCCCATCAGCTCGTAAATCTCGTCATCCGAGAGCCCGAAGTAGTGCCCGAGCTCGTGCTGAAGCACCTCGTTTATCCTGGCCTCGATCTCCTCGTCGTTTCTGCATACCTTTTCGATGTCTTTTTGATAAAGCACTATTTCATCGGGCATCCTGATGCCCTGCCACACGCTTCGCAGGTGCAGCGGCGTTCCGCGGTATAGACCGAGAAGCAGTCCTTCTTTTCTTATCTTGAGCTTCTCGAGATCCTCCCTGCTGGGATAATCCTCGACCCTGATAGCAACGTTATCGATTTTCTTCTTGAACTGTTCGGGGATTTTTTGATACGCCTTGTCCACGAGTTCTTCAAACTTTTCTTTTTTCAAATCGTTTATACGGCAATTATTAAGGGATTTAATGCTTTATTCATATTATAGCAAGTTGAGCCGGCTTTCAATCTTCACGGACAATTAGCGGGATTCGTCACTAGAATTTTGCCTTCCTTTTACGAATTCTTTCCTCAGGCAGGGTAATTTCCTAGACCACACCCGCGACTATGCGGTGAAAGGGGTCCTATCTGCCCCGAGATATCCCGAAGAGCGTCTCCTTGAGAATGCCTTCCAATTTATTGCGTGCCTGCAAGGGGTTATCCATACAGAATTGTGGAATGCCGAATTTACGAGAAAGTATAATGCACTCATATAAAAGATGTACGCCGATATCTTAATACTAGCGCCGGAAGATTCCGGACGTGCTGTAAGTCAGCGGCCGCGGACTGAAGAGAATCCGGGTTCCGACCGCTCCGTGATTCTCAAGTCCTCGACAAACGAGACCAGTTCGGGAAAGAAGGCATTGAAGTTGTCTTCAAGCTCATTATAATTCGATTCGACTTCATTGATGGCTCCAAGAAGGGAATTCCCCCGGTTGAAACGCCTCCTGAGTCTTTCCGATATGCGGTCGATCGCCTTGCCCGTACCCTCTATCATGCGGTAGGAACCGAGCCAGTCCTCGTTTATCATCCTTGGGAGGAACAGGCGGAATTTTTCAGGGAGAATATCCATGTTTCTATTGAGCAGCTCATAGGTCTCACGGATAAAGCGGTCGAGGTCGTGCTCCGAATAAGAGGTCCAGTTCTTAGCCAGGAAGTGGTCGAATACGAGGTCCACGATAATGCCCGCGAACCTCCTCCTCGATGGGCTAATAAGTCTTTTGCTCTCCCTGAAGATTTCGTGAGAGTCCGTGAATACGTCGACTTTTCTGTGCGTCCAAATCCCTTTTACGATCTCGGGGTCGTAGTCGTTCCCGATCGGCCCCTTCACGAAGTCCCCCAGGATGTTTCCCAGAATCGATTTCTCGGAGTCCTCCGCGAGATAGAGGTGCGCAAGGTAGTTCATATTCTCTAAGTGTACCGGACGTCGAATAGTTACTAACGGCGTTCCCGCATACCTTCGCGGGGTATCGATGCCGGCTCGTTAATTCTTACTGGATACTGATGAGCTCCACGTCGAATACAAGCGTCGAGTTGGGAGGGATCACAGGGGGATAGCCCCTCTCTCCGTACGCAAGGTCAGGCGGTATGATAAGCTCGCGCTTTCCTCCGACTTTCATGTCCGCGATACCCTCGTCCCAGCCCTTTATAACCTGTCCCACTCCGAGAGTGAACTCTATCGGCTCCCCGCGCTCGACCGAGCTGTCGAAGACTTTTCCGTCCTGGAGCTTTCCCGTATAGTGGACTTTGACCTTCTGCCCGGTTTTCGGTTTCGGGCCGCTCCCCTCCTCGATAACGATATATTCGAGGCCGGACGCGGTTTTCACGGTCTGGGCGTCTTTCTTCGTTTCATCCGCGTCGGTCTTGATGACGGTAAGGTTAAACGCGACGATTGTAACCAGGCTTACGATCATACAGAATGTCGAGTAACTCATCATAAAATTCTCCCTTTTAGTTTATTTCTTATAGTAGTTGCCAAGCAGGAAAACATTACACAATTTCCCCGCAAAGTGCTAATCATTCAAAGGCTTATTATTAATTCGTATAAGCGGAGGATCGGCGCCTGCCGTAATTTACCTTCGGGTTTTTCAGCCTTCACCTGAGTGTTACGATACGGGAGTCGAATGCCTGACAAACACGGTTTCTCGGACAAGGGCGCGGAATTGACAAGTACTTTTTACCCTGAATAAATATTTATTTCAGGTAGGGATGCTCAATCAAATAGTAGAGGAGGAGTCTTATGGGATTTGAGTTTATCAGCTATGAAAGAGAGCCTAACAGTACCGGTATTCTTACGATCAATCGACCGAATGTGTTAAACGCGTTAAATTGGGACACGCTCGGGGAGCTGAGAGAGTTCCTGGAGGATGTCCTGCCTAAAGAAGAATTAAAAGTGCTGATTTTCACGGGAGCCGGGGATAAGGCGTTCGTCGCGGGAGCCGATATAGCGCAGATGAACGAAATGAAGGAAAGAGACTTCCAGGACTACGTCGATTACGCCCACAGGGTGTACGAGCTAATAGAGAACGAACCCTGCCCCTCTATCGCCGCCATAAACGGATACGCTCTCGGCGGCGGGTGCGAGCTGGCGTTGGCCTGCGATATCAGGATCGCGTCTGAAAAGGCGAGGCTCGGATTCCCCGAGGTGAAGCTCGGCATATTCCCCGGGTGGGGCGGTACGCAGCGCATTACGAGGATTCTCGGTCTCGGCAAGACCAAGGAGCTCGTATTTACGGGCGAGATGATTACCGCGGAAGAAGCCCTCAGGATAGGTCTTGTCGAGATGGTCGTCCCCCACGGTGAGATAATGACTGCAGCCAAAAAGCTCGCGGGAGAAATAGCGAAAAGAGGTCCCATTGCGGTCAGGCTCGCTAAAACAGCTATAAATGCCGGCTCCGAGATGGACTTACATAAGGCGCTGCTGCTTGAAAAGACCCTGGTTTCGCTTTGTTTTGACTCTCAGGACCGGGTTGAGGGGATGAAGGCGTTTTTGGAAAAGCGAGAACCCTTATTTACGGGCGAATAATAACCTCGACCGCGGCATATTTGTAAACCCGGAGTAGAATGCGGCAGTGGTTTACTGCCTTGCACCCCTCGTTTTATTCACTTTCCTCCTAAGGGGCTTTAAATAAAGCCGGAAGCACCTTCATACGTCACACCGTCAGGTTGACAAAAACCTTATTAGGAATAAAATCTATAATCCTTAATATCAAACGACTGAGATGCAAGCTCTAGGAGGTGTCGCATGCTTGAACAAATGCACGACTTGTCGGGTAAAGTTGCAATAGTAACGGGTGGTTCGAGGGGGATCGGAAGGGCGATATGTCTTGCCCTGGCCGAGGCCGGAGCCGATATTCTGCTCAATTATTCGCGGAGCGACAAGGAAGCGGACAAGGTGAAGAAGGAAATCGAGAAATTAGGCAGGAAGTGCGTTACAGTGAGGGCGAACGTCGCCAATTTTCAGCAAGCCCAGGGGCTCGGCAAGGCTGCTATGAGCCATTTCGGCAAGGTTGATATCCTCGTTAATAACGCCGGTATCAACAGGGACAGGACTCTTAAGAGGATGACGTTCGAGCAGTGGAACGAAGTAATACAGACAAATCTTTCAAGCGTGTTTAACTGCACCAAGGCTGTTATCGATCCCCTGTCGGAGAAGGGCGGCGTAATCATTTCGATATCTTCGATTATTGGGGAAATGGGGAACCTCGGCCAGTGCAACTACGCCTCGACAAAGGCGGGCATAATAGGTTTTACGAAAACGATGGCGAGGGAGCTTGCTAAAAGCAACATACGTGTAAACGCAGTTGCCCCCGGGTTCGTTGAAACGGACATGCTCGGCACCGTTCCCGAGGACATTAGGGACCAGATAAAGAAAGAAATCGCGCTCGGCAGGTTCGGTACCCCTGAAGAGATCGCCTTATCCGTTGTTTATCTCTGTTCTTCAGCCGCAAGCTGGATAACGGGTGTGACGTTAAGGATTAACGGCGGACATTACATCTAACCTGAATATAAGAAATCCGTATTTGTGAGATTCTGTTTTCACATGGATCATCACAAATGCGGATTTTGTCTTTTCCTATCGGTACTCTTTATCTGGATCTTTCTATAAGCCAGTCTGCAACTTCAGGCCATAAGCCCTTAAGCGATTTACTGCTAACGGAGAGCCCTATATGCCCGGTCGGGTAAACGATCGTCTTAGTGTCCTTGCTTGACGTCATCTCGTTGAAACCCAGGCTCGAAGCCGGAGGAACCAGATGATCGTTTTCGGCTATCAGGTTCAGCACCGGACACTTTATTTGTTTCAGGTCCACCCGCTTGCCGTTTATTCTAAGTTTGTTTTCTACGAGCTGGTTTTCCTGATACAGGTATTTAACGAATTCCCTGAACACCTCTCCGGGGACCGCTATATTATCGTTCAGCCATTTCTCCATTGCGAGAAAATTCTCTACGAACGCCTCGTTGTCGACGTTCTCGTAGAAGTTCACGTACTTGGAGACGAGGTTCTGTATCGGCTTCATGAATAAGAATCCCGATTGCAGAAATTCAGCCGGTACGTTTCCGTAAGCTTCCACGAATTTGTCCACGTCGAAGTTGCCTCTATCTCCCCAGAGGTTCAATGTGCCTTCGACTTTGTAGTCGATTCCTGCCGTCATTAGAACCAGGTTCTTGATGTCCTCCGGGTATAGCGATGTGTACATTGCCGACATCGTACCGCCCATGCAGTAGCCGAGCACGTTTACCTTCTCGGAGCCGGAGTGTCTTTTAACTCTCTTGACGACTTGCCTGATATACCTGTTAATGTAGTGGTTGAGGTCGAGCTTTTTATCCTCGTCACCGGGAGAACCCCAGTCTATGAGGTAGACATCGATCCCTTTCTTAACGAGTACTTCCACAACGCTCCTGCCCGGTTTCAAGTCGAGAATGTAAGGGCGGTTTACGAGCGCGAAGATCATTATCAACGGCACTGGATGTACCTTTTCAGTCTGCGGATAGTAGTGCAGGAGACGCAGCTTGTTTTCCGTAAATATTACCTCGTGGGGAGTGGCACCCACCTCGACTTCCGGCGGATTCAGTAACGCTACCTCAAGAGCCTTGTTGAATTTATTTCTGGCTTTCCCGGCTTCCTGTATAGCGGAATCCATGTATTTATTTCCCATAATTATTACGATCCTCCTTATTTATATCCGGCTGGCGCCGTCCGCTGCGGACAACGGCGTCAGGTCCGGGTACTCCTATTTCTTTTTAGGACTGGCGGGTTTAGTATAATCATCGACTTTATCGACGAGGTCGTTAACTTTTTCTTCCAGGTTATTTATGGCGGCGAGAACCCTGTCGATATCGCCTTTAGACGGGAAGCGCATACTCTTCAATGTTTTTTCGACCGCTTCATCGAAAAATTTCTTGAACTCGGAAGACTTTTCAACGGCTTTACCGATGTTGGAGGCGAATAAGGGGCTGTTTACCCACTTCTCCAGCACATCCGATGAGGATTTCTCCCATGTTTCATAAAACTTCTTATATTGTTCTATCGGGTCGTAGTCCCCTCCCTTAACATTTTCCTTGTTCTCGGCGATCGGGTTCTTTTTCCACATATCCATCGCTTCAGACATGGTTTTTTCCCACGCTTCATAAAACTTTTTATAATGTTCCGTGTAGTCGAATGTCTCTTTGTTCATTATTTTTTCTCCTTAATCTTTTTTTTGGTATTCCTGATTCTTTTCTGCGGGGGGGACTTTTTGGCGCTCGACTGGAGGTCCGTAATTTTACCCTCGAGCTCCGATATCTTTTCTCCTAGGGAATCCAGCGTATCTATAAGCTTCTCCATATCTTTTTTCTCGGGCACATACCTCTGCTCGAGCGTTTGCTCTATGAAACCGTGGATGTAACTCTTAAACTCCGAGGATTTTTCTACGGCCCTTTCCATGAGCGGACTGTTCATCCACACATCCATCAATTTGTTTGTGGACTCTTCCCATGATTCGAAGAGTTTCTTGAAGTAGCTGAAGTAGTAAATTTCCTCGTATTCTTTTTTCTTGTCCAATCCGATTCTCCCGAGGGCTGGTCTCCGCGGCTACGTAACAATATTATACTACATATTATAATACGTTAATTAGCGCGCCGCGCTCCACTGTGCGAGCTTCAGGAAGCGAGGGAGCTTACATATTTATCGAAAGCCGAGAACGCCCTTTCCGCCGATCTCTGATTCAAATCCAGGAGCTCTTTTGAATAATTGTCGGATACTTTTTTAAACACGGTGTAGAAATTGTTTTGAAATTCTATAATGCGTTCGATCTTCTCGCCGATTCCAGGGCTGAGGAATTCCTTCGGGAGCTTGCCGGTTACCGACTTAACCTGCTCCGAATAATCTTTCTGGATTTTACGCAGCTGTTCGAGCTGGGCTTCCATGAGCCTCTTGTTTTCTTCCAGGAGGGAGTGAGCGGAATCGAGCCCGATGAGATAGTTTTCCTTCACAAGACCGTTCAAATCATTATAGATTTCTTTTTTGTTTCCGACCGGTAACACCTTTGTTGAAACCGATTTCTTAGTTTTCGGCATTCTAATACCCCCATTTTTAACTTTCTATATACAATATAATTTGTCCCGGTTTTTTGTCAATAGATATTGTTAGCAATTGCACAATTATATATTGTAGCAATATGAGGATGTTGTGGCCCATCATCGCCATCTGTCACAGCAATAGCGATGAATATTGCCCCGAGCCGCGAAATTTTATAATTAACGGCATGCGTGTAATCCCCGGAGAGACCGGCTACAATACCAACGCCTCTCGAAAGGCGAAAAAAATCGCGGGCACTTGCGGTTTAGACTAGTTAATTTTTTTTATAAGTTATGTTCACTCTCACGATTTGTAAGAGGGGTTGTTGATTGAACCGGACTTTGGTCTTCATCTTGCTTTTGTTTCTGACCGTGCTGACGAGCGGAGTTAAAGCGCAAATAAGCGCGCCGGATCAGGGAAATATCTCAGGCATTGAAACTTTAACTTTCGGATGCCTCCTCCCGCTGACGGGGAGGTACAGGCAGCTGGGTGAAACCGCGCTTAAAGGCATACTGGCCGCCGCAGATTCCGGGCCCCGGGGTTTCGAATACAGGGTCATAGTCAAGGATATGGGGGATAGCGAAAAGAGTCTGAGCGCGGCCCTGAATGAATTATTAAATACCCCGGGCATGTCGTTTATCATGGGCCCGGTTCCGAGCAAATTCATACAGGTTGCGAGTCCGCGCGTTAATGAAAAACGTATTCCTTCCGTGACATTCCCGGTATCCGAGAACGGAACAGCGGGAGGCCCTTATATAATAAAGTATTACTACCCCCTTGAAGAGCAGGTCGGGGTGCTTTCCCGCTATGCGGCCAGGGAGCTCGGTATCAGGACTTTCGCCATCCTCTATCCTCAAACGGCCCTGGGGAAAAAGATGAAAGATACATTTGCCTCAAGCGTGGCCGAGAACGGGGGAAAACTGGTATATGCGGGTTCCTATAATCCGGAGTCGAGAGATATTTCGAGGGAGCTGGGCTGGATATCCTCGATAAGCCCGGAGGCGGTATTCATACCGGACGGCGCCGCTTCCTCGGCGGAGCTGATTTTGAGGCTTAAAAGGGAAGGGAAGCTTAGAGACGTGCTCTTTCTGGGACCCAGCACCTGGAATAGCCCGCTTTTTCTGGACCTGATAGGGGATGAGATCGACGGGTTCGTGTTCAGGACGGTCTTTACCGACGTTTATTATTACGGAGACGGGGATTGGGAAGAGTTCACCAGGCTCGTAGAAAGCAAATTTCAGGAGAAACCCGATCTCTTCGGATACCAGGTCTACAGGGCGCTCGGACTCATGCTCTCTGTCGTAAGGGAGCATGGCGGGGGTCAAAAGGACATCATGGACGGTCTTAATTCACTCAAGACTGATCCAGATTACCATATAATAACGGATAAGAGCGGCAGCATGCAGGTTTCTCCGCGTTACAGGATCCTTTCAGTGAGCGGCGGGGAGATCGTTGATATCGTTAAGATTAAATGATAATCGATTTATCCGGATACCATGCGATGGGGAGCGCCAATCGTCTGATTTCAGCCCAGGAAGTCGTGGTGGCCGGGAGCCAGGTATCCGATCACGAAAAGCGTAAAGAGTATTATCCCGAATCCCAGAACGGCGCCGAACGCCGCCTTACGTCCCTTCCAGCCCGATGAGAGCCTCCCGTGCAGAAGGACCGCGTATAATAGCCATGTTACGAGCGACCAGGTCTCTTTCTGTCCCCATACCCAGCCGTCTCCCCATATTTCCTTTGCGAGTAGCAGGCCCAGCGCGAGCCCCACGGTAATGAAAGGGAACCCCGTAATCAGGCAAACGTGGTTGATTTTATCGAGGGTGGTGAGTGACGGGAACTTCTGTATGAGGCTCCCGACACGTTTCGACTTTATCTTCTGCTCCTGAAATAAATAGAGGAGGCCAGAGATAAATGCCACAGTGAATAAGGCCTCTCCGAGCAGGATGAAAACTATATGGATCAGTATCCAGGGATTGCCGAGCGATGGTTCGTGCTCGATAATCCCCTGAGGCAATATGACGTGAGGGAGTGTCATAATGAACGCGAGGGGGGACACGAACGCCCCGAGAAGCGGGGCGTTGAATATGAGCTGCGAACCTATGAATACGAGAGTTATGGTCAATGCGAATAGGTATAGAGTGGTATCGAGGCCGCCAGCAAGGGAGTCTCCTTTAAGATACAGCGCCACTACGCTGATCGACTGAATCAGTGTTCCGAGCACCACGGTATAAAATCCCCATTTTGCGCCAGTCCTGCTGTCAGTCCAGATGTGGCTCATGTAGAATACGGACGAGATGAAGTATAAAAGGGCTGTTATCCAGTATAAATCCATGTCTATATTCTATTTATGATGGTCTTTAAATACAATTAAATCTGTTAAATAGGCGGCGTTGCCATTGATCATGGCGACTGCCCGTATCCTTCGAGCTTTCTTGAAACGATGGAGTGTATTAATAATATTAAAAATAATATTAAAACGGTATTATGAGAACGCAGCCTCTTTAAGAATCTCGGTCTGGTAATGGGTGGTCAGGGCGTCGATCAAGTCGTCGATGTCGCCATTGAGCATCGCCTCTATCTTATAAAGCGTGAGTCCGATCCTGTGGTCCGTGATTCTGCCGTCACGAAAATTGTACGTCCTTATCTTCTCGCTCCTGTCTCCGCTGCCGACGAGACTCTTTCTCGCGCTCGCCAGCTCGCTCCGCCTCTTTTGCTCCTCTATCTCGTATAGTTTCGCTCTCAGCATCCTCATGGCGTGCGCGCGGTTTTTGTGCTGGGACCGCTCGTCCTGGCATTGTACCACGATTCCCGAGGGGAGGTGCGTGATCCTTATCGCGGAGTCGGTCTTGTTCACGTGCTGGCCGCCGGGCCCCGACGCGCGGTACGTATCGATCTTCAAATCCTTTTCGTCTATCTCCACCTCGACATCATCCGGCTCGGCCAGGACCGCTACCGTAGCCGTGGATGTGTGAATCCTTCCGCTCGTCTCGGTGGCCGGAACTCTCTGTACCCTGTGGACGCCGCTCTCATACTTGAGCCTGCTGTAAACATTCTTGCCCTCAATGGCGATTATGACCTCTTTCAATCCCCCGATGCCGGTTTCGCTCAGGTTGATAATCTCCACCTTCCATTTATTAGCTTCCGCGTATCTTGAATACATCCTGAACAAATCAGCCGCGAACAGTGCAGCCTCGTCTCCGCCCGTGCCCGCGCGTATCTCGAGGAATACGTTTTTTGCGTCGTTCGGGTCCTTGGGAAGAAGTAACAGGCGGAGCCCCGCCTCAAGCTCCGTCAGCTCCTTTTCGAGATTCTCCAGCTCTTCTCTTGCAAGCTCGCCGAGGTCCTTATCTTTGAGGAGCGACCTGTTGTCCTCGATCTTTTCGAGCACGATTTTATACTTCCGATAAACCTCCACAATCTCGTCCAGGTCTGATAATTCCTTGGAATACTTATGAATTTCAGGCGGACTGATGTCGGGTTTAGTTAAATTTCTCTCGATTTCGAGGTATTTTTTCTCGACTTCTTCAAGTCGTTTTAACATGCCTAATTCTGCCATTTCCTGCTATTATCATCACACATCTTGCAAAAAATTCAAGATAATATTAAACTTGTCTTGGTAAAATAATGGAAACAATGGATATTCTTGAAGGCAAAATTAAAGAGGCTTTGTCGAGGAAAACAAAGCTCGAGGTGGAGCATAAAAACCTTATGGAGGAAGTTGCGAGTCTCAGGGAAAGTGTAAAGAAGCTCGAGAAAGAAAGGGATGAAATAAAACAGAAGTTAGACAGAGTAATCGAGAAGGTTGAGATTTATTTGAGCAGGTCTGAGGCATAGAGTGAAACGTTTGAAGGTTAAGTTTTTGGATACCGATTATGTTGTTAAAACAGACGCCGATGAGGATTATGTCCGGAAAATCGCTTTATATCTGGAGCAAAAGGTGAAGGAGATATCCGCACAGGACAATTTAGTCGTGCCGAATACGCTTCTGCTTGCGATGCTGAAAATTACTGACGATTACTTCAAATTGTTAAAAGACTTCGAGGAATTTAAAGACGGTGCTGAAGAGAGATCAAAGAGATTGGTACAAATACTGGAAAGCTCCCTTAACGAAAAAGAAACCTTTGGATTTAGTGAAGGAATTCTTAGAGAGGAACTCGGAAGAGAAGAATTGGAAGACTCTTACAAATACAGGTGATCTTGAATTACCTGATTCGTTTCTTTCCCTCTTAGAGGCGGGGGGTTTAAATCTTGAAAAACATAAAGAATACGTACGCTCGTATTTCTTAAAGAGAAGGTCCCGCCTTTCCAATGCCGATATAGAAAAGAAAAGCCGCCTGATATCGGCCAACCTCGGGCGTCTGGAGTCGTTTGTCCGGGCTAGGAGAATCGGGTTATACTGTCCGGTCCGGAACGAGGTAGATACCGGGTATATATATTTTCAGTCTCCGGAGTCCGGGAAAGAGGCCTACTTCCCGAGAGTAAACGGAACGAGCCTGACTTTTCATAGAATCTTAAACCTTAACGAACTACTACCCGGGAAATATGGTATCCCGGAACCGCATTCGGAATCGCCTGCCATCGCGCCCGAGAATCTGGACCTGGTCCTCGTACCCGGAGTTGCCTTTGACCGCGCCGGAGCGAGGCTCGGCTACGGGAAGGGGTATTATGACCGGCTGCTGACTCATATCCCTCCGAACAGAAGGGTCGGGCTTGCTTACTCGCTTCAGATGTCGGATGGTCTCCCCACCGGGGAGACGGACGTCTCTGTGGGTTCTGTGGTAACCGAATCGGGAGTAATTTTTTGCGGTAGAAATGAAGGAGGAAACCAAAATGAATGAGCTGATAATCACCGCGGCTGCTTCAGTTGTGGCTTTTGCTTTGGGATACCTGGCTAATCACCTCTATAGACGGATGTTATTGAACAAGAAGATAGGTCTGAAGAAGGACGAAGCCGAGATCATAATCGAGAATGCCAGAAAGGAAGCCGAGAAGATCAGGATACAGGGAGAGTTAAAAGCGAAGGAAATTGTCGAGAAGAGGAGTTCCGAAGTCGAGAACGAGTCGAGGGAGAAGCAGAGGGAAGCGTTTAAGGTTGAAAAGCGTCTCCAGAAACGCGAAGAAATCCTCGATAAGAAATACGAGGCTGTCGAAAAGAGGGAATCCGATAACTCGAAGAAGGAACAGGATCTCGTACGCAAGGATCAGGCCCTAGCCGACAAACAGAAGGAACTCGACGGCGTAATAGACGAGGCCAGGAAAAAGATAGAAGACATCGCCGGCATGACCCAGGAAGCGGCCAAGAACGAGCTCGTGAACATCATCGAAGACGAGGCGAGGCATGAGGCGGCCAAGAAGCTAAAGCAGCTCGAGGACCAGCTCCACGAAGAGTCCGAGAGAAAGGCGAAGGACATAATAGCCCTCGCTATACAGAAGTATTCCGGCGAATACACGAGTGAGAAGACGATATCGGTCGTCAACCTCCCTAACGACGATATGAAAGGAAGGATAATCGGACGGGAAGGGAGGAACATCAGGTCAATCGAAGCCCGGACGGGAGTCGACATTATCATCGACGATACCCCTGAGACCGTCGTTATATCTTCGCTGAACCCGATAAGAAGGCAGGTCGCGAGGGTGTCCCTCGAAAGGCTGATAGATGACGGCAGGATTCACCCTGCACGAATCGAGGAAATCGTGAGCGAAGTCGAAAAAGAAATAGAGCGCGAGATTCAGAAGGCGGGGGAGGCGGCTTTATTTGACCTCGGCTTGCCGTCGATGCATCCGGAGCTCATTAAGCTTATCGGAAGGCTCAAATACCGGACGAGTTATTCTCAGAATATATTGAACCACTCGATAGAGGTCGCGTTCATCTGCGGGATACTTGCCGCCGAAATAGGATACGACATCAAGCTCGCGAAGCGGGCCGGTCTCCTACACGATATCGGGAAAGCGGTAGACCACGAGATCGAAGGCTCGCACGTGGACATCGGCGAGGACCTCGTGAGGAAATACGGAGAGCCCAAAGAGGTGATCGAGGCCGTGGCGCTCGGGCACGACCCGTCGCCCCAGTCCCTGATAGCTATACTCGTTCAGGCATCCGACGCCATATCGGCCGCGAGGCCGGGGGCGAGGAGAGAGACCTACGAGGCCTACGTGAAGAGGATAGAGGATATCGAGAGCATCGCGGCCTCCTTCAGGGGAGTCGAAAAGTGCTATGCGATACAGGCCGGTCGCGAAGTCAGGGTTATCGTTGAGAGCTCAAAGGTGAACGACGAGGAAGGCGCGCTCCTGTCCCACGAGATAGCGAAGAAAATCGAGAAGGAAGTCGCATATCCGGGACAGATCAAGATAACGGTAATAAGGGAAGTCAGGTCTACGGCGTTTGCGAGCTAGTCGTGAATCCGGGCTCTGTATTTCCCGATTCCAATATTTTAACTCGCGTACACAAACTAATATTCCCCGTGCCGGCTGTAACAGCCGGCACGGGTTTCTTTATAGTGCTTACGAGTCCTTATTTTTCATTAAGAGCGCCCTTGGCCGCGGCGAGTCTCGCTATCGGCACCCTGTAGGGGGAGCAGCTCACGTAGTCTACACCTATGGAGTTCGAGAGCTCGATCGATTGCGGGTCTCCTCCATGTTCCCCACATATGCCGACCTTGAGCTCCGGCCTCACTTTTCTGCCTTTCACTATCGCCAGCTTCATTAGCTCCACCACGCCCATGTCGAGCGTGAGGAACGGGTCTTTCTCAAGGATGCTGACATTCTTCCCGTTAAGCATCACCTTTTCGTTCATGTACGTCTTTATAATTTTCCCGGAATCATCCCTCGAGAGCCCGAACATCATCTGCGTAAGGTCGTTTGTGCCGAAGGAGAAGAACTCGGCCTCGGTGGCTATCTGATCGGCCGTCACTGCTGCTCTCGGTACCTCTATCATGGTGCCTATCTTGTATTTTATTTTCTTCTTCGACTTTCTGAGGACCTCGTCGGCCACCTGCTGGATCACGTCTTTCTGCGCCTTCATTTCCGTAACCATGGCCACGAGCGGCACCATTATTTCGGGGACCGCTTTTACGCCCTCATCCGCCACCCCGCACGCCGCTTCCATAATAGCCGTCACCTGCATTTTTGTGATCTCGGGTATCAGGATGCCGAGCCTGCACCCTCTCAAGCCGAGCATGGGATTGAATTCGTGGAGGTCCTGCACCCTCTGGAGGAGCAATTTTTTTCTTTCGAGGCCTTTTGAAGACTGCTGTTTCAGCTCCGATTCCTTAACATCGAGCATCAGCTCCTCGAGTTTCGGCAGGAACTCGTGCAGCGGCGGGTCGATCAGCCTGATGGTGACCGGGCGTCCCTTCATATTGCGGAAAAGCTCTTTGAAGTCGTTCCTCTGCATGGGTAGGAGCTTCGATAAGTATTTAGCCCTCTCTTCGGCTGTCTGGGAGAGTATCATGTCCTGCATTATCGGTATCCTGTCTTTGGCGAAGAACATATGCTCGGTACGGCAGAGTCCAATGCCCTCGGCGCCGAACTTAAACGCGATTCTCGCGTCCTGCGGAGTGTCCGCGTTGGTCCTAACTCCCAACGTCCTGATCTTGTCCGCCCATTTCAATACGGAGGTGAATATCCTGTAGTTTTCGGAGTCCTCCGGTCTTATCGTTTCCTCGACGACCTGTATTATGTCGGACGGTATCACGGGCACGTGGCCGGAATAAACCTTTCCTTCAAACCCGTCGAGGGATATGAATTCGCCCTCTTTCACGGTGACTTCTCCGGTCGTAAAACGCCTGTTCTTTTCATCGATGTTTATGTCCTCCGCCCCCACGATACAAACCTTGCCCATCTGTCTTCCCACGACGGCAGCGTGGCTCGTCCTTCCTCCCCGGGCGGTCAATACGCCCTTTGAGGCGGCCATCCCCTTAATATCGTCCGCGCTCGTTTCCTTTCTGACAAGAATGGTGCTCTTGCCTTCGCCGGCGAACCTGACCGCTGTATCCGCGTCGAGAGCGACGGCTCCGGATACCGCTCCCGGAGACGCCGCGAGCCCTGTGGCTATAACTTTATGTCTCTGTTTCTCTTCCGGATTGAATATCGGGAACAGGAACTGCTCGAGGTGTTCGGGCTCGATCCTTGAAATCGCCTCTTCCCTCGTAATCAGTTTTTCGTTTACCATGTCGTAGGCGATTTTTAAGGCTGCGATGCCGGTTCTCTTCCCGTTCCGCGTCTGGAGGAAATAGAGCTTCCCCCTCTCAATCGTGAACTCGAAGTCCTGCATGTCTTTAAAATGTTTTTCGAGTGTGTTCGCGATCTTCGTCAGCTGCTTGTACGCCGAGGGAAGCTCGCGCGCTAGCTCCCTAATATGCTTCGGGGTCCTGATTCCGGCTACCAGGTCTTCGCCCTGCGCGTTCATCAGGCACTCGGCGTAGAGACTCTTCTCCCCGCTCGCGGGGTCCCTCGTGAAACCGACGCCTGTTCCCGAATCGTCGCTCATATTTCCGAAGACCATTGCCTGCACGTTGGCCGCGGTGCCCAAATCGTCGGGAATGCCGTATTGCTTTCTATAAAAAATAGCCCTCTCGTTATTCCAGGAAAGGAAGACTGCGCGGATCGCCATGTGTAACTGGTCGAGGGGGCTTTGAGGGAATTCCTCCTTTACCTTTTTCCTGACGAGCCGTTTGGAATGGCGTACGACCTCTTTTAAAATTTCAGGGGTGAGCTGAGAGTCGCTCTTCACGCCCGCTTTTTTCTTTATATCCGCGAACAGGCGCTCGAACTCCTGTTTGTCGATACCGAATACCACGTCCGAAAACATCTCTATAAGCCTTCTGTACGCGTCCCATACGAATACGGGATTATCGGTCCCGGACGAAAGACGTTCAGCTATCCTGTCGTTGAGGCCCAGATTTAAAATAGTATCCATCATGCCGGGCATCGAAAACTTGGCTCCGGAGCGCACCGAAACCAGGAGCGGGTTTTCCGGGTCGCCCAGCTTTTTGCCTATGAGCTTTTCAAGCTTCGAAACGTTGAGCTCTATTTCCTTTAATATATATTCCGGTATATGTCTCTTGTGCACATAGAATTCCGCACACGCTTCGGTGCTTATGGTGAATCCGGGGGGCACCGGAATACCTATTCGTGTCATTTCCGCAAGCCCTGCGCCCTTGCCGCCCAGCAGGTCTTTCATGTTGCCTTTCCCCTCAGCTTTTCCGTTGCCGAACAAATATACGAATTTCTTCATTGCATTATCCTTGTATAAGAAAATGTTTTAGTTCTTCCGACGGGTCTTGCCTTAATGATTTATGTGCTTAATTTTGAAAAATCCGCGATTTTAAAAAAAAGATCCCTTATTTCCCAGAGCATCGAAAGCCTGTTCTGTTTTAATTCGGGGTTCTCGTCCATCACGAGCACGTTATCGAAGAATCGATCCACCGGCTCTTTTAAATTCTTCATGACCGAAAGGGATCCCGAATAATCCCTCTCCGAGATTTTCCGCCCCACCATTTCACTTGTTTTCACAAATGATGAAAATAGCTCCTTCTCTACCGGCTCGACGAGCAAGAGGCTGCTGACTTCGCTCTTCGGCTGTCCTTTTACTATATTC
Organism: uncultured bacterium; assembly: GCA_963825135.1. Taxonomy (GTDB): domain Bacteria; phylum Desulfobacterota_D; class UBA1144; order Nemesobacterales; family UBA2774; genus 2-12-FULL-53-21. The sequence goes on from CAWGRW010000009.1 coordinate 1,623,109, forward strand.
ACCACCCGCTTGAATGCAACCCCCAGAGAATCGAAATCTGGCGCCTTGCGGAATTCGGCAAGGGCCTCTATTCTTCTCTTCACCTCGACTATGTCGTCGAACCGGGCGCTTATCGCCGCTTCCACTACGTCCTGCGGGAAGCCGTCCGCAATCATGAGGTTCCTGAACCTCTCTTTTATAAAGCCCGTTATTTCGCCGAGTATATTATCCTGAGGGTCCGAGAACTTTCCACCGGTCTGACTGATAATTGCGCCTAGCCCCGCCCGGAAGAGCTCGGGGATGATCAGATGGTACTTTCTTTCCAGTATTATATTGATTATTCCTATTGCCTGTCTTCTCAACGCATACGGGTCTGAGGTCCCGGTCGGAATAAGCCCCGACATGTAGCACGCCGAAATCGTGTCTACCTTGTCGGCGACGCTTATCACGGAGCCGAAGTCGGTCTCGGGCAGGTCCCCTTCGCGGGAAGTAGGTTTGTACTGCTCTTCGATTGCAGCCGCAACGTCGTTTTTCTCGCCCGCGAGCAGGGCATAGTATCTGCCCATGATCCCCTGAAGCTCCGGGAATTCGAATACCATCTGTGTGGCCAGGTCGGCCTTCGAAAGCTCCGCGGCCCGGACTATGTCGGCAAGCGTGTCCTCAAAACCGAGCTCTCTGCGCTATCTCCCCCGCGAGTTTCTTTAATCTCTCGGTCTTATCGTAATAGGTGCCGAGGTCCGATAAAAAAACCATGCCTTTTAATTTCTCTATCTTTTCGGAGAGCGGTCTCCCCCTGTCCTCATCATAAAAGAACCTGGCGTCGGTAAACCTCGCCCTTATGACCCTCTCGTTCCCCTTTATCACGACGCTGCTGTCCTTCGCCTTCGTCCCCGCCACAAAGATAAAATGGGGCAGGAGCCTTCCGTCTCCCGATTTCGAGAGGACGGGGAAATATTTCTGGTGATTTTTCATGACGCTTATCAGGACTTCTTTGGGGAGCTCGAGGAATCCCTCTTCGAAATCGCCCTTGAGCACTACCGGGTACTCGACCAGGTAAGTGACGGTCTCAAGGAGCTCCTCGTCTTTTAGCGCGGTCCCTCCGATCCTGCCCTCAAGCTCGGCGATCCCTTTCTCTATCGAGCGCTTTCTCTCGTCCTGATCGAGGATAACGAAGCCCTTCCCGAGCCCTCCGGTATAGTCGTCCCAGCCCGATACGGTAAAAGGCTTCGGGTTCATGAACCTGTGCCCGAACGATTTCGCGGAGCTTTTCACTCCCTCTATGTCGAACCGTATTGTCTTGCCTCCGTAGACCGCGAGTATCCACCTTATCGGTCTTACGAACGCCGTCTCGCCGTCGCCCCATTTCATCGACTTCCTGAAGCGGAGCGCTCCGATAATACGGGGGAGCATTTCCTTAAGCAGCTTTTCCGTCTTCCGCCCCTTTATCCGTTTCACCGCCGCCAGGAACTCGCCCCTGTCCCTCTTTACGGTTACGAGCTCGCTGACCTCGACCCCCTGGGATTTTGCGAACCCGACAGTCGCGTTAGTGGGGCTGCCTTTATCGTCAAACGCTATCCTTATCGGAGGGCCGTATGACTCCCTTGTCTGATCCTCCTGCTTCTCGCTCAGGTCCCTTACCCGGAGCGTCAGTCTCCTCGGGGTGCCGAAGGACGAAATCCCCCCGTGCGGGATTGCGTTCTCGTCGAATTCGCGCCCCGAAATCTCGGACAGGTCCCTGATGGCTTCTTTCATGAAGCCGGCGGGGATTTCCTCCGTTCCTATTTCCAGTATCAGCTCTTTTTCCATGGATTCTTTTTCGCGAGGGGGAAACCCATCTCCTCCCTTTCAAGGAGATATCCCTCGGCGCACTGTTTCGCGAGCGCACGCACCCTGCCGATATAAGAAGCCCGCTCCGCGACGCCTATAGCCCCGCGCGCGTCCAGCAGGTTAAACGTGTGGGAGCACTTGAGACAGTAGTCGTAAGCGGGGAGGGGGAGCTTCTTCCGTATTAACTTGCCGCATTCGGACTCAAACTTGTCGAACATGTCCCGCAGCATCACGGGATCGGACTCCTGAAAATTATATGTAGAGAATTCGAATTCGTCCCTGTGATGGATCTCGCCGTATGTAATCCCCTTCGTCCATTCGAGGTCGTACACGCTTTCCACGCCCTGGAGGTACATCGCTATCCTCTCCGTGCCGTATGTAAGTTCCGCGGAGACCGGCTTCAGGTCTATGCCGCCCGCCTGCTGAAAATACGTGAATTGAGTGATCTCCATTCCGTCGAGCCACACCTCCCATCCGAGCCCCCAGGCGCCCAGGGTGGGGGACTCCCAGTCGTCTTCCACGAACCTGATATCGTGGGCGAGCGGGTCTATGCCGAGGTATCTCAGGCTGTCGAGGTAGAGGTCCTGAATATTGTTCGGCGACGGCTTTATCAGTACCTGAAACTGGTAATAGTGCTGGAGCCTGTTCGGGTTATCCCCGTACCTGCCGTCGGTAGGCCTCCTCGAAGGCTCGACGTAGGCTACGTGCCATGGCTCCGGGCCGAGGCACCTGAGGAACGTCGCCGGGTGGAACGTCCCCGCACCCTTCTCCAAATCGTAAGGCTGCATTATTATGCAGCCCTTTTTAGCCCAGTAGCTCTGAAGCGATAGTATTAGTTCCTGAAATGTCATTTAATGTTCTTCAGCCCGAAAAATTCGAGGGAAAATAATACCATTATTTACATTTTTTGGAAATCTTGGGGTGTAATGATTCAGGCTCCGGTGTTACGCGCCCGGCTCCCGGTTACTCGCCCGGACGAGACGATTCGCCGGGTGATTCGTCTCGGCGCCGTTCATAGACAAAAACCCCCTCTCAGGTATCTTTCCAATTCGTTATGGCAAAGACCACTTACAAGAGCTCCGGAGTCGATATAGATGCCGGGAACCGCTTTGTCGAGCTCATAAGACCGCTCGCCGCAGCCACGCTGAATAAGCGCGTGCTCGGAAAGATAGGCGGCTTCTCGGGCGCGTACGAGCTTCCGCAGAAAAAGTACAGGAAACCCGTGCTCGTAGCCGCGACGGACGGCGTGGGGACCAAGCTCAAGATCGCCTTCATGACCGGGAGGCTCGATACGGTCGGGATAGACCTCGTGGCCATGAACGTAAACGACATCATCGCCTGCGGCGCCGAACCTCTTTTCTTTCTCGATTATATCGCCACCTCCAGGCTCAATCCCGAGGAGGCGGCGGAGATCGTGAAGGGGATAGTGAAAGGGTGCAGGGAGGCCGGATGTGCGCTCCTGGGCGGAGAGACCGCCGAGATGCCGGGTTTCTACGGCAAAGGCGAGTTCGATCTCGCCGGGTTCGCCGTAGGTATACTGGACAGGGACGAATTTATAGACGGCTCGGGCGTCAGGCCCGGAGACGCGGTCATAGGGCTCGCATCGAGCGGGCTTCATTCAAACGGATATTCGCTCGCGAGAAAGGTGCTCCTCGGAAAGAAGAGATACAAACTCGAAGATAAGCCCGAACCGCTTAGTCGGCCCCTTTCTAAGGAGTTATTAGAGCCAACCCGAATATATGTAAAAACGATATTGAGCTTGAAGAAGCAGTTCAGGATAAAAGCGATTGCACATATTACCGGGGGCGGACTGTTAGAGAATATTCCCAGAGTCATGCCCAAAAAATACGCGGCGGCTCTCGATTCGTCTGCGTGGACTGTTCCACCAATACTGGAGCTCATTAAGAAGGAGGGCCGTATTGATGACGAGGAAATGCGGCGTACATTCAACTGCGGGATCGGTCTCGTGATTATTGTCAAGTCTTCCGATGCGGGCCGGGTGCTGAAGAAGCTGCGCCTGCTAAAAGAAAAGGCGTACCTGATTGGGGAGATAGTCAAAAGGGGGAAAGGGGATCAGGGCGTGATTGTCAGATGACACTCGTAATGCTTATTCCGATCGCTATCTGATAAACCCGCCGAATTGATATATGAATGTGGCTTTTATATTCAGCTTCTCTAACGATCCCCAGCCTTCGGGGAAAGGAGCGTAGGGCGCTGCCGACCTGATCGCCCTTATGGCTTCGTTGTCGAGGCGCGCGTATCCGGACGAGTTCAGGAGCTCGATATTTTCGAGGTCTCCGTTTCGCTTAATCGTGAAAACGAGAAAGAGCTGCCCCTCTTCTCCCCGGTAACGCGATTCCTCCGGGTAATGCCAGACGCTCTCTATCTGACTCTTTAACTTCGAGAAGTAGGAGAGGTATCTGAATTCGGTTGTGCTAAGCTCAACCGTGTCCTCCTTCATGTTTACGTCCCGCGCTCCGAGATAGCCGTCCGATGTCTGCGCGCTCTGGGGGAAGGTGTTAGGGACATTGCTGAACAATTGCTCCCTGGTTATATTCGGTACTGCTCGTTCCTCATATTTTTGAGTAGTCGTTTTCTGACCGCTGGTGCCTTCTTTCAATTGCTCCTTGGGTAGCGATGCCAGAGTCTTGTCGCGCAACATGTCTTCCCTCTTGATGCTCTGATCGGTCTTCTCGTTCTTGGGTTTCTCGGCCACCCTGGTTTTGGGTTCCGCCTTCTTGACCGTCTTTTTAGGTTCCTGTTTCTTTGCTTCCTGCGCGGGTTTTTGAGGAGCCGCCGGTTTTTGCGGAGGGGGCAGGGCTACACTACCCCGCTTTGTGAACTCGTCCCTCGTTTTTTCTTTCTCCGCTATATGCGATCTTTCCGCAAGCCTCTTCGTTTGCTCGGGAGGCTTCGTTTCCTTCTCCTTCGGTACGGGCAGTTCTGTTATTTCGATATACTCCGGTTCCTTTTTTTCCTTCTTGGCCTGCTTGTCTATGATTTCGTTTTGATAAATTAATAAGCAGGGCGAGGATAACGAGGTGGATGAATACCGATCCGATTATAAACGGCGTTATCCGTTTCTTTCGGGTTCTTTCTCAGGTGCTTAAGCCTTATCTGCTTCACTCGTTATAATGATACCATTCTAAGTATTTATATTCTATTTTTGTGGCCGGTTTTCCATCATGCTTTATAAAAAACTTGAATGTTGGAGAGTTGGAGGAAGCGGATTGCGCCCTCTCAAATAATAAACATAACGGCGCGCCGGTAAAATTCTGTAGACCTGGATAACGCATATGCCTACACGGCGGGAAAGGCGCGGAGGCATAAGTCGTTGGTATGATCCGGCTCACTCGCAGATGTGTACGATCAAAGTACCCGGGACAGGTCTGATCTCAGCTTCTCGAGAAATCCATAATTCGTGAGGTCGAGGCTTATCGGGGTTATCGATACGTACCCGTCTCTCACGGCGGTTATATCCGAATTCTCTATTTCCAGCGAGCCCAGTTCGTACCCGCCTATCCAGTAATATTTCTTCCCCCTGGGATCGACCTTTTCCACTACCGGTTCTCCGTATACACGCTTCCCCTGTCTCGTCACTTTGATGCCTTTAATCTTATCCGTCGAGAGGTTCGGTACATTCACGTTAAGCACGGTGTCCTCAGGGAGCTTCTTTTCCAGGACGTACCTCGCAATGATCTGCGAGAAATAGGAAGCCGCATCGAAGTTAAAGTCGGTCTTGGTCGCGAGGGAAATCGCGATTGAGTTAATTCCGAGAAGAGCGCCCTCCATGGCCGCGCTTACGGTGCCCGAATATGTTATATCGTCGCCCAGGTTTTCTCCCTTGTTTATGCCCGATACGACGAGGTCGGGCTTCCTGTCTTTCAGTATCCCGTTTATAGCCAGGTTGATGCAGTCGGTTGGGGTCCCGTCCACGGCGTAAACATATTCCGATATCTGCTCTATCCTGAGCGGGCGGTAGAGGCTCAAAGAATGGCTCACTGCGCTCTGGTCCCTGTCGGGAGCGACTATGTAAACCTCCCCGAGCGGTTTCAGGGCCTCGCGGAGCTTGTGGAGCCCTTCGGAGTTTATTCCGTCATCGTTCGATATGAGTATAGTCGGCGGCATGTCTTGATAACCGATGGAAAGGAATCGCCCGGTCAGGCAATAGAAAATACACAATTAACGGCGGCGGGCAAGTTTTATCTGTGTCACCTCGGCCGAGAAAGCGATTGAATCAATGGTCGGGGTGGCCGGAATCGAACCGGCGACCCTCGGCACCCCATGCCGATGCGCTACCAAGCTGCGCTACACCCCGTGTGAGTACAATGAATGATTTCTATGGAAAGAGTGGGAGGCGAATAAACTAGCCCAGGTTCTGCTTAATTGATTTTAATTCGCCCAATACTTCGTGAAGCAAAACATTTACCTTAGTGCTTACACGCTTCTGATTAGCTTCTTCTTTAAGCTTCTTTTTGGCGCCCGCTATCGTAAAGCTCTGCTCATAAAGCATATTCTTAATCTTTATTATCGTGTGTATTGCATCACGGTCATAAAGTCTCTGGGACTTTCTCCTGATCGGGGTTATTTCTTCGAATTCACTCTCCCAGTACCTTAGTACATAAGGTTTGATCCCGGTGAAATCGCTTACTTCGCCGATCCGGAAATATATCTTATCAGGTAAACTCACTTCAGCTTTATTCTGCAACATATTTTAAAAATTAGACCACTTTGGTTTAATTGTCAAGTGTAAATGATTAGGTATTACCTATATTTATACAATGATTTTAAAGTATGAAGAAATTCCCCTATTAAACCCTTATATCGTTTAATTTGAGGGCTGCCGGAACGGATCGAACAGGGAAATGGCTCCGAGGGCCCTTTCCGCTATATGTACTTTCTTCTGTGATTTCGGGGTTTTCTCATCTGGAAGGGGAAATAATCCAAAATTAATGTTCATAGGCTGAAAACGGGTGATGTTCCCGTCGGAAATGTGGCTCAACAACGATCCCGTCGCGGTCTCGGGGCCGGGGATTACAGGGCTTTTGCCCATGGAGACCCGTGCCGCGTTGATGCCCGCAATTATCCCCATCACCGCTGATTCGATATAGCCTTCGACGCCTACTATTTGCCCCGCAAAAAATATGAGATCGTTATTTATCAATTGAAGGGTCGGACGGAGGAGCCTGGGGGAGTCAATGTAGGTGTTTCTATGGACGCTTCCGAACCTCATGAATTCGGCGCCCTCGAGACCGGGGATCATCCTGAATATGCGTCGCTGTTCGGGATACCTGAGCTTTGTCTGGAACCCAACTACGTTGTACATCGAACGCTCCTTGTTTTCCGCCCTCAGCTGGACGACGGCGAAAGGCGCGGTCCCCGTGCGCGGGTCCCTGAGGCCGACCGGCCGCGCGGGTCCGAACCTCAACGTATCCCTCCCGCGCTCGACAATTTCCTCTATGGGGAGACAGCTCTCGAAGTAAATCCCCTTTTCGAAATCCCTTGTCTCTATTTTCTCGGCTCCGGCGATCTCGTCCACAAAAGTGTAATATTCTTCTCTATTCATGGGACAGTTTATATAATCCCCTTCCCCGCTGTTTTCATACCTCGACGCTCTGTAAACCCTCGAATAATCTATGGAGTCCCCGTCTATGATCGGGGAAATCGCGTCGTAGAAATATAAATGACCGGACTCGGTCAGGTCCCGGATGCTCTCCGCCAGGGATTCCGAGGTGAGCGGCCCGGTGGCTATTATCAGAGGCGAATCGTGCGAATCCGGAATATTCGTGAATTCCTCCCTTATGATTTCGATGAGCGGATTATTCTCAATCTTTTCAGTTATATACCGGGCGAATGCGGCCCTGTCGACAGCCAGGGCCTTACCCGCGGGAACGCGTGTACACTCGGCCGCTTCCAGAATTAACGAGCCTAGGTGTTTCATTTCCTCTTTCAGTATCCCGCTTGCGTTCTCAAGGGAATCGGACTTCAGGGAATTACTGCAAACGAGCTCACCCAGGTCCCCGGTACTGTGCGCCGGGGATGTTTTGTTCGGCCTCATCTCGTAGAGCTTCACCTTGATTCCGAATTTCGACGCAGCATGGGCCGCCTCAGAGCCGGCGAGTCCGCCGCCGACTATAACTATAGTGTCTGATTTCATGGGCATTATTCTACCTGAGCGAAGGTTTTTCGTTGCCGGTTGTCCCGCTATGAAGACAAATCCGGAAAAGCGAGAGATAATCAGCGGAGATTATCATTTATCTGCTTCAAATTTCATTTCCAGCGAATTATTTGAATCTTGTAAGCCCTTCATGGCGGATGACCGCGCCCCGGTGACAAATAAAGTCTGCGCAATACAATATTCGTCATGTCAAATCATTAGTGATAACTGCGGGTTACATAAAATTCTTAAGATTCTATTGTTATATTAGTGACTTATGTGATAACCGTGCCTGTATGGTTCCATGGCATATATTTTGCTAAATTTTAGTAGGTGGTTGATAGGGTCGGCTCGATTTAAACCGGATTAACTAAAGATGCTGTATTGGACTTATACTTGGATGAGGGAAGTCGGTTCGACAAAATATAGCGCAAGGCCTGAGCCAAAACCGCTCCAATGGTACTTTGCCCTCGAAGCTGGATTTGATACAGGGCGGCCCTCGGGATGGCAAGAAGCCATAACTTAAAAGAGGCCCGGATAAAGACAAGATCGAAATGAAAGAACAACGAGTCAGTGCTCAGATGGGCGATATATTGATCAAGGAGGATGTAATAAACCTTGATCAGCTCAAGACGGCCATACAGGAACAGAAGGAAACAGGCAAAAGGCTTGGAGAGACCCTCCTTAACCTCGGATACATAGACGAACACCAGCTTGTCGCGTATCTCAGCAAGCAGTACGGAGTACCCGCCATAAACCTGGACCAGTTCGATATCACGCAGGATATCCTGAAAACCGTTTCCAGGGAATCGGCAACAAAACATAAATTAATTCCGATAAACAAGTCCGGTTCGACGCTCGTAGTCGCGATGTCCGATCCGTCGAATATTTTTGCCGTCGACGACCTCAAGTTCGCGACCGGCCATAACATCGAAGTCGTTGTGACGTCCGAAAGGTCCATACGGAATGCGATCGAGAGGTTCTATGGGTCGCAGCAGGAATGGGAGGACGCCAGGAAGGCGCAGGAGAATTCCGCGGCCGTGGACAAGCTATTGGGCGACCTCGACGATTTTCTCATCGAGATTAGCGGCGAGGAAAATATAGACCTCAACGACCTGGAAAAGGCGTCGGAGGAAGCGCCGGTAATAAAACTCGTAAACCATCTCCTGATGGACTCGATAAAGAAAGGCGCGAGCGACATACACATCGAGCCTTATGAGAAATCGCTTCGTATAAGATACAGGATAGACGGCGTCCTATACGACATCATGCACCCGCCGCTTAAGCTCAAGAACGCGGTGACTTCGAGAATAAAAGTAATGTCCAGCCTCGACATAGCCGAAAGGAGGCTCCCGCAGGACGGCCGTATCAAGGTGAAGCTGGCTAAGAACAGGGCCATGGAATACCGTGTTTCGGTCGTTCCGACTCTATTCGGAGAAAAGGTCGTCATGAGGATACTGGATAAAGAGTCCCTGCAGCTGGACCTGACAAAACTCGGATTTTATGATGACCAGCTTGAGGTATTCAGGAGATCGATTTACAGGCCTTTCGGTATGGTCTTGATAACCGGCCCAACAGGCAGCGGTAAAACGACTACGCTTTACTCCGCCATTATGGATTTGAACCGTATCGACGTAAACATATCGACCGCGGAAGACCCGGTGGAGTACAGTCTTCCCGGTGTGAACCAGGTACAGGTGCACGAGGAAATCGGCCTCACGTTCGCTTCCTGTCTGAGATCGTTTCTGAGGCAGGACCCGGACATAATACTCGTCGGTGAGGTCAGGGATTACGAAACAGCCGAGATAGCTATAAAATCGGCGCTTACCGGACACCTTGTCCTCTCCACTCTCCATACGAACGATGCCCCATCCACGATTACCAGGCTCCTCAACATGGGAGTAGAGCCCTTCCTTGTTACCGCGTCTCTTAACGCTATCGCGGCTCAGAGGCTCGTGAGGGTCGTTTGTCACGAGTGCAAGCATGAAACGGAGGTCGCTCCCCAGGTCTTGATAGACCTCGGAGTCTCTCCCAAAGAGGTTGCCGATTATATCGTTTATAAGGGGAGGGGCGAGGGCTGCAAGACTTGTTCCGGGACGGGTTATAAGGGGCGGCTTGCCGTGTTCGAGGTCATGGAGTTGACTGATGAGCTTAAGGAATTCATTCTCAGCGGCGCGTCTTCTCTCGAAATTAAAAGGGAGGCGATAAGGCAGGGTATGAAGACCTTAAGGCAAAGCGCACTTATTAAGCTGAAGCAGGGCATTACATCGATCGAAGAAGTGGTGAGGAACACAGCGGCAGACGATTAGCGTGGGAGGATAGATTGGCGATAGCGGTAGACAGACTTTTAAAACTGATGGTCGAGAACGGGGCTTCGGATCTGCATATCACTGCGGGTGTACCGCCCATGCTGCGTATCGACGGCAAACTCGTTCCGGTCAAGCACCCTCCGTTAAACCCGACGGATACAAAAGAGGTCTGTTACAGCGTGCTGACCGACATGCAGAAGCATAGATTCGAAGAGAATTGGGAGCTCGATTTTTCTTTCGGTATGGAGAATCTGGGACGGTTCCGCGGCAACATATTCACACAAAAAGGAGCGGTTGCTGGCGCTTTCAGACTCCTTCCATTCGTTTTAAAGAGCTATCAGGATTTGGGACTCCCCCCTGTGCTCGCCGATCTGGCCAGGAAGCCGAGAGGGTTGATAGTGATTACCGGACCGACCGGCTCGGGCAAGACGACCAGCCTCGCGAGCGTCGTCGACCAGATAAACAAAGAGCGTCACGAGCATATCGTAACGATCGAAGACCCGATCGAATACGTCTTTGACCACAAAAGCTGCATAGTCAACCAGAGGGAAGTAGGGAGCGATACCAAGAGCTTCGCGAACGCGCTCAAAAGCGTGTTAAGGGAAGACCCCGACGTCGTACTCATAGGTGAGATGAGGGATCTCGAAACTATCAAGATAGCGCTTACACTGTCCGAAACCGGACACCTGACCCTCGCCACGCTTCATACGAACACGGCGGTACAGACTATCAACCGTATGATAGATGTTTTTCCTCCGCATGAGCAGTCGCAGGTCAGGGCGCAGCTGTCGTTCGTTCTCGAAGGGATTCTGTGCCAAACGCTCATACCGAGGATCGGCGGCGGGCGTGTGCTGGCGGTCGAGGTGCTCATACCCAACCCCGCGATCAGAAACCTCATCCGCGAAGATAAAGTGCATCAGATATATTCGCAGCAGCAGATAGGACAGGAGAAGTGGAAGATGCAGACTCTGAACCAGAGTCTTACCGATTTATACCTCAGAAAGCTTATAAGCTTCGACGATGCTCTCGGAAAATCTCAGGAGCCCGACGAGATTAAAAGAATGATAAGCGACCGCACTTCTTCCGAGGGTTCAAAAGAGCGGATCATGAGGCAGTAATCGATCGAGGTGTCGTAAAAGTGCTTGAATATGTGTTGACGCATAAAGGGAGGAATTGATAATGCCGGTATTTGTCTGGGAAGGGAGATTCGGGGGATCGATAAAGAAGGGCGAGATGGATGCTCCCAGCAAGTCTGCGGTCCTGGCCCGTTTGAGGCAGATGCAGATACAACCTATCCCCAACCGCATAAAGGAGAAAGGCAAGCTCTTCGGCTTAAGCTTATCGTTCGGCACTATATCAACGAGGGACCTGGTAGTTTTCACCAGACAGCTCTCCACTATGATAGACGCCGGTCTTCCCCTTGTCAGGGGACTCGATATTATCGCGTCCCAGCACCCGAACCAAAAATTCAAGCAGATAATCGTGAGGGTTAAAGAGGACGTGGAAGCCGGTTCCACCTTCGCTGACGCTCTTACCAAGCACCCCAAGGTCTTCAGCAACCTCTACACGCAGCTGATTAAAGCGGGTGAAACGGGCGGAGTGCTAGACGTAATTCTTCAGAGACTGGCCAGTTATCTCGAAAAAATGGACTCTATAAAAAGAAAAATCAAGGGTGCGATGATATATCCCGCCATAGTAATCAGTGTGGCCGTGCTCGTCCTCGCCATTGTAATCATATTCGTCGTTCCGGTGTTCGCCGAGATGTTCAAGGACATGGGGACTACGTTGCCTACCCTGACTCAGATGGTAGTCGATATCAGCTTTTTTACGAGACAGAATATTATCTATATATTGATCGCTATCGCGGCAATATTCTTCCTCACTGGTTTCACCTACAGCAAGTCGCATAAGGTACGAAGACTCTTCGATGCTTTCCTGCTCAAGCTATGGCTGGTGGGGCCTCTGTTGTTAAAGACCGTAATAGCCAGGTTCTGCAGGACCCTTGCTACTCTCACGGCGGGCGGTATAGCGATATTGGACGGACTGGAAATAACCGCGAAAGCCTCGGGAAACATGATAACGGAGGAAGCCATACTGGAAGCCAGGAAAAGAGTGAGTGAAGGTCAGACGCTTGCGGAGCCGCTCGCGATGAGGCCCAAGCTCTTCCCGCCGATGGTTGTACAGATGATCTCCGTGGGCGAGCAGACGGGCGCGCTCGAAGACATGCTCAATAAAATAGCCGACTTTTACGAAGAAGAGGTCGATATAGCCGTCGCCTCTCTGTTGTCGGCACTCGAGCCGCTTATGATTACGGTCCTGGGAGCCACGGTCGGGGTCATAGTCGTATCTATGTACCTGCCGATGTTTAAGCTTGTTGCGGCAATGTCGAACTGACGCTCGGGCACTTAATAGGCGCGTAACTATCCAGTATCCTTGTGTATTCATCAGCCTCACCGGTATTAATTACTCTTGTCACGATTGGAGTGTAGGTATAGTCTTAGAACTGATATGAAAGTACTTCAGAGTCCGGAAGCGGGGCTAAAAAGCTCGGTGGTATTAAGGGTGATTATTACAACCGTCCTCCTAGGCTCGGGCGCCGTCATATATTACGGAAGAGGCGCAAGAAAAGAAGCCTTTTGCCTGGCAGTGATAGTAGCCGTAATTTACTTCCTTAGCCTTGTCGCGCTGCTCCTTCAGTCCCTCATTCAGCGGTACCAGGGGATATTTAAAATTACACAGATTTTTTTCGATCTATGTCTTGCCTCGACCGTAATATATGTAACAGGCGGCAGGTCGAGCCCGTTCATTTTTTTATATGTTCTGATAATCATCAATGCAAGCATCGTGCTCACGAAAGCGGCAAGTTACGTCACGGCCCTCCTGTCCGGTCTTATCTATGTGCTGATCGTTTTTTATCAGATTAGAATCGAAGTCCCTGTCCTGCCTGATGCGGGTTTATGGAGCTCGGTGTCTAAATGGGGAGAGATAGGGCTTGTCTCCACATATTTCCATCTGACCGGGTTTCTGCTCGTCGCCATACTGTCGGGTTATCTTTCGGAAAGGTTCCGCACCGCCGGCAGGGAGCTCGGTGAGAGCGAAAGGAGCTTAAGGATACTCCAGAATCTCCACGAGAATATCATACAGAGTCTCACGAGCGGAGTAATCACGTTAAACCTGGACGGCAAGGTCATCTCCGCTAACAAAACCGGCCTCGAGATACTGGGATTAAAGGGTGAGGACAAAATATTGGGCAGAGGCCTGGGCCGGTTCATGACGGGTCTTCATCTCGAGGACCTCGTTTCCAAAAAGCGGGAGCAGATGTTGTACACCGCGCCCGACGGAAGGATGGTTACGCTTGGTTTTTCATCTTCGGACCTGAAAGATACCGAAGAGAAAACACAGGGATATATTATCATATTCCAGGACCTGACGGAGGTGAAGGAACTGGAAGACCGGCTGATGACTTCCGAAAAAATGGCGCTCCTCGGTCAGCTGGCCGCCGGTCTCGCGCACGAGCTCAGGAATCCCCTTTCGGCAATCAGCGGTGCAGTCGAGATGCTGAGCAGCGACGTAAAACCGACTGAAGAGAATCTAAGGCTCGTCCGAATGGCGTCTCAGGAGGTGGAGAGACTCAATTTACTTGTTGAGGATTTTTTGATCCTGACGATGCCGATCCAGAAGCTGACCACTCTGGTGGACCTCGGACGGATCATTACCGACACGGTGGAGTCGTTCGCGAAGACGATAAGACGCGGCAACATAGAGATAATAAACCAGGTCGAAAAGGGTATATACGTACAGGCGGATTCCTATCGACTGAAGCAGGCGGTCTGGAATCTGCTCCTGAATTCCGTCGATGCCATGCCTATAGGCGGTCTGATAATAATTAAATCAAGGGCGGAGGACGATAGCGTCGTCATCGAGATTTCAGACGAGGGTAAGGGGATAGACGAGAACTTCATTTCCAGGATTTTCGATCCGTTCTTCACCACGAAGGAAGTGGGTACTGGGCTCGGTCTTGCGATTGTACAAAAGGTTATAGAAGGTTATAATGGAAATATAAATGTGGTGAGTTCGCGCGGGAAAGGGGCGACTTTCGTTATCACATTGCCGAGGTTTAAAGAGGTGCCTGCCGATGTCATACATTGATTCCCCTACGGAGGTCCCGGATGGGGCAAAGTGACAGTAACATATTAGTAGTCGACGACGAACCGGGCATGAGGGAATTCCTGGAGATAATGCTCCAGAAAGACGGTTACAACGTCGAAACAGCCGCTGACGGCACGGAAGCCATAGATAAGGTGGAAGAGAAGCTTTTCGACCTCGCCATCGTCGACATTCAAATGCCGGTATTGAACGGTATAGAAGTGCTGAAGAAATTTAACGAAAAGAGTCCCGATACTACGGTGATTATGATAACTGCGTACGCCTCGCACGAAACCGCGATCGAAGCGATGAAGCTCGGGGCATACGATTATATCACCAAACCGTTTAAAATCGACGAGATAAAACTGGTAATAAAGAAGGCGCTTGAAAAGAAGAAGCTCGAGCGTGAGAACACCAGATTGAGAAAGGAACTCGAGACACAGTACGGCTTCGGAAATATTATAGGCAGAAGTCCTTCCATCGTAAAAGTTTTCGAGCTCATTAAGAGAGTCTCGGAGCTCAACGTGAATGTGCTGATAACCGGCGAGAGCGGGACGGGAAAGGAGTTGGTCGCGAGGGCAATACATTACAGCGGTTCGAGACACGATAAACCCTTCGTCCCCGTAAACTGCGGGGCCATTCCCGAGACTCTGATGGAGAGCGAGCTCTTCGGCTACAGAAAGGGCGCGTTCACGGGTGCGGTAAGGGATAAACGCGGGCTGTTCGAAGAGGCCGACGGCGGTACGATTTTTCTCGATGAAATCGGCGATATGCCGCTTCATCTACAGGTCAAGCTCCTCAGGGTTCTCGAAGAGAGGAAAATAAGGCCGCTCGGGGGGACGGAATCCATGGGCATCGATGTAAGGCTCATTACCGCGACGAATAAAAAGCTCGAGGAAGAAGTTACTAGCGCGAAGTTCCGGGAAGACCTGTTTTATCGCCTGAACGTCATCAAGATAGTGCTGCCTCCGCTCAGGGAGAGAAAGATCGACGTTTCGCCGCTCGCCATTCACTTCATCAATAAGTATTCGATCGAGATGGGGAAGGAAATTCGCGGGATTTCCCCGAAGGCGCTTGAAATCCTCGAGAACTATCACTACCCCGGGAACGTGAGGGAGCTCGAGAATATTATAGCCCGGTGCGTAGCGCTCGAATCGTCAAACGTCATACGTCAGGAAACCCTTCCT
Organism: uncultured bacterium; assembly: GCA_963825135.1. Taxonomy (GTDB): domain Bacteria; phylum Desulfobacterota_D; class UBA1144; order Nemesobacterales; family UBA2774; genus 2-12-FULL-53-21. The sequence continues at coordinate 1,638,714 of CAWGRW010000009.1, forward strand.
CAATTGGTTACAGGAAGAGACTACCTCGACCTCGATACGAGCTTCTCCTCGAATTCGAGCCTCGACACGCTCCTGGGCGACGTCGAGAAAAAGATGATAGAGAAGGCGCTCAGAACCACGAACGGTAACAAGACCGAAGCCGCGAGGCTTCTCGGAATTACGCTCCGCTCGCTCAGGTACAGGCTTGCAAAACACGAGCTCGACGACGGAAACGGAGACGACCTCGAGGATATGGACGAGGCCGGGGAGCTTTAGTCCCGCTGAAGGAATCCGGGCGGGATTTTACTTGATCACATCTTATACTTCCCGAAATCGCCTTCAGGGATCTTATCCAGCAATTCCGCTAATTTTTCTTTATCTTCGTCTATTTCGATCTTCTTCGATTTCTCGATGACCTCGTTGTTGACGAATATTGGCGAATCCGTCCTGAGGGCTATCGCGATGGCGTCGCTGGGTCTGGAGTCCAGGGAATATTCTTCGTTGTCCCTTTTTACATAGATGCGGGCATAGAAGGTATCGTCCCTCAAGTCTGTGACTTCGATTTTTGTCACGATGAATTTTAATTTCTCGAGAAGGTTTTTGACCAAGTCGTGGGTTATCGGCCTTAAGCGGGGAGTTTTTTCAAGCTCCATGGCAATCGAGCTCGCCTCCATAAACCCGATCCATATCGGGAGGGTCTTTTCGTTCGCGGCGTCTTTTAAGATTACAATAGGGGTGTTGGTGAAAGGGTCAAGAGCGATGCCGGATACCTTCATCAGAAGAAACATAAGTCACCTCCCTGTTAAATTATACAGACAGTTCGCCCCGAATGGAATTGGACAGTCCTTCGGTGATCCTGACCTTGAGAATTTTGCCCGACAGCGCGCTCGTCCCCTTGAAATGAGTGATTCTGTTGTGACTCGTCCTGCCGGTCAGGATTTCGGGATCGTTCCTGCTCGTACCCTCGGCAAGCACTTCTTCTATGCGTCCCACCCTTTCCAGGTTCTTTCTCAGAGTGACCTCCCTCTGGAAAGACTGGAGCTCGGACAACCTGTTCCCGGCGGTATCATCGTCGACTATTTCCGCTACGGGACATCCGGCGGCAGGCGTGCCCGGACGCGGGGAGAATTTAAACGAGAAGGCGCCGTCGAACTCGGTCTCTTCCAGGAGCGACATAGTGTCCCTGAAGTCCTGCTCGCTCTCACCGGGATAACCTACGATTATGTCGGTCGAAATCGCGATGTCGGGCACTGCGTCCTTTAGTCTCTTAACCGTATCCGAATACCATTCCCTCGTATATGTCCTCTTCATTCTGCTTAGTATGAGATTTGACCCGGACTGGACGGGCAAGTGTATGTGGCGGCATATTTTAGGCACGTCCCTGACCGCCTCGATCATCCTCGCAGTAATGTCCCTGGGGTAGGAAGTCGTAAACCGTATCCTTTCGAGGTCTTCTATGTCGGCCGCGGCTCTGAGCAGGTCTCCGAATTTGTACCCGTTTTCCTTCCAGGAGTTGACTGTCTGGCCGATGAAAGTAACTTCTCTCACCCCCTTATTTACGAGGTTCTCCGTTTCCCTTAACACTTCCCGGAGCGGTCTGTTTACTTCGTCGCCTCTTACGTAGGGGACTATGCAGTACGAGCACCTTTTGTTGCATCCCTGCTGTACTGAAACGAATGCCGTGACCTTGCCTTCTCTATGATACGGCTCTACGTCGAAGAGCTCCTGAATGTCATAAGAAGTTTCGACGGCTCTGCGCTTTTCCTTCTCTATCCCGGATATCAGCTCGGGCAGTTTGGGGATGGCTCTCGGGCCCAGAACGAAATCGAGATACGGCATTCTGTGAAGGAGTTTTTCTCCGTACAGCTGGGCCACGCACCCGGATATGCCGACGATCAAGTCGGGGTTCTTCGACTTTAGGTGTTTATATTTTCCCAGACTGCTGAAAGCCTTCTGGTCGGCTTTGTCCCGGATAGCGCATGTGTTAATAATGATGATGTCTGCTTTATTCGGGTTGTCGGTCGCCTCGACATCGAGAGCGTTACGGATTCTGTCGGAGTCGTATTCGTTCATCTGACAGCCGTAGGTCTCTATATATAAATACTTATTTTTCATGTAGTTAACAATGTAACGCTCCCGCCGGGCATAGTCAAGAAAAAATCGGGGCGAAAATATACGTAAGATACAGTAAATTTTAAATTAAGGCGGGGTCACCCGGTCGATTTTATCTCATTGACATCAAAGGGGAAATTTAGTAGGATGGAGGAAAGTTGGCGGGCAAAGGAGAGTAAAGAATGAGCGGCGGCACAGCTGGAAGCACGAATGCGCGGCAAGGGATCTTCGCCTGGTCCAGGGACATAAACGCCGATCAGTGGAGGGCGTTTTACGCGGCATTCCTGGGGTGGACCCTCGACGCGATGGACCTGCTCCTTTTCGCGTTCGCCGTGGGGTCGATAGGGAAAGTTTTTCATCTTTCGGAGGCCTGGGTCGGCGCTCTGTTCTCGGTCACGCTGTTCTCATCGGCTTTCGGCGGGGCGCTCTTCGGAATTGTGTCCGATTATATCGGGCGCGTGCGAGCGCTTACCTATACGATTATAGTTTATTCCGCCTTCACGGGTATCAGCGCCTTTTCTCCGAACATAGTGTTCCTACTCTCCTGCCGTCTCATACTCGGACTGGGCATGGGGGGCGAGTGGGCGTCGGGCGAGGTGCTGGTCGCGGAAAAATGGCCCAAAGAGCACAGAGGGAAGGTCATAGGCATGGTCCAGAGCGGCTGGGGCCTCGGCTACATTCTTGCCGCGATACTGGCCACGCTGATCATCCCGTACTTTAAGGCCGGTCAGGCTTATACCATACCCCTGCTTAATATTACACTGGACGGGCTCGACCTCGGATGGAGGATACTTTTCTTCGTCGGAGTCGCGCCGGCCTTTCTGGTTTTTTATATTAGGAGACACCTCGATGAGCCCGAGGTCTGGAAGAAAACCAGCGAGATGAGAAAAGCCGGGCAGCTTAGTGAAAAAGGGCAGGGCTTTACTCTGGGACAGATTTTCGCGCCCGATCTAATCAGGTATACGATTACAGCCTCCCTCCTTACGAGTCTGTGCATGATCGCGTACTGGGGTCTCTATTTCTGGCTGCCCCAGTTCCTGGCCAGTGACAAGGGCGTGGGTTTAAACACCAAGGGTTTTATCTGGATCATACCTATTAATATAGGGGCGTTCATCGGGTGTAATACGTTCGGTTTTATAAGCGACCGGTTCGGTCGGAGGCCCGTATTCGTGGGGTATCTCCTCATTATGGCCGTTCTCGTATGGTTTTTCGGACATGCAACGACCTTAAAAGACGTCCTTATTCTGGGGCCGTTTATCGGGTTTTTCGGTACGGGTTTTTATTCCGGGTTCGGGGCTATATTCTCCGAGATATTCCCCACACGAGCGAGAGGGACTGCCCAGGGGTTCTGTTACAACGTCGGAAGGGGGATTTCGGCCGTGGCTCCCCCGCTTATAGGGTTCCTTGTTGATAAATACGGCTTTGCCGTGGGACTCACCACGGTTTCGGTTTTTGCCGTCGCGGCAGCGATTGTGGTTCTGACCCTCCCTGAAACCAGGGGTAAGGCGCTCGATATAGAATAGTATTACAGCGTGACGGCATTTGCATCCGGCTTCCGTCCCGACTCCTAGGGATGACCTTGTAAAATGCAAGTATCTTTTTATATTACGCTTATTATTCGCAATGTGTTACGTCCTCTATAATAGTCCTCCTGTATATTTAGGGATACCCAAGATACCTCCTATTTGTAAGCGAGCGGATTAATTTCAGCGGGTTCTTACATGCCTTAAAATCAAACTTTAGTGCTTAATAACTAGGCATTTAGATTGATTTTCCGTCTTTCTCCTGCTCCTCTTTTGTAGCTAAATAATTCAAAGATAATGGGCGAAAATGATAAGAATAGCGCTCCGACCCACATAAGAATCCCAGACGGCATATTTTTTGCAATCATTACAATCTAAAGACCGATTTCACAATAGACACGGGGAGGACCTTGGTCGGTAATGCTGCCAGGGCTTAGGTGTCAGCTCTTATAGGAATAAGGCTCATAAACTAATTTAAAGGAGGATAGGTCAGAATGAAAAAGTTAACGATAATGCTTCTGATGTTAACTCTTTTGCTGCCGTTCGGTTCGATCCCTTCATTTGCGCAGAGCACCCAGCAGGAAATCCAGGAGCTCAAACAGATGATAGAGCAGAACAGCAAACAGAACGAAGAGCTAATGAGGAGGATAGAACAGCTCGAATCTGAGAAGGCCACTACTCAGGTAAAGATGGAAAAGTTCATGATGGAGCAGGAAGACAAGGACCAGAAATATGACGGTCTCATGACATTCTTTGATTCGATAGACCTCGGGTTCTATGTGGATACAACGTACCAATACGTGTTCAATCGCGGTCTTACGGACAGTCTGCAGTTAAGGGCGCTTTATCCGGATAACCAGCAGTTCGCCCTGAACGCCTTTACGATCTCGGTGTCGAAGACGCCGTCGCTAGAGGGCGGGCTGATGAACCTGCTCGGTTTCAGAGCGGATATACTCTTCGGAGAACAGGCTACGGAACTGGGCGGCGAAGGTTTCGACAGCGACGTTGTCGACCCGTACCAGGCTTACCTTCAAGTATTGGCCCCGGTCGGGAACGGCATAAACATATTCGCGGGCCGGTTCGTGACCCTGGCGGGATACGAGGTCATAGAGGCATGGAAAGACCCGAACATTACGCGTTCGATATTATTCGGATTCGCAGTTCCGTTTACCCATACCGGTATAAGGACCAATTACACCGCAGGGCCCATAACCTTTACGGCCGGTCTTAACAACGGATGGGACCAGGTCGAGGAGCTCAACGATTCCCCGACGATAGAAAGCCAGCTGGCTTACAGCTATGCTGGGACCACGATATCCAGCGCCTGGCTCGGAGTAACCGGTTATTTCGGCAAAGAGCCGAGCGGTCTAGGGTTTGGCGGCGAGGGATGGCGCGAGCTTATAACCGCGGTGGGCACGATAACGTTTGTAGAGAAGATCTCACTCATAGTCGATGCCGATTTCGGATGGCAGAAAAATGTCGTGACCGATGATCTCGGCTCCGAAGACAATGTGTCCTGGTGGGGTATAGCGGGGTATGTGGTCGTCGATCCGCACCCGGCGGTAAGGCTATCGCTCAGGGGCGAATATTTTGATGACCCCGAGGGGTACAGGACCGGTCTTAACCAGAAATTGTTCGAGGTCACGCCGACTCTGATTTTCAAGCCCTTCAAGGGCCTTATAGCGGGTGACAAGTTCCTCGACAACTTTGAGGCCAGGGCTGAGTTCAGGTGGGACCATTCGGACGAGAATTACTTCATAACGAAAGACGACAGTCTCAAAAAGGATCAGTACGGTATTATGGGGCAGCTGCTTTACTGGATCCAACTGTAATGGACTTGATTAACAGTTTGAGGCTCTAAAGGTTACTCATCTCTCCATATCTCCTTTGTGTGGGCGGGAGGGAGAACAGCTCGTAGTTTAAGCTGTTCTCCCTTTTGTCTTTTCGGGGCTTTCGAGGCGCCGACATCGATAATATTCTCCCTTGCCTGTAAATTTTTAGTTAGGTAGAATTAAACCGCTTTTTGGATATTAGCGTTTCCGGTTCTGTTTTTTTTAAACACTTATGCCCGGATAGCTCAGTCGGTAGAGCAGAGGACTGAAAATCCTCGTGTCGGCGGTTCAATTCCGTCTCCGGGCATTCACTTGCACCATTTATTACCTAGCCAGCTCGTGGAGCTCCGCCGTTTCTAATCTTATCCGAAATCCCGGGGTTTTGGCCGGCATTTGATCTTCTTTCATTACCCAACGTGTCCTCTTGTGAATATACGGTTAATTTTCCATATTGTTGCAAAAATTCGATAGATATTTTTGTTGGACTATATATAATAGAATGACTTTATATTATTATCTTCCTTCTCGATGATGTCGGCTGGATGGACCCTGGATTCATCGATGGAGGGAGTGGCTCTCAATGTCGTAGTGTCGGGTATAACGATCAAACTAGAATCTGCGATACCTGATTCAGAATAAAAATTTTATTACTGACGAGGAACGTATCATCTTTAACTAAATCAAGGGGGGTAAGTTAAAATGAAGGAAAGATGTAATACGTACATCACTACGTTATGTGTAGTCCTGGTGGCCTTAGCATCGATCGCCATTCCGGCGGTGAGTCAGGAAAAGAAACCCAACATTCTCTTTATTATGGGCGACGACATCGGTTGGATGCAGCCCTCTATCTACCACCGTGGCCTGATGGTGGGGGAAACACCTAACATCGACCGGATAGGGCAAGAGGGGGCGATCTTCATGGATTACATGGCTGAAGAGAGTTGCACCGCCGGGCGCAATGCGTTTTTTACTGGCATGCATCCTCTGCGTACAGGCATGATCCCACCTCAATTGCCCGGCAGCCCGTCCTACCTGCGTCCCGGTACTCCAGCGCTGGCTAAGTTCTTATTAGATCTCGGCTATAACACTGGTGAATTTGGTAAAAACCATTTAGGTGACCATCCTGCTGCGCTACCAACAGCCCATGGTTTCCAGGAATTCTGGGGCTATTTATATCACCTTGATGCCATGCAAGGGGTTAGTTTCCCCGATCTCAACAAGACCCCGCTCGTGCAAAGCATTGCACCACCTTGTAAGAACGAGCCCATCCCCGGGGTGCCTGAGGTACCTGATGCTGTCGATCCAAATACGACAGCCTGTCTAACACCACCGCGCCCGGTCCTCTGGTGCAAATCCAAGGACGGTACCCAGAAAAACCAGAAATGTAAGGACGAGGGCCCGCTGACGCTGGAGCGCTCGAAGACGGTGGATGAGGAGATTTCAGCCAAGGTCATCGATTTCCTCGACCGCAACGATCCTGAGAAAACCGGAAAGCCCTTCTTCATCTGGTACAACCCGGCGCGCATGCACGTCACCACTGTGCTTTCAGAAAAGTACATGGCAATGGTTGGTGAGCCCGGCGGCAAGGACTGGGGTGTCAACGAAGCTGGGATGAAGCAGATGGACGACAACATTGGCTACGTCCTGAAGAAGCTCGAAGACATGGGTGAGTTAGATAATACGATCATCGCATTCACCACAGATAACGGTGCTGAGGTTATCACCTATCCGGATGGCGGCGTCACCCCGTTCAAAGGGGGAAAGCTGACCACCTGGGAAGGCGGTATGCGAGCTCCCTTGGTCGTACGTTGGCCTGGACACATCGAGCCCGGTACAGTCAAAAACCAACTATTCGCGTCCTTGGATTGGGTACCGACTTTTGTTGAGATCGCTGGTGGTCCAAAGGGTGACGGACTAAAAAAGCAGATCGAGGCGGGCAAGTACCCAGGTATCGTTAAGACAACATTAGATGGTGTCAGCCAGGTCGACTATTTAACGGGCAAGTCCGAGAAATCGGGGCGTGATGTTTTCTTCTACTATAGCGGTTCGAAACCTTCAGCGGTGAGGTACAAGAACTGGAAGATGTATTACACGATGGTTCCCACTAGCCCGACTGGCGCGATGAAGGGGGCTGTGAGCTATTCATGGACCATGGTCAACAACATCAAGCGTGATCCCTTCGAGATAGCGGGTGGGTTGGACGATATCAAGACTGTAAACGCCGTTGGCGGTGCGCTCGCTGGGCCAGTGACTGCTTATATCTACGACTGGAACATGCTACCGCTAGGCCAGGTGCTATGGACGAAAGAGCTCGAGTCGTACAAAGAATTCCCGCCACTGCAGGCACCAGAGTCCTACAACCTAGATGGCATCATTGAAGAGATGAAGAACTCAAAGGCTTCAAGTCACGCGGGTCAATAGTAAAGCATGCTAACATACTCTGATTAAGCAGCCTTCTCGTGCAGTAGTGCCACGAAATCCGGACTCGAGTTGTCTCGGCCTGAAAAACTTGAGTAATTATAATATTACTCTTCATTTTGTCTTGAATAGGAGGTTTTATGAATATTAGAGTAACATGTATCGCGCTTATCATATGCTTAGTTTGCCTTATGGCTTGTGCCAAACCGCAGGGCAACACTCCTCAACAGAAGAGAGATTTTGTCAATGAAATGGCCGCTGATACGCTAACTGAACTTAACGAGAAAAATCCTGAAACAAAATCACTGATCGAAAACGCCGTAGGCTACGGAGTTTTTAGTGACATAAATACTCAACTTTTGTATTTTGGCACAGGCAACGGATATGGCGTAGTAACCGACAATTCCGATGGATCCAAAATCTATATGAGGATGGGCGAGGCAAGCGCGGGGCTAGGAGTTGCGCTAACGGATTTTCGTGAGGTAATAATATTTAATGATCATGGTGCGTTCACTAATTTCGTAACGGAAGGCTAGAGTTTTGGCGCTCAAGGGGAAGCGGCGGCTAAGTATCAAGGAACAGGGGCGGAGACATCAGGTGAAGTTCCATTAAATTCAGCAGTTTTAGTTTATCAGATAACCGAATCCGGAATAGTGTTAAGAGCAAATATGAGTGCTTCGAAATATTGGCTTGATAGTGATTTAAATAATTTCTAATAAAATAGTACAATTAGTCATTCGGAACTGACAATTTTCCGCAGATAAGGACAATTAACACCATATATGTTTGTGAGATAAAGCCAGAATTTTTTTAAGGACAATACTATGACGAAACGACTTATTGAAAGTCTTACCATCTTGACATTACTCATGATTGCTTTGTTGCTTCCCGATTCGTCAATTGCCGCAAATAAAAAAGCCCAATACACTAGTTATTTTTGGTGATGGCTGACTACATAAATTGAATTTTAAATCACCCGTCTATCTTATTGTTGTCTTAGTAATCATAGTTGCACTAGGATATTTATATATTAGATACTTTTCTCTACCACCCGATAAGACGGCTCAACCTGTAAGCACAGTAGGCAATGAACCGAAAGCGACTCCCCCTAATTTCGTCCGGGCTCAAGTATGCGTGGAGTGCCACAAGTCTGAGTACGATCTCTGGCAGGGCTCGCACCACGACTTCGCCATGCAACATGCAAGCGATGATACCGTGCTCGGGGACTTCGGCAATAAAGAGTTCGAGTATTACGGTCTCAAATCCGAGTTCTCTAAGAAAGACGGCAAATTCATGGTCCGAACAGACGGTCCAGACGGGAAGCTCCATGACTACGAGATAAAATTTACATTCGGCATCTATCCCCTTCAGCAATACCTTGTCGAATTCCCGGACGGACGCCTCCAAGCCCTCGGTATCGCCTGGGACACCAGGCCCGGCGATGAAGGGGGACAGCGGTGGTTTCACCTGTACCAGGAAGAAAAAATCACTCATGACGATACACTCCACTGGACAGGCATCGACCAGAACTGGAACCATATGTGCGCCGAATGCCATTCGACGGATCTCAAAAAGAATTACGATCTTAAGACCGATTCATTCAAAACAGGAAGCTTTGAATGCGTTCGAAGAATCCGTTAAATTAAGCCCTGGTAACACTCGATACAGGTATGTCTATGCGGTTGCGCTCAATGATGCCGGCAAAAAATCCGAGTCTATTCGTGTGCTGGAAGAAGCACATAAGCGACGCCCTGCAGACCGTGAAGTCTTATACGCGCTTATCAATTTCAATCATAATAATGGTGACATATCCGCCGCGACTGAGTATGCTGAAAAGTTGTTGGAGTTATCACCTAATAACCCTGATGTTGCCCACCTTCTTGATGAACTCAAAAGGCGTGACAATCGATAGCAGGGCAGGGTTATCGTCTTCTCAGGTCACTATATTAGTATTAGTAGAAACTGTTCCCTCTTTTTTACCAAAGAATAGCCAAAGATTTTTTACCAAAGAATAGCCAAAGAACCAAACGAAATTTATGGTATTCTATGAACCAAATGTAATTCCCTGCATTAAATAATCCCCCCTAAATTCAAGGGTTTAAACTAAATTTCAATGTATTCAGGAAGTTAGAATCTCGGGCTAAAACGGACTGAAAATCCTCGTGTCGGCGGTTCAATTCCGTCTCCGGGCATTCTTAATATTAATCATTTGTTATTGTAGCTAGCCTCAATTTATCTTCTAATCTTTAGATTGCCGAAACGCCGCTTGACAATATAATTGTAATGTTCTTTAATCATAAATATTAATCAGGTGCAAGTAAGCAAATTAAGGAATACAATTGAATCTGAAGCTCACTACACCTTTTTTCAATACTGCGCTGGTATTGACGTTTGGTATAGCTTTGATATTGGCAGCCGGTCTGTTCGGGTTGGCAGCTGCGCAGGAGAAGGCCCCGGAACAGGAAACTGACCGGACCGTGCTCCCAATCGTCCCGCCTGAGACACCGACCATCACGGAGCTTGATGCCCGCAAAGCCACTGCGCCACCGCGATTCGAGGTGAAAGCGCCGAAAGAGGCACCCAATGTAGTGATAATTCTGATAGACGATATGGGATTCGGACAAGCAAGCACCTTCGGAGGTGCTATTCCTATGCCCACACTTGACACTGTCGCGTCGCAGGGACTTCTCTACAACCAATTTCACACCACTGCGCTTTGCTCACCCACTCGGATGGCCATACTCACAGGGCGTAATCATCATTCGGTAAACACCGGGGCCATTATGGAGCTCGCGACATCATATGCCGGGAACACGGGCGTTCGTCCGCTCGAGACCGCTCCACTCGCTGAGATACTTCGGCAGAACGGCTACAGTACTGCGGCGTTCGGGAAGTACCACGAGACGCCGCCCTGGGAGGTTAGCGTGTCGGGTCCCTTCGACCGGTGGCCCACTCATTCAGGATTCGACAAGTTCTATGGTTTCATAGGCGGCGAGACGAACCAGTGGGCGCCGCTACTCTTTGACGGCACCACTATGGTAGAGCCGCCGAAAGACCCTAACTATCACTTTACCGTAGATATGACGAACCAAGCTATAGCGTGGGTTCGTGCTCAGCATTCTATGACTCCAGATAAACCGTTCTTTATTTACTACGCTCCAGGCGCTACACACGCTCCACACCATGTGCCCAAGGAGTGGATCGCGAAGTTCAAGGGGAAATTCGACGAGGGGTGGGACAAGTATCGTGAGGAAGCCCTCGCTCGGCAGATAAAGCTTGGCATAGTGCCCGCTGGAACAAAACTAGCCCCTAAACCGGATGTAATTAAAGACTGGGACAAGCTCACACCCGACGAGAAAAGGCTATTCGCACGGCAAATGGAAGTATTCGCCGGATTTGCCGCGCAGACCGATTACGAAATCGGGCGCCTCATGAATGCCCTGAAGGAAATGGGAGTGGCCGACAACACGCTGGTGTTCTATATGGTCGGCGATAATGGCGCTAGCGCAGAGGGCGGTATGACGGGGCTATTCAACGAGATGACATATTTTAACGGTGTCTCCGAGCCGATCGAGTTCCAGCTCAAGCATATGGACGAGCTCGGCGGACCTAATGCATTTAGCCACTACGCGGCCGGATGGGCCGTGGCCGGCGACACGCCGTTTGAGTGGGTCAAGCAGGAGGCGGGGAGCTACGGGGGCACTCAAAACCCGCTCGTTATATCATGGCCCGCGCGGATAAAGGCGAAGGGGGACATCCGAACGCAATTTCAATATGTGACCGATATAGCGCCCACTATCCTGGAGGCCGCCGGTATTCCAGAGCCGAAGATGGTGAACGGCGTCACGCAGCGCCCAATGGAAGGGGTTAGTATGATGTACACCTTCGACAACCCAAAGGCGAAGAGCCGCCACAACACACAATACTTCGAGATCGCGGGGAATCGAGGCATATATCATGACGGTTGGCTCGCCGGCACCATCCACAAGGCGCCGTGGGAGTTAGTGCCCAGGCAGCCGCTCGACAAAGACGTGTGGGAGCTATACAACACCACGGAGGATTTCAGCCTTGTGAACGACCTCGCGGCCAAGTACCCGGAGAAACTCAAGGAGATGCAGGCGCTATTCATGACGGAGGCGGTGAAGTACCACGTCCTTCCGATCGATGACCGTACCATAGAACGATTCAATGCCGCAATCGCCGGCCGTCCCGATTTAATGGACGGACGCAGTACGCTCACGGTCTATCCGGGGATGCATGGTATGATGGAAAACGCGTTCATCAACGTGAAGAACCGTTCGAACGAGATTACTGGTGAGCTCGAGATTCCTGCGGCTGGCGCCGAGGGTGTAATCCTCGCACAAGGAGGCCGCTTCGGCGGTTGGTCGCTGTACGTGAAGGACAACCACCCGATGTTCGCTTACAACTGGCTCGGTCTGGAGATGTACAAGGTTCGGTCTTCCGAACCACTCCCGGCTGGGAAGGTGACACTACGCTACGTCTTTCTTTACGACGGCGGGAAACCGGGTTCGGGAGGGACAGAGAGTATATTCATTAACGGCCAGAAAGTGGCCGAGGGACGCATAGGGAAGACGCAGTCTAATGTGTTCTCGGCGGACGACGCCGCCGACGTAGGCATGGATGAGGGAACGAATGTGACCGACGACTACAAGCAGTGGGACAACCACTTCACGGGGACCATCCAGAATGTGACAATAAATACCAGTGAAGCGAAGCTCACGCCGGAGGAATTGAAGAAGTTAAGGGAAGAGAATATAGATACTGAATTGAGCATTGATTGAACCCGAGGATTTAATTGAGCTCTACCTAAACGATGCCGAAGCCGCCTGAATCTTTATAAAATCAAAGTAAACCATGAAAAGATAACTTGCTAATTTGATGCGATCCTTGAGTGGTATTCCAGGGTGCAGTGATTGCATTTAATTTTTATCAAGGAATGGTCAAAGAACCATCTGTGATCCTTTGTTCCAAATGTAAATAATCGACCACATGGACTACACGGAAATCATTTAATGTCGAAGAGTTGCTGCAAATTCAAAAATACCAATTAGTTGCAAAAATTATCCAAGTATGACTGAAAATCCTCGTGTCGGCGGTCGGGGTCCGTCTCCGGGCATTCCTCTTTTAAAATCTCCGGCTTCTCTCTACGTAAGTATGGAAATCTACACCATTAATATTCATTTCTTATATTTATAAATACTTTAGCCAGTCCGCTGCATACTACAACTCAATTAACTTCGGCGATACGATATTGAAATTTGTCCTACGGAGTCTGAATGCCGTGGTAGTATTTTAAATTTACCGGGTGCGTTTAACGGAATTTATCCGGGCGGAGAACAGCAATGAGCAGGAAATGGATATCGATATTGATCTTCTGTGCGGTTCTTATGGCGATTGGCATTGGTTACATGCAGCGGGCGGGCGAAGCCGAAGAGCATACTGGTGATAATACGTCTGCTTATATGGATACGGGTTATGTCGGAGGCGTCGCGGGAGCTAATGGACTCTGGGGGGACGGAATGGTTTCCGCCGCGAAGGGCGCGGGCGGTTCAAATAAAGCCGGAGTGTCTTTACCTCATGTCGATTCGGGACTTGTTAATGAACGGATCGCCGAGAATCCTGACCATGGACAACTTGAAAACCATCGTATTATAGCCGAAGATCAGACCCGATCGGATTCAGCCCCGGATGCAGAAGTCGATACCACGGCGCCAAAAGGGTTAGAGAACTCAGCTAATCATCCCAACATCGTCTTTATCCTGACAGATGATCTCTCGCTTGACCTGCTTCAATATATGCCGCATGTACTTGAGATGCAGAAAGAAGGCGTCACTTTTAATAACTATTTCGTCACCGATTCGCTGTGTTGTCCTTCTCGGTCGTCGATTTTCACCGGGCGTTTCCCTCATGATACGGGCGTGTTCGGAAACACAGGCGATGACGGCGGTTATAAAGTATTTCGTAATCGCGGTAACGAGCGTGTTACGTTCGCGGTTTCTCTCTCGGAAGCCGGATATCGTACGGCTATGCTCGGTAAATATCTAAACGGTTATATTCCGGCTATCGATCCCGTCTCTCCCGGCTGGTCGCACTGGGCGGTTGCAGGATTCGGTTATCCGGAATTTAATTACAATCTGCAAGAAGACGGCACTTTAGTACATTACGGGAAGAAACCGGAAGATTATCTCACTGACGTTCTCTCCAGACTGGCAAAACGCTTCATAAAGGATTCGGCGGATGCTCCCTTCTTCATAGAAATCGCAACCTTTGCGCCGCATGCTCCGTATACGCCGGCGCCTCGCAATGCCGGCGCATTTCCCGGACTGCAGGCCCCACGAGCACCCTCATTTAATTCCGAACCCGACGCAAACGCGCCCAATTGGCTTCGAGATAAGCCGCCGCTTACCGATGCCGATATTAACACGATTGACCGTGACTATAGAAAACGGGCCCAGTCGGTCTTGGCGGTAGATAAAATGATCGGTGAGATTGAGGACGCTGTGCATGAAATTGGCCAGGAGGATAATACATATTTTATTTTCAGCTCGGATAACGGATATCATATGGGAGAACATAGATTGATGCCGGGTAAAATGACGGCGTTTGACACGGATATCCACGTGCCGTTAATCGTTACCGGTCCGGATGTTCCTGCCGGGCTGACTGTAGACGAGCTCGCCGAGAACATCGATCTGTGCCCGACGATTACCGAGCTTGAGGGCGCGAAAACCCCCGCAGACGTCGACGGTCACAGCTTGGTTCCACTGCTTTTGGGCCGGGAGGTCAATGATTGGCGGACTGCAGTGCTGATAGAACACCACAAACCGTTAAGAGATTCTGTGGGTGATCCCGACGCTCCGTCCAACAACTCCGGCAACCCGCCTACTTACGAGGCTATCCGTACGCCTACGTCGGTCTATGTTGAATATGCAACGGATGAGAAAGAATTTCACGACCTCAACAGCGATCCGGATGAGCTCTACAATACCTATACGTCACTCTCCGAGGATGAAAAGAGCCGGCTACATGCGCAACTCCTTGGTATCAGGAACTGTCATAATGTGAACTCCTGTTGGGCTGCGGAGACGTCTGGCTATGATTCGACTCGGAACTGATATTACGAGTCAGGCATTAAATTGCGATGGCCGAAATTAAATGAAACCTCTTGATTACTTTTGAGGATTTTGCGGGGCGGGCACCTGGCCTTTAGGTTAAAAGAACGTACCGCATACGAATAATCCGGATAGTTGGCACTTATACCGCTCTTTTCTTCATCTAAGAGTAGTCAAAGAACCATCTGTAATTCTTCAATTCTAACGTAATCAATTGACCACATGGACTAAATATAAGTCGTTTAATATGGATATGTTATAGCAATTCGAGTGATTCCAATCAGTTGAAAGATAGCCTAAGGGGGACTGAAAATCCTCGTGTCGGCGGTCGGGTTCCGTCTCCGGGCATTCCTTCCGTTAGTTTCGACCCGATACGCATCCAATGTAAATCGCGGGGTGCTCTGCGTAGTACCCGGTCCGTATCAGCTCGACATCGAACTAATTAATATACTTCGCCGGTTTGTGGGGACTCCCTGTGTCAATGCAAATCAGAGAATCGGATCTCAACTCTAGTCTTATTATGTCAATGCTATTTTTTTCTACGCGGAAATTAGATGGATTGTGCAAGGATAATATATTAGACTGATTCCTGCAGATTTCGCGGAGGCTTAACGGGATTTAAATCTCTATAAACAATGATTTGATTTCAGTCATGTACAAAATCTAATTCAATATTGGAGGCAATGCGATGAAATTCTTGTTCGTATCGGTTATAGCGGTCCTGATGTATCTGGCATATTCAAGTCCTGCGGTCGCCCAGAACGTTCCGTCGGGCACCATAACGATAAGCGAGAAAGAGTTCGGATTTATCATCGGCGGGAGCGAAGGGAGGGGGACTCTCAATTACCAGGGGGCCGAGTATTTTTTCAAATTGAGCGGCATAAAGGTCGGGGGTATGGGAGTCGCCAAGATTTCCGCGGCAGGGGAAGTCTATGACCTGTTCGACCTCTCGCAGTTTCCCGGCACGTACGTAGCCGGTGATTACGGTATTGCGTTAGGCGGGGGAGCGGGCGGGGTGGTGCTAAAGAATGAGAACGGCGTGCTGCTGAAACTCCACTCCACGATGGAAGGCGTCGATCTCAACGTAGGGGTCTCCGGCATAACAGTCAAATTGGAAGCGGCAATTCCGGATCCACAATAGAAAATTGGGTATGACCATCGCGAGTGATATATAAATATAATGTTGGGGAGAGAACAATGGAGTCTAATAAATTATCTGCGATTCTGTTTGCATTAGTTATCGCTGCACTTCCTCTCGCAATCCCGGCCTCCGTTCATGCTGCGAGGCTCAGTGAGGAGGGGGCGTTAACGATCGGTACCGAGGCTTACATCTACGGCTATCCGCTTGTCACCATGGAGATGACGAGGCGCGTCATGACCAATGTTGAGACGCCCAGGGGCACGCATGCGCCCATGTCCCGGTTCGCCAATCTCGGACAATACCCGAACGCCAGCTTCAGGGACGTGACCGCTCCGAATGCGGACACCCTCTATTCGGCTGCCTGGCTTGACCTTACAATTGAACCCTATGTTTTGAGTCTTCCCGCTGAGGGGAGCCGCTACTATCTAATGCCGATGCTCTCAGGGTGGACAAACGTATTCGCAGACCCGGGGACACGAACGACAGGGACCGGGGCTCAGACTTATGCCATTACGGGTCCGGGATGGAAGGGTGCTCTCCCCGACGGCGTGAAGGAGATCAAGTCGCCCACGTATATGGTGTGGATAATAGGCCGCACGTACTGCACCGGGACCCCTGAGGACTATAAGGCCGTGCATACGATCCAGGATGAGTACAAGCTCGTTCCTCTGAGCGCTTACGGAAGGCCTTACACGCCGCCCGCGGGCAAGGTGGATCCATCAATAGATATGAAAACGGCTGTGAGAGACCAGGTGAACGCGCTTGACGCCGGGTCATTCTTCAAGCTCCTGGCGGAGCTGATGAAGACAAATCCACCCGCTCCCGAAGACGCTCCGATGCTTGAGAAACTAGCGTTGGTAGGGATTGTCCCCGGTCAGGATTTCGACATTTCTAAGCTCGACCCGGCTGTCGTAAAGGGTCTCGAGGGGGCTCCCAAGGCGGGGGTTGAAAAGATCATGTCTGCGGCAAAGGCACCCGGGAAGAAGGTGAACGGCTGGGCGGTCACGACGAATCTGGGTACTTATGGGACGAATTATGTGCTTCGCGCCGTTGTTACGGCGATTGGCTTGGGTGCGAATCTCCCCCAGGACGCCGTTTATCCCAAAACGCACGTGGACGTTGAGGGAAACACACTTAGCGGAGCGAATAAATATATGATTAGTTTCCCGAAAGCGCAGACACCTCCCGTGAAGGGCTTCTGGTCTCTGACCATGTATGACCATCGGTATTTCTTCGTGAATAATCCGCTTCACCGTTATACCCTGAGTCCGCGTAACGATCTCAAGTACAACGCGGACGGTTCCCTCGACCTGTATATTCAGAATGAGTCCCCCGGCCCGGAAAAGGAATCGAACTGGCTGCCGGCGCCGAAGGGGAAGTTCGTACTCATGTTGCGCATGTACTGGCCGAACGAAACACCTCCCTCTATACTAGACGGTTCATGGGCGCCTCCACCTGTTACGGTGGTGAGGTAATCGTTCCGTGCTTAAAATATCGGGCTATAAAGATGAAGCTATGAACGCTCTCATGCTCACAAGGAGTTACGTTCGTTAAGGGCAGACTGCATTTCTGGATGATGATGTTTAAACATATGATGTTAGCAGATTAGAGTTCCAGAGGCTAAAAAAGGAAACTATAATGAAGCCCGGAAGGCCGGTTGTAACACATCGAGGGCGGCCGTTTCGGCGGATACGGCTTGTATCTGATCAAGGGTAAGCCGGTATTCACGTACAATTTGCAGGACATCGAGCGTTTCAGTTGGGGAAGGCGCTCGGTCTCACTCACCCGGCAACCACTCTCGACGTAGTAGTCGATACTTGCACGCCTGTGGATGACCAAGACTACCGGCTGCAGTCAGGAAGAGAAAGACTAAATTTCCATACCTTTATTCAAGGTCTCGGACGGCGACTCGCCGTAGAGGCCTTTATATTCAACGGAGAATCTCCCGAAGTGCCAGAAGCGCCACTTAGCCGCTATATCGGTGACTGACGTTCGTGCGGGGTCCGCTTTGAGCAGATCTCTCCGGGCTTTTGAATACCTCACAAGCCGTAGGTACCTGATCGGGCTGATACCGAAAAATTCCCGGAAGGCGTAATAAAGGGTTCTCATCCCTACGTTCAACGCGCTGCACAGGTCGAGCACATGAATGGGTTCATAGGAATTGGCTTTAAGGAAGTCGATTGATTGCCTGATGATGGACTCGCGGGATTTCTTGCCCCTATATGTATTCTTCGGAGACGAATTTAAAGTATTGCTCAGGATCAGTACCTGCGTATCCAGGAGAGACCACTCCATCCCTTTTGTAATATCCGTATTCTGAAATATCAGGGGATTGGAATTTGCAAACTCGGTTATCTCATTTACGATTTCGTATAACGAATCAAGAGACGCCTGCGCCTGACATCTCAGGTGCGAGGATTCGCTTCTGCGTGTGTCCAACTTTGCCCCGAGCGGATCGAGAAGAGACTCCTCGAGATAATCGGGTTTGAACGATATATATATCCATCTGCAGAGTCCGTTGTTTATCGCTATATGCTCTGAATTTTTTCCGTAATACATGAATGATGCGCTGTCGATCTCGTAACCATTGCAGGTTGTAGGAAAATCCTTATTGACCTTATAAACCATACCGCTCCTGTCCTTATCGATTGTCGCGTTCGATATGTACGGGGCTCCGTAGTGTCCAACCTGTAGATTTATATTATCGAAGGAGACTTGTGTCAGGCTTGAAGGGGTTATAGTCCGGCCGATCTGTATAAGTTCGATGTCGGCGTGTTTCATATATTGCGCCAGCTCATCGATATCACGGGTTTCCAGTCTCGTGACGGATCCGTTAGAGAAAAACCCGGGGTTCTACATCTCTCATTGCCTGACTTATTACCTCCTACTGTTAACATTTTTCATTATTTTAACCACATTGCAAAATTCGGATAGACAAAAATTTTCATCGGGCTATAATCAAAACATGGGGTGTATCTAACAATTCGTCGATAATAATTCATAGATAATGTCAATAGGTAATCAATATTATGCATATTTAAACCAAATTTTGTTTTCTAGTCATCAAGCTTAGCAGGCGGCAGAAAGGAGATAACAAGCGATGAGCAATCAAATTGATTCCCGCAGGGGTCTGAACGACTCCTGTCTGGTATTAGTTCTGACGGCGATTTTTCTGGTGCTCGTAACGGGGACAGGGTGTAACCGCTCCTCTTCCCAGGCCCCGGAGCTCATGTTCGTGCATATTGCCGAAGATATCAAGGTAGACTCGGCGGCGCAGACTCTCCGCCTTGTGAAAGTCGCCCAGCAGACCTTGTACTTCTCGGATCGGCCCCAGCGTATCGCCGGGCATCTCAAAATGGCCGACTACCTCCAGGAATGGACGGCAAAAGCCGGCAAGGACAATTTTCACGCGGACCCGCCTAACGCCACGCTCTCCGTCTATGAGCCGGGACAGCCTGACAATACGGTTGCCGTGATAGAGATCACTAACCCGGTTGTCGACGGCGCGGACCTCGTTTACAACTACAAGGTAATAAACGGCAAGATGCCCGCCTCGGGCGGCGCAACCTCGCTGTTCATCGACTGGATAGGGGTCGGCGGCGGTGTCGGGGCTGGCTTCCACGGTGTCGGTGTCGGTGCCCGCGGTCCCGGAGTCTACTGACTTTGCAGGTTTTCGGCATGATGTATCGAAGAGTGTTTAGTACATCGATGGAAGATACATGAAAAAAACTAATGAGAGTTATAGGAGACTGCAATGAAGACCGGTATATCAGTTTTAATGCTTGTATTCGTCGTAGCAGTAATACTTTGCGTTTCTTTATCGGGCGGTATGGGTGCGAGTGCCCAAGGAACAGGTGCCTGTGCGGGTGATGTGCAGACATTCTGCAGCGCAGTTCAACCTGGGCAGGGCAGGGTAGTCGAATGTCTTAAACAGAACAAAGAATCGCTATCGCCGGATTGTAAGGTCAGGATATTGGAGGTAGCGACACAATTAGCCGAGGTTAATCAGGCCTGTCAGGACGATATATTATGGTTCTGCCCCGGTATTCAGCCGGGAGGCGGCAGGATTGCCGCGTGTCTCAAGGCAAATGTAGCCCTCCTATCTGCGGAGTGCAAGGCCACAATCGCGGAAGCAAAGGGATACTGATATCGGGATTGGCCTTCCCGGTAACTTAAGTTAAAGCGTTTGGCTGGTTTTTCGTTGCGCAAGTGCAACTAGATTTGTAGTGTCGTAAGAATAAATTACAGAAATTAGGAGGCTTACCATGAAGCGAGTCACTTTGGTAACGTTTGCTTGGGCCCTTGCGCTATTATTGGCGGGAGGACGTGTCAGCGCTCAGGATGCTAGCCCCGCTGATCCGAATATAAGTAAAGCACAGGCGATGGCTGTGGCGAAACGGGTGGTCGATTTCCTTTCGCAGGCAGAGCGTTTCAGTGTTACCGTCGACATAGGATTCGATGCGGTGCAGGACGACGGCCAGAAGATCGAATTTGGAGAAACCCGCAAGATATTACTCGACCGCCCGGACCATCTCCGAGTCGAAGACACCGAACGTAACGGATCGACGAACGAACTGGTATTCGACGGCAAAACTATAATGATCTATTACGCTAAGGATAACGTCTACGCTGTGGCGGATAGACCCGGCACGCTGGACGATGCCGTTTCCTATTATGTCAACGATCTCGGCATGCGCTTTCCTCTCTCACAGTTGATTGACCGTAAGATGGCTGCTAACTTGCCGTCGCAAATCCGTTCCGCGGCCTATGTCGAGCAATCATCTATTGCGGGAGTTCCCTGTGATCAAATCGCACTTCGCGGGGAGGATGCGGATTTGCAGTTATGGGTCGCGCAAGGCGCTCAGCCATTACTTCAGCGTGTAGTTATAACGTATAAACGGCTTGACGGAAGGCCTCAGTTTTGGGCGCAATTCAGCGACTGGAACCTGAAGCCGAAGGTGTCCGACAAATTATTCAGCGTTACGCCGCCCAAGGGAGCGGTGAAAATCGCATTTGCCGCCCAGCAAATGCTGCAGCCGGGCGCATCTGAAACGAATGGAGCGAAATAACCATGAGACAAAATAGATGGAGATACCGGACAGCATCAAGTGTGCTTGTGTTGTTATGCATGTTCGCGGCTTCACAGGTTTATGCGAGGGGCTTTGGGGGGGACGGCGGCGGATTTTCCCGGAGCGGCGATGCCAGCAGCGGGAACTGGCAATCCAATCGCTCAAGCTCGCAGTCAAGCCGGCAGTCTTCTGCGGAATCGATGCAGTCGAGCCACCAGAGCTACGGGCAGCAGCAGCAGCAAAGCAGGCAGGACTACGGGCAGCAGCAGCAGCAAAGCAGGCAAAACTACGGGGATCAACAGCAGCAAAGCAGGCAGAACTACGCCTCCAATTATGACGATTATCATCCGGCGAATGGTTATGGGGACTATTACCATCCGCCCAGCTACGGGGATTATTACCATCCCCCGGGCGCCTATTATCCCCCTCCTTCCACTGCCGGCGCTTTCGCGGCGGGGGCTGTAACAGGGGCAGTCATCGGCACTGCGATTACAGCCTCTCAGTTCAGTGCCATGTCGGCACAGGCGACCCCGGTTGTGGTGGGAAGCACGACGTATTATCAGGTAGGCACGACATATTATCAGCCCGTAACCCAAGGGGATGGAGTTACGTATGTCGTAGTCCAACCGCCGCAATGAGCGGTTTGACTTTTTGGTAACAAAGAATAATGAGAAATCATGCTATTACTGCTGGCGCAGCCGCTTTTGATATCGATGATGCCCATACCCTTAATTACCATGACATAGTCATGGAGTACATCCTGCCTAATTCGAAGAAGGGGAATTCGTATAAGCAGGTATTTAGCTTTAGTCGGAGGTCCTGAGTCAGTGATAATCGAGGATGGGAATAAAATACTAGCCGGGGTTATCTCAGATGGAGGACCCCGCCTCTTTAGCAATCGATCCGGATAGTGCATTAAGCGTGTGTGGAAGTGATGTTCGGGATGCAGTCCGGACCATAAAGGAGAAAGTCATGAATGGTTTTTCCAATTATTGTTACTCACTTGTAGCGTCTTTCCTAATTATTATTTCGGCATTCATGTCTGTTCCAACCTCATTTCTTACGGCGCAGGAGATAACCGGCGAGCTGGGCTCTCCCAACGCCACCACCACTATCAGCGGAAAACAACTTCCGCCGCCCGATCCGAAATTCGGCGGGGTGATCAAGGAAAGGGCCTCGGAGTCAACACAGTGGTGGCCGCCTCGAATCGTGCCCCCCAAAGGCGCACCGAACATATTGCTCATCATGACGGACGACGACGGTTTCGGTGCGCCGAGCACCTTCGGCGGCGTCATCCCGACCCCCGCATTGGATCGCATCGCGAAGAGCGGGCTGCGCTACACGAATTTTCACTCGACGTCGCTGTGCTCGCCGACGCGGGCGGCGATTATCACGGGACGCAACCATCACTCGGTTGGCTTCGGGGTGGTAGGTGAAATCGCGACCGGATTCCCGGGTTACGACTCAATAATCCCGATTGAAAAAGTCACCATCGGTACGATCCTGAAGGAGAACGGGTATGCGACCTCGTGGTTCGGCAAGGACCACAACACGCCCTCCTTCCAGGCAACCCAGGCCGGGCCCTTCGACCAGTGGCCGAACGGCATGGGCTTCGAGTACTTCTATGGGTTCGTCGGCGGCGACGCGAGCCAGTGGCAGCCGAACCTGTTCCGTAATACGACGGCCATCTATCCGTTCCAAAGCAATCCCAGCTGGAACCTGGAGACTGCGATGGCCGACGAGGCGATCCAGTACATGAAACAGCTCAAGGAGATCGCGCCCGACAAGCCGTTTTTTGTCTATTACGTACCGGGCGGCACACACGCCCCGCATCATCCGACGTCGGAGTGGATCAAGAAGATCAGCGACATGCATCTCTTCGACGACGGTTGGAACAAATTACGCGAAACCATCTTTGCCAATCAGAAGCGGCTGGGCATCATGCCTCCGAACGCCCAACTGACCCCTTGGCCAAAGGAACTGCCCCAGTGGGACTCGCTCAACTTGGAGCAAAAGAAGCTCTTCATCAAGCAGGCGGATGTCTATGGGGCATATCAGGCATACACCGATCATGAGATCGGCCGCGTCATCCAGGCAGTCGAAGACCTCGGCGAGCTCGATAACACGCTCATAATCTATATAAGCGGGGATAACGGTGCCAGCGCCGAAGGTATGCTCAACGGCACACCGAACGAGTTCACCACTTTCAATGGCGTCGAAGTGCCGGTCAAGGACCAGTTCCTCTGGTACGAGTTCTGGGGATCGGACCGGACCTACCCGCACTTTGCGGCGCCTTGGGCGTGGGCGTTCGACACCCCGTTCAAGTGGGTGAAGCAGGTCGCGTCGCACTTCGGCGGAACGGCCCAGGGCGTGGCAATGTCGTGGCCTGGCCACATCAACGACGTCGGCGGCATCCGCCGCCAGTTCCACCACGTCATAGACATCGTTCCGACCATCTTGGAGGCGACCGGCATCCCGGCGCCCGAGACCGTAGACGGTATAGCGCAGAAGCCGATCGAAGGCGTGAGCATGGTCTACACCTGGGACAAGGCGAACGCCGACGCCTCGACCCGACACACGACGCAATACTTCGAGATGCTCGGCAACCGCGCCATTTATCACGACGGCTGGGTAGCGTGCACGACCCCGGCAACGCTCCCGTGGGAACTGAGCACCAAGACGCCGCCCGACGTGATCACCGGGTACAACTGGGAGCTTTACAACGTTATGGAGGACCCCACCGAGTCAAACGATCTGGCTGGTAAGATGCCGGAGAAGCTCAAGCAGATGCAGGACATCTTTTACGCCGAGGCGAAGAAGTATGACGTGCTGCCGCTCGACAACTCGTCGCTCTCGCGCTGGAACGCGCCTCGCCCGAATCTCACGGCTGGACGAACGGTATTTACCTACTCGGGAGGACTGACCGGCGTTCCCATCAGCGGCGCTCCGAGCATCCTGGACAAGTCGTACACCATTACCGCCGAGGTCGAGATACCCGAAGGTGGCGCGGAAGGCATGATCGTCACCGAAGGCGGGCGCTTCGGCGGCTATGGACTTTTCCTGAGTAAGGGCGAGCTCGGAGTTGGTCGGGGCAAGGTGGTATTCCTCTACAACCTGCTCGACCTCAAGCGTACGACGTGGGAAGGGCCAGAGTTAGGTGCCGGCAAGCACACCATCGTCTTTGACTTCAAGTCCGATGGTCCAGGCTTGGGCAAGGGAGGGAAGGGCGTGCTCTCCGTGGACGGTCAAGAAGTGGCCAGGAATTCCGTGGAACACACCACCCCGATCACGTTCCCGGAGGACGAAACCTTCGACATCGGCCAGGACACGCGCACCGGCGTCGCGATGCTGGAGTATCGCTACGATGTTCCGTTCAAGTTCACCGGCAAGATCGACAAGCTGACCGTCAAGCTTGAGCCACTGGCGCCAATGCGAAAAAGCAAGTGAATTATGGCATGCACAATCAGCCGGAGCATGCAAACTCATATATCTGCTCCGGCTTCAATGGGTTACTAAATTATTTTTAGGGAAGGTCAATATGTCGAGATTATTTATTTATAGCTCTGTAATTGTTATCTTGGCCGCAACTCTCATTTTATCGGTACTTGGAATTCATTCCGCAACCGTATCTGTCATGGCACAGGAGATAACAGGCGTGCCCGGCTCGCCCGACGCGACCCGGACGATCGACGGCAAGGAGCTTCCGGCTCCGCCGCTTCCGTTCGGCGGCGTTATCAGGGAGAACGCCTCACGGTCGAAACCCTGGTGGCCGCCCCGAATCGTCCCGCCCAAGGGCGCACCGAACATATTGCTCATCATGACTGACGACGTCGGATTCGCCGCCCCGAGCACATTCGGGGGCGTGATACCTACCCCTGCTCTTGACCGCATTGCCAAGATGGGGCTCCGTTATACGAATTTTCACTCGACCTCCCTCTGTTCGCCTACACGGGCCGCATTGATCACCGGCCGAAACCATCACTCTGTAGGCTTCGCAGTGGTCTCGGAGCAATCGACGGGTTTTCCCGGCTACGACAGCATTATCCCGGAAGACTCAGCAACCATTGGTGAAATATTGAAAGAGAACGGCTACAGCACGTCATGGTTTGGCAAGGACCACAATACACCCACATTCGAGGCGAGCCAGCTTAGGTCCTTTCGATCAGTGGCCTATAGGAATGGGTTTTCAGTATTTCTACGGGTTTGTAGGCGGGGACACCAGCCAGTGGGAGCCTAACCTCTTTCGGAACACGACGGCGATATACCCCTACGTCGGCAACCCGGGCTGGAACCTGACCACAGCAATGGCTGACGACGCCATACAATGGATTAATCAGGTAAAGGAAATAAATCCCGCTCAGCCGTTTCTGGTCTATTATGTTCCCGGCGGAACGCACGCGCCACACCATCCGACCGAGGAGTGGATCGATAAGATCCACGGCATGCACCTTTTCGACAAGGGATGGAATGCGCTCCGTGATCAGATATTCGTCAACCAGAAGAAGCTGGGCGTAATTCCCGAGGACGCGAAGCTCACGCCCTGGCCCACGGATTTACTAAAGGAGTGGGATGCCCTTACGCCGGACGAGCAGAAGATGTTCATACGGCAGGCGGAGGTCTATGCCGCGTACCTGGCCTATACCGACCACGAAATCGGCCGCGTTATTCAGGCGGTCGATGACATGGGTGAGCTCGACAACACGCTTATCATATATATAAGCGGCGATAACGGAGCGAGCGCCGAGGGAACGCCAATCGGCACGCCGAATGAGGTGGCATCGTTGAACGGCGTTAGCATTCCGGTCAAAGACCAATTGAAATATTTTTACGACGCATGGGGCAGTGACCAGACCTATCCGCATATGGCGGTAGGGTGGACATGGGCTTTCGACACGCCTTTTAAGTGGACCAAGCAGATACCTTCCTTTTTCGGCGGTGTACGTCAGGGGATGGCGATCGCCTGGCCGGGTCATATTAAGGACGCGGGCGGGATACGCAACCAGTTCCACCATGTTATAGACATCGTGCCTACGATCCTCGAAGTGACGGGCATCGGGGCTCCCGACACTGTAAACGGGATACCGCAGAAGCCCATAGAAGGGGTGAGCATGGCCTATACCTTTGACAAGGCAAACGCTAACGCGCCGTCGACTCACCAAACGCAGTACTTCGAGATGATGGGTGTCCATGCTATTTACCACGACGGATGGATTGCAAGCACCGTTCCCGTAAGAGCTCCATGGGACGTAGCCGGTCCGGTCACACAGGACCCGGCTAATGCTTATAAGTGGGAGCTATATGATCTCACAAAGGACTGGACTCAGGACAACGACGTAGCGGCGCAGAATCCGGAGAAGTTAAAAGAAATGGAGAAGCTCTTCTGGCAGGAGGCAGAGAAGTACGAGGTCCTTCCTCTCGATGCGACTGTGATCACACGCCTATCGCCCCCAAGCCCAATATCACGGCGGGTAGGACTGTATTTACCTACTCTGGCGGGCTGACGGGGGTTCCGTATGGTGATGCGCCGAGCTTACTTGATAAATCTTATGCTATCACCGCTGAAGTGGATATACCTCAGGGCGGTGCCGAAGGCGTGATACTTACCGAAGGCGGCCGTTTGGCAGGCTTCGGTTTCTATCTCCTCAAGGGGAAGCCCGTCTTCGTGTGGAACCTGTTTAACCTGAAACGGGTACGCTGGGAGGGAAATGAAGCCCTCACACCCGGCAAGCATATGCTGGAGTTCGACTTCAAGTACGACGGACTCGGTATGGGAACCATCGCGTTCAACAATATGAGCGGAGTCGGGCAGGGCGGCGCGGGAGTGCTCAAGGTTGACGGGAAGGTGGTCGATACCCAGAAGATGGAGCACACTGTTCCGTTTATCCTTCAGTGGGACGAGACCTTCGATGTAGGGGCCGATACCGGAACACCAGTGGACGACAAGGATTATCAGGTGCCCTTCAAATTCACCGGGAATCTTGATAAACTGACAGTAAAACTGGAGCCGCACAAGCTCACCTCTGACGAGGAAAAAATTCTTATGGAACAGGGACAGACGTAACAACAAGGCGAGTGAGTGACTTAAACGCAATAGGCCGGAGTATGTAAATAGGTCTTATATACTCCGGCTTGGGTATACACTTTGTTTTTCTGAAGGGAGGTGGACATGTCGAGGTTATATATATTCCGATCCGCATACGTAATTATTGCAATCGGTCTCCTTGTTATAATTTTCGGTGCTGAGCGGGCATACAGTCAGTGTAACGCGTTATGCATGCACGAACGGGGAAGCTCAATGGCCGGGAACAAAGGCTCGCTTCACACAAACGAATCCGGTCCATTGCTCGGGTCGTCTTATGAGGTCGCGCTGAACGATAATTATTACACCGATTCGGAGGATTCTGACGATTCCGTCCTCCTGGCGGCGAATGATACCGAAACCGAGACTACCTATATCGAAGCGCCGTCGAACAAATGGCAATTCGCCGTTATTCCGTATCTCTGGATGATGGGGATAAACGGGAAGGTAGGGGTAAAGGGCCGGACTGCGGATATGAATGTTTCTTTTTCCGATATTATCAAGAACCTCGACTTCGCGGCAGAGGTCCATATAGAGGCGTGGAGGGACAGGTTCGGATTTTTTATCGACGCCACTTATTCGAAAATATCACTGACGAAAAATGTGACACTGAGACAGGACCGCACTCTCAATATCAAAAACGTGAGCCAGTTCTTTCTCGGCGAATTCGGAGGGATTCTATAGGGCGGGCACGTGGCCTCTGGGGGGAACGGGAATAATCATAGTCAAGACAAACACTTCGTTAACCCTCGATCTGATTGGAGGTGGACGTTACTGGTGGCTTGAAGATGAGATTGATTTGAAAGGTCCGCTCGGTCAAAACCCGCAATTCAGCGGAAGCGAGAGCTGGTTCGATTTTATAGTCGGCGGACGCGTCAATCTGGCTATAAACAAATTCTTCGTTCAGATCAGGACTGATATAGGCGGCTTCGGGCTGGGCTTCTCTTCGGACATCTCCTGGAACATAGCCGGATATATCGGATACGAACTCCCTTGGTACAAGATAACTCCCATCATAGGTTATAGAGCGCTCTATGATAAATACTCGAACGGGAGCGGGAATAACCGTTTTCTGTGGGACGCGTGGATGTACGGTCCTCAGATCGGCGTAGGGTTTCAGTTCTGAGTATCGTGAAAGTACTGGTCTTAGCCTGAGTCCATGAGGGAAATGAAAAGATCCGTCCAATTCTCTCGGCATATTGTCATCTTTCATTTTTATCTATATCCTCTTATCAATAGATAATTTTAGTGGCACGTCGAAGTTCAAATAGACATTTGCGTTAAATCGATTTAGAGTAGTGAAGAGAGAGGTTGTTTACATACACTAACACAACTCTGTCTCGAAGAGCCTGGTTACGATTTTCAAAAAATCCGTAGTGGAGGTAAGGCAAGATGTCGGTAAAAAACAGAACCTTCGTTTCTGCATTATTCGTTTTATTGGCTGCACTGGGATGGGTCGTTATTCCCGCGACGGCTCAGGAGAAGAAGCCCAACATTATATTCATCATGGGCGATGATATCGGCTGGTTCAACATCGGCGCATACCATCAGGGCATTATGGCGGGCAGGACGCCCAACCTGGACAAGATCGCTTCGGAGGGTATTCGCTTCACGGACTACTACGCGGAGGCAAGCTGCACGGCAGGCCGCGCGAACTTCATCACCGGCGAGCTGCCCATACGCACGGGAATGACGACCGTCGGGCAGGCGGGCTCTCCGATAGGTATCCCGGCGCAGGCGGTCACGATCGCAACGGCGCTCAAATCGATGGGATACGCCACCGGCCAGTTCGGGAAGAACCACCTTGGCGACCTGAACGAGTTTCTGCCTACGGTGCACGGTTTCGACGAGTTCTTCGGCTACCTCTATCATCTGGACGCGATGGAAGACCCGTGCCACAGGAACTATCCGCAGCAGCTCAGGGACAAGGTCGGACCCCGGAACATGGTTCATAGCTGGGCTACCGACACCGACGACGCGACCGTTCAGCCGCGGTGGGGGAAAATAGGCAAGCAGAAGATTGAAGACGCGGGTGAGCTCTGTCCCGAGCGCATGAAAACGGTGGACAACGAAATACTCGACAACACCATAAAGTTCATGGACAAGGCACGCAAAGACGGCAAGCCTTTCTTCATATGGCTCAACCCGACACGTATGCACGTCGTCACGCATCTCTCCGATAAATACGAAGCGATGCGTACGCCCGAGAACGGATGGACGATAGAGGAGGCCGGCATGGCTCAGCTCGACGACATCGTGGGCTCGGTTCTGAAGTACGTTGCGGATAACGGCCTCGATGACAATACCATCATCGTCTTCAGCACCGATAACGGGACTGAAAACTTCACATGGCCCGACGGGGGCCAGACCCCGTTTGCGGGCGGCAAGGGGACGGCTCTCGAAGGCGGCTTCCGCGTGCCCGCTTTAATCCGCTGGCCGGGCAAGGTGCCTGCCGGCAAGGTGGAAAATGAGCATTATGTCCGGGCTTGACTGGTTCCCGACCCTTGTTGCGGCGGCCGGCGACCCAAATATCGTTGACGAGCTTCTCAAGGGCAAACAGCTTGGAGATCGCAAGTACAAGGTACATCTGGACGGTTACAACCAGATGGACCTCATTACCGGCAAAGGCCCGTCGAAGCGAAACGAGATATTCTATTTCACCGAGGGCACGTTGAGCGCCGTGCGACTCAACGACTTCAAGTACCGCTTCACCGATCAGCCGGACGGGTGGCTCGGCGCAACACAGCAAAGTCGATTGGCCGATACTGACGAATCTCCGTCTCGACCCCTTCGAAAGGACGGGCATGCCCAGCGGCGCGAACGGGTCGCTGGCTTTCTACAACTGGTTTGCGTACGAGTTCTGGCGTTTCGTGTTCGTACAGCAGGAGGTCGCCGAAGCTCGCGCAAACGGCTATAGATTTTCCGCCCATGCAGAAAGGGGCGAGCTTCAATCTCGAGGCTATAAAGGACCAGATCTATAAGACCTCGGGAATCCGGCGTAGGGAAATAAGCTTTCATATAAGGCGGGCGGGTCATTTTGTCCCGCCCGTAACTACGCCTATCCCGGAGTAAAGAGCATGTATATCATTGGGGGTATGCGGCCTTATCTGGAAAAACAGTCGGATACCGTTTGCCGGCCGTGCCGGTGGGGGTAATGCCGTAAAGACAATAAAGGACAGTAAACGTATGAAAGCGACGTCGACACGGATAACGCATATTCTGTTCGTACACCTCGTGATTGGTATTCCTGGCGATGGCTGTGCTCCCGGGCGCCCGGGCCGATGCCCGGACCGATCCCCTCCAGTCCTGGAACGACGGGCCCGCTAAGGAGAGCATCGTAAGGTTCGTCGCGGAGGTTACGAAGGAGGGGGGGCCGAATTATGTCCCGCCTGAGGACCGGATCGCCACGTTCGATCAGGACGGCACCACGTGGGTATCCCATCCCCTTTATGCGCAGGCTGTGTTCGCGCTCGACCGGATACGCGAGCTCGCCCCGAAGCACCCGGAATGGAAGAGACGAGGAACCGTTCAAGATCGGTCATCGCGGGAGACCGGGAGGCTATGGCGAAGTTCGGGGAGTCTGACTGGGAGATGATTATTGCCGCGACACACACCGGTATGAGCACTCAGGATTTCCTCGAGATCGCAAACAAGTGGCTGTCCGCCGCTAAGGACCCACGCTGGCACAGGCCGTACACAGAGCTTGTCTATCAGCCCATGATCGAGGTCATGGATTATTTGCGGGCAAATGGATTTAAGACTTACATCGTCACCGGAGGGGGGCAGGAGTTCGTGAGGGCGTACAGCAACGGCGTCTACGGAATACCCCCGGAACAGGTCGTGGGTTCGAGCGTCCTGACGAAATACGAATACAAAGACGGCAAGCCCGTGCTGTTACGCGAGCCCAAGGTGTTTTTCATCGACAATAACGGAGGAAAGGCGATAGGCATTAACCTCTTCATCGGCAAGCGCCCGTACGCCGCGTTCGGCAACTCGACCGGCGACCGCGAGATGCTCGAGTGGACACAGGCGGGCGGCGGGGCGCGCTTGATGATGCTCGTCTATCACGACGACGCTCTGCGTGAGTACGCATACGGACCGGCCGGGGGTCTGCCCGATACGAACGTCGGCACATTCTCTCAGGCGCTCATGGACGAGGCCGGGAAAAACGGGTGGGTCATCATCAGCATGAAACATGACTGGAAACGCGTCTTTAAATTCGAGGAATAGCCGGCCCGAGCTGAATAATCGCGAAATGCTGCATGTGTTAAGCTTTGTATAGAGAAATGAATCTCAGACGCGTCGTCTATTTTATAATTGCCGCACTCATAGTACTCGCCCTCGGATATTTCTACCGCAAGTCCGGTCCATTAAAATCACACAAGACGGTCAACTCCGTAAGCCCAATCGACAATACCCAGGGGTTCGTCGGGAGCCGTGTATGCGCGGAGTGCCACAAGGCCGAGTACCAACTCTGGCTCGGCTCTCACCACGACCTCGCTATGCGGGAGGCAGCGGCGGATACCGTGCTCGGCGACTTCGACGGGGCGGTTTTCTCGTATGAAGATGTTGAGTCCGAGTTCTATAAGAAAGACAAAAAGTATATCGTACGCACTGACGGCCCGGACGGGAAGCTCCATGACTACGAAATCAAATATACATTCGGCGTCTATCCGCTCCAGCAATACCTTGTCGAGTTTCCCGGCGGCAGGCTGCAGGCTCTGAGCATAGCATGGGACAGCCGATCAAAAAGCGAAGGCGGTCAGCGCTGGTTTCATCTCTACCCGAATGAAAAAATAACGCATGACGATTCCCTCCACTGGACCGGTATCGACCAGAACTGGAACCATATGTGCGCCGAATGCCATTCGACGAATCTTAAGAAGAATTACGATTTAACAACCGGTACCTATAAGACGGCGTGGTCCGAGATAAACGTTTCGTGTGAGGCGTGCCATGGCCCGGGATCCGGGCACGTCAAATGGGCGGGGCATAAGAACGGCGACAAATTTCCGGATATGGGACTCCTCGTGAGTTTCGATGAGAGGAAAGGGGTCGGCTGGACGATAGATAGGGAAACGGGGAACGCGGT
Organism: uncultured bacterium; assembly: GCA_963825135.1. Taxonomy (GTDB): domain Bacteria; phylum Desulfobacterota_D; class UBA1144; order Nemesobacterales; family UBA2774; genus 2-12-FULL-53-21. Next base: position 1,671,092 of record CAWGRW010000009.1, read on the forward strand.
GAGGAGCAGGGCGCCCTCGAACGATCGGGAGATAACCGTCTGCGCCAGATGTCATTCGAGAAGGAGCGCAATATCGGACAATTACTCATACGGAAAGAGTCTGCTCGATACGCACATCCCGGCGCTTCTCGAAGAAGGCGTCTATTATCCCGACGGACAGATCGAAGCAGAAGATTACGAATGGGGCTCGTTCATCCAGAGCAAGATGTATCACAAGGGAGTAACGTGCAGCGACTGCCATGACCCGCATAGCCTCCAATTGCGGAAGCCCGGTAACGCCGTGTGCTCTCAATGTCATGAACCGTCGAAATATGATTCTGCCTCACATCACCATCATGAAACGGGCTCGGCTGGCTCCGGGTGCGCCGTATGCCACATGTCTGTAACCACTTACATGATAATAGACGACCGTCACGACCACAGCATCCGCATTCCGAGGCCCGATCTCACCGTCAAAACAGGCGCGCCCAACGCCTGCAATAAGTGTCACTCGGACCGTACGCCGGAATGGGCGGAATCGGTGATAAAGAGTTGGGGCGGCGAAAACAAGAAGGGCTTTCAGAATTATGGGGAAACGCTTTACGAAGCGCGTAACGGCATGCCCGGCGCGGAAGAGATGCTCGTCGAGCTTGCGAATGATGCCGGTGCTCCGTCCATAGCGAGGGCAACGGCTCTAAACGATCTCGCGGGCTATCTCAGTCCGTTCTCCGTCGAGACCGTCCGGAAGGGACTCGGCAGCGATGACCCTCTGATCAGGGGGGCGGCTCTCGACGCCCTTGAACCGGCTCCGCCCGACACAAAGACCGGGCTCGCTTTTGGACTGCTTAACGATCCCGTACTCGCCGTCAGGGTGAAGGCGGTGACAATACTTGCCTCCTCGCCTCGGGAGAACATGACCTCGGAACAAAGAAAGGCGCTTGACGATGCCGTCAATGAGTACGTGAGGGCGCAGATGACGAACGCAGACCGGCCCGAGGCTCACATCAACATAGGGCTGATTTATACGGAGCTGGGAAGGCTGCCCGAAGCCGAGGTTCAGTATGAGACGGCTATGAGACTCGAACCTTCATTTATCCCAGCGTTCGTAAACCTTGCCGATCTCTACAGGATGGAAGGCAGGGATGCCGATGGGGAGACCCTCCTCAGGAGCGCTCTTGAAATTTCCCCTGAGAGCGGAGACGTGTACCACGCGCTGGGATTGCTTCTAGTCAGACAAAATAAGATCCCGGAGGCGATGAACGCATTGGAGGAATCGGTAAAGCTAAGCCCCGACAACACCCGATACAGCTTTGTATATGCCGTGGCGCTCAATGATATAGGCAAAAAATCCGAGTCTATTCGTGTGCTGGAGGAAGCCCATGAGCGGCGTCCCGCGGACCGGGAGGTCTTATTCGCGCTTGTAAATTTCAACCGCGAGAACGGAGACATCCGGTCTGCCCGGCGGTATGCGGAGATGCTAAAGGAGGTCTCGCCGCACGACCCGGACGCCGACCATCTTCTCGATGAACTTGGAAGGGACCTCGGCCGATAACAGGCATATCCGGCTATAGGCAATCTAGTCTGCTGAGGCTATGGATTGGTCTCAAAGCCGGAAAGAACGGACAGAATTTATCCCGCAAATTCCTATCCATATGGAGCAGATAGATAATCACATGATACGGATGGGCACTGTTTATTCGTGACTTGTTGTGATAATTGTAATTATGTCAGGAAGTTATGATGCTAACCTCACGAGCGCTGAAATTTTTGTGCAGGTGTCCGGGCTCTTCACTCCGGGAATTTCAGGCTTTGAGGGCACGAGAGTCGGCAGGTTGTTTATATAAAGAATTACAAATCTCTCTTTTTCAACCTGTTCCCGGTCGGATGTTGCCGATATTATTTAATATGCGCGACGAATAGTCTTGCTATTCCATGAATTTATAATGTAAAATTAATGTGACGGAGATTATCAAAATAAACTAGAATTAGTATTCTCTCTCGGAGGCAATAATGAGATTTGGTGATTATTTAAAGAGCAAAAGGAAGCAGAAGAATATTACTCAGGAGGACCTGGCGCGTTCCCTCAATGTTTCGAGCGTATTCATACATCAGCTCGAAACCGGCAAGGTGGACGCCCCATCGATAGAGCGATGTCAACAGATATCGACAATCCTCGATGTGAATATTCAGGAATTATGGACAGTTGCAAAGAAGGAACGCCTCAAGAGATTTATGGAGAAGGAAGATATATCGGAGGACAGCTTTGAGGTTCTGACCGATGCGGAGAAAGCCCTGATTAACCTCTACAGGAGCCTGGATTCCGATATGAGGAGGGACTTCGGCGGGATGATATTCATGCTTCTGAGGCATTCACAGGACGAAGGGGTGCAGGAGATACTCGAAGAATTTATTAAATGCGCATAATGAGCAAATTATCAATCGTACTCAAGGCACTGGGGATAGAGCTTTGTATTCTCGCTTTAATCGGGCTGGTTTTTTTATTCCAGTTCAATAAAGCCAAGGGGGAGTTTGTAAATAAAACCAGGGCTATTTCACAGACAATAGGCGACCTGGCGAGCGATTTTTACTCCGAAGAAGGCAAGCAACCCACAAGCGGAGAGTTCTACCATTTTCTGGATAAAAGACTCGGAAGGAAGAAATTGTTTAATACTTTTGAGATAGCTCCCAAATTTTTCAGTGTCGTGTTCAAGAAAGACATTGAAAACAGCCTCGCTTCCGACGGCTTGTTCATGAAAGAGTTTTATCCGGAAGACGGCTACACCGTTAAGGATAACAACGGAATAATCTCTGTTTCAGTGCCTTTTACCACACAAACACAAACCGAGCCTTACGGGATAGTTAAAATAGATTCCGACACGAAGGCCATCTTAAAGAAGGTGCTTGCGGACAATTATCTTCTGTATGCGGCGATGCTTATAGTGCTTAATAACCAGGCCTTTATCTTTTACCTCCTTACCAGGAAGAAGAAGGAGATTATTTTTGAAAAAGGGTACCTCAAGGAGCATTCCATAGGGGCTCTCAAAATAATGCACAAGGTTCTGGGCGACATCATTGACGATCATAAGACCGATTATGAAACCCCTGATCAAGCCAAAAAGCAGGAATCGGGAAAGAACGTGATTTCGATATCGGAATTGGCGGAAAAAAGAAAACAATGAAGAAAGTCATGTTTGCCTCTATATTGTTGCTCGTTTTTATAGTTTTGGGCTGCGATAGTCCAGGCGATAACGGTGTTGTCGAACTTGACGGCCCGATTCTGGAAAGCATGGATGCGGACGGCAACATGGAATTCAACGGCGCTTTGATTAACACCGGGGAAGATCCGGTCCGGTCCGTTTATGTGGTAATAGTGCTCAAAGACCAGGACGGAAATGTTATCGAGGCAAACTCGGTTTCGATCTTTGATGAAGACCCGAACGCCTTGCTTTATCCCTCGGAGCGGGCATTTTTCAGCCTGTCCGTGGCTTCCGATCCGAGCAGGGTATTCTCGAAGGACGTTGAAATTTATTACGAGGATGGCACGGACGAACCCCCGTCTCAATAAAGCTTTATTTTCGGCTTCGACTTATTCAAATCCCACTCTCTATTAGCTGTCTCAACAAAATTGTCTTGACATGTAGGCACTTAACTAGTATTGTTGAGATTGTTTTATAAGTTTCTGACCGAAAAGGGCAAACTGTATGAAAATGCAGGGCGCAAAACCTATGGTCTAAGGGTTTAACACCTATGACGGCAGGGTTACCGAAGTTGGAGATACCTGTACACACTTTCTACGCCGTGCGCGCACGCGGCGCCCCTGTCGATCTAACCTCCTATAATCATTATATATCCTGGTCAAGTTTGAGTGACTCTATCTCAAAGATAATTGGTGCATCAGATTTGTTATAATGAAGAGTTACAATAGACTATTGACAATTATTAAAGAGCAGATTGATATTTTACAGGAAGTATTGCAATAACTTCAAAAAGGTGGTTAAATTAGTAATGTAAAGTAGGAGGATGATTTGTTTTTAAGCAAAAAGGAACTTGTGGGACTTGATATTGGTTCTAACGCGGTTAAGCTCGTCGAGCTTAAAGCAACCAAAAACGGCTACCAGTTGAAGAATATCGGTGAAGCCGTTTTGCCCCCTAATTCAATAGTCAATAAGATCATCGAAAAGCGCGAAGCCGTTACGGATACGATCTCCTCGCTGTTTGAAGACCTGCGGGTTAAAACCAGGAATGTCGCGATTTCGATCTCCGGACACTCTGTAATAATAAAGAAGGTCAGCCTGCCCAAGATGTCGGAGAAAGAACTCCGGGAATCGATCCCGTGGGAGCTCGAGCAGTACATTCCCCAGAGCATTCACGACGTGAACTATGACTATCAGGTTATCCCCGGGGAGACGCCCGAAGGGAACATAGACGTCCTGATCGTGGCCGCGAAGAAGGACGTAACAAATTCTTATGTTTCCATAGTGAACGACGTCGGCTTGAACCCCGTAGTCGTGGACGTCGATGTGTTCGCCCTTGAAAATATGTATGAAATCAATTATCCGGACTCGGAGGGTCTTGTCGCACTGGCTAATATCGGCGCCTCCGTTACCAACATAAATATACTGAAGGACGGCGTGTCGATATTCACGAGAGATATAACGACCGGCGGGAATCAGTTTACGGATTGGATAATGAAGGACCTCGGAGTCGACTACCCGGAAGCGGAGAGCATGAAGACCTCCATGCGCGGAGGGGAGAACTCCCCGGAACTCGAAGGACTCATCCACAATTACAACGACTTGATCTGTGGGGAGATTAAAAGGACGCTCGAATTCTTTGCTTCGACTCTATGGACGAGCAAGGTAGGCAATATCCTGATAGGGGGCGGCTCGTCCAGAGTCCCCGGATTGAGAGACGTCCTCGAGGATTTAACAGACGCAAAAGTCGATTTCATGAATCCGTTCAGAAATATAGCTTACGATAAAAATGACTTCGATCCCGAATATATAGAAGCGATAGCTCCGAAAATGAGCGTCGTCATGGGTCTCGCCACGAGGAAACCGGGGGATAAGGCATGATCAGGATAAACCTTATTCCGGCGGCGGATAGGAAGGAGGTTAAGGGGGTCGGCGACATATTTATAGGGATCTGCGTTCTCGTCGCTTTATTCACGGCGATTGCGGCTATACATATTTTACAGGCAAATAAAATAGAGGATGTTAACCGGAGAATCGTAAAGACTGAGAAGAAGATTAAGGAGCTTGAGGTTATAAAAGTGAAGGTCGACGATTTTAAGGCGAAAAACGCGGAGCTCAACAGGAGAATCGAGATTATCAGCGTGCTTGAGAAAAATCGCACCGGACCTTTATATGTGATGGACGCCCTTTCTCATGCTGTCCCGAACAAAGCATGGATAGACGAATTCACCGAGAAAGGGTCACAGACCAAGCTCGTAGGCATAGCCGACAGCGAATTCACTGTGGCGGATTTCATGCAGGCTCTGCAATCCTCCCCATATTTCGAGGGTGTGGAATTGGGGGTAATCAAAAAAACGGAACTGCGCAAACTCGACCTGAGGGCTTTTGTCATAAATACCAAGCTCAATTACGCCGGGAAATCGAATACGAAGGACGATAAGAATCAAGATGTTAAATCTCCGGCGAAGGGTCCTGAGTCGAAGAAGGCGGTGACGGAATGATGGCTTTTATCGAAGATTATTCCGAAAGGCTGACCGAGCAGCCGCTGCACGTAAGGGCCGGCATACTGCTCGCTGTCGTCGTATTGATATCCGTAATTTACTGGTATTTCTTCTGGTCGCCGAATGCGGAAGAGTTAAAGAGCGCTCAAGGCAGGCTCGGACAGGACGAGATAAAGATAAGGGAATACGAGGCGATCGCAACCGAGCTGCCCAAGTTCGAAAGAGAGTACAAGAGGCTCGACAAGGAGTTTCAGCTCGTAACGCGCAAGCTTCCGAACGATAAGGAGATTCCGGCATTAATAGACGGCGTGTATTCCGAGATTGCGGCTTCGAATCTCGAATCCATAATTTTCGCTCCCAAGCCGCAGGTCACAAAAGAAATATATGCCGAGATCCCGATAGAGATGGAAGTAATAGGAACATACTTTAACCTCGCTGATTTTTTCGACCGCATATCGAGACTTCCGAGGATAGTGAACGTGCGGGATCTTCAGCTCACCCGCAACGATATCCGAGGGGGTAATGTGATACTCAACGTAAAATTCGACGTAGTAACTTTCAGACTCCTGCCCCCTCAGGAAATCAACGCTCAGGATAACAAGAAAATGAAGGGAAGGAAGCAAAAGAAATAAAAACAGTATTGATGGATGTTCAATATACGGATATGAAGACGTACGGATTGATAAAATTGATTTTTGTCCTGTTATTTGCCCTCTGGCCATTGCGGTTAGCAGGCTCGCAGGAAGTGCAGGCTCCTTCCGACAGTACCCTGTCGCAGGGCTTACAGGTAATTAAAGACGCCAGAGAAGGCAAGATGGAGACACCGGAACAGAGGGCCGGGGATTCTGCGGCTGAGGAAAGTCCCGCGGCGCCGGGCCCTGCCGGCGGGCAAACGGGTGTTACGACTCCGGAACAGCCGGGGGGAAAAGACCTCCAGACGACCCGGGAGGAAAAGCCGCCCTATGATTCCACTGGCATGCGGGACCCCTTTAAACCCTTTATCAAGTTAGTCGATACCCCGGCTTCGCCTTCGCTGGTGCTGCGTCCTCCGATACAGAGGTACCCGTTAAACCAGTTCAGAATTGTGGGGATCGTATGGATAGGCGGCAAGCCCCAGGCGATGATCGTTGACCCGGAGGCGAACACATACTTCCTCGGTGCGGGGGACAAGATAGGGAGCAGTGACGGGGAGATAATGGAAGTCAGGGAGAGCGGGATCCTGGTGCAGGAAAAGACAAGACTCGAGAACGCATACGGAGAGGCAAAAATCGAAGTGAAACAGTCTGTACTGGCTTTTCAAAACGACCAATGACAAGAGGATACGTATTCAGGAGGACGATTAAGTTAAGGAGGATGGTTTAATGAGATTCCTGATAATATCAATCGTGCTAATAATTTGTGCCCTGTATTCAGGTTCACAGGTCTATAGTGCGCAGCCACAGCAAAATTACGACTACCACGAGTCGCCTATCGAGGCGTCGGGAATTGCGGGTGCGGGAGGAGTAAACAAGAAATCTCCCGTCCAGGTAGCCCAGGCCCAGACAGGCACGACGGCTGTTCCCCAGAATACGACCGTTAACATGCCTAACCCTTCCGATGAATATAATCATATCGAGAGCATCGGTTTTGAGGTTCAGCAGGGGATGGGGATAGTTACCATAGGAACGGTCTCGGGTGTTCAGTACGAAAGACTCGCGGATGAGGATAAGAAAGTCACAATTAAGATTATGGACGCCATTCTCGCGGACAAGTTTCAGGTCTCGCGGGACGTCAGTGATTTCGACAGCCCGATCAGCTTCATATCCTCGTTCAGGGACCCGATCAAGCCGAACGACGTAATAGTAGTTATCGAGCTCAAGGATGACGACGTGCCGGTGGATATCGGACAGAAAGGGAACGTGATTACGCTCAATTTCGGTAAAACGCGCGAGCAGCAAGTATCAGCCGCGGAGAAGGGGGAGGTGGAGGTCGCGGTTAAGCCGGAGGACCTCTACGCCTTCGATTTCAGACTAACATCGATACCGGGCGCGACGAAGACCTATAAAGGCCAGCTGGTTTCGTTTGATTTTAAAGACGCGGATATAAGGGACGTGCTCAGAATAATTTCTGATATAAGCGGACTCAACATGATTATTTCCAGAAACGTATCCGGCACGGTTACGCTGAAGCTTACGAACGTCCCGTGGGACCAGGCGCTCGACGTGATTCTCGAAGACGCCGGTCTCGGGGCCTTCATAGACGGGAATGTGCTTAGGGTAGCCCCCCTTGGTACGCTCCAGGCGAGGCAGAAGGCGGTAAAGAAGGCAGCGGAAACCAGTGAAGAATTGGAGCCCCTCATCACCAAACAGGTATTCGTCAACTATGCAAAGTCCGAGGAGCTCATACCGCTCGTCGAGCCCCTGTTGAGCGACAGAGGGGAGCTGAGGGTCGATATACGCACTAACAGCTTACTAATTAACGATACGGGCGTCAGAGTGGCCCAGATCGAGAACCTTGTCGGCGAGCTCGATACGAGGACTCCTCAGGTACTGATAGAATCGCGAATAGTTCAGGCCACACTCGATTTCGCGCGCGACCTCGGCATCCAGTGGGGCTTTGACTATACGGCCTCCGCAGCCACGGGGAATCCGACGGGCGCGACTTTCCCGTCGAGTGTCGAGATCGGCGGTTCCACGACCGGGAGCCCCTTCGGGACGACAGGCGATAATTTCATAATCGACCTGCCTGCCGCAGCCGGTCCGGGTGCGGGCGGAGTTCTGGGACTCGTTCTCGGCAGCTTAACAGGAGCATACGACCTCGACCTCAGGCTTTCCGCTCTAGAATCGAGAGGGGACGGCAGGATACTGTCATCGCCAAAGGTGCTGACACTCGACAATACGCCCGCCAGGATAGAGCAGGGCGTATCGATACCGTTCCTGAGCGTTTCCGCCGCGGGTACGCAGACCCAGTTCGTCGACGCCACGCTCAGCCTCGAGGTTACACCCCAGGTGACGAACGACAACAGGATATTGATGAATATTGTAGTTACGGATAATCGACCCGATACCGCCTTGACCGGGGCGAACGGACAGCCCAGCATCAGGAGGAACGAGGCGACTACTCAGGTCCTCGCGAGCGACGGAGAGACTATAGTAATAGGTGGTATATTGACTAGAGAGATTGCCGATTCGGACAAGAGCATACCGTGGTTCTCGAGACTGCCTCTCCTTGGATGGCTTTTCCAGAGGAGCTCGACGGTCGACGCGCGGAGGGAGCTAATAGTCTTTATCACTCCGAGGATTGTAAGGTAGGAGCGAGTTGAAACATTCAAAGAGGAGGATGATTTGATGAACAGGAAACTAATGGGGAAGATATTATTCCCCTCAATAATAGCGGTAATGTTAACGGCGGGAGTGATCGCCGTAAGCTGCGGAGGGGCAAACCCGCCTTTCGCGCCTTTCGGCTCGACGGTCGAGATACTCGATCCCCCCGAGCGATGTAGCGATACCGAATAATTCCCTGACTACGCTTCTTGTGCAAGCTCTAGTGCTGGGTCCTGACGGACAGCCTTTGAACAGTGTAAGGGTTGTATGGATCGCGTCATTCGCGGGCGAGAATGATTTGGTGGTCGACACGAACGGGGATAACGTAGGCGATGCCAGAGCAGTACAATTGGTTAATGATGACGCTTGTACGCCGGACAGATGCGCGCTGACGCCTCTGCAGGAGTGGTTCAGCATGGGGGCATTTGTCGATTCTCCTTTTGAGACCCTCACCGACGACCGCGGCGTTGCATTCGTCGACATTCTGATAAGCGGCGAGGACATAATCGACCCGGCGTTCCTGGAGGCGTCCACCGACAGCGGCTCGGTCGATGTAGTCGAGTTCACTGTGAACGTTCCGTAGGAGTATAAGTTCATATAAGGAGGGATGGATTATTATGAGAATAAGGAACTTGTTTAAACATAAATTGGTGCGTGTTTCTTCGGTCCTGTTATTTCTGGTCTTATTTTTAGGCTCGCAATACGCCTGTCTCGACGGTCTTGGCGGCGACAGCTCGGAACACCCTATAAATACGGCTATAATCGGTCTGAGCGCGAATCCGCCTTCTCTCTTTGGCAATGCAGGCAAGGATTCTGTAATACAGGTGAATACGAACCTGGTCCCTGACGGAACACCCATAGATTTTGAGATTACATTTTCGCCCACCGGCCTCAGGCCGGAGTTGAGAGGGTGCTTGTTCGATAGCACCGGGACGGTCGAAGGAAATTTGGCTTTTGTGAATTACCTGGCGGGTGTGCATAAAGGAGCCGGCGCTACGATCGAGGAGATAGCTGCTGATGTCGCTACTGTAAATGTATCAACTACGATCCACCCCGTGGACGGGGATGAGGAGAGCGATTTTATTACCATGACACTCCGGGGAGTGGGAATAGTGGGGCCCGGTAATCAGGACATTACCGTTCCGAATCCGATGGATCTGGAAGCGGAGGACATATTTTTAACGCTTATTTTTCAGACAGTCGGAATAGAGCCGGGGACCCTCGCAGAAGTATCCCTCAGCGACCCCGCGCTTGGATCATTAAACGATGGAGACAGCGACGTTTTTGTGCCCGTTTTGGGGGACTCGGAAGGGGGGCAGTTTATAGTTCAGTACAATGCTTTCAGAGTGGGCGGTACTCAGGTCATTACTGCGAGAATCCAGCTTGAGGTCCCGCCTGAGTTCACGGCAATCTGTCCCATACCCCCCGCGGAGGACTTGCTCATAGAATCGGTCGTCGTTATTACTCAGTCGGTGGAATCTCTGTCGCCATCACCGTCGCCTTCTGCTACTCCGACTCCGACTCCGACAATGCCGACACCATAAGCATGAGATCGGGGGATGTTGTGGATATAAAGACGAAATTAATCGGGTGACGGGATATTGCTATCCAATAGATTACGCCGTATTTTTAAGGTGCAGTTTCCTTATCTCTCATTATTTCCAGATAATTGTTTGACTTAATCCCGGCCTTTTGTTTACTATTTTTTGACATCTATTTTCCAACACGCTTAATTTTCGGTAATATGTATTGCGTGGGGTGAGATTGTAAAATGACCAAACAGTTCAAAGTTATAGTTGAAAAGCATGCCGATGGCTACGTAGCATACCCCCTCGGCTTGAAAGGTGTGGTCGTTGGCGAGGGCGAGACTTATGAAGATGCCTTGGCCGACGTAAAATCCGCTATCAGTTTCCATATTGAAACTTTCGGAAAAGATGTTTTGATAGATGAATCACCTGTGCTCGAAGTTTTTATAGCAGAAGCGGGGGTTGGTATCTGATATCTGTCTTGTCGTTTCACATCTTCTAAACGAGCTCCCTTCTTCGTCTAGAAAATTATCCAATAAGCTTTACTTCTAAGTTTTGAAATCTATTAAATGTTTTTGAACCGTTTTTATGCATCCCTTGACAGTCGTTTTAATTTGATTTAATAGGATTCCTATGGAAATACTAGAATATAAACTCAATATAGGCGATATTTCGATCACGAAGATGTTGAATAGACTTTTCAAATATTCTATCGGAAAGTCTCATGATTAAATTTCCAGTCGATGCTCCTAAGACGAAAGTCATAAAGACACTTGAACTTCTGGGGTTTCGTCTTGTTCGCGAAAGAGAGCACATCGCGATGGTAAGAGAAAATCCCGACGGTACGCGGACTCCGTTGACCATACCCAATCATGCCCGGATCAAGGGTTCAACCTTGCGCAACATCTGTACTCAGGCGGGCATCCTCAGAGAAGATTTCCTGAAGGCTTACGAACAAGCTTGAAATAGTCATTTTGCTGACATTTTGGTATTTGACTTAATCCCGGCCTTTTCTTACTATTTATCTGATAACTGTTTCCCAATGCGCTTAATTTTCGGTAATATCTATAGTATGTTGAGCAGGTGTTTCACGGGTTCCAAGATTTGATCAAGTCAATCGGGTTGGAGGGTCGGATGTCTGTTGACGAAAACGAGCTTGAAAGGATGAGGAAAGCGAGAGAGCTTTGGGAGAAAGATTACGGCAGCGCCTCGAAAAGGGAGGCCGACTATACGACCATCTCCGGGATGGATGTGCCGCCACTCATTACGCCACTTGACTTAAACGGTTTTAATTTTGAGGAAAAACTGGGTTTCCCCGGCGCGTATCCCTATACCCGGGGTATCCACAGCACTATGTACAGGGGCCGTCTCTGGACCATGCGCCAGTTCGCGGGGTTCGGGACGCCCGAGGACACCAACGGGCGCTTCAAATACCTGATGGAGCACGGGCAGACCGGTCTCAGCACCGCGTTCGATATGCCCACGCTTATGGGCTACGACAGCGACCACGAACGCTCGAGGGGGGAGGTCGGGAAAGAGGGCGTATCGGTATCCTCGCTTGCCGATATGGAGGTACTCTTCGACGGCATAGACCTCGAGAAAGTGACGACCTCTATGACCATCAACTGCAGCGCGAGCGTCGTATTCGCGATGTATCTCGTCATGGCCGAGAAGAAAGGGGTCAGCTGGCACAAGCTCCGGGGCACCCTCCAGAACGATATGCTGAAGGAGTTCATCGCTCAGAGGGAATGGATATCGCCGCCCGAGCCGTCCGTAAAAATCACAGTCGACATTATGGAATTCTGCGCTAAGGAAGTCCCGCAGTGGCACCCGGTCTCGGTATCCGGCTACCACATCCGCGAGGCGGGCTCGACCGCCGTCCAGGAGCTTGCGTTTACGCTCGCAGACGGCATAGCGTATGTGGAAGAAGGCATTAAGCGCGGTCTCGACGTGGACGATTTCGCTCCCCGCCTCTCTTTCTTTTTCAACGTGCACAACGACTTTCTCGAAGAGATCGCCAAATACAGGGCCGCGAGAAGGATGTGGGCGAAGATCATGCGGGAACGCTTCGGAGCCACGAATCCGAAATCCCTGATGCTGAAAACCCACGCGCAAACGGCGGGGGCGAGCCTCACGGCGCAGCAGCCTATAAATAACGTCGCGAGGGTGACGATTCAGGCCCTCGCTGCCGTGCTCGGCGGAACTCAGTCGCTCCACACGAACTCGATGGACGAAACGCTCGCACTGCCGACGGAGGAGTCCGTTACGGTCGCGCTCAGGACTCAGCAGATAATCGCCGAAGAAAGCGGAGTCGTGAACACGATCGACCCCTTCGGCGGGAGCTACGTGATGGAATCGCTCACTGAAAGGATAGAGCAGGAAGCGTTCGCTTACATAAACAAGATAGACGAGATGGGTGGTATATTCCGGGCTATAGAAACGGGCTATCCCCAGAAAGAGATCGCCGACGCGGCATATAAGTATCAGAGAGAGATCGATACGGGTTTGAAGACCATAGTAGGGGTCAATAAATACAATACCGAAGGCGAAGTTACCATACCCACACTTAAAATCGAGGAGTGGGTCGAGACGGGTCAGATTGAGAAACTCCGTGAGCTCAAGAAAAAGAGAAATAATAAAGCCGTTCAGGCGAGGCTCAGGGATATTGTCACGGCCGCGCGGAACGGGGATAACCTGATGCCTTCCATAATTGATGCCGTAAGGGAATACGCCACTCTCGGGGAAATATGCGATATATTCAGGGAAGTGTACGGGGTTTACAGAGACCCGGGCTATTTTTAACGGCTGCCGGGTCTGCCCGCAAGCGTCTTATTTCTAAGCCAGGGGCGGAAGGCTTCTCCGTAAAAGAAACATAACTTATTTTTGAGGGCGTTCTGTATGGGTCAGGGTTCGAGAACCAGGATACTGATAGGGAAAGCGGGCCTCGACGGTCACGACAGGGGTGTAAAGATAGTCGCGCGGGCGCTCCGGGACGCGGGATTCGAGGTCATTTATACCGGGCTCCATAATACGCCCGAGGCCATAGTCGAGACCGCGCTTCAGGAAGACGTGGACGCTCTTGGGCTAAGCATACTCTCGGGCGCGCATAACTTTATTTTCCCGGAGGTCATAAGACTCCTGAACGAAAAAGGCATCGGGGACATAACCGTTTTCGGGGGCGGTATAATTCCCAAGGAAGATGTCGAGTATCTGAAGAAGATGGGTGTCAAGGCCCTGTTCGAGCCGGGCGTATCGACGGACGAGATAATAAACTGGGTAAGAGAGAATGTTATTCCTAAGAATCTATAAGGTCGCTCGATGAAGTGCGTCAGCTGCGTAAAGAGAAAGGCAAAGAGATACTGCCCCGCCCTGAGGGGGTCTATATGTCCGGGGTGCTGCGGGGAGAAGAGGGGGGTCGAGATAAAATGTCCTCTCGACTGTGTCTATTTTGTCGAGGGCCAGAAACATCAGCAGCTCAAGGTGATGCATCAGAGGATCCGCAAGGAAGGGACCGTGAGCTACGTGCGCCGCGCGGAGCTGTACAACCGGAACCCCGGGGTTTTCGCGAGGATCGAGAAGATATTCGCCGAAGCATACCGCGCCAACAGGAAGCTCAGGAACGAAGACGTGGTTTCAGCGCTCGGGCTTGTAAAAAACACGCTGGATACGGAGAGGAAGGGGCTCATTTACCAGTATCAGGGCGAAAACAGCTTCGCCAACGAATTGTCGACACGGATACTTATAGCATTGACCGATTTTAAAGACAATCACGATATCACGGAGGACAGGGTAACCGTAGATTTTGCTCTGAACGTCGTGGATGATTTTCTGAGGGAGGCGAAGTTCTACATGGAGAACGATTCGAATCTCCAGAGCTACCTCGTCCATATATTGCGCTATCATCCGGAAGAGGAAGCGGCCGCGGGACGTCAGAGCGAGCTTATTATTACTCCCTGACGGCCGGTCCGGCACGGGAGGACGGGGGCGTTCCTATTTATTGCTGCTGCCTGAGGGAACGGTGTTGATTATAGCCGAGACTATGAACGCTATTACCGCTACGATCGAAAGGATCTTGAAATAAGACTGCCAGTTAAGCTTAATTCCCAGATGGAGACCTATTCCGACGAAAGAGAAAACAATGAGCAGTATAAGTATCGCGCCGGGTATGTTCTTTCTAAGCATTTTGGATCAACACTCCTTAATCATTGTATAATTTCTAAGACCGGAATAATCTTATCTGAATTTACCCGTATTATCAACTCTCGGGAATGAAGCGGCAGGGCTCGGGCAGGGCCTGACTTCCGGTGCCGTGGTTTGAACTTAAACGATATTGAATGTAACATTAAATACCATTGATTTCTCTTAACGGAACGAGCCCCCGCGTGTCCATTATGGAAAAATATAAAAACTACTGTTTTTTGGAGAACTGCTATATCTAACGATCTATCTATGAGAATGCCGAAGCCGAAAGAAATTCTTAAGCTTTTAAATAGTGCCCGGCATCGTCCTATGAGAACAAAAGAGATTTCACGGCGGCTTGGTGTGCCCAAGGAGGCGAGACTCCCCTTAAAAAAGGTTCTCGGGAAGATGGTCAGGGAAGGAAAAATCGGCAGGACGGACGGCGGGTACATAGCGCCCGGAGGAAAGGACACCCCTAAAGCCAAAAAGGAAGCCGTACAGACAAACGCCCTTATCAAGGGGATGGTCAAGGGCGGCACTATACTCGGAAAGTTCGTCAAGACCGGCAAGACCGGCAAGATCGTACCGAAAGACGACAGGATACCGCACATCTACCTTCACGCTGGCGAAATAAGAAACCTGAAAAACCACAGTCTCGTCGTTTTCGGAATTACCGGCGGGGTTTCGACGACCCGTAAAGTTCAGGGCCGCATAGTCGAGGTGCTGGGAAAGGCCGGGGACCTGGAAGTCGAGAAAAAGGGTTTATTGATTGAATACGACCTGGAGGAAAGCTTCCTCCCCGAAGCGATGAGGGAAGTGGCCGGGATCCCTGATGAGATACCCGACAGCGAGCTGAAGAAAAGGGTCGATCTCAGGGAAGAGATAATATTCACAATCGATAACGATGACGCCAAGGATTTCGACGACGCGGTCGGTATTACGAAGACTCACTCGGGATACAGGTTATTGGTATCGATAGCGGATGTTTCATATTACGTGGAATTGGGGAGCGAAATAGATAACCAGGCCCTCAGCAGAGGGACGAGCGTGTATATGCCTCACATGGTCGTACCCATGCTGCCGGAAAAGTTGTCGAACGATCTATGCAGTCTGGTGCCTTATAAGGACAGGCTCACCAAAACAGTCGAGATGGATTTCAACCGAAAGGGCGAGATGACGGATTTCAAGATTTACAACAGCGTGATAAGGAGCGCCGCGCGTCTTACGTACTCGAAGGTGGCTGCCAGGCTGGGTGATTCTGACAGGGTGCCGCTTGAGGAAAAGCAGATAACGGAAAAGCTCTTTACAATGAATGAGCTATACCAGCATATAAGGGCGAGGAGGATCGAAAAGGGCGAGCTGAATTTCGACATCCCGGAGCCCGACCTGATAAGGGACGAGCTCGGGAGGACCGTGGACGTCGTACGGACACAGAGGAACCTGGCCCACGGATTGATCGAGGAGTTCATGATCGCGGCGAATTCGGCCGTAGCCAAATTTACATGTCAGGCCGAAATCCCGTCAATCTACCGGATTCACGAAAACCCCGACGAAGAATCCATACTTGAGCTTTCGGAGGGAATAAAAAAGCTGGGCTATACCCTGTCGCCCTCGGGGGAATTAGGCACCCTGGACTTCCAGCGGGTCATCAATTTGAGCAGGGGGAAGCCGGAAGAGATCGCCGTCAACATGCTCATACTGCGCTCTTTAAAACGGGCCACGTATTCGACGGAGGAAAAGGGCCATTTCGGACTGGCGATAAAGCACTACACTCATTTTACCTCCCCGATCAGGCGTTATCCCGATTTGATCGTACACAGGATTACTAACTCGCTGCTGAAACACGGTTCGATCCCGTATGACAAGGAGTCGCTCGACTGGATGGCTGAACAACTATCCAAGAAAGAGAGGACGGCGGATGAGATCGAGAGGGAGGCCATAAACCTCGAGAGGGCTCACCTGATGAAGTCTTATATCGGGCAGGAGTTTGAAGCCATCGTGCTGAGCGTTCTACCCTTCGGGATGTTTGTGGAAGTAAAGGAAGTTTTTGTGGAAGGACTCGTCCCCAGAGACAGCGTCCTTAACTGGAAGAAGCGCTGGTTTGAAATCGGCCAGACAGTACGGGTGAAAGTCACCGCCGCAGACGTCGAGAAGAGAAGGATCACTCTTAATCTGACGACTTGAGTAATCCGTCGCTTGTATTCTCCGATCAGAAGTGCCGTGGGCTGTAGCGTGAGGCAGTCGGCGATATGCCGCGGCTCCGGTTATATCTCGACCCTGAACAGCCCTTTGAGGGCGAATCCGAAGACCATCGATAATACGAATACCAGAACCAGCCAGTGGACGTGCCATTTATATACCTCTATCGAGTTTGCGGGATAGCCGATCTTTATCTGCTTCACCCGGGAGCCTGAGGGCAGAGGCGTCTGCGCGGGATTCAGGAGCGCGTCACGGAAACCCGAGGCCGACGCCGAGGCAAAGGGAGTGACCTGCACGAGGCCTTGTCCCGAGACCACGACTTTCTGCCGTATCTCCTCACCCGACACATTAAAGGTCAGATCCCGATCCCCGGCTTTCTGCGCTCGTATCCTCCAATCTATTTCATTCCGATCGGGGATCCTTAACGGCGGCGTCTCTATCTTAATCCCGGAGCCCGAAGTGAGCGTTACGTCCGAAAGCGGCGCATCGCCGTCATGGAGCTCGAGGGACACTATGGCCGATTCGCCGGGCTTAAGCGGCCTGTGGCCGTACCAGCTGTCGAGCTGGATCAGGATCAGCGCGAGCGGTATCATCATGAAGAGCATCGGCTTAAGCGCATATTTGATGTATTTGAGGTTGTAAATAAAGATATTTTTCTGGGCAGAGAGCACTATCCCGACCTCGTCCTTGAAAAGACTGAGCTCGAAAATATATGCCCTGATTTTGTTCTTGGTCTCCCTTATCTTTTGCTGGTCGGACGTGTAGCGGAATATTATGAGCATTATTATTCCGATAAGGAGCGAAAAGAGGGCGAGCGACCATATGGGGTCGATATTTTTGAAGGGACTGACAAGGATTCCGAAAATCCAGGCCGCATTACGATTGAGATTCCATATAATTTCCGTCATATATTATTCATCCCTAGTTTTCCGGCGTAATTACCGTACAAAACCCAAAGATTTCAAGCGTATAAAATCCACGTCGTAAACATCCGCCGGGTCATTCAATATAACCCAAAGCCTTTATCTTCCTTATTTCCTCGTAGTTGTGTTGAGCGCTTTCGGAATGTGCAACGACGTCCGGATTGAAGCTGGTTAAAGCTGACAGCAGACGTCTACGAACGTCCTCGATCTTATCTGAACCGAAGAGGTTCTCCTTCTCTCGATAGTCACTCTCGAGGTCGTATAATTCAAAAGTGCCTTCCTTCGTTTTTTCGATAAGTTTCCATTTCCCCATAATGACTGCTCTCTCGGGAGTCGTGCTCTCGGCGTCGTCACATTGCTGACTGAATATCAATTCTTTTCCTCCGTTATCGGCGTGTGTCCCGTACAGGTTCACGCCTCCGAAGTTATCGTTCGGCAGTCCGCAGGTCTCGATAATCGTCTTGGCGATATTTCTGACTTCGACATTCTGACCGACGTTTGTTCCCTTACGCCCGTTCTCGAACGGGCTGTACATAATAAGGGGGACGTGAATGATCTCGTTGTACAGGCTGGCCGCATGACCGAACCTCCGTCTCTCCAAAAACTCTTCTCCGTGATCCGCGGAGAGAATTATTACGGTGTTCTTGTCCAGTCCGAGTTCCTTGACGGCATCGATCAACCTGCCGAAGTTCTGGTCCGTGTACGAAACCTCCTCATCGTATGTGTCTATAACATATTGGATGTCATCCGGGTTGAGGGATTTTGTGATTTCCTTCAGTCTATCTTCCGTAAGCGGAACATCTATATTGCTTGGATTTTCTTTTCTGTACCCGTACTCGGGGTGATGAATATATATGGAGTGCGGGTCCATGTAATGAACCCAGAGAAAGAACGGTTCGTCCCTGTATTCCCTCAGGTATTCGATTGCTTTATCGGTTACCAGGTGCGATGTAATGCTATCGGGCTTCAAGACGGAGTCCTGGTCAAAAATATCGAAACCCTGAGAAAACCCAAACCCTTTACTCACGTATACGTTGGAGACGACGGCGATCGTCTCATAAAAATTATTTTTCATATACTCTGCTAGCGTAAGGAGGCTGTCATTCAGAATGAATTTGCTATTGAACTCTCCTATTTGAGACGGATAGAGAGAAGTTTGTATTGAGGCCACGGATGGGTAAGTCCAGGAGGCCTGTGCGAAAGCGTTCTCGAAGAGGATTCCCTCGCTGGTGAATTTGTCGATATTAGGCGAGGTATTCCTCGCGTATCCGTATGCTTCTAAATGGTCGGCCCTCAGAGTATCTATCAGGACTAGAATTACGTTCGGGCCTCGGAGCTTATTGGATTTCCCGTACAATGGAATGAAAATGTTCGAAGCTAAAAGCATCGCGATGACGCCGACTCCGATAGGACGTATACCTTTTGAAGCGATTATTCTTCTAAAATACCTTTGAAATAATCCGGGGATCCCTGTCCTGGAAACCAAGTATGTGAGACAGAATGTAAAAATAAGGCCCGAAACCGCCGAGGCGAGTATAAATATATAAAAAGTTTCTTTCGGGGCGTAGCTCAATTCTCCCAGCCGTGCCGTGAGGGGGTTCCCCTTGAGGAATCCGATGATATCCCTGTAAAATAAGAATGAAAAGTAAGACAACAGCATAATTACGGCGACTGAGAGTATGAAGGAATAAATAATTTTTTCTCCGCCGGATTCGGTTTTTGCAATATGTGCGCTGTTCCTGCGGGCAATGGCTCTCATTAAGATGTAAATCGATACGAGCACAAGGAATATGAATAGCGATACAAGGAAATAAAAATTCATATAATCCGGCAATTCGAAGAGTATGAGATTGAATAATCCGTAATGAACGTAGCGGTTATGGATGATATGGGTGGCCCACGTCAGGAGTCCGCACAGAAAGGCCAATATTACTGCCAGGCTGACCAGGCCCGTAAGCTCACGGGCGTTATTTTTAATGTATTCTCGAATCAATTAAGCTTCCCCATTCTTTTAATCGCAAGAGGCTCGTGCCGATTGAATCGGGATGACGGGGATCTGACCGGTCGCAATATATCAGGCGGTGGTTTGTTCCGAGCCTCATATAATAAAGAGCTCACTCTATATAGCCGAGGCCTTTAAGCCTCTTGGTTACTTTTTCTTCGTCCTCGGGCGATTGTTTCTGCCCCTTCTTTATTTCCCTTTCGAGCGTGTACGCGATAAATTCTTCAACGGAGGTGTAACCCGTTTCCTCCGCGTATTGCTTGCATCTCTCGAGCAAATCCTTGTCGAGCTTTATTTTCGAGCCGCCAAACATGATTGTCCCTCCTTGATATAGGCGTTAATTATGCGCGGAACTCTCTTCCTTGAAAATATTATTTCCGATCATCCCGGCCTGCTTCGGGATTCCGAATTCCTCGAGGACTGTCGGAGCGAGATCGGTGAGCGCGGGGTTCTGCATCTTTATTTCCTTATTTGAAAGCAGGATACCCGGTACGAGCGCGGCTTCCATAAGGTGGTCTCCGCTCCATTTCTGTTTGTTGTCCCTCAGGATCTCCTTTGGAAAGCTTCCGAGGACGGTCTCCCAGGAAGCGCGGTATCCCCTATTGTAACCCACAATGAGATCGGGCGCATCCTTCAAATATGGCCCGCTGTATATCTCTTCCGCCCTATATACTCTGGTAATGACCTGCTCCCCGTTTTTGGGGTCCCTTATGGATAAAAGCTTTTCGGAAATCTCGTCGAGCAGCTCTTTCCGCTCCCCGGGCTCCACGATCCCCTTATATTCCCTTCCCTTCAAGTTCAGAAACAGCCCGTTAAACCCGACCCCGTAAGCGCGTGTTTTGCCCCAGTCGACGTTCCTGAAAAACTCTCCCTCGGATTCGTCGGTAAGGTATGAATAACCGTTCTCTTTGAGCCAGGTATTCAGGTTAAACGCCCTGTAGAACGGGGCAAAGCCGTGATCGGACAGCACGATGACGGTTGTATTGCCGTCGATGCTGTCGAGCACGCGCCCGAGCACTCTGTCCATGTCTATATAGGTGTTTTCGATCACGAGCTTGAGCTTGCTCCCAGCATCATAAGCCGGGTGCTTCGGGTCCATGGTGCGCCAGAACATATGGGAGAGCTGATCGACCCTTCCGATATAAAAGAATAGCAGTCCGGACCGGAAGTTCTCGAGCTCGTAGCCCAGCATATCCTGCTCTTCTCCGAATACTATATTCGTCTGGTCGAGGAATTCGCCGTCTCCGAGCACGAATTCCGACAACGCCTTTGAATCTTCCGGTATTCCCTGTGTATAGAATAGACCCACGTTCTCCGCTATCTTGCCCGAGTAGTCCCTGGGTGTGGAGATCGGTAGGGCCGGATCCGACGGGTCTATGTTTACGGGCGTTACGTATAGTTTGAAATTCGGTCTCACTTCTTTTAGGTAAAAGCGCACGATCCCGCTCACTTTTTCGATATGGGGAAGGAGCTCGTACTTTAATTTTACCCAGTCACTCCACTCCCCTTCCTTGAGAATAATTTCATCGTTCTGTACGGAAATCTTCGCCACGGGATTCTCAGGGTCCAACAAGACGGTGAAATCGACTTTGCTTTCGGGCGTGTCCTTTCTGAACGTATTGATCGGACCGGGGAGTCTGCCGTGTACCTTGTTCCTGAAAACATCGACAGGAAAAACCTTGCCGCCCGACAGGTTCTGGAATTTGTCCGTGTCTTCGTCCGTGTAGTAGGAATAGGTCCCGTACGTCCCCTGTATGTCCGGCGTTCCCATGCCGGAGACTTGGCGGGCCTTATCGTCCGTTGTCGGAAAATTTGCGGGTACGCGAAATATTGTCGTATGTATCCCGCGCTCAGACAGGTATTCCCAGAAAGCCTTACCCTGGCGCAGCAAGGAAACCTTGCCCGCGGACAGGGGAAGCACCCATTTGCCGATTTTTACCGTTTTTGACGCCGATTCGGTCCTGGAGGTAGAAAGGTAAGGGACGATGCTATCGGGGTCCCTGTGAATGAAGTCGAATATGCCGTGCCCGCCCGGGTTCATGCCGGTAATGAAGTTTGACCAGGCGACAGGGCTTTGGGGCGGGATGCTTGTCGCAAGCTTCTTGAAGCCGCCCGACTCGCTGAGTTTCTTAAAATTAGGGAGCTTCCCCTCCGCCATAAGTTTATTCAGTATGTTGGGGTCCATGCCGTCAAAACCGATGATGATCATTTTCTTATCCGCCGCGTTTGCCTTGGCCTGAGAGGGCGTATCGCCGCTTCCGCACCCGGCGGACACGAGCATGAAGGCGGTTAAAACGGAAATGAGCACCGCATTGATTGAACGGATTTTAAAGCTCCGCTTCATGTTATGACTATCGCTTTTGTTTCTCTTGCCCTCGGGATTAGACGCCATAGTGTTTATAACTATAACCGGGGTTTCACACGGCCCTCGCTTTCTTTTTGTCTTCTTCCTTGAATTCTCCCCCGACTCCCGCAACGTCCCTGCGTAACTCGCCGAAAAGAGGCTTCCCTTTCATATAGTTGGGAATTCCCACACCGAACAGCCTGAGCACGGTCGGGGCCATGTCGATAAGGTGAGGGTTCTCCTTCGCGATCTTTCGGTTTGAAAAAATGACGCCCGGAACTATTTTGGGGTCGACGCAATGGTCGCCGCTCCAGTGTTTTGTGTTGTCTTCGAATACGTGCTCTGTAACGCGTCCCACGGCGCATGTCCACGAGCTTCTATACCCGGCGTTGTACCCAACCAGCAGGTCGGGGGCGTCGTGTGTGTAGGGCCCGGACGAAGCACTGTCCGTGTCTATGACCTCGCGGATGGAAATTGTTCCGGTCTGCTCATCCCTGAGACCCGTGAGCTTGCTAATGAGCTCGGATTTAAGGAGATCGACCGCTTCCCCCTCCTCGACGATGCCTTTCATTTCCCTTCCCTTTCTGTTGATGAATATGCCCGCGAGCCCGAGCGAAAACGCCCGCGTCCCCTCCCAATCCACGTTCTGAAACCAGTCGCCGCTCGTGCTCTGACCGTCCCTCAGTTTGAGGTAACCGTTCTGAAAGAGCCAGCTGTTCAAATTCACGCCCCTCCTGAACTGAGTGAATCCGTGGTCGGATATCACCATCAGCACCGTCTTGTCGTCGGTGTATTCGAGCGCTCTCCCTATGAGACCGTCCATCCTGACGTAGAGGTCCTCTATGACGTTTTTGTATTTTTCCGTCTCCTTTCCCCTGTTCGCAGGGTGTGCGTCATCGAGGCACCGGAAGAACATATGCTGGACCCTGTCGGTCGTGTCGAATACGCACGTGCAGAGCCCCCTGGGTGTTTTCTCGAGGGCGTTAAAAAACATTTTCTCCCGCTCCTCGTAAAGCAGGTAGGACTGCTCCAAAAAGGCTTCTTCGTCTATTACGCCTTCGTTGAGCGCCCAGGTGTCTTCCGCGAGCCCGAGTGTGCCGAACGAGCCCTGGAGCTTGGCCAGGTATATGGAATATATGAAAGGGTGGGATATCGGGAGCGCCGGGTTTTCAGGGTCTATGTTGATCGGAGTCACGTACATGTCGAATCCCTCATCGAGCGCGTTTATATAGAAGCGGCAAATACCGTGGACTTTGATGCCCAGGCCGGCGGGGAACGAAATTCTAATCCACGGGGAGTAGGTTCTGGGAGCGAGCTCGAAACTCTGCCCCGATATCCCGATGACCGCTTTCCCCCCCTTTTTATCTATTTTTATTTTAAGCGGGATGGTTATTTCTTCACCGTTTCTGACCAGGCTGTTATCGGGGCCGTATAAGAGGGTGTCTATGGCTCCGTCTTGTATTTCCACGAACCTGCTTACCCCTCCGGTCTCCACTTCGTTCTTGCTCCTGTCGGTGGTGTAGTGGGAGAACGTCCCCTGGGACCCCTTGAGATCGGGGACGCACATACCCGAGAGCAGGACACCGTTGAATTTTTCAGGAGGGAAAGTTATCGGGACGCGCAGAACCGAGCTCCATATGCCGTGCTCGCCGAGTATCTTCCAGAACGGGCGGCCCTTCCGGAGGAGCTTCATCCTGGGCTTGCCTAGCGGGATCATGTATTTCCCGATCGGGAGCACCTTGGACGCTTTCCCTATTTCGGCCGACGAGAGCATGGGCTGATACGTGCAGGGGTCTCTCGTAATGAAATCGAATATATTATGGTGAGAGGGATCGACCCCGGTCATGAACGAAGACCAGGCGACCGGCGATATGGAGGGATAACTCGTGGCAAGGGATGTGAAAGTGCCCTGTTCCTTCAGTCTCACAAAGTTAGGGAGCTTCCCCTTGTCCATGAATTCTTCTGCGAGCTTCGGGTCCATGCCGTCAAGCCCTATTATTATTACTCGGCTTACGCTGCTTTTCGTCCTCGAGCCCCTGCGCCAGAGGGCTCTTACCGCATAGCGGAATGGCCAGGAAAGCAGGTAAAAGACGGCGAGGGCGAAGGTTACTATCATTACGAGAAAAGACGAGAGGAAGGCGAAACCCGCGCCGGGCCCTATATACGCATAGGCACTGTCGGTTGCGGCAGGGTAGAGGGCCAGTAAAGTAACGAATATGGCTGCGAGTCTTTTCAGATTATTCTTCGACATTAAGCTCGGTATTCTAATGGACTTTTTACGTTATGTCATTCCTCATCGGTGTATCGCACGTTACTACGGGAACCCAGTTTGTAAGGGCTACTGGATGTAATTTAACGCCTTGAGTTTCTCTATCTTTTCTTTGTCCAGAGCAACCTTCTCGGTGCTTGAAACTCCGAGCTCTCTGCTCAGCATCTCGGACTCCTGATTGTGATTATTCAACAGGTTTTTTGCCTGGTCGGTTGTCGGCTTGTTTTGCAGCAGCGCCAGAGGGTTCTGCTCTCCGGGATCTGTCTTCAGGTCGTAGAGCTCTGCTCGCCCCGTTACGAGGCTCTCTATGTATTTGCTGCTCTTAAAAATCACCCCTTCCCTGTTTTCGTAATAGAGAAGGCCCGTGCTTATTAACGGCTCCTCGACAAACGCGCCCGGGTTATCCGTTAACAGCGGAACAAGGGATTCGGCCGTGGCGGGTTCGCTTTCGTTCGGGATTCGCACGATTTCGAGAACGGTAGGCATGAGGCTCTGAGTCGTGACCTCCTGCTCCACTATCTTGCCGGTATGCGCGCCGGGCAGCTTCACGATGAGCGGGACATGAATCAGCTCGTTATATAGCGTGTGGCCGTGCTCGAACCCGTCATGGTCCCAGAACTCCTCGCCGTGATCGCTCGTCAGGATTATGAGAGAGCTCTTGTACAGGCTCTGCTCTTTAAAGGCGTCAAGCAGTCTCCCGATGTTCGCGTCTACATAGCGGACCTCACCGTTATAAAGCTCTTTTATCCATTTCCTTTGTGATGCGTTCGGGGCGAAATGCCCGGACCTGATTGTCGCCGCGCTGCTTAACTCGTATCCGATGGATTCGTCGGGCACGGCATTCTTTGATATATATTCCCTCGGCGGGGTATAGGGTAAATGCGGGTCATAATAATGTACCCAGAGGAAGAAATCGGAGTCCTGGTTCTTCCCGATCCAGTCGATAGCCATGTCGGTGAGCTCCCCGGTCGAGGCGTAGATTTTCAGCTTATCCGGGAACGTTTTTTTTATCACGGTCATGCCGAAAGAGTTAACTATTGCCTCGCGCTTCGGGTAAAAATCATATTGCAGGAACCCCTGGTCCATATTGAATTCCGGCTGGAGATAGAAATTGTCGCCTATAGCCTGTGTGTAATATCCCGAATCCCGCAGGTATTCGGCGAGCGTACGGAATTTATCGGGGAGTACGGAATCAGCGGCGTATGTCTTATGAACGGTGGGCGAGAGTCCGGTCATCATAGACGAGAACGACGGCAGAGTCCACGGGGCCGCCGAGAACGCGTTTTTAAACAATGTCCCGTCTGTAGCCAGCGAGTCGATGTTCGGGGTCGAAGTCTCCTTGCCGCCGTATGAAGAGAGAGCGTCCGCCCTCAGGGTGTCTATCGTAATCAGTATCACATGTTTTATCTTGTGATTTGCCGAAGATTTGAAATTATTCACGGCAGGCTCGTATTTTTCTCTTGTCGAAACGAAAATTACGGGGCAGACGACCAGCGCCACAACCATCAAAACGGAGAGCGGGATTATCGTGTCGAATTCGGTTTTCGCGAAAACAAAAAATAATCCCAGCGTCAAAAGGGCGATCGAGAAAAACCCGAGGGACAAATCATAATCCGTCAGCTCGCTGTGTTTATTCAGCCAGACTAGCAGCATGACTTCGGTGAGCACGAGCGGCAGCAGGATGCTCAGCATGGAGCCTGCGAGTCCCCCGTATTGAGAGCGGTTTATTTTTTTTGCGGTATAGTAAGTTATGAGTAGCGCGAAAACCGAAATAATGAGGAAGACCAGCAGCTCCATCCTGTAAGACGCCCAGTTCGCATCGAAATCGTGATAATTGATCGAGATAAGCAGCTCCGTGACCCCGATAAATACCCCGAGCGATATCGCGGCCGGAACCGCGTCCAGGCCGAATCTCTTTACGAGCCTTGCTCCCAAGAGATACCACAAGACCAGTAGCAGAATGAGAGAGAACCCGGCGGTTACCGCTATCGGCAGCAGGATTGCCCTGAACATTATGAATTTGGCGTCGGTAATGATTATCCCTATCGATGCGTCAAGGGCGGCTATCGAGAGAGACAGGGCTAGTGCCGTTATGATTATAAGTCTGGTCGAGCGATCGGATTCCCGCATTTCGCTATATTATTCCCTTCCGGAAGTACCGTAGTCAATTGTATATAATCTGTAGATTATGCCCCGAAGTCTGCGAATGGCTAATTCCCCTAATTCCAAATCTTCTTCAGTCTGCCGAATAATCCCCCGTTCCTGTAGTTCGTGAGGCTTTTGCCAATCGTTTCCCCTTCGAGTCTCATCCCGAATAAATCGAGAACCGTGGGGGCTATATCATAAATCTTTATTCCATCCGTATAACCCTGCGTCAGGTTTCCGGTCCTGCAACCGTTCTCGTTAAGAATGAATATGCCGTTCCAGTCGTGGTTGGCTTCGTCAGAGCCGGTATCGTTCTCGAATGTGTGTATGTTTCCGAGACCCACGCTCCCGACGGAGCGCCAGCCGAGGGCTCCGAAATAGACTATGAGGTCGGGGGGGACGCCGTTTGCCTCCCTGTAGATGTCCTGTGGCCTGTATGCCCTCGTTCCGATATTCTCGCCGTCCGGTCCGGGGATCGCCTCGATCCTGCGGACGAGCTCCGAGCGGATCTTTTCATAATCCCCGGGCTCTATTATCCCCTCGGGCTCCCTGCCTTTCACGTTCATGAAGAGGCGCCCGTAATACCCGCCGTCCCCCCACGCGAGCGTCTTCCGCCAGTCGATTTCCACGTCGGCGATTCTCGTCTGCTCCCGCGGGTAGTCCTTCAGCGTCAGATACCCCTCCTTGATAAGCCATTCGTTGAAGCATATGCCCCCTTCCATTTTCCTCGCCCCGTGATCCGATACCACTATCACGACCGTATCTTCGGGGACGAGCGACAATAACTCTCCGATTTCTCTGTCGCAGTATTTATAATAATCCTTGATCGAATTCTCGAACGGATTGCCCGGCTCGAATTTCCTGTGCTCGGGGTCTATGAAGCTCCAGAACCCGTGATGTATGCGGTCTACCCCCATTTCGACGAGCATGAAGAAGTCCCAGGGTTTTGTTTTAATGAGGTGCTTCGCCACCTTGAAATGTTTTTCGGTCTTTTCGTATATCCTTCCCAGGAGAGCCTCCTTGTCGTCCGTCCTGAAGTTCTCGACGTCGAGCACATATCCGCCCGATACCTCTTCTATCTCGTCCTTCAGCGGGGCGGGGTAGGTGTAGTTGCTCTCCGTCGACGGGGCGAGAAAACCGCTAACGACGCATCCGTTGACGGGCTTTGGAGGGTATGTTTGGGGCACGCCGAGGAGGACTACTTTCTTTCCGGCGCGGGAAAGTATGTCCCACACCCTGTCGCATTTTACCGCCGTCGCGTTGGCGATCGTGTAGCCGTCATAGGAATAGTCCTTCCTGTTTCTGAAGCCATAATACCCGAGCTGACCCGGGTCCTTTCCGCTCATCATCACCGGCCCATGCGGGGACGGTGATCGGAGGATGGCAGGACAGCATGGGCCCGTACGCGCCCTTTTCCATGAGTTTATTGAGGTTAGGCAGCTCTTCTTTCCATCCGAATACGAACCTAGGGTCGGCGCAGTCAAGCCCGATAATAAGAAGCTTCATTCACTGCTTCCTTCTTCTGAGGAGAGTGAGCGCCGTTACAAAGGCCGGAATAAGCAGGATAAACGTATTTGTAAAGGCAGTTCCTGTAACGTCGGCATTCGCGGGGCCGTAAACGGAGCAGCCGCCGCTGTCGTTTGAACCATCGTTACCGGGGGGAGGAGTCGGGCCGGGACCACCGCTGTCTCCTACAGCCTCCTGGACCGCGGCAAAGGCGTTTATGCTGCCGAAACCGGAGATATCATCGAACCCGGCGGGAGTAATGTCGTCAGCCGTGCCTGTTATTATGTCGGTGACCTCTTCCACCTGTCTGGTTGCGGCAATGGAGGACTCCGCGGAATTCGAAGCGTTGAAATCAGCCCCGAAACCGAGGGCCTGGAGCACGAGCGCCGCTACTCCCGCAGCGTGGGGAGCCGAGGCCGACGTGCCGGCGAAATTGAAGAACCCCGGAACGGTCGTCGATACCCTGTTCGGGGCGACGATTGTGGGGGTATCCCTGTCTTCGAGAAGCGGAGCGGCCCGTAGGGACGATGCATCCGAGATTGTAACTGTAGGAGGAAAGAATATTGAAGACGGGCCTTCAGAGCTGAAGGACTCTACATCGCCTTCGGAGGTGGCGCCTACGGATATGACTCCGGGCGCCGCCGGATGGCCGTAGACGCTGTTCCCGGGGACGTTGAACTCTACTGGCGTGCCGCCAAGATTAAAGAATATCTCTAGCGTCTGGTCTCCACCGCTGAATTTATTGATAACTATATCGAAAAAGCCCGTACCGGGTCCTTCGTTCGAAACCGATGCTATTTCAATCGGGTCGTCGTCTCCGTTCTGAGTATCCGTGCTCGAACCGAGAATATCACCGGTATCGGGATCGACGAGGAAGAGGTCGTAGTCGTCAGAGGCCTCCCCGAAGGGGTTACTCCACTGGAGCACGACGACCGAGCTCCTATTAGGCGGAAGCGCGATTGTCATGCCTACGTCACTCCCTTCGCCGGCCGCCAGCCCGAAATCGTGGAGATCGGTATCCGCATCCCCAGGGTCCGTATCCACGTAGAGGGCCTGGTAATGGGCCCCACCGTCATTGCCCGCAGAGGATACATAAACAATCCCGTCCTCCACCGCCTGAGCCACCGCCTGGGCTACCGGTCCGTCCTGGAAGAAGGGCTCCGAGAGAAACCCTACATCGTCTATTATCACGTCGACGCCGTTATTTTTGAAGAAGTCTATTGCCTGTATGAAATTCAAGGTGCTTGTGCCGTTATGAAACGCCAGGTCGGCACCCGGAGCTATGTCGTGCACGATTTCGAGGATGGCCGTGCCCTCGTCCCCGCTGCCGGGATCGCCTACCTGCACTACATTCGGGAGGTCTCCCGTAAGCTGGGAAGCGGCGATGCTGTCGACTCCGTCCGAAATGACGCCCACTTTTATTCCCGAGCCGTCCACTCCGAATGTCTCCCTCGCCGCGTCAGACCCCATGATCCCGTCCCCTTCGGTGGTAACTGAGCCCGCTCTTGGATACCCGTAGCTGGGCGGGGTGATTCTGGAGACGAATCCGAGCTCGGCCGCCTTCTCGAGGCTGCCGCCGGGCAGCCAGCCCTGGACGATTTTCAATTTTTCATTTATGACATCGGGTATTAGACCGAGCGCTGTCAGCTGCCCGATGTCCTCGCCGCTCGATTCACTCATGTGGACGTAAACCTCGATGTTCCCGGAATCGTCCACCTTTACGAGCGGCGTGGAAAAATCCTCCGCGCTAAGGCTTTGGGCACCATTTCTCGATGACGTCGCATCGGCCATGTTATTAAGGACATTGGTCAGACTCGGGCTTATTTTGGAACTACCAGCGGTTTTATCTTTCCGGGCTCTGAGGACGGACACGTCCGGATTCTGAAGGGCCGATGCGTCAGGGACGAATTCAAAATAGAGGGACGAAGAGCATAAAATTATAAGAGCAACAAGGGCTTTTCTCATTAAGTCACTTCCCACCCGCACGATTCGGTTACTTTAATATTATAACCAATCGTTTACGATGTATACGTATTAATTAGCGAGGGCAGGATTTGATAAATTATTCCTGATTCTAGTGGTTTACCAACACCTAATTAGGCATCCGATAAAAGAGCGCGCCCTCGGCAAGTTTAAGCCCGGAGGCCCGGTTTACTACCCGGCGACCATCGTTAATTCTTTAATCAAACGCTCGGGATCATCGGTTACATCCGTATTAATTACGGGCGCTCCGGCATATGCGCCTCCCCTGACGTATTCCGACGTTTCATCGGGCGGCATTTTACCGGAGTCAATTCGAATTTCGGAGGGGGTGGGATTTGAACCCACGAGAGCCTTTCGACTCTACTGGTTTTCGAGACCAGCGCCTTCGGCCGCTCGGCCACCCCTCCAGGCAATTCAACGAGATAACGTACCAAAACTGATTTGTTTAAGCAATAAGCGGCGTGTTTGGCCGTCTGTGAAAGTCTCCCAAATAATGTAGACTTTTTCCCGTGCAGAGGGATATCCTTACAAACCGCGTTAAAAACCAGATCAGGATAAGCATTGAAGAGGCCTCGGGAAACGAGGTCTTTTTCGTAGGCTCCTTCACCGAAGGCAGCGTCGTCGACGACGTGCGGGTCGTCGCCCGCGGAAATAATAGCTCGGTCCCAGCCGTGATCGATTCGGCCTTTCCGGGAGAGGTCGTCATTCACAACCACCCTTCCGGAAACCTCACGCCATCCGACCACGATATACAGATAGCCTCCATATTCGGGAATCAGGGGATCGGCTTCTACATAGTGGATAATTCCGTTTCCCAGGTATATGTGGTCGTGGAGCCCTACTCCGAAAGAGAAATAGAGCCCCTCGACATCGGGAGGGCGAGAGGATTTCTCCTCCCCGAAGGCGGTGTCGCGGAATTGATGGGGGATAAGTACGAGCTCAGGGACGAGCAGCTGACGATGCTCGATGCCGTCGCCTGGGCGTTTAACGAGAGCCGCATATCGCTTATAGAGGCAGGGACGGGGACCGGCAAGACACTTTCCTATCTGATACCCGCCGTTGCCTGGTCGATTCAGAACGGCGAGAGGGTGGTAGTATCGACCAATACCATTAACCTCCAGGAGCAGCTGATTGATAAAGACATACCCCTCGTGCATAAAATTTTTGACGGGGAATTCAACTATTCACTGGTCAAGGGCATGGGGAATTACCTCTGCCTTCTCCGCGCTGAAACGGTAAACGACGGGCTCTTCGAAATCGCGGACGAGGACGAAGTGGACGCTATATCGAATATTCTCGAATGGGCGAAGGTCACGGACGACGGGTCGCTCTCAGACCTCAGCTTCACCCCGCCCGACGACGTGTGGGACAAGGTGTCCGCGGAGAGCGACAGCTGCCTGAGGGCGAGATGCCCTTATTATTCACGATGTTTTTTTTACAAGTCCCGGAGGGAGATCGCCTCTTCCCAGATCCTCGTCGTAAACCATCACCTCCTCTTTTCCGACCTCTCGATCAAAGGCGCGTCCGAGAAGAGTGACGCCGGCATTCTGCCCCCGTTCAAGAGGGTAATTTTCGACGAGGCCCATCATATCGTTGACGCTGCGACCTCTCACTTCGGGATGAGGGCCACGAAATTCGGGATTATCAGGATTCTGAGGCGGATGAAGAGGAGGGGTAAGGGTGGGGAATCGAAGGGTCTCATCTACTACAGCGCGGCTCTTGCGACAAAGCTCACCGGGGCTGCGAGAAAGGGCATCGTGAATGACGTGCTGAGGAGAGTGGAGCAGAACCTCACTCCCAGGGTGGACGCCGCGGAAGAATACGTTGCGGACGCTTTCGACGCCCTCTATTATTTTTCGCTTTCTCTCATGCAGGAGAAGGAGCCCGAAAGCCAGGAGGTGAGCATCAGGATTACGGAGGCGGCCTTTTCCCGCGAGGGGTGGGTAGAGATAGACAGGAAGTTCTCGGTCCTGAGAATAAGGCTTAAGGAGCTCTATGAGGAGATAAAGTCGTTTACGGATTTTCTGATAGACTACGAATCGGAGAGCGATTTCGCGAAGCTCATAGTGGAGTTCAGGGGCGTCGCCAATAAGCTCGACTATTACTCGGAGGTTATCGCGACGTTCCTAAGCCCCGAAGACGACGGATACGTGAGGTGGGTGGAAGGAAGGACGGGCAGGGGGACGGTCGTCTCAGGACTGGGACTATCCCCGCTGGATATATCACAGCCCTTAAAAGAGAGGCTCTACTCAAGATGCGGCACGGTCGTGATGACCTCGGCCACTATGGCCGTGAGAAAGGACTTCGAATTCCTTAAGTCAGGGCTCGGTCTTCAGGACGAGACCAGGGTGTCCGAGCTCATTCTGCCCTCTCCCTTTAATTACGAGGAGCAGCTCCTTCTCGCGATACCGACCGATATGCCAGAGCCTGGCACGAAGGAATACTCAAGGACCATCGCTCCGCTGATACTTGAAGCCGTTAAAGCCTCGCGGGGCAACGCCCTTATTCTCTTCACCTCGTACTCTCTTCTAGAGAGCGTGTACAGGCAGATTAACGAAGAACTCGAATCGTCCGGCATACACGCCCTCAAACAGGGCGCTCTGCCGAGGGGGAGGCTCCTCGATAAGTTGAGGGTAGAGGACGGGTCGGTCCTGTTCGCGACCGACAGTTTCTGGGAGGGAGTCGACGTGCCCGGGAACGCGCTCAGGCTGGTAGTGATTTCGAGACTCCCGTTCAGGGTGCCTACCGAGCCCATTATCGAGGCCCGCGTCGAGCATATGGAGAGTATGGGCGTGAATTCGTTTACCGATTACAGCGTCCCCGTGGCCGTCCTTAAATTCAAGCAGGGATTCGGGAGGCTCATCCGGACAAGGAGCGACCGGGGGGCGGTGCTCGTGCTCGACAGGAGGATAATCAGCAAGTTCTACGGGAAGTACTTTCTCGATTCGCTGCCCGAGAGCGGCAGGCTGATAGCAGGCTCGGAAGAGGTAATTTCCGGGCTCGAAAGGTTTTTTTCCGAACAACCCTCCTGAACGCTCCATTCAGTTAAACATCGATGAGGCACTTCCGAATCGGGCCTGGCAGCCTGTTTAATGTAACAATGCTAAATTTGAGTCGAGGACTTACTTTTAGGAACATCGACTGAGCCCGAACACTTCATAATCCCCGGCGCGACAAAAACCACGGCCAGACTTAAGAAGATGAGGGACGTCCTGAGGATTTTGGCTACTCTTGCTGACAGTTTCATTTTATGAATCCTCCTCTAGCTGTTTTCGCTCTACTTTGTGTCAAGCGCTGCGGCGGTTACACCGACGCTTCCGGTGTTATTAGCTTTTGTGCCTATCTCCCCTTCACACTGGCACGCATATACGAAAAAGAGGGCCAGCAGGCACAGTAATAGAAGAGCCGGCCTTTGATTACCCTTGATTGATTTAAAGATATTCATGCGCTCATCCCCGTTCTATGGTATTTAATCTGTCCCTAAACGATACCCATTAATACGAAATCTAATCATATCACAGCGGATACCCGAGAGCAATCGATTTATTATTCGTTTTCGATTCACAAAGAAAACCCGGGACATACGAGTATATTTTTCAGGATTGAAGAGATTTTACTATCTTCCTCACGAGGAACCGGGGCGTGAATCTCAAAAGGAACGGTATCAGCTTTTGTTTAATCCCGGGCAGAACGATGACGTCCCCCCTCCTGAAACCCTCATACCCGGCCTTAACCACGGGCTCGACGTCCATGAGGCTCAACTTGAATAAAAGCGAGTCGTCGAGATCGGACTTCGTTCCGAATTCGGTCCTCACGGGGCCCGGCGCCAGGCACGTGATTTTTATATTCGGGTTCTTTATCTCCTCGGAGAGGGCTTCGGTGAAGGACAGCACGTAGGCTTTGGTTGCGTAATAGACGGCGAGGTTCGGCCCCGGCTGGAAACCCGCGAGGGAGCCGACGTTTAGTATACCGCCCCGCCCCCTTTCGATGATGCCCGGAAGGAAGAGTCTAGTTAAATGGGTGAGCGCTACTATGTTTACCTGAAGCATATCGATCTGTGCCTGTTCGCCCAGTTCAGCGAAGCTCCCGCGTGCGCCGAAGCCCGCGTTGTTTACGACCACGTCGACTTGTATGCCCACTTTCTGAAGCGCCTCGAATATCTCTCTCGGGGCGTTTTTTCCCGAGAGGTCTTTCGGCAGAATAAATACGTCGACGCCGAAATCGGATTTGAGCTCGTCCGCGAGCGCTTTGAGCCTGTCTTCTCTTCGCGCGACGAGCACGAGGTTGGAATCGTCCGCCGCGAAAAGTCTCGCCAACTCAAGGCCGATCCCCGAGGAAGCCCCTGTTATAAGCGCTGTTTCATTTGCCATGTGAGTGCTCTCTTTCTCCCGCGAAATGTATCCACTGTTTTACACCTCGTCCGTTACCCTGTCAATCGGCGGACGGGTATGTATTCCGCTTATTTATTATCGCGGATTATTTTATCCTCTTCAAATAGCCGGTCCCCAGATTATCCATCTGACCGATTATCCACGCCTGCCGTTCGAGCACGTACCGGGAGGGGTTGACGGGGGACATGCGTACGGGGTTCGGAAGTACGGCCGCTATCAGAGCGGATTCCTCTTCGGTGAGGTTCCCGGCCGATTCTCCGAAATAAATCTTACTCGCTTTCCCGACGCCGTATACGCCCCTTCCCGTCTCTATCACGTTCAAGTACACCTCGAGAATTCTTTTCTTGCTCCATAGCTTTTCGATGAGGAACGTGAAATAGGCCTCGGCGGCCTTTCTCATCCAGCTCCTCGACGGCCAGAGGAATACGTTCTTCGCGGTCTGCTGGCTTATCGTGCTCGCCCCCCTGAGCCTGTCTCCGCCTATCTTGTCGTCTATAGCGCTTTTAATTGACTCTATATCGAACCCCTCGTGTAAGGGGAATTTCTGGTCCTCCGCGGCGATTACCGCGAGCTTCATGTAATTCGAGATTCTCGCGTAATCTCTCCACTCCTTTCTTATCGCCCTGCCGTCTTTGAAGTGCTCTATGACCATGAGGGGCGTAAGCGGGGGGTTCACGTACCTGTAGAGCGCCGCCCAGGCTATGGTCGCGAGGATAATCAGCAGGACCGTTTTTAGTATAAATTTAATTACTCCGAGGAGAAATTTTCTCATTTATTCGCAGTGTTCCGGGCTCTGACCGCGGCCGGCCCTGTTCTTAAGGTCTTTCGGGGAACGCATTGCATTAAACGTAA
Source organism: uncultured bacterium (assembly GCA_963825135.1). Classification (GTDB taxonomy): domain Bacteria; phylum Desulfobacterota_D; class UBA1144; order Nemesobacterales; family UBA2774; genus 2-12-FULL-53-21. Next base: position 1,706,387 of record CAWGRW010000009.1, read on the forward strand.
CTTATAGTACAATCCCGCCGCAAATCAATTGACTCTTACCGTCCTCTCATATAACCTTATTAGCCAATATTTATAGACATTTAGGAGGCCCGCAATAAATGACAATGCCGTCTCAAATACTGCCTGTCAACATCGAAGACGAGATGAAGGAGTCGTATCTCAGTTATTCGATGAGCGTAATCATCGGACGTGCCCTTCCGGACGTAAGGGATGGTTTGAAGCCTGTGCACAGGCGCATCCTTTACGGGATGGAAGAGGTCGGGAACCAGTGGAACAGGCCCTATAAAAAATCGGCGAGGATAGTCGGGGACGTGATGGGTAAGTACCATCCCCACGGGGACGCCGCAATCTACGACGCGCTCGTCAGAATGGCGCAGGACTTCTCCATGCGGTACACGCTCGTCGACGGTCAGGGCAACTTCGGCTCTATCGACGGCGACCCCCCCGCGGCGATGAGGTACACGGAGGTCAGGCTCGACAGGATAGCGAGCGAGATACTGGCCGACCTCGATAAGGAGACCGTGGATTTCGTGCCGAATTACGACGGAGGCGAGAGGGAGCCCCTCGTGCTTCCGGCCAAGATACCGAACCTGCTGTTAAACGGCTCGTCGGGCATCGCCGTCGGGATGTCTACCAATATCCCCCCTCACAACCTGAGTGAGCTTATAGACGCGATAGCGGCGCAGGCCGCCAATCCCGACATAACTCTCGACGAGCTCATGACGCACCTCCCCGGCCCCGATTTCCCCACCGGGGGCTTCATCACGGGCAGGGCCCCGATAAGAGAGGCTTACGAGACGGGCAGGGGAATAATACGAATAAGGGCCAAAGCCAGGATAGAGAGACAGAAGAAGGGAGACAAGGAAATAATAATAGTCAGCGAGATCCCTTATCAGGTGAACAAGGTCAAGCTGATCGAGCGCATAGCGGAGCTCGTCAAGGACGAGAAGATAAAAGGCATATCCGATATAAGAGACGAGTCCGACAGAGAGGGGATAAGGCTGGTCATAGATATCAAGCGCGGCGATATCGCAGACGTCGTATTGAACCAGCTTTACAAGCACACCCAGATGGACATGTCCTTCGGCATTATCATGCTCGCGCTAGTGAGGAACCAGCCCCGAGTGCTCCCGCTCAAGGAGACGATTACCCACTTCATCGAGCACAGGAAGGAGGTCGTGACCAGGCGCACCCAGTATGAGCTGGGCAAGGCTGAAGAGAGGCTCCATATACTGGAAGGTCTCAAGATAGCGCTCGACCACCTGGACGAGGTCATAGCCCTCATCCGCAAGTCGGCGAGCCCTCAGGAAGCGAAAGACGGGCTAATGCAGAAACTCGCGCTATCGGCCGTCCAGGCCCAGGCTATACTCGACATGAGGCTCCAGCGCCTTACTGCGCTTGAGAGGGACAAGATACTCGAGGAAAGGAACGAGCTCATTAACACCGTTAAGCGCCTGAAGGAAATACTCGAGCACGAGCACCTGATCCTTGGGATAGTCACCGATGAGCTGAAAGAGATAAAGGATAAGTACGGGGACGAGAGGCGGACCGAAATTCTCGAGAGCTCCGAGGAAATCTCGATAGAGGACCTCATCGCGGATGAGGACATGGTCGTAACCATTACACACGAGGGCTATGTGAAAACGACCCCGCTCAGCATATACAGGAGTCAGAGAAGAGGGGGCAAGGGGAGGACGGGCATCACGACGAAGGAGCTCGATTTCGTCGAGACCCTTTTTATAGCGTCGAAGCACAACTACGTTCTCTTCTTCACGAACCTCGGCCGGTGTTACTGGATAAAGGTCCACGAGATACCCGAAGCGGGCCCTACCGCTAGGGGAAAAGCCCTCGTCAACCTCCTGAGCTTGTCCGAAGGCGAGAAGGTCGCCGCGGTGCTCCCGGTGAGGGAATTCAAGGAAAACCAGTACATCATCATGGCTACCCGGAAGGGAGTGGTTAAGAAAACCAAGCTCATGGCTTATTCCAACCCCCGTGTGGGCGGCATAATTGCGCTCAACATCAGAGAGGACGACGAGCTTATAGCTGCCAGGATTACGAGCGGAAAAGACGAGATACTCATCACGTCCCATTTCGGCCAGGCGATAAGGTTCGAGGAAGACGACGTGAGGGATATGGGCAGGACTGCCACGGGCGTAATCGGCATCAGGCTCGACAAAGGGGACCAGGTCGTAAGCCTGGAGGTGATAGAGAACCCCGAGGCCCAGATCCTTACCGTCACCGAAATGGGTTACGGCAAGAGGACCCTCGTATCCGCGTACAGGGTAACGGGGCGGGGAGGAAAGGGCGTAATCACGATCAAGACCTCCGGAAGGAACGGAAGGGTCGTTGGCGCTTTTCAGGTGACTAACGATACCCAGATAATGATAATAACGACACACGGCGGGAAGGTTATCAGGATGAACGCTTCGGAGATAAGCGTATTCGGGAGAGGGACTCAGGGCGTCACGCTCATCGATCTCGAGTCCGACGAAAAGGTAGCCGCAGTGGCAAAGGTGGTGGAGAGGGATTAGTCCGGATATTTTTTCTTTGGCATATCCCCGGCGCGCAGATGATCCGCGAGATTGAAAATATATTCCTCGATTTCCCCGGGTACGGGTGCTTCGCCTGCGACCCGCGCAATACCCACGGGCTCCGGCTCAGATTCTACGCCGACGACGAAAAGGGGGATGTCTTCACCCGCACCACGCCCGAAAAACACCTCCAGGGCTTCCCGGGGATACTACACGGGGGCATACAGTGCGCGCTCGTCGACGAAGTAGCTTTCTGGACCATGTTCGACAGGTACAAAAAGATCGCTCTGACCGCAAAGATAGACATGGAGTTCCTGAGGCCGGTGGGGACGGCGTCGGAGCTCGAGGTGAGGGGCAGGATAGCCGGGGAGGACGGGCGTAAAGTCGGGGTCGAGGTGATTATCTATGAGCAAAACAAGGTTTGCACCAGGAGCAGGGTAGATTATATTATCCCGAAGAAAGAAGTGACCTTGAGGGTAATGGGTAAAGAGAGGTTCACCGAAAAATTCAAAAAGTACCTGGATGACTGACGATGCTGAAACTATACGATAATCCGCTCTCCGGGAATTGCTACAAGGTCAGGCTGGCTTTGAACCAGCTCGGGGTCGAATACGAGAGAGAGTACCTCGACATATTTAAAGGAGAGCAGCACACCCGCGATTATGAATCGCTGAATCCGAACAGGAAGATACCGGTCCTCATAGACGACGGATTCCATATGTGGGAGTCAAACGCCATACTTTTATACCTGGGCAAGAAATACTCCCCTAACCGGTTATACCCGGAGGACCTCCGGGGGTTCGGCGCCATGGCTCAGTGGCTCTTTTACGGCAAGACCTCGGTCGATCCGAACCTGGCTGTAGCCAGGTACCTTATGAAATTCATGAGCCCCGCGGATAGGGACGAAAAGAAGCTTAACGATCTCCGCGCACAGGGCGGCGGCGTGCTCAGGGTTCTCGATGCTCACCTCGAACACAAAGAATTTCTTGCCGGGACGTATTCGATAGCTGATATAGCGTGTTACCCGTACGTAAGCCTGGCGCCCGAGGGAGGCATCGACCTTTCACCCTACCCGAGCGTAATATTGTGGTGCGACCGAATCAGGTCCCAGCCGGGTTATATTTCCATGGAGGATTGAACGGATGGAGCGGGAAACGGGATTCGAACCCGCGACCTTCTCCTTGGCAAGGAGACGCTCTAGCCAGCTGAGCTATTCCCGCTTAGCAGAAGAACTAAGATAGCCAGGCCGGGGCTCGTTGTCAAGAAAATACGTGAATTCGGGCTCGATATTTAAAAAATATAATTTGTCGGGATTACATGAAAAAATCTGACAGAAAGTCGATTATCTCCGGGGTTAAAAGGGTTATTGTCAAAATAGGAAGCAGTGTCCTTACGGATAAGAAGGGCAGTTTGTCCGAGAGCGTTTTCGATCTCCTCGCGGGTGAGATATCCAAAATCAAGTCCCGACATATCGAGGTCGTAGTCGTATCGTCCGGGGCTATAGCGTCGGGGATGAAGAAGCTCCATATCAGCAGGAAGCCGACCGAGATATCGATGAAACAAGCTATAGCGGCCTGCGGACAGAGTACGCTCATCTGGAATTACGAAAGGGCGTTTTCGTCTTTCGGGCTTATCGTCGCGCAGATACTTATCACCCATGACGGTCTTGCGGACAGGAAGAGGTTCTTAAACGCCCGGAAGACCCTGACCACGCTCCTCGGAATGGGAATAATTCCGATCATAAACGAGAACGATACGGTGGCCGTTGAAGAAATAATGCTCGGCGACAACGATAACCTCGCGGCGCTCGTGACCTCGCTCGTGGAAGCGGACCTCCTCATACTGCTTACCGATATAGAGGGCCTCTATAACAAAGACCCCAGAATGAACAAGGACGCGGAATTCATATCCCTGATAGACCGGATAGGCGAGGAGATAGAGTCGGTCGCGGGCGATACCCTCGGCAGCACGACCACGGGAGGGATGATAACGAAGATCCAGGCCGCAAGGGCTGCGGCCGCCTTCGGCGTGCCGACTATCATCGCAAACGGGAAATCCAAGAACACGCTAGCCGATATATTCGACGGCAGGGATGTCGGCACTATTTTCCTCCCGTCGAAGAAGAGCCTACGCGGCAGGAAACACTGGATTGCATTTACGCTTAAGTCCTCGGGCGAGCTCGTCATAGACGGGGGAGCGGAGAAGGCCATCACGACTCAAGGCAAGAGCCTCCTCCCTTCGGGCATAAAGGACGTGCGCGGAAAGTTCGGGATCGGGGATTCGATAACGTGCGTTGACGAGGATGGGGTCGCGGTCGCGAGGGGGCTCACGTCGTACAGCTCTGAGGAAATACGCCGGATAATGGGACGGAGCACGAAAGAGGTCGAGAGCATTCTCGGGTACAAATACAGTGATGAGGTCATCCATCGGGATGATCTGGCAGTCATTGAAAAGCGCTGATGGGTTTAATCTCTTGAAATGGGTTCCGGAAAATTAAAGATAGCCTCTCTTGCGGTTCTAATAATAGCGCTACTCGGCGCTTCTGTTGCGCTCGGCGTTTACTACTACATCAACTTCATCACTTCCGTCTCTGCAGACAAAGTCGTCGACATACCTAAAGGCAAGGGCTTGAGGAAGATATCGTCGTTACTCGAGGAAAACGGGGTAATCGGCAGCCGCGACCTCTTTATGGTCTATGTAATCGGCAAAGGCTGGCAGGACAGGCTTAAAGCTGGAGAGTATGAGTTTAAAAAGGGTGATACCACGGCGAAAGTGGCCCTTAAGCTCTCGGTAGGGGACGTTATCGTCCACAAGGTCACTATCCCCGAGGGGCTCACCGTGAGGGAGACCGCGGAGCTCCTGGGCAGGAACGGCGTGCTTGACCCGGACGAGTTCCTTGCCGCGACCCGCGACCCGAAGATACTGGACAGCCTGCCCGGACGCTCTGTCCCCGGTATCGAAGGTTATCTCTTTCCCGACACCTATTCGTATGCCAAGGGGATAACAGCCCCGGAATTTGTCCGGATGATGGTGAGCAGGTTCAAAAAGGTGTATAGCTCGCTCGGCGGATTGAAGAACAGGGTAAACCTTACGGACAACGAGGTAATTACGCTCGCCTCCATTATTGAAAAAGAAACCGGCGCCCCTGCCGAGAGGCCGCTCGTTTCGGCTGTTTTCCATAACCGTTTGAAGCTCGGCATGCGGCTCGAGAGCGACCCGACGGTTATCTACGGAATGGGGGAGGAATTCGACGGCGACCTTACGAGAGACGACCTGAATACTATGACCGAGTACAACACATATCTGTTGAAAGGCCTCCCCCCCGGCCCGATCTCCAATCCCGGCAGGGAGTCGATTATCGCCGCCTTAAGCCCGGCACCCGTCGATTATATTTATTTCGTGGCGAGGGGAGACGGCACCCACTACTTCTCGAATAATTACCAGGACCACCTGAGGGCCGTATCCGAATATCAGAAATAAGAGGCTAGGAAAATACCCTGCCGAAAGGATCGACCTGCGATTTGTCTTCATTTACGGGAACAACGAGCTTGTTGTCCCTCCTCTCGATCCTTATTGTCCCGTCCTTTCTCCGTGTGGCAATGAACTGCGTCCCGCTGGTCTCGCCGGATATCCTCTGGAGTATGCGGGGATAGTTCTTTGAGCCGATGAAGATCGAGTGTATGCACACGCCTAATTTTTTTGCCCTCCCCCGTTCTTCGAGCACGTCGCAATCGCCCGAGGTCGGGATGCCGTCCGTAATAAACAGTATGTGCTTGTTCCTGAGCCCTCGCCCCCTGAATTCGGTCAGAGCGTCCTTCAACGCGTCTTCGTAATTCGTGTTTCCCGAACACTCGGTCTTGGAGGCGAGCTCCAGCATCCACTGGTAATCCCTGGTGAAGAATTTGGAGTTCCTCTTGTATTTATACGAGCGGTGGTTGAATTCCACATAGCCGACCATCATCTTTTTCGCCCTGGCGAGCTCTACCACTCCCCTCACGACGGACGACGACCATTCGCTGTACACGCCCATCATAGACGTGCTTACGTCCCTGAGGATCGCTATCTCGCCTCCCATCATCTCTTTTTCCCGTTTATGTACCCTCGGGAGAGTCGGCGTGGTGTACTCGGACCAGAACATTACCTCAAACGGATCGACGTCCTCAACTTCGTCGAAATAATTCATCCTCTTCCATGTCCTCGGCATTCCCCCGGGATGGGGGGCCCTCAAGGCTATGCTCCTCTGGAAATTTCCTTCGAGGACTTTCATTATTACCTTTACGTTGTCCGCGGACTCGAGGTTCCTTTTGCCGCCTATCCAGTAATCCTCTTCGTCGCCCGGGTCCGGGGACTTGCTTGCGAATACCTTGCTCGTCTTAGGGGGCTGCTTCTCGTTTCTCTTCGTACCGTCGTCAGAGAGCTGACCCTCGGGGTCAGACGGAATGTTCATATCCTCGGGCGGAGCCATGGAGCTCTCCTTCTGGATGTTTTCCTTGAGTTCTTTTAAGGCTTGAAAGAAGGTCTTTCGGGCTTCGGTAAGCTGGTCCTGGGATTCTTTTTTCCCCCGGTCATCTGGGGAATCCTGTTTCTGCTCTTGGGGGGCGTCGTTGTCAAACTCTGATGACGGCTGCGGCTCTAGCTCGCTCCCCCTGTCCCTGTCTTTTTTTTTTTGGACGTGAGGTCCTCGATAATCTGGTCGAGCTGCAGAAACACCTCTTCGGGAATTCGGAAAGCAGTCATGTATTTCAGCGCTTTTAAGTCCTCAACCGTGCACGCGTCCCTTCCGTTGAGAAGAGCGTGCGCCCTCATTATCTTGAGTGACTTTACGAAGAACGTTCTGTCGGAAATGAGGGAATTGGTCTCGTTGCACCCATAGTCCTCTATGAGCGTCTCGACGAACCTTGCGAGCCCTTCCTGGACTTCGAGCGGTATTTCAAGACTGCCCAGTTTTTTGTAGTAATCATCGAACACTTCCCTGCTGACCCTTGCAGGTACATGGTATTCAAGGGGTCTTTGAGTATATAGCTTGATGACCTCCCTTGCCTCGTCCCATTTCTTCCCGTATGACAGGCCCTGCGCGTTTATCTGTAGGACGAACCTGTCGAGGTTGGCCGGGTCGAGGGGCTCGTTATAGTACTCGTCCGCCGTCGGGTTGGAGGTAGCGATTGCGGTCAAAAGCGGTATGTCCTCGTCAAAGAACTTTCTTTCGTTAAGAATCCTGAGGAGTACGTTCAGCGATTCGCCCGGAGCCCTGGATATATCGTCCAGGAGGCAGATCTCGGCTGTCAGAATTCCGCCCTTCACAACCTTTTGTTTTATCACTTCGCCGGTATCGGTGATTTCTTTAGAAATGACCAGGTCCCCGATCAGCTCCGAGAGCCTGGTGTCCCTGTGAAGCTGGTAGAAGAAGAATTTCAACTGTGCCGCTCCCGAGACGATTTCGGCGAGCATTGTCTTGGCCGTCCCGGGCGGTCCTTCCACATAGATATGCTCTCTGGCTATTATGCCGAGGAGGAGCGATATCTTGACCCCCTCGTGTCCGATAACCAATTTATCCATTTCTTCTTTCAGAGCTACGAATGGATTCTGTGATGTCATTATCTGGTATTGCCTCCGTAGAATTCCTTACGCTATGGGATAATTGTACATAAGCGGGTTTTTTTTTGCAATAATTACCGCCCGGATGCATGTAAGCGGAGTTCTCGTGATCCGGCAAGCCGGAATCGAATTCCTGTCATTTTCAAAAATTCCTTAAATATGATAAGTTTCTAGCCTCGGCAAATCCAACGAGGAAAAACAGATGCAAGAAACCATCACATCGTTCTTATCTCAGTTAAGCGGCATAATCTGGGGCATGCCGCTTATAGTGCTGCTTCTGGGTACGGGCATATACCTGACTGTTATCTTAAAGGGGCTTCAGTTCCGGACTTTAATTCCTTCCCTCTACCTCGCGTTTGTAAAGAGACACGAGGAGGGGGAGGGGGATATCTCCCATTTCCAGGCCCTCATGACCGCGCTTTCCGCGACGGTGGGGGTGGGGAACATAGCAGGCGTCGCAACCGCGATAGCCGTGGGCGGCCCTGGGGCCATGTTCTGGATGTGGATTACGGGGTTGCTGGGCATGGCCACGAAATACTCCGAAGCGGTCCTTGCGGTCAAATACAGGGAAGTCGACAAGCTCGGAACGATGAGCGGCGGCCCGATGTACTACATCTCGAAGGGTCTCGGGCTTAAATGGCTCGGAATGCTCTTTGCCATTTTCGCCTCTATCGCCGCTTTCGGCATAGGGAACATGGTTCAGTCGAACTCGGTCGCCGACGCCATGCAGACGGCATTCGGAATTTCCCCATGGATATCCGGTCTCGTTATGTGTGTCGGGACGGGGCTCGTTATAGTCGGAGGTATCCAGAGCATAGCGAAAGCGACCAGCGCGATAGTGCCGTTCATGCTGATATTCTATGTGGTCGGGTCTTCGATAATCTTGTTCGCGTACAGGGAGAACATACCCCATGCTTTTTACCTGATTTTTGCCAACGCATTTTCGCCCTCCGCAGCGGCGGGGGGGTTCCTGGGCGCAACCATCAGTCAGACGATCAGGATAGGGGTGGCGAGGGGGATCTTTTCAAACGAATCCGGGCTCGGCAGCTCGCCGATCGCCGCGGCGGCCGCCAAGACCCAAAACCCCGTGGGTCAGGCTCTCGTATCCATGACCCAGACCTTTATCGATACAATAGTCATTTGCACGTTTACGGGCGTGGTGATTATTTCGAGCGGCTTCTGGTCGAGCGGGAAAACCGGCGCCGCGCTCACGGCGCTTGCTTTTGAAAGCAGGATTCCAGAGGGGATGGGGGCGGCCATACTGGGAATCAGTCTCGCCTTCTTTGCCTATTCCACCCTGCTCGGCTGGTGTTATTACGGCGAGAAAGCGATAGAATATATCTTCAAGGAGAGAGCCGTAAAGCCATACAGGGTCTTCTTTACAATAGCCGTGCTGATAGGGGCGGTAGTGAAGCTTGAGCTGGTCTGGACCTTCGCCGACGTGATGAACGGGCTCATGGCATTCCCGAACCTGGTGGGTCTTCTGGGGTTATCGAAGGTGGTGGTCGAGGAGACCAGGAAATATCTCGATCACGAGATCGCCCGCGCCAGGTGAAAAGCCCAATCCCGGACTCCCGTCTATTTCCGTAACAGGCGGAGAATCCTGTTTTTACGAAGCTTCGTTTTAATACAGATAATATTTAGCTACAATATAGGTTTTAGATGCATATGAAAGCACTACTCAGCGGTGTTATTTTTACATCATTGGTTTTATTCATGCCTACCTGGGCCCGCGCGGCCGTATGGCAGCCTGTAGGTTTCGGCACCGTGGACGCCACTTCCAGATTCAGGGTTTTTATCGATACGGACAGCATACAGGGTTTTGGAGGAAAGGTCAGGTTCTGGCAGGGGCATGTGTTTAACGAGGAGCAGCCTCTACCGTCCGGAAAAACGTTCGTGAGGGTTTCGATCTCGCGCGTGGTCGACTGTGACGAGAAGAGCGATTCGAGCCTGCAAGCTATATTCTACGGTGCGGGTGGGGCTATCGTCGATAAATACGATACACGCGGCGTGATGAACTTTAGTCCGGTCAAGCCCGCTACGATAAGCGAAGCGGTTTTAACTTATGTCTGTAACTACGTAAATCGGAAAGGGTAGGAGTTCTTAATGTACAGAAGATCGCCGTTAGCTATTGTGATGCTTTTTTCCGTACTGACTTTATTCTTTTCGTGCCGCGGGGACGAGTCCGAGAAGGACGGCTGGAAATACGTCGGTCCGATAAATGACGAGAAGGGGGCCAGCGTCCAGGTATATCTGGATGTGGCGAACATGGAAATCAATGGGAATAAAAGGAAGTTCTGGATCAAGTATGTGGCCAAGATAGAGAATGAAGGGGGGGCTCCGGAGGAATACATACGTCAGACGGGGTATTGGGAGATTGACTGCTTTGACAGGTCGTTATTCAGGCTTGCGGAGGAATATTACAGCCCCGGCGGCAAGCTGCTCGGGAGAACGGAAAAAAGGGTGAGAGAGGAATATAGCTCTTATGAGTCCCTCGGGGCTAAAATGTCGGACGCAGCCTGCCGGTATGCGGGGAAGTAGCGGACCGAGGTTTGAATATATTTGTTTGATTGCTTATAGCCTAACTACTCCCCGTTCTTCACTGCTGAAATTTCGGGCTTTTTGATATCAACTCCTCAATGCTTAACGTCGCTCGGCAGCAACACCATTTCCCATATCGAAATCATTACCTCTTCCTTTTCGGTCAGCACGGGCTTATTTCCCGTCATGATCTCTTTCGCGTACTTGTTGGCGAACTCGTTCAAGTCGCTTATGCTGACTTCCAATTCTTCCGGATGGTCATGAAACATCACACGGAATCCGACCTCCGTCTGTGTAGCCGTGAATTCGTTTAGTTCCCTGTTCATGTTTTATCTCCAATACTTACTTTAACCAAAATATAATCACGGGTTTCTCGTTTTAAAGGGGTGGATTGCGCATAACCGCCGGGCCTGTGTTCCGGATGGAATTATCCCATAATATGAAGATCTTGCCCGTGCTATTCAGCCGAGTTTGATTCTGACCTTTCCGTTTGTGGCCAGGAGGCCGCATCTCCTCCACTGCCTGAGGCCTTCTTTCGAGCTCGTTCATGGACAACCCCCCCCCGGTAGCGTTCATTCCGGCTACGTAATAATGTAAAATTAATAATATCAGATTCGGGAGGAGATATGGGCGGCCCATACTTCGAGGGAGATAAGGCGCTTGAGCGGCTTGGAGACTTGGCGGGGCTTATATGCGGGATAGCCGAGGGCGGGGGCCTCGATCACGGGGACAAGACGCTCCTCGAGGAGCTGCTTCGGGATATGGGCGCCGCGCTCAGGCAGAGGGACGTCGCCCGAGCGAAGGGGCTCGTGACGCGTATGCTGTCGGACGTACTCGGATATGACGAGGTACGGGCCAGATTCGTTATGAACAACCACCTGAACAAGAACGCCGGGTGGGAATGAGGGGCTCCCACTTAGTCCCGATCCTCTGTTTCTTTCAATATCCTGTTGACCGCGTTAACGAGGTCGGTTTCGATGAAGTCGGCCTGGGGGGAAGTAATGTCGGAGCCTGTCAGGACCTGAATCGTTCTCAAACCCGAGCTCTTTCCGGCCAGCATGTCGATGTGCGAATCCCCGACCATCCATGATAACGGTTTACTGATGTCGCGGGAATCGCATATCACGTCGATCATACCCGTCTTTGGCTTCCGGCATTCGCAGGCCACGTTGTAAGGGGGCAAGCTGCCGCGGGGGTTATGGGGACAATATTCGTAATCCGTGATAAAAACGCCGTTATACTTGAGTATCAAATCCAGGCAGTCGTGGAGCTCTTCCACGTCCCTCTCCGTGAGGTGTCCCTTCGCTATCCTGCCCTGGTTCGTCACGACGAACAGGAGGAATTCCTCCTCGATCAATTTCCTGAGCGCCGCGATATAGCTTTCCGGGATGAAGAAGTCCTCGACCCTGTAGATATACCTCTCGCCGCCCTGGGGCAGAAGTATAGTTTTATCCCTGTCGAGAAAAACCGCCTTTAAGTTCATGTGGCTTTGCCATATCTCCTGAAATTAACTGTAACCGCTTAGTGAAACACAGCCAATAACCGGACGCCGTTACCGGCTTTCAGGATAATTTGTCGGGTTATCGGGTTCGACGGGCTCTTCTGAAAAATGATAGATAGCGAGCGGTTGCTGGATATGGGGCCGCGGCTTATTTGCCCGCGGTCTTGAAATACTTATCTCTGGCTTCTTTTGGAAGGTGCTTTTTCAGATATTCCGTCACGGCTTCCCTTACGATCTGCGCGGGCCTCATCTGCAGGTGCCACTGCGACTCGTTCAGCATATCCACAAACTCCTGGGAAGCTTTGACATATATGGCTTTTTCGAGGGTTTCTTTCTTACTCTTTTCTTTCTTCTTGGTAACCATATTTTAAATATATAACATAGTCCGGATATAAAATGAATAGACGATTTTCCGCTGTTATTCTTTTTGCTGCATGCCCGGGCGACGGGGGAATATTGTTTAATAAATATTTGTAATGTTTTCTGTATATTATCGGGGCGGACAAAAAGTGAAGAAATCCTCCTGAATTTTTGTGCCCGGCCGCCCGGATAAGGCTGTTGACATATTGTTTATGACGGAAAGATGAATAAAGTATATGTGTATAGTCCGGAGCGAGAGGCTTCCAGTACGTTACGATTCGGTGCTGCGCCGCTCCTGCAGGAATCGATTTCGGCTGTCAAGCGTCCTAATCTATGAAGGGTCCGCGCCGAGGGGGTAAGCGATGAAGTGGTCATGGAAGATAGGCGAGTTCGCGGGCATAGGGGTCTACGTGCATGCGACTTTTATGCTCATTATCGCCTGGGTGATTCTGATTCACTGGAGCTCGGGACATGACGTGGCGACTATCGTATCGGGGGTCGTGTTTGTTCTCTCCCTTTTCTTCTGTATCGTGCTCCACGAATTCGGACACGCCCTCACGGCGAGGAGGTACGGAATAAAAACCCGAGATATAACCCTCCTGCCCATAGGGGGCGTGGCCCGTCTCGAGCGCATGCCCGATGACCCAATGCAGGAGTTCTGGGTGGCTCTCGCGGGTCCTGCGGTGACGGCAGCTATCGCGGCGCTTTTGTATCTCTGGCTTCAGCTGACAAACGGATTTATCCCCATAGACAAGCTCACTCTGGCTCAGGGCTCGTTCGTCGAGCGTCTCATGTTAGTGAATGTATTCCTTCTTGTCTTTAATATTATCCCTGCGTTTCCGATGGATGGTGGCCGGGTGTTGAGAGCGCTCCTCGCATTGCGCTGGGATTACACGAAAGCTACTCAAACGGCCGCTACCATAGGACAGGCTATCGCCTTGATTTTCGGCTTTGTCGGTCTTTTTACCAACCCTTTCCTTATTTTCATAGCACTTTTCGTGTGGATAGGGGCCGCTCAGGAGGCGAGCATGGTAAAGATAAAATCCGCCCTGGGCGGAATTCCGGTGTATAAAGCCATGCTTACCGATTATAAAACAATAAGCCCCGGGGATAAGTTAACGTATGTTGTGGAGCTCACAATGTCGGGCTCACAGCAGGACTTTCCCGTTGTCGACAACGGAGGACTGGTTGGGATAGTCCCGCACGCGGACTTCATAAAGGGACTTGCAGAAAAAGGCGAATCTGCTTATGTCGGAGATATAATGAGGCGGGAGTTCGAGGTCGTGGACCCCGGAGAGATGCTGGAGTATGCGTTCGCTCGTCTGAAGACGAGCGATTTCTATACCATTCCTGTTGTTAAGAACGGCAGTTTGGTAGGACTGCTGACTCTGGATAACGTGGGAGAATTCATGAGGATCCAGTCGGCCGTGACGGGCTCGGGCACGCATATATAATAAGTCGAAGCCCGTTTGGAAAGCTCTCCCGCCGGGGCCGATCCGGTTATACGGGCGGGACGGAGGTATTATAGCCTTAATGAGATCAATTGAATTCGCGGGATTGATCCGGGTGCGATAATGGAAGAAAAGACTCAAGACATAAAGACGGGACCGCAGGCTACCAGGCGCCTCCATGTAACGGACATGAGCTGCGCGGGCTGCGTTGAGACAGTCGAAAAGACCCTGAAATCGGTCCCCGGGGTATGCGAAGCTCAGGTTAACTTTGCCGAGAGGACGGCTACCGTCACGGGAGACGTTTCTCCGGACGAACTCGTAAAAGCCGTCGGCAAGGCCGGCTATACCGCGTCGCTTCTTGAGGACGAGGACTCCGAATCGGAAAAGGAAAATGCGGAGCTCGCGCATTACAGGACGCTACTCCGTCAGACCGTGGTTTCAGGCGCAATAAGCGTAATAATATTCGCGGTAAGCATGTTTGATGTGCTCCCTTCCCTCGATTCCGCTTCGGGGAGGATTTCATGGGGCGTCGTCTCCCTGCTAACCCTTTTCGTTCTCGCATACGGCGGCGGCCGCTTTTTCACGGGCGCCTGGAAATCCTTCCGGAACCACAACGCGAACATGGATACGTTGATTGCCATCGGCACGGGAGTCGCGTGGCTGTATTCGTCTTTCGTGATTCTTTTCCCGGGCGCCGTGGGCGAGATCGCGAGACACCTTTATTTTGAGACGGCGGCGTTGATAATAGCCTTTATCAACCTTGGCTCAGCCCTCGAAATGAGAGCCCGCGGCAAGACCTCCCAGGCGATAAAGCGTCTCATAGGTCTTCAGCCCAGGACGGCGCGGGTCATAAGAGGGCCTGAGGAGGTCGATATCCCGATCGGGCTCGTAGTTTCAGGCGATATCGTGCGCGTCAGGCCGGGCGAGAAGATACCCGTTGACGGAGAGGTGACGGAGGGCTCTTCACATGTCGATGAATCGATGCTCACGGGCGAGCCTATCCCCGTCGAGAAGAAGAAGGGAGACCCTGTCGTGGGCGGGGCAATAAATAAATCCGGGAGCTTTTTGTTCAGGGCGACCCGTATCGGCAAAGACACTGCTCTCGCCCGGATTATCGATATGGTTCGTAAGGCGCAGAATACGAAGCCCGAGATCGGGAGGCTTGCGGACAGGGTCTCCGGCATATTCGTCCCGTCCGTCCTTATCATAGCCGTAATCACGATGCTCGCGTGGTTTAATTTCGGCCCCTCTCCCCGGATCACGTATATGCTGGTCACGACCATGGCCGTGCTTATCATAGCGTGCCCCTGCGCGCTCGGTCTTGCGACCCCTATATCGGTGATGGTCGGTGTGGGCAAAGCGGCCGAATACGGGGTGCTCATAAGGAAAGGGGACGCGTTACAGCTGGCGGGTCAGCTTACGACGATCGTGCTCGATAAGACGGGGACGATTACCGAGGGGAAACCCGTTTTAACCGCGGTTGAGCCGGTTTCGGGAATATTGAGCGAAGAGGCGTTGCTGGCGCTCGCGGCGAGCGCGGAAAGCGGATCCGAACATCCTCTTGCTCAGGCGATTGTCGAAGCTGCAAAATTGAAGAACGTGGAGCTGAAACCCGCGGAGTCGTTCGAGGCCTTATCGGGACACGGCGTTAGGGCGGTCCACGGCGGAGATACGGTGCTGCTCGGCAACAGGAAGCTGATGGCTGATAATAAGATCGATACGGCGCAGATGAATGACGCTGCCGAGAGCATGTCGAGGCGCGGAAATACAGTGGTGTTTGTAGCTGTTAACGGGACAGCGGCCGGCGTGCTGGGTATCTCCGACCCCGTCAAGCCTGATTCGAGGGAAGCCGTGGAGAGGCTCCGTAAACAGGGGATCAGGGTGATAATGCTCACCGGGGACAACCGGGTCACGGCGCAGTCCGTGGCGGAGCAGGTGGGTGTGGATGATTTCATCGCCGAGGTGCTGCCGGAAGACAAGGCCAGGGAGATTTCCAGGCTTCGGGAAAGCGGAGAGAAGGTGGGCATGGTAGGGGACGGAATTAACGATGCCCCCGCCCTGGCTGGAGCGGATGTAGGGTTCGCTATAGGTACGGGGACGGATGTCGCGATTGAGAGCGCCGATATAACGCTAATGAGGGGATCGCTCCACGGAGTCGCCGATGCCGTGGGGATTTCAAAAGCGACATTGAAAAACATCAAAGAGAATCTATTGGGGGCATTCGCTTACAATGCTTTAGCCATACCGGTTGCGGCCGGGATACTGTTCCCGTTTACGGGGCTCCTGCTCAATCCCGTCATAGCGGGGGCCGCGATGGCCCTCTCTTCGGTAACGGTCGTAACGAACGCGAACAGGCTCAGGTGGTTTAAGCCGTGAGCACGGAGAGAGCATGGATATCGTAGTCAACATACTCGGGGTTGTGACGGCCGCATACATAGTGTGGTGGTTCTGGATTTCGAAAACCGGGAGTGAGGCGCGTACCCGGGGCGATGTAATCAATGTTGTCGTTGACGGCGGGGTGTACACGCCTTCAGTGCTCCGCGTACCCGCGGGAACGCCCGTTACCCTGCGTTTTGTAAGGAAGGACCCGAGCCCGTGCGCTGAAAAGGTTATATTCAGCGGCCTCGATATAAGCGCCGATCTCCCGCTCGGAAAACCCTACGACCTCAGTTTCACTCCCGGGAAAGCGGGGGAATACGATTTCACGTGCCAGATGGCGATGTACCGCGGCAGACTTATAGTTGAAGAGAAGAAGAAATCCTGAAATGGGCGGACTGTTTCTCAAAACCCGTCCTATGACCAAGAATTCGGTACTCTCTTCTCAGGCCCGGCCTTTAATACCGATCCCAAATGCGGATATCGGGAAGCGCCGGTTCTTTTATTCTGACAAAAAGGAGAGCTTCCCGGGATACGGCACGGGTAAGACCTACTGGGAAACCTTGTTGACCTTGCTGGCTTGAAGTCCCTTGGGACTTTCGACTACCTCGAACTCGACTTCATCGCCTTCGGCCAGGGTTCTGAAGCCGGATCCTTCGATGGCGCTGTAATGAACGAATACATCTTTACCGTTGTCCTGCTCGATGAATCCGAAACCCTTGGACTCGTTGAACCATTTAACCTTACCTTTCAAAATTAATTCCTCCAAAAATATGATTTATGCAAGAGTACATACTTTTATTTTTTAGTCAACAGGATGTAAATTATTTTTATTCGGCCGCACTGTATTTGACTTTAAAATATAATCTATATAGCCTAAATCCAGCTGATCGTATATGACTAAAATTTGAAGAAATGTTGGAGGTATTTAAATAATGGCAAACGAAAGACCGAATGTTGTTAAGATGAAGGGCAACCCCGTGACCCTGCTCGGAAATGAAGTGAAGGTCGGGGACAAAGCGCCTGATTTCACGGCGCTTGCCGGTCTCGGGGCGCCCGTCGGACTCGGCGATCTCAAGGATAAGGTTAAGGTATTCAACGTCGTCATTTCGGTTGATACGCCTGTTTGCGACGTTCAGACGAAGAGGTTTAACAAAGAGGCCGCCGGTCTCGGGGACGGCGTCGAGATCGTAACGTTGAGCATGGACCTCCCGTTCGCGCTCAAGCGCTACTGCGCTGCCGAGGGGATCGACAGGGTGAAGACGTTATCCGATTATCAGAATGCGTCCTTCGGGGAAGCGTACGGTGTGCTTATAAAAGAAAACAGGCTCCTGGCCAGATCGATTTTCGTCGTGGATAAAAATAACACGGTCAGACACGCGGAATATGTCGACGACATAACGCACGAGCCAAACTACGACGCGGCAATAAAAGCCGTTAAAGAGTCTCTTTAAACCTGAAACGAACGGAATAATAATAGCACTCCCCTGATCGTTTGCGGAATAGAAGCCTGATTCCGTGCGGTCGGGGGCTAGGATTACGTTCCGGCAGATACGCCTTTAAAATTCCTTCCCCTGTATGTATCCTAAAGATAGAGGCAAATCAGCTAAGGAGGCTCCGCCATGGGGTTTGGTAAAATGATTTCCGGCCTTTTTAAAAAGGACGCAGAGGATGATGTACGGGCGAATAAGAGCGATACCGATGCCGTTTCTTCTGCCGGGGTTTTAGAAGAAAATAAAGATTCGACCACGTTACCGGCGGGTGAAAGTAAGGACAATCATATTCCCGAAGATGTGCGGGAAGCCGCTTCAGACGGGGGGGGGCATGAGGACTCGGGCGTAGACTCATCCGGCGGTTCCGCCCCGGGCGGTGTAACCGAGGAGAAGATCCTCGAGGTTCTGGGTAACGTATACGATCCTGAAATACCCATAGATATTGTAAATCTCGGACTGATATACGGTATAGATATAAAAGACGGGAACGTACGAATAACCATGACGATGACGGCTCCGGGATGCCCCGCTTCCACGCAGATAGTCGGGGAATCGAAGATACTGGTCGAGGAGATTCCCGGCGTGGAAAGCGTGGAGATAGATCTGGTCTGGGACCCGCCATGGGACCCGAGCAAGATGAGCGACGATGCCCAGCAGAGCATGGGGATATTCTGATCGAAGTTCCATCCGGCTCTGTCAGTTCCGAAACGGCGCAATAAACATATGTCCCCCCTTACTAATGGTGTTTTCATAACCGGTACGGATACGGGCGTCGGTAAAACCGTGATAACCGCCGCTCTGGCCTGGACCATGGTTCAGGCGGGCAGGAAGGTGGCCGTGATGAAACCGGTACAGACCGGGACCGGGCTTCCCGGGCTCACGGACATCGAATTTATAGAACGCGTGCTTGGTGCTAAATATGATGTCGACGATGTATGCCCTTATAGATTCCGGGAACCGCTTTCTCCGCTGTCGGCTTCAAAAATTTCCGGAATAAAAATTGATACCGAGAGAATTAAGCAGGCTTATCACAAACTTCGTTCTATGAGCGACCTCGTCGTCGTCGAAGGCGCGGGAGGTCTTCTCGTTCCGATACTCGACAATTATTTGATGGCGGACCTCGCTTCGGACCTCGGCCTTCCCCTTCTTATAGTCACGCGCCCGGACCTCGGCACGTTGAACCACACGGCCCTTACGGTCGAGTCCGCGAGAAGGAGAGGCATAGATGTAATCGGGATCGTCATTAACCGTTTTCCTCCGTCTCCGGGATTGGCCGAACGCACCAACCCCGAGCTCATCGCAAGTATGACCGGAGCGCCTATCGCGGGGGTCTTTCCGTTGGACCGTTCAATGTCTGTCGAGGAAGGCAGGACTGGAGGCATACGAGAGCTTGCCCGCCCCGCTTTCGCCCCCTCCCTGGGCGGGACGTTCGACTTTCAGGAATTTCTCGGGCGTCTGCGTTAGACCTTACCTTTTGCCATCAAAAAATCGCAATATTGCGGGATTGCCTGTCTCCATATGTGTCCGCAGGGATTCGCATTTTAAGGCCGCACGGCGGAACTTGACAGATTTCCTTGGTATGATATACATACTAGGCGTTTTTTGAGTACTTTGATTTAACTTTCCAAATGGACACACTCCAGAGCTAAGGTAAATAGGATGAGAAAACGGATTACATTGCTTTCAGTGCCTGTTCTGACACTGGCTATTTTTCTGGGTTTGTATTTTTTCGATAACGCTGAAAGCAGCAGCAGGGGGCCAGTTCAGCCGGTCAGGTTCAGCCACAAAATCCACGCCGGAAGCGAGAACGATAACATTCCCTGTCAGTACTGCCACAGCTTCGTGGACGTTTCACCTAACCCCGGGATACCTTCGGTCAAAAAATGCATGGGGTGCCATACTCATATTGCGGGTCGCGACGTCGACTATGACTTCGACGGCACTACGATCAATCTCAAGAACGAAATAGCTAAAGTCAGAGAGCATTGGGCGAAGAAAGAGCCTATACCATGGAACAAGGTCAACTCCATGCCCGGGTATGTCCACTTTAACCATAAGAGGCATATCAAGCGCGGCTTTGAATGCGCGGCCTGCCATGGGGACATAGCGAACATGAACCAGGTGTATCAGGTAAACAGGCTCAACATGGGATTCTGTATTACCTGCCATGCCCAGAATGCAAAAGATCATGAGGAATTGACACACCTCAAAGACTGTCTTACGTGTCATTATTAATTGGAGGAGGAAATGTCTCAAGATAAAAAGGGCGGTATCAAGAGAAGGGATTTCCTAAAGATCATAGGAGTAGCCGGAGGCACGGCCGCTGTGGCCGGGGCCTGCTCCAATCCGGCCGAGCAGATAATCCCTTATGTGATCCCGCCTGAGGGAATTATTCCGGGGGTTCCTAATTGGTACGCCAGCACCTGCAGGGAATGTCCTGCGGGCTGCGGAATCCTCGTGAAGAACCGCGAGGGGAGAGCGATTAAGATTGAGGGGAATCCCCTGAATCCGATTAACAAGGGGGGGAGCTGCGCGCAGGGTCAGGCTATGCTCCAGGGTCTATATAACCCGGACCGCATACGTTCCCCGCTCGTCAGAAACGACCTCGGAAGGCTCGAGCCGCAGGGCTGGGACAACGCCCAGAAGATGCTGGCGGAAAAGATCGAAGAGGTCAGAAAAAAGGGCGGCAGCGGGAATATAGTTTTCCTGTCCGACCACAATGAAGGGACTCTCGGGAATCTCATAGGCGACTGGATGGCCGCGCTAGGCGGAAAACACATCACTTACGAGGCTTTCTCGTACGAGCCCCTGAAAGAAGCAAACCGTATCGTATTCGGAATAGATAAAATACCTACATACAACATCGATAAGTCGAAGTACCTGCTGTCGTTCGGCGCCGATTTCCTGGAAACATGGCTGTCGCCGACGTTATATACGACACAGTTCAGCGAGATGCACGGCATTAAGGACAAATCCATGGGGAAATTCGTGTACGTGGATCCGAGGGCGGGGCTTACGGGCGTAAACGCGGACGAATGGATTTCCATAAAGCCCGGGACAGAAGCAGTCCTCGCGCTTGGGATAGCGAACGTAATCGTCAGCGAGGGCATGTCCGCAAACGGCGGCGGCGGTTTCGCTGGGCTCCTCAGCGGTTATACCGTCGATCAGGTTTCTGCGGTGACCGATGTGCCGGCGGATACGATTAAAGAGATAGCGAAGGAATTCTCGGCCATGCAGCCGAGTCTTGCTATCGGCGGCGGCATCGCCAACACGTCGACGAATGCCACGGAAACACTCGTAGCGATAAATATCCTCAATTATGTGGCCGGGAACGTAGGACAGACAATCGATTTCGGAAATACCCTTACACTATCAAATGTAAGCTCCTTCAAGGAGATATCATCGCTTGTGGACTCGATGTCCAAAGGGCAGGTCGACCTCTTATTCATATACAATGTGAATCCTGTATTCACACTTCCGAAAACGCTCGGATTTGAAGATGCCCTCGGCAAGGTCCCATATGTCGTGAGCTTTTCGAGCTTCACGGACGAGACGACCGATAAGGCCAATATGGTGCTCCCCGACAACACTCCTCTCGAATCCTGGGGGGACTTCATACCGGATGAAAGGGTTCACGGTCTGGTACAGCCCGTGATGACGCCCGTTTTCAATACAAAGGGCACGGGGGACGTAATTCTAGCCGTAACCGCGCAGTTGGAAGGCCTGAAAGGCAGATATACGCAGGTCTCGTATTACGATTACCTGAGGGATTCATGGAAGAAGGTCTGGACCGGCGTCTCGGGAGGCGGAGATTTTGAAACCTTCTGGAGCGGCGCGCTCGAAAAAGGCGGGATATACAGGGATACGACTCCCGTTCAGGTATCCGCGTCCGGAAATATTGCCGGAATGAGTTTTTCGGAGCCCGAATTTAAAGGGGACGGCGAATTTTATTTTATGGCCTACCCGTCCTACAAATACTACGACGGCAGGGGGGCGAACAAGCCCTGGCTCCAGGAGCTGCCCGACGCCATCACTACGGGGGTCTGGGACTCATGGGTCGAGATAAACCCTGATACGGCCAAAAAGCTCGGAGTTAAACTCGGGGATTTCGTCAAGATAGATTCGCCTTACGGGACAATAGAGACGCAGGCTTATGTCTATCAGGGAATAAGGCCGGATACGATCGCCGTGATGATCGGACAGGGCCATACGAGCTACGGCAGGTACGCGAAAGACAGGGGAGTAAACCCACTGTCGATTCTTCCCGTTTCTACCGACAAGCTCACCGGCAGCCTTGCGTGGCTCACCACGAAAGTAAAGGCCTCAGGCACCGGAAGGAACGCGCAGTTCGTTCAGACGCAATACACGACGGATCAGCACGATAGGGAAGTGGCTCAGCTGGTAACGCTCACGCAGCTCGAGCAAGGCCTGCATAAAGAGGAAAACGAGGAGCCCGATTTTTACCCGCCCGTGGAGTACGCCCGGTACCAGTGGGGCATGTCCATCGACCTCCAGAAATGCACCGGATGCGGCGCATGTATCACAGCCTGTTACGCGGAGAACAATATCCCGTTTGTCGGCAAGGAGCTCGTGGCGAAAAGACGCGACATGGCCTGGCTCAGAATCGACAGGTTCTTCGAGAAATCGGACAACAAGGCCGGGTTCGAGACTAGGTTCCTCCCGATGCTCTGCCAGCAGTGCAACAACGCTCCCTGCGAGCCCGTGTGCCCGGTATTTGCGACCTACCACAACCCGGAAGGGCTGAACGGAATGGTTTATAACAGGTGCGTCGGGACCAGGTACTGTTCGAACAACTGCACATATAGCGTAAGGAAATTCAACTGGTTCTCGTACAAGCTTCCCGAACCCCTCAACTGGCAGCTTAACCCCGACGTCACTGTCAGGGACAAGGGCGTCATGGAGAAATGTACATTCTGCATACAGAGGATTAATTTCGCCAAGGACCAGGCTAAGGACAAGGGCAGGGACGTGCAGGACGGAGAGTTCCAGGTCGCGTGCCAGCAGTCGTGTGCCTCGGGCGCGATCGTCTTTGGGAATTTAAAGGATACGAACTCCGTAGTGTCAAAACTTTCCGGCGACGAAAGAGGTTATAAAGTGCTAAATCAGCTTAATACGAAGCCTAACATTACGTATCTAAAAAAAGTCAAATGGGATAAAGCATAATGAGTGAACAGAATTCATTGACTTATGCGAAAGTAAACGAAGATGTAATGCGGATGCTCGAAAAGCCGACCATAAAATGGCTCGCGCTTTTCCTGCCTGTCCTCGGTTTTGTGGGCTTCGGTATGTTTTGCTTCCTGTATCAGGTATATACCGGACTCGGTGTCGCGGGATACAGACACCCCGTTTTCTGGGGCGTTTACATTACGGACTTCGTTTTCTGGGTCGGTATCGCCCACTCGGGAACGCTCATATCGGCGATACTTTACCTTTTCAGGGCTAATTTCAGGGTTTCGATTTACAGGATTGCGGAGGCTATGACGGTTTTCGCAGTTTTGACTGCGGGGCTTTTCCCTATCATACACCTTGGGCGGCCCTGGTTTTTCTACTGGCTCTTCCCTTATCCGAACCAGCGGGAACTATGGGTGAATTTTAAATCCCCGCTCCTCTGGGACGTGTTCGCCGTCAGCACTTATCTTACCGTAAGCTCCGTGTTCTTTTTCGTCGGAATGATTCCCGACATAGCCGCGATCAGGGACAAGGTAAAAGAAGTACCCCGCAAGATCGCATACACGATACTATCGCTCGGATGGAAGGGGTCGAACTGGGAATGGCTCCACTATTCGAGGGCATATCTCTATTTCGCCGCGTTCGCGACACCGCTGGTTTTGTCGGTGCACAGCGTCGTATCATGGGACTTCGCGATGGCCGACCTGCCCGGGTGGCACACAACGATTTTCGCCCCCTATTTCGTAGCGGGGGCCATATTCTCGGGGCTCGGCATGGTTATAACGCTCACAATTCCGATAAGAAAAATCTTCGCGCTCGAGGATTACATAACGCTCGACAATTACGACGGCATGGCGAAGATGATAATTCTCACTTCGCTGATAGTCGGGTACGCGTACGGATGCGAGTTCTTCATGGCCTGGTACAGCGGAAACCCCTCGGAATGGGGCCAGTTTTATTACAGGGCGACCGGGCAGTACGCGCCCTTTTACTGGATAATGGTTGTCTGCAACGTGCTGATACCTATCCCGCTCTGGTTCAAGAGCGTGAGAAGGAATATCAAGGCATTATTCATCATATCGATCTTCATCAACATCGGCATGTGGTTTGAAAGGTTTAATATCATCGTGATTTCGCTGTCCCGGGGCTTCGAGCCGGGGGCCTGGGGAATCTATAAAGTGTCCTGGGTCGAAATGGGTATTACAGTAGGCAGCTTCGCCTGGTTCTTCATGTTCTTTCTCCTTTTTATCAAGACACTGCCTGCTATATCTATTTCCGAGATAAAGGAAATTTTGCCTGTACCGAAAAAGGAGGCAAAACACCATGGATAATCAGGGAGTCCTGGGGATATTCTCTTACGTCGATCTAACCGTTAAAGCCGTCAAGAAGCTTAAGGACGAGGGGTACAAGAACCTTCGTGTTTTTTCCCCCGTGCCTAACCACGAGATAGAAGACGCGATCGGAGAACCCGAGAGCATCGTACGTTTCTTCACCCTGTTCGGCGCCATGCTGGGCGCGGCGTGCGGTGTCGGTTTTACGGTCCTTACGGCCTCGGATTGGCCTATTCCGGTGAGCGCGAAGCCGGTCGTATCGATACCCCCTTTCATCGTAATCATGTTCGAGCTCACTATTCTTATTGGTGCGCTTTCGACACTGCTGGGGTTGCTCATAAATTCACGCCTCAGGCGGAACGCCCCTAGGAGCATGTATGATCCGAGGTTTACGTCGGACAAATTCGGCGTGATGGTTACCTGCGGTAAGGATAACGTGAAGAAGGTAGAAGAGATTCTAAATTCCCAGGGGGCTGAAGAAATAAAATTCGACGGTATCTAGCCGTCGCGGCCTCTCAGGAGGAAATGCGGGAATGTCAGTGAAGAATATGAAATATTATACGATATTAATTGTGTTGTTGAGTCTGATGGGGACTTCGAAGGCGGGCGCATTCCCATGGAACTTCGATATGTACATTCAGCCGTCGATACTCCCCTATGAAGAGCCGATCCCGTATCCGCTGCTTTCGGTTACGACGACGGGTCTCAGGATCGAGCCTATGCCGAGGGCGGACTACGAGAGTCTCACGGTAAACCCCGTGCCCGCTTCGGAGCAGTCTCTCAAAAACGGGGAGAAGCTGTTCAATACGTACTGCATCGTCTGTCACGGGAAAGAGGCTAAGGGGGACGGACCCGTAATCAAGCGGGGTTTCTATCCGATGAACCTTACGACCCCGGCAGTTATAGCGAGGACCAACGGCTATATATACGCCTACATCAGATACGGCGGAAAGGTAATGATGCCGAGCTATAGAGAAAGCATCAGTTCGGACAGCGCATGGGACGTGGTCAATTACGTAAGGAAACTGCAGGGAAATCCGAACACAGCGCCGGCTAAACCCCAGAACGGGAATACAGCAGAGGAGAAAGCCCAGTAATATGGATCAGCATATAAGAGATGAAATACTTGCTAAAAGGTCGGGCATACCGACTTTAGGCATATACATATTTCTAATCATCGCCGTAATCGGTTTCGGCACGTTCATATCTCAGATTTTAGGGTCTGATCCGAAGAGCGCCTGGGAGATATTTTTAATCAATTTCCTATTCTGGACCGGCATAGCGCAGGCGGGTGTGGTTTTTTCTTGCATACTCCGTATCACAAACGCCAGGTGGGCGAGACCGCTGCTCCGCGTGAGCGAGGGCCTTGGCTCGTTTCTGCCTATATCCCTGATTCTTCTCCTCGTGGTCTTCGCCGGGAGGGATTACATACTCCCTTATGCTACGGAGCACTATCACCATCCGAAGGACGTATGGCTCAACATGAAGTTCGTATTCGGCCGTGACGTTATCGGATTCGTAGTCCTGCTTATCGTGAGCTCGTGCTACCTCTACTATTCCCTTAGACAGGACCTGGGAGGTGTGAGCCAGAAACTGAGCGGCCTCGCGGGATGGGTTTCCTCCGGATGGACCGGAGAGGAAGAGCGTAAGCGGATCTGGGTTAAGATAGGCAAATTCGCCCCGGCCGTGATTATATTATACGCCGTCGTCTTTAGCTGCTTTGCCTGGGATTTTATGATGTCGCTCGACCCGAACTGGTTCAGCACTCTATTCGGCCCGTTCTACTTCATGGGGAGCTTTGTCTCCGCGATCGGTACGACTATAATATTTTCGATACTCGTGAGGAGAAGGCTCGGCTTAGAGGATTATCTTAACGACAATCAGTATCACGACATAGGCAAGCTCCTTCAGGGCTTTTCGCTCTTCTGGGTTTACCTCTTTTTCTCGCAGTTCCTTCCGATATGGTACGCGAACATGCCCGAGGAGACGTCATTCGTAATCAAGAGGGTGCAGGAAGAGCCTTTCAGGTCGCTCGCATGGGCGGTGCTGACGTGCTGCTTCATTTTCCCTTTTATTTCCCTCCTTCCCAGGACGAACAAGGTGGTGAAGCCCATAGTCGTATTCATAGCTTCCGTATCCCTGACCGGGTTCTGGCTGGAAAAGTATGTGCTGATAATACCTTCACTATCGAATACCGTGGGAATAAGCTTAATGCAGATACTCATAACACTGGGTTTCCTGGGCGCATTCGTTATGACTTTCCTTATCTTCATGAGGACGTTTCCGTCAATACCTGTAGGTGACCCGTTCTTCGGCGGGAAATCCGGTTCTGGAGGACACTAATGGACGAAAGACATTTGGATATGATATGTCAGGTGGCCGTCGCCGCTCTGTGTCTCGGCGTTGCGGGATTTATATCGCTTATCGCGAGCGTGGCCCTTTTCGGACCGCATATCGCGCCTCTTATGAATAAGCTCCCCTGGTAGCCGGGATCAGGCACGGACTCTCCCGTGCGCGCGGGACTTTCAAATACCGTCGCGCGTAATCCGATTTTTCCATAGCCCCGGGAAATAATCCATTTGACATACCGCGTCATCCGGTGCAAAAATCATAAAGAACGCATTCTAATAACGTCAGGAGGTCATCATGGCTAAAAAACCGTCGGCTTCGGCAAAAGAAAACGGGACTAAACCCGCGAAAAAGAAAACCGGGCTAAAACTCACGTACATTCTCTATGAAAAGAAGGACAGGGTTGCGCGGGTGACGATTAACCGTCCGGAGGTGCGTAACGCCCTTAATTCGGAGGTCAGGGAGGAGCTTGCAATGGCCATTGAGGACGCGTGGCTCGACGATGAAATAGGGGTTATCGTCCTTACGGGCGCGGGCGGCAAGGCGTTTTCAGCCGGAGGGGACCTGTCCTGGATTGTCGATCCCAAGAAAAAGGTCGACGCAAAGTACATGCTAGTTCATTACAGGCTCGCGACGGCGATGAGGTGCTGCGGAAAACCGATTATCGCGCGGGTAGACGGTTATTGCGTCGGGGGTGGGAACGAGCTCAACATGCTCTGCGACCTTACGGTAGCTTCCGATACGTCGGTATTCGCGCAGGCGGGCCCGCTCGTGGGGAGTGCGCCCATATGGTACGGGCTCCAGCAGCTCCAGCATTCGGTCGGGGACAAGAAGGCGAGGGAGATCGTATACCTTTGCAACAGATACACGGCGCAGGAAGCCATGAACATGGGCTGGGTCAATAAGGTGGTGCCCCAGGATAAGCTAGACGAGGAAGTGGACGCATGGTGCCGGAGTCTTCTGGAGAAGAGCAGGCAGTCGCTCAGGATCGCGAAGCTGCAGATAAATTTCATATCCGATATGGCTTATCCTCAGATAACGCACGGGCTCGAGCTCGCGCGGTTCTTCATGAAGGCGCCCGAGATGGTAGAAGGCGCTACGGCGTTCCTCGAAAAGAGGAAGCCCGATTTCTGGGGCGTGGAATAATTATTCGTATTAAGGGGTGATCGATGTCGAAAGAGGCGGAAATAAAGTTTCTGATAAAGCTCGACGATAATGGCGCGCCAGATGAGATATTCTGGAGCGCGAGCGATTCCGATCTCGAAGGCTTCGTGCCCTGCGATTCTCTCCTGATATCGGTGTGGGACCGCTCGGAGAAGAATACGATGAGCGTCGATCTCTGGACTGACGACATGCAGGTGGGAGAGATGAACGCGCATTTCTATTTCACGCTGATGAAGATGGCGGATACGTACGATAGAGCGACCAGCAACCGGGAGCTCTCGGACATGATAAGAAATTTCGCGGGCGAGTTCGCAAAGAGGGTTGAGGACTTCGCCGTGAAGCCCGGCTGATATCCGGCCTCAATTTTCAGAAGGCCGATAACACCTCTCGCGCAAAGAATTTGAGCGTAGCGTGGTTCATGATATCAGAGAAGAATATCGTATACTTCGTTATCCCTTTCTCCTCGTTCTCTTCGATCTTCCTTATGCACTGGTCGGGTGTTCCGACTATGCCCAGTTTCTCCACGTCCCCGAAAAATCCGTACCTCATCTGAGCCTTGGGCAGCTTTTCGGCGAGCTCAGCTTTGTCTTTTGCGAGGACGCAAACCGTCTGCTGGGATATCTTGATATCGTCCGGGCTTCTGCCGACCGCACTGCAGTGTTTTTTTAGCACTTGGAGCTTTCTATCTATAGAGAGGGAGTGGTTCGCCGGGCAGTTCCACTCGTCAGCGTGCTCCGCTACGACCCTCAGGAGATGTTTTTCGCCGGCCCCTCCGATGATGACCGGGGGGTGGGGTTTCTGTACGGGCTTCGGGTTGCAGTAGGCGTCTTTGATACGGTAATACCTTCCGTCGACGCCCGGCTTCTCTTCGGTCCAGAGAGCTTTTATGATTTTGACGGATTCGGCGAGCTGTTTTATTCTGGTCGCATGGTCCGGGAAATCATATCCGTATGCCCTGTATTCGGGCTCGAACCATCCGGCGCCTATCGCGAATTCGAGCCTGCCCATGCTTATAACGTCGAGGGTGGATGCCATTTTAGCGAGCAGGGCCGGGGGCCTGAACGAATTGCAGAGCACCATGGTGCCGAGCCTCACGTTCGATGTGACTGTGGAGAGGGCGGACATGAGAGTCCACGATTCGAATATATCCAGGTCGAGTTCCCCCATGCCTAGTATGTGGTCGTAGAACCAAACAGAGTGGTAGCCGAGCTCGTCGCAGAGCTCCGCCGTTTTTCTTATCTCCCCGAATTCAATCTTCTGCTGGCGCAGCATTACGCCGAAATCTATTCTGGGCATGTTTATTACCTCTCTCGCATTCGGGTTCCGGAAGAATCACTTTAACAGAGTGCCGTCTGGGATTCAAATACGCCTCTCCGTTTCGCTCCCGTTTGACACCGGGTCTGAAATGCTATAATTTTAGTGCCCGATAAAGCAGGAGGAAGAAGGCATATGAAAAAAGGATTCTTACATTTATTCCCGGAAGCGAAACCTTTCCGGTTCCGCCGGGCGGCGGTTCTGTTTTTAGCCATACTGCTTATTCCGTCTCTGTTTCTTACGGCCGGGTGCAAGCAGGAGAACTCGAAGCAGGGTAAGAGTGAGAATATAAAAAGCGAAGCAGAAGGAGGCAACCCGGTGGTTATAATGTCGACATCGAAAGGGGATATAAAGATCGAGCTCTATAAGGACAAGGCTCCGATCACAGTCGAGAATTTTCTCGCGTACGCCAATGACGGGTTTTACAACGGGACTATCTTTCATCGAGTGATACCGAATTTCATGATCCAGGGAGGAGGGTTTACGCCCGACCTCAATCAGAAGCCTACGAAGCCCCCGATTAAAAACGAGGCAAAAAACGGGCTCAAGAACGAAAGGGGTACCCTGGCGATGGCGAGGACTCAGGTCGTGGACAGCGCCACTTCGCAATTCTTCATCAACCTGGTTGACAATAGCTTCCTCGATAACGGCATCAGGGACTACGGATACGCCGTGTTCGGCAAGGTAATCGACGGCATGAACGTAGTCGACAAGATAGCCGCGGTTGAGACAGGCAGCAAGGGTATGTACGGGGACGTGCCGCAGGAAGACGTAGTTATTACGTCGGTGAAGGTAGTCGAATAAGCGAGACTAACTCAATAGCCGGGACCGGATGGATCAGGCTGAAGCACTCCCCTGAAGCTCACCCTGTGGATCGGACAGGGGCCGTACTTTCTGATAGCTTCCAGGTGCTCTTTCGTCGGATACCCCTTGTGCGACCTGAAATTATATTCGGGGTAGAGCTCGTGGTATTCGTCCATGATCTCGTCCCTCCTGACCTTGGCCACAATAGACGCAGCGGCGATCGAGCAGCACCTGGCGTCACCCCTTACGACTGTTTGCTGGGGAATGAGCAGGGAAGTCCTCTGATTCCCGTCGATCAGGAGGAAGTCGGGCCTTTTCTCGAGCTTGTTAACCGCTATCTCCATCGCAAGCAAAGAAGCCCTGAGTATGTTGATCCTGTCGATTTCCTGGTGTCCCACAATACCTATGGCAAGCGAGAGGGCGCTTGAGGCTATGCGGTCCAGCATTTCGACTCTTTGCCGATGGGTCAGTTTTTTGGAATCGTCGAGACCCTTGAGCGAGAATACTTCGGGAAGGATTACAGCCGCCGCCACTACGGGCCCCGCGAGAGGCCCTCTCCCGGCTTCATCTACCCCTGCGGGCGTCCTCCCCCCGGCCCAAATTCGTTTTTCCATTTCGTGATCCGGGGGACTCATCTCCTCCTCCGTCAGCCCCAAGCCCTGTTGTTTTAAGTTGACGCGGCGACACTCGATACTCTAGCTATCTGAAAAAGACTATTTCAATTGATGATCCCGTAATCCGTGAGCGCTTTCTTGAGCTCAAGGTAATTATGCTCCGACATCCGGCAGAGGGGATACCTGTATTCGTAGGCGATTCTATCCATCATGCTGAGAGCGGCTTTGACCGGGATGGGGTTTGTTTCGATAAAGAGCGCGTCGTTCAGGGGGAGGAGCCGGTAGTGCAGGTCCCTTGCCTTGTCGAACTCTCCCCTGATATACAATTCGTAGAGATCGGCCACGTCCCTTGGGGCTACGTTCGCGGTTACGGTTATGAACCCCCTGGCGCCTATAGCCAGGAGCGGGAAATTCAGCGCGTCCTCTCCCGAATAGAGCAGAAAGTCCTTACCGCAGAGGTAAAGTATCTTGCTCGCCTGCGTGAGCGACCCCGAAGCTTCCTTCACCCCGATTATATTCTTACAGTCTTTTGCGAGTCTCAATATTGTTTCGGGGTTCATGTTGACGCCCGACCTCCCCGGGATGTTGTAGAGAATAAGCGGGATGCGGACCTGTGAGGCTATCTGCTTGAAATGGAGATATAGCCCTTCCTGTGTAGGCTTGTTGTAGTAGGGCACGACCAGGAGGGCGGCGTCCGCCCCTATCTGCTCCGCGAACCTCGTCAGCCTGATTGCTTCTTTAGTGCTGTTAGAGCCCGTCCCCGCTATTACAGGGACTCGCTTTTTTACGGTTTTTACGGTTAACTCGATGACGTATTCGTGCTCTTCGTGCGACAGGGTAGGCGACTCTCCGGTAGTTCCGCACGGCACGATGCCGTGAGTGCCGTTTTCGATCTGGAATTCGATAAGCTTCTTGAGCGCGTCTTCATCGATCGTGTCATTTTTAAAGGGAGTAACTATGGCGACCAGTGAGCCGTGAATCATATAAAGCCTCCTTCTTAGGATTGCTTTTCATTATATTGAAGCTGCCGTGTAAATCAAGGAATCGACCCCTCGGATCGATAAGAGCGTCGGAGATCGGATTTTCTCCGGCATACGGTTTTGTTAAGGGCTCTGCAGTTTAGCCCCGCATTCGGAACAATAATGACTCCGCCTGAGGATTCTGCCCCCGCACGCCCCGCAGTATACAAACTCGCCTTCCGGTGAATTTTGAAGCTCGGCTCTCGCATTGCCTATTGCTTCGTTGATTATTTCTTCGAGACTCCCGCAGTGGTGTGAAGCCTGCTTCGGGAATTCTATAATGTCTTCATGACCCGGGGAGGCAATCGTTATCCTGGGCTTTGAATGATCGAGTTCGTAGAATATCTGCGAAATACCGGACAACGGTATGTCCCTGAATCTCTTGAACACGGATGAATTTCTGGCGATTATCATTCTATCATTTGTGAGGATGAACCAGGAATTAAAAAACGTGTTACTGTCCACGAACTTCGGCGCCTTATAGATGGCCCTCCAGTCAAGGAGCGTGAAGAGTATGCTCTCTCCTTCGTTAATGTATTTCTCGACCCCTGCCCTTATCCCGTCGGGGAGCTCGGTGTGGTTCCTGGTTTCTATAATGCCCATCAGGTTTTTAACCGCTTCCATTATCGTCATTATATGTAGTCTCTCACGAGGATCTCCGCTATCTGTATAGCGTTGAGAGCGGCCCCCTTCCTGAGCTGGTCACCTACTACCCAGAAGCTCAAACCGGCGGGTACGGTGTAATCCTCCCTGATCCTGCCCACGAGGCATTCATCCTTTCCGGCTGCGTCGATCGGCATTGGATATTTCAGGTTCTGCGGCTCGTCGACCACTTTAACACCCGGGAACTTGTTGAGGGCTTCCCTCGCCTCTCTTATCGTGATCCGCTTTTCGGTCTCGATATTGACCGACACGGAATGCGCTCTGAACACGGGCACCCTGACGGTGGTTGCAGTTACCGATATGGTGTCGTCTTCGAGGATCTTCCGTGTTTCGTTATGGAGCTTCATTTCCTCCTTTGTATATCCGTTTTCGAGGAAGCTGTCTATGTGGGGTAGCAGATTGAACGCTATCTGGTGCGGGAATGCCCTAACCTTTATTTCCTCTGAATTCGCCCACGCGAGGGTCTGGTTCCTGAGCTCCTCTATAGCCTGGGCTCCTGCGCCCGAGACGGCCTGGTAGCTCGATGCGACGACCCTCCTTATCCTGCCCAGGTCGTGAAGAGGCTTGAGCGCCATGATCGTGACTGCGGTCGTGCAGTTGGGGTTCGCGATAATTCCTCTTTTCTTGTATCCGGCGACTGCGTGAGGGTTGATCTCCGGCACCACTAGCGGTACGTCCTCTTCCATTCGGAACGCGGAGCTGTTATCGACGACCACGGCCCCCGCTTCGACGGCGGCCGGCGCGAATTCCTTACTCCTCGACCCTCCGGCGGAAAAGAGCGCTATATCAATGCCTCCGAAGGAATTTTCATCGAGCTTCTCTATTTCTTTCCTGCTGCCGTTATATTCGATTTCCCTGCCCGCCGACCTTTCGGACGCAAGGAGTCTCAGCTCCTTCACGGGAAAATTCCGTTCCCTGAGTATATCCATCATTTCCTGTCCCACTGCTCCCGTCGCGCCCACAATTGCGACGTTATAACCGTCACTCTTCATTTCTTCCTCCGGATTTAAACGCTTAATCCCGGTGTGCTACCGGCAATATTTTTTTTCGATCTCGCTTACCTTGTCGATGTTCCTTTTCTCGCCCGCCTCGGGCTCCGAGCCCAACCAGGCGTCCAGTATCTCCCTCGCCACCACGGGGGAGGTAGACCTCAAGCTCAGGGCGAGCACGTTGGCGTCATTCCATTTCCTCGCCCCTTCCGCGGTCCTGGCGTCCGGGCATAGGGCGGCCCTGATACCGGGCACTTTGTTTGCGGCGATGCTGACCCCGGTCCCGGTCCAGCAGAAGAGTATACCCTGATCGCAGGCTCCTTCCCTCACCCTTTCGGAGACCCTCTCGGCGATGTCCGTCCATTCGAGCTTTTCTCCATCGAGCGGCCCGTGGAGCTCGACTTCAATCCCTTTGCCCCGAAGCTCCTCGATCACAAAGTCAGTCAAGTATGTCCTCTCGTCGCTGCCAACCGCTATCTTCATATAATCAACCCTTATATATCTGTTTCTCAAGTATTTTAAATGTGTCGCATCGAGGCTTCAAGCTCCGGCCGGCGATAACAAATTTCGATTCGTGGTAAACCGGGCTGGATGGGTCTAACCGCGGTACTTTATTACTTTAATCTTTTCCATTGTGACGATTCCGTTCCCGATGTTCTCATCGAGAAAGGGCAGGAGCTTTTTAATATTCTCTTCATCGTCTACTATCTCTATGATAATCGGCAAGTCCTCGGAGAGGCGGAGTATCTTTGCAGAGTGTATTTTACTATTGGCTCCGTACCCCATTATGCCCCTGATAACCGTAACCCCCGCTATATGGAGCTCCCTAGCCTTATATACGATTTGCTCATAGAGCGCCTTCCCTTTATGGTTGTCACTCTCGCCGATGAATATCCTGAGCAGCTGCTCTTCTTTGAAAATGTTCATTCATACCTCCTACCTGACGATACCAGACAGGTATCTGGCCGCTATGAAGCCTAAAAATACCATTCCAATACCCAGAATGTTGCTTGCGAGGAAATTTAGCAGGACGTAACCTATTTCTCTCTCTCTCAGGAGGTTGAACGTCTCCAGACCGTACGTTGAGAAAGTCGTATAGGCTCCAAGGATACCGATGAACAAAAACGATCTCATGTTGGGCGTAAAAGAGAAGTTCTCAAACAACTGCCAGAGAAAGCCTATAACCAGACAGCCGCTGAGATTAACCACCAGGGTCCCCCAGGGATACGCTCCGCCCGAGAAGTTGTGTATAAAGCCCGATACGGCATACCTCAGCAGGGCCCCTGCTGCCCCCCCTATAGCAATGTATAATAAATGCGTCATTCGAGCCCCCGGACTGCATTAAACGGCTACCGGATGGGGGAAAATGATAACACATAAATAATTAAATGTACCCTGGTGGAAATTAACCGTTTGTTAAAGTAGTTTTAATTCCTTGGGGAGGCTCGAAGGTCTAACAATGTCCTGGAATCCTGAGCTTTATCATAAATTTCAGTCCGAAAGATTCGCGCCCTTCGAAGACCTCATGAGTCTGATCGTCGTCAGGGAAGGGCTCACGGTAATAGATCTCGGGTGCGGTACGGGCGAGCTTACGGAGATGCTGTCCGACAGGCTGCCCGGAAGCGACGTGCTGGGAATAGATTCTTCTCCCGAGATGCTTGAGCAGGCGAAAGCGAAAGAGAGGGACGGGCTGAGATTCGAGCTTAGGGCGATAGAGGATGCTACGGGCGAGTGGGACATCGTATTTTCAAACGCGGCGATACATTGGGTGGAGAATCACGCGGCTCTGGTCCCGGCGTTATTTAAACTCGTGAGCCCCGGAGGCCAGATCGCGGTTCAGCTCCCGTCTAACCATAACCACGAAACACAGCTGCTGGTGCACGAGATCGCGAAAGAACCCCCTTTCGCGACCGCGCTCAGGGGGTGGTCGAGGAAATCCCCGGTATTGTCGATAAATGCGTACGCCGAGATTCTGTATCAATGCGGAGGTATGAACATCGATGTGTTCGAGAAGGTATTCCCTCACGTGATGAGGGATACCGATGCGGTGGCGGACTGGCTTTCGGGTACGATGCTGAGGCCTTATTTCGAGCGCCTGCCCGAGGAGCTTCGGGGAAAGTTCGTGGATATATACAGGAAGAGGTTGAGGGAGATTTATCCGTCTGATCCTGTCTTCTATCCCTTCAGACGCATATTCTTTTCGGCGGTAAAAACAAATTTACAGGGATAGGAATATCAGAGGCGGGCAATTGGAGTGTAATGTTTTATATACTCAGCGATAATGCAGGTTTGAAAGGAGATGCTGATGCCGGTAAAGAGATTCTCAAAAAGAGAGGCAATCGAGTTCGGATGGCGGACTATGAGAGCCAACCTGGCTATTTTTATCGTCTTCCTCGTCGTCTCGATGGTGGCGGGTTTTTTCTTCAGCGGATTCGCGGGACTATTTGAAAAACGCCTGCCTTTTTTATCCCTTATTTTCAACCTCGGGTATATCCTGCTGACCATTGCGGTAAATATCGTCGGCATCAAGATTGCCTTGAAGTTCTGTGATAATGACGAACGGGCGATATCGGAGGTAATACCATTTACGCCCGCTTTGTTCCTGAGGTTTGCCGCCGGATATATTCTCTACAGTCTATTGATCGTGGCGGGCTTCGTATTGCTGATAGTCCCCGGTCTGATCTTCATGGTCAAATATCAATACGTGATCTATTTCATTGCCGACAAGGATACGGAAATCGGCGAAGCGTTTACAAAGAGCTCCGCTCTCACAAACGGGATCAAGTGGGAGCTGTTCTTGTTCCTGATACTGTTATCGTTGATCAACCTGGCCGGTCTCATATGCTTCTTCGTGGGCTTATTTGTCACAATACCCGTTACAATGGTCGCGATGGCGTACGTTTATAGAAAGTTGTCAGGCCCCTCGGCGGCCGAAGCGCTCGACCCGTTTCAGTCGCCTCATCAAGCGGTCTGAATCTAAATCATGGAGAGGTAAATCCGGAATTGGGCAGGGTCTACAAGCACACGCAAATCGGTTATGTGATGTTTCTGATAATCGGGACAGGGCTTTATCTACTGTTGAACTTCTTCTATCTGCACGGGTTCATTATCGTATTCGTCGCCGTTTTTGTATTGCTCGCCGTCTGCCTGGTTTTGTTTGCCGCATTGAGGGTGGAAGTTGACGACAGGGAAATCTCGGTTCGTTTCGGAATCGGGATCATCCGCAAGAAATTTCCGGTAAGCGGGATCGAGTCTGCCGCGATAGTCAGGAACCCCTGGTATTACGGATGGGGGATAAGGAAAACGCCCGATGGCTGGCTCTACAATGTATCCGGATTAATCGCGGTCGAGCTGCGGATGAGGAGCGGGGAAAGATTCCTGATCGGGACCGACGACCCCATGGGGCTCCTGAATGCGGTGCAAGGGGTTATTCCCGGAAAAAGCGTGTGAAGCGGATTACATCATGGACGATCAATTCAAATTAAGGATAGAGGGCGGTATCGAGCTCGAACTCCTGTGTGAGGACCATGCAGAGGAGTTATTCGAGCTTACTGACAGGAACAAAGGGTATCTCCGGAAGTGGCTGCCCTGGCTCGACAGCAACAAATACATTCAGAACACCATTGATTTCATTCAATACAGCAGTAAACAATATGAAGAGAATAACGGGTTACAGTTCTGTATCCGGTCCGGCGGGGGTTTGGCCGGGATGATCGGCTTTCACAGGGTGGATTGGCTGAATCATTCGACAAGCATCGGATACTGGCTTGCGGAGGATTTTCAGGGTAAAGGGATTATGACCGCATCGTGCCGGTGTCTTCTGGACTATGCTTTCGGCAACCTCGGAATGAACCGTGTCGAAATCAGGTGCGCTACCGAAAACAAGCGCAGCAGGGCGGTTCCGGAAAGGCTGGGGTTCACCGAAGAGGGGACCATCCGGCAGGCCGAGTGGTTGTATGACCACTATGTGGACCACATCGTCTACGGTATGCTGAGGGAGGAATGGAAGTGCAGGATATGAAAAACCCTCCTAGATCCTATTAAGGAAATAAGAGGGTTTAAGAGAAGCAAAAGGCAAGATGTAGTTAAGCTAGGAAAAAAGCACTATTATTAATCCGGCGAATATCGTCGAATATAGCACCAAATCCGCAAACCCGTACGTTTTATTCATTAACTCATCCTCTCCTAGAATCATAGACTATAAATACATAGTCTCTCAAGGTTTAATTTCTGATAATTTAAAAGATTGATCGCGGGGATTGCTATCATACTTTAGTATTACTACTTAAGTTAGCGGTGTCAGGCAGGATCAGGGCTTTTTGGATATGATGAGGTGATTGGCAGCCTTTCCCTCGTCGATCAGCTGGAGGTATGTGTCGAAATACTCGATATGGTAATCGGTGTTTTCCCTGCCCTGTTCCTTTACGATTTCCTCATAGTGTTTCTTGTACGCGTCGCCCCATTTCTTGTTCTGAACCCTGAAGTCCGACACATACTCGGTAATCTCCTCTATCTGAAAGCCCGCTTCCTTGAGCATGCGGCGGTAATTCGGAAGAGAGTCGTAGTACTGAGGGATCAGGTATCCGCGCGCCATTTTTCTTGTTACTTCCGGATCGTCGGGCATGTCGAATGTCCCGCTCAGAAACGCCCATGTTCCGTCCTTCTTCAGTACCCTGAGCACTTCCCTGAAAAGCCCGACCTTGTTCTTGAATACATTCATTACGTTTAAACTTATCGCGATGTCGAACGTGTTATCGGGGAAGGGGGTCTTCATCGCGTCCCCGAGATGAAATTCCGCTTGTCCCTCGAGACCCGATTTTTTAGCCAGCTTCACCGACATATCCACACCCACGTTTGAAATATCGACACCTGCTATTCTGCACCCGGTCTTGCTCGCAATGTACAGGGCCGGGCCGCCGACGCCGCTTCCTATGTCGAGCATGTAATTATTTTCACTGATACGAAGCCTTCTTACGAGGTCGTCAAGGTACCTGGGAGTGGTGAACGATTGCTGACCGATGTCGTTTTCCTTGCCCCAGATAGAATCCCTTATTAGCCTGTTGGCCGGGCTGTCTATCTGATGAAGTATCGAATAATCGACGCCGATTTTTTTCTCCTTCATCTTTTTATCCTCCATGGAATCGCTTCGGAAGCAGTCATTATGGGAGGTTGTGCCAATGGAATATTATCCGATCCCGATTACGCTATAAAGGTCTAATTTTAGTAATATATTATTTTGCGCTCATCCCTCCGTCCACGGAGAGCATCGCTCCGGTAATGAACCTGATTTTATCGTCGCATAGAAACAAGACCGCGCGGGCTATTTCCTCGGGCTGTGCCAGGCGTCCTATGGGGTGTACAGAGATATAACGCTTTTCACCGAGTTCCCTGTCCCCCCATTCCTCAAACAGCGCGTCCATCATTGGGGTGTATATGGTCCCGGGGCAGACGGCGTTTACCCTGATCCCCTTATCCGCGTATTCGAGCGCCATGCTTCTCGTGAGCTGGTTCACGGCTCCTTTGGAGGCGCTGTAGGCGGCAAAGCCCGCCGGGGACGCCTTTAATCCCAGTATCGACGAGTTATTCACTATAGCGCCCTCCCCCTGCCTGATCATGTGGGGTAGCGCGTGCTTGGACATAAGATAAACGCCCTTAACGTTGATATCGAAAGTCTCGTCCCACATGCCGGTATCCGTTTCGTGTGTGTTCGATTTGTAGCAAACCCCTGCGTTATTGAAGAGTATGTCTATGCGGCCGTAGCTGCGCATTGTGCTTTCTACGGTCTTTACGCAGTCCGACTCCTTTGAGACGTCGCTTAGGATGTAGCTGATTTCAATACCGTCTTCTTCCATCTCGTCGGCCGCTTCCTTTAATGTTTTTTCGGTTCTGCCCGTAATGACTACGTTTGCACCCTCTGCGGCAAACAGGCGGGCTGTCGCCTTTCCGATCCCCGTACCGCCCCCCGTGATTATGGCCGTCTTGCCTTTCAGTTTCATTTCGTGTCGTCGGTTTATTTCCGGATGCTAATAATTATGGGGGAGATTAAGGCGTTATCAATATAGGGCTGTTACCGGATATCGCCTGGATTTATCTCCTCCAGGGATCTCCCAGTGGTGTGTACCTGGAATATGGCCGTTACGAGGAGTCCCAAAATCGTGGTAGCGGCGACTACGATTAGGGTCGATGGTATGCCCACGGAAGATCTAAGTATGGGCATTAAGAAGATGCCGAACGCGGCGCCCAGCTTTGCGGCCGATGTGGCGATCCCGTGCGCGGACGCACGCATGCTCGTGGGGAACAGCTCGGCTGGCAGAATGAAGGTCGTGGCGTTGGGTCCCATGTTCATCAGAAGGTTAAATAGAATAAAGCCGGGTATTACGAGGAAGGGGTTTGCATCACCCTGCGATCCCGTCGCCGTGGCTATCGCCAGTATGGAGAGTCCGAGCGCCATACCCCCGAAGCCCAGAATCTGGAGCCTGATTCTCCCCCATTTGTCCACGAGCAGGATGTTCAGGAGGAACCCGACGATAAGGAATGTATCCAGATAGGCGGCGCCTTTTGTGGCTGCCAGGTCTTTCAGAATGAAATTCGTCTCTTTATCGTATGTAATTATCGCAAGAATCGTCGGGGTGAATAACCCGATACCATACGTTGCGATATCCATGCAGAACCACGGCACGACAGCGAGGACGGTCCTCCGCATATACTTCTTGGCAAGCAGCTGGCCGTACCGGAATTTCTTTGCTTTTACTTTTTTTGCGTGCGCCGCGGCATCGGCCACTAATGTGTTAATCTGGTCTTTCAGGGCTGGTACGATCATGGCCATGACGGCCCCCGCTTTTTCAAAATACCCCTTGTCTATAAGCCACCTGGGACTTTCGGGTACGGTCGTACGCAACACTAAAACAATTACTGCGGGCACTATCCCAAGGCCCAGCATCCACCGCCATGCCCCGGATTCGGGAAATAAATTGAGCACGACGACGCCTACTACAGCGCCGGTTAGCATTCCCGCGGCCTGGAAGCTGAAAGCCCCTATCAGCATCTTTCCCCTGATACGGCTCGGCATGAATTCTGAAACATAGGAGGCGCAAATAGGGTAATCGACCCCGACCCCGAGTCCGAGGAAGAACCTGAACACGACGAGGGACCATACGTCCCATGAAAATGCGGTAAGTAATCCGAAGATGATAAAGAAAGCCAGGTCGACAAGGTATAGGGCTTTTCTCCCGTAACGGTCTGTAAACCATCCCCCGAGGATGCCCCCGAATATCGAACCCAATACCGCCGCGGCCCCAATGAGTCCGGTCACGAATGGCCCGGGAGAGAATTCCCGGCTAATGAGCGGCAGGGCGACGCCGATAATAAACAGGTCAAAACCGTCGAGGAAAACGCCCATTGCGGACAGAAACCATACCCTCCAATGCAGACCCCCGAGTTTCGTTTCTTCCAGGGCTTGATTCATCGAGGTTATTACATTTTGTTTTTCAGGCATGACCCTCCCCCGCTCATCTCAGGAACCTACCTTCTGATTTCTTCTCGATGCGTTAAGGGGGCATGAAATTTCGATTAAGCTGATTTATAATCTCTTAACGGATTTTCACCGAAAAGGGCGATATAATAAGTGACCGAATTTATTCGAATACGGAGAGGATGAGCATATGGATAATTCTTCAGAAAATAGACCCGCTTTCAGAGACCCGAAAAATGTAGCAATAGCGCTCCTTGTTTTGATAGTCCTCATTATGGGACTCCTCCTGGCCAAAAACAATCTACCCGTGACGGGCGCGAAAAAGGTTTTGACCGGAATAAGCGGCGGCGTATCGGTCGTGGAGGTCAAATTCGATACCCAGGACAACACTTTTGTCGACATAATATTCAACAAGCCCATCGGGAAGAGCGAGGAGGGCGAGATTCTGGGACGCGACCCCGCCGTCATAAATCCCCCCGTTAACGGCTCCTGGACCTGGAAAACGCCCAACGTGCTTAGCTTTCAGGCGTCCTACAGGTTTAACATGGCCACCGATTACACGATTACACTGAAGCCGGATAATTTTCTAAAGCCAGGCGAGGCTCTCGGCGGAAAGACCGAGTTCGAGATACGCACGGATAAATTTAAAATCGAGCAGGCTACCGTGGCGGAAGAGCCGGTGCCGGACCGGAAGAATACTGTGACGCTCGTCGGCACGATTGACTTCAACTACACGGTCGATCCGACTGTGATGGCTCGGAAAATCAGCCTGATAGAGCTCCCTGCGGAGAAAGACGGAGAGGAAAAGCTGATACCCATTAAGCTCATCACCGACTATTGGAATACCACTATCAAGTGGAGCAGCGACCCCATCGAGAAGATGGCGGCGGAACGGGAGCTCAAGCTGGTCATCGTAGGCGACCTCACGCCCGCAGAAGGGAACGTCGCTCTCGGGGAAGATTATGTCGAGAAGATCACGCTCGGATCAAAAGACAAGCTCGCAGTGAGGAGTGCCGAGCCCAAATCCGAATACCCGAAATCCTCTATCGACCTGGGCTTTTCTTCCTCCGTGAGCCCCGACATAGCGGCCGATTACATCTCTGTCGACCCCAAGGTGAATTACACCGTAAAAAGGGTCCAGAACGACCTTATCTTGACCGGTGATTTCGTCCCCGGGAGTAAATACCAGCTCTCGATAGCGAAGGGGCTTCCTGCACTCGACGACGCCGTCCTCAGGGAGGAATACAAAAAGGAGATTCAGTTCGCCGATCTCACTCCGAAGCTTGAGTTCGAAAGCCCGGGGATGTTCCTCGACTCCAAGGGCACACGGGCCGTAGTGCTGAAATCTATAAATATGGAGAGCGTCGAGCTGACGGTCGACCGCGTTTATCTCAACAACATCTTCTTTCTCTTTCAGTCCTACGGATACTCGGTCTGGCGGGACGAATTCTATCAGGGCACCGTCGGGGATTTCATGGGCGGCCTTGTTGCTGAACAGCTCGATTACAAAATAGCGAACAAGAAGAACGAGGAAGTCTCCACAGTCCTTGATCTTCAGAAATACATACCTCAGAACGAGCCCGGCCTCTATCAGGTAGGCGTGCTGCCCTCAGGGGAGTATCAGGGCGTGCAGAAGTGGGTGCTGATTACGGATATAGGCATCGTCGCCAAGAAAGGCAAGGACGATTTCCTTGTCTGGACCTCGTCGTTTTCGAACCTCGAACCGATAGCGGGCGCGGATGTGAGGGTCATCAGCAGCCAGAACCAGCTTATCGCGAGGGGGTTGACGGACAAAAAAGGTATCTTCAGAGCGTCTGGGCTCACACAGAAATTTATCGATAACAAACCCTATATGGTGACCGTGCAGAAAGGCGCCGATTTCAGTTTCCTCATTCTCGACAATATGCAGATAGACACGTCGGGGCTCGACGTCGGGGGCGCGGTGCCGTCGACTCTGGGGTATACCGCCTACGTATACGGCGAGAGGGATATATACCGCCCCGGAGAGACGGTAGAGGGCGTCGCGATAGTGAGAGATTCCAACCTCAATACGCCCTCGTCGATGCCCATCGTACTCAAGCAGAAGGACGCGAGAGGGCGTGAAGTCAAGACGATAAAGGAAACCATAAACGATGAAGGTATCGTATCATTCTCGATACTGATACCCGAATTCGCTCCGACCGGGAACAATACAATCGAAGTGCTGGCCGGAGACGAGCTCATAGGGCAGTACCTCTTTCAGGTGGAGGAATTCATCCCGGACCGCATAAAGGTCAAGATCGAGACGGACGAGGACAACGTCCCCCTGGGTAAAGAACTCGAGTACGACGTAAGAAGCTCATATCTCTTCGGTCCCCCTGCCTCGGGACTCTCTGTACAGACGCTCATAGACCTTGTGGAGAACCCTTTCCTTCCCGAGGGCTACGACGGGTACGTCTTCACCAACCCTGACAGGAAATACGATTCCAAGGAGATTTTCCGCTCGGAAGGTTATCTCGATGCCGAGGGTGTAAAAAAATTCACCGTCAAGATACCCGAAGGGCTAAGGCCCGCCTCGTCCCTTCAGGCCCAGATAACCGCGCGAGTCCAGGAAACGGGCGGCCGCGGCGTGAACTCGCTCAGGCGGGTAAATGTCGATCCTTATCCCTATTACCTGGGGCTCAAGCGGAAGACCCCTGATGAATTTGCCGAGCCCGGGAAAGAGGTAGAGTTCGAGTACGTCGCCCTCTCCCCGAAAGGCGAAGGTACTGAGGAGGTAAAAACCGGGGCATTAAAGGCGGAATTTTATAAAGATGTATGGAATACCGTATTGAGGAGGACGTCCAGCGGGAACTACAGCTACGAATCGAAGC
The DNA here is from genome assembly GCA_963825135.1 of uncultured bacterium. Lineage (GTDB taxonomy): Bacteria > Desulfobacterota_D > UBA1144 > Nemesobacterales > UBA2774 > 2-12-FULL-53-21. Next base: position 1,749,995 of record CAWGRW010000009.1, read on the forward strand.
GCGATTCCGTGCTTCTGAATTCGATGACTATAGACAGCGGGGTGTCCAAAGGCAGCTTCACTTTTACCGCTCCCGAATTCGGGAGCTACCGGGTGGTACTGACCGATCCGAAGGGCGGCGCCTCCACTCAGATCCAGTTCTATGCGAGCGGATGGGGGTTTTCACCCTGGGCGATCGAGAACCCTGCGCGCATAGACCTCGACCTAGAAAAGGCTGAGTATATGCCGGGCGAGACGGCCAAGCTTCAGGTGCGTGCGCCGTTCTCGGGGAAACTCCTCATTACCGTCGAGCGGGAAGGCGTGTACTACACCGAAACGCATACTCTCGACGGCAACACAGCGACAATCGACATACCGATCAGCGAGAAATTCAGGCCTAACGCATACGTCACGGCTACCCTCGTCAGGGGCGTAAAGGAGCTTGAGCCCGGCTCGGCGGGGAGGGCTTTCGGAGCAATTCCGATAAACGTGGACCGCACGGCTAACAAGATAAACGTCGAAATCACGGCGCCCGAGGAAATCAGGCCCCTCACTCCTCTGGAGATAGGGGTTAAAACGGTTCCCGGCGCGACAGTCACGATCGCGGCCGTGGATGAAGGCATATTGCAGCTCATTGACCAGAAGACCGCCGACCCGTTTACCTATTTTTACAGGAAGCTCGCGCTCGAAGTGACCGCATATGACACGTTTTCGCTCCTCCTGCCGGACGTATCTCTCGGGTTATCGCCCCCGGGCGGCGGATTCGGAGCCAGAAAAGAATTGCAGTTCCTGAGCACCCAGGGCATAAGGAGGGTAAAGCCGGTCGCCTACTGGTCGGGCGTGCTGAAAGCGGACGCCCAGGGGAAGGCCGTGTTCAAATTCGATATGCCTCAGTTCCAGGGAGCCGTCCGTATCATGGCCGTGGCCGAAAAGGGCGAGGAGTTCGGCTCGTCCGAGAAATTCACACGCGTGAAATCCCCTATAGTGCTTCTCCCGACAGCGCCCAGGTTCTTTTCGCTCAACGAAAGCGTCGTCATACCGGTCTCCGTCAGGAACGACACTAAGAAGGACGGCGTATTTGCCATAAATACCGTGATAACCGGACCCGGTTCCGTCGCAGAGATGAAAAGCGGCGGGGATGCAAAGGAAAAAGCCGGCAACGCAAAGGAAGCGAAAATAGAGGCCGAGATTCCGAACGGCGGAGAGAAGACGATATATTTCGTCGTTGATACGGCCGACGAGACGGGCGCGATCGGTCTCAATATCTCCGCGTCTGGTAACGGCGAATCCACAAACTCCGACATGGACGTTCCGGTCCTCCCCGACCTCCCCATGAGCAGGGCGGAGAACCTCGGCAGCATAAAAAATGCCGACACTGAGCTCGCAATCGAAAATACGGAATCTTACCGCGCGGGGACTATAAACAGAGAGCTCTATATAAGCAAGCTCCCTCTGATAGAGTTCTCCGGGAAACTCGAATACCTGCTTCAATACCCGTACGGGTGTCTCGAACAGGTCACTTCCCGCGTATTCCCGCTCGTATACCTTTCCGATATTGCAAAAGAGATAGACCCCGATCTGTTCAAGAAAGCCGACCCCGCGGCCATGGTTCAGGAAGGGATAAGACAGATAGGCACGATGCAGGTGGCGGGGGGAGGATTCTCTCTCTGGCCGGGAGGCGTCGAGCCCGAGCCGTGGGTGAGCATATACGCCGCGCATTTCCTCGTCGAGGCCCGTAAGGCGGGATACTTCGTCGATGACTCCTTGTATTCGGGAATGATCGAATATTTGAAGAACGTCGCCAAAGCGAAGCCCGATTACAGCACGGGAGAGCTCGAGAGGGCGGTCTACGCGTTATACGTCCTTAGCCGTGACGGGAAGCCGGATATGAGCACCATGGATTTCATCAGGGACCGTCACATAGGCGAGCTCACAGTCGAATCGAAGGCGCTCTTGGGCGGCGCATACGCCGCCGCAGGGAACGCGGCCGCTCTGGAAGGGCTGCTCAAGGGCCTGGACGACGTGGAAGAGGTGGCGAGGCAGACCGGAGGCAATTTCAATTCCACTATCAGGAACCGCGCCATACTGCTCATGGCTATACTAGATGTCAACCCCGAGGACCCGAGAGTCCCAGCGCTCGTCGAGCGGCTGTCGAGGGACGCACAGTTAAACGCATGGTGGACCACTCAGGAGAGCTCTTTCGCACTCCTGGCCATAGGCCAGTTCGTCAAGAGACAGAGCGAGACCCCGCCTTACACGGGGAAGGTATACGTGGGGGACGAGGAGAAAGCGAGCTTCAGCAGCGAAGCGACCCTGAGTCTCACAGGCATTACGGGCGACAAACCGGTTAGCATAAAGATGGACGCCGGGTTTAAGGAAGGGAGCGCGTTCTATACCCTGATAACGAGCGGCTTCCCGACGAAAAAGGGGTTCAAGCCCGTACAGGACGGGCTCCTCGTGGAGAGGGAATTCCTGACGAGGGACGGCGCCCCGCTCGATCCCAATAACATCGTTCAGGGCGACCTTGTGGTAGTCAGGACGAAGATACAGAGCGCGTCCGGAAGTCTTCAAAACGTGGTGATAGAGAACCTGCTGCCTTCGGGGTTCGAGGTGGAGAACCCGAGGCTCAAGACGACTGAGACCCTTTCCTGGGCGACGGGCGACAGTATAGAACCCGGATACCTCGACATAAGGGACGACCGCATACTGATATTCACGGACCTGCCCGACGCCAAATGGTACAACTACTACGCTCTTCTGCGCGTCGTTAATCCCGGCACATTCAATGTGCCGCCCGTTCAGGCGGAGGCGATGTATTCGCCCAATATCAGGTATACGGGAAAACTCGGGAACCCGTTCGTCGTTAAGATGAGACAATAGCCCCGCGGGTATCGGGCCCGCGCGATAGTCGTACGGAGATAAATAGTAATGCCGAGAGCTGCCGGGCGATATAAGAAAATAGCGGCGATAGTTTTTCTATCGTCGTCCGCATTTGTCCTCTCCGCGCTCATACTTTTTTTGGCGCTCGATTCCTTATTCCCTTTTCCGGTGGAATCGCTCCGAAGAGAGCCGACGGCCGTTATCACGGACAGGGACGGCAGGCCTCTCAGGTTCTTTCTGCCCGGGGACAAGCGCTGGCGCTTCCCCGTAAAGCTCGCGGACGTTTCCCCGAAGCTCACCCGAGCCGTGATCGCCTCTGAAGACAGGTGGTTCCACGCGCATCCGGGCGTGAATCCTTTCGCTCTTATGAGGGCCTTTTACACCAACATAAAAGAGGGAAGGGTCGTCTCGGGCGCGTCCACGATACCGATGCAGATTGCCCGCATGACCGACCCTAAGCCGAGGACTATCTTCTCTAAAGCGGAAGAGGCGTTCCGCGCAATTCAGCTGAAGCGAATTTTTAGAGACGACGAGCTCCTCGAAATCTACCTGAACCTGGCCCCCTATGGCGGCAACATAGAGGGAGTGGGCGCTGCGTCTTATTTTTACTTCGGGAAGAGCCCGCGCGCGCTTTCGCCGGGCGAGATAGCACTGCTCACGGCACTCCCGCGCTCGCCCGCGGCCTACGACCCGATCAGGAACCCGAAGGACTCGGAGAGGGAGAGAAATAAAGTCCTGGGTCAGCTTGCCGCAAGTGGGGTTATTTCGGCGGATGAGGCGGCGGAGGGCAGGAAAGAGTCTGTGCCCCGAAGAAGAAAACCCCAGCCCTTCTCGGCGCCGCACTTCTCGGAATACGTGTACAGAGATATTTCGAAAGGCGGAAGCCTGAAAACTTCGCTCGATTCGTCAATTCAGAAGATAGCCGAGGAAGTGGCCAGGCGGCACATCGGACTATTGAGGAACGACGGCATAGACAACCTGGCGATTGTCGTTATAGAGAACGACACGAGGAAATTGAGAGCCATGGTGGGATCGGCGGATTACTTCGATAAGGCGCATTCGGGTCAGTTCAATTTCACGCTCGCCAAACGCTCACCCGGCTCCGCCCTTAAGCCGTTTCTTTACGCTATGGCGCTTGACGAGGGTATAGCAGTGCCCGATTCCTACGTGCTCGACATACCCACCGACTTCTCGGGATACGTCGCCGAGAATTACGACAGCAAATACAGGGGGAGGATAACCCTCGAGAACGCCCTGATACTTTCATTAAACGCCCCGGCCGTGAGGATGCTGGCCAGGGTCGGCCTCAAGGATTTTCACAATTTGCTTTTAAAGGCCGGTCTGTCGACACTCGACAGGCCGTCTAATAAGTACGGGCTTCCGCTTATACTCGGATCAGGGGAAGTGAGGCTTCTCGATCTGGCGAACCTCTACGCGACGCTCGCCGGGGGGGGTGAGCACGAGCCATTGATTGTCGCCGAAGACGCGAAACACGACGGCGAGGCAACTGAACTGTTCTCCCCCGAGGCATCATACCTTATAACGGAAATACTTACCGGTCTCAAGCGCCCCGATATGCCGGCCAACACATGGGCGCTCACGGAGGACATACCGGAAGTCGCGTGGAAAACGGGCACGTCGTACGGACACAAGGACGCGTGGTCCCTCGGGTTCTCCAGCAAATACACCATAGGCGTCTGGGTCGGCAATCCTGACGGCAGGGGACAGAAAGGCATCTCGGGCTCCGAGCACGCCGCGCCCATTCTATTCGATGTTTTCAGGGGGATCGAGGGGGACGGCTCGAGAATAGGCAGGCCCGAAGGACTCAACCTCGGCACGATCGAGGTCTGCAGGGAGAGCCACCTGCTCCCGACGCCGTACTGCGAGGATAGGGACAAAATCACGTACATAAAAGGCGTATCCAGAATTCCGAGAGACAATTACTCGAAGAAGATATTTGTAGATTCGGAGACCGGAGATTTACTTCTTGGTGATTGTATCGGAGAGCGCCCTCACGAATCGCGTGTTGTTACAACGTATCCCCCGGAGCTCGTCGCCTGGTGGGTGGCCGAGGGCAAACGGTCTGATGCTATCCCTCCCCTGAGTCCCCACTGCAAAGACGTCTCTTCCGAGCGCCCCCCTCAGATATTATCGCCGGATAAATCGACCCCTTACCGCGTGCTCAAAGGCATGCCGGCCGAGTATCAGAGGGTCGAGCTCATAGCAGGGGTGAGCGAGGAGGTAAACGCGCTCTACTGGTATCAGGACGGGGAGCTCGTGGCCTCGACGCGTCCTTACAAGAAAACGTTCATACCGCTCACAGCGGGCACACACCGCCTCGTCGTAGTGGATTCCTCGGGGCGTTCCGACAGCATCAAGTACGGGGTCGAGAGCCGGGACAGCGTTGAAGTCGTGGTGAAATGAGATTCCGCAAGAAGGGGTGAATTTGGGCGCCAGGACGATACTCGATAAATTTATTCGGCTTCTATCATTTTCCATTGCTCTCTTCCTGTTGACCGGCTTCTTGCAATATTCCCGTTCGGCGGAAGAGAGCCCCGGACTTAAATTTCTTGTTTCCGGTAAGGCGGTAAAGGAGATAGGCCTGGGCGAGCTAAAGACGAAGCTCGAGGCGCAACGTATCGAGCTATACGATACGGAGTATAAGAAGTCCAAGAGGTACGAGGGGTTCAAGGTCGAGGACGTGCTCAGGCTGGCGTACGGCGACTTATTGGACAGCCCTGACTATACCGATATCGCGTTTACGGCGCTCGACGGCTATGAAAGCGTGTCCGTTCTCTCCAAAATGGAAGAGAAGGGGGGGTACTTGGTTTTTGCCGATCTCGACTCGAATAATTGGGAGCCCATAGGCAGGACCGGGGCGAGCCCCGGCCCGTTTTATCTCGTATGGACCGGCAAAGACCAGCTTCCGGAAAACGAATACCCGTGGCCCTGGCAGATAGCATCCATCAATATCATGCGCTTTTCAGACCAGTACCCTCTCGTCTATCCGGACGGTGCGGAAATGGATTCAGCCGCGTATAAGGGTTACGAGATATACAAGGGGAGGTGCGTCAGGTGTCATTCGATGAACCGGCAGGGCGGCAAGGTGGGCCCCGACTTAAACGCTCCCCGGAGTATCGTTACTTACCGCTCGGAATATATGATAAAGGAGTTTATCAAGCACCCGTCCGAGTATCGATATACCCAGATGCCCGACCACCCCGATCTGAGCGATCAGGACTTGAATGACTTGATCGCGTATTTCCGTTACATGAACAGTCACAGGAAATAGAACCTACCTCTTCTCGACTGTCATCCTCATCCCGTACTTCGGGCGGATAGTGATAAGCGGGTCAGGCTCGACCCTCTGGCCCGGAGCGAGGCTCATCTTCCACCGGGAGGCGATTGCGGCGATCAGAAGCACGCCCTCCATCCACGCGAAGGGCTCCCCTATACAGCGCCTGGGCCCTCCACCGAACGGGAAGTAGGCGAATTTGGGGAGGCGCGAATCCTCTTCCGATCCCCACCTTTCGGGGTCATATTTGAGCGGGTCCGGATAAAAACGCCCGTCACGGTGCACGACGAACTGGCTCATGTATATATCCGCCCCCGCGGGGACTACATATCCGCCGACCCGGTAATCCTCTATAGCGCGCCGGGCGAGCGTCCATGCCGCGGGATAGAGCCTGAGGGCCTCCTTGAAAACCCCGTGCGTATATGGGAGCTTGCCGAGGTCGTTCATGGAAGGAAGCCGCCCGCCCAGAACGGTGTCGATCTCTTCGTGGAGCTTCTTTTCGGCTCCGGGGTTTTGAGAGAGGAGATACCACGTCCACGTGAGGGAATTGGCCATCGTCTCCTGCCCGGCAAGGAATAGGGTTATCGCCTCGTCTCTCACCTGCCTATCGCTCATACCCTTCCCGTCCCCCTCTTCGTCCCTCGCTTCGAGCAGCATCGAGAGGAGGTCGTCTTTCTGCCCCGCATCCCTCCGTCTTTCGTCTATGAGTCTGTAAATCACGTTGTCGAGCCGGCTCACCGCAAGAAGCCCGCGTTTATTCCCCGGGAGGGGCAGGTAGTCGAGGATTTCGGAGAACGGGAATACGAACCTCGGAAAAAGGTTCACAATTTCCGTGAGTGATTTGACGATCTCGTCCGATTCGGATTCGACGTCGGCGTCGAAGAGGGTCTTGCTCACGACTGCGAGCGTGAGCCTCGTCATCTCCGCGTGCATATCGACCGTGTCTCCATTCTTCCATCCCCCGCCCGTGCGCGAGCCGTGTTCAGCCATAACGTCGCCGTAGGATTTTATCCTCTTGTAGTGAAATACCGGCTGAACGATTCTCCTCTGTCTCAGGTGTAACTCCCCTTCGCTCGTGAGAAGCCCATCGCCCAGGACTATCCTGGCCCGGTTAAGCGCGCGGCTCTTGGTGAAGTTGCGGTTGTGTGTGACGAGCACGTCCTTGATGTGCTCCGGGTCGTTCAGGAGGTATAACCTCCGCGAGCCCAGTCTGAAGTAAACGATGTCCCCGAACTCTTCTGAAATCTTTGTGAGGAAACCGAGCGGGTCTCTGAAATAGTCGAGAAGGGAGCCTATGAAAGGCAGGCCCCTCGGCCCCGGAGGCAGCTGCGGTTTATTAATCCGGTACTCTTTTTTCGCGGCTTCCATGATTAGTTCAAGAATATGGAATCGCGGATAGAGTGTCAACAACGCTCCGGGCTGTAATCCCCCCTTAGCTAATATTCTTGTAATGGAACCGCTCTCTGGTGTAAATTATTCCGGGAGAGGAGACGGTAATGGAAGACATAAAGACACTCCGCCGGATATTGAACGATTATAAAACAATTGCCGTCGTCGGGCTCTCCGACAAATGGAACCGACCGAGCTATTTCGCCGCCAAGTACCTCCAGGAGCACGGCTACAGGATAATTCCGGTCAACCCCGGGCATAAAGAGATCCTCGGTGAGAAGTGTTATGCGAGCCTCCTGGACATTCCGGAGAAGGTCGAAGTCGTCGAGATATTCAGGAAGTCAGAAGACGTCCCGCCCATAGTCGAAGACGCGATAAAGATAGGGGCGAAAGTCGTATGGATGCAGCTCGGGATTATTAACGAGGAGGCCGCGAAGCGCGCGAGGGAGGCGGGGCTCGAGGTCGTCATGAACAGGTGCATGAAGATAGAGCACGGACGGCTCTTCGGGGGGATTAATTTTATCGGGGTCAACCGCGGGATAATTTCGTCCAAAAGGCCGAAACATGTCCCGTAGCTTATTTGCCGTGAAGACGCCGGGGCGTTAAGGAAACCGGTTAATTTTTTTCTCCGCCTTTTCGCGGCCCGGAATCTCAGGAGGGGTAAAGATGGCTGACAGGAAATTCGGGTTTGAAACTTTGTGCATACACGCGGGGCAGCTCCCCGACGCGGCTACCGGCTCGCGGGCCGTGCCTATATACCAGACGGCCGCCTACGTGTTCGACAGCTCCGACCACGCTGCGAGCCTCTTTAACCTCCAGACGTTCGGAAATATCTACAGCCGCATAATGAATCCCACGAACGCCGTGTTCGAGGAGAGGATGGCCGCGCTCGAGGGAGGGAGGGCCGCGGTCGGCGTCGCGTCGGGCATGGCGGCTCAGATGGTCGCATTGCTTACGATACTGAAATCAGGGGACGAGATAGTATCCTCGAGCACCCTCTACGGGGGCACATATACGCAGTTCGACGTCAATTTCAGGGACCTCGGTATAAACGTGAAATTCGTCAACCCTGACGAGCCCGGGAATTTCAGAAAGGCCATAACGAAGAAAACGAAAGCCCTTTTCGCCGAGACCATAAGCAACCCGCTCGGGAACGTGCTCGACATAGAAGCCGTTTCTAATATCGCGCGCGAGGCGGGCGTGCCGCTCGTCGTCGACAATACTTTCGCGACCCCGTATCTCTGCAAGCCGATGGATTTCGGAGCCGATATCGTAGTGCATTCGGCGACGAAGTTCATTTGCGGGCACGGCACATCGATCGGCGGCGTGCTCGTCGAGTCGGGCAGGTTTCCCTGGGACAACGGGAAATTCCCCGGAATGACGGAGCCTTCGAAGTCGTATCACGGGGTGAGGTTCTATGAGACCTTCGGGGATTTCGGATTTACGATGAAGGCGAGGTGCGAGATACTGAGGGCGTACGGCCCGGCGCTGAGCCCCTTTAACGCGTTCCTCTTCCTTCAGGGACTCGAGACGCTCAACCTCAGGATGGAAAGACACTGCTCGAACGCGCTGGCCGCGGCGGAATTCCTTAAAAGCCATCCCGCAGTCACCTGGGTTAATTATCCGGGACTGCCTGATAGCCCGTATAACGGTCTCGCGCGGAAATACCTGCCCAAAGGGGCGGGCTCGATCTTCACTTTCGGAATTAAGGGAGGCAGGGGGGCGGGGATCAGGTTCATAGAGGGCGTCGAGTTCCTGAGTCACCTCGCTAACGTAGGCGACGCAAAGACGCTCGTAATTCATCCGGCGTCGACCACGCACCGCCAGCTTAGCGAAGACGAGCAGGCGGAGGCGGGCGTGAACCCCGAGATGGTCAGGATTTCCGTCGGCCTCGAGACGCTCGACGACATTCTCTGGGACATAGACCAGGCCCTTCGGATATCGCAGAAGGCGTGACCGGATCAAAATACCCTCGGGCTTCCCGTACGGCTTGCGCAAGATGAAATTCTCATGGAAAAAGATATGAAAGTAGGGATCGCGCTCGGAGGGGGAGGGGCCAAAGGGTTCGCCCATATAGGCGTACTCAAGGCTCTCGGGCAGGCGGGCATTGAATTCGACATCGTAGCGGGCACGAGCATCGGGGCGCTCGTAGGCGCGGTTTACGCTTCGGGGAAGCTCTCCGAATTAGAGCGCATCTCGAGACGGTACGGAGTAAAGGACCTCCCATTTCTTCTCGGCCCCACATGGCCGCGGAAGGGCCTCTTCAGCGGCAACTATATAGAGCGCCTGCTGAACGATATAGTGCATGTGAAAAATATAGAGGATTTAGGAAAACCCTTCGCCGCTCTCGCGGTCGATCTGAATAAAGCCGAAATCGTTACTTTTACGCGCGGGAATCTTTACAGGGCCGTACACGCCAGCATGTCTATTCCGGGTCTGTTCAAGCCCGTAATAGACGGGGGTAAAATACTTGTGGACGGCGGAGTCCTGGAGCCCGTACCCGTGAACGCACTCAGGCGTCTCGGCGCCGACGTCGTCGTTGCGGTCGATCTGCTGAGCAACCTCTCCCCGATAAGCAGGGGCGCGAAGAATAGATCTATGTTCGCGGACTATATCCGCTCTCTGGCCGAGAAGTTCTACATGGAGGATTTGATCGGAGCGAAGGACCAGGAAGGCGAGATCGATATGTCCCTCGTCGATATCATACAGAGGAGTTCCATAGTCGCTCAGAGGAGGCTTACGGAGTATAGCTTCAGGGACAACCCCCCGGACATCGTCATCACCCCTCCGCTCTCGGATATCAGAGTCCTCGATTTCCATCGGGGCGAATTGATTGTCGAGGCCGGCAGGCAGGCCGCGGAAAGGGTTATTCCCGAGCTGCGGGACATCCTCACGAGAACCTGTTCCCGATAAACTCTCTTGTTCCCCTCTTCCATTCGAGATAGAGAAGTATCCAGACAGGCGCGAATTCGAGCCAGACGATTATATTTGCGAATGCTTCCGGCTCTCCCCGGGGCTCGAAATAATACCTCAGGTAGTAGAGCGGGAGCAGGGCGGTCAGCGTGATGAGCGAGAATCTCGGCAGAAGGGCTAAAAAGGGGAGGAGCCACGTGTAATACCAGGGGAACTCGGTCGGACCGACGAGAAAAACGAACGCGATTATAAAGAGGCTTTTTTTGAAGAAGTCGCTTTCGGCGGGCTTCCTGTACGACATATACGCTATCCACAAAATTGTGAGAGAGGCCGCGATCACACGCGCCATAGCGTATTTACGGTACGTATGGAATCCCAGGGTGCCGAGAGAGTAATCCGAGATTAAAATTAATATCCGGAAGATCGAATCGTTGTTCTCCCAGCTCCTCCCGTAAGCGATCACGCCTGAGGACTGGTCGGGCCCGGATAGATATAGCGGCAGGAAGAGGGCGCAGAGGATAAGTAGTAACAGAATGACCGCCCTCAGCATCCTCCACGGGCTGGATAGGATTGGGCGCAGGACTAGCGGTATCAGGAATGCGGGCCAGAGCTTCAGGCCTACGCCCGCCGCGAGGCTCATGAGAGAACCCGTGTATTTAGCCCTCAACGCGAGCATCACCCCGCCTAATGCGAAAGGTAGGACTAGCACATCCAGGTGACCCGAGTTGTATATCTCCTTAACGAGCAGCGGGTTCCACCAGTAGATGATTGCGTAGACGAGGGGCAGCCGCATGTAGTTGAGCGAATACAGGATGAGAGCGAGTGTCGCAATGTCGAATAGCAGCAGTATCGCTCTCCACGGTAAGAGACTCCAGGGCTTTATGATGTACGAGAGCGCAAAGAACGCCTGAGTGACCGGAGGGTATATGGTGCGTATGTGAGGGTGATTGATGCGGTGTATTATATCGCCTGATTTCCCCGCGAGACTGCTCAGCCCTTCGGGGACGTCCCGGTTCTGAATAACCCGTTCCGGCGAATATTTATAGGGGTTTATACCGTTCGCCGTCACGGCCCCGTCCCAGAGGTATCTGAAATAATCGTCTTCGAGCATCGGGGTCGAGAAAAACATCACAAGCCTGAACGCAAGGCCGATAAACAAGATAAACCCCAGCATCGTACCGGCGTTAACCGAATTGAGTGTTTTGGCGACTGTAAATATATAAAGAGCGCCTGAGATGGCGAGTATCAGGACAAGCAGGAGCACTGGTCTGTCTTTGAGCGGAATTTCCGGTGAGAAATAATCCGAGAGGAAGGACAGTATGAGGAAGAGACAAGTAAGCGTGAGACCGCTCCATACGATGAGCCTCTTCGTAGTTAACGTACGCTCGCGCTTCCTCTCCTGATCCGCTCCGAAGAGCATGTTCATAGCGACACCCCGGTGTATACGGCTCCCGGTATCAATATACGCTCTTGCCGCGGCGCGCGGAAGGTGTTATCTGATTGTGGTTGGAATAGAATCAGACGGAGGTTGTCGGATGCGACCTTACGCGTGTCCTTCGAGAAACCTCTCGGCGTCTATAGCCGCCATACACCCCGACCCCGCCGCAGTGATGGCCTGCCTGTATTTGCTGTCCTTCACGTCGCCCGCGGCGAATACCCCGAGGATGCTTGTCTCGGTGCTCCCGTTTTTCGTGATAAGGTATCCGAGCGCGTCCATCTCGAGCGTTCCCTTGAAGAGCTTCGTGTTCGGGTTGTGGCCTATGGCGATGAATACACCCCGGACCGCCCTTTCCGAGACCTCGCCCGTCTTCGTGTCCCTGAGCCTCACACCTCTGACGCCACCCTCCTGGTCCCCCAGTATCTCCTCCACTTCCGCGTTCCAGATGAAATCGACCTTAGGGTTTTTCATCGCCCTGTCCTGGAGTATCTTTGAAGCGCGGAGCTCGCCTCTCCTGTGGACGATGCTCACCCTGGATGCGAACTTCGTGAGGAACGTGGCTTCTTCGAGCGCACTGTCCCCGCCCCCCACTACTATCAGATCCCTGTCCTTGTGGAAAAAACCGTCGCATGTGGCGCAGGTCGATACTCCCCGCCCCAGTAATAGTCTTTCCGATTCTATACCCAGCATCTTGGCGGAAGCCCCTGAAGCGATGATGAATGAATCGGCTTCGATGACCGTATCTCCGGCGGTGATTTTAAAGGGCCTCTTCGAGAAATCGACAGCGGTTACGGATTTCATCACGCACTTCGCACCGAACCTCTCCGCCTGCTCCCTCATCGAGTCCATTAGCTCGGGCCCTCGTATCCCTTGAGGGAATCCGGGGAAATTTTCTACATCGGTCGTCAGAGTCAGCTGGCCGCCTGCCTCCATCCCCTCGAAAACCACCGGCTCGAGATTAGCCCTGGCCGTATATAGAGCCGCGGTTAACCCTGCCGGCCCCGAACCCATAATGACGACCTTGTGTCTTTGTCTTAAATCCTTTATATCGGTCATTTCCGCTCCTGAAGCATGCGTTTTCCGCAAGCTCCGCTTTATACTACATACGGGAAGGGGTTTTTCAAGTTACCCCCGCCCCGCAAAATAGTGTCTAATTTTAGATAACCGGGGGTGCGGGAAAGATTCAAACCGGGATTTCGCCGCAGGGTCCGCCGCGTCTGGTAGAATAATGATATCGAGCGCTAATTCACGGGAATTCCGAGAGAACGTATGGGCGTCAAATAACTGCCTCTAATCGTATGAGTATTAAGAAACTGCCCCTACATATTGTACATGAGTCGCTGGGCGCGGTCTTTCGCGTTTCAGGAGACTGTCTCGTCCCCGAGAGATACGGCGATATACGGGCCGAATACGAGGCCGTGAGGAACGGGGTCGGCTTGGCGGACTTGTCTGACCGCGGGAAGCTCCGTCTCGGCGGTAAGGAGCATCTGAAATTCCTTCAGGGCATGCTCACGAATGACGTTATGAAGCTCGATGGGGGGAAAGGGATGTACGCCGCGATTCTCACTGTAAAGGGCAGGATGGTCTCGGATATGCGGGTCTACCGTGAAAAGGATTCGGTGTTTTTGGATCTGGAGCCGGGGTTGAATACTAAAGTCGGAGAGCTCCTTAAGAAGTTCAGGCTCTCTTACAAGGCGGACATAGACGATCTGACGGAAAGCACGGGACTGGTTTCCGTTCACGGCCCCAGCGCGGCCGATTTGTTGGGAGAAGTTATCGGCGAGAAGAATTTGCCGGTGAACGAATTCGATCACGTGAGGGGGTCTGTCCACGGCCGCGAGGTGACTGTCGTTAAAGTGAACCGGACAGGCGAAGAGGGTTATGATATTTACGCCGCCAATGAAGGTCTCTCTGATCTTTGGGGATTATTGACGGAGAAGGGGAAAGGGTTAGGGATAATACCTGTGGGCAGAGACGCGCTTGAAATACTCAGAATAGAGGCCGGCATTCCGGTCTACGGGATTGACATGGACGAAGAGACAATTCCTATCGAAGCGGGCATCTGGAGCGCGCTCAATTTCGAGAAGGGGTGTTACGTCGGTCAGGAGGTCGTAGCAAGAATCAAATGGAGGGGTCATGTGAATTGGCATCTTCTTGGATTCATTTCGGATGGGGACAGGGCTCCGGAAAGGGGTTCGGAGGTGTACATGGAGGAAAAGAAGATCGGACGCATTACTAGCGGAGGGCTTTCCCCCTCTCTCGGAAAACCCATTGCCCTCGGCTACATAAGAAGGGAATTTAAAGAGCCGGGCACCCGGGTTGAGATCAGATCCCAGGACGGGTCTATCGAGCATGCCGAAGTCGCCGCCCTCCCGTTCCTGGGCGGTCAAACCGTTCAAAAAACGGAATAATCGCGTTTGGTTAAAAATTACTGCCCGTAATCCTTGATTTTATTTCCCCCTCAATTATAGTATCAGTAGGGTGTATTCTCTCGGGCCAAAAGCCAGTTAAGAAACAGGGTTGGGTATCTTTTATAAATCACTAATAACATTTTATTAATTTCTGTTCTATAATTTGGGTAGGAGGGTCTCGGATATGATATTCGATACAGTTCTGGGCTGGTTCTCTAACGACTTGGCGGTCGATCTGGGCACTGCCAACACGCTTGTGTACGTGAGGGGTAAGGGTATTGTCGCGAACGAACCTTCGGTAGTCGCGGTGCAGGAAGATTCGAGGGGTATTAAGAAGATTCTTGCCGTCGGCAAAGAAGCCAAGGACATGGTCGGAAGAACGCCGGGCTCGATCAAGGCGATAAGACCCCTTAAGGACGGCGTAATAGCGGACTTCGACGTAGCTCAGAAAATGCTTGAATACTTCATCCGTAAAACCCACAACAATAGGAAAAGTTTTGTCAGGCCGAGGATTATTGTATCCGTCCCTATAGGTATTACCGAGGTGGAGAAAAGGGCTGTAAGAGAATCTGCCGAGGCGGCGGGGGCGAGAGAGGTGTATCTGATCGAGGAGACTATGTCCGCTGCGATCGGCGCCGGGATGCCGGTCACCGAGCCTACCGGGAACATGGTCGTCGATATCGGCGGGGGCACTACCGGCGTTGCGGTAATCTCTCTTGCCGGGATTGTCGTCAGCAAATCGATTAAGGTCGGCGGCGACAAGCTCGACGAAGCGATACTCCAGTACGTTAAAAGAAACTACAACATGCTCATCGGCGAAAGGACCGCCGAGGACGTGAAAAAGAAGCTCGGAAAGGTGTTGGGGAACGGCGACATAGGCTCCATGAACGTCAAGGGGCGTGATTTACGGGCCGGAATTCCCCGTACGATAGAAATAACGTCGGAAGAGGTCAAAGAGGCCCTGACCGAACCCGTCAGCCTGATTATAGAAGCCATAAAGCAGACCCTCGAAAGGACCCCCCCCGAGCTTGCCGCCGATATAGTGGACAGCGGTATCATGTTAACGGGCGGAGGTGCATTGCTCGGGAACCTCGACCAGCTTATCAAGGAAGAGACCGGACTACCCGTAACGCGCGCGGAGGACCCGCTTACATGCGTCGTATACGGCTCCGGAAAAGCTCTCGAAGAGCTCGATCTGCTGAGGGAAGTCAGCATCGGATATTCCTGAAGATCGGACGCAGCTTCTGTGTACTATGGGTCTTTTGCTGATATGATATAAAGATGGGTTTCTTCAAGCGCCGCACCATACTAATCATCCTGGTTCTCTTCTTTATAGCGATACAGCTCTTTTCTCTCGATCTCAGGGAGAGGAACAGTCAGAACCCGGTATCCAAATTCGTCCTGACCCTGACTTATTATCCCCAAAAATTCGTATCTTCCATTACCGGTAAAATCGTTGGTACCTGGCGGGATTATGTCGACCTCCTGCATGTGAACGAAGAGAACAGGAGGCTCCGGGAGGAGCTCAACACCCTCAGGCAGGAGAAGTTCGAGTTAGCGGAAATCAAGGAGCAGAACACGAGACTGAAAAAGCTTCTCGATTTTAAGGATGTGGCTCTATACCCCGTCGTGTCGGCGAACGTTATAGGCGCGAGCCCATCGATGCTCCGCTCTCAGGTCGTAATAGTCGATAGGGGAACCGCCGACGGAATAACGGAAGGGATGCCCGTCGCCTCTTACGACGGTATAGTCGGTAGGATATTGCTCGCGGGCGATAAAAGCTCCGAAGTGCTCCTGATAACCGATCCGGTGAGCGCAGTAGACGCATATATCCACAGGACCCGGGCGAGGGGCATTGTGAAAGGCGTGGGAAACGGCTGTGTTATGGAATATATCGAAAACAAATCCGATGTCAGCATCGGAGACAAGGTGATCTCGTCCGGAAAGGACGGTTTTTTCCCCAAGGGGGTCATAATCGGAACCGTCACCGATATAAGCCCTGACGGGAGTTTTATTAGCGCGGGTGTTTCCCCTCACGTCGATCTTAATTCCCTCGAAGAGGTCGTAATAATGCAAAAGTCCGTAAATAACGTGGTCCTGAATGAATAAGACACTTACCTTTGTATCCCTGATTGTCGTCTCGATCGTGTTGATAACGGTCCAGTCCACGCTGCTCTCGCCGAGGAAAGTCGGTTACCTGTTTCCGGACCTGAATTTAATCTTTATAGTCTTTCTGGCCGTTTATTCTGAAACGAGAGGGAGTTTCCTCCTGGCTGCGGGAAACGGGTATATGATGGACGTCCTGTCGGGGAATCTCCCAGGCACCTTCACTATCTCCCGCCTGAGCGCGTATCTCCTGGTCCGCACGAGCTCCAACCATGTGTATCTGAAGAAAGTCCTTGTCCAGGGACTCGCAATATTTCTAACGACTATTTTTACGTGGACATTTATTTTAACTATAATTAAGATAAAGAGTGAAGCGGGTTTTCAGCTTTCTTTCAGTGAAATAATTTTACAGGGCGCGGTAAATTCAGTCGTTGGCGTGGCGCTTTTCTGGGCCGTTGGCAGGATGCATGCAAGATTTCAGAAATAGACTCGTAATCGCAACCATAATTCTCGGCGTTGCGTTCCTGGTCCTGGTTTCGAGACTCTGGTTCCTCCAGGTCTTGAAAGGGGACGAGTTCGAGATATTTTCACGGGATAACAGAATAAGGATAGAAAGGGTTCCGGCTTCAAGGGGGAGGATACTCGACAGGTTCGGCCGGGAATTGGTCGTAAACAGGCCTTCCTTCGATATTTATGTGCTGCCCAAGGATGTCGAAGATTTTTCTTCACTCAGTGCGAATCTGTCGGGCGTACTTCACGAAGACACGAAGAAGCTCGAACAGAAAATTATCGAGGCTTCCAAGAAGAGCCGTTTTAAACCCGTTCTTGTCGCGCAGGACATAAACCGGGATCAGCTTGCGTACATCGAAGCACGGAGGAGTTCCCTGCCCGGACTCATCATTGAGGTCAACAATCTGCGGCAATACCCTCACGGCATGCTTGGCGCGTCGTTCCTCGGTTATATAGGGAAAGTGAACGAATCGGAGCTCCAGGACAATCCTAAACTCAGCAGTAACGGTCTGGTAGGTAAAACCGGTGTGGAAAAAACCTGGGAGCAATCGCTTCGCGGGGAAGACGGCTTCATACAAAAAGTCACGGACGCGCTTGGAAGGGAGGTAACTTCAAACCTCTTTCAGAAAGACCTGATTAATAAAAACAGCGTTCCCGGTAACGACGTCGTTATGTCGATAGATATGGATCTTCAGAAAGCGGCGGAGGACGCCCTCGGCGAAGAGTTCGGGGCGATTATCGCGGTCGACGTAAGGAACGGCGAGGTGATCGCGCTCGCCAGCAAGCCTTCGTTCGATCCCGCCGATTTCGTGAAGGGGATCGACGCGAAGACCTGGTCGGCGCTTATAAAAGACAAGAACTTCCCCCTTATCAGCCGGGCGACGCAGGGATTATACGCGCCGGGTTCTGTTTTTAAAATGGTACCGAGCGCGGCGGCCATGAACGAGGGACTTATCGATCCTGATGCGCTGGTGTATTGTCCCGGTTATTACAGAGTCGGCTCTCATGTCTACAAGTGCTGGAAAAAAGGAGGGCACGGATGGATGAACATGAGGGAGGCGATAGTCCAGTCCTGCGATGTTTATTTCTACACCCTGGCGGACAAGCTGGGAATAGACCGGATATCTAAGTACATGAATTTCTTCGGGTTCGGATCCCCTACCGGCATCGGAATCGAGGAGCGGGCAGGGGTAGCGCCGAGCAGGGAATGGAAGCTCGAGAAATTCAAGAAGCCCTGGTATAAGGGAGAGACCATCGTTTCCGCGATAGGTCAGGGCTACGTGAGCGTAACGCCGCTGCAGGTCGCCATGATGACGACTGCCATAGCGAACGGCGGTACGCTGTATACCCCGAAGCTCGTCATCAAGGAAGTGGCTTTCAGCGGGGCAACGAAGATGAATAACATCCCTCCCAAGGGCACCCTGCCTGTCAGGAGAGAGGTTCTGGCGATCATCCGGGACGCCATGAAAGGTGTCGTTAACGACCCGGGCGGCACGGGTCACGGGGCCAGGATCGAGAACATAACGGTAGCCGGGAAGACGGGGACGGCCCAGGTGGTATCGCTCGATTCTCAAAGCGCCGACAAAGCTCACAAGGACCATGCCTGGTTCACGTCCTTTACGCCGGCCGAGGAACCCGAAATCGCCGTTACCGTTTTAATCGAGCACGGAGGGAAAGGCGGAGCCGTAGCTGCTCCGATAGCGAAAAAGATTATAGAAACATATTTCCATTTGAAGAAAGAGAGAAAAGCAAATGATAATGTTTGATAGAAGACTGCTCCAGAGTTTCGGGTGGTCTCTATTCCTGATGACCCTTGCCTTCTCCGCGCTATCGCTCATGAACCTCTACAGCGCTTCGTATCAGACGGGTCTCGGCTATTTTAAAAAGCAGGCGGTATGGGTGTGCATAGGCATCCTCGCGATGCTTGTCGTCTCATTCATCAACAATAAGCTTATAAAGCAGTACGCCCTATATATTTACGGGTTCTCACTGCTCCTTCTCCTGTTCGTGCTCGTATTCGGCAAGGAAGTTTCCGGGTCGAAGAGCTGGATCTCTTTAAGCTCCTTCGCCACGATACAGCCTTCGGAGCTCGCGAAAATACCGATTATCCTCGCCATAGCCAGATTCTACGACAACGATTACGAAGGGGTGCCTTACGGCTTGCTTGACCTCATAAAGCCTGTTTTGCTGACCGCGTTACCTCTTTCCCTCGTTATGCTTCAGCCCGATCTCGGCACGGCCCTTACCATTATACTTATTTCGGGCAGCATGATTCTCTTCATGGGTGTCGAGAAGAAGCTGATCCTGCTTGTGCTGGCGGTGGTCATAGGGTTTTCTTATCCGGCCTGGCATTTCTTTCTCAAGCCCTACCAGAAAGAAAGGATAAAGACCTTTTTAGAGCCTTCAAAAGACCCCCTCGATTCCGGTTACAATGCCATCCAGTCTCAGATCGCGGTAGGCTCCGGCAGGTTCACCGGAAAAGGGTTCATGTCGGGCTCCCAGACGCAGCTCAGGTTTATCCCGGCTCAACAGACCGACTTCGCTTTTTCAGTGCTTGCGGAGGAGTGGGGCTTCCTCGGCGGGTTCATGGCTCTTCTGCTATATTTTATGATGATCCTCTGGATTCTCGACACGGCGAGCAGGGCGAAAGACAAGTTCTCGGTGCTTGTATGTTTCGGCATCGCGGCCATGTACTTCTGGCACATCGTCGTGAATGTCGGAATGGTCGTGGGGCTTCTACCGATTACGGGCGTGCCGCTGATGCTCTTGAGTTACGGCGGGTCCTCGACCCTTACTGCGCTGATCGGAATAGGCATAGTCCTAGGCATCAGAATGAGGAAATTCCCCATGCAGGGTACGGCGGTCGAGCTCAGGTGATCTCATCGGCCCTTAAATCCCGCATGCTCGGTATCCCTCCCATGCTCTTGGACCGATGAAGGGCGCGGAGTATGGCGTTTGCGGTAAGCTCGGCCGCTATAACGCCCGCCAGGTTTGCGTCCCCCTCCGAATCCCCGCACGATACGGCGATCACGACATCCCCGTCGGCTATCGTATGCACGGGCGATATTACCCTTGCAAGCCCGGTCTGGGCGATACTGGCAATCCTGCCCAGCTCGGATTTTGAGAATCGGGCGTTGGTCGCCACGACCGCGAGAGTGGTGTTCCGGGATTTATCCTCTTTGAATGTGACTCCTTTCTTGAACAGGTTGACAGTACCCGCGAATTTACTTCCGTGCGGGGTCGTCCTTACGCCCGCGATGATTTCCCCGTTTTCAGGAGATATGATATCTCCGAACGCGTTGACAACGACCAGCACTGCTACGATTATGCCGTTTTCGAATTTGTAGCCCGATGTACCCACGCCCCCCTTTGTCGCGTGATCGAGTCCCAGGAGCTTACCGACGGTAGCGCCGGTCCCGGCTCCGATACTGCCCTCCTTGACCCCGGAGGAACCGGCGTTGAGACAGGCTTCGTACCCCATGCGGGCATCCGGCCTTACCCCCCCGTTGCCTATCCCAAGGTCGAATATTACCGCAGTGGGCACCGACGGGACAACCATCCCGTACCCGACGCTTAGCCCTGTGTTTCTTTCCTCGAGGAATTTCATCACGCCGCTTGAGGCATCGAGACCGTACGCGCTCCCCCCGGTGAGAAGGACCGCATGGATTTTGCCGAACGTATTATGGGAGAGGAGGGAGTCGATCTGCCTCGTGCTCGTGCCGCCCCCCCTCAAATCTATGGCTCCCAGGGCGGGCTTATCGAATAAGATAACCGTACATCCTGTCACCGCCTCGTAATCGGAGGCGTGGCCGACTCTTATGCCTTCAATATCCGTAATTGAGTTCATGATCATTATTCTAAAATCAATATTATTTATTACAAAGTTTGCTCATGCGAGACACCCCTGTCTTTAACTTGACAGGATACGATAATCAGATAAAATCTTCCACGATTTAAGGTTATTAGGATTGAGGTTTTTGCGGGTTGATAACCTGATTTTAATTTCATTAAAATTTCCTGTATTCACCCCAAATTATGATTAATACATAATAGACGGAATAAACGGTGTTGCGTGATGGGTTTTCGAACCTGAAGTGATCGGAAGCAGGATTGAATATATGCATAACCCTAAATTGCTCGTAAGAATATCGGTTCTATTTATATTATTTTCCGCAAGTTATGTATATGCCATAACCGATTCGAGGGACGTAAAGGACATAGGGATAGATGAAAAGGCGGGAGATGTAATCCCGGGCGATATTACCTTTCTGAATGAAGATAAGGAAACGGTTGAATTAAAGGATTTTTTTACACGGGATAAGCCCGTGCTTTTGAACCTCGTTTATTTCGGGTGTCCCAGATTATGCAACTATGCGACGGCCGGGCTGGTTCAGGTAATAAACGAGCAGAACTCGCTCGAAATCGGGAAGGATTTTAAAATATTGACGGTAAGCTTCGATCCGAAGGACACGCCAGAACTCGCGGCAACCAAAGCCGCGAGATACCGCGAGTCGGTTAAGCATGGGAATTCCGGGAAAGAGAACTGGGTGTTCCTCACGTCTGATCCTGCAAATATCCGCAGGTTAACCGAGGCCGTAGGGTTTAAATACAAGGTTGACGGCGATGAATTCGCACACGCTTCCGCTTTAATAGTCCTCACCCCGGAGGGGAAGATTTCGAGATACCTCCCCGGTATTCAATACGAGCCCATCGACTTCAGGATGTCCTTGTTAGAGGCGTCCAGGGGGAGAATCGGATCATCCGAAATGTTGAACAAAATGCTTCTTTTTTGTTATGAATTCGATCCGGTAGGTAAGAAATATGCGCTCAAGGCCCTAAAGGTCGTCAAAGCTGCCGGAGTCGTTACGCTATTGTCCCTCTGCGGGATACTGACTTATTTCTGGAGAAAAGAGAGGAAGGAACCTGAATAGGAGAATGGAGGTTTAAACAGACATATGACTTGGATTCCAGAGGTCGCATCAAATATAGCGGGCAAGGTAGACGGAGTATTACTGCTGATTACCTTAATGTCGGTCGTATTCTTCGTGCTCATCACGGTGGTACTCGTGTATTTTGCCATAAAGTATAGAAGAAGGAGTGAAGATGACGAGACCCCGTATATTACCGGGAACGAAACCCTGGAAATACTCTGGACCGTGATACCCTCCATACTGCTTATCGTCCTTTTTGTTTACGGTTTTGTGGTCTATAAGGAAATGAGGACTCCTCCCAAAGACGCTGTGGATATACAGGTTCAGGCGAAGCAGTGGCTATGGACTTTCGATTATTATAACGGCAAGAAAACGATTAATGAATTATACGTTCAGCAGAACAGGCCTGTGCGGCTCGTGATGCAGTCGGATGACGTACTTCACGATCTCTTTATCCCGGCATTCCGCATAAAGCAGGATGTACTGCCGGGCAGATACGTTCAGGAGTGGTTTATACCCACCAAGATCGGCACATTCGATATCTTTTGCGCGGAGTACTGCGGGACGGGACATTCCGCCATGCGTGCTAAGGTCGTAGTGCTCAGTCCAGAGGCTTATGATATCTGGGATAAAGGCGTCAAGGTCGATGAGGGTGCGGGTGTAGCATCTCTCCCCCCAGCCGAGCTGGGAGAAAAAATATACAAGGAAAAGGGGTGTAGTGCCTGTCACAGCATCGACGGCTCAAAGATCGTCGGTCCTTCTTTCAAGGGCATTTACGGTCATCAGGTCGAATTACAGGACGGCTCCAAAGTCGATGTGGACGAGAATTATATCAGGCAGTCTATAATTGAACCCCAGTCGCAGATGGTAAAGGGTTTTCCGCCTGTGATGCCTTCGTTTAAGGGCATATTGAGCGATAGCGACGTTACGGCTATTATCGCTTATATCAAGACGTTAAAATAGACGTTAGAATTTAAGGAGGCTGTTTTTATGGCAAATCATACAATTGCCCACAATGTGTACGTTCCCTTTCTTGAGAAGAAGGGAATACTCTCATGGATTCTTACAACCGACCACAAGCGCATTGGGATAATGTACCTGATATCGATTTCGTTCTTCTTCCTCGTCGCCGGCGTGTTCGCTCTGATGATGAGGTATGAGCTCCTGACGCCCGCTTCGGATTTTGTTCAGCCTCATACGTATAATGTGCTGTTTACGCTCCACGGATCGATAATGGTTTTCTTCTTTATCGTACCCGGGCTTGCGGCGAGCTTCGGCAACTTCCTGATACCCCTTATGATTGGGGCCCCCGACGTTGCGTTTCCCAAGCTCAATCTGGGAAGTTACTGGATTTACCTGCTGGGTGCCCTGATAGTGCTCATAGCCCTTGCTAAACCTGCCGACACGGGATGGACGTTCTATACCCCTTACAGCGCGACGACCGACACCGACGTTGTTTTGATAACCCTCGGGGTGTTCGTCCTCGGCTTCTCGTCCATCCTTACGGGGTTGAACTTCATCGTCACGATACACAAGATGAGAGCGCCGGGTATGACATGGCACAGGCTTCCGCTCTTTATCTGGGCCTCTTACGCTACGGCGATATTGCAGCTCCTGGCTACGCCGGTCGTCGGAATAACGCTTCTCCTTCTGATAATGGAGAGAACCCTGGGCGTCGGTTTCTTCGATCCTGCTAAAGGGGGAGACCCTGTACTGTTTCAAAACTTTTTCTGGTTCTATTCCCACCCTGCCGTATATATCATGATCATTCCGGCCATGGGGGTGATTTCGGAGATAATCCCCGTTTTCGCGAGAAAACCTATATTCGGATACAAGGCCATAGCTTATTCCAGTCTCGGGATTGCCTTTATAAGTTTTTTTGTATGGGCTCACCACATGTTTGTGGCCGGTATTTCCGAAACCGCAGCGACGATCTTCTCGTTCCTGACTTTTTTGGTGGCGATTCCTACGGCTATTAAAGTGTTTAACTGGACGGCTACGCTCTATAAGGGGTCGATCCTGCTGCACTCGGCGATGTTGTACGCACTGTCCTTTATATTCCTCTTTACCATAGGGGGGCTTACCGGACTTTTCCTGGGAGCGCTTGCGGCCGATGTGCATCTGCACGACACCTATTTTGTAGTTGCCCACATGCACTACGTGATGATTGGGGGAACGGTTATGGGGTTCTTCGGGGCGCTCCATTTTTGGTACGCCAAGTGGTTCGGCAGGATGTTTAACGAAACGGTAGCAAAGATAGCATGGTTTTTCATTTTCATAGGTTTCAACGTTACGTTCTTTCCTCAATTCTTTCTCGGGATTCAGGGAATGCCCAGAAGATACGCCACGTACCCTCCGCAGTTCGAATCGCTGATGTCGCTTTCCACTTACGGTTCCTGGATACTCGGCGCCGGCATATTCATCATGACTGTAAACCTGATAGCGGGCCTGATAAACGGAGAGAAAGCGCCTCAGAACCCGTACGGTTCGCTTTCTCTGGAATGGCAGGTGCCTTCTCCCCCGCCGCTTGAGAATTTTGAGGAAATACCCCACGTGACGGACTGGTCGTACGGCTACGGAAAAAAGAAATAATCGGAGGCCCAAATGGGTGACGCTAGCGCAGAACATTCACACGGACACCACATGGACCCTGCTGTCGAGTACAGCTCGTCAAAGCTGGGCATGTGGCTGTTTCTCGGGACGGAAATATTGCTCTTCGGAGGGCTTTTCGCGGCTTATGCGATTTTCCGCGCCAAGTATCCCGAGATGTTTTTCGAGCAGCACGTGGAGCTCAACAAGAAGATGGGTGCGATAAACACCTGCATCCTGATATTCAGCAGCTTAACCATGGCCATGGGCGTATCGGCCATTCAGCGCGGGAAACAGAAGGCCACCGCTATCCTGATCCTGATCACGATAATCTGCGGCCTCGGGTTCGGCGTCGTAAAATATTTCGAGTACAGCGCCAAGTTCCATCACCACATATACCCGAGTACGAGCATATTTTTCTCGCTCTATTTTATGATGACCGGGCTCCACATGATTCACGTTTTCGTTGGGCTCGTGATACTCTCTGTTTTATTCGTCCTGACGCTAAAAGGAAAGTTCAATGCCAAATACAGCACGCCCGTCGAGGTGGGAGGGCTTTACTGGCACCTCGTGGACCTGATATGGATATATCTTTTCCCATTACTATATCTCATAGGCTGAAGGGAGGAAATCAGACATGACTACCGATACACATGCTGAAGAACACCATATAACGAGCAACAAGACATATATAATAGTCTGGGCCGCGCTCATGGTTATGACGGCCACCACGGTGTATGTGTCGTATATAAATTTCGGCGTGCTCAACATCGTCATTGCGCTCGTGGTCGCCTCGATAAAAGCGACCATAGTGGCCCTTTATTTCATGCACCTCAAGCTCGAAGACTCGATCACGTGGGTATTCGCGCTCTTTCCGCTGAGCCTGCTGGCGCTATTGATAGCAATGACTATGACGGACATGTTTACAAGGGTAGTAGTCCCCTAGAACCAATAATTCATGATTGCAAAAATTACTCTCTGTCTTCTTTTTCTTCTCCTAGTTTGGGGAAATCTGGTTGCCGGTCTTAAAGCAGGACTGGCATGTCCGGATTGGCCGCTCTGTCACGGGACGGTGCTCCCCCCATTCAGGTGGGATATATATATGGAGTTCTCGCACCGCATCATTGGAGGCGTGACCTCTGTTTTCCTCATTATTCTCTCGTATCAGAGGTTCCGGAGCTACACCGGCCCGGTAAAATCGGTTCCGGTGATGATAGTGCTCCTCCTTTTGATACAGATAGTCCTCGGGGGAGTTGTCGTGCTGCTCGAAATTCCGGTCGATCTTACGACTTACCACTTTGCAAACGCGATCGTAATATTCGCGCTGACCCTTTATATCGCTTTTTATGACGGCGAGAAGCGGAAGCCTCATTTCGATATCGGCGGCGGTAAAGGGATATTCTTCTTCCTTGCGTTTCTGATTTTCGTTCAGGCAGT
Organism: uncultured bacterium; assembly: GCA_963825135.1. Taxonomy (GTDB): domain Bacteria; phylum Desulfobacterota_D; class UBA1144; order Nemesobacterales; family UBA2774; genus 2-12-FULL-53-21. The sequence continues at coordinate 1,775,872 of CAWGRW010000009.1, forward strand.
GCTCGGGGCCTATGTCAGGCATTCCGGCTCGGGGCTCGCCTGCCCGGATTTCCCCAAGTGTCTGGGTTACTGGATTCCGCCCCTGTTGTCGGGAATAATCCTGAATCACTTCCTCCACAGAGCCGTTGCATATGTTATTGCGATCACCGCTCTTATACTCCTGGTCTCCTCGTACGTGACCAGGGGCCTTCAAATGTTCCGTAAGGAGCTGTTGATTCTCATCTGTCTGATAATCCTCCAGATTGCGCTTGGAGTCGGCGTTGTTCAGACTAAGCTCTACTTCGCCGTTACGGCCCTTCATCTCTCTTTTGCGCTGTTAATCCTCTCTCTCGTGCTTTATACTTGGTTCAGAGGGATGGAGGAAAGTTATCAATAGGCTATGTGCGGGAAATAACGGGGATACATGAATACGATCGGGCACATTGACAGGGCGCCCGCAAAGATAGTCGTCTCGACTATCCTGCTTTCAAAGCCCGGAATAATACTGAGCGTCGCGTTCACCGGATTCGCGGGGATGGTTCTGGCCAACCGGGGTCTCCCGTCTCCGGGGTTGACTGTGGCGGCTGTAATTTCGCTGCTCCTCAGCGCGGCGGGTTCCGCGATATTAAACAACGTCCTCGATAAGCAGATAGATTCACTTATGAGCAGGTTGAGCAAACGAGTGGACGCGCTCGAGGTGGTGGGAGAAAGAACGGCGACCGTCATATCCCTCGTTTTTATAACAATCTCTTTATTTATCTCTTTTTATTATCTGAACGCGGTGAACGGCGCATTGATCGTAGCGGCTATTTTGAGCTACACGCTCCTCTATACCCTGTATCTCAAACGGAGCTCCCCTTACGGCACAATTCTCGGGGGTCTCCCCGGGGCGCTGCCCGTGCTTGTCGGATACAGCGCGGTGAATCCCCACATCGGCGTTGACGGCATAATACTATTTTCGTTCATGATGCTCTGGCAGCCGCCTCATTTCTGGGCCCTCGCCCAGAAATATAAGCTCGATTACAAGAAGGCGGGGGTGCCTGTCATGCCCGTGGCTCTGGGCACGAAATTCACTAACGTTATGATACTGCTTTATTCGATTTCGCTATTGCCCCTTTCGCTTTCTCTGTGGATACTGCATTACTGCTCCGATTATTACGCTGTCTTCGCGATCCTCTCGGGTCTCTATTTCGAGTATGTGATGATACGGAGCGCGGTAAAGAATACCGATTACGGAAAGGCCTTCGGCACTTCCATTATATATATGCTTATCATCATGCTGTCCCTGATCCTGGACCTCTCGTTCGGCTCCGCGAATTCGGCCGTCGGCGGTTTCTAGGGCGTTCGTTTCGGTCGGGATTAGTCCGGCATTCCCTTGGATGTAACTTCTTGACGCCGTTTAGTCCGGTTCCTAATCTTTCATGTTCTTGAGCAGCTCCTTAAGCCGTAAGAGCGGCTCTTTCAGAGAATTGATGGACTCAACCCAGAAATCGGCGGATTCGAGGTCTCTGCCTAGGCTCCTCTTGGCCACGTTCTCGGCTGTGTCCGAGCCCGAGAGCCTGAGGAACTCTTCGTATTTCGGCAGGAACTCCTTCCCCTCTTTTTTGAACATCGAAAAGAGACCCCGGCTGAGTAAGTACCCAAACGTGTATGGAAAATTATAGAACGTTATCCCGGTTATATAGAAATGGAGCTTCGACGCCCAGAAATAGGGGTCTTCGCCGCCCTCTTCTAGCACGTCGCCGAATATCCTCCGCTGGGTCTCGCACATCAGCTCCTTCAGCCTGCTTACGCTGACCTCCCCCTTCTGTCTTTCTTCGTAGAAGGCCTTCTCGAATTCGTAGCGGACCGGTATGTCCATCAGGTATATGGCTCCGTGATTGATTTCCATATCGAGGGTGAGCGCTTTCTCCGTGTCGTTTATGGACGGGTCTTCGAGCGCGCCTTCCGTGAGTATCATCTCCCCGAACGTGGACGCCGATTCGGCGAGCGTCATGGGATAGAAATGCGAATAGGGGCGAATGTCGCTCATGACGTGGCTGTGGAACGCGTGTCCGGCCTCGTGGGCCAGGGTCAGCACGTCCCCGAGCGTCTCGTTGTACGTCATGAATATTCTCGACTCTTTCGTGAGAAGGGACCCTGTGCAGAATCCGCCCGGCCGCTTCCCCTCACGCGGCTCCCAATCGATCCACTCTTTCCTGTAGGCGTCGTCTATGAATTTGCCGAGCCTGGGATAAGACGCTGTGAATGAGTTCTTAACCATCTTCTTAGCCCGGCTCCACGTCAGTTTCTGCCCGGCCTTCAAGTCGAGAGGCGCTCCGAGGTCGTACCAGGCGATGCTGTCGCGCTTCATGGTTTCGGCTTTCAACCTGAGTATGCTTTTCGGAAGCTCCAGCTCGGAGTATATGGCCTCGAACATCGCGTCGAGGGTCTTCCTGCTTATCGACGACTGAAAGAGAGCGACGTCGAGGAAATGGTTGATTCCCCTGTACCTGTTAAGCGTAAGACGCGTGCCCGCGATGGCGTTAAGCGCCGCCGCCGCCGTGTCCTCAATGCTCCTCCACGCCCTGTTGCCCCCTTCGAACGCTGCCTTTCTTACGGCCCTCTCCGGTTTTTCCATCAGGGACCTTCTCTGTGATATGGGCAGGGTTTTGACGGTCCCGTCAGGATACGCCATTTCAAACTCGAGCCTGCCCGAGACCGTGTCGTATAGCCTCCCCCAGGCGCTGATTCCGTCAACACCCAAGTCGGCTGCGAGTATTTCGCGCTCCGTGTTCATTTTTTTTTGTGCATCTTCCCGCAGCCTGCCGAGGTAATATTTTGAGCTTGTTAAGGCTTTGCTTTCCGTAAGTGACGAGAAGTTTTCGTCGGAGGCGTCCTTGATCCCCCTCATGATCTCCACTTTGAGCTTCGAGAATTCGGCCCCCAGCGCCGACATCTCGGCCTCTTCCCTGAGATAGTCCTCGTTGAGCCCGTCGGCCGCCGAGAGACATCCGATATAGGAATCGAGGTGTGTGTAGCGCGTCACGAGGTCCTCGTTCTTGAGTAAGACGTCCTCCCATTCGCTGCGATTCGTATCGTCGATCGGGGCGAGCGAGGAGGCTTTTTCCTTAACGGTCTCTATGTCCGTCTTCAGTTTCTCCTTGAACTCCTTCATTTCGGGTCCGTCGAATTCAGGGAAGTAGCTCGTCAGATCCCAGTTCATTTTCGCGGTCGTATCGTTTGCAGGCATTGTTCCTCCGATCGGCTCAGGCAGTTATTGGATAAGAAGTAAAAATCACCAAGAAATATATCATATGAGGGAGAAGTGTGTGTTGAGTAATAATATATTTGAGCATTAGAAATTCTAATCGGCTTTCTATAGTCGATTCCGCTCGTTTACCGCGTCCTGGAGAAAGCCTCGTCGAGGAGGTTAATCTGCTTCTCCGACAGACGCCATCCGGACGCCCCGCAGTTCTCTATCGTTCTCTCGACGCTGTCCGATTTCGGAATTGCTATGACGTTCTCACGGGAGGTGCACCAGTTAAGCGCGACCTGCGCCGTCGTTTTCCCGGTCTCAAGGGAAATATCTTCGAGCACCCTGGTTCTTTCTGACGACATGAAACGGGGCCTCGATGCGAGGGTGCCGTCGTCAAGGGGCGTGTATGCGAGGACCGTTATCCCGTGTGCGAGACAGTAGGGGAGTAAATCCTTTTCGATCCCCCTCTCGTTCAGGTTGTAAAGCACCTGATTTGAAACTATCGGCGTGTGCCTGAGCGCGGCCCTCGGCCTCTCTCAGGTCGTCGAGGTCAAAGTTGCTCACCCCGATGAATCTTACGATTCCCCTCTCGACGAGCGTCTCCATGGCGCGCATGGTTTCACTCATCGGATAAGACGAGTTGGGCCAGTGGACCTGGTAGAGGTCGATGTGCTCCGTGCCGAGCTCGGAGAGGCTCCCCTCGGCGGCCCGCAGCACGTCGTCGTAGCCGAGACGCCTGCCCGATACCTTGGTTGCGATGAATACCCTGTCCCTCATCCCCCTGACCGCTTTGCCGACTACGTGCTCCGTGCCATATCCCTCGGCGGTGTCTATTAAAGTCGCACCGAGCTCGATCCCTTTCCGCAGAGGCTCGATGCCGCCCCTGTATCTCCAGGTCCCGAGCCCGATCTCCGGGATCAATACCCCTGTATTCCCAAGCTCTTTTAATTCCATAGAGCGCAAACCCCTATATTTCGGGCTGGTCCGATTCTCCGGGAGAGGTTCTAACCTCGCTTAAGGCTCTCCTCTGTTCAATGAACGGTTACGCGGAAGAGTCGACGGGGGCCCACTGTCGTGCCCACCGAACATAACGTAGTTCCGGGAGCAACACCCTTGAACCCTAGCCCGTCCGGTGTATTGACTAACCTGACTATATTCGCATCATCGCAAATAGATACGAGTGCCGGGCAGACAACTATGCCGGATTTACAGACTTTAAAGATTTCCCCTGCCTGCAACTCAACCTCATGCGGCTGGTCAAGCCCTGTTGGGTCCCCGGCCTTCACATCACCGGCGAACATAATAAGGACCAGAAATCCCGTAGCTATAATTATTGCAGTCTTCATGCTGACCCCCATTATGAGAACCCCCTCCTACAACTAGTTTCTATAATATATCATCTATAGAAAAATGACTGAAAAACGCTTTCTTTCAAGGTATCGGCGGAAGTCTCAATTCGAGCTGTTTTTTCTCATAATCGGCCTTGCAACAATTTCAAAATATTGTAGATTTATACGTCCGGCCGGGGTGTAGCTCAGATTGGCTAGAGCGTTGCGTTCGGGACGCAAATTGTGATTAAGAAAAGCATCATTGCTGCAGTATCTTAAGTAGGCATTTCAACCAAATTTCCCTTCCATGTAACCATTCACTAACCAAAGACACCGGCTATATGTCCAGATACCTCAACCTTATGGAGGCGACGTATGGCGAGTCTACAGCGAAAGAAACGTACAACTAGTTGGCTTAATTGTCATATTCGAAAATTCATTCCTATCAGTCGGTAATCGGGCTAACTCTCTGGAGAAACCTCAAAGTACGTATAACAGAGTCTGAACTAAGAATATTGTCATAATTGAATGACAAATTTTGTCATTTCCGTCGTTACTCGAATAGCATTAAGTCGCGCTACTTTTCTAGTAATTTAAAGGAGTTATATAATATTTAACGATAATTCCGGCTAGTATAGTTCATTATTGGCTTTTAAATAAGATGGCATGAATTTTGATACTAAGTAAGAATACAATTAAAAATCGTAAACTATCTGACAAATCATTCTTTGGAGTAAGTATATGTTTCAGACTCTCGATTCTGAGTTAAATGCTGTAAGTAGAAATAAAAGATTATTGCTTTCTGATCATCTGTTCTCATGCGTTGTAATACCTGGTGATGATGCATCTGTAGAATTCATTAATTTATGTAATACAATATATCAGCATCTGGACCAAACGCGAATACAAGTTAATTTTTTGCCAGAAATAGATAAGCAAGCTGGATCATACGAGCAGCTATTCGATCAATTAGTTGATAACTGCATTTTTGTTATTGCGATGAAAGGGGACTTTGAAAAGAGTTTATCATACGAGTATGGATATTTGAGAGGCATAAGAAAGCCAATTATTGTAATAAATACCACAAATAATCCAACACCCGCCGATACAAAACATGATAGGGCCAATCATGATAATCATGAATCTACTCATAAAGAGATCTTGAATAAATTCATCGATTACATTGACCTAGGTTCGGAATCACAACATGATCTTCCGGATCAATTTATAAACAAATTCGATCAAATCCTCTTAGAAATAATGGAAGGGTCTTTAATTAACTCCGATAAGATCATTAATGTAAATCAAGAAGTACCATTTAATGATATCAAAAATCTGATAAAGCGGATTTTAAAATATTATATATTACGGAATGATTACGGTTTACATGAGATCGATGAGATATTTAAATCGATTGATAAATTAGATGCAGATCAACATAAGAATCTCCCTTCGTTAGTACTAAACTGCTTACTTGCTCTTTCAATTGATTTATTGAGAGCACAAAATGATAAGAATCAAGTTCATGATATAGCAGAAAAGTGCATATCTATGTGTCAAACAATATTGGATAATGAAAAAGATCTGGTATTTAAAGCAGTTATAGAGAAAAAGTTGGCTGATTTGCTGTTAATTTCCCCAGACCCGGATAATGAGGTTGGGAATCTTGAAAGAGCTGTAGATCTTTATAAAAAATCTAAAGAGTATTTAACAATAGATGACTATCCTCATTATTTAGTTTCAATAAATAATAATCTTGGTGTGGCGTTGAATGATTTATTCCGAATTCTAGGAGAATCAAAGTATCTGAATGAAGCGAATGATTACCTTTCTAACCTGGTGGCAGATCAAATTTCTTCAAATTCTAATTATGCGTTAGTTAAATATAATCTTGGTATTACCAGGTTGGGGTTTGCTTCAGTGGTTGGTGCTCAATATGATTATTATGATGCACTTGAATGCTTCAATAGCTTTCTAATGGATTCTTTTTACCTCCATAATAATGAAGAATTTTTGGATATTGAAATCAACATTGGGTCTATTTATTTTACAATTGCTCAAGAGCAAAACGATCAACTATGTTGCGAGAGATCAATAGGAGTATTTCAAAATATTCTAGGTTTATGCTCTACTCAAATTCATGAAATGGAGTACGGAATTATTAACCGCAGTCTCGGTGACATTTATAGCTTTCTTGACGCTTTAAGACCAGATAATATTGAAACGAAGCTGAATATTATTGGATTTTATGAAGAAGCTTTAAAAATATATACATTAGATAAATTCCCAGATGAATATTGTTGTATAAGGTTCAAATTAGCAGATGCACTAAGTACACTTAGGCGACGACACGATTTGGAAAGTGCGTCAGAAATCTTCAATCAACTTTTGAGTACTCCAATTCTTGAGTCTTACAACTACAATTATGCTCTTATTCAAAAGAAACTTGCCAGCTTATACTTAAGGTTAGCCAAAATGGATATGAGTAAGAATTATCACTCTATGGCTTTAGAGAGTTACGAAGATGCATTGTCTCAATTCTCTTCAATGAAAGACGAATACGAGATTGCTGATCTAAAAAAGTATTTGGGAGATTTGTACATTCTCGATGCGAAGGAGAAAAGTGATTTCTCTTTATATCTAAAAGCTACAGAGGCTTATCAAGATGCACTTAGTTATTTTACAAGAGATAAGTTCCCATTGGTTTTTGCCTCACTCAAGATGAAACTCGGTGATCTAAATAGAATGATCGCAGAATATCAGAATTCTATCGATGATTATAATGATGCTATTCGTGCTTATGAGGAATCTCTTAATATTTATAATTCTTATGAATTTCAAAAAGAATCATGGGAAGTGCATAAGAAGATTAGCGATACATATATGACCTTGGGAGACATCAAATCTAATTCACAATATCCAGATGAGGCGATCACTTATTATACTGAGGCTCTAAAATTCCTAACAAATCAAAGCTCACCGATTGAAAAGGGGAATGTTCTGAGAAAACTAGGTAATGAGCATGTTCAATTTTCTAGAATTGTATTCCGTACTCAAAATTTAAAACATGCTCTCGAATATTACGAGAAAGCCCTACTGTATTACAATCCTGACGAGTTTCCATCCGAATATGAAGAGATAAGAATTAATATGGGAACAAATTTCAGGATATTAGCAGTTCTTGAAAAAGAGAGGGGCAACTTGAAAGATGCAATCTCATTTTATGAGAGAGCTGCTGAGTTTATTTCAATTAACAACAATCCAGATAAATACGCTTCACTGATGGTCGCAATTGGATCCATATACAAACAACTATCGCAGATTGAAAATGAAGTAGTTAATAGCAAAAAAGCTATCGAGTATTATATCAATGGATTAGTTGTTTATAATCCACAAGATCATCCTCATGAGCATGGTACTTTACAAAAACATCTGGGGTTAACATATATAGATATAGCCGAGAAAGAGAATTATCTCGAAAATATAAGAAATGCATATAAAGCATTTGAAGCATCTCATAAAATATATTCAGTCGAAGACAATCCCGAAGATTTGTTATTTGTGGAGAGTAAATTGTCGGAACTGAGTAGAAAGATTTCAAATGGAGACAACAGCACTTCAAATCAAAATGTGCTTCAGGATTCAAGCTATGATAATTTGACGACGCTTGATCCAATCAATTCTGCTCTCAACAATCATGAAATCGCTGAACAAATGATGACACTTGACCAACCGGCTGAATTTAAAGATATGGACTCCAATAGAGAGGGCTTGAAAGAAGTAAGAGTTGAAACAGAGGAGTTCAGTCCATTAAATTTGGAAATAGACTTAACTAATAACGAATTAAATGATGATTCAGAATCTATTGAACGCCTAGATCAGCTCATCAGTGAGACATCTCCAGTGGAATCGCCAAAGCTTCATGCATACCTAAATTATAAGATTGGCAATGCTTATCAAAATATTGGCAAATCTCACGGTTCCTCACAAAATTACAAAGAAGCAATAAGATATTATGCTCAAGCCTTAAAATATTATACATATGAGGAATACCCATATGAATATGCTTGTATAAATGGCGAACTTGCAACTACTTATAAATATCTAGGCGACTCATCTGGCGATTTAAAAAACTATGAGGTTGCAATAGAATTATACAATGAGTCATTAGGACTAATTAAGATTGATGAGCATCCCATTGAATTCGGGAATTATAACCTAAATATGGGACTCATTTTTAGTGAATTTAGCAGAATTCTTCAACTCAAAAAGCATCATGAAAATGCGATACATGCATATAATGAAGCACTAAAGGTTTTTGAATCGAGCGAATATCCTTATGAGTATGGATTAATTCAGATTAAGCTAGGTTCCGTTTATAGCATGCTTGCTTATTATGAATATTACTCCTATAACTGTCTAAAATCTGCTGAAGCTTACAAGCAAGCACTAACCGTATACGACTTCGAGAATTTCCCTAATGAATTTGCAGAGATTCAAAAAGAACTGGGCATCTTATATTTGAATTCTGGTTTAAATGATATGGATAATAATAATTTCTTGTTATCTGTAAAATCATTCGAAGAAGCACTAAAACACTATAACTTAGAAAATTACCCAGCGGATTATGGGTTAATAAAAATAAAAGAAGCTAAATCTTATGAATATTTATCCAAAGCTTCCGAGGAATCATATTATCTGAGACAAAGTATCGATGCTTATAAAGATGCAATTAAATATTATACCCATGAGACTTATCCAGATGTATTTGCTTCAATAGCATTAAGTTTAGGCGATGTTTATCATAATATCGGTAAGCTAGAAAACACAGACATAGATCAAAGAATTGCAATTGAATACTATAAGCAGGCTCTTATGGTTTATAATTCAATTGAGTTTCCTCTAGAGTATGCAACTACAGAATATAATATAGGAATGGCATACTTAATGCTTTCAGATTCTGGGCAACTAAAAGAAAATATCATTAATGCGATAAATTCCCTCAAAGCATCATCAAAAGTCTATTCGAAAATAGGGCTATCTGATCAGTATGGAAGTTGTGAGAATAATCTTGGCATAGCGTATATGCAAATTGCGAATGAGCCGGAAGGTAGTGCTTATCTGTCGTTAGCTCAAGAATGTTTTGAGAAGGCGATTAAAGTCAGGACTTGTGAAAAACAGCCGCTCGAATTTGCCAATACGCAGTTTAATTTAGGGGCTTTATTCATGACACTCTATAAGAACGAGAAAGAAACAGAATATGCCGAAAGGTCTGTACAAGCTTATGAAAAGGCTCTGCAAATCTACATCGTAGATAAATTCCCGGCTGAATACAACACAATACAAAATAATCTTTCATGGATGAATCAAACACTTGCTAAAGAAAAAGATGAAAACAAGTCTTATGATGATAGCTGGACTTACCTACGAAAGTCTACTCCGAATAATTTAAATTAACTTATATAGACATCGACTCTCTGAATCTCGCTGATCGGTTATGTGTTTGCCGCAGTTGACTCCTCAACATAAAGGAGAAGCCTCACCTATCTTATGGATTTAAATGTAGAGAAGTCATTCACTTGCAGCTCATATATCCAAAAACCTGGTGCCAGGGTTCGAGTCCCGTCGTCCCCGCCAGTCGCTAATGAACATTCCCAAATATTTTATTGATAAAAAGGATAAGAGGGAAATTGATCCATTAGAAGAGCTTAAGAAGAAGAAAACAAGAAGGAGGGCCATGTTATGACTTGATATATGCATAATAATGTGATTTTGTGTTTACTTGTATAAGGGATCTGATTATAGTTTTGATCAAAAGGGCATATAGTTTCATCTAACCAGCGTCCAACGGATTGGTTAGAAATATAGGGAAATTGCTGTGTTCCAACGTGCTAAAAGGAGCCTCGGATTGAGCTGTTTTTCTTCACGGTCGGCCTTGCAACAATTTCAAAATATTGTAGATTTATACGTCCGGCCGGGGTGTAGCTCAGATTGGCTAGAGCGTTGCGTTCGGGACGCAGAGGCCGCCGGTTCAAGTCCGGCCACCCCGACCATTCTTACTTCTATCAGTCCTTCGGGATAGCCTGTAACCATCGAATTTTCGACAAAATCTGAATAACCAATCCCATTCATGGACGGATCGCTCGCACGAAGTCAGTCTTGGGAGTTCGATTTGCTGCTTTTGACCGTTGTCCCCTCAGCAGGGGCAGGAGTAGGAGCAGGCGTAGGTTGTAATTGGCGTTCGCTTGAGTTCGACTTGCTGCCTTTGACCGTTGTCCCTTCAACGGGCTCAGGGGCGGGAGTAGGAGCTGGTGTAGGCGTAGGTTGTAATTGGCGTTCGCTGGTGTTCGACTTGCTGCCTTTGACCGTTGTCGGATTGGCATATGCCATATGTACCGTCAAATGAGCTGCAAAAATCCCTAAAAATAGAAATACGGAAAATAGATATATTAGACGCTTCATTTTAATAACTCCTTGAAACCGAGTTTGATACTTGTAGCCTTGCAAATATCGTATGAGCACCTATTTACCCTGTCCGGCCCATAAATTTGAAAATGACTCACTGCCCGAAAAAGGGACTGAGAGGCCGCCGGTTCAAGTCCGGCCGCCCCGGCCATTAGTTTCAAAAGCCCTCACTCTTTAGCGTAAGAATAAGGCCATAAGGATCTCCGCCAGGATCAATGCAATAATTATCAGCTCCAGGGCCTGGCTTTGGGTCGTCCGCACCCGGTCGGTCAGCAGCTGATACAGGCTTGCGATAATGTCGAGCTTGCGCGAAATGGAGCTCTCCCAATCCTGAAGATAGAGTCTTCGAGCGCCGACGGCATGAACCCTGGCCAGATAGAGATCCCCTATCAGCTTAAGTGCATTATCAACCCTCTCGGTCAGCAACAGCGATTCGAGTCTCAGCTCGGCCAGTGCTTGTATCGCTTTCCGATTTGGTGTGCGTAGCGGCATTGACCAATCTCCTCGTTTGAGAGCGAGACCCTGATAATCGCCGATGCGCCGATCCAGCTGCTCGTCGATATAACGCGCTTCTAATAACTCCACGTTGAGTAATTCCAAGACATTGACGGTATCGTGATAATCACGATCATAAACAAGCGCCGCATTCCAATCCACAATGACTAGATCGTTCTCGTAGTAAGAGAGCCTTTGGTTCAGCGCTTCCTCCTGCTGCTCCAGACTGAGCGGCTGAGTTTCAAACCGCAGAACCTGTGCTACGAGTGAGCCGTGCCGCGCCAGCAAATCGGCGGCGGACCAGGGTCGGTCAAATTCCTCTATGACGAACAAATAATAATCTTCTACCAGAGGCGATAATTCAGGCCGGACTATTGCAGAGCGGTTTTCTTCCAGGAATGCCTGTATCTGTTCCTTCGCCTGAGCTTCCAGATTAAGGTCATAAAGAGTCCGACTGAGTGGTTGCAAATCCGCCAGTGAAAGGGCTTGCCGGCCTGCGGGCAGCGGCCATTGATATGCTATGCTGGCGGCGCCGAAATCAAAGACCGTGACCTGCGCCCGCCCCGCTTCAGAGAGAATGGGCTTTATCTCTCCCAAATGCACGACGAGAGGGGGCTTCGAATACTGTAAGAAAGTCGGAGTCTGCTTTTTGGGCGAGAGCGGCGGCACAGGGGCTGATGAAGGCAATTCGCTGAGTTTCTCGAGCGCCACCTCGAAGCCGATGTCAAAGGCGAAGAGAGCTATTACTCTGCCGTTTGAGAGCATCGTCATGCGATTAAGTCTACAGTCTGCGTAGGGGTTTTTCCATGAAGCGATTTTAGGATGTTTTACGGTCTAACCATGGAGTTGATTCAAGCTTCAGGAGCTACGGGCAAAAAAAGGGGAGCTTCTGCTCCCCTTTCATGACCATTAAGAATTTTCTTCCTTATTTAGCTGCATCATCCGGCATATCGCCACCGGGCGCCTCGCCTTCCGTGGACTTATCCGGGGTCCCCGTATCTGCTCCGGAACCGTTGGTCGCTTCGTCCGGCATATCGCCGCCGGGCTGCTCGCCCTGGGTGGCCTTGTCGGCAGCGCCGGTAGCGGCTCCCGAACCGTTGGTCGCTTCATCCGGCATATCACCGCCGGGCTGCTCGCCTGCGGGGTCGTTCTGCGCTACAGCGGATACACTGCTGAAAAAGGAATTTCCACCGAAGGAAAGTCCCGTCACCAACAATATAGCAAACAAAATAGCAATCACTCTCATATCTTCAAAACCTCCTGATTTTTTTTACCGACCGAGTTCCCCGGCCAGCTTAGCTAATTATAATGCAAATTCTGTACCAAGAAAACATGGACTTAAAGATTTAGTTTTAACGGCCTGTTGCATCATATAGCTTATATTCGGGGCAAAAATATAGCTCGCGGATGCGTTAAAAACCACATCAAATTGTGTAAAATGGCACATTGTATAATGTTTCGGTTCATAGTTCGGCATGGCTCGAATCATGCGCGGAAATTTTTAAGGGCTTCCTTCATTCTGGAGACCGAAAGCTTACGCAGGGCTTTCTTTTCGATCTGCCTGATCCTCTCCCTCGTGAGCTTGAATTTCATGCCTATATCGTCAAGCGTAACCACATCGCTCCTGTCTATCCCGAATCGCATCCTTAACACCTCCTCTTCTTTGACGCTCAGAAGGGCCAGAGATTTGCGGATGCTTTCCTTTAATTCGAAATCCACCACCAGTTGATCGGGCGAGGAAGATTCTTCATCCTCGATAAAATCGTAAAGTGTCCTTCTCTCTCCGTCTACCGGGGAGTCGAGGCTCACGGACTCGTTTGTGATTTTCAATATCCGGCTGACGTATTTGAGCGGTACACCCGATTGCTCAGAGATATCATCGGCTGTCGGATTCTTGCCGGATTCTTTTAAGAGTCTCGATTTCGTCCGGTAGACCCTGCTCGTCACTTCAAGGAGGTACACCGGCACTCTCACTGCTCCCCTGTGAACAAGAATCGCCCGAGTTATGGCCTGATATATCCACCATGACGCGTACGTCGAAAATCTGAACCCTTTTAAATGGTCGTATCTTTCTATCGCCTTCATGAGACCGATATTGCCTTCCTGAATGAGGTCGAGGAAGGGGAGGCCGTGGTTCACGTATCTCTTTGCTATGCTTATTACCAATCTGAGATTGGCGCTCGCGAACCTCTTCTTCAACTTCTCCGCCTGATGAGTGTAAGCTTTGAGGGAGGCGTTGAGCCTGTTTCTGTCTCTTCTTCGGTCAAGGTGACCGTTATCTTTTCTTTCGCTTCCATTGTCATCGAGTGTTCTTTCCAGATACGTCCTAATCTGCTTAATCTTGAATTCGCATTTTTTTATCTTTGCCGGAATCTCCACCTCTTCCTTGAGCGTGAGAAGGGGCTCTTTTGAAATATCCCTGAAATAATCGTTCAGTATTCTGAATTGTTCGTCCTGTCCGTCGTGAATGACGGCCCTCTCCGGGAACTCGGATTCGGTAACGTCGAAAACATCCGCAGCCTCTGCCGCGCTGAACAGGTCTTCGTCCGTAAAATTCTCGTCTTCCGCGTCCTCATCGAAGCGGTCAGGGTGGCTTTCCGTCCCAATTTCCGATGTCTGGATTTCATCGTATTTCATGGTCACTTTCCTCTCTTAAGTTCTCGGGAGTTTTTTTCATCGAATACCGAATACCGTTCGACGGCGAGGAGGGCCCGGTGCATACAGGGGTTCCCGGGTATATCGCCTTCTCTCTTCTTGGTACTTCTTATGGCAATATATGTGCCATATTACTCATTATTGTTTTTTATTCGTGTTATCGCCAGGTTATGCCGATGGGATTGTTAGCAATGAGGGGATACGAAGTATATTGTGTAAATTCACACTGTTTATGGTGTACGAATTTAAACCTAAGATATCAACAGCGGACCCCGCAGTTTTAGTATGTGGCGATATCGGGTTCGGTATGACGCGAAGATGAGAGGACATGCCGAACACTGATGATTTATTCCCTTCACTTTTGGACTGTGAAGCGTCAGAACCGCCTTCCGGTCGCATTTTGTTATTCCTCTTGTCCCCCCTTTCTCTGCTCAGAACTTGAAATCTCTCTATAAGCACCTGTAAAATCTTATTAATGTCAAACAAGCTCAATGAGATACTCGATGCGCTTGAGAAACCGCTCATATTTGCGTCAAGAAATAATTTCTCAAACCTGGATAAGGTGAAGTCCCTCGACGAGCTTGTCGGGGATCTAACGCTAAAGGCTCTCTCCCTTCCGCTCTCAACTAAGCAGACCACAGATTTTGAATCACTGAGGGCTTTCTTCTCCGCATACGGAGGACTCGACCATGCAGAGAGAATAGACGTCATTCGGAAATCGCTCGGTATCATCAGCGGGCTTAAAAATGACGACCCGAAGGGACCCGGCAAACCCGTCGGGGCAAGGGCGGAAATTTCGGGCGGGAATACAGGAGACGAGACGGTTCCGATAAGACATGCGAGCGGGAATTCGGTTCCTGATGCGAGGGAGCCGGATCAGGTTCCGATTCAATACATCAAGGGGGTCGGTCCCACGGATCGCTTCCATATTGAAGAAAAAGGAGATCGAAACGGTTGAGGACGCGCTTTACTACTTCCCTAGGACGTACGAGGACAGGAGGACGGTAAAGAGCATGTCTAAAATAAGACCCGGCCATCGGGAGACCGTCATGGGGGAAATAACGCTCGCCGGGAAGGTCCGCGCAAGGAGCAGGAGCCTCTATCAGATTACGATTTCCGACGGTACGGGGACTGTGACCCTGTTATGGTTCCAGTTCAACGAGAAATACCTGAGGAGCGCGTATAAGAAAGGGGCTACCGTCATACTGACTGGCGACGTCAGTGTCGGTTACCGGGATGCGCTCCAGATCGTCCATCCAAGGCCCGAGGATATAGAGGTCATCGAAGAGGGTGAGGAGCTCGACGAAGACCATGTGCATTTTAACCGCATCGTGCCCATATACCCGCTCACCGAGGGGTTGAAGCAGAGGCGCATACGGAGGATCATGAAGTCGGTCGTGGACGGCTACTCGTCGTCTCTGTCGTTGAAACTACCGGCCGCGATAAAGATAAAAAGAGGGGTAATCGATCTTGGCGCGGCCGTATCGAGGGTCCACTTCCCGTCGAACGATGACGGCGTGGTGGAGCTTGCGGACAAGGACTCCGTCTACGGCTCTCCCCCGCACAAGACGCTCTCTTATAACGAGTTCCTGATGATGGAACTCGGACTCGCGCTCAAGAAGCGCGATGTGTCCCGGCTGGACGGCATCTCTTTCGCTCCGAACGGCGAGCTGACCGGGAGGCTCTCCGCAAGGCTCGCATTTAAGCTTACGTCCGCCCAAAAGCGCGTGTTGTCGGAGATAGAGCAGGACATGCGGTCGGGAAGGCCGATGAACAGGCTCCTTCAGGGGGATGTCGGGAGCGGCAAGACCATAGTCTCGGTTCTTTCCATGCTTAAAGCGGTCGAATGCGGTTATCAGACGGTCCTTATGGCTCCTACCGAAATACTGGCCGAACAGCATCTGTCGTCTGTTCTGGAATACGTCAAGGGTTTGGGGATAAGGGTCGTCTTTTTAAAGAGCGGGCTCGGTAGGGGGGAGAAGAATATATATTACAAGGCTATTGCGTCGGGAGAGGCCCAGATCGTTATCGGGACTCATGCTTTGCTTCAGGAAAAGGTGGACTTCAAGAACCTCGGGTTCGTTGTCATTGACGAGCAGCACAGGTTCGGCGTGATACAGAGGGCCGTGCTCATGGGCAAGGGCGGAAACCCCGATGTTCTCGTGATGACGGCGACCCCTATACCGCGCACTCTGGCCCTTACGGTCTACGGCGATCTCGACGTTTCCGTGCTCGACGAGCTCCCGCCGGGAAGGAAGGAAATAGGGACGAAGGTGTATTACGACCAGAAGGGCTCCCGTGAACGGGCGTACGAAGCCGTCAGGAGGGAGGTGGAAAAGGGGAGGCAGGCCTATGTCGTCTATCCGATGATAGAAGAGTCCGAAAAACCCGATTTTAAGGACCTGAAATATGCGACGCGGATGGCGGAGGAGCTGAAAAACGAGATATTCCCCGAATTCAGGGTGGGACTGCTCCACGGCAGGATGAAGACCGAGGAGAAAGAAGCCGTGATGAAGAGGTTCATTTCTCACCATATCGACATACTCGTCTCCACGACGGTGATAGAAGTAGGCGTGGACGTCCCGAACGCGACCGTTATGGTCGTGGAAAACGCCGAGAGGTTCGGGCTTACACAGCTCCATCAGCTGAGAGGGAGGGTGGGGAGGGGAGGACATGATTCGTTTTGCATTCTGATTTCGAGCTTCAAGAGGTCGGAGGACGCGGAGAAGAGGCTTTCAATAATGGAGCAGACGACGGACGGGTTCAGAATAGCCGACGCCGATCTCATGATCAGGGGCCCGGGGGATTTTCTTGGGACGAAGCAGTCGGGACTCCCTCAATTCAGATTCGCCGACCTCCTGAGAGACTCGCGGATACTGGAGGAAGCGAGAGAAGACGCGTTCCTCATCGTGAAAAAAGACCCTCAGCTGGAAAACTATCCGGAGCTAATGAGAGAGGTCAGGAAAAGGTATGGGGAAGTATTTGAGTTGGGAGGAATATCATAATTGTATGTGTTTCAATATTTCCCGTGGACTTCCCCTTGACTATTAGCCCTCGAGGAGGAGCGATTCCGGGTCCTCAATCAGCTCTTTAACCCTCACGAGGAACTGGACGGCTTCGCGCCCGTCGACAATTCTGTGGTCATAGCTCAGAGCGACGTACATCATGGGACGAATCACCACCGCCCCGCTGACGGCGACGGCCCTGTCCTCGATCTTGTGAAGTCCGAGAATCCCCGATTGCGGCGGGTTGAGTATGGGGGTGCTCATAAGCGAGCCGAATACCCCGCCGTTTGTTATCGTAAAGGTGCCTCCCATAATCTCGTTCAGTGTAAGCGTGTTGTCCTCGGCCCTCAGCGCGTAGTCCTTGATCGATTTCTCTATTACGGCAAACGACATACTGTCTGCATTTCTAAGCACCGGGACTACCAGTCCTTCTGTCGCCCCTATGGCTACCCCTATATCGTAGTAGTGCTTAATGATCATTTCGTCGCCGTCGATCTCCCCGTTTACCTGCGGGAATTCCTTAAGGGCCCCAATGGCGGCTTTAACGAAAAACGAATTTAACCCCAGGCCGACCCCGTATTTTTCCTTGAAGGACTCCTTCCTGCGCTTGCGGAGCTCCATGACCGCGCCCATGTCGATCTCGTTGAAGGTCGTGAGCATAGCCGTCGACTGGGTAGCCTCAAGCATACGGCGTGCTATAGTCCGTCTCCTCCGTGACATCTTGATCCGCTCCTCCCTAGCGTCCCGTGAAATGCGGAGCACCGTCGCTTCTTTCGCTTCGACCAACGCGGGAGATTTGCTCTTGAGAGGCTCTACCCTGGGTATTTCGGCATGAGCGGGCTCTTCGGCTGTTTTCTCGATATGTATTTCGACGTCTTCTTTTGTAATACGGCCGCTGGGCCCGGTGCCCTCGACATTGTCGAGATCGACCCCTTTTTCTTCTGCAATCCGTCTCGCTACCGGGGTCACTCTTTCCTCTGCGGGCTCGGGTCCTTTTATTTTTTCTTCTTTCGCCTCCGCCGGCGCTTGTTTCGGGCCTTCCTTCGGTCTGGCCGGTTCCTCGGTCTTGCCTTCTTCTATCAC
This sequence comes from uncultured bacterium, assembly GCA_963825135.1. Lineage (GTDB taxonomy): Bacteria > Desulfobacterota_D > UBA1144 > Nemesobacterales > UBA2774 > 2-12-FULL-53-21. The sequence continues at coordinate 1,794,120 of CAWGRW010000009.1, forward strand.
ACAGAGAACATCCCCGACCTCGACGTCCTCACCGTCCTTTTTCCTGATGCTGCCCAGTATCCCTTCCTTCTCCGCCGCGACCTCGAAATTCGCTTTTTCCGTCTCGAGCTCTACAAGCGGCTCCCCGATCTTCACCGGGTCTCCTTCCGACTTGAACCATCTAACGACAGTTGCTTCTACGACGGATTCTCCCAATTCGGGCACGGTTACGTTAATTGACATGATATTTCTCCGGTGTTTAGACGTTTTTTACCCATGTAATACCTAATTCGTCGATATTGGGAAGCACTTTGCCGAGCAGGAATGCCTGCCTGATGAGCGCTTCCTGGTTCACCTTGTGCATCGAAGCGGTTCCTTCGGCCGGGCTCGAATTCCGGCGCCTTCCCATGTAGTGAAGTGCGACGCGTCCCTTTATCAGTTTCCTCAGGAACGGGTATATGAACATCCAGGCCCCCATGTTTTCGGGTTCTTCCTGGAGCCAGATTACTTCCTTGAGCTTGGGATACCTGTTCAATACTTTCTGGAGCAGCGTCGTCGGGACCGGATACAGCTGTTCGAGCCTCGCGATTGCAACATCCCTGGAACCTTTTTTTCTTAACTCGCTGGCTATGAGGTCTATATACACTTTACCGCTGCAGAGGATCAGCCTCTTGACTGATTTCGCCTGACTGTCGTTCATTCCGTCATCGATTACTGGCTGCCACGTCCCCTCCGCGAGGTCCCTTAATGAAGAGAAAACAAGCGGGTTCCGGAGAAGGCTTTTGGGCGTCATTATTATTAGAGGCAGCGGGTCGATATCGAGCACGCCGGCCTGTCTTCTCAGGAGATGGAAATACTGTGCGGAGGTGGTACAGTTCGCAATTCTCATGTTCACTTCCCCCGCGGAATCCAGAAACCTTCCCAGCCGGCCGCTCGAATGGTCCGGGCCCTGGCCTTCATAAGCGTGCGGAAGGAGCAGGACGAGAGAAGGCGTCTGTCCCCATTTCGCCCTGGCCGATACGACGTATTCATCGATTATCGTCTGCGCGCCGTTGATAAAATCCCCATACTGCGCTTCCCAAATGACCAAACGGTCGGGCGCCTGAATGTTATATCCGTATTCGAACCCGATGCAGGCGTTTTCCGTAAGCGGGCTGTTCAAAATTTCAAAAGATGCTTTTGACTGAGGCAGTTCCTGTAACGGCGTGTATATCCTGCCGGTATTGAAATCATGAAGAACCGCGTGCCTGTGGCTGAATGTACCGCGCTCGGCGTCCTGTCCCGTGAAGCGTATGGACGTTCCATCGGCGAGTATTGACGCAAATGCTAAATCTTCGGCCATACCCCAGTCTATTGTCCTCTCGTCTATGTTGGAGAGAGCTTGCTCCTTCCGTTCCCTCCCCCGTTTCAGCTTGGGGTTGATCGTGAACCACTCGGGGAGCTTCAGGAGAGAAGCATTCAGTTCTCTCAGTGCTTCTGCCGGGACGGAGGTTAGGGTTTTTTGAGCTGCCCCTGCGGGCGGTCTTTCGGAAAGGGATTCTTCCGGTATGTCCTGAGGGGTCAGGGATTCGAAGTCTTTGTGAAGAATTTCGTTGTACTTGTTTACCAAGTCATCGGCTTCGTCCTTATCTATAATATTCCGTTTTACCAGTGTGCCCGCCCAAATTTCCCTCACGGTCGGGTGGTCGTCAATTATCTTGTACATATCGGGCTGTGTGAAAGCGGGCTCGTCCGCTTCGTTGTGGCCGTGTCGTCTGTAACCTACAAGATCTATCAGGAAATCCTTACCGAACCTCCTCAGGTAAGCGATTGCGAGCCGCGCGCATTCGATGCACGCCTCGGGGTCGTCGGCGTTAACATGGACTATCGGGATCTCGAACCCCTTGGCGAGATCGCTTGCATAGAGCGTACTGCGGCTCTCGCTTGGTAAGGCCGTGTAACCGAGCTGGTTGTTGGTAATAACGTGAATTGTACCGCCCGTATTGTAACCTGGCAGCCTGCACATGTTGAGGGTTTCGGAAACAATGCCCTGGCCCGGAAAAGCCGCGTCGCCGTGTACGATGATCGGAAGCGACACCCCCTGGTCGAATTTCGGCGCTCCGCCGTTATTGACCGCTGTGCCCGCGGCGCGCGCCATACCCTCTACGACCGGATTCACCGATTCGAGGTGGCTGGGGTTCGGGGCCAGCGTGATCTGCATCTCTATCGCTCTTCCGTTTTTTATTGCGTAGCGCGCGCCCTCGTGGTATTTAACATCGCCGGTCCAGCCCATGTAATCCCTGAAATCCCTTTCCAGTATAGGGTCCTTGAATTTAATTAACGTCCCCTTGTATGTCTTCGTCATTACATGATGCATGACGTTCAAGCGGCCCCTGTGGGCCATGCCCATAAAAATATTGTTTATGCCTTCCTCAGCCGCTATGCCCACGATCTCATTTAAAACGGGGACGAGCATGTCCACGCCTTCGATTGAAAAGCGGAACTTGCCGGGGAATATGCGATGGAGGAATTTCTCCAGCACCTCTACTTTGGTAAGGCTTTCGAGGAGCAGCTTTTCGTTAATCGGGTCCGTAGGGGGCCTGAAACTGCCTGTTTCGGCGGCTTCCCGGAGCCATTTCCTCTCTTCGAGCGAGTTAATATGATAATAATCGTAGCCCACCCTGGAAGAGTAGATCTTACGGAGTTCCTGTATCCCGTCATAGGCGTTGGCCGTCTTCTCGGATACGGGCTTGCCCACCAGACTCGACGGCAGCTGGACGAGGTCTTCCGGGGTCAGGCCGTGGGTCGAGAGTTCGAGAGACGGGTCCCCGGGGGGATTACTGCCAAGTGGGTCTAAATCGGCGTCGAGATGGCCGAAGGCACGGATCGCCTGAGCGAGGTTTGCCGTTGCAACTATTTTATCAATTTCGAGCTGGGTAATCTCGGAGGGACTCTCTTCGTAAATCTCCGGATGCATCTTGTCGAATACAGCTCTTGTGGCTGAATCGACCGAGCCCGGATCCTTGAGATAACGCTCATATAGCTCAAGAACATAACCTGAATTAGGTCCGTGAAAAATATGCGAAATATCCATGTTTTCTTGCCCTTTTGAATCGAATCGTCAGTTATATGGTCGGATTGGTATTAAAGTCTCGATTTTCAGTATGTATATTAGCACAGCTATATTTTTGTGCAATCTCTGGCTTCCTAATTCTCTGTCATTGCATGGTATTTTGTTTTGCCTCCCGGATCATGCAAATTAGGACGCTGAAGAGTTATATGAACAGTATTATCTAAATAAGGCGATCCTCCTGCGATTTTTGCCGGTTATGTAAATTCGCCCCGCGTAAGCTCTGATTCTATCCCGTGTACGAATTGATGAACTTCTCGTAATGGGCCCTGTGGTCCTGGCGTCCGATTTGCTGCTGAGCGGGCGGAAGCTCGGTCTTATTCAGGATAATCGATTCGAGGGAAGCGTGCTCTCCCTTGAATATTCTCCCGATCGGAATCTTCCCCTCCTCTTTCAGCTGGAGCGATCTCTGGAAGGCCATCCCGCGGTTAGTCGGGTCATAACCTTCTTCCTCGTCTATATTATAGACCCTGGCTCTCCATTCCCGGTGAGTATCATAGTACGTTACGCATGGGGAAAGCACTTCGAGGAAAGCGAACCCCTTCTTGGACTGGGTATGATCGAGAGCCGCTTCCATCAGTTTCTCCAGCTGCTCGGGGTTGCCGCTGAAACCCCGCGCCAGGAATGTAGCCGACGGGAAGCTTAGGCCTAGCAGGATCGAATCCAGACCGGATTCGGCGTTGTCACGATAACCGGTAGGGCTGGTTGGGGATATCTGACCTTTCGTCAGACCGTAATTGCTGTTGTTCATTACAATATAGGTAATGCTAGGGTTGCTCTTGAAGGTATGTACGAGGTGGCCCGCTCCTATGGCATAGCCGTCGCCGTCCCCTCCCGCCGCGATTACGGTCAGGTCGGGGTTGGCCAGCTTGGCTCCTATTGCGGCGGGCAGTACCCTCCCGTGCAGCGCGTGGTATCCGAAGCAGGGCAGGTTGTTTTGTATCGTTCCCGAGCACCCGATTCCGGCCAGCATCATAAGCTTGTACGGAGGTATGCCCATCTTGTTCAAGGCCTTTTCAAGGACGCCCTGTACTGCGAAGTCTCCGCATCCGGCGCACCATATCGGTCTTGCCGGCGTAAAGGTTTTTGTACGGGTTTCTGTCGTCACTGTAGCTTAGCCTCCTTTTTTCTCTTCTTTACTACGCTGCTTTCCCCTTCGAGGACCCTTCTTACCAGATCCACCGGCCTGAAAGGAATTCCGTCGTATCTCAAAATATTATTTATTTTATCCGGGTCCGCTCCCTGGTGAATCAGTATATGCGCCAGCTGGCCCTGCGCATTGAGCTCGACCACATAGACCCTGGTGCATTTGTCGATAAAGCCGAGTATGTCGTCAAGCACCGGCCAAATGGTTCTGGGCTGTAAATATCGGGTCTTGATGCCTTCTTTTTTCAGGTCTTCCATCGCATCTTGTATGACCCCGAATAAAGATCCGATCCCGATGAAACCGATCTTGGCGCTCGGGTCGCCGAAATGACGGGCCCCGGGCAATTCGTTTTTCGCGCCTTCGATCTTCCCCATACGCTTATCCATCATTTTTACGCGGTTTGTCGGGTCGGTGGAAACGAGTCCCCATTCATTATGCTCGTTCCCCGTGACCAGCGATAACCCTCCGGGCGTACCGGGCGCGGCGAACGGCGATATATTGTCATCCGTGAATTCGTATCGTTTGTAGAATCCGAGCTTTTCAATTTCTGCCGCTTCGACCCGCTTGCCCGGAACCGCGCTTACTCCGTCGAGGTCAAACGGTTTGACTGTCGCGACGTTCTGAGACAGCGCCTGGTCCATCGCCAGGAAAACAGGGCATTGATATTTATCCGCCAGGTTCGTGGCCTCCGCAGCCAGGTAAAAGCAGTCATCGGGGTGTCCCGGGGTAAGGACTATTCGCGGAAAGTCCCCGTGACCCCCGAAGACCATCAGGTTCAGGTCGCTCTGCTCGGGCTTAGTCGGCATACCCGTGCTCGGTCCCGAACGCTGACAGTCGACTATCACTAGCGGTATTTCTCCCGAACCGCAGTGCCCGACTCCCTCCTGCATCAGAGAGAAGCCGGGACCGGACGTGGCTACCATAGCCCTTGTTCCGGTGAGCGCCGCTCCGATAGCCATGTTAATTCCGGCCAGCTCGTCCTCGGTCTGTCTGGCGACTCCTCCACACCTCGGGAGCCACTTCTGGAGCGTCTCCAGTATCTCTGAAGAAGGGGTTATGGGGTAGCCGCAAAAGAACCTGCCCCCCGCAACCATGAATCCGAATGAGACCGATTCGTTGCCGGTGATCAAAAGGCGCGGCTCGGGTGTTGTCTTGTTTATTTTATATAGTCCTTCTCCTTCGTGTATGCCCATCTCGTCAGCGAGATGGAAGCCCAGGGCGAGCGCCTCGAGGTTGTATTCGAGAATAACCTGTCCCATTCTCTGAAAGTGATTAACGAATGTCTCGCGCAGGGTTTCGTCTTCGAGGCCGAGCAGTCTCCCCACGACACCGAAAGCAATACTGTTCTTGTAGAGCTCTCTCCTCATCGTACGCATGGCTATCCTGTTGAACGGCGCGGAATATACCTTCGTGTCCTTAGGAAGAACGGACGGTACGGGGCCTCCGGAGTCGTCGTAGACCACTATGCTGTTCGAATCGAGCTGCCGCGCGTTTTTTTCAACGGCCTCTTCGTCCAGCGCGACCAGGAGGTTTATGTTGCTTCCTATACAGTACCTCTCGCTGGCGGACGCCCTCATAGTCGCCGCCGCGTGTCCTCCCCTGATTCTCGATAAAACGTCTCTTTCCGTGTAAACGTTGAGCCCGTTCATACGAAGCATCTCTGCCAGCATCGTAATAACGGTTAGCGAACCATCCCCTCCCTGGCCCGCTACTATAACATTTACGTCCTCTAAAATAGGCCGGCTGTTGCTGGAACTCATGTGGATGCTTTACCTCCGTTCGTGGGGTTATAGTCCTTATAGAGAGTCTTCGGATTGGTGTTTCCCATCTCGATTCTTTCCTGCAGCGTCGGCATCAGTGCCGGCAGGGGCTTATTTCTCTTCATGTTGCAAAGCCTTATTAAAAGATCCTTTGCCCGCGGTTCCGATTCGACCGGCACGATCTCGAACAGCCCGTCGTCGACCGCCGCCTGAAATGCCTTGTGTCCCGCCTCGGTCCTGACGGCGACGAAGGTCCACCCGTCGAGGCCTATTCCTCCGACCCCGATGTCGGCGTGTTCCGCGGAGTAATCGAGGCAGTATAGGCATGCTGGCCGTGCGAACTGGTGAAAATCCTTTAATTTCATAATGATCTCTCGCCCGTCTCTGAGATTTATTATTACCTTTCCCTTTACATTCACATTCACTATGTCTATAGGCTCGACGTTAAGGGTCTCGGCTATGAATTTTATATGTTCGTGGGTGAAGCTCTCCGAGCAGAAAAGCCCTATTACGAGCGTTACGTTCTTCTGATACCACTTCGCCACTTCCAGACGGATGCTGCTGTACTGCTGCTGTCTGATACCGTCTACCTGGCACGGAACGCCCACAACGGCGATAGGATGTATGTCTTTTCTCATCGCCTCCGTGAGTGCGACGGTATTTGGCGAATAGGTATATCGGGAGCCGCTGCAGGAAATGATTTCCTCGGGCGTGGTAGCAAGCTTCTGAACGCCAATCTGAGGGTTTTCGGGCAGCACGTCGCCAAGCACGGCTCCCTTTATCGTCCCTTTTTTCAATGCATGTACCAGGAGCGCACTAGTAACCCCTCCGTCCTGTCCCCGTTTCAGAAGCTCGGTGTCTTTTGCCCTCGCAATCACGGCATAATTATACGATCCGAATCCCTCGTCCAGCACAGGCTTTTTGAATCCGAGAAGCGTGTTAAGGTCTTTGTCCAGAGGACGCAGTACCGGGCATACGTCCGCGCAAAGCTCGCAGAACACGCAGGCGTCGTTTCTGGTGTCGACAGGGTGTTCGTCTTTATAGTCGAAAACGTCCGTAGGGCAGATCGTTACGCACGCCGCGCAGCCTACGCATTTGCCCGTGTCCACTATCTCGCGCATCAAGAAATCGACCGCCTTAAACCCTCCGCGGTTGATTTCCGATCTCCAGGCATAGGCCCACTCGAACGGATCCACTCCCTCCTCCAGCATATGGTGGTATCGCTCCTGAACCGCTCGTACCAGCTTCTCATCTCTGCTGAATTCTTCATTGCTCATAATCGACACTCCCTGTTAGATTATTTAGCAGAATTATCATGTATAGTTATTGTTAAATATTATATTCGGCTGTACTGATCCTATCACATTTTTTCTTAGCTTTAATGATGCTGCGAGAACGCCGTTCTTAATAAAAAACTGATACATATTCTTAAATGATTCCTGTCACTTTACCCTTAATTCTTATAGTATATCAGTTTATTAGCATAGTAAATATACTTAGTCAATGTATAAATCAACCCGATCGATCTATGACCGGCAACCCCGTATTTCCTCCTTATTGGCAAATTGTTTGGAATAGAATTGCCTGGCGGTTATTCTATTCCCTGAAGTCGACCCCAAAAGACAAAAGGGATCCTGATCCGGGGACTGTTTTAACATGGTATACGTACACAACCTGACTAAGCGTTACGGCAGTCTCGTCGCGGTGGAAAACCTGTCATTTCAACTCGATAGGGGAGACGTTCTGGGTTTTCTCGGCCCGAATGGGGCCGGGAAAACGACGACCATGCGCATTATTACGGGTTACATGCCCCCCACGAAGGGAACGGTCCACATCGAAGGCGTGGACATTTTCGACGACCCTATCCGGGCAAAAAAACTTATCGGGTATCTCCCGGAAAACCCGCCCCTTTATAACGATATGACAGTAGCCGAATACCTGGATTTCGTTGCCGATATAAAGCAGGTGAAGAGGAAGGAGAAGAAGAGCAAAATATTTTATGTCCTTGAAAAATGCGGTCTTTCCGAGGTGCGGAAACGTATAATAGGCCATCTCTCCAAGGGGTACAGGCAACGTGTCGGAATAGCGCAGGCGCTCGTCAACAACCCGTCGGTGCTTGTCCTCGATGAGCCCACGATCGGGCTCGATCCGGTGCAGATTATAGAGATAAGGGATCTGATAAAGAGCCTATCGGGCGAACGCACAGTCATACTGAGCACTCACATACTGCCTGAGGTCACGATGATATGCAGCAAGGTCGTGATAATCAACGAAGGAAAGATGGTGCTTGAGGAGTCGCTTCAAAACCTGTCCGAGGGTCTCAGGAATAGCCGGGAACTTTTACTCAGGGTCAGACAAAGCGGCGAAACTGTAAAAGAGAAGATTATGTCGTTAAAAGGCGTCTCGGGGGTGAGGATGGGCTATTCGGGTGAATTCATCGTCACGCCGTCTGAAGGCAGGGAGATAAGGGAAGATATCGTAAGGATCGTCATTGAAAACGATTTCGGTCTTCTCGAGTTGAGACCTCTGGTCAACACGCTTGAAGAGATATTTTTAAAAGTGATATCCTCTGAAGGAAGTTAGATGAAGGCGCTTTATACAATCGTAAAAAGGGAGATGAGGTCTTATTTCGCCTCACCGCTCGCGTATATAATCCTCGTCGTTTTTCAGGTTATTTCGGCAAGGTTCTTTTTCCTGTACCTCCAGGGGTTCCTGCTGTTCGAGCTCGATCCGAGCTACCAGCAGCAAACGGGCGAGCTTAATCTCAACAACCTCGTCGTGCTCCCGTACTTCGGGACCATAAGCATCGTTCTCCTCATGATAGTTCCGCTGATTACCATGAGACTGATAGCCGACGAGAAAAAGAACTATACCGCGGAGCTGCTTTTTACTTCGCCGGTGAGGATGAGCACGATAGTATTCGGGAAATACATCGCTTCCCTTATTCTTCTCATAATCATGCTCCTGCTATCGTCTGTTAATATCTTCGTATTGATGGTCCATGGGAATCCCGACTTCGGAGCTGTTCTCTCGGGCTATATTGGGCTGTTTCTGCTCGGCGCCTCGTTCCTGTCGGTCGGCATATTCGCTTCCTCTCTCACGGAGAACCAGCTCATTGCGGGCGTTATAAGTTTCGGCGTCCTCCTGCTTCTCTGGCTCGTGGGCGCGTTATCCGACGCCGAGAGTTCGGTGCTCGGGTACATATCGGTGATCAATCATTACGAGGACTTCAGCAAAGGATTAATAGAGCTGAAGGACGTCGTTTATTATCTGTCGTTGATTTTCCTCGGCCTCTTTCTCACCTACACGTCTCTTGAGTCGGAGAGGTGGAGATGAAAAAAAGGAAGCTTATTTACGGTACGAACGCTTTAATTTCCGTGTTAAGCGTCTGCGGGATTCTAATCATACTGAATTTTATATTCTTCAAATCGGACGTCAGGATCGATATGACCGAAGGCAAACTCTACACTGTCTCGGAACATACGGTCGGCGTTATCGAGAATGTCGACGGAGATGTCGAGGTCATGGCGTTCTTTAAGGATGTCGGCATGGACAGGAGCGAATTTCAGGACCTTATCAAGGAATACACGAGGAGGTCCGGGAAGATAAAAGTCAGATACGTCAATCCGGACAAGGAACCGGGCATCGCCAAAAAGTATGATATCAAGGAATACGGCACTATCGTGCTCATCGACGGAGAACAGACGATAAAATTGAGACTGGCGGACCATATCTCCGGAGGGATTTTAAAGAACGCGGAGGAAGAGATTACGAACGCGCTCTTTAAGCTCAACAGGGTAGTGCATAAGACGGTTTATTTCCTCACGGGGCACGGTGAGCGCGATATTAACGACGAATTGGAGCCCGAGGGTTTGGGGTCGCTCAAAGGTGCTCTCAGGGACGAGGGTTATGAAATTAAGGAGTTCCTTTTGCTGAGAGGGGATCCGCTGCCTAAAAAAGATAGCGTTCTCATCGTGTCGGCTCCTAAGCAAGCGCTGTCTCTGAAAGAAATAAGCGACATCAAGGACTATCTCGATAAGGGGGGGAAAGCGATTTTCCTTATCGAGCCCAGGTCGGGGGGAGAGCTTGCTTCGATGCTAAAGAGCTACGGTTTTGCAATATCGAATGATATAATAATCGATCCCAGCTCCAAGCTTGAGGGGGGAGGGGACATAGCTCCGATAGTCGCCCAGTATGCGCATCACGATATCACCGAGGGCTTCAGGTTCGCTACAATATTCCCGTATTCAAGAAGCATTGACGTCGTAGACCAGAACGATATCGACCTGACCGTGCTGGCGCATACCGGCGAATACAGCTGGTCGGAATCAAATTTCGAGCTTTTCGATCAGGGCGTTGCGCAGCAAGAAGAAGGGGATAAGAAAGGACCGCTGGGAGTGGCTGCGGTCGAAGAAGACGAACATAATTCCAGAATTGCTGTTTTCGGAAGCGTGGATTTCGTTTCAAATATTTTTATTGATTTTTCGGGCAACAGGGACTTCTTCCTCAATACCGTTAACTGGGTATCGGGCGATGAGAATCTGATCTCAATAAGGCCGAGAGCGGCTAAAGAAGGGAAATTAACGATTACGAAGAAGCAGACTAATGTTATATTTTTCTTTACCGTGGTATTGATACCAGCCGTCATCTTTTTTTCCGGTATCGGCATCTGGTGGAAGAGGAGAAGGCTGTAAAACTTTTCTCAATCGGTATCTGCTTTCCGTTGAATGCCTGTGATAACAGAGGGAGTTGAGCCTATAAATTGATCACCTATTTAAAGAGATTCGCGGGCACGGTAATCGCATTAGTCATCTTCCTGATCCTTCTCGGATCGGTCCTGCTCTTCAACAGGGACAAACAAACCGAAAATAATCTGGAAAAGGTCTTCCCCGGCATAAAATCGGAGGAGATTACATCGATCGACATAAAGTCCGCCGGCTCCGAATTCTCGCTTGAAAAAAACGATAGCGGCTGGCTCCTTAAAAGCGGCTCTAAACGGCTCAAAGCCGACACTGTCGCGGTCGAAAATCTGATCCGGGATATAAAGGAGATGGAGGTTGAGAAACTCGTCTCGCGTGAATCGAATAACCTGAATGAATACGGGATGGTGGAGTCGGAGTCTGAATTCTCTTTCCATACGAAGGACAAGGAATATCCCGTGATTGTTGGCGACAAGAGTCCGGTCGGATCGGGAATATATATATACGACCTGGGCGAGGGCAGGGTGCTCATCGTCAAAGACCGGTATCTTTGGGGATTCCTCGATAAAAAGCCGGGCGATTTCAGGGAAAGGAAATTACTGGCGATGGATAAGGACACGGTCACCCGGGTATCTGTTAAAGTCGGCAATTTGAATATGGAGATGGTCAGGAAAGAAGGTAGGTGGCTGGAAGTAACGGACAATAGCAGCCACTTAGTTGATCAAAAGAAAGTAGGAGTGCTGCTCGACTCGTTTTCGGAGCTTAAGGCTGAAGGGTTTGAAGACGACGAGCCTGCAGATTTAAACAAGTACGGATTGCTCGATCCGACTGCCGAAATTGTGTTTTATGCCGAAGGACGGGAAGAGGGCGTCGTATTCGGAAAAAGAAAGGATGAAGTGGACTACTATATTAAACTCCGGAATGAAGCCCCCGTTTTTTCCGTTTCAAAAGATTATTTCAAGATACTGCCGAAGAACGGCGAAGAGTTTTTGATTCGATAAGGCTGTTCTTGGGGGCATTTCAACACCTGAGGCCGTCAATGATCGTTAATTTGGATTCTTTTGCCCTCCGGTCGGCAGCCCGGCACGGATTAGCCGTCCTGTTTTTTATCCTTATTTTTAATATCGAGCTTTAATCCCAGCTCGAGGAGCTGGCCCGGTTCAACCGCGGACGGAGCTTCGGTGAGAGGGCATACCCCTTTCTGTGTCTTCGGGAACGCGATTACGTCCCTTATGGAGCTTGCGCCGGTAATAAGCATCACGATCCTGTCGAGTCCGAGAGCGATTCCTCCGTGGGGAGGAGCGCCAAATTCGAGCGCTTCGAGGAGGAACCCGAATTTCTCCCTGGCCTGCTCCGCGGTGAGGCCTATCGTGTGGAAGAGTTTCTCCTGTATGTCCTTCTGGAAAATTCTAATGCTCCCCCCGCCTATTTCGACCCCGTTCAGCACGACGTCGTATGCCCTCGACCTGATCTTTCCCTTTTCCGAATCGAGCAGATCAATGTCTTCCTCCCTGGGAGACGTGAACGGGTGGTGCATGGCGACGTATCGTTTTTCCGTGTGGTCGAAATCGAGAAGCGGGAAATCCTCCACCCATAGGAAATCTAACCTCTCTCGGTCAATCATACCGAGCCTTTCCCCGAGCTCAAGCCTAAGGTGGGAAAGCACCATGTTTACCAAATACGGCGTATCCGCCGCGAAAAAAACTATATCGCCTTCTCCGAGGCTGAGTTTTTTTTGTAAATCCTCTTTTTCCTTGTCGCTCAGGAATTTAATGATCGGGGACTGCCATTCGTCTCCCGAAACTCGAATCCACGCGAGACCCTTCGCTCCGAGAGACTTCGCTGTATCTCCGAGGTCGTCAATCTCCTTTCTCGAAAGCTCGCCCGCCTTCCCGGCGAGCTTGAGGGCTTTAATAATGCCGCCCTTTTTTATCGCCCCGCTGAATACCTGGAACCCGGAGTCCCTGAATATCTCGGTCAGCTCCTCGAGCTCGAGCCCGAACCTCGTATCCGGCTTGTCGGACCCGTATCTGAGCATCGCTTCTTCGTGCTTCATTCGTTTAAACGGTACGGGAATGTCCACTCCTTTTGCTTCCCTGAATATCGCTTTGAGTATGCCTTCTACTACCGACATGATATCGTTCTCGTCCGCGTACGACATTTCGAGGTCTATCTGTGTAAATTCCGGCTGGCGGTCGGCCCTCAGGTCTTCGTCCCGGAAGCAGCGCACTATCTGGTAATACCTGTCGAGCCCCGATATCATGAGAGTCTGCTTCAGCAGCTGCGGGGATTGCGGCAGTGCATAGAACTCACCCGGGTTGAGCCTGCTGGGAACGAGGAAGTCCCTCGCCCCTTCTGGCGTCGACCTTGTAAGATAAGGCGTTTCCACCTCTATAAACCCCTCACTGTTCAGGTAATTTCTCGTAGCGGCGGCCGCCTTGTGCCGCGTTACGATATTATCCTTCATATTGGGGCGTCTGAGGTCGAGGTACCTGTGTTTTAATCTCAGCAATTCGTCTACCTTTACTTCGTTCTCTATGAGAAACGGCAGGGGCTTCGAAGTGTTGAGTATCCTGAGGTCGCTCGCTATTATCTCGATCTCACCCGTCGGCAGATTCGGGTTGATCGTCTCGGCGGGGCGGCTCGTTACCTTTCCCGTGACGGCGATGACCCATTCGTCGCGGAGCGCGGAGGCCTTTTCATGTATTTCCCTGTTGGTCTGAGGATTGAATACGATCTGTACCAATCCTTCCCTGTCCCTCAAATCGATGAATATAACGCCGCCGTGGTCCCTGTTCGATTGGACCCAGCCCATGAGCACGACATCGCGGCCGATATCCTTGGCCCTCAGTACTCCGCAATAGTCCGTTCTCTTCCAATCTCCCATATGTTCAAGCATTTGAAAAGCTCCTTTAAAACGTATGTGCCTCTAATGACCAGAAATCTTAACCTTTGTGAAGGATTTGGCAAGAATGTGAGAGTCGGTGCTTCATGGGAATAGTTTTCGGGTCGGGAAGGCTAAATTCAGGTCCCTGGCTAAGACAGGCAAGTGGGTTTACTATTGTAGGGTGCGGAGCAATCATAGTGATCTTACATAAATGATCTTCAGGAGATGACCATACGATGACTGTCAATCAGCTTGCCGCCCCGGCAGCCGTCCGTAACTATATCAGAAGCAATCTTCCGCTATTATTGATTTTCTTGCTTGGATTGTTCCTGAGGATTTATCATCTCGGCACCGAGAGCATGTGGCTTGACGAGATCTACTCGGTTGACATGTCCCGTCTCGGCCCAATAAGCATCGTAAAAGAAATACTACGCCAGGGTGAAAGTTCTCCCCCTTTATATTATGCGCTTCTCCATTACTGGGTAATTGTTTTTGGTGACTCTGAATTCGCTTCGAGATTGTTCTCGGTCATACCGGGGTCACTTTCGGTGCTTCTGATATATAAATTCAGCAAGGAGCTTTTTAACAGGAACGCCGGCTTGATGGCTGCGTTAATTATGGCCGTCTCGGTTTACCAAATCAAATACTCCCAGGAAGCGCGGACCTATTCGCTAATCGTTTTCCTGATGCTGCTCAGTAATTATTTGTTCCTGAGATTATTAAGCGGTTATAGATTCAAATACGCTCTGGGTTATATCTTCGTCACCGCGGCCCTCATATACGCTCACTATTACTCGGTGTTTTATGTTGCGGCTCAGAATATTTATATGTTCACGAAGCTGATCCTGAACCCGAGGGGGGAATGGCCGGCATTTAAGCGGTGGATAGCATTGCAACTTATGCTTTTTGTAGTTTTGCTGCCGGAGCTAATGCTGTTAAGAAGGGCGGACGCAATACACGAAGGATTCTGGCGCGCAAGACCGAGTATACACACTGTCATATACACTATTGTGCAGTTCTCCGGTTCTCTCCCGCTCCTGATTCTCTTTTTCGTACTGTCTGTGTATACGGTGGTAAGCGCAATCAGGGCCGATTATAAAAATACGCTCGCAGAGCCCGTTGGCCGCACAGGCGGCCCTACCAAAGACTCGCCTTTTTCCAATAAAATAGACAGGATTTACTTTTTGATCGTTCTGCTATTCGCCCCTATTATACTTGCCTATATCGTTTCCATGATTTTTAACCCGATTTTTGGCGACCGCTATTTAATTGGTGCTTCCCCAGCCCTGTATATTCTGGTCGCGGCGGGGATCGACAATCTGGGGTTCAGGAAGCTTAAAGTTCTTGCCGTTGTTTTAGTGGTATGTCTCTCCCTTTTCCGAATTTATCGATATTATCTAACCGTCGATAAGCATCAGTGGAGGGAGGCAGTCCATTATATAGAGGAGAATGCATCCCCCGGAGATATGGTTATGGTTTCCCCGGATTTCGAGCTGATCTCTCTGGAATATTATTTAAAAAGAAATGATCTCAAGGCAGTTGCGTTGTCCGAGCAATCTAGTCTCGATTTCGGTCTGAAAAGCGGGAAGGTCTGGGTTGTCTGCCCTTATCACGGTGGTCAGGATGCTCCGGTAGACGAGGACAGCCTAAAACAATATAATAAGCTCCTCTCCGAAAAAGATTTTAACAAAATAAAGGTATATCTTTTGACCGGGAAATCTGATTAAAATCGGGAATCTCTCGGATCGGGATGAGTGCTCGCCTAATGCGCGGCGTTCTAAATTTATGCATATGGGATAAATATAAAGATGGCCGCGGTTCGAAAGGCCGGACTCTAACGAATAATGAAAATACAGCCACTGGATGGGCCGGTTTCCGGTTTCATAAGAAATAATCCTCTTTTATTTGTGATATTTCTTCTGGGTTTGTTTCTCAGGCTTTATAATCTCGGCGCTGAAAGCGTATGGTTCGATGAAGCGGTTTCTATCGCGGCGGCGAAGCTCGGGTTTCTCGATCAGATAAGATGGAGCTTAGCCGAGAGTGATAAGAATCCCCCTTTTTACTATGCCTTTCTCCGCGTATGGGTTCTCATGTTCGGCGACTCCGAATTCTCCGTCAGGCTCCCCTCGGCTATTTTCGGTTCGTGCAGCATACTGTTTATTTACAAAGTCGTCAGGCTGCTCTACACCAGAAAGGCGGCCTTGCTCGCGGCGCTCGTCCTTGCCGTTTCCGTATTTCACATCCGGTTCTCTCAGGAAGGAAGGGCGTATAGTCTATCGGCACTTCTCACTCTCCTTTCCTTTTATTTCTTTTTAAAGAGCGCCTCAGAGAGAAAGCGGATCAATTCAATAGGATATGTCATATCGAGCGCGCTCTTGATTTACACCCACTATTACGGCCTTTTCATTATCCTTTCTCAAAACATCTTCTGCGCGTGGCAATATTTAGCGCGCCGGGAATCCGTAGTGCCCGACTTTAAAAAATGGATGGCTCTTCAGTTTATTCTTGGGATTTTGTATATCCCGGGACTATATATCTTGTATCGGCATTCGATCGGAATTCAAAAAGGGTTCTGGCTCTCCCCTCCCACTTTAAAGGTCTTATACGACTGCTTCGTGTTGTATTCGGGATCGACGTATCTGCTGATATTGCTCGCCGCGCTCTCAATATTGGCCTTTGTCAATATCAGGGGGGCGAGCATCTCCGGGTATTTTAGAGGGGTCTCCGAAGCCTCGGCTCACAAACCGGAGGAAAGCGGCGCATCATATGGAAGAAGCGTGATTCTCCTCCTTCTATGGTTGATAGTTCCACTGGCCGTGCCTTTCCTGATATCGCTTGTTTCGACTCCGATTTTTTTCTACAGATACACGATCGTCGGGTCTCTCGCATTCTATATCCTCGCTTCAGTCGGGACGGTAAGGACGGGCGGCAAGAGGTTCCTTCTTCTCGCTGCGGGATTAGTTCTAATTTTTTCTTCCGTTAATATTTTCGGATATTATGAACTGGTGGATAAGCCCGACTGGAGGTCCGGCATAGGCTATATCGAATCCAGGGCCGGCGCAGGAGATGTTATAGTTTCATACCCATGGTACGAAACGGAAGCGGCCGGTTACTATGCGGCACGAGGCGATTTGGCGATAATACCGCTCACGGACGAATTTTACTCCCCCGCCGATACGGGGGACAATGAATTCTGGCTCGTATTGTGCGACCGCTGGAAGGACGACGTAGGAAACAATAAGGGGATTATCGAAAAGAGAATCGGGGAGAGCTACGACGTTCTGGAGATGAAAGAATTCCCGTACCTCTACATCTATCGTCTCAGGTATAAAAAAGAATGAATAGACGGGCGTGAAAATACATTTTATTTCCAGAGGGTGATCGGTTTATGGCAAACGAAATTAAGTTCAGGTCGGGTTTCATAACGGTAGTCGGACGGCCCAACGTGGGTAAGTCGACACTGATTAACGCGGTTACGGGCATGAAAATAGCGGCCGTATCTGATAAGCCCAATACGACGAGGAATAGAATACTCGGAATCAAGACGCTCCCGGACGCGCAACTCGTATTTATCGATACCCCGGGAATACATAAAGCCAGGGGAAAACTGGGCAAGGCAATGGTTCATACCGCAATGGCTGCGATCGAAGAAGCGGACGTGATTTTGATGATGATCGAAGTCAAGGAACCTTTCGGGAGAGGGGATCGCTTCATCATCGAGAATCTCCCGAAACCCTCCATCCTGATTCTAAATAAGATCGATACCGTAAATAAAAGCGAGATACTGGGAATAATCGACGAATCGAGGAGATTTGAAGGAAAATTCCTTGAGGTTATCCCCATTTCGGCGAGAAATTCGGACGGCATCGACGATCTCTTGGCGACGATTGTAAAATACATGCCCGAGGGGCCTAAATATTTCCCCGAAGATATGGTAACGGACCAGCCCGAAAGGTTTCTGGCCGCGGAGTTTATCAGGGAGAAGATTTTCCAATTAACGAAACAGGAGATACCTTACAAAACCGCTGTAGTTATCGAGGAATTTAAAGACGAGCCCGAGAAGGGACTCGTCCGGATATCGGCCGTTATATATGTCGAGAGGAACAACCATAAGGGGATCATCATTGGAAAGAAGGGAGAGATGCTGAAGGAGATAGGCAGCCTTGCGCGCGGGGACATGGAAAGAGTGCTCGGGGCGAGGGTCTTCCTCGAGCTCTGGGTGAAGGTAAGTGAAGGATGGACGGAAAGGGAGAACCTGATTAAGGATTACGGATACGGCGTCTGATACATGAAGAAAGAATCGGTTCTCGGAGTTCTCAAAGAAAATTATTTAATAATCCTGATTTGTATTCTTGGCGTCATACCAAGGTTTTACGCTCTCGGCAAGGAGAGTATATGGTATGACGAAGCAGTCTCGATCGTTGCCTCCAAGATGGGATTTGCGGATATCATTGCATGGATATACAAGGATGCCGCGGAGGCAAACCCGCCATTTTATTATCTGTTGATGAGTGTATGGATACCCGTTTTCGGTGATACCGAATTCATTACGCGGGTGCCCGCGGCTGTTTTCGGCTCATTTTCTGTCTTCGCTATATACGCTGTCGGCAAGCTCCTCTATGATAAAAAGACGGGGCTTATAGCTGCACTCATTCTTGCAGTTTCCGTCTTTCACATCAGATACGCGCAGGAAGTCAGGGGATATACCCTGATGGTTTTCCTCATACTCGTTTCGTTCTACTCTTTTCTGCAGCTTTCGATTAAAAGGAGAACGTTATATGAAATTACCTATATAGCTTCGACAGTTCTCCTGGTCTGCACGCATTATTACGGAGTCTTGATTGTCCTGTCTCAAAACATCTTCTGTTTTACTTTGATTCTGAAGAATAAGAGGATCGGGGAGCTCGGCATCGGCGGGTGGCTAAAACTCCAGTTGATATCCGGCATATTGCTTCTGCCCTGCATATTTCTTCTTGCCGTTACAATATTCAGGATACGGAAGGGATTCTGGATCGCCGAGCCGACGTCTGAATATATATGGCAATATTTCGAGATCTATTCCGGATCGATCTATCTCTTAATTCTATTTCTGGGATTTTCGTTGTATGCGGTATACGGCGCTAGAAAAGTTAAAGGCAGAAAACAAAGGAGTAAGTCCGGAACATTCAACGAAGAGCGCCCGGACGCGCCCGGGATATCGGGAAGGGAGAAAATCTATTTGCTCCTTTTGTGGCTGCTCGTGCCCGTCCTAATTCCGTTTTTGATCTCCTTTGTTTTTACACCGATACTCGTATTCCGCTATACTATCGGGGCTTCGCTCGCCTTTTATCTGCTGGTGTCCAAAGGGATCGGGAATTTGAATAACAAGTGGCTGATTCTGGCTGCGGCGGGACTCATCGTCATCTTATCTTGTGTCAAGATAGGCGCCTATTATAAAGTCGTCGGCAAGCATCAGTGGAGAGAGGTGATGAGCTATATAGAATCCAAAGCGCTGCCCGGTGACGTAATAATTGTTTCGCCCATATATGAGAGGATTACCGCCAGGTACTATAAGAAGAGGAATGATATACAACTACTTCCGCTCGAGAAGAAATTCCCTGTATTCAAGGATTTGGGGAATGGAAACATTTGGTTTGTTTTTCACGCCCATCCTGATAGCCGGGCCAATTCCAGGGCGGGGCTCGGCGGAAGGTATGACATTACCGAGAAGCACTATTACAAGCTCGATTTGTTCCAGCTAAGGGAAAAACGAACGAATTAACGAGAAGCTGTCTGGTTTCTTGTCGGTTGGTGTTTCTTATCTCCCCTTAAACACAGGCTTCCTCTTCTCGGCAAACGATCTCTGCCCCTCCTTGTAGTCCTCGCTTTCCTGTACGGTCAGGGTCAGATTCCTTAAAAGCTCTTCGTCGTCTCCGCTGATTACCTGATTCCTCTGCCATATGTTTACCATCTCCTTGAGCGCTTTAAGGGAGAGGGGGGCGTTCTCGGTTATTTCTCCTGTTATTTCGCTCGTGAATTTTTCGAGCTCGGAACCGGGCACCGTGAAGTTGACCAGTCCGATTCTCTCCGCCCTCTCGGAATCGATCGGCCTTCCTGTCAGGAAGAGTTCCTTAGTGTATCCCGGTCCGATGAGGTTGAGGAACCTCCGTACGCCCCTGTAAGAGTATATGACTCCGAGCTTGGCAGGAGGCATGCCGAACATACACCCCCTGACGGCGATCCGTATGTCGCATGTGGCGGCGATCTCGAGGCCGGCCCCGAAAGCGTGGCCGTTCATCATTGCCACTACCGGATATGGGAAATTCTCTATTGCTTTGACCGCTTTAGGGAGGGGATTATCTCCTGCATGGTTCTTCACCATGTCATCTTTGCCGATCGAGCTTATGTCGTAACCTGAGGAAAAAGCCTTGTCCCCGGCCCCCCTGATGACGACGCACCGGGTTCTGTCCTCATCCTTTAATCTCTCAAGCTCCGATTTCAGGCCCAGGAGCATAGCGGGAGTAAGGAGGTTCCTTTTTTCCGGCCTGTTGAAAGCAATACTGCAGACCACGCCCCTTTCCTCTACAATAAGCTCATTTCTATCAGGCAAGGGAGCCTCCGTGCTCGGCAGCCATGGTTAACATCTTAGTATCGACACTGGGGATGCTTTGTCAAATTGCGGGCCGGGTGTCAAGAAGGGGCTGGAGCAATTTGCAAATTTTGGTTACTATTAGTAACTTATTAGAAACAGGGAGTGATAAAATGCCATTATTCGAATATGAGTGTGATAAGTGTATGGATCAATATAATAGGGATATAGACGCACTGGTTGCCAAACTCAATAAAGCCAATGCGGCAAAGATTAAAAAGGAAAATCCAGGTTTCCTATATATTGAGGTCAAGGACGGCGACAATGACCAGTTGCTCTTCGCTCTCGGTGACAGGAGCAATAGCAGGAGCGTAAGAAGGTTTCGCTACAAGCTGGATAAGAATAAAATGCTCTACCTCGAGCTCAAAAATTTCAGGTTTAGCTCTCTCGTGTATGAAAAAGAAGAGGAAAAGGATCTGACCTGCCCTCTCTGCGGGTCAAAGGGATCCCGCAGGGTGTTCTCGACTTTCAAGGCTATATTCGAGGATAAGAGCAAGAGAGCGCCTCGGCGCGGAGATGAGCTCAGGTGGCATCTCGAATATAAAGAGCAGAAAGACGAGGAAATGAGGAACGACTGGGTAGGGCAGGAGCACTTGAATCAGTATTTCAACAGATAATATACCGGGAGAGTGAATTAGATGCCGCTTTATGAGTATGAATGCATTCCGTGCAGGAAGAACGTGGAAGACTCCTTAAAGGCTCTTAATAACGGAGTCACCAAAAAGATGGTATCGGAGCTGGTAAAGAAGCATGACAATATCAACCATATCGGGGTCCTCGATCTGGAAAAGGAAGAGGTTTTGGCCGAGCATGGAAAGCGCGACAGGGACGCTTCGGATTTGAATTTTTATCTCAATGACGGCACTACGCTGGTAATTTTCAATCTAAAAAAGAATTACCGTTTTTCCGAGCTCATATACGAGCCCGGGGACGAGAAAAAGCTCAAGTGCCTGCTTTGCGGAACGAAGAAAGTCGAGAAAGTGGTATCGAGCTTCGCCTTTACAAGCGATCTTTCAACTGATATGCCCAAACCCGACCTTGGCAACCTGCCCCCGTCCGTCAGGAACAGGACATTCCTGGGCGAGTACATAGAAGAAAAAGACAGGCCTAAGAAAAATCGATGATTGCTGTTACTGGCGGATAGTTTGACGGAGCGTTGTTGGAGGTGCGCACGGTCGTGTTCAGCCCGGTCGCATCCCGGCTCATTGCATAACCTCTTGGTATTATTTAATATATTATTTTTTATCGTTTGGTCGATTAGTATGTGCAGCTAAGTATGTAGATGAGTCTTGTGTGTGTTATACTCCGCAGGGGTAAATTAATTATAGCGCGTTGAAATGCGGTTATAATTATCGAAGGAATAAATTCGTAGTGACAAAACATAAAATATTCGAGGATCGGAGGCTCCTATGAATGTTCTGAAACGACAAATTGTCTGGGATGCTTTATCCCGTAAATACCGCAGTCTGTTTTATTCATTTTTGCTTTTGTCCTGTTTCGTCGTATCGGGATGCGATGACAATGGCAACGTCCTCTCCACCGACCCTGACGACAACGATCCGCCCGGGGTCGTAACGGGACCGACGGTGGCACTTTCTCAGAACGCTCCTTTGGCGGCGCTCCTCAGATTGACAACAGACGAGCCGGCCGAAGTTACGGTCGACGTCACGAGCAACTCCGCTGAGGCCAGCTCTGTAACCGACACGTCTCGCGACTTTTCTGTTCATAGCGACGGTTTCACGACCGAGCACGCGATAACGCTGCTGGGGTTTCATCCCGCGGCATCCTATGACATTCGCGTCACATTGACGGACGAAGAGGGTAACGACACCGTCCTGGACGACGCCCTCGGTGTTACTACGGCGCCGTTGCCCGTCGGCTTTCCTCCTATTCACGTGGAGAGCACGCCTGAGCTCATGGAGCCGGGGGTCACTCTTTTCCCCGTAAGAGCCTCAGGCGCTAACCTCGCCTTCGGCAGTGTATTCGTGGCTGTGGACGAGTCGGGAGAAGTTGTGTGGTACAGGAGATTCGACAACATAGGGTACGGCGACATAAGACGCATATCGAACGGGGACCTGCTGTTCATACGCGACGACGCCACAATTACGGAGATCAACATGCTCGGGGATATAGTGAGGGAGTGGCACACTACCAAGAAGCAAGATCCCGCGCCCGGCAGCATTCCCGTCAACATTCCCGTTTTTCACCACGAAGTCTTCGAGATGGATAACGGTGATTTCCTCGTTTTGAGCATTGATCTGCGGGAATTTGAAAATTATCCGACGAGCGATTCTGACCCCGCGGCACCCTTGGGGACGGCCGTCCTGGCCGGCGATATGGTCGTCGAATTCTCCCCCGCGGACGGAGCGGTCGTGAACGAGTGGCGGCTTCTCGACCTGCTCGACCCTTACAGGATAGGCTATGATTCTCTCGGCGGCTTCTGGAACACCGTATTCTCCGAAATTGAAGGAGGTGTCAAGGATTGGGGTCACGCGAACGCCGTGATACAGGACCCATCGGATGACTCTATTATTGTTTCGCTTCGCCACCAGGATGCTGTCGTAAAGTTCAGCAGACAGACCGGTCAGCTTATCTGGATATTGGGGACACACAATAACTGGGACCCGGTTCGGTTCGGGAGTTTTTTGCTCGACCCTGTCGGAGATCCGTTCCTCTTTCAATACCATCAGCACGCCCCGGAAGTTACAGAGGCAGGAACTATATTACTCTATGACAACGGTAACTATAAAGCAACCCCGTTCGATGTGAAATTGCCGGCGACCGAGAACTTCAGCCGCGCCGCCGAATTTTCCATAAACGAAGATACCAAACAAGTTACCCAGGTATGGGAGTTCGGCGAGTTTGACGATCCCGTGCGTTACGCCCCGTTCATCGGAGATGCCGATATGCAGCCTCTTACCGGGAACGTGCTCATAACACACGGCGGGGTTACAACGGACGCAGAAGGTTTACCCACGGATAATATTTTTGCGGCAAAGACCTCGGTTTATTTAATTGAAGTCACGCATACGACGCCGGGTGAAAAGGTGTTCGAGCTTTCGATAGTCGATCCGACGCCTGAAACGGCAAACGGGTGGACTACTTACCGGGCCGAAAGATTGCCGAGCCTTTACCCCTAAATGCGGGGCGGAGTATTAACCCTTGTTTCGGTATGACTCCTTGGGTTTCCCGAACCTCTTGCCGAGTTCGCGGTAAATGTCCTCCGGGGTTATACCGAAATAAGAAAGCGCTATGAGCGAGTGGAACCAGAGGTCCGCCGTTTCGTATACTATTTCGTCCCTATCACCGTTCTTGGCCCCGATTATGGTTTCTCCCGCTTCCTCGCCCACCTTTTTCAGTATTTTATCGAGTCCTTTCTCGAAAAGTCCGCTGACGTAGGAACCTTCGCGCGGATTCCTCTTCCTGTCTTCGATTACACCGAACACCTCATCCAGCGTTCTATCCGTTCTTTCAGAGCCGAACGAAGGCGAGCTCTTTTCACTTCCGTCGGCCGAGCTGAAGAAGAAGCAGCTTCTTCTGCCCGTGTGGCAGGCGACCCCGGTCTGATGTACGAGCATGAGTACCGTGTCGGCGTCACAGTCAAAGTACATGTCTTTCACTTCCTGCACGTTCCCCGACTCCTCGCCCTTCATCCAGAGTTTCCGCCTGGACCTGCTCCAGAAATGGGTCTTTTTCGATTCGATAGTCATTTTCAGGGACTCTCTATTGGCATACGCAAACATGAGCACCTGACCGTTCTCTGCGTCCTGAACGATTACTGGCACTAGCCCGTTCTCATCATATTTTATATCGTCCAAATCCATATTTTTGCCTCCAAACCCTTAATTTTAACCAATTAACGCCTGAATTCCGAGGGGCCTCCGGCCGCGCGGCTTTACATCCTTATTTTATTTGCATATAGTTATATATTCAATTTGGAGCTTTTTTCCTGAGGGGGTAATTTTAATGGCGAGAGTAACTATTGAAGACTGTCTTGAAAAGGTCGTAAACAGGTTCGCATTATCCGTCGCGGCCATGAAAAGGGCCAGACTGCTTGTCAAAGGTGCGATACCCCTGTCGGAAGAAACAGGAAACAAGTTTGTCGTAACCGCTCTCCGGGAAATTGCCGAAGAAAAAGTAAAGGTCATATACCCCGTCGGTCAGGACGAATACTAGAGTCTGTGCTTATGACATATGCCTGATTGAACTCTACGTCTGCGCGCGTCTATACCCTCTATCATCTTCGTTTCGAGTCTAACTGATCGGATGTTGCCGTCTCCCTAAGCATAGGATATGTTTTGAACCGCATCCTTATTGAATCATAATCTGGTAATTCCTTTACCCTCAAGGGGGACATGATTTGAATGATCAGGATAGGAATCGATACCGGCGGAACATTTACGGATTTCGTATTCTTCGACGGTAAAGAAATTCATACATACAAGGTTCCCTCTACCCCCGAAGATCCTTCGGTTGCAATAGTCTCAGGGTTGGTCCACAAGCTCGGCGCTGACCTCGATGGCGTCGAGATCGTTCACGGGACCACGGTCGCCACGAACACCCTCCTCGAGCGTAAAGGAGCCCGCATAGCCTTGATAACGACCGCGGGGTTTGAGGACGTCATAGAGATAGGCAGGCAGAACAGGGGGGAACTCTATAATCTGTTTTGGGATTCGCCCGGGCCTCTCGTGGAGAGGGGACTCAGGTTGGGGGTGACCGAGCGCACCTTGTTCACAGGCGAAATACTGAAAAAGATCAAGAGGGCTGATCTCGAACGATTACTGGCGAAGCTTAGGAGAATTAAACCCGAGGGTATCGCCGTCTCATTTCTTCATTCCTATAAGAACCCGGAGAACGAAAATAAGGCGGCGAATTACCTGAGCGTTCTCGGAATCCCGATCTCCGTATCGTCCGTAATCCTCCCCGAGTTCAGGGAATACGAAAGAACCTCCACCGTAGTCGCGAACGCGTATCTGCTTCCAAAAGTAAAATCCTATATGAGGGCACTATCGAAAGGCATCTCGACCAGGGGGGCGCCGAGGACTGTATATACGTTATGCAATCAAGCGGAGGAATCATTTCCCCTGAGCAGGCCGGGGAGGAGCCGGTAAGGGTTCTTCTGTCCGGGCCGGCCGGTGGCGTGGTGGGAGCTTTCAATATATCCCGGCTGATGGGTTACAGGAAGGTCATTACGTACGACATGGGCGGTACATCGACGGATGTCGCGTTATGTGAGGGAGGCCCGAAATTCAGCACCGAAACGAGCATAGACGGGATCCCGGTGAGAATGCCCATGATAGATGTGATGACCATCGGTGCGGGCGGAGGGTCCATAGCCCATATCGATACGGGCGGCGCGTTGAAGGTGGGTCCCCGCAGCTCAGGCGCCGACCCCGGACCAGCGTGTTACGGCAAGGGCGTAGAGCCCGCCGTAACCGATGCAAACCTTGTTCTTGGCAGAATTGATCCCGCCCGCTTTCTTGGCGGAAGGATGAAGCTCCGTTCCGAAAGGTCGGGGGCCGCACTCGGGGGCCTCGCTAAGAAGATGCAGCTCTCCGTCCCGGATCTCGCGGAAGGGATAATCAGCGTCGCGAACGCCAATATGGAACGTGCTCTCCGCGTTATTTCCATGGGTAAGGGATACGACCCGAGGGATTTTGCACTTGTCTCTTTCGGAGGCGCGGGCGGGCTCCACGCATGCGAGCTTGCACGCGGAATGGAGATGAAAACAGTTATTTTCCCGAGAGACCCCGGTGTCCTTTCGGCCCTGGGGATGCTAATGGCGGATACGTTTAAGGATTACGGACTGACGGTATTCCTGAGCGGGAAAGAAATGAAGACTCCCGGGATTGAGGAGGGGTTCAGGCTGTTGGAGGAGAGGTCCAATGCCGATTTTCGCGGCTCAGAAATTAAATTCGAGAGATTCCTGGACGCGCGTTACAGGAGACAGGCGCATGAGATCACTATTCCCTACAAAAAGGAATTCATAAAAGAATTCCACCGCACTCATAAAAAAATGTACGGATACATGAAGCCTGAGGGAGAGGTGGAAGTCGTAACCTTGAGATTAAGGACCATAGCGAAAAGAAGAAATCTCAAACTCCCCCTGCTGGAAAAAAAGAAATCTTCTGTTCGGTCAGCCAGGCAAAATGTAATATTGCGGGGAAAGGAGGTAGGCGTAAACGCCTTCGAGAGAGAAAGCTTCAATCCGGGTTTCAAATTCTCGGGGCCCGCGCTCGTGTTCGAGGACACCTCCACGCTCTTTATTACGCCCGGATACAGGTGCGAAGTGGACGGCTGGGGGAACATAGTTGCACGATACTGAATCGCGAATATCCGGCGGATCGCAATTCCCGGCGCCCGGGCAATAAATAGGGAGCGCGTGCGAAAACCCGGCACGGCATTGATTTTTACTATTGATATGTAAGTATAGAGAGTTCATAACAAAAAGGAGCGTTCTTACTAACATGAAAAATTCCGGAAACTTTATACTCGGGGGCGGGATTACGGGTTTGTCGGCGGGCATGGTATCAGGCCTTCCCGTATATGAATCAGAATCGGTTCCGGGCGGCATTTGCTCGTCTTATTATCTGACTCCTGGTAGCGGGGACCGCAAGTTCAAATCGCCCGAAGACGGGGAGGCATACCGCTTCGAGATCGGGGGAGGACACTGGATATTCGGAGGAGACCCGGCTGTGCTTCATTTTATCAAGTCCCTCGTCCCGGTGAAATCGTATAAGAGGAAGTCGTCGGTTTACTTCAGCAAGCTCGGGCTTTATGTCCCTTACCCGATACAGAACCACCTGGGCGTTCTCGGCAAGGATATTGCGACAAAAGCGATAAACGAGATAATAAACGCCCCCGAGGGCACTCCGGGGACAATGGCCGACTGGCTCGAGATGAGCTTCGGAAAAACCCTCCTCGAGCTTTTTTTCGCCCCTTTTCATGAGCTCTACACGGCCGGGTTGTGGACAAGGATCGCCCCTCAGGATTCCTATAAGTCACCAGTGAACCTCTCCGTCGCCCTGCAGGGAGCAATCGATAAAGCGCCTCCCCCGGTCGGGTATAACGTCACATACGTTTACCCCAGGGAGGGATTGAATACGCTTGCGCAGAGAATGGCGAGAAACTGCGATCTTCGCTACGATAAACGCGTCGCGAGGATAAGCGTAAAGAAAAAAGAAGTCTTTTTTTCAGACGGCTCGGGCGCGAAATATGAGAATTTGATCTCCACTCTGCCCCTCAACAAGGCCCTCCAGATGGCAGGCCTGAGGGTTGATGAGAGACCCTCCAGCTATACATCGGTGCTCGTGTTGAATATCGGCGCCACGCGCGGAAAGAAGTGTCCCGAAGATCACTGGCTCTATATACCGGACAGCGATTCCCGTTTCCACAGGGTGGGGTTCTACAGCAACGTGGACGTCTCGTTCATGCCGAAATCCTCCCGTAAGGAGAACGAACGCGTGAGTATCTACGTTGAAAAGGCTTATCAGAACGGAAAGAAGCCTGCCGACAAGGAGATACAGCGTTATTCGGATTCCGTGGTGAAAGAGCTCAAGTCATGGGGGTTCATCTCCAGGGCGGAGACAGTAGACCCGACCTGGATAGACGTCGCGTATACATGGTCGATGCCGGGCTCGAGATGGAAGGAGCGGGCCATAAGCGAGCTCGAGAAACACGGGATTTACCAGATCGGCCGTTACGGGCGCTGGGTTTTCCAGGGCATAGCCGAATCGATCAAGGACGGTTTCTTCATAGGCGGGGCCCTGGGTAATAAGCGGTGAGCGGGATTCTCTTTTGTTAGATAGTCGGTGTTCGTGAGAGAGTATGATTGAAAGAATCAACTCCGGGCTGAAATCAGCCATCAGTCGAATTCTCATCGTGTCAGGACTGCAAACAAAGCCCGATCCCACACCTCCGGGAGCGCTCCTGGTAGCCGGTAGGAACCTGCCTGTTTATATTGATAAAAATCTACATCCGTGTTTTAAGCTCAATCGGGCGCCTGTCCCGCAGCGCGTATTTATTCTCACCGTCCCGAAATCCGGGACCTATCTTGTCGCAAAAGTCCTCGAGAATTTAGGAATCGTCGATTGCGGCGTGCATATTGCGGTCGACCATATCCAGGATAATAGGTTTGCCGATGAAAAGATCCTTAGACTCGAGGCATGGAGATACTTCGTTCCCATACCCTTCAAAGTATCCACCAGGCTGATTAAAAACGGGCAGTTCTCATTCGGTCACATCCCTTATTATCCCGAAGGGGAGCGCCTGCTTGGGGGCTTTAAAAAAGTCTTCTCATTCAGGGAGTTGCGGGATGTAATTATCTCTCTGGTGAGATATTATGATTCTCGTGAACAAAATTACGCAAAACCTGAACGGATAAGGCTCTATAATAATTTTAGAGAAACCCCCATGGGGAACGAGAAATTTAAGGCCTGGTACGCGATGTGGGGAAAAGAATTTGCCGATCTGATTAGGAACATGTTCCCCTGGAAAGATCGCAGTGATATATTTCAGGTAAAGTTCGAAACCCTCCTGGGCGACGACGGAAGGGAAGCGCAGTTATCGCTGCTGAGGGATTTGGGCGGATTCCTGGGTCTACATATTACAGACGTCGAGATAGATAAGGCTTTGAATGACTCTCTGGGCGCTGAGACGCTGACCTTCTCCGGCAAACGCAGCTCATATGCCGAATGGTGGAACGAGGAGCTCGAGGATTTATTCACACAGTACGGATTTAAAGAACTTAACATGCTATACGGTTACGATTAGCCCGTCGGCTTGGTCAATACTAATCTTAAGCTTTGTAGAGTGATACTTAACTAAGCCATCCCGAAAGGTCGCGGCTTATTAAATTCTCCAGCTTTAAGATGTCGTCCCTATAAATTTCGATTAGATGCTTTCTAGTCTCATGTTTCATGCTGAGCGCGTTCTTGTGCATAAAGTAGTTGACGAGGGCTTCGGTGTATCTTTTTCCGATGGTGTTTAGCAGCATGGGGCGGAGCGCTTTTTTGACCGGATGATCGTATTTAACGAGAAAATCCTCAAACGACTTATTATGCACCGATGG
This sequence comes from uncultured bacterium, assembly GCA_963825135.1. Taxonomy (GTDB): domain Bacteria; phylum Desulfobacterota_D; class UBA1144; order Nemesobacterales; family UBA2774; genus 2-12-FULL-53-21. The sequence continues at coordinate 1,823,400 of CAWGRW010000009.1, forward strand.
GCCGACATTATACTTGACAGCCGTATTGGGAGTAAAATCCTCATCTACACCAAGGAATTTATAGATGCCCTTCGTAACATTTAACGGGTTTTCAGCAAAATCATCATAAAGGCAGATTTTCACATTTCCCCTTCCGAATGAATCGATATAATGCCTAACCTGTTCATAATAAAATCCCACGTCTCTGTAATACCATATGAATTCGTAGTTCTTTTTCCTCCTCGAGTCTTCGGATTTAAGGGCTTTCTCGAACGAGAGATTTTCTCTTTTGTCCATTATCATATGACGATACGCCGAATATGCCCTGTCGACTGGGTTCCTGAGCATTATTAATATCTTTGCCTGTGGGCAGAACGTTTTGATCTGCGGGATAACAGAATTATGGAAATACAGATAATCCGCGGAAGATTCGCCGATAACTTTCTCGCTACTCGCATCTTTAAACAGGTTCAGGTACTCCTCTCTGGACTTGATTATTCTGTCGTCGACTCTTTTGTCTCCCGGGCCGTTATGGGGGAATTTATTTGCGGGTATCGATAGATATTTCGGTTCTTTCTGGAAACTCATATAGATTTCCGGATGTTGAAAAAGATAGACATGCGCTGTGGTAGTTCCCGATTTGGCAGCTCCCACCAAGAAAAAATTCGGCAGTTTCAACACCGTAACCCCGGTTATCCTTATCTCCGTGGATCGTTTGATCGATTATTGCTCAGGAACGGCGCAGATAGGGGATTGCAGTCCTTTCACCCACAAACCACCCTTTGAACTCGTTCTCGAACGTCAATTCAGGGCCTTCGTCGGATTTTTTTCTCACGACCGTCATTCCCGGGCATCTCGAATTCGCCAGGTGGCTTTTCCTCGGAGTGTCAAGTGTAAGGACCTCAAAGCGCGGATTGTCGTATAGCTGCTTTACCGCTGCCCCAACTCCGTCGAAAAACAGGCTGTCGTGCATTAGAATATGACCGCCCTCATTCAGTAATTTCTCGAAGTTAATCAATTCCCACATGGCTGTGTCGTAACTGTGATCGGAATCCAGCACCAGCAGGTCTAATTTCTTATCTTTCAGCAGATCAAGAGATTCTTGAGATATTTTAGGGATCCAGCTGATAAGATGTGCGATTTCTGTGTTTTCCCATAGATGGTAAGTCTGCATGGGATCTATGCAGTATATGTGACCGTTGTTATTGAGGAGTTTTAGCGCGCTTGCCATGTTGCATGTCGAGTACCCCTTGTAAACGCCGGTTTCCAATATAGTTTTGGGTTGAGTCAGAAGCACAAAGGCATAAAAAAATCTACCCACTTCCAGCTCGACGCTCGCATAATCGTATTGATCAGCGGAATCCGGCGTATGCCACCCGCCCGTATTCCAATCGTACAGAGTTTCGTAACCCAGAACTGGTGTTGGCTCCCATCCGTAGTCCGAGGCTTTGAATTCCTTGTGGAGAGTCGATGAAATCAGGCTTATTGCGGCCAATTTCCTTTCATCGTCTGGGAACCTCATTAGAAAGCTTAAGCATTTCTTTGCTATCCTGTCTATGAGCGTCATATCGGTCTCTACTCCTTATTGCGTAATTCTCTCTCGCCTCATATCGATATGATACATATTGTCGGGTATACGATCGGCATGAGTTGATATGCGAGCAATTACCATTTGGAAAAGAGCTTAAAGCTAGCCGCAAAGCATATTAATTCCAGCTTCTTTCGGTGAGTTATCTCTAGTCCGGCCGTAAAGATAACATTTTTTAAGCTCGTAAGAAAACGGCGGCGCCGGGAGACTCGGGCTGATGAAAAGATTGTAATCGGAATTCAGCCTATTTATTAGAAATCTCTTTGATAAGATTATTGATTATCAGGGGACTTCTATTTCTAATGAAAGACTGTCAGGAGATATTTCAAAGGCTCGCCGTTACAGTTATCAAGATATATCTTGCGGTCCGTAACGCAGGGTAAATCCGGGTAGGCATCAGTTTAGCAGCCTGAAAGACCCTATCCCGTCGATGTGTACTCCAAAAGATTTGAATATTGCCCTATCGATGTTTCCGTAAATATTTACTTCCGCCTCGTCATGATACTTGACCTTTATTTCCTTGACCGCTCGGTTCACCCCCATCCAGCTCAGGGCATCATGGAAGGCTATGGTGCCCCTGTTGTTTAGTATCCCGATCGCTGTCTCGAAGTTATTCATCACCGATTCGTATGCATGGTTGCCGTCGATGAAGATGAAATCAAATTTCCTGTTCCAGGCCTCGTCAATAATAACCCTTCTGTTTATCAGCTCATCCACCGCTTTGCGCTCTATCTTCGGCTCGTAATGCTCGTAGTCGTGGTACACACTGTCGTCATAAGTACCGAAAAACCCGGTAACAATTTCAAGCCGTTCCGGATAGAACTGCGAATTCAGTCTTTCAACAACGGAACGCGGCTCGTCGAAGACCCTATGGCGCAAATTTGGGTCTATTGCGGTTATTTTAGGGGTCCAGCCTTTTGTAATTTCCAGAAGCCAGCGTGTGGAGAATCCCAAAAAGCTGCCGACTTCGAGTATCGTAGCCGGTTTGTATTTGTGGAGTATCTGTTTCATCACATATGCGTCCGTGAATTTTATGCTCCCCTCCCTCGCATCGCTCCATCTGAGTTCGAAGGGGTACTTGCTATCGGTATGGGAGACTAAATCGTAGAGGTGTTGCTTTAATTCGTTGAACAATCGGTAATGCCTGTACACGTCTAAGGGGTTGAAAGAAGTAACAAGATCCAATGATATAAAACCTCGGAAAGGACTCTACAAAAAAAACCGCCGGGTTACACTTGTATTATTATACCATTATGTCCTTTGGTATTTTAGGCTCGATGCCCACAATATAGGCAATAAAAGTATGCTCATCATCTCACCTAATATCGTGGACAGAATAAGCTTCCAGACATTGTGGAAATTGCTGTCAATTTCGTTAAAGTTTCTTGTGTTGAGCTGAAAACTATAGCTCTTCACAGCCGCGTATGAAAACGGGGAGCTGTTCTTAAAACTTACGGCTATATCAAATTTCTTGAAAAGCATTTTTATGAATATCGGAATCAAGTAAATCAGGCTATACGGCTTTGTTGTTTTGATTGTTATTAGATTCTGGAAACCCTTATCGAAAAAGTCGGTTCTGTCGTCCGTAATCAGGAGTGTAAAATTGGCGTTGGGGTATGCGCTTGATAAAAAATTGTACGCATTATAAATTTCATCCTTATCTCCGTCGTTTAAAATCAAAACATTCTTCACGCTTTTTGGAAAATCGGTCGACTTGTTTAGCGCCTCGTTGGTTGTATTGTTGTTAATTTTTTTTCCCCATCTACCGACCACGAAATCCAGGATGCCCTCGAAGCCTAGCTTCATCGTGTCTTCTCTGCCGTTCAGTCCCAAAAATACGAGTGAAGTGCATTTGTGCCTAAGGTATCTGTAAAATATCGATATCCTGTTGCTCAAGCCTATGTGTTTTGTATAAGTTAACAGGGAATTCCTGTTTCCATAATAATAATCGGCCATTATCCCTCTCTTCTCGGTAAAAGCGGGATGATACACTATCGAGCTCAGAACTGAAACTACTTTGAACCCGTTCTCCTTAAATCGCAGTCCCCAGTCCATGTCGTCCCAGAAAAAGAAATACCTTTCGTCCATCAGGCCCACGTCTTCCAACGCGCTCGCCCGGGCCAGAGCCGAGCAAATTGCGACGTAATCAACCTCCATGATCCTGGCTTCGATATTTAGATTCCTGATGTTCCTGTATAACGGCTGGACGCCGATAGAGTCCCGTTTGAGAAAAGCCCCTGCTTCGACCGTGATGTCTCTTCTGTCGGAGTCGATGATCCTTGAACCCGCGATTCCGATCGTCTCGTCCTGTTCGAGCGCATCCACTAGTTCTCTAAGCGTGTTTGATTTGACTTCCGCATCGTTATCCAGGAGCCAGATATATTTGTAATGCCGATTTCTCAGTGCGTGCCTCATGCCGGAATTAAAGCCGCCCGTGCCGCCGAGGTTATCTGTGTTTATTACGAGTTCGATATCTGGGAACTGCTTTCTTATGGTTTCTGCCGAGTCGTCGGTGGAGGCGTTATCGACGACGACTATATCATGATTGTGGTAGTCCAGGCTTTCGAGCGACCTCAACAGCTTCAGGGTGTCTTCCCTCTTGTTCCAATTGAGGATGATTACTGCAACTTTGGGATTGGTGCCCGCATGCTCGCGTTCCAATTCGTTCATCTTGAACTCCTGTATGGATGTTATAATTATACACCCGTTATTAAAAAAATATCCGCGCCTGTTATATTAAATAAGCGTGAGATTATGGGGAGTTAGCCGCATGAATGATTTCGTTCGCTTATTTTAGTATTCGGGAGCTTGGTCGTATCGAACCGTGCTTACAACCTTTAGTATGATTGTTCTTTAAGTTGTTGGTTTAATTCTCAAATTCAGCTATGTCTATTATTTTCTTCATCCTGTCAATTAGTGTGTGGTCTTTTTTAACTCGGTTACAACCTGCTTGGGCAATCTGTTCTCTTTTCTCGGGATTCTCAAGATAATATTCGACCTTTCTTCTTAAGTCGTCTTTATCTTTGAATGTAACGACTTCTTTTTCGACTTCGAAGTATTTACCAATATCCCGCTTCTCATCGACGATCTGAAACGCGCTACAGGCGGGTATCTCGAAAAGCCTGTAATTCCCCCCGCTAACTTCGAAATCCCTGTGTAGGTTGAGGACAATTTTCGAAGATTTGAAAACCTTTATTAAGCTTTCACCATAGGCTATTCCCCGGTGAAAATCTTTTAAGTTTGTATCATATTCTCCCATATTCCAGCTCCAGATTCCCAGGTTAAAATCGGAGAGCGCTTGTAAGTACTCTTCTCTGTACTCATCGAATAGACCCACGAAAGCTATGTCCGCGCTGTTTTCCTCGATGAAGCGCTGATCCGGGACAATGCTTTCGTAGTAGTCCGTATCGCATCCGAGCGGGACTATGCGGAGGTTATGGATCCCCAGTTCCTGGTTATAGAACTCAATGTAAGAAGGATCATAAATCAGGGTAAAGTCCGAGGCGCGTAAGAGCTTATGTATCCCCGGGGATACCTGAGAGGGATGAATCCCTAACCATACTAAAACACGCGTGCCCCTTTGTCTGATTTTCTTGATTATTAACGGGAGATAGTATGTATCAAGCGGGTGTATAAATAATAAATCGGGTTTGTAATCCCTGACCTCCTGATATAGTTGATTGATCAACAGTAAATCGTGTGGTATGTCTGCAAGCCACTTTCGCCGTCTTCTGAATTCAAGAAATATATTTTCTACAAACCTCCACATTATAGGGTTATAGATGCTTTCTGTCGTTTGTACCAGTCGAACTTCGTGGCCGAGGGTTTTTGCGGCTTTGGCTAAACCGGAAACGTACTGGCTTATAAAAAATGAGTATTTATGGAATGTAACTGGCGCTGCAAAGAGAATTTTCATTTTATATCGATCTTCTTAAGCCTTTTTCCGTTTATGATGGAAAATACGGAATAAAAAGTATGATATAAAAGAAAAATCAGGAGAGAAATATATAGGAAGATGAATTTAAGTTTTTCAGTGATGCAGTCGACAATACGTTTGATGTTCATGTTGATAATTAGTTATCTGTTTGAGTTGTTAGATATTCTTACTGCATTTATATTTACTATTATTTATAAAGATTTTCAAGTTAATTGCTTGAAATGGTTTGACTCGGGGCGGCACGAGGCCGAATCATTTTTGCATACATTTTTGGGATGTACACACAATGGGTTATTGAATTACGCTATATCTCAAAAATAAACTGTAATATTGTTTGCTTCCCTTATGCTTGTGCGTTTCATCCTTTTCATATGTCGATCCTTTGATATTACTGCTGTTAATAGAGTGATATAGTTGTCGTTATCTTTCGGATTTGCTGCAATTGATTGTAGGTAATACTTTAGGCTCGTGAGCATATCATTATTCAGATAATACAGGAAACCCAATCGTTGAAGCAAATAACTCGCCGTCTTGGGATTCTTGCATATTAACTTCCTGTACTTCTTGAATAATAATTCCCTAACTTTAATCGTGCTATTGATATTGGTAGAGGTTTGCTCCCCATGAGTATAAACTTTTGCGAGTGGTTCGTCGACGTAATCAAATTTAAATTTATCCGAAATTCGAATCCACATATCCCAGTCATCGTAACTGGGCAGAGAATCGTCGAAGAGTCCGCAGGTATCGAAACACTCCTTTCTTATCAGGGCAGTCGGGCTTCCAATGCAATTGTGCATTAATAAGGTTTCAAAAAGATCTCCTTTTAATTTGGGCTGAACCTGACCATGGATCGTATCCGGCTCATATACTATCAAATACCCACAATAAACGACGCCAACTTCTTTAGGCAATTCTCGGACTTTATTAATTTGCAGTTCCAGTTTATTTGGCAGATATTCGTCATCGGAATCGAGTAATGAAATGTATAATCCTTTGGCAGCATCTATTCCTATGTTTCTTGCTCCTGCCGGGCCTCTGTTGGATTCTAGTTTGATATATTTGATTCTATTATCATCGATGCTCTTAACAACTTGTTCGGTATTATCTTTTGAGCAGTCATCCACTATAATCATTTCAAAGTTTGTAAATGTTTGGTTGAGCACGCTGGATATCGCTCTTTTCAAAAACGAGGCTCTGTTATAAGTAGGCGTAATAATAGTGATGTCCGGTCTCGTGTTTTTGTTGATCATTTCAATATCAATTGTTTGGTTTTAGTCGTTTATTGTAACATCGAAAAGTCTGGAAATGAGTATGCAACCTTAATACCAATCTGCATAACGCTCTGATTGATACAATCTTCGTTTTCGTTAAACAGTCAAGGTCTCTGTAGCTTCTAGAAATGTTATGACTATATGATTGGTAGAATTCAATTAGATCGAGATGGTCTTTGCTGATGTACTTCCAATGATTTCTATGTCTGATTTCTTTATTTAGGAAATGGAGTAATGATTTTGAATAATCATGATAAATAATCGCCTTTGGATAATATATAATTGAATTTGGATTCATGGTTTTGGCTATAATTCTCTTTGATATTTCTAATCCCTCGTGACCTCCTGCACCCTCTAATGCGGTACTGAATCCACCGACCTCGAGTAAAATATTTTTATTAAACGAGGAATTGCCCTCGAGGTTGACAAGGTAAGGAATGGTATCATTCCCCAAATCATAATGTAATGCAAAATGATTAAAAATCGATTTTGTTCTTGGGAGGCATTTACCTCGTAAAGCTGAGATGTTATTAATTTGGTGTGCATTGATGTGTTCATCAATAAAATTCTCCCCTGGTATTGCATCATCATCCAGGAAAATCAGAATTTTACCTTTTGAATAACTGATACCAACGTTTCTTCCAACAGTTAAACCGCAGTTGTGTTTAAGTTTGATATAATTTATATATGTACCAGAAATGAGTTGCTGTAAATGATAGGATTCTCCGCCATTGTCGATTATGAGTATTTCGTAAGAACTTAAGGTTTTATCTACCAAAGATTCGATGGTTTGTTTGAATAATGTGATGTTTGGATTATAAGTGACAATAATTACCGATGCTGTGGGAATCTTTGTTTTGTTATGAATTATTGTTTTTTCGATTAAATTGCCAATAGCATGTTTATCTAATAAATCTTTCATCTTCTTTTAACTGAATCCTCAACATTATTTACAGATATGGCTTGGATACGATCATTTGTGAATAATTTCAAGAAATCTGTCTAAAACATATAAAACGTTCACGATCTATGTTGTTCCATCGCCTTCCAGGTTTGCGAAACATCCGAAATTAGAATTCGTTGCGGATGCGCGTAAGAACATTTAGATCGTTGACTTGAGGGGTGGTATGTCATCGGCGGTTTTAGTTTATTGAAAGTTAAAATTTTAGCTCTGTTTTCTCCCAATCAATAATTTGATATTGTTTCCCTTCAGCCATTTCTGTTTGGTAAGTATATAATCAAAAATGAATAATAAAGGTGAGCTGAGATTATTGATTGTATAGGGTAAGACGCGGAGTCTCCTGTTCATAAGGAAATAGATCGGTATTATCTCTAAAATTTGTATTCCATTATCGTCCAGAGTCTTATATCTGTTGAGTCCCCTCAGTTTTGTGTTGGAAGCGGGAAAGATGTCTTTATCGCCAAAATAATCTGAAATAAGCAGGTATCCGCCTACTTTCAAACAAACGGCCAGATTATAAAGCGCTCTTTCGAATTTTACATCATCGACGATATGAAATACTACGTTCAGCATATTGATTATATCGAATTGGTTCTCTAAATATGTCTTGTTTGCGGCAAGGTCCGCGGATATATCCATGGTAATGAATTTTCCGTCAGGCATTGACCGCCGGAGGGACTCAATCGAAGTCGTAGTGATGTCGATACCCGTGACTTGAGCTGAGTTGTTGAGATAAAATTTGGAAAAAAATCCTGTGCCGCAGCCTACATCGAGGACCCTTTTCCCATTTAAGCGATATGTCGTGTCTTCTCAGAGCATCTTTTAAAACAAGCAGCTGCAGTTTGTACAAGTATTCGTTGTACATATGGTTGAACGTAGGGTGTCCCACGGCAACGATATCGAATCCTGATTTGAACCTGTTTTCCCAATACTTCCGGGGATCGTACGGGTTCAGATATTCCGGATTATTTTTATCGCTCATAACTAATCCTTTATACGGCTGCATCCATTATTGGTGGGCCAGGCTCTTCAGATAAACAAAGGGCATTAGGATTAAGGCGAGCAGTTCGCCCCCGAAGAACGAGACGAATAATTTCCAGGAAGCGTATATGTCCTCATTGCTCTTAACGAAGTAATTTCTTTTGTGGTCGTAAAGATAGTATTTTTTTACCGCATATGAGAATGGAAGCAGGGAGCGGCTCGGACTGATGCAGATATCGTAGTTGGATTCGAGTATCTCTTTTAAGACAGAAAGCGTTTGGATCGTCGATTGTCTGTACCCCTCGAATACGATAAAACGGTCGATTTCGAGGTCTTTAAAAAGCTCATATCTGTCGGCCTGAATCAGGAGTGTAATATGGCAATTCTGACTCACTTCCGTCAGCCTCTCCGCCATACTCTTTATTACTGAATAGCTTGCGTTAGGCAAAATGATCACTTTGGATTCCTTGCCGATTCTAAGGCCCTCAAAAGGAATGATCAACGATACGGGATCGGGAGTTTCGTCCGTCTTTACCGACAGGCTCGATTTATAGAATTTGCCGCGTATAAAATCCAGCGGTCCATAAATAAGCAGTTTCGAGGTTGTATGCAGACCGCTTAATAATGTGTATACGACACCTTTCCCCGTGCCGCGCAGCATATTGAGTATGTATAGAAATCTTTTTGCTCCGCTCTGGTGCTTTGTGATCGTCAGGAGCCCGTTTCTGATATCGTAATATGAAATGAGCGGGTTGACGGGTTTGTCTTCCAGCCCGTGATAAGCTTTGGACCTTGGGGATGCCATCACCTTATAACCCGCCTGCTTTGCCCTAAGCGCGAGGTCGATGTCGTCCCAGTGTATGAAGTACCTCTCGTCCATTACGCCGATTTTGTAAAGCGCCTCGTTTCTGACAAGGGACGAACAAGCAGCCACGTAATCCACTTCTGTAGGTCCGACGTCCTTCATTGCGCTTAGTCTGTTATTCCTGTAATTAGGTTTCCACGTCCCTATTGACCACGACACAAATGCGCCGAGCTCGACTATCATGTCCATATCGGGTTCCATTATAACGGACCCCGTTATACCCACTTTATCGTCCTGCTCCATTACCTTTACGAGCTCAATAAGTGTTTCACTCTCGACTACGGCGTCATTATCCAGGAGCCATGTGTATTTATAACCGCCTTTCTGAAGCACGTATCTGAGCCCCGTGTTGAACCCTCCTGTGCCGCCGAGATTCTCGGAATTCTCTATCAGGTTCACATTGGGGAACTGTTCCCTGATTGCCTGGGACGTGTCGTCGGTAGAAGCGTTGTCGACCACTATGATTTCGTGGTTATCGTAATCGATATTGCTGAGCGACGTCAGAAGCTCCATGACGTAGCTTTTTTTGTTCCATGTCACTATAACTATTGCAACTTTCGGATTTTCACTCATTAGATTTCAATTTGTACGTTGCCGACTCCGATTTCTATTATAGCCTAAAATCTGATGTTTACGAATTAATTATCTCGCCGCTTTTTATCAACAATATTCTGTCCGTCAGCTCTTCCATCTTTTTCCTGTTGTGGGAGACGATCAATACGGTCTTATCATTTTTTTTGAGATCCTTGATTTTGTGGATGCACTTCTCCTGGAATGATTCGTCCCCCACGGCCAGTATCTCGTCTATCAATATTATATCCGCGCTGCTGTGAACGGCTATCGAAAAGCCGAGCCTTGCATTCATTCCATTGGAATATTTCTTGACGGGCATGTCCATAAATTTTTGTTCTATTTCCGAAAAGTCGATTATGCTACTGATTTTCTCCCTGATTTCTCTGATTGACATGCCGATTATCGTGCCGTTGGTGTAGATGTTCTCCCTCCCGGTCAGGTCCGGGTGAAACCCGGCGCCGACCGATATCAACGGCGCCACCCTGCCGCAGACCGCGACCCCGCCCAGGTTGGGGTATGTAACGGAGGCTATCAGCTTCAGCACGGTCGTCTTGCCGGCTCCGTTCGGACCGAATAGTCCCACGCACTCCCCTTTTTGCACGCGGATATTTATCCCCTTTAATGCCCAGAACTCCCCCTCCGAAAGATTCCCCCGCGGGCCTTTCCTGAAAAGATCGGAGATCTCTTCCCTGAGGGACTTATGGAATATGTCCCTGGTCGAATATTTCTTCCATACATCGTTGAATACTATGATTCCGTCAGATGACATCCGCGAAGTCCCGTTCGGTTTTTATAAAAAACCTGTGACAGAGATAATAAAAGACCGACACTATCACGCTCACGAAGATAAACTGCCACAATACTACTCCCCGCCCCTCGATGAGACACCTCCTCATGTTCTCGATAATAAAAGTCAGAGGATTGAAAAAAAGTATGAGCTTGAATTTCAGGCTCAGGTCGTCAATGGAGTAAAGTACGGGCGAGGCGAAGAAGAGAAGCTGTATTAGGAACCCGGTCGCGAGCTTGACGTCCCTGTAATAGACGTTAAGGCTCGAAAGAAGAAGGCTCACCGAAATGGTAAACGCGAACAGGAGCACGAGGAGCGGCAGCATCCATAGTATGTAATATGTGACGTGTATATGATAGATAAACAGCATTGGTATAAAAATCACCGATGCGATTACATAGTCGAGAAACGCCAGGACTATCCCCGAGAGGGGGAGTATCTCCCTCGGAAAGTATATCTTGGTGATGAGGTAGTAATTCCCGGTCAGGCTCGTGAGGGAATAGTTCACCGATGACGCGAAAAAGGTCCACGGCAGGAGGCCCGAGTAAAAAAATATGGTCTTCGGGTAATCCGATACCGCCGCCTTGATGAGATACGTAAAAACGAACGTAAAGAGAAGCATCATGCTCAAGGGCTGAATCACGGCCCATAGAGCCCCGATATAGGATTGGCGGTACCTTATACTGAGCTCCCGCCACACATAGACGAAAAAAAGGTCTCTATATGGTAATAGTCTTTTAAGCATGGATTATCTAAACCCTCATAGGGTCAGGCCGGGTCTTAATTATACTCTAATTTTCTGCCCGTTACCGAATACAGGATGCCCAATACGAAGCCGAGGCCGAATTTTCCCTGCATCCTGTATTTTGTGCTGAAGGGGAATAAGAGCTTCGGAAGATGCCTCGACCCGTTAAGTAACAGCATGAGCCATATTATGAAGGGGTACCTCTTTTTAAGCTTCGCGAAGGACGCCCCGACGGCGGCCGCTTTATTCATGCTGCCCATAAGCAGAGGAGGGTGCATATAGCTTACGACATTCGAGCGCCTGAGCGTTTTTTTCGCGGCCGTCAGCCTCACTGCGAATTCGACATCCTCCTGACCGATCATCTCATCCACGAATCCGCCGAGCTCCCGCAAGGTCTCCCTCCTGTAAGCCATACACCTGTTGGTGGGAAAATACGGCTCGTGGTAGCTGTATCTGTTCTTGATCAGACAATAGCTGGCGTTGCCGCGGGGAATAACCGCGTCCGCGTCCCAGTTCCCGAACTCGCCCGCCAATTTAGCGATGAATTCCCTGTCCGTTATGACCGTATCGTCATCCAGAAAGAGCAAGTACTTCCCGTTGGACTTGCCGAGACCGAAGTTTCTCGCGTAACCCATTACCCCGAAATTCTTGTCGATAGTGAAATATTGTAAATTTAGTAAGGGTTTGTATTCTCTGAATATAGCTCCTCCGTCCGCAGTCCCCCCTCTATCCTCAACCAGGACGACCTCGAACCTGCTTTTGTCATAATTCTGCTCGGCCAGGCTCGTAAGAATTCCCCTCAGGAGGTTGACTCTCCCGTAGAAGTTAATGATGCAGGAAACCTCACAGTACGGATCTCCGTCCCCGACAACGGCGTCGCCCTTCAGCGGGAAAGGGAATTTGTTGAAAGCGGCGGATAGTATCCTTGATCTAATATCCATTCGATTGTTGAGGCATTCGAGGTTATAGATTAAATTAGTAATTTTATCGATACAAAAGTCAAGGGTTATATCTAGCATGGGTAAGTGCGGGAAGATAGAGGTCATAATGGGCGATATTACCGATATGGACGCAGGCGCAATAGTGAACGCCGCCAACACAGAGTTGATATTGGGGAGCGGCGTTGCCGGGGCCATAAGGAATAAAGGGGGGCCCGTGATTCAGGAAGAGTGTTATCGTATCGGACCGATACCGCTGGGCGAGGCTGCGGTTACAGGCGGCGGGGCGCTTAAAGCCCGTTACGTCATACACGCGGCAGGCATGCGCCCGGGCGGCGGAGTCGGCAGGGAATCGCTGGTTAACGCGACCAGGAACAGTCTGCGCAGGGCTGACGAGAGACGGATCGCGACGGTTGCGTTTCCCGCCATAGGAACGGGCGCAGGCGGCTTTCCGGTCAAAGAGTGCGCCCGGATAATGACTGAAACCGTTTCGGACTATCTGGAACGGGAAAACAGTTCGATTGAAAAAGTATTCTTCGTCCTGTTCGACGAGTCTGCATTCAGGGTCTTCGAAAAGGTGTTATCTGGCAAACAGGTCGTTTCATAACGCATGCAAATTCAATCGCTGGACAATACTGTTAGTGAGCTAGAGCGGCTCTTACAATCCGAGCGTCCCGTAAAGATAACCGGAGAGGGAGATCTTGTGCACGCCGCCGTCATGATAATTCTGAGTGAAAGCCCGGATGGCCTCTCTATGCTCTTCATCAAAAGGCCTGAGAGTGAAATTGATGCCTTCTCCGGCCACATGGCGTTCCCGGGAGGGAAGATGAAGGAGGGGGATGAAAACAAGCTCGCTACGGCTATGCGGGAGACCCTGGAGGAGATAGGGATCGATCTCTATACGAGCGGCCGGGTAATAGGGGAGCTCGATGACGTTAATCCGAATAACCCGAGGGCGAGCAACTTTATAGTTACCCCCTATATCTCCTTGCTTGAGGAAGAGGTTCCGTTGAGGCTTAACCTCCTCGAGGTGGAAGCCGCTGTCTGGGTGCCCATGAAGCATCTGACCGATGACAGGTTTTTTAAAGTGCGGTTCAGGGAGAAGAACGGAATATTGGTCGAAGACTATGTATACAGCTTTGAGCGCTACGTGATATGGGGGATGACGGGCAGGATACTACACAGGTTCCTTTCATTTTCTGCGCATCTTTTCTGAATTCTGGATTTTAACAGCCGCAAATGATAGAATTCCGGATAAGATATATAATATATACAGGGAGATAATAATGCGGGGAGTAAATAAAGTAATTTTAATCGGCAACTTGGGGCGGGATCCCGAAATAAGATATACGACGAGCGGCCAGGCGGTTGCGAATTTCACGATAGCGACGACAGAAGGGCGTTCGAACAAGGAAGGGGAGAAGCAGGAATATACCGAATGGCACCGCATAGTTGCCTGGGGGAGACTCGCCGAGATTTGCGGCGAGTACCTGTCAAAGGGAAAAATGATTTACGTCGAAGGCTCAATAAGGACGCGCTCCTGGGAGGACAAGGAAGGCAAAACCAGGTGGACAACAGAGATTGTGGCAAAGAGTATGCAGATGCTGAGTCCGGCCGGCGGTAAGGCGGAGCCTGCTTCGGGGCGCGAAGACCGTGTGCCGGATGACTTCGATATCGACGAGGATTCATTCAGCTCCGAGGATGATATCCCGTTTTAATTTCGCTACTCAAGTCGGCTGGTTGATAACACTGTCCGTCTCAATTCTCACAGCCGTTCGAATTCGGTCTCTATATCGGAATCTGAGAATCCAATGAAGAACACAAATATAAAAAGAGTTGAAAAACCGTGGGGTTATGAGTTATGGTGGGCCCAAACGGACAAATACGTCGGGAAGATACTCCACATAAATAAGGGGGAGAGCCTGAGTTACCAGTATCACAAAATAAAAGACGAATCCCTTTATGTCAACAGTGGGAAAATGGAGCTGGAATATCAGGAAGAGGGTGGGGAGAAGGAAACCCTGACGCTCTCGGCCGGGAGTTCCGTCAGAATCAGGCCATATACCAAACACAGGATGACCGCACTTGAGGACTGTGATGTGTTCGAAGTCTCAACCCCCGAAATCGATGATATAGTTAGGATCGAGGACAGATACGGGAGGTCATGACCCAGGATATGAGTGTAGCGGCGGTCGTTCTTGCAGCCGGTAACGGAAAGAGAATGAAATCGAGGGTTCCCAAGGTGCTGCACCCGGTCTTGGGAAGGCCCATGCTGAGCTATGTCATAAACGCGGTCAGGGGCATTTCACCGAAAAAAATAATCGTGGTCGTGGGTCAAGACGGGGGTGACGTAAGAGAATCGGTCAGCGCAAAGGATGTTCGCTTTGCCGAGCAGAAGGTTCAGCTCGGGACCGGTCATGCCGCGAGCTGCGCCCGAAAAGAGCTCGAAGGGTTTAGAGGGAATATTATAATTTTGAACGGTGATTTCCCGCTTATAACTACTAAATCCCTTAAACACCTAATCAGGAGACACGAAAACGAAAGGGCCGATGTCTCGTTTCTAACCGCCGAAATTGATAGCCCTTCGGGATACGGAAGGGTCTTCAGGAACCGGAAGGGAGAAGTAGAGAGAATTATCGAGGAAAAGGATGCTTCGCCCGCCGATAAGAAAATAACGGAGATTAACTCGGGGACTTATTGTGTTAAATCCGGTTTTCTCTGGGAAGCGCTGAACGGCGTACGTCCGGGGAACAGACAAAAGGAATTTTATCTGACCGATATAATCGAAATAGCGAAAAAAGGCTCCCGCAAAATTCAGGGAGTGCTGTCGCGTGACGGAAGCGAGGCCTTGGGGGTAAACGACCGGGTCCAGTTGTCGGAGGTCGAGGCTTTGCTCAAGAAGAGGGTCAACGATTCTCTTATGCGCGCGGGAGTGTCGCTGGTCGATCCCGGGACGACGTTTATCTCGCCTGACGTCGAAATCGGCGCTGACTCCGTGATATACCCGAATACATATATTTACGGGAAAACCGTCATAGGCAGGGGTTCCAGCATCGGTCCCGGCGTGTGGATCGAAGACTCGATTCTCGGAAACGGCGTAACCGTAAGGATGTCAACTTACATTTCGAAAGCCCTCATCAGGGACAAGGTAACCATAGGCCCATTCGCCCACATTCGCCCCGAGGCCGAACTCATGGACGGCGCGAAGATAGGGAATTTCGTAGAGATTAAGAAGTCCAGGATCGGCAGCGGCTCTAAGGTCCCGCATCTCTCCTATGTGGGGGACGCGGTCATCGGGAAGGACGTAAATATAGGGGCAGGGTCCATTACCTGCAACTACGACGGGTTCCTCAAGCACGAGACCGTCATCGACGACGATGTATTCATCGGAAGCGACACGATGCTTGTCGCGCCGGTCAGGATCGGCAAAGGCGCTACGACCGGGGCGGGCTCTACGATTACAAAGGACGTCCCCGAAGGGGCTCTCGCTATCGGCAGAGCCAAACAGACTGTAATAGAGAGCTGGAACAGAAAACCCAGGGAAGAGAAGGCTAAGAAATAAATGTGCGGAATAGTAGGCTACGTCGGTAATCAGCAAAAAACGGTCAATGTCTTATTAGAAGGCCTCACACGGCTCGAATACAGGGGGTACGATTCGTCCGGGATCGCGCTCATGGAAGGGGGCCATCCCAAGGTATTCAAATGCACCGGAAAGCTCGCCAACCTTAAAAAAAAGATCGGGAAGCAGCACCTTCAGGGGTTACTCGGGATAGGGCATACGAGGTGGGCGACTCACGGTGAAGCGACCGAGAAGAACGCGCATCCTCATGTTTCCGGGGGGACCTCGGTAGTACATAACGGAATCATAGAAAATTATTCGGAGCTTAAAACGGAGCTCCTGAAAAAGGGTTATAAATTTTATTCCGACACTGATACCGAAGTCCTGGCGCATCTCATCGAGAGCTATTGTGATCTCGATATCTCGTTTGAAGACGCCGTCAGGGCGGCGTTCAGAAGGGTGGAAGGCTCGTATGCGGTGGCGGTCATTTCTGACAGGGCCCCCGATAAAGTTATCGCGACTAGGAAATTCTCGCCGCTTATCGTAGCTGTCGGTGATCACGAGAATTATCTGGCGTCCGACGTTCCGGCGATTCTGCCTTATTGCAGGAACGTTATATATCTGGAGGACGGGGACGTCGCCGTGCTCGAAAGGGACTCCGTCATTATTACTGACCTTTACGGCAACAAGATCGAGAGGAGCCAGCAGACCATTAACTGGGACCCTGTTTCTGCCGAAAAGTGCGGGTACCGCCATTTCATGATTAAGGAAATCCATGAGCAGCCCCAGGCGGTGCTCGATACGCTCAGGGGCAGATTCTCCGAAGAGACCGGCGAGGTATTCTTCGAGGGGTTCGAGGACCATCTCTATAAAGATATAAACCGGATTATCGCCCTTGCCTGCGGTACGTCCTATCACGCGTCCCTTATCGGCAAGTATATGATCGAGGCCGTATCCAGGGTCCCCGTTCAGGTCGATATCGCGTCAGAATTTCGTTACCGGGATCCGATTCTGGACGAGAACACCCTGGCAATTGCCGTCTCCCAATCGGGTGAGACTGCGGATACATCGGAGGCTCTCACAGAAGCCAGATCGGGCGGGGCAAAGACCCTCGGTATAACGAATGTACATATGAGCAAGATTGCCCGGGACGCCGAAAATGTCATCTATACTCACGCGGGTCCCGAGATCGGAGTCGCGTCCACAAAGGCCTTTACGACTCAGCTCATCGCCTTTTACCTGTTATCGATTTATCTCGGCAGGATAAAAAAGCGGATAGACGCGAAAAGGTCGTTGGAGCTTATCAGAGACGCTATCAGGATACCTCAGCTCATTGAAATGACGCTCAGGCTGGATGACGAAATAAAGGACCTCGCGAAGGAATTTTTTCAATACCGGAACTTCCTCTACCTGGGGCGCGGAATCAACTACCCGGTCGCGTTCGAAGGTGCGTTAAAACTCAAGGAAGTTTCGTATATACACGCGGAAGGCTATGCGGCGGGCGAGATGAAGCACGGGCCTATAGCCCTGATCGACGATGAAATGCCCGTGGTCCTTATAGCCCCGAACGACGGTATCACGTACAGGAAGATACTCGGGAACTTGCAGGAGGTGAGGGCCCGGAACGGCAAGGTGATATTCCTCACCTCCGAGACCTCTCTGGACGATGTAAGGGGCAACGTCGACCGTATTATAGAAATCCCTCCGTGTAACTATCTCTTAAGTCCCGTAATCTCCGTAATCCCGCTTCAGCTCCTCGCCTACCATATAGCCGTGTTGAAGGGGACCGATGTGGATCAGCCGAGGAACCTGGCGAAGGTCGTCACTGTCGAGTAGCGGGTCTTATGTGCGATACTTCTGTGTAAATCTAAATAATCATCGATACACCCTCACGCCCGGATCCGATTAAACACTCCTCATTTCCAAACGCTATAATATCTGGTAAATTTACGGGCTTCTCGCAGTATTAAACCGAAAATTAAGGGGTTACCATTACAATGAAAGTGCTTGTTGTCGGGTCCGGCGGCAGGGAACATGCCCTGTGCTGGAAAATAAGGCAGAGCCCGTTAGTGAAGACTCTTTACTGCGCCCCGGGCAATCCCGGGATTTCCAGGAGCGCCAAGTGTGTGGACATCAAGGTCTCCGATATCGAGGGTCTTCTCAGGTTTGCAAGGGCCGAAGAAGTCGATCTCACGGTGGTCGGGCCCGAGTTCCCGCTCTCTCTAGGTATCGCCGACAGGTTCAACGAAGAGGGACTCGCGGTTTTTGGTCCGACGAAAGCCGCTTCCGAGATCGAGACGAGCAAGGTCTACTCAAAGAACCTGATGAGGAAATACGGCATACCGACCGCCTTTTTCTCCACGTTCGAGGATTTTGAGATGGCGGTGGAGTGGGTAAAAGAGGTAAAACCCCCACTCGTAATTAAGGCCGACGGCCTGGCCTCGGGTAAAGGCGTATTCATTTGCCGGACGGAGAAGGACGCATACGAGGTTCTGGACGATATAATGAGGCGGAAAATCTTCGGCGATTCGGGCGACAGGGTGGTCATCGAGGAATTCCTTTCAGGCGAGGAAGCTTCGTTTTTCGCTGTCACGGACGGGACGAATGTATTGCCTCTCGAATCGTGCCAGGACCATAAAGCCCTCCTCGACGGAGACCAGGGGCCCAATACCGGGGGCATGGGCGCGTATTCGCCCGCTCCCATTATCACTCCCGGGATGTCGGAAGTGATTATGAGCAGGATAATAATCCCGACCGTTAGAGCGCTAAAAGAAGAAGGCAGGGAATATAAGGGGGTTCTGTACGCGGGCCTTATGATCGAGGGTACGGAGTCAAGAGTCCTGGAATATAACTGCAGATTCGGAGACCCGGAGACCCAGCCCCTCATGATGAGGATGGTTTCGGACATTATACCGCTGCTGAGCGCGGTTGCGGGGCGGGGTCTTTCGGATGAAAAGGTCGAATGGAAGGACGAGGCTTCCGTGTGCGTGGTCATGGCTTCGAAGGGGTACCCCGGGGATTACAAGAAGGGGGCCCTGATAACCGGTCTCGACAGGGTGGAGGGTATGGAAAACGTAGTTGCATTCCATTCCGGCACCTCCGCGAGTAACGGAAATATACTGACCGACGGCGGGAGAGTCCTCGGTATTACGGCCCTCGGGCGGACGATTCCCGACGCCATAAACCTTGCATACCAAGCGGTTGGGAAGGTAAACTGTGATTCTCTCTGCTACAGAACCGACATAGGAGAAAAAGCGCTTCGGCACGTTTTGTTTACGGATCAAGAAGGCGACATGAAGAGGAAGGAGTCATAACATGGCTGAAATCTGGTATTTACCTATTGATACTGAATCACTCGAGGGCCTGGAGGCCCAGTACGAGCGGGATTTTCGCGACGGTATTGAGCTCCTTGAGCTCACGCCCGCAAAATGGCAGTGCGAGCCCGAGGGATTCCCCAAGCTCAAGACCGGGGATCCGCTTGTGGACGACAGCGGGTACGTTCATGTGATGATGAGAGTGACCGGGGAAGAGGTCGACAAGTACGAGGATAAGAGGTGGAAGCCAGGATGGTATAAGTCCTCTCTCACCTTAGTCGGGTTTGAAAAAAATCTAAGGAAAAAACCTAAATAATTGGTCTTTTTGTCTTGACAGCAGTTTTCTTTTCGGGATATATTAATTGGATTACCTTTTTATGGAGATAAGTATTCGTGCCTACAATCAGTCAGCTGGTAAAAGATGGGAGAAGAAGGGCTAAAAAGAAGAGTAAAGCCCCGGCTTTACAGAATTGTCCTCAGAGGAGAGGGGTCTGCGTCAGGGTTTACACCACCACCCCGAAAAAGCCTAATTCGGCGCTTAGAAAAGTAGCCCGTATCAGGCTGACAAACGGTATCGAAGTAACCGGTTACATACCGGGGGAAGGGCATACGCTTCAGGAACACTCCGTAATACTGGTAAGGGGCGGAAGGGTGAAGGACTTGCCGGGTGTGAGGTATCACATCGTAAGAGGCACACTCGACTCGACCGGAGTGGCTAACAGAAGGCAGAGCCGTTCTAAATACGGGGCTAAAAAACCCAAATAATCAAAGGGAACAACAGATATGCCTAGAAAGGGATCAGTTTCTAAAAGAAAAGTGCCCGTCGATCCTAAATTTGTTGATTTGACGGTCGCGAAGTTCATCAACTCGCTTATGTACGACGGCAAAAAGAGCAAGGCGGAGAAGATATTCTACGGTTCGCTCAAGCTGATTGCCGAGAAGACCGGAAAGGACCCCCTGGAGGTCTTCCGCGCAGCCATGGACAACGTAAAACCGGGTATAGAGGTCAGGCCGCGCAGGGTCGGCGGTGCGACTTATCAGGTGCCTATGGAGGTAAGCTCCTTCAGGCGGCAGTCCCTGGCGGTTAGGTGGATACTGGTCGCGGCAAGGAAAAGAGACGGAAAGTCCCTGATCGACAAGCTTACGGGCGAGATACTGGATGCCTCGGAGGGCCGCGGCGGGGCCATAAAAAAGAGAGAAGATACGCATAAGATGGCGGATGCCAACAGGGCTTTCGCCCATTACAGGTGGTAATAGATCGAGGAGGAGTAATTTTGGAACGGGCAATACCTATTAGTCAAGTGCGGAATATTGGAATCGTGGCTCATATTGACGCTGGGAAGACCACTACCACGGAGCGCATCCTCTATTATACCGGCCTGACTTACAAGATCGGCGAAGTTCACGAAGGCACCGCGACAATGGACTGGATGGAGCAGGAAAGGGAAAGGGGCATTACCATAACCTCCGCTACAACGACCTGTTTCTGGAACGACCACAGGATAAACATCATAGACACGCCCGGCCACGTCGACTTCACTATAGAGGTCGAGAGGTCGTTAAAGGTTCTTGACGGGGCGGTTGTCGTATTCGACTCCGTAGGCGGCGTAGAGCCCCAGTCCGAGACAGTCTGGCGTCAGGCTGACAGATACAGGGTCCCGAGGATGTGTTTTGTAAACAAGATGGATAAAGTCGGCGCCGATTTCGCGAAAGTGGTAGCTCAGATAAAAGACAGGCTCAGCGCCAATCCCGTGCCTCTGCATGCTCCTTACTTCGAAGGCGACAATTTCAAAGGAATAATCGATCTCATGAGAATGAAGCTTGCCCTTTGGGACGAGGATTCCCTCGGGCTTAAGTACGATTGGGTGGATATACCGCCGGACGCGCTGAAAGAGGCGGAAGCCGGAAGAGAGAAACTCATCGAATCGCTTGCGGATTTCGACGAAGCGATAATGGAAAAATACCTCAACGGAGAGCAGGTATCTCACGAGGAGATAGAGTCTTCGGTAAGAAAATCAGCGATCGGCTTGAAAATAGTGCCGGTCATTCTCGGCTCCGCGTTTAAGAACAAAGGGGTTCAGCTTCTTCTGGACGCGATAGTGAATTACATGCCTTCTCCGCTCGATGTCCCTCCCATGGAGGGTATTAATACGGATACGGACCAGGCAGAGGTAAGGCGCCCTAGCGACGATGAGCCGTTCTCCGCTCTCGCCTTCAAGATCATGACCGACCCGTTTGTCGGTCAGCTCACGTACCTCAGGGTGTATTCGGGAAAGCTCGCTTCGGGCACTACCGTTTATAACTCCACGAAGAACAAAAGGGAGAAGATCGGCAGGCTCCTCAGGATGCACTCGAACAAGAGGGAGGATATAAAGGAAATAGGCGCGGGCGGCATAGCCGCGGCGGGGGGGCTCAAGCTGACGACGACGGGCGATACGCTATGTGATGAGAATAAGCCGATACTCCTTGAAAGCCTCTATTTCGCCGAGCCTGTGATTTCGATAGCCATAGAGCCCAAAACCAAATCAGACCAGGAAAGACTCGGTATATCCCTTAATAAAATATCTCTCGAAGACCCCACGTTTAAAGTTAAATATGACGACGAAACCGGCCAGACCCTCATATCGGGCATGGGCGAATTACACCTCGAAATAATAGTCGACCGCTTGAGGCGAGAATTCAATGTGGACGCCAATGTAGGCAAGCCTGAGGTGGCGTACCGGGAAACTGTGACCAAGAGCTCCGACGTGGAGGCCAAATTTATCAGGCAGACGGGCGGCAGGGGCCAGTACGGCCATGTGAAAATTAAAATGGAGCGCGGCGAGGCGGGGTCGGGCGTGACGTTCATTGATGAAGTCAAGGGCGGCACCATACCGAAGGAATATATCCCGGCTGTGGAAAAGGGGATTAAAGAAGCGTCGGAAACGGGAGTCGTGGCCGGGTATCCGGTCATAGACGTGGTCGTGAAGCTCTACGACGGGTCATACCATGACGTGGACAGTTCAGAAATCGCATTTAAAATAGCAGGTTCTATGGCTTTCAAGGATGCCGTGATGAGAGCAAAACCCATAATACTCGAGCCCCAGATGAATGTGGAAGTGGTGGTGCCCGAGGATTTTATGGGACCGGTGATGGGTAATTTGAGTTCCAGGAGAGGAAAGATCATGGGGACCGAGCTCCGGGGGAACCTTCAGGCCATAAGGGCTGAAGTGCCGCTTTCGGAGATGTTCGGGTACGCGACCGAGCTCAGGTCCATGACGGAGGGCAGGGGCTCATTCACTATGGAATTTTCGCATTATTCTGCTTTACCCGAATTACTTTCGGAAAATCTTAAAACTAACGTAAGGGCTGTTTAATTAAACAGGCCGCGAACTTCACGTTAAGGAGGTCAAAATGTCTAAGGAGAAATTTGCGCGGGGAAAGCCGCACCTGAACATAGGGACGATAGGTCACGTGGACCACGGGAAGACGACGCTAACGGCTGCGATAACGAAGGTATTGAGCAAGGCCGGAGGGGCGAAGTACGTGGAGTTTTCGGAGATAGACAAGGCGCCTGAGGAGAGGGAGCGGGGGATAACGATCAACATAGCGCACGTGGAGTACGAGACCGCAAAGAGGCACTATGCGCACGTGGACTGTCCCGGGCACGCGGACTATGTAAAGAACATGATAACCGGGGCGGCGCAGATGGACGGGGCGATATTGGTAGTGAGCGCTCCTGACGGGCCGATGCCTCAGACGAGGGAGCACATACTGCTTGCGAGACAGGTGGGGGTTCCTTACATAGTGGTAGCGCTCAACAAAGTAGACATGATGGACGACGAGGAGCTGCTGGACCTGGTGGAGCTGGAGGTAAGGGACTTGCTTACGCAGTACGGGTTCCCCGGGGAGGACGTGCCGGTGGTGAGGGTGAGCGCGTTAAAGGCGCTTGAGGAAGACGCTGCGGCGATGAACCAGATAATGGATTTGATGAAAGCGATAGACGAGTATATACCTGTGCCCGTGAGGGAGATGGACAAGCCGTTCCTGATGGCGATAGAGGACGTGTTCACGATATCGGGAAGGGGTACTGTAGTGACGGGGAGAGTGGAGAGGGGGAAGGTATTGGCCGGGGACGAGGTGGAGATAGTGGGGTTCGGGGACACGCGGAAGACTGTGGCGACGAGCCTGGAGATGTTCCGGAAGATTCTCGACGACGCGCATGCCGGGGACAACGTAGGGGTGCTGCTGAGGGGGACCGGGAAGGACGAGGTGGAGAGGGGGCAGGTTCTGGCGAAGCCCGGGAGCATAACGCCGCATAAGAAGTTCAAGGCGGAGGTATATGTGCTTAAGAAGGAAGAGGGCGGGAGGCATACGCCGTTTTTCCCTGGGTACAGACCGCAGTTTTATTTAAGGACGACTGACGTGACGGGGTCGATAGTGCTGCCCGAGGGAGTGGAGATGGTAATGCCCGGGGACAACATAAACATGGACGTGGAGCTGATAGCGCCTGTGGCGCTGGAGGACCAGCTCCGGTTCGCTATAAGGGAAGGCGGAAGGACCGTAGGTGCTGGCGTAGTTACTAAAATCGTGGAGTGAGAGGATTAAGGTAAGTAATTTATGAATCGTGCAGCTAAAATTCGTATCAAACTGAAATCGTTCGATCACAGGCTACTTGACAGGTCTTCTGTGGAGATTGTGGATACAGCCAAGAGAACGGGGGCGAAGGTCGCGGGACCTGTCCCTCTTCCCACACACATAAGCCGCTATTGCGTGCTCAGGTCTCCTCATGTCGATAAAAATTCGCGAGAGCACTTTGAGATAAGAACTCACAAGAGGATCGTCGATATACTCGAGCCTACACAACAGACAATCGATGCGCTCATGAAGCTGGACCTGGCTTCGGGTGTTGAGGTTGAGATAAAGCTAACGGGATCTTGATAGATATGATTGAAGGAATATTAGGTAAAAAACTTGGAATGACTGAATTTTTTCTCGAGAACGGCACCGCGGTGATCGCGACCGTGATCGAAGCCGGTCCGTGCTTCGTGGTGCAGAAGAAGACCAAGGAAAAGGACGGGTATGAGGCGGTACAGCTGGGCTTTCAAGAGGCTAAACCCCAGAGAACCACAAAACCGATGCTCGGGCATTTCAAAAAGGCCGGAGTGTCTCCTTTGAAGCATGTCATGGAATTCAGCGCAACGGGTGATTACAATCCGGGCGATGAGATAAAGGCCGATGTCTTTAAAGAAGGGGAGACGGTGGACATCGTGGGGACCAGCAAAGGCAAGGGGTTTGCCGGAGTCATGAAGAGGCACAATTTCAGGGGACAGCCCGCTTCCCACGGAGGCATGGCCCACAGAAGACCCGGCGGCATAGGTTCTAATACCTACCCGGCGAGGGTCTGGAAAGGGCAGAAGATGCCGGGACATATGGGTCACGAAAAGGTGACCATGCAGGGTCTAACCGTGTTCAGGGTGGATACCGACAAAAATATAATAATTATAAAAGGATCGGTCCCCGGCCCCAAAGGTGGTTTGGTGATTATAAAGAGAACTTCTAAAGGGAGCAGAGAAAGTGCCGCAGCTTGACGTTTATAATCTGGAAAAAAATAAGGTGGGCAGTATAGATCTCGATCCCGCAATATTTGAAGCGCCTGTAAGGCAGCACCTGCTCCATACGGTCGTGAGCTGGCAGCTTACGAAAAAGCGCGCGGGGACCTCTTCGACGAAGGAGAGAGGCGAAGTCAGCGGCGGCGGAAAAAAGCCCTGGAAGCAAAAACACCTCGGGCGAGCCCGTCAGGGCAGCATCAGGGCCCCTCAATGGAGAAAGGGAGCGATAATATTCGGTCCAAAACCCAAAGACTGGTCTTACAACGTAAACAAGAAAACGAAGCGCGCAGCTCTTATAAGCTCGCTGTCCCTGAAATTCAGCGAAGGCAGGATGCTCGCTTTGAACGAAATAAGCCTGCCCGCGATCAAGACTAAGCAGGTCGGAGAATTTATTAAGAAATTCGAACTCAAATCCGCCCTGATAATTGTCAGCGGCGAGAACGAAAACCTCCTCAAATCATCGAGAAACATGCCTAACGTGAAGGTGATTAAAATAGAGGGTCTCAATGTTTACGATATTCTCAGGTTCGATACGCTCGTAATGACTGAGGAATCCCTTACGCGTGCGCAGGAGGTTCTTGTAAATTGAAAGACCCCAGGCAGATAATCAAGCGCCCGCTCGTAACCGAGAAATCGTCAGACGTGAGAGAGAAGAACTGGTACGTCTTTTCCGTCGACAAGCGATCGAACAAGCTGGAAATCAAAGACGCTGTGGAAAAGATTTTCAAGGTCAAGGTGGGTAAAGTCAGGACGCTCGTTACCACGGGCAAGAAGGTAAAGAGGTCGGGACGGGTTGTGGGCAAGAGGCAGTCGATTAAAAAGGCTTATGTCGAGCTTAAAGAAGGAATAATAGAGTTATTTGAGGGAGTTTAATAATGGGTATTAAAAAGTTCCGCCCCACAAGCGCGGGTACCAGATTCAGATCGGGGTCGGATTATTCCGACATTACCGCTGACAAGCCTCACAAACCCCTGACGTCGCCGCTTAAGAAAAGGGGCGGCAGGAATTTCCAGGGAAGGATCACGAGCTTTCAGAGGGGCGGGGGCAACAAACATCTCTACAGAGAAATTGATTTTAAACGTGACAAATTCGACATTCCCGGCAAGGTGGTATCGATCGAGTACGATCCGAACCGCTCTTCGAGGATCGCGCTTCTTTTTTATACGGACGGAGAGAAGAGATACATTCTCGCTCCGGAAGGGCTCAAGGTCGGCGATACGGTATATTCCGGGGAGAATGTGGAAGTTTCATTGGGCAACGCCCTCCCGCTCAGGAGCATACCGGTCGGCACGATCGTCCATAACGTGGAAATGAAACCGAAGGGGGGAGGCAAGCTCGCCAGGGCGGCAGGGGCTTCCGTCCAGATAGTCGCGAGGGAAGGCGGATATGCCCAGATAAAAATGACATCGGGCGAAATACGCCTCATCAGCGTCGAATGCATGGCGACCGTGGGTAAGATAGGGAATTCCGAGCACGAATTGATTTCGATTGGAAAGGCCGGAAGGCAGAGGCACAGGGGCAAGCGCCCTCACGTAAGAGGGGTCGCTATGAACCCCGTTGATCATCCGCACGGAGGCGGAGAAGGTAAAGCCAGCAAGGGCAACCCGCATCCGGTATCGCCGTGGGGATGGATTACGATCGGCTACAAAACGAGAAAAAACAAGAGGACTGATAATTTCATAGTTAAACGCAGAAGAATCGGTTACGGAATGGATTAAGGAGAAGTTATGCCAAGATCAAGCAAAAAAGGCCCGTACGTCAGTGAGAGACTGCAGGAGAGGGTCGAAGCCGAAAGGTCATCCGGGAGTTCGCGTATTATCAGAACGTGGTCCAGAAGATCGATGGTCACCCCCGATATGATAGGTCTCACGTTTGCGGTCTACAACGGGAGGAAGTTTATTCCCGTGTACGTGACCGAGCACATGGTGGGTCATAAGCTCGGGGAATTTTCTCCTACGAGGACGTATACAGGCCATACCGGTGATAAAAAGGCAAAGATAACAAAAGCAAAATCTGAATAAAAAGGGAATATAATGGTTTCGCAAGCCGTAAGAAAATACTACAGGTCGTCTCCGAAAAAGCTGGGCCCGGTTCTGGAATTAATCAGGGGGAACGGAGTTGAAAACGCGTTCACCATTCTTTCCGCAGTCCGCAGAAGATCGGCCCCCGATATCGCAAAGCTTCTCAAATCGGCCGTTGCGAATGCGGCGGAGAAGGGCCACGGCGACACGGAGACTCTTTACGTAAAAGAAGCGTATGCCTCGAAGGGGCCCACGCTCAAGAGGATCCGAGCGAGAGCGATGGGAAGAGCGTCGTCGAGGAAAAAGAGGATGAGCCACATCACGATAGTACTTGAAGAAAGGGGGCTATAAATTGGGTCAGAAAGTTTGCCCGATAGGGCTTAGGCTTGGTATAACAAAGACTTGGGATTCCAAATGGTTCGCGGAGAAGAAGAAGTACACGGACCTTCTGCACGAGGACCTGAAGATAAGGAAGCTTATCAAGAAGGAGTTCTACCAGGCTGCAATTTCCAAGATCGAGCTTGAACGCGCCGCCTCCGAGAGGGTGAGGATAATCATTAATTCCGCGCGCCCGGGAATGATAATCGGAAGGAAGGGGCAGGAGATAGAGTCCCTCCGGCAGCGGCTCTCGAAAATGACCGGAAAGGACATCTACCTTGATATACGCGAGGTCAAGAGACCGGAAATCGACTCCCAGCTCGTGGCTGAGAACGTTGCGCTTCAGATCGAAAGGCGCGTTGCGTACAGACGGGCCATGAAAAGGGGAATCGCGTCCGCTCTCAGGCTCGGAGCCCTTGGTATAAAGGTGATGGTGTCGGGAAGGCTTGGAGGCGCAGAGATAGCGAGGCAGGAGTGGTACAGAGAGGGAAGAGTACCTCTCGCGACACTCAGGGCCGATATTGACTACGGCTTTACTCAGGCTAAAACGACTTACGGAATCATAGGCATAAAGGTTTGGATTTTTAAAGGTGAGGTGCTCGAAAGGAAGCATAAACATTCGATTTGACGGTGATAAATAATGTTACAGCCAGCGCGTACTAAATATAGAAAGCTTCACAAAGGCAGGATAAGGGGAAAGGCCACGAAAGGGGCCTCAATGGCCTATGGCGAGTTCGGACTTCAGTCGCTCGAAGGGGGGAAGCTGACCTCAAGGCAGATAGAGGCCGCGCGTATCGCTATAACCCGCCATGTGAAGAGGGGAGCTAAGCTCTGGATCAGGGTTTTCCCTCATAAGTCGATAACCAAGAAACCCGCCGAGACGAGGATGGGAAAAGGGAAGGGAGATGTGGACGGCTATGTGGCCCCGGTAAGGAGGGGGACGATGATTTATGAAATAAGCGGACTACCGCTCGACCTGGCAAAGGAAGCGTTCAGGCTGGCGTCTCATAAGCTGCCGGTTAAAACACGTCTCGTATCGCGCCACGAGGGGGACATACTGGGATGAAAGCGAGCGAAATAAGAGAATTGACCGAGGCTGAGCTAAACAAGAAGAAAACGGAACTAACGGAAGAAATCTTTAATCTCAGGATTCAGGTGAGCACTCAGCAAACTACGAATTTTGCGAGGATCGGCAAATTGAAAAAGGATCTCGCCCGGCTCCTGACCGTAATTCACGAAAAGGAAATTTCTACAGGGAGAAGCTAGTTAATGCCGAGAGGGAAATATAAGACTAAAATCGGGACTGTGGTAAGCGACAAAATGGATAAGACCGTCGTAGTGGATGTGGTGCAGATCAAGAAAGACGCTACATATAAAAAAGCCGTAAAAAGGAACATCAAATTCAAGGCTCACGACGAAAAAGAAGAGTGCAAGGTCGGAGACAAGGTCCTGATACTCGAAACGAGGCCCTTCAGCAAGACAAAGAGATGGAGGGTCAGCAAGATTCTCGAGCGCGGCATTCAACTGGAGATTGAGGTCGATGCAGAAAGTCTGGGAGGGAAACCCGAGTGATTAGCTCGACAACGTTTTTGGATTCAGCCGACAATACGGGGGCAAAGAGGCTTTACTGTATCAAGGTTCTCGGAGGCACACGCAGAAAATACGCGAGGCTCGGCGACATCGTGGTTGTTTCTATAAAAGAAGCCATCCCCAACTCGAAGGTTGAAAAGGGGACGGTGCAAAGGGCGGTGATCGTGAGGACGAGGAAAGAGCAGAGGAGGACCGACGGCTCTTACGTCAGGTTCGACAATAACGCAGCCGTGCTTATTACGAAAGACAACGAGCCTATGGGCACACGCGTTTTTGGCCCTATAGCCAGAGAGCTCCGCACCAAAGGGTTTATGAAAATAATTTCTCTCGCGCCGGAGGTAGTATAACGTGGGTGCAAAGGCATTGAAGAATTCACAAAAAGCTAAGAAGCTGAATATCAGGTCGGGAGACACGGTTTATGTGATCGCCGGAAAGGAAAAGGGCAAGACCGGCAAGGTAATAAAAATGCTGCATAAGAAAGAAGGCGCCCTTGTGGAGAAGCTCAACATCGTGAAGCGCCATCAGAAGCAGTCGCAGAAGAACCCCACGGGCGGAATAGTTGAGAAGGAGTCCCCGATACACATATCGAATCTGATGATCTACGACACGTCGGAGAGAAAACCGGTCCGTATAGGGCGTAAAGTCCTCGGTAATGGGGAGAAGATCAGATACAGCAAAAAGAGCGGAGAGGAGATTAAGAAATAATGGCTCCCAGGCTTAAGGAATATTATAAAAGCAAAGTAGTCCCCTCGTTAAGCACGAGGTTTTCCTATAAGAACTCCATGGAGATACCCAGGATAGAAAAGATCGTCATCAACATGGGTCTCGGGAAGCTGAGCGACGGAGGGAAGGATAAAAAGGTTATGGAAGAGGCCGTGGAAGAGATATCCCAGATTACGGGACAAAGGCCCGTCATCAGAATGGCTAAGAAATCCATAGCCGGTTTTAAATTGAGAGAGGGGGTGCCGGTCGGTTGTTCGGTCACGCTCCGTGGTGACAAGATGTACGAGTTTCTTGACAGGCTCGTTAACCTTACGCTTCCGAGGGTCAGAGACTTTCGCGGAGTGTCCGCGAAGGCGTTTGACGGGAGCGGAAACTATACTCTGGGTATAAAGGAACAGATTATTTTTCCGGAGATCGACTACAGCAAGGTGCAGCATGTCAAAGGAATGAATATCAGCATTGTCACGACAGCGCGAACCGACGAAGAGGCCAAGGGGTTGCTGCAGGAATTCGGTATGCCGTTTATTGCTAATTAAGGGAGAAGGTCGTAATGACACGAAAAGCACTGATGGAGAAATCGATTAAGCCGCCAAAGTTCAAAGTGAGGTCGAACAATCGCTGCCCTTTGTGCGGCAGGCCCAGGGCGTTCCTGAGGAAGTTCAATATGTGCAGATTGTGTTTCAGGGATCTTGCCAGCTTCGGAAAGATTCCGGGTGTGAGGAAATCGAGCTGGTAACTCAACGTTTGAATGCTTTTAGTGATACTAATAAAGGGGCGAATAATTAAATGACAGACCCAATAGCCGATATGTTAACGAGGATCAGAAACGCTATTATCGCGGGGCATAAATCCACTGTGCTGCCTTCTTCTAAAATAAAGGTCGAATTGGCAAGAATTTTAAAGGAACAGGGTTATATGGCCGACTACAAATTGGAAGATAAGAGCGGGAGAAAGGTGATTAACGTCACGCTTGCGTACACCCCTGCCAGGGAAAGCGTAATAAAAGAGATTCGCAGGGTCAGCAAGCCGAGTAGAAGGGTATACGTAAATAAAGGTGAAATACCCCGTGTAAGGGGCGGCTTGGGCATTTGTATAATTTCGACATCCAAGGGGATTATGACAGGCGCTCAGGCGCGCCGGCAGGGATTAGGCGGCGAACTTATTTGTTCAATACTGTGAGGGAGCATTAATGTCTCGAATTGGCAGAAAACCGATAAAAGTTCCGAGCGGGGTCAAGGTTAGCCTCGGGAAAAACAAAGTGGAGATAGAGGGCTCGAAAGGGAAGCTTTCCTGGGACCTTCATGACGGCATAAATGCGGTATTGGAAGACGAGAAGATCGTCATTGACCGCAGGAACGATGAAAAGAGGTTTAAAGCCCTCCACGGCCTTACCCGCGCCGTCCTCTCGAACATGGTTACGGGCGTGAGCGAGGGTTTTTCGCGGACCCTTGAGATTGTCGGCGTCGGTTATAAGGCGGAGGCGCTTGGGAAGGACCTTATTAAATTCAATCTCGGGTACTCGAACCCCGTCGAATTTTCCTTGCCGTCCGGGATTTCCGCGGCGGTCGAAGATAGGGGAACCAAGCTGATCCTTCAGGGAATAGACAAGCAGGTGGTCGGACAGACTGCGGCCAGGATCAGGGAGTTGAGGCCGCCCGATTCCTATAAGGGCAAGGGGATCAGGTATGCGTTTGAGAAGATGAAACTGAAACCGGGCAAGGCTGGTGCAAAGGGATAAAATGAAAAGAGTCAGCAGAAAGAGCAAGAGAGATCTAAGACACGTCAGAGTAAGAAGGAAATTGACGGGAACGATAGACAGGCCGAGACTGGCGGTCTATAAGTCGGCAAAGCACTTCTATGCTCAGATTATAGACGATTTGAACGCCAACACTATCGTGTCCGCGTCATCGCTCACCCCGCAAGTCAGGGAGATGCTGGGTAAGGAAGGCATGAAGAAGACGGATGAGGCGACGATTATCGGTAAGTATCTCGCGGAGATTTCGGTCTCTAAGGGGATAAAGCGGGTTGCTTTCGACCGCGGCGGCTCTCCCTATCACGGCAGGATCAAGGCTTTTGCCGATGCGGCGAGGGAAGCCGGTCTTGAGTTTTAACAACTTTATCAACAGGTCTTTCGATGGAGGTGTCTTTGCAAAAAGAAAAAATTGACCCGAGCGAATTTGAGTTAAAAGAAAAGGTCGTTCACATAAGGCGTGTGGCCAAAGTAACCAAGGGCGGAAAAAGGTTTCATTTCACCGCTCTTGCGGTGGTAGGTAACGCCAGAGGCATTATCGGCGTAGGCCTGGGCAAATCGAACGAGGTGCCGGACGCTATTCGCAAGGCTATAGAGAAAGCCAAGAAGGGCCTTATACGGGTTCCCATTCAGGGAAGCACGATACCGCACGAGGTACTCGGCGAGCACGTATCGAGCAGAGTTATGTTAAGACCTGCCGCACCCGGAACGGGAGTAATAGCCGGAGGGGCTGTGAGGGCGGTTGTCGAGCTTGCCGGAATTCATGACATACTCTCAAAGGTGGTGGGATCCACCAACCCTCTTAACGTAGTCAAGGCGGCGATCAACGGACTCTCCACGCTGAGGATGCCGGAAGAAGTCGCGCGGGTCAGGGGGAAAGACATTAGAGAATTGGATCTGCCGAAATCTTTTTTATACTGAAGTTGTCAATTGGTAACAACCCCCCACGCAGCGGAATAATCGCCGAGGGGGAATTTGAAAAATTTTTGTAATTCAGAGGGTCAACAATAATGCTTAATAAGTTATCTCCCCAACCGGGTTCGAAAAAACAGAAAAAGAGAGTAGGCAGGGGTACGGGGAGCACTGGAAAGACGAGCGGAAAAGGGCACAAAGGTCAGAAGGCGAGGTCCGGAGGCAAGGTTTCTCCCTGGTTCGAGGGCGGACAAACCCCACTTAAGTCAAGGTCTCCCAAAAGGGGGTTTACAAGCCGGAAAACCCTGAAATTCGACATTATCAACGTGTCTGATCTGAACAGGTTCGGTGCTGGTGATGTCGTTACGCTCGAACAATTTGTGGGCGCCGGTCTGGTTAGGGGTAAAAACCCCGTAAAGGTGCTCGGGAACGGTGATCTGGACAGGGCACTCACTGTAAAAGCGGATGCTTTCAGCAAGAGCGCAGTTTCGAAAATTGAGGAAAAGGGCGGAAAGGCAGATATTATATGAATAGAAATATAGGCGCTATTCCTAGAATACCTGAGCTCAATAAACGTCTTCTTTTTACCGCTCTTATGCTTGTTGTGTACAGGCTTGGTGTATTCGTGCCGATACCGGGTATTGACCCTGATCAGATACTCAAGCTTTTCGAACAGACTAAAGGAACGATCTTTGACATCTTGAATATGTTTTCAGGCGGAGCGCTCCAGAGGGCTTCCGTATTCGCTCTCGGGGTGATGCCCTATATTACTTCCTCGATTATTATGTCGCTTCTGGTAAAGGCTTTCCCCACGCTGGAAGCCATGCAGAAAGAGGGTGAAGCCGGTAGAAGGAAAATCAATCAGTATTCCCGTTACGGAACTGTCCTCATATGTCTCGTCCAGGGCTTTATGCTTGCGATTACGCTCGAGGGCGGTATAGGATCGGGCGCGACTGTTGTAAAAGAGGCGGGATGGACGTTTCGAATCATGACCGTGCTCACACTCACGGCCGGTTCACTTTTCGTGATGTGGATTGGAGAGCAGATAACCGAAAGGGGTATAGGTAACGGAATATCCCTCATCATTGCGGCCTCAATCGTAGTCGGTCTCCCCGGAGGTATTTGGAATATAGTAAGACTGATCGGCACGGGCGAAATGACGGTATTCGGCGTTGTGCTGATTTTAATCCTGCTTATACTAATAGTGGGCTTTATAGTTTTTGTAGAGAGGTCTTACCGAAAGATTCCGGTTCAGTACCCGAGAAGGGTCGTGGGAAGGAAGGTGTTTGGCGGACAGTCTTCGCACCTCCCGCTCAAAACGAATACCGCGGGAGTCATACCCCCTATTTTCGCATCCTCGCTCTTGATATTTCCGGCGACCATACTCACGTTTATCAACGTTCCGTTCCTGAGAGACATGTCGGATTTATTATTTCATAATGCAGTTGTGTATAATATAATATTCGCTGCATTAATTATATTTTTCGCATATTTTTATACGGCAATCATATACAACCCGGATGATTTGGCTGACAATCTGAGGAAAAACGGGGGGTTTGTTCCCGGGATCAGACCAGGCAAGAAAACGTCCGAATACATCGACCGCATCCTGGGGAGAATTACTTTTATAGGAGCTGTTTACGTAGCCTTTATTTGTATTATTCCCTCGTTCCTCCAGAGAGAGCCTTTTAATTTGCCTTTCCGTTTCGGCGGCACGTCTCTCCTGATCGTGGTGGGAGTGACTCTCGACTTCGTACAGCAGGTCGAGTCTTTCCTTATCACCCACAGTTATGAGGGGTTTGTGAGGAAGAAGGGTATGAAGGGGCCGAGGAGATACAACGTTTGAAGCCGGAGTCATTAAATGCGATTGATTTTATTTGGCCCGCCCGGTGCCGGAAAGGGCACGCAGGCGAAGAAGATAACGGATAAATACATGACTGCTCACATCTCGACGGGTGATATGCTGAGGGCCGCCGTGAAAAACGGTACGGAGTTGGGCGCTTTGGCGAAGTCCTACATGGACAAGGGTGAGCTCGTGCCCGACGGTGTTGTTATAGGCATCATTAAAGACAGAATTGCGGAAAGAGACACACAAAACGGATTCATGCTGGACGGCTTCCCTCGCACCGTTCCGCAGGCGGAGGCTCTCTCCGAAATGCTGAATTCGGAGGGACAGACCATCGATGCGGTTATATCGATAGAGGTTGTCGATGAGGAAATCGTAAAAAGGATCCTCGAGCGTCAGAAGATAGAAGGGAGACGGGACGATTCGGAGGAAGTGGTAAGGAATAGACTCAGGGTCTATCGTAACCAGACGGAGCCGCTGAAATCCTATTACGCTGAAGAAGGCGTTTTGTTTGAAGTTGACGGGATAGGGTCTGTAGACGATGTGTTTGGGAGGATTGACAGGGTATTAGCGGGCTTGAATGTATGATTTATTTAAAAAGCAAAGAAGAGATAGATAAGATGCGGAGCGCCGCACAGGTGGTCGTAGAGGCACTCATTAGGCTTAAAGAGAGCGTCCTTCCCGGAGTTTCCACATGGGACCTCGACCGCATGGCGGAGGAGATCGCATTAAAAAACGGAGCGAAGCCCGCATTCAAGGGTTATTCGAATTACCCTGCATCGGTTTGTTTTGCGGTAAACGACGAAGTGGTGCACGGAATTCCGTCTAAGAAAAAGATACTCAACGAAGGCGACATAGTGGGCCTCGATTTCGGGGTCAGCCTCGAGGGTTATTACGGCGATTCCGCGATTACGGTCCCGGTGGGAGAAGTGTCGGCGACGGCGCTGAAGCTCATTAGGGTCACCGAAGAGTCTCTCAAGCGAGGGATTGGCGAAGCCCGTGCGGGCAACAGGCTTTTCGATATATCGGGGGCGATACAAACTTACGTTGAAGAGGAAGGGTTTTCGATAGTGAGGTCTTTTGTCGGACACGGGATAGGGAAGAAACTTCATGAGGACCCTCAGGTCCCGAATTTCGTTCCCGAAAACGGGAGTCACGGAAAAGGCGTAAGGTTAAAGCCCGGCATGGTGATCGCTATCGAACCTATGGTAAATATAGGGAGACCCGACGTGAAGATACTGAGCGACGGTTGGACCGCGGTGACTGTTGACGGCACTTTGTCGGCGCATTTCGAGCATACCGTAGCGGTTACGGACGAAGGGCCGGTTGTACTGACACAATAAAAAAAATATATGGTAAAAGAAGAAAGAATAGAGTTTGAGGGTACTGTGATTGAGGCGTTGCCTAATGCAATGTTCAGAGTGGAGATAGAAGGCGGGCATGAGGTGCTCGCATATGTTTCCGGAAAAATGAGGACTCGGTTTATCCGTATTCTCACGGGGGATAAGGTAAAGCTTGAGCTTTCGCCTTATGATCTTACGAAGGGAAGAATAACGTACAGGCTAAAAAAATGATTCTAGCGGGGTGACTGTTGTGAAGGTCAGAGCGTCTGTTAAAAAGATATGCGAGAAGTGCAGAATTATTAAGAGAAAGGGCGTAGTAAGAATAATATGCTCGAATAAGAGACATAAACAAAAGCAAGGGTAGGAGGGAAGCAGCATGCCCAGGATCGCAGGTGTCGATATACCGCTTAACAAAAGGATCGAAGTAGGCCTGACCTATATTTACGGCATTGGAAGGGTTATATCAAGGGAAATACTCAAAGAAGCCCGCGTGGATGTTAACACTCAGGCGAAAGACCTCACGGACCATGAGGTGGCTGCTATCAGGGAGTTGATCGAGAGCAAATATACGGTCGAAGGCGATCTCAGGAAGGAAGTCCAGTCCAATATCAAAAGGCTGATTGAAATAGGCTGTTACAGGGGAGTAAGGCACAGACTGGGGCTCCCGGTGCGGGGCCAGAAGACGAAATCGAACGCGCGTACGAGGAAAGGACCCCGCGGGACCGCGATTGCCAAGAAGAAAAAAACGACTAAATAATATTATCCGGAGATAATGGATGGCGATTAAAAAGGGCGGAAAAAAGAAGGCCAGGAAATTCGTAGAACAGGGAATAGTGAATATCCAGGCTACGTTCAACAATACGATCATTACCATCAGCGACAACAGCGGAAACGTTATTGCCTGGTCGAGCGGCGGTATGAAGGGGTTCAAGGGTACTCGTAAAGGCACGCCTTTCGCGGCCCAGATCGCGGCTGAGGACGCGGCGAAGAAAGCTGCGACTGCGGGCATGAAAAGCGTCTCCGTATATGTCAAAGGGCCGGGTCCCGGCAGAGAGCCCGCCATCAGGTCTCTTCAAGCTTCGGGCCTCAAAATAACATTTATCAGGGACGTGACTCCTATACCGCACAACGGCTGCAGGCCGCCCGGCAGGAGAAGAGTTTAGTTTGGCGGATTATTTATACAAAACCACGGTTAAGTATTTCAAGGAGGTTAAGCAGTAAATGGGAAGATATACCGGGCCTACTGACAGACTCTCGAGAAGAGAAGGCGTGAACCTTTTCCTGAAAGGCGAGCGGAGTTATAACGGTAAAACTGCCGTGGAAAAAAGACCGGACCAGGTTCCGGGCGAACACGGCAAATTTCACAGTAAATTCTCCGAATTCGGTCTAAGGTTAAGAGAAAAGCAGAAAGTAAAGAGGATGTACGGGATCAGGGAGAAGCAGTTCAGGGGATATTTCGAAAAGGCTTCACGGGTAAAGGGCGTTACAGGCACCATTCTTATCTCGATGCTTGAAAGAAGGCTTGATAATGTGGTCTATAGGCTCTGTTTCGGCAGCTCCCGGAATGACGCCAGACAGCTCGTAAGTCATGCGCACGTAATGGTAAACGGCGGTGTTGTAAACATACCTTCGTATCAGGTGAAGGAAGGCGATAAGATAGAAATCAGGGAAAAAAGCAAGAAACTTCAAAGAATTAATCAGGCCCTCGAATTCAATTCGAGAAGAGGGGTCCCTGAATGGCTTGAACTGGACGATGAAAACTACAAAGGATCCGTGCTCAGAGTGCCCATGAGGGACGATGTGACGTTTCCGATTGAGGAACAGCTAATTGTCGAATTTTATTCACGGGTATAGCGTTTCAGCTGTAAAATTGTGTTCAGTTCCGAAAACGGAGGGAACAAGGTGAAGGATTTTCAAAAAAACTGGCAGGACCTAATTAAACCTAAAAGGATAGAGAAGGAAGAAAAAAGCGCCACTCCCTTTTACACGAAATTCGTGTGTGAGCCGTTGGAACGCGGATACGGAGTTACGCTCGGAAATGCATTAAGAAGGGTGCTGTTGTCCTCAATTCAGGGGCCGGCGGTTACGTCTATAAAGATCGACGGTGTTTTACATGAGTTTTCATCCATCCCCGGGGTTAAAGAGGACGTGACGGAGATTATTCTTAACCTGAAGGGCCTTGAGCTCAAGATGCACACGTACGAGCCCCAAACTATTCGCGTCAGCGGGCAGGGCGAGTGTGATATCAAGGCGGGGGACATTACCACCGGTCATAATGTAGAGATACTCAACCCTAATCACCACATAGCTACCCTTGCCGAGGGAGCGAAGCTCGAGATGGAAATGAGAGTCGAGATTGGAAGGGGATACGAGCCTGTCGAGAGACGCGGAGAGCTGCAGAGCAGCATAGGGGTTATTCCCATAGACGCCCTGTTCTCACCGCTAAGAAAGGTCAATTACGCGGTTACTAACTCCAGGGTAGGCAGGCGGACTGACTACCAGAGGCTCACGCTGGAGATATGGACGAACGGCACGATTTTGCCGGAAGACGCCCTGGCCTACGCGTCTAAAATAATAAAGCATCAGCTTTCCGTGTTCATTAATTTTGACGAAGCGGAAGTAGACGAAGTACCGGAAAGCGAAGACAAGCAGGAGATAAAGGGAACAGAGGAAATTCTGTTCAATACGATAGAAGAAATGGACCTGTCTGCGAGGTCGCTCAATTGTTTGAGGAAAGCGGGTGTCGAATATACCGGAGATTTGATTCAGAAGACCGAGGAAGACCTCCTCAATCTGGAAAATTTCGGCAAGCGTTCTTTATACGAAATAAAGGAGAGGCTCGTCGAAATGGGCCTGGGCCTGGGGCTCAAGATCGATCAGGAAGTATTTAACAACGAGAAGGTAAAGCGCAGCGAGAAGATAGTTTCTCAGTAAAGTTTTGCACGGAGAATCGGAGACCGCGTTATGAGACATAAAAGGGTTGGACGTAAGCTCGGAGTTACCACGAAGCATAGGAAAGCCATGTTCCGCAATATGGTTACGGATTTATTCCGTTTCGACAGGATAAAAACGACCGATATGAAGGCTAAGGAGCTGAGAAGAATTGCGGAAAAATTAATAACCCTCGCGAAAGAAGGGTCGCTTCACAAAAGGAGGCAGGCCGCAGCTTACATCCGCGATAACGATGTTTTGAAAAAGCTCTTCGATGTGATAGCCGCCAAATTTAAAGAGCGTCCGGGCGGTTATACAAGGATTATCAAGCTCGGTTTCAGAAAAGGCGACAACACGCCGGTATCGATAATCGAGCTGGTTGAAGAGGATTATAAGCCGGCCAAGAAAAAGAAGACCAAGAGCGCGCCCAAAAAGCAGCCGAAGGCTTCGGATACCGCCGCTCAGGAGAAGCCAAAGGCCAGGAGTTCGAAAAAGGAATCGGCTGAGGAGCTGGGACTTATCGAAGAAGGAAAGACGCCTGCGGACAAGACATCCGCGGAGCCTGGGGCGAAGCAGGAAGAAATCGCTGAGGAGCTCAAGGCATCAGAGGCTCCTGAAGCCGAACAGGAGATAAAATCTGCGGGATCCGAAGAGGGAGGGGAGAGCAGCACCGAACCCGTCCAGGAACCGGCCGGCGCTGAGAAAAAGGATGAGTAGGGTAATCTCCTGAGCATCACGCTATCACGCTCGAACACCGGAATTGATGAATAGAAAAATCACAGAAAGAGTAAAACTAATGAGGGGCGGCCTTGGGGCCGCCTTTCTATTTTAAGGCGGTTTCTCTCTCATGAAGCCCGTCGGAATAATTCTGGACGCCGAGAGAATATCCGATATCGCCCCACTCGCGAAAAGGGCCGAAGAGGCCGGGTTCGATTCCGTATGGGCGACGGAGCTCTACCGGACTTCCTTCCAGCAGCTCGCGGCGGCAGCCCTGAGCACCTCCCGCATTAAGCTCGGAACGGCGGTCGCCCTCGCGTTCGTGAGGAGCCCGCTCGTCACTTCGCTTACAGCTCTCGATCTCGACGAAATCTCGAACGGGAGACTGATACTGGGCCTCGGCACCGGCGCATTGCGGACAAACGAAATGTGGCACGGCATCGCCCACGGTAAACCCGTTACGCGGATCAGGGAATGCATAGAGACCATCAGGCTTCTCGTCGGGAAGGTACATTCCGGGGCACCGGTCGAATTTCATGGCGAATATTACACAATAGACACAAGAGGTTACAAGAGGCCGTTCAAGCCTGTCAGGGAGGAGATACCGATCTACCTCGCCGGGGTGGGGAGCCGGATGTGCCGGACGGCCGGCGAGATAGCGGACGGCTACCTTGGCCACGTCGTATGCTCGCCCAGGTACCTGAGGGAAGTAGTTGTCAGGAACCTGAAAATAGGTTTGGAAAAGTCCCTGAGAAACCCTGATGTATTCAGGACTGCCTCCATCATTACGTGCGCGATATCAGACGACAGGAAGCGGGCGATGCACGCGGCAAGAGCCACGATTGCGTTCTACGCCACTGTGCGCACATACGAGCCCCCGTTCAAACTTCACGGTTTCGAGAATGAGACTAAACGGATAAGGGGTGCGTTTTTCAAAGGAGACGTGAAGTCGATGATAGAATATGTGACGGACGACATGGTCAGCACTTTCGCGGTCGTGGGGAGCGCGGAGGAGTGCAGGAAGAAGGTAAACGAATACAGGGAATCGGTCGATCTGCCGGTGTTGAGCGCGCCCCATTACTATCTCGACTTCGAAGAAGTAGGGGAGTACCAGAGCGCCATACTCGATGTTTTCGGGAGCTAGAGTTTCCTGAAAACCGTGCGGGCATATGCTAACCTAAGGACTACAAACAAGCTATGAAAATATTGGTCACAGGACCTTCCGGCCTTATAGGCTCCGGGCTAATCCCATTTCTCTCAGGCCGGGGTCATACCATCACCCCGCTTTCGAGGTCCCGGTTCTCTGCGGATTCCGCGTACTGGAA
Source organism: uncultured bacterium (assembly GCA_963825135.1). Taxonomy (GTDB): domain Bacteria; phylum Desulfobacterota_D; class UBA1144; order Nemesobacterales; family UBA2774; genus 2-12-FULL-53-21. The sequence goes on from CAWGRW010000009.1 coordinate 1,864,025, forward strand.
TCCCGAGGGGGGAGAAATAGAATCGGAAAAGCTCGAGGGACACGACGCCGTTGTTCATCTCGCGGGCGAAAGCATTGCCGGCAGGTGGACCCGGAAAAAAAAGGCCGGGATAGAAGAGAGCCGGGTTAGAGGCACGGGTCTTCTCTCCAGGACACTCGCGGGTCTCGATTCAAAGCCCGCCGTTATCGCATCGGCCTCGGGTATAGGGTTTTACGGGGACAGAGGAGACGAGATCTTAACGGAGGAGAGCGGGCCCGGAAAGGGTTTCCTGGCCGAGCTCAGTATTAAATGGGAAAATGCGTTAATACCGGCAAAAGAGGCCGGAATCAGGGTCGTTAATATGCGCCTGGGTATGGTGCTGTCGCCCCGGGGCGGGGCGCTCGAGAAGATGCTCCCGCCTTTTAGACTAGGGCTTGGGGGCAGGATGGGGAGCGGTGAGCAGTACTGGAGCTGGATCACGATTGACGACGTATTATCTGCGATTTATCATTCACTGGTATCGGACTCTCTCCGGGGTCCGGTGAATTTGACGGCGCCCGGACCGGTTACAAACAGGGAGTTTGCAAAGACGCTCGGGGACGCCTTGGGACGTCCGGCATTTTTTCCCGTGCCTGCGTTCGCTCTTCGTGCCTTGTTCGGGGAAATGGCGGATGAAACGCTGTTATCCGGGGCAAGGGCCGTGCCCGCCAGGCTCCTCGAAACGGGCTTTAATTTTAGATATCCGGACCTGAAAAGCGCGCTCGATAATTTATTATCTTGAATAGTCTTCCGCGACAGGGGTGAAATTGGAAAAATCCGAGCCAAAACAATACGGTGCGTTCATGCTTCTTGAGGGAGACCTCGACGCCGACCCTTTCAAGCAATTCGGGTACTGGTATGACACCGCAACAGGCGCGGGGTTCGTGCACCCCGAGGCTTTTACGCTTGCGACCGTTTCCCCGGACGGAAGACCGTCTGCGAGGATGCTCCTGCTTAAGGGCTTCGATGAGAACGGGTTTGTTTTCTTTACGAACACCCGGAGCAGGAAAGGGGAGGAGCTCCGCGGAAACCCCCATTGCGCGATCTGTTTCTGGTGGGACAAGCTCGAACGCCAGGTGCGTATCGAGGGGCAGGTATATACGGTGTCCGCGGAGGAGGCGGATTTATACTACGCTACGAGGCCGAGGGGAAGCCGGCTGGGCGCCTGGGCGTCTCAGCAGAGCAGGGTGATTGAGAACAGGGAATACCTCGACAGGCTTTATCATGCGCTCGAGCTCGAATATGCCGACGAGGACATACCCCGCCCGCCTTACTGGAACGGATACAGACTCGTCCCTTCGTCTATTGAATTCTGGCAAGGGAGGCCGAACAGGCTTCACGACCGTCTCCGTTACAGGAAGCTCGGTAACGGCGGCTGGCTCATTGAGCGGCTCGCCCCCTGAATATGAAGCTCACGTGATATCTTTCTCCTATCCGGGGAACCACGCTATTTGACCCCGGTATATACGATAGCGATTCCCATCATAAGCTCCATGGATTTCCCGTCCTTGAATCCGGCGTCCTCCATCAGCCTGAGAAAATTTTCACGCTGCGGGAACGCTGAAGTGGACTCGGAAAGGTACTTATATTCGCCCCCCGTCCCGAACAGGGATCCGACAAAGGGAAGAAAGTGCCTGAAATAGAAAAGATAAAGCGGCGAGAAAACCTTATTCCGCGGGATCGCGAACTCGAGGACGCCTGCTTTCCCGCCCGGCTTTAATACCCTCCTCATCTCGGACAGTGACTTGAGAGGGTCTTCAGTGTTACGTATGCCGAATGCTATGGTCACGGCATCGAACGAGTCGCTTCTGAATGGGAGGTGTTCCGCATCACACCTGGCTAGCCTGATCCTGGCATTATTTCCGGTCGATTCGATCTTGCCCCTGGCCACCTTCAGCATCTGGGCGCTCGGGTCGGCGGCTATCACTCTGCACCCTCTCAGGTTCCTGACGGTCTCTATGGCCACCTCTCCCGTCCCGGTCGCTACATCGAGTATCGATACAGCGCCGCCTATCTCGTCCGAAAGACGCTTCCTCCACAGGCTGTCCATGCCCAGGCTGAAAAACGTGTTTAACGAGTCGTAGTGCTTTGCGACTTTATTGAAAAGTTTGACCGTGTCCGGCATTTGTTTATCGGGGTTCCGCCGTTTACCGGTTATGTCCGGCAATCTTGTCGCACGTACATTTGTAGCGGTCGACCGGCAGAGCCTCTATGATCTCTTTCATGTGGTCGGATTTATTGAGCACGTAAAAATGAATGCCGGGTACGCCGCGCGCGAGGAGATCTTTGGATTGCTCTATGCACTGCGCTATGCCGACTGCACGGGCCCTTTCATCATCATCCTTGCATGCGTCGAGCCTGTCCTTAAGACCCGCAGGGATTGAGGCGCCGCACATAGATGTGATCCTCTCTATCTGGTTCACGGAGAGTATGGGCATCAGTCCCGGAACTATCGGCGCGGTGATTCCGTGCGATTTCGCTTTTTCTACAAAGTCGAAATAATAGCGGTTATCGAAAAAGAGCTGTGTTATAACGACGTCTCCTCCGGAATCGATCTTCCGCTTGAGGTTAATGATGTCGGTGTCGATATCGGGGGCTTCAGTATGCTTCTCGGGGTAACCGCCCACGGCGATTCCGAAGTATCTGCAATTGAGCTTCCTTTCCTCGAACTGGCGTATATGCCGTACAAGCTCGTAGCCGTATTTATAGCCGTCGGCATGCTGTTCGAACCCCCCCGACGCCGAAGGGGTGTCGCCCCTGATTGCGACTATGTTTTCGATACCCGCTTCGTATATCCGTTCCAGCATCCGGTCGAGCTCGTCCCTGGAGGCCCCTACGCAAGTTAGGTGACAGGCGGTTTCCACGCCGAACCGGTTTTTTATTATGGACGCAATTTCAAGGGTCCTCTTCCGGGTTGAACCCATCGCCCCATAGGTCACTGTAATGAAATCCGGGCTTAGGACGACAAGCTCCTCAAGTACCTTCTCCAAGTTCACCATCCCCTTTTCCGTTTTGGGAGGGAAAATTTCGAAAGAGATTACGGGCTTTTTACCGCCATATTTAAAGTATTCCGGAAGACGCATGATCGACCTGTTTCCGACTATAAACAGTTAATTCTTTCACCTCCATGCATGTTTGTCAATAAAAGCCGATAGTGGTTATCAAATAAATTATACTTCTTGGAGCCAAACGCGTTCCGAGCTTTCGTAGACTCTTTTGTTTTGACATTGGTTCTGGTCGCCATGTGACCGTACGGCATACGGTCCTCCGGTATTGCTGCCGGCCTCCCTTCGACGATCTCTATCCCGGGTCTTGTCTGTTCCTCCGATGTCCTTTGCTATCGTACTGAGTCGGTCTCATAGCGTTTTCAACGGACGGGTCGGATAACAGCCGTCAATTCTACTTTCGTATCTGCAGACTTCAACGGAAGTCGCATTGACAGTTGATTCTTAATTTATACCCTATTAGCAATATGTGTTTAGATGGAGGAAAATATACTACATGACAATTTGCTATGTGACGCATTCGGCTCCCTGCGGTAAGGGTGAGGCCTTCATTGTTCAGGAAATAATTGAAATGAAAAAATATTTTCAAGTCGTTATAGTACCGATAAGACCGATAGGTGCGCCACAATACGAAGATGCACAACTCCTGGTGAAGGATTCGATAATATTGCCGTTGCTCAATATCAAAATCATTGCTTGTTTCATCTTAACAATTCTTACAAACCCTTTTCTAGTCATCAGTAACTTAATTAGTCTTATATCTGAAAGCAAATCTATGAAAGTATTCCTAAGGAATCTATGCATATTACCGAAAGCATTTTATGTTACGCGAGTATTAAAAGACAAGAAAATACGGCACATCCATGCACATTGGTCATCGATCCAGGCTACATTTGGATTGATTGTTGCAAAGAATTTAGGTATTGATTTCAGTTTTACCGCACATAGGTATGATATTGAAGAAAACAATATGCTCGGAAAAAAAGTATTAGAATCTTCTTTTGTCAGGACGATTTCAGAAATGGGTAAAAATAAGATTATTCGTCTTGCCAATCCGGTGCAAGCGGATAAAAAGATCCATGTGATTCATATGGGGGTCGAAATCCCGCGATTCCACAGCGTGCCGAACAGCGAGAACACCGTTCCGATTATTGCATGCCCGGCAAACCTGGAAGAAGTTAAGGGCCACAGGTACTTGGTTGAGGCTTGCGCTATATTAAAATCAGCAGGATTAAAATTTCAATGTTTAATTATCGGCACCGGCTCTCAACATCGCAGCATACAGAATTTAATTGAGAATAAGGGGCTTGAGAACGAGGTTTCGTTAGTGGGCTATTACCCGCACAGCAAGTTAATGGAATTGATGAAAAATCATGTTGCGGATATTGTTGTCTTGCCCAGCATCACTACGAAAGACGGTGCTTGTGAAGGAATACCTGTAACTTTGATGGAGGCAATGAGTTTTGGGATACCGGTCCTGTCGACAAGAACAGGCGGGATACCGGAACTTCTTCGGGAAGGCGGAGGGATCATGGTCGAAGAAAAAGATTCCAACGCAATTGCGCAAGGAGTGCTCAAAATTTTAAGTGATGAAAATTTGAGAAGCAAATTAGCGAAATCAGGTTATGAGACAGTCAGTAATCATTTTAATATCACTAATACCTGCAAAGAACTTTCATCCTTGATACAAAAGTATTGTACGAATGGAAAGTACCAACATTAGAGGCGGCACTGCTGATATTGAGAAGAATACGAATTAACAAGATCTTCTACCTGCTTGCCTCGGCAATCGTCATTCTCTTTTTTAGCTGCCAGCAGGTTAAGGAGATTCCCGACAAAATCCCCGACCAGCTCCCTAACCCCGTGAAGGACTTTACTGAAAAGGATGATTATATTGTCGGGCTCAACTGGTATAAGCAGTTGAACTATCAAATTGCCGCTAAGTTCTGGAAGCCCCTTGCAAAGGAGGGCGACTGCGACGCCCAGTATGCTCTCGGTTTATTGTATTTCGAAGGCCTGGGAGTCGGTCAAAGCTTTGACAAAGCGATATATCTATGGACCCGGTCCGCCGACCAGGGCCAGGCTCAGGCCCAGATCAGCCTGGGTATTGTATATTCGAGATTGAGTCTGCCCTATACCTCACTCGATTGTAGAAGAGGGTGCGGCCAGGAAAAAGACCCTTTAAAAGCATATAGATGGTTCGGTATCGCGGGTGAGATCGGCTCCCCTCACGAAATGCAGGTTGCTCAGGATTCGCTAAAGAAAATAGTCGTGGAAATGACACCCGAGCAGATTAAGGAAGGGGATGCGCTGGTTGATTCCTGGAAACCGGACCCGACCCGCTGCGACACCCGAGGTATCTTCATTGTAGCCCCGTAATATCTCTTAATCCGTCATTCTTGCGACAGACCCGCCGGTTGAAAACATAAGCCAAATGATCATTTACTCTCGATTTCATTTACATACTTGACAACCTGTTTGAGTCTGTTATTATGATATTGAAAATGATAATCAATACGTATAAAGCTTCTTCGTGCTGATTAGTCGAGGATGGGGGTTATTTCTAGATACGCCTTTATTAACAAATGCAGGGAGGTTATCTATGGGTTTCATGTGCGATTCCGATAAACCAATGGTCCTTTCGTCGTCGAATATAGGCAATATATCAAAATGCGGATGCTGTAATTTTTATCATCTCAACATAGGGAACGTTACACTCAGACTGGAGCATAAATATCTACTGACCCTAACGCAGATGATAATTGATGCTCTCGAGATTAACTCTGGCATACAGCGTGAATTTAGAAGACAACTCCGGAATCAGGCTTGAATACATTTGATCCGGTCGGATTACTCCCTGGAGAAGGGCGGCCCCATGAATTAATGGTCCTATTACCTTAGCTAGCCGCCCTTCTCCTTCTAAAATAATATTGAGTCAGGCTGGATGTGGGATCGAGCCTAAAGTGAGATATGAGCATGAATCCATAAACCTGCGGACTGTCAGGCGAGGCAAAATACTTGCCCGCATCTCTCTGACATCGCCCCAGGTCGATTAAGGTTCTGCTCATCCGGATTCTCAGGGGTCTAAAAATAATGATTATGAAATTCATTGTCTTGACAAAATCCGTGTTCTGGGTATGTTGAATTTGATAACGATTATCAATACTAAACCAGGAGGTGTGAAGGATGGGTGAATTATTCATATGTTTCAGCGTTCGTTCGTTACGTTTGACGTTACTTCCTCTCTTTATTGTTTTGGTCTTATTGGCGTCGTCCGATGTCTTCTCGGAAGAATCGACTCAAGATCAGCCGGGGACGTCCCAAGGTTCCGACGTTTACCAAAAAATCAGGGCTCCGAAATCAGAAGCCGGCAATAAAAATACCGTAGTAGCTCAGAACAAGAGCGGTGTTCAGAACCAATCCCAGGATCAGAGGATTCAGGACCTGGAAAATAAATTAAAGGGCGTAAGCGACGAGCTCCAGCAGCTTAAAGCCCAGGGGATTCCCGATGACAGGCTAGAGGCTATAGAACAGAAGCTGAGCGTACTCGCTGAGGAAATCGACAATATCAAGCAGGTATCCGTTGTTCCCGAGCCCACATATGAAAAGATGTTCGGGGCGGGCCCGGCTGCGTCTAAGGTCTATCTCTCGAACAAGGGCTTATCCATCGGGGGGTACGGCGAGTTGTTGACGGGTCAGGCCGTTTTCGACGGGGATAATACCGTAGATACGCAGAGGGTCGTGCTTTATTTCGGTTATAAATTTACCGACAGAATTATTTTCAATTCCGAAGTAGAATTCGAGCACGCCTCCACGGAACTTAACGTCGAAGGATCGGAGGGCTCCGTTTCTGTCGAATTCGCCCTCCTCGATTTCCTTCTGGCGAAGGAAATAAATCTCCGCGGCGGGCTCCTGCTCGCTCCTTTCGGGATAATCAACGAGGTTCATGAGCCCACGACATTCTTCGGGGTTTTCAGGCCGGGGACGGAGCTGTTCGTCATTCCCACTACATGGAGAGAGAACGGTTTAGGCATTTTCGGAGACATCGATCTTAACAAGGCGGGTAATCTCAGCTATAAGGCATATGTAATGAGCAGCTTCGACGCCAAGGGGTTCATAGCTTCAAGCAACAGAGGCATCAGGTTCAATGGGACCGAGGCCTCGTTCAACGACGTTGCGTTCGTCAGCAGAGCGGAATATAACCCTGTCCCCTATCTGACGGTGTCGGGTTCCGTATTCCTGGGCAATACCGGGCAGGGAGCGACTGTGGACAATCCGACGTCCGAGTTTAACGGACAAAAGGTTAAGGGATTCTTCCAGATGTATGAAGGGGACATCCAGTTTCAGTACGCGGGGTTTGAGGGCAGGGCGCTCGCAGTATTTACAAGGCTCGATGAAGCCGCCCTCATAAACGCGTTAAACGGGTTTGTCGGGGATGAGTCCGTGGGCAGCCAGCAGTGGGGGTACTATGTTGAAGGAGGATACAACGTCCTCACGCTCGCGAACTTCACGAGTCAGTACTTACAGTACCTGTCTCCGTTCGTCAGATGGGATGCCTTCGATACCCAGGCGCATGTTCCTTCCGGGTTCGAGCGCGACCCCGCCAACAACAGGAAAGACCTGACGATAGGAATAAACTATAAACCTATCCCCCAGGTCGTCGTGAAAGCGGAGTATCAGTGGCTCGACGACAATGCCGGAGAGTCTCAGAACCAAATTAATTTCGGCCTTGGATACGTATTCTAAATCTGGTTAAATATAGCTTCCGGTGGGGGCGCGGCAGCCGGGACTCTGCGCCCTCATTATATTCGGACCCTCATGTCAATGATATGAAAACCGTATTCATTATTTTTCTCTGCCTGTTTATTTTTTCCACAGGCGCTCAGTCGAAAGTATTTATGAAAAGGGATGAAGCTCTTAAGGTTGCGTTCCCGGACGCGGACAGGATAGAGAAAAAGGATATCTTCCTCACCGATAAACAGGCGGAAGAAATTGAGTCGCTTTCGAAATCCAGGCTCAGTACCAGGCTGTATATTGTCTACGAAGGTGTTAAGGGGGATAAGGTCCTCGGATATGCTATAATTGACACGCACACTTTGAGGACTAAAACGGAAACGGTCATGTTTGTAATTAACACGGACGGCACACTGAGGCAGGCTGAAATTCTGGCTTTCTTTGAACCCCCCGATTATATGCCCGTTGACAACTGGATTGCTCTATTTTACGGGAAAAGTATCGGGGACTCACTTAAACCGGGTAAAGATATACCAAATATGACAGGCGCTACGATAACATCCAACTCGCTGGCCCAGGCAATCCGGCAGATTCTTGCGCTTGCCAGAGTTGCTGTGATTGGCGATGGAGCGGGAAACCGTACAGAGGAATAATTTGCGATTCTTTATTTCCCCGGATATAAGAAAAAATTCACTTTTAAGACTCATAGTGGTCTTCACAGTTCTTTTCTTCGTTTTGTTATGGGTTACCGATCTCCTCTTGTATCTCCAGATCGGCTTCAGCTACGACTCCGTAGTCGAGTATTACAAGGGCTCGGAAGCTAATTTCAGGCCCCCGAAAAGCTATCTCGGCATGCTTGAAGAAGCTCATTTCCACTTCTTTTCGATGGCCGTAATACTAGTGACCCTCAATCATTTGATGCTATTCACAGCCCTGGGGAATTTCTGGAAGCTCTTGCTAATCGTTTCTTCGTTTTTATCAGCCCTTGGCGATATTGCGGGAGGATGGCTTATTAGATACGTGAGCCCGGATTTCGCCTACCTGAAGATCGCATCGGTCTTGGTCCTACAGGCTTCCCTGGCGGCCCTTATGATTATTGTTATCCTGTATCTATACAGTGCACGCAAGGATTCTAACCCGTAATTTATTTTCCCTCACCTTTCCCGTGGGTCATTCTGCATCTTCTCTCTAGCAATAATCAAATAATTAATAAATCATCGCAGACGCTTAAAATAATATTCATAGTTAGAAAACGCCCTGACTAATCTTGTCACGAATAAGCGATTGGTGACAAAATCTGACAATTTGGGTTCCAGGCTCGAATAATAGATGACATTTTATGGCATGTGAATGTCTATGTGATATTGGATACTTGTCTTCTAATATTTAAGACCATTATTTAAGTTTCAACCAACTGGTATGAAGATTGCAAGTAAGAGTTATATGTAAAAAGATTTAACTAGGCGAGTCCTAAACGATAATGGCAAACCATCCGAAAGGGTGGGACGCAAAGCCTTCGACCTAAGTGCTGAGAAATCAGCATATGGTGGCCGGGTTACCGAAATAGGAAGATTGGTTCTAACCTGAGTATCTTTCCTATGTTGTTCTAACCTGCCTGCTGATAGCAGGGTCGAATGGAATGCTTCCCTCGAAAGGGTGGTCAAGCCTGAGAAAGGAGGCATTCAAATGAGAGGTTCGACCAAATCCATCACATTTCACGTTTTGCTTGCAGTGACTATTCTGTCCCTTTATAGTCCGATGAACTCCCATGCGTCACTCTTCTCCGGATCCTCCATGTCGTCGGGTGGTTCTTCCACTCCGTCCGGAAGCTCTAAATTACCTCCCGGCACTAAGTATTATTCGATTCAAGATACCTACGTTGATCAGCGAAAAACGAACCTGAGCTTCGGTTCAAATTCCACTATTCAGATTAAATCCAGAAGTAGCCAGGTGAAGCAGGGACTCGTTAAATTTAACATTTCCGGAATCCCCGCAGGCGCCAAGATTACAAAGGCGACGATATCACTATATGTCGCAAAAAAGAGCGGATCCGGCAATTCGGTGGCTGTTTACGAGGCTCTCGGAAACTGGAACAGATCTACGACCTGGAACCAAAAACCTCCGATTGCCTCTTCGAGTGAAGCGAGTATGTCCGTTAGTAAAACCGGAAGTTACTACAATATGAGTGTTACAGGCCTGGTTCAGGATTGGGTAAATGGAACTGAGGAAAACAATGGAATATATGTTGTTGCAAGAAACGGAGAAATGTACTTTTACAGCGGAGAAAGCAAGAAGAACAAACCGGTTTTGACCGTTGAGTATACAAAAGGTGGACCGTCCGCGACGCCCGCTCCGACACCGGTCCCGTCGCCCGCTCCGACGCCGGCCCCGACGCCCGCACCGTCCCCCGCTCCGACGCCCGCTCCAACGCCCGCCCGACGCCCGCTCCAACACCGGCCCCGGACACGATAAAAGTCGGGGATAAGGTTGTGGAACCCGGCCAGTCCATACAATCGGCCATCGGCGCTGCGTCAAGCGGACAGACCGTCTGGGTTAAATCCGGTACCTGGACCCTAAACGCACAGCTTGTAATGAAATACGGGGTAAGCGTTAAAGCCTATCCGGGAATGGAGGCATACGATTGGGATACCGACACCATTAATCCGTCCCACCCGTACATCATTCCGGGCACCTGTTCGCATTGTGGTATAAGATGGGAACGAGGTCAGGGAAACAATGAGTTCTCGGGGTTTGAAGTTGCCGGCGGGTATTCCGGCATAGATATCCATGCCGACAACGTGATCGTGAGCGACAACTGGATTCACGATACCGACTATACGAGTATATTCATAGCGAGCTCGAGTAATATTCTGGTCGAGCACAACAAAACGGAGCGTGACGGACAGCATTGTGAAGGATGGACGAATCCAAATGACGGCACCCAGATAAGCCCGCGTCACTGCCATTCCGTTTACTTGAGCAACGTCGCCGGTTACTGCGGCATGACGAATGTTACGGTCAGGGAAAATTACCTGTCGGATTCAGGGGGCAGCGCGGTGAATTTTAACGGTGATGACTGCGCAAAAGCCGGCGATCAACTCATATCGAATACCCTGATCGAGCTCAATACGATAGTGGATGTGAAGGTAGGACCCGCTCTCTGGCACGGCACCACCGGGACTGTAATAAGGGATAACAGTATCACGATCCAGCATCCGTACACACCTCCGGGCGCCACAAATGATTTGCCTAGCGGAATGATGTGCGGGATAGTGGCCTGGGATGAAGCGCCGACTAAGTCGGGTAATACCTTTGACCTCAGGGCTGATTATCAACAGTTTTGCCAATATTAGCTGTTGTTCTTAAGGTGTAAGGGTAATGCCGAAAAGTGTGCGAGGATCGAGAAAGGCGGCGTATCGTATGGACCCGCCCCCTTTCTGATTGATGTGTCCGCTCTCGCGCTAACAACACATGAATGCATTTATGACGGTATTTTAGCCTCACCCGAGCAATCTCGAGGATTCTCTCCCCGAGATATAACACATCCGTCTCAATTGAGAACGTTGCCGTAGCATCGGCCCGCGGCGGATAAGATTCCAAACTGTTGTGTCATGAAATTCCTTCCTGCATCTCCGGCATTCCCCTCGGTTCCGGATCGGAATAGAGCCGCTTACTAGCTTGAGCGCAAGATTTTTCCCGTGGATGATCCGACTTCAGTAGTGTACTATATTCGGCGGATGGGGATTAAACAAAAGCACATCGCCGAACACCGGCACTTTAATGTGGTTCTTCCGTTGTCTGTCTGAGAGGTGCGATCTCGGTGTTTTGCCATGAAACTGTATTGATTTGACGGGGAGCGTTCACAATGAAAGAGCTGTTCACTGTTTTATCGTTCTTTTTCTTATCTCTTACATTTATCACGTGCAGCGGGGGGAGTCAGTCGGAAGACACTGGCACTAATACCCAGAATAACAGGGAATTCATCGTGGCCAAGGACGGCAGCGGCGATTATACGACGATCCAGGCCGCGGTGGACAACTCCAGGCCGGGAGACACAATACAGGTAAAGGACGGGGTGTACAACGAAGGCGTGAGTTTCAGAACTAGCGGTACGAGCGAGCGGCCTATAACTCTTATGAATTATGCGGGTCACTCGCCTGTGATAGATCCGGGCGGCGGCGCATACCCCCCCGACTACTCACACAGGGTGGAATTATGGGCGGAGTGGATAATTATACAAGGGTTCGAGATTAGACACGACTGGGACGGGGTGAAGATTTTTATGCCTCACAACACGATACGCGGGAACTGGATACACCATAACAAATATGATGGGATTCTGATTATTTCGACAAATGATGTGTTAATTGAGGGTAATACCATAGAATACAACGGGACAGACCCCAATACCTGCTTAAATGGGGAGGGCGTGTCTGATCCGAAGCATTGCCACGCTGTGTATATAAGCGATTATTCGTGCACGGGAGCGTCGGATATTACGATCAGGGGTAACGTACTCAGTAATCAGGGCGGGAGCGGAGTGAATTTCAACGGGCATGGTTGCTCCAGCAGAATGAAAAACACGCTCATTGAGAACAATATCATTGAAAATACTCACTATGGTGTGGGGATGTGGTATAGCGTTCAAGACAGCGTGGTCGTGAACAATACGTTTGTTGTAAAGCAGGTCCCGATCACGGATGCTTCAACTCATGCCTTTGTGGCGGTATGGGGCAGTACGGGCAATATATTCAAGAACAACATTTTCTATAGTGACAGGGGAGACGTTCAGGGGATTCAGATAAATGATTCAGAGTCCGCGCAGAATACGTTTGACTACAATTTGTGGAATGTAAACGATGAGACATGGGTCTGGCGCGATAGCTGGAGGTCGGACTTTAGTTCTAATTACAGGGCCGAGACGGGCTGGGACGGCAATGGTCTGTGTTGTAATGTGGACCCGGGTTTCTATGATCTGTCTTCCGGGATATACCAGCTGAGTTCGGACTCTCCCGCTCGCGACCAGGGAATAAAGAACATATGCGCACCGTCGGATTTTGACAACGAGAGCAGGACGGACCCTTTCTGCGACATAGGTATGGATGAATACACGGAGTAACATGGCATATAAGACCACAGTCCGGATAAAAGATCCCGACGAGCTGGCTGACACACCTTCTTCCCGCGGCTTCATACGTTATGCCTGGTTTCGAAAGGGAACATAGTTGTTTCTGATTGTCATTCCGGCTGATAGGCATTTCTGTGTACCGCCGGTTAGTACGTTCCCCTGTTTTCTCTACCCTCGGGCGCCTTAGAAGCAGGGATTGGCACCTCCGGTATTTGCGGTGCCGTTGCATCCGACATTACATCAGGCTGTTGAGACCGGATTCTATTAGCCCGCTCCGCAATCCGCCCATACCTTCTGTATCAAGGTCTCTTTAAGAACCGCGACTCCGGATTATAAGTACGTGATTCGGCCTGTCGCCTAGTAAACCGGATAAATAATCTAGATTTTGACTGTGACATTCGCCGGATTATTCAGCTTCTGAATCACTTTTGCCGCTATCGCGCGCAGTTTATATAGAGGATTCTTTTGATAAAGGGACCATTTACGTGAAACCGAGTTAAATGATTCTCTTCCTGTAATAAGGTACAAAGCGTCTAAAAGCGATATATGAAGCGAATGATAGAACGGACTGCTTATTGTTCCTAATTGATCGTAATAAGTCCAAAAACCCGTATCGTACAAATGAAGATTCTTCTCTAAAGTCGTCGAGCAGTCGAAGAAAAAACGCTTCACATCCTCTCCGCCGGTCACGAGCATAAAATCATACACTCCGAACAATGCGAATATGTAACCGTTAAGCACTGTGCTCCTTGGATACTCCGGATATTCTTCCAGGTATATTTGTTTATCTATATAATATGTGCATCCGCCCTCTCCTACAGGTGATATCAGAAACTGATATGCCTTTTCAGACGATTCCATGAATGATTTGTCCTTGGTTATTCGATATGCCCTTATGAGGACCGATATTGCCTCACCCTGGGCCATTGCCGAGTAATTCGATAAAGAGGTAGGTCTCAGGAATTCCCAGGGGTTTTTCCAACCCCCGTTTTCATTAATGTTTTGATTGAGCCAGCCCGCCAGTCTTAGAAACGTCCTTTGTTGCTCTGCGTCACTCTTCTCCAGCCATAAATCGTAGGTTCCAAGAGCCATCTGTGCTACATGAATGGGGAAATAAACAGTATGACCGTTGGAGAGTGTAACGGTCGGTACGCCGTCGCCGTCTGATTTTCCCTTCCAGTCGGCTTTCATGCGGAGATCATTGTAATATCCGGATATGAGGTTTGGGCTAATATGTTTGCCCACTGTCTGGGGAACGTGATAGTAACTCCGTCCCAATAATATTCTAAACGATCGAGATATTAGATTGATAAATTGTTGAGTTATATTACGGATCCCCTGCAGGTTATATGATGATGCAATATTATGGGAGAGAGCGTCCAAATCAGCGTTGGCTGACATCCCTGTTCTATCATAATAGAGTTCAATGTTAATTAGACCTGACTTATTTTCGCCTGTCGTTTTAGCTTATCATAAAACAAATATATTCTATCGCATTTAAATGTCGATTGGAAGTGAAACGTGATATTTCATATGCTATATATCTGTCGTCTATGTTTAAGTATAGGGATTTGTCCAACCGGGGTTCGCTAAACATTCCACGGTAAATAGGCGCATTGTCTATTTCTTGTTTATCAGGCCATCCAGGACCCTAAGGTATTCGGCGGCTTTTGCCGCTCTGGAGAATTCGGCAGTAACGAATACCCTCCCGTTCTCTCCGAGACTTTTTCTTAACTCCGGATCGGAATACATCCTGTCTATACAATCGATAAGACCCTGAACATTCTCGGGTTCAAAATCGATACCCGCTTTCGCTTTTTCGATAACCAGGTTCCGGGTTTCTCCTGAAGCCCCTACAATTATTGGCTTCCCGCACGCCATAGGCTCGAAGACCTTGGCAAATATGGTTTTTTCGAGGAGCGTTGCTTTGCTGGACAGGACAAGCGAAACGTCGGATGAGTTAATATAATAAGGAATCGTTTCTCTCGGCTGTTGACCCAGGAATACGACATTGCCGAGCTTTTCATCGCGGCTGATTTTCTCAAGCCTTTCCCTGTCGGAACCGTCCCCTATGAGCAGAAATACGAGATCCGGAAATCTGCGTTCTATCTCTCTCGCCGCTTCCAAAATAACTTTGACCCCATGCGTATAACCAACGGTCCCGATATATGAAACTATAAACTTATCTTTTAAACCCTCCATTCCCTTTAATGCGGTATTGACTTCAAAGGGTTTGAAAAAATCTGTATCAACGGCGTTTTCAATGATCTTTATTTTTTCAGACGGAATGTTTCGTCCCGCGACCAAATGCTGCTTGAATGATTCGGTAACGACCACTATCAAGTCGCTCTTATCGTATAGGATCGATGCCATCTTGTCGAATACCTTGTAAGATATTGAATTCTCGTCGGCTATGCCGACTGCCGGTATCACCTCGGGCCACAGGTCCCTTACCTCGAAGACGAAGAGCGATCGCTTCAGTCTTGCTGAAATGAGACCGGCAAGCCCTACGAAAAGGGAAGGTGAAGTGCCGATAACGACGTCGAATCCTTTTAAAAAGCAGGACGAAATAACGGAAGAGAGAAAAAACGATACGTAGCTTATGCTTCTTCTGAAAGCGCTCCTCATGTGTGTGGGAAATCCAATCGTTCTAATTACATTTATTCCATTCAGTTGTTCGCGGAAAATGAGGTACTTAAGTTTATCCCTGTACTCCGTATAAATAATCCCCTGAGGATAATTCGGGAAGGAGGTCAGAACACTTACGCTATGGCCCATGTTTGCCCAATATCGTGAAAGCTCGTAGACCCTTGAAGCGCCAGCGCCCATTTCCGGATAGAAGTTTTGAGAGATATAGAGAATTTTCATTTGTGTGAGTGGTTTAATTCCTGATGTATAAGGGTGGCGTATAGATTCTCTATTTTCTCTATCATCGACTCTTGAGTAAAATTCTGTTCGAGTATAGAGAAACCATTTCGACCCATCCGGCTTCTTAATTTACTATCTTTAAGAAGCGCGGATATTCCTTCCGCCATGGCTCTGTGGTCGCCTGGTTCAACAAGAAAACCGTTGATACCGTCTTTCACGACTTCGGGAATTCCACCGACATTAGTAGCTACAATGGGTATGGCAAAGGCCATATATTCCAATAGGACTATGCCCAGTCCCTCCTGAGTGGAAGACAAACACCCTATGTCCAATACCGAAATGACCTTTGAGGCATCTTCGACGAAACCTGTAAATATGATACTGTCCGAGATGCCGAGAGCTTCTGAGAAATCCTCCATCTCTTTTTTCGTGCTGCCTTCTCCTACCAGTAGAAAAGTCACGTGACTGTCGCTTTTTAATACTTCCCGGGCTGCAAGCAAAAAAGTTCCGTGATCTTTTTCTTTGCTGAAACGAGCGATCATGCCAACTATCGGTCCGGATTCTCTCATACCGTACCTTTTTCTGAAATCATCGATTGAATCAACCTTCGGCACGTGAATGTTTATACCATTATGGATTGTTATACATTTATCCGGGAAAGCTCCTATTTTATTCAGGAAAAGAGTACGTTCGTAATCGGACACAAAAATAATTTTATTAGAGAGCTTGCTGACGATCTTATCCATGAACAGGTGTATCCGGTTGGCATAGATCTGACCGTGTTTATGCGCTATTATAATGGACACACCCGCGATCCAGCCTATCAATCCTCCCCAGAAATTTGATCCCAGCTTGTGTGAATGAATGATCTTGATATTATGTTTCTTGATTATTCTGAAGATTCGATAAAATTTGATTATGTCGTAAAAACGTTTCCTTTTAATCACATAGTACTCAATTCGACGATCTTTCAAGATATCTTCCATGCTTCCGCCGAGCCTGGTTGAACAGAAGATTGGTATGTATTTCCCGGATCTTTTCAATGAGATCGCTATATCCAACGCAATCTTTTCCGCTCCTCCACCGGGGGATAACGAATCTAAAAGAAATAGAACTTTTTCAGGCATGATGAACTAGTCTTGATCAATGATTGTAAATATGGCACTTGGAGGTCGTCCTTGCGTTCATTTCTATAAATATTCCGAGGACGTACAACCCGTCACCGCGTCATTGTATGGATATAGTCGATGGTGAAACGCATCATATTGCGGGTCGGGCTTTCTCCGCTATTGTGCTTACAACGTATACAAAAGCCGAA
The DNA here is from genome assembly GCA_963825135.1 of uncultured bacterium. Classification (GTDB taxonomy): domain Bacteria; phylum Desulfobacterota_D; class UBA1144; order Nemesobacterales; family UBA2774; genus 2-12-FULL-53-21. Next base: position 1,881,096 of record CAWGRW010000009.1, read on the forward strand.
TCTCATGTCTTTTACCTATCGCTGATTAAGAAAGGGTACCCCCTTGACCCGCTTCTCGACGGTATATCGGTTTTCTTTACACTTGGGGTGATCTCACGAATAGCGGCCAAATTAACCAGTACTGAGGATAACGATATCAAAAGCCAGACGGTTTTGTTTATGTCCAGCGTGTAAAATTGACCCACTACGACATTTGCTATAAATCCCAACTCGAGTGCGTTTGAATAATATAATAGATACGTTCCATCTTCGTCGGTGTTCGAGATGTTCTGGACTCTTTTTAGATCTCTCCATGTGAGGAAGATAATCAGCACAAATGGAATAAGCCCGACTATTCCGGTACCTGTTACGACCTCAAGGAACATATTATGAGAGATCTCTTTGTATGGATTATAAAATATAAATCCCCTGAACCCCACTCCGAAAAGAGGGTGAGCTTTGAATATTTCCGGTCCTATTTTGAAATAATACTGGAACCTTTTGTTAAGAGAGCTTTCCGAACGCACTGATTGTTCGCTTTTAACTATTCTTAAACTCTCGACTCTTGATAGAATGCTGTCGGCAACGGTTAAATAAATTGCTATGAAAGCTATAATAACGCAGGGTACTACTATTGCCAATATTTTACCTCTATTTTTTCCTCTGATTAATTTAAACATGGACAGTAATAAAATTACGGAGAACGCGATATAACCCGACCTCGAATACGTGAATATAAAACCGACGAATAGAATTGCGCAGCAGACTATGGACGAAATCTTTATGATCTGTTTTTTGGCGGTAAAGATAACAGCTACGCAAATAGAAATTACAGCTAATAGAAGCGCGGCAAATTCGTTCTGGTCCCCCGAAAGACCTCCGTAGCGTACCAAATTATACGACTTCTCGATGTCCCCGTGTCCAAAGACGATCGGGCTCAGTACAGATATAACCGATCCAAGAATTATGGCATAAAATGTATAATTCAGGGTCTTAATGTTTCTTATCATCATTACAAGTACAAAATATAATATTATCAACAGCCATAGTTTAGTCAGCCATTTAACAACATAAGTTAGGTCTTTGGAGTAAGTAATTGAAAACAAAGAGATTATTCCGAATAAAAGTATACAAAGCACTTTTTTGTTTCTAAAAACCTCGGATATGTATTTAAGAGAGCCACTGGTTACTGCTAGAAACACTAAGTAAATGCCAATGAGCTTATTCAATGTTGAAGGGGCGTTGCTGCCGCCAAGCAGGAACAGCTCTTCCATAGGAAGTAGAAAGAAAAATATGGATAATGCTATCCAAGGCCTATTAACGGTTATTACAAGAAAAGGGACTCCAAGCGCCAAGACAATCAATTCCTTGGACAATCCGTTCATCCCGACATAAATTCCTAATGCTATTCCCAGGAATATTAAAGACAGGAATATTATTTGGAACGTCCGGTCATGTAGTCTGAGACGATTCATTGTTGCCTATTATTCACTTTCTATAAATTATACTTTATGTTTGATATAATCATATCTTACCTGTATCAATGAAATTTTCGTATATTTTTATTTCCTTTAATACCCTGCCGTTCAGATCGAAGTACGTTTCTATCCTTTTTCTCCCTTTGATGCCCATCGAACGAGCTCTCTCTTCATTTTCCAGGAGCGAGACAATAGATACGGCTAGGGAATTTGGGTCTCTGGGGGCCGCCAGAAGCCCCGTGACCCCGTCTTGAAGTATCTCGGGTATCCCATCGACATTCGTTGCCACTACAGCTTTCGTCATTGCCATGGCTTCCAGAACAGCCAAACCAAACGGCTCCGCTAATGAAGGCAGTACAGATAGGTACGAGCAATTCAATAGGTCGGGAACGTCGTTTCTTATGCCCAAAAAATGAACGTGTCCCCCTACACCTAAGGCATTAGCCATATTAATTAATTCGCCTTCTAACGGTCCCCCCCCGCAGAAGATGAAATGAGTATCCTTATATTTGCTAATTATGCCGGGTATAGCGCGTAGTAAATATTCCAGGCCCTTTTCGGGACGAGCCGACGCCACTGTGATTATTATTTTGGCGCTTTCACTAAGCCCGATTTCTTTATGGAGTGAAAAATCGTTCTCCTTAGTATTATATCTCTCCAGACTTACCCCGTTATGAAGTACCAGAATCTTGTTGGGGGACGTATGTAAATTGGACGTTAAATCTTTCATCACTGCATATGAAACAGCGAATACCTTTTGCGATAAAATAGAGCTGATATTGGCTTTCACCATGCTAAGTAGCCCTACCGGTCGGCTGTTCTGAGACGAAGTCGAGTGAATGGTAATAAATGCAGGTGTACGCGTCAGGAAACCGACGAGGGTTGCGTAATGTGATTGGGGATGGAATTGGCCCTGAATAATATCTGGTCTGTATTTGTGAACTAGTTGTATGAGAAAATAAAGAGAGCGGAGGAAAGCATAGATCCCCTTGAGTCGTTCATGGATAAAATATGGACAATCGTATTCGCTTAATTTCATCTTGATGTATGGGTGCGGTTCTCCTTCAAAAACAAATACTGTACGGTGTCCTCGCTCCTTCATCATGTTCGCAAAAGTTAGAATATAATCCTCAAAGCCTCCGAGCTTCTTGGGATGGATTCCTAATATTTGAAGTACAGTCATTGTCGGAGTTCTTACCCATTAATTCGCTTTTCTATATGTTGAAATGTATTTTTTCGCAGATTGCAGCATCGACTTTTTGAAAGCGTTGATTTTAGTAAACGCTGAGTGCCCAAACAGCGAAATTATTAAATTATAGTAAATTCTGATATCGAGGGGATTGAGTTTGAAGGCACTCATTAACGCTTTCCTGCCTTCTTTTACGTTTCCGCTATTACAGTATGTGACCCCGATCTTAAACCAATGATTACTGAGAGTTTTGTTGTCTGAAGCATATATATCATAGTGTTGTGTCATCAATCTCTCTAATCCTTTTATTAGCCTCATATTATTTCTACTGATGGAATTCTCAGTAATATAATAGTTGACGAGAGGTTCCCTTACATAATCGAATTCGAATCTCTGAGCGATTCTTATCCACATATCGTTATCGCTCGCACTTTGATATTCAGCATCGAAAAGCCCGACCTCATCAAAACAATGCTTCTTTACAATTACGGACGAAGTAGTAATAAAGTTATTCAGAAGCAATTCCCGCAAGATATTTCCGCTATACCGGGGAATCTTTGTTTCGACGATGCGACCCAGCTTGTCATCGAGTGAGTTTATACCGGTATAGACGGCACCCAGTTTATCCGGGCTTCCTTCGAGTAACCTTATTTGCTTTTCAAGCTTTGAAGGTAGCCATTCATCATCATCATCGAGGAACGCGATATACTCTCCTTTCGAGCTCTTTACGGCATTATTCCTCAACACGGCTACACCATTGTTATTATCACACCGTGTAAATCTTATCCTGTCATCTGAAAAGTCCTCTACAGCCTGGGGGGTATTGTCCGTGGACGCGTCGTCGGATACGAGAATTTCAAAATCGCTATAGGTTTGATTGAGGACGCTCTTAATCGCTCTTTTCACCAGCTCGGCACGGTTACATGTAGGTATAATCACGCTCACTTTAGGCATCGTAGTAAATTATATAACCAAACGCGGCAGCTTGTCAGAGCTTATCGGACTGCGATATGCCCAAGATATGTCCCCTGATGCTTTTGATAACGCTTTGACGGTCGTATATGCTTATTGCTTTCTCCCTGGCCGCCATACCCATTTTATCGCATAAATCAGCGTCACCGAGTAGTCTCACGCATGCTTCCGCAAACGTTTCAGGTTCGTCTCGTATGAATATCTCCGACCCCTCTGTGAACTCCAGTCCTTCCGCCCCTATCGTAGTGGCTACTGTCGGTTTGCCGTAAGCGGCTGCTTCCACGATTTTAAAACGGGTCCCTGCCCCCATTAGAATAGGCACGGCCGTAGCCCGCACCTTTCTATAAAGATCTGCCAGGTCATCGACGAAGCCGATCGTTTCAAGGCCGGGAATCGCGGTTGTATCAAGTCTAAGCTTATCCGCCGCCGTGCCGGCAATAATAAGCTTTGCATGCGGGAGCTTTTTCCTGACGAGAGGCCAGATATCTTTTAGGAGGTACTCTGCCGCATCGACGTTTGGCGGGTATTCGGAGCCGAGAAACAACAGGTTAGGGGCGGGCATAGAAGGCTCCATCCTCGGTATCTCGACTGCATTGGGTATAGTGACAACCCCGGTGAGGCCGTATTTTTTGTTTAGGTAGCGGCGGTCGAAGTCCGAGCAAACCGCTGTCCTGGATGCGAGCCCAATAGCATTATATTCTCCTCTCGTAAGCGCCGGGAGCAGAAAATAAAGGAGTTTGGTCTTAACGCTGTTCCGGGTCTGTATGTAGCGTTTCAAAGCTATATGTTCGATGTCGTCGAGATCGAAAAAGATGGGCGGGAGCGGTTTCTTGGTCAAGAGAAGGGGACACATCGAGGAGAGCCTGTGGGCAAATATAGCATCGGGCTTCAATTCAAGACAGTCCTCGACCGCGCGTACCTGCGCCTGATCGCTGAATTCGATGCGTCCCTTCTGTTTTGAAAAACTGAAGACGCCCTTCCCGAACGATATCCACTTAATCAACTCATTGTCCATATCGAATTCGGACATCGGGTATAGGAAAAGCCTGATCTTGGTCTTCCACAGCTTGGAGATGGACTCTTCCAGCTCCGATGTCTGCGAAGGAGAATAATCGTAATCAGGGGGGGCGAAAAACAGCACGTCGAGCTCGGCAATGCCCTTCAATGCGTCTATGAACGTCGCAATACGTTTATAAGTACCGTGCACCTTCTTTGGGTCGTCCGGAATATATCTCGATATGAATAGTATTTTCATGGAGTCTTTTATTTACTGAATGAACGGTTTCTTTGCCAGATCTATTCTCTAGTTTGCCGTGATTCGTTTTCTTTTGATTAATTCACAATAGATGTCGGTCACCCCTTTAACCATTTTTTCCGACGCGAAATTCTTAATTATAGTCTCTTTCCCCGAGGCCGCGAGTCTGCCGGCAAGCGATTTATCTGACAAAAGGAGTTTGATACTCTCTGCCAGGGCATTCGGATCTGCGGTCGGGACTAAAATACCGTTCTCTCGATCAGTAATTATTTCCTTGATTCCGTCAATGTCGGTGGCTATGACCGGTCTGGAAGCCGACATTGCTTCCAGTACGGATAAAGGGAGGCCTTCTAGGAGCGAGGGCAAGACAAAGATATCGCAGGCATTCAACAGTTCCGGTATGTCGTCCCTCTGTCCAAGGAATACTACTCTGTCTGCAACCTTAAGGTCTCGGGCTTTCCTCTCCATCGCCGACCTTTCCGGACCGTCGCCGGCTAGCAGGAAGATTGCATCAGGGACCAGCTGAGCCGCTTCTATTAAATATTTATGCCCTTTAAGCTCGTCTATCCGGGCAACGGTCAATATTACTTTTTTATCTTCGTTATTTTTCAACTCCGATTTCAATAAATTTTCATCACCCTTGTGGCAGAAATCCTGAACATTCACTGCGTTCTGGACGACCTTCACCTTGTTTCCCGATATTACATTTTTTTTCAGACGCTCTGCCTGTTTGTATGATACTGCTATGTAATAGTCGACGAACATTGATATTAGCTTCTGGTAGAATATCAACGTGTATATCCGGGAAATTCTACGCGCCCGGATTTCCTGATACGAATGCTGAGTGGCCACTATGGCTTTGATACCCGCGAGTTTCGCGCAAATAATGCCGCCTGTGCATTTTAAATTTGATACCAATTGCGCGTGGAATATAGCCGGGTGAAGTTCTTTCAGATTCTGTATCATTTTCTTCATACCCCTTAGATCCCACAGCCCGTTTACTATAGACGCAGACAGCGTATTAATGCCCAGGCCTTCGACTCTCTCGACGAATTCAAGAATGCCCGGATTCTGCTGGTAAACCAAAACCGGTTCCCAAAGATCTCGATCCACTACCCTCAGGAGGTTAAACAGCATCTGTTCCGCACCGCCGAAGCCCTTACTTTCTATGTAGTATACAATTCTGTGTTTCATGTGTTTATATTGTCTCTGCCCGGTCTCTGATTAGCTGGCTTAGGCCTTGTCAAGACGAGTTTTCTTTAAAAGAGCAATGCGAATCTGCTCCTCGAAACATTCCGGATACATTGGAGCGATTATTTGATAGAGCATCTATTTGAAGTAATCATGACGTAAACTCCGGCTAGATATCCTTCGTGTATTTAGCTCTTACCTTTTTTATCAACCTTCCCACACCCCGCATTTTGCTATGAACATATTGCCACCACCGTAGCGTCGTCTTATATTTGCCTTCGTAATGCAGTATCAATACGAAGTCGACAATATTGTAGGAACCAAGGACATTGATACGAGGCAGCGCCAGGGGATCGTCCTCACGCCTCGCAAACCTTTCTATAACCGAGCAAACGGTATTGTAGCCTGCCTTGGCAGCCGATGATTTCACCGCATCGTTGAATAAACCGTAGGGATAGGCCAGGTGCGCTACTTCATGGCCCAGATGTTCTTCAAGGACTTTTCGTGATTCCGCCAACTCCTTGTAGCAGTCCTCCGGGGTTAACTCGGTCAGGTCCGGGTGTGTCTTGCTATGGCTGCCGACTTGGAATCCATTCGTTTCGAGAAATTTGACTGTGTCCCAACCAATGACAGGAAATTCGCATCCTATTTCAGGCATGAGCCAGTGACTTTGACCTCCGACACAATCGGTAGGGACGAAAAACACCGCTTTGAATCCGTTTGATTTGAGGATCGGTATTGCATAATCGATGGACTCCTGATAACAGTCATCGAATGTTATAAGAACAGTTTTAGGCGGCAGATCGATATTCCCCTTTTTGTAATTCTCCAGTTGATCGAGGTCTATAGTGTTAAAACCCAGCAGTTTCAGGATTCTCATCTGGAAAGCGAAAGCTCGTGGTGTAATGGAGCACGCCACAAATTCCGGGTGGACATGAGGTGTGACCTGGTGGTACATCAGTATTGGTATAGCATTGTTCATAGTTTATCTAGATAATTAACTGTTGTCGATAGCTAAATTCGGATATATCATTCGAAACTGAGCTAAGTATTATAAATTTCTTCCTAATCTATGTTGTGTGGCCGGATTTGTTATAACCTTTTAACAGAATTATATTACCATTCCACTAAATTGATAATACGCTCCTATCCCTAATTAGGATTGTCGAGTCTTCATACCTCTGAATATATTATATATTTTAACGGCCGTATTTTCGATCCGGCGATTCATGTTGTTTCGTCGGATAACAATGTTTTGCATTTCATTGTAATCAGTCGATAAACTTTTCTTATAAGGATCGTCACCTTCAAGAAAGTCGTAGCAGCTCAGGCCGATCGCCGCATAGTGTGTTATCGCATAATAGTGGCACACAATTCCGGGACTATAAGCATTGCTCGGGAGAAAATTGAACGCGCATTGATAACCAAGGGCCTTTCCATCGTATATAAAATTATAAAGACATCCAATGATATGGTTACCGGACGATATTCTCATCAGCTGAATTTCTCCGTTATCGAAACGCGAGGAGATTAATTCTTTATGGAATTCAACGAAATATTTATTCGCAAAGACCCCGGTATAACCTCGCGCCGCCCATTCTTTCTGGTGGAGTGCAATCAATTCATCTAGAATGACTGATGCTTCTTCTGCGTTTCCGGCAACGGTTATACGAATTTCCCCCATTTTCTCGTACTCCTTGATTGTACGACGAATTTGGTATCTTTTTTTCGGGCTGATCATGGATAAATAATCGTTATTGTTGCGCCGGACCTTAACCAAATCCACATTATATGATTTTAGATTTTTTACGGTCAAATCGTAGTCGTCACTTAAATCGTCTTTCATTATTAAATTTGGCTGATAAATCGGGGCGCACTTCGGCAGATAGAGCTCATCCCACTTAATCGGCATTAATTCGAGAAGCGAACCTAACGATATCTCTACTTCGGGGTCGATCAGTATAGCGTTATACTCGATACTTAATGAATCAATATCTGGAATCAGAGTTATAGTTGAGAGAGAGCCGCCTGATTTTGAAAAATTTATGCCGGGTCAAAGTCTTACGGCCTACAAAAAAAGCTATAACTGGCAAGTCATTGCTAAAGCCGGCAATAAGTGTCAAACCGCAGTCTACCGGAAGGCTTTTTATCCATAGATCCCTCCAGGCCCATGACAGGTAATATGAATGATGGCATCTATTAACTAACGATGCCCAGATCTCTTTTACGCTATCATACTGGGTAAACGGATTGTATAATTTGAAAACAAGCTTATCTGTTCCGTTAGAATTGTTATTCATTGCAGAGCCAAAATGTAACAAAAGTTAAGAGTTTGAAGAAGATGATGAATATTTATTCCTCATTATATTATTGCTACAGTTCAAGGTTTTTTCAAAGATTTATAATAATACACCTTAATTGCGAAAGATAATTCAAGCTTGAGTTGCTTATGCATTGGTATATTATTGGGTGTAGGGGAGACGGCTTAAAGCATATTATTACAACCACGGCCTTCCGAATACCGGGGGGCGAAATTATACTTTGGTTTATAGTTTTGAAAATCACAGCATCATCAAAAGGGCTCAGGGCTGAATAATGTTAATGAATTTGTTATATAAGCACAAGTCATCCTTTACTTATCTTCTGCTAATTTTTGTAACATTTGTAGCTACAATTTCATTTCTTCCGCTTGATGTGAACGACCCAAATCCTGACTCGGGCATATTTCTATATATGGGACAGCAAATTCTTAAGGGCGGCACTCTATATCGGGACTTGTGGGATAACAAAGGACCAGTTCTTTACTATATCAATGCGTTAGCGCTGTTTATCAGCCCTGGTTCTATGTGGGGGCTGTATCTATATGAGTTTCTGTCATTGTTTATCGCTGTAACCTTGGGTTATCTGGTAATGAATAAAGCTTTCGGCAGAATCCCCGCTATTGTTGCTTCAATAATATGGCCTTTATCCTTGTTTTATCTAAATAGTTTTGGCGGAGGGAATGTAACAGAGGAATACTCGCTGCCCCTGAGCTTTGCCGCTTTGTATTTCTATTTGCGTTCCAGGAACTCGAAATCCGGTCTCTTCTATATATTTCTTGTGGGGGTAACGTTCTCGCTATCATTTTTCTTAAGGCCTAATAACACCGGAATGCAAGTTACCATTGCCTTGTTAATTTTTTTCTCTGGAATTATAACTCGCAGCTTTTACCTGCTTCTCAAGCAAATATTGGCTTATGCTCTGGGGACAATAGTCATTATTGCGGCAGTTCTGCTGTATTTCCATTGGATGAATGCACTCGGTGATTTTTACGATTCATTTATCAGATATAATTCCGTTTATTCTACTACTACATTGGGGGACAGGATATCATCACTTCTTTTTGGATTGAGATTACTTTCACCGTCCGGTCTTCCGCTGATCGCGATAGCAGCATGGTTTATAGCGGTCTTTACCGCTATAAACGGAACGAAGCTGGGGGAGAGCCAAAGGGTATTGATACTTGTATCAGTCATAGGGATACCGGTCGAGTTTCTTCTCTCCAGTATTTCAAGCTTGATGTTTGATCACTATTATATATGCTGGCTTCCGGTATTCGCGATATTAACCAGCTTCTTTCTCTATGGGCTGATCTCCAATTTCTCAGACTCGAGCATTATTTTCTGTAAGCGGCAAATCAGATTGAGTCATATATGGGTGTTGGGTTTGCTTGTGGCTATGTCCTGCTTGGCGATTGTGAAAATCCCGGATCGTGTTGGGAAATTCATATCGACCAGCAGGCAGAGTAATGTGGTTGTCGAGGGGATCAGGGATAATTTGAAAGATGAGCAATATTTATTGATGTGGGGCGCCGCGGCTTATTTTAACCTGGCTACCGGGATGAAGTCGCCTACTCGATATTTCCATCAGCTGCCGTTTTATGTCTGCGGTTATCGTACGGAAGAAATGATAGAAGAATTCCTGGATGATATAAAACAAAAAAAGCCATTAATCGTTGATACATCTTCTACTGATATATCTTTTGCGCCAATTGATAACAATGAAAGGAAAAAATGGGAATATCGAAATTTAGCGGGACATAGAGATGAAAGTTGTAAGAATAGCCCAAAAATGGAAGAATTATTCGAATACATCAACTCCAGATATACTCCGGTATATACGTTTAAAAAAAATAAATGGAAAATCTATCAATTTGACGATAACAAGGGAAAATCCTGATTGAGCAATGAAGAAGCTCTTTAGAAAAGAGATTGCGATTCGACATCTCAATTGAATCCGCAGAAGATAAAAAACGAACATATGGACAATTTAGTGCTTAGACTTACATCAGACTGAGTGAGGTTAATGAGAATATTCAGATCCATTTTATATTCGGATATTACTTTATCAGTATTCTTAATTATCGCGTTACTGGTATATTCACTGCTTATAGAAAAAAAATCACCTGGTCTCATTATTCTTTCTGTTATTTCTTTGTTGTTCGTCAATATCATATTCTGTCTTATCTCCATCAAGGGGATACAAAGGGGTCACGGCAAGTTAATATCGAAAATATGGATATCCATTTTATCACTTTTCATGTTTTATTTCATTCTGGACCTGACTAGCGGTTATTTTTTATTGCCGCGGCTGGATAATACCGAAGAACAAAAACTCCCTGATAAAGTCCTTCATCATAAGCTTGCTCATGATGCGACAATAAGCATGATTGCCCCCGATTACAACGCCACTATGAAGACTAACAGTATGGGCTTCAGAGCAAGGAACACTCCAGAGAAAGATAATTCGGAGTATCGCATAGTAATGCTTGGGGATTCGTTTACGATGGGAGAAGGCGTCAGCTATGAAGATAGCTTTTCTAATCTGCTCGAGAACTATTTAAATAAGTCTTCTAAGAGAAAATATGACGTAATTGACTGTGGCGTCGAGAGCTATTCTCCCATACTCGAATACCTCCAGCTGAAGGAGGATATCGGCATATTGAAACCGGATATGGTAATAATGAATTTCGACATGTCGGATGTGCTGAACGAGTATGTCTACAGGAAAGAAGGAGTCCTTGGTAAAGATTCCGAGCCGATGTCCGTCAATGGATTTCAGGATTTCAATAAAGCGAGGGGAAGTGCTGTAACAAGAGCAGAAAACTGGGTTTACGGGAATCTTTTCATTACGAGTGCAATATCCGGACTTTTGCGCGAGCATATGGAAAAACCGCTGGATATAAAGAATGTCGATCTTGAAACTGCGGTTATGAAGTCGAACAGATTGATGCTCTTACATACGCTCAAGGAACCCGAGTTTGAGGAATTCGGACTCATTATGTCAGAAATCGAGGATAGTATCTTGAGGACGAAAAAGTTATGCGATGAACACGGCTCCCAGTTCATTTTATCCACCTATCCCTGGGGGCATCAGGTAAACGACCGTGAATGGATCCCCGGAAGATATGATTACATATCCAAATCGTCTCAGATCTCGGATAGGACTGTAAATGAATTAGAAAGGTTCTGTGTACAGAACAACATACCATTCTTTAACGCGTTCCCTTATTTCAGGAATTATAAAGGGGAGGAATTGCTCTACTTCCATCATGATATGCACTGGACGCCCGCGGGTCACAAGTTGATGGCCCGTTACCTCTACGAAGCCCTGTCGGTTTACTTTCACAATAACGGATAGAAAAAAGAGATGTTAGGCGCTGGATATGCATGGAATATGTGGAGATTACTGGTCTCAGCATGGTCAGTCTGTATTTGATCTCCTGTCTGAAAACTTGCATTTAGTTTTCTGAATCTGCCAAAATACATATGCCCCGAAGCATAGATAAACAACGTACAAAGGGATAAGAATAATCTGACCGTGCAAGTCTTTATCCAGTAAGCCCTTAAATGAGGACAATGAATAATCGAACAGGGAGAATTGGAATCCGTGCCCCTCTATGAACCGCGGTATAAGATAACTCGTAATGACATTTCCTGAATCAGGTTTTATATTTAACAATGAGACTGATGCATTTGCATGAAACATTGAGACCGACACGGACATTAGAGATATTAAGAAGCTCACTAAAAATAAAGCCAGAAGCACTGCCTTGACCTTCATTCCGGATCGAAAAAAGAAGAGAGAAATGGGGAGGCAAAGGAAGGGTAGCATTGGGATTAAATAACGTGGCCCCGTAGACAAACCCCCGTCCCAGTAAGTAAATGCCGCGTTCCAGAGAAGAAAATAAAGAGATACCATAATAATTACAACAGTAATATTTTTCATCCCTGGGGTCTTCCATAGACCATATAGTGCGAGTGGCGTAGACAAAATCAGCGGCGACAGCCAGAATAGACCCATATTTTGAGCGAAGAGCAGTTTGAACATGACACCCAAGTTCGGGAATCCAATACCATAAAACCCTTCGCGATGTTTGGGAAAATTCAAGTTGTATTGGTACAAGGATTCGAAGACATTACCTAGAATAACATAGTTGTATATTAACAGGGGTGATATGAATATGAATGCTCCGACCAATGCAGCAAGGAACACCCTGGTTAACCTCTGACGCTTCCATTCTCTCGCATTGTACAAACCGTAAATGCCAATAACAACCGAAGCCGGTGCAGAGGTAAGTTCTATTACCACCGCCCAAGAGAGAAGAGCCCCCGATATAAACCCTAATAGTGTATCTCGCCATTTATCTTGAGGTGAATCAAGCAAATAGAATATAGCAGTTAAACCCAAAAAGAGGCACCCCCCTGCTGAAACATGTGAAAAGAAAGCTGTTGCCCAGCCCCATGCCGGAGTAGCCAGACCGTATGAAAGTGCTCCGAACACTGCTCCACTGAGATCTGATCCTAGCTTCAATGCCATGAAATAAATAGCGAGAGCTGTTAATATGGTAATCATTCCGGAAGTAGAGACCGTGCCAAAGTGACCGAGAATGCTATACGCATCTGTAAGTTCGTCGTGATTTCCTATCCACCGAACGTTGGGAATAGTCGATCTCAAGAGAAATCTGGCAGCGGCGATGGATGGGATGGCCATAAATGTCAAACCGGGGGCTTTATCCATATAGTATTTACCGTTATAAAACGCTATATCAACGGTGTAGGTGTGGAATTTATCTATGGTCAGCGCCCCGTTCTCGATTATTGAGAGGGCAAGGGCTATACGTGGTACGGAATTATCGTTCCTGACGTCCTGTTGGAAATAAAAGTAGGAGAAAAACAATAATATGACAATCGCTGCCGCTATCCTATATTCAGCTCTGTGAACTTTTTTAATCGCCGATCTCCATTGAGGATTATTTGCATAATGTAATCATTTTCTCGCCGACGGTTTCTAGAACGATTAAATCGCCATTTCCAGAAATCACTATTCTTATATAGTGATCTTGTAAAAATTTTTAGTCAATGATATTAACATTTTTTCCATTCGACCTGTTTCCTATTATCGGACTTCCCCCGGTTTAGTAGACATCTACCCACTTCAATGAGAAGCTCTTTCAAATTCATAGGAGCTAGCTGCCCCAGCGAGCTATGACGCATACTTGAGTTGTAGAAGACCTCGATATAATTAAAGACATCTGACCGGCCTTCATCTTCTTGTTTGGTAGATTCTACGTTTGATACGTTCCGTTTTTAGCTGCTGAAAAACGACTCCGCGGGTCGTTATAAGCTATACTAATACATAAAATTCATTTCATGTGTAAAGCATCTAAAATACGTAAGATTGACAAATATCTCGTCTCAATAGGGGAAAGATTAGTATGGTATTGAGGCAGAGGTGTTTAATTTGCTTGAGTATAGTCAAGATCCGCACCTTCGTGAATAGCGAGACCTATCTGTTCCTTTCTACCGCTACGACCGTTATACCAGAGATACCAGTTTTTATTATTTTGAATAACAAAAGGCTTATAGACCGCATCGTGGTCCCACGATCCATACATGCCAGGTTTAATAATAGGGTTTGCGGGGTTTCTTTTCCAATTGCTAACCCCATCCGGTGAATATGCAATACCTATCATAGCATGGTCTGTATCCCGAAAACCGATATAGAACATTACATAGTGGTCTTCAAGAAAGAGTACTTGACCTCCTGTAACCTTGTAACTATCCCATCCTGACCCATTCTCGGATGGCCGAAAGACGGGTTCGTGATTTTTGGTCCAATTAACTCCATCTGGGCTTGTTGCATGGCCAATTGCATCCGGCTCATACTGCTCCCCGCCAGAGTACCACATCATATATAAGTGCCTGTTTTCATTCCAGATAACGCTAGGACACATAACTGCGTCTTTCTCCCAGGGCAGCTCGGGGGTGACAACCGGTTTCTTGCTAACCCGAGTCCAGTTAACTCCGTCAGGGCTAGTTGCATAGCCAATAAATGAGTTTTTTTCAGTCTGTCCTGTATACCACATTTGATATTCGTTTGCACGTTTTAATACTACTGGACGATTAACGCTCTCCGCCCATCCCGTAGCATGATCAGGTTCGAGTACTACCGTTGGTGAGCTCCAGTTAATGCCATCTTTGCTCTCAGTTAACGCTATACTATCCTTCGGACGCCACGAAAACCACATTCGATATACATCACCTTCTTTAATCACAGAAACATCAAATACAGTACCTAATTTGCCTCCGAATACCGGATTCCTCTCAAATTTTCTCCAACCGCTGTTTTTTTCATGCGAACAAGACTGAATGAGAATAAAAGTAATGAGAATTATCGGGAGCAGAAGATAAACAAGATGTTTGATTTTAAGAGTCCTCATACTTTAGAAACTCGCTACAATCATGGTGGTGCTTGTATAATTAGTATAGTATTATTCTTCCTGTGCGCTACCTCGACGTCAAACACGATTTAATAAATTAAAGCCTAAATCATATAACTGTAAATAGAAGATTAAAAATCGCATAGATGATAGCTTTAAATGCTCAATGAGCGTGTTACGTAAGTGATAAAAATAATAACTAATCGATCAATCTATGTATATCTGCTGTTTGCAGTTTTGATATTGATTAATGGAATACTATTTTACCCTAAGTTTGATCTTGAGCATAAACGAGACTCCGGCGTATTCTTATACATGGGCCAACAAATTCTTAACGGTAATATCCCTTACAGGGACGTTTGGGATCACAAAGGGCCTGTAATATATTATATCAATGCACTAGGTCTCTTTGTGAGCCAAGGTTCCGAATGGGGTGTAGTTTTTCTCGAGTTTCTTTCGCTGTTCAGTGCTATATCCCTAGGATATTTAGTTATGGGCAGATCATTCGGAAGAATACCCGCTTTTTTTGCATCCATATTATGGCTCTTTGGTTTGTTTTACTTATTTCGGGATGGAAATTTAACTGAAGAATATGGACTGCCTCTTAGCTTTGCCACATTGTTTTTTTTCTCACGGTTTATCAATTCTAATTTAAAGCCAATTTATGTTTTTGCTATTGGTGTTATCTTCTCGATATCATTTTTGTTAAGACCGAATAACATTGGAATGCAGATTGCGGTGATACTACTTATCTTTTTGTCTTATATTTCAGATAGACGATTTTATGATTTTATAAAGCTAATTTCTGTTTTTGTTCTCGGTTTTTTTGTTATTACTATACCAGTATTACTCTACTTTCAATGGAATAATGCACTAACCGAACTTATTGACCAACTTTTTAGATACAATTCTATATATTCCAAGACTACTCTCAGGCATCAAATACACTCTTTTCTCGTCGGAACTACAATACTTTGGCCTTCGGGGCTTATCATAACTGCCTCGGTCGCATGGATTGTAGGGATTTTAAGTATTGAAAGAAAACTGAATTTGAAAGACATACAACAAGCTTTGACTTACGTAGCGCTTATTGGCCTACCGGTTGAATTTATTTTATCTAGCATATCGGGTAGAGTTTATGATCATTACTATATATGTTGGCTACCAATACTGGCGATTTTAACTTGTTTATTTGCTTTTGGTATTATAAAAAACGTCTCTGACTCAAGAATTAAATTCCTCAAGCTCAATATTAACACTGGCCATATATGGATTTTTGCATTTCTAGTCGTATTAACCGCCTATACGATTCCACAATATTATTACCGCTATGAGGAAATCACTCATTTAGATAATCAAGATTGGTCTCACGAAATATCAATAATCAGGAAACATCTGAAAGGAGAAAGATATTTACTGATGTGGGGAGCCGAGACATCATTCAACTTTGTTACTCAAATGAAATCACCAACACGTTATACATATCAGTTTCCTCTATATACTTGTGGTTATGCTACAAAAAAAATGATAGATGAGTTCCTAAACGATATTTCACAAAAAAAACCGTTAATAGTAGACGCATCATCCAACGCTGATAATGGGTCAATTCCACCCATTGATCAGAATGAAAGGATGAAATGGAAATATGTTCCTTTTGCGGGATACAAATATGAGAATCAAGCTTGCTCGCTATCTCCTGAAATGGAAAAGGTATTTAAATTTATAAACTCGCATTACAAAGTGGTTGATGTAAGTAAGCAAAACGGATGGATTGTTTATAAATATATTAATGGTGTATAAGCATCCCAGCATGGTACACGATTTATAAGTTGACCTTCCCCCCGTGCTTTATTCAACGGCAGGATGTACTGCTCCCTTCTTGTCAAGCTCAGTTTAAGTTTGAATCATGTATAATTTAAGATGTCCTGATTCATCCTGACGACTTCGCGCAATGTGGTTCGAGGCCTCCTTTGTGCATTTACCTTGTTCTTATTCCGTAAGTCTACAATTGCACAGTTACCTTTCTTTTTCGTAATGCAAGTCACACTATTCCCAAAACACACGCCGCAGCAGTAATTTACAAATCATTAGAATGAGTTATAATTTGTATATTCCCTTATCTAATAGCGTTTTAGGTAGCAAAAGTTTATTATACTAGGTATTGATGCACAGACGATTTAGAAGGATCATATGATGAATAGTCCCCGCCGAATAAAAACCCCTGTCTCAATTGTAATGCCGGTCTATAATGAGGACGAGATTATACAAAAGACGGTATGTGACTACCATTCGGAAATTGTTGGACAATTACCCGGATCCGAAATGGTTATAGTCGATGATTGCTCAACTGACAGCACCCCTGAGATTCTCGGGAAACTCGAAAAGGAGTTAGATGGTATAAAAGTTTTAAAACCTGAGAGAAATGGCGGACACGGTAAAGCGCTGCGTTTGGCATATGAAAATGCGAAACTCGGTCTGATATTTCATACTGACAGCGATTATCAGTTCGATCCTAAAGACTTTTGGAAATTGTATGCAGAAATAGAAGACCACGATCTGGTAATAGGTTATAGAGCTACGCGACATGATCCTCTCCCACGTCTTGTGATTACCAATATCCTGAGAGCATCCAATATGGCCATATTTGGCTTCAATATAAGGGATGCCAATTCTCCATTCAGATTAATACGAAAAGAGTGCCTGGAGGAATGTCTCAAGGTCATCGACCCTGAAGCGTTTGCTCCGTCCATAATGCTGGCAATCGCTGCCAAGTCTATGGGTTACAGGGTGAAAGAGATTCCGGTTACTCACCTTCCCCGTCTGACCGGAGAAGTCTCGATTAAAAAGTGGAAGCTCCTAAAGGCCTGTATGCGATCGCTGTCACAAAACATTGAATTAAAAAAGCGGTTGCGGGATTACTCTGCACTGACGTAGGGAACGTAAGACGTTTATCGCTGTTCTTTATTGCCCACACTATTAACGAATACCCTTATCTGAAACTTCTTAAATTCTATCATTGCATAAGAATGTAGCCCGTACAAGTCAGGTTTGCATTGTTTAGATGCCTGTTCTTTTTTCTTATCTATGGGATGGGTTGAATCTATGGAATCTGTGTAGATATATAAATTCTGCATTTCAGGCTAATTTTTGAAAACTAGGAATTTAAAGCCCAGGAAATTCCAGCTTATCACAATAGCTATGGCTATGGACGCTCCTATATTGGCCCATAGAATTGGAGATATCCCCCCCAGCGGTCCTATGATGTTAACTATGAAGGATGCAACACCGACATTTACTAAAAAGCCGATAAATGCAACGATGATAAATTTAATAAATTGTCTTCCCATCCCCTTTCTCTCCTTATTTTCAAATGTCCAATACTTATTCCACAAATAGCTATTCACTACCGCAAAAATAAATGAGACCCCTTTAAATAAGGAAAACATGTACCCCTTATCCACGCCTGAAGTCAGGATCAGAAAGTTTAGAATCCCGAAATCTATAGCGGTATTTGATGCCCCGATCGGTATGAACTTGCCGATTTGAAAGAGCACATTCGATCTGTTGCCGAGATGAAAAAACACATACACCCATAACACGACAAACAGAGGGGCAAGTATAAAAACGAGAAGTAAAATTAAATTATATGGAAGATGACGTAAAAGAATTCTGTCCTTGAGAGCCCCTAAGACCGCTACAGCAAAGAAAGAAACTATAAAACCCAGTATCAATGAGATAATTAGATCAGATCTTTTCATTTCCACATCCGGGCTTTCTATGAGCGATTTCAATAGTTATGTTAGTAGAATTTCGCATTGTGAGAATTATAACCCCGTTATCCACAAAATTTCTTTGCCAATATTATTCTTTATAGAATGATCTTATACTATGTTAGTATGTTCGTACAAAATCGACCAGCACACGGCTTTCTAGGCTGAGATTGCAGAATACGAAAAGGCAGAGTATTGTGCTCAATTGGATAGTTTGGAGAATAGATAAAGTGGCAGATCGATGACTGAGCCCTTGGCGAAAAAGATAGTTCATGATGCATACGGTAATCCAAAAGTAGTAGCTGGCTATCAGGGCAATATAGGGCTATGGAGATCCGAGGAGATACTGATCCGGCGCTTTTTCCCTCGAGAAGGAACATTGCTGGATCTCGGCTGCGGGGCCGGGCGGACATCCATCCCACTGGCACAGATGGGTTACGAGGTAGTGGGGATTGATATAAGTGCCGCTATGTTGAGCGCGGCGATACTGGAATCGCAAAGGCTCCACATAAAGATTGATTTTCAAGAAATGGATGCCAGGGTCCTGACCTTTGCCGATCAATCATTCGATTGCGCCATTTATTCATTTAACGGACTCGATCACATACCTGGTTATGCCGGGAAACTCGAGGTGTTGCGGGAAGTCTTCCGTGTGCTGAAGCCCGGAGCCCCCTTTATTTTTTCGGCTCATCGCATATGGAGCCCATTCCATCTGAGGAAATTGATTTTGAGCGGTATCAGAATGAGCCTCGGCAGGATTATGCGTTTTAGTATGTTGGAAAAAGAATGGGGTGAGCTCTATGATTTGAATGCGGCGGATCCGGAGGAGCGTTACAGCAGCTTCCTGTCTTCCAGAAGATGGAAGCGGGCGCTCCACGCTGCTGGATTTGATCTCGTCTTTTGTCAATCCCGGTACCGACTGGAGTCACAAAGACTCAGTGGATGGATTAGCAAGAGCCTCAGTAGTGGAAATTTTATGTTCTTCGTAGCTCGCAAGCCCTGCCCATGAGGTTTCCAGCTCAATCATGATATTTTATCAATGATCGATGCCCGACTTAAATTTACTCCGGATGATAGGGTGGTACGGATCAAGGTAATCTCAGGTGGGCCATTGACTCGACAATCTTTTTTGCTCTTCTCGTGAATTTTTGTTTGTAACTTGAGAGTTTGAATAAGGTTGGGTGCTTGTATTTCCATATCCTGAAACGAAGTGCCTTAAGTAAATCAGCATCTTTAATTCCGTTCCTTGCTAAATATTTTTCAAGCCAGTCGAGATAAAATAGTTCCGCTGAGAGCCATTGGCCTTTTTGTACAGCGACACTGTAACACGATTCTGGGTGCACTCTGTATAAATCCCAACATGATTCGGACACATATACCGGTGAATTTAGAAATAACTTTGCTTTAAAAGCCTGATCTTCATGCATACCCGTAAATATTTCTTCAAACCCTCCTATCTCTTCTATAACTCTTTTACGAAACATAGCGTTTGACATTGAAGCCCCTAATACATAACCGTATAAATTTAAAATCAGCAGGGTAGGGGGATGGATTACGGTGTTCAGTATTATTGAATTTTTCCGTATCCCGTCGTGCCCGTAGTTATCAAGCTCCTTATCTTTGTCGTTCCCGGTCCAGCTATACCAGGCTTTAGTATTTCCGTAGACCATGCCTATTTCCGGATGAGATTCCATTATAGAAACTTGTTCTCGAAGCTTATTCGGCAGCCAGATGTCGTCGGCATCGAGAGTTGCTATGTATTCCCCCCTTGAATTTCGAATTCCCAGATTTCTAGCGGCGCTCAATCCTCTGTTCGCATGTCCTTCATGCTCGAAGTAAAAAACTTTGTCGGGGTGTCGTTCCTGATAATCAAGCGCAATCTTCGTGCTGCTATCCGTCGAGCCGTCGTCAACGAGCAGAAGCTCCCAATCGTCATACGTTTGGGCGAATACGCTTTCTAAAGTCTCGGTAATAAACTTTTCTGCGTTGAAAAAACAAATAACGATCGATATAGCGGGTTTCTTAGTCATTTTATTTCATTCTTCGATTGACCATTTGTGTTCCAATACAAAAAAACATTCGCTCCGGGGAATATTCTCAATACCATAAATGATCTCTTCTTCGACCGTGAAATATTCCGCATTAGAAAGATGATAAACCTTTTGTGTTCCGATTAAGAATGTCACATCAACTGCGCATCTGCCGGAAGTAATTGATACTTTATTAGTTATGCAAGTAATAGTACCTTCATTCGGGAGTGTCTCGGGTATGCCTCCCGAATTATCGCTATCGAGGATTGTGAGGGTTTGGCCGGTATTAGCATCTTTAATAAAAATGAATACAATCAAATTCCTCACAGGTTTTTCACTTCGGTAACCCACCTTTATTCTTATTCGACTGCTAGGTCGTATAGGTTTCCCCGATTCCATGTTATCAATTTGAATAAAAGTGGCCTTAACGCTTCCGTCGCAATTCTTGTCTAGATCACCCCGTTCTTCAAGGGGGATGTACTCTCCTCCGCTGACAGATTGTAGGTACTGGTCTACAACTTCTTTCGTGTCTCCGATAGCTTTTAGGCGTCCGTCTTCCAATAAGACCACCCTCTTGCAGAGCGACAGTATCGCTGCCATGTCATGGGTTACAAAAATAACCGTCCTTCCCTCGGATGAGGCCACCTCGTCCAGCTTCCCGAGGCATTTTTGCTGGAATCTGGCGTCTCCCACGGCAAGTACCTCGTCAAGTAACAGTATCTCCGGGTCCAGATGAGCAGCTACCGAAAACCCGAGGCGCACGCGCATACCGCTCGAATAAAATTTAATGGGCGTGTCGATAAAATCTTCGACTCCGGAAAAATCCACAATTTCATTATATTTACGCTCAATTTCACGCTTTTTCATTCCCAGTATTGCGCCGTTGAGTAATATATTTTCTCTTCCGGTAAGCTCGGGATGAAAGCCTGTCCCTACTTCCAGGAGCGACCCAATACGGCCGTGTATATCAATTCTGCCTTCAGTCGGTTCGGTTATTCCGGATATTAACTTGAGGAGAGTGCTTTTTCCGGCGCCGTTGCTTCCGATTATCCCGATAATTTCTCCTCTGTTGACGTCGAAAGTAACATCCTTGAGGGACCATATATAATTGGGTTTGCTGTGGCCGCTTATGCCGGGAAGGCTTCTTTTACTCGGAGGATTCAGTCCGAGGTCCGAACCCTGTGAACCGTCTTCCCTGTGTTTGCCTCTTTTGAGCCCGGATATGAACCTGGATGCCAGGCTGGTAATGCTTTCCCGCAGCGTATTGTACTTAATTCTTTCGCCTATCTTGTACTCTTTGCCGATCTTTATGACTTTTATCGCATATTCACTCATATTAGATTATGTCCGCGAATGTTCTTTCCATGCGTCTGAAATAAATTAATCCTCCGACCAGCAGTACTATGACAATGATTATGGAAGCGGCTATGAGATACCAGTCCGGGTTCGACTTTCCGAGCAGTGCCCACCTGAACCCTTCGACGACTCCCGTCATCGGGTTTAACCCGTAAACAAAGCGCCATTTCTCAGGTACCAGACTGCTCGGGTATGCGATAGGCGTAAGGAATAACCAGATTTGCGTAAGGAAAGGCACAGTATAACGCACATCCCTGTATTTTACGTTAATTGCCGACAACCAGAGGCTAACTGAAAATGTAGCCGCAGTAGCAAGAATTAGAAAGAACGGTAATGTAACAATAGCCAACGTGGGCGTTATCCTGTAGTAGAACATCATGCCTATCAATACCAGAAAAGCCACACAGAAATCGACCAGCCCGCCTGATATCGAAGATAAAGGCATAATCAGCCGAGGGAAGTATATTTTTGTTATCAGATTGCTGTTGTTGACGAGACTGTTGCTTGAGTTGGTCACACCATTGGCAAAGAGCTGCCAAGGCAAAAGTGCTGCATACGAAAATATTGGATACGGTACTCCGTCCGACGGTATCTTTGCAAGGTTCCCGAAGAAAATTGTAAATACAACCATTGTCAAAAGGGGTTGCAGAACGGCCCAGACTACCCCCAGAGCGGTTTGTTTGTAACGTACTTTGAGATCCCGCCACGTAAGGAAGTAGATGAGCTCATGGTATTCCAAGAGCTCGTTCAGTCTCAGAGAAAGTCCTTTGCTGGGTTCACGTACGGCAAAGAGTTTTCCGTGTTTTGAATCTGCCCTATCCTCGGAATTGTCGGCCGAGACTACTTCGTTTTGATTATTTATCTTTGACGTAACAGTTGTTTTCTCCATTGATTTGTCGATATTGAGAAATCTGAAATTGTGCTCGAAAATCCGGTATCGATAGTATTATAATGCTAAAATTCTCCATAAAATGCTAATTCCATTGATGCTTCCTAATTAGCTGATATTATTAGATATTGTTTCCGAGTGCAAAATTGTCTCAATTAATCGAGAGGGCAACCGACCACTTATCACGGCAACTCCTACACTCTAATGGATATCTTGTATATGAATGTTATTAGTATACAATATACTTGTATTTATGTGCCGAGAAAAGCTTGTAGAACATAATCGTATGAATCTCGAACTTCATATTTCAATTAATTTAGACGAAATTTTCATCTTGAGTGGTTAACTTAAACGCAATTCGAATATATTATTTTTCCGATTTATTATTGATAGCATCCGGATACATTAGAACCCCTTAATGAAGAAAAGTTGAGATGTATAGAAATTCGTCGATAACATGACGATCTAATTCTTATCGGAGCTCCCATTTTTATGAGCCCTGCGATACTTCATTGTAGAACGTCGGTTAGGTGTATTTTTCTACCAGCTATTACCGAGACCGACCTACGATTCATTTTGAACAACGCAGTCTTAACTTTGACTAATAGGGTAATGAATGCGGGGATATTATCTTAAAAGTATCGGATGGTTATTGAGACGAGTGTATGAATTCTAAGGTCATAGTGTGATATCCGGGATGTACGAATCCGCAATTTCATACGGCGCGGCAGCTATACTTCTTGTCCTTCTGGTTATTCCGCTGTTGCGGCGGCTGGCGTTCTTAATAGGCTATGTCGACCGTCCGGCTGGCCGGAAACGGCATGAGGAAGCGGTGCCTCCAATCGGCGGGTTGGCGATTTTCCCTATATTTATACTCTTGTTATTTCTCTCAGGGACTGAACCACCAAGCATTTGGATAATTACGGCTCTGGGCATAATACTCGCGGTCGGCGCAATAGACGATGGTTTCTCTTTACCAGCTTGGGTTAAATTGATTGTACAGATCGGTGTGGCTCTTTTAATAGTCGTACCCGGGCACATACGCGTTTATGGACTCGGCGATCTCTTCGGGTTTGGCGATATGGGGATGAGCTGGATGGGAATACCATTCACTGTTATAGCTGTAGTGCTCGTGATAAACGCCATCAATCTGATAGACGGCCTTGACGGTCTGGCAGGCGGTTTGGGCCTGATAATTGTATTTTGGTTAGTGGTCAGCAGTATCGTAGCGGGTGATTCGAATAACCTTATGGTGACATCTATATTTGCGGGTGCGCTGATTGGTTTTCTAAATTACAACCTCAGGCATAGGTTTCGGGAAAAAGCGAGTGTTTTTCTTGGTAATTCCGGCAGTCAGGCGTTGGGTTTGACATTGGCCTGGCTTACGATTGAATCCTCTCAAGGGGGAACCGCTATAATCCGGCCGATCTCAGTTGCTTGGCTCCTGGCTTTGCCGATTTACGATATTTGCGGACAGTTTGCACGTCGCGTGTACCTGGGACGGCATCCATTCGATCCGGACAGGCACCATTTCCACCACCACTTTTTGTACGCCGGTTTGTCCGATGGCCAGGCAACCGCAATCATTCTTGCCCTGTCTTTTTTTGCCGGAATAGTGGGAGTGGGCGGACTGTGGATAGGTATTCCGGAGAGTGTCCTCACTTATGTGTGGATCGTATTCCTCTTCATTCATATCTACATGTCCATGCTTCCTCTCCGCTACCTGGAATTGCTGCTGCCATTGCGTGGCAAGAGCATCGATAATATCATAGGCCAGTTGATCCTGGAGTCAGGAGCGATAAGCGAAGATCAGCTTCTCGATGCGCTCGAATATCAGGGGAAATCAGGAGGGAAGATTGGCGAAATTCTGGTTGAGAAGGGATATATCTCGGACTCAAAACTAATTTACTTTTTGAACCTGCAAGTTGTTAGAAATGCCAATGCTAATATCGTAAATGTGAATAAGAAAAAAGATTTCCTGCTGGGAGAAATAATGTTGACTTCAAAGATGATAACAAAGAAACAATTAGAAGAAGGGTTGAACTACCAAAGGACAAAGGGCGGATGGATCGGGCAGGTGTTGTTGAGTATGGGGTATATTTCGGAATCTGAATTGAGAGATTGTTTGGAAAAGCAGATACAATACAGGTCTGCGGGCCTGGCTTCGGATGTTGACATCGAATTATAACCGAGGAGCGGTCTATTCGTTTTCTCGCTCTGACAACTGGTATTGCAAACTGTTTGCCAAACCGAGAAGAAAGATAAAGTAGTAGACGTTAGCGGGGATCTGGAAATTGAATTCTGTAACTGCATGAACGAATAGGCCGAACATTCCGCTCAAGCATCCCAATAGAATGTAATATCGCAGCGGGTCTTTTCGCGGAGAAATCTTTCTTATCTTCCAGATTGCACGTTTATAAAATGATATCAATGCAAAGAGAACTAAAAAGAAGCCGATGAGGCCGGTTTCGGCCGCAAGCTCCAGATAGTCGTTATGCGCGTGGTCGTACACGTAAGGCCAATACGCATCTTTTTTATAGAGTGTATATGCTAAACTGAAGGTTCCTAAACCTGTTCCGAACGCAGGAAAATCTTCAATTAGTTTTATTGTGTCTTTCCATATATACGTACGAAGCGGAAGGGACTCCTCCGTCTCCGAGAATTTTTCTATTACGGGATCCAGTCCGATCCAGAATGAGTAGAGGATAATTATCACAAAAAATACGCCTAGTAACCATTTTACCGTACTACTCTTCTTATTCAGGGAAATAAGAAAATATAAGAAAAGTATTGCGGCCGCGAATGAAAATATTGCACCTCGTGATTGAGAGAGTATGAGGCTTATGGCGATGAGGGCGGTCACGAACAGCAGGAGTAGATTGCTTGGGGACTGCGTTTTTATGGCTTGTTTCCAGTTGTTTAATTGAAAGTGTTCTTTAGTGCTGAGATGGATCAAATAGCCCAAAAACACCGGAGTTACCAGGAGCAATAATCCGGCGAAGTGGTTGGGATTGATATAGCTACCGGATGCGGGGACGCTTGTTCCGCTAGCGATGTATTGCAGAAGGCCGATGAGTGATTCAATCATTGCCACCGTAAAGACGATCCAGAAGAATCTCTTTATCTGTTTGCTTGTCCGTATGTAATCTGTCGTAACCAGAAAAAACGCTGCATATGACAAATAAAGAAGCAGTTTTTGATTGGTTACAAAAGGATAAAGACTTATTGTATTAGGGAGTTTGATTTGACCGCCGAATATATGGTTGAGAGCCTCACTCTTACTCTGCCAAAGCATGAAAGAATGAGGTGACAGTATGCTGAGTATCGAGTCGGGGAGTCGGATTGACTGAAAGATAATTAGGAAGAAAAACAGCCCCATCGGTACATATAAAGGAGATTGCGGCAGCCGAATTCTTCTCTTGATGATTTTACCCGTGAGCCAGAATCCGAACGTAAAGAACGCAATGATTTCAAAAAGAGCGACGGACCATGTCTCAACATTGCCAAAAGGTAATGGTGAGAGCAATATTAATACTATTCCGCAGCTAATAATAAATGTAATTAGTCTTTCAAGCATATTTTAGATAATGTAAGCATGTTTATTTTTCTTTCTCCAGAGCGACGTTATCGACCCACACAATTCCCGAAATGTTATTGCTAAATTTGTCGGTTTTGTGACGTCTTAATTTCAAAACTATGGTGCTGCAGTCCTTAGGAGTTGTAAATGAGAATGTCACAAGATGCCAATCCGTTGTACCGCGAACCTGCTCGGACTCAGCGTGAAGATTATTGTTGTTTACGCATTCTGCTTCCCATAGGAGTCCGTTCTTCGTAGAAATATCTTTACTTTTCATGAGTGATGACAATTTATAATTCGTCTCATCGTCTACAGGTATAAATTGATATAAATGATAAAAATCGACATTTTGCTTTCCATCGAATTCGATTTTGATTGAACGGCCGTTATCGGTGTGGTCAATGTTTTCTGAAATTTTTGCTCCTTCCACATTGCCCAGTCTCCAATCAAATCCTGCATTTCTAATCTTCTGATTGAAGTCCCCGTTCCATACGCCTTCCCATTTGCCTAATCGGTCGGCCCAGACATTTTTCGCGGTGGGTAGTTCTCTTTCGTTAATTAAAAATACGACATATCTGAGAAATATGTCTTCCGGTATTTCACCTATACCCATACTGGATAATTTTTCCCAAGTGACCTTCGCTTCGGAGACCCTGTGTGTACTAATAAGGAAGTGCAGGTACGCTGGGAGGGCGTTATCAGAAACTGCCTCCCGGACTTTATCCCCGTTTCTGAGTGACTGCCATAAGATTGGAAATGCTTTATAACGCCTGTGCCGGTCATAGGCAATTACGGCTCGTAAATTATTGATTAGGACTTCTTCGTCTCCGAGCCTCGATGCGAGCATGCCGGCTGCCCACCTGAGGGATACTACACCGGGAGCGAGCTCGGTTGCCTTGTTGAGCGTATATACTGCAAGATCCCTCTTGCGATCCTGCAAAAGGAATTCGGCCAGATAATACCAGTAGTTGTAGTCTAAGGGGTTAAGTTCAAGGGCTTTTTTGTAAAGATCGTAGACCCGGCCACGCGGGGCGGACAAATCGTAATTTGCGTAATATTCTCCAAGCATGAAATAGAACTGGGAATTTCCGCTCTCGATTCTTATGGCTTCGTTGAAGCCGTTAGGGGGAGGATCCGTCGCGTAAACGTAAGACAGCCAGTTCTTGGCTGCGCTCCAGGAAAGAAATAGTGTGATGGATATCGTGAGGAGGATATATGTATAAAGGGAAAACCTGGAACCTATTGTAAATTTCATATACCCGGAGTTACACAATGATGCAGATTTACAGATAAGTCAATTTATCGCAACGAGAATTTGCTATCAACCGGGAAATATCAGTGAGTATCTAATGCGCTAAACAGATTTACCCAAATCGTCCCGTTTGGTTTTCTCAACGGATTTCGCGGCTGCGAGCTTTTTCTTTTCATCGTCTTCGCCGTAATAGTAGTTGTACGATTTATAGTAATAACTGTTTTGATTGAGCTCTATGCCGTTGACTATCACTCCCAGGAAATTTGCCTTCAAGCTCCACAGCCTGTCTATCAGCTCCCTTATAGAGTTCTTGGGTGTTTTGCCTGCCCTTACAACTACCGCGACTCCGTCGACAAGGCTCGAAATGATATGGGAGTCGACAAACCCCAGTGCCGGAGGACCGTCAACTATTATATAATCATAGTCGTCCGTTAGAGTTTGAATTAACTCTCTCATACGGTTAGAACCCAAGAGTTCGGCCGGGTTGACGGGTATCGGACCTACGGGAAGTACATACAAGTTGGGTATCTCCCCCTGTGAAATAACGTCGCTCAAATTCGAATTTCCGGTCAGGAAGCTGCTGAGTCCGTTACCGTTATTGCCGAGGATAGTTCCGATTCTCGGACGCCTGAGGTCGGCCTCCAGAAGGAGAACTTTGCTTCCTGCCTGAGCGAAAGAAGACGCGAGGTTAATCGACACGGTTGTTTTTCCTTCTGCCGGGAAGCAGCTCGTGATTAGAATCGAACGGGGCGGCTTGCCGGGAGTGGAAAGGAGAAGAGAAGTCCTGATGGTTCTGAATGATTCGGCAATATGAGATCTAGGATCAAGTAGAAATAATTTCTCAACAGGTGAATCCAAACTGTCCGTTTGATTGGATTCAAACACTCCTCCGAGGACCGGCAGTTTGAGCTTGTCCCTCACTTCTTCAGACGTTTTGACCGTATTGTCGAAATACTCCAGGAAAAAGGCCAGGAAAATGCCGCCGCCTATTCCGAGGATACACGCTATAAGCAGGTTCAAAGTCACATTGGGTTTAAACGGTATTATCGGAATTTGCGCGTAGTCAACAACTTGTATATTGCTAGCTGTTATGGCCGATGACACTTCGGTTTCTTTTAGTCTTTGCAAAAGGCTGTTATAAATAGTTTCATTCGATTCAACCCCTCTTTTGAGTATGTTGTATTGAATCGATTTGTCATTTAGTGCGGAAGCAAGAGTCTTTTGCTTCTGATAACTTTCCCTGAGAGTTTCTTCTTTTTTAAGCGAGGCGTCGTAATCTGATTTGACGGATGAGGCTATGCTGTTTTGAGCTTCTTCGATTTTTGCTTGCAATTCGGCTACCCTCGCCCCAAGCTCTTTCACCTTCGGATATCCTGATTTAAAAGTCGAGCTCAGCTGGCTGTACTCCGACTGTGCCCGAGCATGCTCTGCTTTCAGGTTCTGGATATAGGGGTCGTTCATTACCATTGACAATGAGTCTATGTTGCCGTCTAACGCATGCTTATAAAGTGATTCCTTCTCCAGTCTCGAGGTTTCTGCCTTTGCGAGCGCGTCGTTGAGTTCCGAGAACGTGTGGTAAGTTATGTTCATCTTTTCGTCGAGGGAAACAATGTCGTTGCTCTTGGCGAACCCGTTCAATTTCTCTTCGGATAGTTCAAGGTTAGACTGTGCCTGTTCAATCTGTTTTTTAAGGAAATCCCTGCCCTGTTTTGTAGCGTCCAGTTTCCTGTTCAGGAGCCAGTTGATGAACGTATCGCTTAAAGCATTGACCGCTTCTGCCGCGAGTTTTCGGTCATGTGATACGAAACTTACATCGACAAGGCGCGAGTTGCCTACGGGGGTTATCAGGAGCCTGCTGGTAAAAGCATTGATCAAATCGTCTTCTTGACCCGCCTGGGCGATCTCTTCATCAGCGCCGGATGTCTGCGTCTCCTGCGGTCTCGTGGTTATCTTTTTTATTCCGTTGAGAATGTTATCTATCAGACCGTTAACACTCGACATTGCCCTGGAAATCAGACTCTGCTTCTTTTTTTCGGGGTTGAAATCCGGGTTCTCCGCCAGATTAAGTTTTTCGACTACTTGTTTTGCCAAAGAGTTGCTTTTTAAGAGAAGGTACTGAGTTTCATAGAACTCTTCGGATTTGGTCTCGAGTTCGACCACCTGGTCGAAATTCACGACTTTAGGGTTTTCCAGAGAAATTTCGAGCTTCGCTGTGGCCTTGTATTCGGGCTCCGTCAAGAAAGTCGATATCAGAGTCGATATCAGTACGATGACGAAAAATACAATGATTACTTTCTTTCTCCTGAGTACCACCTCGATGTAGCGGTGGATAGCGCTTTCTTCATCTACCGGATAAGCCCTCAATATGTCCGGCGTATTAGGATAAGCGCGAAGGGACCTCTCTTCGTTTTCAGGTACGAGGTTCCGGCCTTTGCCGTCACCGATCATTTTATCTCTATCGTTATTTTCCATTTGTATACTTCTCTTTTAAGATGAATTTAGCTTTACTGTACGCCTACGCTAAACGGCGGGAAAAACAATCCGAGCCTAATAGCGTCGAAGAAGCTCTTGATGGCATTTTTGCCTACGACTATTGCGTCCTGGTCCTTCAAAACTATATCCGCAGAATTGCCCTCTTTAATGCCGTCCAGGTCTACGGCCGTAACCTGCACCTGACCATTTTCTTTCCTCATCAGACTGACATCGGACGCCTCCGCTGTTTTGGCGAGTCCTCCTGCCGCTGTGATCGCCTGACTGACGGTCATATTGGTTTCCAATGGGATGGTGCCGGGTTTAATTACGGCTCCGTCAACATATACTACACCTGCTTCCGGTATGTATACAACATCGCCCATATGAATAGGAATATTCAGATCCGATTTGCCCTCGTCAAGCAATTCTCCGAGATCAATTTCAACCGCTTTCTTCTGACCTTCCTTGCCCTTTCGCGTAACGTATGCCATTTCGCTTGCATCCGCGTTTAGTCCGCCGGCCATTGCAATAGCGTCCAGCAGGTTCCCCTTACCCAGCAGTTCATACGTCCCCGGACTCTTTACGCTGCCAATTACAGCTACCCTCTGACTTTTGAATTCTTTAATGGACACGACAACATGTGGGTCGTTCATGTATTTTTCCGTCAATTGTTCCTTTATCCTTTCTTCCGCTTCCAAAGCAGTAAGACCGCCGACCTCCACCGTCCCGAGCAGGGGGAATGAAATCATATTCTTTGAGTTTACCCTCGCCTCCGTATCCAGATCCGGGGCCTCTACGACTTTAATTTCCAGGAGGTCTCCGGGCCCGAGAAGGTAATCATCGGATGCTGACGAACTAAAGGTTTCCTGAATTAATTTACGGTTTAATTCCTGATTCTCGGTGTTAACCTCCCTTTGTGCCTGTGGAAGGGTACGCGTACCCCCTGCGGTCGAGCCGCCGCCGCAGGCGGTGCAAAAGACACCCGCGAGTAAGAGTAAAGCTATCCCTGTTTTGATATAGCGATTCAATTTACACCAATACCCCACCATAAATCAATTATACATCCTCTCAAGTCGGGAAGTATAATCTTTATAGTAAATCTACGTAATTTCGTATTGCTGTGGATTAAATACCCTACTCGGTTCTGAGAACGTTGCTGGCGTTATGATCTCCGCCGCCGCCGCAAAGGGCCCCGCATACAGCACCGGTAACCGCAGCCGCACCGACAGCCGCCGGAATCAATAACGGAGCCGCTGCTGGTGAACAACACCCCGATTTATTTTCAAATGAATCATAGGGGTTTTGTTTATCAGGACTCGAAGCGGCATCTCCCGGTTCGAGAGTTTGAGTGTTCATATTGGTCTTGAAATTTGCGTATCCGTCGAATTGAATTGCTGAAGTAACGTTCTCTTTTACGTTGGTTCTGCCGTCGACATACTCAGGCGACCCCGCTTTAACTGCGCTCTCGTCCGGAGGAATTGTATCGGCCGCGGGAGTATCAACCAGGAAACCGCTTTTCGGATTGAAGCAATAGCAGACCTCTCCCTGGTCGCCCTGAGTCAGTAACAGCCCGGTAAATCCATCCCCTATGGACTGTACTTTGAATACAGATTTCGGCTCAATCACGTATTTGCCGCCGTTGACGATCAGTGTCGCTTTGCCGTTATCCAATGTATCAATGATCATGTCAGGGTAGATAGGATAGCTCTCGTCCTTTAATGTGACCTCGCTCCCGTCTATAAGTGTAACCTTTACTTCGTCTGAGACTTTCATGGTTCCGAGAGAAACCTGAGCGTCAAGTGAAGTCTGTGCAAAGACAACAGCGACCGGCTGAAGAAATAAAAAGCCCGCCACAAAAAACGACAACGTCATCTTCAATGTTCTGGTCATGTTTGTAAACCCTCCTCTCCTGAATCTATTATATAGTATAGAAATGGGGTTAGATAGAGTCAACGAGACTTAAGTAGGTCTTTTATGATAAATAAAGTATGTAGGGCGGCAAAATGCTTCATACTTTAGTATTATTGCAGGCACATACTTGCTATTACAACATACTCCTAACATTACATTATATTTGATTCCCGTTGCCGGCTGGCGTTTAATATGCATACCAATATCCCGGCTCTCGACCGGTCTCGATCTGATGGCGAATTTATTCCTCTGATTCCGGCCGGGGCGGAATTTAATGAAATTTGTTTCTTTCTTTACTGTTTGAGAGGACACCATATACGACCCGTTTATTTCAGTTTCAGTTCCTGTCTAATCTTTTTAATGTCGTAGTAAGGTTCTCCGCGCTCCCTGGCGAGTTTATAAATATTTTCGAGCTCGATCAATACCAGATTGAGCTTTTTCCTGCCATCGGTTGTTACGGTAGCTTCTCTGGGCGTCAAGCCACTCAGCACGGCTAGCGGCATGTCCACCCATTCGGCGTAGTATTCGTCTAATTTCTTGTCCAGCTCCTTTTTACTTTTTACTCCCGGGGGCAGTCTGTGCAGTTTGCCGGCTTCTTTTTTCGTTTTGTCCGCGTATGATTCGATTCCCTTTATATTGTCTTCAAGGTGTTCTATAAAACCTCTGAGCTCTCTCTCGATCGTCGATTTTGCGGTATTCAGCATTTCAACGGAATAGGAAACTATTTTTAACGTATTGTCGTCGAGCTCTAAAGAACCTGCTATATAATTTCCTCCCCCGTTCTCCAGACTGAATACCCTGATCTCTTCGTTAGTCCCGCTTATCTGTTTGAATAGCTGTATTCCCTCGAGTTTTTCAAGCGTTTTATTCCTGTCCTTTACTTTGTATGTCGCCGACGCCAGGACTAACTCCTCGCCTTCGGGCGTAATCAGCCGAAGATTATTTGCAAGATAATCGGCATAGCCGGAGATCTTATAGCCCAGGTCTCTCAGGAATGTCTCTTTATTGCCGCCTTCGTCAAGGGATTTTGCGTAGAGATCGAATTCTCTGTCGAAATAATCGAGGATGATATTTTTAAACGCTGCCGGATATGCGGATACGATCCCCGAGAAATATGTGTCTGTCCCCGCCTTGAGGGGCCTTGCCCCTATGATATCCGAGGTCTTAAGCTGCTTAGATGCTGAAGAGTCGCGGATCCTGTATTCTTTGTTAAAGAACAGGTCCCTTATATCGCAGTATCCGCCCGGCGCTATTTCTATGATTTCGAAAAAACTGTATAGGCTCGCGAGCCACCCCTTTATTATGGATTCTTCCGGATGGGTGAGAGTTTCTCGCTCCTCATTATAGAATCGCTCTATTACCCTCTCGCCCGTATCGAGCAATCTGAAGTCGTGAAGGAACCAGTCGAAGAACTTCTCGAAAGTGATATCCCCGATCCGCTCGTCTATGACGTCATCCGCAATAAAGTCGGGGTCGTCCTTCCATATGTAAAAGGCTTCCCCCAGCTGGGACTGTATCTCCGGGCGCTCGGAATACTCGACCAGCTTCGCGCGGAGATCGCTCCCCGCCTGATCGAATTTGTATTGTGTGATATCGATTACTTTATCTTTCATATTGAAATTATATTTTCGCTCCGCCAGCTGTCAATTGACAAAGGGCCTCCCGGGTCTCAATGAAGGGTCCGAACTATCGTCGGGGGACGCTTTTGGGGCGGTCATTCCCGGGCCTCGGCAGCATGGTCGCTGTTAACCTTTCACTCGGCCTTTCCGAATTCACTTTCCAGGTACCCTCGTCTGAAATCGAATATCTCTCTCAGCTGTCTCTTCACTAAGAGTTCATGGGCGATATCCCCCACCAGACCGAGGGGCAGGGCGTAATGCACCAGGTCCCGGACCTCGACGCCCCCGCTGATTTCTCTGAAGTGATGCTCGTGGTGCCAGAACTCGTAAGGGCCCAGGCGCTGGTCGTCCACGAAATATTCGGGCTCTTCCACATGGGTTATCTCCGTAACCCACCTCACGGGCAGCCCAAAAAACGGTGTAACTGTATATATCAGGATGAGTCCGGGGTATATCCTCCCGGGCGCCTCCGACGTGATCTTAAACCCGAGCCGGGGAGGGGTGATTTTCGTCAGGTTAGCCGGATTCGAAAAGAAATCCCAGGCCTCATTTAGAGTTATGGGGATATCAAGAGTTCTCTCTAATACGTGTAATTTCATATGGTTACATGGTCCGTGTCTCAAGGAGAGGGCTCGCCCCGCCCGAGTGCGCCGGATATTCGGTCTCCAATGTCATGGTTACAACGAGTTAGTTTACCGGATGGGGCAAATTCTGTTTCCGCGATTCTCCCGGAGCGCCTCGTGAGAAAAGTTTATGCCGCTGGATGTAGCTGCTTTTGATAACCGACTTTCCTATGTATAATCCTCTCTCACTGTGAAAATTATCAAAATCAACAGGGGCAATCTGGCGAAGGAAGTAGAGGGTTTACGGAGGGGCTCATCCGTTTCCGACCCCTCGCTCGAAGCCTCGACCAGGAAAATAGTGGAGGACGTCAGGAAAAACGGGGACAGGGCGCTGTTCAAGTACACTAAGAGGTTCGACAGAGTGGCGCTTACGGGTAAAACCGTCAGGGTATCCAAAAAAGAGTTCCGGGATGCCCGCTCGGCCGTCCCGAAAAGACTGATGGAAGACCTTCATAAGGCTGCAAAGCGCATCAGGGATTTTCACAGGCTCAAACTCCCTTCGGAAAACACGTTCAGGGACACTCTCGGAAACGAGCTCGGCTGGGTGATAAGGCCTATAGAGAGGGCGGGACTGTATGTCCCCGGAGGGAAGGCTGCATACCCTTCGACGGTGCTAATGACGGCGATACCGGCAAAGGTGGCGGGCGTGAAAGAACTTATGCTTGTCACTCCCTGTCCTGACGGTGAAATAAATCCCGCTGTTCTCGCCGCAGCAGAGATTGCGGGCGTCGACTCCGTCTACAAGGTCGGCGGCGCCCAGGCCGTGGCGGCGCTCGCTTACGGAACCGGGTCGGTTCCAAGGGTGGATAAGATAGTAGGCCCGGGAAACATTTACGTCGCTATTGCGAAGAAGCTCGTCTTCGGAGTCGTGGATATCGATATGATAGCCGGGCCGAGCGAGGTGCTCATCATCGCCGACGGCAGCGCACCCGCCGAATGGGTCGCGGCCGACCTCCTGGCCCAGGCCGAGCACGATGAAATGGCCGTTCCCATGGTCGTCACCGATTCACCAGGCTACGCGAAGGAAATAGACAGAGAGGTCTCCCGGCAGCTCCCCAAACTCGAGAGGAGGGCGATTGCCGGGGTATCCGTGAGGAAGCAGGGAAGGATATTCGTCACCGGCAACCTGGAACAGGCGATAGGTCTTGCGAACATGCTCGCGCCCGAGCACCTCGAGCTTTGCGTGAAGAAACCGAAATCGATCCTTAAAAAGATAAACCATGCGGGGGCTATATTCCTCGGCTCTATGTCGACCGAGGCTTTCGGAGACTACATAGCGGGGCCGAGCCACGTTCTGCCCACGGGCGGCGCCGCCAGGTTCTCATCCCCGCTCAGCGTCTACGATTTCCTCCGGATGCCGAGCGTAATCTCCATTTCCAGGAACGGTTTCGATTCGCTTTCGGATTCCGTCATGAACCTCGCCTACAGTGAAAAGCTCGAGGCCCATGCCCTCTCGGTAGCCGTGAGACTCGACGCCGCCCGGCGCTCCGGATTATCCTGATCATAAAAGAATGAGAGAATAGTTCTCCCGCTGCTCAATATGCCGGAAAAAGCAAAGGAAAAGGGAAAATCGAAAGGTAAGGGCCTTCCGGAATCGAGGGTAAGGGGGGAAATTAGACGCCTTTCGGCTTATTCCGTCCCTAACATTGAGACCCGTATCAAGCTTGACGGCAATGAAAGCCCGTTTCCGCTCCCCCCCGAAGTCGCCGACAAGGTTTTCGACAGGCTGCGCTCCGTCGATGTCAACAGGTATCCGGACCCCGAAGCAGCGGAACTGCGTAGACTGATCTCGGGGATAAATGGTTTCCCTCAGGGCGGGATACTCCTGGGTAACGGCTCTGACGAGCTCATCGGCATGCTCATCACCGCGTTTTCAGGCGGTACCGGAAGAATACTCTATCCCGCTCCCACGTTCTCAATGTACGGCATAAGCGGGCGCGCGCTCGGCACGGAGGTGCTCGAGGCGGAGCTCGACGGTAATTTCGATCTCGACATGGACAGGACCGCGGGCCTGATCGATAAAAAAGACCCGGACCTCATTTTCCTCGCCTCCCCGAACAACCCCACGGGCAATGTGTATTCGGCCGATAAAATACGGAAGATAATAGGTCTTTCGAAGGGCATAGTCGTCATTGACGAGGCGTATTCGGATTTCAGCGGCTACACCTTTTTACCGTTAGTTAAAAAGCACGAAAACCTTATAATACTCCGCACACTTTCCAAGGTCGGGTTCGCGGGCCTGAGGCTCGGCATACTCTACGGCCGGGAAGACCTCGTTCACGAGATAAACAAGGTCAGGTACCCCTACAACATTAACTCGCTCACACAGGGGGCTGCTGAAGTAGTCCTCAGGAACCACGAATTCGTATCCGAGAACATACAGCTGATAGTGAGGGAGAGGGACAGGGTGTATAAAATACTTTCCGGGCTGACGGGCGTGGAGCCCTATCCGAGCGACGCCAACTTTATACTCTTCAAGGTCGGGGACGCCGACTCCGTTTTCAATGCCCTCATAGAGCGGGACGTGCTAATAAGGAATTTCAACAGACCCGGAAGGCTCGAGAACTGCATGCGCGTAACGATCGGGACGCCATATGAAAACGACTCTTTTCTGAACGCCCTACGGGATATTCTTTCGCCTTAGCCTCACAACCGCCGCGAACCCCGCCCAGAACAGCAGGCATGCCGCGGGAAAGACATCGCCGACTCTCGTGTACAGCGTGAGCCCCCCGTTCATGAGCCCGACCTCGCTTTCGAGGTTAGTTCTGACGAAAATAGGGGTCTTCGCGACCACTCTTCCAACGGGGTCGATAACTGCGCTTATCCCCGTGTTGGTAGATCTCAGGAGGTACCTCCTGGTCTCGACCGTCCTCGGAATGGAAATGAACATGTGCTGATAAGGGGCTACCGTCCTTCCGAACCACGCGTCGTTCGTGATGTTGACTATCAGGTTCGCTCCCTTCTCGACAAACCTCCTGCTGAATGACGGGATTATGTCCTCGTAGCAGATTATGGGCGCGATCCTCGCCCCCTTGTCCTCGATCTCGAACAGGTTGAGCTCTCTGCCGGGGGTGAAGTCCCCCGAGGCGGGGCTTATATTCTTGAGCGCCGGTATCAGGTTCGTGAACGGCAGATATTCGCCGAATAAAAGGAGCTTGATTTTATGATACCTTCCCATGATCACGCCGTCTGAATTGGTGAGGAAAGCTGTGTTGTACATTGTGAGGTTTTCATTCGTCAATACCTCGACATCAGGGTCCTTCGGGGTGAATGACATTCCGCCCACTATGAAGTATTTCCCGTCCATTCGGGGAACGCCCATTTTGTCTCCGACCAGCAGGTAGGCGGAATCGGTCGGGAACCACGCCTGGATCGCGGTCTCGGGCCATATGATGAGGTCTGCGGACTTGAGGTCAAGAGACATCTCCTTATGCCTGTCCGTCACCACCTCTTCCTGGCTCTCCGATTTCTCGAGGAAGTCAAAATTCGCCTGCACCATGCCTATCTTGAGCTTGGGCGCCTCGGCGATCTCCCTGTCGACCACGTCTATCCTCATGTACCCGTAAACGAGAGTCAGCACGACGAGCGCGAGCGCGAGCGCTATCTCTCCGGTCGGCAATGGTGATTGCCCGATCGCCCTTTTCAGCACCCTCATGAGCGCGACGTTGACGACGACTATTATAAAGCTCAGCGCATAGACGCCGAACAGGTCGAATATCTGGATGACCGGTATATAATCCGCCTGCGAATTTGCGATTCCGTAAGGGAAAAGGAACGGGAACAGGTATTCGATCGATGTCCAGACGGCCGCGACGAGGAGGACCGATACGACGCCCGGCTTCCCGAGGAACCCGAGTCTTGTGACTATGTATGAAAATATTGCGTAAGAGAGACCCGAGAACGCGCTCAGCGCTATTATAAACAGGACGCTCACCGCGATCGGAAACCCCCCGAACCTGCTGAGGGTTCCTATGAGCCAGTATGTGCCCGCGAAATTGGATATGAGCCCGGCGAGAAGCCCGAGCTTGAACGCGTCTGACCCCGACTTATTATCTATCGCCCAAAAAAGAGGGATGAGGAGCACCCAGGCGAGTATCCCCGTGTAGGGGATCATGAACGTGAGCGGGTACAGCACGCCCGTAAGGGCCGCTAAGACGAGGTCGTTCCTGCTTATCCTGTTCATGGGGGATAAAAGATACCCAACGCGCATACAATGGAAAGGAAGGTATGGTTCGAGTTTAACTACCTGAGCCGTTTGTTGAATTACGCCTTTTTCTTCTTCCCGGGCTTTTTGGGGCTTGCGGTCTCTGCCGCCGTTTCGCCTGCTGTATTCAGGGCGTAGAGCTTGTATGCGCCTATAACTATCAGCAGAACCGCCATCAGCTGAGCTACGGAGAGGCCGGGCACGGGGCTCGGCGTCGTGCTCCTCAGGAACTCTATCAGGAATCTTTCGAGTCCGGCTATGATGAGGTATATGGAAAAAAGCCACCCGGCGGGCTTTTCCTTTTTTCTTATCTTCCATATGAATACGAACACGACCGACATTATTATTATTTCATATATCTGGGTCGGGTGGACCGGGACGTTCGTCGGCGGGAGCCCCTTCGGAAAGGCCATTGCCCAGGGCAGGTCCGACGGGACGCCGTAATCGTCCCCCACGAGGAAACAGCCGATCCTTCCTATGGCGTATGCGAGAGCGAGGGCAGGGGCGGCGAGGTCGCCTACGACCCACATGCTGAGTTTGTTCCTGTGGGCTATGAACCATACGACGGCAAGCGCGCCGAAAAACCCGCCGTAATAAGTGAGCCCTCCTCGCGACAGGAGGTTGTTGAGGGGATGGCTCAGAATCTCCGACAGGGGTACGTTCTCGAACACATATAGCAGCTTCGCCCCGACAATCCCGCCCGCCATCGTCGCGAGGAACATATTCCCCACGAGTTTGTCGTTAAGTCCCTTTCTCCCGGCTTCGAGCGTTATTACCCAGTACCCGGCGATGAAGCAGAGCGCGATCATCGCTCCGAACGAAGATATTGAGAAGTTCCCGATTTTGACCAGTTCCGGATACATACGTTAACCCTTTGTGCGGTCCTTCAGGCTCTTGGTTTCGGACTCTATCTCTTTTTTAATCCTTGCGTTTGCGGTTACCAGATAAAAAAGCATTGCAAAGAGTATCGAACAGAGGGCGAGCTGTATCAAAAAGGCGGATGTGAGCGTATTCATTGGCTTCCTCTAATACTTTGAACGGAAGAGCCTATAAGTCAAGTAAATTCGTTTTTCGCCGGCAATCCAAAAAAAATTATTTCTTAACGCGACTTTAACACATTTTTACTTGAATAGACCAATAAAAAAGGGTAAATTCACTTACCATATGCTAACCGCCCCCGTGTTAGTCCTTAACCGCTATTTCGTCCCGGTCACAATCACAAGCGTCAAAAGGGCATTCGTGCTGATGTACAGCGGAGTGGCAAAGGCCGTCGGCTCCGGTTACGAGACCTTCGATTTTGAGTCCTGGTCGCAGATATCCGCGATGAAGGGGAGTGAGGACGTAATCAGGACCGTAAACGCGGTGATACTCAGCCCCCGCGTGATAGTGCTCGTAAGGTACGAAGGTGTCATCAGGAAAGAGGCGAAGTTCAACCGTATCAACATATTCAGACGGGACGGCGGTACGTGCCAGTACTGTGCGCATAAGTACTCCCGCTCGGAGCTGACGATCGACCACGTCGTTCCCCGCTCACAGGGCGGTAGGAGCGTCTGGGATAACGTCGTATGCTGCTGTGTTGACTGCAACAGGAAAAAGGGCGGCAGGACTCCGGAGCAGGCGCGAATGAGGCTCAAGAGGAGACCGAAGAAACCGCTCTGGGACCCGTTTTCGAACATTTACATCAAAACCGTGATGTACAAGGAATGGGAGCCGTTTTTGAATTTCGTCGATATCTCGTACTGGAACGTGGAGCTCGAAGAATAACATCCCTGTTTTTACCGGAAATCTCGATTAAACTGGCATTTCGTTCCCCCATAGGCTAAATTTATTTTCGATTATTATCGTTCCGATAATCCGTATACTGATTTACAGGGAGGACTACGATGGCTTCTAGAATTTTTTTGATGTCGCTCACCGTTTTTTTTACGATCACCGCCTGGGCTTATGCCCAGATCAAGCTTCCGGACGTCACAGGTCCGATCATCCAGAGGATCCCGATAGTCATACCCGATCTCTCGAGCATAGGGTCCGCGGATCCGAAAGGGAGAGAGTTCGCGGAGGTCGTCAGGAACGACCTCGAGAACGCGGCTCTTTTTGATGTGAGCACAGGCAGCGGGGCTATCGCGGACGTAAACAACATCAGCTTCCAGTCGTTTTTCGATGCCGGGGCGGACTATCTGATCGCGGGGCAGTACCAGTCGAGCGGCGGAAAAATAAAATACGCCGTTCAGCTGTACAACGTCAGGGAGGAAAGGCCTTTACTCGGGAGGTCGTACGAAGCCACTCCCGGGAAGGTGAGGGAAGCGGCGCACAGGTTCGCGGACCTCGTGATGAAGCAGATTACCGGGAACGACGGGTTTTTCACATCTAGGATAGCTTTCGTGCTTGGAGGGACCAGGAACAGAAACCTCTTCATAATGGACTACGACGGGGCGAATTTGAATCAGCTCACGAGACACGGCGCTCTTATTATGTCCCCCGACTGCTCGCCCGACGGCAGCGAGATAATATTCAACTCGGACAAGGTATGGGACCAGGACCTCTACCTGATCACGCTCAGGCCGGCCGTGACCGAGAAGAGGCTCACCCGCGCCTTCAAGCTGGAGCAGACCGCCGCATGGTCGCCAAGCGGGAATCAGATAGCCTTCAGCGCGAACGGAGACATATACGTCTCCGGTCCGAGCGGAAAAGGGGCGGTTAACCTGACGAGGAGCAGCGCCATAGACGTTTCTCCGACATGGTCTCCCGACGGGACCAGGATAGCGTTTGTGTCGGACAGGGGCGGCAACCCTGCGATATACGTAATGAGCTCAAGCGGAAGCGGGGCTAGGAAGATCAGTTCCGGCGGGTACAGCACAGACCCGTCGTGGTCCCCGAATCCCCAGGTCAACAAGATAGCGTTCGTGAAGGTCGAAGGGGGCGGTGCAAACATCTTCACGATCGGTCCCGACGGCTCAGGGGAGCAGAGGCTCACCTCAGGGTCGAGAAACGAGAACCCCGCCTGGTCTCCCGACGGTCATTACATTGCTTTCAGCTCCTCGCGCAACGGCGCAAAAGACCTTTACATAATGTATATGAACGGAGAGAACCAGAGGCGTCTCAGCCAGGGAGGGGGTAAAACTTTTCCAACCTGGTGCAGACAATAACAGAGCGATCGCTATTCTCCGGCTTGTACAGGGCGTAACGACATCATTCTGCGGGTGAATTATTGAGACTCTTTATAGCCGCGCTTCTGCCGGAAGAAGTCAAAGCCGTCATTGGCGCATATATAAGGGTATTGAAGCTCCGGTGCGAGGGTGTGAAGTGGGAAAACGACGACAAGCTCCACGTTACTCTAAAGTTCCTGGGCAGCGTCGATGACGCCCGTGCGCGGCAGGTGTCTTTACTTATAGGCGCTCTCGTCCGAAACTATTCCCCGTTCGAAATGAGCGTATCGAATTTCGGCGGCTTCCCCGACCTCGGAAATGCCCGGATTCTATATACCGGATTATCCGAAAACCCGGAGCTTTCGTCTCTTCAGAGCAGTATGGACGAGGGGCTCGGGGCCCTCGGGTTTCCGAGGGAAACGCGCAAGTTTATCCCCCATGTCACTATAGGCAGGATCAAGAGCAGGCTCGAGATAAAAGAAACCCTGCCGATACACGAAAAATGTAAGTTCACGATAGAAGAGATAGCCGTCGTCAAAAGCGAGACCAGGCGGGACGGCTCGGTCTACACCCCTCTCCACATATTCCGTCTCCACTGACACACAACGTGTGGCGCAGAATCTGCGCTCATATACCATACTTCCCTTCCTCCTTTGCTCAAGCCACCAACCGAAGCCTAACCCCATTCGACCTGAGCGCACACTTAGTGTACAGTCGAAGGGTCGAAAGACATAAATATTCCGCTTGGTAATACAGCAGGATGGGATAAAATCATGATTAGAGAGATTAGTGAGGCTATGGTGCTCTCGAAACCCATGATGAATTCGACAAAAATCCTGATCGCCGTATGTGTATGGCTCCTGGCGGCGCTCGTTGCCGGGGCGTCGGGCCTCTTCTCCAGGCTCGTTCCTCCATTCCCCCAGGCCGTTCTGCTCGGACTCGTTATTGCTCAGGTTCTCGTATTCGTGTTTTCCCCAGGTTTCAGGGACTGGTGTCTTTCAGTCGACGTAAGGGCGCTCGTGCTATTCCACCTTACACGTTTCGTCGGCATATATTTCCTGATTCTCTACTCGCAGGGCAGGCTCCCCTATGATTTCGCGGTGCGGGGCGGATGGGGGGATATAGCGGCCGCCGCGTATGCAGTTGTTTTAGTCATTTTCGTCAGGCCCGCGGGAAAGGCCGGCTGGTCCCTCTATCTGCTTTGGAACGCGCTCGGCTTTGCCGACATCCTGTTAGTTGTTATGACCGTGGCGAGACTCGCGTTCTCGGAGCCGGGCTCGATGGACGAGCTTTTGATGCTCCCGCTTAACCTCCTCCTGACTTTCATTGTCCCGGTAATCATCTTCACGCATATTGTCATATTCGTGAGGCTCCTTGCGGCAAGAAAGCGCGGATATACGGTTATCTGATACCGATACGTCATTGAAGTTATTTATTCGGCTTCCCTATTGAGGAGCCTCCGCTTCCGCTCTATACCCCAGCGATATCCTGAGATGGAGCCGTCGCTGCGTATGACACGGTGACACGGTATGGCGACCGCGATTTTGTTGGATGCGCAGGCTTTCGCTACGGCGCGCGCGGCTTTCGGCGACCCGATCTTCTCTGCGATCTCCGTATAGCTTGCCGTTGACCCCGGGGGGATTTGGCGGAGCGCCTGCCAGACTCGCGTCTGAAAGGCCGTCCCCATCATGTCGAGCGGTAAATCCAGGCCCAGCCTCGGGGCTTCGACAAACCCTACGACGCGCGCCACTAGCCTCTCGAACCCTTCGTCGCCGCCGATGAGCTCCGCGTTGTGAAAACGGTCCTGAAACTCCCTTATGAGAGCGCCCGGTTCGTCACCGAGCGTGATGGCGCAGATTCCCTTCCCGGTGGCCGCGACGAGGATCGCGCCCAAAGAGCATTCACCGACTGCGAAGCGAATAGATTCGCCCCTCCCGCCCGAACGGAATATAGTAGGCGTCATGCCGAGCATGTCCGTCGCCGCGGAATAAAACCGCCCGCTCGAATTGAACCCCGCGCCGTAGATCGCCCCGGTCACGCTATCCCTCCGGTTGAGTTCTTCCTTCACGCGCCTCGCGCGGAGTGCACCGGCGTAT
The DNA here is from genome assembly GCA_963825135.1 of uncultured bacterium. Classification (GTDB taxonomy): domain Bacteria; phylum Desulfobacterota_D; class UBA1144; order Nemesobacterales; family UBA2774; genus 2-12-FULL-53-21. The sequence goes on from CAWGRW010000009.1 coordinate 1,924,866, forward strand.
GCCTTCGGCGTGAGACCGGTCACGGCTTTGAAAACGCGGTGGAAATGAAAACGGCTCATGCCGAGAGTATTAGCCAATTCATCGAGACTCAACATTTCGTCCGCTTCCTCCATCAGGCGGCAGGCTTTCACCACGAGGGCGGTTCGCTCGTCATGGAAAGCTGCCTCATTCGGGCGGCACCTTCTGCAAGGACGGAAGCCCTTCCTTTCCGCCTCTTCGCGTGTCGCATGGAAGCGGACGTTTTCCCTCCTCGGCAGCCGCGACCCGCACGAAGGCCGGCAGTAGACCCCCGTCGTCAGCACGGAATAGTAGAAAGATCCGTCCGCTCTCCTGTCGCGGCGCTCCAGCGCCTCCCAGCGGTCATCGTCGTTTAGCAATAACGTCATCACGGAATAGTTTATCGTCATTGTCGAAGACATTACAGGCCTCCTTATTCATGTGTTTTATAGAGTAGCGACTTCCCAGTTACGCCGCACTCCGCTTCTTGCCCCCTAATTCAATATCCTCATGCTTGAAATCCGGCATCGAATCTGTGAGGATGATTGTATGGGCGGCGACGATAAATTCGGCGGGTTCTGGAAAGAAACGTTTGATTTTTTAAGGGACCTCGAGCTCAACAACCGGAGAGAGTGGTTCGAATCCAACCGGGGCGTTTTCGAAGACCGTGTTCTCCGGCCGGCCCAGGATTTCGTCGTTGATATGGGAGAGAGGCTCAAAACCATATCCCCGCGGGTATCGGCTATCCCCCTGATCGATAAATCGATATTCCGGATGTACAGGGACACGAGGTTCTCCGCGGATAAGACCCCCTATAAGACCCACATCGGACTCCTCTTTTGGGAGGGCCCGAGGAAAAAGCTCGAGAACCCGAACTATTACGTACAGCTCAATAAATCCTCGATCTTCGTAGGCGCGGGAGAGTACCGTTTCCCCGCCGATCTGCTCGGACGGTACAGGGACTCCGTGGTCCACCCGAGGCAGGGCGCTGAGCTAAAAAGGATTCTGGACCGGATAACCGCGAACCCGTCATATAAGATAGGCGGCCGGCATTATAAGAAAGTCCCGCGGGGTTATGATCCCGGTCACACGAGAGCGGATCTACTGCTCCATAACGGCCTTTATACGTACTATGAGAGCGCCCTGTCTGACGAGGTGTATTCTCCCCGGTTCGTCGATTACTGTTTCAACATTTTGAGGGAGATGTCCCCGCTCTATAAGTGGCTGACCCGGGTCAATCCTATATAATATATATAGCGTTATCAAAGATCGGGGAGGTCTCAATGACGGACGAAGAGAGAAAATCGATAGCTACCGAATACCTGAAGAGTCTCGACTACGGGAGGGACTTTTTCCACCTCTTCGCGGAAGACGCGGAGGTGTTCTTTCCGAACTGGGGAGTCGCCAGAGGCGCAGTCGAATACAAGAGGCTTTTTTCGGACCTGGGTGCGCGCGTCGCTGAATTCATACACCACCATGCGTACATAAACTGGATTATTCAGGGTGACATGGTCGTCGCCGAGGGGTCGAGCGAGGGGAAGCTCAAGACGGGCGAGAGCTGGACCGACAGCAAGTGGTGCGACGTTTTCGAGATCAGGGACGGGAAGATAAAGCGCCTGTACATATACCTCGACCCCGAGTATTCGAGATATTGACGGGAAACGCCCATAATGAAAATCACGAGAATATACTCGGACCCTTCGGGGGAGTCCCGCTTCGGCGAGATCGAGCTCGTCCTAGGTGACGCGGGCCCTATCGGAAGGCTTTCCGAAAGGTTCCCCGTGAATTCTATTATCTTCAGGGAAAACGACGCCGGCTACGATTACGACTGGCATAATGCCCCCGAGAGGCAGTACATCGTCCTCCTCGACGGCGAGATAGAACTGGAGGTCAGCGACGGAGAGAAAAGGATATTCCGGGGCGGGGACGTGCTGCTTGTCGAAGACGTGACAGGCAAAGGGCACAGGACCAGAGTCACTAACAACAGGCCGCGAAGGTCTGTTTTCATTACGCTTGAGTAAAGCTCAGAGCTTTCAGAGAGGTCGATATGCCGGACAAGATACTCGGGATCCACCACATAACCGCGATCGCTACGAGCGCAAGGAAGAACCACGAATTCTACACTAAAGTCCTCGGTCTCAGGCTCGTCAAAAAGACGGTCAATTTCGATGACCCCACGACATATCATTTTTATTTTGGAAACGAGCGCGGCGAGCCGGGAACAATACTGACCTTCTTTCCCTGGGAGGGGATAAGGAGGGGCAGGGCGGGCACGGGTCAGGTGACCGCCGTCTCATTTTCGGTTCCGGAGGGTTCCATGGGCTTCTGGCTCTACCGTTTCAGACATTATAACGTCACCTACAACAACCCCTCCTCCGTGTTAGGCGACGAGGTCCTCGTTTTCCTCGATCCGGACGGGCTCAAGCTCGAGCTTGTATCCGATGCGGGTGACGACCGAAAGGTTTGGGACGCGGACGATGTGCCTCAAGAATTCGGCATCAGGGGATTCCACGGCGCGGCCTTGTCCCTCGAGGGCTACGAGGCGACCGCAAAATTACTGACCGAGGTCTTCGGCTACGAGAAGAAGTACGAGAATGTAAACCGCTTCAGGTTCGTGAACCCGAACAGCGCGAATGCCAATATCGTCGACCTCGTCTGTCTCCCCTCAGGGCAACGCGGCAGTGTTGCCGGGGGAACGGTGCATCACATAGCTTTCAGGACCGCGAACGAGGGGAGCCAGCTCAGAATCAGGGAGAAGCTTCTTTCATTAGGCCACAACGTAACACCCCAGCTCGACAGGAATTATTTCAAGTCGGTCTATTTCCGCGAGCCCGGCGGGGTTCTTTTCGAGATAGCGACCGATTCGCCCGGTTTCGCGGTCGACGAGGACCTGGCTAATCTCGGTCGCGGATTGATGCTCCCCGACTGGCTCGAATTCAGGAGGGGCGAGATAGAAAGCGTCCTCCCTCCGATTGATTAGAGGCAAATATGAGCATTGTGCCCGCATTCGTTCACATCTACGTCCCTCCCGCCGACATAACCATGGATAAAACGCTCCTCCTTCTTCATGGAACGGGGGGCGACGAGGAGAGCCTCATACCTGTCGCGGGCAGGATTCTGCCCGGAGCCGGGATCCTCAGTCCTCGCGGCAAAGTTCTGGAGAACGGTATGCCCAGGTTCTTCAGGCGGTTCTCGGAAGGGGTGTTCGATCTCGAGGATTTACGTTACAGGACGGACGAGCTCGCGGAATTCATCATCCGGGCCTCCGAATTTTACTCCATCGACAGGGGCATGCTGACCGCTGTCGGCTATTCAAACGGGGCCAATATAGCGGCGAGTATTCTTCTCACCCGGTCTGGCATCATCCCGACTGCTGTGCTCTTTCATCCGATGGTCCCTTTCATACCCGAGAGCCTGCCCGACCTCTCCGATACAGATATATTGATTACGGCCGGTAAGAACGACCCGATAGTCAGCCCCGAGGGCACGGAAAACCTGGCAGGGCTCCTCAAGGAAGCCGGAGCCCGAGTGGAGGTGTTCTGGCAGGAAAACGGGCACAATCTCACACGGGGTGAGATAAACGCCGCCGGAACGTTCCTCTCCGAATCCCGGATATAGTTTTCATCAACTAAATCTATGAAGTAAGATTATTAACTGAGAGGCTATATAAGCCGTCGAATAAGGCAAAGGGAGAGCCCGCATGATCGATTTTTATACGTCCAACACGCCAAACGGGAGGAAGGTCTCGATAATGCTCGAAGAGACGGAACTTCCTTACAATCTGATCCACCTCCATCTGAGCAAGTTCGAGCAAAGGCAGGACTGGTATCTGAAGATAAACCCGAACGGCAGGATACCCGCAATAGTCGACCGCGATAACGACGATTTCGCAGTGTTCGAGTCGGGCGCGATACTCATCTACCTCGCCGAGAAAACGGGGCAATTCCTTCCCACGGACGTAAAGGGGCGATCTACGGTGATACAGTGGCTCATGTTCCAGATGGCCGGCATAGGGCCGATGCAGGGACAGGCTAATGTTTTCTACAGGTACGCGCCTGAAAAGATAGAATACGCCATAGGCCGTTACCAGCGCGAGACGAAAAGGCTTTACACCGTGCTCGACACTCGTCTCGGGGATAGCGAATTCATAGCCGGGGATATTTACTCCATTGCGGATATGGCCGCGTACCCCTGGATTACGCTCCATAACTGGGCCGGGGTGGATATCGACGACCTTACGAACCTCAGGAGATGGATGACTGCCGTCAGGCGCCGCCCCGCCGTGACGAGGGGCATGGACGTACCCAAGACAAAAAAGGTCGACGAGGGCGAGGCCGCGAAGAGGGGCTCGGCGCTTCTGGTCTGAATCCCGGCTTCGCGCGCCGGTCTCTTCCGCGCTGAAAAATAACATGTGGAAACAGGAGTTGGAGCGTGAAGAATATTAAAGTCGATGTGGCAATCATAGGCGCCGGTACCGCCGGTATGGTCGCATACAGCGCAGTCAGCAAACATACGGACAAGGTTGCTCTCATAGAAGGCGGGCGGTACGGCACAACATGTGCGAGGGTCGGCTGCATGCCGAGTAAACTGCTCATTGCAGCGGCAGACGCGGCTCACTCGATCGAGGAAGCCCCCGCGTTCGGTGTTTTCCCCGGGGGTAAGCCGATAGTCGACGGCGTAAAAGTGATGGAGCGTGTGAGATCCGAGCGCGACCGTTTCGTCAGCTTCGTCCTCGATTCGATTGAATCGATGCCTTCAGGGAGCAACCTCAAGGGACACGCCCGCTTCATCGACGACAACACTCTCATTGTCGATGACCACACCACTGTAAAGGCCGGATCGATCGTTATAGCTACGGGGTCGAGCCCTTCCGTGCTCCCTATGTTTCAGGGTCTCGGGGACAGGCTCGTCGTCAGCGACGACGTGTTTTACTGGCGGGACCTTCCTACCTCCGTCGTCATCTTCGGGGCCGGTATCATCGGGTTAGAGATCGGTCAGGCTCTCGCGAGGCTCGGCGTAAGGGTCGTGCTATTGAGCAAGCAGGGACTTCTGGGCCCCCTCAATCACCCCGAGATAAAAGAGTACGCGGGAAAAACGTTCGCCGGCGAGTTCTATATTGATACCGACGCCGAAGTGCTCGGCGTGGAAAAGAAAGAAGGCGGGGTCGAGGTCCGCTTTAAAGACCTCCGGGGTAAAGAGCGCGTCGAGACGTTCGATTACGCCCTCGCGGCGACAGGGCGGGTGCCTAACGTCAAAGACCTCGGGCTCGAAAATACGAGCCTCGAGCTCGACAAGAGGGGCGTGCCGGTTTACGACCGATACACGCTCCAGTGCGGCAAGAGCCCCATATTCATCGCCGGGGACTCCAACGGCGACGTCCCTCTCCTCCATGAAGCGGCTGACGAGGGCGGTATCGCGGGAGAGAACGCTTACCGTTACCCCGACGTGAGCGCGGGCAGGAGGAGAAGCCCAATCACGGTCGTATTTACGGAGCCCCAGATGGCCGTAGTCGGCTCCGGATATAACGAGCTTAAGAAAAAGGAGGGGCTTTGTTTCGTCACGGGTCGGGTTTCGTTCGAGGACCAGGGGAGGAGCAGGGTCATGCTGCGGAATAAGGGACTGCTCCATATATACGCCGAGTACGGAACGGGCATATTCCTTGGCGCCGAGATGTTCGGCCCCCGCGCCGAGCACATAGGCCAGCTGCTGGCCTGGGCCCATCAATTGAAAATGACCGTCCCCTGTATGATCGAGATGCCTTTCTATCACCCTGTTGTCGAAGAGGGGCTACGCACGGCGCTGCGGGACGCAAACGGGAAGCTGCACATGGGACGCGCCCTCGCCGAGAACAGCATGGAATGCGGCCCGGGCACTTAAAGAATGAATGTGAGTAGATTTTAATAACGTCGTCATTGAGAGGACGATTTCGAACGTGTGCGGAAATCGTTCTTCCTTAGCTAATTGCGAATGTGCCTGTTCATCTATGTTCCGGAGTAACATAATCCATATCAAGCGACCGCGGCATTCCGCAACTCCGCGGCGACACCCCCCCGTTCGCACTGAGCGTGTCGAAGTGCGCATTCTTTATTTCCCTCCCCCTTTTCCACAGCGGGAGGGTTAAGGGCGGGGGTTAACCTCGTCATCGACGATTCTAAGTACGTCACGGGCTCGGACCTCGTCATCGACGGCGGCTGGACAACGCTTTAACGCCCGCTTACGTGGGGGGATGAAAGATTAATATTTGTGTATAATAAATTCACGACGGTGCGCATAAATGCCGATTTATGAATTTTACTGCAAGAAATGCAATACGGTCTATAAGTTCTACTCCCGTACGATAGATACGACCACTGTCCCAAAATGCCCCGAATGCAAGAGGGTCAAGCTCGAAAGGATGTTTTCTTCCTTCGCAACGCTATCTAAAAAAGATAAAGAAGTCGGTCCCGGCGCCGGAGTGCCGGATATAGACGAGACTAAGCTCGAGAGGGCTATGGCAATGCTTGAGAAAGAGGCGGAGGGCATGGACGAGAACGACCCCACGCAGGCGGCGGACCTCATGAGAAAGCTCACGGACGCGGCGGGTATTTCGCTCGGAGAAGGGATGGAAGAAGCCCTCGCCCGCATGGAAAGGGGCGAGGACCCGGATAAGATTGAGGAAGACCTGGGCGGCCTGCTCGGAGAAGACTCGTTTCAATTCGAAAACAAAAAGAAAAAGGGCTCAGGGAAAGCTGCACCGAAACCCAGGATAGACGAGACCCTCTATGAGCTCTGATCCTGCAATTTGCCAGGAGAAAATAGCATGAAAAAATTATTGAGGGTTTTTCTCCCGGTAATTCTCATCTCATTTCTATCGTTCGGCTGCGCCGGAAATAAATCAGCTACCTCCACCAAGACGCCGGCCGCGCCCCCGATTTATCAGGACACGTCGGACTTTGAAAAACCTCCCTGCTCGACCGGCGAAATAAAAATAAAGGAGGGCTCTCTCTGCGGCAATCGGGTTATGACGTCGGAAGGGAAAGCGGTGAACGCGTATCTCGGCATTCCGTTTGCCGAGTCCGCGGGAGGGCAGAACCGCTGGCGTCCCCCCGTCCCCAAGACGGCGTGGAACGGGACGTTAAATGCTACACGCATGGGGCCTTCATGCCCTCAGGTTACGCCGGTCACGACTCCCCAGAGTGAGGATTGTCTCAGTGTAAATGTCTGGACTCCCGCCGACGCTTCCGCATCTCCGCGGGCCGTCATGGTGTTTATTTACGGCGGAGCGTTTGTTTACGGCTCTAACGCCAACCCCCGTTACGACGGTGCGTACACCGCCGCCTACGGGGACGTCGTCGTCGTGAATATGAACTACAGGCTGGGCGCATTCGGCTTTCTGTCAGGCATTAGGGACAAGAAAACGGGCGAGGAGATTAACGGCAACTTCGGTATACTCGATCAGATTCTCGCGCTAAAATGGGTGCGCGATAATATCGGCGCCTTCGGCGGAGACCCGGATAAGGTAACCATCTACGGCGAGAGCGCGGGCGCCATGAGCGTAGGGCTCCATATGTTGTCGTCCCCCGGCTCGGAGCCGCTCTTCCGGGCGGGCATAATGGAGAGCAACCCGCTCGGGCTTCCTTACAAGAGCCTGAAACAGTCTCATTCGATAGCTAAGGAATTTGCTTCCAATCTCGGCTGCCCGGTTGACGATATAGGGTGCATGAGGTCGAAGCTGCCCGAGGTGGTGCTGGACGCGCAGTCGCAGCGAGACCTCGTCTGGCCCGCGCTCCTCCACGGCATAGGCGATATGCTTGTCTGGGCGCCCGTGATCGACGGGGATGTATTGACGGAGCAGCCGCTCGAAGCCGCCTTGAAGGGCAAACTGACCAAGCCGGTTATTATAGGCACAAACGCGAACGAGGCTCTGATATTCGTAGAGAAGGCGAAATCCGGGCTCGGCTGGAAAACCGTATCCGATTTTGATTACCGTCTTACGATGGATTTCATTCTTCGGGACGGAGAGTTAAGAAAGAAAATATACAAGAAGTATCCGCCGAACGGGAAGGACAACACGGATCTTATCTCCAGGGTGCTTTCGGAATACCTTTTCGCGTGCCCGAGTCTGGACGCGGTATCGCATGCCTCCCGTCAAACCTGGTCATATCGGTTTCACCACATACCGTCCTTCAACATCTGGACCCAGTTTCCGGCCTGCGCGGACGCTGTCTGCCATTCGGTGGAGCTGCCGTTCGTATTCCACACGGCCGAGAACGCAGGCCGGACCTTCACCGCGGAGGAGAACGGGCTTTCCAATCTGATGGTCGGCTACTGGACGGATTTTGCAAAGAATTTGAATCCGGACGGGGGAGCGGCCATGTGGCCTGAATTCGGTCCCGGTTCAAAGAACCTCGTATTTATAACCCCTGTAAATGATATTCAAGCCAAACCTGACACCACTTCCGATTGCGGGTTCTGGGACGGCGTTGGTTATAATCTGCGCGATTCTTTCTGGGGATTGTTCTAGAGACCCGGGATGAATAATCTGTCACCGGTTCTATATTGACCGGCCCCGATTCTATCTTGCGGTTATTCGCTCAAAGCAGTAGAATTTGCTGACCGTCCCGTCGAAGTCTCGCAGAGGTTTCGGACCGTGCTGTTATGAAGCTTCTTACAGTTTATTTGATATGTGTATCTCGTATTCGCCGGGGCGCTCTCTGCCCGGGCCGGGGAAGATTCCGGCAAGGAACCGGGCTCCTTCTTCTCAGACCTTTCTACGCGTGAGCATCTTACCGGAAGCTGGGACGGCTTGAGAGACAGGCTCAACGAATGGGGGCTCACTCCCACGGCCGGCTACAGCGCCTCTCTGCTCGGGAACCCTGCGGGAGGAATAAGAAAGGGGATAAAGTACGCGGGACTCCTCGACGTCTATCTCGATTTCGACCTCGAAAAGCTGCTCGCGATAAGGGATACAAAGCTCGTCGTCTCGGGCGCTTGGGCGTTCGGCGAGAACCTGAGCGGGGGTGACATCGGTAATTACTTCACGGTTTCGAACGACTACAACGGCAAGGTAGTAAAGCTTTACCAGTTCTATATTGAGACCGGGCTATGTAAGGACAAGTTGACGGTCGCGCTCGGGCGCATGGGCATAGGGGACGATTTCGCGGCCGCTGATGTATTTTACCTCTACGTGAACTCTGCGGTTGATACCAACCCGATAAGCCTTCAGTACAATATCCCGGCTTTCCTTAGTAACCCGGACGCGGCGCTCGGCGCGCGTATCAGTGTAAAACCGTTAGACGAATTTTATCTGGCCGCGGGTGTATATAACGCCGCCCCCGTATCCGGAGGCAATTCCGGCGTTTCTATCAAAACGGATTTCACGTTCGGCGACGGTGTGATTCTGATAAGCGAAGCGGGTTACACGCCCGGGAGGAAGGAAGGTTCGGCGGGGCTCCCGGGGGAATATAAAATCGGCGCTTACTACGACACGGGCGATTTCGATGAGCTTTCGGACGATGAGAATAAGCGTAACGGGAATTACGGCTTTTATATGATCGCGGATCAGATGGTCTACCGCGAGCCCGGGGACGGCGGTCAGGGCATGACGCTCTGGGCGGCCTCGACGTTCGCTCCGGAGGAGGGAATCAATCTGTTCCCGCTTTTTCTCTCCGGAGGTTTCTCGTACGAGGGTCTGTTGCCGGGCAGGAATAACGACACGGCCGGTTTCGGTTTCGCATACGGCAAGGTCAGCCGGGATCTGGACAACGGGGACTATGAAATCGGCATCGAGGGCACCTACATATACCAGGTTACGCCCTGGCTCGGCTTACAGCCTGACGTACAGCTTATAGTACATCCCGGTGGGGACGCGGGCATACCGGACGCCCTCGTCGCGGGGATGCAGATATCCGTCGATATTTAGGATCGATCGTTATATACTGCGGCGGGAATTCCGGGAACCCTCATCGGCGGCGTAAACGATCCCGTCAATTGTTTCCCGGCTTGAATACATCTTTAAGGAATTCCTTCATCTGCGCCCACGACTTTACGTCCGCTTCCTTGTTGTAGGCGATCGGCAGATTGTTTTCCTGGCCCAGCCTGTCCGCATCCGGGTTCGTGAAGCTGTGCTTTGCCCCTGGATAGACGACTATTTCGTAGTCTGCGTGAGCAGCGTCCATCTCCCGCTTAAAAGCGTCTACCTGCTCCTCAGGCACGAAGGTATCGTCGCCTCCCGTAAACACCAGGATCTTTGTCTTTACCGTGTCCGGTGAGGCATCGGACATGGGGCTCAGGTTCCCGTGGAAGCTGACGACTCCGTCGAGGTCCGCCCCGGTGCGCGCCATGTGGAGTACGACAGCCCCGCCAAAGCAGTAACCTATCGCCGCAATTTCTTCCGGATTCACGGTTTTCTGCTGCTTCAGCAGCGCGAGCGCCGCATTGAACCTCTTCTCGCCTATCCCCATGTTATTCATGACTTCGGTCACGAACTTTTGAGCGTCCTCGGGGTGCTCGCTGTTTTTTCCGTCCCCGTACATATCCACGGCGAGGGCGGTGTATCCGAGCCCCGCGAGCATGTCCGCTCTCTTCCTGACGTAATCGTTAAGCCCCCACCATTCGTGGACTACGAGGACCCCGGGTCTTTTCCCTTTGATGCTATCGTCGTACGCGATGTATCCCTTGAGAGCCGTCCCGTCCGCCTTGTACTCGACTGTTTCACCTACAATCTTCGAATAGGACTGAGACGTAAGGAATGCGCATAGAATCAGGAGCGTATAGCCGAGCGTTCTCATCATATTCCCCCCCTGTGGTATTGTATTACATTCATAAATGATGGGAATACGGATGTCAACAAATTTATCCCGAAATGACATTATTCCGGGACGCTTATAAACGGAGGATCCCTTGACAGGCAAGCTTGCGCTGACCTTTGTGGCGATGGGGATAGGGGTGCTGGTAATCGCGGTCGACATAGCCGCGATAAACGTCGCGCTCCCGGCGGTCGAGAAGGCTTTCCGCACCGATGTCGATACCATCGAATGGGTCGTTAACGGGTACGTGCTGATGTTCGGGGTGTTGATGGTAACGTGCGGGAGGCTGGCCGACACCTTCGGACGAAGGAGGATATTCTTTCTGGGTCTGATTATCTTCGGACTGGCTTCGCTCATCGGCGGGCTGTCGGACTCCGCCGGCATCCTGATCGGGGCAAGGGTGATTCAGGGGGCAGGGGCGGCTTTGTTGTGGCCCTCGATTCTCGGAATCATATACTCCTCCGTTTCAGACAGTCAGAAGGGCATTGCCGTGGGTCTTATTCTCGGAGCTGCCGGAGTGGGTAACGCCGCGGGTCCTCTCCTGGGCGGAGTCTTGACAGAATACGCGTCCTGGCGCTGGGTGCTTTACGTGAACGTGCCGTTGTCCCTCGCCGCCGGCATTCTCACTTATCTGGCGGTGGATAAACAGCCCGTCGGGGGCGGCAACAAGTATGTCGATTATCCGGGAATAGCTGCGGTTTCAATTTCGCTTGTATCGCTCATGTATGCATTAAACCAGTCCGATTCATGGGGATGGGGATCGTATAAAACGATTTCCCTCCTGGTGTTATTCGCCGTAGTCATGCTCCTTTTTATCCGGATCGAGAGAAGGACGGAAGAGGCGCTGATACCGAAAGACGTCATGTCCAACCTCCCGTTCATGCTCGCGGCTACGATAATGTTTACCGTGATACCCGCCTTTTTCAGCCTCCTCCTGTACATGCCGCAGTATTATGAAAAGTTCTTCGATTATTCGCCCCTCCGGGCGGGTGCGTCCCTTGTCCCGATGCTGCTTACGTTTGCCGTATTAGCCCCGATTTCCGGGAAAATATACAATCATTTAGGTCCCCGGTTATCTATATTCATCGGAATGTCTTTGACCCTGGTCGGGACCGTCGGCATCATCGTTTTCGGGTTTGGCGGCGGTTATTACGGTTTTCTGCCGGGGTTGATTATTTCCGGGGCCGGATTCGGATTTGCCATACCTTCGATAACCACAGCAGCCGTCGGGTATGTTCGGGAATCGAGGGCCAGCCTCGCCGGAGGCATCGTATACATGTTTCAGCTGGTCGGAGGAGCGCTCGGCCTTGCCATAGTCACCACTATATTCACGGCTGCGGCCAGGAAAGACGTGACGGATAGTCTGACCGGTTACGGGCTCCGCCTGTCCGAGGAGCATCAAACCAGCATCCTCGGCTTTATGATCGGAAGCGGGAGCAAACAGGCGCTGCTTGACGATTTTGGTCAGGCGGCGTTTAACGACACATTTCATCATGTATACAATGCGTACACCTCGGGCATTAGATACGGTCTGGGGTTTGCGGCCTTTGTCGTGGCAATAGGGGCCGTCCTGACTTTTTTCATCGGTGTAAAGAAGGCCGCGTGATTCAGCCGGTTTCCCGCATTACAGGCACCGAGGAAATTCTGATTGTGAAAGTCATGTATTTTAGTTAATCTTAATATAGAAAGAAGTTCGCCATCAATATTCGCTAATGCCTGTGAGTTCTTAAGGCTTGGATTCCCCGATTGAATAAATATAGAAAAATATCTTTATTTCTGGGCGGCGGAGTCGGGATAGTAGTAATTCTGGCTGTCCTGTCTCTATTGCTTGTAAAAAGGCTTGTGAGCCCGGAGCGCGTAAGAGCGGAGCTTGTTTCTTATCTCTCTTTGAAGATAGGCGGGGACGTCGAATTCAAGGACGTGGAAATAAAATTCTTTCCCGGACCGCATGTGGTGCTTAGAGGAGGGGTGTTCTCCATCCCGGGGAGGGCGGAAGGGAGCTTCGAAAGCCTGGTCGTCTATCCCAGGGTATTACCCCTGTTGAGGGGCGGAGTGGAAGTCGCGAGGCTCAAGGTAATCAGGCCTGAAATTAAGCTGCTCATGCACGAGCCCCGGGCGGAGGAAGTCCCGGAGGCCGACGACTCATTTTCGTTCGGAGCACTGAGGGATGACTTCAAAGGGGCGCTCGATAACCTGGCTATACACGGTAAGGGGCTTAATGCGGAGATAGAGAACGGCACGCTTATATTACAGAAAGACTCCGCGCCGGTTTTAAGCTTCAGCGGCATGAACGCCGATCTCTCGCTGCCGGACGATAAGCTGAGGATGAGGGTGAGGAGCGCATCCAATCTCTGGGACTCGTTCGACTTCAGGGCATGGATAGACGTGAAAAACTATCAGGGTTCGGGGACTTTGGCCGTCAGGGGCGGAAAGCCTCACAGGTTCATGGACTTTTATCTTCCGGATAAAAAGATCGTATCCGACTCCGCCGTGAATTTGGCTCTCAGGTTCGACACAAGGGACTTAAAGGTGTTTCACTCCTCAATAGAAGCATCGGTCCCTAAATTGATATTGACGGGCGGCGGTGAAGAGCTCGCTCTGAGTGCTTCGGCGATAGACGCCGACATTTATTTCGATGAAGCGAAGCAGGTGTTCACGCTGAAAAGCGCCAAGCTTGTCAATCCGGGGCTCGACCTGAGCGGAGAATATATCGTTGACAAAAATACATCCGAAGTGAGCCTGTCTCTTCTCGGGAAGAACGTGGATGTGGTTTCGGTCAGAGACGGCGCGCTTTTCATAGCGGGTGAGCATAAAGTGACCGATGCCATATTCGAGGTCGTGAGGGGCGGGACGGCGCCCGAAATCAAGCTCGACGCAAAGGCCACTTCGTTCAGAGGCTTATGGAAGAAGGGGAAATTCAGGATAGAGGGCGACATGGTGGACGGCGAGATATACATACCCGTCGCCGAGTTCGACATCGTTGAAGCGAACGGACACGCCGTGATCGCCGACGGCATGCTGAAAGGGACGAATCTCTCGGGCAGGCTCGGGAATTCGAAGGGGCATGACGGGACACTGCTTTTAGGAATCGCCGGGCCCGACGGGCCATTCAATCTCGATATCATGATCGATGCCGACCCGTCTCAGGTACCCGCCGTTCTCGACCAGTTCGTTCATGAAGAGAGTTTTAACAAAGAGATGCGCCTTATAAAAAACGTTCGGGGTACCGCTAAGGGGCGACTAGTAATCGGCGATACGAAGAAATCTCCTCAGGCGAAAGTCAGCGTGTCCGGATACGAGTTCACCGCGGATTATGAGCGCTTTCCAAATCCGATTGCGCTGAAGGGGGACTCGTTCGATTATGAAAATAAGAAAATAGTTGTTAAGAACGTCGATATCAAGACCGGTAAATCGGGCGCCTCTGTATCGTCGGGCTCATACGAATGGAAGGATAATTCGTATTTCAGCGTCTCGGCGGCCGACGCCAGCGTCGATATCGGAGAGTTCTACCCCTGGCTGGCATCCGTTAACTCGCTGAAGCCCGGACTGAAAGATATCGAGTCTGCGGAGGGGACGGCCTTTTTCAAGGAGTTCGAATTCTCGGGCCCCGCTTCAAATCCCGCCGATTGGAAAATAAGCGGAAACGGCGACCTGAAGGCGGTCAAGCTCAAACTCAAAGGCTATGACGAATGGATAAACGTAGCCGGCGCCGATGTGGAATCGACACCCGGGCATCTTTCCATATCCAATACCGGGGTGTCTCTGGGAAACAGCACGTTGAGCGTGGATATTTCCCTGAACGACTACTTGACGGACCTCCTCGAGCTGAGGCTGAATTTCGCGGGAACGGTAGAGCCCCGTGCGATGGACGTGTTATCCGCATATATCAAACTGCCCGAGGAGCTGATTTTTCATAGTCCGCTCTCGGTGACCGATTCGTCCCTGGTTTACCGAAGCGACGGTGCAACACCCGACGGAACAAACCGGAATACTTCCGCTTCTTTACAAAATAGCGGGCAAAAATTCGATCTGGACATGAACATCGAAACGAAGAATCTCGAGTGGCTGGATTCGCCAAAAGATGCCCCCGCTAATCCGCAACCACCTCCGGCGAATGGTCCGTGGAATTCACCCGTAAAGGGGACGGTAAACCTCAAATCCGATAACTTCACGTTCAAGAAGCTGAATTGGGACTCCCTCGACACGGTTATAACATTCCTCGGTCAGGGGATCGATATAGACGTCAACAGCGCCAGTTTATGCGGTATTTCCACGCCCGGGCTACTTCAGGTATACCCCCCGGGGATCAAGTTCGACTTCAAACCCGCCGCAAGCGGCGGAGAGCTCGCCTCGGTCATTAAATGTCTCCTCGATAAGGCAGGGATCATATCGGGCGATCTCGATCTCCAGGCCGACATATCTTCAGACGGTAGCGGGCGCGATATATATAACAATCTTGTAGGAGAGATGGAGCTTGATTCACGGAAGGGACGCATAGAGAAATACGGCGGTCTTGCAAAGTTTTTTACAATGCTCAACTTCGGCGAGTTGTTCCGGGGCCAGGGCCCTGATTTCGAAAAAGAAGGGTTCCCCTACGATAAGCTTACGGCCAAAGCGGACGTAAAGGAGGGAAAGGTGTTGATCAAGGAAGCTATTATGGACGGTCCTTCGATCAAGGTCGTATGCGAGGGGTCTATCGATATCGCAAACAAGAAGCTCGATCTGCAGCTCCTCGTGATTCCCGTTATGGCCGTGGATTCCGTAATTGACAAGATACCTCTCGTGAGTTACGTCTTCGGAAAAAACTTCGTCTCTATCCCGATAAAGGTTACCGGGGACATATCCCACCCCGATGTGTCGATGATATCTCCCACAGCGGTCAGCTTCGGGCTGCTGGGACTCATAAAGCAGACCCTCAATATACCCGTCACGATATTCAAACCCGTAAGCAGGAATGAGAAAAAAGAGGATGTGAAAGAAGAGGGTGAATCAAGCGGCCGGGCTGACGATAAAACTGAATGACCCTGCCGGCCAGGCCATTAGATGCTCCGTCCTTAAACCGCGGCAGCCTTCCCGAGGGTGGCTGAATGTTATCCCAGGCGGGGTTCATCACTTATTTCTAAGTATGTCCCTTATCTCCGCAAGCAGTTTCTCTTCGTTCGAGGGCTCGGGAGGCGGAGGGGGAGCGGTCTCTTTGTGGAGCTTCAGCCTGTTGACATTCCTCACGAGAATAAATACCGCGAACGCTACTATCAGGAAGCTGATTATCGTATTGATAAATTTCCCGTAGTTCACCGTAACAGCGCCCGCTTTCGCGGCATCCGAAAGCGCGGGGTAGGGCCCGAGAGGCGTCCCTTCCTTGAGCACGAAAAAGAGGTTCGAGAAATCCACGTTGCCCAGGGCAAGCCCTATGGGGGGCATTATTATATCGTTTACCAGGGACTGCACTATCGTCCCGAAAGCTGCCCCGATAATTATGCCGACCGCCATGTCTACTACGTTCCCCCGCATCGCAAATTCTCTAAATTCTTTAAGCATTATTGATCTCCGCTGCGCAAAAACTGGTTCAAGTATCTCATATAAGATTTCTAATATCAATCGTTTATTTACTGACTGCAATCGTATTGGACTCGGGACCGGCACGCGGATAAAATATCTGTGATCAGGGGTCTCCATCCGTCATGGGAAATAAAAAAAGAGTAGAGATAACATACTGCGCGCAGTGCCGCTGGCTATTGAGGGCTTCCTGGATGGCACAGGAGCTCCTGACCACATTCGACCTCGAGATCGGGGAAGTGGCGCTCGTACCGGGGACAGGCGGAATTTTCGAGGTAAAGGTCGGTGACGAGCTCGTCTGGTCAAGGAAGGACAGGGGCAGGTTTCCAGATATCAAGGAGCTCAAGCAGCTTGTGCGGGACCGCGTGGCTCCCGGGAGGGACCTCGGACACACGGACGGGTAATTTTACAAATATGGCCTGACGCAAGCGGCGGCAACTGATTTGCTTCCCCCGGATATATTGTTCTCGTTCTTTTCGGGCGGGGGCTTTATTGTTACCGGGGTGTGTATAATATTTCTCCATGCCGGTCTACCTTCTGGACGAGTCCCTGGTCTTTCCTCATCCGGACCATGCGGAGCCGAACGGTCTTCTTGCGATCGGGGGGGATTTGAGCGTCCCGAGGCTTCTCCTCGCTTACAGAAACGGCATCTTCCCCTGGTACTCTGAAAACAACCCTATCCTGTGGTTTTCCCCCGACCCCCGCCTTGTACTGTCTTTTCACGAATTGCACCTGTCGAGAAAATTAAAGAAAACTATAAAATCCGGTATGTTCGAGGTACTGTTCGATACGTCTTTCAAAGAGGTTATCAGGAATTGCTCGGCGGTCAGCCGGACCGGACAATCCGGGACGTGGATTACCGAAGACATGATCGACGCCTACACGGCTCTCTACGACCGCGGATACGCCCACTCCGTTGAAACCTATCTGGACGGCAAGCTTGTCGGAGGGCTCTACGGAGTCGCGCTGGGAGGGGCGTTCTTTGGAGAATCGATGTTTCATCATATAAGCGATTCATCGAAGGTCGCTCTGTATTATCTGGTGGAGAGGCTCAAGGAATCGGGCTACGATTTCATCGACTCCCAGGTGCCGAACGACCATATGAGATGGATGGGCGGGAAAGAGGTCAGCAGGGAGCGCTACCTGTCCATGCTCGGTGAGGCAACCAAGAAACAAACGCCCCCCGGGAAGTGGAACGACAGCCGGGAATTGAAGCTGGAGAGGCTCTAGTTAGCTGTCTTTAGCATTTGTCCCGCGCGGAGAATATGAATCATTATGTCAGGAGGATAATATGAAATCGATTTTATGCTACGGAGATTCGATCACATGGGGCTACAACCCTTCAGACGGCACGAGGTTCCCGTTCGGTGAGCGGTGGCCCGGGATACTTCAGACGGAGCTCGGTGAGTCCTACAGGGTGATAGAGGAATCGGTCCCGGGCAGGACGACAAACTGGGACAGCCCCTATCTCGCGGAAAGGAACGGCAGGAAGTCCCTTCCGCTGGTTCTGGAGAGCCATTTGCCGATCGATCTCTTTATTTTAATGCTCGGCACGAACGACCTTTGGAAGGCACTAAACCTTTCCGCCTCCGATATAGCCGCCTCATGCATGTCGCTCATATGGACGGTGCAGAAGGCCATGGCGGGGCCCGGGTTCGGTGTTCCTGAAATCCTATTGATCGCCCCTCAGCCCCTGGGCCCCCTCTCCCCTTTCATGAAATTTTATTTCGAAGGCCGGGCGGCCGTTTCAAGAGGGCTCGCCAAAGAATACAGGAAGGCCGCGGATACCGCCGGCTGTCACTTCCTGGACGCGTCGAAATACGTGAAGTCGAGCAGGGTCGACGGGGTTCACCTTGACGCCCCAGAACAGAAGAAGCTCGCGGCGGGAGTAAAAAAATCCGTGCTGTCGATACTGGGCGGAAAGTAGCGGCTGCGGGCGCGTGTGACTAAAATTGAAAATTACCGGGCGGCATGTATAATGAAGTCCGTTTTAATATCGTAACGCTGGCCTGAATAATAAAAATCCAAAATCAGCGAACCTGTTTAATACGCGTAAGGAGGCTTTGAATGAGCGATTGGAAGGTTGTAAATCACGGACACCCGGATATTAAACCCTCTAAGGGTAGAAGGGCTATATTCATAGGCAGGTATCAGCCATACCACATGGGGCATGTGAGTCTGGTAAAGCAGAAGCTCGATAAGGGAGTCCCCTGCCTTATCATGGTCAGGGATATCCCGCCCGACCCACAGAACCCGTTTACCACGGAGCAGACAGTCGACATGATCAGAAAGTATCACGCGAGCAAGGGGGACGACGTCGTGGTCCTGGTGATTCCGGATATCGAGTCCGTAAACTGGGGCAGGGGAGTGGGCTACGAGATGAACGAATTCTTCCCGCCCGAGGATATAGGGTTTATCTCCGCGACAAAAATCAGAAACGCGATATCCGAAGGCAATGACGACTGGCGCGCCCTCGTCGACGAATCCATTCAGGGGGATGTGGTCAAATACCTGAAGGGAGAGTAGCTTGAGCCCCCTAAAGCCTTTATATTAATGAAAGTTATCGAATAAATTCACCGGAGGGACGGCTTTCCGGCCGCCCTCTCCGGTTTAATTTCTATCCGAGCTGATCCATATCCCGCCGATTACGACTTTTTTTGAAATTTCCATACCCGACACCCGTATACGAAATCGTGATTATAATTAGTTAATACTGATAAGAGAAGGTTCTCATGGAATCGCCTCAAAACCGCGAAAAGGAATTCGATAACTTTCATCAATTTTATGCGTCTTATCTCTCCGAGCACGGCGACGCTGCGAACAGGCGCCTCCATTTTGCGGGGTGTGTTATCGTGCTGATAGTCGTGCTTACGGCCATACTCGCCCGGATGTGGGTACTCCTGATACTCGCCCCTGTCTTCGGTTACGGACTCGCGTGGGCTGGACACTATTTTATTGAAAAAAATAAGCCCGCGACTTTCAGGTATCCGTTATGGAGCCTGATGGGCGACTGGGCCATGTTCAAGGACATTATTACAGGAAAAATGAAGCTTTAGTCCCAGCGCGCCCCAAGGCCTTACTTCCAATTAATTTACGATTTATCGCCCCTGATAAGTTTCCAATTGAGCCTGGTCTGGGTAAAATGATAGAAGCTCTGACGGTTCGCTTTTATGCCTAGACTCCTCGTCTTTCAACACGTGGCGCACGAAATTCTGGGGACCCTCGATCCGGTTTTGAAGGATTCAGGGTTCAGGATCAAGTACGTCAATTTCGAGCGGCATCCCCACTTCGTGCCCGGTCTCGAGGGTTATGACGGTCTGATAGTGCTGGGGGGGCCGATGAACGTGGACGAGGTCGATAAATACCCGTTTCTCGAACGGGAAGTGCACTCGATTCGTAAAGCCCTTGGAAGCGGTATGCCCGTATTGGGAATATGCCTGGGCTCCCAGCTCATCGCAAAAGCGCTCGGGGCCAGGGTGTATAAAAATGAGGAGAAGGAAATAGGCTGGTATGACCTTTCCCCCACGGGGGCGGGCGGCAGGGACCCTCTTATCTCGCACTTCTCCGGGACCGAGAAAATTTTCCAGTGGCACGGCGATACCTTCGATATCCCTCCCGGCGCCGAGCTTTTAGCGTCTTCACCTCTATGCAGGAATCAGGCTTTCCGCTACGGGGAAAACGTTTACGGGCTCCAGTTCCACCTCGAGGTCGACGAGCCGATGGTCGAGCGATGGCTCCGCATTCCGGAGAATAAAAAAGAGATAGAGGAATTAAACGGGAAAATCGACCCCGACGGTATAAAGCGGGAAACGCCGGAATACATGCCCCGACTCAAGGAATTGAGCGACAGGGCGTTTGCGGAATTCATCAGGTTCTTCGGTTTTAATAAAAAACGGAAGAGCCTCCCTTCGAGATAATCCGGCTCTTCATTTTTCATTCGAGTTGTTCGTCTTTTTTAAAGCCTGCTGCTTTCCGAACTTCCTGTAATCCTCGGCGTACTCCCTCAGCTTCTTGTCGACGAGGTAGCTTATGCTCCCCCTCTTGAACTTCCCTCCGGCCCCCCTTGTCCCGGCTTCTTTACCCGTCATTATCTCAATTGCCTGATCGATCGTCTCGACCGGGTATATATGGAATTTCCCCGATTTGACCGATTGCACGATCTCCCTTTTGAGCATGAGGTTCTTTACGTTCTGGTACGGTATCACGACCCCCTGCTCTCCGGTAACGCCCTTGGCCTTACAAACGTCATAGTACCCCTCTACCTTTTCGTTTACGCCCCCTATGGGCTGTATCTGCCCCTTCTGATTCACGGAGCCCGTAATCGCCAGACCCTGTTTTATCGGGATCCCGGATAGGCTCGACAGCAGCACTATCAGCTCCGCGGCCGATGCGCTGTCCCCGTCTATCGTTTCATAGCTCTGCTCGAAACCGATGCTGGCCGAGAGGCTGAGGGGCTTGTTCTGGGCGTATCTGGCCCCAATGTAGCCGCTCAGAATCAGCACCCCTTTATCGTGAATATTCCCGCTCATTCTGGCTTTCCTCTCGATGTTTACGACGCCTTCGGTCCCCATGAACGTTTCGCAGGTTATACGCGACGGCTTGCCGAAGGCGTAATCCCCCATGTTATAGACGGCGAGCCCGTTTATTTGCCCCGTCACCATGCCCTCGACATCGACGAGCAGTACCCCCTTTGCTATTAACTCCTGTATCTTTTCCTCCACCATGTTCGATCTGTAGATTTTTTCCTCGATAGCCTTCTCCACGTGCTCGCGTTTTGTAAGGCCTTCCCCGCCGCCCTGCTTCGCCCAGTAGTCGGCCTCTTTCAGTATTTTCGTTATCGAGCCCAGCTGTACCGACAGCTTGCTCTGATCCCCGGAGAGCCTGGATGAATATTCGATCATAGTTTCGAGCCCGCTCCTGTCAAACGGGTTAAGCCCGTCCCTGTCGCAGATGGATTTGATGAAGCAGGAGTAATGCGATACCGTTTCGTCGGTCCTGTCCACGACCGAGTCGAAATCGGCTTTCACCTTAAATAGCTTCCTGAAGTCCTCGTCATAGGCGTAGAGCATCTGATAGAGGTAGGAGCTTCCGGCTATTATCACCTTGATGTCGAGCTTAATAGGCTCCGGTCTCAGTCCGACCGTGCTCGAATATCCGAACTGCTGATAGAGGTCCTCTATCCTGAGCTCCTGGTTCTCTATGGCCTTTTTGAGGGAGTCCCACACGAACGGGAATTTGAACATATCGAGCACCTCGAGCACGATATACCCCCCGTTCGCCTTTGCGAGTGAGCCCGGGCGTATCATCGTAAAATCCGTGAACAGCGCCCCGAACCTCGCCTCTTTCTCTATGGAGCCGAACAGGTTCGGATAAGTAGGGTGCGACTCGAATATCACCGGGGCCCCTTCCGTGAGAGAGTTATCGATGAACACGTTCACCTTGTATTCGGTAAAAGTCGGGGGCTGCTGCTGCGGTGTCCTGAAGGCCAGGGCCATCCCGCCCGCCTGCATGTTCTTGTCCGGGAGAAAGTTGTCTATGTTCTCGAGTATATGTTTCTGGAGCTGATCGAAATAATCGATTATTTCCGGAAGTACTTTATATTTCTCGCTCAGACTTTCGATGAGGTCGCGTACGGCGAAGAGCGCTACCCTTTTCTCAAGCTCCTTTAACTTCTCCCCGGCCTCGCTTTCGATCTTACGCGCGGTTTTTAACGCTTCCGCGACTTCGTTGTCCGTCTTTTCTTTTTTTTCCATTAATTCTTTCTTTGTAGCGTCGTCGAAGGCGCTGTATTGCTCCTGAGAGACCGGCTTCCCTTCGACGAGCGGGATCGTAATTATCCCCGTCGGGGAAAACTGAATCTGTATGTTGTTCTCGGCGGCTTTTTTCTGAAGCTCCTCGAAGAGGACGTTCTTCTTCCTCTGGAACTCGTTCATGATGCTTTGCTTTTGCTCTTCAAACTCCTTACTCTCGAATGCCCTCGGTATATCCGTTTTCAGGATGTGAAGGAAATCGTCCATGTCCTTTTTTAAGAGTTTGGCTTTCCCCGTCGGCAGCTCTATAGCCCTGGGCTCATTAGGGTCCTGAAAGTTATAGACGTAACACCAGTCTTTCGGTGTCGGCTTGCCTTTGGCCACTCTCGCCAGAATGGTCTCTATCGTAGTGGATTTTCCCACGCCGGTCGGCCCGACGAGGAAAATATTGTACTCCGAATAATCCATCCCGATGCCGAATTCTATCGCTTCGACCGCCCTTTTCTGACCTATGAAATCCGTACAGGGCGGGAGGTCTTCAGTCGTCGCGATGTTGAGCTTGCCGAGGTCGCAATACCGGTAAACCTGGGAGGCCTTTAATTCCTGAACCTTTCTCATCCATATTCCCCTTTGTTGAGGTTATCTTTGTGTGTGAATCGTAATCCGATACCTGTATGAAATACTACCATCCCGCAAAGTCCCAATCAAAGTAAAGGCAATTCAGATCTGCGGCCGGGAAAAGCCGGATTATTCCTTATTTACGGGAAAGAGTAAACCTTATTAAACTCTATCGCCCGGACTCCGCTATCCGGGTCCGGGCCCCGCGCGAAATCAGGTTCATCATCTCCTGTGTAAAGACGGCCCGGCACTCTGAATTACCGCATCGCGGGAAATGCGCTCAAATGGTCTGATCGGTGATTCCTTTTAAAATCTATCTTTTTGTTTATCATTATCCCCTGTTTATCAATTTTAGCCCGCCGGAATGCGGAGCACATATAACCGAACAGGGAGAATCGATTGAAACGTTTTGCCGCGCTCACGATTCTGATATTGGCTATTATCTTTCAGTCGTGCGCATCGCCCGGCTCCCGATACGGCGGGGAGACCGGGAGAGGGCCGCTCTTCCCGGTGGAGAGAGACTTTAAATGGGGCTTTATTGACGGAAAAGGGGACCTGGTAATACCGTACAAATATGAAGGCGCGGTAGATTTTTCGGAGGACCGGGCGCTTGTGAAAGTTGACGGGAGATGGGGCTATATAAACGAGTTCGATATAATGGTCATCACCCCTCAGTTCGAGGAGGCGCAGAAATTCTCGGAGGGACTCGCTCAGGTCAAGATCGACGGACGTTACGGATATATAGACAGCGTCGGTAAAATAGTTTCCGAGCCTCAGTTTGAGAAAACCGAGCCCTTTTCAGAGGGGCTTGCGAGCGTGAAAATTAACGGTTTGTGGGGCTACATTAATAAACGAGGGAAAATGGTGATCGAGCCCGGTTATGGAAGGGCGTTCAGTTTTTCCGACGGATATGCGCTGATAGTCGTCGACGGTGAGGGCGGATATATAAAGAAAAACGGGGATGTCTTCATCAAGCCCCGGTATGAATGGGCAGAGGGGTATTCAGACGGGCTCGCGTGCGTTGTGCTTGATGGTAAATACGTGTATCTGGATAAATTCGGCGAAGTAAAATTGAAAACGGATTTTGAAGGGGCGAGACATTTCACGGAGGGCGCCGCCGCGATAACGAGAAACGGAAGGCAGGGATTTATCAACAAGAGCGGACTCCTCATAGTCCAGCCGGAGTACGATGAAGTCGGCGATTTCTCCGAAGGACTCGCGACGATTAAACAGGACGGCGTTTGGGGGTTCGTCAACAAGAGGGGCGAGGTCGTGATAAAGCCCCGGTTCCAGACTGCCGTAAGCTTCTCACAGGGCCTCGCAATCGTGGAGCTCGGCAACGGCGACTGGGGTTACATAGACAAGAAAGGGAATTTCGTATGGAGATCCTCTGAATGAGCCTCTGTAAGCACGCCGTTTTTTAACCCGCGCCGATTTTTTGCGCCTTTTCTTCGGCGGCCTCTAGATGCTCGGTTGAGTTTTGAGCGGGTCTCAGGAGTCCTCCCGTGGAGCCCAGTATCAGGGCGATGCCCAGCAGGGTGGTAATCTGGAATACATGCTGCCAGATGAGAAGGTCGTACCCTGCCGAGAACCCGACCCTGATAAAACCGGCCGAGGCGACAGCGGGGGCTTCGCCGATCGAGAAGGCCTTGGTCATTGCGAGCTGGCCTATGGTCCCGAATACCCCCATGCCGGCCAGCATCAGCAGATTCGCCGGCTTCTCCATAAACGAAAGGTTAAAATCCTTCCCGAGCACCAATATCAGGAGAAGACATACCGCCGCTGCGGTACCGGAGAAGTGCGCGACTATCGTCCTCGGATCGATATCCCTCAACTTTCGCAGGAGTATCATGACGATTGCGCCCGTGAGGGCGGCGAAGAGCGCCGCGAGGCCGGCGGTGATATGATCCGTCATGTGGGCGTGCTCGACGAGTATGACGCCGGTCATCCCGAGAACAATCGAGATCCAAACCCTTTTGCCGGTTGCCTCTCCGAGTAAAATCCCGGCCAGAATAGCTACCCATAGCGGCCTTGACTCCGTTATAACCGCGACGTCGGAAATGGGAAGCTCAGTCAGGGCGTAAAACGTGGCTATCATCGCAGCGCAGCCCACCAGGCTCCTCAGCCATAAAAGCGGTCTATTGAGCAGGAACGGTTTTAAGCCCGCGCGCCGTGTGAGAAATAGCGATATCGCGAACGACATCAGCATTCTCAGGAATGCCAGAATAAGCCAGTCGCACTCGCTTCCGAGGGCGTGTATCAGGGCCCCCATGGTGGCGAAGTCGAACCCGCCCACTATCATCCATAAGATCGCCTTATTGTTCCTGGTGGAGAGAGGCCCCAGGTTCTCAATGATTTTCATTTATTCTCTTGTGTGGGCGGGAGCCTGTTCCGTCCGGGCGCGACCCTTCCCCGCTCCCTCCGTAATCATACGGACAGGCTTGACAGCCTATGCGGATAATATAACCGATCACCGGGACTCGATCCGGGGTCCTTCCATAATGTCTTCTTGTTTTACAGGAGGTTGTCGTGGTCATTGAGAAATCTCATGACTATCCGGTTGAACTCGTCTGGTTTCTCGATGGGCGGCACGTGCCCGCAGTTTTTAAGAATAGCAAGGGTGGAATTTTCAATCTCCTCTCTCAGTATCCTCGAGTATTTGACCGGTACGAGTATGTCTTCCTCTCCCGCAATGATAAGGGTAGGGGCTTTAATCTCCGACACGCGCTCGCGCAGATCGTGCCTCATGCTCGCCTTTGAGAGGCTCACGACTGATTTTACGGGGTTTATGGCCAGATTCATTTCCTTAAGCGCCATCATCCTTTCCAGATTCTTTTTCGTAAACTCCTCAGAAAAGAGATAGGGCAGGGCTACGTCATACCTTAGTCCGCCCCCGCCGGCCTCCGCCGATTTGATCCACGAGGTTATTATCAGTTCGAGGAGCGTATCCACGTAGGAGCATGTATCGACCAGTACGAGCGCTCCCGTCTTTTCCGGATATCGCAACGCGAAGTGCTGAGCGATCATGCCCCCGTTCGAAAGCCCTATTATATGCGCTCTCGGTATCTCCAGCTTTTCCAGCAGGAGGCTGAGGTCCTCCGCGTGCATCTCCTGCGAATATTCCATGTCGGGCCTGTCCGACCCCCCCTGACCCCTGCAGTCGTACCTGACCATCCTGTAATTCCTGCCGAAGGGTTCGACCTGGAGCAGCCAGCCGTTGAGGTCCATGGTCAGGCCGTTTATGAATACGACGGGCGGCCCTGAGCCCGATATCTCGTATTGCAGCTCTATGGAGTCTATCCTTACTCTAGGCATCCTTCCTGAGCGTCTCCTGAGCGTCGCTGAAAAGACCCCTCAGATCCCTGATTACATAGTCGGGTTTAATCTCGGAGTGTTTTATATCTTCTTCGGAGGTGGAGCCGGAAAGGGCGAGTATCGTAGATATGCCTGCGTTCCTGCCCCCAGCAATATCGGTGTCCAGACGGTCTCCGATGATCGCGAACCTGTCTCTGTCCCTGTGGAGGTGCTCGGCGAGAGCCACTTCATACATGATGATCTCGGGCTTTCCGGCGACGACCGCTTTCTTCCCGCAGGCGGTCTCTATCGACGCGAGCATCGCCCCGGTCGCCGGTATCAGACCTTCCGGGGAAGGGTAGGCGGGGTCGCGGTTCGTGGCGAAGAATTTAGCCCCGTTGCGTATTGCGAGCGCCGCGAGCTTCATTTCCTCATAATGGAAATCGGGGTGCCCTCCGACTATGACGAAGTCCGCTCGTTTGGCTTCCTCTCCGTCCACGATAGCAAGTCCGGTAAGACCGATTTCTTCCTTCAGGGAACCGCTCCCGACGACGTACGCCTTCTTCTCTCTTATGTCCCCGAATGAATTCCTGATATGGTACGCTATAGCCATTCCCGACGTGACCACGTCTCCTGGGCTTACGGGGATCCCCATGCCCCGCAGCTTTTCCGAATATCCCGACGCCGTCATTCTCGGGTCGTTGGTCAAAAAAATTACTATCTTTCCGATTTTCTTAAGGAGGTTCAATGTTTGAACTGAGCCTTCTGTCGGTTCCTCGCCCACGTAGACCACCCCGTCGAGGTCAATTAGAAAACAGTCGAATCGTTCAGCGAGAATCATTAGGGTTATTGAGAGGGTGCATCCTGGCGCCCGGACCGGGGTCTTTACATGCGGGTGAAATCAACCCCAGATATGCTTTTTAAGCTCTTCCTGTTTATCGTCTCCGGATTCTTTTTTAAAGAGCGAAACCACCCTCGATTGGTCGTCCTGTGCTATCTCTACCCCGATCAGGCCTAGGACGTCCACGGCCGCCTGCCTGTAGCCCTCATAGTACTCCTCCACTTCTCCCGAAGCCCTTACGGTCTTGGAGTCGAGAAAAAGCGCAATTGCCGCGAACTCCGGCAGGACGTCGTCGGATATTTCCAGCTTATACCCTTCCATATGACCGACAAGCAGGTGGTTCATCCACGCCTGTATGACCTTCTCTATGGCTTCCTTCTTCATAACAATAACCTAACTACAATTCGTCTTCGCTTCAAGTATTCCGGGATGATTGAATATACGGCCGGTCCGGTTCGGCTTAAATAATGGCCGATGGCGGCCGGCAAGGGGGCAGGATGTCTGATCAGCCCTTTCTATCATGCAGGAGCTTGCTCGCGACGATAATGTTGTCCCTGCCCGCGGCCTCGGCTATCTTGACGGCTTCGCCGAGATTGACCTTGTCCGAAAGCGTGGCGAGCTTAAGGAGCATGGGCAGATTGACCCCTGAAATCACCTCCACGTTGTTTTCTTCCAGAAACGTAAGGCTGATATTGGACGGGGTCCCTCCGAACATGTCCGTGACGAGAAGTATGCCGTCTTTCCCCTTCACCTTCTTTATTGCGTTTTTGATTTCCTGCTTGAAGGTTTCGAATTCCCTGTCCGGGTGAAGGCAGACCCCTTCCATTTTCACCGGGGGGTTCGATGAGAGTACGAAATTCACAGCTGATATAAGCTCTTTAGCCAGCTCTCCGTGGGTTACTACTACAATACCGACCATCCCGATAATCTCCTTAGCTCTTTGATATGTCCCTGTGTATCGTAACGGGGGATAGGTGTTTGAAATGTTCGGACAATTTCGCGGTTATGACGACCGACCTGTGCTTCCCCCCCGTACACCCTACGGCGATCGTAAGATACGATTTCCCCTCCTTCTCATACCTCGGTAAAAGGAATTCGAGGAATTCGGTAAGTTTTTTCAGATACTCTTTCGTATCCTCTTTGCTCATCACGAATTCAACGATCTCGTCGTCGAGGCCGTTTAGCTCCTTAAGCTCTTCTACGAAAAAGGGGTTCGGCAGGAATCTGACGTCGAAAACCATGTCGGCGTCATAAGGGTATCCGTGTTTATATCCGAAGGACAGGATGTTGATGCTTAAATTCCGGGAATTCGATCTGTCGAATTTATTCTTGATAATCTCCTTAAGCTCGTGCACGTTGAAGTCGGTAGTGTCTATATTATAGCTTGAGAGATCCTTAAGGTCTTTCAGCATTTCCCTTTCTCTTGAGATCCCCTCTATGATATTCCCGTTGATCGACAGAGGGTGCTTCCTGCGGGTTTCTTTGTATCTTTTGATGATCGCGGCGTCGGAAGAATCGAGGAAGATAAGGTCGATCGGATGACCCTTCTCTCTTAGGTCTTTAATTACCTCCGGGGCCCCTTTAAAAAAAAGGCCTTCGCGAATATCGACGGCAAGGGCGATTTTGTTTATGTCTCCCTGAGAGTTTTCACAAATCTCGATAAATTTCGGGAGCAGGGTCATGGGGAGGTTATCCACACAGTAATAACCCAGGTCTTCGAGAACGTTCATCGCGGTGCTTTTTCCGGAACCCGATACGCCGCTTATTATAACCAGGTTAGTCATATAAGTCCTTGTCGGCGGCGTTAGAATATTCGATCAAATATTAAAATTATGCGGCGAATAGACACCGCTCATTTTCAGTAATTGATTCCGCGCCGCTACTTCAATTATGGTAGACGTATTCCTGCCGGTGCTTACGGGGATGATTACATGCGGGAGCTGCACACCGAGGATATTGTAATTTCTGGTTTCGATCCCGAGTCTGTCATATTCCGTTTCCGGATCCCACTGAACGAGCTCAATAACCATGTCGATTTCTCTCTTATCCATTACCGATGTCGTCCCGAACAGGTCTTTGATATTAATTATACCCACCCCTCTGACTTCCATGAGGTGTTTTATGCGCTCGGGCCCGTTCCCTACCAGCCTCGATGCCCCGACTTTCCTTATTTCTACTATGTCGTCAGAAATGAGTTTAGAACCTCTGTTTATTAAGTCAAGAGCGCATTCGCTTTTGCCGATACCGCTCTTTCCGAGTATCAAAACACCCAGGCTGTGTATGTCCATGAGCACCCCGTGGACCGTAGCAAACGGGGCGAGCCTTACCTCCAGAATTTCCTGGAGGAGAGAGATGAGCTTCCCTGTGTATAGTTTGGTCGTGAAAAGCGGGATGTCCCTCTTATTGCAGGCCGCCTTAAGTGTCTCGTCGGGGTTGAGTTCTTTCGAGATAATGAAGCAGGGGACGTCCTGAAACGAGAGGCTTTCTGTTACGCTCTCTTTTTCGCCCCCCCTAAGTCTGTCGAAATAAGCTATCTCGGTCTTGCCGAGTATCTGGATGGTTCCCTCCTCCAGCCTTAAATCCGGGTCCAGCAGCTTAAGGCCCGGCTTCTGGATCCTGTCCGAGGATATTTCCCGCGAAAGCCCCTTTCTGCCCGCTATCAGCTCTATCTGGAGCTCTTCGCTCCAGGTCTTAAATAGTTCTTCGACTCGGAGGGTGTTCACGTTATCAGAGTTTCGCATCTTCCGTTATTATGGAATCGTATAATTCGTCCTGGGTTTCGAGGGTCATTAATTTCGCGCGCAGGTCGGGATTCTTAAATATCTTTGATATCCTCGCAAGGAGCTGGATATGAGAGCCGATGGAGCTCTCGGGCGCGACAATGATAATAAACAGGTGGGTCAGTTTGGCGTCGAGCGAGTCAAAGTCTATCCCTTCGACACTCCTGCCGAACCCGGCGATAATGCCGGATATGCCGCTCATCTTGGCGTGGGGTATAGCGACCCCCGAATCGACCGCCGTGCTGCAGAGCCTCTCCCTTTCCAGCAGCACTTCTATGAGCTTTTCGTCATTTATGTTCGGATACGCCGAGGATAGATTTTCGGCAAGCTCCCTGATTACTTCTGGCTTCGATCTGGATTGCAGGTTGGAGATAACTGTTTTGCGTTCGAGCACATCTGAAATTTTCATTGCGCCGCTTAGGGTTCAATTAAAGTGATTTGTCCTCTGTTGTCGACATAAAGAACGTTCATATTGTCGCTGGCGCTGTTTCGGAAAGTCACGAAGTTTGCGTCCGAGACCCGGAGCTGTAACGTAGCCTCTTCAACGGTCATCGGCTTTGGCGGCAGTTTCTGTATCCTGATATTGGTCAGTCTGCCGAAGCTGCCTTCCGATAGGGATTCCGTTTGCGCGATTACATCTTTATTCTTTGCGCCGATCCTTCGCTTGGCCTTTACCTTTTTATCGGATTCTTTCTTCAGCTGGTTGATGATTATATCTATGGCGCTGTCGATAGCCGTGTACATGTCCGTTGTTTCAAATGAGCTCGTCGCTTTCAGGTTCCTGCTGCTGATCGATATCTCCGCCGTATCCCTGAACTTTTCGGTCGACAGGACGAACTGCACGTCACAGGTGTCGACGCCTGACTTGAGGTACTTCTCCATCCTTTTCGATTTCTTTATTGCGTAGGATTTCAGTTTTTCGGGGTCACGGTTATTGTTTATATGTCTCGTGGTTACTCTTACTTTCATTTTTCTTTTTACCTTTTTGTGCTGCCCTTGCGGAAGAAGATGGTATTTTAAGGGTTTTTCTGTATTTTGCAACAGTCCTTCTCGCTACGATAACATTTCTCCTTTCGAGTATCTTGGAGATGTCCTCATCCGAATAAGGGCTCTCTGGAAGCTCTTCCGCCACTATTTCCTTTATCATGGACTTTACCCTTTCGAAAGAGACTTCCTTGCCGTGCGAGGTCTCGATCTTTCTCGAAAAAAGAGATTTAAGCTCGATAATCCCCTGCGGTGTCTGGATGTATCTCCTGCTGGTAATACGGCTCACCGTGGACTCATGGACGCCGACCGCCTGGGCCACGTCTTTCAGTATGAGGGGTTTGATATAATCCGCGCCGTGCTCGAAAAAATCCCTCTGAACGTCGACTATCTTGGCTATGATCTTCTTTACCGCGGCTTCGCGCTCGTCGAGGCATTTCATTATCCTCTGCGCCGCTTCGATCTTCTCTTTGAGGAACAGCTTTGCATCTGGCGGAAGACTTTTCTCTTTCTTGAGAAGGTTTCTGTAATAATTGCTGATTCTGACCTTGGGGAAATCCCGGTTTAGCTGAACCTGGAGCTCGTTTCCCACTTTATACACGTAAAAATCGGGAACCACATATTTTTCCGGGTCCTTTTCGTAATACGGTCTCCCCGGCTTCGGCTCGAGCGTGGATATTACCATTAACGCTTCCTTGACCTCATCGGCGGAACAGTCGAGGCCCTCGGCGATCTCGAACAAATCCTTCCCGTCTATATCTTCGAGATGGTGCTCGATAATCTTGCATACGACGCATTCCTCTGTGTACCCGAGGTCGAGGGCCTGGATCTTGAGGCATTCCCTGAGGTCCCTCGAGCACGCCCCCGTGGGGTCGAAGGTCGTTTGAATTTTCTTTAGAACATTCGTAATTTTATCCTTGAGTTCCTGGTCGGGTTCGAGGGACTCGGCGTTAACACGTATGTCGACCGGCGCGAACGGGATGTCTTCATCGGCGTCTGTCTGCTCGGCGACATCCGCCTGCTCGACGGGACCGTTAAGATATAGCCTCCCTATTTCCTCCACTCCGATATCGAGGTATCCGTCCTCGTTCGTATTCCCGATGATGACGGATCCAATCTGTTTTTCTTCTGCGGTAAAGTCGGAGACCTCGAGCTGCCAGGTGAGGTGCTCCGTAAGCGAGTCGGGCGTGCTTATTCTGTTCTCCCAGGCTCCCTCCTCCTCTCCGTCGTCCATGTATTGCCTCGAAGAATAATGGGGCATATCGCTGTTTTCATTCCCGAACAACCTGCTGTCGCCGGTCATGCTGTAGTCGATACCCGCTTCCTCGGAGCCGTTTTCGCTTTTCTCTTTCGTTTCCTCTGTTTCTTCGAGCGTGGGGTTTTCTATAAGCTGCTCTTCGAGGTAGTCCTTGAGCTCTAAAGTCGTCATCTGTATGAGCTTGAGAAATAGCTGAAGCTCCTGGGTCAATATGAGGCGCTGCTGGAGGACCTGCCTCTGCGATGTGGTTTGGCTTAGATTCGTGCTCATAACTGGTTCTTGTACTTAAGAGTAAAAATCCCCGTCAAATTTCATGCCATCTTATTATATTCTACAATCTTATAACCTGTTTGTCTAAAATACCAGTGATTTTTACGAACCCGCTTCGGAGGAAAGCACATTTCCTGCCCTATGGGCACTGGGCGAGACCTCCGGATGGTATAATTTAATGAGAGATTATCAAGAGGTTGCCGGGAATGGAATTTCAGGGTTTTGGAAAACTGATAATTATTCTGGGGATATCGCTCGTGGCCGTCGGCTTGCTGATAACATTCGCCCCGAAGATACCATTAATCGGCAAGCTGCCCGGGGATTTTTATTTTAAACGCGGAAACGCGTCTTTCTATTTCCCCCTCGCCTCGTCGATTCTGATCAGCCTGATACTCTCGATTGTCCTCAGCATAATCTTTCGGGGCAAGTAGAGGGCTCATGCTTATCGGGCTTGAGCCGGTATCGCCCATTTCCTCTCTTTCGACGCCGCCGTCTCATACATCGTTATCTTGTCTTCTTTCTTGAGGGTAAGCGTGATGTCGTCGAGGCCTTCGAGAAGGGTCTTTTTCTTAAAGGGGTCTATGTCGAACGTAGCATTCCACCCGTCTTCACCCTCGATGCCCTGAGATTCGAGATCGACTTTGAGCCTGTAACCCTTCTTCGAGTTCACCCTGGCGAACAGGTCCTTTACCAGATCTTCTCGAAGGACGATCGGAAGTATCGCGTTCTTAAAACAGTTGTTGTAGAAGATATCGGCGAAGGAAGGGGCGATGATTACCTGAAACCCGTATTCCCCGAGCGCCCACGGGGCGTGCTCGCGGGAGCTGCCGCTTCCGAAGTTCTGTCCGGCCAGGAGAATATTCGCACCCTTCAGGTGCTCCTTGTTAAGCTCGAACTCCGGGTTTAGCGTGCCGTCCTCGTTATACCTCCAGTCAAAAAATAGAAACTCTCCGAAACCCGTCCTTTCTATCCTCTTTAAAAACTGCTTCGGTATTATCTGGTCCGTATCGACGTTCATCCTGTCGAGGGGCGCTACGACCCCTGTTACCTGTTTAAGCGGTTCCATGGTCAATCCTCTTTATATCTCTTTTTGTAAATCCCAGTCCCTGACGTCTACAAAATGGCCTTCTATCGCCGCCGCCGCGGCCATTATCGGGCTTACCAGGTGCGTCCTGCCCCCTTTGCCCTGGCGTCCCTCGAAGTTCCTGTTGGAGGTGCTCGCGCACCTCTCCCCGGGCTCCAGTATGTCGGGGTTCATGCCGAGACACATGCTGCATCCCGATTCCCTCCATTCGAATCCGGCCTCCTTGAATATCCTGTCGAGGCCTATCTTTTCAGCCTGGTGTTTTACGAGCTGAGAGCCGGGTACCACCATGGCCCTGACTGTAGGCGCGACTTTTCTGCCCTTCACTATCCTTGCCGCCTCGGTCAGGTCCTGTATCCTCGAATTAGTGCAGGAGCCTATGAAGACCCTGTCGACCTTTATGTCCCGTATCGGGGTTTTCGGCCTGAGCCCCATGTATTCGAGAGCGCTCTGGGTCGCCTTCCGGTTGTTCTCGTCGTCCATGGCGTTCGGGTCGGGCACCATGCCTGTAATATCCGTAACCATGCCGGGGTTCGTGCCCCAGCTCACCTGGGGGGCCATTTGAGACGCGTCGAGCGTGATTGATTTATCGAACGTCGCCCCCTCATCCGTCCTGAGCGTCTTCCATTCGGCGACGGCCTCGTCGAACACTTTCCCTTTCGGGGCGTATCTCCTCCCTCTTATATATTCGAACGTCTTTTCATCGGGGGCTATCATCCCGGCCCGTGCCCCGGCTTCGATCGACATATTGCATATCGTCATCCGCTCTTCCATCGTGAGAGCCTCGATTGCGGGGCCGCGGTATTCCACAACGGTCCCGGTCGCCCCGGCCGTGCCTATACGTCCTATTATGCTGAGAATAATATCCTTGGCGGTTACGCCGTATCCGCGCGCCCCTTCCACCCTGACCTCGAATTCTTCGGGCAGGGTCTGCCGGAGACACTGCGTCGCGAGTACGTGCTCGACCTCGCTTGTGCCGATTCCGAAGGCAAGCGCTCCGAAAGCGCCGTGAGTGGAGGTGTGGCTGTCCCCGCATACTATCGTCAGTCCGGGTTTAGTCAGTCCAAGCTCCGGTCCTATTACGTGTACGATTCCCTGCATATCGCTGTTAATGTTGAGACCGAATAGCGTAATGCCGAATTCCTCGCAGTTCTTCCTCAGCACCTCTATCTGCTGGGCCGATATGGGGTCCTCTATGGGCAGGGCCCTGTTCGTGGTCGGTACGTTGTGGTCCATCGTGGCGAAAGTGAGGTCGGGCCTTCTTGCCCCTCGACCCGAGAGCCTCAATCCTTCAAACGCCTGCGGGGAAGTTACCTCGTGAACGAGATGGAGGTCTATGTAAATAAGAGTCGGTTTCCCCGGTTCTTCGTCCACCACATGAGCTTCCCATATCTTTTTAAATAGTGTTTTTTTAGACATGCCTTTTCCCTTTATCACCTTGTCTTCAGAGCTAAATTATACATAATAAAAAGTACTTATACAGGTTACTTCGCTGTGACACCTCAGCTCGATAGTTGAAATATAAGCACTAACTCCCTTTAATCAATAAGGGTTTGTCCGAGGAAATGCCCGCTCAGACCTTAAACGCCGATCTGCCGGGGTAGATTGCCTCGCTTCCCAGCTCTTCCTCGATCCGAAGAAGCTGGTTGTATTTGGCGACCCTGTCGCTCCTGGACGCCGATCCCGTCTTGATCTGCCCGGAATTCGTGGCGACCGCGATGTCCGCGATAGTGGAATCCTCGGTCTCCCCCGAGCGGTGAGAGATAATATACGTATACCCCGCGTCCCGGGCCATCCTTATCGCTTCGAGCGTTTCGGTGAGTGAACCGATCTGGTTTACTTTTACGAGTATCGAGTTTGCCGCTTTTTCCTTGATACCCCTTTCGAGCCTCTTCGTATTCGTAACGAACACGTCGTCCCCCACGATCTGCACCCTGTCCCCGAGTTCCTTCGTTATCATCCGCCAGCCTTCCCAGTCGTCTTCCGCGA
The DNA here is from genome assembly GCA_963825135.1 of uncultured bacterium. GTDB lineage: Bacteria > Desulfobacterota_D > UBA1144 > Nemesobacterales > UBA2774 > 2-12-FULL-53-21. The sequence goes on from CAWGRW010000009.1 coordinate 1,960,074, forward strand.
ACGGGTCCTCTATAGATATTATCGGATAGCGCTTGACCCACTCGCCGTACAATTCAATCAGCTTGTCCTTTCCGAGTTTCCTGCCCTCTACCGTGTACTTGCCGTTCTCGAAGAACTCGCTCGACGCCACGTCGAGTGCGAGCGATATCCCCGTGCCGGTCTTATAGCCTGCTTTTACAATCGCCTCCGATATGCACTCGATCGCCTCTTCGTTCGATTTTAGATTGGGTGCGAACCCCCCTTCGTCGCCGACCGAAGTCGAGTACCCCTTTTTCTTGAGAATAGCCTTAAGATTGTGGAATACCTCTACTCCCGCCCTGATTGCCTCCCTGAAGCTTTTGAAACCGACCGGGACGATCATGAATTCCTGAAAATCGAGGTTATTGTCCGCGTGGGCGCCTCCGTTGACGATGTTCATGAGGGGCACGGGAAGTGTATTGGCCGTGATTCCCCCCAGGTAACGGTAAAGGGGGATTCCGAGCGAGTTCGCAGAGGCCTTTGCGGCGGCTAGCGACACTCCGAGTATCGCGTTTGCACCGAGCTTGGATTTATTGGGCGTTCCGTCGAGGTCGATCATAGTCCCGTCTATAAGTTTCTGGGAAGCCGAGTCGAGACCGGTCAGCCTGGGAGCGATCACCTTGTTTACGTTCCTTACCGCTTTCCCGACCCCTTTCCCCATGTACCTCTTGCTATCGTTATCCCTCAATTCGTTGGCCTCATGTTCGCCCGTGGACGCTCCTGAGGGAACGGCAGCCCTTCCGAACGAGCCGTCCGCACACAGAATATCGACTTCGATAGTGGGATTTCCCCTCGAATCGAGTATCTCTCTTGCTGTGATCGAAACTATGGTTGACACTGTATATTTCCTCCGGCGGGTATCGGTATCGGTTATGGGAAATTACCATAGGAGTCGTTGGCTATCAAATCGGGGTATATTATCGGTTATTATTACAATGGCCGCGGAATCCGGCGTAGGGGCGGTGCGGCGGGTTATGCGGTTTGTTGATTTTTATTGGAAATACAGTTTAAGTTCGGTAATATCTTGTTTTTAAAAAATAATTATCCAAGGGAAAGACCTCATGAAATTTGGCAGGAAATTGAAATCGATATATATCTTTGCATGTATTTCCATATTTGCGCTAGTCGTTTCTTGCGCCGTCGGCGACAGCAGCACCCCCGGAACTATAAGCGACCTTACGGCCGATTTAATTACGAGACTCCTCAACTGGACGGCTCCGGGCGACAACGGAAACAGCGGGACGGTGACGATTTACTTCCCCAGGTACCTCGATGACGGACAGGTGGCCGAAATACTGGGCGTCCCCAATCTGGACGGCGTGCCTTTTTCCGAAATCCAGGACGCGGTCATAGACAATTTTAAAGACGCTACGCAGATACCGGACTTCGAGGCTCCCCTGCCCGCGGGCAGTGCCGAGAGTTTCCTCACTCCGAGACTCGATATCACGGGAGCCACGAGATACTTTTATTCCATACGCAGCAACGATGAGACCGGACATTCATCCAATCCCTCAAACGTGGCCGAGCTTACAACCCCCCTCCGGAAAGTCAGATATGTGAGCGGCGCGGCAGGCAGCTGTATAGGGAGATCGGTCGCGGCTGGCAATTATAACGGCGACGAGATAACACAGAATATATGCATCGTCGAAAACGATCAGGACCAGTGCAGCGGCGGCGGTCTGAATATCGGTATTAACGATATCGCGGTCGGCGACCCGTGCCTGGGAATGGTATATATATTTTACGGCGGGAACGACCTTACGAATAACGGAAGCACGACGATAGACGTCGCTGACGCCGATGTGACGATCATAGGCAACGCGTCGGACGGTTTCGGCGCCTCTTTAGCCACGAGCAATGATTCCGGAGGGGACAAAAAGGCGCAGGAGCTCATTATCGGAGCGCCTGAATTTAACGGCGGCACAGGAAAGGTGTACGTCGTTTTCGGGAGCGAACAGCTTCCGTCGGTGATAGATCTCGTAAGCGGCACCGAAGAGCATGTCGAGATAGTCGGGGAGAACCCCGGGGATAACTTCGGATACACCGTCGCACAGGGCAGCGGCGTGACGAACGGCAAGGGTGTGTTCATAGTGGGCGCTCCGTTTTACAGCTCGGAGACCGGCAGGGCCTACGTTTTCAAGGGTGGCGACCTGGACACGAAAGCCGTAGTTTCGGCGACAAACGCGAAAGCCATCTTTACGGGACAGGAGACGGGAGGTCAATTCGGTTTCGATATCTCGCTTGTCGGGCATATCGACAGCGGCGGCACCAATGATTTCGGGGTCGGCGCCCCCGGGATCGGAAGGGCATATGTAATACTCGGGAACAACGACCTTAAGGGGAAAGACCTCGCCACCGACACAACGAATGTCCTCGTCATCGAGGGGAGTGCGGACGACGGCTTCGGTATGAGCATTTCCGGGGACGGGGATATAGACGAGGACGGGCAGGGCACGGATGACGTCATAATAGGCGCCCCAGGAACAAACAGCGATACCGGCTCCGTGTTCCTTTATTCGGGCGAGGATTTAAAGACCGCGCTTAAGGACGGCACTCCGCCGGTTGTGGAGACGGAGTTTACCGGGCTCAACCCCGGGGACCTGTTCGGTACGTCGATAAGCGTGTTCCCTTTCCTTACGCCCGGGCTGCTGGCGAAGCAGAGGGACACGGCCATAGTGCTCCAATTCCAGGTGAGCAACGCCGACTTCGGAGTGGGAGCGCCGGGTGTGCCGGACGGAGCGGTCTATGTGTTTTTCGGGCAGGATAATTTCCCGGCTCAGGTTCCGGCGGGCGATGCCGATCTCACTCGCGTCGGGAAGGCGGGTGACTCCGACTTCGGAAGCGTTGTCGAGGGGCTCGAGGACGTAAACGGCGACGAGGAAGACGATTTCGCCGTGGGCGGCAGCGGATTTATGAATGTCTTTTATTAATCGCCCGGAGCGGAATCCCGGGGATTTGTTATTCGTATCTGAGGGCCTCGATCGGGTCGAGCTTCGATGCCTTCCGCGCGGGATAGATACCGAAAAATATACCGATCAGCGCGGCGAACCCGAAAGCCAAAAGTATGGATTCAGGCGATATCACGCTCTTCCATCCCGTCAGCGACGAGGCGATTTTCGAGCCCGCTATGCCTGACGCTATGCCGATCACTCCCCCGGTAAGCGAAAGCAGCACCGCCTCGATCAGGAACTGAACCATAATATCCTTTTCCTTGGCCCCGACGGCCATCCTGATGCCGATCTCCTTCGTCCTTTCCCCTACCGATACCAGCATGATGTTCATGATGCCGATACCGCCTACCACGAGCGAGATGGAGGCGATGCTCCCGAGCAGCACCGTCATGATATTCGAGATTGCGAATATCCTGTCTATCACCCCTAACTGGCTCTTGATATAAAAGTTGTCCTCTTCGTTTTTATCGATCTTGTGCCTTTCCCTGAGGAGGAGCTTGATTCGGGATTCCGCCGCCGGGATATCCCCGGGCGAGCTCACGGATACCGATATGGTCTCAAGCGCGTTTGATCCGAGTATCCTCTTCTGAAAGGTGGTATAGGGGATGAGCACCACGTCGTCCTGGTCCCGCCCGCCTGTCGTCTGACCGAGCGGGCTCATGACGCCTATCACGCTGAATGAATTTTTCCCGATCCTCACCGTCTGACCCACCGGGTCGCTGTATCCGAACAGGTTGGACACGACCGTCCTTCCCAGAACGCAGACATTGGCCATCCTCGCCGTGTCCTCGTTGTTGAAAAAGACCCCGTTGTCGGGATACCAGTCGTTTATATAAACGAAATCGGGGCTCGTTCCCGCGATCACCGTAAACCAGTTTCTGTTCCCCCATACCACCTGTTCCGGGGCGTCGAGCATCGGAGATACGTATTTTACGATGTCGAGCTGCCTGATGGCTTCGGCATCGCCGGACGTAAGGTCGATCGCGCTTTCCTGTACTCCCACGCCCCTCTTCCCGGGGCTGATAAATAGCGACTTTCCGCCGAGGCTCGTCAGCTGCTCCTCTATCATCTTGTTCGCGCCGCGCGTGAGGGAAACGAGCGATATGACCGCGGCGACGCCGATAATGATGCCGAGAGTCGTAAGGATCGACCTCACCTTGTTCGATTTTATGGCTCTCGAAGAGACTTTTAGGGCTGCGAGGAAATTCATGTGAGCGTAGTCGTGGCGGATTTCGTTTCAGGGTTTTTATTGCTTTTTTGTTCCGTTATGGAGCCGTCTTTGAATACGATGGTCCGCTCCGCGTTTTCGGCTATATCGGGCTCGTGAGTGATAATGATAATGGTCTTACCCTGTTCGTTTAGCGATTTGAAGATATCCATTATCTCGGAGCTTATAACGGTGTCGAGGTTCCCCGTGGGCTCGTCCGCCAGTATCATGCTCGGGTCGTTCACTATCGCCCGCGCTATGGCGACGCGCTGCTGCTGGCCCCCCGAGAGCTGGGACGGGAAGTGCTTCTCCCTGCCGCCGAGCCCCACCCTGGAAAGCGCATCATAGGCAAGCTCGGTCCTCTTTCGGGACGGGGTGTTTTTATAGATCAACGGCAGCTCCACGTTCTCGACGGCTGTAGTCCTCGCCAGGAGATTAAAGCTCTGGAACACGAACCCGATCTTGCTGTTCCTTATTCCGGCAAGCTCGTCCTTATCCATGTCCGAGACTTTACTTCCGTCGAGGTAATAGTTTCCGCTCGTCGGCTTGTCGAGGCATCCCAGGATGTTCATGAACGTGCTCTTTCCCGATCCCGACGCCCCCATTATCGATACGAATTCCCCCTCCCTGATATCGACGGAGACGCCCCTTAAGGCGTGGACCTCCGTATCGCCGAGCTTATAGACCTTGTGTATGTCCTTCGTGACGATGACGTTCCCGCTCATCCCTCAGAACCTCCTCGGCTGCGGGAGGTACGAGGAGCCGCCGTCAGATTTTTGGCCAGAGACGGCTTCGATTATTACCTCCTGTCCTTCCTTCAAATCCCCGTCCAGTATCTCGGTGTATATGTCGTCGCTTACCCCAGGTTTTACCCTGAGCGCCCCTATCTGCCCGCTCCTGAGCGGTATCCATACGTACGAATTACCGGAGAGCTCATCAGGCTTTTCCTTTATATCCGCGGAAGAGGGGGGTATGAACCTCAGGGCCGAAGTGGGCACCCTGAGCACGTCCTTTTTATCCGCGACGACGATCTTTACCTCGGCCGTCATCCCCGGTTTTAACTTGCTGTCTTTGTTCTCCGTGAGCACGACGACGTTATAAGTAACCACGTTGTTATCGACAATCGGGTCGTTCCTCACCTGGGACACGGTCCCTTCGAAGGTCTCTCCGGGGTACGCGTCCACCTTGAAATAGGCTTTCTGGTCGCCTACGAGCTTTCCGATGTCGGCCTCGCTCACTTTCGTATCGATTTTCATGTCGGCTAGGTCGCTCGATATCACGAACAGGGCTTTACCGCCCGGGGCGACCGTTTCCCCCGTGTCGATGTTTCTCGCCAGGACCATGCCGTCCATGGGGGATCTGATTACCGTGTTCTTCAGATTCGATTCCGCGATCTCGAGGGCGACTTTGGTCTGGTCGAAAGCCGCGAGAGCCGAAGTGTATTTGGACTCGGAGTCATCATATTCCTCTTTCGGTATGAGCCTCTTTTCGTAGAGCTCCTTATTGGCTTTGTAGAGAGAGCTCGCGATGCCGAGGTCCGCCTGAGCTTTTTTGCTTTCGGCCTCCGCCCTCTTGAGCTCGGTCTTAAGCGGGGCCGGGTCTATCTCGGCGAGCGGGTCTCCTTTCTTCACCCGGGCGTTGAAGTCGGCGTAGATTTTGTCCACCGTCCCCTGTACATGAGAGCCCACGTTTATTGTAGTAAGCGGGTTCAGCGTCCCCGTTGCGGTTATCAGTGATATCACGTCGTTCCTGTCGGCCTCGGCTGTCCTGTACGTGATACGGGCATCGTTCCTCGCGAGGAATCTGGGTACGAGAAATATCCCGAGTATCAGGATTACTATGAGTCCCGCAATCGTCTTCTTATTTATCAACTTCATCCGTTCCGCCTATGGCGCGCTCGAGCCTCGCGGCCGTTATATTATAATTGTAAATAGCCTGCATGTATGCCGCCTTGCTCGACGCGTAGATGGATTCGGCCTCCGCGAGCTCCAGATCAGAGGCCCTTTCGAGCCTGTATCTTTCCTGCGCGAGATTGAAGCTCCGCTCGGCGGATTCCCTGGTTTTCTCGGTTATCTGGATATTCTCTTCCGCGAGCCCGAGGTCGAGACTCAGCTTTTTGACCTCCGCCGTGATCTCCACTTTTGTAGTCTCGATCTCGGCCTGGGAACGAACGAGCTTGGCCTTGGCGTCCTGTATGTTGGCGAACCGCGAGAACCCCTCGAATATCGGGAACTGAAGTCCTACGCCCGCTATAAAGCCGGGTGTCTCGGCTCCCTCTCCCTTGAACCTGTAGGCCGTCCTTCCGAAGATGAGGGGGTAGAATTCCTTCTTCGTCGCCGCGAGGTTCGCCTTCATGGAGGCTTCCTGCGCCTTTAGGCTCTTTATTTCGGGTCTCGTCTCGAGCGCCTGGTCCAGGGAGTCATCGAAGCTGACGTCCTTTTTTTCATACGCGAGAGAATCGACGAGCTCGAAGTTAAATTCACCCTCGAGTCCCATCGCCGTCATCAGACTGTCCTCGGCGATCTCGAGGTCGTTCCTCGCCGCGGCCAGGTCCATCTTCGAGTTGCCGAGGTCGACCTCTTCCTTCGTGACCTCTATCTGTGAGATCCTGCCGGCCTTATAGAACCCCTCCGCGCGCAGAAAACGCTTCTCCGCCTCCGCCACCTTTTTTTCATACGCCTCGGTGATGTGCATTTGAGAGAGTACGCCGTAGTAGCTCACTATCGTATTGAGCTTTATGTCTTCCCTCGTCGCCTGCCCCTGATATTTTGAGGACTCGAGCTGCGCCTTGCTCGACTTCACCTTGTTCGATGTCCGCCCGAAGTCCCATATCATCTGGTCGAGGAAGAAGCCCGATTCCCGTCCGACAAAGGGTACGATGAGCCTCGTGTAGATATCCGGATAGTAGGGCGCCTTCATATTCCTTACCAGGGCCCTAGATATCTCGATATCCGCCTCGGAAATCGTGATACCCGGGTTTTTTTCGAGTGCCGTGTCTATGGCTTCTTCGAGGGTGAGAACACTTTTCCCCTGAGACCAGGCCGGGCTCAGGGCCGGGAGCAGCATGAAAATAATAATAATTCCCGAACGTATGGTCTTCATATCCTTAATAAAGCAATAATATGACTCTAAAACATATCCGTTGCAACATCCCCGTTGTCCCCGTAAAATACCCAAATGGCCTTCGGCGTTTACGTGCATATACCTTACTGCGTAAAAAAATGCCCCTACTGCGATTTTAATTCATGGGGTATTAAGGACAGCTTTCCCGAAACCGAGTACACGGAATCCCTCTTGAAGGAGCTTGAGTTCTACGCCGGGGACCTGGAAGGCCGCGCCCTTTCCACCGTCTTTTTTGGGGGCGGGACCCCTTCGCTTTTCGACCCCGGGAGCATCGACAGGATTTTATCCGCGATATATTCGATGACTGTGCCCGAGCGGGACGTTGAGGTGACGCTCGAGGTAAACCCGAAGACGGCGGACCTCGAAAAGCTCAGAGGCCTCCGCCGGGCGGGAGTGAACAGGATAAGCGTAGGGGTACAGTCTTTTTCCCGAAGGAAGCTCGAATTCCTGGGCAGGATAAACAGCCCCGAGGACGGCAGGCGGATTCTCGACGAGGTCGGCAGGGCCGGTTTCGATAACTATAATTTCGACCTGATGTACGGCACGCGCGGCGAGACGCTCGGGGAGTGGGAGGGCGATCTCGAGGAAGCGGTCGGCTTCGGATCGAGCCACATCTCGGCCTACTGTCTCACGATAGAGCCCGGCACGGAATTCGGCGCGCTCTTCAAAAAGGGGCTGCTCAGACTCCCGGGCGAGGGTTCTCTTTCCCGTTTTATCGGCTTCACGACGGAGTACCTCGGCGCTTCCGGGTACGGGCAGTACGAGATTTCAAACTACGCGAGGCCCGGCCGCGAGAGCTCGCACAACCTTCTTTACTGGAGGGGGGAGAGTTATATCGGCATCGGAGCGGGCGCCCATTCGCATCTGAAAAGCGGGGAGGGGAGTCCGTGGGGTACCAGATGGGCAAACGTGAAACCCCCGGCATCATATATCAAGGCGGTCGGGGAGGGTAGAAAACCCGTGGATTTCACCGAGGTGCTGAGCAGGGAAGAGGCGGTAGAGGACCGGATAATCATGGGGTTCAGACTTAACGAGGGACTCGATATGCTGGGACTCAGGAATAATTACGGCGTCGCGCCCGATACAGGCCGCGTCGAGTCTCTGAGAGACGACGGTTTTGTAGAGGTGTCCGGCAATACGATCAGGCTCACGAAGAAGGGCACGCTTCTCTCAGACGAGATCATAGTCAGGCTCGTGAGTTCCCTCGGATAGAGCGGGTCACCCTTTTTTGAGGTTATGCCTGACCCCCCCGAGTTCTATAACATAATCGCTCCCTTCCTTCCGGACGTATTTCATGAGCTCATAGTAGGCCGGGCTTAAAAGCCTCGCCTCGAACCTGTTGTTTTTTACTCTCACATACGGTACGTTCTCACCGCTCAGACGGAGGCTCCCGAGATCGAGCGTTTCTTCGGTCCCGTCGTTGAGCTTGACGTAGATGTCCTCGCCCCTCCTGTCGATCATCTTCACCACATATGGAGTGTCCTCGACCTCCACGTAGAGCCTTCCGCTGCCCTCGTCGACAAAGAACCTTCCCTCCTCGTCCATATCGAGGAGCCTGTTGTTGTAGAGGTATGTCCCCCTGTGCCTTATCCTTATCCCGTCCTGAAACCAGTTCCCCTTCTTGTCTATGAAGAACCTGTATTCCGTATCCCCGCGCTCTCGTTTCCCTGACATGGTATCTATTATAACGGGCTCCGGTCGGACAATCCCCGGGCTCTCATTCCCCCATCACCTTTACTATCACCCTTTTCCTCCTTCCGCCGTCGAATTCCGCGTAAAATACCTTCTGCCAGGGCCCGAGGTCCAGGTCCCCCTTCGTAATCGGGAGTATGACCTGATGGTGCATTATCAGGTTCTTGAGATGCGCGTCCCCGTTGTCCTCGCCCGTTCTGTGGTGCCTGTAATCTTCCCTGTACGGGGCGAGGTGTTCGAGCCATTCCCAAATGTCTTCTATGAGCCCGCCCTCGAGGTCGTTTACGTACACGGCCGCCGTTATGTGCATCGCGGATACGAGCGCGAGCCCCTCCTTTACGCCGCTCTTTTTGACTATACCCCTTACCGTGTCCGTGATGTGCACCATCTCCCTCCTCTCTTTCGTATCGAACCATAGGTACTCGGTCAGGCTTTTCATCTTCTCCTCCTTCGTGGCTTCAATCGCTGCGGTAATTCAACCTCTTATTACTAAGATTAGCGCACGGAGGGCGGCATGCAACAAAGCGCATTGGGTTTGTAGTATCATATCGGGTGAAATTCTTACTGATACGGAGATACGATGATGATTATCGAGTTGAGCGTTATTCCAATCGGGGTCGGTACCTCGCTCTCGGAATATGTGGCGGAGGTGATGAGGGTCATCGAATCGAGCGGCCTCAGGTATGAGTCCCATTCCATGGGGACCAATATCGAGTGCGGGTGGGACGACATCACGCCGCTCGTGAGGAGGTGCCACGAAGCGCTCCGGGCCATGGGTGTCGAGCGTATAAGCACTTCGGTCAGGATAAGCGAGAGGACCGACAAGCCCTATACGATCGAAGGGAAAATGAAGAGCCTCGGCGAGAAGCTCAATAACGGCTAATCCGCACGCGGTGTGTGCTTCTACGATCCTTCCGAATCTCTTCCTCTCAGCCGGCAACGAAGCCAAGCCCCTTCGTCCTGAGCCTGTCGAAGGTTTGAACGGGTGACACTCCCGTATGTGCGCTCCGACCTGCCGCCCGCGTCCTTGACTCCCCTCTATATTTGCGGTTTATACTTTCTCCGTGCCGGAAGAAGCCAGATACTGGATCGCGCTCAGCTTCGTGAACGGGCTCGGGGACGTCCTCATAAAAAACCTCTTTTCCGAATTCAGGAATGTGGAGGACGTTTTCAAGGCTTCGTTGAAAAAACTCGCCGACGTAGACGGCGTCACCGAGAAGATAGCCCTGGCCATCAAAGGTTTTGACGAATGGGACAGGGTGGATGAGGAGATCGAAAAGATAAAGAAATCCGGGTTCGGGTTTCTCCCCCTGAACGACCCCCTTTATCCCGATCAACTGCTCCATATATACAACCCGCCCTCCTTCCTGCTGATGAACGGGAAGATGCTCCCGCGCGACAGGGTCTCGATAGCGATAGTCGGGTCGAGGGTCCCCGACAGGTACGGACGGCTCGTTACGGAGGCCCTCTCCGGGGAGCTCGCCGCCCTCGGCGTGACGATTGTGAGCGGCATGGCGAGGGGCATAGATTCCATGGCCCAGGAAGAGGCGCTAAAGAGGGGAGGGCGCACCATAGCGGTGCTTGGCTCAGGCATAGACGTCGTCTACCCTCCGGAGAACAAGAAGCTCTACCGGGATATTTCCGAAAACGGCGCGGTCCTTTCCGAATTCCTCATCGGTACTCCCCCCCTCGCCCAGAACTTTCCCAGGCGGAACAGAATTATAAGCGCCATCTCTCTCGGGGTGGTCGTCGTACAGGCGTCCGACAGGAGCGGCTCCCTCATTAGCGCGTCCTTCGCGCTCGACCAGAATAAAGAAGTATTCGCCGTTCCGGGGAATGTGGACAGGAAGCTTTCCAGGGGTACGAACTGGCTAATCAAGAAGGGCGCCAAGCTGGTCGAGACCGTCGATGATATTTTGAATGAAATCGAGGTCTTGAGAGGCTTGAAGGGGGGCGATTCACCGGAATTGTTCGAACAGGCCCTTTCTGCCCTATCCGAGAGAGAGAGGGCGGTGTATTCCGTTCTCGGCCGCGAGCCCGTGCACGTCGATGAAATAATAAAGCTCACTGGGCTTGAAACCTCGAACGTTCTTTCACTCCTCCTTTCGCTTGAGTTAAACGGTTTTATCGCCCAGCACCCGGGTAAGCTCTTCCGCAGAAGGGTATAGTTTTCGTCCGCTTACTTTAGTCCTAAGCTCTTTATAACCAAAGTATGTTGACAATCTAAGACTTTGGTATTGTAATTATAATAAAAACATAAGTATTATTAACCCTTCCGGGGAATTTAACCGGATACGGAAAGGCGGCGGATTCAGCGCCGGGGACGGCAGGAGAGGATGTCACAGCCAAAAGCGGTACCCACGAACAGTACTGATCCTGTGAGGACGATCGTCGCATGTCATTTCCCTCTTCTGAGGGAGGGCATATCCAAGATCCTCGAGGACAGTGAGAATATCGAGGTTGTCGCGAAGGTTTCGAACCTCATCGACCTCATTCAATCCTGCGAGGAGCATGAATTCGATATACTGCTCCTGGACGTCGACCTCCGGGGCCTCAACCTCACGAGGATACTGAGCCTCATTAAAAAGAACAAAGTCGCGAAGCTAATCCTCATAATAGACAACGACTACAACGAAAACCTCCTCATAAACGCTATCAGGTCGGGCGTGAGGGGCTACCTCGTAAAGGACACCGACTCGAAGCATCTGATAAAATCTATCGCCGCCGTCCAGAGCGGCGAGCTCTGGGTGGAGAGAAAGCTCATGGGCAAGGTGCTTGACGGCTCCGCATACCCCGCAAAAACAATAAGGGGCAAGGGGGAGATCTACGATCTCACGGAAACGGAAATAAAAATAATTAAGCTCGTTCTAAACGGCTACACGAACAAGAGCGTAGCCGATGAGCTTTATATAAGCGAGAAGACTGTAAAATTTCATCTCTACAAGGTATTCAAAAAGCTAAAAGTTAAAAGCAGGTCGGAGCTCATTCTGTTCGGATTCCGCCACGGCCTCGTCAGTTAACGGAACCCGTATCCACGGCGCAGCCGGCTTGGTTATTTCGCCGCCCGACATTGATTAACGCAGGAATTGGAACTAAATTTAAAGCCCTGACGGGTACGGTAAAAAACAATTCCCGATAATAAGATAATAAGTTGCTTGCAGAATTCTTCCCAATTCGCGTAAGGAGCATTCGGCATGAATTTAAGTGTCATCGGTACCGGTTATGTGGGGCTTGTCACGGGGGCTTGTCTCGCCGGCAGCGGCAATAACGTAATCTGCGTGGATATCGACGAGGAGAAGGTCAAGGGTCTCAAAGAGGGACATGTGCCCTTTTATGAGCCCGGCCTCGAGGAAATCGTTAAAAAGAACCTCCGTGAGGAGCGTCTCCATTTTACGACCGATATAGGCTATGCGATAAAGAACTCCTTCATCATCCTCATCGCGGTCGGGACGCCGCCCAATCATGACGGCTCGGCGAATATGGACGCGGTACTGAGCGTCGCGAGGTCGATTGCCGGGCACATGGACGACTACAAGATTATCGTTACAAAGAGCACCGTGCCGGTAGGCACGACGGAGATGATACGCGACGAAATCAGGAAGCTGACCGACATCGAATTCGACGTCGCGTCCAACCCCGAGTTCCTGAAGGAAGGGGATGCGGTGGAAGACTTCATGAAGCCTGACAGGCTAATTATAGGCGTCGATAAGCCCGCCGTCGGGGGGATATTGAAGGAGCTCTATTCGGCCTTCATGCGTTCGAGCGACAGGGCAATAGTCGTATCGATAAGGTCATCAGAGCTTGCGAAATACACCGCGAACGCGATGCTGGCCACGAGGATATCCTTCATGAACGACATAGCCAATCTGTGCGAGCTCGTAGGGGCCGATATTTCCGAAGTCAGGGTGGCGATAGGGTCGGACACCAGGATCGGTCGTCATTTCCTCTTCCCCGGCATCGGCTACGGCGGCTCATGCTTCCCGAAAGACGTAAAGGCGCTGATAAGCACGGCAAAGGGATTCGGCTACGACCTCAAGGTCTGCAGGGCTGCCGACGAGGTGAACACCAGGCAGAGAGAGCTCTTCTGGGGCAAGATAACGGGCTACTTCAAGGGCGGAATAAAGGGCAAGAGAGTGGGGGTCTGGGGTATATCCTTTAAACCGGAAACGGACGATATAAGGGAGGCCCCGTCCCTGTACATCATCGACAAACTGATTTCGGGGGGCGCGGAGGTAGTCGTCCACGACCCCGTGGCCATGGATAACGCTAAAAGGCATTTCGGGGAAAAGGTGCATTACGGCGCGTCCAACTACGACGCCTGCAGGGGGTCTCACGCGCTTGTAATCAATACGGAGTGGAACGAATACAGGCAGCCCGACTTTATCAAGATGAAGGAGCTTATGAAGGACTGCGTTATATTCGACGGCAGGAATCTATACGATCCGGTGAGGCTCGAAAAGTCGGGTTTTAAATATTTCGGCGTGGGGATCGGCGCTCCCCGCGGTTAAAAAATGTAGATGCCGCTGTGCTCCGGGCGCTTGTCTCTCTGTTTTCTCCTGTCTTTGATTTCGATTGGTTAAGCTTGAACGGCTTTCTCAATCCCTGACTGAAGACCAAATCCCCTTTTGCCCCCTTAGTCTTATCTTGTAGATACTTTTCGGAATTTCAGTATCATTGGGAGCTAGTTATTTTGCAGGCAAGTTGTAACTACCGGATATAGGAAGAAATTTTGAGACACTTTCATCCGGGTGAAATATTGATTGACAGATTAATCCTTATTTTGCTAGGATGAAGAGAGGTTAACTTATGGGGAGGGTTCACATGAGCTCAACGACCGGTTTGATTCGCACGAAGCATTTCTTTTATGTGTTTTTTATTTCCTTGGTCACGGTTTTTTCTTCTAGCGGTTTTCTCATGGCACAGGAAGAGGAGGGCGTAGTTGAGGCGGAAGAAGCCAAGGAATCGGCCCCGCCGGCTCCCGCTGACAAGCCCGTTGAGAAGACTCCGTCGGTCCTGGCTGCGACGGACGGCGAATATACGGACGTAAAGCTGGAAGTCACGGAGCTTAAGCGCACAAGCGGCGATACGCTTACGTTAAAGTTTACGATAATCAATGATTCGTCCGAGCAGATGAGTTTCAGCTACGACTTTGGGGAGGCAGGAAAGTACAATACCGGTGATTTTAACAGCGTAGGCGGAGTCAATTTGGTTGACGCAGCCGGCAAAAAGAAATACCTGGTGCTCCGGGATTCGGCTGGGAATTGTTTGTGCAGCCGCGGTTTAAAGGATCTTCAACCCGGGTCGCGCGCGAATCTCTATGCCAAGTTCCCCGCGCCTCCCGAGGGCGTAGAAAAGATAACCGTAGAGATACCCCATTTCATTCCGATGGATGACGTTCCTATCAGCAAGTAGGGAAGCCCGGTTTCGCGTGTTGAGACCGATCTCCAGTCTGCCGTCGCTTCATAAAGGCGTGGGTTGAATTAGGTATTGTCCGGGGAGGTTCTCATGACAAATTTGATTTGCTCGATAAAAAGAGGAGGCGTCCTCTTCCTGATTTCCGGCACCTTTATTTCCGCTGTCATTTTTCCGGCTGCCGCAAGGGCCCAGGTAGACTTGGAACCCCGGGTTCTGGATATTGACTTCAGGGTCGAAAACCTGGAAGGGGAAACGCTCGACCTTGAGGTAAAGGAAACCGATACCGAGATAAGGATCGAGCTTTCGGGAGACATTCTGTTTGATTTCGATAAATGGGATATACGCCCCGCGGCCGAGCCCGTGCTCACCCAGGTTGCGGAGGTTATAAACAAATACCCCAATGCCGCCGTTTTGATAGAGGGTTATACCGATTCAAAGGGTAAAGATTCCTATAACCTCAAGCTCTCTGACAGGCGCGCCGCATCGGTAAAAGACTGGCTTATGAAAAAGGGCGGGGTCGGCAACAAAAATATAACGACAAAAGGCATGGGAGAAGCAGACCCCGTAGCCCCCAACGAAAATCCCGACGGGAGCGATAACCCGGAAGGACGGCAGAAAAACCGGAGAGTGGAGATAACGGTGAAGAAGGAATAGTAAGAGGATATGAGTTCTATGTATGCGGATATTTCAGCCGGAATCGCCAATGCTAAAGATTCACTTCTATGTTTTTCTTCTTCCTCTTTCCGTAGACCATCAGCTGGTACCTGTTCTGCACGTGCAGCTTTTCGAAGATGCTGGTAATATGCGCCTTCACGGTCTTTTCCGTTATCGAAAGTTTTTCCGCGATGTCCTTGTTGCTTTCCCCTTTTGAGATTAATTTAATAATTTTGGATTCCGTCTTCGTGATCCCGGGCGCTTCCGACAGATTGATTATCGTATCGTCGGGAACGGCTTTGCCCCCCGTCCCGGTCTTTATTATCGCTACGAGCTCGGTCGACGTCGTCTCCTGGTTGACCTCGATCAGGTTCCCGTGACCCGCATCGGGCGCCTCTCCCTCCGTAAACTGGATGACCCTCGCTCCGGAGTTCCTTATGCTGCCCGAGCGCATGATTCTCTGAATGTCATACAG
The DNA here is from genome assembly GCA_963825135.1 of uncultured bacterium. Taxonomy (GTDB): domain Bacteria; phylum Desulfobacterota_D; class UBA1144; order Nemesobacterales; family UBA2774; genus 2-12-FULL-53-21. The sequence goes on from CAWGRW010000009.1 coordinate 1,975,609, forward strand.
GAATTCCCTGTTGTCTATGAAAATGAAATCGGGGCTGTGCTCCCTTAGGCATTTATTCAATTCCCTTACGCCCGATCCTTCGGCCACTATCGTTATTTCTTTGTCGAATTCCAGAATCTTGCGGACGCCCTCCAGAATCAGCCTCGAATTGGATAACAACGCTACTTTTATTCTTTTATAGGTCATGGCGCTTCACTCGACAAAAAGAAATCGCAAAAACCGTGCCGTAACGAGCGCGAATCATATAACAGCCCGCGACCCGGCTTGCATTATAGTCAAATGCCTTGTCATATCAGCCGGTTACGCATCGTATATGACGAATTGTTTGCAGTCTCGCATTTTGAGCGCCTCTAAGCGCTTGATGATGATAAACTTGCAAACCGGACAAATTTGAGGACAATCTAACAAATTACGTCATGTTGTTCCTCACCGCGGTCTGCGTGAAATGAAGTCTCCGCCGACCGTAGCTTGTGTGGGGCGGGAATCCGCGAACTAATATTTGCATCGGAATATATTCAGGTACAATGCGTATATTTTTTTGAGTAAAGAAAGTATCGGTTTTGTTTGTGCTTAAAATTGTGATAAATAGTTTAACAAGGGAACAGGAGGGTCAATGGCTAAATCTCTTGTAATAGTAGAATCGCCCGCAAAGGCGAAGACCATCAAGAAGTTTCTCGGCAAGAGCTTCGCGGTTGAGGCTTCTTCGGGTCATCTCGTTGACCTTCCGAGCAGCAAGCTCGGCGTCGACATTGAGAACGATTTCAATCCGCAATACGTGGTCATAAAGGGCAAGAGCAAATATCTCAACCAGCTGAAGAAGGCAGCGAAAGATGCGGACACGGTCTATCTGGCGTCTGACCCCGACAGGGAAGGCGAGGCCATAGCATGGCACATAGCGGATAAACTCAACATAAGGAATAAATCCCGCCGTGTGCTCATACACGAAATTACCGAGAACGCGGTCAGGGACTCCATAGCGCACCCGACGTCGCTCAGCCAGGACAGGTTCGAGGCGCAGCAGGCGCGCAGGATACTCGACCGCCTCGTCGGATATCAGGTGAGCCCTATTCTCTGGAGGAAGGTCAGAAAGGGTCTCAGCGCGGGCAGGGTGCAGAGCGTCGCGCTCAGGCTCGTAGTCGACAGGGAGCGCGATATAGAGGCGTTCAAGACTGAGGAGTACTGGACGATCGAGGCCGACCTGAAAAGGGCCAAGGACACGCCTGACTCTTCTTTCACCGCGGTTCTTTCGTCTTACGACGGAGAGAAAATTGAAATAACCGACGGGACGCGTGCGAACTCCGTAGTCGATTCCGTAAAGAATGAAAAGTTCGTGGTCAATTCCGTTGAAAGGAAGGAGAGGAAAAAGAACGCCCTCCCCCCATTCATCACGAGCACGCTGCAGCAGGAGGCTTCCCGCAAGCTCAGGTTCTCCGTTAAAAAGACAATGATGCTCGCGCAGAAGCTCTATGAGGGCATCGATCTGGGCGAAGAGGGCCCGGTCGGGCTTATCTCATACATGAGGACGGACTCCGTGAGGATATCGGAGAACGCTCTCGCGGAGGCAAGGGAAATAATAAAGGCTACATACGGAGACGAATACCTGCCGCAGAAACCGAATACGTTTAAGGTTAAGAAATCCGCGCAGGACGCGCACGAGGCGATCAGGCCCACATACGCGGGCAAGACCCCCGATTCCGTAAAGCAGTACCTCCCCGATGACGAATTCCAGCTTTACAAGCTGATCTGGCAGAGGTTCGTCGCATCGCAGATGAACCCCGTTATCTACGACCAGACGTCGGTCGAGATTAAGGCCGGGAGAGGCGTTTTCAGGGTCACCGGCTCGGTCGTGAAATTCCAGGGGTTCTCGGCCGTATACCTGGAGGGGATGGAAGAGGAGGAGGAGCAGAAGGAGAAGGACGAAATGAGAAAGCTCCCTGAGCTCGCGAAGGGAGACGAGCTCGACCTCCTGGGCATAGAAGGTATACAGCATTTCACGCAGCCGCCCCCGAGATTCACCGAGAGCTCGCTCGTGAAGGAGCTTGAGGAAAAGGGCGTCGGGCGGCCTTCGACCTATGCGACGATACTCTCTACCATAATAGACCGCGAGTACGTCAGCAAAGAAAAAAGCAAGCTGAAGCCGACCCTCCTCGGCTGCTCCGTTAACGACCTCCTCGTCCAGGGTTTCCCCGAAATAATGGACGTGCAGTTCACGGCGGACATGGAAGAGAAGCTCGACAGCGTGGAGGAAGGGAACGTAAACTGGGTCGAGCTCCTGAAGGGGTTCTACAAGGAGTTCTCTTCGAGGCTCGACAAGGCGCAGGATACGATGAAGAGCCTCAAGAGGGACGGCATCCCGACCGACATAGTATGCGACACCTGCGGCTCTCATATGATAATAAAGTGGGGTAAGAACGGCGAGTTCCTTTCATGCTCGCGTTACCCCGAATGCAAGAACGCGAAGGCCTTCGAGTACGACCCCGAGGGCGTCATAAAAGTTGTGGAGAAAGTTCCGCCGGTAATAAGGGAAGACATCAAGTGCGACAAGTGCAGCGCCCCGATGGTGATTAAGCGGAGCAGGAGGGGCGAGTTCCTCGCCTGCACGCGTTATCCGGACTGCAAGAACGCCAAGACCTTCGAGTACGATCCCGAGGGCAATATAAAAATCATAGAGAAGGTCGAGCCCGTAATAAGGGAAGACCTCAAGTGCGAGAAGTGCGGAAAGCCGATGGCCGTGAGGAGCGGCAGGTTCGGTAAATTCCTCGGCTGCACGGGTTATCCGAAGTGCAGGAACATAAAGGGCATCGACGAGAACGGCAACCCCGTAGACCCGAAGCAGAACGGGAAAGGCCAGGGCAGAAAGAAGAGCGGTGCGGATACTGCGATAGTAAATTGAGAAGGTCGATACTGCAAAACAGATGGTATGCTTTATTGACACGCATGCCGTTTCGCATACTCTAAACGGCATACGGTGCGCGACATGGAGAGAAAGTCCAGGCAAATAAATATCGGCGGCATCAGGGTTGGGGGAGGCGCTCCCGTAACCGTCCAGTCGATGACGAAGACCGATACGAGGGACGTCCCCGCTACGGTCGCGCAGATTAAGGGCCTTGAGAGAGCCGGATGCGACATAGTACGCCTCGCAGTCCCCGACATGGAGGCGGCCAAAGCCCTCGGAAAGATAAAAAGGCAGACGACGATCCCGATAGTATCGGACATACATTTCGATTACCTCCTCGCGCTCGAAGCCGTAAAGCAGGGCGTTGACGGCATGAGAATCAACCCCGGGAACATAGGCGCCAAATACAGGATAAAGGCGGTGGTCGACGCCGTTAAAGAAAGGGGGATACCCATAAGGATAGGCGTTAATTCCGGCTCCCTCGAAAAAGACATACTCAAGAAACACGGCTCTCCCACCCCTGAGGCCCTGGCGGAAAGCGCTCTCAGGCACGTATCCATACTCGAAGACCTGGATTTCAGGGACATTAAAATTTCGGTAAAATCGACCGACGTGAGAAAGATGATAGCCGCGTACCGCATACTCGCGGAGCAGACCGACTACCCGCTCCATCTCGGAGTGACCGAGGCGGGGACGTACGATATGGGAACGATAAAGTCCTCGATCGGCATCGGCACGCTTCTGGCCGACGGCATAGGGGATACTATTCGTGTCTCCCTCACCGGGGATCCGGTGGACGAGATAGACGTCGGTATCAAGATACTGAAATCCCTCGGCATAAGGCGAAACGGCATAGAGCTCATTTCCTGCCCCGGCTGCGGCAGGCTCGAAATCGACCTCATGAAGCTCGTTAAGGACGTCGAGGACAGGATAGTCGGGTTCGAGCTCCCGAGACCTATAAAGGTCGCGATATTGGGCTGCGTCGTGAACGGGCCCGGGGAGGCCTCCGAGGCCGATTTAGGCATAGCCGGGGGCCGGGGCAAGGGTATGCTGTACAAGGACGGAAAGCTCGTCCGCTCCTTCAGGGAAGAAAACATAGTGGACGAGCTCGTAAAAGAGCTCGCAACGTTCGCCGAGCCCGTGAATTGAATCTAAACCGATACGATATTTTTTAACGCCACTATTTAGCCTCAATTAAATTACGGGAGCGGCCTCCAGCCGCGACACGTACACTGCTTGACTCTACGATCGTCCCGACATCTTCAAGCCAACTTATCATGTCATTTCGAGCAGCGCGAGAAATCTATGTGTTGTCTTTTCTTTTCATTCCCTCCCCCTTTTTAGGAGGGGGGAGGGTTCGGGTGGGGGTGTACTTCAATATTCCTGTCATTGCGAGCGCAGTGAAACGGAGCGCGGCAATCTTGCATTTCTCTCTCTGTCAATCCTGAATGTCTTTATCGGGAATCTAATCTTTTCTTGTTATTTCAAAACAAAGCTGAGAAATCTGTCTTTTTTTATCAATAAAAAGCCCATACCAATCCTCCGCCACATCTTTTATACTTTTTGAATGGATTATAAATTTGTTATCTTTCACACCGGGAGTATCGGGCTGTGAACGCGCGGATGCCGGGCATCAAGGGCAGGGGCGCCGCGGAGAACCCCGCAAACCGGTTCGAGAAGATAGAGTACGAGCCTTCCCCGGAGGAGATAGCGGAGGGCATATCGCCAAAGACCGTTTTTTATAAGGACACGACGAGGTCCATAATCACTTATAACGACAGCCCCGATGTCGGCTTCAACTCCGGCATTAACCCTTACCGCGGATGCGAGCACGGATGCGTCTACTGTTACGCGAGGCCTACTCACGAATTTCTCGGCCTGTCGCTGGGTCTCGATTTCGAGTCCAGGATATTCGTCAAGGAGGACGCCCCCGCTCTTTTGAGAAAAGAGCTCTCCTCTCCTAAATACGTCCCCGACACCATAGCGCTGAGCGGAAATACCGATTGCTACCAGCCGGCGGAGCGCCGCTTCCGTCTCACGCGCGCGTGTCTCGAGGTCCTTTGCGAGTTCAGGAATCCCGCCGGTATCGTTACGAAGAACCACCTCGTCACCCGCGATATAGACTTGCTTGAACGTTTTACCGAATGGGACGGCATCGTGGTCGCGGTTTCTATAACCACTCTCGACCCCGGGCTAAGGAGAATAATGGAGCCCCGCACATCCGAGCCGCATATGAGGCTCCGGGCAATAGAGGAGCTCTCCCGAAGCGGCGTCCCGGTAATTGTTATGGCGGCCCCGGTCATCCCGGGGCTCACTGACCACGAGATTCCGAATATTATAAAGAGCGCTTCCGACGCGGGCGCCGTAAACGCCGGGTTTATTATGCTGAGGCTCCCCTACGGCGTGTCGGACCTGTTCACGGCCTGGCTGGAGAGGCACTTCCCCGATAGAAAAGAAAAGGTTCTCAACATGATAAAGTCCGTCCGGGGCGGCAAGCTCAATAGCTCCGAGTTCCACGACAGGATGAGGGGGAAGGGCATATACGCCGAGCAGGCGCGGGACCTGTTCGAGCTTGCCTGCAGGAAGGCAGGCTTCCGCGGCGCTAAATTCGATCTCTCCGCCAAACACTTCAGAAGGCCGGGCGGGAAGCAGCTTGATCTCTTCTGAGCCGGATAGCTTGTCTTAGACCCGGTCTCACACTCTACGGTCCGAATAAGTTTCTTTCACTGCCCGAACGGCACTGCCGTAAGCACCTCTACCCTGATCTCCTCCGGTATGGCGTTTAAATAACCCGCGTCTATATTCTTGAACGTCTTTGTGGCCTTGGCCGGCAGGACGTCGTATATCGTTGCCTTGTTGGAAAACATCGGGGTCTCTGACTTAAAAGAATAGAACTCTATCCTGAGCTCGATTTTCGAATACGTGATTTCGCTCAGGTTCTGGAGCGTTATTTCCGAAATTTTTCCGATTGTCCCCGTAACGCCCCCTCCCCATTTTATGTCCGCCACGACTATGTCCTCTTCCGGTAGCGGGACTTCTTCTTCGTACTCGTACTCTTCCTCGCCTCCCTCTTCGCCTGCGGCTGTTTCGCCTTCTCCCGTATCGGCAGCGGCTCCCTCAGCCGTGCCTTCCCCTGTCACGGCTTCCTTCGCGGGTTCAGTCCCCTGGGTGGGCTCGGTGGTTCCCTCCGTCGTCGCGGGAATTTCCCCTCTCTCCTGTGCGAGCTTCTGTTTATATCTCTCGGACAGGGAAAGGTTTTGCTGGCTCTCCGGTATAACGCCGCCTCCCTCACCGGGGGCCGCCGTACCGTTTGCAGGGGCCGCAGTTTTCTTCTTTTTCTTCTTTACGGCTCTCTTCCCTTCCTTCTTCGCCGTCTTGACCTTAAGCTCCTTTTCCGAGATCGGCTTGGCGCTCATGACGCTTATGTCCACTTTCCTCGCGTCCGGGTGTCTGAACCCGACGTTGATATTGTTGTACGTGCGCTCACTCTTTGCAGGGAGTAAATCGTGGATTACCGCTCTGCTGGTAAACCCCCGTACTCCGACCTTGGCCCCGGGGATGCCCAGAAAATCGACCCTTATCTTAACGTCCTTCCAGTTTTCACTGCTCTTGTTTACGAGAGTAATGCTTTTTAGAATTCCTTCCGTCCCGTATTGCCCGCCGCTCCACTCCCATCCCTTGACGAGGATCAGGTCCTTTGCCTGAAACGGAGTGCCTTTCTCGATAAGGTCGGCGTTAGCCACCCGCGCCGTCGTATTTTGAAGCTCTGCGCTCATGATCCCGAAGTTGAGGTTATAGAACGTCTTTTCGCTGCCGTGGGGGACCGTATCGTGGATGGTCGCCCTTAGAGAGCCCAGAGGTATATCAGTGCTCGTATATAGCTCCGCTTCGATGGATATATTTTCATAGTCGTATTTCCCGATATTCTGGATCGTGATTTCCTTCATAATGGCTGGTCTGCCCATTCCGCCCGAAGCCCATTTATAATCCTTTACAACCAGAACCCTCTTGGGCGATTCCAGGCCCTTGTCCGCCGCATTTGAGACGGGTGCGGAAATATTCGATACTACGAGCGAGAGAAGCACGTAAACCATTATCCATGAGCGCACGTTCTGTATGAGGGCATTGACTGTATTACGTCGTGGCAAAAAGTGCATCATATCTCCTTAATTTAGCTCCGGGATTTGGTTAAGATTATACATAATCGGAGTCGAAATTGTAGCTTTCAAATATAATGGGTTTTTCCGCTTGTATACAGGTTTTCATATGTTTTTCTTATTCTCGTGAGTCGGGACGGCGGAAGACTTATGGCTATATTTTTGACCCATTACAATATTAACCCTTTTTGAGTAGATTATATATAGCGCTAATGCTTAAGGAATATCTAAGGATATTACAAAAACACTCGGACGATGTATACGGAGTCGGTGCGAAGACGACCCTCTCCTTCTATACGCTGTTGTCGATCGCCTGTGTGGCGCTCCCGACATTATTCTTCCTGATACTCATCATATCGAAGCTCTTTTAACTGGTTGCAAAGGCGGTCCCGGAATTCGTTAACCCCGATACGGAGCGCGATGCCGGCGGCTCCGGCCCTTTTGACTCGTAATCTTCTCTTATGTAAACTGGCAGCTACCAGATGGGTAAGATAAGGATTCTATCCGATAATCTTGTCTCCAAGATAGCGGCCGGGGAGATAGTGGAAAGGCCCGCTTCCGTTGTAAAAGAATTAGTCGAAAACTCCATAGACGCCGGAAGCACGAGGCTCACGATCGAGCTCGAGTCGGGAGGAAAGCGGCTCATCAGGGTATCCGATGACGGCGAAGGGATGACGAGAGACGATTCGATTCTATCGCTCGAGCGTTACGCGACCAGCAAAATCAGGGAGATAAAGGACCTCTTCTCCGTAAGCACGCTCGGTTTCAGGGGGGAAGCGATTCCGAGTATAGCGAGCGTCTCCAGATTCAAAATGACTACGAGGACTCACGCGGAGGTCATCGGCACGGTAATCGTTGTCGAGGGCGGGGTGATAAGGAGCGTCGAGGAGACAGGGGCCCCTCCGGGCACGACCGTCGAAGTCAGGAACCTTTTTTACAACACGCCGCCCCGCCTCAAATTCATGAAAAAAACGGAGACCGAGCTTTCAAACGTCCTCGATATCGTCGAGAGAGAATCCGTTTCCAGACCCGGAATCGGGTTTGAGCTCATTAGCGAGGGCAGGACCCTCCTCCGGCTCCCCGCGAGGGAAACGGTCCCGGAAAGGATATCGGAGATATATCCCGGGATCGATCTCTATCCCGTGGAAGCCAAAGGCCAGGGTATTCGCATATCGGGCTTCATGGGGAGCCCCCTCGATACCAGGTCCACAACTCAGAAGCTTTTTACATATGTGAACGGGAGGAGCGTAAGGGACAGGCTGCTTACCCGCATCCTTATGGATTCCTACGGCAGGATGCTCGAAAAAGGCAAGTTTCCGCAGGGCGTGCTGTTAATCGAGATTTCGGCCGGGGACGTGGACGTGAACGTTCATCCTACAAAAAATGAAGTAAGGTTCGAAAACGCGAGGCTCGTAGGCGATCTGATCAGGCAATCCATAACCGCGATGCTTGAAAAAGCCCCGTGGTTAAAGGGGATCGGAGAGAGGTCCGAAATTTTTACGGGCCGCTTCGCGCGCTTAAGCGAGAGCGCGGGCGTCTACGGCCTCGGCTATCACGATATCGAAAATCCCGGCCTTCGAAACAGCCCGGAGTTTCAGGGTGCCGTGCAAAATGTTCACGGGAGCGCCGCAACGGGTATAATCCCTGAGCCGCGCCTGGAGCCGGGGGGGTTATTCGGCGAAGCCGGTTTTTATTCCCGCCTGAGCGTGCTCGGTCAGCTCGGCGACTTGTATATAATATGCGCTTCTTCCGGGGGCATGATACTCGTAGACCAGCACGCGGCCCATGAAAGGGTAAACTATGAAAAACTGATAAAGGCGTATACCCGGGACGGAGCGCTCCAGACCCAGGACCTCCTCGTACCCGAGGTCCTCGAGCTCTCTCCCCATGAATCGGATATCCTCACCAGGCACAGCGGAGACCTCGAGCGCATAGGGCTCGGTGTCGAGAGTTTCGGCGATAATACATTTATAATAAGGAGAGTCCCGGCGCTACTCAAAAATACGGACCTCAAGCGTCTCGTTACGGACATAGTATCCGAGATAAAGGAATCGGGAACGGAGAAGAGCCTGACCGAAGAAATCGAGAAAATTATTTCGACGATGGCATGCCATTCTTCGATCAGGGCTAATTACGAGCTCAATCACGACAAGATGAAGGCGCTCCTGGCCGAGCTCGACCTCGCGGAGTTCCCTCACTCGTGCCCCCACGGGAGACCTGTTGCGAGGGAGCTTTCTTATATGGATATAGAGAAAATGTTCAAAAGGACATAAGACATGAAGGAACAGATAATTCTGAGACTGAGGGAGAGCGCCGATATCAAGCTGCGTTTCGCCAAGGAATCGGTCGCGGAGGTGGAAGAAGCCGCTTCGACCATACTCAAGTCCCTTAAATCGGGCGGGAAGATACTCATATTCGGCAACGGCGGCAGCGCAGCCGATTCCCAGCATATCGCGGCGGAGTTCGTAAACAGGTACTCGAGAGAAAGGAAAGCGCTCTCGGCACTGGCGCTGACGACCGACACCTCCATTCTCACGTCGATACCCAACGACGGCTCCTTTGACGATGTGTTCTCGCGTCAGATAGAGGCGCTCGGGAGTAAAGGGGATGTGGCTTGGGGCATAACCACGAGCGGGAAGTCGGAGAATGTGCTCAAAGCGTTAAAAACAGCAAAGGCCATGGGACTCAAGACCATAGCCTTCACCGGGCAGGACAAGAACAAGGTCGAGAAGACCGTCGATTGCTGTGTGAGCGTCCCCTCCAGATCCACTCCGAGGGTCCAGGAGCTCCACATAACGCTTGCGCATATAGTATGCGAGCTGGTGGAGGAATCGCTTGCCGTGAGGAAGGAGCAGTCCAGGAAAGAGGCGCCGAAGACCGAACCCTGAGGCGTTGAGATCATTGTGATTTTCGTTCTCATCCGTTAATTTTATAATTTATAGGAAATAATTTCTTTGCCCGTGTATATCAAATGTCCTGAGTGCGGAAAGCCTGCTCCCTGGGAGGAGAACAAGTGGAGGCCTTTTTGCTCCGAGAGGTGCAAGATGCTGGACTTGGGGGCCTGGGCCTCGGAAGAATACAGGATTCCGGGGGCTCCGGATGAAGATTCCGTCTCCGACGGATATCGGCGTGACGAAGAAGATAATGAATAACGCGCTTTATGTGAAAGCCGCAAAATAAACCGGGAGGTATGAGTTATATGGGAGTAGTCGAGACCAATCAGTTTCATAAGGGGTTAAAGATAGAATACGACGGCGAGATATGGGAGATAATCGAATACAAGCACTCCAAGATGGCGCAGAGGAGCGCCGTTATGAAGACCAAGCTCAGAAATGTCGTGACCGGAGCCGTGCAGGAAAAGAACTTCAGGTCCGGGGATTCCTTCAGGGTTCCCGATACGGAGAGGAAGAAGATGCAACTCCTTTACAAAGACGAGGCCGGTTATAATTTTATGGACCTCGAGACTTACGAGCAGCATGCGCTCACGCCCGCCCAGGTAGGCGAGGTCGCGAGCTTTATCAAGGAACAGCAGGAAGTGAACGTCCTATACTTCAACGGCGAGCCCATGGGGGTCGAGCTGCCGACCGCGGTCGAGCTCGAGATAAAGGACACGGAGCCCGGCATGAGGGGCGATACCGTTACCGGGGCCAACAAGCCCGCCGTGCTCGAGACAGGAGCGACGATCCAGGTTCCGTTGTTTATAGACGTCGGGGACATTATCAAGGTCGATACCCGGACAGGGGCGTATCTGGAGAGGGTAAAAAAGAAATAGTCTCGGCATATTATCTGCGCGAGCCGGACTACCCCGAATTCGTCATTGCGCCTGGAACCTGATATCGGCAATGGGACGTGCTTCCGCCTGTCGGGAGGCCGGTCATATGTCCACGCATAAAGTAATTGATATATTGATAATTACAAAACTGCGATCCCGGCTCGAGGCGGCTTAAAATCCCCGGAGACATCTTTAACGTGGCAAATTTTGCAACCTTTTTAGGTTCCTAAGGTTAATAACTATAAAGCTGATATGGCATACAAATGCTTAGTGACATAGAGCTTATGCTGAAGGCAAGGGCTGGGGACGATGGTGCGTTCAGTGAACTGATGAGGAGGCATTACAGGGGGGTCGTGAATTACATATACAGATATACGAATCTGAGGGAGAGTTCTGAAGACCTTGCGCAGGAGGTATTCTTGAGAATTTACAGGTCCCGGAAAAATTATAAGCCCGAAGCCAAGTTCTCGACCTGGCTGTATAAAATAGCGACGAACGTCAGCCTAACCCACGTCACGAAAAAAAATACCGGCTTGAGCCTCGATGAATTGAACGACGAGGGCCGCGAATACGGAGACCGGGATATTGATATTGCCGACGATATAATTTATAGAAAGGAAATAACGGAAGTAATATTTCACGCTATGGAGTCTTTGCCCGAAAGGGAGAAAGTTGCTATCATGCTCTGTAAATACGAGGGACTGTCCTACGAAGAGGTGAGTGAAGTTCTCGAGTGCACGGTGGGAGCCGTCAAAGCCTACGTTCACAGGGGCAGGATGAAGTTAATCGACAAGCTGAAACCGTACTTATCGGGAGGAGGGGAGTATGGAATGTAGTGAGTGCAGGGATCTCGTCATCGGCTATTCCTCGGGTGATTTGCCGGCATCCCGGAGAGAGTTGTTCGAAGTGCATGTAAGATCATGCGAAGATTGCGGTTTATACGTCTCACAGTACGACGGGGTATGGAAATTGCTGGACGAGTGGCGCGAGGTCGAGCCGAGAAGCGATTTCGTCTCCAATTTCTGGGTACGTGTATCAAAAGAGGAGAAAGAGCTCAACTGGGGATTCCTGCCGGGTCTGAGAAAACTGGGAAGCTGGTCATTGGCAGGGGTACTGGCGTCTGTGCTCATCGTCGGGATGTTTACTTTCCTATTGTTCAGGTCAGGCTCGGGATTGGACAGCTATGTGGAAAATGACGCCCGGGACGAAATTATACTCCACGATCTGGACAACGCCACTACCAGAGATACCTCCGATGCGCTTTCGATCTACGGCCCCTGGGAAAACAACTTCGAAATCATGAAAATTAACGGATACGGAGATACGAATTGAGGGTATCGCTCGTATTTGCAGTCGTTTTGTGTTTCCTCTCTGTCAATGCGTTTGGTTTTCTGAGCAGTGAGATCCACTATAAATGGTGGAAGAATAAACATATCAAAGAGGAGATGCAGCTCACTGACAAGCAGGTCGAAGACATCGAGAATATCTTCGCGTCTTACAGAGAAAAAATATTGCTGTTCCAGCGGGAGCTCAATGAGGAAGAAAACGATCTCCTCGATGTTCTCAGAAAACCGGAATGCTCGAGGGATGAGGTGATGGAGATAACCGACCATATAGAGGACATGAAGGCGACCCTCACACGCATCAAAATCGAGATGTATCTCAAAATTAAAAACGTACTCACTCCGGAGCAGGAACAGACGCTTCATGACATCAAGGAAAGGTACAGGGGGAGGCTGCAGTGAGGAGCCGGGGCGGGCCCGGCAGGATAGTCTGGACTTCTGTTTTTTTGACTCTTTATCGTTTCCCTCCGCTTTAAAACAGCAATAAAATATTCACGAGCAGCTGAAGGGTGTAGAATTTAACCGGGGTATGAATCCCGGACGGGATTCAATATTATGTCTCGAGTTCCGACATGAGAGTTTCCAATGCGCTCACCCTTTTTACGCACCTCATCGCTCTTACGGGCTTCCTCGCTATTTCCCTAACGGGAGCCGTGGGCGTCCCGGCAATATCCATATTCACCATTTCACTGATACTGAGCTTCATAAACGACAGGTACGGGAGGGGATATTATCTCGGTCACGGAGTCTCGACTCTGCTCGCTCTCCTTCTGGCGGTCTATCTCGCACTCGGCGTTTTCCTGCTCAGGCTCGAGCTCTTTCAAAGCATCCTGGACTTCTTAATTTTTGTACAGGTCATTAAGCTCCTCGGCAAAAAGAGCATGCGCGACACCATTCAAATTTATGCCCTAAGTTTTTTTCAGTTTCTGGCCGGCACGATAATTACGGTCAATTTTTCTTATTCGCTGGCTTTCGTTATCTATATCGCCGTGGCCGTCTGGGCGATAATTGTTTTTGAAATGAGAAAAGGGGCTATCGATGCCGGGAACCGCGGGAATGAAGAGCCCGCGCTCGTCACGCCCCGCTTTCTGAGCGCGGCATTCATTCTCAGCTTTTGTATTCTGCTCGCTGCCGTGCTGATATTCGTATCCGTCCCGAGGTTAAGGGGGAGTTATTTCAGCTCCGGGTTCCTCAGGACGGGAGAGCTGAAGAGCGGCTTCTCGGAGGAGGTCAAGCTAGGCAGGGTCGGGGAGATAAAGCTCGACGGCTCGCCCGTGATGATGGTCAGAATTCTCGACCGGGGCGTAGAGGAAATCCCTTATCCGGTTTACTGGAGGGGCGTGTCGCTCGATAAGTTCGACGGGGAGACCTGGCGGGCAGGGTCGGTCGGTCACAAAATATACGCGCCCGATCCGGCCGGCCGGATCACAGTGAGCGAGGCCGGGGCCGGGGGCCACGTTCTCAAGCAGGAAGTCATAACCGAGCCCCTCGACACAGACGTCCTCTTTTCGGCGAACGTCCCTATCGGTTTCAGTTCGGTTCCGGGGGGCAGGGTGTCCGGAACCAACGATTCCTATAGTCTCCACGGCAGTGCTTCAAATAGAATCAAATACTACGCGGTGTCCGACATTCTCGCGCCTTCGCCGGAGGAGTTGAGGAAAGACGGCTCCCCATATCCGCATGACATGGAAGCTTATCTGCAGCTCCCGCCCCTGGGGGAGCGCGTAAGGGACCTCGCGCTTCAAATCACGTCCTCGGACAAGAGCGCCTACGATAAGGCCGTATCCATAAAACGCTACCTGCTTACGAATTACGGATATACGAGGACGCTCGCAAGCGGCTCCGCGGACTATCCTCTTGAGGAGTTCCTCTTTACCAAAAAAGAGGGTCACTGCGAGTATTTCGCGACCGCCATGGCGGTACTCCTGAGAGAGGCCGGAATTCCTTCGAGGATAGTAAACGGATTCATCGGGGGGGACGTCAATAAGCTCGGAAATTTTTTCCTGATCCGCGAGAGCGACGCCCACTCGTGGGTCGAGGTCTTTTTCCCGGGGCATGGGTGGGTCTCTTTCGATCCGACCCCGGAAAGCGGCGGCGGAGCGAGTCCCGCGCTCGTTCCCTTCGTAGCCTCCTACCTCGATTATCTCAGGTTCAGGTGGAACAGGTACGTAATCGATTTCAGCGGGCGGGATCAGGAGAGACTCCTGGGCTCGGTACGCGATACCTGGACATGGAACACCAGGACTATCATCCGGGGCGCGGGGTTTAAATCATTGCTCGACAAGAGGGCGGCCGCCCTTATTGCGGTTCTGGTCATCGCCGCGGGAGCCCTCGCGGCCGGTCCGGGCATTAGGTCTTTCAGGCGCTCTAGGAGCGGGGGCCCGGCGGAGAGGTCCTCCGCGTTATATAACGACGCGCTCAGGTTCCTCTCGAAGAGGGGATACCCGAAGCCTGAATTTATGACGGCCGGGGAATTCTCGGACGTGCTCGCCAGGGGCTCGTATCCGGGCTCGTCGGCGATGGAGAGTTTAACCGGCAAATATCTCCAAACGAGGTTCGGGGGCTCAGGCGGCGAAAAGGATTTGAAGGTTCTGGCAGAATTGTTAAAGGATCTCAAGAGAATCAAAGCCTGAGACCGGGCCTTCGGGATGCCGTCCCCCGGCGCTCCGGACCGCCCTCCGTTCTTGCTCAATCATGTCTATTAGGGTAAAATCATAAGACAAAAGCGGGTACGACCCGCTTTTTTAATTGAGAGAGCAGGGCGCGATGGATTCACGGGAAAACGATATTTTGTTTAGTGTCAGGGAGTTATTAGACCCCCTCCTTGCCCGAAAGAATCTCGAGCTCTTCGATATTGAGTTTAAGGGACGCGGCAAAAACGGCGTGCTCAGGGTCTTTATAGACAGGGAAGAAGGTGTAACTATAGATGACTGCGCCACTATAAGCAGAGAACTCGGGACTCTTCTCGATATACACGACATGATTCCCGGCTCCTATACGCTCGAGGTGTCTTCGCCCGGACTGACGAGGGCGCTTAAGAAACCCGAGGATTTTATTAGATTTAAGGGGAAAAAAGTGAAAATTAAAACAAATAAGGATTTTGAAAAGAGGAAATTGTTTATAGGCACACTCCTCGAATTCAAGGATGGTCTTGTAACTGTTGAGACGGAAGGGGGCAATTTCTCCGTACCATACGTTGATATAGAAAAGGCCAACTTGGAGCTGGATTTCTAGGGAGCAAATATAAATGGCGACAATGACGGAATTAAGCCGTGTAATGGATTCGGTATGCAAGGATAAAGGCATAGAGAAGGGTGAGATTGTCAGCGCCGTGGAAGAAGCTGTGCTCTCCGCCGCCCAGAAGCTTTTCCGCATGCAGGATATGGAAAAAGAGCTGGAGGTGCATTTTAACGAGAGCGACGGGGACGTGGAGCTGTTCGAGTTCAAAACAGTTGTCGATGACATAGCCGACCCGGACATGGAAATCTCGGTCGAGGAAGCCGTCAAACTCGATCCGGAGGCGGAGCTCGGCGACCAGATCGGGGTGAAGATTAATCCCGAGTTCACAAGAATAGCCATCCAGAACGCAAAGCAGAAAATACTCCAGAGCATAAAAGAGGCGGAGGGGAAAGTAATTTATGAGGAATTTAAAAACAGGAAAGGCGAGCTCATAAGCGGCATTGTCAGGCGCGTGGAAAGGAAGAATATTATCGTTGACCTCGGCAGGACAGAGGCCATACTTCCCCCCGAGCAGCAGGTTCCGAGAGAGTATTACAAGCCCAAAGAGAGGCTCAGGGCCATACTTTTTGATATCAAGGAGACCAAACGCGGACCGCAGCTGATATTGTCGCGTTCGCACCGCGATTTCGTGAGGAAGCTCTTCGAGTCCGAAGTCCCCGAGATAGGAGACCAGATAGTAATAATCAAGGCGATTGCCAGGGATCCGGGAGGCCGTACGAAGATAGCCGTTACGTCCAACGATCCCGACGTCGACCCCGTGGGCGCATGCGTGGGAATGAGGGGAGCAAGGGTTCAGAACGTGATACAGGAGCTCAAGGGCGAGAAAATAGACATCGTCCCATGGTCGTCCGATCAGGCGCGGTTCGCCTGCAACGCGCTTTCTCCGGCGAGGGTCAGCAAGGTGATAATAGACGACGACAATCGATCGATGGAAATAATCGTAAACGACGACCAGCTCTCGCTCGCGATCGGGAGGAGGGGCCAGAACGTGAGACTCGCTTCCCAGCTTGCCGATTGGAAGATCGATATTAAGACGGAGTCCCAGGTAAAGCGTGAACAGCAGGATGTGGTAAATCTCCTCATGACACTCCCGAACGTGAAAGAAGTGACAGCCAACCTTTTATACGGGGAAGGGTTCCATAAACTCGAGGACATCGCGTTCTCGGATCCCGAGGCGCTCATAAAGTCGGCCGGTTTGAAGAGCGAGGAAGACGCCCTCAAGCTCCAGACGGCTGCGAGAATTGCGTTAAAAGACAAATTGGAGCAGATGTCGTTTACTGAGAGTGAAGCTCCCCAGGCCGAAAACGAGAGCGTTACGGAGCAGGAACAATAGGCTGCCGTTTCTTCCGTTCAGCCGATACGGCCCTGAGGACCGGGGAAATAATACCGAGAGGCCGGGTCACAGCATTTTTCATCTGTTGCGCTTTCGAAATAGTCTCTGTTTTGCATTAATGGGTAAACTTTGGTACCCTTGTTTAGATAACTTAAGTTTTTTAATTTATTGTAAATAAGTTGTTTTGCACAGGATGCGTTCAATATGTCGAATGTAAGAGTCTATGAACTCTCAAAAGAATTAAACAAATCGAACACCGAAATACTTAATGCGGCGAAGGGCCTTGGTATTTCCGTAAAAAGCCACGCAAGTTCCATATCGGAAGAGGAAGCGAAAAAGATAAGGGACAGGATAGCATCATACGGCGGTAGCGGTTCGGGGGCCTCTCAAAAAGCCCCGGTGGACGATACCGAAAAAGTCAGGGTCTTCCGAGGGGAGAAAAGGAGAAGAGGTCGTAGAACGGAGGCAGGGCGAGAAGGTGGTGCTCCGGAGGAAGAAGAAGCTGGAGGAGCCCGTAGAAGAAGTTAAGGAAATTCTATCCCCTGAAGTTGAGAGAGAGCATGGAGGCGTCGGCAAAGAATTAACGGCAAGGACTGCGGCGCCGGGTGCGGGAGAGGCCCCGGGGCGCCCGATGTCGGAATCGGATTCGCGGACGGAGCTTTCGCTGTCCCCCGAGGAAATCGCAATAGATGAAGAATTATTCCGTACGGCGTCTGAAGCGGCTCTGGCCGATCAGGACGAAGCCGATCTCACCGAAGCCCCGGATCTCGAAGTGATTGCCCGGGGTGTTGCGCCCGAGCCCAAAGCGGGCGAAAAGGCGGAAGGTAAGATTGGAAAGGACGACGCCGACGAAGCGGCACAGAAGGCCAAGAAGAAGGCGCGCAGGATTAAGCCTAAACGGGAAGAGATTATAGACGAGGATACACTGGAGGAGCTGAGGAAGGCGTTCAGGACAAAGCTCCCCGGCAGGAAAAGGGAATATCTCGTGGATGACAGGCGCGCGAGGGCGCGCACCTCGACCAGCACCGCACACAAGGACAGGGTCTTTGACAGATCGACCAAAGAAATACTCAAAACAAGGGAACATATGCCCGAAGCGATTGAATCAGCCACAGTAATACCCTTCCCGGCGAAACCGGCGAGGCGAGTAGTCAAGATAGGCGAATCCATTAATCTGGGCGAGCTTGCAAGGATGATGGGTGTAAAGGCCGGTGACCTCATTAAGAAACTCATAACCATGGGCATCAGAACGACCCTGAATCAGGCGCTCGACCCCGACACGGCGACGCTGGTCGCCGAGGAATTCGGGTTCGACGTCCAGGTCGAGATATTTGAGGAAAAGGACTTACTGCTGGAACAATACGCCGAGGATGAGGACAGGATTCTTACCCCCAGACCGCCCGTCGTGACGGTCATGGGTCATGTAGACCACGGGAAAACCACGCTCCTCGATGCGATAAGGGAGACGAACGTAGTCGCCGGAGAGGCCGGAGGCATAACGCAGCATATCGGCGCATACTCCGTAGACGTGGACGGGAGGAAGGTGTCCTTCGTCGACACCCCCGGCCATGAGGCGTTCACCGCTATGAGGGCGCGGGGGGCGAAAATCACCGACGTTGTGATTCTCGTCGTGGCGGCCGATGACGGGGTAATGCCCCAGACGGTCGAGGCTGTAAACCACGCCAAAGCGGCCCAGGTCCCGATAATAGTGGCGATAAATAAAATAGACAAACCCGAAGCGAATCAGGAGAGGATCAAGCGGCAGCTTTCGGAGATCGGCCTCCTGTCGGAGGAATGGGGCGGGGACACCCTTTTCGCCGAGGTCTCGGCGAAGCAAAAGAAGGGCATCAGGGAATTACTTGAGCTCGTATTGCTCCAGGCCGATATTCTTGAGCTTAAAGCCGATGCGTCCAAGAGGGCGAACGGTTTTGTCATAGAGGCCAAGCTCGATAAGGGCAGAGGTCCGGTTGCTACGGTGATAATCAAAGAAGGGACGCTCCGTATCGGGGATTATCTCGTTTCCGGCACGACTTCTGGGAAGGTGCGGGCCCTTACCGACGATAAAGGCCTGCGGGTAACCGAAGCCGGGCCCTCTATGCCTGTAGAGATAATGGGGATCTCAAACGTGCCCGAGGCGGGGGACCTCTTCTACGTCGTCAAGGACGAGAGGTCGGCCAGGGACGTAGTAACCTACAGGGAGATGAAGCAGAGAGAATCAGCGGCGGCGAAGGAAAGGAAACCCTCTCTCGAAAACCTTTTCGAAAATCTTGAAAAAGAGGAAGCGAAGGAACTGGCGTTGATAATAAAGGCGGACACGCAGGGCTCCGTGGAGGCCGTTACGGAGTCTATAAGTAAATTGAGCACGGAAAAATGCCAGGTGAAGATTGTTCATACCGGCGTGGGCGCGATAAACGAAACGGACGTCGTCCTTGCCAGCGCTTCAAAAGCCATAATTGTCGGGTTTAACGTTCGGCCCGACGTAAAATCCCTTGAGATAGCGGAGAGGGAAGGTGTTTCTCTTGAGCTCCATACAATTATTTATAAGCTGATCGACAGGGTAAGAGACGCAATGGAGGGCCTCCTCGAGCCTATTGTCAAGGAAAAGATCACGGGTCACGCGGAGGTCAGGGATACATTCAATATATCCAGGATAGGCACTATTGCGGGCTGTATGGTAAGCGACGGCAAGATATCCAGGGATAACAGCGTCAGGGTGGTCAGGGACGGGGTCGTCATTTTCGAGGGCAAGCTCGCTTCGCTCAGGCGCTTTAAGGACGACGTGAAAGAGGTTAATACGGGATACGAGTGCGGTATAGGGGTTGAGCGCTTTAACGACATTAAAGTCGGCGATACGCTTGAGTTCTTCACACACGAACACTTTAAGCAAGAACTCTAACTTGTGGGTAGATGGTTATAGGCATACTTCGTATTGATTTGTATATGAATGGTAACAGATCCCTTAAAGCCAAGAGACAGACATTAAAGAGTCTTATTCAGAGAGTGCAATCCAGGTTTAACAACGTGTCGATATCGGAAGTCGGATCGAACGACCTTTGGCAGAAGGCTACGATAGGAATTTCATTCGTCGGTAACGAGTCCAGGTTCGTGAACTCGGTGCTCGATCAGGTAACTCTCTTTATCGAGACGACAGGGACGGTGGAGATGGGAAACCGCGAATTCGAAATAATACATTTTTAGGAGACGGAACTGGGGTTAACATTCAAGAGGTCGCAGAGAATTTCTGACGAGATAGTAAAAGAAGTATCCGAGATGCTGGTGCGGGGCGAAATAAGGGACCCGCGCGTGAGCGGTGTCTTTATCACCGGCGTAAAGATGGCGGAGAATCTCAGCATTGCCGAGATTTTTTTCACCGTTTTGGGCGGCGAGAGTGAGAAGTCGGACGCGCTCGACGGACTCGAGCACGCGAAGGGTTTTGTCCGGAGCAAGCTCGCGAAAAGGCTCAGGATGAGAAAGGTCCCGGAAATCAGGTTCAGCTTCGATTCCGCGCTTGAAAAGAGTTACAGAGTGGACGAAATATTGAGAGGTATCGCGAGTGAGTAGCGAGATCGATAGCATACTTGAACTGATAAAGGTCTCGAAAAGGGTGCTTATATCGTCTCACGAAAACCCGGACGGAGATGCCATAGGGTCTACGCTTGCGCTCGGCCTCGCGCTCGAGCAGATGGGCAAAGAAGTGGTTCTTTATAATAAGGACGGGGTTCCGGAGCTTCTCCGGTTTCTTCCACGATCCGAAAAGATCCGGGTGTCGTTAAAAGAGGTGGAAGGGACCTTCGATCTGGCTTTCGCCGTGGACTGCACGGGAACAAACAGGGCGGGAGAGGAATTCGAGGACTTCCTTAAAACGGGTCGGGGCGGGAAGGTCGTGATAATGGATCATCATCAGACCAACAACTCCTCTGCGGACTTTCGTCTGCTCGACCCTCGCTCCTCATCGACGGGAATAATAATCTATTCGGTTCTGAAACGGCTGCCGGTTGAAATAAACGCCGACATCGCGGAAAACATTTATACGACGATCATAGGAGATACGGGATCATTCAGGTACTCGAATACGAACCCGGACACCTTCAGGGCCGCAGCCGAGCTCGTTGAGCGCGGCGCGGACCCGGCGGAAATATCGCAGGCGCTCTTCGAAAGCGAGCCGCTCAGGAAATTGAAGCTGATAGGACTTATCCTTCCCACGCTCGATGTGTCGGACGACAAAAAGATCGCTTCGGTTTTCGTAGATAAACAAATGTTCGCTGATACCGGCGCAAGAAAGGAAGATACCGAAGGGATAGTGAATATTCCGAGGAGTATCAAGGGGATAGAAGTTGCGCTCATGTTCAGGGAGGAGACCGGCAAGGACGGCGCTCTCTGGAAGGTCAGCTTCAGATCGAAAGGGGCGGTCGATGTGGCCCGGATAGCCGAGGAATTCGGGGGGGGCGGGCACAAGAGGGCGGCCGGCTGCTCTGTTCACGGGACCCTGAGCGAAGCAAAAAGCAGGATAATCGAGTCGATAAGGGAGGTGCTCCCCTGAACGGTGTGATCATTCTCGACAAGCCCAAGGGCATAACTTCCCAAGCGGCTGTAAATACAGTAAATAAACTTCTCAAAACGAAGCGCGCAGGGCATACGGGGACACTCGACCCGTTTGCCACGGGTGTTCTTCCTATCTGTGTCAACGGAGCGACCAAGATAATACCGTTCATGAATAGCGGTTTTAAAAAGTACGAGGCGCTCTTGAAGCTTGGCGTGAAGACGGACACGCTCGATGAAACCGGCGTGGTATTAGAGGAAATGGAAACAGGTATTATTAATAATTCCGAGCTATTAGGTGCATTTTCGAAATACAAGGGTAAAATTAATCAAATTCCGCCTATGTATTCCGCCCTGAAAAAGGACGGTGTTCGGTTGTATGACTATGCCAGGCGGGGCATAGAGGTTGAGAGGGCGGAACGAACCGTAATAATAAACGAGCTCGAAATACTGAATTTCAGTCCCCCCTTTGTCAGATTTGTGGTAGAATGTTCCCGCGGCACGTACATTAGAGTGCTAGCGGCGGACATTGCGGACGAGCTCGGGTGCGGGGGACATCTTACGGAGTTGAGGAGAATCGAAAGCGACGGCTTTAAAATAGACGACGCTGTAACCCTCGAAGACATCAGAAACGGCGGTGTGGAGTTGACCCCGCTTGACGAAGCTCTCCCCCATATGAAGCGGATTGACATAGACAGGGAGCTTGCGGCCGAGATAAGGCAGGGCAAGCAGTTGAGAAAGTTCAGCCTGGAGAAGATGAACATATCCGATTTCACGGCCGGAGAGAGGATCAAGTTATATGAGGGTTCGGCCCTCGTTTCGATCACCGAAGCCGTTATGGATTCGGGTGAGGCGGCGGACATGGACGGCGGTGTCGTAGTATTCAGGCTGCTCAGGGTTTTTAATTGAAGATATTAATTCGGGAAATTGAAATAACTCACATAGTAGATTAAGGAGGGCATTTGATGTCTATCGATAAGGAAGAGAAAACTCAAATAATAAACGAGTTTGCGCTACACCAGAACGATGTCGGTTCGCCCGAGGTTCAGGTCGCGATTCTTTCGCGCAGGATAAAGGAACTGTCTCTTCATACTGAAAAGTCCCCGAAAGACCATCATTCGAGAAGGGGTCTCGTATCGCTCGTCGCGAGGAGAAGAAGACTGTTGAATTACATCAGAAAAAACAAACCGGAAACATACCCGGATCTCATACAGAAACTCGGACTTAGAAAGTAAGGTTCAAAGGAGGACCAGTTTTGACTATAGAACCAAAAAAGGTTGAGGCAAGGATTTTTGATAAGCGTTATGTGCTTGACACCGGATCACTTGCGAGACAGGCCAACGGAGCCGTATTCGCGCGTTACGAAGACACAGCGGTTCTGGCTACAGTCGTGGCCCTGGACGAAAAATCGGAAGGGGAGGATTTCCTTCCTTTAACGATCAATTATCAGGAAAAATCTTCCGCGGCCGGAAAGATACCGGGCGGGTATTTCAAACGGGAGGGGAGGCCGAACGAAAAGGAAGTCCTGACTTCGAGGCTTATAGACAGGCCGATCAGACCGCTTATCCCGAGCGATTTTACATATCAGACGCAGATTATAATTACCGTATTCTCGGCCGACGCCGACCACGATCCCGATGTACTTTCTCTCACTGCGGCCTCTGCCGCGCTCATGGTATCGGACATCCCGTTTGACGGTCCGCTTGCGGCGGTAAGGGTAGGCAGGGTGGGGGGCGCATTCATCTGCAACCCCACGAAAAAGGATCTCGCCGAGAGCGATATGAACATCGTCGTCGCCGGGACAAGAGAAGCAATCGTCATGGTCGAGGGCGGGGCGAATGAAGTGCCCGAACCCGAAATAGTCGACGCTCTCATGTTCGCGCATAACTGTATCCAGGAGTTCATAAAGCTCCAGGAGGATTTAATATCCGGACTGGATATTCAGAAAAGGGTATTAGAGCAGCCGGCCGCCGGGAACCCGATCGAGGCCGAGGTACTCGCTTTTGCCGGTCAGAAATTAAAGGAAACTCTGATATCCGCGTCCAAGGCGGATAGAAAGCAGCGTATCAAGAACATTCACGCTGAGACGGAGGAACATATTAAATCTCTCCATCCTGACGAGGAAGTGAGTGTTTCGAAGCCGTTTGAAAAGATATTAAAGGAACTGGTGAGGGAGCTTATAGTTAAAGACAAGACGAGACTCGACGGGAGGGGGTACGCCGACATAAGGCACATCTACGGCGAAGTCGGATTCCTGTCCCGGGCCCACGGATCGGCCCTCTTTACCAGGGGAGAGACCCAGGCGGCCGTTACCGCGACGCTCGGCACCACGTACGACGAACAGAGGATAGACTCCCTCGAAGGCGACATCACAAAGACGTTCATGCTCCACTACAACTTCCCTCCCTACAGCGTGGGCGAGGTGAGTTTCAGGCTCGGGCCGGGACGGCGTGAGATAGGCCACGGGGCGCTTGCGGAAAGGTCTATAATTCCCGTGCTCCCGAAAAAAGATCAATTCCCCTATACTATAAGGATCGTATCCGACGTCCTGGAATCAAACGGCTCGTCCTCCATGGCTACGGTATGCGGCGCGACTCTGTCGTTGATGGACGCGGGTGTTCCGATATCCGCTCCCGTAGGCGGCATAGCCATGGGTCTTATCAAGGAAGGGGACGACTTCGTTATCCTCACCGACATACTCGGGGACGAAGACCACCTCGGGGATATGGATTTCAAGGTGGCCGGCACGAAGAGCGGGGTGACCGCGCTCCAGATGGACATCAAAACGACCGGGGTTACGAAGGAGATACTCACGGCCGCTCTCGAGCAGGCGAAGACCGCGCGGCTTGTGGTTCTCGATAAAATGAGCGGAATTCTTAACGAGCCCAGAGAGGACATATCCTCCTACGCGCCCAGAATAATCACGATACAGATAAGCCAGGACAAGATAAAGGACGTGATAGGCTCCGGCGGAAAGACCATCAAGAAGATCGTCGAGATAACAGGCGTGCAGATAGATATAGACGATTCAGGCAGGGTGAATATCGCCTCGCCCGACAGGGAGGCCTGCGATAAGGCGGTCAGGATTGTCCAGGGCATCGTCGAGGAAATCGAGGTCGGGAAGGTATACCGCGGGACCGTAAAGAGGATACTCGATTTCGGAGCTATCGTGGAGCTGGGATACGGGAAGGACGGTCTTGTCCATATATCCGAGCTCGCCCCGACGAGGGTAAAGAACGTCACCGACATCCTTCAGGAGAAGGACGAGGTTCTCGTAAGGTGCATAGGCAAGGAGCACGACGGCAAGATAAGGCTCAGCAGGAAACAGGCCCTTGACGAGAATATAGAGAATTACACTAATAGCGCGATATAAGAGAATAGCCCGTTCCCGGCCCGTATATATGCGTATCAGGGCCGGTGACTTCCGTTTGCGTATTCTCTGATTTATTTTTAACAAGCCTAAAGTGAAATCTGAAAAACCCAAGCTTTTTGTCATTCTGGGGCCGACCGCCTCGGGTAAAAGCAAACTGGGCATGGATATTGCTGAGAGTCTACGCTCCGAGATAGTGAGCGCCGACTCTCTTCAAGTCTATAGACACCTCGACATAGGCACCGCCAAGCCGACGCCCGAAGAGCGCCGGGCGGTATGCCATCACCTGATCGATATAATTGACCCCGATGAGGAATTCAACGCCGGGAGGTACAGGGAATCCGCCCGCCCCGTAATCGAAGGGCTCCACGGCTCGGGGAAGAATATAATCGTTCTGGGCGGGACCTATCTATATATCAAGGTCCTCCTTTCCGGGCTTATCGAAGACCTCCCCGCGGACTCAAAAATCAGGAACAGCCTTAAAAAGCTGAGGTCCGAATTCGGCACAGAGTATGTGTATGAGAGACTGAAGTCATTCGACCCCGAGGCCGCCCTCAGGATACATCCGAACGATTACGTTCGGGCGGAAAGGGCGCTCGAAGTGCTCTACTCGACGGGGGAGAAGATGTCCTGCCTCCAGTCTCTCCACGAGTTCGGGGAGAGGGACTACGAATACGTCAAGATCGGAATAGCGGTCGAGCGCGAGGATCTGCGGGGCCGGATCGACGCGAGGGTCGATAAAATGATGCGCGAAGGGCTCGTCGATGAGGTCAGAGGACTCAGGCGGATGGGATACGGACCTGAGTTAAAACCCATGCAGTCGATAGGGTATAAAGAGATTAACCGGCACCTGGACGGAGAGATCGGGCTCGATCGGGCCGTAGAGCTTATAAAGCGCGACACCAGGCGTTTCGCGAAGCGTCAGATGACCTGGCTCAGGAGAGACAAGGAGATAAGCTGGTTCGAGCTCCCCCGGGATTATGAAAAGGCGCTCGATACCGCCCGTGCCTTTTTCGAGAGCTGATTACGTGACACTCACTTTCTTCCGCGATCCATCCGCCCTGCAAACGAACAAAACAATCCTCCCTCACGACTCGCGCTTTTTCAGCTCCTCGTCGATCCTGAGCAGGTAATCGCTGTCGGTCACAGGCTTTTCAGTCCTTCTCCCGGAGTCCCCGGCGCTTTTTTTGCCGGACTGGGATTTATAGAGATATATCCCTATGCCTAGCCCGCCGAATATTATCGCGAGCCCCGGCAGGACCCACAGGAGCCAGTTCACGCCCCTGGGCGGCGGGGAGGCGAGTATGGTCTCCCCGTACTTGCTGACGAAATACGCAATTACTTCATCTTTCGATTTACCTTCCTCGAGCTGTTTTCTTATGATCTGTCTCATATCCTGGGCGAGGTTGGAGTTCGATTCGGCGACGCTCTGTCCCTGGCAGACCGGGCACATCAGCAGATGGGCGATCTCGTTGACGCGGTCGTCGAGGCTTTCAGCCGGGGAAAGCCGGGGCTGTAACATCATCGTAAACACCATCAAAATCGTTAACGCGCTTAAAGTTTTATAAAAGCTGCTCATGGTTCTCAAGTTTCCCTTATGTCTTCAGTTCATAGATGGTCGATCTTGTCCGTTCCCCGTCGCCCTCTTTATATAATAATCGATTATTTCTCCGGTCAGAGGGCCGTCGTACTTATCCGTAATCATACCCGAAGGACTAATGAAAAACGTCTCGGGCACCCCCCCTATACCGTAATCGACCTGGATCTCTTCTTCGGGGTCGATTCCCTGCGGGTATCCGCCGCCTAACTTCTCGATGTACGAGGCGGCGCTTGAGTCTTCATCCCAGACATTAACTCCGATAAATACTACGTTCTTATCTCTATATTTTTGCCAGGCTTCCTCCAGGGCCGGAGATTCCTGCCTGCACGGCATGCACCAGGACGCCCAGAAATTCAGAAGCACCGTTTTCCCCCTGAGTTCCGAGAGGCTGAGTCTTTTCCCGTCGAAAAGCTTGAGAGTAAATGCCGGGGCCTCTTTGTCGACGACGGGGGAAATCTTTACCGTTTCCTTGTCCCCGAACAAGGCATAACCGAGCAGGGCCAGCACGAGGATTATTACTATCAGAACCGCGATCTTTGTGCCTGTATTCAATATGCTCATGTACCCTTCCCGAATCGTTAATTTCTTTGATATTATAGCCAACTACTGGAATCTTTCATCCCCGGGGGCCGCTGATCGGTGATATTTCCGCATTTAATCCGTTAAGGGCTTTTTTCCGGCAGTTGTGATATAATATTTGTTCGGAATTCTGGGTCCCGCCAGCACACATGAACAGAGATTATGATAATTTAAGGAATTCGAGCATGAAACTCCATGACGTGGAGGTGGAGCGGTTCAAAGCCCTTCTGGAATACAATATTCTGGATACGGGGCAGGACGACGCATTCGACGAGCTCGCGCGTCTGGCCGCGTATATCTGCAAGACCCCAATCGCACTCATATCCTTCATAGACGAGAACAGGGAATGGTTCAAGTCGATGACGGGCATCGACAGCAAAATAAAGGAAGTTCCCCGTGACAAGTCTTTCGGCGCTTATGTGATAAATCACCCCGATGAGGTGCTCGCCGTAACGAGACCCCTCGAGGACGATAGGACGAAGCAGAACCCTTTACTTAAGTCCTACCCGGATATTAATTTTATCGCGGGCCTTCCTTTGGTCGACCGGAACGGCCACAAGATAGGCTCTCTTTGCGTCCTGGGTTTTCAGGAAAAGGAGCTCAGCTTCGAGCAGGTTTCCTTCCTGCAAACAATCGCCAGAAAGGTAATACTGCAGCTTGAGCGTGGACGCAGCGCTTCGGATGCCGAGCCCGTACCCCAATTAAAGTTCAGCGGGGAAAAAGGAGATCCTGAAAACGACGGGTCCGAAAATATCCATAGGATAGCGGTCGGCGGAGTCGGAGTAGACGAGAAAATGATTCCCGGTATTGAGATTAATGACGAAGACGAGGACAGCTCGAATATAAGAAATGATATCAAGGAGCTTATCGTCAAGCTCGAGAGGCAAAACAGAAAGCTTATTTTATTATGCGAGATGGACGAATTACTCCAGGCTTCCCATGACGAAGAAGAGGTGTACAGGATTATCACGAATTACAGTAATAAATTGTTTCCGGGGGAATCGGGGTCTCTATATATCTACAACGAAACACTTAACATTCTCGAATGTGTTTCGATCTGGGGAGATAAAACCAACAGCGAGCACGAATTTCTCCCGGACAGATGCTGGGCGCTCAGGCTCGGCAGGCTGCATTATGTAAATAACGCCCCCACCGAGCTTTACTGTCAGCATCTTGGCGAAACCTCAAAAATCAATTATTTTTGCGCCCCGATGCTGGCGAGGGGCAAGACCCTGGGGCTTCTTCATCTGAAGAGCGATTCCGATTTCACGCAGGGGGACGACGGGGGACGGGAAAGCGGCTATAACAGCCACATAGTTTCCACGATGGCCAAGCTCGCGGCGCTCGCGCTCGGGAATATCAAGCGCCATGACGCGCTCCAGAACTATGCGATTTATGACTCCCTTACCGGCCTTTTCAACAGGCGTTATATGGAGGAAACCCTTAAGAGGGAAGTCAGCAGGGTAGCGCGTAATAAAGAACCACTCGGTCTGATTATGGTGGACATCGACCATTTCAAGCAATTCAACGATTCCTACGGACACGCGGCGGGAGATTTGTTGCTGCGCAGCGTCGGCGACTTTTTTAAGGACAATATAAGGCGCGAGGACATCGCGTGCCGCTACGGGGGGGAGGAGTTCGTCCTGATACTTCCGGGCTCGTCACTCGAAAATACCTGCAGGAGGGCCGAGCAGCTCCATGAGGAGATAAAACGCGTCCGCGTCCGCCACCGCGGAAGCTTCGTCAGCTCGATAGAAGTATCCATGGGGGTAGTGGTCTTTTCGGAGCACGGCACGTCCGCGGAGCTCCTCCTGGAATCCGCCGACAAAGCCCTTTACAAGGCGAAGGCGCAGGGCCGAAACAGGATCGTCGTCGCGTAAAGCGCCTCTCGCAAGTCGCTTCCCGGCGCCGGATTGTTCTTCCGCCTTACTGGTTCGAGTTGTTCGAGCTATTGCCGAACGCCTTGAGGTCTTGGGCGTTTTCAAAATAATAGACCGTACCGTCCGGTGCCGCGCCTATCACCGCGGAAGATTTATCCACCTCTTTCCCGCTTACGGGGTCTACCGCCACCCGGCTCGCGGGGTCCTCTTTCAGCTTGGCCTCGCACATGTGGCAGCAACCGTAATATGTCTTGCCGTCGACGGCCACGGGGAGTTGCTCCTTGTCGTTGAGCTGGTTCGTGACCATGCAAACGTATTTCGATTCGACCTGAGTGAGTGCGGCCGGTTGACTGCTCTTTGCGTTCCCAGTGCTTTGCGCTCTCGATTCATGCGGTATGAGAGTCAGAGCAGCGATTAATCCCACGAAGAAAACCGCTATAGCGTATGTCCTGAAACTTCTTGTAATCATAAATAAGCCCTCCTGTATATCGGCCGGGATATTTGTATTTTGAACGATCTCCCGCTCCTCTACTATCTATCTATTTTAGTCGTCGTGATGGTGATCCTGCGAGGGGTTCTTACTCGCCTCTGTCCTCATCTGTTGATACTGCTCTTTGGACAGGTTGGGGAGACCCTCGATGAACGCCACCATGCCCCATATATCGTCATCCGAGTGAGTCGAGCCCGACTCGGGCATGCCCGTCATCTTTATTCCGTTCTTTATGACCCAGAAGATCTCCGCCGGTCTCAGCACTTCGACGACTTTGGCAAGTTTCGGGGGGGCAGGGTTAAATCCTTCAGCGGGATCGATACCGGGGGCCCCGTGGCACCCGACGCACATATCGTCATAGTGCTCGAACCCCTCCCTCACGAGGCCTTCGCCTTCGAGAGACGGCTCCTTTATGCCCTCCGAGTGTTTCCTTATGGAGCTCACTTTTGCCGTATTGAAGACCCAGGTCGCCAATTCCGAGTGCGGAACCGTAGCGGCGATGTTATACGTCCCCGAGTATATAAAAATGACGGAGCCCAGAACAACGAAGCATATCAGAACAAGTAAGGATTTTATCATGATAATCGCCAACCTCCTTTCCTGCATCTTCTGCGGTTGATACGATGCGCAGACTCCCGACTATTATAAATTATTTTATCGTAAACGTTTATATCGCCGCTTATCGATTCAAATTGTTCTTTAGCCCTCTTCCTTTCCACAGCGCATATATTGCCGGAATGATCACTAGCGTGAGGATGGCCGAAGTGATGAGTCCCCCGACCATCGGGGCCGCGACTTTCTCCTCTCTATTGCGCCGGCATATTCTTCATCATGTCCCCCTTATGCATCATCTCCCCGCTCTTCATCATTCCCTGGTTCATGGGCATCATCTGCATACATTGCTTAAAGTTTTCCGGACCTAAGGTTTTTCTTACAGCCGCGAGCGCATCGACCATCATATCGGCAGTCTCCAGGTTGAGTTGATTCGACGTTTTTATTTCCGACTTTAACTTTGCGGGGTCGAAGTCGGGGTCGTGCAGCATATCCATAATCTTCATGTGAGAGATTTTGAAATCGGCTTCCTTCTGCACGATCGGATACAGGTATTTTTCATTGATTCCCGCAAATTCTTTTTTTTGAGCGTCGGTGAGATCGAGGGTGCTTGCTTTCATCATGATGTGGTGGACCATCATGCTGTACATCATGGAGTCGCCCATCATATGGCTCCCCATGCCATGTTCCATTCCCATCATGTTTCCGTTCGACATCATATCCTGTTTCTGCTGGTCCTTTTGCTGGCCCGTACCCTGGGCCGGAGCGAGGCTCGTAAAGCACATAAGTATGAGTATTGAAGCAGCTAATCTTTTCATGTCTAATACCTCCGTTCTGTTATTTTTTTTCTTTCATTCTAATTCTTTTTTTACGATTTTCATTTCTATACCGCTACTTTCGCTTAATCTCAATCTTCACTCGGCCTTTTCGATACACTGCCTCCTTTCCATACGGCGTATACTGCGGGAATGATCACGAGCGTGAGGATGGCCGAAGTAATGAGCCCGCCGACCATCGGAGCCGCGATCCTTTTAATCATGTCCGCTCCGGTGCCTGCGCTCCACATGAGGGGGAGTAGGCCCAGGGTCATTGTCGCGACAGTCATCATCTTGGGCCTTACCCGTTGTACCGCCCCTTCGGTTATAGCGGTGTGGAGATCCCCCTCCGTATTCATCTCGTTTCTCATCCTCCTCTTCTCGTAAGCCTCGTCGAGATAGATAATCATCACCACCCCTGTTCCCGCGGCGAGTCCTGCGAGCGCTATGATTCCGACCCAAACGGCTATGCTCATGTTGTATCCGAGCAGATACAAAAACCATATGCTCCCTACAAGCGAGAACGGCACTGAAAATAATACGATCAGCGATTCGGTGATTGATTTGAAATTGAGATAGAGGAGAAGGAATATGATGAATAGCGTGAGAGGCAGTATGTATTTCAGTCTTTCCTTGACCCTCAGGAGGTATTCATACTGTCCCGCCCATTGCAGATAGTAGCCCGGGGGCAGCTTGACTTCCTCCTGAATTATTTTTTTCGCTCCTTTTACATACCCTTCGTAGTCCTTCCCCTCTACATCGACAAAAACATAACCTACCTTCTGTCCGTCCTCGTTCCTTATCTCGGGCGCGCCGGAATTGAAACTTATTTTGGCGAGAAGCGCGATCGGGACCTGAGCTCCCGACGGAGTCGCGACGAGCACCCTCTCCAGCTTGTCCGGATCCGTTCTCAACTCTCTCGGATACCTGACGTTTATCGGGTATCTCTCCTGCCCCTCGACCGTCTGCGATATGTTCTTTCCGCCTATCGCGGTTTCTATGACGTCCTCCACTTCCCCCACCGTCAGGCCGTACCTGGCGGCCTTCTCACGGTCTATGTCGAAATCGAGGAAATACCCCCCCGTTATCCTTTCCGCAAACGCACTCCTTGTCCCCGGAGTTTTCGCGAGCACGCTTTCGATATCGACTGCAATCTTTTCTATGGTGCCCAGGTCCGGGCCGAATACCTTTATGCCGAGGTTGCTCCTGAAGCCGGACGTGAGCATCTCGGTCCTTGTCTGGATGGGCATCCAGAAAATATTCGCCATACCGGGTAATTTTACGGTTTGATTCATTTCCGATATGAGCTTCTCCCATGTCATCCCTGCGCGCCACTTGTCCTCGGGCTTCAGAATGATGACCGTTTCCACCATGCTGAGAGGGGCGGAGTCCGTAGGTGATTCGGAGCGCCCTATCTTTCCGAAAACTCTTTCCACCTCGGGGAATTTCATCAGCATCTTGTCCTGAGTCTGGAGGATTTTGGATGCCTCGGTTATCGACATCCCGGGCACGGCCGTAGGCATGTAGAGTATCGTTCCCTCGTTCAGCGGGGGCATGAACTCGGAGCCCAGCCTGAGGAATGGAAAAATAGTCAGGACGAGTATTACAACTGATGATAATAAAACAGTCTTCTTGAAACGGAGCACGAAGCCCACGACCGGGTCATAAAGCCCTATCAGACACCTGCTGATGGGATTCTTCGCCTCCGGCTTTACTTTCCCCGTCACGAGGAGGGCTATTAAAGCGGGGGTGATCGTTATCGCCAGGAGAGAAGAAAAAAACATCGCGAAGGATTTAGTGAACGCGAGCGGCTTAAACAGCCTCCCTTCCTGGTATTCGAGAGTGAAGATAGGAAGAAAAGATACGGTGATGACGAGTATGGAAAAGAAAACAGGCCTTCCTACTTCTTTCATTCCCTCGAGAACAGCGTCGAACCTCGATCCCTTCTCTCCTTCAGACTGCCATTTTTCGAGCTTCTTATGCACGTTCTCGATTAGTACGATCGAGGCGTCCACCATCGCCCCTATGGCAATGGCGATCCCCCCGAGCGACATGATATTCGAGTTGAGGTGCATGTAGTGCATAGGTATGAATGCCATGAGCACGCCGATGGGGATCGAGAGTATGGGTATTACCGCGCTCCTGAAATGGAGGAGGAATACGATTATTACCACGCTCACAATGATCATTTCTTCAATCAGGGTCCCCTTAAGCGTCCCTATCGCGCTCAGGATGAGGTCCGAGCGGTCATAGGTGGTCACGACTTTAACTCCTTCGGGCAGCGACGGTTTTATGTCTTCGAGCTTCTCTTTCACCTTTTCTATCACTTCGAGAGCGTTTTCGCCGTGGCGCATAACTACAATCCCCCCGACCGTCTCGCCCTTTCCGTCAAGCTCGGCGACGCCTCTCCTGATATCGGGGCCGAGCTCCACGTTGGCGATGTCCCGCACGTATACGGGAGTCCCGTTTCCGTTCGTGCTAACCGGAATATTCTCTATATCCTCTATTGACTTTATATATCCCTTCCCCCGCACGTAGTACTCGGTCGAACCGAATTCGACTACCCTGCCCCCCACGTCGTTGTTGCTGGACCTGATCGCTTCGATCACCTCGTTCATGGGAACGTCGTATGCTATGAGCTTATTCGGGTCGATTTCGACCTGATACTGTTTTACGAATCCCCCCACACTTGCGACTTCAGCGACGCCGGGGACGGATTCCAGCCAGTATCTGAGATACCAGTCCTGGAACGTTCGGAGGTCGGCCAGATCGTGTTTGCCGGATTCGTCCACGAGCGCGTATTCATAGACCCATCCGACTCCCGTGGCGTCCGGGCCCAGCGTCGGATTGATTCCTTCGGGGAGTTTCCCCCTGACCTCGTTTAAATATTCGAGCACGCGGCTCCTCGCCCAGTATATGTCTGTCCCGTCCTCGAATATTACATAGACGAGTGACGTGCCGAACATCGACTGCCCCCTCACGAGTTTCACTTTGGGCGCTGCAATCATGCTCGTGACTATGGGGTATGTGATCTGGTCTTCTATCAAGTCCGGGCTTCTTCCCTCCCAGTCCGTATAGACTATGACCTGAACGTCCGACAGGTCTGGTATAGCGTCGAGTGGAGTATTCTTCATCGCCCAGTATCCCCAGGCGGCGAGAAAAGCGATCAGCGTGATCGTCAGAAACCTGTTCTTTGCCGAATACTCTATGATTTTATCTATCATCGGTCCTATCCTTTTAATCCGTCATTGAGATATGTAATCATCGTTGTCGCGGGGTCTATATGCTCCGCGCGCGGAAAGTCCGCCCTCGCAGGGTTAATGTCCTTCGTGGTGTTTCATGCTTTCACCCTCATTGTCATCTCCACTCCATGAGGCGACGGCAGCCTGTATCTTGCTTTCGGAGTCGATTAAGAAATTCGCCCTCGAGACGACCATCTCTCCATCGCTCAGCCCCCCGAGCACTTCATAGTAGCCGCCCGCTTTCTGCCCGAGTTTCACTCTTTTTATCTCCATATTTCCCTCGCCCTTATCTACGAAAACTATGTCCTGTTTCCCCGTCCTGAGCACCGCGGATTCGGGAACGGCAAGCTTCTCTCCGAGCGGGATATCGATGCTCACCTCTGCGTACATCTCGGGAAGGAGCTTCATATCGGGGTTGGGGAACTCGAGACGCGCCTTTACAGTCCTCGTCTTCATGTCGAGGTGAGGCGGAATGAACGTGACCTTCCCGTGGAACTCCTCGCCGGGAAACGATTCCAGCGTCATTACCGCGTGGTCTCCCGATTTAACGAGAGGTATCTCGTTCTCGTATATATCGGCCTCGACCCACACGTTAGAATGGTCGGCGATCTTATAGAGAGCGGTGTTGGGCTCAACGTACATGTTCTGGAATGCATTTTTCTCGATCACGGCGCCCGAGACAGGGGAGTAAATTATCATGCTGTCTCTGACTTTTCCCGTTGCCGCGAGCTCCTTTATCTGACCCTCGGAAATGCCCCAAAGCTCGAGCCTTTTTCTCGATGCGTCGATGAGCGAATTAGCCCCGCCCGATATCTCCGGGAATTCGCTGCCGGAGAGTATTTCTCCCGAGCGCAGAGCGAGCAGGTATTCCTGCTCAGTCGACACCAGCTCCGGGCTGTAAATGGAAAAAAGCGGATCTCCCTTCTTTACGTCCTGAAGCGTATAGTCGACGTAGAGCTTATCTATCCATCCGCTGAATCTTGTGTTTATTTGTGTGATTTTAGTTTCATCGAGGGTTACTCTTCCGACAGTCCTTATGGACTTGTCCATGTTGCGCACCGTTACGGGTTCTGTTTTAACCCCTATCAGCTGCTGTCGCTCCGGGCTGACTGTGAACCGTGACCGGGATTCCCCTTTTCCGGGTTCGGGTGCAGGTGCAGGCATTTCCATCCCCGGCATGCTATGGTCCATGGTCCCTGTTTCGGTTGAGCTCTCGGGCTCCGCGGTAGTTTCTTTCTCCGCATTCCCGGCGGGAGGCTCGGACTCCGGCCCGGTTTTCTTCATGACCGGAATGAGCTCCATTCCGCATATCGGGCAGTGGCCGGGCTCCTTCATCCTCACCGATGTATGCATGGCGCATGTCCAGTAATCGATCTCGCCCTCCTCTGTCAGTACGGGGCGCCATTGGTGCTCGTGCCCCTCGGAGAAAAACGGTATCTCTTTAAGCATCGGTATCATGTAGCCGTACTTGTATATCGCGAGCGATACGGCTGTTACGGCAATCAGAGCCGCGATTATATTGAGGCCGGTTCTCTTTTTCATTTCGATTCTCCTTTCCTCTCGTTTTGATTCGTCGGATCGACTCCTGAAAGCTCCTCGATCCTGGCCAATGCCTTCCGGTATTCGGTGAGCTGTCTCTCATATTCGAGCTCGAAGCTGAATAAGGACACCATGCTGTCAAGGAGCGTGAGGAAGTCGACGGATCCCACCTGATAACCTGAAATCGCGGATTCAAGCGAGAGCTTCGATTGCGGGATAATTCCATCCTTATATAGGTTCATGAGCCTCTCGGCCGTTCTCGCGTTCAGATAACTCTCCTTCACGTTATAGTTAAGCTCCTGATTCACGGAGCTGTACTCCTCCTGCGCCCCTTTTAATTCCAGCGCCGCCTCCTCGATACCCGGCTTCTGTTTGCTCCAGAAATAAAGCGGCACCTTGAGTCCCAGAGATACTTCCCAGATTCCGTCAACGCCGTTCCCCGGTCTACCCATTATTCCCGGAGAGGCCCCCACGAAGAAATCGGGATAAAGTTCCTTCCGTGCAAGATTCAGAGACTCTTCTCCCCTCGCTATCTCACGCTCTTTCATGGCCAGGATCGGGGCGTTTTCCTTAGCGAGCTCACTCACTTCCTCTGAAGTCAGGGTAAGGGGTGTTTTTTGTATATACTCGGGATTGCCGAGCGCGGAGTCCTGCGGTCGGTTGAGTATGCTTTTTATCCTTGCCTCGATTATCTCCTTTTTCTGTTTAAAGACTTCGAGCTCCTCGATGGCTTTCGACGACTCAACCTGGGCTTTCAGCACGTCCTGCTGTATGCCCTTTCCCACCTCGTACTTCACTTCAGCGATTTTGGTGAACTTTTCGAGTAGTTCCTTATTCCTTTCGGTGATCTCTATGGCTTTTTCCGCGAGGTTCCAGTCGTAGTAGGCGACCTTGAGATCGGCGACCACCCTCCTCACCGTTGCCTGATAGGATTTCTCCTCGGCTTCGGACTCTCTCGTTGCAATTTTAGCTTTCGACGAGAGCTTTCCGGGAAAGGGGATTTCCTGTTCGAATGAGAATTTCAGCATGCTGTTCGGTTCTTCGTCCAGAGTTATGCTGTCAAAACTCACGTTCTGCCAGTCGACTCCTATCATCGGATCGGGCAGCGTCCCCTCCTGCGCGGGCCGCTTCGCGGACGCCTGCGACCTCGCTTTCGCCGCTTTGATCTCTGGGTTATTCCGGAGCGCTTCTTCCACGTACGAATTTAGTGTCCCGGATTCCCCCGCAAATAAAGCGTGCGTGAAAAGCAGGATTACAAATAGTGTTCCACATATCTTTCTCATGTCCGTCTCCCTCTCGTGAGGAAACTGAAAAGCAATAATTTCTCGACAGTCGGATTTGTAATGATGCAGCCATCCGGGACGGCGTGAGGGTACCTCAGCCGGATTCCGGACCGGTTTTATAGGATGGAATTACAGCAGAAAAGTAGAGTTGGAAACCTGTAAATCAGGGGGATCGTGTTCCCTGAGGGAATTGTCCTTCAGTTGATCGAGGCAGGTTTTGTCTTGAGTAACGGCTTTTTGTTGTGTCCTGTCTATCAATACGACTTCCACTTTGGCATTGAGATCGGGGGATGTGTTCGTCAGTACTTCCTGGCAGCAGGATTTGTTCGGGCTATCCGAATCTTTTATGGCACGCGCCGTATTTTCTTCCCCGGTCTTCTGTTCTTCATGACTCATC
The DNA here is from genome assembly GCA_963825135.1 of uncultured bacterium. Lineage (GTDB taxonomy): Bacteria > Desulfobacterota_D > UBA1144 > Nemesobacterales > UBA2774 > 2-12-FULL-53-21. The sequence goes on from CAWGRW010000009.1 coordinate 2,012,636, forward strand.
CCGTGGCATCCTGAGGCCATCGTTACTTGAGGAGCGCCGGTTACCGCGAACGAATCCCTGCAGAGTCCGCCATAGCAAATGAGGATATTAATAGTCAGGAAGAGGCTAAAAAATCGCATCATGTTCTTATATCATATCTTATATCTGAATGGCGCTATGTCAAATAAATTTGAATTGGGCCCGGAGGTTCGGGTTAAATAATAAGTCTGATGGCGTGGCTGACGGTAGCGATTAAATTGCGGGCGAGTTTGAAATATATACGGCCGACGATATACTGGTTCGCTGTGTTTTACGTGTAAAAATAGTCAATTATGTCAGGAGGTCCCGCAATATGGAATACGTTAAAATCCGCGGAACCGATATCGACTCCTCCCGCATAGGTCTCGGATGCTGGGCAATTGGGGGCTGGCTCTGGGGCGGGAGCGACGAGCGGGAATCTATCGATACGATACTTTCGGCGCTTGGCAGGGGCATAAACCTCATCGACACCGCCGCGATCTATGGTTTCGGCAGGTCCGAGGAGATCGTCGGAAAGGCGCTCGCCGAGTACGGGCAGAGGGACAAGGTCGTCATAGCGACTAAAGCGGGACTCGACTGGACCAGCGGCAAGGTGTACCGGAATTCAGCTCGAGACCGAATCATAAAAGAGCTCGAAGACTCGCTACGGAGGCTGAGGACGGATTACGTAGACATATACCAGGTACACTGGCCCGATTTCGATACGCCGATTGAGGAAGCCGCCCTGGCCATGAATGAGCTCTATGAAGCGGGGAAAATAAGGGCGGTCGGAGTGAGCAATTATTCAGTCGAGCACATGGACACCTTTAGGAGTAATGCGCCGCTCCACATATCGCAGCCGCCTTACAATCTGTTCGAGCGCGGTATAGAGCGCGACGTTTTGCCATATTGCGAGGAGAACGGGATTACGATGCTATTTTACGGGGCTATCTGCCGCGGCCTCCTGAGCGGAAGGATGAAAGTGGATACTAGGTTCGAAGGGGACGATATACGGAAAGCTGATCCCAAGTTCAAGCAGCCGAGGTTCGGACAGTATTTGACTGCGGTCGGGAAGCTGGATGACTACGCGCGGAAGATATACGGGAAAAGAGTTATACACCTCGCGATACGCTGGATGCTCGACAGGGCCCCCGGTCACGTGGCGCTCTGGGGAGCGAGGCGGCCCGGCCAGCTCGATCCGGTTCAGGACATCATGGGCTGGTCTCTCAACAGGGATGACTTTGAAGCCGTAGACAAAATCCTTGACGAAACTATAACTGACCATGTCGGCCCGGAATTCATGGCGCCCCCCGTCCATAAGCCGGAGGACTGACGTGTGGGGGAGAGTGGGTTGTGACGGATCTCTGCGTGTACGTCAGGACTGGAAAGAGCTCAATAGTTGCGTATTGAGCTCGTCCATACTCTCGAGAATAATGTCGGCTTTTTCAAACTCCCCGCGGGTCAATCTCTTATCCGGGATCGCTATACAGAACATCCCGGCGCCGGTCGCTGACCTCACGCCATTGATCGAGTCCTCGATCGCCACACACTCGTAGGGTTTCACCCCCAGCCTTTCGGCGGTATGAAGGTATATGTCGGGATGCGGTTTTCCGTTTTCCGTGCACTCTCCGGAAACTACGACATCGAAATAATGATGGAGCGAAAACATATTGAGAACGAAATTGATCACCCTCAGCGGGGAGCTCGAAGCCACGGCCAGGAGGTATTCGTCCAGCTTTAGCTCGTCAAGAAGCGGCATCAGGCCCGTGACAATCTCAAGCTCCTCTTCGTATATCGCGGTCAGTATTTCGATCCTTTCCGATATTATTTCATCGACGCTTTCACCGAGCGAGAACGTGTCTCTGAGGAGTTTTCCCGAGTCCTTCTGGTTTAGACCCACTATCCGGTCCCTGTACTCCGGGCTGTAGTCTATGTTTCTCCTCGAAAGTAATATCCTCTCCGTTTTTTCCCACAGGGGCTCGCTGTCTATCATTACGCCGTCCATATCAAAAATAACCGCTCTTATCATGGTTTTCATTCCAAACTACAGGCAGGGCAGGGTGATATGTGGTTCAAGGGTATGAGGTTACCTGATTATCCATCCCTGAAAAGGTATGAGTGTCCTTATGGCAAGGTCTTGCCGATTTATGCGAATATCGTTTGCCATTTGCTCCCGGACTAATGGGTCAGTCTATAGTAATGCCGAAGAACAGATTACCGGAGACAGGAGGATAGGCCGGAGCGTAATAAACCGGGGGTGCATATATAACGGGAGGGGGTGGAGCATAGTAAACGTAGGGCCTGGGGTAATATCCGTAGGGCGCCCCGTAGTAGAAGTTGCCTGTGAAATAAGGACCCCGGTTGTAATGATGCCCGTAGCCGCAATTATAATGTCCGTGTCCGTGATATCCATGTCCGTTACGAGCCAGGCTTGAAGCGGGAACTGCTATCATAAGAGCAATCATGATTAAAATAGGTAATAATATTTGTTTCATTTCTCTCTCCTAATAAATCCAGCCTTATATATATATAAACCCTAACTATCTTACAAAAGTCACAAAATCTCTTTTTTCAGTCCCTAATTCCAATTATCCCTAACGGATTAATCCGGTTCAACAAATATTTTAGTCCGGGTGAAAATTGTGTTTTTTGACGGATTTTCGCTTGGTTTAACGCTTATCGGGGTCTACGTGGACGGTAACTTCGGAGTTGCCGATTTTGTCTTTGATCTCGCTTACTATTTGTTCCGCTATTTCATGCGACTCAACGAAAGTGAGCGTGTGGTCCATAACGACATGGAATTCGACGAATTTGACCGACCCGGCGTTCCTGGTCTTGAGCTTGTGATAGCTCTTGACGTCGGGATTGAACCTCATGATTAGATCTTCGATCTCCCTTACCATATCGGGCGGGAGTTCCTTGTCCATTAATATGTCGATGGACTCGATCAAAATATCCTTAGTCGACCAGACGATAAATGCAGCGACGAGTATGGAGATTACGGGGTCGATAACGTTGAATCCGGTCAGCTTGATAACCAGCAGCCCTGCCAGTATGCCCCCGTTCGTGTACAAGTCGAATTTGTAGTGGAGGCTGTCCGCGCTGAGGATCAGGCTCCCGGTTTCCTCCGCGACTCTATTGATGTGTCTCGTCAGGAAGAAGCTGACGATCATAGATAGGGCAATAACCGCGATTCCCCACCCGACCGATACAAGGTTCTCTCCTTCGAGAAGCCTCGAGATTGAAAGGTATATGAGATAGATGGCGGAGGACACGATAATGAATGTCTGAAATAGTCCGGCTAGCCCTTCAGCTTTTCCGTGTCCGAACTTATGGTCGTGGTCTGCCGGCTTTTCGGATTTCCGTATCGAATAGAAATTTACGGATGATGCCATGACATCGAGAAAGGAATCCGCCGCCGAAGCGAGGATGCTTATCGAATTGGTTAGAATTCCGAATACGACCTTAACGATGATTAATAGGATGGATACACTTATAGAAAGGAGGGCAGTTCGGAACTTTTTATTTCTGCTTATTACTCTGCTGCTCAATGACAACTTTTTTCTTACTTGCCGTTACAGTTTTATTTGCGTCGACGGAAGATCGACTAACGCTATGAAGAGTGATGATCATTCTCTAAAGGAGTGCCGTCCGCGATGACGATTTTCTCAGACGCTCCACCGTTTCAGCTTCTCTTCAACCTTACGATTTAGCTGCTCCCTGTATTCTTCGATATCGATTTTGATTCTTGATGCGCCCGTATGCATAGCGGCCTCGGCTACAGCGACTGATTCCCAAACGAGCACCCTGGGGTCAAACGGGGAGGGGACGATATACTCGGGACCGAAATCGAAATGTTTTTTGCCGTAAGCTTTTGCTACTCCTTCATCCGCTCCCATTTTGGCGAGTTTTGCCAGAGAATATGCCGCAGCGACCTTCATTTCTTCGTTTATTGCCTTGGCCCTGACGTCGAGCGCTCCCCTGAATATGAAGGGAAACCCCAGGACATTGTTTACCTGGTTCGGGTAGTCGGACCTTCCGGTGGCCATTATTAAGTCCTTTCTGGCGGCCTTGGCGTCCGGGAAGGAGATTTCCGGGTCGGGGTTCGCCATTGCAAAGATTATCGGCTTGTCCGCCATGGACTTAACCATAGCTTTATTGACTGCGCCCCCTGTCGACAGACCCACAAAAACATCGGCTCCCTTCATCGCGTCCTCAAGGGTCCTTGCGCTCGTATCAACTGCGAATTTTCCTTTCTGGGGGTTCATGTTCGCATCTCTCCCCTTGTATATAACCCCGCGGCTGTCGCACATTATCATGTTCTCTCTTCTTGCGCCCAGGTGGATGAAGAACTCGGCGCAGGCTATTGCGGCAGCCCCCGCGCCGTTGAATGTCATCCTGAGCTCGCTTATCTCCTTCTTTACTAATTCGCAAGCGTTCAGCAATCCCGCTCCGGATATTATCGCCGTTCCGTGCTGGTCGTCGTGGAACACCGGGATATCCATTTGCTTCCTTAATTCGTCCTCGATGTAAAAACACTCAGGAGCCTTGATGTCTTCAAGATTGATTCCCCCGAACGTCGGCTCCAGATACTTCACCGTCTTGATGATCTCATCGGGGTCGTCCGTGTTAAGTTCTATATCGAAGGCGTCTATCCCGGCGAACCGCTTAAATAGTACGCTCTTCCCTTCCATAACCGGCTTGCCGGCGAGGGCTCCTATTTTTCCGAGGCCCAGAACTGCCGTACCGTTCGTTATTACGCCGACGAGGTTTCCCTTATTCGTGTATTCATAGGCGAGATGGGGGTCTCTGTAGATCTCCATACAGGGTTCCGCCACGCCCGGCGTGTAAGCAAGAGATAAGTCCCACTGCGTCAAACAGGGCTTCGTCGGTACGACTTCTATCTTCCCTTTTCGGCCGACACTGTGGTAATCCAGAGCAGCTTGCTTAATCTCTTTATCTTTATCATCAGCCGAATTAGACATGTAACAATAATCCTCCGTTTATTTTTCCTTTTGTGTATGTTCGGATATTCATGACGAGTCTTTGCGTTAGCTCTTCACTCCGCATCCGCAGCCCGCTGGACTGCATCCGCATCCGCCGCCTGCATAGCTCGGTGGGGAGACCTCACCCTCGGACTTTATCCCGAAAGGGGAGAATTGCTTTTCTAAATTCCTGCTCCGGCACGCAGCGCACTCGATCGCTTCTTCGCTGTTCAGGACTAAAATTTCGAATAACTCTTCACAGTCGAGACACTTATATTCAAATATCGGCACTCTTTGGGGACCTCCGTCACCCTAATGATTGGAAAGTATTATAAATTTATATCAACTGTAGTCAACGTGGCAATTTTCCGGTTATTTTCTGGAAATAATCCCAGCTCATCGGAAGTTTTGTAGTATAACCGGGATAATTATTGATGTTAAGGAACAATTTGCCCCGATATTACTGCATGTTGTCCGCAATGAAGTGGATTATTTCGGACACGTCGCCTCTATGAGCAAGGGCTCCCATATAATCGTTCCCCGGGTCAAGTCGAAGTATCGTCCACTTCTCGTTCAATATTTCGAGTCGACTGGAGACGTCGGGAGATTTTATAACAGAAGAAAAATCCACATCTTTCAAGCCGGACGAGAAGCCTGTCCCCACCGCTTTCGAATATGCCTCTTTTATCGTCCATAAGCCCATGAAAGCCCGGTTTTTCACGATGTCCGGACTTGAATGGTAATATTCCCTTTCATCCGGAGAGAAGAACCGCTCGAGGATTTTTTCAGCCCTCATGACGCCTCTCACATATTCGACGTCGACGCCGACATCTCCCTTTACTCCGACTGCGCATAACGCGAGGCTGCGGGAATGGGAAATATTGAAACTAATTCCCTTCGGGTTCGATCCGGCGGGCAGCCCCGGCTTTCCGTGCTCATTATATGCGAATACGATTTCTTCCGGACGGGTTTTTAAATATCTGCCGAGAATCCTTCTCAGGTATCCGCGTGCGGTGATGAATCTGCTCCTGTACTCAGAAAAACGCAGTCTGGCCGCCCTCTCTTTCTCGTCTTCCGAAAGTATTTCATAAAGCGGATTATCCGGGTTTCCCAAGGGGATGTCGAGGGCTATTTCCCACACGTGTATTTCGCCCTCGCTAAGGGTCGCAACGCTCTTTGGAGGTTTCCGGTTCTCTCTCATTAGACCCGCATGAAAATCGTATGATGGTTAGCCGGCGTCTCTCAATCAAATCAGAAGGATTTCCAGAAATCGATCCCCGCCCAGTCGAGAGCCCTCTGGCCGTATATATTGAGGTAATAGAGGTTGTTGGTTACCATCAGGAGACCTACGATAATCAAGGTCCCGCCGACTATGATTTTATAGAGACTGTAGTGACGCTTTATCCATCCGAAGGCGGTGAGAGCTTTTGAGAGGGCGAGCCCGGTGACAATGAAAGGCAATCCGAGACCGACCGAATAGACGAACAGAAGGGCGGCACCTTTTCCCGCCCCTTCCGCTGTGCTCGCATAAAGAAGAATAGAGGCCAGTATGGGTCCCACGCATGGTGTCCATCCGAATCCGAACGCGATGCCGAGAAAAAATATGCCTACGAGTCCCAGTTTACCGTCTGTAAAATATAGCCTCCTCTCCCTGTATAGCTGGGGTATCTTGAGCACGTCCATCGAGAATAGCCCGAATATTATTATTATCACTCCGGATATCCTGAGGAGAAGCACCTTGTTTTCGTGCAGGAAAGTGCCGATATAGGAGGCGGACGCGCCCAGCGTGACGAACACCGTCGAAAAACCGAGTACGAACAGGAGGCTCGGTATGAGTACCTTGCTGGTTTTTCCTGCCGTTGTTTCCCCCGTCAGCTCCTCGAACGACATTTTCGAAACCATCGATACGTACCCCGGGATCAGGGGCAGCACGCACGGCGAGAGGAACGAGATGACGCCTGCAAAAAACGCTATGACCCAGCTTATTTGAATTTCTGCAGGATTCACTCCGCTATCTCCTTCATATATAGCTTGAACTTCTTTTCCCCGTCTTTCCCGACGAACGGGCCGTAATTTTTAATCGCTATTTTGCCTTCTTTATTTATGAAAAATGTAGCGGGGAGCGCCACAACTTTATACTTCGAGGACACCTCGCCCTGCTGGTCGTATAGGGTCGTATACGTAATTCCGGTATTTTTGATGAATTCCGACGCGTTCGTTTTGTCGTCCATGACATTAACCCCTATGAACACGACATCCTTTTCCTTGAATTTGTTCCACATCTTCTCGAAAAGCGGCAGTTCCTCTTTGCATGGTCCGCACCATGTGGCCCAGAAATTCAGTACGACCGGTTTTCCTTTGAAGTCTGCCAGGCTGATTTTATTTCCGCCGTCCACTGTTTCGAGTGAAAAGCCCTCGGCTGTATTTTGATCCGTACCGCTCCCGGGCTCCCCGTTTCCCCTGTCACAGGACAAAACAGTCAGTATCAGGACCAGAACCGGAGTGAGAAGCAGGCTTCTTCTTTTCATGGAATCTCCTCATGGCGTTACATGCGCGGTTTAAGAACCCTGAATAATATACCATTCATATTTTTTTTTGTGTCGATATGACGGAATACGAGATTTCGGGCGAGTCGGATTCAGGTTCGGGTGAATCTATGGTACTGGGGTCAAAACTTCTTTGGGTTCAATTATCGAAATCTCTCATTCAGCCCGGAGCCGTGCAAGCGTCCCGGGATCGATATCCTCCGCCGTATCGACATCTTTCAATGTATCAAGGAGCTTATGACTCAGATTTCTCTCGACAATACGAGCGATAGTCCGGGTGTATACGGTATCGGCGCCCCAATCAATGTCTCTGAAGAGAATGGGTTCGAATGCCCTCAGCCCTATCAAGTAATACCCCCCGTCCTCGGCAGGCCCCAGTACCACATCGGCGTCGCTTAGCAGGTCGAAGGCGGCGCGTACAATGTCCGCCGTGATATCGGGAATGTCCGTCCCTATCAGGACCGCCCTTACCGCCCCCTCGGAAAATACACTGTGAAACGCGTCGGACATCCTGTCGCCGATCGTGCCCCCGGACTGGGGTTCGAAGGAGAGGCCATCCGATCCGAGCCACGTTTTTATGTCGTCTCCCCTCTCCGGCGGATCGAAATAAACGATAGTTCCGTAGGCGCCGGGCCCGGAGACATCGTGTACGATCCTCTCCGCCATTCGCGAATATATCTCGGCCGCTCTTTCCGCCCCCAGCTCCCGGGCGATCCTTGTCTTGACTTTCCCCGGCTCGGGGAATTTAACGAATACGATAAGTCTGTCTTCTCGGTCTCTGTATGGCATCGGGTTTGAACGGGCTCGAATCCGCAATCGAAGATATCAGGCGGTTGCGCCGCCGCAGCTGCTTCCCGAGCCCGCCGTGCAGCCGTAACAATGCGAACCGAATATTATTCGCCTGTTCACGAGGCTCTCGTAGTCGAAATTAAAAACCGTCAGGGGCTCCCCGTTCCGTGTGACTTCCAGGTCGAGCATCTGGTTGAAATCGCAGTCGTATATCCTGCCGTCATAGCCTACGCTCACGAGCGACCTGCACATCACTCCCTCGGCGGCCGCCGGGTTGTATGCGTTTACGAGCTTGGTCATGTAATCATCGTAAGCGCCCAGTTTTTTTAGCTGCTGCATGAAGCGGTTTATCGGCATGTTCGTTATCGTGTAGAGGTTGTTAAAGACGACGCCGTACTTTCTTTGCAGCTCCCTCTTAAAGTCCGCCTCCAGACCCTTCTGAGGCGCGGGCAGGAACGCCCCCACCGGGTTATAGACGAAATTCAGCACGAGCCCCGAGGCATCCGCGCCGTAGCCCTCGGCGTTTAGGAGCCGTATAGCCTGAATACTTTTCTCGAACACCCCCTTACCCCTCTGCTTGTCCGTGAAATATTCCTGGTAATAAGGGAGAGACGAAATAACTTCCACCCCGTGATCGGCGTAGAAGCGGGGAAGGTAGGATTTACTCTCTCCGGTTACGGGATTGCCGTCTATCGTAACCGTGAGGTTGTGCCTGACCATTACTCGCTTGCCGAGTTTTACGGCCTCACGCACGAGGCGGTCGAAGTGCGGATTGAGCTCCGGTGCTCCGCCGGTGATGTCGAGACTCTTTATCTGTTTATGCTCCCCGAGAATCTCCAGGCACCGGTTTGCCGTCTCGATATCCATCTGCTCGGTCCTTCTGGGCGATGCATCGACGTGGCAGTGTACGCAGGACTGGTTGCAGAGCCTCGTGACGTTTACCTGCAGCGTGTCAATACCGAGAGGGGGGAGCTCCTGCATGTTATTGTCGAGAGTTTTATGAAAATTATATTTGACCTCGTCGCCTGGGTCTGTCTCTTCCGTTTTCCGCTTGAGCGCGTGAGCCTGGGACATCCTGTGCTCCTGAATTATTTCTCTAATCCCGAGTGCTGGGTCTGAATAGGTTCATGCGGAGAATTACAGAGCGCCGTTTTTTTCGAGCGCGTTGTGCATCTGAATCCCGTGTATCAGCGTGATGCCCGCTTCCATCGATGCCGCTACGTGTACCGCCTCCGTCATCTGCTCGGGGTCGGCGCCGGTCTCGAGACACTGGGTCGTGTACGCGTCTATGCAGTAAGGACACTTTTTTACATGGGCGACGGCAAGCGCGATCAGAGCCTTTTCCCTCTTTGTCAGCGCCCCGTCCTCTCCTGTCGCGGCGTTGTAATAGTCGAAAAACTTCTTCATCAGGTCCTGGCCGAATCTCCCCATCTCGGCAAATCGTTTTAAATCCTTCGGGTCATAGTAATCCATTCTGCCCTCCATTGATTTGAATTTAGCAACAACCGCTTCCGCCGCCGGGTGTGCAGCAGGCGTTATCGTCCGGTTTCGTTTCAGACTTCGTTCAGGGTAAACATGCCGTAATACGGGGCAGCGGAGAGCTTCCGGGCCGTATCGGTGCATACCTCGACCGCCTGATTCCTCGGAAAGACATGACCCTCTTCGTCTATGATTACCTTGAAGGGGCCTTTGTATGTCGCGTACTGTCCGATATAGACGCAACCGGCTGTCTTCTGGAATTTATAACCCCTCACCGTAACCGAATAAAAATCGATGTTTTCGATGATCTTCCAGAATTTTTTATCCAGTATCTCTATACCGTAAAAGCCTGATTGTTCGAGATAGGACAGGAACCGGTTTTCGGCAAGTGAGCCCGCAATGCACTCGCCCAAAAGCTGCTCGTCTTTCTTTAGACGTTCCGGAATCTCGCGGTCAGAAACTATATCGGATACGACGATCCTCCCGTGGTCTTTGAGGACTCTCCACATTTCCGAGAATACTTTTCTCTTGTTCGGGGAAAGGTTGATAACGCAGTTCGATGTAATCAGGTCCGCCGATTTGGAGTCCGCGGGTATCTCTTCCAGAAAACCCTTCCTGAACTCGACGTTCTCGTAGCCGAGATTATCCGCGACGGCACCCTTACATTCATTCGCGACTTTGAGCATCTCGTCGGTCATATCTACGCCGATGACTTTACCTTTACGACCCGTAATTTTAGATGCAATGAAGCAATCTATCCCTGCCCCGGAGCCGAGGTCGAGAACGGTCTCACCTGACGCTATCCCGGCGAGGCTGATCGGGCTTCCGCACCCGTAGAACCTCTCGATTACCTCACTCGGTATGTGGTGCGTGTCTTCGGGGGGATAGCCCCCGGGGCAGCAAAGGTCAGCCCGGGGCTCTCTGGCAGCTTTACTGTAGAATTCCCTCACGCTCTCTCTCGTGTTGTCGATTGGCTCCATTTTTCCACGGCCTCCCGGATTGATTGTATCTGCAGATTTTGAGAAATTTATATTTATTCTTACATTTCCGTGACTCGATGTAAATAGGACTTTCGGCCGTTGGCCGATTTTATTTCGGTGGTATCTTTATATTTAGATGGTTATTTTCGTGAGAAGTTTCGTATTTTTTCTGGCCGCTTTTCGATTTTGATGATACGGCTCGGGATTGTATGTGCTTATGCCCTGTACGGGTACTCGATTGCGGGTATTTTTATGGAATAGCGGTCGCAGGTACAAACGGGCAATTTAACGGAGTTCTTATATGAAATTAAAAGCTGTGATTTTCGATTTTGACGGGGTGATAGCCGATACTGAACCGATCCATCTGAGCGCCTTCCAGAGGACTCTGGAAGGCCTCGGTATCCTTCTTACTAAAGAGGACTATTACGCCGGATACCTCGCCTACGACGACAAGACATTTTTTAAGCGGTTTCTCAATGACCGGGATTATGAGCACGAAGAGGCATTGATAGCGGAGCTGATTGAGAGGAAATCGGGCCATTACGAGGACCTGATAAAGGATAATATCGAAATCCTGCCGGGGGTGAGGAGCTTTATCGATAAAATCGCCGGAAAATGCCGCATCGCTATCGGCTCGGGCGCGATGAAGAGCGAGATTGCTGATATACTCGAGTTCGCGGGCATCAGAGGACTTTTCGAGGTCATTGTCGGAGCCGAGGATATAGAGAACTGCAAACCCGCCCCCGATGTGTACCTGGAAGTCTTAAAAAGATTAAACGCGTCGGCCTCCGCATCGGAGATGATATCGGCCGCTGAATGTCTCGTCATAGAGGATTCCGTATCGGGTGTTAAAGCGGCTCTCTCGGCGGGGATGAAATGCCTCGCCGTTACTAACTCTTATTCGGCTGAAAAGCTTTCACACGCCCATATGGTGAGGGACAGCCTGAGCGGTGTGGGAATTGAAGACCTGAACCGACTGTACCCGTGACGGGGATTTACACGGCCCCTTCTCTATAAACTCATCAGGTGCGCGAGCTCCCTATTCCTCTGTAGAGATTGAGAAATGCCTTAACTCCAATTAATATTACGCTATGGATATTTACGCTCTTATTATGGCCGGAGGGGAGGGGAAAAGGTTTTGGCCCCTTAGCAGCCCGAATAAGCCCAAGCAGTTCCTGTCGCTGGCAGGCGAAAAATCATTGGTAAGGCAGACTGTCGACAGGGTTCTGCCCCTGATCCCTATAGAGAAGGTATTCATAGTCACTGTCGCCCGCTATGCCGAAGAGACCCTCAGACACATACCCGAACTCCCCGAAAGTAACCTGGTGCTTGAGCCCGAGGGGAAAAACACAGCCCCCTGTATCGCCTACGGCACGCTCAGAATCAAGGATTCTGCCGTGGACCCGGTTGTAGTCGTCCTGCCTGCCGATCACGCGGTGGGTGACGACGAAGGGTTCAGGAGCGTGCTTGGTTTCGCCGGCGCTACGGCCTCGCTAGATCTCGGCGATGGCAAGTACCCCCTCATCACCCTCGGCGTAAGGCCTACTACGCCCGAAACGGGCTACGGGTATATTAAGTCTTCTCAAAAAGCCGTGTCCTCCGCGGGCGCGTTCAGCGCGTACAAGGTGGAGAGGTTTACCGAAAAGCCTGATTTAACCACCGCGCAGGGCTTCATCAAAGAGAGAGGGTATTATTGGAACAGCGGCGTATTCGTCTGGAAAGCTTCATCCATATTAACGGAATTCTCAAGCATACTCCCTGACTGGCATAAGCACTTTAATGAAATCTCTGAAAACATCGGAAAGCCGTCCGAGGATGCCGCGGTCTCTTCCTTTTACAATGGAATAGAACCCGGGTCTATAGATAAGCTTATTATGGAGCATTCCGTAAACACAGTGGTTATTCCGGTGGATTTTCCGTGGAGCGACGTCGGGAGCTGGAAGGCGCTCGACGAGTTTATGCGGAAGGACAGGGACGAAAATATCATCCGCGGGAAAGCGGTTACAGTCGATACCTCGGGTTGTCTCGTATTCGGGAGCGAAAGGGTGATCGCGCTCGTAGGGGTCAAGGATATAGTGGTGGTCGATTCAGGGGACGGCATCCTGATTCTTGACAAGGAAAAGTCCCAGGATGTAAAGAAGGTAGCCGAAGAACTTAGTAAAAAGAATAAGGATTAGTCACCAACCTGCTATAATTAATTGATTTTTGTTGTTTATTGTCCTAAAATTGTAAATATAATCGGGCTACTCTCAGACTAAACGGAAAAAATATGCAGGCAGGCAACATTTTCATAGTATCTGGTCCATCGGGAGGTGGAAAGACCACTCTTGTAAACAAGGTGCTCGAAAATTTGAATAATCTGAGGTTTTCGGTCTCCTGTACGACCCGAGAGCCGAGAAAAGGCGAAGTTAACGGCAAAGATTATTTTTTTCTTTCCGAGGATGAATTTAACAAGATGGTTGAAGAAGACAAATTCGCCGAATACGCGAGGGTTCACGACCATATGTACGGCACTCCGCTGGCCGAGCTGGAGAAATCCAAAAGCTCCGGAGTGGACCTCATACTCGATATAGACGTCCAGGGGGCGGAACAGATACGGAAGAAGTTGGGCGGCGGGGTTTATTGCTTCGTGCTCCCGTCGTCGTTCGAGGTGTTGAGGGCAAGACTTCTTGAAAGAGGCAGTGAAAACACGGGGGAGATTGAAAAGCGCCTCTCCGATGCCAGGAAGGAGATGGAAGACATAGAGCGCTATGATTATATTATCGTTAACGACAGATTGGACGAAGCAGCCAAGTGCCTGACCTCAGTCATAATTTCGACAAGGTGCAGAATGGAAAGGGCTATCGGGGCGATTATGAAGGGTTATTCGTCTAAATAATATCATGATCAGATTAAACGACATCACGGAGCGGGTTAATTCCTATCTTTATTTGACGGACTCAGACGTCGAATTGATAAAGAAGGCATATGTGTATTCCGCCAAGGTCCATGCCGGACAGACGCGGAGCTCCGGGGAGCCGTACCTGAGCCACCCGCTTGAGGTTAGCGGCATACTCGCCGAAATGAAGCTCGATATATCCTCCATCGTTACGGGGCTCCTCCATGACACGGTCGAGGACACCCTCGCCACGACCGGGGAGATCGACACGCTGTTCGGAAGCGAAATAGCGTTTCTCGTGGAAGGCGTCACTAAAATAAGCCAGCTCCCCTATACGACGAAAATCGAGCGCCAGGCCGAGGGCTTCAGAAAACTGATACTCGCGACCGCGAAGGACATAAGGGTGGTGTTGATCAAACTCGCCGACAGGCTCCATAACATGCGGACGCTGGAGCATCTGCCCGAAAGCAGACAGAAGAGCATCGCGAAAGAGACGTTCGACATCTACGCGCCCCTTGCCAACAGGCTCGGAATAAACTGGGTCGCCAATGAGCTCGAGGACCTGTCTTTCCGGTTCCTGAACCCTGAAGAATACGAAAGGCTCGCGAACTTGATAGAGGAAAGGAAGAAGGAATGGGGTAATCACGTAAACGAGATAAAGGAGATAGTCAACAGCAAGCTCGAAGAGTTCGAGATAAACGCCGAAGTCACCGGAAGGTTTAAGCATGTTTACGGGATTTACAGAAAGATGCTGTCTCAGAACATAGAGTTCGAGAGCGTATACGATGTCATCGCGTTCAGGATTATTACAAACTCCCTCAGGGAATGTTATGAAGCCCTGGGCGCGGTTCATTCCGCATGGAAACCGGTGCCCGGCCGGTTTAAGGATTACATTGCGCTCCCCAAGGGCAACGGATACCAGTCCCTGCATACGACGGTGATAGGACCCTTCGGAGAGAGGATGGAGATTCAGATCCGGACCCGCGCTATGCACGAAATCGCCGAGTACGGGGTAGCGTCCCATTGGCAATACAAAGAAGGGAAGCTCGACAGGAGCGGGACGTACGAGATTTATTCCACGCTGCGGCAGCTCCTCGAATGGAAGGACATAAAGGACCCGACCGAGTATATGGAAGCGATAAAAGGTGAGCTCATTTCAGACGTCGTGTACGTATTTACTCCCCAGGGAGACCTGGTGGAGCTCCCGAGCGGCGCTACACCCGTGGACTTCGCTTACGCCGTGCATACGGAAGTCGGGAACAAGTGTACGAGAGCGAACGTCAGCGGAAAGCTCGTCCCGCTCAGCCACCAGCTGAGGACGGGCGATACCGTCGAAATAATAACTTCAAACGAGAAGCATCCCAACCGGGACTGGCTCAAGTTCGTCGTTACATCCCGCGCCAAGACGAAGATTCGCTCGTGGCTCCGCAATGAGGAGAGGACTCAGTCGGAGATAGTCGGAAAATCGATTTGCGAGCGCAAATTCAAACAGCACGGACTCGACTTCCAGTCGATGCTTAAAAACGGGGAGCTCGACAAAGGGTTCTCGGATTTAAAATTCAAGGACGAAAAAGAGCTCTATCTCGCCGTTGGATTCGGCAAGATCTCCGCAACCGATCTCCTCAAGCGCGTGCTCCCGACGGACAAGATGAGGCCCGGGCCGGAGAAAGAGTCCAGGATTGAGAAAATCATTCAGACGATTACGAGCTCGAGCGAAGGCGGCGTGCTCATCAGTGGATATAACGACGTCATGATCAGGTTCGCCAACTGCTGCTCTCCGCTGCCCGGGGAACAGATCACCGGGTACATCACCAGGGGGAAGGGGATTACGATTCACAAGAGCGACTGTCCCCGCCTTTTGGACGTGGACGATGCGAGACGCATCGACGTCGAATGGGACAGGAATTTCAAGCCCCAGAGGCCCGCGAGAATAGTGGTCATGTGCGCGGACCGGCCCGGGATGCTTTCCAATATCACGAGCTCGTTTTCGTCATCCGACATTAACATTTCAAAAGCGGAGATTCATTCGACCGATGTGGACACGGCCGTCGGCACATTCGATGTGGTGGTCAGCGACCTT
The DNA here is from genome assembly GCA_963825135.1 of uncultured bacterium. GTDB lineage: Bacteria > Desulfobacterota_D > UBA1144 > Nemesobacterales > UBA2774 > 2-12-FULL-53-21. The sequence continues at coordinate 2,028,370 of CAWGRW010000009.1, forward strand.
GAGCAGCTCGAGAGCGTCATGAAGTCCATAAAGCAGGTGGACGGAGTGAGGTCCGTCGAAAGGATGCTTGAGTGGGAAAGGGTCTAGCCCCGGTATTAAATCCCGGCCGCATACCCCTCCAACCCCTCCCCGGTTTTGAATATTGAAACAAACCGATTCACCATATATACTCAAACGTCAATTATGTTAGGTCCATGGTCAAAAGAAGCAAAGGCGAGGAATAGAGCCAAACAGAGTATTTCCCAGACACAGGCCCTCCTAAACAAAAACATCAAAAAAATCAGTCCTGAATCCGCGGCAGTCGTAGGCAATAAGATAATGGTGGCGGAGACGGCTCTGGCCGGCGGCAATACCGAAGAGATAGTAAGGAAAACGAGTGACCTCGAAGGGGCTTCGAGAGATTATCTCTCCAAGTTCGCTAAATCGAAGCTGAGACAGAATGTCGAGGCGCTCGTATTCGCTGTAGCCCTGGCTCTTCTCATTAGGACGTTCGTATTCCAGCCTTTTAAAATCCCGTCCGGCTCCATGATTCCGACCCTGCTCGTCGGGGACCACCTGCTGGTCAGTAAATTCATTTACGGCACGAAGATTCCTTTCACCGACAAGATTGTACTCCCCATCGAAAATATTAAGCGCGGCGACGTAATTGTATTCACTTACCCCAATACCGAGCACGACCCGTCGAAAAACGGGATTTTTTACATCAAACGCGTCGTCGGTATCCCGGGGGACAGCATAGACCTCGACGGGAGGCAGCTGGTCATTAACGGCCAGAAGGTGCCGCTCGAGTTTACGGGCTCTTATGTGGACGAGAGGAACGGGGAACAGTTCGATGAATACCGGGAAGACCTTTTCGGCGTCGAACACAGAGTGATTTACAGAAAGGGCAGGGACTCCACCAATAAGGGGAGTTTTATCCCGCTAAGCGTGGTTCCTGAAGGTTACGTGTTCGTAATGGGCGATAACAGGGACAACAGCCAGGACAGCAGGTACTGGGGTTTTGTGCCAATGGAGAATATCGCCGGCAGGGCTTTTCTGATACACTGGTCATGGGATTTCGACAACCCGGACATAGAAAACAAGGTAAGATGGAAGAGAATCCTTACGGGTATAGAATAAAGTGCCTGTTGGATTACTGCCGGGGACTGCAGGAGGTAGGGTGAAATGAAAAGCTTATCTTCGGTTTTCTGGATTGTAATGCTGGCCTTGATATTCTATGTCGGAATCAAAGTAGTGCCTATTTACTATCGCGGCATATTCGGAATAAGGGGTGTTTGTAAGGAAAACGCCGACGTCTATCACAAATACGGCCGCGGTTACGTGCAGTCGGGTATCTCCGAGATGCTTGAGAATATAGGGATACCGAAAGATAAGAGCGAATTCACCATAACCCCGGAAGGCGATAAAATCGTTGTCCGGATAAGATACGAGGACCAGGCGAGTTTCTTCAACAGATATACGAAGGATTTCGAGTTTGATTACAAATGCGATGGAGTGCTGAAGAGCGTCTATTGACAGAGAAAAATCATGCCTAATAAATCAGTCACGGTAATGGATACGGATTCGGTAAACAGGACAATTTCGAGGATCGTCAACCAGATACTCGAGCGGAACAACGGCGCCCGGGATCTGGCGATAATCGGGATAAGGACAAGGGGTGTTTATATTGCCGAGAGGATTGCCGGCGAGATTGAGAGGCTCGAGGGTGTAAAGCCCCCCCTGGGAACGCTCGATATAACCCTTTACAGGGACGACTTGAGACACAAGGCCGAATGGCCAAAGGTTAAAAAAACGGAAATCCCCTTCAGCGTGGAGGACAAAAAGGTCATCCTCGTGGACGATGTGATTTATACCGGCCGCACGACAAGGGCGGCGATCGATGAAATAATGGACTACGGAAGGCCTTCCTCGATTCAGCTTGTCGCGCTTGTCGACAGGGGACACAGAGAGCTCCCGATACAGGCCGATTACGTGGGCAGCAAGCTCGACACCCTCAGCTCGGAAGAGGTAAAGGTTCATCTAAAGGAAGCCGACGGAAGGGACGAAGTGATTATAGTACAAGGGTAAAAAATGGCGTTTGAGCGAAAACATATACTGGGGCTGGAAGAGTTGACGGCGGAGGAAATCACCCTAGTGCTCGACACCGCCGTGTCCATGAAAGAGGTGTCTGAGAGGGACGTGAAGAAGGTCCCTGCCCTAAGGGGCGTCACCGTGTGTAACCTGTTCTTCGAGCCCAGCACTAGGACAAGGTCGTCTTTCGAGATAGCGGAAAAAAGGCTCAGTGCGGACGTTTTGAACTTCACCACCTCCCAGAGCAGCGTAGTCAAGGGTGAAAGCCTCCTCGATACGGCCAGGAACCTCGAAGCCATGGGCGCGAGCATGATCGTCATAAGGCACCCGATGTCTGGCGCGCCGTGGCTCCTCGCGAGGGAGCTCGATTCGTCGATTATAAATGCGGGAGACGGGTCACACGAGCACCCGAGCCAGGCGCTGCTGGACCTGTTCACCATAAGGCAGCTTAAGGGAAAGATCGAAGGGCTCAAGGTCGTAATTGTGGGCGATATACTTCACAGCCGGGTGGCGAGGTCCAATATCTGGGGGTTTATGAAACTCGGAGCCGAGGTGCGAGTCGTAGGGCCTCCGACCCTAGTGCCCAAATATATCGAGGACATCGATGTGAAAGCGTTTTATAGCCTGGATAAGGCGGTGGAGGGCGCGGACGTCGTAATCATGCTCCGGATACAGAAAGAGAGGCAGGACTCCGAATACTTCCCGTCGCTTAGGGAATATTCGAGATTTTACGGACTCACCAGGGAAAAATTGACAGGCGCAGATAAGAACGTGACCGTAATGCATCCGGGTCCCATCAACAGGGGAGTTGAATTGTCTTCCGATATCGCGGACGGACCAGGCTCGGTGATACTCGAGCAGGTATCTAACGGTATAGCCGTCAGGATGGCGATGTTTTACCTGGTGGCTTCGGCAAGGAGCGGCGGATGAGCATGTTGATCAAGGGGGGCAGGATAATGGACCCCTCGAGGAATTTTGACAAGGTCGGGAACATTTTCATTGAGAACGGGAATATTAAATCCTTTCCTGACGATACAAAGAAGATAGAAAAGGCCCCTGGGGTTCGTGTAATCGCCGCCGGAGGAAAAATAGTATCTCCCGGATTCGTCGATATGCACGTACATCTGAGGGAGCCCGGATACGAGCACAAGGAGACTATACGCACCGGGTGCGAATCAGCGGCCGCGGGCGGCTTTACCTCGGTCGTCTGTATGCCCAACACAAACCCGATAAACGACAACGCCTCCGTGACCGAATACATCATGCTCAAAGCGCGGACGGAGGGGATTGTGAACGTATTCCCCATCGGCGCGATTACCAAGGGGGAGAAGGGAGAGACCCTGGCCCAGATAGGGGAGATGTACGAAGCCGGGTGCGTGGGGATTTCAGACGACGGTATGCCTGTTATGAATTCCAAAGTCATGCGTCACGCGATGGAATACGTTAAAGCTTTCGGGATTCCCGTGTTGTCACATGCCGAAGACCACAACCTCTCGGGTCACGGCGTCATGAACGAGGGGCACACGTCTACGCTCCTTGGTCTGAGCGGCATTCCCGCCGCCTCGGAGGACGTGATGGTATCCCGCGATATAACTCTAGCCGAGCTCACGGGGACGCATCTCCACATATGTCACGTCTCGACGGCCGGAGCCGTCAGGCTTATCAGGGCTGCCAAGAAGAGGGGAGTGAACGTGACCGCCGAGGCGACTCCTCATCATTTCACGCTTACGGATAAGGCGGTAGCGGAGTACGATACGAACGCGAAAATGAACCCGCCGCTCAGGAGCGAAGGCGACAGGGAGGCGGTCAGGGAAGGGCTCAGAGACGGCACCATAGACGCCATAGCTACCGACCACGCCCCGCACAGCGAGGACGAAAAAATGGTGGAGTTCGATTTGGCCCCCTTCGGCATCGCGGGGCTCGAGACCGCTCTTCCCCTTTCGTTGAAACTGGTGGAAGACGGGGTGCTGACGCTCCCTGAAATGATAGGCAAACTGACCTATCTGCCTTCAAGAATAATAAATATCCCCAAGGGGACGCTCAACCCGGGCGATCCGGCCGATATCCTGATATTCGATCCCGGGAAAAAGGTCATAATCGACGGGACAAAATTCCGCTCGAAGAGTAAGAATACGCCTTTTCACGGTTGGGAGCTTAAGGGGGCCGTGTTGTACACTATAGTAAACGGCAACGTCGTATATTCGGTCTAATACGTCTGCAAATTCTATTTCTCTAAAAAGCAGACTTCTGGATATTTCTCGCCGACTGATTTCCAGAACTGAGTGGTGACCTCGTCCAGTTTGTACTTTGGATTTATTTTTACGCTGCCCGTATCCAGATCGATCTCGACCATTGTCTCGTCCTTGTCCGTGAGGAGCGAGAACTTTCTCGGCCCTATGACCTTGTAGCTCGATACGATCTGCTGCTCGGAGCTGATACTCATGCCTACAGTCGGGTCCATGTGTATCTCGGGCTCTTCAGAGTCTACACGCTCGACATATTCCTCCTGTGTCTCCCCTGGCGTGTCTTGCGTCTGTACCGATCTCTTTATCTCATTATCATAGGGTTCCGATAATTGCCCCGAGTCGTTTTTCACGTACGGGGTTTTGGTGCTGCAGTCGGACCCGGCGCCGCCAATATTTATGGATACGATTTTATCTGTGTAAAGGATGTAAGAGGAGGCGCCGAGGAGCGCCGAGAGTATTATGATAACGAAATTTCTAATCATGGCCTCACCCCGTTAGGTCGAAAAGACGTACTTCTTATCCCCCGTATAGAAGTATAACCTGATGCTATCGGATATTTCTTGTTAATTTTGTGGTATAAGATAATCTTCGGCCAGGGAATCGTATGAAGATATGGGTCAAAGGCATAGGAGGCAGCGAAGTCGCGGGCGACAGACCGCTTCTAAACCGGGACTTCGTTCTCATTACTCTGACTTCTTTTATTTTTTTCTTTAACTACCACTCTTTCATTTTGCTGCCTCTTCGCATCGAAGAGCTCGGAGGAAGGGAATCGACCATAGGGTTTATTATGGGGTCGGCTTCAATGGCTACTATCCTTACGACCCCTTCGGTCGGAATCCTCATAGACAAGTGGGGGAAGAAGTGGTTTCTTCTTGCGGGTGGGCTGCTGATGTCTTTGACGTCTCTCCCGTTCGCGTTCCTGAATTCCCTCAGTATCGCTTTCCCCGCCCTAAGGGTGCTGCACGGGGCCGCGCTCTCCCTTTGTTTCGTATCCGCGGGGACGCTAATTGCGGACGTATCCGCTCCCGGCAGAAGGAGCCAGGCCATAGGCATTTTCGGCCTGTTCAGCGTTATCAACTTCGCGCTCGCGCCCTACATCGGGAAAAAGATAGTTGAGGCGTACGGGTTCGGGGACTTGTTCATATTCGATTTTATTTTCGGGTCTTCCGCGTTTATAGCGGCGCTTTTTATAAGGGAGCCGGAGACGCTCATTCTTGATGGTATTCCGGGGAGCAGCTACAAGAAGGCTCTTTTCAGAAGAGGCGTATTGATAGCGGCATTCGCCCTAATGGTCGCGGGGACTGGCTTTGTCTCGGCCATCACTTTCGTTCCCGTATTCGCAAGGCGCATAGGCGTCCACTCGTTCGAGCTCTTTTTTGTGACCTATACGGTTGCCGTGCTTGCGGTGAGGCTCATCGGCGGATGGATTCCCGACAAGTTCGGGAAGAAAAGGTCCTCCGTGCCGGCGCTGTTCCTGTTTGCCCTGGGCATATCGGCGATAGGATTTGCAACCGGGTCCGCGGGTCTGATACTGGCGGGGGTCTTATTCGGGCTCGGTCACGGGCTATTTTATCCCGCGATCTACGCCCTCGTCATAGACCTTTCGCCCGAGGCCGACAGGGGGAAGGCGGTCTCCATTTGCAGCGTCGCCTTTACGTTCGGCGGGATGCTCGGCGTATTTCTTTACGGAGTGGTCGCGGAGACCTGGGGGTTCCGCCTGATGTTCGAGGTAGCGGGCGCAGTGTGCATTGCGGGCTTCATATTTTTCGCCCTGTATGGAAAAGAGTCGGAATGAGGCGGGCGCCGCGACGGGGGCGGGAATAGACCCGGGTCGGGTAAGATATACCGATATCGCGACGGAGGCACAGGATGACTGAGGAAATGGATATGAAAAAGGAGTTCCCCCTCGTACCGTTCTGGGAATTTCTGGGAATCGAAATCGTGGAGATGCGTCCCGGGTATGGCAAACTCATCATACGCGCCAATGAGAATCTGACCAATCCGTACGGATATATCCACGGCGGGGTTTTATCCACTCTCGCCGACTCCGCGGCCGCCGTCGCAATCGCTGGGATGGTTCGGAACAAGGGAAAAAAGTTCATGACGGTCGAGATGAATATAAGCTATATAAACCCCGTTACCGGGGGCGTTATAGAGGCCCATGCCAAGGCCCTCAGGGAGGGCAGAATAGTTCCGGCCGAGGTCGATATAATTAATGAAAATAAACTTGTTGCCAAGGCTATAGCCACGTATATTATTGTTGACGATAAGTAAGAAGGATTGGACAATTCCCCGGACCTTATTCCGTATTCATATTACAAATGTATCGGCTTGACGATAACCTCCTTTTGGGGTAGAACCTATAACTTTAAATATGGACAACGAACAGTCTGACCAGAGAAAAGAAAAGCTTAATGAATTAAGAACCTTAGGCGTAAACCCATATGCGAACGGCTATAAGCCGGACAGCCTCGCGGCAGAGCTGTTATCGAAATTCGGAGAAACCCCCGCAAACGAGCTTGAAAGCCCGGACGAGGACTACTCCCTTGCCGGCAGGGTGGTGGCGCTCAGGGATTTCGGCAAGAGCGTCTTTTTTCACATCCTGGACAGGTCCGGAAAGATACAGGGTTACATGAAGACCGATATAATCGGCGAAGACGGGCTCAAATTTTTTAAGAGGTATGTGGACCTGGGTGACTTTATAGGCATCGCGGGAAACCTGTTCAAGACGAGGACCGGGGAGCTCACCGTCAATGTCAAGGATTTTAAGTTTCTCACAAAATCCCTTCACCCGCTTCCCGAGAAGTGGCACGGGCTTAAGGATGTTGAAGTCAGATACCGACAGCGTTATCTCGACCTCATCTCGAACCCGGAAATCAAGGAAATTTTTCTTACAAGAAGCAAAATTATTAAACTCATGAGAAAGTTCCTCGACGAGAGGGATTTCATCGAGGTTGAGACCCCCATTCTGCACCCGATTGCGGGAGGGGCCGCCGCCCGCCCTTTCGAGACACACCACAATGCGCTGGATATGGATTTGTTCCTGAGGATAGCCCCCGAGCTCTATCTTAAAAGGCTTGTAATAGGCGGGCTTGAAAGGGTGTACGAGATAGGCCGGACTTTCAGGAACGAAGGCGTTTCTACGCAGCACAACCCGGAGTTCACGATGATCGAGCTCTACCAGGCGTACGCCACGTACGAGGACCTCATGGACATGATCGAGGAGCTGGTCTGCCATTTGGCCATGGAGGTCAAAGGCTCTCTGGTCTTCGAGTACGGCGGCGCGGAGATAAACATGACCCGTCCCTGGAAGAGACTGAATATCCTGGCGTCTCTCGGAGAGGCCCTCGGAAAAGAAGTCCTTGCCGATGACGAGAAGCTTTTTCAAAAGGCTCACTCCCTCGGGGTGGACCATAAGGGCATCAGGGGCAAGGCTATCGTGGAATCCTTTGAGATATTAAAGGGCGAGGAGCTGATGAACCCCGCATTTGTATACGGTTTTCCGCTCGACGTGTCTCCTCTCGCGAGAAAGAACGAATATGACCCCGATATCACAGACAGATTCGAGCTGTACATAGTCGGAAGGGAAATCGCCAACGCCTTCTCCGAGCTGAACGATCCAATAGATCAGAAAGAACGATTCCGGGGCCAGCTCGACCTCAAATTAAAGGGAGAAGAAGAAGTGCATGAAATGGACGAGGATTTTGTCACAGCTCTTGAGCACGGGATGCCCCCGACGGCGGGCGCGGGCATAGGCATAGACCGCCTTGTCATGCTTTTCACAAACTCACCTTCCATAAGGGAAGTAATTTTCTTCCCCCATCTAAGGCCGGAATGAAATACGAATTTTTTATCGGGCTGAGATACCTGAGTTCCAGGCGTAAGCAGAAGTTCGCCTCTATAATAGGACTGATTTCGGTCCTCGGGGTGATTATCGGCGTCATGGCCCTGAACGTGGTCCTCTCGGTTATGGGGGGGTTCGAAGAGGAGCTCAGGGAGAAGATACTGGGCGTAAGCTCCCACATCGTTATCTTGAGCTACGACGGGCCTGTGAAGGATTATTCCAAAATCGAAGCCGAGGCGCAAAAATTCCCGGGGGTCGTGGGGGCGAGTCCGTTTATCTACGGGCAGGGCATGATGGCCAGCGAAAAGAACGTTTCGGGCTCCGTCATTCGGGGTATTGTCCCGGCGACGGCGGGAACGGTTACGAACATCGAGCTTGCTATCGGAAGGGGGATGCTCGTGGGGGACGATAGTAAAAAGGAGAAAAATTCCGACGAGCAGCTCGCGAAGGTCGGCAAAGAAGTGCTCGCCAAACTGGATAAGGAAACGAAATCCGGGAAGCCGCCGATACTGCTCGGCAAGGAGCTTGCGAATACGCTCGGGGTTGTGGAGGGCGACCTCGTCAGTCTCGTATCGCCTTTCGGCAAAATGGGTCCTTTCGGAGCTACGGCCAAGGTGAAGAAATTTGAAGTCGCCGGGATATTCGATTACGGTATGATCGAGTACGATTCGTCGATTTCTTATGTCGACCTCAAGGACGCTATGGATTTTTTCGACATGAACGGCGAGGTTTCGGGCGTGGAGGTTAAAGTCAGGGATATATACGACGCGAAGGGGATCGGAGGAGAGCTTGCGTCGATCCTGGGTTTCCCTTATTACACCAGGAACTGGGAGGAGGTCAATAAGAGCCTGTTCAAGGCGCTCAGGCTGGAAAGGGTAGCAATAGCCATTTTCCTCGGTCTGATTATCCTGGTCGCGGCGCTCGATATCGTGAGCGCGTTAACCATGGTCGTAATGGAAAAGGGCAAAGACATCGCCATCCTCCGTGCGATGGGGGCTACCAGGAACGGCATCTTGAAGATCTTTATAATAGACGGGATGATTATCGGGATCGTCGGAACTCTGCTCGGAAGCCTTTCGGGGTACGGTATCTGCTACATGCTTAAAACCAGTGAAACTATAAGGAAACTCATTCCTTTTGATAACAACGTCTATCCTATTTCGGAGTTTCCAGTTAAAATTGAACCGTTTTATTTTTTCACGGTGGCGTTTTTCAGCATATTGATATGTTTCATAGCAACTCTGTATCCGTCATTCCAAGCGTCTCGGAAAGATCCGATTGAGGCACTGAGGTATGAATAACGAATGGAAATTCGAGTACGAGGTTTATGGAAGGTGTTTGAAACAGTCGGGGGCAGGGTAGAGGCGCTTAAGGGTATTGATCTGGACCTGCCGGACGGTGACACGCTCGCCGTAATCGGTGTTTCGGGATCGGGGAAAAGCACTCTGTTACATATTTTGGGAACGCTGGACCAGCCTTCGAGCGGGGAGGTATATTACGGCAGCACTAATATTTTCAAGCAAAATGACAACGAGCTTGCCTCATTCAGGAACCGGGAAATCGGGTTTGTGTTCCAGTTCCATTATCTTCTGCCCGAATTCAGCGCATTGGAGAATGTGATGATTCCGTGCCTAATTAACGGAATCGGCTCCGACCAGGCGCGAGAGATGTCGCTGGACGTCCTGAAGAGAGTAGGTTTGGAGCACAGGCTCGAACACAGGCCCGGAGAGTTGTCTGGCGGGGAACAGCAGAGGGTGGCCATAGCCAGGGCCGTGGTTTTGAAACCTAAAGTCATTCTGGCTGATGAGCCGACGGGGAACCTGGATCTGGATACGGGGGCGACCATACTGGACTTGTTTTTGATGCTCAACGCGGATTACGGGATCACTTCGGTCCTGGTTACTCATAATGTGGAAATCACAAAGCGGCTCAACAGGAGAATCAGGCTTTCCGATGGGAAAATTGTCGATGTCAATTAATTTCAGGACAGGAAGAGCCGTTCTTTCAGTCGCTCTGCTTCTCCTGCTCAACTCGGTATGCTGCGGAATTGCGTTCGGACAGGGCCCGGAAGATAAAGCGGCCCCTCCCCCGGAAACAGTGAAGGTGCCGGCGGCCGGAGCTGCCCAATCCGTAGATAACACTCAATTACCCGAGAGTCAGCAGCAGGAAAAAATAGTACAAATAAAAATAGAAGGCAACCTCCGCGTGGAAACGGATCTCATTGGGGTGAATATCTCATCTAAGGTTGGCGAACCGCTATCGAATGCGACTGTAAGGGATGACATAAAGAAGCTCTACAAGCTCGGGTTCTTCGAGGACGTGACTGCCGATACCGAGAAAACCCCGGGCGGAGTAATTCTTATCTATAACGTTAAGGAAAAACCCGTGGTCGCGGACCTCCGGATCAGGGGAAATAAGGCCATCAAGAGCGATAAGATTCTAGAGGTGATCGATGTAAAAGAAGGCCGCATAATCGATCTGAACAAGGTTAAGCAGAGCCAGGAGGCTATAAGCGCCCTTTATGCCCAAAACGGTGTTGTCGGGACTGTAGTCGATTACAGCATCGAGCCCGAGGGAGAGGGGACTGTAAGCGTTACGTACGATATTAAAGAGGGCAAGAAGGCTTATGTTAAAAAGGTCGTCTTCATAGGTAATGAAAAACTCAAGGCTAAAATAATCAAGAAGGGCTTGTATGCCAAGCCCAAGGGGATCTTTTCCTTTATTTCGAAAAAGGGTCTCTATAACCCTCAGGAGATCGACAACGATTCGGAGCGGATCAGGGTAACTTACATCGATAACGGGTTTCTTGACGTAAAGGTAAGCAAGCCTGAGGTTGTATATAGCGATGAAGAAAAGGGTTATATTGTCACCTTCAAAATTGACGAGGGCAACCAGTACAAGGTGGATCAGCTCTCCTTTACGGGGGATATGATTGTTCCCGAAGAGGAGTTGAGGGCGACACTCAAGCTTAAAAGCGGGGAAATTTTCAGGGGGAGCCTGCTGGCCCAGGATATTTCGGGCCTCACCACGTTCTACGGGGACAAGGGATATGCGTTCGCTAACGTGGAGCCCGCGTTCAAGCTCAACAGGACGAACCTGACGGTGGATATCCAGTTCAGAATTGAGAAGGGCCACGAGGTTTATGTAAGGCAGATCGATATTGTAGGCAATATCAGGACGAGAGATAAGGTAATCAGAAGAGAGATACCCATTGAGGAAGGCCAGCTCTATAACGCCACAGAGGTCCAGGCCATCAAATCGAGGGTCACGAGGCTGGGTTTTTTCGAGGATAACGTGGAAGTCGCTTCCGAGAGGGTGCCCGGTACCGAAGACCAGCTGGATTTAAATGTTAAAGTCGCCGAGAAACCGACAGGGTTTTTCAGCATAGCCGGGGGATTCAGCTCGGTCGAGACCTTTATCTTCGCCGGCCAGATTCAGGAAGCAAACCTCTTCGGATATGGCAAACGGGTAACATTGAACGCTCAAATAGGCGGGGTTACACAGCTTTTTTACCTGAACTATCAGGACCCGCACCTGTTTGATACGGACTTTACCCTCGACGCTCTTGCTTTCAGGACGGACAGGGAGTTCCAGGATTTTAGCAGGAGCTCATTCGGAGGAAGTTTGACCTTCGGCAGATACATCTGGAAAGACCTAAGGGCTAACATTACGTACAGAATCGAAGATGTGAAAATCGGGAGCATTGACGAGAACGCAAGACTCATCATTACACGGTCGAAACAAACGATAAGCAGCGTGGGATTGGGCTTGACATGGGATTCGAGAAACAATCTTCTCGACCCGAGCGCGGGAAACCTGACTGAGACGGAAGTCGAATTTGCCGGCGGCCCGTTTGGTGGAAATACTGATTATCTTAAATATACTTTATCATCAAGACAATGGTTCCCGTTATGGCTAAAGACCGTATTGACCATAAGGGGTACCTATGGGGTTATCGATTTCAGGAATAACGGCAACGACCTGGTAGTTGGCGAGCGTTTCTTCCTTGGCGGGCCGAACACTCTAAGGGGCTATGGTTTCAGGAGGGTAGGGCCGAGGGTCCCTGCCGCCGACGGTAGCTTTGTCATAATTGGAGGCGTTCAGGAACTCCTGTTTTCCGTCGATTACATTTTTCCAATTTTGCCATCGGCGGGGCTGAAAGGGGCTATTTTTTTCGATATGGGTGATGCGTTCAACGACGGCCAGGATCTGACTTTAAACCCCAACAACCTGAGAAAAGATGTAGGGTTTGGTATGAGGTGGGTATCTCCTCTGGGACCGCTCAGGCTGGAAATAGGCTTTCCGCTCGGAGACAGGCTCCCCGGAGAAGATCCTTACGAAATTCAGTTTACTATAGGAACTCTATTTTAATGATAAGGAGGTTTAAAACATGAGAGTATTTTTTCTTGTATTAGGTTTGTTGCTGTTGACTCCTGCCTTTTCCTATTCGCAGGGTAACAAGATTGGTATTATTGATTTACAGGCGGTTATCGGGAATTCGAAGGCGGGTAAGGCTGCGAAGGCTGCTTTCGAGGCCGAGTTCAAGCAAAAGCAGCAGATCATCGAGAGCAAGAACTCGCAGCTCGAAGCGATGAAAAACGAGTTCATTCAGAACGGTCCGGTGATGAACGAAACGACCAGAAAGCAGAAAGCCGATCAGATCGATGCCCTTGATAAGGACCTTCAGAGGTCGAGAGCGGATTTCCGGGACGAGCTCCAGAAAAGGGATTACGAGCTGCTCGAAAAAATATTAAAGGATCTCGATGGGATACTCCAGTCGATCGGAACATCTGAGGGTTATACTATCATAATAGAAAAGACTGAAGGCGGTGTAGTTTTTTCAACTCCGTCAATAGATATAACTCAAAAGGTTATACAGGCCTACGACGCCAAGAACTGATGCTTGCGGTACTAATACAGACTGGAGAGTATTGAAAACTTTAATTGATAGAGAAGGTATCAAGAAACTTATTCCCCACAGGGAGCCGTTTCTTTTCGTGGATGAGGTGCTGGAGCTTGAATACGGGTCGAGAATTCTTGCTTCGAAGAAATTCGGTCCCGAGGAATGGTTTTTCAAGGGCCACTTCCCGGGCAGCCCGATTGTACCGGGAGTGATTATAGTAGAGGCATTGGCTCAGGCGGGCGGTGTGTTGTATAACGCATCGTTCACGGAGGAGCGAGAATCCAAAGGTCAGACGGGCGCTTACCTTGCGGGTCTTGAAAAAGTGCGCTTCAGGAAGGCGGTCTATCCGGAAGATGTTATTAAGCTCAATGTGAGGATTATAAAGAAACGATCCAAGATAATAATTTTCACGGGGGAGGCCAGTGTGGGTCCCTCAATAGTTGCGGAAGCGGAAATTATGGTTTCGCTCTATTAATTTATTTAAAATCAATTCGTTACCTTGACAGCACTCTCTTTATCGTGTTAATATACGTGGTTTCATATATACGGGCGAATTCTATCTAATTTCAAATTAATGGAGAATCCACGGGAGTTATTGAGTTTTTAGACGCTGGCGTAGCTCAGTGGTAGAGCAGCTGATTTGTAATCAGCAGGCCGGGGGTTCAAATCCCTTCGCCAGCTCCATAGGAAAAATGTCGCAATTACAGAGGCTTAAGCATAATTATATCGGAGGGGAGGTGGCTGAGCGGTCAAAAGCAGCAGACTGTAAATCTGCCGGTGCAAGCCTACGTAGGTTCAAATCCTGCCCTCCCCAGAGCACTTATATGGCAAATTATTCATTTGGGTTGTTGGTTATGCTCGATATTCAGTTGGCAGGCTGCAAGGCTATCAAAGCGGGAGTAGCTCAGTTGGCTAGAGCATCAGCCTTCCAAGCTGAGGGTCGCGGGTTCGAATCCCGTCTCCCGCTCATTGCTTTCTTTGCCCACGTAGCTCAGTCGGTAGAGCACATCCTTGGTAAGGATGAGGTCAGCGGTTCAAGTCCGCTCGTGGGCTCCACGCGGTGCAAGATTACGTATTCGTTAATCCATTAAGGAGGTAGGGAGAGGAAATGTCTAAGGAGAAATTTGCGCGGGGAAAGCCGCACCTGAACATAGGGACGATAGGTCACGTGGACCACGGGAAGACGACGCTAACGGCGGCGATAACGAAGGTATTGAGCAAGGCCGGAGGTGCGAAGTACGTGGAGTTTTCGGAGATAGACAAGGCGCCTGAGGAGAGGGAGCGGGGGATAACGATCAACATAGCGCACGTGGAGTACGAGACCGCAAAGAGGCACTATGCGCACGTGGACTGTCCCGGGCACGCGGACTATGTAAAGAACATGATAACCGGGGCGGCGCAGATGGACGGGGCGATATTGGTAGTGAGCGCTCCTGACGGGCCGATGCCTCAGACGAGGGAGCACATACTGCTTGCGAGACAGGTGGGGGTTCCTTACATAGTGGTAGCGCTCAACAAAGTAGACATGATGGACGACGAGGAGCTGCTGGACCTGGTGGAGCTGGAGGTAAGGGACTTGCTTACGCAGTACGGGTTCCCCGGGGACGACGTGCCGGTGGTGAGGGTGAGCGCGTTAAAGGCGCTTGAGGAAGACGCTGCGGCGATGAACCAGATAATGGATTTGATGAAAGCGATAGACGAGTATATACCTGTGCCCGTGAGGGAGATGGACAAGCCGTTCCTGATGGCGATAGAGGACGTGTTCACGATATCGGGAAGGGGTACTGTAGTGACGGGGAGAGTGGAGAGGGGGAAGGTATTGGCCGGGGACGAGGTGGAGATAGTGGGGTTCGGGGACACGCGGAAGACTGTGGCGACGAGCCTGGAGATGTTCCGGAAGATTCTCGACGACGCGCATGCCGGGGACAACGTAGGGGTGCTGCTGAGGGGGACCGGGAAGGACGAGGTGGAGAGGGGGCAGGTTCTGGCGAAGCCCGGGAGCATAACGCCGCATAAGAAGTTCAAGGCGGAGGTATATGTGCTTAAGAAGGAAGAGGGCGGGAGGCATACGCCGTTTTTCCCTGGGTACAGACCGCAGTTTTATTTAAGGACGACTGACGTGACGGGGTCGATAGTGCTGCCCGAGGGAGTGGAGATGGTAATGCCCGGGGACAACATAAACATGGACGTGGAGCTGATAGCGCCTGTGGCGCTGGAGGACCAGCTCCGGTTCGCTATAAGGGAAGGCGGAAGGACCGTAGGTGCTGGCGTAGTTACTAAAATCGTGGAGTAGTGGAGAGCTATGGGTGATAATATACTAGTCGTTGCGCTCGCTTGCGTTGAATGCAAGAGAAGAAATTATTCGACAACGAAAAACAAACAGACCAATAAAGATAAAATAGAGCTCAAGAAATATTGCAAGTGGTGCAAACGGCACATGCTGCATAAAGAGACAAAGTAACAGGTCTAATAAAAAAATTTCGAATAGGGCAGTAGCTCAATTAGGGAGAGCACTGGACTCCAAATCCAGCGGTTGGGGGTTCGATTCCCTCCTGCCCTGAATTAGGAAACGTTAATGGACAGACTAAAAAACTTGAGTACGGAAGCTGCTCAGTTCGCAAAGGACATCGAGAACGAGGCGAAGCGTATTACCTGGCCGTCGAGACAGGAAACAGTCAAATCGACGCTGGCTGTTATAGTGATATCGTCGATTTTCGCTTCTTTTTTGGGACTGATTGATTATTTGTTTTCGTGGGTTATCAGACTCATACTCAGTTAATAGAAATACGGAGAAAATGGTTTTCTATGGCTAAAAGATGGTACGTGGTTCATACCAATACGGGTTTTGAAGACAGGGTTAAAACCTATATTGAAGACAGGGCAAAGATAGAAGGCGTTGAAGACCTGGTCGTTGAGGTTCTGGTGCCTACGGAAACCATTGTGGAGCCGGTCAAGGGAGGGAAGAAGAAGACTTCGGTCAGGAAATTCTTCCCGGGCTATATTTTGATTAAGATGGAGCTCAACGACAAGAGCTGGCATTTTATCAGGAACATACCGAAAGTTATCGGTTTCGTGGGCGGGAAGCTGAAGGACGGAAGGATCGATCCGGACTCTGTGCCGGATATAGTCGAGCAGGAAGTCTTAAAGATAAAGAAACAGATAGAAGAGGGCACGTTAAAACCCAAGCCGAAGGTCTCGTTCGACAGGGGAGAAACGGTGAAGGTGATCGAAGGCCCGTTCGCTAATTTCTCGGGTGTAATAGAAGAAGTGAGGCCGGACAAAGCGAAGGTTCAGGTGCTGGTGACGATATTCGGAAGAACAACTCCGATAGAACTCGATTTTAATCAAGTGGAGAAGATTTAATATGAAAAAAATAGACGGATACGTGAAACTCCTTGTTGAAGCGGGCAAGGCTACACCTTCCCCGCCGGTGGGTCCTGCGCTCGGTCAGAGGGGTGTGAATATCATGGAGTTTTGCAAGGCATTCAATGCCCAGACGCAGAAGGCGGAAGGAATTCTTCCGGTCGTTGTAACGGTCTACTCGGATAAATCCTTTTCTTTTGAGGTTAAATCCCCGCCTGTTGCCTATCTTCTGAAGAAGGCCGCTAAGATAGAGAAGGGCTCCGGGGAGGCTCCGAAGAAAAAAGCCGGGAAGCTGACTAAGTCCCAGGTCGAGGAGATAGCGAGAATTAAGATGCCGGATCTGAACACCGACGACATCGAAGCGGCGGTAAAGATCGTGTCGGGTACCGCCAGGAGTATGGGGATAGAGGTCTCTTAACTCGCATCGATATACGTGGTGGTCGGCCTCGGATACATTTTCCGGGCCTTTAGGTCATATGATCTAAATATCAGGATTTAGAATTGATCGAGGAGATTCGAGATGGTTCGAAAAGGGAAAAAATATACGGAAGTCAGTAAAACGGTCGACGCCAGGACCAGCTATGTTGTGGATGACGCCATGAGACTGATTGAAGGGACGAAGACTGCCAAGTTCGACGAAACTGTAGAGGTCGCCGTTACGCTGGGGATTGACCCTAGACAGGCGAACCAGCAGATAAGGACGGGCATGATCCTCCCTCACGGCATTGGAAAGGATATCAGGGTGGTCGTTTTCGCCAAAGATGATAAGCAAAGGGAAGCCACCGAAGCGGGCGCGGATTATGCCGGGCTCGACGACCTGATAGAAAAGATATCCAAGGACAACTGGCTCGAATTCGACGTATCGATTGCGACGCCCGATGTAATGAACATTGTGGCGAAACTGGGCAAGATTCTCGGACCGAGAGGCCTCATGCCAAGCCCCAAGGTGGGAACGGTGACCTTCGACATCGCTCAGGCGGTCAAGGAAGCAAAGGCCGGAAGGATCGAAGTGAAAAATGATAAGGGCGGAGTCGTGCATGCTCCGATCGGTAAGGTATCGTTCGGCCCGGATAAATTAAAAGACAATTTCCTTGTGTTCATGGATTCACTTATAAAAATGAAGCCGCCGTCATCGAAAGGGGTATACGTCAAAAAAATTACTCTATCCAACACGATGGGCCCGGGCATCAAGGTAGATTTTGTTAACGTAAGGGAAGTATTGAAGGGTTTTCATCTCGCGGCATGATCGGGTTGTGTTAATTGAAACTTATTTTATGGGTTTCTTAAATCGTATTTATTAAGGAGCAGGAAAAATGTTGACTAAAGCGGCTAAGAACGAACTTGTCCGGGAGTTTAACAATGTTTTCAAAGCCAATCCGTCGGTCATGGTGGTGGAGTATAAAGGTCTGACGGTAAAGGAGCTGGAAACTCTGCGGGCCAATCTCAAGAAAGCGGATGCACAGTTGAAGGTCGTTAAGAATACTCTTCTGCGAATTGCCGCGAAGGATACGGAAATAGAGCGTATCAACGATTTGTTCGACGGACCTACCGCAGTCGCCATTTGCGAGAGTAACCCTACTGCAGTAGCAAAGGTGTTCGTCGACTCCTTGAAGAAACTCCCGACGCTCAGGATTAAGGGCGGGATTGTCGAGGGTAACGTTATCGGAGAGAGTCAGGTGTCCGACCTCTCGAAGCTGCCGTCCAGACAGGAGTTAATCTCGCAGTTTATGGGACTTCTCAAGAGTCCGGTTTCGAACCTCCTTGGGACCCTTAATCAGCTCCAGTCGAAGCTCCTCTATGCTTTGACTGCTGTTAAAGACGCAAAAGAAAAAGAGAACAGTTAAGCAAGACGGCAATAGAAAAGACATATTTATTTAAGGAGGTTTTTGAATTATGGCTGATATCACGAGGACAGACGTTATTACGTATCTCGAAAAGGCAAGCATGCTTGAAATTTCGGAACTGATCAAGGAGATCGAAGTTAAATTCGATGTCAAAGCGGCGGCCCCACAGATAGCGGTAGCCGCAGTAGCCGGCGGCGCCGGAGGCGAGGCCCAGGCGGAGCAGGCTGAGAAAACCGAGTTTAATGTAATCCTTAAGGCTGCAGGCGCGAATAAGATACAAGTTATTAAAGCAGTAAGGGAAGTTACGTCGCTTGGTCTGAAAGAAGCAAAGGACCTGGTCGAGGGAGCCCCAAAGCCCGTAAAAGAAGGCGTGGATAAGCAGGAATCGGAAAACATTAAGAAAAAGCTTGAGGAAGCAGGCGCTCAGGTGGAAATTAATTAAGCGTTTGGCAAAAAGTCAGGTATAATATTACGTTTATATTCACGAATTTAATATCTGACTTTTGAAGCCATTGCACCGATCTTGTTTCTATCTCGTTTATATGTCTTTTTTTCAGATAGAAAATCGATTCTCAGTAAAGGGAACGCTTAACTAAAATTAGACAGAAGCGGTCTGTCCGCCGACTGGCGGTCTTACGGTAAGTAATGTTTGAGTGGGTTTTATAAAACAAATACGGGGGGTAAGATAACTTGAGTCTTGATGGCCTAGAAACGTATAAATTGAGAAAAAGTTTTTCAAAATTACCATCTGTTCTCGAAATACCTCACCTGCTGGAAGTTCAAATCGAATCCTACCTGGAGTTTCTACAAGCTGACGCCAAACCGGACGACCTGAAGGACATAGGTCTTCATAACGCATTTAAAACGGTATTTCCAATTGAGGATTATAACGGGAAGGCCTCTCTCGAATACATCGGCTATCGCTTTGACAGGCCGAAATACGAGGCTCAGGAATGCAGGCTGAAAGGGTATACGTTCGTTGCCCCTCTGTACGTTACGTTCCGCCTGGTCATCTGGGATACGGAGTCCGGTGAGGAGCGTACTATCAGGGACGTAAAGGAGCAGGAAGTTTATTTCGGAGAGATCCCCCTTATGACTCCCAACGGTTCGTTTATCGTGAACGGCACCGAGAGGGTAATTGTTAATCAGCTCCACCGTTCCCCCGGCGTATTTTTTGACCAGGTCAAGAATAAGGACAGCGGCGTGGGCAGGTCTTCGTTTTCGGCCAGAATAGTGCCTCACGACGGCAGGTGGATAGATTTCGAGTTTGACTCGAAGGATATTCTCCACGTCAGGATCGACAGGAAAAAGAAATTTCTTGTTACCGTATTATTAAAAGCCCTCGGATTTAATGAAAAAGAGATAATGCGCTACTTCTATCCCATTGAGACCATTTATCTGGAGTCCAAGGGGATGAGCAAGAAAGTAAACCACGATGTTATTCCCTACCAGAGGTCAAGCGCCGACATCATTGACCCGGGGACAAAAGAGGTAGTGGTAAAGAAAGGGAGAAGGTTTGTCAGGAATATTATTGAAAAGCTGAAGCGGGCGAATATAGAACGGATACCGATTGATCCGTCCGAACTGACCGATAAATTCGCGGCTGAAGATATAGTGGATAAGAAGACCGGCGAGGTAATCGTCAATTTTAACGAGCTGATTACCGAGCAGAAGATGGAGCAGATAAAAAAAGCGGACATCGGGGAATTTAACGTATTCTATATAGATAACATTTCTGTCGTAGCTTCACTCAGGAATACAATCCTTGCGGATAAGATAAAAACCCGCGAGGAATCGATAACGGAGATTTACAAGAAGTTCCGACCGACAGACCCGCCCACGCTTAGCGTGGCCGAGTCTTTCTTTGACAATATGTTTTTCAACCCCGACACGTACAGGCTCTCACAGGTCGGGCGTCTAAAAATAAACTACAAGTTGAATCACGGCATCCCGGACGACGTATCCACCCTCACCAAGGAAGACATCCTGGAGACGGTGAGATACCTTCTGGCGCTGAGAGGCGGCAGGGGGACGACCGACGACATAGACCACCTGGGAAACAGGAGGGTGCGGACGGTTGGGGAGCTTATAGAAGACCGGTTTTATCACGGACTCGAAAGGCTCGCCCGCTCTGTTAAGGAGAAGATGGGATATCAGGCCGTCGAGAACCTGATGCCGAGCGAGCTGCTCATACCGAAGACGGTAATTGCCGTGGTAAAGGAGTTTTTCGCCACGGGTCAGCTCTCTCAGTTTATGGACCAGACCAACCCTCTTTCGGAAATCACGCACAAGCGGAGATTGAGCGCCCTCGGGCCCGGAGGTCTTACGAGGGAGAGGGCGGGGTTTGAAGTGAGGGATGTGCATTCTTCGCATTACGGTAGGATCTGCCCGATCGAGACCCCCGAGGGACCGAACATCGGACTCATTTCGAGTCTCAGCACATATGGAAAGATAAACGAATTCGGATTTATTCAGACTCCCTACAGGGTGGTCAAGGGCGCAAGGGTTACCGACGAAATTGTTTATATGAACGCCCTTGCTGAGGAAAAGTACATAATCGCTCAGGCAAACGCGCCTCTGGACAAAAACGGCAACTTCACATCGGATTTTATTTCTGCGAGACACAGCGGCGAGTTTCTGATGGTGGAACGTGAAAAGGTTGAGCTTATGGACGTTTCCCCCTCGCAGCTCGTATCGGTATCGGCTTCGCTCATACCGTTTCTCGAGCACGACGACGCGAACAGGGCTCTCATGGGATCGAACATGCAGCGTCAGGCGGTACCTCTCATTCGTACGAGCGCCCCTATCGTAGGCACGGGTTTTGAAAGCACTGTCGCCAAGGATTCGGGAGTTACGGTGCTCGCGAAGAGAGACGGTATCGTCGAATACGTTGATTCGGCGAGAGTGGTTGTTAGCTCGACAGGAGACAGCTCCGACACGGAAGCCGGCGTGGATATGTATAGCCTCTTAAAATTTCAGAAGTCGAACCAGAGCACCTGCTGGAATCAGAAGCCGATCGTAACAAAAGGTCAGCGTATTGAGGCTGGCCAGGTCATAGCGGACGGGCCTTCCACGGATTTCGGGGAGCTCGCTCTCGGACAGAACGTACTTGTGGCGTTCATGCCCTGGGGAGGATATAACTTTGAAGACGCCATTCTTATGAGTGAAAGGCTTGCCAAGGAAGACAGCTTTACTTCTATACACATCGAAGAAGTCGAATGTATAGCCCGTGAAACAAAGCTCGGCAGGGAAGAGATTACGAGAGACATCCCCAACGTGAGCGAGGACGCTCTCAGGAATCTGGACGAGAGCGGAATAATCAGGATAGGCGCCGAGGTGAAGCCGGGGGATATAATCGTGGGGAAAATTTCCCCCAAGGGTGAAACCCAGCTCTCTCCCGAGGAGCGCTTGCTGAGGGCCATATTCGGAGATAAGGCCGGGGACGTCAAGGATACGTCCTTGAGGGCCTCGCCGGGTATTTACGGCACTGTTATAGATGTGAAGATGCTCATATCCAGGGTAGTCGATAAGGACGAGAGGGCTAAGAGCATTGAGGATTTTGAGGTAACCCGTCTCAAGCAGGACAGGGAAGATGAAATCAAGATATTGAAAGACGACGCTTTCGAGCGGATCAAATCGCTTGCTGCAGGGAAGACGTCCTCCGCGAAGCTTACGGTTTCAAGGAAGACCGTGCTCAAGAAAGGGGACAAAGTAACTGAAGATATACTCAGGACCATCCCGTTTGAGAAGTTTGCGGATTTAACCATAGAACGGGGGGACGAGATAGAGGCTGAAATCAAGCGGATAATCGAAAGAACGCTTGAGCAGATCGACCTGACTAATGTGGTTTACGACCAGAGGATTTCAAAGCTGACGAAGCCTGACGAATTGCCGCCGGGCGTCTTGAAGGTAGTGAAGGTGAACATCGCCGTAAAGAGGAAGCTGCAGGTCGGGGATAAAATGGCCGGAAGGCACGGCAACAAAGGTGTAATTTCGAAAATTCTAGCCGAGGAAGACATGCCCTATCTTCCGGACGGAACTCCGGTGGATATGATTCTTAACCCTCTCGGTGTCCCTTCGAGGATGAACGTTGGTCAGGTGCTGGAGACACACCTCGGATGGGCGGCAAAGGAGTTCGGCAATCAGATTAACGAAATAATGGAAAGGGAGTTTAGCCCGCAGGCCCTGAGGTCGAAGCTGAAGGACGTATTCAAGTCTTCGGAGACCGGCAAGCTGATAGAGAAGCTCGATGATGAGGACGTAATACTGGTCGCTCAGAGGCTCCGGAACGGCGTCCCGGTCAAGTCTCCCGTATTCGACGGGGCGTCTGAGGAAGAGATCAAGACCATGCTGGCGGAGACGGGTCTGCCAGAAAACGGGAAGACCATTCTCTTTGACGGCCAGACCGGGGAACCGTTTGACCAGAAGGTGACGGTCGGAGTTATGTATATGCTGAAGCTCCATCACCTTGTGGAGGAAAAAATCCACGCGAGGGCAATCGGTCCGTACTCGCTTGTGACTCAGCAGCCTCTGGGCGGTAAGGCTCATTTCGGCGGACAGCGTCTCGGGGAAATGGAGGTCTGGGCCCTCGAAGCATACGGGGCTTCCTATACTCTTCAGGAATTTCTTACCGTAAAATCGGACGATGTTATCGGCAGGACACGGATTTTCGATTCGATCGTTAAAGGCGACATGAATTTTGAACCCGGACTGCCTGAATCGTTTAAGGTCCTTCAAAAGGAGCTCCAGGCGCTTGCTCTGGATGTAGACCTTCTCGAGGAAGAATCAGGAAGGAATTGAATAAAAGATTAGGGAGGGAGTAAACGTGGACGTAGATACCCTATTTGAAAAGCCTAAGAATCCTTCGGAGTACTCGGCGGTAAAAATTTCGATTGCTTCTCCCGAAAAGATCAAAGAATGGTCGCACGGGGAAGTCAGAAAACCCGAGACTATAAATTATAGAACGTTCAAACCCGAAAGAAGCGGTCTTTTTTGCGCAAAGATATTCGGTCCGGTAAAGGATTACGAATGTACTTGCGGAAAATACAAGAGGTTGAAGCACAGGGGCATAACCTGTGAGAAGTGCGGTGTGGAGGTTATATCTTCCAAGGTCAGAAGGGAGAGAATGGCACACATCGAGCTTTCGTCCCCCGTTGCGCACATATGGTTTCTGAGGAGCATCCCGTCACGGATCGGCATGCTTCTCGACATGACGCTCAAAGACCTTGAGAAAGCGCTTTACTACGAATCATACGTGGTGCTCGATCCGGGAGGCACGACCCTTAAATTCGGGGAAGTCTTGAGCGAAGATAAATACAGAAAAACGGTGGAGGAGTACGGCCACAGCTTTAAGGTAGGCATGGGGGCAGAGACCATAAGGGAGATGCTGAAGAAGATCGACCTCGTTGAGCTCTCGGACCAGCTGAGACACGAAATGAAAAACACATCCTCTCCCATCAAGAGGGCGAGGATCGCAAAGAGGTTAAGAATTTGCGAGGCGTTCAGAAAATCGAAGAACCGTCCGGAGTGGATGATCCTGACCAGGATCCCCGTACTGCCGCCCGATCTCAGGCCGCTTGTGCCGCTTGACGGCGGAAGGTTCGCTACGTCCGACCTGAACGACCTTTACAGGCGCGTAATAAACAGAAATAACCGGCTCAAAAAATTGCTTGAGCTCGGCGCTCCTGACATCATCGTCAGGAACGAAAAGAGGATGCTCCAGGAGTCGGTAGACGCACTGCTTGAAAACGGCCGCAGGGGAAGGCCGGTCCTCGGTCACAACCACAGGCCTCTTAAGAGCCTGAGCGATATTATAAAGGGTAAACAGGGAAGGTTCAGGCAGAACCTGCTCGGAAAGAGGGTGGACTATTCCGGACGTTCGGTAATCACCGTCGGTCCCGAATTAAAACTCCACCAGTGCGGCCTGCCCAAGCAGATGGGTCTCGAGCTTTTCAGGCCGTTCATATACCAGAAGCTTGAAAAGTGGGGAGCAGCCGCGACTATTAAAATTGCAAAGAAACTCGTGGAACAGGAGGCTCCGATAGTTTGGGACGCCCTCGACGAGGTGATCAAGGAGCACCCGGTTCTACTGAACCGCGCCCCGACGCTTCACCGCCTCAGCATCCAGGCGTTCGAGCCGATACTTATCGAGGATAAAGCCATTCAGATACATCCGCTCGTGTGTCCCGCTTACAACGCGGACTTCGACGGCGACCAGATGGCTGTACACGTACCGCTCTCCATAGAGGCGCAGACGGAGTGCAGGGCGCTCGTTATGTCGACGAACAACATCTTGTCCCCCGCGCACGGCAAGCCGATCATTCTTCCTACTCAGGACATAGTCCTCGGAATCTACTACATGACGAGAGACATGACATCCGATAAAGGGGACGGCAAGATTTTCTCGAGCATCGATGAAGTGCAGATGGCATACGATTCGGTAGAAATCGGGATACACGCGAAAATAAAGGTCCGCGTAGGCGGGAAGATTTACGAGACGACGGCGGGGCGCGTACTCCTCTACGACATCATGCCGAAGGACATACCGTTCGAGCTGGTAAACAGGGTCATGACGAAGAGGGCCATAGAAGAGCTCGTCGACACCTGTTTCAGAATGGCGGGCGGCAAAAACACCGTGATACTCGCCGACAGGATGAGGACACTCGGGTTCAAGTATTCGACCAAAGCGGGTATTTCCATATCGATCGACGATATGAGCATTCCGCTCAAGAAGAAAGAACTCCTCCAGAAGGCTCAGGACGAGGTCGTAAAAGTCCAGAACCAGTATTCTCAGGGTCTTATCACTGATGGCGAGAGGTACAACAAGGTTATAGACATCTGGGCGCGTACGAGCGACGAAGTAGCCCAGGAAATGATGAGAGATATTTCTTACGAAGAATATACGGACAAGGACGGCAAAGTACAAAGAGGGGCCAGCTCGAATCCGATATACATGATGATAGATTCGGGCGCGAGGGGCAGCCAGACCCAGGTACGCCAGCTGGCGGGAATGAGGGGACTTATGGCCAAGCCGTCGGGGGAAATCATAGAGACCCCGATTACCTCTAACTTCCGAGAGGGTCTTACCGTGCTTCAGTACTTCATTTCAACGCACGGCGCGAGGAAAGGACTCGCCGACACCGCGCTTAAAACCGCGAACGCCGGTTATCTGACGAGACGGCTCATAGACGTAGCCCAGGACGTGATGATAAAAGAATTCGACTGCGGCACCGTCGAGGGGATCACGGTCAGCGACCTCGTAGAGGGCGGCGAGATAATCGAGAGGGTAGGCGAAAGGGTCCTCGGAAGGGCGACGGTCGAAGACATAATAGACCCTGTAAGCGGCGACCTGATAGTAGCGGCTAATCAAGAAATCGACGAACAGGCTGCGGCAAGAATAGACGAGGCCGGCAGCATCACAGAGGTAAAGATAAGGTCGGTGCTGAGCTGCGAGACGCGCATCGGAGTATGCGTATTGTGTTACGGCAGGAACCTCGCGACGGGCAAGCTCGTCAACATAGGCGAGGCGGTCGGAATTATCGCCGCCCAGTCGATCGGCGAGCCCGGGACGCAGCTCACGATGAGAACGTTCCACATTGGTGGCGCAGCGAGCCAGAGGGCAGCCGAAAGCACCCTAGAGGCCACTCACGAAGGTACTGTTAAGTTCAATACCGTGAGGACCGTAAAGAGCAAAGACGGAAGCCACGTTGTCATTAACCGTACCGGCACGCTGATTATAGTAGACAATAAGGGCTACGAAAGGGAGCGTTACCCGCTCGCGCTCGGGGCCAGGCTAAGGATCGAAGAAGGTCAGAAGGTTAAGGAAGGACAGCTCCTCGCGGAGTGGGACCCGTACACCACCCCGTTCATTTCGGAATTCGAGGGTAAGGTCAGCTTCGTGGACCTCGAGCAGGGTATAACGCTTAAAGAACAGGTCGACGAGGTAACGGGTATTTATAAAAAGGTAGTTATGGAATCAAAGAACCTCGACGTCCATCCCGCTCTCGTTATCACCACGGATGACGGAAGGAGCATTCAGTACTCGCTTCCGATCGGGGCGATCATCGAAGTCAACGAAGGCGATGAAGTTACCGCTGGCGGTATAGTTGCAAAAATCGCAAGGGCGACCGCGAAAACAAAAGACATCACGGGAGGACTCCCGAGGGTAGCTGAGCTCTTCGAAGCGAGAATGCCGAAAGACCCGGCGGTCGTTACCGAGATCGACGGTATCGTCACCTATGGTAAGGACCTCAAGGGTAAGAGAAGAGTGGTCGTAACGCCCGAGATAGGCGAGCCCAAGGAATACCTCGTGCCGAGAGGAAAGCACGTGCTCGTCAGGGAAGGCGAGCAGGTGACTTCGGGAGACCAGCTGGTAGACGGCTCCGTAAACCCGCACGACATACTGAGGATACGCGGAGAAAGGGCGCTTACCAGATACCTGGTCGACGAAATCCAGGAGGTCTACAGGCTCCAGGGAGTCAAGATAAACGATAAGCACATCGAAGCAATCGTGAGGCAGATGCTCAAGCGGGTAAGGATTAAAGACCCGGGCGACACCATCCTGCTCGTCGGAGAGGCCATCGAGAAGCACATCTTCTTCGAGGAGAACGAGAGGGTCGTTGCGCAGGGCGGAAGGCCCGCGTCTGCGGAACCGCTGCTCCTTGGAATAACCAGGGCTTCACTGAGCACGGACAGCTGGCTCTCCGCGGCTTCATTCCAGGAGACGACGAGGGTGCTCACCGAGGCTGCCTGCGAAGGCAAAGAGGATCACCTGAGGGGCTTAAAGGAGAACGTCATCATGGGAAGGCTGATACCGGCAGGTACAGGTCTGCCCATTTACAGGAACATAGACGTCGAAGTGCCCGTTCTCGAAGTGCCCGTACCCACGGCCGCTTCAGCGGACGAAGAATAAACATAGCGAATAAACCGGGTTCGGTGGCGGTAGAGTGCCCCCGAACCCGTAATCTCGATTCTTTCAATCATTAGTTCAGCATGCCCGACGATAATAAAACCCAGATGGATAAGGTCTACGATCCAAAAAAGGTTGAAGAGAAGTGGTACGCCGAGTGGATTGAAAAGGGCTATTATAAATCATCGCCGTCCGGCAATAAACCGTACTATTCAATTGTAATCCCCCCTCCGAACGTTACAGGGTCGCTACACATCGGGCACGCGCTCAACAACACGCTCCAGGATATTCTCATCCGGTGGAAGAGGATGAAGGGGTTCGATGCCCTCTGGGTCCCGGGCACAGACCATGCCGGTATAGCGACGCAGATGATGGTTGAGCGCGAGCTGGAGAAGGAAGGCACGTCGAGGGTCCGGATGGGCAGGGACGCATTCGTAGAGCGCGTCTGGAAGTGGAAGCAGGAATCGGGCGATACCATTACGCGCCAGCTGAGGCGCCTGGGGGCGCTCCCCGATTGGGATATGGAGCGGTTCACGATGGACGAGGGGTTGTCCCACGCGGTAAGGAAGGTCTTCGTCGATCTCTATAATCAGAAACTCATCTATAAGGACAAGAGGCTCGTCAACTGGGACCCGAAGCTCTGCACGGCGATTTCCGATCTCGAAGTGGACCAGCGAGAGGTCTCGGGGCATTTCTGGCATTTCAAGTACCCGGTCGAGGGGAGCGGGGATGTATTCATAACCGTCGCCACCACGAGACCCGAAACCATGCTCGGCGATACCGCCGTCGCGGTGCACCCCGAAGACCCGCGATACAAGCACCTCGTCGGAAAGAACGCGGTTCTTCCCCTCGCAAAACGCCTGATACCGATAATCGCCGATGAATACAGCGACCCCGAAAAGGGAACGGGCGCTGTCAAGATCACACCCGCGCACGACTTTAACGACTTCGAGGTCGGGCGGAGGCACAACCTCCCGATGATAAACATATTCGACGGGACCGCTCACCTGAACGACAACGTTCCGGATAAATACAGGGGGCTCGACAGGTTCGAGGCGAGAAAGCTCGTAATAGAGGACATGGAGGCGCTCGGGCTTCTCGACAGGATTGAAGGCACGCGGCACACCGTCCCCTACGGAGACAGGTCGGGCGTCGTGGTCGAGCCCTGGCTCACCGACCAGTGGTACGTGGACGCGGCGGCACTCGCGGCGCCTGCGATCAAAGCCGTCGAGGACGGGAGGATCAGATTCGTACCGAAATACTGGGAGAGCACCTACTTCGAATGGCTCAGGAAGATAGAGCCCTGGTGCATATCCCGCCAGCTCTGGTGGGGACATCAGATTCCGGCCTGGTACGGGCC
The DNA here is from genome assembly GCA_963825135.1 of uncultured bacterium. Lineage (GTDB taxonomy): Bacteria > Desulfobacterota_D > UBA1144 > Nemesobacterales > UBA2774 > 2-12-FULL-53-21. The sequence goes on from CAWGRW010000009.1 coordinate 2,056,908, forward strand.
CGACGGGGAGATATTCGTCGCCCTCTCGGAGGAAGATGCACAAAAGGCTGCTGATAAACATTACGGAAAGGGAACCGAGCTTAGACGGGACCCCGACGTTCTCGATACGTGGTTCTCATCCGGACTATGGCCGTTTTCGACCCTCGGCTGGCCCGAGCGGACGCCGGAGCTGGAGAAGTACTACCCGACGAGCGTGCTGGTGACCGGGTTCGACATCATCTTCTTCTGGGTCGCGCGCATGATTATGCAGGGGCTCCATTTTATGGAAGAAGTTCCGTTCAGGGACGTTTACATACACGGGCTGATCCGGGACGAGAAGGGGCATAAGATGAGCAAGACGAGAGGGAACGTTATAGACCCTCTCGACGTCATAGAGGAGAACGGCGCGGACGCGCTCAGGTTCAGCCTGACCGCGCTTGCCACGCAGGGCAGGGACATAAAGCTCTCCATGCCCGTCATTCAGGGCTACAGGAATTTCATAAACAAGATCTGGAACGCCTCTCGGTTCCTATTTATGAACCTGGCGGATTATGACGCAAGGGCTGAAACAACGAAGGATGAGCTTTCTACATACGATAAGTGGATTCTCACAAAGCTCAACGAGACCGTAAAAGAGGTAGGCGACTCGTTCGAGGCCTACGAGTTCGACAAGGCGGCGGGCGCAATATACAGGTTCTTCTGGTCGGAGTACTGCGACTGGTACATCGAGTCAGTAAAGCCGGTACTTTACGGAGGCGACACAAAGAGCAAACAGAGGACGAAGAGCGTCCTCGTGCGTGTGCTCAAGACCGCGCTCCAGTTACTTCACCCGATGGCGCCTTTCATAACCGAGGAGCTCTATCAGAGGCTCCGCGGGTTCGGCGTGGAGCTAAGCTCGGTGGACGGCGGTACGGCTGAGAGCATAGTAATAAGCTCGTTCCCCGAACCTGACGAGACTGAGATTTTCCGGGACGAGCACGACGAAGTGGAGCTTATGAAGGAGATCGTCGTCGGTGTAAGGAACCTCCGGGCCGTAATCGGGCTCCACCCGTCCGAAAAAGTGAGCGTCGTTCTCTTCCCTGAAACTAAAAAAGCCCGGAAGCAGATAGAGGATAACAAGGGGTTTATACTCAGTCTGGCGTCCCTTTCCGGGTTTGAGATCGCGAAGAAAGATAAGCCTGAAAAAGGCGATTGCCCATGTAATCCCGGGGGTCGAGATATTTCTCCCTGTCGAAGGACTCATCGACGTCGGGAAAGAGACCGAGAGGATAAAAAAAGAGATCGGCAAGATATCAAAAGAATTAGAACGCACCGAAAAGAAACTATCCAACCCCGAATTCCTCGAACGCGCCCCCGAAGAGGTCGTCAAAAAAGAGCGCGAAATATTCGAGGAGCTTTCCTTCCAGATAAAGAAGATGGAAGACGTGCTCAGTAAGCTGAGAGAGATCGGCTGATATTTTCCGTCCCGAAATCCTGTTTGAAACGAAGACCACTGCGGTATTCAGTTCTGGAACTCTATAGAAGCAGTTGAGGCCCAATTTCCAATTCCGACTCTCGTGTGGATAGACATCCATGAATTCAAGCCAAACCTGAAGTGTAGGCCGATATTCGGTATGACGTTAGTGTCGGGAGGCCCGGATCATCCCCCGAAAAGTCCAAGCTGTTTCTGCTTGGTCTTCTTGAGGTCTGTGAGCTCGACCGGGTATTTGCCCGAGAAGCAGGCGTTGCAGAAGGTTTCCGAGCCGTCTAGCTTCTTAGTCTCATTGACCGCTTTTATCACGCCTTCCATGGTAAGGTATCCGAGGGAATCCGAGGTTATGTACTTCCTTATCTCCTCTATTTCCAGGGAATTGGCGATGAGCTCTTCTTTAAGCGGCGTGTCTATGCCGTAATAGCATGAGAACTTGGTCGGCGGTGAGCTGATCCTCATGTGGACTTCCTTAGCACCCGCCGCGCGTATCATCTTCACTATCTTTCTCGACGTCGTCCCTCTGACTATCGAGTCGTCCACTATCACGACCCTCTTTCCGTTCAGCACTTCCCTGATTGCGTTTAATTTCAGCCTCACGCCGAAGTTCCTGATCGACTGCTGGGGCTCTATGAACGTCCTTCCGACGTAATGGCTACGTAATAGTCCCAATTCGAGAGGGAGCCCGGATTGCTCGGAGTATCCCATTGCCGCGGGCACTCCGGAGTCGGGCACGGCGACGATAATGTCGGCGTCGGCGGGCTGCTCGATCGCGAGCTGCTTCCCGAGCGCTCTCCTGACCTGATAGACGTTCCGCCCGGTGAGGAAGCTGTCGGGCCTGGCGAAATAGATGTATTCGAAAACACAGTACGCGTGTTTGGATTCCCCGAATGGCTTATACGATTCGACGCCCTTGTCGTCGACCACGACTATTTCCCCGGGCTCTATCTCTCTTACGAATTCGGCCTCTATGAGGTCGAAAGCGCACGTCTCGGACGCGAAGACTACGGAGTCCCCGAGCTTGCCCATGACGAGCGGTCTGAACCCGTAGGGGTCCCTCGCGGCGACCATCGCTTCCGGCGTGAGGAAGAGGAGCGAGTATGCCCCCTTACACCTGATGAGGGCCTCTATTATCCTTTGCAGGAGCGTCTCCTCTTTGGATTTTGCGATGAGGTGCACTATGACTTCCGTGTCGGTAGTGGACTGGAATATCGCGCCTTCCTCTTCGAGCTCTTCTCGGAGCGTCCTTGCGTTGGTGAGGTTCCCGTTATGGGCTATGGCCAGCGCCCCGCGGAAATAATTGATGACTATTGGCTGCATGTTTTTCGCCTGACTCGATCCGGTGGTCGAATAGCGGACGTGCCCTATGGCGTTCTGGCCTGTGAGGTGAGACAGGATTTCTTCGGTGAAAATGTCTGAGACGAGGCCCATGGCGCGGTGGTTGTGGAGGTTGACGCCGTCGGATGTGACTATGCCCGCGCTTTCCTGCCCCCTGTGCTGAAGCGCGTGTAGCCCCAGGTACGTGAGGTTCGAAGCCTCGACGTTACGGTAAATGCCAAATACGCCGCACTCTTCTTTAAGCTTTGGCATAACTTTTAAGGTTATCCTCAAATCCCGCGGCCCAGGCCCTCCTGGCTTCGGCTGCAGGAATATCTACCAGACCCTCTATTAAAAACCTCGACCCCCCGACCCCGCCGATTACGTTCATGGGTACACTATTGGATGCAGTAATTTTTCTAAGGATTTCTATGTTCTTGTTGTCGAGTGAAACTACCGCTCTCGCCTGGGATTCTGAAAATAAGAGTGCGTCCCCTCTGATTGCGCCCGGCAGCCTGACCGTAATGCCCGTAGTGTATTCCGGGGAGAAACAGGATTCTGCGAGCGAAACAGATACCCCGCCCTCGGAAACGTCGTGCGCTGACTTAAGTATACCTCTATCTGAAGCTTCAAGTAAAGCCCGTATCAGGTTCGATTCGGCTTCGAGATCAAGTCCCGGGGGCTCCCCCGCTACTATCCCGTGGACCTGCTTCAGGTACTCGCTCCCGCCTAATTCGTCCCTCGTCTCGCCCAGGAGCACGACCGCGTCCCCATCGTCTTTAAACCACTGGGTGATATGCTTTTCGACGTCCGTGATGAGGCCCACCATGCCGATTGCAGGCGTCGGATATACGGCGTTCCTGCCCGTCTGGTTATAGAAGCTCACGTTCCCGCTCACGACGGGCGTGTTCAGCCTGACGGCCGCCTGGGATATTCCCTCTACTGCGCGCTTGAACTGCCACATCACTCCGGGCTCCTCCGGGCTCCCGAAATTGAGGCAATCCGTGATCGCCAGTGGAAGGGCTCCCGAGCAGGCGAGGTTCCTCGCGCTCTCGGCGACCGCTATTCCCGCCCCGGTAAATGGGTCGAGGTAGCAGTAGGTCGAGTTGCAGTTGACGGTCATCGCCAGGGCTTTTTTCGTGTTCTTTATCCTGACTACCGCGGCGTCCGAGCCCGGAACCACGACCGTATTCGTCCTTACCATGTGGTCGTATTGCTCCCATATCCAGCGCTTGTCCGCGAGTGTGGGGGAAGAGAGGAGCGTCAAAAATATTCTGCCGAGGTCCTTCGGGACCGGTATGGCGGATAGATCCCGGCTCCCGGTTTCTTTAATATACGCAGGCTCGGAGTAAGGCCTGTCGTAAACGGGCGCCTCTTCCGAAATCAGGCTTATGGGGATCTCTGCTACGGTCTTTCCCTCTTCCGCGATAACGAGCCTGCCGCTGTCCGTTACCTCTCCGATGACGCTGAAGTCGAGCCCCCACTTCCTGAATATCTTTTCGGAGATATCCTCTTTTCCTTTCTCAAGCACTATGAGCATGCGCTCCTGCGATTCGGAAAGCATGACCTCGTACGGGGTCATGGAAGTTTCCCTCCTCGGGACCTTCTCGATGTCTATCCTTATGCCCGTGCCGGCCCTCTCCGCCATCTCCGTGGAGGAGGACGTGAGACCGGCGGCCCCCATGTCCTGTATACCGACTACTACGCCCGTCTTGAACAATTCGAGGCAGGCTTCGAGGAGAAGCTTTTCCGTGAAAGGGTCGCCCACCTGAACGGCGGGCCTCTTTTCCTCCGCCTCTTTCGTGAACGTTTCCGACGCCATGACCGCGCCGTGAATCCCGTCCCTTCCGGTCTTGGATCCCACGTAGATTACGGGGTTCCCGAGTCCCCTGGCGTAGCCCCTGAATATTTCGTCCTTATTCGTTATGCCGAGGGCGAATACGTTGACCAGCGGGTTCCCGTTGTAGCATTCGTCGAAGTAGACCTCGCCGCCCACAGTCGGAATCCCTATACAGTTTCCGTATCCCGCGATGCCGGAAACGACGCCTCCGACCAGGTATTTCGTCTTGGGAAGGGAAGGGTCGCCGAACCGGAGCGAATCGAGGACAGCTATGGGCCTCGCCCCCATCGTGAATATATCCCTCAATATGCCGCCCACCCCTGTCGCGGCGCCCTGATAGGGCTCTATGAATGACGGGTGGTTATGGCTCTCCATCTTAAAGACGGCGCATTGCCCGTCGCCGATGTCTATAATGCCTGCGTTCTCTCCGGGGCCCTGTATGACCACTTCGCCCGTCGTGGGGAACTTCCTCAGATGGATTCTCGAGCTCTTGTAGGAACAGTGTTCGGACCACATAGCGGCCAGGATGCCCAGTTCGGTAATGTTGGGCTCCCTGCCGAGCGTATCCACTATCTTATTGTATTCTTCTTCTGTCAGCCCGTGGTCAAGAGCGGTCTTCAGGTTGGACATTTAGTCTCGGTCACTCTCTATAGATTAATATACCAGTTATTCGGGGTTAAATCACTGAACGGACTTCATACGGCCGCCTTTAAGCGCGGGATAAATTAATTTGACACCAATTTCGGCATTGTCAAAACCGATACGCCGCATGTGTCCGGTTTCCTTAAAATATTCCATTCCAGCCGTGCCGTGCGTCCGTCCGGGCGCTCCCGGGCTTCTTGCAATCATCGTTCTCGGATACTAATATGATTATAAATTTATGGACCACGCGATTATTTTCGTTTCATTGATAGTTGCAGTCGCCCCGGTGGTGGCGATTCTGTTTTTTATATGGTGGATCGACCGCTACGACAGGGAGCCCCTTAAGTACGTTTTCGCGGCCTTCCTGTGGGGCGGTCTCGGGGCAATCGCCCTGTCCATACTCGGTACGGAAGCCGGTATAAGGATGCTGGGCAGGTTCGCCGACTATTCGGGCTTCGATTTTCCGGCCGTCGTCCTGGCTCCCTTCATAGAGGAATTAATGAAGGGCCTCGTGGTGTTTTTCCTGCTGAGGTACCGTCAGTTCGATAACGTAACGGACGGGCTCGTTTACGGCGCTGCCTCCGGTCTCGGGTTCGGAATGACGGAGAATTTCATGTATTTCACCCAGTTCGCGGGCAATTCCCCCGGATACGAGTGGCTTAACCTCCTCTTCATCAGGAGCATGATGACCGCGAATATGCACTGCGCCGCGAGCGCGACTTTCGGCGCGGGCATAAGTAAATTGAAAGACGGAGGGAAAAACGCCTGGATGTCCATGGGCGGGTTCTTTCTTCTGGCTGTCTTCCTCCATGCCACATGGAATTTTCTCGTTACGTCGAGGGACGAGGCTTACTGGGGGTTAGCGGTGCTCATCCTTCTTATTTACATCATTTTTATATTCGTAATTTTTGTGAGGGGCATTATGGGGGAGAGGAAGCAGCGGGAGGTGGTGCTCGTCGAGGAATTCGACCTGGGCGTCCTGCCTGCCGGCCATAAACAGATATTGATGTCATACAGGGCAATGAGAAAAGGGAACTGGTTCCCTGACTACCTTAACAAAAACAAATACCTTTCGCTCGTCGGGCGTCTCGCGTTACGTAAAACCTCCTATTACAGGTCGGAGGGTAACCGTCAGGCCTCCCTTCAAAAAGAGATAGTGGAGCTGAGAAAGGAGCTCAAGAGGTTCGCAGATTTGATTCAGCGGCTGCAGCAGGAAAATACCGTTACGTAGAGGGCGTGTCGTTGTTCACGGGCCGCGAAATACCTCCGGAATTCTGAATTTTAAAGAGCCGCTTTAGGGGCCCTCCCTATTGTATAAATTTCAGACCCCCTGTATCCTTACCTGGATAATTGAAATACGGGTTTAACCATATAAAGAAAAAATGAACATCAAGGATTTGAGTCCCGGGGAACTGGAAAAATTCGTTACTGATAAGGGGTTAGAGCCGTTCCGTGCGCGCCAGCTGGGCAAGTGGCTGTACAGGAAGGGCGCTTCGTCTTTCGACGAGATGACGGATCTATCGAAGGACACGAGGGAGCTGCTCAAGAGCTCTTTCTCTGCCGGGGATTCCATGGAGCTGGCGGAGGAGCAAATCTCGACCGACGGCACGAGGAAGTACCTGTTTAAGCTCCGGGACGGGAAGCAGATAGAAAGCGTGCTCATACCGGACAAGAAGAGGCATACCCTGTGTATATCTTCTCAGGTCGGGTGCGCCCTCGGATGCACTTTCTGTCTTACGGGCACGATTGGTAAGATAAGGAACCTGACCCCCTCCGAGATTCTGGACCAATACCTGCTCGTTAACCGGTTCAGCGGGGGCTCGGTGACGAATATCGTATTCATGGGTATGGGGGAGCCGCTCGACAATCTTGAAAACCTCGTAAGGGCGCTCAAGACAATGACGGATGAAAATTTCCTGGGCCTGCCGCCGAAGAGGATAACGGTTTCGACTTCCGGTATCGTCCCCAAAATAAAGGAGCTCGGTGAGCAGGTCTCGGTCAACCTCGCAGTTTCACTCAACGCGCCGCGGGATGAACTGAGGGACGTCCTCATGCCTATCAATAAAAAGTATCCGATAAAGGACCTCCTTAAAGCGAGCGTGAAATTCCCCGTCCCGCCGAGAAAGCTGCTTATGTTCGAATACGTCCTTTTGAGCAAGGTCAACGACTCCGACAGGGACGCCTACGACCTGGGCCGCCTGCTTCGCGGTATCAATTGCAAGGTCAACCTGATTCCGTTCAACGAAGCGGGCCCCCTGCCTTACCGCTCGCCGACGAGGGAGAGGGTGCTCGGTTTCCAGGACATACTTATTTCGTTCGGTATAAACGTCAGGATAAGAAAGAGCCGCGGGAGCGATATCCTCGGGGCATGCGGCCAGCTGGCCGCCGAATACCCGGCCAGAAAGATAAAGAGTGAAAAAAGCGCCGCCCGGGCTGCTATATAAGATAAAACGGACACAGGGTTTTCAGATAAATGACAGGATCGGAAATTAGAAAGAGGTTTCTCGAATACTTTGAAAGCAAGGGCCATACGGCCGTCAGGAGCTCTTCGCTCATACCCAAAAACGACCCGACGCTCCTTTTCACGAACGCGGGAATGGTGCAGTTCAAGGACGTGTTCCTCGGCCTCGAGAGGCGGGATTACAAGAGGGCCGCGTCATCACAGAAGTGCGTGAGGGCGGGCGGAAAGCATAACGACCTCGAGAATGTCGGATACACGTCGCGGCACCACACGTTTTTCGAGATGCTCGGCAATTTCTCTTTCGGGGATTATTTCAAGAAGGAGGCTATCGAGTTTGCCTGGGAGCTGATCACGGACGTTTTCGAGCTCCCCAAGGAAAAGCTCTGGGTCACGGTTTACAAAGAGGACGACGAGGCGGCCGAGCTCTGGCGGAACGTCGTCGGACTCCCCTCCGACAGGATAGTCAGGATGGGGGAGAAGGATAATTTCTGGGCAATGGGCGACACGGGTCCGTGCGGTCCATGCTCCGAAATAATCATCGACCAGGGAGAGGATTTCGGATGCGGAAAGAGCGACTGTGCTCTGGGATGCGAATGCGACAGGTTCCTCGAGCTCTGGAACCTCGTGTTCATGCAGTATGACAGGGACAAGGCCGGGACCCTGAACCCGCTCCCTAACCCGAGCATAGACACGGGCATGGGTCTTGAGAGGATAACGGCCGTGCTCCAGGGCGTTAAGAGCAACTATGAGACGGACCTATTGAGGGGAATTATTTCAAACGTGGAAGAAATAGCGGGCAGGCGTTACGGGGACGACGCCCAATCGGACGTATCCATGAGGGTGATAGCGGACCACGCGCGGGCCGTAACGTTCCTGATTTCGGACGGGGTCTTCCCTTCAAACGAGGGCAGGGGATACGTCCTGAGAAGGATATTGAGGCGCGCCGTCCGGCACGCGAAGATGCTGGGTATAGAAGAGCCGTGTCTGTATAAGATCACGGGCCGCGTCAGGGATATAATGAGGGGCGCGTATCCGGAGCTCGATGAAAGGATCGGATTCGTCGCCGAGGTCGTCAAGAACGAGGAAGAGAGGTTTTTCGAAACGATCGACAGGGGCCTCGATCTGCTTAACGCGGAGATTGCGAAGCTTGAAGGGGGAAAGGTCCTTTCCGGAGACGTGGCGTTCAAGCTCTACGATACGTTCGGCTTCCCGGTGGATCTCACTCAGGACATCGCGCGTGAGCGCGGGATTACGCTCGATAATGCGGGATTCGAAGCGGAGATGGAGAAGCAGAGGGAGAAATCGAGGAGGGCGTGGAAGGGCTCGGGCGAAGAGGGCCTCGAGCCTCTGTATAGAGAGTTCGTCTCGGGCGGATTAACTGTCGCGTTCACAGGATACGGAAAGACCCGCGATACGGGAAGAATAACCGCGATAATCAAGGAAGGCGTTTTGGTCGACAGCGCGAACGCGGGCGACAAGGTTGACATTATCACGGACCGGACGCCCTTTTACGGGGAGTCGGGAGGACAGGTCGGCGACAGAGGGGTCATGGAGGGGGAGGGCGGAACGGCCGAGGTCTCAGACACGAAGAAGCCCCTGCCCAATATAATCGTGCATCACGCGGTAATAAAAAAGGGCTCTCTCTGGGTCGGGGACGAAGTCGGATTGAAGGTTAACGAAAAACTAAGGCACGGCGCCGAGACTCACCATTCGGCCACGCACATACTGCATGCGGTGCTCAGGGAAGTGCTCGGAAAGCACGTGGGCCAGGCGGGCTCGCTCGTTGCTCCGGGGAGGCTCCGGTTCGATTTCACTCACCATTCGTCGGTCGACGAGAAGGAATTGAGGAAGATCGAGGACATCATCAACGAAAGGATAAGGTGGGACGACAGGGTCGTGACGGAGCCCGACGTGCCTTACGATGAAGCGATAAAAAGGGGGGCCATGGCGTTCTTCCAGGAAAAGTACGGCGACAAGGTCAGGGTCGTCGCCATCGGGGATTACAGCCGGGAGCTCTGCGGAGGCACGCACCTCGAATCTTCGGGCGAAGCGGGGATGTTGAAAATAGTCTCCGAGACGGCTTCGGCCGCCGGCGTACGGAGGATCGAGGCCCTCTCGGGCGAGTCCGCCTGGAACTTCATGAGGGGGATAGAGGACAGGCTCCTCGAAGCCTCCCGGATATTGAAGGTGCCCGAGACCGACATAATCCCCAGGATCGGCAGGCTCGTGGAAGAGAACGAGAGCATGAGGAAGGAGTTGGAGGCCGTCAAGAGCAGGATGCTCAGCGAGAGGACCGGGGATATAATGGAGAACGTAAAGAAGGTGAACGGGCTCAACGTGCTCGCCGTCGAGATACCCGAGGCCGACCCCGATCAGCTGAGGAAGGTCTGGGACGATGTGAAAAACAAACTCCATTCGGGCATAGCCGTGCTGGGCACGAGGGACGACGGGAAAGCGTACATACTGGTCGGTGTTACGAGCGACCTGCATAAGAAATACCATTCGGGGAATATCGTGAAGGAGCTTGCGCCGTTGATAGGCGGGAAGGGCGGGGGCAGGCCGGACATGGCTCAGGCGGGGGGGAACGACCCCGGGAGACTCCACGAGGCGCTTGAAAAGGTTTTTGAAATTATAAAAGCGGCCTGATTTGCCGGGCCGCCTACTTGTTTATTCCCTTTTCTTCTAGTACTTCTTTAATCTTCTTGAGAGCGGCGCTCTCTATCTGCCTGACTCTTTCTCTTGATATCTTGAATTTGCTTCCGAGCTCTTCGAGCGTAAGGGGCTGATCGGACAATACGCGCTTCTCGATAATGTACCGCTCCCGGTCCTTGAGGGTTTTCATGGCGACCGCCATTCCCTTCCTCACCCGCTCGTCTTCCTCCGCCCTTGTAAGGAACTCTTCCTGGCTGTCTTCTCCCCCGGTGAGGAAGTCCAGATGGGACGCGTCCTTCTCGCTCGTGAGCTCGGCGTCGAGCGACAGGTCCTTGCTCCCCATCCTCTGCTCCATTTCGATGACGGCTTCGTCGGGCACGTCGAGCTTCTGGGCGAGCTCTCTGTAATCCTCGGCGCTCAGGGTATCTCCGCCCATTTCGAGCTCTTTTTTCGTCGAACGCAGTTTATAGAAGAGCTTTCTCTGGGCCTGCGTCGTGCCTACCTTCACGAGGCTCCAGCTCTTGATTATGTAGTTCTGGATATACGCCCTTATCCACCAGACGGCGTAGGAAATTAGACGGTAGCCTTTGGTCGGGTCGAAACCCTTTACCGCGTGCATGAGCCCGACGTTCCCCTCCTGGATTATGTCCATCGTGTTGATGCCGTAGTTCTTATATTCGTTCGCCACCCTTACGACGAATTTCAGGTTGGACGTGACGAGCTTCCGCGCGGCGTCGAGGTCGCCGTCGCTTCTGTATTTCATGGCGAGCTTGTATTCTTCATCCCGGCTCAGCACGGGGTAGTTGCTCAGTTCGGCGAGGTATCTGTGGAGGGACGTCGTATGGGCGGGTAGAAGCGTGCTCGCGTGTTTCTTTTCTTTCTTTTTTTCTGAATCCTGAGACATTTGGCCCGTTTTATCGCTTGAAGAGTATTAAGTAGTATACGTTTCAGGGGGATGCTAATCAACCGGGGATTTCTTTGGCGGCGTAACGCGCCGTAGTCGTTATACATATGAAATTGACTAAAAACTCTTGACTCATATACTCCTTATGTATAGATTATTCTGTTTAACTCAGAGCTTATAAAAATCGGTTCCGGCGTAGCTCAGCTGGCAGAGCGGGTGACTGTTAATCACCATGTCGGGAGTTCGAATCTCTCCGCCGGAGCCAATTATATTCAATAAATTCAAACAATGATATTTTCATCCCGAATTATGAACTTTTTATGGAATAGAATGTCAGTGAATTTGTAAGTAACTCGGCAATAGGGTTAGCCAAAATTTATATACTTATATGAGGATTGCTAGTTTAAATATAAGGCATGTTGGTGGTAATAGGGTAGATAGAATTTTGAATACTCTGGATAGTTATAAGTCCGATATTCTTGTATTATGTGAATTTAGAAGTAATTCCATAGGACAAAGAATCCGAAATGATTTAAACCGGAAAGGATACGATTATTTTGTCACGGCTAAGGCTCAAAAATTCTATATTAATAGTGTATCGATTATTTCGAAATCTCCGTTTGAAATTAAATCTAGCTGTTTTGATTTAGGAGTTCATTCTCACCGGATTATTGAGGTTGATTTTCAAAACTTTAAAATATTGGCGGTTTATTTCCGCAACAAAGAAGAAAAAAAACCGGTATTTGATTTTTTGATGGAGTATTGTTTGGAAAATCTAAAAGATAATGTAGCAATAATAGGTGATTTTAACACGGGTAAACATTATATCGATGAGAAAAAGAGTATTTTTCTGTGCGCTGATTATATTAGCAGAATGGAAGATATGGGATGGATAGATGGATGGAGAAGATTTCATAATGACAAAAAGGAATACACATGGTATAGCAGCAAGGGAAATGGATTCAGAATTGACCATATTTTTTGCACGCCTAGCTTCGGCAAAGTTTTGAAAAACGTCGTGTACTCACATCAAGTAAGAGAAGATAAGATTACTGACCATTCAGCTTTAATTATTGACTTAGATTTCTGCTAAATTTCATCGGCGACTGATATTAAAATCTAATGTTCAAGCCGGTTGAATTTTTCAGAAAGTGAATCCAATAATGGCCTCGAAAGCGATTCAACAGCCTCAACTAAAGAGTTTTCCTGGTGAGAATATCTTATAGTGGTTTTTAAGTCAGCATGGCCGAGAATTTTACTAACGGTTACTATATCTCTAGATTTTCAATTATCCTAGTGACTGCTGTATATCTGAGGTCGAGATCCCTCTGATGAGCTCCTCGGATTCCCCATGTAATATATTGACACCTCGTGGATCAATTCAACCGGACTGTTAACAAAGCTATGTTTGAAGGTCGTTATTTGAAATGGATAATCATCTTGGGATTGGCTTTATTATTTTCAGGCTGTTTCGGCATATCCAAAGAGGACAGGGCCGTGGAATATCAGTTACGATACCAAAAGAGGCTCGACTGTACGCAGACAAAGAACACGAGCGAAAGCGCCAATGTTACTCAATGCCCGAAGGCAAGGCCGGGTTCTACACCAAGACCGACGCCGACATCAACACCAAAACCAAAACCAACTAATTCTGCTAATTGATCCCGCCGCATGATTTCATCAAGATAAGAAAATCACCCCTCCTTCTTATACACCTGTGCGCCGCCGCGGGGGACTTCGAGGATAAGCTCGCTGTTTATGTGTCCGTACATCTGTATGAGCTTTGCGACGAGGCCCGACCAGCCCGTCTGATGGCTCGCGCCGATGCCCGCGCCGTTGTCCCCGTGAAAGTACTCGTAGAATAAGATGTAGTCCCTGAAGTGCGGGTCCGTCTGGAATTTCTCTGTATCCCCGTAAACAGGCCTCCTCCCTTTTTCATCCTTCCGGAATATGCTCACGAGGCGTCTGGATATTTCCTCGGCGGCTTCGTAGAGGGTCATGAATTTCCCGGAACCTGTCGGGCACTCGACCTTGAATTCGTCGCCGTAGTATTTATAGAGGTGAATGAGCGCCCTTATTATCATGGCATTGATCGGGAACCATATCGGGCCCCGCCAGTTGGAATTACCTCCGAAGAGGCCGGAGGAGGATTCGGCGGGCATATACTCGACCTTATACTCCTCGCCGTGGACTTTGAATATATAAGGGTGTTCCTTGTGGTAGCGGGAGATGGAGCGTATCCCGTAATCGCTCAGGAACTCGTTCTCGTCGAGCATCTTCGAAAGCACGCGCTTGAGCTTGTCTTCGTTGAGTATGGATAGAAGATACCTGTTCGCGTACCCGAGCTTGTCGGGCGGGTGGATGGTGGCAAGCAGGTCCGGCATCCTGCTGAGGCGTCTCGCCAGACGCTCCTTGAATTTCGGGAAGCGTTCCACCATATCATAATCGTAAACAGTCGAAGCGCAGAGCGGCAGGAGGCCGACGAGCGACCTGACTTTTAAACGCTTGGCACTCCCGTCGGGGAACCGCAGCAGGTCATAGAAGAATCCGTCCTCTTCGTCCCACATCTCGTCGTGATGCTCTCCCGCGCGGTCCATCGCGGAGGCGATCCAGAGGAAATGCTCCGCGAACTTCAAGGCCATGTCTTCATAGGTCGGATCGAACTTCGAAAGCTCAAACGCGATCTCGAGCATGTTCTGGCAGAACATCGCCATCCACGCCGTTCCGTCCGCCTGCTCGAGGAAGCCCCCGGTCGGAAGCGGCGAGCTGCGGTCGAATACTCCGATGTTGTCGAGGCCGAGGAACCCGCCTTCGAAGACATTCTTTCCGTGACGGTCCTTCCTGTTCACCCACCACGTGAAGTTGAGCACGAGCTTGTCGAATACCTGTTTCAGGAATTCGACGTTCCCCTTTCCGTAAACCACTTTCTGCGTGTGATAGAGGAATAGGCACGCGAACGCGTGTACGGGAGGGTTCACGTCGCTGAAGTTCCATTCGTATGCCGGTATCTGGCCGTTCGGGTGGAGATAGACCTCGCGCAGCATGAGCTCGAGCTGATCCCTTGAGAAGTCGGGGTCGACCATGTCGAGCGCCAGGGTATGAAAGCCGAGGTCCCATGCGGCATACCAGGGGTATTCCCACTTGTCGGGCATGGATATCACGTCGTCGTTTATCATGTGGAACCATTCCCAGTTCCTGACGTTCTTTCCGGGACTGACGGCCCTGATGTCGGCGCCGTGCTCTCTCAGCCATGTGTCGAGATCGAAATAGTAGTACTGCTTTGACCATAGCATACCGGCCAGCGCCTGACGCATCACGTTTCTTCGAATCTTCGTCTATGGAGGGCGGGGTGATCGAGCCGTAAAACTCGTCCGCTTCTGTCTTTCGCGCGGTCACGGTCTTGTCGAAGGTCCTGAACGGGTTCTTCCCGGCGAGCTCCGGGGATTTGACCGAGAGGATGAGGCGCACCTTCTTTTCTTCTCCGCCTGCGATCGAGAGCGTATAATGGGCCGATACCTTCGTGCCGGTATTGCCGGGGTTGACGGATTCCTTTCTCCCTTTCACAATATAATCGTTGATGCCGTCCTTTACGTAGGGACTGCCGTTAGGGTGTCCCGAATATCCGCTCCGTGTTCGTTTCGTTCTCCGTAAAGAGGAGCTTTGCGCCGCCTTCGCAGTAGAGGTACCTTTGCCCGAGGGTCTCGTGCGACGCCTCGGCCGCGGTGAATTCCTCCCCCGTGTTCGTCTGCTTAATGACGGGTTTTGGCGTCGGTTCGGACCATGACCAGGTGTTCCTGAACCAGAGTGTGGGGAGAATGTGAATCTCCGCGGTCTCTTTTCCCCGGTTGACGACGTTGACGCTTATAAGGATTTCTTCGGGGGATTCCTTCGCATATTCGACGAATACGTCGAAATACCCATCGTCGTCGAATACGCCCGTATTTATGAGCTCGTATTCGAGCTCGTATCGGGTCGCCTTTCTGTTTTTCTCCACAAGGTCCCTGTAGGGGTACGCGGACCGGGGGTATTTATAGAGGTACTTCATGTACGAGTGCGTCGGCGTGCTGTCTATATAATAGTAGTACTCCTTCACGTCTTCGCCGTGGTTCCCTTCGCTGTTCGTAAGGCCGAAGAGGCGTTCTTTTATGATGGGGTCTTTGCCGTTCCAGAGGGCGAGCGCGAAGCAGAGTGTCTGCTTGTCGTCGGAGATGCCGGCGAGCCCGTCCTCTCCCCACCTGTAGGCGCGTGAGCGGGCATGGTCGTGCGGAAAGTAGTCCCACGCCGTGCCGTGTTCGCTGTAGTCCTCCCTCACCGTACCCCACTGCCTCTCGCTCAGATAGGGGCCCCACTTCTTCCAGGGTACGATCTTCTCACTCGCATCTTTAAGGCGCTTTTTCTCAATACTGTCCACGGGTACCCCCTTATAATACCTGCAGAGCGTGTTGATCGGACGGATTCATGGTCATATCGATCCGGCGCTCACACAATTTATTCCACGCGATAATTTTTGGAATCGGCCGATGGAAATAATACTATTTACTACTCGTATTTACCACCGGATAGAAAAGAATGACTGCGAGCTTTACGGGTTTTATCGTGGGGTCGGAGGGTCTCCCGGTCATAATCGGAGGTAACGGAAATTCACTTATCCCGAGATAAATATCGGGAATAAAGAGCAATAATAAGTGTAGAACCACTGTAAATACAACTAATTTACTTGCATATATTTATCATGCATGCTAGCATGAAACTATATTACATATGGATTGGGCTATAGGTACGGGGACCTCTTAAATTGTTGCTGTAATTTAACTTATCATCAACGGGGGGGTGATTAAGTTTATTACGATAATCAAGAGCGGCAGGTACGGCCTGTTGCGGCGGAGCCCTTTGCACTTACCAGCTAAGAAAGTCCACTTGTCGATCAGCGGCTATGCGGGGAGGGTTCTCCATATGATGCATCCTTTGATCTTCTGTACCCTCTCTTGAAGATTCCGGTAAATAAAAAACAACAGAACAAACGATGGAATTATAAAAACTAACAAATATATCTGGAGGTGTGGTCGTGAAAAAATCGAGTGTATTTCAAATTTATCTGTTTTTATTCGTTTTTAGTATCGTCATTGCTGTACCGGTTCTCCGGGCGTCCGCAGAAGAAACGGTAGCGGAGGCGGTAGCGAAGGAAATGCCGGTGTTAAAGGGCGACCAGTGGGTGGCCATGGACGAGAATGCCAAGGTCGCATTTATCTGGGGTGCAGGTCACGTCATTACGATCGAAGAGGTGATAATGGAAAAATATCCCGACCAGAAGCGAGATACGTTCGTGACGAAGGTAGTCGAAGCCGCTTCGAATACTCCTATGACTATGAGTCAGGTCGTAGCCATGGTCGATAAGTTCTATAAGGATAATCCCGATAAGACTGATACGCCTGTGATGGCCGTTATATGGGACACGATGATTAA
Organism: uncultured bacterium; assembly: GCA_963825135.1. GTDB lineage: Bacteria > Desulfobacterota_D > UBA1144 > Nemesobacterales > UBA2774 > 2-12-FULL-53-21. The sequence continues at coordinate 2,073,634 of CAWGRW010000009.1, forward strand.
GCCCAACATTAAAACCGGTATAGGGGGCAAGCCGTTGAATTAATCTGACAGGACTTCAAAAAGGAGATCAAAAATGAAAAACATTAAATATCTCATTCTGGTAGCTTCTATCATCCTGGCAGTTGCGGGATGCACCAATATGTCGAAGACTCAGCAGGGTACACTGAGCGGAGGGGCAATAGGCGCGGGAGCCGGGCTTGGTATAGCGGCGCTTTCGGGAGGGAACCTCTGGGTAGGAACGGCCGTAGGAGCGGGAGCCGGGGCTCTCACCGGATATATGATCAGTAAATAAGACCGGGGCCTGTGCGAGCGGGCGTGTAGAAACAACTGGAGACAAGGATTTCGACAAGAGGGAGGGTAACGATATGAAAAAATACGCAGTTGAATTCATAGGCACTTTCTTTTTCGTACTGACTGTTGGCTTGACTGTGCTCGATCCCGGAGCCGGCGTGATGGCGCCGCTCGCTATAGGCTCGGTGCTTATGGTCATGGTATACGCCGGCGGGCATATCTCCGGCGGGCATTATAACCCTGCCGTGACCCTCGCGGTCTGGATGAGGGGTCGCTGCCCCTCGGCCGACGCGCCTGTTTACATGATAGCCCAGTGGGCGGCCGCGGTAGTCGCGGGTCTCCTTGCGCTCTATTTGAAAGGGATGCCGGAGGTAACGCCGTTAACGCCCAACATCGCTTACGCGCTCATAGTGGAGTTTCTCTTTACGTTCGCGCTCTGCTACGTTGTTCTCAACACCGCGACGTCCAAGAACACGGCGGGGAATTCGTTTTATGGGCTCGCCATAGGGTTTACGGTCGTTATCGCGGCTTATTCGGCGGGTGCTATCTCGGGCGGTGCGTTTAATCCGGCGATTGCTCTGGGAATAACAGTGATGGGGATATCTGCGGTGACCAATATATGGATTTTCCTTGTCGCCAATTTCGCCGGAGGCGCGGCAGCGGCGCTCATATTCAATGCGCTCAATCCGGACGACAAATAGCCGGGTAACTCATCCGGACGATCCGTAATTCCTTATCGATATACGTGTATTGAGGAAATAACACTGAAGCCCGGGGTTTTGTTTGATGAGTCTCGACGGATAATGTCGAGAGATTAGGACGTTTCGGGTATTGTAAGAATCTGTACTGAGAGCATTTATGCTGAGAGGTATGTAAATTTGCAATTTGGAGTTGAAATAAATTACGGGGGTGTGTTATGAAGAGACTGGCTTTCAATAAGTGCACATGGGCTTTTTTTCTTTTTCTCTTGCTCGCTTTGCCTGCGCTTTCGCAGACTGAGCAAGGGGTCGAGGTAAAGGACGCGCCCAGGATCGATCCCGAATCCATATCGGACCTTGTGGAATCTCTGGAATTCCTCTCGAAGGCCGGCAGCTTCAGCTTCACGGCGGAGCAGGAGTACGACGCTCTCCAGGGAAACGGCCAGAAGATAGAGTTCGGAGGCGTCCACAAGCTCACGGTGGTGCGTCCCGATAAGGTGCGCTCCTACATAGTCTCGAGGGACGGGAGTAACAAGCTGTTCATATTTGACGGCAAAGACATCTATTACTCCGACCTCGAACAGAACGTCTATGCGAGCGTACCCAGGCCGGGGGACATCAACCAGGCCATGGATTACTTTACCGAGAATCTGCAAATGCCGCTCCCGCTCGGACAGCTGATATCGAGCGACACGTACGAGTGGGTGAAGAAGGAGATATATGCTGGGGGATTCGTCGACCAATCGACGATAAACGGGGTATTGTGTGACCACCTCGCGTTCAGGACCAAAAATATTGATTTTCAAGTCTGGATCGCGGCCGAGGGCGACCCTCTCCAGATGAGGCTCGTCATCGATTACAAGAATGCCCCCGGAGAGCCTCAGTTCCGGGCTGCGTTTAGAGACTGGAACATGAACCCAGAAATATCCGATTCGCTCTTCGTGTTTAAACCGGCAGAGAATATGCAGAAGATCGCGTTCGCGCCGGTGCTGCGCACGGAGATAAAAGCTGAAGAAAAAGAGGGAGAGAAGAAATGAGAACCGACAACAAGCATATAATGAAATTTTTATTATTCGCCGTCATGTTTTTATTCCTTGTTGGCGCTTTAGAGACCTATGCAAGGGGCAGAGGGTCTGGCAGAAGCGCCAACAGAAGCAGCAACAGGAATATAAGCAGACAGGGACCGGCCCGGACGGGATCGATGAAATCGAGCGATTTCGGCAGTCAATCGAACAGATCGAGCTCCCGGAACGTACAGCGGAGCAGCAGCAATACAGGCAGCCAGACTCAGAGGAAACAGAAGGCACAGGACTACAAGGCCGCAAACCCGGACAAGGCGAAAGACTTCCAGGACAAGCGCGCGGATAATGCAAAGGAATTCCAGGACGACCGTCAGGACTACCAGACGGACAAGCGTGAGGACTGGCAGGACTATGGTAACAATGCCCGAAATGACCGTCAGGATTTTTACGATGACAATAACAACTACAGATATGACGACGATTGGGATTGGGGCGACAACGTCGAATACCCGTATGCCGCGGCGGCCGCAATAGCCGTCGGTACAGCGCTGACCGTTTCCGCGTACAATTCGATGGCCTGTAACCCGACAACGGTTTACGTGAACGGAGTGACGTATTATCAATGCGGCTCGACGTGGTATAACCAGGCGTATCAGCAGGGAGACGTCGTCTATGTAGTTGTCGACAGACCGTCCGGGTACTGAGGTTCTTTTCGGTGCCGGCACCTTACACAATCGGCATTTACAGGTAATCGATTGCCGGCCGGGGACATTGATTTAATACCTACGTTCGATAGTTATATCCCGATGTTCCATAAGCAACCGGAAGGGTTGCGGTTATCCTGAAATAGACGCCGGGGAACATCAGGCGGGATTGGCTTCGACGGCGGAGCTCTTTACGAGAGCAAGGAACTCGGTGTAGCTTTTTATTTTAAGCACCCTCTCGGTCATTCCGTACACACGGAAAAGCTTGGCCAGCTCCGCTGTGATTTCGAGCTGCGTATCCGGAGCGTCGACGGGGGTGAGTATAAGGAATATCACGTATGCGGGCTTATCGTCGGGCGCGTCGAAGTCGATTCCCCTATCGGAGACGCCGACGGTCACTACCGGCTTGCTGATTCCTTCGATACGGGCATGGGGCAGCGCAACCCCGTTGCCGATTCCCGTGGGAAGGGTTTCTTCCCGTTCCCATACCGCGGCTTCCACCTCGCTCGTGTTGAGGCCCGACGCCTCACATGCCATGGCCGTGAGCTCGTGTATCGCCATGCGGCTCGAGAAGGCCTGGAGATCGCGCGTAAAGAGCCTTGAGGACAGGACGTCCTGGAGCGTCCGTTTCTTGCCGAGACGGAGTATGAGCCGTATAGCCGGCCCGCTTATCATGGACGTGACGATGGCCATGATAACAAGAGCGACGAACAGGCGCGGACGTATAATTCCCGCTTGAAGGGCGAGCAGGCCGAGGATTATCTCCATTGCGCCCCTTGCGTTCATCGCGAACCCGACCGCCCAGGCGTCACGCTTGGGGAGGTTCCCCCACCTTGCCCCGAGTATTCCTCCTGCGAGCTTGCAGACGCATGCGATCAGCAATACCGTCAATACGGGCACGAGATCGAAGTGTGTGATGAAATTGACTTTCAGTCCTATGCTCGCAAAGAAGACCGGCGCGAAAATGAAGGAGACGAATTCATCGATCATTACCCTGGTGCGCTCACGCAGATGCGAGGAATCGCCCACCGACACTCCGACGATGAAAGCGCCGAATATAGCGTGAATTCCGATCCATTCGGTAAAAGCGGCTCCGAGGAGCGCGAGTACCAGTGCGAAGCTCAGCACGCCGCCCGGCCATCGCGTATAGGCCTGCAAAAAGGGTAGAGTCCTGTGAATGAGCGAGCGTCCCACGGTGAGCATAACCCCGGCGAAAGCCAAGGTAAGCGCGATCGTTAACAGAATATTGCTCGCATGCCCGGATTCGGCTCCTATGAGGCCGAGGATTATAGCGAATATTATCCATCCTATGAGGTCGTTCAAGATAGCGGCGCTGATTACAATCATTCCAAAATCACTTCGGTAAAGGTCGAGGTCCATGAGCGTCTTTGCAATTACCGGAAGAGCGGAAATAGACAGGGCCGTCGCGAAAAAGAGGCCGAATACCATCGGGTTGGCATCGACATGTCTGCCAAGGGCTTGAGGGGCAAGCAAGGCCACGATCAACCCCAGGAAAAACGGGATTACCATGCCGGCGGTACCGACCTTGAGTCCGATTCTGCCCTGTCTCCAGATGGTGGAGAGGTCGACTTCCATACCGGCCACAAGCATAAGCAGTGAAACGGAGAGGGTAGTGAACGCGTTGAGCGCAACGGAATTAGGACCCTCTTGCGGGAATAAAAAGGCGCTCGTTTCGGGAGCCAGGCTCCCGAGGACCGTCGGACCCAGAATCACGCCCGCGAGGATCTCTCCCAATACTGCGGGCTGGTGTAACCTCTGAGCGAGCTCTCCCAATACCCGCGCAACGCCGAGCAACAAGCCGAGTGACAGGAAGAAGACCATTATATTGTCCTGTGTGAGACTATGCATAGTTATAATTCCGAAATTATACGTAAATTGTCCGGCATAAGCAGGACTAACGCGCGTAGGATTTTTTCGTGCCGAATCCGGGATTGTTGCCGTACTTTGGTCTCAGGTCATAACCCTGAAGGGCGGGACCCGTTTGCCAGTCTTCGTAATTGTGCCGGGTAATTCCCGGTAAATCAATCTGAAATTGCGTGCGGGAATCATTTAGATTTTTTCCGGTCTGCTATTCAATTCGCGGTGTGTTTGGCGGGTTAGCTTCGATTTCTTCCATATCTGAGAACCCTCATTTCTGATACAGTCGTAATGACATTACTGATGCTTTCACTCTAGTGCGAGAATGCAGGAGATAATCCGTCACGGAAAGAGGTCAGTTAAGTCCGCCTGTATTCCGGATGCCCGTTCCGGCATAGAAGGGAAGGGCATCCGTATTCATGACGTTGGCAGTACGCTTATCATTTGGCTGATTTTTCCAGGTGTCCGCCGAACTCGTAGCGCATGGCCGAGAGCAGCCTGTTCTGGAATTCCGCATCGCCTCGGGAGCTGAACCGTGCATAGAGCGCAGTCGACAGGACCGGCACAGGTACTGCTTCGTCGATCGCGGCCTTGATGGTCCAGCGTCCCTCACCGGAGTCCGAAACCCGCCCGGCGAAGTTGGAAAGGGCCGGGTCCTCGAACAATGCGGTCGCGGTCAGGTCGAGGAGCCAGGACGCAATGACGCTTCCGCGCCGCCATACCTCGGTGATGTCAGGGAGATTCAGGTCGTACTGGTAATGCTCGGGGTCGCGAAGGGGAGTAGTTTCGGCGTCGATCTCGCTCTTCTGCTTCCCTATATTAGCCGCTTTGAGCACGCCCAGCCCCTCGGCGTACGCGGCCATTATTCCGTACTCGATGCCGTTATGTACCATCTTTACGAAGTGCCCCGCGCCGTTAGGGCCGCAGTGCAGGTAGCCCTGCTCCGACGTGCCGCCAACCTTGTCTCTTCCCGGAGTGCGGGGAATGTCGCCAATCCCCGGCGCCAGTGTGGCGAAAACCGGGTCAAGGCGCTTTACTATCTGATCTTCACCCCCGATCATCATGCAGTATCCGCGCTCGAGTCCCCAGACGCCGCCGCTCGTTCCCACATCCACATAATGTATGCCTTTCGCAGCGAGCCCCTTCGCCCGCCTGATATCATCCACATAATAGGAGTTGCCGCCGTCGATCAGTATGTCCCCCGGCTCCAATAACGGAACGATCTCGGAGATCATCTCGTCGACAACCGCCGCCGGGACCATCATCCAGATCGCCCGAGGCTTGTCAAGCTTCTTCGTGAATTCCTGTAATGAGGAGGATCCGACTGCCTTTTCCTGTACGAGTCCCTGTACTGCTTTCTGCGACCTGTCGAAAACCACACACTGATGCCCCCCGTTTAAGAGTCGTCTCACCATATTTGCGCCCATTCGGCCTAGTCCAATCATCCCAAGCTGCATAATTGTCTCCTTATTGATATGAGATTTAGATATTTCGCATTAGAGTTTAGTGCACGTCTTGGTTGATGACAAGCCCGTTAGGTTCGGGTTCATCTCACGTTCATACAGAGAGACGCCAATCGGAGCTCAGAACTCGTTGGGGGGATACGGGTACATAAAAATGGGTTTTCCCGGATGTCTCCACTGCCCGGTCTCATTTAAGCACCGTTTTATATCGGGGCTTGAATTTAAAGGCTTTTACGGTTGAATTGGAATACTATCGGTTTGGAGGTGAAAAAGAAGGGAGATGCGTCATCTCCCCCCTTTTATGATTCTACAGCCTAGTCTACAAGAAGAACCCAGCCGTAATTATTGCCTTCGATCTTCCCGGTCATTGTGACATTCTCTCTCTGAGGCATCATGGATACCTTCATGAGTCCGTCCTGAAGACCTTGAATTGTATAGACGGTGCCGTCCTTCGTCATAAGTATGTGCTGATGCGGCGGTAAGGTGTTACAGGGCCCTGTGGAGATTACGGGTGTAACTGTGCCTTTCTTGTAATCCGGTATCAGACAAATTACGGTTCCCGTAATTGTCTTCGTGCCCTCATCCGCTGCAAAAGAACGGACCGTGAAAAGACCGGCCAAAGCTACTGCGATTACTAACGACATTATAACTAGTCTAAATCCTTGCATTTTTAATACCTCCCTAAGGTGATTTTTACTTATGTTATTTATACGCTGGGAATGTGAGAATGGATTCATTTTTATAGCGTCGAAATAATATTTGAAAAATACAGGGAAATCCTTATTTCTCCTGAAGAAAGCTTTTGGTAAGCTCTATCGTCTTTTTGTATGTATTGAGGAAGGCCACGCAGTCGGGGCATATTCCCAGGTGCTTCTCGAACTCCGCTTTGGTCTCCGGACTCAGCTCTCCGCTCAGGAAGTCCAGTATCAGGTTCGTCGCGTCCCTGCATGTGTCCACGTTCTCTGGTTTGTTCGTTGGAATTGATCGTATGGTCATGTTATCCCTTTTTTATACGGTTAGACGTATAGAAAAAAGAATAGGATCCAAAATTAATATATATGTATGCAAATGCGAAGAATAGTCCGTTTCCAGTTTCGTGTAAATGCCCCGATTTCCAGTGCCAACAGGCATTTATGAGCTATACAGCAGAATATCCAAGCTGTACCGCCAGTTTTGACCGGAGATATAGCCTTGCCCTGTGGAGTCTGCCTTTTACGGCCAGCACGCTCAGCCCCAGGACGTTTCCTATCTCCGGATTCGTCAGCTCTTCGATTTCACTCAGGACTATGACGGTCCTGTCCAGCGGCGAGAGCTCTTGCATCGCACTCTCTATTATCGTCTTTAGCTCCTTGTCGGCAACCTTCTTTTCAACCTCCTGCGACCAGTCGATCACAGGCCTCTCCGCGTGGTGTCCGTCGTCATCGAACCTCGGCATGTAGTCGTCGAGCGAGACAGTTCTCTCTCTCTTATTTTTTCTTAACTTGGAGATGGCTTCGTTTGTGATAAGCCTGTACAGCCAGGTCGAGAACTTGGAATCGGTGCGGAAGGTGTGGGCTTTTCTATAAATCGTAAGCGATACCTCCTGCACCACGTCCTCTGCGTCGGAATGGTCGTTAGTTACTTTCAAGGCCGTCCGGTAGATTCTTTCCCTGTACCGTCTGAGAATTTCATTGAGTGCTCCCTCGTCCCCGCCTTCTGCGATCAGGCCAATCAGGCTCTCGTCAGCGACATTCGATATATCAGAGATTCGATCTCTGATCTTAAGACTCTCATTCCTTTCTACATTCCTATTATCGACCATGCTCATGATGTGCTACCCCCTGGATTTTTGTTTTATATCCGCTCATTGTCCACAAGATCGTTTAAAAGGGTCTTGATGAAAGCAGAGCATTTGACTATCTCCATGCGCTCGTCCTTTAACTTCGATAGCGCTTCCAAACCTTCGTCGTCAATAAAAGTCACGCCGGAAAAATCGAGTGTTATCGTTTTTTTGTTTCTGGCGCACGCGCAGTTGCAGGCTTGCTCCAGCTCCTCTACATACGGACCTTCAATTTTTCCGTCTATCTTCAGCGTGAGATTTTCGCTGTCCTGTTTTATTTTTGAAATCATAAGCATTTATTCACCTTTCCTCGTTTTCTGGTTTTAATCCTGACTCACTATTCTGTGATGTCATTTGATGACTATAAGTGCAATTGCTGTGCCAATCGTAAATTATTGTGTCTTGGCAGTCGTATCTCCCTTATATCATTCAACTATTGTCCATTCTTCGAAAATCAGCCGGAAAGATGTGACCAACCTTATCCATGAAATATGGTGACAGTTACGAAATATCGTGGTTTTCAGGAAGAAGAAGTGGTATGCTATTTTACTAAATGGTCGTTTCAAACCGGCGCATCTTTTCTAAGCTATCTATACAGAAGTCTTTTTAGTGAACGATATATGTATTCCTGTAATTGTTTTGATACACCGGGGCGTAAGGAATCCAAATAGGGGGTTTAGACATATGAGCGATAATAGGCAATTAGAAGAAACTCACAATAGAGCGGAGATCGTATTCTCACAAAACCTCCCGGATTTACGCTCGAACGGAAATGACTATTATAAGGATCTCGAGATACTGAATCATCTCGCTCAGGGCACTGCTTCGGTCGTGGGCTCCAATTTCTTTAACTCGCTCGTTCATCACCTGGCATCGGCGATGAAGGTTCGTTACGCGTTCATAGCCCAGTGCACGGACGACACGTTCACCAGGGTAAGGACTCTATCCTTCTGGGTGGATAACCATTTCGGCGAGAACATAGAATTCGAGCTTAAAGGCACTCCTTGCGAAAATGTTATCGCCGGAAACGTAAGCGTGTATCCCGACAGGCTCCAGTCGCTGTTCCCGGAGGATACGGGCCTGGTCGATATGAGCGCTCAGAGCTATCTCGGAATACCGATAAGGGACGCATGGGAAAATGTTCTGGGTCACATTGCCGTAATAGACGATAAGCCGATGGGTCATGAGCCCTTGGGTATAAACGTGCTGCAGATTTTCGCGGCCCGCGCGGGCGCCGAAATAGAGCGCAAGCGCGCCGAGGATTCCCTCAGGGAAAACTATATGGTGCTTGCGAAGAAGAACCGTTACGAAACCATAATAGGCAACGTCACGCGGATGGTGCATCAGTCCCTGAAGCCCGAAGAGGTTTTCGAGAACGCAGTCGATGCGCTCAGCAAGAATATAGAAAAGGTGAACTGCGCGGGAATATATTTGATAGAGGGGGATGAGGCCGTACTCAAGGCGCAAAGAGGGTACCCGGTAAAGTATCTGGAGTTCACGAGCCGGATCGTGCGTCCGAAAGGGTTTACTTGGGAGACCATAACGAAAGGGGAGCCGAATTATTGCCCCGATCTGGATACGGTGGCCGCGGCGAGCGTCGCTAGAAGGGCGGGGGTTAAAAGTTTTCTCTGTGTTCCCATCAGGAGCAGAGGGGGGGTTATTGGAACTCTGGATATAACTTCCTTCCATAAGAATGCTTTTGATGAGGACGAGCTAAAGCTCCTGGAAATCGTATCGAGGCAGATAGAGACGGCGGTGAACAATGCGAGACAAACAGCCGAGCTTAGGGAGTCTCAGCTGTCGCTGCAGATGGCGCTGGCAGAGGTCGAGGAGCTTAAAAACAGGCTTCAGATTGAAAACGTCTATCTGCGTGAAGAAATAAATACGGAGAATAATTTCGAGGAGATCGTAGGCAGGTGCGATGAGATCAAGCGTGTTCTGGTCAGTGTCGGGCAGGTAGCGCGAACCGGGACGACAGTGTTGATTCATGGAGAGACAGGGACCGGAAAGGAGCTCGTCGCGCGCGCGATACATAACCTGAGTGACAGAAAGCACAGGACCCTCGTAAAGGTCAATTGCGGGGCTATATCGGCGGGGCTCGTGGAGAGCGAGCTCTTCGGCCACGAGAAAGGGGCGTTTACGGGTGCGCTGCAAAAGAGGGTCGGCAGGTTCGAGCTTGCTGACGGCGGTACGATATTTCTGGATGAAGTGGGGGAGCTTCCTCCCGATGTGCAGGTGAAGCTGCTCAGGGTACTCCAGGAAGGCGAATTCGAAAGGGTAGGGAGCAGCGAAACGATTAAGGTCGACGTAAGGGTTATAGCGGCCACAAACAGGGACCTCGAAGAAGCGGTAAGGGATAAATCATTCAGGTCCGACCTTTATTACAGGCTCAACATCTTCCCTATATACGTACCTCCGCTTCGCGAGCGGAAACCGGACATCCCGCTGCTCGCTAATTTCTTCCTGACTAAATTTTCGAAAAAACTTGGCAAGGATTTTACCGGATTCTCCAATGGCACTCTGGACAGACTTCTCGATTACCACTGGCCGGGAAACATCAGGGAGCTCCAAAATATTGTGGAAAGGGCGGTCGTGATATCAAATTCACCCGTGATCGATATAGATGACTCGGTGCTCGGCAACGCGAATGGTTCATCCGCAAGCGCGGCCGAAGATAATAAGTCCCTCGAGGATGTGGAACGTAATCATATAATCAGCGTGCTGGAGGAGTCAGGCTGGGTTATTGACGGCAAGAGGGGGGCTGCTACGGTGCTCAATATCAACCCCAATACGCTCAGGTCTCGGATGAAAAAACTGGGCATAACCAAGCCCGAGCGTATGAACCGCGGCCTGTGATAGTTCTCGAACACCCTCAGCCCGTTTGCTGGTCGTTTTGATATTTTTCTATTTCTGTCCAGGCTCGTATAACCTCAGCCACGGTCCATGCTTGCGCGATGCACCCTCTGGGCGTCATCGGAGCGTCACCGTCGAAGATTTCACTCAGGCTGCCCACACCGTGCGAGCGCAGCTGTCCCAGCATGGGTATTAAAAAGCCCTTGGCCTTTTCTGTCTCCCCGTATGCTCTCAGGTGCGCCAGAGCAAAATGCCCGAGGAGCCAGCCCCATACGGTGCCCTGGTGGTACGCGCCGTCCCTCGACCTCGAATCGCCTCCGTAATGCCCTTTGTAGTCGGGGTGATCGGGCGAGAGGCTCCTGAGCCCGTGTGATGTCAGTAGGCTGAGCGCGCAGGCTTCGACGACTTTTTTCTGCCTATCCGAAGAGAGAGGGCTTTCCGGAAGGGATACGGCGAACAGCTGATTCGGTCTTAAAGACGGGTCATCGCCGGCCGGCCCGTCGATCACGTCGAAGCAGTAGCCGGTTTTTTCGTTCCAGAAGCGTGAAAACCCTTCAAGTGCTCTGGCTGCCGCGGATTCGTATTTTTTTGCGGGTTTTTCCAGTTGCCCGGCGAAACTCGCCATAGAGCGGAGGGCGTTGAACCAGAGGGCGTTTACCTCCACGGGTTTGCCGATACGGGGAGTGACCACCCAGTCTCCCACCTTGGCATCCATCCATGTGAGCTGCACCCCCGCCTCTCCCGCATAGAGGAGACCGTCTGTCGGATCGACCTTGATGTTATAACGGGTCCCCTTACTGTGCCAGTCGATTATTCCGTCCAGTATCGGAAACATCTCTTCGAGAAACGCTCTGTCTTTCGTGTCTTCGAAGTATGCGCGTACCGCCTCGAAATACCAGAGCGTCGCGTCGACCGTGTTGTATTCGGGCTTTTCCCCCGCGTCCGGGAAACGGTTGGGCAGCATCCCCATATCGACATAGGCTGAAAAGGTTTTGATTATCGACCTCGCGATTTCCGGGCGTCCCGTGGATATGGTCAGTCCGGGCAGGCTTATCATCGTATCTCTTCCCCAGTCCCCGAACCAGTGATACCCCGCTATGACGCTTTTGCCGTCTTTGTCCTGTCCGGAGGGCCTCCTTACGATGAACTGATCCGCGGCCAGGGCCAGATGGCCGAGACCGGCATTTGTTTCCGCATAGTTGTTCTTTTGTTTGACTCTGAATCTTTTATTGATTTGTTCTTCATATTCCTTCCTCTGTCCGAGCGCCTTGTTTCCGTCTGTATCGGAAGATTGTTCCGTGCTGGCCGCGATATTGAAAGACTCGCCTTCCCGGAGTGTGCATGTCAGGTTCGCGGCGTGGAGGTGGTCTTCCAAATGATCGAGCCCCCTGTATTCTTCGAGCGCCAGATTGAAGCCGTAATACCAGTCGTCCGCCGTCTCCGTCTCCGCTTTATCCGTAAGGATACAAAAAGGCACGGCGCCGTCATAGGCGGTTATTCGTATTCCATTGCCGGTTCTTTCAACCTTCATCCTCCAGCCGCCCGCATGAGTCGAGCCGTGGTAATCCCTGTAGTTCACATATGCTTTTACGCTCATGCTCAGGGGCCGCGAGGCCCTTTTGAGCTCGTACCTGATATATGTCGTATTGCTCCCCTGCGCCATCCATATTCGCTTCTCAAGGAGGGCGTCGGCGCAGGCGAAATCCCAGACGGGGATTGCGCCGTCGAGGTAAAACCTTTCGATGTTTACATACCCTTCGGGGCTGACCGTGCCGTCTGCCCACCGGTTTGAGCTGAGCGGATAATTCTTCCCTCCGTAAGTGACCGTCTCGTCAAGTTTCGTTACGAGAAGGTTCCTGCCGAGAGGGGGCTTGAGCGCCGCCACCAGGAGTCCGTGATATCTTCGAGAAAGTAAACCCGCGACCGTACCGGAGGCGAACCCCCCTATACCGTTTGTCACGAGCCATTCCCTTTTTTCCGAGATTCCCGGCTCGCAGCTGATCTCCCTTCCGAATTCAATCGCCATAATCGAGTCTCCCTCCCGTTCCTGTCATCCGTATGCTGTGGATAATGGATACCATCAGATTATGTGTGATCCCATTTTACCGCAATCCTTTTTTTATCCGTTTCGAGAGGCTGTGAGTATTCCGAGGTCTGCTGAATGAGCTTGGCAACCAGGCCTGTCCATCCGGTCTGGTGGCTCGCTCCGATTCCCGCTCCGTTGTCGCCGTGGAAATATTCGTGGAAAGGTATATAACCCCTCCACTCAGGGTCGGTTTGAAACTTCTCTGTCCCGCCGAAAACAGGTCTCTTTCCCTGATCGTCCGTAAGGAAAATGCGTGTCAGCCTGCGGGAAATCTCTGCAGCGACCTCCCATAGTGTCATGTAGTTACCGGATCCGGTCGGACACTCTACTTTAAAATCGTCCCCCAGGTAATAGTGGAATTTCTGAAGGGATTCAATTATCAGGTAGTTAACCGGGAACCAGATCGGCCCGCGCCAGTTGGAATTTCCGCCGAAAAGTCCGCTCGTGGATTCCGCGGGCTCGTAATCGACCCTGTACTCGTTCCCGTTCACATGGAACCTGTAGGGATTATCTTTGTGAAACCTCGAAAGTGCGCGGATGCCGTAGGGACTGAAAAACTCCGACTCATCGAGCATCTTTTTCAGCATCCTTCTCAGCTTGCCCTCGTCCACGATCGAGAGGAGCCTTCTTTCGCGCATACCTTTGGTTTTCATGCAGGCGACGTTTTCCCTCAGATCCGGGCGGTTTTCTATAAACCAGGCGAGCCTCCCGTTAAAACCCTTCAGGCTGTCGAGCACTTCGGGCTCGAGCGTCTGGATCGCGAACAGGGGTATAAGACCCACCATGGAGCGTACCTTCATGGGCAGGTGCTTGCCGTCCGGAAGGTGAAGCACGTCGTAGTAAAAGCCGTCCTCTTCGTTCCAAAGGCCGTCCATATCCCCGCCCAGGAGGTTCATGGCCTTCGCTATATAAAGAAAATGCTCATAGAATTTACTCGCTATGTCCTCGTAGCTCGGGTTCTCCTTCGCCAGCTCGAGCGCTATTGCCAGCATGTTAAGGCAGTACATACCCATCCAGCTCGTACCGTCGGCCTGTTCGATGTGACCGCCCGTCGGGAGCTGCGCGCTTCTGTCGAAGACGCCTATGTTGTCGAGCCCCAGAAAGCCTCCTTCGAAAACGTTTCTCCCCTCCCGGTCCTTCCTGTTCACCCACCAGGTGAAGTTAAGGAGGAGCTTTTGAAAGACGCTCTCCAGGAAGCGAAGGTCCTTCCTGCCGTACATTTTCTTTTCTATATTGTAGACCCTCCATGCCGCCCAGGCATGTACCGGCGGGTTTACGTCGCCGAACGCCCACTCGTAGGCGGGAATTTGCCCGTTGGGATGCATATACCATTCCCTCGTAAGCAGGGTCAGCTGACGCTTCGCGAATTCGGGATCGATAATCGCAAGTGGTATCGTATGGAATGCCAGGTCCCAGGCTGCGAACCACGGGTACTCCCATTTGTCGGGCATCGAGAGTATGTCGTCGTTATAGAGGTGCGCCCATTCACGGTTCCTGCCGTTTCTACGTTCGGGAGGAGGGGAGGGGTGATTGGGGTCTCCCTTGAGCCAGTCCTCTATGACATAGTAATAGTACTGCTTTGTCCACAGCATCCCCGCGAATGCCTGTCTCTGAACTGCTTTCGATTCTTCGCCGGCGTTGAAAGGGTTGATACGCTCATAGAACTCGTCCGCCTCCCGCTTACGGTCCTCAAATACCTTTTCGAACTCCTGACCGAAGGGCGACGTGAGCTTGTTCGAATCGCTCAAGCGGAGCCTGATTATTTTTGTCCCTCCGCCGGGGATCTCTCCTGCGTATTGTGCGGACATTTTGGTCCCGGTCCCTGCAGCGTTCACCGCTTCTTTTTTCCCATCCACTATATAGTCATTGATGCCGTCCTTGACATAAGGTGAAGCGTTTTTGATTCCAAAGAGCTTCTCCGAATTGGTCTCGTTTTCCGTAAATAGAATCTCGTCCGGGTTCTCTATATAGAGCCATCTGTTTCCCAGTGTGGGGTGGTTGGCCTCGACGCGATTCTCTGCCTTATCAGGCCCGGTTTTGCTCAGAGAGGGCTTCACCCCGCCGTTCCAGGACCAAGTGTTCCTGAACCAGAGGGTAGGCAGGAGATGGAGTGCCGCGGTTTCGGGCCCTCTGTTGACAGCCGTTATCTTGATGAGCACATCGTCGCCTGACGCCTTCGCATATTCGATAAAGATATCGAAATAGCGGTTGTCGTCGAACACCCCGGTGTTAATAAGCTCGTATTCGAGATCGTGTTTCCCCCTCCGCTTGTTCTCTTCGACGAGCTTTGCATAGGGGAATGCTTCATGGGGGTATTTGTATAAATACTTCATATAGGAATGGGTGGGCGTGCTGTCGAGATAGAAATAATATTCCTTAACGTCTTCTCCGTGATTCCCCTCGCTTCCGGTAAGTCCGAATATCCTCTCTTTGAGTATCTGGTCCTTACCGTTCCACAGCGCCAGCGCGAAGCAGAGTCTCTGGTGGTTGTCCGATATTCCGCCAATCCCGTCCTCTCCCCATCTGTACGCCCTCGAGCGGGACTGCTCGTGTGAAAAATAATCCCAGGCCGTACCGTAAGGACTGTAGTCCTCCCTCACCGTCCCCCACTGCCTTTCGCTCAGGTAAGGCCCCCACCTCTTCCAATGCGCTTTTTTCTGACTGTCTTCCTCGAGCCTTTTTTCTTCACTGGTCATTTAATTCACTCCTTTTGGTTGCGGCTGGACGTATCATAGGGTCTCCATTATCCGATCATATCGAGGACCGTCTCCTCGAGCGACAGGTCCGGGCGGGGTCCGGCCCACGTAGCGGCTGTTTCTTCACCGTGTGTACGCCGGGAAGACTTATCCTCGTCGGGGAACGACACGATCATCACGACCTTATCCGAGAGCTTGCCGAAGGTCTCATTCTTGAGATGTCTCAGGAATATGAGGAGTTCCGACTTCTTCCCCTCGACCGTCGCGCCTGACGGGTTTAGCCGGTACCTGAGTCCCATCTCCTCTGAAAGAATAGCTATGGACATTACACAGTCGTTCAGGCTGAACGGCGTATCAAAGTCCACTGGATAGAGCGTGATTTTAAGACATATCATGGCATTTCCCCTTTTTGTAAATAAGTTGTTCCTTGCGGACGTTTGTTATGCTTTATTTAGGTTTCTTCGTCTTCGCCTTAACAAGCTTTTCGGCTTCGAGCCAGTGCTCGAAATCTTTCCCGTCCTCTCTTCCCCTCTCCTCGTAAATTTCATAAGCCTTTCTTGCTATAGCGTCCGTTAACGCGCTATTGTCTTTACCGGGCTTTCTGCCAATCGGTCCCGTTTTCCTCTTTGTATCCGCCATTTTTTGTCTCTCCTGTGCCACCGGTGATTTTTCACAAATATTGCTAAGCCTAGTCGGGCTGCCTAACTTCGACGTTTCCGCAATTAGGGCATGTGTGTATTTCCTCGACGACCCCCCCGAATACGGGATCTGCTTTGCGGCTCCCTTCAACAGTCTCGTAACTGATTTTCTCCGCATGGTTATTCATATCGGCCCCGCACTGGGGACATTTCATTTTATTCTTCGGCATCATGCCTCCTTCCTTATTATCTCACTCAATACAGGTGAGGTTTCATTTATTAGCAGGATTTTCATATCTCTATGCTCTCACGTCCGTGCTTAAGCACCTTCGCCATCCATACGAGCTCTTTTATAAATTTTTCGGCCCGCTTCACAAATGCCTCTTCCTTGAGCTTCCCGGTTTCGTCAAAAGCGTTCTGCACGGCCGAGAAGTTGACGTCCCAGAAAATGGCGACGAGTCCAAGCTCCCTCATCACGGGAAGGAGGTTCTCGATCACTCTTGTGCCGCCGAAGGGGCCGGCCGAGACGCCGCAGATGCCCACAGCCTTATGTATATACTCCTTTAAGTTGGTATCGAGGGCGTGCTTCAGGAACCCGGGGTAGCCGTGGTTGTATTCCGGGGAGACGATGACGAACGCGTCTGCATCCATGGCGATTTTAGAAAATCCCGGGTCCTTTATCTGCTCGCCCGCGTCGTCTGTCGGGAGAGGAATGTTCCGGATGTCGACTACTTCCGTCTTGACGCCCTCCTGCTTGGCGATCTCCCGTGCCATAAAATTCGCTACGTGCTCGCTCATCCGTCCCTTTCTGACCGTTCCCAGTATTACGGGTATAAATATTGGTTTTCCGGATTCCATTTCCTGCTCCTTGTAACGTGATTATTTCTCTATGACCTGCATCACATGACCGTCGGGGTCCCGCACGAGAAATCCCTTTTTAAAACCGAATTCCCCGTCAGGGACTTCCACCGCGCCTCCCGATACCACGGAGTAACCCTTGTCTCTCAGGCTTTGGACGAGTCCGTCCGGATTATCGGTCTCCAGAGTCGTCTGCCAGTGAACTATATCATTTGCTTTTTCATCGTCAGGTGCGGGACGTCCGCCCCCGGGCGCCAGATATTCGAGGAACTCTATACCGGGGCCTTCAGAGGATTTTAATCCCGTTATACGGAGCACCGCGCCGAATACGTTATTGAGGTGCTCCTGCTCGGTTCCGTAATTCATACTTTCACCCGCTACCTTCATACCGAGCGCATCCCGGTAAAATTTCAGGCTCTCCTCCGTATCGTCTACGACTATCGCGGTATGGTCTATACCCAGGAAGAGTTTATCACCATTCCCCTGCCATTTGGAGTTTCCCTTTCCCGGCGGGAAATATATTATTTCGAGGTAGTGCCCGTCAGGGTCCCTGAAGTAAAAGGCCCTTATCCCGGCTGCCGCCTTATTCGAGGCGGGGATCGTTTGAGGCGCAGTCGAGGCGTACCTTACCTTGTTCTGTCTTAGCTGCTCGAACGCCTTGTCTATGTCGCTTACTACTATTGCTATGTGCTGAAACCAGAGGTCGTTGCTCCTTGTATCACGGGGGAAGGGTTTACCTTCCGGGGTTAGGTACTCGGTCAGTTCGATCGTTTCGTCCCCGAGCTGCATGTGTACGACCCTGATCCTGAGCCCGAATACCCCGAGTAAATGCTCATACTCGTCACCGTATACCTCGGTGTCGGAAACCTTTTTAAAATTGAGGACTTTGGAATAAAAATCTACGGACCTGTCCATGTCCGAAACCGTCATGCCGACGGCGTCTACCGCGTGCACGGAGGCTTTATCTTCAGAGTAGGCGGCCGTCAGCCAGGCTAAAGAAATGATGATTATAGCAAGGCATGTCAGAACTTGTCTTCCGGTTTTCAGAGAGACTGCTTTCATAAGATTCCCGTCCTCGTGCTCGTTTGCAGTTTATGGTTCATTGTCTTTTCCGGTTTCTCACGCGAGTCTTTCGAGCAGATGATCCCCGACGCGCAGGGCGTTCGCCATTATCGTGAGGGCCGGGTTAACAGCGCCGCAGGAGGGGAAGAAACTCGCATCGACGACGTAGAGGTTATCGAGGTCGTGCGCCTTGCAGTTCACGTCGAGGGCCGAAGAAGCCGGGTCTTTCCCGAAGCGTATGGTCCCGTTCTGGTGAGCGACCCCCGCGAGAGGTATCTGCTGACCTATGAAGAGGTTCCTCGGGATGAGATGCTCCTCGTGGCACCCGATCGCGTTCATTAGGCCCTTGAGCCTGGCGATTAAACGTTTGTGCGGCTCCTGGTTGTTGGGCGTATAAGAGAGAACGATCTTCCCGTTCGAGTCGAGCGTGACCCTGTTATTCGGATCGGGCAGGTCCTCGGACGTTATCCAGAAATCGAGCGAATGCTTGGCCATGATATCGAGGGTCATTCCTGGAACGATAGCCGGGGCTCCTGCTGAAAGCGTCGCCGCGTCCAGCTTTCCGACGAACGATATGTGGCCCATCGGGAATTCGTAATCGTCCGAGCCGAAATAAAAATCGTTGAGGGCAAGTGTTTTCTGGAATATTGTCGGATTGGGCTTTTTGGACAAAGCCATGACTATGGAATTCACGTGTCCCATGTAGTGTCTTCCGACGGTGTCGGAGTTGTTCGCCAGTCCGCGCGGGTGTCTGTCGTTTGCCGACCTGAGGAGAAGCGCCGCCGAGTTTATCGCGCCGCATGATACCACGACCATTTTCGCCGTATATTCCTCGGTGTTTCCGTTCCTCTCGACTATTACCTTCGAGACCTCGCGTCCGGAGGGACTCGTCTCTAAGCGTGCTACGTATGAGTTCGTAAGGAGTGTCACGTTTTCATGTTCGAGCGCGGGGTCCACGCAGAGCACCTGAGCGTCTGATTTCGCGTTTACCAGGCACGGATGACCGTCGCAAGTGCTGCATCTTATACAGGGGCTCTTCCTGGGGTCGCTCTCGTCGAGCCTCACGCCCACCGGGACGTGGAACGGCTTTAATCCGCACTTCTCCAGATCATCGTGAAGCTCCTGCATCCTCGGTTCGTGAGATACCGGAGGGTGGGGGTAGGGCGCGCTCGCCTCGGGTTCGGTCGGGTCTTCCCCGCGCTTTCCGTGCACATGATACAGGTTCTCCGCTTTTGTGTAATAGGGCTCCAGCTCTTCGTAAGAAATAGGCCACGCGGGAGACATGCCGTCTTTGTGCTGATACTCTCCGAAGTCCTCTCTCCTAAGCCTGAAGAGCGCGGCTCCGTAGAATTTGGTGTTGCCCCCGACATAATAATTCGTATGCGGGTGGAGCGGCTTGCCGTCCTTGTCGTGCCAGATTTCTTTCGTCTGATACTTGCCCTGGACGTTCACGGCGCGGGTGTCCCAGTTGTCTTTTTCGCGGGGCACATAGTTGCCCCTTTCGAGGAGGAGTATTTTCTTGCCTGAAGGAGCGAGTGCGTAAGCCAGCGTGCCGCCCCCTGCCCCGGTCCCGATTATTATTACGTCGTAATGGTTCTCTGATGACATTGTTATGGCCTCCGTTATTTGGATGCTGCTAGTGGAGCCGTACCGAAGTTGACGCCGAACCGTTCGCACCATATCGTCACTGAATGGTAGTCTGCAAGATTTATATCGGACGGTATCTCGTAGTTCTGGTCTCCGACGTTGCCCTTGAGCGGCCCAAGCTCCAGATAGCCGGCTTTGGTGACCGTGTCGTTATCGTTCGCATCCTGAGCAGCGCCCAGGAATATGTGCACGTCGGGGCCGTTCGACGTCTCGAAGTCCGTGAGCCTGAGCACGCGCTTCCCGTCGGGGAGCTCGAATATCGCTGCCGTCCCTTTGGTCTCGTGCGCCACTCCATGGAAGCTGCCCTCGGATATACTTACCGGTCCGGAATTCGCGGCCGGAGCCGTTTTAAGAGGAGCGGTTCCGAAATTGACGCCGAATCGTTCGCACCAGATCGTCACGGAATTATATTTGCCCAGATCGGTGCCAGGAGGTATCTCGTAGTTCTGGTCTCCGACGTTGCCCTTGAGCGGCCCAAGCTCCAGATAGCCGGCTTTGGTGACCGTGTCGTTATCGTTCGCATCCTGAGCAGCGCCCAGGAATATGTGCACGTCGGGGCCGTTCGATGTCTCGAAGTCCGTGAGCCTGAGCACGCGCTTCCCGTCGGGGAGCTCGAATATCGCTGCCGTCCCTTTGGTCTCGTGCGCCACTCCGTGGAAGCTTCCTGCTTTTATCGTGCTGGTTGAATCGGCGTGCTCAGTGGAAGCGCCCGGCAGACCTTCGTTCACGCTCTTGTTGATAAACAGCTTCTCGGGCCTGAAAAGATACCAGGCTATCAGAATTACGATTATTCCCAATACTATAATAACTTTTCTCATCTCAGTGAAGCCTCCGTTTAATTTTGTAAGAGGCATAAGCTGCTCATTGCCCATGCCGTACTTCGGATTTGGTACGTTAGACGCATGAACCTAATCGAGGGATTTATGGGTGTGTTAAGGCCGGATTAATGTTGATAAAGGAGAAATCAACTAACCATGATTATTTGGGTCCGGACCGAGGGGCCTAAAGCCAGCCTATCTCGTATTTAGCGTGATTCTATTGAGGGGGACACGCCTGTCTTTAAAATGCCGGGGAGCGCCCCATCCGGGGAGAATATGTAAGCTACAGGGTCAGGCCCCCGGTTGAGTGTTAATAGAAAGGCTGCTGCATATGCCATTATAATGATCGTGTGCAGCAGCCGGATTGCCAGTTTACATGACTATATTTTATGTGTCTGCAAGACTATTCGAATAAAACAACGAATTCTGCATAGCCGTTTTTTTTGAGATCTTCTTTAGGTATGAATCGGAGCGACGCCGAGTTGATGCAGTACCTCAGGCCTGTCGGGGGAGGGCCGTCGTCGAAGACATGGCCGAGATGCGAATCGGCCGCCTTGCTCCTCACTTCAAATCTCGTGATTATGAGACTGTTATCCTTAACTTCGACGAAATTTTCCGGAACGAGGGGTTTCGTGAAGCTAGGCCAGCCCGTGCCGGAATCGAATTTGTCTTTCGAGCTGAATAGCGGCTCGCCCGAGACTATGTCTACGTATATACCGTCTTTATGGTTGTCCCAGTATTCGTTGTTGAAAGGCTTTTCAGTCCCGTTTTCCTGTGTGACTTTATACTGTATCGGGGTGAGCTCCTTTTTGAGCTCGTCTTTGGAGGGTTTAACGAACCCACCGCTCTCCTGACCCGTATTGACCGCCTGTCCGTTGCCGGCTTTATCTGTTCCGCTATCGCTCGCCGAGCTTGCCGGGGTGGTCTCGGCCCTCATCATCATGTCCATGTCGAGCCAGTTCAATGCAACAAAAATGGCAATAACGGCTGTAACTACAATAAGCGTAGTTTTAATCATGTTTTGTCCCTCTCCATATTGATTTGTACATCTTATCCATAGTATACGGAACCCGGGCGCTTTTGGATTTCTCTTTTTTGCCGGGATGCCTCGAAATCCCTCAAGTTAATCTTTATCTCTGTGTTTCTCGCGGCGTCAGCCTCCCCGTGAGCGTATAAAACGGAAGCAGGAGCGCGTAGACGATCAGGAGTATCTCGATACTCCAGAAGCACAACAGCATTGTGATCGTCGCTATTATCGGTATGATGAGAAACCTGAACCGGACCGAATCCGCGTACTCGCGGGTTACAAAATCAGCGATAAGGTCGGGCTTAGAGCTCGCGTAAACCCACTGAAAATAAAGCGTCCAGCCTATGAGCGTGAGGTTAGCGCCGAAGAATAACGGGGCTATCTGTGTCTGGCCGAACGAGTTTATGAGGCTCGTGGAGAAAGGCAGCAGGGAGACGAACATAAAGAATAGTATGTTGAGCCAGAGCAGCACCCGGTCCGAATGCTTTATCGAATGGTACATGTAGTGATGCGCCACCCAGTAGATTCCGAGTCCGATGAAGCTCACTATATAAGAAAGGAACTTGGGCCACATATTGAAGAGCGCCGGGGCAAGCTGAACGTTAGACGCGTGCTGGGGAAGATCCGATGTCTTGAGCTCGAATATGAGGAGCGTCATCACGATCGCGAATATGCCGTCGCTCAGCGCCTCGATTCTGTTCTTGCCTAATTCAAAGGGTTTGGCCCGGGTATCCATGGGTGTTACTCCTCCCTGTTAACAAGCGCTTCCCAGCGCATAGATATCGTTGTTTCCCTGCTGTGCCTGATTGGCCTGGGCTAGGCTGTTTTGCGGGCGAGGTCTTCGTACCTGATATTCCAGTCCGCCTGCATGCCTATGTTTTTCAGTGTCGATAGCACGCGTCCCGGTTCACCGAGATCGCTCCATTGTACGTCCTTCACGGCAAGGACCATGAGGTTGTCGGTGGATATCTCGAGCACTCTCTGTGAGAAATTGGCCTGGGTAATTTTTTCGTAG
This sequence comes from uncultured bacterium, assembly GCA_963825135.1. Taxonomy (GTDB): domain Bacteria; phylum Desulfobacterota_D; class UBA1144; order Nemesobacterales; family UBA2774; genus 2-12-FULL-53-21. The sequence continues at coordinate 2,096,209 of CAWGRW010000009.1, forward strand.
ATATAATCCACTGCGTCGCTTTCCGAAGGGGTGCCTATCATATCGGACGACCTCACGAAATCGCGGTAGAGCACGGGGAGAGACCTGCTGATCATGCCGAGGAAGGCAGATACCCTTCCCGTCATGACGAAACTATTCCAGAGACAGCCTCCTTGCAGCAGCTCGACGGCGGTTTTTTTGTCCGGCTTCTCCCAGAACCGTCTGACCCGTTTTGGAGCTGCCGGGGATTCGCTTGCGAGTCCGGTGCAGGGCTCGATCCATCCGTATTCCGTTTCGGCCGAGCTCGGGGTGATCCCGAGCAGTACCACCATATCCTGATTGCGCTCTACGGCTTCGAAAGCCGTTTCGACCTGTCCCATGAACACCTCGTCATCGGACAGATAATGGTCCGAAGGGAAAAACGTGACGGACGCATCGGGGTCGACCCTGGCGATCCGGAGCAGGCTGTAGAGAATCGCGGGAGCTGTTCCCAGGTTCGCGGGTTGATCCACGATCTGGTCGGGTTTGAATCTGTCGAAGAGGTAATTATAGAATCTTTCGTGGGTACGTGTGACGGACAGGAGTATATTACCGCTCTGTATGCGGGCCCTCACCCGTTTAATCGTCCTCTCTAGAAGAGACTCTTCCCCCAGAATGGGACAGAATTGCTTCGGTCTCTCGTCTCCCGTTATCAGTTTCGTCATGGAGCGGAGCCGTGTACCGTCGCCGCCTGCCAGAATAATCCCCCACCTGTGGAGCTCGGATTCCTTTTTAATCTCCTTTCCGTCTTCGTCCCCGATCCTGTGAGTAGTCGGATGTTTTTTCATGAGTGTGTCCTTGTGGTTCCGTTTCTTTTTTTGTCTAATTATAATGCGCATTCGCTCCCTGTATACCGAGGCGCATCATATATAATCCGCTCTGGGCGCATAGAAAGAGCGTCTTTCCGTCTTCCCCGCCCCAGGCCATGTTGTGTACGTGCCTGGGAGCGATAATGGTCCCTATGTGCTTTCCGCCCGCTGAAATCACCCAGATACCGCCCGGGCCCGAGACATAGAGGTTCCCCCGGGAATCGACTTTTATACCGTCGATTGCGTCCTCACCCGGGGCTTCCGTCATATCGAAGAAGCGCTCCCCCTCCGATAACGTGCCGTCTTTTTTAACTTCATAGCGCATTACGACTTTGTTTTCCGGGTCCCAGTTCCCGACGTAGAGATGCTTTTCATCGGGCGAGAATGCTATTCCGTTGGGCCCCTTCAACTCCTTATTCAATAAGACGATTTGACCGTCAGGAGATATCCGGTATACCCCGCTCCAGGGGATTTCTTTCCTGGGGTCGTTCTCGAACATCGGAAGTCCGAAGGGCGGGTCCGTGAAGTATAGGGAGCCGTCCGACTTGTAAACGAGGTCGTTGGGGCTGTTAAGCCTCTTGCCCTCGTAGCTGTCGGCAAGCACCGTGACTGCCCCGTCCTTCTCGATTCTCGAAACCCTGTGGTTTCCGTGCTCGTCGATTGTGAGTCTGCCTTCTTTATCGAGAGCGAGGCCGTTTGATCCGGGCTGCTTAAATTCGGCTATGTCGGAGCCTGAATACCCGCTCGGTTGACGGAATATGGAGAGCTCCCCGTCCTTCGAGATTTTATAGATAATATTGCTGTTGGGGTCGCTGAAGAGAAGGTATTCACCGTCGTTTACCCAGACCGGGCCCTCGGTGAATTTGAATCCTTCGGCGAGCTTGAATATCTTCGGGTTAGGCCCGGCTATAGCGTCCATAGCGGGATCGAGCCTTACTACCTCTACATTCACCTCTGAAGGCGTTACCGCTATCGGCGCCTCGCTCCCCTCGTAGAACTCAAGCTTTGCCTCCCTCATCCATATGAAATTGGTCGGCGGGTTGGATATAGGTCCGTTAATGCCGAAGACCGCGAGCTGGATGGTATCTCCCGGCTTCACGTCTCGCCCTATTACAAGCCTGTTGGCTGCGTTCCATCCCGCTATAACGGAGCCGCCCGCCTGACCGAGGTACCGGGCGAGCTCGCCGTTTACCCAGACCTCTGCGTAGTCGTCAATCGCGGTCTCGAATACGACTGTCGAACCTTCGGTAGCGAAACCGCCGACGCTTTCAGGGATCGTTACCCTGATCCGGTACCAGTTGAAGCATATCCTGCCCGTCGAACGGCGCTGGCTCAGGGTCTCGGGCGCGATCTTTTCCCATTTCGAGTCGTCGTAATCGGCGCCGCCCGCTTTTGGCGTGTAGTCATATGTTTTGACGGGGGCCCCCGTGGGCTGATTGTCGGTCCCCGGGCCCTTGAAATCGACTTCGGTTATCTTGACGTCGCTGTAGAGCCACTGCCCTTTTACCTCCTCTGCCCCCTCCGAAGTAGCGAGATCGATGACGGCGGCGGGCTTCCCGTTCGGAACGTCAACAGGCTCGACACTGCGGGCGACGAGCGCAGATATGATGGATAAAAGAAATACGGCCGTGTATATGATGGATTCGAGTATCATTGTTTCTCTCCTGGATTTTCGGTCTCGCTTACCGCCGATGCTCCGACTATTGCGATATCTTCGTCTTCCTGCGGGGTGTTTCCGCTGACGCCGATTGCGCCCGCCACCTTGCCGCTAATGATGATCGGTATCCCTCCCTGGAGAGGCGTCGCACCCGGAAGCGCGAGCGCCGCAACCCGGCCCTCGCGAATCTGGTCCTCGAATACCTTGCTCGGCCGCCTGAATATGGCGGCTGTGCGCGCCTTACCTATCCCCACTTCGACGCTCGCCACCTGAGTATCGTCCAGGCGCTCGAGGAGTATCAGATGCCCGCCGTCGTCGACGACCGCTATCACCACTGTCGCGCCTCTCCTGGCCGCTTCCTTCTCCGCGGCCTCGACCGCTTTCTTCGCTGCTCCCAGGGTGAGGATCGGTTTTACTGGAGTCTCGGCTTCGGCCGCGAGCACAGCGGGTATCGTCAGAATTAATAGAAGAGTGGATATTATTTTTTTCATTTTCGCTCTCTCCCCGACCTAACCAACCTTGACTACGTAATAGAGGAGCGGACCGTTCACTGTCTTAAACCAGTGAGGGACGCCGGCCGGCACGATGATCACGTCACCGGGCTTGATCTCGCGCGGCTCACCCCCTGAGATCTCTTTCCCTCGTATCTCATCGGGCGCAATTGACTTGCCTTCGACGACTGTCCCTTCCGTCACGAACATGGCGGACCCTTCGAGGACATAGATGATGTCCGTATCTTTGGTATGGACCTCCGCGACGCCCGGCTCGGTTCTGCGGCTCGCATGTACTTTGTAGCCGGCCGTCTCTGTGAGCGGCATGCCCTTGGCGAATGCAGCCTTGACCTCACTATTGTCGAAGTAAGTGACGGGAGCGGTGCTCATCTCTGCGGATGAACCGTTCATTAGCGCGCCGGCCCCTGCGAGCGCGAGCTCTTCGTCCTGCTGTGCGCTGGATGCACCGCTCACTCCGACGGCTCCCACAATCTCCCCGTTGATCGTTATCGGCACCCCGCCCTGGAGGGGGGTGAAGTCCTGAAGGGCGACCATGCTGGTGCGCCCGTTCTTGATTACGTCTTCAAAAAACTTGGTCGGCTTCTTAAAAAGAGCGGCCGTCCTCGCCTTTCCGATGGAAATATTCGCGCCTGCCGCAAACGTCCCGTCGATACGCTCAAGCGCCATCAGGTTTCCGCCGTCGTCCACGACCGCTACTACCGCGCCCGGAGCGTTCAGTCTTTTTGCCTCGGCCATGGCCGCTGCGATCACGATATCGGCGCCCTCGAGCGTGAGTGATTTCTTCTCCGCCACCTGCGCCTCCGCTGACACGGCGCACGTAAAAAGCAGTATTGCCAAAACCAGTTCGATAATCTTCATTATTAATCCCTCCCGGAATTTATCTGACTCTGAACGGCCGGCTTGTCTCTCGATATGAAACACGGCCGGCCGTCACATGATTTGATTCACTGTTTAATTCATCGCCGCTGCGAACGGAGCCTCGCCGAGCAGGGCTTGCGCGTATGCGCACCAGATCTGGACCTTTGCTACATCGTGCACGTATGAGGGCACCGTGATTGACTTATTAATCTTGTCACCCTTTATGGGCAGGCGCTCCAGCAGGTAAACGTTGCCTTTCGAATCCACGACCTGCCAGTGTGGGTCGGGGGTCCCCGGTACTACGAAATCGTCGGAGAGCGTAAGGACGGTTTTGCCCCCGTCTTTCGTGAGCGTCACGGTACCGCCGTTTACCTTAGCGCCCGAGAACGGCTGCGAAGTCATCTGATCCGCGGCGTAGCCGGCCGCTGCCCCGATTATCAGCACGAGAAGCATAACGATCGAAACAACGCCTGATTTAATACTCGTCGACTTAAAAGAGCTAAGCATTTTACTTCCTCCTGTGTTAGTGTTTTTAAATCTTCTAAATTAAGCTTCTTACTTTTTCCGTCGCCAGATTCATATTCTCGGACTTTACCTCTCCCGGATACCCGCAGTGAATGCACCGCTTGTTGTTCTGATGGTGGAGCTTCGCGCACGATACCGCGTTCGCCCCTTTAACGCGGACATAAACCTCCGCGGCCAGCAGCATCCCGAATAAAGGAGCCGTAAAGTAGATCCATAGCCCGCTATGGTTGTTCGCGAAGAGGCTCGAGCCGAGAGAGCGCGCCGGGTTCATGCTCATTCCCGAGATCGGGGCCTCGAACGTGATGTAAGTCGCTACGAGCAATCCGGCGAAGAGCCCCGTGTACCTCGCGATGCTCGGGGTGTTCGATACGGTGAGCACGACCGTCATGAGGATGAACGAGATGACCGCCTCCGCAATAAAAGCGATTATCACCCCTTGCATACCCGGAAAGGTGGCTGCGTAGTTCACGTGGGGGTGCGATGCGATCCTGCCGATTAATATGTGAGCGATAAGCACGCCTGCCGCCGCTCCTGCGAACTGGGCTATTACGTAAAACGCCGCGTCCCAGGCCTTTACCTTGCCGAGCCTGAGGAATGTGAGGGTTACTGACGGGTTGATGTGCGCGCCTGACTGCTTGCCCCAGGGAGAATAGATGATGGATATCGCGGTCAGACCCATTGCCATACCCATCAGCACTCTCCTGGTCATCGGGTCGGGTATTGCGCCATGGACCGGAGAAGAGGGGTGCTCTAGAAGCGCCACGAATAAGCACGCGGATATCATAAAGAACCCGAGCCCGGCGGCTTCGATCAGGTATTCGGGCCAATGATTTTTCAGTATTGTCAGCATGGCGGTATTGACCCTATTTCAGTTAAGCGGAGCTACTTCGCAGAAGACTTTAATCGCGCCTTTCGCGTTTGTGAGGGTGTTCATGAGCTCTTTGTAGTTTTCGAGTCCTTTGACCGGGTGAGTGAGGAAATTGGAAATCCACCCCGGCCATTCATGCTCCGCGTGCGAAATGTCTTTTACGCCCATCTCGAAGTATTCGCGGTTCGCGTTGACGGTTCCCACGACTACCTTGTTACCCAGGACGAATCCGAGGTTTATCATGTCGCAAGGCACTTCGACCTTCCGGTCCCCTCCCGTAACGCTCGAGAGCACGAGGACGCCGTTCTTACCAAGGCAATTCATCGCCTCGAACACGATTGGAGAGAAGCCCGTCGCCTCGAAGATTATGTCGAAAGGACCGTGTTTGTCCGCCGCTTGCATAATATTTATTTCGTCTGTCGTGTGGTAATGCGCACCGATCTGTTCTATCAGGTCCGAGTTCAGGTACGGGGCTTTGGTCCTGCCGAATACATGTACCTGCATACCCCTCAATCTGAGGGCCATGGCGGCGAGGAGACCGATGGTCCCGGCTCCCAGCACCGCCGCGCGCTTCGGGCGCCAAACGCGGAGGCGTCTCTGTATCTCGTAAGCCTGGGCAATGCCCTTTTCGATGACACTCGTGGGCTCGAGGAGAACTCCGAATTCCTTCAAGCCCCTAGGGACTTTCACGAGGTATTCGGGATCCTCAACATAATATTCAGTCAGGAAGCCGTGGAGGAGGTTTATTCCATGCTCAAAGTAGTTGTCGTCGGTCGTCGTATCGTACTTGCCAATTTTGTCGTAGATGCTTCCGCCGGGTCTCCTGACAGTGGCCGTGACGTAGTCTCCGGGGACGAACTCCGTGACGTTCTTTCCCACTTCCTCGACTATCCCGAAGCTCTCGTGTCCTATCACCAGAAAATCGTATCCGGTAGGCGCGGCCCCGTACTCGGCGGCGTTTATCTCCTTATCCGTTCCGTCCACCCCCACGCGCAGTACTTTCACCAACACCCCGCGCCCGTCCGGTATCTCGTTTATATTGGGCTTCGGGAGCTCCGTAAGGTGAACGCTGCCCGGCTTGCCCGGAATGACTCCTATCGCTTTCATAAATCCGCTCTCCTTGGTACTAAAGTTGCCAAGTTAGACGAACGTATGGCGGGGATGGATTTACGGCATGGCTATGTGGAGCTGATCGCTAAAGGCGGCAGGGCGATATAGGGCAGGGAGAGTATCAAACCCCTCTTTCCAGGAGTATCTTCGAGGGCTTCGGGACCTTCCTCAATTTTATACCGAACTTGTCGACGATGTTCTTATGAATATAGGCGACGGCTTCATCGACCGAATCGGTGAACACGAGGAAGCCGAGGTCGTTCTCGTCTATCGTTTGTTCCATGACCATCAAATCGAGAAAATCCATGAGGGGCTTGAAATAATCCCTACCCAGGAGGATTATCGGAAAGTTGTAGATCTTCTTTGTCTGGATCAGGGTCAGCGTTTCAAAGAGCTCGTCCATTGTCCCCGCGCCGCCCGGCAGCACGACGAACGCATACGAGTATTTAAGGAGCATGAGTTTCCTGACGAAGAAATACTTGAAAGTTACCATTATGTCGAGGTAGGGGTTCGGCTTTTGCTCCATCGGGAGCTTGATATTACAGCCTATCGATTTTCCGCCCGCTTCCTTCGCCCCCCTGTTGGCCGCTTCCATGATGCCGGGCCCGCCTCCGGTCATTACGGCGAAGCCCATGTTCGCGAGCTCGTACCCCATCTTCCGTGCGAGCTCGTACTTCGGGTTCCCTTCCTTCGTTCTCGCCGATCCGAAGACAGTGACGACCGGGCCTACGAAATGGAGTATCCTGAACCCCCTTAAGAACTCCCGCATTACGCGGAATAAAAACCAGAGCTCCCTCAGCCTCGAGTGCGGCCCTTCGATGAACTGCATCTCCTCCGTGCGGGGTTTTACGCTCTTTTGCCTGTAAAAGAATTCCCTGAGGTCCTTTAACATGTTCGTATTATCCCCGTAGATATTTAAACGCTACAGCCGCCACGCTCTGGAGTCTATCTCTTAAATACATCAATATAGTGGATTGTGTCAATAGATTCCGGGGTTTCGGTTATGATTTCGACCGGCGTTCTCCGGCCGCTTTCAGTAAACGGCTTTATCGGCCGGCTTGGCGGATCCGATAACGAAGCTGTTAATAATTGTCCGGGCGTATTCTTGACCCTGCGCCCTGTCGTACACGCCGCCCTCGGCCAATCTGTCTGAGTATTCGAACAGGTATTCGTATAGTTTTTTATCCTGATAGCTATTTTTCAATCTTAGAGTCGGGTTTGACTTAATCGCTTCTTCCCACACCTGTCTCACATCAGCCCAGAACGGCGCGGTCCGCTCCCAGTATTCTCTGGCGGCCGAGTCGTTAAAACCGGACAACCGTTCATACCGGTCGAGCCCGATCTCTTTTGCGAGGTAGGGGTCGTTCCCGAGCTCCTTACCGTCCCCGTCCACGACCATTTTGAGGTTGTCCTGTTCATGCGCCCAGCCGGTGGGAGTGATGGTTATGCGGTTCACGCCCGAGAGCACGTTATAATCGTCCCTCACGCTGAATTCCCGCCTCGGCAGCGGGCGCCATGTGACGGGGCTCGTCCAGGTCACATCGTTCCCGTCGTACACCCATTCCGCGAGCGCTTCGTATCTGGGCGTATCGTCTACCTGATAGACCGCCTGGGACCATTTCCCGGCGGCTTGGTCCCTGGGGACTTTGACCGTTTGCCAGGTGTTGTTGCCTCTGTACTCCAAAATCTCCTCGTCCTGATAAGTCCAGTCCTGACGCCAGTGTTTGGTTACTGACGGGCCCTCCACTTTCCCGTTTTCGTCCAGGAAATACATTACGAGTATGTGCTGGAGACTTATGAAGCTGCCCGTGTCCTCGATCACCTTTATGTATTCAGTCGCCCAGGACTGATAGGGGCGGTCAACCTTGTATCCGGTACGGAGCGGTATTGTCTCGATGAAATTGAACGTGACCCTGTATGTTCCGGCCATCGACAGAATGGCTCTTCTGTCGCGCTCGTACTTCGTGATGCCGGGTTCCCGTACGGCGATCAATCCGGGGTTCGGGGATTTGTCCAGTATGACGGGCGCGCCCGCGGTCACGCCGCCCCTGGGCTTCATAGAGTCGTTATCCGAGTATTCCCAGCTGAAGGTGAATTGCTTCTCCGCCGGCGGGTTTTGTTGAACGGCAGTCTTCGCGGCGCAGCCGCTTACTGCGATCGGCAAACAAATGAGTAAGGGCAGCAGTTTTTTCGTCATGACCCGGCTTGCTCGCAAGAAACGTTTAAAGATTACCCAAGCCGAAGAAAGATTCGAAATTAAGCCGGATTTTTGTAAATATCCCGGGAAGATAATTTTAATGATAAATATTAATAAAGTTCCTGATATTCGCCCGTACCCGAGCTGAAAGTTCAATTGAGCTGTATATTTTGCCTATGGCAACGGTCGGAAACACGCCTCAAAACCGATTGAAGGAGGAAGTGATGAGCACTCGTATCTTTCTTATAATTATATATTTAGTTTTTGTAATATTAGTCTCGGCATCTATAGACTCGCGAGCCGATGTGCTTTGCGCCAACGAAAGAAGCGGAGTCGTCAGAATCCGCCCTGAGGAATGCGAGCCTGATGAGACTGTAGTGGATTTGAGCGGAATTGCGCAGTCCCCCGCGGTCAAGCCGCCCCGGTGGAGATGGCTGGGCGAGGGCGAGGGGACCTACTGGTACGTACCAAAAGCAAACCTGCCCGCCGTAGAATGGGATACATCCGATCCCGAGAGCTATTCGCCCGTAATTGACCAGACGGTATGGCATATCGATCATTACGCGAACGGATATTTCTCAGGAACCGTAGTCGCGCAGATAGGGGTGCATCCGCCGCAGTGTCAGTACCTGATTGGGTCCGTAACTCCGAACGGCACGGTCTATATCACCTTCAATTCTCTTGCTGCTGTGCCTGTGGGCTCGCCTGCGTTGACGACTGGGGTGGGGACAATGGTGCTTAAGGGAAACGACTGGACATTCAACATGCAGATGGCCTCGGGTCAAGCCTCTAGCCAGATCACACACTGGGCTTACATGCTCGAGTGCACGCCGGATGAGAAGTGCTGGACGGACCTGCCCGGGATACAGACGAGCCTGCCTGATTTTGTCGCCGAATGCGGTACCCAATAGCCTCGCTGGGGACCACAATAGGCAAAGCCCAATAACGATTTGTAAAATACGGGCGGGAGCCGGTCCACGCTCGCATTCTGCATCGGAGATTGCCTGCCGGGCCCGGGCTTGGCGACGCTATCGGGCTTCTATGTAAATATTACATTAAGGGGAGTGTATAACCTTAACAACTTTCCCGTAATGACTTATACTAACTTTTGGTCTCAGGTTATGATGATATGAGCCTTTACCCCGAATCGTAATGAATAAAGTCGATAAAAAGAAACCCGGGAAAACAAATAAGTCCGTAATTGATTCCGGAAACCATCTGTTGGCGGTTCTCGATACGGTGGGGGAAGGGATTGTGACGATCGATTCCGAGGGCACGGTTATCATGGTCAACAGAGAATTCGAAAATATCTGGGGTTATCAGCGCGACGAGATAATCGGAGTCAACCTGACGATTCTCATGCCGGAGAAATACAGGGGCGCTCACAAAGCCGGTATGAAGCGCTACCTCTCGACAAGAGAGGCTGTCGTTCTCGGCCGCAGGCTTGAGCTCGAGGGTCTCAGAAAAGACGGGTCCGTCTTCCCTCTCGAAATCCGCATAACCGAAACGGAGATAAACCGTGACGTCTATTTTACCGCGGCGGTTCGGGACCTTACCGATCTTAAAAAAGCGGCCAAGCTCCTGCACGACGAAGCGCAGCTAAGGAGGCAGAACGAAGTTCTTCTGGAGCTTGCAAAGAGCGAAGCGATCGAAGCGGGAGACCTCGACGCGATCCTGATAAAGATAACTGAAGCAGCGACTAGAACACTGGGAGTCGAGAGGGCTAATATATGGTTATACGATGAGGCGCGGACCCGGATCCATTGTATCGAGCAGTATGAGGCCGGGACCGGAAAGCACTCCGACGGAGCCGAGTTGTCAGCCTCCGACTACCCGACGTACTTCAAGGCTCTGGAGAACGAAAGAATTATTGCCGCGCACGACGCCGCAACCGATCCAAGGACGTCGGAGTTCGACGAAACGTATCTCAAACCGTTGGGTATCACTTCCATGCTCGATGCCCCGGTAAGGCTTAAGGGGCGAATGATAGGACTGATATGCCATGAGCACATGGGGCCGCAGAGGACGTGGACCCTCGAAGAACAGAACTTCGCGGGATCTGTCGCAGACCTGCTTTCGCTCGCTCTGGAAGCGAGAGAGCGGAAAAGGGTGGAGAAATCCCTGAGAGAGAGCGAGGAAAAATTCCGCACATTAGTTGAAAATACATATGACTATATCTATGAAGCGAGCATCGACGGCAAATTCCTTTACCTGAGCTCCAAACACAAGGATGTCCTCGGTTATGATCCCCAGGAATTTATCGGCAGTGATATATTTGAGCTGATCTACCCGGAAGACCGTCCGGCGGTGATGGAGGTATTTCAAAAGATTATTAATACCTCGACCTCGGGACACGCCGTATACAGGTACCGGCACAAGAACGGTGACTGGCTCTGGTTTGAAGCTACCGGCAGGCCATACGTAACTATGGGCGGTAAGACGCGGATACTCATCTTCAGCAGGGAAATCACGGAGAGGAAGAATGCCGAGGAAGCCCTCAAAGAGACGCTCGGCCAGCTCTCCAGGAAAAACAGATATGAGACTATAATCAGCGCGGTTACCAGGAGCGTTCACCAATCGACGGACCTGGAAAACGTGCTTGAAAACGCCGTCCAGGCGATATTCGAGAACATAGAAAAGGCCGATAGCGTATCTATTTATTTTGTAGAAGGGGAGGAAGCCGTTCTAAAAGCGCACAGGGGTTATGTCGACTGGTATATAAAGAGGGTAGCCAGAATCCCATATCCCCGCGGATACGCATGGAAGGTGATTATGGATGAAAATCCGAGGTATTGCCCGGATACGGAGATGGATACCGTGATAGGGCCCGCGGGAAGAGAGTTAGGAATAAAATGCTATTTGTCCCTTCCGATCCTTTATGCGGGTAAGACTATAGGTACGATAAATATTAACTCGTTCCAGAAGGGGGCGTTCGATGAGGAGGAGCTGAAACTCCTCGAGATAGTGGGTGATCAGATTTCGGTCGCGATAGGTAACGCCAGGCAGAAAGGGGCGCTCCAGGAAGCGATGTCCGAAGTTGAGCTGCTAAAAAAGCGGCTTAAGAATAATAAGCTCTTTTTGCCCGAGGAAGAAACGCGCGAGCTGCATTTCGAAGGGATCATAGGCAAATGCTCTCCGCTGCGCAAGGCGATGTTCATGGCGGAGCGGATCGCTCCCACGGATTCTGCAGTGCTGATCAAGGGCGAGCCGGGCACGGGCAAGCATTTATTCGCGGAGACTATTCACAGGATGTCTGTGAGGGCCGAAAACCCTTTCGTGAAAATCAACCTTAAGGGCCATGAGGGAGGCCTTGCCGAGGTTCGGATGTTCGGGTTTGAAGAAAAGGGTGCCGACAGCACCGCTATTTCCCTTTCCGTAGGCAGCGTGGAGCTCGCAAATAACGGCACTGTATATATTAAAGATATCAGCGGGTTGTCCATAAATATACAGAGAATACTATTGTCCATATTACAGGAAGGGGAGTTCGTTCGTCCCGGCAGCTCGCGTGCAATTAAAGTGAATGTCAGGGTCATTGCGGGGACGAACGGGGAACTGGAGAAGTCGGTGGAGGACGGACTATTTCTCGAAGACCTGTTTCATGAGCTCAGCGGGTCTCAGATTATACTACCGCCGTTGAAAGAGAGGTTGGAAGATATCCCACTTCTTGCCCAGCATTTCTTATTAAAGCACGGTAAAAAGCCCGGGAAGGAATTGAAATCCATATCACAGCATCTGCTGGACAATTTTGATTCTTATGATTGGACGGATAACGTCAGGCAGCTCGAAAGAATAATAAAAGACGCCGTTGCCGCATCCGGCACCTGAGGGCCGGGAATAGTTTAAATGAAGAAAAATTATAGGAACCTGAATCAGGCGCTTCTTACAGCGCTCATGACTTATTCCGGGAGAATTTGTTACAAGTCCAAGCGGGAGGGAGAGTTCCGGGATATATCGTTCGGGGATTTTAAGAAGCTGGTCCTCCGGTTGTCGGCATATCTTCTCGGCAAGGGGTTTGAACCCGGGTCGAGAGTAATAATTTTTTCGGAAAATTCGCCGGAGTGGATGGCTGTCTGTATAGCGTCCCTGTTTTCAGGCGGGATTGTCATTCCCGTAGCCGCGAATTCCAAGCCCGAACTATTGAACCGCATACTAAAAGATTCATCGGCGTCGCTAGTGTTCGTGCAAAACGTTTTTCAGGCGGCCGGTGTCGGGAATATGTGTGAGAACAAACCTTCTATAATAGTTATGGAGGATATCGACGGAAGCGGGGATCGGACGATGCACCTCACTTCTATTGGTAAAGGCTCAATTACGGAGGAGGATGTCAAAGCGGTAAAGATACGCGCCGAGAGCGTAAACCCGGAATCTACTGCCCTAATTTTCTACACCGCCAAAGAGACAGGGGTTCCGAGGGGCGTCGTGTTCTCACACGGCAGGATGCTCGATACACTCACCCACGTTTCGGAATGGTTTGGTCTGGACGAATTCGACCTGGGGTTCACATCTACGAACTGGAGCAATTTCCAGAGTTTCGTGATCGCCCTCGAATACATATATTCAGGCATTGGGAATGCGCTCTCCCAGAGCATAGATACCGTATTCGAGGACCTTCAGCAGACGAGTCCCACTGTCACCATGACAAGCCCATTTGCCCTGGAGTATATTCACAGACGAATTATGCACGAGCTTGACGAGATGCCTGAGTCGAGGCGGAAAATTTTCCAGTGGGCGCTTGCACTTGGAAGGCAATACCGCTCCGAGGAGTCCACGGCGTCAAAGGAGCTGCGTGAGCAGTATACCCGCGCAGATATGGCATTTTTCGGGAGGATGAGGGCGATACTGGGAGGGAGGCTCCTGCGGATTTATTGCGCGGGTGCTCATTTGTCGAGGGAGCTCGCCGGTTTCGCCGAGGCCATAGGACTGTTGCCCCTGAACGTTTATTCAATCGTTGAGGCTGGCGGCTTTCCTGCCTTGAGCCGCCCTTACGCCCGCAGGATGGGTTCCTGCGGTCAGGTCGCTCCGGGTTTCCAGATAAGAATCTCGGACGAAGGCGAAGTCCTGGTGCGAGGAGAAACGGTTTCCGCCAGTTACTGGAACTCCCAGGAGCAATATGAGAATCTCTTTGACAGGGACGGGTGGTTCCGTACCGGAGATTTGGGGAAGTTCGACCAGGACGGGTATCTGTTCCTGACCGGTCATAAGGAGTCAATTTTCCTCCTGTCAAACGGCCATAAAATCGTACCGTCCAAAATTGAGAACTATATCGCGGACAACCCCTTCATAACGCAAGCCCTCGTATTCGGCGAAGGTAAATCCTATGTGTCTGCTTTGATCGTTCCGAATTTTCAGGTAATCGGGGAATATCTAACCGCTTATGAATCTTCACAACAAAACGGCGACATGCCTATCGATACGTTTAATCCGGCGGTTAAGGCGCTCATAGATAAAACGGTCTCGGATGTAAATAATCAGCTGAACGTGTGGGAAAAGATACAGGCGTATACGATGATCGATAAGCCATTCAGCGGGTATGGTTCGGATTCGGCGGAGCTCGAAAGGAGCGACCGGGCCGAAGTTCTAAAGAAATACTCGCTCTATATCAACGCTATGTATCCCGACACCCTCAAGATCGATAACGACGATATAAAGCTCGTGCAGCTCGATCCCGACCAGCTTCGCGACCTTCTCGAAAAGCAGGACATTCTGACCGCATGGATGGAAGAAGCCGGCATCGGGTTTTTGCTGGATCTCGCGCGTTCCAAAGGCATTGACGCACTATCCATGGTGAACATTTGCGAGACCGCGACCAGCATCGCGCAGATGCAGAGCGAGGAAAAACCTATATCCACCGCTCTTATCGTTGGCGATCCGACGCACATATCCAGCGTGCTGCCCGACGGGGAGATACAATTTCACCGTTTCGATCATATAAGGCGTATGCAGCAGGTGGTTATCGCCCTGGCGAAAATAGTCGACGGTGTGGTGCTGGGTTACGGGATAGATAAATACGGGTATCTGAGGCGTGTCCATAAGCTGGAAATAGATGCGGATGGTCCGTCTAACTTTCTCCTGGGTCCGCAGTTCAGGAAGCATGCCGCGATATCGAGCAAGTGCGATGCGATTGTATTCTATGTGCCGGTAGGCGGCAGGCAGGTGCGGGTATTTTCGGACGGGCAGATGGTCGCGAGGTATTCGAACGGGAACTGGATGGCCGAGAACTTTCCGCACATCGACGAGACCGTCGAAAGGCTTGCTCTCAAAAAGAGCTATGACGTCGAACTCCTGAGGCGAATTTTTCGTTGTGCTTTCCTGATGTCGGAGAGGAACCTGGGAGCTATTTTCGTTGTCGGTGAGTCTGATAAAATATTGAAGAAGTCGGACCCTCCTGAAATAAGCCCTTACGCGACGATAACCAATGCTTATATAGGCAAATTGACGGACAGCGAGATAATAAATTTTGCGAAACAGGACGGGGCGACTATAATAGATTCGGCCGAAGGCGCGTTTCGGGGCTGTATGGTACTTCTACGTCCCAGCGCCGATACCCAGGCGGAGATAGGGATAGGCAAGGGCTCGAGACACTCGAGCGCGTCAAAAATGAGCGCAGAGGCGGGGTGTCTTGCAATCACTGTATCCCAGGACGGTCCGATCACCGTGTACGACAGCGGGGAGCGTATTATGACCATATAGATTGGACCGGCTCACTCTGATTTCTTTGAGTGAGACGGTATCCGGCGGCCAAGCAAAAAAGAGCCTGAAATATTATTAAAGTTGACGGCAGGATTTAAATAAGTTAAAATACAGTTAAGGTTGCAGTAGTTCTTGTCAAATGTAAGATTACCATCTGAAAGCGATTTTGAACCACTTGCATAACCCAATTTAAAATAGGAGGTAGCACCCTAATGGCAGAACGTAAAATTGGCACTGTAAAGTGGTTCAATTCTACAAAAGGTTTCGGTTTCATTGAGGTAGAGAACGGCGAAGACGTTTTCGTACATTACAGTGAAATTAAAGCGACCGGCTTCCGCACGTTGGAAGAAGGTCAGCGCGTAGAGTTCACCGTTGTAAAGGGACAGAAAGGTCCCCAGGCTCAGAATGTAGTACTGGCTTAACGGAAAAAATTGGTGAGCCGGATACCCCGGCTCACTTCTTTCCTTTTATTAACCCCTGTCTACTCAAAAGCTCTTATGCTTCCGATCTTAAACTTCTGGTTTCCGGTGATCTGATTAAATTCCACCCGGCTGTTTACGTTCGGGATCTCGGGTTTGAAGGCGAAGTTCGTTATAGGCTTTCCGAAAATCAAGTCTTTTATCAGGGCGATGAACTGCGGTGACTCGGCCATGTTCTTATAGGTAATCACAAGCTTCCTCGGGACCGGGCGTTTGCCGTCTTCGATCCAGATCTGCCAGTCAATATCCTTCTCGACGAATACCAGATGGTGGCAATTCGTGCCCATGACCTTGCTTAGACCAAAATAGGCCCCGGAAATAACATCAGCTGTCATTGCCTTGTACGTATCTATAAAAAGAAACTCGCTCAGAGCGGGGGTAAACTGATATTCCTCTTTCAGCTTATTCAGTGCCTGGTCTACAGAAGGGGGAAGCGTCGCGAGTGAGAAATCGTTAAGCGGCACTTCAAGGAGCGTCGCCTGTCCTGCGTCATACCAGAGTTTGTATCCCCCGAGGTCGGTTATATATCCCACGTAAAATTTATCCGGTTTCTTGAGGTATACGGTTTCTTCCGCGTTGTATTGAATCTTCTGTTTGGATTCCAGCACATCGTCGAACATCATTTCCGCTTTAAATGTATATTCATATTGACTGCCCATATAGTAGCTCATGGCCTGAAGGACGGCTGCAGCCTTAGGGTCTATATTCGGATTCGCATCCTGGGCGTTGGCGCTAACCTGCAGGAACAACGAGCCGTAGCCCGCAAATAATACGGCAATGAATATATAGAGTGAGATTGAACTCAGCTTCTTTGGTAAACAGTGTGCAGCTCTAATCATAATACCCCCTCCTTTTTCCTTGTGGTAAGCCCGCATTTTATTTTTGTAAAGCTTCCCAGCAGTTTATACAGTATCATAATTCTTTCACGGTTTTCAACCTTCGGCCATAGAGTCCGGACAGGATACCGGCTATCCCCTCGTTACGACCTTCGTCTGCGGGGACTATTAGAACTCTTCCGGCACCATGCCTGATCTGAATCTATTCTATTGACTGTATTGACATAAAATTGAAAGAGACCAATAATTAGGCAAACGTTTAATCAATCCCGGGTGTAAGCCTTGAGCGGGACGGAGGGCGGGAGATTTCTTTCAATAATTCAAATGGGTAAGGAGATGAGAGATATGAACTTTTTGCGTGCCGTCATTGTGGTTCTTTTTGCCGTTAATTTGTTCTTTATTCCGCGCTCGCACGCGGGATTCAGCTTCGTGCCGAACGATTTGATGACTACCCCGTTCGGCCCTGCATATGCCGATATATTACTCGAACCTACGAATTTTCTGCCGTGCGAAGGGGGACCGTATGCCCTCTGTTATTACTCGGGCCCCGGACCAGAGACATGCGAGCTTACCGGGGACGGTACGTTCGCAAATTGCAA
This sequence comes from uncultured bacterium, assembly GCA_963825135.1. Classification (GTDB taxonomy): domain Bacteria; phylum Desulfobacterota_D; class UBA1144; order Nemesobacterales; family UBA2774; genus 2-12-FULL-53-21. The sequence continues at coordinate 2,113,367 of CAWGRW010000009.1, forward strand.
GTGCTTCGAAATCGCGTATGGGAAATATTTCGTCGATATAAACGCAATACTCGATAAGGACATATATCTCGATACTGTGGATGTATGCGGCGCCGACGGAAGCGGTTGTCAGACGACGAACTCGGCTCCTGTCTGCGAATCTATAAACAGCGGGAGTTTTATTCCCGGGGCTGACGTCATATCCGTGTTCAGCTTCGATTGCATCCCTGAGGAGGGTATAGGAGATACGAACTGTCCGCAATCCCTTTATGCCGGGTGCATGACGGCTCCCTGTCTCAGGACCGGGGAGGAGGGGATAGTGCAATGCTCGTGTCCGACCTACGACGGGCCCTATCAGGTGGGGCTCGATAATCAGGCCTGCGTGCTGGAGGACGACCTCGTGTGGTCAGCCGCATACAACCCGAATATCACCGGCACAGCGCCGGTACCGCCTCCGGGAGGCTGCATACCCGACGCGCCGGAATCGGTCGGAGGTTGTCCGCTTATCAGCGAGGACATTCCTCCTCCCCCGCCTAACGTCGACTGCGGTGAGGTGTGCGAGGAGTATGACAGCTGTGTTAGTTCCAATGACCTCCAATCCGGGTATACATGCGACGCTACTTTGTGTACATCGCGGTGTAACGACAGGGGGCTCGTGGGGGAAGCGTGCTCCGGACTTCAGGGCTGTGCAATTTCGGAGATAGTCAAGCTCGAATCGGAGGTCGGGTGCAGCTGCTGCGCGAGCCAGATTTGCGGCTGTGACGCTGACAGCAAAACCGACAAAGCGGTGTTCGGACTCAATAAGCGACAGAGGGAGAAGGGTATAACACCCCAGTGCGATATAAACGGCACGCTTTGCGGGGAGAGTAAGCATAACGGGGGCTCGGGCTGCGCTCTCGCCGCCGAGGGCGGGGACGGAAGCTTTCCGCTACTTTTCATGTTGCCTGCACTTGTGGTTGCGGTAAGATTATGGAGAAAGTCCCGCTATTGATTGGAGAAGTCCGTGGGTAAAAAAAGCGTATATATCGGAATGAGAAAAGTGCTTATCGCTCTGGCAATCGTCACGATCCTGTCGGCGGCAGTCATTTATCTGACGTCGACACCCGTAAAGTGCGACGACTGCAATCAGGGGAATAAGTGCAGCACTTCCTTTGACTGCGGGGAGATCGGGGTCTGTTATTGTCAGTATACCTTCGAGGAGGAGAACGGCGAAGGTACCTGTTTTTTTGAATAGCGAGGCTGTCCGGCAGATACCATGGAGCGTGCTTCCCGCATGTCCCGGCGGCGATTACCAGAGTTGTCTACTTACACCCTTTTCTTAATTGTTCGAGCGACGTATTGAATCCCCTCAGCGCGGGCGGTATGTCGATGCTGAACAGCATTATATCCACAGGCTCCACGTCCTGCTGATATGCATTGAAAGTATCCCCGCTATCGTAAACGAGCGTGCCGCCGGATGCGTCATACGCCTTAACCTGGCCGCCTGCGGGTCCGGCGTAGGCTATGAAGGATTTCGGCGTTTCGTTGCCTGTCCCCGAACCAGAAACCGTATTATCGTGATTCAGCTGAACCTGATCGCCGAGAACGGACTTTACGCCGCTTCTGTCCATGACGAGCACTACGAGTCCCCCGCCGTTTTCATTGAAGGTCTCAAGGTTCGTAATCTGAAAGAATATAGGGGGGGCGAATTTCCCGGAATCCGTGTAGCGGCATCCGAGAAGTCCCGTGCCTGCAAAATCGTCCCTGCCGGGAGCCACATGGATCGACGGGATTGCGAGAATGCATTCGGCTCTGCAGATTATATTCTGCGGGATGGAGTTATTCGGGTCTCCTTTCACATCCGCCGAAATGCCGTTGATGAATTTAGAGGAATTGTCGGATATGGTCTGGACGGGGGTTTTGACATTAAATCCTTCTGTCTGTGCGAAGGATGAAACACCGGTGAGTATTGCAAATAAAGCGGCGGACATGATCGGCATTGCAAATTTTATCATTAGCGGGGTCTCCGGGAAAATAGAATGTAAAAAAAACTGACGACACATTAAACTATTCGAGAAAAGTTAAGGTACCGTTAAGATAGAGTTAAAATTCTATTTGCGCTCCATCATAATTTGAAGGGAAGGCAGAAACGGAATATCCGTAATTCCGGGATCGATTCCGAGCTGCTTAATTAATGTCGTTATTTGACCACGGTGGTGCGTTTGATGATTGAACATGTGCGCGGCAAGTATCCATCTCGGAAACGTCCTGGTCTGCCCGTCCACATTGCTGATATATACGTAATCACGGTCCATGTATTCCCCGGTCAATGTCCCCGCCCACTCAATCAATTCGATGTCGATTTTTTCCTGGGCCGCTCTCAGATCGTCAAAATCCTCGAAAATATCGACGCCTAATTCCCGCGGGGTGAATTTAGTGTCGCGGAGTCTTTCAAGCCAGGCTATGTCACCGTAATAAATATGGTTCAGGGTGCCGTGTATCGATTTGAAGTATGTCCCCAGATCCTTCTTTCGGTCGTTATCCGGGATCCGGCCGCATACGTCGTACAGCTTGCCGTCCATCCACAGGTTATATTGAGCCATGAGTTCGTAGTAATTTTTTGGGAACAAAGGGGGAGCGCCTCGTTTGTCTCCTGGATAAGGTCGTAATCCTGTATGTTAAGGCGGCCCCTGTATGAGTCCTAGATCAAATGATATATGAGCATAAAGACGTATCGGAGGTTCCTCACCTTATCCCTCACTTCATGCGTGTCGCTCATGGTCCTTACCTGGAGCTCGAGGAAGCTGTTATAGTGTCTGGCGACAATCTCGAATTCTTGAAAGTTTATTCTTATCGGGTCATGGATCATCAGGGGACGGACGTTTAGCCTGGCGCTTTCCACGATAATATCGTCTCCATCCATATGTGCATGGAACCAGCGCTCGGAATCGGGCAGGGGCAGCTCAATCCCCGTACCTATTTTCGATTTCAGGAGCTCCCATTCTTCTTTTTTGGAATCGCTGAATTCAATCTTTCTGTCGAATAGCACTATTCACTACCTCCTTTGGCGTTAACAAAGCCGCAGTGAGACTGTAACAGGTTTTTACAGAAATGCTAGTATCTTGAGTTCTTCCTGCTTCCCGGTTACGCGGTGCATAACTCTGGCGCGTTTACAATTACTCGTCATTCACTATGGGCGTATTCTGGTTAACGACGGGGTCGGGTTCGTTTACGACGGCTTCGGGCTCTTCTACGGCGGGTCCTGGCTCGTCCTGTACGTCCCCATTGTCGTCGGCCTGCTGAGGTTCGGGTTCGTTTACCACGTTTACGTTCTCGTTTATTACAGGCTCGCCGGGCTGTATTATGTAGGGCTCTGTCTGGTCTATAGGCGGATCAGGCTCAGTGATTACGCTATCGGGCGAGAGAGCAGGGTCGTCGATATCGCCGGGCTCGGGGGCCTGGGGGGTGTCCGGAATAGGGGGCGCCATGTCATCGTCATCGTATTGGACCAGCAGGGTCCCTTTGCCGGAGGATAACACAGACGCGCTGGCGGTATCAGAGCTCGCGAATAATGCTGTGAGACCCGGAAGGGCCATTAACGCTAATAATACATATCCTGCCGGTAATATATTATGTTTAAAGTTTTTCATGCTTTCTCTCCTGTTGCTCTATTTAGTTGTTATATTGACCTTTTGTAAAATTGTCAATAGGCTGTCGATATCGCTCTGAGCGAGCGCGGTCCTATCTATAAGCCCTGAGTTCCTAGTGCGCCAGGGGTGCGGGATGAATAACGAGCGGGGCGGGCTGTCTTACGAGGGGCGCCGGGTGATTGACGAGCGGAGCGGACTGCCCTACGAGGGGAGCAGGTTGGATAACGAGCGGGGCGGGCTGACGTACAAGCGGCGAGGGCTGCTCAACGAGCGGATATCCCTGGTCGACGAGAGGCCGGGCCTGCTCGACTAGAGGGTATGGTTGGCCGACTAGGGGTGCTGTATGTTCTACAAGAGGGCCGGGCCTGTCAACTAGCGGCGGGGGCTCGTCTACTAAAGGGTCGGGTTGTTCCACCAAAGGCGCCTGCTCGTCCGATAAAAACTCTTCATTTTCCTGGAACTCTTGCGGATCTCCGTCCTGATAATTTTCGGATTCGTCTCCATATGTATCAGGGTCCTCAACGTAGGGCTCGGTTTCGTCGACAGGCGGGTTGGGCTCGGAGGCTGTGCCGTCCGCGGACTGCGCGTCGTCTTCAATTTCACCCGGCTCCCCCGCCTGGGTTACATCGGGTACCGTAACCGGCGCAATGCCGCCTTCGTCGTATTGAACGCGTGTTCGACCGGAGTCGGAGGATAAAGCGGCCCCTGACGCAGGGATGAAATCAGTCGTTAGAATGAATAGGGAAATTCCCGCCGCGATTAGAAGCAAGTGAAAAAAAGACGGTTCTGCGCGGGCTGAGTGTTCGCTTGACTCTCTCATTGTGCGTTATTACTGCTTTCAGGACTTATCGTAGGGATATAATTCATTCCTTGATCGGCGTCGCCGATATTACCTGTATATCGCCCAAGTCATAGTTCTGGTTCCCGGCTCCCACGGTTAAGCCGCCCTTCAGATATGTGTTCTTGCTTTTTGGCGGGAGCGTGACAGGCAGCATCCCGGTGGATGTGGCAATGATTCCGGCGGCGGGCTGTGAATACGAGGTGTAAATGAGATTCACGCGTATGTCCCTGTACGGAACGTCGGCTGTGTTCTCTATCGTGACGGAGCTCAGTATCGCGACCCTGGCGGCTGTATAAAAGGACCAGTCCGTGATCTTTATGTACCACTCGGGATGAAGCACCTGGTTGCTGTCATAGCTGAATTTATCCGAATCGACGGGGTTCTGGGCGTAAGACATCGTGCATATGCATATGAATGCCAGAGCGAACAGCATCTTTCCGAGGTTTTTCATAACGCAAAGTGTAATCAATAATATTTGCATATTCCACAAATATATATATGCGGGCAAGCGGGCTATCCTCTAATCGCCGAACATGGGATATAATGTTTTAACTTCAGACGACATGAAAAAGAATCTCCTGATAATATTGACACTTGCAGCCGCAATTGCCGGGTGGGCCCTGTTGGCGTATATGTTTCATAACTATGACTTAAGGGAGAAATACTACGGCAAGGCTTACAGCAGGCAGGCCCCGGATTTCAACCTCATCGATCAGGACGGGCTCCCCATATCCCTCAAGCGGTTCCGCGGTAAAGTGGTGCTCTTGGAGTGGGGGTACACGAACTGCCCCGATGTATGTCCCGTAACCCTATCGAAGCTGAAAAAAGTGATGGAGGAGCTTGGTAACCGATCTGCCGATGTGCAGGTCCTCTTTATAACCGTTGACCCCGAGAGGGATACGCCAGAGAGGTTAAAAGAATACATACCTTACTTCAATAAGGACTTTATAGGCGTGACGGGGACACCGGAAGGGATAAAAAAAACGGCCAGGGATTACGGGGTTACAATTGTGAAGCACGAGGAAGTTTACGGGAGGAGCGAGAAGGACCACTGGGACAAGTACCTCATGACCCATACTAACACTGTATTTCTCGTCGACGGGGACGGCACGCTGCTCTTGACGTACCCCCATTACCTGCTCGAGCCCGCAAAAATCACTTCCGATATTAAAAGGCTATTGCGGGAAAAGGAAAAAATCCCTACACTGTAGATATAGTGAATTCGGGACAGGAGGATACATGCGATACCACGCCGGAGCCGCAGGCACATTATTAATAATTTTCATCATTTCCTTTTTGTCGGTAAGCGGATGCGAAACCACCCATCATAAGCCTGACGGAGAGGCCTTTCACAATCCTCCCATTATATCCAGCGTAGGAGGAGTGATCGACGAGGACTTCGATGTCCTGTTCTCTCAGAACGAAGTAAACGGAAAACAGTTCGTGAGCCCAACTTACAACGGCGAATATACGCCGCCTGTGCTAAGGGTGAACCCGGGCGATACGATAAGGCTCAGGGTACACAACCTGATAGACCAGATGACGAACGTCCATTATCACGGCATGAATGTAAGCCCCTTGAGCCCTTCTGACGATATATTCATCATGATAACGCCGTCAGGGAGCTTCGACTATGAAGTCCAGATCCCCGATGACCACCCTGTAGGTATGTTCTATTATCATGCCCACCTTTTCGGTCTCACGGAATATCAGATTATGAGCGGACTTTCGGGGGGGCTGATCGTCAACGGAGTGCTCGCCCCGTTCCCTCAGCTCCAGGGCGTTAAGGAGCAGATCATGTACCTGAAGGACGTGCAGATAATAGACGGTCAGGTGCCGCAGGGAGATGATATAGATATTAGCGCGCCTACGAACCCAACGGTCAACGGACAGACGAACCCGGTGCTGACGATACGACCCGGCGAGACGCAGTTCTGGCACATCGCCAATATCGGCGCCGACCACTACTATGACCTGGTACTCGAAGGCCATCAGTTCTATGAAATTGAAAGAGACGGCAACAGGCATAACCAGACCGTGGTAAAGGACGAGGAATACATGCCGACCGCTTCCCGTGTCGGGGTTCTGGTCCAGGGCGGCAAGCCGGGGACATACAGGCTGAGGGCGAGGAAAATAAGCACCGGTCCCCAGGGAGACCAATACGGAGGAGAGACTGTGCTGACGATGGTCGTCGAGGGCGACCCCGTCGAGAATCCGATCGAGCTTCCAATTTCCCAGGCCGAATTTCCTGTCGTTGAGAATCTGTGCGACCAGCCGGTCCAGAGGAGCAGGAATTTCGTATTCTCCGAAACCGAGGACGGGGACACCTTCTTCATTAACGGCAAGGAATTCGACCCCGAGCGTGTGGATACTGTGGTGCATATCGGGGGCCTCGAAAGATGGACGCTTCAGAATACGTCTCAGGAGCTCCATGTATTCCACATTCACTTGACGGACTTTCAGGTATGCGAGATCAACGGTGTTGAGCAGCCGTTCATAGGGTATCAGGATACCGTGAACCTGCCTTATGAGGGACAGGACCCGGACTTTGACGGGCCCGGTGAAGTCGTGGTAGTCATCGATTTCAGGAACCCCATAATAGAGGGCAAGGCGGTTTACCATTGCCACATCGGACAGCACGAGGATAACGGAATGATGGCCGTGTTCGAGGCTTGTTTTGCCGACGACTGCCCTCCCGAGGAGATGTAACGGGGCTTGAACTTGATCTGATGTGTTAGATTATAATTGACTGGCAACCATCTGGAATTATGCTATTTTCTCGGAAGCGAGGGTTTCCAGTTGCTTCATAGTTGCGAGGACGAGTTCTTTTAGCCCGGCTCCTGTTGCGGAGGATACGGGGCAAATCGTGATTCGCTTTTTATCGAAATATTTTTTGACCTCTTTGAGCTTCTCTCTAGCTTCCGTAATGTCTATCTTATTGGGCGCGACGATCTGGGGTTTCCTCGAAAGCTCCGCGCTGTAAGCTTCGAGCTCCCTGTTCAGGGTCTCGTAATCGTCGAGAGGATCCCTTCCCGTATCCGGAGAAAGGTCGATGAGGTGTATGAGAATCTTCGTGCGCTCGACGTGCCTCAAGAACTGGATGCCGAGTCCGGCCCCTTCATGAGCGCCTTCAATAATGCCCGGGTATATCGGCGATAACAAACGTTTTTCCGTCCCCGTAGCTTACCACCCCAAGGTTCGGTACGAGCGTCGTGAAGGGGTAATCCGCGACCTTCGGTCGTGCGGCCGATATTCTGGATATGAGCGTGGATTTCCCGGCGTTCGGAAACCCTATTATGCCCACGTCCGCGAGGAGTTTCAGCTCGAGGAGTAATGTCTTCTCCTCGCCTTCGCCGCCGGGCTCGGCTATCTTCGGCGCCTGGTTGGTCGATGTCGCAAACCGGGCGTTTCCTTTGCCGCCCCTGCCGCCTTTCGCGACGAGCAGCGTTTCATCCTTTTCAGTAAGGTCTCCGAGGACCTCACCCGTTCCGAAGTCCCTGACAATCGTTCCCATTGGCACAGGGATGTGGAGCGTCTCGGCGTTTTTCCCGTGCATATCCTTTCCCTTTCCGTGCTCGCCTCTTTTCGCCCTGTAGTGCTGCTTGTATCTGTGGTCGAGGAGTGATGTCATGTTTTCATTCGTTATGACCACTACGTCGCCGCCGTTTCCGCCGTCCCCCCCGTTCGGGCCGCCGTGCGGGACGTACTTCTCCCTCCTGAAACTAACGCAGCCCCTGCCTCCGTCCCCGGACTTCACGTATATCTTCGCTTCATCAATGAACTTGACCATGGGCTGTTATTATAATCGATTATTAAGAATATTCCGGCGAAGACCAAATCGGGTCGTCACGGAGAAAGCGCGTCGAGCTGTAATGTATAATTAAAATGGTCGTACGAGACAGCAGACTGTATAGCTCAGTTTGAAACTGTTTAGAAAAATAAACCCTTCGGGAGAGAAACCAAATGTCCAAATCTACTTCGAGACAGCACGGATGGACGTCGTCTTCGGAAAACCGGGAGCCCGTGCCCGAGCCCTCTTATGCGGAGCGAGTCAGGACACTCGTATACAGGAACAGAACAGGGACGCTATCGACGAATTCTAAGAAGCACCCGGGCTCGCCCTTCGGCTCGCTCATGCCTTACGGGCTCGACGCCAAAGGGCGTCCTATACTCCTTATCAGCACCATGGCCGTGCATACTCAAAACCTCGAGCGCGACCCGCATGCGAGTCTCTTTATATCGCAGACCGATACCCAGGGAGACCCGCTCGACGCATCGCGCGTTACGCTGATCGGCGGGGTGTCGAAGGTCCCCGGGGGCGAGACCGGCGAGGCCAGGGAGCTTTATCTCTCCCGCTACAGAAACGCCAGCTACTGGGTCGATTTCGATGATTTCTTTTTCTACCGCATGGATATCGCGGATATTTATTTCGTGGGCGGCTTCGGCGCGATGGGGTGGGTGACCGCGGAAGAATATTACGGGGCCGGAGTCGATCCGCTCGCGGACGACTCTCAGGGGATAATCTGGCATATGAACGAGGATCACCGTGACGCGCTCTTACTACTCGCGAAGGGGTTCGCAGGAGTGAACGCGGAAGAGGCCTCGATGACGTCTGTCGACAGGTTAGGATTTCACTTGCGGCTCAGGGCGGGCTCCGAGGTGTTCAGCAGGCGGATCGGTTTTATCAGGGAGGCGAGGAGCAAGGAGGAGGCCCGGGAAGTGATCGTGGAAATGGTGAGGCGCGTGAGGGAAGGAGAATAGCCCTTTATGAGAAAAAGGAACGCTATAATACTTGGCGCCGGGGTGTCGGGTCTTACATGCGGGGTCAGGCTATTGGAGCAGGGGGTTGATGTCAGGGATAGCCGCCTATTCGCTCCCCCCGAATACCACATCGGATGTCGCGCCGGCGTACTGGTATCCGTATAAGGTCGCGCCCCGGGACAGGGTGCTCGGCTGGGCGGCCTTTTCGTACGGGAGGTTCGTCAATCTGAGCCTTATCCCCGAAACCGGCATCTCGATGTCCCCTCTGCTCAAGATATTCGATGAGAAAGTAGAAGAGCCGTTTTGGAAAACCGCGGTGAGTGCGTTCCGAAGGGCAGGGCCGGAGGAGCTTCCTCCGGGCTATGTGGACGGGTTCGTCACGGAAGTGCCGCGTATAGAGACCCCGGTATATATGCGGTACCTCCTCAATAGGTTTACTGAATTGGGTGGGGTATTGGAAAAGCTCGACAGGGAAGTGGTTTCCCTCGAGGATATTTCGGGAGACAGGCGGTTACTCATTAACTGTGCCGGGCTCGGAGCGGGGAAATTATGTCGAGACGAAAACACCTTTTCGATCCGCGGGCAGATAGTGTTGGTGAGGAATGTCGGTTTGAATCGTATTATCAGCGTAGAATCGGGGAAGCTCGCCCCTATCTACATAGTGCCCCGGAACGAGGACTGTGTTCTCGGAGGGACAGCGGAAGAGAATGACTGGAATCTGAGTATTGACCCCGAAACCTCTGACAAAATATTGGAGAAGTGCATCGCAATCGAGCCCCCGCTGGCAGATGCGGAGGTTATCGGCCATAGGGTCGGGCTCCGCCCTGGAAGGTCGGAGGTAAGGCTCGAGATCGAAGATCTGCCCGGCGGCAGGGCCCTAGTACACGACTACGGCCATGGTGGTGCGGGGTTTACGCTATCGTGGGGCTGCGCCGAGGAGGTGTATAAGCTCGCGGAGGATTTCTTTTCCCGAACCGGGAATTAATCACGGAATCTCCGCGTTATTCTTTCGATTGGATCAACCGTTAATGCAGTTTATACAAAGTATTTGGCGTTCTCCGTTAAAACATTAGACTCGGTGGTTGAAATGGTATCGAAAGATATACTGCCCGCTTTCAGGGATTGAGCGATCGGGGCTGATACCCGCGTAAAGTTTTATTCCTTGACGTTTGCCTGCTTCGCGACTTCAAGCTGCATTACGTTCTCGAGCACATCCGCCCAGTAGCGCCACCAGTAGGAGTTTTGCTTGTGCGCGTTCTTCTGGACGTCTGCCCACGATATCACCTGATGTATGTCTCCGTGAAAGAGGAAGAGCTTCTCTGCAGCGTCTTTGGCCTCATCCGGGTCGACCTGGATTTTATCGAGCTGTGTTTCTATCTGGTTTTTTATTTCGTCTATATACGGGCTTATCTTGTCGGAAAGCTCTTTTATCGCTTCGGTAGCCTGGATCAAGTCTCCTTCGAGGTCTTCCGAGTTTTTATTAATAACATCGACGAAGTCGAGGATTTTATCTGCGTTGAGTCTGGCTTTCGTGCTCTCTTTCGAAAGGTCTGTAAGCTCTTTAGCGTTAAGGGCCATAATATTTCTCCTTTCTATGTTGTGTGGGAATTATAAGGTTAGCACTTTTTATCGAAAATAACAGTTTCGATTAAGGGAGAATAGCCTTTAGCTCCTCGTCGGCCTGGGCTTTTTCTCCGAGCGCGGGTTCGAGCTCGATGGCCCTTTTCAGGTCTGAGACGGCCTTTTCGGGTTCACCCGCTCTGAGGAGAAGGCCCGCACGGTTATAGAGTGCGTCCGAGTAATCGGGGTCGATCTCGAGCGTCCTGTCGTAAGCCTTGAGCGCTCCTTTTAGCTTGTCCAGATTCTGGAGCGATACCGCCTTGTTATACCAGGCTTCGACGTAATTCCCCCGTATGGCTATAGCCCTGTCGTACGCCTCGATCGATTCGAGCTCTTTGCCTAACGCGCTGAGAGCGGCTCCCTTGTTGCACCATGCAACGGGGAAACCGGGATTCAGCTCTACAGCCTTAGCGGCGGCTTCGAGCGCGGCTTCGTATCTGCCAAGCCTCCCCAGAGCGGACGCCTTGTTGTTCCAGGCCTCTGCGTAACGCGGATTTATAGTTAACGCATTGTCGTAGGCCCTGATTTCATCTTCCGTGCGGCCCATGACCGAGAACGTAATGCCCTTGTTGTACCAAGCCTCCGCGAAATCGGGGTTAAGCTCGATCGCTTTATCGAGCGCCTCGATCGCGCGGTCGAATTCGCCTTTGTAATAATAATCGGTCGCTTCTAATACGAGATCTTCGGGGTTCATCGCATGTCCGTTACCTGACCGGCCTGTATACCACCAGTCCGGGCTTATTTTTCATGTATTCGCTCAGGTTTTCATCGACGACCTTTTGATTCTTTTCCTTCGATGACGCGTGCCTTAAGAAAGCCTTGCCGTTTTTCTTGATGACCATCCCTGAATGAGAGACGTCGAGACCTTCCTTCTCGGTGTATATGCCGACGAAGTCGCCGGTCATAAGATTGCTCAAAACGGATGCGTCGAGTGCGTCCGAAGGTATATAGTAAATGGTCCTGCTTACTACGGGGATTCCCGGCAGGTAATACGTGCCGTCGCCTTTACGGTTCAGGTATTTCGATGCCTCCATTGTTTTATCTCCGCCCAGGGCTGAAGTCACGTCCTTTATATATGTGGAATTGTATACAGGCCAGTCGGATAAGAAATGATTCCTGTTAGGAAACGCGACAACGCCGTTACGGTACCTTATCTTCCTGAGCGTGTCCTTAAATTCCGGGAACGACCCGGAAAGGCTCATGGCCTCGACGTAATCAATGAACGTGAAGCAGTCCATGCCCTCGAGGTCGATCGTGAATACTTCGGGGGTTTTAATGTCCCCGGTGAGTGTCGAGCCCGCGTACGGCGTGCCGATAAATTTACCCGATATAAAATTTATCCGGTCGCCTGCGCCCCCGAGTTTCGAGGATTCGGTCATGATTTCGGTAAGGCCGCCCTCGGTCCATTTGCCGAGCTCGATAACCTCCGTCATGTTCTCACCTGCTCCTGCCTCGGCGTAAGCGACGAACGATGCGAGACAGCACACTACTGCCAATGTGATAGATAGGATACGTAATTGCGAAAAAATCATATGCGGCCCTGTGCTCATGAAGACCTCTTTTGGTGATCGTAGAAGTGTACCAGTACGCCGGGCCTAAAGGAACTGTCGGCCGTCATGAGAACGATGTGCCTTCACGGTCGTTTATATTGCAGTCCGCAAGCAGCGAGTTTAGCCCTATTGAATGTCTTTTATTCGAATACCTCGTCGAGCCAGTCAAGAGCGACGGCGGCTGCGTAAGAGGGGTTCCCCACCTGGCAGTGCGTGTCGGCTCCTTCTAATTCCGTGAACCGGTATTTCGTTACGGGCCCCGAGACTTTTTCGGCGAACTCGTTAAATTGTTTCTCGGGCTCTCCCCCCTCGCCCGAGCCTTCGAGCGCGAGGCAAGGGCATTTGATGTTCTTCACCACGGCGTCGCCAACGTTAAATTCCCTCAGATAAATGAACGTGTCCCTGAACGTGGGCTGTCCATAGCGCACGATCAGGTTCGTGGTCCTCGATTTCGCTTCCGGAGGGAACACATCGTCCGGGATATTGGGGATGTCCTCTAATGTGAAATTCCGGTCGTCCGGTATCTCCGCGGGGTCGTAGCCGATAAATGCGCTCAGGTAATCGTGCAGGTTCATTATGGGGGAGTTCGGGATGAGGGCCTTTATCCTGGGCTCGTGAGCAGCGGACCTCGCCGAAAAATATCCGCCGACGCTTATTCCCATGAGGGCAAGCCTCGCGGGGTCTACCTCGGGTCTCTCGATAATAAAGTCAATTACGGTTTTCGTGACGTTCTCGAAATCGGGCTCGAAGTGTGTGTTCGCAAAAAACCTGTAAAGGTCCATCTGACCCGGCCCGGCATAGAGTACGACGTTGTATCCCCTTTCGAGAGCCGGATAGCCGTGCATCAAGTACTCCTCTTCGAGAGTGCCGTCGAATCCGCTCACGATGAGGAGTGTTTTCCTCTTCTGCGCTTCGGGGCTTGGTGTCATGATGTAGACGGGGAGATCGATATTTTTATAAGTCAGCATCTCTTCCTCGAAGGTATGCCAGACGTACTTCATGGCTTCGATGAAACAGTCGCGGGATTTTATACCGAGGTCCCTGTGCGCGGGGTCGAGGGGGCTGGTGTAATACTCGGCCGCGCGGAAGGAATTCGAGGCTTTAAAAAACAGGTCTCGGGCGCTCGTCGTGTGTCCCTTCGACGCGCGCTTGTGCGCGTCCTTCTGCTGCCACCGGGCGAGCTTCGCGAATTCGTCAACCCAGCTTTCCGGGTCTCCGTCCTTTATGCGCGCCGCGGTCGAGAGGCATTCGCCCACGGACGCCCCTCCGAAAGAGGCTGAGCCCAATTGCCTCATGAGCTGAAAGTCCATTTCATCGTTCTCGAAACCCTTGACTCTGGTCTTGCTTCGGGTTATTTCCGCCACGGTCATGCTCCGGGATGTGCTTTTTTCTGGTTCGAATATAGAAAACGCTAATTACTATACTGTTTCGACGAAGACATAACAACATTCTAGTTACCGCCCGCATTCGTTGCCTTAATCCTATACTGCTCCCCATTAAGAAGATAGTAGGACACTACAGTGGAAGAAGAGCTACAAGCAGAGAATGGCTGGAAGCCTTGCACCGGTTCAGGCGGAAGAAGAGTATTTTAGGAATCATATTTCCCGTTTAAACGCAGCTTGATAGAAATGGGGAGCAGTACAACTTTAATAAGAAATGCTGAGAGACAGATTACTTTATCTCAGTCGCAAGGTCTAAAGTCCAGTATGTTTCCATTTTGCCCTTGAACTTACCTTTATCAACCCCGACCCCGACATCTTCATAAGAAGGGTCCATTATGTTCGCACAGTGACCGGGGGAATTGAGCCATGCGTCCATAACAACAGCCTCGAGATCGAACCCGACCGCGATATTCTCCCCCCAGTTACTCGGGTCATAGCCTTCGTTCATGAGCCTGTCCCCCGGGTCTGAGCCGTCAGAGCCCTCATGGTCGAATAACTTGTTCTTGGCCATATCGGTCGAGTGGCTGAGGGCGGCTGCCGCAACCCTGTCGTCCCAGTTAAGTGGAGGAGCCGCGGGGAAAAACGTATCGCCGCAGTTCCTTGCTTCCGCCCGGACGTTATTGATCAGATCGAGCATCATGACCTCGTTGTGCCCTTCACAACTAGTGAAGGCATGTAATCTTATTTGGTCCAGGCATTCATCTATACCGAGACCGCCATTTAGAAAATCAGTTCCCCTACCACCTTTCAATGTATCATTGCCGGTCTTGCCTCTTAAAGTATCGGCTCCTGGTCCCCCAAAGAGCTGATCGTTTCCAGCTCCACCTATGATTAAATCATTACCTAATCCCCCGCATATTGTGTCGTCACCCCCGAGGCCCCTAATTACATCATTCCCAGCAAGTCCGACGATGACATCCGGACCAGGCGTGCCGTCAATCATGTCATCAGCAGGCGTGCCTATGATTGTGGCTTCCAGACCGTTGCATTTGGGTTGAGCAAAAACTGAATCAGCGTACAATGCGCTGACGGCAAGCGATAGAAATAACAAAATAATCAACTTACTTAATCTCATGAAGATATTCATGTACCCACACGCCTCATATGTAATATTGGCCCATAACATAATTCTCCGATACTAATTCTAATGCTCTTAAATTATTTTTGTTGAAGTACTTACAAGCCCTTCGTATTTAGATTTATGTATAAATTACTTTTCAGGCCAAATTATAACTAATGAGTATTATGCAATGTAATTTGAAATGACTTTTCTTGATTGCTGGGCTTGCTAAAATCGGATAAAGAGCTAAGCATGATAGGGTGTTAACTTTCAAGAGTAAAGCAATATATAAAGTTATAGGAAGTTGCCACACACTTCAAAATCCCAACTTAAACCCAGCTTGACTAAAGGGGAGCAGTACAATCCATATCTATCGGCTGACGCCGTAAGATATTCTTTGATTATGGTGTTATGATTTAAGTATGAGATTAAAAGAGTTTTTTGATTCCATTACGGATCGGCTCTACGGGGGAGCGGCGGTCAAGTCCGTTTACGGAGAGCCTATAGAGGCACAGGGGAAGACGATTATCCCTGTGGCCAAGGTCGTCTACGGCTTCGGCGGGGGATTCGGGGAGACTGGGAAAGATAATAAGAACGGGGCCGACAAAGAGGGCGGCGGCGCGGGGGCCGGGGTACGTGCAAAGCCCGTCGGGGTTATCGAGGTAACCGAAGAGAGCACCCGTTTCATCCCCTGCTGCGACGGAAGGAAGTACGCCGCGCTTCTGGCGCTGGGTTTTATTGCCGGATTTTTTATCGGCAGAAGATGAATTCAGTTTACGGATTCATTATCAGTATCGCCGCGCTTCATTTCGTCTTCCTTTCCCCGATTATCGTTACGATCAATTTCCTCGGCCCGCCCTGGTTACGGTGCTCGCATAGGTAGATACCCTGCCAGGTGCCGAGATTGAGCCTGCCGTCCTTCACGGGGACCGTCACCGAGCTCCCGAGTATAGACGCCTTAATATGAGCCGGCATGTCGTCCGGGCCTTCGAGCGTATGCTCGTAGTAAGGGGCCTCTTCCGGGACATGTTTATTGAAATGGCTTTCGAAGTCCTCCCTCACTTCGGGTGAGACGTTTTCGTTTATCGTGAGTGAAGCGGAGGTATGGCATATGAATATATGCGCGATGCCGACCGGGTATTCGGATAGCTCCTTAATCTGCTCGACTATCTCGCGGGTGACGAGATGGAACCCGCGCCTTTTGGGGGAGAGCGTGATTTCTTTCTGTATGGTGTTCATATGCAGGGCAGGGGATTTTACTCTCAGCTCCCTTTTTCTTCGATGACGACTGCGCCGAGCCTCCGGGCGAGCCCTTGCGCGCCCCAGCTCATTACTATATCGTGGTTCCACTTAAAGAGCGGCCTCGCGAGGGGCGCTATGAGGTTCATCCAGGCTTTTGTCGTGTCCACACTCCAGTCATACCTGGCGGTGACGTATTCGCCCCGGTCTTTAATATTCCAGACCCCGCGGCCCGAGAGCTCTCCCCGCGCGATCCCTTCAATAACGGTCATGGGCTCGACCCGCACGGTCTCCACGTCGAACTTGAGCCTGTAGGGGAGCGTGCTCTTCCACGTGTAGCGGCGTATGCTGCCTACGCCGAGGTCGTCCCCCTTTTTCAACTCCCTGACCTCTTCCACCCCCCTCCACCATTCCGGCCACTTCTCCGAATAATAGATTTCATTCCATACCTTATCCAGAGGGGCTTTCACGCGCCAGACTGTTATGAATTCATATGAAGGCATAATGTTACCGCGTCTATCATTAAGTATTTCGATGCACCAAGACGCGCGTTCAGTCAAAGCCGAAAATCAATTTCCCGACAGCGTCTGCCATAGCGTCGATAAATTTGGGGTCGTCGTTTACCGTCCTCGCGCGGAGGAGTTTTATTCCCGCTTCCTCCGCCGCTTCCTTCGCCTCTATACCGATGTCGAAGAGCACCTCCACGTGGTCGCAGAGGAACCCGATCGGCTGGACTACCGTATAGCGTACCCCTTCTTTTGCGATCTCCCGTATGACGTCGCATACGTCGGGCTCGAGCCACGGGTCCTGCGGGCGTCCGCTCCTGCTCTGATATACGAGCCTCCATCTATCGTGCTTAAGCTCTCTCAGCGATCAGACGCGCGGTTGTCATAAGCTGCTCCACGTATGGAGAGCTTTCCGCCATAGGAACGGGGACGCTGTGCGCGGAGAAAAGGACCATCGTGTCCTTCCTCTCCTCTGCGGGTATTTCGTCGAAGCATTCGGCTAGACGGTCGGCCAAGTCTTCGATAAAGAGGGGATGGTCGAAGAGGGGGGTGGTGTATTCGAACTCGATCACTACCCCTGTTTCGGCCATCGCTTCGACAACGTCCATCTCGTACCGCTCCCAGCTCGCCTCGCACTGATGCGCGGCCATTATCATGCCTATTGCCTTTTTCACCCCGCGGGCGGCCATCTCTTTGAGCGTATCGGGGATGAACGGATGCCAGTTCCTCATTCCGACGAACACCGGAATTTCGATGCCGCCATCGGCGAGCCTGTTTTCGAGACCCTTTGCCTGCTTGTACGTGTATTCGTTAATCGGGGACCTGCCGCCGATAAGCTCGTAATGGCGGGCGACTTCATCGAGCCTCTCTTTCGGTATGGGCCTTCCCTCGGCTACGAGCTCGAGGAAAGGGCGGATGTCTTCCGGTTTTTCGGGCCCCCCGTATCCAAGGAGCAGTATTGCGTCGAACTTATCTCGCATAATAAAATCCTTCCTTGGTTTCGGCTTTCTTAAAGTTTTGCGGCCTGGTATTCGTGAACCGCGTCCACGAGCGCGAGCACGTTATCGACGGGCGTCCGCGGGAGTATGCCGTGGCCGAGGTTGAAAATGTGTCCGGGCCTTCCCGAAGCCTTGTCCAGGATCTCTCCGGCTCTCTTTCTTATCTCGGAATGGCCTGCAAACAGGACTACCGGGTCGAGGTTCCCCTGTACCGCTACGTCGTATCCGACCCTCTTCCATGCGTCCGCCAGATCGACCCTCCAGTCAAACCCTATGACGGAGCTTCCGCATTCCTTCATCATATCGAGGAGCGTCGACGTTCCCGTGCCGAAATTTATTACGGGTACGCCTTTCTCGATCGAGCCTATGAGCTTTCTCATATGCGGCAAAACGTATTCTCTGTAATCGTCCGGCGACAGGCAGCCGACCCAGCTGTCGAAGAGCTGAACGGCGTCTGCGCCCGATGCTATCTGTCCGTTGAGGTATTTTCCGGTCGCGTCCGTTAGCTTCTCCATGAGGGTGTGCCATGCCTCCGGGTCCTTATACATGAGCTGTTTGGTGTTCTCGTAATTCCGCGAGCCCCCTCCCTCTATCACATAGGATGCCACTGTGAAGGGCGCGCCCGCGAATCCGATGAGCGCCTTTTCGGGGTCGAGAGCGCGGCGCGTAATTCCGACCGCTTCATACACGAACCTCATGGCCTCGGGCTCGAATTCCCGCATACGGTCTACGGCGTTTCCGGACCTTACAGGCCTTAAAATCCTGGGTCCTTCCCCTTTGGAGAATTCAAGCTCGATTCCGAGGGGTTCTATGATGAGCAGAATGTCCGAGAATATTATG
This sequence comes from uncultured bacterium, assembly GCA_963825135.1. GTDB lineage: Bacteria > Desulfobacterota_D > UBA1144 > Nemesobacterales > UBA2774 > 2-12-FULL-53-21. Next base: position 2,131,832 of record CAWGRW010000009.1, read on the forward strand.
GCCGCGTCGACGCTGAGCCTGTCCACGGCGCTCAGCGTAACCTCGGCCGCAAGCTCGGGCGTCTTGCAGAGATCGAGGAAAGTTACCTTCGCCCGGAGCTCCCTGTACTCCCGCATGAACCTTCCGGCCTGGCGCATGAGCCATATCGGGGTGAAATCGGTCTTCTCCCTCCGGCACGCCTTCATGAACGCAGAATTATATGTAATGTCCTTATTCGTTTTATCCTTATCGCTGTTCCAGACCATCTGAACGCGGCGCCAGCTGTTCGTATCCACACCGTTTTTGCGGGCCGTCCTCTTCTTCCTGAGAAGCTCGCTCCCGCACCTCGCCATCTCGCGTATTAGGTTCCCCATCTTCGGACTGTCGGGCTCGTAATCGGCCGCGAGTCCGAACCTGGCGAGAGCCTCCGTCGTCGTCGGCCCTATGGAGCCTATTACAATGTCTTTGAATCCCTCATTGAGGCGGTCTTCGAGCCCCTCCTCGGATGCTATCTTGAACAGGTTGTAAATCTGCTGGGAGCTCGTGAAAAGCGAAATGTCTTCGTTCTTATCCGTTATAGACTTTATTGCTTCTCGAAGCGGTTTTGTATCTTCCGGAAGGTCCCACTTATATACGGGTACGGCTGTAACGTAAGCGCCGCGGTTTTTGAGCTCCTCCAGGAACTCTTCGTTCGAGATTCCGTACTCCTGGACCGCGACGTTCTTACCTCTCACGGCGAGCTCGGCGTCGAGTGTCGAGAGCACGTCGCGCCATGTGTTGGGCTCGGGGACTGTGATGTCGGGATCGAGCCCGAGCTCCCTGAGAGCGGCTACGGGCTTCGGGCCGCGCGCCACGATCTTGGTTTTTGCCGAGGGCTTTGGTGAATTCATCGAGAGGGTATTTTTTGGAGACGGCCTCCGCGAGCGAGCGAGCGCCGACGCCGGTCATGAAGATTACGATGTCGAATTTGTCCTGTAAGAGCTTTCCCGCGAATTTCAGGGCGTCCCCGGATTCTGATAGCGGGACCTCCCTCATGGAAGGCGCCACCCTCGGCACCCCTCCGTGATAGAGTATCAGCTTCTCTATCTCCTTCGCTCTCCGGCTTTCAAACGCCGTGACCCTGAGTCCGTCGAATGAAAAATTACTCGTCATTTTGGCTGGTTATAAATATATATCTGAGTTTATCACAGGAGCGAAAACGGTCAATTTCGGAAGAGGCCGGATCGGGCAGAGCGACCGTAATCACGCCCGCTTGATATTAAACCCCTTATTTCATATAATCCCCTTTACACCAATTAACTCCGGAGACGAAAAATGGGAAAGAAGGTCGAATTCTACTACGATTTCAGCAGTCCTTACACATACATAGCCTCAACGAGGATAGAGAAGATTATGCAAGGACAACGGGGCCGATCTCGAATGGAAGCCCTTCTTGCTGGGCGGGCTCTTCAACGACACGGGCGTGAAACCGGCGATAGAGATCGGTAACAAATTTGCATATGCAAAGCAGGACACACAGGATTCGGCGAAGCATTACGGTGTCGATTTTAAATTCCCCGCTATTTTCCCTCTCAACAGTGTAAAGTCAATGAGGGGGGCTTTAGCCGCTTCGGAAAAGGGTAAACTGGCCGAATATAACCATGAGATGTTCAGGCTCTACTGGACCGAGGGACGGGACCTGAGCAAGGACGACGTGCTCAAGGAAGCTGTCGCCGGTGTCGGGCTCGACCCGGAGTGGTTTATTGCGCGCATAGGGGAGCAGGATATTAAAGACAGGCTCAGGGAGGAGACCTCGAAAGCGGCCGCGCGCGGGGCGTTCGGGGCTCCCACCATATTCATAGGGGAGAAGATGTTCTGGGGGAACGACAGGCTCGATTATGCGGACAATTATTTGAAGGGGAAGTTGTAGAACGCCGCGGCAAGCTGCTAATTCCGGATAGATTCCGGCTTTAATCATCCCTGTTTTCATTTGAATTAGTTTGTGTAAATTCTTCCCAGTTCGTTCCAAGGAGAATTCGGACCATGCACAATTCCTATCGATACAGAGACGGTGAGTTCTACGTCGAGGACGTCCCTCTAAGAAAGATCGCGGAGGCCGTCGGGACCCCGTGCTACATATACAGCTACGCGGTGCTGAGGGACGCGTTCCTGAGCTACAGGGACGCCTTTTCCGGCATCGATACGCTCTTGTGCTATTCGGTGAAGGCGAATTCCAATCTCGCCGTCCTGAACGCGTTCGCCGGGCTCGGGGCTGGGTTCGATATCGTTTCTCTGGGCGAGCTCATAAGGGTAAAGCGCGCCGGGGGAGACCCGTCGAAAGTCGTATTTTCAGGCGTAGGGAAAACTGAAGAGGAGATGAGGGCCGCGATAGAAGCGGGGATACTCTTCTTTAACGTGGAATCGGTCGAGGAGCTTCGCCTGCTCAACAAGGTCGGGAAAGAGCTCGGCAGGAAAGCGCCCGTTGCACTCCGCGTGAATCCGGACATAGACCCGAAGACCCACCCCTATATCTCCACCGGCTTTAAAAAGAGCAAATTCGGTATCGAGATTGGAAAGGCGGTCGAGGTCTATGAGGAAGCGGGCGCAATGGACGGTATCCGTGTCACCGCTATAGACGCGCACATCGGCTCCCAGATATTCGAGCTCACACCCTTTGTCGATTCGTTAACGAAGCTCGTGAATCTGGCGGACGATCTCATAGAGAAAGGCGTAGGTATAGAATACATCGACATCGGAGGCGGACTCGGGATAAGCTACAAGATGGACGAGATACCTCCCCATCCGAAGGAATATGCCGGGGTGATAACGGGTCTCGTCGGCGGAAAGCCCTATAAGCTCGTGCTCGAGCCGGGGAGGTCTCTCGTCGGCAATGCGGGCATGCTCGTAACGAAGGTCTTGTTCCTGAAGGAAGGGACGGCAAAGAAGTTCGTTATCGTCGATGCGGCGATGAACGACCTCATACGCCCGGCGTTCTACGAGTCATACCACGAGATTCTTACTGTGAGCGGGCCCGCCAAGGCCGTTGAAAAGGTCGATGTCGTCGGGCCAATATGCGAGTCGGGTGACTTCCTCGCGAAGGATAGAAAGTTCCCGAGGGTAAAGAGCGGCGACCTGCTTGCGGTCATGAGCGCGGGCGCATACGGGTTCGCGATGTCCTCCAACTACAATACCCGGCCCAGAGTACCCGAAGTGCTCGTAAAGGGCGGCGAGTTCCGCGTTGTCAGGAAGAGGGAGACCTACGACGAAATGCTGAGCGGGGAATCGATCCCCGAATTCGGCGGCTAGTACTCGGGACCGAACCCTTGCGGCATAACGATTGGATGTATTGAGCCGTGCATCCCCGAAAGAGCATAGCTGCGCAACCCTCCGATCCGTGGAAGAGGCCGGAAATGTCACATTTCACTTGTGCATGGATACGGGCAAATTCCCTTGCGGGAATGACTAACCGAAGGTGCTGCTGCTCACGGTAGTGTCGATGAGCTTCTCGGCTTCCTGTATCACCTCTCCCAGTCTCTCTTTGAAGAGGTTGATTCCGCCGAGCGGGATTACGATGCAGGACCTGCCGCCGCTGAGCTCCGTTATTCTGAGATATTTGCCTTTGTGATTTTCTTTCACATCGAAGAAAAAACGCTTCGATTCTATGTCGACATGCTTGCTCGCATGTTCCTTCTCGTCTTTCTCGAGTCTGTCCATTATCTTTCTACCTCCGCCTCTTTCCCGCTCGTATTATGAAGGGAATTCGATGTTGTGGTGTATTAGGGTAGGAAATAATAACTCTTGGTTTTACAAAAATCAAGATAATAGTTTAAAATAATTTTGTGTATAATTCCTGAGCGTTATGAGTAGTATAGGGGGTCTCCGAAAGTGGGTAAAAACATTAGATTCGGTATTACCGCGCCGGTCCCCGGCGAGTCCGTCGAGGGGCTGATCGGGTTCGCGAAAACCGCCGAGGACGCAGGGTTCGACACGCTCTGGTTCCCGGACCACATCGTATTCATGGCCAATAGAATCACCCCTGAAGTCTGGTCGGTCGTGACGGCCGCGGCCGTGAAGACGGGGAAAATAAAAATGGGCACGGTCGGCGACGCGCACAGGATGCACCCCGCGGTATTCGCACACCGCCTCGCGACTGTGGACCGTATTTCGAACGGGAGGATTTTCGTATGTGTCGGGTACGGAGAAAAAATGAATCTCGATCCCTACGGCATAGCATGGGACAGGCCTCTCACGCGCGTCGAGGAATCGATAAAAATTATGCGCGCGCTGTGGAGCGGGGGACCCGTGAATTTCGACGGGCAGATATACAAGCTCAAAGACGCGGAGCTCAGGATAGAGCCGGTCAACGATAAGCGAGTCCCTATTTACGTGGCCGCCACGGGCCCGAGGGCGCTCAGGTTGGCCGGCAAGTTCGGGGACGGATGGGTGACCAACGCCATGCCCCCGAGGCTCTTCGCGGACAAAGCCCTCGCGGTCGGGGAAGGGGCGCGGGACAGGGAGGACGGATCGGCCGGGCCCGAGAAGACGCTCTATATATTCACCTCTATAGCGGGGAGCAAGGACGAGGCCTACAAATCGCTCGAGCCGATCAAGCACGCGTTGATCTGGCCCGAGCTCCTCACACAGGCCGGATACGACATCGAGATCGACGATGAATACAGGGGGCTCGAATACACGAAAATTATGCCTAACGACACCGGGATGCTGAAGCGGTTCAAAGAGATGGGCGATAAATACTATTCGCGGGAAATCGTATTCGATTTCGTCGCCGCGGGCTCGAAGAAGGACGTAATAGCGAGGCTCGAAGAATACGCCGATGCGGGGGTCGAGCACTTCATATTAAGGGACTTCAGCGCCAACAGGGAAATGTCGATGGAAATATTGTCCGGGGAAATAATCCCGTATTTCAGAAAATAAATTTATCCATGATTTGATAACGGACGCGTGAGTAATGTATCTGGACAGACTCAGTGCCTTATCCTGGAAAGCCGGGCGGTGAAGCTCTTAAAGAGGTCTCCCTGGTTCTCAGGGCCGAAATAGACCCTCCTCATGTAATCGAGCGCGCCGGAGTAGAATTCGAATTCCCTCGAAAGCTTGCTGAACATGATGGGATTCCCTTCTCCCCTCTCCAGGTCGAGTCTGGACACCACGAAGTAGGATTTCATCCCCTCGTTCATGTAATAACGGAGGTAAGAGCCCCTGTTTACGTAGTCCCTGAATATGCCGCTCATGAATAGCGCGAAATCCCCCACGTACTTCCTCATTTCCCTCTCATACGCGGAATCGTTCGCCTGAATGTTCTTGCTCTCGAGGAGCATATGCACTATCGTGTGTATCTTTTTTCCTTCCGAGTCGGTTATTTTATAAAGGCTCTCGGCGCGGGCGAATTCGGTGAGCATGTCTATTAAATAGACAGCCGCGTCCCTGTCTTTTTCTTTCCCAAGGTCGAGGAAGCTCATGTTAACGAGGCTCCTGAAGAACGATTTGATGGAAGCAGAGTTGATTTTACCTGTGGTCATCGCGCGTATACCCCCGTTCAGCTTCGTTGAGTATAATACAAATTTAGCAAATGATTCGGCTATATGTCAACTGGTAATTTGGACAGGCCGGGAGCTAAGAAAAAAAAGATTGCCCGGATGGAGCGTCTTCCCGCAGGATGGGTCTCCGGAATGGCGAAAAAGTGATATTCAAAAGGACACTCTCATGGCAAGGATAAAGATGGAGTACCCCGGGGACGCGGCATTTTCCGCTGAAATAGAGCTGAGGATAAGCGATATAAACTACGGAGGGCATCTGGGGCACGATTCCATTCTGTCCCTCACGCACGAGGCCAGGGTCAGGTTCTTCAGACACTTCGGATTCTCCGAGCTCAATGTGGACGGGCCCGGGATAATATTGTCAGACGTCGCGATAGTCTATAAATCGGAGAGCTTCTACGGGGAGACCATGATAGTGGAGGTCGCCGTGTGCGATTTCGTCAAATACGGATGCGACCTCGTTTACAGGCTCCGCGAGAAGGAGACGGGCAGGGAGGTCGCGCTCGCCAAGACCGGGATCGTGTTCATGGATTACGCCGAGCGGAAGGTCGTCCCCATACCCGGGAAGTTCAAGGCGCTCTTCAAGGAGCAGGGGTATTTCCTGGAGATACAGCCTTAACAGCGGATTGTCGAGTAAACCATTACGAGACGAGCTGATCGCAATGCTCGATATGATATGACTCTTCAAGACGGGAATCGGTGAGCGAGGAAAGAGCGAGGGGAGGGCGTTTACCCTCCCCCCGGTTAATTATCCAGAGTTAACTCTTTTCCTTTTCAACTATAATCGCGATACCCATACCGCCTCCGATGCAGAGTGCGGCGAGACCGCGCTTTACTTTCTTTCTCTTTTCCATCTCGTGAAGGAGCGTGACGAGAATTCTCGTACCTGAAGCGCCGATCGGGTGGCCGAGCGCTATGGCGCCGCCGTTCACGTTGATCTTCTCTTCGGGTATCGGGAGGTCCCTAAGCACCGCGAGGGACTGCGCCGCGAAGGCCTCGTTCAACTCGAATAGGTCTATGTCGTCGAGAGAGAGCTTGGCCTTGTCAAGAGCCTTCTGAATCGCCGGAACCGGGCCGATGCCCATGATGGAGGGGTCTACTCCGCCCACGGCGTAGGCAATGATAGACGCAACGGGCTTGAGTCCCAGGTCTTTCGCCTTCTTCTCCGACGTGACCAGCACGGCCGCGGCGCCGTCGTTGATGCCAGACGCGTTACCCGCGGAAACGGTCCCGCCCACTTTGAACACAGCGCGGAGACCCTTCAGGGTTTCAAGGGTCGTATCGCCCTTCGGGTGCTCGTCCCTTTCGAAAGGAATGGGATCGCCTCTCCTCTGGGGGATCATTATCGGCACGATCTCGTCCTTGAACTTCCCCTCGTCCTGAGCAGCCTTGCACTTCATCTGGCTCTTGTATGCGAATGCGTCCTGCTCGTCTTTTGTAATGTTGTAGGATTCCGCGAGGTTCTCCGCGGTTACGCCCATGTGGTAGTCGTTGAATATGTCCCAGAGGCCGTCGTACACCATGCCGTCCACGATTTCGTCCTTGGGCATGCCCATCCTGTAGCCGTAACGGGCTTTCTGCAGATAGAAGGGGGCGAGGTTCATGTTCTCCGAGCCGCCGGCGATTATCGCCTCGGAGTCCCCGGCCTTGATAGCCTGCGCGGCGAGCGCAATCGACTGGACGCCTGACCCGCATACCCTGTTGATAGTGAATGCAGGGGTTTCCACGGGCAGTCCCGCCTCTATAGCGATCTGTCTCGATATATTCATTCCCTGCCCCGCGCTCAGGATGTTCCCCATGATGCAGTCGTCAATTTCCTTGGGATCTACCCCTGTACGGTCCAATATTTCCTTTACAACCGCGGCCCCTAACTTTGCCGGACTTATATCTTTCAATGTGCCGCCAAAAGCCCCAATCGCAGTTCTTAGCGGTTCGCTAATTACGACTTTCTGCATAGTTCTAACCTCCTAGATTTTTATTCCCTAATAATGCCGTGAGGGGATTTTACATTAAGGCTTTTTATTTGCAAGTTCGCGGGACCCGGTCTTGACAATGATACGGGGTTTGGGTAACCCGTTAGTGATTTTTACCTGATAATCTATATCTATTTGGAGTATAGCATACTTGTCCAAATTAACCGTAGGAGTGATATTTGGCGGGAGGTCGGTGGAGCATGAGGTATCGCTCCTGTCGGCGAAGTCGATAATCAGGAATTTGGACCCCCGGAAGTACGAGGTGCTCCCTATATTCATCGGGAAGAGCGGAATCTGGCGAAGGGCTTCCGTCTCTTCATGGCTCGAGGGGGGCGGCCTCGAGATCTCGGGCGACTCGATTCTGTCGCCGTCGCTCAATCCAGGAAATCACCTATTTTACGAGATATCGGAGCGGGAAGCTCGTTTCCGAGCACAAGGTCGATGTAATATTCCCTGTCCTTCACGGCACGTATGGGGAAGACGGCGCGGTGCAGGGTATGTTCGAGCTCATGGGGATACCTTATGTCGGCGCCTCGGTGCTGGGTTCTTCCGTGGGTATGGACAAGATAGTGATGAAGGCCCTGCTTAAGGACTCGGGGCTTCCCGTTCCGGAGTATCTGGGTTTTTATAAATCCGACTGGGTATCGGGAAAGAGCGCAGTGAGGTCGGGCATATTGAAAAAGATCGGGCTCCCCTGTTTCGTCAAATCGGCGGACCTGGGATCGAGCGTCGGAATTTCCAAGGTATGGAGGGAAGAAGAGCTCGACGGAGCTGTCGATTATTCCTGCCGTTTTTCAAAAAGGGTAATCGTCGAGCGGGCCGTGAAGAAGCCCAGGGAAATCGAGGTAAGCGTGCTCGGGAACGAATATCCGCGGGCGTCCTGTCCCGGGGAAATAGTGCCTCACAGGGAATTCTATGACTACACGGCCAAGTATCTCGAAGAGGGGACAGGGCTTATCGCCCCCGCCGGGCTCGACGAGGCGATATCGGAAAGGCTGCGGGATTACGCGGTGCGCACGTTCAGGGCTCTTGACTGCTGCGGGATGGGAAGGGTGGATTTCCTCCTCGAGGAAGGGACGGGGGAAATTTTCGTGAGCGAGATAAACACGATTCCGGGATTCACGCAGATAAGCATGTACCCCCGTCTGTGGGAGGTAAGCGGTATGAGCTACGGCGAGCTTGTAGACAGTCTTATAGAGCTTGCCCTGGAGAGGCGGAGGCAGGCTGACGCCCTCGAATCCGATTTTTCGGAAATCGGCGGGAAAGAGTAGCGCCGGGTCGGGGCGTCCTGCCGTATTGTCCCGGTAACGGTTAAATCCCGGTATCTTCAAGAATAACGTTCATAAAAAAAATCCTTTCACGCCGTGCTATAGTCCCGTATTCTTTATCTCTCCGGAACCGGGATATCTGATTTCCTTGGGTATATTTTAATGATATGCGAATTCACATTTTGACAATAAACTTTTGTAGCGGCGGGACTCCTTGACACAAAAACGACATAGCGCCTGTTCAACTATTCCGCGAGGTCCTCTAATGAACAAGATTTTACTAGCTCTGTTGTTGTTCTCATTATTCGGAATCATGACTGCATCGGCCGAGCCTGCGGGTGAGGGGACGGGGAAGAAGACATCGCCCGACGCACTCATGCTGCAATTCCCCGACGTGAGCGCCGATAAAATAGTCTTCGTCTATGCGGGGGACATCTGGGTGGTCCCGAAAGCGGGAGGAACAGCCGTCAGGCTGAGCTCGCCAAAGGGAGGCGAGCTATTCCCCAAATTCTCTCCGGACGGCAGCGAAATCGCCTTCAGCGGGAACTACGACGGCAATACCGACATCTACGTAATGCCGACCGGGGGCGGCGTGCCCAGGAGGCTCACTCATCACCCCGACGACGACCTCGTCGCCGAGTGGTACCCGGACGGGAAAAGCATACTCTACCGCTCTAATATGCTCAGCCCCACGCAGCGATACAACAGGCTCTTCAGGGTCTCCGCGAACGGGGGCATGCCCGAGGCCCTCCCGCTCCCCTTCGGTGAGCTCGGGAGCTTCAGCCCGGACGGGAAGAAACTCGCTTTCGAATACATGGCCCCCATGAGGGGGGTTTGGAAAAGGTATAAGGGGGGCATGGCGAGTGATATCTGGATCTACGATTTTACTTCCGGGTCGCTCGACAAGCTGACAGACTTTCCGGGCACGGACGCTCTGCCTATGTGGCACGGGGACAGGATTTATTTCCTTTCCGACAGGGGGAAGGAAAAAAAGTTAAACCTGTGGGTTTACGAGACCGATACGAAGAAGACGAGGCAGGTTACCGATTACAGCGAGTTCGACGTAAAATGGCCGAGCCTCGGTCCGCAAGACATAGTGTTTGAGAACGGCGGGAGGATCTACCTTCTGAGCTTATCCGACGAGAGCGTGAGCGAAGTCCCGGTCGAGGTCCCCTATGACCTGCCCGAGGTGCGTCCCCGCCAGAAAGACCTATCTGAGTATATCTCCGATATGTCTATTTCCCCGAACGGCAAGAGGGCGCTCTTCGAGGCCCGTGGGGAGGTGCTGACCGTTCCCGCGGGAGAGGGGAGCGTACGCAACCTTACGAACACCTCAGGCGTAGCCGAGCGTTTCCCGGCGTGGTCGCCCGACGGAAAGTACGTCGCGTATCTCTCCGACAGGTCGGGCGAGTATGAGCTTTACATGAGGCCCAGTAACGGCGGGGGGCAGGAGGAGAGGATTACCAGGGACGGAAAAGTCTACCGCTACCACCCCGTGTGGTCGCCCGACAGCAGGAAGCTCGCGTTCAGCGATAAGACGGGAAGTCTTTTTATCGTGGACACCGGCGAAAAGAGCCCCAGGGAGGTGGATAGGGACGAATACGAGAGCATCGGGATTTATTCGTGGTCGCCCGACGGGAGGTGGCTCGCTTACGCGAAGAATAACCCGAACAACCTGAAATCAATATATCTATACGATACGAAAAAAGGCGTCACCCGCAGGGTTACAAGTGATTTCTATAACAGCAACGGCCCTGTGTTCGACCCCGAAGGTAAGTACCTGTATTTTTTCTCGGACAGGGGCTTTTCACCTGTTTACGGGGATATGGACGACACGTGGATATACCCCAACTCGACCCAGGTCTACGCCCTGACCCTGAGGAAAGACACGGCGTCGCCGCTCGCGGCCCGGAATGAAGATGAAAACGATTCGGGCGGTACGGCGCAAAAGGACAGCGCCGGTAAGGACGGCGTCGTTGCCATCGACTTCGACGGGATTGAGGAGAGGGCGGTCAAGATACCGGTCAATGCCGGAAACTTCGGGACATTAAGCGCCGCTAACGGCAGGATCGTATATCTACGGTTCCCTCCCGCCGGCAGCGCAGGGCAGGACTCCCCCAACGGCACACTACAGTTCTTCGACCTGGGAGACCGGAGGGAGAAGACCGTAATACCACGCATTAACGACTACGCGCTTTCAGCGAACGGCGCGAAAGCGCTCTACCACTCGGGAGACACTTACGGGATCATTGACCTCGCCGAGGGAAAAAACCCCGGAGACGGGTCGATCGATCTCTCCGGAATGAAGACGTTTATCGACCCGAGGAAGGAATGGGCTCAGATATTCAACGACGCCTGGCGCATAGAGAGAGACTTCTTCTATGACCCGGGCATGCACGGGGTCGACTGGGAAGCAGTGAGGGACAGGTACAAAAAGCTCCTCCCTTACATAGTGGACAGGGAAGACCTCAATTACGTGATAAGCGAAATGGTGGGCGAGCTCAATTCCTCGCATACATACGTGGGCGGGGGCGACATTGACGAGCCCGAATCGGTGCCTGTCGGTCTCCTGGGCATAGATTTCGAGCTCGATAAGAAGAATAACGCCTACAGGATAAAGAAAATATACAGCGGCGGAGAATATAACGCCGATCTTTACTCTCCGCTTGCGGAGCCCGGAATAAAGGCGGCTGCTGGGGATTACATACTGGCGGTAAACGGCAAACCCATCGATACGTCGATCGACCCATGGGCGTCTTTTCAGGGGCTTAGCGGGGACACCGTTACATTATCGGTGAACTCCGCTCCCGATATCAAAACCGCCAGGGAAATTACGGTTAAAGTGATTTCGGATTCGGACGAGCAGAAGCTCAGGTATCTCGACCGCATACTGGAGAATAAGAAGAAGGTGGAGAAAGCCACCGGGGGGAGGGCGGGATACGTCTACGTCCCGGATACGGGCGTCCTCGGACAGAACGAGCTCGTGCGTCAGTATAGACCTCAGACGGATAAGGAAGGGATGATTATAGACGAGAGGTTTAACGGAGGCGGGCAGGTGCCCGACCGTTTTGTAGAGCTCCTCAACAGGCCGCTCCTCAATTACTGGGCGGTGCGGAATTTCAAAGACTCGAAGACCCCTTCGGTCTCGAATAACGGGCCGAAGGTGATGATGATAAACGGGTGGTCGGGCTCGGGCGGAGACGCCTTTCCCTATTACTTCCGTAAAACGGGACTCGGACCTATAGTCGGCACCAGGACCCTCGGAGGGCTTATCGGCATAAGCGGGAACCCGGGTCTCATAGACGGCGGTTTCATTACGGCCCCGGGCTATGCGTTCTGGAACTCCCACGGGAAGTGGGAGATAGAGGGGTACGGTGTGGACCCGGATTACAATGTCGAAGACCTGCCCCCGAATATTAAGGATTCTTACGATCCGCAGCTCGATAAGGCGATCGAGGTTATTACGGATCTGCTTAAAAAGAATCCGCCCCAAAAACCGGTAAGGCCTCAATACGAGGACAGGTCGGGGGCGTGATAGTTCTGTCGTGAAAAAGTTAATCGGCCTTATCACGGTGCTCGCGGGGCTGCCCGGGTTAGCCGGTATTTATCTCCTATGGAAGCTCGGGAACCTTCCGCCGGGAGCGGTATTCATCGTCGTAAACGCTATCGTATTCAGGGGCATATGCGGTACGGCGGGAGGGGTTCTTCTATGGAGCGGAAAGAGATTGGGCAATTACCTCACCGCCCTGTCCTGGTCCTACCTGATAATAGTATCGCTCCTTACGCTCGTGAGTTTATACAATAAGGGTGCCGCCCATTCGGCGGGCGCGGCGGGTGAGAATTTCGCTGCCGCTCTCGGGAAGCCGGTCGCCTGGTCGCTCGTCAAGCTGCTACTCGGGCTCCCGATCGTGTATCTGGTGGTAAAGGATATATTTCAGTCAGGAAGACGAGAAAGTAAATACGGTTCTGTTTGACCTGTTTCGTGATGCTCCGCGAAAATAATCCGAATCCATTCCCTCGCACCGAGCGTATTAGACTAGAGCGTAATTGTGGCTTTTCCCCGGCCGCCCCTGAGCGTATACTTTTCAGTCCCGGTTCTAATGATTGAAAGGGAAAGGAGAAAGATCGAAATGACTGATAAAAAACTTGAGAAGGCCACTTTTTCTGGAGGGTGTTTCTGGTGCATGCAGCCCCCGTTCGACAACCTTCAAGGGGTTATCTCCACCACGGTCGGTTTTACGGGGGGTAAGGAGAAGAACCCGAATTACCACGAAGTCTGCTACGGACGGACAGGGCACCTGGAATCTATCGAGGTGGTCTACGACCCGGAGCGTATCTCCTACGATGACCTGCTGGATGTATTCTGGCTCAACATAGACCCGACCGACGACGGGGGTCAGTTCGTGGACAGGGGCGGACACTATAAGACCGCTATCTTTTATCATAACGATGACCAGAAAAAAACGGCCGTGGAGTCGAAGAAGAAGCTCGGGGAGTCCGGGAGGTATAAGGCGCCGATCATGACGGAAATCAGGCCGGCTATGGAATTCTACCCCGCCGAGGAATACCATCAGAAGTATTACGAGAAAAACCCTATCGGATATTCACATTACAAGGTCGGCTCCGGCAGGGAAAGGTATATACAGCATATGAAAGAATATGAAATAAATACATCTCCGCCCGCTCCGGTCCGGGGACCGTAAAAGAAGGCGCGGCAAAACACAAAGGAGGAATTGCGACATGGCTGACGATAAGAGATGGTTCGAGAAGAACGCCCCCAAGATGGCCGAGGGCTGGTGGAGCTTCTATAACGCTGTCGAGGGGGAGACCGTGCTCGACAAGAAGACGAAGGCGCTGATAGCGGTGTCCGTGGCGGTTCACGGCAGATGCCCCCACTGCACTGAGTCCAGGATAAAGAAGGCGCTCGCGCTCGGCATCACCAAGCAGGAGATAAGCGAAACGATAATGGAGACGGCCCTTCTTTCCTCGGGGACCGAGATATTCTGGGCCAAGGAAGTTTACGACAAATACCTGGGATAGCTTCGTACCTTACGAAAGAGCGACTACCCTATATCATTATTGAATTCGGGGTATTATGAATGCGGCTGGGCTTTGCCTTGTTGTTTTCAGCGGCATGGGTATAATCATTTTTCCTCTGTCGGGGTGTAGCGCAGTCTGGTAGCGCGCGGCGCTTGGGACGCCGAGGTCGGAGGTTCAACCCCTCTCACCCCGACCACTTTTCATATACCCCCTCGAACTCTTCATTGCTTTCTAAGCGAGACCGGCGGGAAATAAAGTCCTACGAGCTGTCGGTTCCAGATAGCGCCGGTCCGGCTCCGTTCCTCCGGAGTAGTGAAATGATATTCGTATAATAACGCGCGAACATACCTCGGCGGCTTATCTGGAAAGGGGTTAAACCGAAGAAGTCCCAGGACGGCCTTATCACCCTCTAAAAGTTTTTCCAAAAAACTTATGAACCACGGATGCTGGCTCGGTGTAGAGAGCGCGGCAAACCACATCAGCCAGTCAAGCCGCAGGTGATAGGGCGCGATCTGCGGCGGCGTGCGGTTCACATCCCCGGGTTTTCCGATAAATTCATATTCGCGCCAACGTGTAGCATCCGTAAGCGCAGGCTCATCGGTCCCCTCAACAATCACTTCATAGCGCGGCCGTGTGATGGACCCGAAGGCGCCGTAAGTATTCACCAGGTGGAGCGGCTCGAAAGAAGCGTTCATTAACTGGTTTGGGGATATCATGTTGCTTACAGTAAAAAAACTTAATCCCGCTACAAGTATTGTAAGACATATTGTGGCTGACAGATAAAGACGGCCGGGCTTGATAAGCTCGGGTGGGTGAATTGGAATAACGTGCTTCAACCATGAGTCGCTAATGGTGCTCAAAGCCAGAACCATCGTGAGTAGCCCCAGGAATGAAAAGTTCCCGCTGACAAAGAGCCACGAATGAAAGAATATGGTTATCAACCCTGCAACGGCGCTTATTTGAAAAGGCGCAAAATAAGCAAATGGGACGACTAGCTCGGCGAAGTGATTAAAGAGCACTCCTGTTTTGTGGATCCATCCCGGCAGCCAGTGGAAATACCAGCTAAGGGCATTCGGCATCGGTTGGGTTTCATAGTGGTACTGGAGGCAGGTTAAATCACGCCAGCAGGCGTCGCCCCGAATTTTTATCAGTCCCGCGCCGAACATCAGCCGGAAGAGCAGCCAATTGAAAAGAAGGATTACAAGAAACGACGGTGTGGTTCTTTCGGAGCCCAGAAAAATCGCAAGAAATCCGGCTTCCAAAAGCAGTGTCTCCCAGCCGAATGCATAAAACGTTTGACCCACGTTTACAAAAGAGAGGTAAATCAGCCAGAGTGCGCCCCAGGTTCCCGCGGAGATAAAATTGCCGAATTTTTCCGAGAATCCCGAAAGGGCAAACAGAGAAAGCGAAATGCCGACCCATCCGAACAAATCAAAAGCGAAATTAGTCGGGAGCCAGAAGAAGATGCTCGGCGAATCGATGAAACGCACCTGTTTTACGAATTCCGGAACCGGAAGAAGGCCGTGTTCCCCCAAAAGCGGCTTGAACTGATGAATGACGGCTATAAAAGCGATTAGATAAACAAATGCCAGGCCCCGCTGAAGGACAAGTCTTGTCAGCCAGTAATTATCTCTCCATAGAATCGTTTTTAAGTTCATATCGTTTTGTGATCACATTCAGGACCGGAGACCGATTCCCTGCGGCAGATGCCGCAAGCGCTGTCATAATAGATCGTTATTGGGTAATTCGGTCCCTTATCCATTTCTAAATTATAATAGGGGCTGTCCCGGATAACTAGTCCAAATAACCTTTAACCCATTGTCTGAGTTGCTTTAATTGCGATTGGGGATCAGGGTTATGAACTGCTCCCCTTCATATTCCGCGAAGACCCCCCTATCCCTTGACAACCGAAAGCGATTTGCATTATATTGGGGGAGTGGGTCGTCGCGTCGTATTGAGATATTCTGCTTTTCGCATTGAGACCGAAAACGGTTTTTCAGATACCATGGCATGACCATTAGAGCAACACACCTTTTAGTATCTCTCATTGCTCCCGTTATTTTTGTGCTCGGCTGTTCGTCCACGAAATATGTGCGTATTGAAAATCCGTCGGAGAGGATAGTCAACGGCTGCATATCCATGCTCCCGCCCGCTCGGGGGGAGTGGTACGTGGATAAGCACTGGACCGAGATACTGTACGGTCCCGAGCCTTGCGAGGACCGGCTGAGGCTCGCGAGCGGGGGAGGGCACGATCTCTACTATATCTATATCACGACCGGGCTCAGGGAATGGAGCGATAAGCTCGACGATGAATATCTGTTGAAATGGGTCAGAAATTATCACGACAGGCAGTTAATAAAGAATAAAGAGCTCGGGGCGGAGGACATAGAATACGAATCCGGCACATGCAAACTGGCCGGGGCGGTCTGTGCGGAGGCGAGCTACGATTTCGTATCTTCCAAGCGCCTCCAGTTCAAGGCGGGCGGGCCCACTACGACGTTCAGGGACAAGGAGCTCAATCCGAGCGATAAGTACTTTTATGAAGTGGTTGAGTTCTACGTGTTCGAAGGTCCGTACGACAAACTCGAAAAGGACAGGAACGCCTTTTATTATGAAGTCACGTTTCTGCATGTATCCGTGGATAAGATTAAGGACCCTGAGCTTAGGGAGAAGGCCTTCAAGGTCCTCGAAAATATAGAATTCAACCAGGATTGGGATAAGGAAGCTAATCGCTGAGAAGAATCGAAAGACGAATTGTATCAGGCGGCCTGAAACACATAGTTGAATCCTCCCATAAACGAAAAAGAAGCGCACATAGTCCCATTTTAAACCCTCTGTAAGTTTTTCGGACAGATGACGCTGGCTCTCATCGTAAATAACTGAGTAATATCAAATAGATGCTTTCGCTCGTTCCGTGGTACGATGATTGCACCTATTATCAGTAGCCGGAGGTCTGAGAATATGACCGGGGTCGGAGAAGCGCGATGACTATTAAAATCAGTGACGATATAGACAGGGAAGCGGACGTGCCCAACGCGCTTTCGGGAGTGGACAAGATGGTCCATTCCACCATAAGCCGTTTTACGCTCGGCGTATCGCCCGCGGCGCTAATGCTCGCCTACCTCGACTGGCTCGTGCATCTGGGGATATCGCCGGCGAAGCAGCTCGAGCTAGTGCAGAAAGCGCTCAGAAAGGCCGTAAGGTTCTATGTTTATACCTCCAAGTGTGCGTCTCATTCGGGAGCGCAGCCCTGTATCGAACCTCTGCCCCAGGACAGGCGGTTCAGCGGCGAGGGGTGGCGGCATATGCCGTTTAACCTGATGTACCAGTCGTTCCTCCTGACACAGCAGTGGCTCCACAATGCGACTACGGGGGTTGCCGGGGTTAGCCGTCATCATGAGGACGTCGTCTCGTTCGTCACCCGCCAGATACTTGATATATTCGCGCCCTCGAACTTCATACTGACGAATCCCGAAATACTCAGAAAGACGATCGAGTCCGGGGGCAATAACCTCTACAGGGGTTGGCTCAACCTGCTTGAGGACTGGGAACGGTCCGTGATCGGCAAAAAGCCGGTCGGGATGGAGGAATTCGAAGTCGGGAAAACCGTTGCCGTCACGCCCGGCAAGGTGATCTACAGGAATCGTCTTATAGAGCTTATACAGTACGAGCCCTCTACAAAGAGCGTCTACGCGGAGCCTGTACTTATCATCCCCGCCTGGATTATGAAATACTATATTCTCGACCTCTCCCCGCATAATTCTCTTGTCGGATACCTCGTCGATAAAGGACACACGGTTTTCATGATATCCTGGAAAAACCCGGGGCCTGAAGACAGGGACGCGGGCATGGAGGACTACCTGGATCTCGGTATAATGGAGGCACTCAGGGCCGTGTCCGTAATTATGCCCGGGAGAAAAATCCACGCCCTCGGTTATTGTCTCGGCGGGACGCTCCTCGCGGTCGCCGCCTCGGCTATGGCCCGGGACGGAGACGGCCGTCTCGGGAGCATGACCCTGCTCGCCGCCCAGACGGACTTCCATGAGGCCGGGGAACTCATGCTTTTCATCGACGAGAGCCAGCTCGCGTTTCTCGAGGATATGATGTGGGACCAGGGTTATCTGGACACGAAGCAGATGGCGGGGGCCTTTCAGATGCTCCGGTCAAACGACCTCATCTGGTCGCGCATGGTGCACGATTACCTGCTGGGAGAGCGCGAGCCGATGTTCGACCTGATGGCCTGGAACGCGGACGCGACGAGGATGCCGTACCGCATGCATTCGGAGTATCTCACGAGCCTGTTCCTCAATAACGACCTTGCCGAAGGGCGGTACCTCGTAAAAGACAGGCCCGTATCGCTCACGGACATAAGGGTCCCGGTGTTCGTGGTGTCTACGGAGAGGGACCACGTGGCTCCATGGCGCTCCGTTTACAAGATCCACCTGCTCACCGACACGGAGGTTACGTTCGTGCTCACGAGCGGCGGCCATAACGCCGGCATAGTGAGCGAGCCCGGACATCCCGGCAGGAGCTACCGCATAGGGACGAGGAAAGAGAGGGATACGTACATCGACCCAGAGAGCTGGACCGCGAGAACGCCCGGGAAGGAAGGCTCGTGGTGGGAAGCCTGGGAAGCCTGGCTGAGGAAGCGCTCGGGAAATAAAGCCAAGCCGCCTCGCATGGGGGCTTCGAGGAAGGGGTACGCGCCTCTCGAAGACGCGCCCGGCCTTTACGTGATTCGGGAATAGCGGGCGCACACGGCGCGGCGCTTGTAGCTGTACCCCTGCTAATTACAATATAATAGAGGTGAATATATGAAGATTGAGCTCATAGGAAAGGGAATCGAGATATCGGAAGACATAAGAAGCGTCACGGAACACGGCCTCTCAAAAATGGAACGGCATTTGAAGGAGATGGGGGAGGGCGAGGTCGAGGCAGTCGTCACCTTCACCGTGGAGAAACACAGGGAGAGGCACCGGGTCGACATAGACCTCTATCTCAAGACTCCGGGTGGAGGGGCGCTCCACGCGTGGGAGGAGTCGAAGGATACGTTCATGTCGCTCGAATTCACGCTCGACGACATCGACAAGCAGCTCAACCGTCTCAAGGAGAGGCGGATCGAGATAAGGAAGGACATCGCGCGGGAGAAAGCGAAGCGGAGGAGCGAAGAGCCCCCGGTACGCGAGGCTGGGCTGATATCGGAGGAAAGACTCTCCATCGAGAAGCCGCTGTCGCCCGAGGAGGCGCTTATGGTGCTTGAGGACGAGGACAGGTTCTTTCTCGTCTTCAGGAACGGGGACACCGGCGACTTAAACGTAATCTACAGAAAGAAGTCGGGGAAATACGGGCTTATAACGCCTTAGATTCAATCTTGTGTAAAATAGGACGCAAATTTTTTTAACGAGAAGTGTCCGGTGAATGACAGGATGGAGCTAAAGAAGATTCACGATTACCTCTGGGAGATTCCGCGGACGGGCGGGATGCTCGTCCCCGGACGGATCTACGCGACCGAGAAGATGCTCGACGCCATAAGGGAGGAAAAAGCCCTCGATCAGGTGATGAACGTCGCCTATCTCCCCGGCATCCAGAAATACTCCATAGCCATGCCGGACATCCACTGGGGGTACGGATTCCCGATCGGGGGTGTAGCCGCGTTCGATGCCGAGAGCGGAGTGATATCGCCCGGGGGCGTGGGTTACGATATAAACTGCGGCGTCAGGCTCATGAGGACGAGCCTCACGGAAGAGGAAGTGAGGCCCCAGCTGAGAGACCTCGTCACCGAGGTATTCCGCCGCGTACCCTGCGGGTTGGGCGCGGGCGGCAAGATAAAGCTTTCCCGTGAGGATTATAAACATATAATATCGAAGGGTATTAACTGGGCGATAGGTAAAGGGTACGGAGAGAAAGAGGACGCCGAGAGGGTGGAAGATTACGGCACTTTCCCGGGGGGAGACCCCGATGCCGTGAGCGAGAGGGCCTACGAGAGGGGGAGGGACGAGATCGGCACGCTCGGCTCCGGGAACCACTTCCTCGAGATCGACGTTGTGGAGGAGGTCTTTAACCCGTCCGTCGCCAACTCCTTCGGCCTTTTCAAGGGCCAGGTATGCGTGCTCATTCACTGCGGGTCGAGGGGATTCGGCCATCAGATCTGCACCGATTACATAGACGTCATGCTCTCCTACATGAGGAAGAAGAACCTCGACCTCCCCGACAAGCAGCTCGCGTGCGCCCATATTACGTCCGAGGAGGGGCGAAGGTACCTCTCCGCGTTCGCGGCGGCGGTAAATTACGCCTGGGTGAACAGGCAGGTCATTATGTCGTTCGTCAGGGATGCCTTCCACTCCGTCTTCCGTATAGGGCCGCGGGACCTGGGCGGAAGCCTCGTCTACGACGTGAGCCACAATATAGCCAAGTTCGAAACGCACAGGGTAAACGGGGAACGTAAGAAGGTATGCGTCCACAGGAAGGGCGCGACCAGGGCATTTCCCAAGGGGCACCCCCTGATACCCGACATATACAAGGACGTGGGTCATCCGGTGCTTATACCCGGGGATATGGGCAGGGCGTCCTATGTGCTCGTGGGTACCGAGGCTGCCCTCGACGAAACGTTCGGCTCATGCTGTCACGGGGCCGGGCGCGTGATGTCCAGGACGAAGGCCATGAAGATCGGCAGGGGTAGGGACATTATTTCCGAGCTCGGGGAGAAGGGGATTGTTGTAATGGCCAAAGGCAGAAAAACTGTATTCGAGGAGATGCCCGAAGCCTACAAGCTGATAGACGACGTCGTCGACGTGGTCCACAACGCCGGCATCGCGAACAAGGTCGCGCGCCTGAGACCTATCGGCGTGGTGAAGGGGTGAGAGATATTACAGGCCGCTGTCCGAATAGAGGCCAGCCGCAAGATAGTTTCTGAATTCCCGTTCTGTGCTTTCCCTGATGCTTTAAATTCACTCCCCCAGGCCCTTTCCCTCGGCCTCCCTGTCGCCGAGAGGCATTTCTTCCTGAACGGGCGCCTGGTCTTGGAGAGGGTATTCCTCTCCGGCCGGGCCCGGAGGCAACACTTCAGACGCCTGCCCGGCCGTCTCCGAGTCCGCGCCCACTTCTTCAGAGGCCTGATCATCCGTCTCCGAGTCCTGGTCGATTGATTCGGTCGGCGCGATATCCGACCCGACCTCTTCCGAGGCCTGCGCCGTCTCCGAATCGCATTCCTCCGAGGCCTGATCGTCCGTCTCCGAATCGGCCCCGATTTCCTCCGAGGCCTGGTCATCCGTCTCCGATACCTGATCGAGCTGCTCAGGCTCGGGGTCTATCTGAACCAGAGCTCTTTCATCCGATGCCCCGGCGGGTTTCGCGTCTCCGATGGCGATGCCAAACGCCGGATATGTAAATAGGACGGCGAACGCGGCCAGTAATGCGCAGGTTACGCTTTTTCGCAATATTTTTCTCATAATATCTCCCCGTTACTTTCTATCTTAACAATTCCTTAACATTGACCTGTATCATTCTAAGGATAGCGCCTGTATGAGCATTAGACAACGGATGAATCGAGACGGCGTTTTGAACAGGGTGATATCAGCGGGGCGGCCTCACGAGAGGATTTGAAATAACCCGCGCGTTTTTATATAATATCTGACGCAGCGAATCCGACCTGCCGAAGTGAAATTAAACCGTGTTTGCGTATAAATTAGATCATACTCGCCGCCCGCGTTTAAATAAGACAGACGGGGTGTGTTTTATATTTACGATTTTCAATGGTACGTTCATGAAATCTTTCGGGGCTGGTCTATGTAATGAAAGAAATGGAGGAAGACCCGCGTGAAAAAACTTACCGGCGACAGCGTGGAAAAGATCGAATCCCCGTATGAGGGGATAAGCCTCAAAGATTATTATATCGAGAAGAGGCGCCTTCAGCTCGAGCTGCTTCTCATACAGCAGAGCATAGTGAAGAACGGGGAAAGGTGGTGCGTATGCTTCGACGGGCGCGACGCCGCGGGCAAGGGCTCGACAATACTCAGGTTTACGCAGAACCTGATGCCGAAGTACTACCACATAGTGGACCTCGGAGTGCCGACGCCTAAAGAGTCCAAGTACTGGTTCCACAGGTACGAGCAGCACCTGCCGGTGTTAGGCGAGATCGTGTTTTTCGACCGATCCTGGTATAACCGCGCGCTGATAGAGCCGACAATGGGGTACTGTTCTCAGAAGCAGTACGAGTATTTCATGGACAAGGTGCTCGACTGGGAGCACGGGATCATAGACGGAGGCCTCAGACTTGTGAAGTTTTACCTGTCTGTAGATCCCGAGCACCAGCTCTACCGTTTCCAGGAGCGCCTTACGGATCCGCTCAAATTTTGGAAATTCTCCGAAAACGATTACAATGCCAGGAAGAAATGGGAGACTTTCACGAAGTACAAGGAACAGATGTTCTCGCATACGGCGTCGGAGAAGTCCCCCTGGATAGTCATTAATTCGAATTCGAGGAAGACGTCGAGGCTTACCAGCATGCTTTATCTGGTGAGGATCTACGGCAATAATAAGTTCGTGCCGCTCACGGGAGAGGACGTGACCGAGACGCATACGATTGAGATAAACGGAGTCGCTTTCGACGGACTCAACAAACTACAATATTCGGTACTGAAAGAACTGGCCGACGATCAGAATCTCCATGTTCAGGACGTACTGACGGGACTGCAAGATGGATGAAGATATTACATTAGCCAATACACTGAACCTGCCCCGCGTCAGGTCAGCGGGGGGGCTCGTTTATAACGACAATTACCACATCCTTCTGATATTCAAGCGCGGTAAGTGGGACCTGCCTAAGGGCCGTTTCGAGATGGGCTCCGACCCGCTTGAGACTGCGCTAAGGGAGATCAGCGAGGAGACCGGCCTCGACAAGAACAAGCTCACTATTCAGGGGAAGCTCGTGTCCACCTGGCATACGACGAGACACGAGAAGACGAAATACCTGAAAAAGACCCATTGGTACCTCGTCCACTATCACGGCGAGGATTCGGACGTAGCTCCCCAGTTCAGAGAGGGAATAATAGAGTGCCGCTGGGTGCACCTTCCCGATCTCGACAAGTACCGGTCGCTCCTGCTTCCGAGGATAGAGTACGTAATAGATTTCTGGCTCCAGAACCTGGCGTACGCGCCCCGTTTCTGACAAACTGCAGCGATCTGACACGAAAACAGGGTTTGACAAGGTACCTTGAACCGACGGGAACGACAGGCCGGGGGTTTGATGTCCGGAGTATTTATCCGGGCTTATTATTTTACGAGCTTATTGATCCTTTCTTTATAAGCTGCGTTTACAGTGTCCTCCGGGTCATCGACTATCTCCACCCCCATACTGCCGGAGAGGCTCCCAACGAGGCGGGTGGACCATTTGACGACGCCTTCTATCCGACTTTCCTGACCCTCTTTTCCCGAATCCCCCTCTTCCTGGAAGGCTATTACTATCCTGGTGCCGGCGGGGAATATATTACGCGCCTCTATTACGAGACCCTGCTCGGAAATGTTAACGGCGTACCCCATAAACGTCGGGTTCTCTTTACCGAGCCTTATCCTCTTCCTGAAGTTGAGCCTTCTCGATTTTCTTTTCTCGCCCAATTTGGTACCCCTCGCAAATTATAACTCTGTTTCTACCGTCCGGTTATAGGGTTTTAACATCCGGGAAGACCGGCGCGAATCCGGGGGGTCTCCGCGTATGATGATTTACACATCATTCCGATATGGTTAAAATTCATGGAGGAAAGGACTAAAGGTTTCGGCATTACCGGCATCTAACATGAATCACTATGGTTCTATAATTTATGAGGCGGGGGCCTTCGTATCCTTATTCGTCGTTCTCGCCGTCTGTTCCCAACCCTGCCCGGCCGATGAAGAGCACGACTGGAGGAGCGATTGGGGTATCCAGGAGGGTTTCAATATAGCCGTCGATACCGAAGGGTTTTCTTTCCCCTCTGCGATAGCGTTTGTCCCCGATCCGGGAAAAGGGCCGAAAGATCCGCTCTACTTCGTACTTGAGCTAAGGGGGAAGGTTAAAGTCGTCACTAACGACAGAAGCGTTTATACGTTTGCCGAGGGCTTCATCAATTTCACTCCTCCGAAGGAGCTGCCCGACACCTCCGGGGAGAACGGCCTTACAGGCATATGCCTCGACCCCGAAAACGGGTACGTCTTCGTTACTTTCGTTTACCAGGACGAGAATAATATTATGCGGAACAATGTCGCTAGGTTCGATACCACGCCCGGTACGTTTTCGCAGAAGCCCCTCTCAATGACAACGTTCACGGATGTATTCTCGAGGGAAGGCTCAAGCCCCGCCCACCAGATTGGCCCCTGTCAGGTCTATGAAAACACCCTGTTCGTATCGGTCGGAGACGGGTACTTAATATTTCCCGGATCTCGCAATTACTTTAGGAGCCAGGACGAGAATTCCGTTCTCGGAAAAATTCTCCGTATGACTCTCGACGGCAAACCCGTAAGGTCGAACCCCTATTACGTCGATGACGATATTACGAAAGCCAGGAACTATGTGTGGGCAGCAGGTTTTAGGAACCCCTTCGGGCTCAAGATAGTAGACGGGCGTGTGTTCGTCGCGGACAACGGCCCCTTGTTGGACAGGTTCATCGAAGTTCACAAAGGGGAGAACTACCTCTGGGACGGTTCGGATATGAGCATAGCGACGAATGCGGACGTTGTATTCGCGCCGGCCGCCGGCGTGGCGCAGCTCGATTACTACCCGGAGGGCCTGAATGCCTTCCCCGAACGGTTCAGGGGGAAATTTTATCAAACACTATGCGGCGATCCTAAAGACGATTCGACTTTAAAGAAAGGACGGACTGTGGTCTTGCTGGATTACAGCTTCGAACAAAACAAGGTTCTCAGCCCGCCTTCAACGTTTCTCGCGTACCGTGGTTCTGGTTCTCAAGCGCTCGTCGGGTTAGCAATCGGCCCTGACGGGCTTTACTTCGTACCGATTATGCCCATTTCGGACGGCAGGAGCGTTGTGTTCAAGGTGTCCTATGAACCGGAAAGCGAGCACCCGTATACTCTGGGAAATGAGACGAGCGCGCCCAGACTCCTCGAAGAGCGCGGCTGCTACGGCTGCCACACGTACGGCGGGAACGATTGGGGAAAAGCGGGCCCCAGCCTCGACAGCGACTTGCTCGTTCAGAGTATCAGCGCCAGGCTCTCAAGCGAAGAATACATAAAGAGTGTGAAGAAGCTCGACAGTCAGGAGAATGAACCTTACAAAAGCTACAGAGAAGAAAGGTCGGAAGTGATGGGGAAGAAGGGTATCGAAAAGATCAGGACCTGGGTAAAATACCATATTATCGAGCCCAAATTCGATAATCCTTATTCTCTAATGCCCAATCTCGGAATCGGCGAATCGGAATCGGAAACGTTGTCCATGTTCCTGATCCCCGACGAGCCTCCTTTGATGGTTCGGATGGGGCGGATTCTATATAAAGTGCTTCCCGAGCTCAAGTACAGGTATCTGGCCTATTCTTTTCTCCTGGGGTTTGCCGTAGCCCTTGTAATTGCGGGCGGGTACATGTTTATCAAAAGACGGAAATAAATCCCCCGCTCTAATGCAGCTGCATACTATATAAACAAGGCGGCGGTATCCCCCGCCGCGTCGTCCCCGCACGCCTTTACTAATCGCGGTTTACGAAATATCATCATGCGGGCGGACCCGGAGTTGCTTAATCCGGCATAACTCCGCTTACTGCAATAGTATGAGAAATAAATTTTTACTGTCCAAAGTGATATACGGTATGCTAATTTTTTACACGGCCTCTTCGTCCGGGCAGGAGGAAAACCCCGGCCTCTCTAACTCCGAGACCCTCGATCCGGTCGTTGTAACCGGGACTGCGTATCCGGCCGGGCTCAGCAAAAGCACGGGGAGCGTCACGGTTTTAACCGAAGAAGATATCGAAGCGAGTCACGCGGTGAGCGTGGGGGAGGTTCTGGAACAGGTCCCCGGTCTCTACGTCGATCAGCCCGCCTCACGGGGAGGGGTGACGTCGGTTTATATACGAGGCGGCGATCCGAACTTCACCCTCGTCCTCATCGACGGGGTGAAGGTGAACGACCCCACGAACAGCCGGGGCGGGTCGTTCGATTTCTCCTCGCTAAGCACGGACAACATCGAGCGCATCGAGATCGTGCGCGACCCGATGTCGTCCCTCTACGGCTCGGATGCGCTCAGCGGAGTGATTAATATCATCATGAAGAAGGGCGAGGGGAGGCCCAAAGCGTCTGCCGAAGCTATGGCCGGGAGATACGGGCAGTATCAGTTCCTTGGCGGCGTCTCGGGGGCCGGGTCTTTCTATGATTACTCCGTTACGGGTTCCTGGCTCGACGACGGGGAGCAGGTGGAGGGGAGCGCGTTCAAAAGCCCGAGCGTGACCGCGAACCTGGGGCTTATCAACCGGGACGATATGGAGATAACCTCCACCATGAGGTATTCGCACATAGACAGCACCAGCTTCCCGGACGACAGCGGAGGTCCTGAGTTTGCGGTGCTCAGGGGGACAGACGACAGGAATATCGACCAGTTCCTCATTGGGCTCAATTACACGCACAGCCCCGCCCTATGGTGGGAGTACGGGATTAAGCTCGGGTACTACGACAATAAAGAAAAATTTTCATCACCCGGAATCGCGCCGGGCGAGCGCGACCCTTTCGGCATACCTCCCAACGAATCCGACAGCGACTATAAAAACTATGACGCGAATATTACGAGCACATTTTCCCCTTATGAGGGTCTCGATATTGTCGCGGGGTTCGAGGCTGAAATTCAGGACGGGTCGAGCCGCGGCATGATCCTCGGCGAATTCCCCCTGCCCGCTTCGTTCGACCTGAGCAGATATATATTGTCCCCTTATGCGGAAATCCAGTTCGGCATGATCGAGAACCTTTACGTCGTGCTTGGCGCGAGGGAGGACTTCCCGGAGGGATTCGACCCGGTTTTCAGTCCGAGGGCCGGGGTATCCTACACAATCGCCGCGACCGACACTATACTCCGGGGGAGCTTTGGAGAAGGGTTCAAGCTGCCGTCGTTTTTCTCCCTCGCGAACCCGATAGTAGGCAACCCCGACCTCGTGCCCGAGGAGAGCAGGAGCCTCGACCTGGGCATCACACAAGGGGTCTGGGACGACAGGCTGAGCGCGCTGTTCAACGTCTATTACAACGAGTTCAAGAACCTCATAGACTTCGAGGAAGGGCCTCCGCCTATACTCGTCAATCGCTCCCGGGTGACGGTCAAGGGGTTCGAGCTGATTGGGAACATCCGCCCCTGGGACGAGCTGACATTGAGCGGGAGCGTGAGTTACGCGGACAGCGATATCAAGGGCACGGGCGAAGAGCTCAGGAACCGCCCGAGGTGGTGGGGAGAGCTCTCCCTCCTCTACAGTCCTTCGCCTACCGTCAAGTTCAGCCTGGACGCCGTATTTACGGGGAGCGTTCCCGATTCCTCGATACCGACCGGGGACGTAACGCTCGACCCTTACGACGTTTACAATATCGCACTGACCTGGACGCCGTCCGACAGGATAAGGGTGTATGTAGCGGTCGATAACCTGTTCAGCGAGGAGTACGAGCAGTTCGTCGGCTTTCCTGCGCCGGGGGTGAGCCTGAGAGCGGGTATCAGGCTCACCTTCTAATCCCCCCCCCCACATCGTGTGGCGCAGAACCTGCGCTCGAATACGATCCTGCTGAATCTCCTCAGCTCAAATCAGCAACTGCGATAATTTCGATTGTCAGCGGCGACTCGCCGCCCCGTTCGTCCAATCTGCGCTGATATACGACATCTATGCTACTCCTTCGCTTCCGCTAATCAATCAAGGTAGCGCATCTGTCCTGAGCGAAGTCGAAGTGTCGAAGGATTGAACGGGTTATACGCTCATATGTCCGCGTCGGCTAACCGGACATAATGATGGAAAACTCTTTTTTCAACATTCTGGTTTAAGCAATCACTTTTCTTTTCCTAAAGACAACCACGCCAATAATCCCTAAAGCTGCCGCCAAAGCTATAAATCCCCATTGGGAAAGTACCGGGATGTTATCGGGTGACGGCCTGTTAAGAAAAGTGCAGACAACGCCCGAGTCCGTACCGCTTACGAGACATCCCGCCTGAAACCCGTTTTCTAACTTGGTAAACGTCATATTGGGAGATGCGGTGCACTGGATATCCGCGAGCTCCCATCCTTCCTGCGCTGCTTCCGTTATCGTAATATTGTCTCCCTTGGATATAAATACATCCGTGGGTATCGTATTCGAGGTAACGGAGAGCGGAGATTCAATTCCGTTTAAGACCTGGTTAAATTCAAATTCCACGTTCTTTGCGGTTGTCACTTCTTTCACAATTCTAATCAGACAGTCACTCTGAGAATAGCTCCTTTTGGTTGATAGGACCAGAAAACTCGAAACAATAATTACTAACAATAAAACCTTGAAAATACCGTTCCCCACTCTTATCGCCAGCTTGCATGGTCTTTTCATGTCGATCCTCCTCAAAGGAATAACCCAATATTCATTATACGATTTCTCATGAGCCGTTACAATCGTTTGCCTAATACCCCGCGGATGACCGGGAAAAGGGTGCAATCGGCATTGAATATGTGATACTGCCCGGGAAACAAGAATTGGGCTTAATCCGTTTTATTCGAACGTTCCCTCCTTGAAATCCTGATAACCTATAGCAACAATTTAACAATCTTCACCTAGTTTTGTATAATCCCGGCAACGATACGTGAATTAAAGGAGGCAAAATGTCGAGAAGCGGAATCAATTTATTCCCATCGGTCGTTATTCTATTTATTACATTCGCAATCTGGTCTCAGGATGCAAACGCTCAAACCTACCTGTCTGTCGGCCCGCAGACGAGTGTGCCGGAGAACACGGTAACCGGGGGCGGATGGACCGAGTATTACCGGGATCTCTACAGTAACCATCTAGATGCCGAAACAGTGTTAAGAAGCTGTCCAGGAAGCCGGTTGATGCTATCCTGTCGACCGACCGGAAGCTCTACACTGGCCCTGCTCGCGCTTATCTGCGCGTAGCAACCAGTCTCCGCCTTGAGCACGCATGAACTCGTTCTACTGCGGAGAGTCCTGCTCCAGGCGTTAGCCGAAGAAAGGTTGAATCTCCGGCTGAAGAACCTTACGGATAAAAAAGCCGGAATTCCGGGAAAGCGTGCTCCCGAGCAGAACCCCGTTAGCCCAGTAAAACCCGGTATCTCCTGCGGGGAGTAAATCATATGTATAGCCACCACTGTATAGTACTTTTTCTATCGATGTCAGCTTCGCCCCATCTATAATATCGCCCGGAATTAAATCGCTTATTATTCTCTCATCTGCGGTGGGATGACTGCCTGAAACGTACAGCTTTTTTCCGTCATTTAAAATGAGATGAAATACTACATGACTATTGGGCACCGAAACTTTCGATACTAACTCTATCGGCTGTATTACCTTGTTTCCGTCCATGTCCAGAGTATATACGGGCATCCCCGGTCTCAATTCAATCATTGGAATATTCCCTTGTGGTGTGGCGATTAACGTGTCAAATGATAGGCAACCACCCATCCCGTCGTTGCTCTGCGCGTTCGCAGTCGTGAGGTTGAGCTTCTGGTTAAGCATCATGACCGATATGACCGTCGGGATGATGAAAGCGCCTTTCGTTAACTTCTCAAGGAACTCACGCCTCTCGGGATTAACGTTGTCCAAATATTTTTTGTCCTTCATGGAAATACCCTCCGTTGTATTCTGGTTAGATACGAGAATGTTTATTTCACAGTATATCACGGCCGGTATTTCCCGTAAAGCGGTAGGCGGTCTATGAAGCCTTACTCGGAACATGGAGACCCGATTCCCGTCCGAGGCTCTGCTTCGACTTGAACTGACGGGTAGATGCCCGGCAGAACGGCCGGTGACGAACCTTACCGACCGGGTTTTCGGGCCCGGCCCGGCATACGCCTTTTTCCATACCGGGCTCTCTCCCTTAATACCTTGGTATCGGCGATAATATATACCTTTGTCCAATTGTCGCCCGGACGGCCGGAGGTTAATCTCAATTCCTGTACAAAAAAAATCCCCCGAGAGTATGGTCTCTCGGAGGACTTGACGCCGATACTTTTGGTCTGCACCGGCATTGAGGTATGGCTCAAAGCTAAAATTAGTTACATATAGGAGTCGTGTCAATACCTGTTATCGACTCCGAATCGAGCGGCCAGGGCGTCCGGTCTTCCCCGCATCTCGGACAGGGAAGGGGAGAGATATGGGGTTATTCCCAAAAGGCAGGAAGGGGACCGGTCGCCCGGGGTTTTTCCTGATTTCAGTCCTGACAATCTATACGCTCGACTGCGCGTCGTCGGCCCGCCCGGAGCTTGAGGATGCAATACTATCCCTCCCCGGGAGCGAGCTTGAGGTGAACGTCAAGTATCCCGACAAGTACGACCCCTCGACGGGGCGGGAAGGGTTCTCCTGTAAATTTTCTGAGAAGGGCTGCGCCGGTACGTTCAACACGGAGGGCTCGCGTATAGACGTACCTCCGTCACTCGACGCCCTCGGTCACGAGATGGAACACTGGATCAACTTCATGCTCTACGGCGAGACGCACGACGAGGACCCGAACGACCTTTCCAATATCTGCAATATCCCTTCCTACTGCCACCTGTATTCCGAATCGAGGAACCTTTTGTCCTGCCGGCAGTGAGTTTACGGACTAATAAGCTGTAGCCGGGGCGCGAAGCTGCACTCTCCTGATATGCACCTTTCTCTCCTAAGCGCCCCTGCTATTGTTTCCGGGAGGTTCAGGCCGCGGGCGGAGTCCCGCCGGCTGTCTCCCCTCCGCTTCCTGCGGCGGCCGAAAGCCCGATTAGAAACGAGAAATAGAACGCGTTCGAGGGTATCTGCAGGTTGAAATCGACGAAGCTGTGAAGGAGTATCGAGAATATCCCCGTCAGCGCGCCCAGCAGTATGAAGAACCTGAAATAGTCCTCCTCCCCCGCGAGCCTGGTCAGCGATTTAAGCGATGCGTAAAGGAATATACCGAGCGCCGCCATGAGTGACGCGAACCCGAGGACCCCGGTCTCGGCGATGAGCTGGAGGTAATCGTTGTGCGCGTATAGGTACACCAGGGGTTTTTCGACGGAGACCTTATAGGGTGGATATGCGTAGGCGAACGTGCCCAACCCCGTACCGAAGAGGGGGAAATCCCCGATCATGACGAGCACATCCTTCCAGAGTTCCGTCCTCGAGGGGAGGTTCTCTCCGACGAGCAGGAATCTCTCGATTACGGGATAGAGACCGATGAACAATCCGAAGAAGACCGCGACCGCGAGAACGGTGTAAACCATCCTCCCGGGCCCCCTGCCTGACCGGATCAATCTCGTGCTCAGGAATGAGAAGAATACGAGCGAGACGAGAACGCTTAATATGCCCATCCTCGACCTGGAGAATAATACCGCAAGGAACGCGATACCCAGCAGGAAAAGAAGAAGCACCTGTTTCTGAAAATTCTCCGAGGAAACTAGACGCCTCATGAGCGGCTTCCCAGCCGAACCGGTCCAGTCCCCGAACGAAAGCACATAACCGAGCCCCAGCGGAAAACTCAATTCGAGGAATCCGGCATAGTGGTTCCGGTTGTAGTAGGACCCCGTGGCGTCTTCCGACCCCCCGCTCACCAGGTACTGGTATATGCCAAGGGCCGCCTCGATGAAAAGCATGGCGAAAACCGGCGCGAGCACGAGCCTTATCCATCCCGCTGACCTGAAGCTCCTCGAGACCGTGATCCCGAATGCGATACAGGCGAGCAGGAGGAGCGTTTTTCTAAGCGTCGCGTCCGGGTACACGCTTATCGTATGGAAACCGTGCCCGACCCCCTCTCCCACCGACGAAAGCACCCTGCCTGCCGTTTCCCAGACCTCGAGACTCTTCCCCGATATAGCGCCCAGCACTGAGTCCGGGAGCGGGACAATCTGAAAGAGGCATATCAGAACGAATGCAAGGAGGGGCAGGTACGGCCTCGCGCGCACGAAAGGCTTTTCCCCTCCGGCCGTCATTTTCAGGGTCCAGACGATGAAGAGCGAGAATGAGAGTACCTCTAGAAAGAGCACTGAACCCGGCCTAACGCTGCCTAGAGGCATGGGGGCAAAGACAAGCAGCGTCAGTGTGAGGATATATATGAGAATCTGGGCCGCCTTCCCAAATCCGATATGCGCCTCCTTTCGCGCTGCGATTCTGAGCTCCGGTGCGGCATTCATGCCCGGCCGGGTGCTGTCCTACTCGCCGAAGTATAATGCCGTGTCCGGTTTTTGAAAAATAATTCACCGTCCGCACGGCTCTATAATGTTTTAGCTACGGCACTATCTTTCTTATTTGTTTCACAAGACTTACAAAATAGTAGTCAATTAACTAAGGTGCCGGAACCAACCTTCACCCACCTCATCCGCCTTATGATATTAGCACCGCAAGTTCTAATATATACAGGGAATTTCATTAATTTCGATACTACACTCAGGCTGATTCCTTTTCTTTCTAATTTAGCTATTTAAACAATGCCGCGGAATTAAGCTTGACAAATAACGGATGAACCCTAAAATTAGCTATAGATGGACCTAAGACGAAAGGGCAAAGCATCCGAAAGGGTGTTGCGCAAAGCTTGAGGCCTAAAAGCCTGAAAAGGCTCAAGGCGGCTCGGTTGCCGAAGTTAGGAGTATTAGGATTACAAACCATTCCTGATTTCCCTTCCTTAACCAGGCTCCTCCCTTTCATTCCAGTTTTAGGCCCGTATGGGAGGTGTTTAATGAAAGGTTCAGTCTGGAGAATATCGATGTATTCTTGCCTGGCGGCAGCTTTACTTTTCATCACTTTCGGATCTGCTTCGGCTGACACTCTGCTCGGAAGGGTCACGCTAATAAGAGACGACGGAAAGACGGACGTCTATCCTGTCGTTTCGGGGAAACGAATATCGTACGCCGAGAAGTCTCTTATAAGATTGTCAGGCGCTACATTCGTGGCCGAAGGCGGCTCCGCACTCGAGGTCCTTGACCGGGGCGAAGAGTTCGAAATCGGCATTGAAAGGGGAATCGTACACTTTAGAATACAGCCCCAGAGGGCCGTTATATCGTTCGTAACGACGGACGGCAGGTTCGACACCCCGAAGGTAGTCACGGCGGGAACATCAATGATCGAAGGAACGATCACCGTAGATAAGAACGGGACCGCGGTCGAGCTTGCGGACGGTTCCTTTTCTGTCCTCACGCCCGAAGGTCTCAAGACCGTAAATGCGGGGGAAAGAATCGTGATCGCGCAGTCGAACATCGACGGGGAATCGACGGTCGAGACCGAAGACGTGGTCGCGGACACACCCGCTGAAGACGACACCACCAAACCCGAGGAAACCGGCGCGACCGGAAACAATGGGTCGGGCTACACGGCGGCTGCCGTGATGGGCACGGCGGTAGCGGGCTCGGTGGCGGGCGTTATTATCGGAGTAACAACCAGCAACGGAGGTGGCGGGGATTCGGTCGCGAGTCCTATAGAATGAAGGAAGAAGGATAAAAAAATCCCGGGGTAGCAACATAGCCCCTGGCAATTAAGAGCTTCAAGCAGCATCGAGTATGGGGAATAGTTTGGGAATAGTTCTGGCGCTATTTCAATTGGGAGGAGACTGCTGTGAAGATATATGCTGCATTAGTTGTGTTGGCGCTCCTTATGGCCTCATGCGTAGGGAGAAGCGCACCGAACCCCGCGTCGTATGATGGGGGGGGGCAGGGTAATTCAAACGGCAGGAACAGCGGCGCCGTTGAAAAGCAAGAGGTGGATAACCTCAATACAAAACTGTTCAGCGAGACGTCCGAATCAGGCTTAAATCCGGACACGTATACGATAGGTCCTAACGACCTCCTCAAAGTAAAAGCAATAGAGTCCGACAAATTTACAACCACCGAACGCGTCGACATGAACGGGGACATCAACCTCCCATTCCTCGATGACGTGAACGTCACGAACCTCACGCCTGTCCAGGCGGAGCAGAAAATAGAAGACCTACTTCAGGAACAAGGGTTCATCAAGAACCCCCATGTCAATGTTTTCGTAGCCGAGCACAAGAGCAAAACCGTTTCCGTCCTCGGATATGTCAATGAACCGGGCAACTTCGAAATGTTCGGCGAAATGACCCTCCTCGACGCGCTGGCCATGGCGAAGGGGCTTGAAGACGGCGCGGGGACGCTGGCATACATAACGAGGACCCACAACGGCAGACAGGACAAAATAATGGTCGACCTGGACGATCTGCTGAAAATTGAGGATACGCGCCGGTCAGGGGAACATCCAGCTTCAGCCGGGCGACAAGGTATACGTTCCTAAGGCCTCGAACGTTTTTGTGGACGGCGCGGTCAGGTCCCCCGGAAGTTACCCGATTAACGAGGGAGAGACGACTCTCAGCCAGGCGATAGTCATGGCGGGCGGGGTCGCCAGTGTAGCCGATGAAGGCGACGTGAGCCTCGTACGATATAAGGGCACGGGGAAGAGGGAAGTCGTTAACGTGGACCTCGAGAGCATCCAGAAAGGAGCGGCCGAAGACCCGCTGCTCAATGAAAAGGACGCTATTGTCGTCGGTACGAACGGGTTCAAGAGCTTCTTCTACGGATTGAATTTCAACGTTTTCGGATTGGGCGGAGTGGGCTACAACCCCCCCGCCAGATGACGGAAAGGGAGCGAGAGGTGCAGTTTGAATAACGAGAACGGCAGGGAAATAACGGAATATCAAGGCAGAAGCCTCAAGGAAAGGCACGACGGACTCCCGGCGGCCGAGTTCAGGAGGGAGACGGAAATCCGTTCTTTCGAAGAAGAGTTCAGCCTGAGCGATTTCCTGGATATCCTCCGGAAGAGGAAATGGATAATAATCCTTGTGCTCACCCTTTCTGTAGTTACGGTGCTCATCGTGTCTCTCCTCATGACGCCTGAGTACAAGGCCGAGATAACGCTCGAAATATCACCCGACAACCCGAAGATAACGACGTTCGAAGAAGTAGTCGAGCTCGACGCGCCGCAGGCGGAATTCTACGAAACCCAGTACAAGCTCATCAAGAGCAGGTCACTCGCGGAGGAGGTCTCGAAGGCCCTCGATCTATCGAAGAACCCGGAGTTCGAGCCCGGGAGGAAAGGGCTGTTATACTCGCTCACAGGCTCGTTAAAGACGTTCTTTTCGCCGGCCAAGCCGGTAAATCCGAAAGGCGCGGCATCGGAAAACCGTATACGCGGGCAGAAAATAACGGACGAATTCATGAAAAGGATCAACATCGAGCCCGACAGGAAGTCGAGGCTCGTGAAGGTGAGCTTCCTCAGCAGAGACCCCGAGTTCTCGGCCACGGCCGTAAACACGCTCGGGGACAAATACATCGAGTGGCTCCTCGAAAGGAGGCTCGACGCGACCAGGGCCGCGAGGAAATTCCTCGAAAAGCAGCTCGCCCAGGTAAAAGCGAATCTGGAGAGGGCCGAAGAAGATCTCAATCAATTTTCGAAGGCCGCCGACATAATATCCCTCGATACAAACCTGAACCTAACCTATAAGCAGCTTGCGGAGCTTAACGATGCCCTGGCGAAGTCGGAGAACGAGAGGCTGGCGAAAGAGGCTTATTACGAGGAAATAAAGAAAGGGAACTACGACTACCTCCCTCAGGTTGTGAGCGACGAGTCCCTGCAGGACCTGAACGAGGAGTACGTGAAGGTCAAAGCGGAATACGACAACCTGAACGTCATTTACGGGCCCAACTACCCGGACATCAAGCAGCTCGGAGCTAAACTCGCGAGTATGAAAACCGACATAGAGAAGCGCACCAACGGCATTGCCGAGAGCATTAACAAAGAGTACGAGACTGCCTTGAGAACTGAAAATATTATGAAAAAAAGAACAGAGGAGCAGAGACAGAGGGCGTCCGTGCTCAACGACAAAGCCATACAGTACAAGATACTGGATAGGGAAGTCGAAACGAACAAGTCTGTATACCAGAGTCTCCTTCAGAGGCTGAAGGAGGCGGAGGTAACCTCGGGCAGCAAGGCGACTAATATCCAGATCGTCGACTACGCCACCGTCCCGCTCCTGCCCTACAGTCCGAACATCCTTCTCAACCTCCTTATAGCCGTCTTCGCAGGACTGTCGGGCGGGGTTTTCCTCGCATTCGTGATGAACCATTTCGACAAGACCATAAAGGACGAAGAGGAGCTCAAGAAAAGTTTCTCGATACCGTTCCTGGGCGGGGTACCGCTCGTTTCGAGCCACGAGCTCGGCAACGTCAATATAGAGCAAATTTCCCATACGAACCCCATGTCGATAGTGTCGGAATCTTTCCTGTGTCATAAGGACGTCGGTCCTTTTCGCGTCTCCGGACAGCCGGGCGAAGTCGCTTCTCGTTACGAGCAGCCAGCCGCTCGAGGGCAAGACGACCTGCACGTCGAATCTCGCCATCTCGCTTACGCAGTCGGGGTACAGAGTCATACTCGTAGACGCCGACATGAGGCGCCCGCGCCTGAGCAAGGTTTACAGGAACGGAGCCGGAGGCAACGGTGCGGGGCTTAGCACATACCTTATAGGCAAATACACTCTGGAAGAAGCGATCAGGCAGACGGAGATAAACGGCCTCAGCATCATTATGTCCGGGGCGATACCGCCCAATCCCGCGGAGCTGCTGGGCTCGGAAAGGATGAAGGAACTCGTCCGCACGCTCCAGAGCGAGTACGACATCGTACTCATCGACGGCCCTCCGGTGGTGGGCTTCGCCGACTCCCAGCTCCTGGCCAGAGCAGTCGACGGAGTGCTGATAGTAACCAGTACGGGCATCACTCAGAGAAAGGCGCTCCAGCTGACCTTGGAGGAGATCCGCAAGGTTCAGGGACGGATAATCGGAGCAATCGTGAACAGGCTCGACTCGGGGTCGGGCAGGTATAAATACAGCAATTATTATTACGGTGACAGGGATGCAAAAACACTCAAGATACAAAAGCCAGCCGCTGGCGCTGATAACGCTTAGTGCTCTCGCGATCGCCCTCGCGGTAAGGCTCGGGTATTCCTCCGAGCTTTCCTTAGCCGGGGACGCCCGGTCGCTCGAGCGGAGCGTATCGCTCGACGGGTGGAACGCCGAGGCGAAATATAGGCTCGCGAGGCTTTACCATCTGAACATGAGCGGTGAGGATAACACCGTAAGGGCGCTTTATACGCAGTCCCTCCTCGGTAGCCCGCTCCTCGCCCTTTCCTGGCTCGGGCTCGCGGAGCTCTACGCGGACGCGGGCGAAAACGCGAAGGCGAGGGCTGTACTCGAGAGGGCCGATGAAATAATCCCGTCCTCGATCGGGCTCCTCTGGGAATCCTCCATGCTGTCCCTCTCCCTGGGCGATGTGCGGCAGGCGCTGGGGAAGCTGAGAAAGGTTGCGAAGGCGGACCCGGCGAGAAGGCGGATGGTATTCGAAATATGCCGGGATATCGGCGCAGACCCGCGCGTGGTACTCGATACGGTCGTATCGGTCGAAGCTCTCCCGGACTATCTCCAGTACCTGATAGGAATGGACATGAAGGCCGAGACTTATCCGGTCTGGGAACGTGCGGTGCGGGAAGGAGCGGTCCCCGTCGGGCTCGTTCTCAACTACGTGGATTACCTGATAAGCAGGGACGACGTCGTTAAGGCGAAGTCCATATGGGACGGTATCTATCCCGGAGCGGACACGGGCTCCGCGGTATGGAACGGCGGGTTCGAGAAGGATACGGAAAGCAGGGGATTTGACTGGAGAATAATAAAGACGGACGGGGTAGAGGCGGATTACGATTACAGAAACAAAACCGAAGGCGAAAGGTCGCTCAGGCTTAAGTTCTCGGGCGACAAGAATGTCGATTTTTATCATGTATACCAAGTAGTCCCTGTCGAGCCCGGATCTCACTACATGCTGATGTCCGACATCGCGACAGACGGCATAACCACTCGAAACGGCATAGTGTGGGAAGTTTATTGTCACAGCATGGACGCGCTGTCGGAAGTTTATACGGGCACGGTCGGTTGGACTCGGGCTAGCGTCGCATTCGATACCCCGGCAGGGTGCAATTACGTCGGTATAAGGCTGAGGAGGTTCAAGAGCGGCAAGCTCGACAGCCTGATCTCCGGCGAGGCGTGGATAGACAACGTTAATCTGGTCAATTTAGGGCCCGCGACGGACGCATGAAAATGAAAACCGATGAAGTTAGAACCGGCGTATTCAGGAACGATTTAATGCTCAAAGGCAGAGACATAGAAGAAGCTGTCGCGGGTGAGGACACAAGGAGCTGGTTCGCGGTCTATACGAAGTCCAGGCACGAGAAGAAGGTGACCTGGTATCTCCAGGACAAGGATGTGGAAACTTTTCTTCCGCTCAGGGAGGTGCTCGTGCGCTGGAAGGACCGGAACAAGCAGGTGTTCGTCCCGTTATACCCCGGTTACCTCTTCGTCAGGATCGACCCGCAAATGAGGCTGAACGTGCTCAACACGAAAGGTGTCGTATGCATATTGGGAAATAACGGCTCTCCGGTGCCGGTCCCCGAGCCGGAGATCGAGTCGACAAGAAGACTCATCAAATCGGGGCTCGGATTCCTTCCCTTCCCTTACGAGATTGAGGGGAAGGAAGTGCTTATTCTGAGGGGCCCCCTCGAGGGGGTGAGGGGGAAGGTTCTCTTCACAAGAGGCGGCTGCAATTTGATTTTGTCCGTAAATCTGATCCGGCGTTCGGTATCCGTCGAAGTAGACGCTAACGACGTGGAATTTGTCTGACACCTGGCGAGTCTGACAAAGAACGGGTCTGCAGAGTTTTTTTTGACTTGAATGTGACTGAGGAAGCGAAGCTTTATTGCATATACAACCGGGCGGGCTCACCCGGACCCGCAGCATCCATTCCGGTTCGGTAAACCGATCGTATCGAGAATCGTACCACGAAGAGTAACGAAATCTCTTAAATCGGGCAGTTGACGCCGCGGGCTTCTTGCGTCCGCCGCTCGATCAATCACTTAGAAATCCGCAGGGCAAACAATAAAAAAGGAGGCGGCAAATATGCGCGTACTCATAGCAGGAGTGGACGGTTATCTGGGATGGCCGCTCGCGATGTATCTCACTAAAAGAGGACACACGGTCGCGGGCGCCGATAATTACTACAGGAGGGACTGGGTGCAGGAGATGGGTTCACAGTCCGCGACGCCGATACGGAGGATGACGGAGAGGCTCGAGGCGTTCCGGGAGAACTTCGACAGGAACCTCAGGTTCTTCAAGGGAGACCTGACGAACTACAATTTCGTAGAGAACATATTCAGGGGTTTCAAACCGGAGGCGATAGTCCACCTGGGAGAGATGCCCTCCGCGCCTTACAGCATGATAGACGTCGAGCACACCACGTGGACGCAGGTGAACAATATCGTGGGCACGCTCAACATCCTCTACGCGATGAGGGACGTATGCCCCGAAGCTCATCTCGTGAAGCTCGGCACAATGGGTGAGTACGGTACACCTAATATGGATATCCCCGAGGGCTTCTTCGAGATCGAGTTCAGGGGAAAAAAAGACAGGCTCCCCTTCCCGAGACAGGCCGGCAGCTGGTACCACCAGACCAAGGTGCATGATTCCAACAACGTCATGTTCGCCTGCAGGGTTTGGGGCATCCGATCCACCGACATAATGCAGGGTGTGGTATACGGGACCCGTATCGACGAGATGGGAGACGACGAGCGCCTGCTCACGCGCTTCGATTTCAACCAGAGCTTCGGGACCGCAATAAATAGATTCTGCTGTCAGGCGGTCGTCGGCGAACCGATATCTCCTTTCGGCAGGGGCCACCAGAAAAGGGGGTTCCTCGCGCTTCGGGACTCGATGCAGTGTCTGACCATAGCGCTCGAAAACCCGCCCCGGGCGGGCGAATACAGGGTATTCAACCAGTTCCAGGAGGTCTGCGACATAACGGAGCTGGCGGAGATAGTCGCCGGGGTCGCGGAATCCCGCGGGATTAGAACCGAGATACGCAACATCGAGAACCCCCGGAAGGAGATGGAAGACCATTACTACAACCCCGACCACCGGCACCTGCTCGACCTCGGTTATAAACCGGTGTCGGACATGGACGGGGAGATATCGGTCATGCTCGGGGACTTGATGAAATACCGGGACAGGATCGAGGCTCGCCGCGAGGTGCTCATCCCGGACGTAAGGTGGGACGGGAGGAGGGAAAAATGCTCCTACATAGAACCAGTAGCGAGAATAAAAAAAATACGCGCAGT
Organism: uncultured bacterium; assembly: GCA_963825135.1. Classification (GTDB taxonomy): domain Bacteria; phylum Desulfobacterota_D; class UBA1144; order Nemesobacterales; family UBA2774; genus 2-12-FULL-53-21. The sequence continues at coordinate 2,171,924 of CAWGRW010000009.1, forward strand.
ATGAGGTAAAACGGATGAAAATACTGATCACGGGCGGCTGCGGATTCATCGGATCAAACCTAATCGACCTGCTCCTCAGCTCGGGCAGACACGAAATCTCGATACTCGACAACCTTTCCGCAGGCAATATCAGGTACTTAAAAGAGATACTCGACTCTCGTAAATTAGGCTTATCGTACGTCGATTTCACGAAGGGCGATATAAGAAGCATGTCGACGGTAAAACAGGCGTGCAAAGGGGTTCATGCAGTGGTACATCTGGCGGCCCACGCGGGCGTCGTGGCATCGGTCGAAAACCCCTACTACGACGCAGAGGTGAACGTCTCCGGCACGCTCAATCTTCTCGGGGCAGCCCGTAATGCGGGAGTCGGGAAGTTCGTATTCGCATCATCAAACGCCGTTCTCGGAGTCCAGTCGCCCCCCATGGACGAGGAGAAGGCGCCGCGCCCGCTCGCGCCTTACGGCGCGGGCAAGCTCGCGGGAGAGGCCTACTGCTCGGCCTACTGGGGCTCTTACGGTCTCCCGACCGTTACGCTCCGCTTCTCGAACGTTTACGGACCCTGGAGTCTCCACAAAACGAGCGTCGTCTCGAGGTTTATTAAAGAGGGGATGTCGAACGGCGTCTTCACGATATACGGCGACGGCTCGCAGACGAGGGACTTCATACACTCGGAAGATGTCTGCAGGGTGATTGCGAGGGTGATCGAATCCGATTCGGAGGATATCCGAGGGGAAACCTTCCAGCTGGGGACCGGGACGGAGACTAAAATAATCGAGCTTGCGGAAATCATAAAGGGGTTCTTCCGCGGCGGTGTCAGGATCGCGCATGAGCCCGGCAGGGCCGGAGAAATCAGCAGGAATTATTCAAACATAGGGAAGGCCGTCAAAAGGCTTGGCTTCAGGCCTTCCGTCACACTCGAAGAAGGGGTAAAAAGGGTGTTCGAGTGGTTTGTGTACCAGGGCACTGAGACGGTAAAGAAAGCGGTCGCGGTATCGGGGAGCGACTGAGGAATATCAACCACTGAGGAATATCAACCACTGAGGCATATCAACCACTGAGGTATATCAACCAAGGAAAGACTGACATCAGGGGCTAATGAAGATGCAGAGCATAAACGGCGTAATCGCTTCAGAGAAGATTAAAGTAAAAAGCGTGGCCGAACGGGTCATTTCGAACTTCGCGTGGTCTATGCTGAGCGAGTCGACGGGCAAAGGTCTTTTCTTTATCACCACGCTCTACCTGGCGAGGACACTGGGGGTAGAGAATTTCGGTATCTTCACTCTCGCCCAGACCTTCACATTCTACTTCTGGGGGGCGGTCGATCTCGGCACGAACATGTACGGCATCAGGGAGATAGCGAAGAACAAAGTCGGTGTAGAGGCTATAATCAATCCGCTCCTCACGTTAAGGATAACCGTCGGGTTCGCGGTTTTCCTCCTCTACGCGCTGTCGCTCAGTCTTATCGATATGCCGGAGGTTAAGAGACTCGTCTTCACCGGCTGCGGACTTTATCTCCTCACTTATGCCTTCTACCCGGATTGGATATTCAAGGGGCTCGAGAATTTCAGGTACATATCCCTGGGGAGTCTGGCGTCTTCTTTATTCTTCCTGGCGGCGACCCTCTCTTTCGTCAGGGGAGGCCAGAACCTCATAACCGCCTCGTTCGTCTGGTCCGTCTCTTACCTCCTCGGGAGCTCAGTCCTCTTCTACTGCCTTCTCAGGAAATTAGGCATCAGGTTCAGGCCGGACTTCAATTTCAAGTCCTGGCGTATGCACCTGAGGGAATCGGTATTTTTCCAGCTTTCCGGCACGCTGATAATGCTCACCCAATACGTGCCCGTCCTGCTCCTCGGTTTATTCTTCAACGATTATACCGTCGGGCTCTTTTCAGCCCCCTACAGGATAGTGGTTTTCGTATGTCATTCCGGTTTCTTAATAATGATGTCCGTCTACCCTGTCCTGTCCGATCTACACGACAGAGACAACGGCCGCTTCATTAAAACGCAACTGAGCTTCCTCAAGCTTATGCTGCCTGCCGGCCTCAGTCTTGCGATCATAGGGACCGTCTTCGGAGACTTCATCGTCAAGACGGCGCTTGGAGAGCAGTATCTTCAGGCATCCGGCGTGTTCAAGCTGATAGTGTGGCTGATACCGATCTATTTCATAAGGTATGTGTACGGCACCTCGCTCCAGATAACCGGAAAGCAAAGACTCCATACGGCGTCTTCATTCGCCGGACTCTTAATAATGGTCACGGTGGGAGTTTTATTGACATTTAATCTCGGTCTCAAGGGAGCGGCCGCCACTATCCTCCTCTCCGAATCGACGTGCCTGGCCATGATTTTATATTTTTCTAGATCGGAACTGATGGGATAGTTTTTAAAAACGTAAATAAGGATTCCGTACCCGACATGGATTACAATTTAATAATCTGCGTTATCTCGCTTATCGCCCTTTCGGCGCTGATAACGGTCACTGCAGGCGGCTGGTATAAAGAAGCGGTCGCCATGGGGGACGGCAGGCTGCGCGCCTGCTTCAGCGCGGGTTTCTTCTTCTCTCTGCTCTATTTTTTAATGTTTGTCGTGGAGCCGGTGCTGATACTCCTGTGGAGGGAGGGTTCCGGATACTATCTCATCCCCATGCCGGCGGAAACAATTTATTCCCTCCTTAGCAAGGCCATGCTCTACGGGCTGGCAGGCTATGCCAGTTTCGCTTTGGGCTACAGAGTGAAATTATTCCGCGGAATCGGACAAGCATTGCCCTACTTCAGCATAAACAGGGCAAACAGATCTCTTCTGATTGCGGTGATAATCCTCTATTCGCTGATATCGGCATTCGGCCTGTACCTATACGGAATAGATACTCTTTTATACGTTCTCTCGCACCCCCAGACCAGGATTGAGACCCTGGCGGGCACAGGCTACCTGTTCTTTGCAGTTCAGTTCTATCTAACCGCCGTGCTATTGCTGTATGTCTACCATCTCGACTCGCGCGAGCCGTCGAGAATATGGGGGCTTTTCCTGTGGATTCTCCCTCTGTCAGTTCTGACATTCGGCGGCAGGACGCACTTGATGGCGATATGGCTGGCGATGCTGATAATATACGTTTTTAAGAAGCGCAGGCCTAATTTTGCGCGAATACTAACTTCCTCGCTCTTAATCATATCGACGACGGGATTGTACTTTATCTACAGACAGTACATCACCTCGACTCAGGGCATCGGCAGCATCAGCGATATAGAAGACGCGCCGTTAACCTTTCTCTGGTCCATTCGCCACACACTGATCCCTTTCGACAATCTTATGGCTTATCTCGACGTGTTTCAGAGTAGCCTGAACTATCAATATGGCTCGCCTTTTATAGATATATTGCATTATGTAATTCCGGGCGACGTTTTTCATCTGACGCCTCTGGAGCCGGGCGTGGAACTTGCGCAGGTTCTCTACCCGGGGATACTCGAAGGCACGGGTACGCCTTATACGATCGTAGGATTTCTGCATAACAACTTCTCTCTCCCGGGGATCATCGTCGGCATGTTTTTAGTCGGGGGGTTCTTAAGGGCATTGAACTCGTACCTGAGGTACAACATGGAGCAGAATAGCGTCATAATAATATACAGCATCGTGCTGGGCAGGCTAATCATACTCCTGTGGGGTGTATTCTATTCGGGAGTACTGGGCTATGCCCAATTCTTTTTGCAATGCCTCATAGCGTTCGCGCTTCTGAGCGGATTTAAGGTGAGGAAGAAAGTAGTCCGGGATTGCACCGTTTCTTCAGGTTACAAACTCAATGAATCGATCTAAAGGAATATCCGAATTGGAAAACCGCTTCGCCCGGGAGATCGGAAGCGCGGTCGCTCTGGAGATAAATCGGCGCTTCGGCACCCCCGGTTGCGCCAGTTTGATCGCGTTCGACAGGGATTACTGGTCGGTAATTCTCGTCTTTATGATAACGAGAGAGCACTCGGACGAGAACGCTTGCAAGATATACTGCAAAATACCGAAGGCCAATTGGAAGATATCGACCGTGGATGGAATACTGAGGGAGGATTACGAAGCCTCGAAGGAGATGGCAGAGGCGGAATTTCACAGCCTGAGTTGCCTGCACGCCGATTTCGAAGGCTGTCCGGACAGGTCGCTCAGAGTCATAAACCCTCTCGGCTATCTGCCCGAATACAACGCTATCGTCACCGAGGGTGTAGAACGTTGCGCGGAAATCTTCGAGCTTCTCAGGCCCTGGGGAAACACAACCCGCATAAACGGCGAAACGCTTCGCTTTCTGAGAAAGATCGGGAAATGGCTCGGTTATTTACACGCGGCCGGCACGGAGAAGGATCCGAACGGATTCACGCGCCAGGCCTCTTTTTCCGACCAGATCAGCGAGATGCAAAATACCGCAGACGAGGCAGCGTGTATGGGGCTTGCAGGGAGACTTCCCGAATATATCGATAAACTATCGAGTAAAATCAGGCATAACCCGTCCGGGCGGCACACCCTTACGGTTGAGGGATTCGAGCTGAGGAATTTTATTACAGACGGCGGGGCTGTTTTCTTTCTGGATCCCGGACATATACGCACCGGACCCGCTTACGAGGATTTGGCGAGATTTACCGCGTCGCTGTCCCTTCTCTATTGGGGGAAAATAAATTTTCTGAGAGACTATCGCAACGAGGAAGCATTCATCAGCTCGTTCGTCGAATCCTACGAGGATGAATGCGGCAGGGTAGAGCGTGACGTCCTGAATATATATCTGGCAAAACAATTCATCAAGCTTTGGATCGACGGCATTAAGGTGCTTCAATTCAAGAATTACGGGAAGCCGTTACAGAGAATCATTAATCGGTTTTACATGGAACGGTTTTTTTCCAGGCGGCTCGATAAAATTTTATCAGTCGTATGATCAGACTAATATATCCTCCCGGCCATGGACGATAACATTAAAGAAAACATAGAGAGGTACCAGAAAGAGTCGTACGCCTTAAGGTATGAGGAGGAGTATAAAGGGGGGTACGGGTTTAAGAACATCAGGTCGCGTATAATCGCGAGCCGGGAGATAGCCGTGCTCAAATCGCTGCTCGGTGGTATCGGAATCGCGCCGGGGTCAACAATCCTGGACATGCCCTGCGGCACGGGAAAACTGGGGCCCGCACTGAGCGGCTACCCGATACGGATTTTGGCGGCCGACCTCTCACACCACATGATGAGGCTGGCGTCTTCCGAATATTCTTCCGGGAAGCTCCTGGGGTTCATGAGATTCGACGCTCGAAATGTCCCTCTTTACGCGCAGAGTATCGATCACATCATATGTCTCAGGCTTTTTCAGAGACTGCCGAAGGAGATAAGGATAAGCATATTGAGGGAATTCCGCAGGGTGGTTAGACGCTGTCTCGTCGTTTCCTACAGTTATTACTCGCCCTTTCAGAGTCTCCGTAATTCCGTCAGGAGAATCTACGACAGAGAGAAGCAGACCTTTTATCACGAGAGTCTCGCGAACATCGAGTCCGAATTACTGGAGGCGGGCTTTATGCCCAGGCAGGTTAGACATGTGTTGTTCGGGGCGTCAAGCGAGATTGTAATACTTGCGGAAGTCATAGAAGCCGGATTCGGACAAAAAGAATCCGGAAGAGCCGACAAATTGAAAATACGTGCTTAAAGAAGCGTATGCGAGCTCGTTTATCACCGAACGAAAGCTGGCGGGAGGAACTGGAAACATGCATTCGAATCACAACGGCAACGGCAATTACACGAGGAAGGTACTCATGATAATAGACGAGGCGGCGGTACAGGTCGAAGATAAGACGTATTGCGGCGGCACTGAAACATTGTTCTGGTGCAGTCATTTTAAATCATTCGGCCGCACGGTTCTATCGATTCCGAGAAAACGGGAAGAAGACTACGATCCCGATTTCCCCCACGTGCTGAATATGCCGGAGAACACGACGATATCGCCGAGAAAGTTTTATAGCTACAAAATGGACGCGCTGAAAAGCCCCGTTGTATTCCTGTATAATTACTTCACCCTGCTGAGGGACATACTGAGGACGGACGCGGTGATCTACCGGCTCCCCAACATCTATTTGCCGGTTTTGCTGCCGTTCCTGATGTTATTGCGTAAACGCAAAAAAGTCGTGCTGTTAGTCGTAAGCGATTTCCACGGCCGTACCTTCAAGAACAGCTGGCGCCCGCGGCAGATGCTGAAAAACCTGATAGCGCACGCGTACGATTTTTGTGAGAGAAAGGGCGCGCGGCATTTCAAAACTCTCACAACCGGCAGGTACCTGGCGGATAAATATTCGGCTGAATTGTTCGACATCTCCCTGATACCCCTGCAAAAGATATGCCGTTCAACCAACGGGTTTAGAGACGACAAGATAAAGCTTCTGTACGTCGGCAAGCTGGACAAGGTTAAATCCGTCGACACGATACTATCGGCCATAAGCCGGCTTGATGAGCACTACAAGGAAAGGATCACATTAAGCATCGTAGGGGCGGGATACGAAGACGGGTATCTGAGAGAGTACGCGAAATTGATGGGGATCGATCACCTGGTGACGTTCGTAGGCCCCGTGCCTTTCGGTCCCGAACTGGAGCGATTTTATGAGGAGTCCCATATTTTTATATTGTCCTCCCTCTACGAGGGCACGCCCAAGGTGCTGTTTGAAGCCATGGCTTACCGGCTGGCGATCATCGCGACGAATGTCGGCGGAGTGCCCTCCGCCACGGAGAACGGCAAGTCCGCGTACCTCGTCCCTCCCGGGTCTCCGGAGAGCGTGAGAGACGCTCTCGTAAAAGTTATATCAGACGACAAATTAAGGTCGGACCTGATCGAGAACGGCACAAGGATCGTCTCCGAAAACGCCATGGAAAAAAAGATAGCCTACATCGAGGAATTGTTGGCTGGCTAAATCATATACGGGATCGGCGAAGAGGACGCGCCCCTTCCGGGCGGCGTGCAATTCTCGTCAATCCGTCCTTTCAGAAAAATTCCGCTCTTATACCCGGTAGCGCCCGCGGAGAGACAGCGAGCAAGGTAAAGACATGTCGTTCACAGAACAATATTCGGGAAAAAGAATACTCTTCATTACGGAGGACCCGGCAATCGACGTAGGGGGAGACATCTATTGCGATAACTCTGCAAACCATTTCTGGAGCGAGCTCCTGGGTCTGTTTGATAAAGCGTATTTCTCGATGCCTCTGAGAAAGCAAAAGACCTGCAACTGCATGTTTCCTCACAAGCTGAATGTCCGGGACAACACAACCATTTCATCGAGAAAGTTTTATCACTATAAGCTCGACGCGCTTAAGAATCCGTTTAACTTTCTGCGAAACGCATTTTCCTTAACCAGGGACGTACTTCGTGCGGATATCGTGTTTTATCGTCTGCCCAGCGTCTTCTTTCCCGTTCTGCTGCCTGTACTTTTTATATTCCAAAAGCGAAAAAAAATTGTTCTCTTCATAGCAGGGGATTTCCATGCCCGTAATTTCAAAAGCAGGCCCAAGTCAAATCAGATTTTCAAAAACCTTATCGTATCCGCCTATAATTATATCGAAATCAGTGGATCGTCTCATTTCAAGACCCTCGCCGCCGGAAAGCATCTCGCCGATAAATATTCCGCCGAGCAGTTCGACGTGAGCCTCATACCGTCGCACAAGCTCGAAACTTCCCGGATGGAGTCCAAAGACAGCAGGATTAGACTCCTGTACGCGGGGAGATTTGATAGCAACAAATCGGTCGATACTCTTCTGTCCGCCATCGGTTTACTCGACGCGCAGTACAGAGAGAAAATCATGCTCAGCCTAGTTGGGAGCGGTCCCGAGGAATCAAACCTGAGAAAGCTCGCCGGGTCACTCGGCATCGAACGTATCGTGTCCTTCAAGGGCAACGTCCCTTATGGACCGGAGCTCGAGCGATATTTCAGGGAATCCGATATGCTCGTGCTGCCTTCCCTTAGCGAAGGCTCCCCCAAAGTCCTGTTCGAAGCCATGGCTTATGAGCTCGCGATAATCGCGACGAATGTCGGCGGAATCCCTTCCGTCACCGAAAACGGCAAGTGCGCATATCTGGTGCCTCCGCGGTCGCCTGAGAGCATGCGAGACGCGATAGTGAAAGTAATTTCGGACGTCGCGTTAAGGACAGACTTGATCGAGAACGGCACGAGGATCGTTTCCCATAACACTATGGAAAAAAAGCTGGCCTATCTCGAGCAATTGTTGAAGGGATAAAAACATGTGCGGAATATGCGGTCTTCTCGACCTGAACAGGGCAGTCGACGTGAATTTGCTCGCGAAAATGGGGAACTCCATTCTCCACCGGGGTCCCGATGACGGTGGCTTTTTTACGGACTCCTCCTTGGGGCTCGGTCACAGGCGCCTCAGCATAATCGACGTCGACGCGGGCCGTCAGCCTATGTTCAACGAAGACGGGACACTCGCCATAGTGTTCAACGGAGAGATATATAATTTTAAAGAACTGCGCGGGGATTTGCAGGCTTCGGGCCACGTTTTCAGGACCAGATCCGACACGGAAGTCATAGTCCACCTGTTTGAAGAGCACGGGTACAGATGCCTCGACCTGATCGAAGGTATGTTCGCTTTTGCTATTTGGGACTCTAAGAAAAAAGAGCTCTTTTTGGCGAGAGACAGGTTCGGTATAAAGCCCCTCGTCTATTACTATGACGGCAGGAGTTTTATATTCTCCTCGGAGATCAAATCGATACTCCGGGACGACAGAATCCCCAGGGAATTCGACTACGGCGCTTTCCGTGACTACCTGACCTTTAACTATATCCCGGCCCCGAGGACGATATACAAAAAGATTATGAAATTAGAGCCGGGTCACTTCTTAATCGTCAACGCCGGGGATGAGAATATTAAGCTCAAAAAACAACGATATTACGATGTGGCGGATATCGGCATTAACCGCAACGGCTCCTCCATACGGCTTGAAGAAGCAAAAGAAAAATTGAGATACGCCCTTGAGGAATCGGTCAGGAGTCATATGATAAGCGACGTGCCGATAGGCGCGTTCCTGAGCGGCGGCATCGATTCGAGCATAATAGTCGGGCTCATGTCCAGGTTCTCGGACAGGCCCGTCAAGACATTTTCTATCGGTTTCGACGGCCACGATCTTTTCGATGAAACCGCTTACGCGAGGCAGGTGTCGAGCCTAAACAATACCGAACATTATGAGATCAAGCTAAATCATACGGATATGCTGGGAATAATCCCAGAAGTGCTCGACAACCTGGACGAGCCATTTTCCGACTGGTCGATTTTCCCCACGTATCTGGTCTCGCGGGAGACGGGCAAATACGTAAAAGTGGCCCTGTCGGGAGACGGCGCGGACGAAGTGTTCGGCGGGTATCGAAAACACCTCGGGGAATATCTCGCAAAGTATTACATGATGGTCCCGAGACGGCTCAGACACGGTGCTATAGAGCCTCTTCTGAACCTGATGCCGGATTCCCATGACAGCTTGCCGCTCGAATATGTGAGGAGGGCGAAAAGATTTATATCCGGCATAAGCGACAACCAGGCGGAGCGGCATTTCAGGTGGATGCAAATATTCTCCGAGGATTCACAGAGGGAATTATTAAGCTCCTGCCCCGATCAGGACGGAGCCGGTCCGCTCGACGCTATCGCTAATCTCTGCGACAGGTATAAAGGGGACGACATCAACAGGGTTCTATATGCCGACCTGATGTTTTGCCTCCCCTATGACATGCTGGCGAAGGTGGATTCGATGAGCATGCTGAACTCGCTTGAAGTAAGGGTTCCCTATCTGGACAGGAATCTCGTGGAACTGGCATTTTCAATGAACGGAAACCTGAAGCTAAACGGGCTCAAAAGAAAATATGTCCTTGTCGAGACCTTCAAGGATATCCTTCCTCCCGGGCTCCATAAGAGATCCAAACAGGGTTTTGATGTCCCCATCGGCGATTGGTTCAAAAAGGATTTGCGGGACATGTTCCTTTCGGTAGTCAACGAGAAATCCATAAGAGAGAGCGGCCTTTTCAATTTTACTTCTATAAAGCGAATATACGATTCGCACTGCTCCGGCAGTAGGGATCACTCAAAAGAGCTCCTTAATATCTTTATATTCCAGTGGTGGTTCAACAAAAACCAACAGGCTCTAGGATGAAATACAAAATGCCGATCAAGATGGCGTACGTAGGCGGGGAGGACCTCAGTTTGAGGCTCCCTATTATCAAGCTCCTGGGGGCTGCTGGATACGACGTATGCGGCGTTGGCCCGTCGGCTAAAGAAAAAGAGCTGTTTCGGAGGAACGACGTCCCCTACGAGACCTATCCCCTGAAGAGGTCATCAGGCGTCTTATCGGACATCCTGAGCTTCATGAGACTTTATCGGGTATTTAAGAAAAACAGCTACACGATTGTCCACGCCTTCGATACAAAGCCCGCCGTATTAGCGCGGCTTGCGGCAAGGCTTGCGGGGGTTCCGTTCATAGTCGGCACGATTCCCGGCCTGGGATCGATCTTTTCAGAGGACAGCCGAACCAACAATATCCTCGCCATACTCTACAGAGCGGGACAAAAAGCCGCTTCCGGAGTTTCCGACATTACCATATTTCAAAATCCGGACGACATGGAATTCTTCACTGCGAACAAACTGGTCTGTTCATCCAAGGCGGCTCTGATAAGAGGATCCGGTGTGGACGTAAACGCTTTGTCTCCGGAAGTAATCCGGGATACGGACATAAAGCGATTAGAAGCCGAACTGGGCTCACGCCCGAATGAAATAAAGGTGTTTTTAATCAGCAGGCTGCTTAAATACAAAGGGATTCAGGAATATCTCGAGGCCTCCAGGATCGTAAGAGAGAGGCACGATCATGTCGCTTTTTATCTCGCGGGCCCCGAGGACAGATCGATGTATTCATTCCCGATCGAGAAATTAAATGAATACAAAGATACGGTCAGGTATATCGGTCCGAGAAACGATATCCCGAATATTCTCGGCCTGGCCGATATCGTGGTACTGCCGTCTTGTTACAGGGAGGGTATTCCCCGTATCTTACTCGAAGCCGCATGTTTCGAGAAACCCATTATTACGACGGACGTCCCGGGCTGCAGGGAAGTAGTGGAAGATGGAATTAACGGCTACCTGGTTCCTCCTAAAAATCCTTATTCATTGGCGGATGCGCTCGACAAACTCATCTCCTGCGAAGGGAGAAGAAAGAGCATGGGGCAAAAGAGCAGAGAAAAAGTCACAAGTGAATTCTCTCTGGATCTCGTCTTTAAAGAAAGCCTGAGATTGTACCAAAATCTTTTGAACCATCCGAACGGCTAACGGCTGTTTACCCGTTATCGAGATAGGCGGGACGGACATGATAAACGAGACGGCGAGAATAAAAGAAGCGTACGCGAGCAGGAATCATCTCAAGGACAGAAGGACGTATTCCTATTTCAGCCCCTCCGCGCTTTTCAATCACCAGCAGCGGGAAAGAGCTACTGTTGCGGCTCTCAAGGGAAGCGGGTTCGACAACTTATCCGATAAGCTGATCATGGAGGTGGGGTGCGGCGTCGGTCGGGTACTCAGGGACTTTGTCAACTACGGGGCGAATCCGGAGAACTGCTACGGGATCGATCTTATATCGGACAGGATCACGGAAGCAAACAGGACTTCCCCAAACATGCATTTCACTTGCGGCAACGCCGAACAAATAACGTACGAGAACGATCTCTTCGACATAGTGCTTTCCTTTACGGTATTCACCTCGATCCTGGACAAAACGATGAAGCGGAATATCGCGCGTGAAATGATAAGGGTACTGAGCCCCGGCGGGATCATCGTCTGGTATGACTACCATATGGATAATCCATACAACTCGAACGTCAGAGGAGTAAAGAAAAAAGAGATTCATGAGCTTTTCCCGGATTGCGATATCAAGCTCGCTCGCGTAACCCTTGCTCCCCCGATTGTCAGGGTGTTGGCTCCCTGCTCATTATTGCTCTGCTATCTACTCGAAAGTATCAAGATACTGAACACCCACTACCTGGGAGTCTTCAGGAAAAAAGATTAAGCGCGCTGTTCAACATTCCCCGAATAAAATCAGCATCTCATCCACACCGTGCGAGGTAATCATGGAAATACCCTTTCACAAGCCTTATATAACTGACGACGAGGTCGAGCAGGTCCTGGACACCGTCCGCTCGGGCTGGCTCACAATGGGTCCCAAGACGTTCCTCTTCGAGAGGGAGTTCTCGCAGTACACGGGCGCCCGGCACTCGGTCGCGGTAAGCTCGGGCACGGCGGCGCTGCACCTCGCGCTCCGGGCTATCGGTCTCGGACCCGGGGACGAGGTGATTGTGCCGACCATGACGTTCACGGCGACTGCCGAAGTGGTCTGCTATTTCGGCGCCCTGCCCGTCCTTGTAGATGTCGAGAGCGACACGGGCAACATGGACGTATCCGCATTACAAAGAGCGATCACACCGCGCACGCGCGCGGTCATACCTGTGCATTACGGAGGTCAGCCCTGCGATATGGACCCTATCATGGACATCGCGAGGCAGAACGACATTTATGTGATCGAGGACGCCGCTCACTGCCCCCCCGCCATGTACAAGGGGAATCCCGTGGGGACTATCGGCGACATGACATGCTTCAGCTTTTACGCGACGAAGCCGCTCGCGGCGGGGGAGGGCGGCATGGTCACGACCGGGAACGACGACTGGGCGGAAAAAATACGGATACTGAGACTTCACGGCATATCCAGGGACGCCTGGAAAAGATACTCGACCGGCGGCTCCTGGTATTACGAGGTTACGGAGGCCGGATATAAATACAACTTGACCGACATACAGGCGGCGCTCGGCATATCCCAGCTGAGGAAGCTCGACGCGATGCGGGAGATGAGGAAGCGGATCGCCGAGAGATACACGGAGGGATTTTCGGGACGCGGGGAATTCGTTCCCCTGTCCGTACGCCCGGATAGGTCGTCTTCATATCACCTCTACGTGCTCGGAATAAATCCCGGGGCCCACGACATCGACAGGGCCGGGTTTATCCAGGAGCTGGGCAAAAGGGGCATAGGCACGAGCGTGCATTTCATCCCGCTCCACAGACACCCTTTCTACAGGGACAGCTTCGGATACGATCCGAAGGATTTCCCCGGAGCGGAGCGGCTCTACGAGCGGATAATATCGCTCCCCATATACCCGGGGTTGAGCGAGAAGGAAACAGAGTACGTAATAGAGAACGTAAAAGATGTCTCGTCAAAACACAGCATATAACGGAGAGGGGTTTTACGCGGAGCACGGGAAGCGTCTATTCGACCTCGTGCTCGCCGTACCGCTTCTCATAGTCCTTTCGCCGGCCCTCTGCGTGATAGCGCTCCTGATCCGGCGCGGCAGCCCGGGGCCCGTCTTCTTTACGCAGGAGCGGATGGGCAGGAACGGGGGCGCGTTCACGCTCTACAAGTTCAGGACCATGACCGGGAACGCGGCGGGGGAGGGCCCGCAGGTCACTTCACGGGGCGACCCGAGGATTACGGGGATAGGGAGGGTGCTCCGGAGATATAAGCTCGACGAGCTTCCTCAGCTGCTTAATGTCATAAAGGGCGACATGAGCCTCGTAGGCCCGAGGCCCGAGGTCAAAAAATACGCCGACGCGTTTCGGGAGGACTACTCGTCCATTTTGAAAATCAGTCCGGGCATCACCGACTACGCCGCGCTCGAGTACAGGAACGAAGAGGAGATACTCGCGGGGTACGCAGACATAGAGGACGCATACACGCGGGTGATTCTTCCGGGCAAGATCGCGCTCTACAAGAAATACATCGACGAGATGGGGTTTATGGCAGACCTGAAAATCCTTTTCAGAACCATGCTGGAGGTCGTCAAATGATCAGAACGTCCATACTGCGCTTCATCGAGAAAAACTACAAGCACAAACCGCTTCTGGCCGTGATCGCGGAGGTGCTCATTTTCACGGGCATACTGTTCGCGTCCTACTGGATAAGACTGGGCGGCATAAAGGCGAGCTACCTGCCCCAGATCCTGTTCCTCACCGCCGTATACATACCCATAAAGCTCTTCGTATTCTGGGCGTTCAGGCTCTACAGGGTTTCGTTCAGGTACTTTTCGCTTTTCGACCTCATCGAGGTCCTTAAAGCCGCCGTAGTCTCCGCTGCGTTCCTTTCCGTTATCGGAATGGTGTTCAGGGATTTCCCCGTGATGGAGAGCTATCCGAGGTCTGTCGTCTTCATCGACCTCCTCCTTACGTTCCTCGCCTCCGCGGGACTCCGTTTCGGGTACAGGATATTCTATACCTCCAATTACGGGTATCACGGCGGAATGAGGGTGCTCATCGCGGGAGCGGGGGACGCGGGCGTACGCCTTCTGAAAGAGATGCGGACGACCTCGCGGCAGAACTCCTCATACATACCGGTAGCGTTCATCGACGACGACCCGGCGAAGACCGGGAGCATCATCCGGGGCACGAGGGTCGCGGGGAACAGGACGGACATCCCGAGGCTCGTAAAGGAGCTCGACATCGCGGGGCTGATAATCTCGATCCCTTCGGCTTCCGCCTCACAGGTAAGCGGTATAATCGAGTATGCGAGGAGCGCGGGCGTAGAGCATATAAAGATTATGCCGTGTATCTCGGATGTGCTCGCGGGTAAGGTCACGATGGGCGATTTCAAGGAGGCTACGGCGGACGATTTTCTGGGAAGGGACTCGGTCAAATCGGAGATGGGCGGCATAGCCGCATATATAAAAGGCAAACGCGTCATGGTTACCGGGGCCGGGGGATCGATAGGGTCGGAGCTATGCAGACAGGTTTCGAGCTTCGAGCCGGGGCTCCTGATAATGCTCGACGTGGGGGATACGGAGCTGTTCTATATCAATCAGGAGATGCGGGATACGCTGAATCGGGTCCCCTCGGTCCCGGTAATCGCGGACGTGAAGGACCCGGTCGCGATGAAAGAAGTCTTCGATACCCATTCACCCGAGGTCGTATTCCACGCAGCGGCATACAAGCACGTCCCGCTTCTCGAAAACAGCCCCAGGGAAGCCGTTCTCAACAATATCGAGGGCACGAAAGTCACCGCACTGCTTTCCTCGGGCTTCGGCGTTGAGAAGTTCGTTTTTATCTCAACGGATAAGGCCGTTAACCCGACAAGCGTTATGGGGGCCACTAAGCGCGTCTCCGAGAACATGCTCAGGGAGATAAACGGCGGCACCGAGTTCGTCTCGGTGCGGTTCGGCAATGTGCTCGACTCGAGGGGCAGCGTCATACCGATATTCAGGGACCAGGTGAGGAGGGGAGGGCCCGTGACGGTGACTCACCCCGACATGACGCGCTATTTCATGAGCATACACGAAGCGGTTTACCTCGTCCTTCAGGCGGGCGCTCTGGGGAGGGGAGGGGAGGTCTTCGTGCTCGACATGGGAGAGCCGGTCAGGATACTCGACCTCGCGCATAACATCATCCGGTTCTTCGGACTCGAGCCCGACAAGGACGTGCCCATCGTTTTCACGGGGCTGAGGCCCGGGGAGAAGCTCTTCGAGGAGATACTCACCGCGGAGGAAGGAACGACCGTCACGAAGAGTAAAAAGATATTCATAGCGAACGACAGGAACCATTTCGGAAAGGAGTACATAGAGGAAGTGAAAGAGCTTATACGCGAAGCGCGGAGGGGCGCGCAGCGCGGGGTCCTGATGCACATGCTGAAAGAGCTCGTCCCGACGTATCAGGTCGAGCTGCCCGAGGCGGGGTACAGGGGGTTCGTGAAACTGAAATCGACCGCGGCAAGGTGACGTCAGCCGCGTAAAGTAATCGCTCCAGCGTGAGCCGGCGCGATTTCATTAGCCATAGAGAGGCCAGGGCTGTGATACCTCAGACCACACGCCCGCGGCCTCTTTTTTTTATTGACCGGATTCAGTCCGCCGCTTCGCGCCCCCCCCTGTTGAAGTGCCGGAAGGGTGCGGGTAAATTAGAAATTCCCCTGTACTGGAAGATCGCATTAAAAATGGGAATAATAATACCTGGTATATTCTGTGTAACTATCTGTAACTATTACAATGCGCCCGTAGCTCAGCTGGATAGAGCAACGGACTTCTAATCCGGTTTAAGACAGTTACTACCCTTCCAACGCACTGTGATTATTTGATGTTTGATTTCCCAATACCCCGATAAATACGACACTCCCAATTATCACACTAGAAAACAACTAGAAGGACACACTATAACTATTAGTGTGAAGAATAACAAGAGTGTTCTGCACACCATCCGGTAGTGGGTCATTTTGAAATTTATGGGGGGGCAAGGGGAAGTGAGGTTGATAAATAATGATTACAGTGAATAGAAAATGATTGCAAAAGGCTACAGCGTGTCGTAAAATCAGTATATATTGACCTAAGTGAGGATGATAAAATGTTCAATCTCTGTGTTTTCTCTATAGTTTTCGTACTAACAGGCCTTATGATGCTCGTAGGTTTCGGGGAAGAAGCCTTTGGGCAGGGTGCGTGTAGTGCAGTTGCAATAAAAGAGGCCCCGGGAGGCAGCGGTGTCCAATTTCCATTCGAGGTCACATCGGACGGTAAGGAGCCTTTTATTGCTAATATAGTCGGTGGAGGCTCGGATGGAGCACTTTTAATTCGAACGTTAGTGTGACCGAGCTGCCGTTAGCGGGATGGCAGCTCTCAGACATAGAATGCGAGAATACGGGCGCGACAACATTTGAGATTACGGATAACGGTTTCACGGCCACATGTGACGGTGGCGGCGACGTCACCTGCGCTTTCACGAACGTGAGTGCTGTTTCGGAATTTCCGACTCTATCTGAGTGGGGGATGATCGCTATGGCTGGTATTTTGGGGATAGCTGGATTTATGGTTATACGCAGAAAGAGAGCAGTTGCATAAAGACATGGGATTTTACAATATCAATGTTTAAGGGGAGCCTCGGCATGAAAAGAACTAACAGTTCTCTCAAAATACTTTCTGGTATTTTTGTTGTTGCGTTAATTATGATGATTTTTCCCAAATTGGGAGTATCCCAATCAGCTACTCTTGGTTGTTGTTATGATCATGATGCTAACAAATGTGTGGGATGTGTCGGTAATTGCTCATTATCTGAAGAGTTGTGCGGTTCAAATTCATGGTATGTAAATGGGGATGAAGGTTATAAATGTGTTTTAGTACCTCCCGATCAGGATCAATCCTGTGAACCGGCTTCTGGTCTGGGTTGCTGTGAATATAATGAGAGAAACTGTGCAGACGATGTTGATTTCTCAGCTTGTAATGGAGTGGGTGAGGCTTGGTTCGAAAAGGAATCATGTTCCAATGTCTCCCAATGTTTGAAACTGGTACAAGCCCCAATACCAACACTGACACAATGGGGCTTCATTGCGCTGGGTGGAATATTGGTTTTAACAAGTTTATATGCGATCCGTCGCAGAATAGCGAATACATAAATAGGACCGATAAATTTAGAAAAAGGGAGCCGAAGCTCCCTTTTTTTTGATACTTCTAACATTCATTATTCCAAGTAAATCTATTCAAAGCATTTGTGGATCAGTACAATAGCACCAATCTTCATTATTATGGAACTTTCGCTTAGAATCGAATATAATATAAAATTATTAATCGGAGTGAATCAGATTATGGCAGGTGGAAAAGAGTTAGTTGAAAGTGATGTTGTGGATATTTCGAATTACATTTCCCTGAAACAGTTCCCCCCGAAATTGCGTAAATTGGGAAAATATTTACTCCAAAGTGATCAACCCGTAACTATTATGGATGCTTGTAAGGCTATTGATGTGAAGTATGATAGCATTAGAAGTATGATTTATAAATCTAAACAAAATGGTAATGATTTCAATAGGTTTATAGCAGAACAAGCCGACATGATACTTCATGCGGGGAAGGCAGAAGTTTACAAGGCCCTTCAGAAAGGAGCGGTTTCCGAAACGAGTACGAGCCATAATGATAGAAAAACCTACTTTCAGCTCACCGGAGATTTGAAAGAGAACGCAAATATAAACACATCAATTACCCTTGCTATTGGTATTAATGTGAATGGAGTAATCCCCCAAGACGATCGGGAAAAGGGACAATCGACATTGAGCCGATAATCCCGGCCGGGAAGTAGTTACAACAATTGTAATAAAAAATAGAACGTCCTAGAAGTATATTTATGTAAAGTGTACCGTAATCATTACATAATTATCTGACATTCTGCGCTGTTCACTACAATCCTTGTTTGACCTGTTAGCGGTATCTAGTTATATCAACTACTTATCCTAACCCGACCTGTTAGCAAACCATACCGAACACGCCCAGGCGGGAGATCGTCCTGTCACCCCGGCGTAAAATGTCATTGGTGAGTTGATGGATAACTCCAAGGGCTTTTATTTATTTTCCGGCTTGTTCCTTTGGAATATTTTTATACCCCCCCTTCTATTTTTTAGGGGCAGGGTGGGGTGTACCCCCGCCGCCCTACCTGGCCAGGGGGCGAGCAAGGGGGGTGGGAGTACAGGCGTAGGGTCCCATAGACGTACGGTTAAGATAAAAAATACTCAGGGTATTCAAATTAATAATTATGCTAAATTGATGTTAAGCCATTGAAATTTAAAGTTAGTTCATGGTAAAGATAGAATAGATGTTGACCGAAGGGGGATATTAATATGAAAGAAAATGCTGGTTGCATATTCTACGTCATATATCTATTAATGGGTCTTGTCCAAATTTTCGCAATAGTAAAAGGTGTACAAATATGGTTTGGCCTGGAAGTGATATTGTCGTTTATTGTGGCTATTCTAATTACCTATATTCCAATCGTTGGTACAGTTGCCGGAATAATAGGCGCTTCAAAAGGATGGGGATGGAGCTATACTTGGGCGATTTTATTCTTTGGATGGCCCTACCTAATTTATCTAATTTTAATTTTATCTGTAGGGGTCAGTGATTTATTTCGTAGGAAATAGCTTTAGAGAAATACTTAAAAAGCTTCTTGTGTGAATATGAATCCTGACTTAATCTAAGACATAGGTCATGTGTGGTCGGTTCGCACGTTCTACGGACAAGGAAGAGTTACAAAAGCGGTTCGGGTTCGATGATCCGAGTGGGATTCTTTTAAAACCGCGATACAACATAGCTCCATCTCAAATGCACCCCGTTGTGATTGTAGAACACGATCATAGAGTCCTTAAATTGATGAAGTGGGGATTAGTGCCATTCTGGTCTAAAGATGAGAAAATCGGATACAAGATGATTAATGCCCGTTCAGAAGGAATTGAGAGTAAGCCCAGTTTCAGGGACCCATTCAAGAAAAGAAGGTGTCTGGTCTTATCTGATGGTTTCTATGAGTGGAAAAAGGTTGACGTTAAAACCAAAGTACCATACTTCATCAGGCTTAAATCAGGGGAGCCTTTTGCCTTCGCCGGTCTATGGGATACATGGGACAAGGGAAAAGAACCCCTTGATTCCTTCACCATAATCACAACCGAAAACAATGAATTGATGGAGCCTATACATAACCGGATGCCCGTAATCCTGCATGAGAAGGATGAAGGGTTATGGCTCGATCCCGAGCTCAAGGACCCTGTGAAAATAATACCCCTTCTTAAACCTTACCCGTCAGAAGAAATGGAACTATACGCAGTCTCTACGGTCGTAAATTCACCTAAGAATGACGTTCCGGATTGTATCGAGCCTGTATCTTAAATAGGAGAGTGATATGAGAATAACAGACATTGGAATTATGGACTTATCGCAAACCCAAAGCCTACCCTTAGCAAAGGTAAGAATCCCTTGTGGTACTGGTTTCCCTTCACCAGCCGATGATTATTTGGAAGAAAGGCTGGACTTGAATAAGCACCTGATTAAGCATCCAGCGGCGACGTATTACGCCCGCGCGGAAGGGGATAGCATGATAGGCGCGGGTATTTACCCTGGGGATATACTCATCGTTGATAAGGCCATTGATGAAGTAAAGGACAGAGTAATAGTTGCCTGGTTAAATGGGGAGTTCACGGTTAAGAGATACTACATAGATGACAGACTGGGGAAGGTTTATTTAGTTCCGGAAAACCCGCAATATTACCCCCACGAAATTACCCCGGAGATGGATTTTATGATCTGGGGAGTTGTAACTTACAACATTCACAAGCTATAAAGATGGATAATATCTGGTTAGAAAGGGTTGGGATTATAATGAATTGTCTAGCTGGTTTCATGATAGCACCGGAGCTTATAGGAGATATAAGATTAATTAGGCTTAGTGATTGGATGCAAAAGTTCGTTAAAAAAATACAAGAATATCTTATCTGGGGACAACAAAATAATTGGACTGTTAGACAGGATTTCTTAATATCATATATGCTCCGATTAAATCCGCAACGAAAAAATCAATCCCTACATACACAATATACCGTAGGATATACATTATTATTAATATTCTCTCTAACTTTATGGGCGGTAATATGGCTTTTCGTTCATTTATACGTTGAAAACAATATCTTACTTTTGTACGCTTTTTGCGCATATAATACTTTTGTCCTTATTTCCATAATACTACTTCCACGAATAGCTGGTATATGGTCACCAGCCCGTCGTTTAGCAAGTCTCATATCTAACTCAGCCGAATTATACAGTGGGCTTGGTGTTGCTACTCTATATTTATTATCCGATGTCCTAAATTTAATACTCAAGTTTTTGTTTCATCAAGTCACACAGCATAAGTTTAGACATTTCGCTTGTTGCCGTTGGAATTGTAATGTATTTAGTGGGGAACCTACTCCAACTCGTTGCGACATTCAAATAATATAAAGAGTAAGACTATGAGGACTTATTATGCTCTGGTTGATTGCAACAATTTCTACGTATCCTGCGAACGGGTCTTTAATCCCGCTTTGAATGGTAAGCCTGTAATTGTTCTATCAAACAACGACGGCTGCGCAGTAGCTCTATCGAATGAAGCTAAACAGTACGTCGAAATGGGAGCTCCTATCTTCGAGCATATGGACATTGTGAGAAAGAACAGTATACAACTGTTTTCCAGCAATTATACTCTTTACGCGGATATGTCGCGCCGGGTGTATGAAGTATTGGCCGACTTCTCCCCGAACATTGAGAACTATTCTATTGATGAATCGTTCCTTTCCCTAGAAGGCTTTGAAAAACGCGATCTAACCTATTATGGAAGGGAGATAAGGGCGAAGGTTCTCAGGTGGACAGGAATCCCCGTATCAGTGGGAATCGCTCCTACAAAGACGCTGGCGAAGATCGCAAATAAACTGGCTAAAAAGAATAAGATGTGTCAAGGGGTATTGGATATAACAAATCACCCCAGGATCGATGATTTCCTTGCAAGCGTGGACGTGGGGGATGTTTGGGGGGTAGGCTGGCAATATACCAGGCTTTTAAAAAGGCATGGGATAAACACAGCGCTCGATCTCAGAAACGCCCGTGACGGGTTTATAAGAAAGCATATGACGGTACAGGGCTTAAGGACGGCTTGGGAGCTACGCGGGGAATCCTGCATTGAGTTGGAAGAAGTAACCCCGGACAAGAAGCAGATCGTGAGCTCGCGGTCATTCGGTAAGGACGTGGGAGAGTACAGAGAACTTTCTGAAGCAATAGCCACCTACGCAACCCGAGCGGCTGAAAAGCTACGGTCCCAAAACTCCATATGCGGTCATATATCCGTATGGATAGAAACCAACCGCTTTAAACCCAAGAACCCACAATACAGTAATGCAATCAGCTGTAGATTGCCGGAGCCAACGGCGTTTACTCCAATGCTTATAAAATATGCCCTTTACCTGCTCAAGCGAATCTATCGAGACGGCTACGGGTACAAGAAAGCTGGGGTAGCGCTATTAGACATAGTTCCAGCCAATGAGACTCAGCTCAATCTTTTTATGAAAATTCACCACACTAAGAACAAAAACCTGATGTCGGCAATGGATAGCATTAATTCACAGTGGGGTAGGGAAACAGTAAGGTCGGGGGCATCGGGTTATGAAAGGCCGTGGGGTATGAAAAGGGCGATGTTATCAAAGAGATATACAACTAGATGGGGTGAATTACTGGAGGTTTAATAGGAGCGAATTATGTATGAAAAACCATATGACATTGTTAAAAGAGAGTTCAATAATAAAGAATTTGTGGGTTATCTTGAACTAGTATCTGGCAAGCTCGACCTACTTGTGAATTTTGGCTCATGGTTGTTTATGTGGTGTTCTAAAGA
Source organism: uncultured bacterium (assembly GCA_963825135.1). Taxonomy (GTDB): domain Bacteria; phylum Desulfobacterota_D; class UBA1144; order Nemesobacterales; family UBA2774; genus 2-12-FULL-53-21. Next base: position 2,194,141 of record CAWGRW010000009.1, read on the forward strand.
TAATAGATTATTACCTGATGAGAAAATTGTATTATTGCTTATATTACGCAGAGTCTTAGAATTGACCGACGCTATTTCTATTCTGATTAAGAAATCTTCAATTGACTCATGCAAGATATTGCTCAGATCATTATTAGAAACATATTTTGAGACGGAGTATCTATTGAGCAAAGAGTCGGATAAAAGATCAAAATGCTACATAGTATGGTACTTGAATCAAGTATTAAAGTTAAAATACAGTTTCGCTCCGGAATCGAAAGAAGGTAAATTGTTTTATGAAGCTGTTAATCAAGATAAGTTTATAAATCGTATGACTCCGTTTAAGCCGGGAAAACTTAGATCGAATAATATCAGAACATATCAATTTACTAAATGAATATGATGATATTAACGATGAGTATAACAAGACTCTAATGAAACAAAAGGGAAGATATTTTCCTTGGTATGCAATGTTTAATGGGCCAACTAATTTTAGGGATTTATCCGCTGTTGTTAATTTATTAGGATTATATGAACTATTGTTTCGTTATCTATCTAAATCAACTCACAATTCGGACATATTTGAAGGTGTATTGAGAGAATCTGAAATTGAGAACTTTATTAATGTAGTACAGATACGATCCCCAAAAGATTTACAATTTGTAAAAACTTACACGTTTACATTCGCATTGGGAATTTATAATTTATTGATCGATAAATTTTTTCCAAATAGTTTATATGCGAAACAACAACTAGGTTATTTCTATGAAAAAGAACTCAAAGATTTCTATACTGGGAATGTGAAGATTAATATGTAAAATTACAAATTTAAACCAAAGTAGTAATTTTCTATGACGTACATTCTCCTTCGCAGGATTCATATTCGTCTTTAGCATCGTCGATACAACTTTTTAGCATAGAATCATCGTCTGGATCATCACCCCACATTATCTTGCAACTATCTACTTCTGATTCGTATTCGTTTTTACAATCAGTAATACATCCGGCCATTACCGGGATAGCTAGATAATCGAGAGCTATTAATATCGAACTTACGAGAATTATGTATTTCATATTGATTCAACAATGCCACAGTTTAATGTAACTCGCAAATGATGCTAAGTAATTCTATATTTCCATAATAGATGATATATTGATAATTAACTATTTGCATAGTTGAATCGAAGGAAGTAATATTTGTTTTATAATGGCACATTAGAACAGATTTCTACTGCTTTTTGTGTTCATATTATTACTGCCAGCTACCTGCCTACACGCATCAGAAAGACCTGACTTCGATTCATACGAAGAAGCAATTGTTTGGGTTCGCGGTAATAATAATTTCACAAAGGATTCGGTGGATACTTCCAAGAGCTCCTGGATCAGAGCAGCCGAATATTATACCGATAGTTCGGGGGATGGTTTTCTTAACTTGAATATGAAAGGACAAGAATACATTTGGGAAGGTGTACCGATAGATATTTGTAAGGGCTTCAAGAATGCTGATTCATTCGGGAAATATTATCATCGGTATATAAAGGGGAAATATTATATGGAGTTGGGGAATTGAGTACGAATATTTATTTTAGTAACTTTTCTATATGCTTCAAGAAATGGTCATATATGCTATTCGACCTAATTTGATTATCATACCGTTTAAATTCTTTATATCCTGATTTAAGCTTGTATGTATTTCCGCTCATTGCAGGTTCGTTGGGGTCGCCACCCCAAACGGTTATTGCCGCTTTCAGAGTGTTTACCATATCCGAAGGCGGTGGATTCTGGATTGAAATACTATTGTTCTTAATGATCGTGTTCCTAGTCCCATACCATAGAGCTATCCCTGTATTAACATTCACAAGCTGATTGCCTTCGACTAATGTGCCGTCTATATAGTAGCCCGATTTACTGCAATCATCACCATTGAAATTCACCCCCGCCCCCGGAGTGGGGCCGAGATAGTTATCGATGACCCTATTCCCCTTCATTTGAACGCAATAACCGGAGGCATTACTTAGATAAACGTCATGGCAATGACGGTTCGAATTAATCCCACCCAGCACACAATTCATGCCATTATCTTCCAGCCTGTTATCTTCAATCAGCACATAACTTGAAGAGGCAACAAAACTCGACCCGTACCAGAAATGGTGAGCCCAGTTGTTTTTCGCAACAACATTGTTGGAATGGAAGTCGAGGCCAGCGTACCCATTTCTCACTTCAAAACCTGAAAATTCATAATCATCCTGTCCTGGGTTAGTTCTGATAGAACACTCTTGACAATATCCAGGTTCAATCACGGGCTTATTATTTGGAGAGGCGATTACGTGAACGCCTTTCTTTCCCATCAACTGAGCGTTGATATTCCACACTCCGTCCCCGACGCATACATATTGCCCGGCACTCGCAACATTAATCTTTGCCTGTATAGATTCCCCAGCCTTGACCGTATTCGTAGTTGTGCAATGGTTCGGCTTGTTGTAATCGGGCAAGCCGTCAACCCATCCCTGAATCGAGCCTATTATTTTACCGTCTTTATCGATGACTGGGACATTATAATCCCAATACCTTACTGGAGTAGGCGTAGGAGGCACAGTCGGGTCAGGGGCAGGGAATTGAACTTCAGCCCACGAATGAATGCCGAGAAGGGAAGACAATAAAAATAAACCAACTATCATCTTTCTCATAGTTATTGTATTGTTGCAATGCATATCAAAACACTCTTATGTTCACGATATTTCTTGCCGCTTACCGTTCTTAGAACTTAAAAAGCTATCTTAACCGTCAGGACTGCACTTGTCAGGACTGTGGGAGGCGAGAACTTCCACATTAACTCACCCATCAGGCCGTTCATGGCCTGGTTGGCTTAAGATCGTAATGTGCGTCAATTTCGCCTGGGGGCGTGGTTGGAACACTGATTTATCCATTCCAAGAGACTCTATTCATCGAAAACCGACTCTAGCTTACGGAATTTGATAAAATCGGGGATTTTAAGAACCTTTTACGGGCAGCTTCCCTTTGGGATTCTGACACCTTCCTGGGGGCTGAAATCTTGATCCAGCGTTTCGGGACCCGGAAACACTCGTAATCGGCTTGTTTATGGTGCGGCTTCACCCCTATCTTAGTCATACGGTTCTTAATCCGTTTTTGCCGGGTGCTAATCTGAGCAAAAGATTCTTCATCGTTAAAGCTGATAACTGTCTCGGTTTCAATCTTTTTCAATTGATTCTCCTTTTTTTTTATTTTCTTTGCTGGCACTTGCTAACAAACAGATTGAGACTGTAAAAAAAGATTATTCTCTTAGGGGGACATGTATTCCCCCCCTTAATCCCCTTTCAAACATTAAAGACTTTAAAGGGATTGGAAGATTAAAAGGATTAAAGAAACAGAAAAAGCCCCAAAGCCTTAAAACCTTGACTACTCTCTTCTGTATTACGTAACGGTTTGGATCATTCTTTTGGATCATTTATTTGTGCCATCTCCGAGGCTGGATTTGAAGCGATTAACTTTAATTCCGACTTCTCTTTCTTTAGTGTGATCTCGGTAATCGCGCTTCGACCAACACCGTATGATTTCAGGGTTAGGCCGGGTATCGAATCTAATGCATGTAGAAACGAGCTATAAGGGATAGCAAGGTCTTTTGCTAATCCCCTTAACGAAGTTACCATGTACCCCCCGGAGCTCTCCAGTATTCGGCGTATCCTAAGGGCGTAGTGCTTAATCTTGTCTCTCGGGGGTTTAGGTGCTCTTTCTATGGCGGGAGCAGGCTTCGATTGCCATTCACGGGCCTTTTCCGCTATTCGGCTTAGATGTGTCTTAGAAAGCCTATATCCGTTCCTGTACGCACTTTTTACGCTAGCTTTAACCCTGGACTCATATTCGGGGGCATAAAGTCCGTCATTCCAGAATAAGAGCCTTGTAAGGGCTTCCTGCTCGCTTAAACCCTGTTCTCGGTAATGAATGGCTAATGTAAGACACGCTTGATTCCTGACCCCGTCCGGGTCCCGGCTTCGAGTATCGCTATATCTTCTGATTCAGCGTTTTTCCGCTTTACCGGGGGTCGTATGATCTCGGCATCAATCAAGGTCTGATGTACGTCGGTAAGGGTGGTTATAGAGCCTGAGTGATAGACTGTTTCGACTAGCGGCTTATCAGGATATTTGTAATTGGGATGACCGGGAATCCGTATCAGACCGACAATGTTTCTTGTGGCCGCTTGATCCGCGCCTAGGTCTTCAAAAGCCCTAAAAAGGCCATTGGCACATTTCTTCCAGTATGAAATCTTCTCAGGGAAGGCTCGGGCGGGCTTTATTCGGACAATGACGTGAAAGCGGCCCTGGCTGGTCTGTCTTATCTCACTAGGCGGTTCGGGAAACCCGAGCTGGCCCCATCTCTCCAAAATCTCGTCAGGGGATAAGAGCAAAGGCCCCTTATCGCCGTCTATGTCGATGTAAAGGGCATACAGAGCGTGAAGGTAATCATGTCCCCGCTTTCTTTGATAGAAGGAATTGGGGGTTTCTAATTGGTGAGTCTTTCGAAATCGCTCAATATTGGCTAACTGGCATGGGGATTCGGATACGAAATTGTCCCTTTCGTCCCGCTTGTGGATAAAGTAATATTCCCCCTTGTTATAACCTGATCCCATAGAGTTTGTTTTCGTGCTCACTTTTGATAAATGATTTTCCACCGGCGTTTGGAGCATTGCCTTTTGATTCAATTAACTCGTTTAAAATTCCCCCTAGCGGTTGCAGCCGGGCCTTCGAGATCAGGGTATAAGGGCGGCGGGACCCGATCGCTTTATGGAGCACATCGGGGTTGTTTTCCTGTTTTACCTCGGCTCGATAGAGATTGTTAATCCAGCTAGCCCGATAATCCTGTCCTGGTTCCGGCGCGGGGAAAATGTAAAGAATCTTGAGAGCGCCTGGGGGGTTCCAATTCAGGACAAAATCTTTCTGTGATTCGTAAGACGCTGTATTAATGGAATAATTACTACTTTCGGTCAGTACGGTTTTAACTTCGATCAGGAACGTCCCGCTGTGATCGGGGCGTATTGCAATGAGGTCGGGCATATAGCGAATGAACCCGCTAGTTGCATCATTAAGCTGTCGGAGTTCTACTTTAAATTCGGGGGGTAAAAGTTCCTGACCGAAGGGGGCGGTGGTAATGCCGAACCCGTTGAGGTATTCGGAGAGAGTCTTTTCAAATCTATGTCCGCGTTCAATCCGGGTTTGATAATTTATTCGGTCCGGTGTCGGGGGTATAGTTGAAAATCTGTTTGAACGTGATAGAATTTGATTAGCCATTGATTTTCCATCCGAGCCGCTCCGCCTACCAGCAAGACGCGGCTCTTTTTTTGCCTAATTCACGCTTCCCCTTACTCGATCGTCGCTAAACTTTTGTTGGATGATAGACTCAAGGTCGGCAATCTCATCTTTCAATGCTGAGAAAAAGTTATTGGCCTCGATTCTTTCTTCAGAACCACCGCCAAGTAGGCTTATAGACTCGACACCTTCCGGGGTGAGAATGAGCCCGATTTTCGGTCCTTTCATATTCTCTCCTTTGTGCGTTAAATACCTTCTACCTACCTATCTACTCACGGAGAGCGTTTTGTCCCAAAACTATTTTTTCAGGTAAAAAATCGTGGAAGCTATTTACGCCGGGGTCTATAAATGACGGGCAAAGTATGTTAGAATAATCAGTAAAATGTCTGCAAATAATAGAGTATTATCAGCAACTTGGCCTTTATTAGATGATTATCTCGATGGACGGATATCCAGGGCTGAATATCTTTCAGTCTATATCAATTTTTTCACCACTAATTTCAAAAGGGATTACCCATTTATAGATCAGTGGACTACTGATCAAACAGATTATATATCTATGGTTTCGGATATGGCTACCCCCGAAGAATGTTTAGAATATGATGCAATGGGACAGACAGGGATGGAGTTTATAGAGCAAATGGTGGGTTATCCCTTCACCAATATAGGCCAACAATCTTATGCGCCCTTCAACTCACAAGTATTAATTCGTTGTGTTAAAAACGGCCAATGGACGGATTTGAAACGATGGACAGATAATAACGGTCCGATCATGCCATATTTAGGATATTTTGCTATACACGTCATTGCCCTAGAACGGGCACATATAGATGCAAGGAAGAATAAGACCCTATGGCCACTTCTCCTACGGCACGACAATGATCCCCGCAGTTCAGATTTTATTGGACGGTTTAACTTCACATCCGGGAAACAGAATGGTCCTGAACCATATCCACAAGGTGGAGCGATAGGCGAGTTGTTCAAATACGCTCAGGTGGATTTTCAAGCTCGCAGTAATACACCCGTGGATCAATCAATCGCTGCGGATATTAACTTTCATCTCGGATTAGAGATTGCAAAGCATGTTCCAGCAGACCGAAGAGAAGCCATTGTTGCAAGCATGAAAGGTGATGAGAATATGCGGAATTTATCGACAAAGGCAGTTGATGATAAAATCAAAGAATATAATCGAAGAGAATAAAGAAAAAAGAAAACAAGTCTTAATTCAGAAATATGGGGATGGCAGGAGAAGAAGGATGGTAAAGAAAGTAGTTGCTTCGATTCGCAAGAGATGTTTGTGTCCGTAAATGAATTGTTGAGGGATACCAAAGGCACAGGTGATGAAGAAATCATAGTTCAGAAACTTCAAGATGATACTCCATCACTTCGGGATATGGAAAAGAAGGTGGGTATGTCTAAAAAGTAAAATTTCTAACCATCTTAAAAAACTTAAGAGAATTATATCTTCTGTAATTCCACTCCAGTTTATAGTATGATGAAACTAGTTTCCGTTTTCTAAGGGGTCGGGGACTCAATGAAATACCTTGTTTTTCTGCTCTTATTCCTGATAGGTTGTGGCGGGGGGAATTACTACGGGACAACTGCTACTCCGTATAACAGTTATTACACCGATAGTTCAGGTTATCAGCCCGGCGCATATGGAAACAATGATCAGGGATTTCAGACGCCACAACAGTATGAATCCAGAAATCGATGGAAATATGTGCCGTCAGTTCAGGAACAAAAACCCGCTCCAGACCTTTATATAAACACGATGACAGGCTATTCGTATATGCGGCTCGGAGATGATGAAAATAGTTTTTATGTCGATCCCAAGGGGAAATACGCTCATGCAGTTTGGTGATTGGAAAATTGACCAAAAGGGAAATACATATATCCCGTTCGGGGACGGATATATTGATTCAAAGGGGACTTACTTGATGCCAATGAACTAAGAGACTCACGGTAAGCAAATGCACTTCATATGGTTCCTGATTAGGCTTGCTTTAGCTGATTTAGTTGCTGTTATCGTAATGGCTATCGGGACATTTATCGTTTCTTTGCCGGTTTTACTCTTGGTAAAAATAGAGTCAAAAATTAATAGCTCGGCCTACAAGGGTCTAAGTTATATCTGTGCAATCCCAATGTTAATATTCATGCTAGTATCTTGGGGTTTTTGGGCCGCCTATAACGTTGGTATAACATATCTATTCGCAAATTCGAATTTCTGGCATATTCAAATGGGTTTATTGGGCTATAAACCTTATAACCTGTTTAACATTTTTGTCATGGTTGGCGTATAAAGAGAAACAAAATATAGCGAGAGAATATTTTGACAAAACATAAAAAGGCAAAAGATCAATTTGAACAGCTTGACGTGATTGTTGAACCACTCGGGGAAGAACGTACCGTGAATCGGGCAACATTTGGGTGGCAGATATATACAGTAATAATATATGGCCTTTTCGCTTTATATCCACCTGTGATGATAATTCTTTATGGACCAGTTTTACAGTTTCTAGGGGTTGTTCAATGACTTATAAGATTAATCCCTCACCAGCTTCAGCTTCTTTTCCCCCCAGGGCAGCTTCTTAATCGCTCGGGCTTTATGCTCGTCAGATAAGTGGGCGTATATCATGGTCGTGACTATGCTCTTATGGCCCATTAATTCCTTTATTGTTGGAAGATCAACACCACTCATTACAAGGTGTGATGCAAAAGTGTGTCTTAGGGTATGGGGAGTTACTTTCTTTAGACCCGCCCGTTTAACTGCATTATTAAAGCAGGTCTTGAATGATGTAATAGACTTTCCGTCCGGGTTGCAGAATAAGTAAATCTTTTGATCCTGCCTCGGGGAAACCTTGTCATGTGGGGATACGTAATTATCCCTTAAAAAAGAGCAGGGTGGCTTTTAATTCGTCATTCATAGACACGGTGTAATAGCCGTTCCCTTTTGTATTCAGGATGGTGAGCAAGTCGTTTTCATGGGCCGCGTCATCGAGCTTCAATTCCCTTAACTGTTTCGATCGTAGGCCCGCACTCCGTAGAATGGTTAATATGAGCCGGAGCCATAAGGAAGCGGCGCCCATCAACATATCGAGCTCTGTCCGGGAAAGAAAACGGGGCGGCTTCTCCTGACTCGTGAGTTTTTTGATTTTGGGAGACGTAGATAATAAGCGCCATTCGATAGCCTTACTGAGCATGTATTGAAGGCATAGGAGCTCAATATTGATTGTACGGTTGCTTACCCCTTCCCCTTGCCGTTTAGCCTTGTAAAGCTCTATATGCTCGTTATCAATGGAATCAACCATCATTGTAACAAAGTAAGGAGAAAGGACCCGTGTGCTGGTAATATCTCTTTCCCATGTTCGGTGAGCCTTATTCGCTCTGGAGTAGTTGAGATAGCGGACTATCAGATCATTAAACGGGACGGGCTTAATATCCATAAGGCCCAATTTGTCCCGTCCGATTTGGATTCAACTTTCTTGATATACTCCCGAGCGTCCTTGTATGGTACCTTTCCAATCCGCTTCCATTTGACCCAACCATTTATGCGAAACAAAGCATAATAGACTTCCCCCTTTTTGGTTAAACCAGCCATGACAGTATCCCCCTTTTGCATGGTTGGAAGGGTGCGGGTAAATTAGAAATTCCCCTGTACTGGAAGATCGCTTTAAAAATGGGAATAATAATACTTGGTATATTCTGTGTAACTATCTGTAACTATTACAATGCGCCCGTAGCTCAGCTGGATAGAGCAACGGACTTCTAATCCGTAGGTCGGGGGTTCAAATCCCTCCGGGCGCGCTCCTCCTTCCCGAAGCATAGCGACAGAGTTGCAATTTTCCACCAGCGACCGGTTCCTCTTAATTTGGTTTCAGTAATGACGGTACGGGGTCTTTTTGCGTTCGTGCCTTCAACCATGAGCGACCAATTCCTCGCTTGCTCGGAATTGTTGATCGGAACCGTTCCTCCGGGCGCGCACTCCTTTCCCGAGGCACTGTTAAGGAATACCATGGAGGATGGAGGAATATGCCAGGGGCCTCCGGTACGAGAAACCATGCCGAGAGCATAGTACCAATTATTAATTCGCGACTTATTAATTCGCGACAGCCTTTCTTCTGCGCACCGCGAAGAACACCCCGACCAATCCTAATCCCGCCGCCGCCGCGATCATGCCCCATTCGGACAGAGTCGGAATATTCGAAACAGCGCTCACGTTCGTGAACATGCAGGTGACGTCGCCGCCGCCGTCGCATGTGGCCGTGAAACCGTTCTCCGTAATTTCGAACCCCGTCGCGCCCGTACTCTCGCACTCAACGCCCGAAAGCCTCCATCCCGCTAACGGCAGCTCGGTCACAGTGACTCCCGAATTAAAAGTGCCTCCCTCCGAGCCTCCGCCTTCTATACCAACAAGAAAGGGCTCTTTACCGTCCGATGTGACCTCGAATGGAAATAGGACACCACTGCCTCCAGGCGCCTCTTTTATGACGACCGCACTACACGCACCCTGCCCAAAGGCTGCTTCCCCGAAACCCGCGAGCATCGTAAGGCCTGTCAGTACGAAAACTATAGAGAAAACAGAGAGATTGAACATTTTATCATCCTCACTCAATTATGACTTTTAGCCAACATATTATATTTCTATTCCCAAGTCAATCGCTTCCCTTCCCCTAACCCGCCGTATTTCTTGAAAAGGAGGTCCGGGTAAATGCGCTTTAGGGACGCCGGCACCGAAAGAAGGAATACCATGGAGGATGGAGGAGTATGCCCGGGGCCTCCGGTACGAGAAACCATGCCGAGAGCATCGTACTGATTATTAATTCACGACTTATTAATTCGCGTAGGCCTTTCTTCTGCGCACCGCGAAGAACAACCCGACCAATCCTAATCCCGCCGCCGCCGCGATCATGCCCCATTCGGATAAGGTGGGGATGGGATTGATGTTCAATCCGCATGCTTCGAGCACGCGTGCCCTGCAAAATATAGCTTGTTGCCCAGTAATACGAATCCCAAGCGGGCTATCACCCTCATAGCCGAATGAGCAATTCCCACCTTCTATATCCATAAACGTTGCAAAATTCACAGATTCATTAGAAACTATTATGCCTTGGGATATTTCATTGGATTCGAGAACATACTGAGTGCCCGGTCCAAGTTGACCGCCGGGGCATAGAGCTTCAATTACATCATTGCCCGTGGTCCCGTCTGGCAGTGCCTGCGTATCGCACGGGCAGGTTTGTGAAAAAGCATAATCGGATACAAAAAGAACTGCTAATAATATAAACAGGTTATAGATTTTCATATCAATCGCTCCTTTAAACAGTTTTATCTGCAATCAATAAATTCTACTGATTGTAACACTTTTAGGTTTGCAGTACAATAAATATAGGTATTATCGACGAGGCAAAATTTGCGCCGTCAGAGAAAGGTCGAGTCCGGGATAAGATTGCCGAAGTCGTAGGTATGTCTGGTTGGAACTTGTACAAGTTGTCACTTCCCCTTGCCGTCGCGCCTGGCAAAGATATTGTTTATGGCTTCCGTATACGGCTCCCGGAGGGACTTGCCGAGCCGGGCGGCCGGTATCTTCAATTGCAGGGCGCGCTCCTCCTTCCCAAAGTACTGTGATGCATGTGCCATAGTCCACCGGCGACCGGTTCCTCTTAATTTGGTTTCAGTAATGACGGTACGGGGTCTTTTTGCGTTCGTGCCTTCAACCATGAGCGACCAATTCCTCGCTTGCTCGGAATTGTTGATCGGAATCGTTTCCGGGCGCGCTCCGCTGTACTCCCCGGTCGATAACAAGCAGCTACAGCACGGGGTGTTCCCGATTATTCATGCGGAGCGTCCGCGAAAGTATGTAAGATGTCGATATATCTGACGGGATAGGCGAGGGTAAAAAGAGGAGGCCGCCCCCGCATCCTCCTGAGAGCGTGCGTTAAACGGGGCTGAATAGGGGGATTCGGCGGTTATATCCCCTCCGGCCTGCTCTCCGTCGCGTAAATTCGGAATGATGTCCGCATATTCGCCCCGAGGCCCGGCAGCGGGTCCTGATGGCACGGGAGTTGCACTAATTTATTCTGTCCGCAGAGAGGCCCCCCCATGAAGAGCTTAAAAGAAATGGACTTTTCCCTTACCCCGTTTGTGGTGATTTGGGAGGTTACACAGGCGTGCGACCTTGCGTGCCGCCACTGCAGGGCTGAGGCGGTTAACCGACGCGACCCCGGGGAGCTTACAAGGGAGGAAGGTTTCGACCTTATCGATAAAGTACGCTCGATGGGGACCGAGATTATGATATTGAGCGGCGGCGATCCGATAAAGAGAGAGGATATTTTCGATTTGATCGGGTACGGGTCCCGGCAGGGTTTGCGCATGGCTACGATTCCGGCCGCTACGCCGAGTCTTACGCCGGAGATTGTCGGAAGGCTGAAAGAAGCGGGTCTCGCTCAGATGGCGCTCAGTCTGGACGGACCCGACAGGGAGTCTCACGATACGTTCAGGGGGGTTCCCGGGGCTTTCGACTTGACCATGCAGGGCGCTCGGTACGCACGTTCCGCGGGCCTTCCGCTTCAAATCAACACGACGTTCGGCATGCACAATATAGACCGTTTCGAGGAAATTGCCCGGCTCGTGAGGGACCTCGGGGTCGTCTTCTGGGAGGTGTTTTTCCTTGTGCCCATGGGCAGGGGGAAGCTGCTTGAACAGATGGAGGCTTACCGGTATGAAAGACTGTTTGAGAAGCTTTACGGGTTTTCGAGGGAAGTCGATTTCATAGTCAAGATAACGGAGGCCCAGCATTACAGGCGGTATGTGATCAAGCAGGAGATGAAAAAGCGTACGGCGGGCGGGGGTCCCCTCGAAGGGAGCCTCCCTGAACGCCTTACGCGCGATTTCGGACCGGGGGGCAGCATCGGGCTTGCGCCCAAGGGGGTCAATTCGGGTAACGGTTTTGTGTTTATTTCCCACACGGGCGAGGTCTATCCGAGCGGGTTCTTGCCCATATCCGGCGGGAACGTGAGAAACGAAAGCATTGTCGATATATATAGAAACTCGCCGCTATTCAGGGAGATAAGGGACTACGACAGGCTCAAGGGGAAGTGCGGCGCGTGCGAGTTCAAGAACGTATGCGGCGGCTCGAGGGCGAGGTCGTACGCCGTGACGGGAGATTACATGGAATCGGAGCCCTATTGCGTGTACGTGCCGAAGGGCTATGAGGCGGAAAAGTCCGTGGGGGAGAGAGCATCCGAGGCGGAAATTTAACAACTGCAACGCCTTCTGACCGCGGCTTCCACCGGCAGCCGTGGCCTAAACCCTTCAAGCCGAGCTTGTAGATCGACGCAATATTTTGCCTTAGTGGGCTTGGCCAGAGTAATAAATACCGGGTTAATTTTAGAGCGTATGGACCATCGCTGTCCCTGGAGGTGGGGATCGCAGGGGTTTGTGAGCAATACCATTTGCCACTTCCATTGTGTTCCTAATAATATATAATGACGATAACTTTATATTCGTCAGAGTTAATCTATAATATTCAGAGATGGTTACTTTTTCAGGAGGATTCCGGATGACTTTAATTATCCGTTATTATAAAATTACTCTATTCCTTTGCGTTGTTTCCGTATTCGGATGCATTACCGGAACGCGTGCTTCGGCGCAGGTTACGTTTACGAACGACGAAGCGGAGTTCTTCGCCGACAACCCCGGTCTCCTGGTTCAGGCTTTCAATTCCGCCGTCACCTCCGGCTGTGATGCGCCCTTCGATTCGACCGACAGCGCCGGCTGCTTCCCGCCGGGCGCAATACTCCCGGGGGTGGTGTACGATGTCGCCCCCTCCCACGAGTTCTTCGATATCTTCGCCGTCAATTTTGACGGAACGAGCGGCAACCCCTCGAAAGCGATCGGACCGGACAACCATACCGATACTTTGGATATTATTTTCGAGAAAGGCGGAGTGTCCGCTGCCGGAGTCAGGCCCGGATGCTTCGTATTGACCGGCGATGTGTGCCTTAGAACTGTGACGATCAGCGTCTATGGAGCCGGAGACGCGTTATTAAGCTCTACGCAGGCGGATGTGTCGAGCCATTTCGACGATTTCGTCGGCGTCGAGTCCGACATTCCCATAGCGAGGATCAGCGTCGCGGGGCCTGATTTGGGGCCCGACTCCGGCTTCCACGCAGTTTCGGAAGTGGTTTTTCCGCAGGGTTCGCTCTCGCCTGTTCCCACACTCTCCGAATGGGGCATGATAGCGGCTGCGGCAGGATTGATGCTCGTCGGGGTCTTCTTCGCGGTGAGGAAAAGAATAGCACAGGCGAAGGTTTAAATTATAATAGAAGATAAATAAGTCGGGAGGAAGAAAATGAAAAAGATTGTTAGAGCCGGAACGGTATTACTTTTAATATTTACGGCAGGGGCAATGATAAATCTGTCCACCGCTGAAAAAGCGAGTGCGCAGTCGTGCTCGATGACAATATGCAAGTCCGCTCCGGGAGCGCCGCCGGACCTCGGGTTCACGATTAACTTCGGCGGAGATTTAAAACCTTTCTCGGTCGAGCTTTTTGACGGGGCTGATTGTTTTACTACGTCGATATCTTTCAATAGCGTTGTCGAAGTCACTGAGGAACCTACATCCGGATGGCCGCTTCAGGACGTCGTCTGCGATGATGTTCCGGGATTTCCGGTTTCGAATATACGGGACGGTATATCGGCAAACTGTGCTCCGCAGTCGGGCTTCGCTGAGATTACCTGCACGTTCGTAAACGGAGTGCCCCCGGCTAATATTCCGACCCTCTCCGAATGGGGCATGATAGCGGCGGCGGCGGGTCTTATGCTCGTCGGGGTCTTCTTCGCGGTGAGAAAACGACTGCGAGCCAGCAAGCAGTCGGGCGCAATTGGCTGATTGCGGACAAGCTGGTCCCGCGCCTTATCGGAGAGACGGACGCCAAAACGAGAAGGGTTACGCATATATTCACTTGGATTATTAATTTTCGGAATCGTTCTCCTAACGGGGGAGGAATGGAGTTAAATGGGGGATGATTTCCGGCAATTCGGACATTTCGGACATCAGGAAGGGGTATATGCCGCGGGGAATGTCGCAAATGTCCGAAACCCCGTCCCTCCCGCGCCCTCAGCCTCTTCTTTCCTTTCAAGTAGTTACAACCGTTTTCCTGTGGTACACTCTTGACCGCTCATGGGGTTATAATTACACCGCGCCGTCAAAAATAGCTCATGCATATACCGTTTCTCGAAATAGACCTCGTTGCCCTGATCAAGTGGGCCGGATACATAGGCATATTCGTCATCATATTCGCCGAATGCGGGTTCTTGCTGGGTATATTCCTCCCCGGCGACTCGCTCCTGTTCACGGCCGGGTTCCTCGCCTCCCAGGGGCATCTGAATGTATCGCTCCTCATACTGATATGCTTTGCGGGCGCGGTTCTCGGCGACAACTTCGGATACGCGTTCGGGCGCAGGGCGGGGCCCGCGATCTTCAAGAAAGAGGACTCGTTCTTTTTCCATAAGAAACACCTTGAGAGGGCGGCGCAGTTTTATGAGAAGCACGGAGGGAAAACCGTAATTCTCGCCCGCTTCATGCCCGTCATAAGGACGTTCGCCCCGATACTGGCCGGCGTGGGCAGGATGAACTACAAGGTTTTCATCATGTACAACCTTGTCGGCGGCGCGCTCTGGGCTATCGGCCTGACGTCGCTCGGCTACTTTTTGGGCTCGACGATCCCGGGCGTGGACAAGTACCTCTTCCCGATCGTGCTGACGATCATCGTACTCTCCATGCTTCCGGGGATTATCGCGTCTCTCAAGTCCCTGCTCGGAAAGAAGAAGCAAAAATGACTTCACTTTCGGGGGGGTTCTTTCGACTCCCGTACGAGCCGCTTCAACAGCAGAATCAAAACCCCGGGCTTGAATAATACCGAGATAAAGAATTTGAAATCCTCCCGGCCCGGATAAATCTTTACCTCCCACGACCCCACTGCGGCGTTGACGACGACGCTCCCGCTTTCAATCGCAGCGCTTCTTATGACGACGTCAAGCTCGCCTGCGGGACTTGTTACCTTCATCCGCAGCCCTCCGCCCGGTGATGTAAGAGAATATTCCTTCCGCCGCTTCCTCGCCCGAGCGTATGCAATCGGGTACTCCCGCGCCGCCGTAGGCGTTCCCCGCGAGCCTCAATCCGGGATATGCGGACGCCGTCTCCTTTATCCGGGCTACAAGCGCGACGTGGCCGACCGCGTAATGGGGCATGGATTCCGGGTTCCGGGTGACCAGGCTGTATAGAGGCCCGGACCTGATGCCTAAAATGGGCGAGAGTGATTCGTGCGCAAGCCCTATGAGCCGTCCGTCGTCCTCGCGGCATATATTGGGGTTCTGAGCGCCTCCCGCGACGACGCGGAGGAGTACGGTATCTTCGGGACTCCGTCCCGGGAATTTCACGCTGCTGAACGTGCACGCGAGCACCGGCAGGCGTTCCGACGAAGGGACCAGGAAGCCCGAGCCGTCTAACGCGAGGGCCACGTCGCTCTTCCTGTATCCGACGTTTATCACGGCCGTCGATACGTATTTGATCCGGGAGAGGCGCTCCGGGAGCTCGAGGTCTATGCCTCCCGTGACGAGTGAGGCCTGAGAGGCCGGAAGCGCCACTATGACGGCGTCGTATTCGAGAGGGTTCCCGCCGTAAAGATGCACCCTGAATCCCTTTCCCGCGGGCTCGATCCGTTTCACCCTGCTCCTGAGTCTTAGGGAGTTCTGCGGCAGCCCGGATACGAGGGCCTGAATGAGGGTTTCCATGCCGCGGTTAAAGGTCGCGAACCTCCCGCCCTCTCCGCCGCCGTTTTTAGAGCCGTCTCGCGGGGCCCTGTTCTTTCTCATCCCGCGCGCGACGCTCCCGTATTGCTCCTCCATTTTCACGAGCCCGGGCAGGGCCGCGCGGACGCTCAGGGTAGCGGGGTCCCCGGCGTATATGCCGGTCAGCAGCGGCTCCGCTATCCGCTCGTACGCCTCCGCGCCGAACCTCCGCTTAATGAAAGCCGCCGCGCTCTCGTCATCGAGCGATTCCCCCCTGGGCAGGAACGGCTCAAGCGTCATGCGGAGCTTCCCTCTCATCGAGAGTATCGGAGAGTTGAAAAGGGCCGCCATGCTCGAGGGGGCCGGGAACAGCCCGTCAGGCAGCGCAATGAGCTTTCCGCCCCGGACGATGTAGATTTTTCCCGCCTCCCCGCTCGTCCCTATCAATTCGGGCTCGAGGCCGGCCCTTATGGAAAGGCTGAGCGCCTCGGGCTTGGACCTGAGGAAGGAGTCGGGCCCCTCCTCGGCGAGAAAACCGCCTGAATAACGCGTAGAGATAACGCCCCCGGGCCTATCTTTGCCTTCGAGCACGGTGAGGTCCAAAGGCAGTCCCCGCTCGGCGCAGAGCCCGGCGAGCCTGTATGCGGCGCTAAGCCCCGTGATGCCGGCTCCTATGACGGCTATACGGGGCCTCTCGTTCATCCCGAAGCGCGCTCCGGGTGCCGGATTATTATGGCGGCTCATCAGTAACTCCGTAGAATCCCCCCTCTAAGTAGAAAGGCAATAAAAGTGCCAGTGTATTCTCTATTATTTATCGCGCATCCGGGCGGGGCCGGGTGTAAGGTGTCGGAAAGTCTGACAGAGCGGGCGGATACGGAATACGGGCAAGAAGCCGTATTTTGCCTTGACTAGCGCGCTGCAGGGGTTCAAATACCCGGAATTCGTTCGGTAATCGCCTTAGGGCGGAGTTATCGCCTGTCTTTTCCCCTCTGGCACAGCGGTTGCAATTCATAAAGAATCAGTCAAATGCCGGTGAGCAGGTATGGGAATAACACAGAAGCCTGAAAGAGCCGATTTTTCGGTTGCGCCCTTTATTGTGATCTGGGAGGTGACCCGGTCCTGCGACCTCGCGTGCCTCCACTGCAGGGCGGACGCGCGGACCTGCAGGGACCCTCGCGAGCTCACCACATACCAGGGGCGTAACCTCATAGACGATATAGCGGGGTTCGGATCCCCGCTCCTGGTCCTTACGGGCGGCGACCCGCTTAAAAGGGACGATATCTACGAGCTCATATCGTACGGCGTGGGGAAGGGGTTACGTACCACGGTGTCTCCGAGCGTGACGCCGCTTCTTACGGACGAGTCCGTCCGCAGGCTCGGGGATGCGGGCATCTCCAGAATGGCTGTGAGCCTCGACGGCTCCACACCCCTCATACACGATTCGTTCAGGGGCGTTAACGGCAGCTTCGCCAGGACCCTTGAGGTTCTATCTCTCTGCGCGCTCGAGGGCATACCGATACAGGTCAATACGACCGTAACGAAATACAATATAGGGGATTTCGACAACATAGCGGACCTCATAAGCGGGTTCAATCCTGTTCTCTGGAGCGTGTTCTTCCTGGTGCCGACGGGGCGGGGGAAGGCGGTCGAAGGGGTGAGCGCGGAGGAATATGAGGAGGTCTTCGGGAAGATGTATGAGCTCTCGAAGGTGATGCCTTACGACATCAAGTCCACGGAAGCGCCCCATTACAGGCGCTACGCGGCCCAGGCAGGGGTCCGGGAATCGAGGGCGGGTAACCGGCCTCAGGCCGCGGGGGAAAGGAAGCGGGACGCCATAGGCAGGGCGCCGAGAGGGATAAACGACGGGAAGGGCTTCGTCTTCGTTTCCCACACGGGCGAGGTCTATCCGAGCGGGTTCTTGCCCCTGTCCGGCGGGAACGTGAAGAACGAAAGCATCGTGGATGTATACGGAAACTCGCCGCTATTCAGGGAGATAAGGGACTACGACAGGCTCAAGGGGAAGTGCGGGGTATGCGAGTTCAAGAACATATGCGGCGGCTCGAGGGCGAGGTCGTACGCCGTGACCGGGGATTTCATGGAGTCCGAGCCATTTTGCGTGTACGTGCCGGAGAGATACAAGAGGGGCGGCACTCAGGATAATCCGGGAGTGTGAAGTACCGGTTTCTCTCCCGAGCACGCGCTTCCGGTTCGGGTAATCGTATAATTTTAGTGATAAAGGGTTTTTCGCCGGGGCTTTCATTTACCGGCCCCTATGAATGTGTATAATCATTCAGCAAAAAAATTAAACGCGAGGGACTGAACATGATCGAGAATATAAAGGTGAAGGAAATAATGACCGCTGAAGTCCTTTCGGTGCACGATAACGAGAACCTGAGCGTCGTGGCCGGGATATTCAGGGAGAACCCGATACATCATGTCCCGGTCCTCAAGGGCAAAAGGCCCGTGGGGATAATTTCCACGCAGGACATATTTAAGCTGATATTCGACTTCGACTCGACCGATACCAGAATGCTCGACACCCTCCTCGACCATACCTATAAAATCAAGGACGTCATGACCGGCAAGCTCGTAATATTCGAGGAGGAATCGACGCTCAAGGACGCGGCGAAGATACTCTCCGACAGCTCGCTCCATTCGATCCTTATAGTCGACAAGAAGGGCGATCTGACGGGCATTGTAACCACTACCGACCTCGTCAGGTTCCTCTATAAAAATATCGTATAACACACACACACGTTGTGTGGCTCTACGATTCTACCGGAACTCCTCAGCTCAAATCGGCAACTGCGGTAATTTCGATTGTCAGCGGCGACTCGCCGCCCCGTTCATGCTGTGGCGCAGAGCCTGCGCTCGAATACGATCCTGCTGAATCTCCTCAGCTCAAATCAGCAACTGCGGTAATTTCGATTGTCAGCGGCGACTCGCCGCCTGTTTATTCTGAGTTTGTCGAAAGATTTAATGACAGGGCGGGAGCGGAGCACGGAGCGAGTGTGCGTGCGCTAGAGGATGCCCTGTTTACGCAGGTCCTTTATGACGACGATTACGTAGATTATTATGGCCATCCCCATGCACGCCCCGCCCACCGACACGGATAATATCATAGTCAGGGGAGTGAATTTGAAGAGCGTCAGGATTATCGTGACGAGGGCGATCAGGTTGAGCACTCCCGCCGCTATCACGGCCTTTCTTACCCAGGGATGAGTATTCATTGTTCCTTCCATGCCTCCTCGGGGTGGGGTCTCACGTGGCAGTCCATGCCGAGACACGACATCTTGCTTGAGAGTATGTCTGCCGCGTTCTTTTCGTGCTCCTCCTCTTCCTGAAACGCTATGACGGGGGCGTGGCAGCGCAGGCATATGGCGTTGTTATAAGTCCCGTAGAGCTTGACGGGGGTCTTGTACCCCGTGTAATAAGCCCATACGTGGCGTATCCCGCCCATCTTCGCCTTCATGTTGCCGAATATGCCGTAGTCCGAGTGGCATGTGAAACACTGGTCTTCGGAGACCCAGCGGTTCTGGTAGTGCTCTGAGGCGAGATATTCGCTGTCCGGGTCTTTCAGATCGTTCACGTACCCGTGCATGACGTGACACGAGTTGCAGAACGCGACCTGCTTCGAGTCCTCTATGGCCACGCTGAAGTTGAGGAGATATGCGATCGGGGAGAGGATGAAGAAGACGATGAGCAGCACCCATTTCCCGAAGGGCTCGGACAGCTTGTTCCTGTCCCGCGCTAAAACGATAATTATGAGGACTATGCCGAGGACGCATATCGCAAGCACTATCCATGCGACAAAGGACATCCCCCCCGCGCCTCCCGCTTCCACGCTCTGTTCAAATGGGTTCATTTATCTCTCGCCCGTTCTCTTATTGTTCCTTGAGGCAATCCTGAAATCCCGCTTCCTGCTTGTTTCCGTATTTCAGCGACTCCAGCCAGGCGAGCAAGTCCTGGAATTCGGCGTCGGTGCCCTTGAACTTCTTTCTCTCTTTCTTCTTGGCGAGCTTCTTGCAGTCAGGCGTGTCCTTGAAATAGTCCTTGGGATTTTTAATGAAATCGGTCAGCCACTTCGCGTCCCTGTCCGCGCCTATGTTGGAGAGGTCTCCGCCCTTGGACTCCTCCTTGTCTTCCTCGCTCTCCTTGAGCTCGACCCCTTTGGATTTCGCGAATGCCACCTTGGCCGCCTCAATCTGGGCCGACTCGGCCTTGACCGTATGGCACGTATAGCACCGCTTCTCTACAAATATAGCTATGCCCTTCTGCTGCACGCTCGCGTCCTGGGCGAATGCCGCGGCCGGTATCATGAGCAGGAGCGCTAATACGTATACATATCCGTGAATTTGTACCATGGTGTGTAAACCCCCTTGTATTTTATAGTTTCGTGACACGTTCCGCACACTTTATTCATGGGCTCTCTCAGATAGACCTCCTTTTCCGGGTCGAGCTTTATTTCCATGCCCGTCTCTTCCCTGAGCCCGGGAGCGGCGATGATCCTGAGAAAATCCATGCTCCGCTTGTCGAGCTCGGCCCCGTAAACCTTACGGCCCTTTATCACGCCCTCCGGGTGCGGGTCGTGGCACGTAAAGCAGGCTATCTTCCCGTTCTCGTCCCCGGGGAGCGGCTTTGCGTCCTTCCCCTCGTGCTCTTTCGACCCCGGGTGTATCGTTTCGTCGTGGCACCCGAGGCAGTTCTCGGAAGGGGCGTCCACGAGGAAATACGTCGGGCTCTTCTTCCCCTCCTTCGGGACCTCCGTATGGCAGTCGAGGCACACGAACTCGTCGTCGACCATCCCGGTATGGGGGTTGTCCTCCTCATCCTTTTTTTCCTGCGAGACGAGGAAGGTGGGGACGAGCACGATGAGCACGGTTATCAGCATATATCTAATAATCATATCCGCCCTTCGTATGACACGTGTTGCAGAACGTTACCTGGTGGCAGCTCCCGCACTCTCTCGGGTTGGCGCGCGCCTCGACCCCGTGGATCAACCTGAAATTCCTGTCGTGGACCATTATTGTGGGGAGGTCTCTTCGATTGTGACAATCCTCGCAGAACCGGGGCGCGTGGCAATTTTCACACGACTCCTCGTCGGCTTTGGCGAAGACGGCGTGCTTCTCCGTCCAGTTAAAATTGTGATTCTTGGGCTCGATTTCGGCCATGTTGACATGGCACAGGCTGCACTCTCCCGGCGCAACGTTGCCGGCTTCCGGATTGAAATGACAGAAATGGCACGTCTCCTTTCCGGGGAAGAAGGACTGCTTGGACGCCTTGATGGCCTCTTCGATGCTCTTTTCGTCCTTGGCTTCCACGTTCATGGGATGGCAGACGAAGCAGTCGAACCCCTCCTTCTCCATCACCTTCTTGTGCGCCTCGTGCGAGAAATTCATGCTTACGTCGAGCGGAACCTTCGGTTTCGCGCCCGAAGCGTTCTCCTCCTTGTTCTGGGCGCCGCACCCCGCGAGCGCGAACACCGCCGCCGCTAATATCAATATCGCTCTCTTCATCACATGCTCGTCGAAAAGTAGTAACTCAATCCCAAATCCACCCTTATGTCCTTGTTAAATTCCGGGTTCGTGTTGAACTCGAGAGCGGTCCTGAGTACGAGGTCTTTCAATATCATGTAGTCGCTCCCGACTATATAGCTGAAGGCGTTGCCGCTCTGGTTCGTAATCTTGTTATAGTATGCGTACGCAAAGGCGAACTGCAATTGCCATCCGCTCCTTATTTGCTCATACAGGCTTGTGTTCACACCTACGGCGTAGTCGGTCTGCTCGCCCCCGTCGATATAGTAAAACCCCTGAAAGGCCCTGAGCCCCATGTTCTTCCAGAAGTCGAACATGAAGCCGAGCTTTGCTATATTCCCGTTCGTGCTCGTGTCCTCCGAAGGGTCGTAGTTGGAATACGCGTAGCTCCCGTTGATCTCCAGGTAGGAGACCGGAACGTACGTGACGCCTACTTTCGCCTGCTGGAGCCTTCCTACGGAAAATATGTCGAATATCGGGTCGAGCTGGAAGTCGTTCCTCTGCTGATCCAGATTGTAGTTGTCGTATTCGAGGTTGAGGTAGAGGGACCGGAGTACCGTGATGCCCACTCCAGTCGTGAGGAGACCGAGGTTCCCTTCGCCTACGTCTATCTCCGCGAGGCCGTAAATGTCGGCGAAATCCGTATAGGGGACGGCCCTGTTGAAGGTGACGTTAATGAACTGCCTCGATGAGAAGTTGTCAGGGGCGTAGACCTCGTAGCCGACGGAGATTATGGATCCCAGTATTGCGTCCGTTTTCAGTTTGAGGCCGAATATGCCGTAGCTGTCGCCCGGCCTCTCGGGTTCCGGCTGAAGGTCGTTTTCCTGATATCCCCCGTAAGCGGTTATCTCAAGCCCTTTCATGGGTTTTACCTTGACGAGCGCGCCGTCCATGAGTACGAAGTTTACTCCCTCCGTCATCGCCTGCCTGCCGAGCCTCACCTCGTACGTGCCGGGCGTATTCGAGATATCGACGAAAGCGTTATAGACGTCCAGCGACTCCTGGTCGCCGTTGAATATCTCCCTTCCTCTGAGAAAAGTGTTGAAGTAAACATTGTGGTCGGGGGAAACGGTGCTGAGGTCGAGGTATTGGTAAAAAGGGTAAACGTCTTTCTTGTCGCCGTCAGGGTTTAGCAGCGGGGTAGGGGCCTGAAACAGCATAAAGGCGTTTCCATAAAGACCCAGACTCCTCGGGCGTATTATCTCTGTCTGCCCGTATGCCGCAACTCCCCCCGTTGCCGAGAGCAGTAGCATTGTCGCCGCACATAAAATATTTTTCGGCATTTGAAAGACTACTCCGTAAGTCCAGGTACGCCGTTATCTCCATGACAAATCGGACAGCTCGCAAGCCCTTCCTGCACGGTAAATTCGCGTATATCCTCGAGCAGCAGGACCCCTAGACCGGAACGGTCCTCCTGGTGTATCACCTCGAGCGGGTGACACGCGAAACAATCTTCCCTCCCCCATCCGTCGGGATGTTCTTCCTCTGTCAGTTTAATCCCCTCGACCCCGTCAAAGATGTTCCCCCAGTCCTGCCCCTTGTCATCCTCGCTGACGCACGAGGCGAGTAGGAATATAAGCAATATCAACAGGACGAGCTTTTTCATGTCGTGTTTGTCCTTGCATTTATTACATATCGGGACGGTTTATGCGTTCTGCCGGCGAGAGCGGAGGCAGGTGCACTTCCGCGGCGCCGAGCGGGTCGCCCGCGGCATGGCAGTTTATGCATGCTGACTCCGGCTGCGGCCCTCCCAGGTGGTTTTCGCCCGTGAGCGCGTCGCCCGCTGCATTCACGACCACGTCGTCGTGACACGAAGTACATACCGTGATTACGGGCTGGGTCGAGAATGTTTCAAGGACGTCGTTCTCCTCGCCTACCTTCGTGAACTTCCTGTTCACGGTCGCGAGTATCCCCGGGCCCAGAATGCCCGTTCCGGGATTGAGTATGTTCGTATTGGGCAGATGACATGCCCTGCAGTCGTTCGTCGCCCCCGGGTAAAGGACGTCGCTGAAGTCGTTGAAGCTGCCCCTGAAACCGTATATCACGTAGGGTGTTACAGACAGGTTTTCGCCGGTGTGTATCTTGTGAATCATCTCCCTGAAGTCTATCGACGTCGTTGTGGGCGTCATGCTTCCCGTCCAGTCGGGTACGGGTCTGGTCGATATATCGTCGTCAGACGGGTTATGGCAGAGCACGCAGTATTCGGTGTTATTGCGCAGGTTGCCGTGGACGCTGAAGTCCTCGGAGAATACCCCGTGACAGGAATTGCAGAATTCGTCCTCCGTTGTATTGTCGACTACGACCCTCCTCGGCACGGGTATGATGTCTGTGACCCCGAAGTAGCGGACTACGTTCTTCCCTGCCTCATCCACATCCTCGAACAGGATGAGGTTCTCTCCGCCCACCTTTCTCACGATCCTGCCCTCGATGCCCACCGCGTATGTTCCTGTGGCGTCATTCGGGATTATTCCCTGGAATGTGTATTTGTAGTTTCCTTCCGCGTCGGGCCCTTCGGCAGCGTCGACAGGCGACTCACGGAGGAAGTTGTCCACTCCGGGGGTCTCAACGCCGGTTCCGCTGTAGTCCTGTATGTTGTAATCGGTCGTCGGACCCGCTATCACCAGGCTTATCGAGTCCATGTCCGCCAGGTTAACTACTGCGCCCGCGTCCGTTTTAAGGCTGAACGTGACTTCCGCGTGGTCGCCCGGGCGAACCCTCTGTTTCCCTGTCTCGGCGCTCCTCACGTCTACGATTTCGAAGTTCAACCCGGGAGGGTGGAGGCCTTGAGCGGTACGGTGTGGAGCCCGGTTACCGAGATATCGAACTCGGTATTCGACTGCGGGATGTGACAACCCGAACAGTTGTTGTCGTTTAACTGTACCGTGGGATGATTTGTGGCCGTGGCGAAGTCGACATTGTCATGGCAGGAGCCGCATGAAGCCCTCGTCGGGTCGTTCTTGTAGTCATTGGCCTGGGACGCGAGGGATTCGTCGTGGCACTTGGTGCAGTTCCTTATGTCCTGCGGGAATACGACGGTCGAGAAGTCGTGAACGGTATCATTGAACCCGGTTATGAAATACGGCATTCCCGCCTCGACGCTCGGAAGCATCTCCCCCATGTGTATCTTATGTATCATTATGTTGAATCCGATACTGTTACCCGAATCGGGGTCGATCTGTTCGACCGTCTCTCCGGTTTCCGGGTTAATGATCTTGCTCGAATGGCACGTAATACAGACCCCCACGTCCCTCCTGGCCCCTCCGTGGAGCGCGAGCGGGTCGTGACATGTATTGCACGATTCGGTCGCGACGATGTCCCTCACGGTCTTGACAGGGCCGCCGTCGGGAACGAAATCGAATGTCGCGTTCGACACGAACGTCTGGCTCCCGATCGTCTTTTCTCCGTATAGCGCTATGGTGTGGGTAAGACTCGCGTCGTATCCCTGGGGCAGCATTATGGCGTACTTATAATTATAGGTGCCCCCGCCTAGGTCTGTATACTCGCCTTCGTCCTCGGAATCTGCCTGTGTGGCCCCTTTCTGGTCCCTCGTAATGTAGTCGATGTACTCACCGCTCTCGACTATCCTCGCGATTATGAAGCTTATATCGACGCCGTTCCTGCTTATCGGGTTTCCGTTTTCATCGGTGAGCTTGATCGTTGCGACAGGATGGTTGTCGTCGCCGATGAATGCGTCGGTTATTTCAATATTCAGCTTGTTGCCTTCAACGGGCGGCGGCGGTGGCGGCGGGGGAGTTATGCCTCCTCCCCTCCTCCTCCGCATCCTCCATAAACCGAGATTAACAGGAATGGGAAAACGATCAATCGGACAAGAAAAGAACGGAAAATGCCTTTATCTTGATTATTCATCCTGCCGTTCATAGTACCCTCTCCTTTAAGAACGACTCTTGTTAAACATTAAATAACATGAAATGGAATGTTTTATAAGAGTTAATTTTAATGACAAGTGTTTATGGGTCTGGCTATACGGCGCATGGAATTTTACTCCGGCCGGTGCGCTTGAATCACTACCCGGGCTGAATTATTTATCATGACCGGGAAATGAAAATAGCAGGCTTTATTCTCAAAAACGACACGGCCGTTTCCGGCACAAAATCAGAAAGGGGTTAAGTCCGCATCCGCCCCGTTTTGTACGCTGTCAGATAATCGGACGAAGTCGCCACGGACGAAACTCAGATTATCTCATAATGACAGATGGTTATGTTTGGCATGAAAGTTGTACTTATCTTTGATATTATGACAAAACGAGCAGAGAGGGTGAAAAGAGAAATCAGGGCTATATTCCGGCCCGACGCGGAGAAACCGGCAAATATAGCGAAGAGTCATTCATCACTGTACGTTAAAGCCTGCAAGGCGTTCGGGTCTTGGAGGAACGCTCTTGAGGCGTGCGGGATAGATTATGAGAGTTCGAGGAACAACAGGAAGTGGACGAGGGAGAAGATCATTGCGGAGATTAAAAGGCTCCGGGTGAAGGGCGAGTGTCTCAGGCCTTCCGTCCTCAGGAAGAGCGGGATGACAACGCTCGTTTCCGCGGCCGAATACCATTTCGGTTCATGGAGAAAGGCGGTCGAGTACTCCGGGCTCGATTACTCCTTCGGAAGACGCAAGAAGTGTATGCGGCTCTCCGCGTAAGCGGGGGGCCGGCTGGTAACGGCGGTGGTGATTTTCGGGCATTATTTCCCCAATAAAACATGATATAAGAGTAATTAAAGCTATCCCCCTCCAAAGCAGGCGACTTGTCGGTTCGTCTACTCTTTTTTATTTTATATGGTACTATTTCTTGTCCTGTCCAATCCGAAATAAATCAATGGTGGGTGTAGCTCAGCTTGGTTAGAGCACTGGGTTGTGGCCCCAGAGGTCGCGGGTTCAAGTCCCGTCACTCACCCCAGATTATTAGAAAATTTCAGACAAAATCGTCAATCCATGCAATTTGTTTCCACGATGTTGTCATTCCGATATGGATTTCCCACGAGTATTCGAATATAATATCACTATCACTTCTGGAAAGGAACTATCTGCGTATCCGTTTAGCCATCTGCTTCATAACATGTAGTGCGAAGTACGGATGTGAATGAACGAGACGCGTGAAACTCTTTTTGTCTATGGGTACTAGCTGACAATCCGATATAGCAACAGCTGTAGCACTTCTGAGGCCTTCATCAATAAGTGCCATTTCTCCTAAAACATCACCCGGTCCGGCCATTTCAATTACTTTGTCGCCTATTATGATTTCTACTTCTCCGTTTTTAACGGCGTACATTTTTTCGCCGGGTTCCCCTACCTTGAAGATCACTTGGCCGGCCGGATAGGATTCAAAATCAGTTGAGTGCCGAAACAAATTTACAGTTTCCATCTCGAACAACCTCCCATATCTTTGTGATTAGTTAATAGGCTTCTACTAGAGGGCGGTTACTAGGAAGCAGCAACTTCCTTACATAGCACAACCAAAAAGTATAAGCCAGAAGCGAAATCATACCATACAGATTCCAATTAAGTGTTAAGTTCATGTTAAGGTTAAGCTCACAAAAATACCCACCTTTTCCACAGACCTGGGATTCGACAGCCAGGACGGATTCTATTACGGGAATATTCAGGTTCAATGAGAGGGGTTTTATGAAATGGATATTACTTATCTCGGTATTGCTCCTCCTTGGCTGCGCTGGGAAGAACGGTTAAGATAGCGAATCTAATACTACGTCACGGACATATCAACCCGTCCCGAAAAATACCCCCCTGTCCGGATGGTTGTTCGAACAAAAACAAACCTGGTACTTAATTCGTACTTACTTCGTACCTTTATTCGCACAGAATATCTAATAATTACGACTTAATTCGTTTTATTCGTACCTTGTAATCCCAATAACCCAAAGTCATAATTGGTTGACTACACTTTATAGCAAGTTCTGGAGTAATGGTATATGATAAAAACAACAGAGAGGAAGGCCGCCTGAATGATTTTTACACACCAATTGAAAAGACCTCATTACAAATTTAGGTTACGCGCAATTTGTATCCTGAAATTTAATCGACCCATCCCGGCTTGAACTCGATCCGACGGTTATGATACGATAGCAGCAAGTCGGGGTATTACTTTTGTGCGTACTCGTTATTTATTTAAAATCCAGGGAACCGAGCAGTCAAACGACCTACTTTAATGACAAGTAACTGTTTCATTCCAGCTGTCATACTAGTTTTCCTTTTCTTGCCGTCAACTGGTCTGAGTACGGCAGAAGAGAATCCCTGCTCCGAACCCTGCTACCCCGGCGTTATATCCCCTCCCGGTAAACCTGAGACCGAATGGGAGAAAGCCAATTGGGACAAAATATTAAAAGGACGAGAAATCGCTCTCAACACATACGAACTCTTGGGGCCTGAGTTCGTCGTCGCCAAGCTGCACTGCGGAAGCTGTCATCTGAACGCCGGCGGCAACCCCGACGCTGCTTGGTTCGTGAATATGGAGGAGAAATATAAAACGAAGATAAGGCTGCAGGAGAGAATAAATAGGTGCTTTGACCGAAGCATGAACGGGACCCCCGTATGCGACAGTGAGAACGGAGAGTGCAATGATAATCCCGTCATGGAAAGCCTAATATCATACATGGAATGGATCACCAGCCGGTGGCGGAAGGAGGGCTTGCCCCCCTCGCCGGAAGACTTCCCGCAGATAGCAGCTCTCGAAAGAAACCCGGAAAGGGGGAGAATGACGTACATTCAAAAGTGCAGCTTCTGTCATAATGCCGATGCCCGGGGCATATACGAGGGCGGAAAATATATACGCCCCGCGCTCGTGGGACCGAACTCATTCAATGCCTGTGCCGGGATGGCAGAGCTTAAAAAATTCACCCGATTTATAAAAGCCAACATGCCTTACGGAAGCGGAGGCTCGCTTACGGACCAAGAAGCGTGGGACATAGCGACTTTTATCGACGGCGAGTGCCGCCCCGGAAAGGGGAAAGACCGGAACGGAAATATTTGCTCCGAGAGCAGAATGTGCAAAAACGGAAAGCCTCTGAACGAATAATCAATCCTGCGACGCGCTCAATCGCAGATCATTATCGAGCCGAGAGCGATGCAAGCCGTAGTTATCAACTGCTATCCGCCCGATTAACCTATTACCTGTGTTCAGACCGGGAACTTCATTACCTGCAATTAATTCGACCGGTACGCTTTTTATTTGCACACTTATCGCGTTTGTCCCGCTTTTTTTGAGTGTAACCTGCTGTAATCATTCAACTGCCCCGCATGCCGCGTTTTTTTTACGCGGAAAACTAAAAAATGTAATGATTTAAATGTACTCGGGGTTGCTGCCCCGGAGGTCGCGGGTTCAAGTCCCGTCACTCACCCCATTTATACCCAAATACTTGGCGTCCGCAGCTGCCCCATTTGGTCAAGCTATGAAATACTGAGGACGTGCCGTTTGCTTCCCGAAAGCGAACCTTGGATCAGTGGAGGACTGCTACCGATTGAGTATCAGTATTAAGTTCCGGCATATTCAAGCATCTTTTCTGGCATCTCACCTTGTCTTTGAATGCGGAACATTTCAGAACGTCATCGTAAGTTCTATATGTAAAAATACTCGGTCGAAACTTCGCTTCCACTGTCATCTTTCTAAACGGACAGAAAAACGACTTCATTGCGGACCTATGGGACAAGCTGCGATCTTCTTCTAGTAAGTAAAAAGACACAGCAACTAGCAAAACAAAAGCAAGAATAAAAGCAAATGGAACAAACAAAAAACTTAGTAGAAATAAAATACTCGCGATGACGCCCGCTATAATTGAAATAACTATATTGAATTTACCCATGATATTCACCCCCTTTCAATGTTATTTCATAGTTATTTGAGTTGCATAATTTATGCCAGTTTTCTTATTGCCATTTCGCCTATAAGGACTAACAAATTTTTAGGGATGATTTGAGATTTCCCCAAATTGTCTGAACTTCTGACACATTCCGATATTTTTAGAATGCGGGAGATTGGCCCCGGAGGTCGCGGGTTCAAGTCCCGTCACTCACCCCATGGATTTCCTAATAATTACAATATAGAACAATTCACCTGAAGGTCCGGCAAAATAAATAATGGAATGGGCCGCATTAGTGGTAGTATTATTAGTATTGTATGTTGCTAATAGATTTAACTAATCGATTACATTAAAAATCGGACGTGAAGGGGGGAATTAAAATGAAGCGTTCATTCTACCCGCTGTTCATATTTCTGATTACGGGGATATTTGCAGTATTCCTTACAATAAACGCGGTGAATGCCAAGCCTATGCCGAATCCGACTCCCAAGCCCGTTGAGGGGACAACGGTCAAAAGCGGCAAGTCGAACTCCAGTGACCGCGAGATGCAGCCGACGCCTGCCCCCCTCCAGACTCCCGCGCCCGTTGAGGGGACGTCGGTCAAAAGCAGCAAATCGAACACCAGCGATCGTCAAATACAACCGACCCCTGCTCCTGTCCAGACTCCGGTACCCGCCGAGGGGACGACGGTCAAAAGCGGCAAGTCGAACTCAAGCGAGTGACTTCGTGCAGGCGGTCCGTCCATCTATCCATCACTATGATTGGTTATCGGAATGTTGCAAGACAGTTCGGATATTATTCCGGGGCTCGGCTATCGTTTTCCGCAGGCCTGTAAACATGAGCTATTCTGAACTTAAAAGAATGCAGAATTCCTGAAGACCGCGGGGACTCGATTAATTCTTATTCGGGGATATACCGGGCTGTTGTAATTATTGTAAAAAGAAGGGAAAGTGCGCCGAATCGCTTCAGCGCACTTTGATATTCGATCCTTAGGCTAGAACTACGTTCTGAGCTTGTGGGCCTTTTTGTCCATCGACGACTGTAAACTCTACTCTCTGTCCTTCTTCGAGAGAACGGTAGCCGGTAGCGCTTATTTCGCTGAAGTGAACGAATACATCTTTTTCACCGTCGAGCTCTATGAAGCCGAAGCCTTTCGCAGAATTGAACCACTTAACTAAGCCAATTTTACGTTCTGACATGTCGGATTAACCTCCTTTGTATTATTGGGTTGTGCTAGTGGTTCAAAATCAAGTTCAGATTGGTATCTCAATTTAGACTAGAACTACTGCAAACTCTGAAATTAATATAGCATAAAATTATAATATTGTCAATTGAGCATTAAAATTTATCAAATTTAAGCTTTTTCCGGTTCTACCGGATAATACTGTATTCTACATCACTCATGGACATACTGGAATTTTCCTCACTCGTCTTCCTCGGGTCTCTCTTTGCGGGATTCCTCGGCGCAGCGACGGGACTCGGTGGAGGGGTAGTGATAGTGCCGCTCCTGGTGATCGGCTTCGGAGTCGATATACGCTACGCCATGGGCGCTTCACTCGTGTCCGTGATCGCGACGTCCTCGGCCGCCGCGTCGGCATATGTTAAAGAGGGGTTCAGCAACTTACGCGTCGGGATGTTTCTGGAAATCGCCACCACCATAGGTGCGGTCGCGGGCGCGGCTGTCGCGACCAGCATCTCTCCTTCTGCAATCGCGGTAGTCTTCGGTCTCGTGCTTATCTATTCGTCCTATCAATCCGGCTTCTCCCGTCACAAAGATGCCGCGCCCGGCAAACCCGACAGGCTCGCGACGCGTCTCAGGATGAATTCAGAGTACCCGACGCCGGAAGGGGCGGAAAAATATTATGTCAGGGCAGTACCCGGCGGGTTCGGAGTAATGTTTATAGCGGGCGCCCTTTCGGGGCTTCTGGGCATAGGCTCGGGAGCGCTTAAAGTGATAGCCATGGATCAGGTCATGCGCCTGCCTTTCAAGGTATCTACGACTACGAGCAACTTCATGATAGGCGTTACCGCTGCGGCGAGCGCCGGGGTATTTCTTAACCGCGGGTATGTTGACCCCGGCCTCTCCATGCCCGTAATGCTGGGCGTGCTCTTCGGCTCCCTCCTCGGAACACATTTCTTGTTGAAGGTATCGACCCGCATCCTCCGCATCGTGTTCGCGGTAGTTATATTTGCACTGGCTATAGAGATGCTCTATAAGGGGCTCACAGGTGGGTTTTGATATGGGAGATAAAAAGTACGTTATGAACGATGAGAGGATAGACCAGATTATCGGCGACCTTCTCAGGATAGCTGTGATACTATCGGCTGTATTCGTAATTACGGGCGCCGTTATTTACCTGATGCGGCACGGCACGGAGATGCCGGATTACGGCGTCTTCACGGGTGTGCCGAAAGACCTGCGCGGCCTGAGGGAGATTATAGAGGCCGCATGGCAGATAAGGAGCGTGGGGATAATACAGCTTGGTCTTTTACTCCTCATCGCCACGCCCGTCGCGCGCGTAATATTTTCGGTATTTGCCTTCCTTATTCAGCGTGATTATATGTACGTTGTTTTTACTTTAATCGTACTTTCGGTGCTCCTCCTGAGCTTAACGGGAGTAATAATGTAGCTCTATATAAAGCCGCCGGCAATCGATGATAAGAGGGGAATCGCGATCGATGTCACTTACTGAAAAGATAGGTCGGGCGGATGGTAAAGACCGCGTACGGTTTTTTGGGGCGATCAAACGGCAATGGGAACTTTAACGCTATTGATAAGCAATATAGGGGCGATGAAACTTCAGGCAAGCGGATAATGGTGTTATTATTTATGATCTTCGGGAAATTAGTGTTCACATAGCCGATGCATCCGGGGGAACCATGAATATGATAAAAAGGCATCACATTCGACAAGTCATAATATTTGCTTTTGTTTTGTCCATTCCATTAATCCTATTGTCGGTATTATTCGCTCAATCGTTCACGGCCGGGGCGAAAGAGCCCGGCGCTATTGAGACGAAACAGATCGCGGAAGAGGCGTACATATACGGCTTCCCGATGATAATGAATTACGGGACGATGTACGAGTATTCCATCGACCGCTCTTCGTCTCAATATAAGGCCCCATTCAACCGGATCTATAATACCGCGCGGGTGTACACGCCGAAGGACACGGTGGTGATCACCCCGAACAGCGACACCCCGTACTCGTTCGCGGGAATGGACCTCCGTGCGGAGCCCGTAGTCCTATGCGTGCCGGAGGTTGAAAAAGGGCGCTATTACTCCGTTCAGCTGGTCGATATGTACACGTACAATATCGGTTATATAGGGAGCCGCGCAACGGGAAACGGCGCGGGGTGCTATATGGTCTCGGGTCCGGGCTGGAGGGGCGAAACGCCCGCGGGCATCGCGAAGGCTTTCCCGGTAGAGACGGATTTTGCCTTTGCGATTTACCGTACCCAGCTCTTTAACTCCGGAGACATAGACAATGTAAAGAAGATACAGGCGGGTTACAAGGTGTACACCCTTTCGGAATACACGAAGAAGCCCGCTCCTGCCTCACCGCCTGAAATCAAATTCCCGAAATTCTCAAAGAAGGAGGCGTTCGGTGCCGACCCCTTCAGTTATTTGAACTTTCTGCTGCAATTCTGTCCGCCGGTACCCCAGGAAAAGCCGCTCCGAGACGTATTCGCAAGGATAGGGATTGAGTCGGGAAAACCTTTTGACGCAGGCAAGCTTTCGGCTAAGGACAGGGCTGCGGTTGAGACCGGAATCAAGAAGGGTTATGAGGTTATTAAACGGAAGCGGCTGACTCTCGGTAAAGACGTGGACGGTTGGCGGGTTATGTCGGCGTTCGGTGACCGGAAATTCTATAAGGGCAACTGGACACTCAGGGCGGCTGCGGCCATGGCGGGTATTTACGGTAACGACGCGGTCGAAGCCATGTACCCCATCGCGTTTACCGACGGCACGGGCGCCAAACTCGACGGGAGCAAAACCGCATACACGATCACCTTTGCGTCGGGGGAATTGCCCCCCGTAAATGCCTTCTGGTCCGTTACGATGTATGACGGCAAGACGCAGCTCCTGGTCGCGAACCCGATCGACCGGTACCTGATCAATTCACCGATGCTCCCCGGTCTCAAGAAGAACCCTGACGGATCGCTCACGCTCTATGTGCAGAAAGCCTCACCCGGCGCGGAGAAGGAGTCCAACTGGCTCCCCGCCCCCGACGGCCCGTTTTATCTGGTATTGAGGCTCTATTGGCCGAAGCAAGAGGCGCTCGACGGAAAGTGGACTCCTCCGGCCGTTACGCAGGTGAAGAAATGATCTATCAAAGAAAGAGAATTCGGCGCGATGTCTCAGGGCGCATGAGCGGTATGAAGATTGGGACAATGTCCCCGTTCCGATAAGGCAGTCGGTATTATATTGAAATTCTGCGGCTATTCCGGAATCGCTCATTACGGCTCGATAAGTATCGGAACGGCTTCAAAATTCGGGCAAAGGAGCAGGAAATGAAAATGCAATCACGTAAGCATGTCGTATTGATTTTAGTTCTCTCGGCGATGTTCGGTGTTCTTCAGGGACTGGCGCAGGAAGGAAACGAGACAGGGGTCGATTTAAAGCCCTCTCCTGATGCAATCAGCAAGGCCCGGAACCCCTCGCCGCCCGCTGATGCCCAAAAATCCGACTCAATCGGCAAAGGGAATATTACGATGAACACCGCGAACTCTCCGGGCGATACGGATTCTTTCTGGGTTCAGCAGATAGACGTCAACGGCGACGGAACCGTGGAGTCCGCCAACCTCATCTGGGACGACGAGGACAGGATTCTCTACTTCTATTACGAGGGCGGATTCAAGTGTAAGAACGGAAAAACGGGCTCCGGCGCGGTGCTCGTAGGAGTGAACGGCAAGGACAACCCCCGGAATAGACCGGCCGGCTCCGGTTTCTACGCCGTGTCTCTGGATAAGGACGAGTGCGGTGCGGAGGAAGCCGGGCTCTGGGGCTGCAGGTTCGACGCGGCCGGCAATCCTACGGCCTGCGGAACCGTGGGAATCGACGACAAATACGACGACATTATAATCTTGACAGCGAGTAAATAATAACCGTTTCATTATTCCGTGACTTAAGAATCCGGAAAATTGCGAGGGAGGTAAGTATGAAGGTACTTAAGAATTTTTTTGTAATTGCATTCGCGATTGCGACGCTATCGACGATAAATCTTGCAACAGCCGCAGCAGGAGCCCTGAACGCCGACAGCATTGTCGGCAAGTGGAAGGATACGGAGGGAACGGCTGTCGTGCGGATAGAGAGCAAGGGCGGGTACTACGAAGGCGTTGTTGTGGAGGACGCGGAGAACCCCGGCGTGGTTTCCACAACGGTTTTCAAAAACCTGGTATATGACAGCGGGGAAGGGGTTTGGAAAGGGACCATATATTCTATCAAGAAGAAAAAAGAGTTCGATGTAAAGATTCAAATGGCTGATAGCGGTAACTTCACCATGACGGTGAAAGCCGGATTAGGCTCAAAGAAGCTCGATTGGGATCGGGTCCAATAACGGCGCCTGACCGTGACGCAATCTCTTTCCATAGATACATCCCGGGTTACATAGCATTTATGTCTGCCGATACGGGACCCGTGTCCCTGGGCGGTAACCCGATAATCGGTCCAGAGGCGCTTCGCAATATTGAATAATTTTTCTAAGGCAATAAAATTAGAGATATATGCCGCGGTGCGCCTTATCATTGAAAGAAACGAAATGCGGATCAATCCGGTTCAGGCATAAAGCTGCTTCTTTACATAGATGCTGAAAAAATTATCCCTTGGCGCAATGTTACTACTTCTTGCAGCTGCATCAGGCTGCGGGGGGAGCTATACCCCGAAGCCGCCCGAGGAAGTCTCTTTCCTCGACAGGGCGGAGACGCAGAGCAGGAACGGTCTGACCGTAACGGTCGCTGTTTTGAGCCGCGAGGAGAGCAAGGAGGTGTTCGGTGTGGACCTTTCTGCTAATGGAATCCAGTCTGTTTGGCTCGATATAGAGAACAAGACCGGGAAACCATACGTTTTTATGCCCATTGCTCTCGACCCCGGATATTTCTCGCCAAATGAAGTCGCATTCATGAACCATTTCAAGTTTAACAGCTCGGCCAACAGGGAGATGGATGAACAGTTCTCGAAATACGGTATTCAGGTAGAGTACATTATGCCGGGCGAAAGGGATAAGGGATTCGTGTACACGAACCTCGACCCGGGGTTGAAGTTCGTAAACGTGACACTGTATCAGATAGACGGAACCGAGAACTTCTTTTTCTATTTCGAGGTTCCCGGCATTCAGCCCGATTACGAAAATGTCGATTTCGCCGCCCTCTATAAAAAGGACGAGATAGTCCATATCGATGACGAGGACGGGCTTCGCAAAGCCCTGGAGGAGCTTCCCTGCTGTACGACCGGGGCTGAGGGCGGAGGGGGAGGCGAACCTATCAACGTTGTCCTCATCGGCGACCCCGACGATATATCTTCGGCCATCGTGCGCAGGAAATGGGATGTGACGGAGGCCGAGACGAAGAAATTCAACCTCGACCTCGGCCGGGCCTT
The DNA here is from genome assembly GCA_963825135.1 of uncultured bacterium. Taxonomy (GTDB): domain Bacteria; phylum Desulfobacterota_D; class UBA1144; order Nemesobacterales; family UBA2774; genus 2-12-FULL-53-21. The sequence goes on from CAWGRW010000009.1 coordinate 2,230,186, forward strand.
CTCCCCCGAGGGTTACAGGACTTTTCCCATGGCCAGCCTGTATGTGTTCGGCAGGAGGCAGGACGTGGGCTTCCAGAAATCGAGGCGCGAGACGGACGCCGCCTACCGTCAGAGGAATACGCTCAGGCTCTGGCTCACACCCCTCAGGTATAAGGGGAAAACGGTATGGGCGGGAGCCGTGAGCAGGGACATCGGGTCCGACCTCAGGATCAGGAAATACTGGTTCGCGGCGCAGGAGATAGACCCGGACATAGACGAGACCAGGGACTTTATTGTGGAGGACCTCGTCATTTCACAGAGTGTGCAGAAGCTCGGCTACGTCACCGGGGTTGGGCAGTCGACCCCTGAGAATCCGGCATATAATCTGAATAAGCTGCCCTGGTGGTCTGACGGCTACAGGGCCGTATTGCTCTTCGGGAATGACCAGACGACTCTGGGCGACATGGAATATTTCGATTGGGAGAACGTTGAGGACATCAATAACGGGGAAAGGGGCGAAGGCGGGTCTGGGAACGGAGACTCCGAAGAAACGGAGAAAGGGGATAAGCACGAATGAAGCCCTCGCTAAAAGAGCGATCTGCCGCTCTTGATATTATTCTCTTAATCTCGCTATGCCTGCTCCCGGGGTTTTGGGGATGCGCGTCGTACTGCGCCAACCAGGCGAGCAGAGACGCGAGCATGTTCAGTACGCCGCCGGCAAAGGGATGCAAGGTATATTCTCCCTCTCCCGACCCGGCCACGGATGTACCGTTTAAAATCAGGGCCGAAACGCAATCCGAAGACGGCATATCGGTCTCCGCCGTCGTATTGAGCGATTATGAGAGCGAAAAGATATTCGGAGTCAACCTCGCCGGGAACGGTATTCAGCCCGTATGGCTCGATATCCGCAACACCACCGGTACGCCTGTATCTCTCATTTATGTCGCGACGGACCCCGGATATTATTCCCCGAACGAGGCTGCGTACACAAACTACGGCTATGCGAGTCCCGTGAATGAGGAAATGAACGAATACTTCAACAAGCAGAGCATCAGGAGAGAGATTCCGGCCGGAGGCGAGCTCTCGGGCTTCTTTTACACGAACTGGGACCCGGGGATCAAATACCTCAACGTAAGCGTCTACGGTGAGGAGCAGGAAAAGAACTTCGTGTTCTATTTCGTTATTCCCGGCATCAAGCTCGACTATCAGCGGGTGGACTTTGACAATATATATAAGAAGGACGAGTATGTGAATTACGATACCGAGGAAGAGCTTCGCAAAGCGCTCGAAGCCGTCCCGTGCTGCGCTACCGGAAAGGACGGCACGGGCGAGAACGACGCGCTCAATTTCTTCGTCATCGGGGATACGGACAATATAATCTCCGCGTTTATAAGGCGGGGATGGGACGTGACGGAGCCTATTTCGGTTAGTTCCGGCTTGAGAGCGTTCAAGGCATACTTCTCGGGGGCGAGATACAGGACCTCCCCAATGAGCAGCGTCTACGTGTTCAGGAGGGTCCAGGATATCGGGCTCCAAAAGGCGAGGTCCACGATACATGAGCGTAACCACCTCAGGCTCTGGTTAATGCCTATCCGCTATAAAGGTATGGACGTCTGGATAGGATCTGTGAGCCGTGACATAGGCTCGTACTTCACGTTCAGGACCCCCTGGCTTTCCGCGCACGCTATTGACCCGGATATCGACGAAGCGAGGACTTACCTCGAGCAGGACCTGCTTTTCTCGGGAGGCGTAGATAAGTTCGGCTACGTCAAGGGCATAGCGCCCGCTACCGCCGAGAACCCGCACAGGAATTTCATGAAGCAGCCGTGGTGGACCGACGGATACCGGTCTGTTTTCCTTTTCGGTGAAGCCTCGGTTACGCTTAACGATCTCGAATTCTTCGACTGGGAATGGGCGGGGGAGAACGGACCTGAGGTCATCGAGTACATCAAAGCCATGAGCGCCGGGAGAAAACAGGGCAAGCCGGCCGCTCCGGCTCCTATAAAACCCGACTGATTTAAAGACCGCGTGAGCCTGATCGTGCCTGTCTTTCGGACGCTGCTCGGGCACAGGATGTCGTGTGTCTTATATTACGACAATCCTGTTAGAATACGCCAAAATGCAATCGGGCCTCCCTTCTACGCTAATGCGTTTCTAATATGGGTCTGACATCGAATTATTCTGTAATATATTCTGTAATACCGGTAGAAACCCCTATCAGAAGGGGTGAGCCGGAGACCGCATCTGCACACCTGCAATGATCAATCTTCACTGGTATGCTCCTTGCAAGTTAATTATCAACGATGAAAGTGTATCCAAAAGAGTTTTTGCTCAAAGATAAGAGCATGGTTATTATCAGGCCGCTAGTTGAGGAGGACTGGGAATTCGTTCAGACGTTTTTTTCAAAAATACCCAGGGAGGACCTCATCATTTATAAAGACGACGTAACGAAGTGGGAATCGCTCGAAAACTGGTTCGTGAACCCGAATTACGAGAAGGTGGTCGAGCTCGTGTCCTTTTGCAAGAAAGAAGTCGTCGCGAAAGGCACGCTCCACGCTCAGGGGCTTTACTGGCCCCACGCCGCCGAGGTGAAGCTGGTGGTCCATCCGGAGTACAGGGGCAATGGCCTCGGTTCCCAGATGTTCAGCCTGCTTCTCTATGAAGGGCTCAAACACCAATTCCAGAAGATTATCGTGAGGTACATCCCGGACAACCTGAGCTTCGTGAAGATTCTCGGCCATTACGGGTTTGAGCCGGAAACCGTACTTAACTATTATGTGCTGGACGAGGCTACGAATGAGCAGAAGGACCTCGTGATCGCTTCCTACGACCTGCAGAACTGGGAGCGCAGGTTCGAGTTTTACAGCTACGTTTATGGCGGTAACTAACGACCAGTTGTCGCCGCATGGATTGTAACTCCCCGCATTAGATGATATTCTCATCTTAAATTCAACAAAATCTTTTAAATCCTCATCCTCCGGATGTTCTCGGTATGAATGATCTGAAAAAAACAAAAAAAGAGCTTGCTGCGGAATTGGAAGTGCTCCGGAAAAAGATCAAATCATATGAAAGTCAGGACGGCGGGGAGAGCGCATTATTCGGGAACAATTACAGCTTCATAGTCGAATCCGTACCTAGCGGGATAGTCATGACGGACGATACAGGGAAGATTATTTTCGTGAATTCCCTCGTAAATGCGACGCTCGGATACGGGGACGGGGAGCTTCTCGGAAAAAGTATCGAGATTCTCGTCCCGGAACGCTACCGCAGGGCGCATCCCGTATTCAGAGATACATTCATGATGTCGCCGATCTCAAGACCGATGGGGAAAGGGCGTGATCTTTTCGCCCTGAAGAAGGACGGTTCCGAGCTCCCGGTAGAGATAGGCCTCAATCCCGTGAAGACTAAAAACGGGTTCGTGGTGCTCAGCACCCTTATCGATATCACGGAGAGGAAATTAGCCGAGAGGATGCTGCGGGAAGGGGAAGAGAGACTCCGCGGGATAATGGAAAATACGTCCGACGCCGTGCTGCTCTTTGACGGCGACGGCCGGATCGAATCTGTAAACAGGGCGGGGCTTGTACTTTTTACCGGCAGCGAAAACGGGGAAATCGGGAACATTCGGGAAATAATCACGCCTGAACAAAGGGAGAGCTTCACGGCGAAGCTGAGAAACGCGAAAGAGGGTGTTTCGGTTACGGACTTCGAGACGGAATTGATGAGGAAAGACGGCAGGAGAGTCCCAGTGAGCATCAGCCTCGTTTATATGAACCACGGCGGCGGGAGGTTCATTGAGACGGTGAGGGACATTTCCGCAAGAGTAGCGATGAGAAAGAAAATAATAGAGCTCGAGAAATCCCAGATAGTGGGGAGGATGGCTGAAGGTTTCGCCCATCACATGGGTACTCCGCTCGCATCCATGCTGCTCAGGGTACAGATGCTCAAAGAAGACGTATCGGATATAACGGGATATGAGGGGATTCTGGAGAAACTGGATTCGATTGAAAGACAGATCCTCTACGGCCAGAAAGTGATACAGAGGCTTCTCAAGTTTGTCGGCAACCCCATAAGCGAAAAGAGTCCCGAGGACGCGGCGTCCATTCTGATCGAGTCGGTAGACCTTATCAGGCCTCTTCTCAAAAAGAAAATCATAGACGTGCTCGTGGAAACGGAAGATAATTTAACGATACTCACCGACACGAACTTGCTCCACCTCGTGTTCACCGATACCATAATGAACGCAGTCGACGCAATGCCCGGAGGCGGATCACTCACCTTGACAGCATCGGGCGATAAAGTGCCGGGCTTAGCAGTAATAACGATAAACGATACCGGGGACGGTATCCCCAAAGAGATTATTCCTTACGTGTTCGAGCCCTTTTTTACGACGAAGCCTGCCGGAATGGGCACGGGGCTCGGCCTCTCCGTCGCAAAACGTATCATAAGCGACCACGGCGGCGAGATTTCCTTAAAGAGCAAGGAGGGGGAGGGCACCACCGTTACTATCAAACTTCCAATATTTTCCAAGGAGCAGCAATAGTGAGCCCTGAAAAATTCAAAGTGCTTGTTGTTGATGACGATAAGGAGTTTATCGAGGCGGTCAAAGAGCTCCTCGAACGTAATAGCTATCAGGTGCTAACCGCGTATTCGGGGAAAGAGGCGCTCGAAAAAGCGGCCGAGGAGGACGGGCTCAGGCTCGTGCTGCTCGATCTCGTGATGCCGCTTATGGATGGTTTCACTCTCCTCGAGAAACTCATGGACCTGATACCGGGGTTGACTGTGATTATGGTTACGGGTCAGGGAACCGTGCAGACGGCGGTCGAGGCAATCAAACGGGGGGCTAAAGACTTTATATCGAAGCCCTTCGATAAAGACGTTCTCCTTAACAAACTCGAAGTGATAAGAAAAGCGGAAGAGCTTGAGAATAAAGTCAGCACCCTGAATGTGCTCCTTTCTGAAAAATACGGCTTCGACAATATCATAAGCGGCTCCAAGCTGATGAAAACGGTTTTCGAGAGGGCTTCCGCGGCCGCCCACAGCAATGCGCCCGTATTCATTGTGGGCGAGACGGGTACGGGAAAAGAGCTCCTGGCCAAGGCCATACACCTGAGCGGCGAGAGGGCGGGCAAACCCTTCGTCGGTGTTAACTGCGGGGCTATACCCAAAGACCTTCTCGAATCCGAGCTCTTCGGATACCGGAAAGGGTGCCTTCACCGGGGCAGTGAGGGACCATGAGGGCCTGTTTGTCGCGGCGGAGAAGGGGACGATATTTCTCGATGAAATAGGGGAGATGCCTAAAGAGCTCCAGGTGAGATTGCTTCGGGTGCTCGAAGAATATAAAGTGCGTCCTATCGGGCATACGCAGGAGATATCGCTCGACGTAAGGGTTATATCCGCAAGCAACCACAGCATAGAGGATCTCAAGAAGACTTACCTGAGGGAGGATCTCTTCTTCAGACTCGCCGTTATAGTGATAGAGCTCCCTCCGTTGAGGGACAGAAAGGGGGATATCCCTCTCCTCATTGACCACTTCGTAAGCAGATTCAGTAATAAGTACTCGAAGAAGGTTAAAGGTCTCTCCGAAGGGGCGTTCAGCTCACTCTACAACTACGACTTCCCCGGTAACATCAGGGAGCTCGAAAATCTGATAGAGGGTATCATTGCCGTGATACCATCCGGCAAGAACACCATTACGGAAAAAGAGCTTAAGGAACATCTGCTCTGGCAGCAGCCCAAGAGCTCCGAGCACCAGATCCTCGCCCTCGACAGGCTCGAGAAATTCGCGCTCGAGCAGGCGCTAAGGGAATGCAAGGGGAACAAATCGAAGGCCGCCGATATACTCGGCATCTCGAGGGACACGCTTTACAGGAAGCTTAAACAATACGAGGTTGAATAGAGACACTCCTGCGCTGTTTCGCGCTGCCTCATTGTCCGGACGGGCTGCAATATCCGCAGTATCGTCGGAAGTGATTCTTCATCATCCCGATATACTCAAATCCGGAAGGTGTGATTATCTTGCTTCGAATATGTATCCGCCGGCGCAGGGTCACTGTCGACAGCCGAGCATACAGCATTACCATGAACCGTTCCCCGGAGCGGTATCACATGGATTGCGAAATTGGCGAGCCCGACCAGTATCAAAATAATCCCCGCTATGATGCTCAGTTTCCTGGGCGCTAAACCGATTGATCTCTTGTAGAAAAAGGGGAGGAAGGACAACGCCGGCACCGTCCCGAGCCAGAAGATTAAAAGCACCGCGCCCCCGTACAAAGGATTCTTCGTCGCGACCGAGCCGATCACGAATATGTAGACCCATCCGCATGGTATGAACCCGTTGACGAGACCGAGCGTGAGCGCAGCAAGGGGTTTCTTCTGGGTGAGAGACCATCGGGCCGGAATTGTCAGCAGGGAAGTGACGAGCCTGTCGGGTATGAGCTCAAGACGCCTGCCTCTCACGAGGTTGAGGCCCGCATATATGAGGAATAGAGACAGGAGGATTAGTGAGGCCCTCGAAATAAGCGGGTAGTTATTGCTCAGGAATTTTTCTCCCAGCAGTCCCGCCAATACCCCGAGTGAGAGGTAGCTTGCCAGCCTGCCCAGATGGTAGAGCGGGAGGTACCCGATCCTGCTGTGCACGGTTATCGCGATAGGGCCGCACATGGCGGCGCAGTGCGAGCTGCCGACCAGGCTCGCGATAAACACCCCGACGGGCACGGACAGGTACGACCAGCGGCCTATTATCTCGCTAAATTGACTTAGGTCCGACAAGCTGTATGTCCTCCTCCGCTTCTATCTTATTGTTCTTCTCATCTATGAAACTAAGCTTAACCGATTCCGTCCCGCTGCTCCCGGTTACGGTCTGAGGGAACTTGACGAAGAAATGAACGGTCAGGTCCTTCCCAGCTCCGAGATCGTATGATTCGCTCTGGGAGATGATCTCGATTTTCTTCTCCTTTAATTCCTCGGGGATTATCATCTTTAGCCGGATATCGTCGAACGACTGATTCTTCATGTGCATTTTGAAATGGTTTATTATCACTTCGCTCCCGTCCCCGTTCTTTATGATCTGAAACGGCGTGTCTTTTCCGCGAAGGATCGTAACGACTATTTCTTCTCTCCTCTGAACTGAAAATATCAACGCGCTGACGACGGCTACGAGCAGAACTACGTATATCGCGACCCTGGGCCGAAGCCATCTTGTCTTGAGTCCCTTGAGAGTCCTCCCGGTAGCGTATCTTATGAGCCCCTTTGGTTTTTCTATCTTCTCCATGACCTCGTCGCATGCGTCTATGCACGCCGTGCACCCTATGCACTCAAGCTGGAGGCCGTTCCTTATGTCTATGCCGGTGGGGCATACGGCGACACACTTGTAGCAGCTGATGCAGTCGCCCTCGGTCTGGCCCGGCTTTACGCTCCCCTTCCTCGGCTCGCCCCTCACGGAGTCGTACGAAACCGTGAGCGAGTCGTCGTCGAGAAGCACCGACTGGAACCTGCCGTAAGGGCATACTATTATGCAGAACTGTTCCCTGAACCACCCGAAGTCGAACAGGAACACGGCGGTAAGAAAGGCCATGATGACGAATATTGTCCAGTTCTCTCCCGGGTTGTGCCGGGTCATCTCGACGAGCCTGTCCGCACCCACGAAATAAGCGAGAAAACTGTGGGCGATCACGAGGCTTGCTATTGTAAAAAGGGTCCAGAGGACTGAGAGCTTCAGAAATTTTCTCACGTCCCACGGGGCCTGTGCGAGGTTCCGCTGCTGAACGTGGCTCCCGATAATCAGGTATTCGAGCCTTCTGAAGATGCCGTCTATGAACACCGTCTGCGGGCACCCCCATCCGCACCATATCCTTCCCCATACCGCGGTCACGAACGCGAGCCCTATCGTGAGGAAAGCCAGTATAAAGAAAATCAGCGGCGCGTCGTGCGCCCAGAAGGTAAGACCGAAAATGGAGAATTTCCTCTCTCCGATATTGAGTAGCAGCGCCTGGTGTCCCCCTATCTTTATCCACGGGAGCACGAGGAAGAAGATGACGAGGAATATCTCCGTGACCGTCCTCAATTTCCGCCATAGGCCCGAAACCTGCGCCGGGAATATGAAGACCCTCTTTCCTTTTTCATCCATGGTCGCCGGACGCTCGTCCGGGAGGTGTCTCTGATCTAGTACTTTCATCTTCGCTCTATCATCTGTCCCTGCGGCGCTTTAGCTCCGGGCGGGTTCGTGCCGTGAATGCTGTAAACGTATGCCGCTACGTCTTCCTCCAGGTCGGCCGGTATAACCCCTTTCCACTGGGGCATCCCCTTGTCCGGTACCCCTGAGTTCATTACTGTAAGTATAGCAGGAATAGACCCGTCGCCGTGTATCCAGTAGTCGTCCGTGAGGTTGGGGCCTATAATCCCCTGCCCCTTGTCTCCGTGGCACGGCAGACACTTGGTCAGGAACTCGGCTTTGCCCCTCGCTATCGCTTCCGGATTCGATACAAGCGCGAGATAATCTGCCTGGGTCTTCATTTCTCCGGTCTCTTCGGTCTTTTGCTGTACCGTTTTGATGGAGCTCATCTCCGACGACAGTTCCTGGTCGAGAGTCGGGCCTCCGAACAGCTGATAGTACGCGAAATAAATGACGGCGAATATCACGGTGATGTAAAAAGTCATGAGCCACCATCCGGGGAGCGGGTTGTTCAGCTCCTGTATTCCGTCATAATCGTGGTCCTCTATCAGTTTTTCTTTATCAGGCATGGTTGTCCTCCTTTGATCTGAATCTCTCATCCTCGAGGGGAAGGCGCTCCATCTCCTCGATCTCGGCCTTCGGTTTCTTAAGCGCCCAGAGTACTATCATTACAAAGGCCGAGAGGAACAGGACGAGGGCTATGATGATAATCTCTATGTCCGTAAAATATGAAAGTGCTATCTGGTTGATGACGTGACCCCCTGCTGGGTTGTCTTCTTACCCAGACTCTGGAGATATGCGATAATCGCTATGACTTCCGAGTCCTTGACGGACGTGAGTGAGGGGTCCTGGGAAACGAGGCCCTCGTAGATGGTTTCCGCCTGCTTCTCCGCGTTTATGTCGGCGTTTGAGACCTCCTCCCCCGTATACGGCACGCCGAGCATCTTCATGACGCTTAGCTTCTTTCTAAGAATGTTGTAATCGATCTTGTTCGAAGCAAGCCACGGGTATGACGGCATGATTGACCTGGGCGTGATTTCACGGGGGTTTATCATGTGACGGAGGTGCCACATGTCGGGGTATTTACCGCCGACCCTCGCGAGGTCCGGGCCGGTCCTTTTGGATCCCCACTGGAACGGGTGGTCGTACATGGATTCTTCGAGCGTGGAGCTGGGTCCGAACCTGAGCACGTCGAAAGGAAGCTTCCTTATCATCTGCGAATGACATACGTAGCAGCCTTCCTTGATATATATGTCCCTGCCCGCGAGCTCGAGAGAGGTGTACGGCTCTGTCTTGGCCGTTTGAGGAAGATATTTGTAGATCGCGAGCGTGGGAATGATTTCGATTATCGAGCCTGCCAGCACGGCTATCAGAAGCAGTACCGTGAAGATCGCCGATAGGGCTTCTAGTTTTCTATGACCTGTGCCGATCGGGGTAACTTCCGCTGAGCGCGCCGGCACCTCTACCGCCATTGCCTTCTCTCCCTTCGGCGCTCTCGCGATAGTTGTCCATACGTTGTAGATGAGAAGGATGAACCCGGTCAGGAACAGGACCCCGCCCGCGAACCTCACGTAATAGAGGGGCTGGATCCTGATCACGGTTTCGACGAAGTCAGGATAAACGAGCTGGCCGTTTTCCCCGATGGCCCTCCACATGAGGCCCTGCGTTATACCGCTTGCCCACATGGAAATATAATAGAGAAGTATGCCGAGAAAACCGATCCAGAAGTGCCAGTTCATGAGCCTCTGGCTGTACATCTTGGTATTCCAGAGTCTCGGCACGAGATAGTAAATAATCCCGAACGTGAGGAACCCGTTCCACCCGAGCGTCCCGCCGTGCACGTGGCCGATAATCCAGTCCGTATAGTGCGCGAGGGAGCTCACCGATTTAATGGACAGCAGCGGACCTTCGAACGTCGACATTCCGTAGAACGTTATGGCCACTGCGAGGAACTTGATTATGGGGTCCGTGCGCAGCTTGGTCCACGCGCCCCTCAGTGTGAGGAGTCCGTTAATCATGCCGCCCCAGCTCGGCGCCCAGAGCATTATGCTGAATATCATCCCGAGCGTCTGCGCCCAATCGGGGAGAGCGGTATTGAGGAGATGGTGAGGGCCTGCCCATATGTAGATGAATACGAGGGACCAGAAATGGACGATAGAAAGCCTGTAGCTGTATATTGGCCTGTTCGCCGCTTTGGGTACGTAGTAGTACATGAGCCCCAGGAACGGAGTCGTCAGGAAGAATGCGACAGCGTTATGGCCGTACCACCACTGGACGAGAGCGTCCTGCACCCCTGCGTAGACCGGATAGCTCTTGAACATCGCTACCGGGATCTCTATCGAGTTCACGACGTGGAGGAGCGTCACAGTCACTATCGTCGCGATGTAAAACCATATCGCCACGTAGAGGTGACGGACTCTCCTTATCGCTATGGTGCCGAAGAAATTGACCGCGAATACGACCCAGACGACGGCTATGGCGATGTCGAGGGGCCACTCGAGCTCCGCGTACTCCTTCCCGTGTGAATACCCGAGCGGGAGCGTAATCAGGGCGCCCACTATGATCAGCTGCCATCCCCAGAAATGAAAGTTGCTGAGGACGTCGGAGAAGTTCCTCGTCTTCAGGAGCCGCTGCGTCGAATGATATATGCCCGCAAAAATAATGTTACCGCCGAACGCGAATATTGCGGCGTTCGTATGGAGCGGCCTGATCCTGCCGAACGTGAGCCACGGGAGCTCCAGGTTCGCAGGCCAGTACGCGAGCTCAAGCGCCGCAAGCAATCCGACTATGAATGCCGCGGCCCCCCAGAATATCGTCGCGTAAATAAATTTCTTGACGATGTCGTCGTCGTAATAAATCTTTTCAGTAATAGCGGTGTTACCCGCTCTGGCGTCGCTCATTTGCCCGTTTCCTCCTTAACGTGTTGGTTCTTTTTATCGGTTTCGTAGTCGTCGAGTAGCATCCTGTGTCCCGGGGTATCGAGGTCGTCGTACTGGCCTTTTCCCGCGGCCCATATGAAAGCCGCAAGGAAAACGAGCGCGATTGCGATTGAGACGCCCAGAGTGAGGAATATAATATTCATGCCCGCGCTCCTCCCTCACGGGTCCTCGTCTTGTTCCGGCCGTAAAGCGAGGAGGCTATGAGCAGCACCGAGCTCAACGGCATCAGCACTGCGGCCGCAAGCGGATTGATAAATCCCATGAGGGCGAATGCCCCGGCCGTGACGTTGTAAGTAATGGAGAAGGCCGTATTCCTCCTTACCGTTTCCCGTATAACCCTTCCGTGGTCTAACAGGTCGAGAATCGTGAACAAATCGTTCTCGAGTATATAGGCGTCTGAGACCTTCATGCTCTCCCCGACGCTTCCCTGAATTGCCACCCCTACTTCGGAAGACGAGAGCGCTCCCGCGTCATTGAGCCCGTCCCCGATCATCATCGACCCGCCGCACGCCCGGACGATCTCCGATTTCCGCTCGGGCGTCACTTCCGAGTACACGTTATCCATGGGTATTTGAAGCTTTCGGGCGACCTGTCTGACGTTCGATTCCTTGTCGCCTGACAGGATATAGAGCGAGTAGCCTCTCCTTTTAAGCTCCGTCACTACGAACTTCGCGTCTTCTTTGAGTGAATCCCCGAGGAGGATTTCGGATAGGGGTACCCCGTCCTTCCGGATGACGATCCTCGTCGCTATGATTTCGTTGATCTCATTCGGCCTGGATAGGTCGCTCTCCGCCGTCAGCGAATAGAGGTGCCCCCCGGCCCTGCCTTCGACGCCTTTGGAATAGAGGTGCCTGAAGCCGCTCACTTCGGGAATATCGAGTTCTTCGCCCGAGAGATAAGCGACCACGGCCCTCGCAACCGGGTGCTCCGATTCACGCTCGATGGCGAGCACTGCGGCGCGGTCGGTTGCGGGAAGCTTATCCGTATCCCAGCTGAGTATCCTGTATACGCCGTTCGTGAGCGTCCCCGTCTTGTCGAAGAATATGTTCTTTACACGCGGGAGCTTGTCGAAAATCTTGGCGTCCTTTATCAGTATCCCATTGTCCGAGGCGGATTTGAGGAAGAGGCCGAACGACAGGGGCAGAACGAATACGAATGCGCAGGGGCATGAAATAAGTATGAACGCTATAGTCCTATCGAGTGCTTCGGAAGCGCCGTAGTATGAGGAAACCGTGAAAAAGGAAACCGCCGCTATAATGCCGACCGCGAAAGTGAATGCGGTCGCGTATCTGTCACTGTAGGTGGAGAGGCCGATTTTACTCCTGTAGTTATTCTCCACTTCCTCGAGTATCTTTCCGATCCTGGTCGAGTTTCCGGTCTCCGTAATCTCTAGAAGCGCCTCGTCCGAATCGAGTATGGAGCCCGCGTAAACGATCTCTCCCCTCGATACGGTCCTGGGTATGTTCTCTCCAGTGAGCACGGACAGGTTGACCTCGGCAATCTGAGAGAGCAATCTGCCGTCGGCGGGGAAACGGCCGCCTCGGGCGAGCTTGATTTTCTGTCCCGCCCGGAGGGATTCCACGGGCTGATAAAAGTACTGTTTCGCGCTATCGTCTCTGACGAGGACGCGGTTCGCTGAAAAGAGGCTCTTTCCGAGGGGTTCCCTGTCGTCAAGCCGTCCCTGGACTGTCCTCAGGAAATACCTGCTCGCGAGGAGAAGGAAAACGAACATGCTTATCGAGTCGAAATAAACTTCCGGGTTGCCGCTAAAGTAGTTATACACGCTTATGAAGAACCCTGCGAATATTACGAATACTATGGGGATGTCGACGGTCGCCCGTCCCGTCCTGACGGAGCCGAGCACGCTCTTGTAAAAGGGCAGGGAGCAGTACGTTATGACGGGGAGGGAAAGTATAAGGTTCAGGAGCATGAACTGCTCCTCGAACACACCGCGCGCGCCGGAATATATGGCCGCCGAGAGGAGCATGATGTTCCCCGCGCATACGGCGGCGATCGATAGTCTTATGAGAGACTTCCTGTTCTCGCTCTTCTTATGACCGCTCGCGTCTTCGTTTTTCTTAAGCGGGTGCGCTCTGTACCCGAATTTCTTTGCCGCTTCCGGAAATGACGAGAATTTTTTTTCAGGTGTGAAATTGACCGTCGCAGTGTTGTCCGACATGTTGAGCGAAAGGGATTCGATCCCGGGTACGAAATCCGGTATTTTTTCAATAAGCCAGAGGCATGCGGCGCATTCGATCCCCTCCACATAAAAATTCATCGTCAGGGGCTTCTCTTCCTTAACATATAAGTCGGTGAAACTCTCGCTGTCGAGGTATCCGTAGTCTTCCCCTGAGGCTGGGTCTGCCGGGGGGGTTGTTTTAAGTATGTTCTGGGATTCCCTGATACTGTAGTAGTCGTCCAGGCCGAGCGCGCCGAGAAGCTCATACACCGACCTGCATCCGTTGCAGCAGAACATTTTGCCGTTCGATGCTACGATATTTGACGGGTTTACGGCTTCGCCGCAGTGGAGGCACCGACCATATTGCAACAGTTCTCCGGAAATGTTCTCTCTCGGTACTATCGTATTCGTCATCACGGTATTTGTTACTCTTTGACAGTTCTTTACGGGCAATAACTATGCCATTGCAAATATTAATGAATACGATATTTCACGCCTGCATCCGGTGTCGATTGTCAGATAATAGGACAGAACGTAAATATAATCGAGAAATTGGGGGCCAAATGGTCAAAACGGCTTATTCGGCGCATTAACGCCTGTATGCAAGACAGTTCAGGATAACGGGGACGCGCGGGCAAAGTCCCTTCCCCGCTCAACTGAACCAAAGATAAAAGCAAAGCGCGAAGAACACACCCATGGCAATAAGAAAAAGGGCGGCGCCGAGGTTTTGACCGGAAGAATCTTTCATAATGACCTCCATAGGTGAATATGAATTGATTATATAATCTTTCGGGAGGCGGAATCAACAGTTATTTATCGCTGCTGCCCGCATGCCCCTTACTGCGAATATCAGGCTTTCAAGGTTTTAATCGCCTTATTAACCTCAAGCGTCTTCCTCATCTTAAAACACTCGAGCTCGACGCCCTTCCTTTTTTCGACAACGGGACACTCGAGCTCAAAGCCAAGCCTTTCGAAAAGGGGTTTCGAAATCCGGCTTGCGTCGGTTGTAAGGTGCACTGCTCCATTAACGATTGCATGGTCCTCGAGCCGTCTATAAATCTCTGTCGCGACCCCCAGCCTCGAATATTCCTTAATGGTATAGAGAAATGCGATATGGTCCACAGGCTTAAGCTGCCCGAAGGCGACCGGCCGATTCCCCGATTCAGCGACGAGCGTTAGCCCTTCTGCGAGCCTGTGCCTGATCTCTTCGATCTCGTCCGCGTAAGACACCCACGCCTCTACCTCCTCAGGCGTGTACATCTGTATCGCTATTTCCCTCACGGAGTTCTCGAAGAGCTCTGCAATACCCTCGGCGTCCTCGGGCTTATACCTGCGTATGGTCAAACCCTTCACCCGGTCACCACCTCCATACCTTCTTCATAATCTCAAGCATGGGGCGGGCCCGGAATGAAGTCGAGAATTCCCAACATGACAAATTGAACCCCGATGCAGATGAGGAGGAACCCCATTATGCGTGTCAATATCACGATCCCGTAGTTTCCAAGCATTCTTTTAACGCTCCCAGCGATTCGGAGCAATATATAGGATATAACGGCCACTACTATGATCCCGAGCGTCTCGCCAATGTATTCGAATCTCGAATCCGCGTTGGCGGCCATACCGACCGTCACGGCTATCGCCCCGGGCCCGCTCAGCATGGGCATGGCGAGAGGGGTAAACGCGATATCGTCGTCGGCGGGTATCATGGCTCCCTGAATCTGCGGGTCCCTGGGCTCGGGATTCAGCATCCTGAACCCTATATACGTGATAATGATCCCGCCCGCTATGCGTATTCCGGGCAGGGAAATGCCGAAGAACCTCATTATCAGCACCCCGGCGATGAGGAACACGACCAGGATAACAGCCATGTAAACGGACGCGAGCAGCGCCTGCCGGTTCCTTTTGCCGTCGTCCATGTCCTTCGAAAGGGAGATGAATGTCACGGCGACGGAGAATGGGTTCACGATGGGGAGGAGCGAGATAATAGTTCCGAGGAGTATCTGAGTGAAGTCGCTCATCGCACTATTTTACACTAAACCGCGGGGAGCCCGTTCCAGAATTCCGTCTGCCCGGCGAATATGCGCTCGGTCACTTCGGGGTCTGGCTCCATGCTCCAGTTGCCGTAGTCCCTCGACCCGCCGAGCATGATGCCGTCCGTGCGCGGTATCATATATATGCCCGCGCCTTTTACGAGCGTGATATAGTCCACCTCAGGCTGGGGTCTGAGCACGATGAGCTGTCCCTTCACCGGTTCTAGCTCCCGGTCCCCGAAGAGGAAATAGGAGCCCAGGCCCGTGCAGTTCATAATCAGCGGCTCCCTCAATGTAAGGAGCTCTCCGGTCTCGCTGAAATTCCTCACATATATCTTCCCTCCGTCTCTCCTGAAATCGTTCATCACGGCGTTTAGATAAGTGGGAGAATCTATGAGCATCGTCTTAAGCGTGACGCACGAGGGCTCGTCGAACGGGTACTGGCCGGGGACTAATGTCGTGAGCTTGCCGTAGAGTTCGGGAGCTCGTGTATGGCGTCCGGCAGCTCGACGGGGTAGTCGCCGAAATAAAAATTATCCGCCACCCTCACTCCGTAATAGCTCCCGATGAGCTTCCGGAAATAACCGTACGAGAGTCTCGAGGCCCGGAGGAATTCGCTGTAAAAAGCGGGGGTGATCGCCCCCGAATCGAACACCGTAAAGGGCGACCACTGACCCGCGGCTACGTTCGATGTCGTATTGGGCGGAAGGTCCTTCGCGTATATCGTGACGCTCAAGCCCTTAAACTGCATGAGCCTCGCGGTCGCGAGCCCCAGGGCTCCGCATCCGAGCACGGCGCAGCTCCTGTGTCCGAGAGGCAGCGCCTTCTCCACGGCGAGGTGCGACGTGCCCCACGATAGAGAAAGCCCGCCCCCGCCGTGCCCGTAGTTATGTATGATGTCTTTATCGCCTATCCTGTCTCTCCGCACGACGAATCCCGAAGGGCGGTAGGGTCTCAAACCGACGGCCTGCCTCACTATCCTGTCCCGTGAGACATCGACCCTGGGGAAGTCGCGGTAGGGCCTTACAGGGGGTTTTCCGACTGTCGCTGTTTTAGACGCGCATGAGGTCGATAAGGCTGCGGTGAGCAGCCCCGTTCCCGCCAGTCTTATCGCTTCTCTTCTGCTGATCCGATCGTTTCCGGGCATATGGTCCTCGGCGCGGATAATCAGACGTCGTGATAGTTCCAATCTACATCTTACGATGTAGTTCCCTCTTTGTAAAGGAGGGTAAGGGGATCTTTCCGTTTTCTTTCCCGTCATCTATACCAAGTCGCGGCAATTGAGCTTGAAGGCGTCTTCGGCGACTAGAGGCAAATAGATTTACTTAATCCCCACGAACGCCGCGAAGCACGAATTCTTGTGGAGGACGTCGGCGGTGCGAAACCCGACCTTCTTCATCAAATCCATCTGGTACGTAAGGCTCCGGGGCGTGTCCTCTTTGTCGATGTAATCGAACACCTTGCCGCTGTAACCGGGGCCGCCCGTGGATTCGAGGTAATCTCCGTACCTTCTCCACATCGCATCCTGTACGCGCTCGTCCTCGTGGAACACCAGATCGCTTACAAAAAATGCGCCGCCCGGCTTGAGCAGGCCGTATATCTTCCCGAAGCAGCCTTCCCAATCGGCGTCGTCCCGGAGGTGATGGAGCACGGCCGCCGCGACTATTATATCGTAATTTGAGGAGGGCATGGCCAGGTCCCTGAAATCCCCGTGGAATGTCCTGACCACGCCGGTATTCTCATTACCGAGGCGCTCCCTTGCGCGCTCGAGCATCGGGAGGCTCAGGTCAACGAGGTCGCAGTTCATCCCGCCATTTCTTCTTACGATGGCGATTGTGTTGTTCCCGGCGCCGCACCCTATATCGAGCAGGTTCCGGGCGTCGGGCTTTATGCCGACGGCGAGCTCCGATATTAGCTCGAGCATCAGGGGGGCGTCTATAACCGCCTGCTGCCCGGTCTCGAGATTAGAGAAACGCTCGACGTCCGCGTCGAACCTCTCTTTAATTTCACCGACAGTGGATTTCTTACCGGGAGGTATTTTCATGGCGTAATATTCTACCTTTTCGGAGGACGAGCGCCATCGGTATGTGTATTACCCCGTGTATGATTTTTTCATCTTCAGTCCGGGTGAAGCCCAGGCTCTCGTAGAAGGGCACGGCGAAGCGCGAGGAGTGGACCGTAACCTTTTTGGGAGGACGGCTCTCGGATTTGATTCTGTCGAGCGCGGCTCCCAGAAGCTCCTTCCCGATCCCTCTCCTGTGAAAGGCTTTTTCGACGAAGAGCATTGAGACGTGCCTCATCTCCCTTATCTCTATCATGCCGGCGATTGCGCCTTCAGCCTCGGCTACGAGGACGAAGTGACTGCCTTCCGAGCGTTTGATGAGCGCTCGCGGGTTCGAGTATCTGAAGAATTCCTCTATGCCTTCCTCGGGAAAATCCGGGGCTATGAATTCATTGAACGACCTCGCGACGAGGTTCACCACCTCGACCTCTTCGCCGGGGTTTATTAATCTGATCTGTATGGGATTGTTCATTGGATTGAAGCGACAGGAAAGTATTTCCGAGTAAACGATTCGAGTTTAAAGAATGTGAAACAATCTCACCCCCTCACCCACTCCTTCGCTTCATCTTTCTGCTCGAAAGAGAAAACCCTGACTTCGATGTGGGGGACCAGTTTGGATGCGAACCTTATCCAGGATTTTATCCAGCCCTTGTCCGAGACGACGGCCTCTTTTTCGATGTCCCTCCAGTGTTTCAGGCCGTAGTGGAGGTCTTTCATAAAAGTATTCACGGACATTCCCTTGAACTCCTCCATCTCCGCGTAGACCCGGAGCTTCTTATGCTCCTTAAGCGCTCCCTCCATCCTGCTAATGAGCTCGTCGAATTCATCGTCCTCCATCTTCCCGCTAAGACGGAACCCGATAATATTCCCTTCCTCAAACGGTATGATTTCGAGCATACATACCTCCCCGCACTCTCGGTCTTAACCTTATTGAGCCGCCTGTTTCCCCAGTATGTTTTCCACGCAGAATACGATCATACGGTAATCGTAGGTGTTCCCTTTCTTCCATAGGGAGCTGCAGTTCTGAATAGTCTGCTTTTCTCTCGAGCCTGCCGGGTACGTGCGGTTCATCTGACTTAACTTGCTGAGCGCCTCGGTCTGGTTCTTGACGCAGTAATCCTGCATCCTCTGGTCGGCGGGCCATGTCGAAGCGCACATCTGCTCGATCTTGTTGTCAGGCGCGGCCGCCGTCGGAGTCTGCACCAGGGGGTTCATGATCAGCTTGTTCACCTGTCTGACCTTTTCGTCCGCGTCGATAATCCTCTGCCTTCCGTCGTATCCCATCTTGGATTTCAGATTATAGTCGGGCTCCGTGCACGCCTTCGTGTACAGGCTGAGCCCGCTTATGTAATCGCCTATTGCCAGGAGCGCTGTCGACTGTACGTTCACCATCCTCGGGGGCGGCGGGATGCTGTTGAGACGCACCCTGAGCCCTTCCACTATGCCCTGGTAGTAGCCGAACTCGTACGAGCACACGTCCGTGCTCGAGTTCTGGAGCCCTACGGCCTTCTCGCTCACCGATTTGCCTACTTCCGAAAGCTCGTACAGTACCGGAGTAATGTCTTTAAGGTATATCTTCTCCTTGTTGCTGTAAACGACGGCCTCCGCAGCGCCCCCGCTCAATAGAACTAGCGGGAAGCCCGCGATCACTATTAATGCGAACAGCGAAAACATATATTTACTGATGGATTCGGTCACAATTTTCATTACGTTTAGCACCTCCTGTCGATTTTCCCGGCCCGGATATCGGGCCCGCATGTTTTCGTAAACATAAATTACATGATTATCAGGCGACTTCGAAGCCAAATTTTCTATATCAAATATGGAAACACTCGTGGTATCGGCCGCATGTCCGCAAATTATATGCGGTCTTAAGAGTTATCTCCACACTGGCAGTTACGTTCGGCGCGGGGAACCGGCCCCAGTCGGCATGAGCGGCCTTATTCCTTAAACTCCTTCGCAAGCGGCGCGTCGAACACGACGTCGATCTTGGGCCCGTCCGCGGCGGAGTCGTCAACGGTGAGCTTGCCGGCCATCCTGTCGGCGGTGTCCGTCGTCAGCGCCAGCGCGGAAACGTCGTAGTTCCCGGAATACTGCATCATCCCGTCTTTGGTGACGACCCAGTAAACGACCCTGGTCGTGCTCCCGAAATCCTCTTTCCCGACGGTCATGCCTTCGGTGATACCGCTTGCGCACGAGACGCTCCCGCACTCCGAGATTTTCTGACTGATATCGTTGGGCGTGAGAATCACCGTGCTCACAATTTTGCTCGGATCGAACGAGTCAGGGGCCTTGATGAGGTATGCGTACTTCAAGTCGACCGTCTTGTCCTTGAGCTTTACTGTTCCCTTCGCCGTTCCGCCTGCGGCCGACGCATTGGACGTGAATAAATTCAGTCCTCCGGTCCCGAGAACGAGGACCAGAAGGAATACTAACGAAGATACACATAATTGATTTACCGATAGTCTGTTCATTTTACATCTCCTTTTGCGTGCATGTCGGACAGGTCTCGCAGTTTCCTGTCTCCGCCGTTTTTGAATCGCCCCGAATCCCGCCCTGCCGCGTATGGGGAATCCGGCGTGCCTCTCCTTTATTTCGAGATTATGCTCAAGCGGCAACGTCCAGTCAATGGTTTCAGCCAATATTCAGGCGCGTCCGGAATTCCCGGCGCATTGGATATTGCCCGGGTTTGCGATATATTGATTGGAAGAGGTGGGGAATATGAAATACATTCCTTTCGCGGTGCTCTGCTTTACCACGATCCTGGCAGGCTGCATCGAAGTAGGCGATTCGGGCTCAAGCTTTATCCACGGGGAGGTCGTGGAGAGGAGGCCGCTAACCGACGAAGAGGTCGCGATTTGGAACGACCAGGCGCAATGCATGGAGACTGAAAGCAAATCGAGGGAAGATATCCAGGACCTGGACGCCACCGACGTCCGGATTGTCCCCGAGATTACCATAAGAAAAGACCTGGCCTGCGGCGACATACCGCCCGACAACCTTATCGCCTGCCAGACCGAGAACGAGATAGCTATACTGGATGGACTCGACGCCGAGACGTTCGAAAGGGCTTTAAGACACGAGGAAATCCACTATATACTTTTTTTCGAGACGGGCAACAACGACAGCGGCCACAAGAGCATCTGGTTCAATATCGATGAAAGCCCCTGTCCCGCGACCGCTCAGTGACCGGGTATATTTCGCTGACCCGGGGTATCATTGGCGGCTCGCGCCCGGGAGTCGGCGCCCAAACGCCACATTCTCCTTGACTGTGCCTTTCGTTGAGGTAGCTTATCAGCGGTTTCTTCCTTGCCGGTACAAAATTTCAAATAAAGGTATAAATTAAATTTATGGGACTAAAATGCGGAATCATAGGGCTTCCCAATGTAGGAAAGTCCACACTTTTTAACGCGCTCACGAACGCCGGGGCGGAGATGGGTAATTTCCCGTTTACCACCATAGAGGACAATGTCGGCATAATACCGGTTGCCGACGAGAGGCTCTACAAGTTGGCAAACCTCGTGAAACCCCAGAAGATTACACCCAGCTACCTCGAAGTGGTCGACATCGCCGGACTCGTTAGGGGCGCTTCGGAAGGCAAGGGCAAGGGCAACGCGTTTCTCGCCAGCATCAGGGAGGTCGACCTCATACTCCACACCGTCCGTTGTTTCGAAGACGATAACGTCATGCACGTCGAAGGCTCGACCGACGCCATGCGGGACATACATATAATCGAGGACGAGCTTATACTGAAAGACCTTGAGACGCTTGAGAAGCGGGAGGAGAAACTCCAGTCCCAGGCAAAGAGCGGGGATAAGAAGACTAAAGACGCCCTGGATACGGTGACCCGCCTCAGGGAATTCATAGAGAGCGGGAACAAGGTCAGGAATTTTCCTCTCGACGAGGAATCCGCCAAGGTCGTGAGGGAGATGTATCTCCTTACGAGGATACCCGTTCTCTACGTGTGTAACGTCGGCGAAGCGGATATACCCGACGCCTCGGGGAACGAAGAGGTGCAGAAAGTGAGAGAGTACGCCGGGAAAGAAGGGTCGGACGTCATAGTACTTTCCGCGAAGATCGAGGCCGAAATCGCCGAGCTCCCGTACGACGAGAAGAAGGCCTTCCTTAACGAGATGGGTCTCGAAAGCTCGGGACTCGACAGGCTGGCCAGGGTCGCATATGATAAACTTGGATTGATCACGTATTTCACGCAGGGGCCCAAGGAAGTGAGGGCATGGACTGTAAAGTCCGGCTCGAAGGCGCCTCAGGCGGCGGGGGTCATACACTCCGACTTCGAGAGGGGGTTCATCCGGGCCGAGACCGCAGGGTACGATGATTTTATAGCGGCAGGCTCCGAGGCGGCCCTTAAAGAGGCGGGGAAAATGAGGTCCGAGGGAAAGGAATACGTGGTAAAAGACGGGGACATACTCCTCTTCAGGTTCAATGTATAAAGAGATTATAAGGCCTCTACTCGACAGGCTCGATTCCGAAACCTTCCACAACATAGCAAGGGAATCCCTTCATCTCGCGGAATTAACCCCTCTTACGCTCAGGCTCGTCGAGCTTTTCGCCGACGGGTGCAAGAGGTTCGCAGACGAGAGGCTCCGCACATCACTGGGCGGCGTCGAATTCGAGAACCCGCTCATCGTCGGCGCGGGCTGGGATAAATCCGGGCGCGCGCTCATGGGCTTATGGCAGCTCGGTTTTGCGGGGGTCGAGGTGGGCTCCGTGCTCGAGTACAGGCAGCCCGGCAACCCGAAGCCCAGGCAGTTCATGGTCTCGCCCGGGGTCGCGATAAACTGGCTCGGGTTCAACAGCCCGGGCATGGACGTGGTTGCAAAGAATCTCGGCAGATACGAGGGCTCGCCCGTCAGAGTCGGCATAAGCATAGGCATGAACAGGGACGTTCCCCACGACGATTCCCCCGAGGCCCACGCCGCCGTCGCTAAAAGGCTCTACGGTTACGCCGATTACTTCGCCATAAACGTAAGCTCTCCGAATACGCCCGGACTCAGGATGCTCCACGAGAAGGGGAGGAAGAGGGATATCATACGGGCTGTCAACGAGGCGATGGAAGGAGAGGGCGGGAGGAAGCCGCTATTCGTCAAGATCGCTCCGGAGCTCGGCTTTAAAGAGGTGGACGATATATTGGAAGTGGCTGTCGAGCACTCGATCACGGGGATTATCGCCGCCAATACCGCCGACGTGCCGGAGATGAAGGCGAAATACGGGGAGAAATGGAGGGGCCAGCCGGGAGGGCTCAGCGGGGACGACGAGGACTACAGAAAGATGACTACTGAAAAGGTCGCACACGTATACAGGCAGGCTGGGGATAAGCTCGAGATAATCGGGGTAGGCGGGATAAAAGATGCAGATACCGCCCTCGAGAAGATCAAGGCGGGGGCCAGGGCGCTTCAAATAGTGACCGCGATAAGGGGCGAGGGTACGGCTGTAGCCGGGAGGATAAACCGGGGCATAGTGGAATACATGGAGAGGGAAGGGGTCAGGTCGTTCGGTGAACTGGTCGGCGTCGATGCGGGGAAGTGAGGCGACTCACTCCTCCCCATGCGAGGGAATGAAATGACCGAAGCAATCTCGCCATCTCACTGTCCGTCACACCTGGAACAATCTATGTCCTGTAATGCGAGTTTATCTTTA
Organism: uncultured bacterium; assembly: GCA_963825135.1. Classification (GTDB taxonomy): domain Bacteria; phylum Desulfobacterota_D; class UBA1144; order Nemesobacterales; family UBA2774; genus 2-12-FULL-53-21. Next base: position 2,253,203 of record CAWGRW010000009.1, read on the forward strand.
AATAGTCGTACGTAATGTCGCTCGTGATGACGAACGAAGCCTTCTTTCCCGGTCTTGAGGTCGAGCGTGATCGAGAACTTCGGCGTCTTCATGATATCGAGAACCGCGGCTTCGTCCATCACCTGCTTCGAGTTCCTCAATACCTTATGGCTCCCTATATAGAGGTCGAGCCTGTCCGGGTTGAAATCGACCCCGGCCCTCCCGGCTGCGGCGACTATCCTCCCCCAGTTGGGGTCTTCCCCGTAAAGCGCGCTCTTGACGAGGAGAGAGGTGCCTATGGTCCTCGCCACGTTCTCGGCGTCGCTCTCTGATTTGGCGCCCTTGACGATTATCCTCACGGTCTTTGTCGCCCCCTCACCGTCCTTCACTATCATCTCTGCGACTTCCGAGGCCGCCTCCGTCACCGCCTGCTCGAATTTCCTGTAATAGGTGCCTGTGAGCCCGATCGCCGTATTCCCGAGCTTCCCGTTTGCGAGCATCAGCACCGTATCGTTGGTCGATGTATCGCCGTCCACTATTATCTTGTTAAAGGAATTATTGACGGCGTTTCTGAGCGCCTTAGTCAACGTCCGCCTTCCCACGTTGATGTCCGTGAGTATATACGCGAGCATCGTCGCCATGTTGGGCATTATCATCCCCGCGCCCTTTCCTATGACGCATACGGTCCCGGTCCTGCCGCCTATCCCTACCTTCGTGACGGCATATTTCGGGAATGCGTCGGTAGTCATGATCGCCTCTGCCGCGTCGAGCAGCCCTTCCTCCCGGAGCTCCGATACCAGGAGAGGCATCGCCTTATTGATCTTGTCGACGGGGAGCGGCCCTCCTATGACTCCGGTCGAGGACGGGATGACGAGGGCTTCATCGATGCCGAGCTCTCCTGCCGCGCGCTCGGTCGTGAGCAAGGCGGTTTTCATGCCCGCCTGACCGGTGAACGCGTTGGCTACGCCGCTGTTGATTAAAACCGCCTGACATTGTCCGCTTCTGATCCTCTCCATTCCCAGGAGCACAGGGGGCGCTTTCACGATATTCTGCGTGAACATGCCCGCCGCTCTGGCGGGGTTTTCGGAGAAAATGAGGGCCAGGTCCTTTTTCCCCCTCTTTTTTATTCCGCACGATATGCCGCTACCGACAAATCCGGGGACCTTTATCATATCTTGAGCTCCTCAATGAATTTCGATGAATTCAATTTTTTTTCAGTATGGTATTCGGTAAATCTGGAAAACAGCTTTATGTATTTTAGCACCTTACCGAGGTGTATTTCCATTAATTCTTTGTCCCTCAGGAAATCGCCCGAGAATGTAGCGCCGTTCTCCGCTCCGCCCGCACATTCGGCGCACAGGGCGCCCCCTTTCCTGATGCTGAAGCGGGCCCCGGTTCCGGGCTCTCTCCCGCATTCCGCGCACGCGTCCAGACTCGGGCCGTACCCCGAAAGAGAAAGTGCCCCGAGCTGGAACCCGAGTACCAGCGGCATGGCGCTCTTCCCCGCATCGAGCTCCCTCAGCGTGTCCGCGAACAGGTTGAACAAAGCCTCGTTAGGGGCTTCTTTGGGGAGCAGTACCTCCATGGACTCTGTCATGAAGCTTCCCCACATGAAGAGCTCCAGGTCTTCCATCAGGTGCCGGAATACCTCTATTGTCTCGAGGTCCTCTACGAACTTCATATCGCCCTGCTTCTCGCGGAACCTGACCCGGAATAGAACGAAGGGCTCGAGCCTCCCCCCGAACCTTTTTCTGCTCGATTTGGCGTTTTTTGCCAGCCCGGTTATCTTGCCGAACTCCCTCGTGAAGAGTGTTATGATGTAGTCGGCGTCGCCGTACGGTCTCTTGCGGAGTAAAAGCGCTTCCGAGCTTTTCATTGAACTGATATTATTCCCAAAAACTGGGGAGTTGGCGAGTAATCAGGCGATATTCCGCCTGACTTGTGTTTACGGACCGCTCTGCCGGTGCGTGCCTGCCCCGCTTCGACGATGACCGCGCGGGCGATATTCCGTCCCGGGATATTTTTATGATAAATTCGGCCGGGCACACTAGTGTTGCTTGTACAGTTCTTATATAATATTATCCGCCGCAATGAGACGCGCGGCATCGAGAATGATGGAATTAGACTGTTGGGGAGTATGCTATGCATAAACTGTGCTTTCGTATAAGGGAGAGGGTCCGGGCCGCCGCTTTTTCTCTTTTCATCCTGTTGTTACTATTTACAGCCCCGGGGCTTCACGAAAAATCGTTCGCTCAGGGGGTATACAGCGCCCAGGAGCAGATATATCTCAAAAACACTACCCCTTTACTGTACGAGTTCTCGCAGGCGGCGTCGGAGGTGAGCGCCTCCGTGCTTAAGCTCCAGTCGGCCCCGCCCGAGGAGTGCGCGTCCAGATTCGCCGACTACAGGGGTATAATCGGCTCACTCGGTAATCAGCTCGGAACCATTACCCCGCCGCCCCGCCTTGAGACCGTGCATGAATATTCGATGCAGGCCCTGACCGGTTATTTGTCCGGGCTGGAGCTTTATTTCAAAGCCTGCACTGAAGAGGATTACGGTGTTAAGGAGAGCATGGTGAGGCAGGGAGGGGTGTATCTGAATAAATCTGTCGGTGCGGTGGGAAAAGCCTACGAAGAGATCGAAAATCTCAAAGCGGCCGGGCCTGCGGTCGTTAAGAAAGAAGCCAATGAAGAAATCACCGAGGGCGATATCACGGACGCGGGATTGGCGAAAGAGAAGCCCGATGTCGGGAATATGAAAGAAGAATCGGCAAATACCGCCGATTCGGTACCGCCGGCCCCGGAAGTGAAGACCAAAGCTCAGGTTCTCGAGGAAATTTCCAGGAAGGTGCAGGCCGATATGGAGGCTCAGGAGGCTGCTGAGTCCGAGGCTCCCGCGCGGGATAACGCCGTACGCAAGGAGCCGCCGGCCGCCGCGCCCAGGGAGGAAGTATCCGCGCCTGAGCCGCCCAAGAAGAAAGCCGTGGTAAAAACCCCGGAGAAGAAGGAGATTGCCGAATCACCTGAGGCCGTCCCTCCCCCTCCCCCGTCGGAGACGCCCGGGGTGAAGCCCGAAGAAGCGCCGTCTGTTGAAACCGCCGAGAAAGCGGAGGAAAGCGCTCAGGCCCCGGCGGAGGTAAAAACAGATAAGGCGGGTGCGGCGAATGAGGCAGAATCGTCAGGTAAGGATAAGATAGAGAAGCTCAACCAGAAGATAATGGAGCAAACCAACTCTGCTCAGCCGAAAGAGAATGCTGCGGAAGCGGGCCCGGGGGAATCCGAAACCCCTCAGGCTACGGTCCCGGATGAAGGAAAAGGGACTGAGACGCCTCCCGGGACAGCGGCGGCCGGGAATGCCGGGGCGGAGAACCCTGCGCCGGCTCCGGAAAATAAAGAGCTTGCCGCGGCGCCACCGGGCGGCGTGTCTGAAGAGCTCAAGGAAGAAGAAGTGCCTGTGGACGATGTGAAATCATGGTGTCAGGAACGGTATCAGGATCCCTCCGAACGGGAGGCATGCATGGAGGAGAGGGCGGCGGCGAAGGATAAAATCGACAAGCTGAGCGGCGCGTACTCCGGAGGGACCAAAGAAAGAGAGGTTCTGGACAAATGCATGACCGACTGGAAAGAAGGGAGCACGTACAACTACCAGATGGTGATTTCGTGCACCCAGTTTTACTGCAAGCAGGGCGGCATCGAGGACTGCAAGAATTTGAGTAAGTAAGTGGCGCGCGGGGCGCCGTCTGGTCGATCTGGACGTACCTGAATCTTTATAAGGAATTACCTAGAGAATCAGCATCGCGATTAAAAGGTAAAAGGTCGAGCCGAAAATGTCGTTAAACATGGTCAGAAAGGGCCCCGACGCGCCGGCGGGATCGAAATTCAGCTTGTAGAGTATCAGAGGTTCCGTCACGCCGATGACCGACGTCGCGAAAGTGGCTGAAACCATGGATATAAAGATAATGATTGCGAGCCTGAATGCCTCAGGTTGAGCATGGCTTATAAGTCCTCCTATTATGGCGGCTATGAGCCCGCAGATCGTGCCTAAAAAAAGTCCTACCTTTACCTCTGAAATAATTATTTTTACTATCTGTTTCACGTTGATGGTACGCATGCCGAGGCCCCTCACGATGATGGTGGTCGTCTGAAGCCCCACATTCCCGCCCACCGCCATGATGGCGGGCATGAAAGCCGCGAGTATGGCCAGTTTTTCAAGCGCGGGTTTCAATGAGGACACGATAATAAACGCGATAAAGAGCTCTCCGCAGAGGGTCAGGAGAAGCCAGGGCATCCTGAGTCTGATCTGGCTCCGGATCGGCGTAAATATAGGGTGCAGGGTCTCACCCACGCCCGCCATCTGCAGGATGTCCTCGGAAGCTTCCTCGGTTACGACGTCCATTATGTCGTCAGCCGTTATCCTGCCCAGGAGCACTCCTTTCCTGTCAATAACCGGGAGCGACAGTATGCCGTATTTCTGGAAGATCTTGGCGACTTCCTCCTGGTCCATATAAGGGGTCGCCATGTGCTCTACTGGCTCCATGATATCCGAAACCCTGGAGCCGGGGGTCGCGAGAACGAGCCTGCTGAGGGACATCTGCCCGAGGAGCTTGTCGCTCTCATCGGTTACATAGATGAGATAAAAGTCATGGATTTCGTCGGCTATGAGCCGTATCCAGTTGATCGTATCCCGCACCGTGAACTTTTCGACGACCTTCACGAGCTCCGTCTGCATTATGCCGCCCGCCGAGTCGTCCGGGTATTTCAGGAGCGGCTCTAGGTCCCGCAGATCCTCGGGGTCCATTTTGGCCATAACGTCGCTCGCGGTTTGATCGGAAAGCTCCCCGATCAGGTCGGCGGCGTCGTCTGACTCCATCTCTTCGACGATATCCGCAATCGTCTCTGCGTCGAGCTCGCCGAGAATTTCTTCCCTCTGCACGGGTTCGAGCTCGAGGATTACTTCCGAGGCGGTGTCGGTGTCGAGGATTTCGAGGACCCTTTGGTACTCTTCCGGGTCTAAAGCCTGGAGTATGTCGGCGATCTCCGAAGGATGGATTCCTGCCAGGAGTTCTTTGATCCCCTGGAGATTTCCCTCCTCCAAGCTGCTGGATATTTGTTCGGCGAGTTCGGGTCTCGGCATGATTTTCTCCGCCCCGGTGGAATAGATGGTAATTGTATAGAAGAGAGGGTAAAAGTAAAGTAGAATGAATGCCTTACCGGGAGAAATGTTAAGGCATCCTATGGGCAGCGTAAAAAATTTCACGAATTTTATAAAATTCGAGCACACGCTATTTTCGCTCCCGCTTATTTTTGCGGGGGCATTCCTCGCGTGGGGCGGGATGCCCGAGACTCGCCTGCTCCTCCTGATTGTGCTCGCCGGAGTCGGGGCCAGGACCGCGGCTCTCGCGATAAACAGGATAATAGACAGGCGTATAGACGCCCTTAACCCGAGGACTCGCGACAGGGAGCTCCCGTCCGGCAGGATGGGCCTTCCATACGCGCTCGGTATCACTCTGGCGGGGATGATGCTGTACTTCGTCTCTGCTTATCTCATATGCGATCTCGTCTTTCGGCTCTCCCCGGTCCCTATAATAGTTTTCATCCTATACCCCCTGATGAAGCGCTTTACCCCCCTCTGCCATTTCGGAGTCGGGCTCGGCCTCGCCCTGGCCCCGCTCGGAGGATGGGTCGCGGTCACCTGCTCATTATCGGGAATTATCCCTGCGGTCGTTCTTTCTCTCTTCACTTTTTTCTGGGTGTCGGGTTTCGACATCATCTACGCCACTCTCGATGAGGAATCCGACAAGGGGACCGGCATACGGTCCATAATCTCTGTCTACGGTAAAGAGACCGGACTATATATCGCCGGGTTACTCCACTACGCGGCTTTTTTCTGCATTGCGTTCATCTATTTCTTTATGTTCAATACGATAATTGCGGCCGTCATTCTCGCCGCTATCGGTTTTCTCCTTTACCTGGAACACAAAAAGTCGGAAGACGTCGACCTGGCTTTCTTCAGGATCAACATTGTGGTGGGCTTCGCCGTCTTCCTTTTTGTCCTCGCTGGGATATACTTACCCTAGAAATGCGTACGATAGTCGGATTTACCGGTGCGTCCGGGGCGGCCTACGGCGTGGACTTCCTGAGGAGGTGCCCCGATGACAAGTTCCTTGTGGCGAGCAAGTGGGGCAAGAGGGTGCTCCATGAGGAGCTCGGACTCAAGGTGGAGGAGTTAAGGCCCTGGGTTAGCGATATTTACAGCGATTCCGACCTCGCGGCCCCGTTTTCATCCGGCAGCAACCATTTCGATTCGCTGGTCATCATCCCCTGTTCTATTTCCACCCTGGCCAAGATAGCGAACGGCATAGCCGACACGCTCATAACAAGGATAGCCCAGGTGGCGCTCAAGGAGAGAAGGAGGCTCGTCATAGCCCTCAGGGAGACGCCTCTAAGCTCGATTGCGCTTGAGAACGCGCTCAAGCTCTCGAGGGAAGGGGTGATTATAATGCCTATTAGCCCCCCGCATTATTTAAAAGCGGGCACTGTGAACGACCTGATTGGGGCCTATGTCGACAAGGTGCTGAATATAATCGGCGTCGGGACCGGGAACGGCTGGAAGCACGACGAGCTCGATTAGGCCCGATTACCGCTCAGGGTATATTCCCGGGGACAAAAATCTCGCGATAAACCTCATTGATAACGTTAACTTTGCCTTGATATAGTCTGTCTTCAAAACATATAATGGATTTTGGTTTGATGAAATGGCGAAAAAGCAGTTCTACGACCTACAGGAATACATAAACTATTTAGAAGCCATAGGGGACCTCGTGCGCGTAAAGGCGGAGGTCGACCCTGTACTCGAAATCACCGAGATTTCCTCGCGGGTAATCAAGGAAAGGGGCCCGGCCCTCATATTCGAGAACGTCAGGGGCGCGTCGTACCCGCTCGCGATAAACCTCTTCGGGACGGAAGAGAGGGTGGAGCTTGCGCTCGGCAGAAGGCCGAGGGATGTGGGGGAGGAGCTCGTTGAATTGTTTCATAAAGTGAATCCGCCTTCATTAAAATCCTTTTTCTCCGTCCTCCCAAAGGTATACGATCTCCTTTCCATGAGGACGAAAGGCGTCAAAACCGGCGCCTCCCAGGAGGTGGAGGAGCGGCCCGGCCTCGGCAAGCTGCCGATCATCAAGTGTTGGCCCCTCGACGGCGGGAGGTTTATAACGCTCGGGCTCGTTCTCACGGAGGACCCTGTGACCAGCAGAAGGAACCTCGGCATATACAGGCTCCAGATATACGATGAAAAAACGACGGGCATGCACTGGCACCCCCACAAGGGCGGGGCCGCCCACTACCACGAAGCAGGCAAACTCGGCAGGGACCTCGAAGCGGCTGTCGTACTCGGGGGCGACCCGAAGATGATATTCACCGCCATAGCCCCTCTGCCTGAGGGCATGGACGAGCTCGCCTTCGCGAGCTATCTGAGAGGCAGACCCATCCCGATGGTCAGGGGCAAGAGCATCTCCCTCGCCGTCCCCGCCAATGCCGAATTCGTCATCGAAGGCGTAGTTCCGCAGAATGAATTGAGGGTCGAAGGCCCGTTCGGCGACCACTTCGGGCATTATTCGATGGAGGCCGATTTCCCGGTATTCCACGTGAACGAGATAACTCACAGGCTGAATCCGATTTTCCCCGCGACTGTCGTGGGCAAGCCCCCGAAGGAGGACATTTACCTGGGCATGGCCGCGGCCGACATGTTCTCGCCCCTTGTGAGGATAATCCACCCCGAGGTGAAGGACATGTGGGCCTATCCCGAGGCCGGGTTCCACAACCTCCTTGTCGTCTCGGTCGACGAGCGCTACCCCAAAAACGGCATCAAGGCGATGCTCGCGCTCTGGGGCACGGGCCAGCTTCTGCTGACGAAGGTCATGATTACCGTATCGAGCGACGTAAATCCCCGCGACTGGAACGCCGTGCTCATGGAGATCGGCGAGAACTTCGATCCGAACGAGGACTTCCTCATGATCCCCTGGGCGCCCCTCGACACGCTCGACTTCACGAGCGGGAAGCTCAACGTCGGGAGCAAGATGGGTATAAACGCGGTGCGCGGGAAGGAGGGCGGCAGGACTAAGCGCAAGGCCCCCGGACGCGTCCCCGACCCGAGGGGGAAACACAAAGAGATACTCGACTGGAGACTCCTGCCGGGCGGAATTCTGGCAATAAAACTGGAAAATAATCCCAAGGATGTACTGAAAAAAATGTTCGAGACCCCCGGGTATGAAGACGTCAGGATAATCGCCGCCGTGAGCCCCGACATCGACGTCCACGACGACACGGAGCTCATATGGGGGATATTCACAAGATTCGATCCCTATCTCGACGTAATATTCGAGCGGACCGAGCTCAGGGGCTCTGCGGTTCTGTACGGCGGCAGGATGGGGATAGATGCGACCATAAAAAGCTGGTATCCTCTTGTAATCGAGATGTCGGAGGACGTGAGGGAGAAGGTAGCCGAAAGATGGAAAGAATACTGGATGAAGTAGAAAAGCTCTGTTTCGATAAGTCGCTCTTCCCGATAATCGCCAAGGTCGCGGACGGCGAGCGTCTTTCTTTTGAAGACGGTCTCACCGTGATGAACACCGCCGATCTCAACACGGTCGGCATGCTCGCCGATTACGTCAAGAGGAAGAGGGCCGGGGACAAGGTCTATTTCGTCGTGAACAGGCACGTGAACCCCACGAACATCTGCGCCATATCGTGCAAGTTCTGCGCCTTCGGCACTACCAAGAAATCGGCTAACGCCTACGAGCTTTCGCACGAGCAGATACTCTCGCTCCTCGACGACGACATACGCGAGGTGCACATAGTGGGCGGCCTCCACCCCGACTGGAAGTTCCAGAACTACCTCGACATAGTCAGGCTCGTCAAGGACCACTTCCCGAAGACGCACGTCAAGGCATTCACTGCGGTAGAGATAGACTGGTTTACGGAGATAAGCGGCATGGGTCTCGAAGAGGTGTTAGAGACGCTGAGGGAAGCCGGGGTCGACGCGCTCACGGGCGGCGGGGCCGAGATTCTCCACCCCGATATCAGAAAGAAGATATGCGCGCCCAAGACCGTAGCCACGAGGTGGGAGGAGATACACAGCCTCGCTCACAGGATGGGGATACCGACCAATGCGACTATCCTCTACGGGCACATAGAAGAGCCTTTCCACGTAGTCGACCATTATGAGAGACTGAGAAATATCGAAGACAGATCGCCGGGCTTTTTCGCTTTCATCCCGGTGCTTTTCCAGCCCGAGAATACCGGGCTCAAGAAGCAGGTGAAATTCTTCCCGGCTTCGTACGATCTGAAAATACACGCCCTCGCAAGGCTATACCTCGACAACTTCCCCCACATCAAATCCTACTGGATTACGCTCGGGGAGAAGATGGCTCAGGTCGCGCTCCATTACGGGTGCAGCGACGCTGACGGCACTATCATGCGGGAGAAGATAATCCACGACGCGGGCGCCCCGTCGGAGCTCGGGCACACGCGCGACTTCATGGTCAACATGATAAAGAACGCGGGCTTCATCCCCGTTGAGCGCGACGCGCTGTACAACGAAGTCCGGGTTTACAATTAGAGTCCTACAGTTCCATATCCAGAATTTGTAAGAGCGGCTTCAAGCCATCTCTAACCTGTCATTGCGAGAACGGTTCTGAACGTGTGCAAGAACCGGACGCCTTCGGCTGAAAGTATATAAGCAGCTAAATCAACGCACTCAAGTCGATAAATACAAATTACGGAGCGACGCGGCAATCTCGTTTTTATGTCATCCTGAACTACGTTTCTGAGCAGCAAGATTCCGAGCAAGCAAGGAAATGGTCACTCGTGGTTGAGTGCACGAACGTTAATATCTCTCCGCTCAGTTATGACAGAAGCCAAATTAGCAAGAAACGGACGCCATTGGCTGAATCCAATAATGTATATATTCTCCGCTTGATCGTTTACCAACCCAGAAATTCAGGATCTCATCTTCTAACTCCCTTTTCTTAAATATGACTTGCAAACCCCTCCGTTTTGATTAATCCTTTTACATATATCAGGGGGGAAGTAAAAAATGAGAAATACCGCCAAAGCGTTTTCGCTCGCAGTCATACTTGTGTCGGTGCTTGCCTTGGGAATATTCTATGCCGGGAACGAGCCTGCCTCATCACAGCAGCCCCAGGACGTAAGCTTCACAAATCAGGGCTTCGATCCCGATTTATATTCGTTCGAAGAATTGGCGCCCGTATCAGGCATTGTGGTCGCCATGGCTAACTGCGGGAACGATACGTGCTCGGACAGCCAGTGCTGCTGCCTCAACACCGACACGGGCGCGCAGTGCTGCAGGCCTAATCAGGGCGGCAACTGCGTAGAGTCCTGCAAGAAAAGCAACCCGTGTTAACTTGCGAGGCACTTGGCGATACAAGCTGGGTCGAATAACGAAGTGCTTTTTAAGGTTGTGTTAAATTTCCCCAAATTCTCAAATTCCCCCTTGAAATGTGAGAAATAGTACTTATTATATCTCTAATTAATTTTCAGGAATGGGGTGAAATAAATGATTAATACGGACAATTTAAATCATACGGGCACAAAGTTCTCCCGCAGTTTCTACGTGGGGAACATAAAAAAGGCCACTTTGCACAAGCCCGTCGACGACCTGAACGAAAAGGAACATGACCAGTTCACGTGCCTTTCCGAGCAGATGAAATGGGGAAAGGATAACGGCTACAACCTCGTGCTGACGCGCGACAGCGAGCAGATAGACTGCTGGATGATACGGGATACCTCCATGGACGACCTGAACCCGCTCTTCAAGAAGACGATCCTCCAGGTTTTCTGATTCACACAAAATCGACAATACGCCCATAAATAATAATTATTGAATGAATTGCGGATAAAAGGCCGCGGGGGATGTTTTTTGCGGACGCGGGCCTCTCTTCTGACCGGGTTACAATCAAATTGATTTTGTTTCATACCGGGGTGCAGCTTTTCTAAACCTCGAAATAGTGTTAATATGTTGAATAGATTATCGTGATACGCGGCCGGAGCAATATATGAGTGATTATGACGCCATAATCGAAAAACTGAGAATTAAGAAAGCGGAGCTCGAAAACAGACTCAACAAGGTCGAGTCCTCCATGAGAAAGACCTATGCCAAAGATTCGCAGGAGCAGTCGATCGAGCGTGAGAACGACGAGGTTGTGGAAGCCCTCGACGAGAACATCCGGACGGAATTGAACCAGATCAACACTGCGCTTGCCCGCGTGGAAAAGAACCAGTACGGCATATGCGCCGTTTGCGACGACCCCATACCAGTCGCGCGTCTCGAAGCGCTGCCCTACACGGACCGCTGTGTGAGCTGCGCCAGCGAATCCGAGTAGTCCCAAATCCCCCGAAACAGCCGTTTTACCCCTTATCGCATACGTTTATCCCGCTTATTGTTAAGTTACTGTTAACTTTTTTGACTTGAAAATGCTTTCGGTTTATAAAATTCACTGAATAACGTTCGGTTGAATTTTCTCGCGCAGGCGGAGGCATTGGTCTATGGAGATGAAGGTTATAAGGGAAGACGACGAATTGACCCACGTGAAGCTTTCCGGAAGGGTCGATCTGGAGGGGATCGGGGACCTCGACCTCGAATTTACGAGACATACGGTTACACGCAGGAAACCGACGCTTGTTGACATATCCGACGTCGATTACATCGCCTCCATCGGCCTCAGAATGCTCGTGACCGCCGCAAAAGCGCTCAACAAGTTCGGCGCCAGACTGGTCCTTCTCAACCCTCACCCCGACGTCGAAGACGTGTTGAGGACGGCGGGCTTCGATAAGGTAATGCCCATAGAGTACGATTACGAGAGCGCGCTCGAGACGCTTAAGACGGCCGCTTGAGGCCGGCGAATCGAAAAGGACGGCTTTTCCCGATTAAAAAACAATATATATCAGCGTTGTTCATATTATATCGAGCGTGTTTGACGCTATTTCGCACCCCGGACCAGGTGTTGAACTATGGAAAATGAAATTTCCGAAGACCCGGCAGCCATGACGGATGCCGCGCCCGCGACTATTCTCGTCGTGGACGACGACCCGGATTTAGAGCTCCTCGTGACCCAGAAGTTCAGGCGTCAGATAAGGAACGACGAGTTTCATTTCATATTCGTCCGCAGAGGGGAGGACGCGCTCGAAAAACTGAGGGAGAACGATATCGATGTCCTCATCACCGATATCAAGCTACCGGGCATGGACGGCCTCACCCTTATATCGAGACTCAAGGCCGAATACCCGCTCATCAGGTCGGTCATCATCTCCTCGTACGGGGACATGAGGACTATCAGGAGGGCGCTCAACCTGGGCGCGTTCGACTTCCTTACGAAGCCCATAGACTTCGACGACCTTGGCATCACTATTACGAAAACAATAGAAGAGGCGCTCGCCCTGAAACAGGCCGTGCATGACAGGGAGCGCCTCGCCGCGATTCGGCAGGAACTGGACATCGCCCGGAGGATACAGCTCTCCATGATCCCCGGGATATTCCCCGCATACCCGGAAAGGGGGGAATTCGAGATATTCGGCGAGATAATTACGGCCCGCGACGTGGGCGGCGACTTCTATGATTTCTGCATGATCGACGACGACAGGCTCTACTTCTCGATCGGGGACGCGTCCGGCAAGGGAGTGCCGGCCGCTCTTTTCATGGCGGTCACGAGGACCATGGTCAAAGCCGACGCCGTAAAGGGCCTCCCTCCCGACAGGTGTCTTTCCGAAGCGAACAGGATACTCTGCATGGAGAACGAGTTCTCGATGTTCATCACTGTATGGACGGGAGTTCTGAATACGAAGACCGGTGAAATAATATATTCTAACGGAGGGCATAAGCTCCCGTTCATTATCCGCGGAGGGAGCGGGCCGGAGACGCTCGATAACACCGAGGGCATTGCGCTCGGCGTGATAGGAGGAGATTCGCTCTACGGGTTGCGGAGCGTGAAGCTCGAGCCCGGGGACGGTATAATACTCTACAGCGACGGTGTGACCGAGGCGATGGATAAGGACGGGAACCTGTTTACGGACAAGAGGCTCAAGGACTTGCTCGCGAATAACGGTTTTGAGAACCCTCGTGATACGGTCGGTAAGATATTGAGGGATGTCGAAGAGTTTTCCCGCGGGGTCCACCTTAGAGACGACATTACGCTACTTGCGATCAGATATAACAAGTCATGAATTCCGATCTATCGATCCGGCTCAAGAACCGTTTCAGCGAATTGAGGCGTCTCAAGGGCGAGCTCCATAAATACTGTGAGTTCAGGGAGCTGCCCTCGAACATCGTCTTCGCCATTACCCTCTCGCTCGACGAGGTAGTAACGAACGTCATTTCATACGGATACGACGACCACGACGAGCACCTCATAAACGTGACGCTCCGGTCGGGGAAGGGAATTATAGAGGTATCGGTCGAAGACGACGGAAAGCCGTTTAACCCCCTCGAATTCAGTACGCCCGATCTTAAATGCCCGCTCGACGAATGGCCCATAGGCGGGCTCGGCATATATCTGGTCAAGACCTATATGAACGAGCTTGAGTACGAGAGGGCAGGGGGAAAGAACCGGCTCACGCTGAGAAAGTGGATATGAACCAGTGGGTCGTCAAAAAGGCCCGCGCGAGATCCTCTCGCGGACGAGTTCCCCATAGCGTGTGCATTAGCTAGTCCGCCCTTCGGGCTGCAAGCCGGTTTAAGAGGTCAGTCGCGGAATTCCAGTTTGTAGTCTCTTTCATGGACTAAGTTAGGTGAATCGAGACCGGTTACCGGGTATGACCTTTCGGAAGGTCTTTCCCGTCCCGGGGAGAGCTCCTTACTTTCGAATGTCATCTCTATCGTCGTGGGTATTCCCCGTTGGTCCAGCCCGTCGTAATTATTAACGTGGACGTGAACGATATAGAAGGATTTACCCAGGTCGTCTAGATGGCACCTGACTGTATCCATCATTGTATACAAATGATGGAACTCGACTACTATCCCGGTTAGTCTCTCATAGTAGTCCTTGAGTCCGTAAAGCGAGCGGTACTCCCATCCTTCTATATCCATTTTGATGAAGACCCTGTCTCGAGCGGGAATTCTGGCAAAGATTTTTCTGAAATCCGTATAATACTCCGGGTCGTCGCCGATTTTTTCCGTAAAGTGCTTTCTGTTTCCCGAGAAAAAAGCTCGGTATTTTAGCGGCATTAAAATGTTCGGCATATGAAGTGTTCTGGTGTTGCTGATACGCAGGGTCCTGAGGAATAGTCTCATGTTTCGTATAGCGTCTCTGGTGAAGCGCCTCAGGCCAATGGTGTGGTCGTAGCAGTGAACGGGGATGCCTCTTCGCTTGTGAAAATCGGCCTCGAAAGCCCAATCCGTTCCGATCCCCAGACCAACGAGGAAATCCGTATGCTCGATAATATTTTTCGTTACGATATACCCGCCGTCGTGATAAGACCCCAGTCTCACAAGGTCATCGCGGTGCCTGGGCATCCACGCTGAAGGCAGATACGCGACACTCGATTGCTCGGAAGTATTCTCATTCATGATCGAACACCGTACCTGCATTATACTCTCTCAATAGTTGAGGAGTAAATTCTTAATCACACTAAACGAATTCCTCTTGATGACCGGAAGGAATTTATCGGGTTCGCTCCTTCCGGTTTCTCTCTATTGAGACTATAATTACCCGGCAAACCCCATTTTCAAAACCGGAGGTCGCTAATTATGGTCAAGTCCGCAAAAACAAAATCCAGGAGGAATAAGGGGAAGTCCGGCAAAAAATCATCAAAGGGAAATCCGTTGCAGTTTACATATGATCTCGAAGGTCAGAAGCCAGCGGTATGGAAGGCCGGGAATTCAAGAGAGGTCTCGGTAAGGGAGCTGCCCATATCGAAGGGAATCGCGGGCGTTTCGATGCGGCTGAAACCGGGCGGCATACGCGAGCTCCACTGGCACGCGATCGCCGCCGAATGGGGATTCTTTATAACGGGTAGCGCAAGGGTCACAGTCCTCAATCCCGACGGCGAGTGGGATACGCAGGAGTACGGCCCGGGGGATATATTCTTCATACCGATGGGACACGCCCATTATATAGAAAGCATCGGAGAGGGGGAATGCCATTTCATACTAGCTTTCAATAACGGGGCTTTCAACGAGTTCAGCACGTTCAGTGTTACGGAGTGGATCGCTCAGACCCCGAAAGAGGTGCTGTCCAAAAATTTCGGAGTCCCCGGGAAGCTGTTCGATAAATTTCCCAAGAAAGAAGTTTACATGGCTCAAGGGCCAATTCCCGGGAAGAAGTCCCTCGGGCGAAGGAGCGCGCAGAACACAGCCAAGCTCAGCCACAAGTTCCCCCTGCGGGCCCAGGAGGGAGAGGTCTATCCGGGGGGGACGGTAAAGCTGGCTACAGTGGATAATTTCCCCATCTCGGATAATATGGCCGGTGCGCTCATGACCCTCAAGCCGGGCGCCCTCAGGGAGATGCACTGGCATCCGAACGCCAGTGAATGGGGGTTTCTATTAAAAGGTAAGATAAGAATCACTCTCTTTGCGGCGGACGAGGGATCGTTCACTGAGGAGATCGGGCCGGGCGAGGTGTTTTATATCCCTCAGGGGTGCGGTCACTATCTTGAAAATACCGGAGCCAAGGAAGCGGAGATTCTGCTGGTATTCGATAACGGCGTGTATCAGGAAATAAGCATATCGGAGTGGATAGCGGATACGCCTCCCGAAGTCGTTTCCGCTGTTTTCGGTGTGCCCGAGAAGGTCGTTAAGGAATTCCCGAAGGAGGAAGTATTTATCTCCGGCAAAAGCCGGTAATTGTATTATCGGTCGTCCCCGTAGTTGAGGAGTAAATTCTTAACGACTTCGAACGAATTCCTGGCGACGACCGGAAGGAATTTATTGAAGTCGGATGCCGCGGTCCCGTCCGCCCTGTCCGAGACCGTCCTTACTATGATAAAAGGGATTTTATTGAGGGTGCATACCTGGGCTATCGAGCCGCCTTCCATCTCGATCGCGTCCCCGTGAAGCTCGTCTGTAAGATATTTGTGCTCGTTCATCTCTTTCTTTGTGATAAACTGGTCGCCCGTGAGTATCCTGCCCGTGATTATCTTCTGTCTTCTCAGTCTCGTGGCGCAAGCGATTTTGAGGAGATTCTCGTCGGCCTTGAATTCCCTGAGCTCCGTATAGGGTATGGCCCCCCGCATAAATCCGAGCGCCTGGACGTCGACGTCGTGCTGGATGCAGGTTTCGCTCAAAACGACGTCGCCGATGTCGAGCTCTCCGTTGAGCGCCCCGGCTACGCCCGTGAATACGACGGCGTCCGGGCCATAAATATCAATGAGCCTCTCGCACACCATCGCGGCGAAGACTTTGCCCACGCCCGATTTCACTATAACGGCGTCCTGACCGAACAAAACGGCCTCGTGGAACGTTATCCCGTTCCAATCCGTCTTCTTCTTCGGCTCCGAGCTCTTGAGATACTGAGTGATCTCGGCATCCATAGACCCGATAATGCCGATAGTTTTCTTATGTCTGACCATGGATAAGTATCAAAAAGTCCGCAGTGGCTAATTACAATTTCGGGATTCTATTATTCAGGGTTAATTTCGTACCACATACCCTTCTGGTACCCCTGCTTGTCAACTTCCGTGAACTGCTTTCCGGCAACGGGAGTCGTGCCGCTGCAAGTCCACTCATAAATAGTGGAGTGACCCGTTACGTACATCGGTATAAAATCGGAGCCGGAGTTTTCCTTGCAGTAGTCCTTCATCCCCTGCGTCGGTTCCTTATTCACGTCGGCTTTTTCCTCGCACGGTATGTTCGCCCCTACGTTGCAGGCATAGACTTCACCGTCCATACAGCGCCAGTACGTTCCCCTTACGAATGTGTCGAGCGGGGCGGATTCGGGCGAGCCCCATTGCTTTTTGAGCGCCTTTGCTATGGATTCGGGCACCGGGGGGCCGGTGTATTCCTTCCCGGGAGCGTCGATCGTGCCGACGGCCCTGCAGTATGCGAACGGGCTGTCGTAGGTTTTGCCCACGTCGGAGCCGGTCTCGCCTGCGCTGCACGATAGCGCGGTCAGTATAAGTACGGCGGGTAATGTAAATAATAACAGTATGGAATGAGTCCTCATCTTCGTCTCCTTGATTTTTAGTGAACCGGCCATAATTACCTGCTTAAACCCAATTAGCAATTATAACGCAACCGGTTAAATATACTAAATCATTGTCCTGATAATCCGCTCCCGATTGCCGGTTTGAGAGATTGCACAAGGATGTACCTCAGGGGCTTTCATGTTCTTGATAAGGGCTATATAATTTGCAAAATGCTCAATAGAACGGGACTCATATTATTCCTGTCCGTCTTTTTGGCGGTATTGATAGCGTGTGAAGAGGATAAAGGAGACAACAGTCTCCCCCCCGACCCCAAGGACTGGGTATGCGAAAGCTCGCTTGTAGAGCCCACTCAGGAGGAGATCGAGCAATTTTGCGCGTCTGCCGACCACGGTCTGCCCGCTCCGGACTTTCTCAGGGACCCGTCCCCGTTTTCCCGTCTCGACGACAAGAATATGTATGACACCCGGATGCAGGATTTTCTAAGAGCTAAGGGATATGTTAACGAGCTCGGGTGGCCCGGCGATTTAAACTGGCGCCTTACAGGTCCGTATGTGGGGCCTATCGGCAGCGGGCAGGCTTACGGTGTGCACCCCGCGGTCAGACTCTACTATTCCCCGGAAGTCGTGGATTGGCTCTGCGGCGGCAGGGTAACCGAAATCCCCGACGGCGCGATCATAGTGAAGGAGATGCATTCGATTAATGCGAACCTCGGCATCACTCTCGATTCCGAAGGGTGCATGGTGATAAACGCCGATGTAGAACCCGATTCCTGGACGATAATGGTCAAGCAGAAGGATGAATCCCTCGACGGCTGGTACTGGGGAAATTATGTAATAAAATACGACCCTCCCACGGCTAGCTGGCAGGTCGGGAACCCGCCCATATTCGATATTTCCGCCGTCACGAGCGACGAGTTTTTCGGAGGTCAGGCCGTACCGCTTGAGCCCAATCCGCTCTGGTACCCCACGGGTTACGTTTACGAAAGCAGTAACAAACTGCCCGACATTGTTCCGGCGACCAGCGATTACGGGAACTATTGCATAAACTGCCATGCCTCCGCCGAAAGCGAGCAGACTTTCACCTCGCTCGACAATATACTGACCCCGGGAATCAGGTACAAACACTACGGATCGCTTAAGGCGAGTAATGTCCAGCGCAGCTACAATGACCCGGGCCCGGTATACGGCCCCGGAGGGATTGCTCCGGAGAATGTCCGGCCCGGCCTCAGGTCGGAGGGTGAGGTCGACAACTACGATTCGCCTTTCTCTGTGCCGCTTCCCGGGCCTGCTCCCGAATTCCTTGCATTCTATGATCAGCTCGGGATGGTGACATTCCCTGATGTGTGGGACTTACGTCTTCCGGCGGAAACCTACGACCATATCGTTTCCGGGACGGGTGCTGACGACGAATTTATTACGTCCGACCAGTGCGCGGGTTGCCATGACGCGTCGTTCCTGAACTCCGCGCTTCCGAATATGATCTTTGAGGAGCCCGGCCCGGACGGAACGAATTATATCAACCTTTCGCCTTACAGCGAGTGGAAGGCGTCGCCGATGGGGCTTGCCGGGCGCGACCCGGTCTTTTTCTCGCAGCTGCAGAGCGAGACGAATAATCTTCCTGAGCTCACGGAATGTATTGAAACCACCTGCCTTCATTGTCACGGCGTCATGGGGCAGCGCCAGCTGGCCATCGATACGGAAGGGCAGGACAACGAGGATTGCAAGAGTATCTTCGCGATCGTGCCCCCGCCCCAGGTTCCGTTCGGGAAGCCTTTCAGGCTCGATATGGTCAAGCAGTGGCCCGGCTCGGAGGACGACGAGTTCCAGAAATACGGAGCGCTCGCGAGGGACGGCATATCCTGCGGCGTATGTCATCATATTTCGGACACTGACCTGGGTGACGAATCCTCATATACGGGAAACTTCGTCACGGGCCCTCCGGGTGAGATGTACGGACCTTATCAGGACCCGACCATAGTAACAAAGCCGATGCAGAATGCACTCGGCATCACTCCGAAGTTCGCGGATTATTTCGTGTCCGGGAACGCGGCAAGTTCGGATACGTGCGGGAGCTGCCACAACATCCTGCTGCCGGTCTTCAGCAACGAGGGGGAGATCCTGGGAGCGAGCTACGAGCAGGCGACGGAGCTCGAATGGCTAAACAGCGACTTCGCTCCCGGAAGGGACGATTTTAAGTCCTGCGCCGATTGCCACATGCCTACTCACTTCAAGGGGGAGAAGCTCTCATTCGAGATAGCTAATATCGAGTCAAACGAGCTCGCTCCCACGACTCACCGTCTGCCCGATGAGGAGATCACTCTCACGGAGCGCGACAACTTCGCCCGCCACTCGCTCCACGGGCTGAACGTTTTCCTGAACGAAATGTTCCAGCAGTTCCCTCTCATTTTGGGGTATCGGCAGATCGATCCCCATGCTGGGCACATTCACCGAGCCGGGACTGATTACCGGGCAGAATTCGATGGTCGAGATGGCCCGGAATGAAATCAGCGGTTATCGGCGTGGAGACGCTCGAGACCGCCCCCGACGGCAGGCTCAGAGCGGTCGTGCGTGTTGACAATCTTGCGGGACATTATCTTCCGACCGGCGTCGGCTTCAGGCGCATGTTCATCGAGTTCCTCGTGCGCGACGCCGAAGGGAATGTGCTCTGGGCGTCGGGTCGAACAAACAGACTCGGCGCTATCGTAAAGGGCACGACGAATGGATCCTCCCCAGCGAAGAGCCGATCAAAACCCGGACGACCAGTTCCAGCCCCACTATCAGACAATTACGAAAGATGACCAGGTGCAGATATATGAGGAAGTATACGAGGATTCGGACGGCAATGTCACGACAAGCTTCCTGAGGCGGGTAAACGAAGTCAAGGATAACCGCATAAGACCCAGGGGATTCGACCCCGCATTTTTTGAAAGCCCGTCTTTCTCCACCTATATTCAGGCGCTTGCCGCGCTGCACGGAGAGGAGAGGTTCGATCCCCATTACACGGATATAGACCTTACGGGCTCCGACGTCATAGAGTATTTAATATCCCTCGATGCCGAGACCCTGAGCCGAGTGCACGACGTGCAGGTTACGCTCTATTCTCAATCGATCCCCCCTTCGTATCTCCAGGAGCGGTTCAGGGATGCCGGTGCCGGCCCTGCCGAGAACGACGAGATTAAACGGCTCTACTACATCACCAGTCACTTGAATGTGGATGAACCGCCCGGCGAAAACGGCGATCAGACAATTAAGGATTGGAAGCTTATCTTAACCAGCGCGACAAGAACGCTCGAGTAGGCCTATCAAATGTCTATCGCTTACCTTTTCGGCATGGAGTGGGGTAGTATTTAATTTATGCACATTCCGGAGGACATGCGTTGATTGAGACGATTCCACTCAGCTGGCGCAGGGGCGACATTGCTTATCCGAGGTTTAAATCCGTAAGGCTGCCCCTCTCTGGCCTCACATGGATTCATTCAGCCGAGATACCCTTCAAATTTTCTTTCGAAGAAATATTCGCCGAGCTAGTGAATGCGTTCGGCCACCGAATACTGATCCGGGGATGCGGGACTGAAATCACCGGGTTCCTCGCCCGGAGGGGGTTCGCTGCGATAAGGACGGGAGCCGAAGCCCTGATTGATTTGCGGAGACGTTCAGCGGCCGTTTCCCCGGTTACGGATATCTGCAAGAAAGGCATGCGGTGGGGCAGGGCGGAGGAGATACCGCTTACGGAATCCCGTGCGGGGAGGATCTCCCGATTGAGGTCCGTTTCAGCCCACGGCAGGAAGCCCCAGCTCCGTTACCTCTACCATACGGGGCTTGATCCCTCGACGAGATGCTTCGTGTTCCGTACCCCGGGCGACAGATGGCTCGGAGCGGTTACGGTCTCGACGACTGCTCGGTCCCTGGCCCATACGGAAATGATATTGAGGGATAAAGAAGCCCCGTCCGGCATCATGGAGGCCTTATTTATAGGAATAATGGATATATTGGGAGAAGAGGGCTTCAGGGAATTCAGCCTGGGCGAGGTTCCGTTCATCTCCTGCGGCTTTTCTGCGGATACTGCTCCCACTTCCGGGCGGCATCTTAAAGAGAGGCTTTTATATAGCACAGGATATCTGCTCAAGTACGCCTACAATTTCGATAATCTATTCAGGTTTAAGAACAAGTTCCGTCCAGTCTGGAGACCCGTTTACGTTTGCGCGCCTGAGATTCCGTGGACGGCCCTTGCGGATATGTTCGTGGAGTCCGGATTCTGCGCGCTTTCAGGGTCGGCATTGAGATCGTTGGTAACAAACCGCGCACATTCACTCCTAAGGCATCTTTCGTAGTTTCCGCCTATCCGCAGACGCCTCAAAACGGATGTAAAATAGGGATTGAAATCTGCGAATATAATGAATGACCAGCCGGACGATGTTGTAACGTTATTAAGTGGGTTGATTGAGATCGATTCTCTTGAAAAAACGAAGGCTTGGTTTGAATTTTGGTTGGGTTGGAAGAGGGTGTTCAAACCAAGCCTTTTCTTGTTTCAATTAAACTATAGCTAGTTATTTATTATTCTTCAAGTACTTCTTTAAGATAGTCTGAAAATTCGTGCAATTTCAGAGGATTAGGTTTAATTATATCTCCTGGGATATTACTATTACAGTTATAATCATGCAATAACGAGTATATCCCGGCATCTGAAAAATGTAGTCCGATTAATGCTGAAGCGCTAGTTGAGGTTGGAATAAATAACATCATGCGTGTCTTGAGGACAATGGGTGTATTATGAAGCGGTTTGATGGATATACCTTGAAGCCTATTGACGTCATGTATAAATGTTATGTAATCACCTCCGTATTCCGGCTGATAATCCCCCGAATTTTCATACTATAGTTTCATCTGGTATCGACGGAAGAGCCGGGGAAAATGCAATGAATAGCAGAGTCCACAATTGTACTTGACTCGAATAATCTACAGCTATTATCAAAAGCTTTCCGCCTTCTCGGGAAAACAATCGTGTATAATGTAGCCGTCCAAAAAAGAGACCCAATGCCCCAGGTCATATTTATCTCTTATGTCCTAGTTGTGATATTCCTCAGCTTAATCCCCGCATCCGGCATGGGCGGGGTGGAGTATATGGATAAGGTGGCCCATGCGTCTGCTTACGGTTTCATGGGGATTCTTGCTTATATATCCTTTGAGACGCTGGGTAAGAGGATGATAATCTTTATCTTTATGTTCCTTCTGGGCATATCACTCGAGTTTTTACAATTATTAGTCCCCGGAAGAAACGCCTCCGTCTATGACGCCCTTGCAAACACGACCGGACTCGTTCTCAGCTTTCTACTCTGCTGGACATATTCGTTAATTCCAAACACCGCGCCGCAGGACGCCGCGAAAGTCAGGGACTGATAAACCGAATTTTGTCCACGCTCGGTGTGTTTTGAAGTTAGGCGCGGTTTGGCATCGAAAAGGCCTTATTTGAAAATAATAAGGGGTTAATAAACCCCGTTTAGAATGGAGATGCATTCATCCGGGAGCTTCGGATGAGCGGCTTTTCCGGAGGCTGGCTGGGATTTGACTCTCCCGTCTGCCCTGAACCATCCGTCGAGGTCGCTGCCGCACCCGTCATCGAACATATTCAGCGGCTCCTGGGTTTTGCACTTCGCGTCTTCGGGCGGGCATTTGAGGCGGACGTGGAAATGTCCGTCGTGTCCGTACCACGGTCTGACTTTGCCGAGCCATTTCTCGCCCGGATGGGTTTGACAGAGCCTTCTCTTGATGATCGGGTTTACGAATATACGGTCGACCCGCTTGTCCGAAGCGGCGGTTTTTATTATCTCCTCGATCTTAATACTCCATTTGAAGTCGTCTATTTCCGTCTCGTCTTCGTTAAGAACGGACTGCGGGAATATATGCATCCTCTCCGTAATCGTGAGCTGCCTCTTGAGCGCTATCGGGTGCTGCCAGTAAAGTATATCGGCGTCGAGCCCGATCTGGTGGCTGCTGTGCTCATCATACATAGGCCCCCCTGTTCTCTGCGCGACGTCCCCTATGAGCAGTATGCCGCCAAGCACCTCACTCACGTTCTTTGCGAGCGAGGTTATATACTCGATCATCTCGGGATTAGCGTAGTATCTTCCCCTGTTGAGCCGTATGACCTGAAATCCTTCCCCGCTTATCGGTATCTGGGCGGCATTCCTCATGCACCCCGCGGTATAAGAGCCGATCGATTCCGTAATTGCGGCTTCGACGGCTATCGCGTCGCCCGGATACGGTACGGCGAATATCGATAACAGGACTATTAGCAGGCTTGATTTCAGATGCCTTGTCGTTTGCATGATCGAGTGTTCTGTTTGAGGGTCTATTAACGCCGTAATTGCAATGCAAATTCCTCGTGGATATTTGTTGGAATTATACATGAACCGGAGGAGTCTTAAAGAGGAGTAGGGAGAGGTGTTTTGAAGTCCCGGTCCCGGAACCGGATCAATAATCAACCACATGGTTGACAAATACGCGCTTCACTGATATAATCAACAATATGGTTGATTATCAAACTCGGAAAATGGACTCGATCCTTCACGCCCTTGCCAACTCGACGAGGCGCGGCATCGTTATGCAGCTCGCCAAAAAAGACCTCACCGTCAACGAGCTTGCGGAAAAATACGATATCTCTCTTCAGGCAGTATCAAAGCATATTCAGGTGCTCGTAAAATCAGGGCTCGTAGTACAGGAGAAAGAAGGCCGCATCAAACACTGCCGCGCCAATATAGAGCCGCTCGACCGTGTGTCGGACTTGATAAAGCAGTACAGCCGTTTCTGGGGAGAGAGGCTCGATGCTCTTGATAAATATTTTGAAGGACGGAAAAAAGCAAAGGAGCGTGCGTAATGAGCGAAAGCAAGCTGGTTGTAACCAAAATCATAAAAGCGGCGCCTGAAGAGGTGTTCGAAGCGTTTACCGATCCCGAGATCATGACGAAGTGGTTCTACGGGCATGAGGGCTGGACCGTCGACGTTTCCAATACGCTAGAGGTCGGAGGTGAATATACCGTAACCATGATTAAGACTGATGGTAAGAAATACGTACACGAGGGCGAATATAAAGTCATCTCCCCGCCTGAAAAGCTGGTCTTTACATGGAACTCGGATTTTGCCCAGAATACGGTCGTTACGGTTCATTTCCGCAGCGTCGGTGACGGGACCGAGGTGACGCTCGAGCATGAATTCCTGCCGACCCCCGAGGCGCGCGAGGATCACAGGAGAGGGTGGACGGTCTGTCTTGACAATCTTGAGAAAATATTCGCGTGAAGAGATTGTATTAATAAAACGAAATAAAATCATAGGAATGAGGAGGCAATAAACAATGAAAAACCGTACACCGGAGCATATAATCGCTTCCCCGGAAGAATGGCTGGCAGCTCGTAAGGAGCTTCTGAAGAAGGAGAAACAGTTCACGCGGCTTCGCGATCAATTGAGCGCCGAGCGGCGTGAACTCCCCTGGGTCAAGGTCGAAAAGCCGTATATCTTTGACGGATCCGGACGGAAAAGAGACACCTCGCCGACCTCTTCGACGGACGGAGCCAGTTGATCGTGTATCACTTCATGTTCGGCCCCGGGTGGGAAGAAGGTTGCAAAAGCTGCTCGTTCGTGGCCGACCACTTCGACGGAATGACCGTGCATTTGAACGCGCGGGACGTCTCAATGGCCGTGGTCGTCGAGAGCGCCGATCAAGGAGCTGCAGGAGTTCAAGAAGCGCATGGGCTGGCGCTTCAAATGGGTGTCGTCGTACGGTAACGACTTCAATTACGACTATCACGTGTCGTTCACGAAAGACAAGAGGACGAAGGGCAGCGTGTACTACAACTACGAATTGCGGGAATTCCCGAGCGAGGAAGCCCCGGCCTCAGCGTTTTCTACAGGGATGGGGCCGCCAATGTCTTCCACACCTATTCCGCCTATGAGCGCGGGCTCGACATGTTGATCGGTACGTACAACTATCTCGACCTCGTGCCGAAGGGCCGCGACGAAAACTCCCTGGCCTTTACGATGGCGTGGGTCCGCCACCACGATCGGTACGACGAGGGCCAATTAGTTAACCTGAAAGGGCGATCCGCTTCTGTTAAGGACTCGGACCCTGCACGCCATTCGGAGGAGGAACACTCGTGAGCGCTCGTCATTGTTGCGGAGCCCCGTCGAGCAGCTCGCACCGCGAGACGACTATAACGCAGACGACGAGCGGCGACACGCGTCCTCCGGCGTTCTTTCAGCGCTTTCTGGGCATAGCCGAATGGGTAATTCCGGGCGCAGTGCTTGCGCTCCTGCCGAAGTGTCCGATATGTCTTGCGGCTTACGTTGCGATCGGGACCGGAGTCGGGATCTCGGTATCGACCGCGGCGTCGCTGAGGATGGTGATCGTGATCCTGTGTGCGGCATTGTTGTTATTCCTTGCAGCGAGACATGCGCGCCGCCTCATCACGCGGAGATCCGGAATGAAAGAGACGGCACAGTGAAAGCGGGCAAGGAGCACAGGAAAGGGTGGACGATCCGCCTTAAAAATCTTGAGAAAATGTATGCATGAAGGAGTTATGTTTCTGTTAAAATATATTGTCTGTAAATACATCTATCAGGGGGGCTTCAAATGAGATATATATCAGCTTTGGTTCTCTTGACGGTTTTTACGTTCTCGTCTATTGCGTTATCGTCCTTTGCGGACTCGCCCGGCGGGCAGGACGAGCATCATATGAGCCCGGTTACGGGTTCAAAGGAGCTCGAGAAGCTGAAGACCCTGGCCGGCACGTGGCAGGGGACGACTGTAATGGACGGAAAAGAGATGCCTGTCACCGTTACATACAAGACGTCTTCAAACGGCAGTGTCGTTGTCGAAACCCTGTTCCCGGATACTCCTCACGAGATGGTTTCGGTATATTACGATGAGAACGGCAAGCTCGGCATGACGCATTACTGCGCCTCGACAATCAGCCGCATTTTACGCTGGAAAAGTCGTCGTGATGACTGAGATGGAGCTTGTCTTCGCAAACGGCACGAATCTGGACCCGAAAAGGATTATTATATGCACGACGTGAGCTTCGAGTTCAAGGACAATAACAACATGGTGCAGGAATGGACTTCTTATGAGAACGGTAAGGAAGACGAAGTCGCGACTTTCACGTTTACTCGGGCGAAGCAGTAGAGCGAATCCGCACTTCTGCTGAGCTGCTATTGTCACTTGCAAAACTGTCCGCGACTCGCGATCGCCGAGTCATATGCCTTTATCGAGGTCGGTTATCCCTCTCGATATTACCGACACTTTCGAAGGCTGGTCTATCGTTTTATAATCATGATCAGAGATATATGCAAAAGTTAAATATGCCCAAACCCGCCTATTTAAAATAGTAGCCCTCAGCCGCTTAATACAGTATAATCGGATATCTAAATCTTGTCGGCCTTGAATCAGGGCAGGCATTCGAGATTGGCCTCACAGGCGCAGGTACTGTCCGAAACGAGGAACTGCCCCTGACGAGTGATGTTATAGGGTTTAAATAAAAAGGGTGGTCAGAAGGATTTGATTGAGGAAGCCGAAAGAGGTTATCAAAATTCAGAATAGCGAGGACGATAACAATGCCCGGAAGATTAACGATACGTTTCGTATTATTTCTGTTACTGCCCGTCTTTTTCCTCTCCTGCAATAACGGAGGAGGTTCACTCGACCCTGAGCTGGAAGCACAGTTGAGAGAAATAGTATCCCGCTACAAGGAGGATTTCGGAATACCGGGGGTCCTCGCGGGCGTATGGATCCCGGGGAAAGGGCATCTGGTTATTGAAGACGGTCTCGCGGACATCGAGACGGGACGGCCTATCAGTAAAGCGGATCATGTGAGAATAGGAAGCGTCACGAAGTCCTTTACTGTAACGGTCATACTGCAGCTCGTCGGAGAGGGACTCCTCGATCTGAACGAACCCGTCGGGAATTACCTGCCTGACGTCGAGAATTCCGATGCTACTATCGCCGAGCTCGCGAACATGAAGAGCGGCATCTTCAACTATACCGAAGACGCGGATTTTGTGACGGAATTCGTGAGCAGCGATTTTTTGCGGGTATGGACGGATCAGGAGATCGTCGACGTTCGCCGACAGCAATGTTCCCTACTTCCCGCCGGGCGGAGGCTGGCACTATTCCAACACCAACACGGTAATCCTCGGTATGATAGTAGAGCAGGTGACGGGGCACCCGCTCGGTGAGGAGATAAGGAAAAGAATAATAGAACCCCTCGGTCTCGACGGTACGACATACCCTACGACACCCGATATGCCGGAGCCGTTTGCGCACGGTTACGGTTTCGACCCTTTAGAAGATATAAGCTTCACGGATCCTTCCTCGTCCTCGGGCTCGGGCGCCATTATATCGAGGCTCGATGATCTCAGGAAATGGGGGAAGGCCCTCGGCAAGGGAACGCTCCTGAGCGCGGAGCTGCAGGCCGAGCGGGTGAACAGCCTCATGCCGATAGTCTTCGATCCCTGTGACGACGACGATCCGGACAGGCCAAAAAGGAGCTGCCCGGAGTACGACAAATACGGAATGGGTCTGGGCGAAATCAGCGGATGGATAGGGCATACCGGAGAATACGTAGGCTATACAGCCCTCGTGATGTATGAGCCGAAAAGCGGCTCGGTCGTCGTCATTGTGACGAATATATTCGGCGTAGCGTCGCACGTGCCGACCAAGATTTTCAAGGAGTTCGCGGAGATACTGAATCAGCGGCTCTCAGAGCAGAACTGAATCCCGCACCCTGATCAGCGGGGTCCTGAAGTCGTTAATCCGCGTGGAAATCGACCACGCTCTGATCGAGCGGCAGCTCGTTTTTGTGTATCCCCGGCTTATCCACCGGCACCACTTCGAGCGGGATTCCTTCGATCTCCGCCTTGTCGAATGCCTCTGTCGAGGGGGCTTTTTCCCTGCTCTCGAATTCGTCTATCAAGTAGGGAAGGCCGTTTGAGCCAAGCGTGGACGGACCGTCCATTACATGGAAGTGGAGGTGCGGGGCGGAGGTGTTTCCAGTGTTCCCTACGATACCTAGGACCTGCCCTCGCTTCACCGTATCTCCCGCTTTAACCTTCACGCTCCCCGGTTTGAGGTGCGCATATAATGCGTACTTCCCGCCCCCGAGATCGAGCACCACATGGTTGCCGTCCGCTTCTTCGAGCGTCATGCCGGGAGGAAGCTCACCCGGAATCTGGTCTTTATACTTGTCCACTGCGGCCGCGACCTTCGCATCGGCTACGGCGAGGACTTTCTTGCCGTATGCGAAATAGCTCTCGACGTCCTTCGGGTCTCCGACAAATATCTTCCTGTCGCCGTTTATCATCTCCCAGTCTATGGCAAAGCGCTGTGCGATGCAAAGCCTGTCGTCGATCGGCATAATGGCGCGCACGTGTCTCGTCGAATCGCAGCACCCGTCAGCCGCAACCCAGCCTTTCCCTTCGAGCGCGGGCCCTATCAATATCGCGTCAGAAGGGCCGACAACCGTAACGTCGGTCATGTAGGTGTAAGATTCCGAGTCGGCGGGTATTCCCGCAAAATTTTTGAAGCCTTCCGGGATGCCGTTCGGGACGGAGAAAGTGATTTTGTGCGCTATTTCGGAGGGAATATCGTTCTCTCTCACGGGGAAATGGATGAATATTATTCCTCCCTCGCCGGGCTGAAGCGTAGTCGAGGGCGATCTGTCCTTTATCAGCTCCATACGATTCTTGAGCTCCTCACCCTTAACTGAGGCAACGGATTTTCCGTCCCCCGATACGTCGATCGAGTCGATTGTCCAGGCGAGACCTGTCGCGTTTAGGGCTTCGAGCTCATAGACAAAATGGTACATGCCGTCCGAGCCTTTGACAGGGTTCGGTGCGCTGATGACGGAGACAACGACAGGGGTGAATATACTGTCGGGTTTGGCGCCGAATTTATCCGTGACCCCCGCATATGCATTTAAGCTGCCGTAAACCGACGGTATAATTTGTGTGATTACTGATGCCGCGATAAACAAAATTAGTGACGATTTAAGCATTTATCTCATTGACCCCCGGGAATGTCGAATATGAATAGTGTAATTAATATATACCCATTGTATCATGATTCACAGACAGATCGTAATTTCTGTTTTCGTTAGCAATTGTCAGATATCGGAGTAAGCCGGCAAACTGCCACCGACAAGTAACACAGCTCTTTAGATTCATCTAAGACTCGCACATAAAATTGATTCCGCGTGAATTAATTTCTAATAATCGCAAAATGAGCTTATAATTTGTGGATCTCGGAAACACAAATTCGATCAAAAGGAGGAATGAAATATGAACGGTACGTCCATAGCTGAGAGCATCAGACAAAACTGGGGATGGCTTCTTGCCCTTGGGATTGCCTATATAATCATGGGGCTCGTTATAACCGGATCCCCGATGGCTGCCACAATAGCTGTCGATATACTCCTCGGGTTTGTATTGATTATCGGAGGAGTAATCTCCATAATCGGAGCGTTTTTCTCGGGGAACTGGCAAAGGCTGCTGCTCATACTGTTAAGCGGTATCCTCTACCTTGTCGTAGGGGTGCTTCTGCTGAAAAACCCCCTGCAGGGTGTGCTGACGCTGACTATACTTCTGGCGGCGTTTCTACTCGTGGAAGGCTTCTTCAAGATCATTCATGCGTTTCAGATGAAGCCCGCGCCTAACTGGATGTGGCTCCTTGTGAGCGGGGTCGCTTCAGTCATACTTGGAGTCATGATATGGGGGGAATTCCCCGGGAGCAGTATGTTTATCATAGGGCTTCTTGTAGGAATTTATTTCCTCATCAACGGTATAACTATGGTCATGTTCTCGTTCGCGCTGAAAGGCAAATAAGGAATGAAGGAAGCGTGTGCATAGAAATTCAATGTGCGCTCACGGTCCTCTCGGCTGCCCACTCCCTTAACCGGGATATCTTTTCCGCCATAATCTCGGACAGTGGCCGGGTGGCGGATATTTCACCCGCGAGCGTGCCGGTGTCGAGTTCTTTCTTTGCGGAGTAAGAGGTATAGAGCCCCGAAACGATGAC
Organism: uncultured bacterium; assembly: GCA_963825135.1. GTDB lineage: Bacteria > Desulfobacterota_D > UBA1144 > Nemesobacterales > UBA2774 > 2-12-FULL-53-21. Next base: position 2,283,394 of record CAWGRW010000009.1, read on the forward strand.
CTGCTCGATCTCGGCCCCGCTGAACCCTTCCGTCATCTGAACGAGCCGGGGAAGGTCGAACTGGGAAACGTCCTTACCCCGTTTTTTGAGGTGTATCTCGAATATAGATTTCCTTGTTTCTTCGTCGGGGAGGTCGATGAAGAATATCTCGTCGAAGCGTCCTTTCCTCAGAAATTCCGGGGGGAGTTTTTCCACGTCATTTGCGGTTGCGACGATGAAGACATCCCCGCTCCTCTCCTGGAGCCACGAGAGGAAGGTCCCGAAGATCCTAGCCGATACTCCCCCGTCCTCGGTTTCGCCCCCTGCTGAGAAAGCCTTTTCGATCTCGTCGATCCACAACACGACCGGGGACATCTTCTCAGCCGTTTCCATGGCCCTCCTGAAATTCTTTTCGCTCTCACCGATGTACTTGTTGTAGAGGCTTGAAGGGTCCATCTTGAGGAGCGGGAGCCCCCATTCCTTTGCAACGGCCTTTGCCGACAGGCTCTTCCCGCATCCCGGCACACCCAGAAGCAATACACCCTTTGGGAAAGAGAGCCCGAACCGCGCGGCTTTTTCGGGATCTGCGAAAGACTCTTTTCTCTTCGACAGCCAGGATTTAAGCGTCCTGAGGTCGGCGATGTCGGACATCCCTTCTTCGGCGGGGTAGTATTCAAGCACCCCGTCGCGCTCTACGATTTCTTTCTTTGCCTCTATGACCTTCCCGATGTCTTCCGGGTCGAGCGTCCCGTCTTCGACGATGATCCTCGTGATTATTTTCTCGGCCTCGGTCAGAGTGAGCCCTTTCAGGTTATTGAGCAGCCTGTTGGTGTCTTCCACGGAGAGCCTCACGTCGGTTTTCACCCTGGAGCGGAGGTCGCTCACAACACGGCCGAGCAGACGTCTGTATTCGTCCCGTGCCGGGCCGGCCAGCTCGAAGAAGGCGCTCGATTGTTTGACGCTGTCCGGGATTTTAAGGTTCTGCCCGGTTATGACTATGGCGCCGTAGTTCTTGGTATATGGGGCCGCTGCGTCCTTAAGCATTTCAGAAACGGTCTTGTCCTCGAGCAGGTCTCCCGCGTCCTTCAGATGGTATATTGCCTGAAATCCCGCTGCTTCTATGTGTTTCAAAGCCAGTGATAGGTCCGTGGTTCCGTAGACAGGCCCCTTCGATTCTACGTCCCCGCGGCTGAGTCCCTTCGTCCTGGTCCAGAAGAAATAGGGGATTCTCAGACGGCCGGCCAGCAGCTTGAGCAGGGTTTCCGCCCGCTCCTCTTCGGCGGATTCCATGAATATGATGCTGTAATGAGAGCGTATGAGCAGCTCGAGATCTCTAAGGTTATCGTTCGATTTATTCATGAGCGGTTCGGTCTGAATTGTATGTTCCGCAGGAGCGGATAATTTATTGAGGCCCCTGATTTCAGCTTAAAGATAGAGCCGGGAAGACTACATATCAAGTAAAATATTAGATGGACTCGAGGGCTTCGGCCCGGTCCTGTGTCGAGGGAATATTGAATAAAAGAATAAGGCTGTTATTGCTCTTGATAATCTTACTATCGGTGCTGGCGTATTATTACCGCAGTAAGCTCGGGGCCGGGTACGGGTACGCGAGGGGCAGGCTAATGCCGGATAAACCCGCGGGCGGCCCCGGGAACGCGAGTCGTGTCGGCCCCTGGTCGGACCTCAAGGTGCTCCCGTTTCTTTCCGGTTTCAATCATCCCGTTTTTCTGGCAAACGCAGGCGACGGTTCCGGACGAATTTTCGTCGTGGAAAAGGCGGGACACATAAAGGTCGTTAGGGACGGCAAAGTCTCTCCCGAGCCATTCCTCGACATCATTCGCAAAGTGCGCTCCAAGGAAAACGAGCGCGGCTTATTTAGCGTGGCCTTCCACCCCCGGTACGGTGAGAACGGGAGGTTCTTCGTAGACTACACCGATCTCAACGGCGACACGGTGGTATCGGAATTCAAAGCGAGTACGGATCCCGACCGGGGCGACGGAGATAGCGAGAGGGTTCTCATAAGGATCAAACAGCCCGCGCCAAACCACAACGGCGGACAGCTTCAGTTCGGCCCTGACGGCTATCTCTATATCGGCACGGGGGATGGAGGATTCGCCGGCGACCCGTCCGGAAACGGCCAGAATCCGGGCACCCTGCTCGGAAATATACTGAGGATAGATGTGGACGGGGCAGAGCCGTACTCCATACCGGCGGATAATCCGTTCAAAGGCGTATCCGGGGCGCGGCCCGAGATTTGGGCGTACGGTCTCAGAAACCCGTGGCGGTTTTCGTTTGACTCGGAGACCGGGGATATGTATATCGCCGATGTCGGAGAGGGGAAGTGGGAGGAGGTGGATTTTCAGCCCGCGGGCAGCGGGGGAGGGCAAAACTACGGGTGGAATCTCCTCGAGGGCTCCTACCAATTTAAACTTCCGGACGGTTATGATACGGGAGGGCTCACCTTCCCCGTCGTCGAATACAGCCACGACGAAGGGTGCTCGGTTACGGGCGGTTACGTGTACAGGGGCAAGACGTCCCCCGGAATTAACGGTACGTACTTTTTCTCGGACTATTGCAGAGGGCAACTCTGGGGCCTCAGGAAAAGGTCAGCGGATTCGTGGGAATGGGCGGAGTTTCTTGAAACGGGCCTTTCCGTGAGCAGCTTCGGGGAGGACGAGGCCGGAGAGCTTTACATCATAGATTTCGGCAAGGGGGATATTTACAGGCTTACGGAAGCAGCGAGGTAATTTTTATTTCCTCATCGGAGTTTCCTGACCATGTCCCTGAGCATGTATTTCTGAATTTTTCCGGTCGAGGTCTTCGGCAGTTCCGTGAACACTACAGTCTTCGGGCACTTGAAATGAGCGAGGCGGCCCCTGCAGAATTCTATTATTTCCTCTTCGGTTGTGTTCTCCGCTTCCCGCTTGAGCGTGACGAACGCGCACGGGGTCTCCCCCCACTCGGCGTCCGGGCGGGCCACGACAGCCGCCTCGAGGACTGCCGGGTGCTGATAGAGGACGGACTCAATTTCCAGAGTCGCAATGTTCTCGCCGCCTGAAATAATTATATCCTTCGAACGGTCCTTGATCTCGATATATCCGTCGGGGTGCATCACTCCAAGATCCCCCGTATGGAACCATCCGCCGGAGAAAGCCTCCCCGGTCGCGGTGGGGTTCTTGAGATATCCCTTCATTACGATGTTCCCCCTGAAAAGCGCTTCCCCGATTGTCGCCGCGTCTGCCGGGACGGGCTCGCATGTTTCGGGGTCGCCGATCGTTAGCCCCTCTTCCACGATATATCTGACGCCCTGACGCGCTTTCATGAGAGACCGCTCGGCTGAGGGAAGCGCGTCCCACTCGCTATGCCATTCGCATATCGCCGCGGGCCCGTATGTTTCTGTGAGGCCGTAGACGTGCGTCACGTCGAAGCCCATTTTCTCTATCCGCTCCAGAACGGCCGCCGGCGGCGCGGCCGCCGCGGTCATGAAATTGACCTTGTGACCGAATGCGCGCCGGTCCTCTGCTTTTGAATTTATTATCATGTTCATCACGACCGGGGCTCCGCACAGGTGGGTAACCCTGTGTTCCGCGATTGATTCGAAAATCTTATTCGCGTCGAAGTGTCTCAGGCATACGGACGTCCCCGCCATCGCCGCCACGGACCACGTGAAACACCAGCCGTTGCAGTGGAACATGGGGAGCGTCCAGAGATATACCGGGCATCCGGTCATGCCCCAGGCTATGATATTCCCGAGGGCGTTCAGGTAAGCCCCTCTGTGGTGATAGACCACGCCCTTGGGGTTGCCCGTCGTGCCCGAGGTATAGTTGAGGGAGATCGCGTCCCATTCGTCTTCGGGCCCCCGCCATTCAAAGCGTCCGTCCCCGGTATTTAAGAATTCTTCGTAAGTTATTTCACCGATTGGCTCTCCTGACTGTCCCTCGGGATCGTCTATATCTATGACCAGAGGCTTGCGGTCGAGCTTATTCAGCGCCTTCCGAATCACCTCCGAATACTCCCTGTCCGCGATCAGGACCTTCGCTTCCCCGTGCTCCAGGATGAATGCGATGCTGTCTGAGTCCTGCCTGATATTGAGCGAGTTGAGCACCGCGCCCGTCCCGGGTACGCCGAAGTGCGCCTCGTAGTGTGCCGGGATATTAGGCGCCATTACGGCAACCGTGTCTCCCTTTTCTATGCCTGTCTTTGTTAACGCGGAGGCCAGCAGGCGAGAGCGTTCGTAAGTCTCCCCCCATGTGTGGCGTGTATTACCATGGATCAGGGACGTGCGCCGGGGAAAGACCGCGGCTGCCCGCTCTATAAACGTCAGAGGTGATAGCTGCGTATAGTTGGCGTCGTTCTTCTCGAGTCCGAGCTCATACTTGCTTGTTTTAGGGCTGGTCATCCTTTTCGGCTCCCGTCCGGTTGAATGTCTGTATATCTTAAGTAATTCCCGGTATTTTTGCTATTGATTTCTCAACCGGCACCCACTACCCTTTTTCCATGGCGAATAAGTACCGTAACGAGGGTAACGAGCCTTCCCTCTTCAAGCCGCCCAGGGAGGCCGCGCCTCTTGCGGAGAGGATGCGCCCGAAAAGCTTCGAAGAGTTCGCGGGTCAGGCCCACCTCGTCGGGCCCGACGGGGTTATTCGCAAGATGCTCCGGGGCAAGAACATACGCTCCATGATTTTCTGGGGACCGCCGGGCAGCGGCAAGACCACGCTCGCGAGGCTCCTCGCAACCAAGCTCAGCGCGGATTTCGTCCAGATAAACGCTATCTCTTCGGGCGTGAAGGATCTCAGGGAGATAATAGACGGCGCCGAGAAGTCCCTCGATATCGGCAGGAGGACTGTACTATTTATCGACGAGATACACAGGTTCAACAAGTCCCAGCAAGCGGCGCTGCTTAAGAGCGTTGAGAACGGCACGCTTGTCCTTATAGGCGCTACTACGGAAAACCCGTCGTTCGAAGTTATTTCGCCGCTCCTTTCGCGCTCGAGCGTCTACGTCCTCGAATCGTTATCGAAAGAGGACCTCGAGGCCCTCCTCGACAGGGCGCTCAATGAAGACGAAATAATCAAGGGGGCGGCGCTCACTCCCGAAGCGAGGGAAGAGCTCATCCTCCAGAGCGGCGGCGACGCCCGGATAATGCTTAACGCGCTCGAGATAGCGGTCGATATAACGGGCGGCGACGGTCCGGTCGAGATTACGCGCGATCTGGTCCGGGAGGCATACCAGACTCACCACTACAGGTACGACAGGGGAGGGGAGGAGCACTACAATACGATATCGGCGTTTATCAAGAGCGTGAGGGGGAGCGACCCGGACGCCGCGGTCTATTATCTCGCGAGGATGCTCGAAGCGGGCGAGGACCCCAAGTTCATTGCCCGGAGGCTCATCGTGCTCGCGTCAGAGGACGTGGGGAACGCCGAGCCCTACGCGCTCACGCTGGCTACGGCCGCCTTCACGGCCGTGGATTACGTCGGCATGCCCGAGGCGAGCCTGATACTCGCTCAAGCGGCCACATACCTCTCGGGCTGTCCCAAGAGCAACGCGTCCTATACGGCCATAAACGCCGCACTCTCCGAGGTGAGGAGGAGACCGGGCGTCGCGATCCCTATGCACCTCCGTAATGCCCCGACGAAGCTCATGAAGGAAATCGGCTACGGCAAGGACTATAAATACTCACACGATTCCGAGGACCATTTCATCGAGCAGGATTTTCTGCCTGTCGAGCTCAGGGATAAGATTTTCTACGACCCTACCGATATAGGGCGGGAGGCCAATATTAAAAAGTACCTCGAACAGAAGTGGAAGAAGAGAAAGAAGAAGGATAAGTGATTGCTTAGCCCCTCCTTGAAATAAGCTCCATCCAGCTCAGTCCCGGAAGACTCGAAAACATCGGCTCGATAACGCCCTACGATCAACCCGGCGCTATTCAATTGTTCTTAAAATAAATCACCGGTGAAAAACGGGGTTATACTTTTATGATAACGGCCTTAAAGCCTGGATAGGCACCGCGGACGCTCTTCATGACGGCGGCGGGGGCGCTCATAGAGAGGAGAATCTCATGATCGGTATGAAGCATTATTTCTTGTGTATGTTAACCGCGGGACTTATATACCTGCTCCCGTCTCAAGCCCTTTCTTTCAGCGAGATAGAATTCTACGTGACCAATAATACCGGCGCTGAGAAGTGCTTTCAGTGCAGCGGCCCGTTCTCGAGAGTAACGCCGAGAGTAAACATCGGAGCGAACGGAGGATCGACCTACTTTTATACTGCCGCTGTCACCTCATTCAGTCCCTACGGGTTGTGGCATTGTTTCGTATACATCACGGACAGCTGCCTCGACGAGGGCCCCATACCTGACGAGGACACGTTCAGTACCGGTCTGGTAATCCCGGCAGGAGTGGCTGTAGTAAACCTCTCTATCTCTGAGGTTCAAGGCATGCCTGTGATAAATGCAAGCTTCCCGGGTCTCGGGGCTCCTAACGGTAACGAAGTTTCAGTCGTTTCCACGCTTGGTGATGACCCTCTCACGGGGAAAGAGGACAGGGATACATTCAGAATCAAGGCTCGGGAAGGGGATCGTGTAACGATCAGGCTCGACGACGACCCCTCGGCCGGTCACATCGGGTCGCATGCGAGACTCAGGTTGATAAGCGGCCGCAGGATCGGGCATTTTGAAGAAGTCGAAAGCGGTGAGCTCCCGCTTGAAATTACGACTACAATCCCGGAGACGGGGGTGTATGAGATCATAGTCGGGAAGATCGCGCAGAGCGACGTGCCGGACAATTTGCTTAGTTACAGAGGCGGCTACATCTTGAGTGTCAGCTCCCCGGAGGATAAGATTGAATCTTTGATACCCGGTGAGAATGTGGAGAACTAGATGATTGTATTCGTGAATATAGTTACGGCCGCTCGATGAGCTCGATCTTGTACGAATCCGGGTCTTCGATAAAGGCGATGACTGTCGTCCCGTGCTTCATGGGCCCGGGGGGTCTGACGACTTTTCCCCCGGAAGCCTGTATCTTCTCGCAAGTGGCATATATGTCGTCCACCCCGAAGGCCATGTGGCCGTAACCGTTTCCCAGGTCATATTTATCCGTGCCCCAATTGTGAGTAAGCTCCAGTATTTCCGGTTCGTTTTCGAGTCCCAGGAATACGAGCGTGAATTCCCCTTCCGGGTATTCCTTCTGTCTGTTGAGTTTGAACCCCAGCACTTCCGTATAGAACTTTATCGATTTTTCGAGGTCCCCGACCCTTATCATCGTATGTAAAAAGCGCATTTTTACCTCCGGTGTCTATTACTGTCCGCTAAAAAAGAGAAACTAGCACACGCTATGTATGAAGTCAAAGTTGGTGGAATCGGAAAAAGCGGTTCATATGTATATACAGAGAAATCATTTACGACATCATGCCGTGCGAAATATATTGCGAGCGTATATTATTGAGATCAATAAACAATCTTCAATTCTACAATGCGTGGTATTCATTTGTTAACTGTGTTAAAATACTGTCTTAGTTTGATTCTTTTTCTGAGGAGGATGTGGAAATGTCAAAGATCATACATTTTATCGTTGTCATTGCTGTTTTGGTTATTTCCGCCGGTGCAGCCCGGGCGGAGCTCTACGGCTTGGCGAACGAAGAAATTACGCAGATGTCTGAGACGAACGCGCCGAGGATAACCGTCATTGGGGAAAGCAGCCTCTATTTGATCGATCCCGATACGGGCGCCGCTACGTTAATAGGGCCGACCGGATTTTTTTTCTGCAATGCTCTCGATTTTCATCCGCTCACTAACGTGTTGTACGCCGGTTGTTTCAACGATATTGAAGGCTCGGGCACCGAGCAGGTGCTTGTGACTATAGATGTGCGGACTGGGAAAGGTACCGAGATCGGGCCTTTAAATGCCAATGGTTCATTGCAGGACTTTTCATTCGATGGTCACGGGACCCTGTTTGCATATTTTGTCGCCAAGCCCGGAAACTTTCTCGCGACCATCGATCTCGATACCGGAGAAGCGAGTGAGATTGGTTCATCGGGGCTTTTCGGCGAAGGTAACGGAATCGGGTTCGGCCAGCAAAATGATCTGTTTCTTGCGCAGACCGATATGTTGCCCTCCCTCTATTTATTGAATCCGTCATCAGGGCTAGCCAGCCTGGTAACGGACCTTACCGTCCCTCCGCTCGCTCAAGGTGTTCCGGTAATCAATTCGCTGGACTTGAACCCGGAAACAAATGTCATGTTCGGATCATTGGATATCGTCCAATTTTCTTATAGTAATTTTCTTATAACGATAGACACCTCGACCGGCCTGGTCACAGACGTCGGTGAAACCGTAGAAGGGTTAAAGGCCATTGCGTTCATCAATCCGAGATTGTCCAATATCCCGACGATGTCCGAGTACGGTATGGCCGCTGTCGGTCTCTCGCTATTATCTATTGCGGTATTCGTTTTGTACCGGCGCAAGAGGGTGGCGGCGGTTTAAAACTTGAACATGCAAACGACATGCCCGTACCGATGTTTGCGCGGGCGGGTGTGCCGGCATTTTATGGCTTAACCGCCGGTCTGTTTCTATTTGTATTGTCGCCGCTCTTCCGGAGTGTATCGCTTAAAATCGGGACGAGCCCGGCATGCATTGTCTCGGCGAGTAGTTTCTGACCCGGGTCGGAGAAGTGCCACTGGTCGTTAAACGTGGTCGCGGTCTCATCTTCAAAGCAATTGCCTGCGTCGATGTAATATATCTCATCTGCTTTCGCCATTTCCTCGAGCATCTTTCCAATGTGTTTATAAAGGGGGGTGATAGCTTTATCGTAATCCTTATTACTGAGTTCCACTATTCTCTTTTCGAGGTCAGTCTTAAATTTTTTCCCTCCGGGGAACGGCTGTCTGACAATGACTGTCGGTATCCCGTTACGCTCCGCAATCCGAGCCGCCGTTTTCATATTCAGGATGTAGTCGGAGGCATCCGTTTGTCTAAGCTGCCCTTTGACCGTCAAGTCGTTAAGACCGTTTACGAATACAACTACGTCCGGCTTAACGTCAAGTCCTTTAAATACAAAGGAGCCCAGGTCTGTAATGCTGGTGGAACCGTAAGCGGCGAGCACGGATATCTTCGTATCGGGGTATTCATACTTCAGCATGTCGTACAGTATTGCGAAATATGTATTCGCTATATCGGAGGCGCCTGCCCCCCAGGCTACGCTTCCTCCGACGATCAATATGTGAGGGTAGGGGTTCGCGCTTTGCCCACGGTCTGCATCCCGTTACCGTCCAGCTCTATTCTCCCCGGCACGAACATCTTGAAATTGCAATCCGATGCGGCGCATTTAAGCGGGGTCACCGCCTCGCCCGTAAGCCCCTCCCTCGGCCCGTCCGGCGGCACCCGGAGCCCCCTTTCCGAAAAGCTCGCATTCCAGGCCCTTTCCCGGAGCTTGTATCCGCCCGGAAGGCCCTCGGGTTTCAGGCCGCCAAAGCTGCTTATTACCGAGAACCTGTCACCGGCTGGAATCAGTCTGATCAGCATCTCGATTGCGCCTATGGATAGTACGACCGCGATCAGTGCGAGTATTAATCTGGATATTCGGGACCCGAAGAATTTAGTCTTGCTCTGCATTCTCGTCAGCGGGAATCTCGATTAAAAGACAGTCTCGTTCCCGACGAGGATCTTGGCTTCGAGCGTGGCGAGGATTTTTTCGTCCATATTCCTGATCTCCCCCGAAAGAGCAACCAGACCTCCGTTGAGCTTCGGCTTCTCGTCGAGCTCCTTTACGGTCCATTCCATCGTTATTGTATCGTTGATGTAAACGGGGGCGGTGAATTTGATCGAAGCCTCGACTGTCGAGATGTCCGTATCGTGGAATACCTTGCTGTAGACCCCCACGATCAGGCTGAAGGTGAGCGCGCCGTGCACAATCCTCCTGCCGAACCTCGAATTCTTCATGTCGGGCTCGTTCGTATGGAGCGCGTTGTAATCGTTAAAAAGCCCTGCCGCTTTTACGACATGGGTTTCGGTGATGGTGATTCTTTCGGATAATTTGTCTCCGACCTTGAGTTCGTTAAAAGCTCTGCCTATTCTGGGCATGGCGTCCTCCTGTGATCATAACCGTGCGACTCGGCGAATAATTGTATATATTATATAGATTTTCTATCCTTTATAGCCTTGCTTAATGTTATTTCGTCAATATATTCTATATCCCCTCCCATCGGGATTCCGTGGGCGATCCTGCTGACACTGACGCCCATCGGTTTTATCAGCCTGGCGAGATAGAGGGACGTCGCTTCGCCTTCGACGCTCGGGTTAGTCGCGATTATCAGCTCACCGACGCGGTTGTCATCGAGCCGCTGCAGGAGCTCCTTGATCCTCAGGTCCTCGGGCCCGATACCCTCGATCGGGGACAGCACTCCGTGCAGGATGTGGTATACGCCCCTGAACTCCCTGCTTCTTTCTATCGCGAGCTGGTCGAGGGGGTCTTCCACTACACAGATCACGGAATGGTCCCTCCCTTCGTCGCTGCAGAGCTCACAGGGAGAGCCGGTTGCGAAATTAAAACACGTCTCGCACAATACCACGTTCGTCTTCGTATCGATGATGGCCTTCGACAGGTTTTCCGCTGTTTCCCTGGGAGACCTGAATATGTGGAACGCGAGCCTGGTCGCGTTCTTTTCGCCGATTCCGGGGAGTTTAGAAAGCTCGTTAATAAGCCTAGCTATAGATTCCGGTATGCCTTTTTGAAGCATGGATTATATGAGACCGGGGGGCAATCCCAGACCCCCTGCCAGTTTTGCGACCTCGTCCTTCATCAGATCCTGTCCCCGGCCGAGCGCTTCGTTTACGGCGGCGGTAACGAGGTCCTGGAGCATGTCGATATCGTCGTCCTTTACAATCTCGGGTTCTATCTTAATGGAAACTATCTCCCCCTTCGCTTTTGCGATAACGGTCACCATACCGCCGCCCGCGGAGGCTTCAACCATTTTCTCGCCCGCCTCGGCCTGGAGTTTTTCCATCTGCTCTTTCATCTTGTTTGCTTGTTTTAACAGGTTCTTAATGTTGCCGCCCCCGAATTTCATGGTGTTACTCCTTTTGTTTGGGTTTTACACTTACGACTCTGCCCCCGAATATTTCTATTGCGTCCTTGAGCATAGGGTCGTTCTGGATTTTCTTCTTGTTTTCGCTTCTATCGCTCCTTCCGCCCCCTGTTTCGCCCGCCGAAGCGGTAACGTCTTCCGCTATTTCCAGGCTCATCTCCCCGGAATAACACTCTTTCAAGTAATTCCTGAGCTCGTCCTGCGTTTCCTTTTTACCGAAGTGCTGGGAGTGTATACGGCTGCCGAATGTGACCCTGAACAAACCGTCCGTTACCTTGATTTCCTTCGCCTGCTCGAGCCTCGTGCCCATAATCGCATTCCTGGATTTAATGAATTTAATCACCGACCCGGTGTCCCCCGTTTCCGCCTTGGGTTTATTCGCGGGCGCCTGAACCCCGCTTGCCGGGGGCGTTGTAACCGGCTTATCCTCGGCCGCGTCCTGTCTTTTCTGATAATCCCCGCGGGGCTCGTCGAGACGCCCCCTGGGCTCTCCCCCCGTCTTGATCGATCCCGACAGTGTTTCGAGTCTCTTTATTATGTTTTCCAGGGGTACTGTTCTTTCGAGAGTCGAGAGTTTTATTAACAGGAATTCGAGCGCCATCTGAGGGTAAAATGATCTGTGAATGCCCTCTGCCCCTTCAAGCATGATGTTAAAGAGGGACTCGAGACTCTCTACCGTCTCACTCGACGTGATACCCGCAATTTCGTTCTTGTCCTCCTCCGATAGCTCGGCGACCGCGTCCTTGCCGCAGGTCTTGAGCAGAAGGGCATACCTGAATACCCTCAGCAGGTCTTCGGCAAATCGTTTCGGATTAATTCCCTTTTCGATTGCCCTGTTGAATGATTCGATACAGGCTTTGGGGCTTTTATCGATTACCCCCTCGATTGCGGAATTGAGGAGCTTCCGGTCCAGTATCCCGAGCACCCTGATCGCGTCCTCGTGTGCGATCCTGTCGCCGAAAGTCGCAAGGAGCTGATCCATAAGGCTGAGCGCGTCCCTCATGCTTCCGTCGGCTTCCTGAGCTACGACATAGAGGGTCTCCTCTCCCACCCCGATGTTCTCCTGCGCCGTTATCGAAACGAGGCTCTCTTTTATCTTTTCTACCGGCACCTTCCTGAAATCGTACCTCTGGCACCTCGAGAGGATCGTTACCGGGATCTTATGCGCCTCGGTCGTGGCCAGTATGAAGAGTACGTGGGGCGGGGGCTCCTCGAGGGTTTTGAGGAGGGCGTTGAACGCCGATTGGGAAAGCATATGCGCTTCGTCGATTATGTATATCTTGTATTTTCCTGATGCTGGGAGGTATTTTACATTTTCGATAATCTCCCTAACGTCGTTCACCCCTGTATGTGAGGCGGCGTCGATTTCGATTACATCGAGCGATTTTCCCTCGGCTATCTCCCTGCAGAATACGCATTCCGAACATGGTTCCGGAGTCGGCCCGCTCTGACAGTTAAGCGCTTTGGCGAGTATCCTGGCTGTCGAAGTCTTACCTACTCCCCTGGGTCCGGAAAATACGAACGCGTGAGCTATTTTCCCGGTGGATACGGCGTTCTTGAGGCTCAGGGTTACGTTTTCCTGGCTTACAATATCCTCGAAGGTCTGAGGTCTCCATTTTCTAGCGAGTACCAGGTAGGACATCTGTCACCTTAGAACCAGCTAGTCAGGTTCTCCGCAACGCTCAGGAGGGTTTGTTACCGTTGCTCCCTTCCGGGCCTGGCGGGGTTCACAAGCTCCTGCCGTACGGACCTGACTAACTGGTAAATTTATTGAAACTAATATTGCCCGACGAGCTTTTCCTATATTATAAAATACCCGATAGATTATATCTATTTCTTGATATAATCTCTGTGCCCCCCGTCTATACCCTGAATCCGCGTAATAGATCGGTTGAATACTGGCGGAGAGGGTGGGATTTGAACCCACGAGGGAGCGTTAACCCCCTACACACTTTCCAGGCGTGCACCTTCGGCCACTCGGTCACCTCTCCGGTTGTAAAATGGAATTTAACAAGATTCTAACATCTTGGAAAAATTCTTCAAAAGATAAAGCGATCGGGGCTCATTCCATGGCATGTTCCCCGCGTGGTCTGTCCGTTTAGTCCTGATTATCCTGTTCTTCCGGGTACTGCAGTCCTTCCGAATACGTAGTGTCCACCGATTCCGGCTCCGTCGGCGAATCCAGCGCCTTGCCCGGATCGTCGATCGTTCCCGGTTCGACACTGGCGCACGAGGTCATCATCGGCAATAAAATCAGCGCGACGAGTCCCAAAGGCTTTATTATGTCAGATAGTATCTTATTCATTTTTTCCCTCTTGTCTCATTTGTTATTAGGGCCGAATTGAAATAAATATATACCAAAATAAAGGAAACGAGAGGTAATATTTTAGGGCTTATCCGATAACGGGCTCGAGCCGGGGCTAAGGCCCGTTATCCCCGTCATTATTTCGCTTTATACTGGCACTTGCAGATGTCCTGTCTGATGTACGCTATCACGTTCCAGATATCCTGCTCGGAAAGCGTTCCGCCCCATGCGGCCATCATGGGGGAGAGCCCTACGGAGGCCCCGCCTTCACTGATGACTTTATAGAGGTGATCGTCCGTCTTTGTCGATAGATATGCCGCATCAGTCAGGTTTCTCGGCTTCGGGTCGAGCGCTGCTGCCGCAGCCCCGTCTCCCTTGCCTTCAGGCCCGTGACAGGCAGCGCAGGTATTTTGAAACGTCTCCTTACCCTTAGCCGCGTCCCCTTTTTCAGCTGCCGAAACGGCCGACAGCGAAAACACCGTGAAAGACGCCAAAACAAGCATCGAATATACAAATCTTCTCATTTCAGATCCTCCCGAATTCTGTAGACGAGATTAACGACAATCTATTTTAACTGTAATATATGTTTTGTATAGATGGGGGAGTATTGCCTGAGGACCTGCGGAATGTGATAATGGAGAGCGAAACATATATCGGGAGGGTCATATGGATTTTGTAAACCTATCGATTCATGAAGGTATAGCGACGGTAACGATTAAGAGGCCTAAAGTGAACGCTATAAACGAGCAGGTCGTATCGGAATTGAGGGACGTCTTCCGGGATCTCGCTCTGAATACACAGGTAAAAGCCGTCATATTGACTGGCAAGGGGAGCTTCTTTTCGTTCGGGTTCGATATACCCGGGTTCATGAATTATTCTAAGGAAGAATTTCACAGGTTTGTCATGAGCTTTTCCGAGCTCGTACTAGCGTATTTTTGCCTTTGAGAAACCTGTAATCGCCGCACTTAACGGGCATACCGTCGCAGGCGGCTGTATTCTCGCCATAGCCTGCGACCGGAGGGTCATGGTCACGGGGAAGGCAAAGATCGCATTAAACGAGATCACGATCGGGGCCGCAATATTTACGAGCATTGCTGAGACTTCTGAAGTTCACAGTCGGCTCCGGGAACGCTCAGCGGATTCTCTATTCGGGAAAAATGCATTCTGCGGATGAGGCCCTGACCCTCGGCCTTGTTGACGAAGTGCAATCAGAAGAAGGGTTCGATGGCGCCGTGCTTCGGGCCGCCGGAGAGCTTGCGGAGAGGGATGGAGAGGCGTTCGGGAGCGTAAAGAGGCTTCTGAGGAAGGACGCCCTCGATAGGATAGAGAGAGACGAAAGAGGTTCCGTTTCGGATTTCGTCGATATTTGGTACTCTCAAAGTACATGGGATAAGTTAAAGAAGATAGAAATCCGCGGTTAGTAATCCGGATCTATTTCTAAGGGCATATCGTATCCGAATGATAAAAAAGTGGGAAATCGTCAAAACTGAACCCCTCGGGTCTAACAGGGTATTTTCGACAAGGAAAGATACCAGCGTATCACCGATTACCGGGGAGGAGCACGAATTCTTCGTGATAGAGGCCCCTGACTGGGTGAACATCGTTGCGGTCACGGACGAGGGCGAGGTGCTGCTTATCAGACAGTACAGGCACGGTACCGGGGCTGAGACGATTGAGATTCCCGGCGGTGTTATTGACCCCGGGGAGACCCCGCTCGAAGCAGCCAGGAGGGAGCTCCTCGAAGAGACGGGTTATATCTCGGATGACTGGACCTGCATAGGAGAGGTCGTTCCGAATCCGGCCATCCAGAACAATACCTGCTATACCTTCCTTGCCTCAAGCGCGCGGAGGGGGGAAGAACCGAGCTTCGATACCACGGAATATATCGTCACTCTGAGTGTGCCTGTAGAGGACATTCCCGGGATTGTTTCGAAGAAGCTGATTACACATTCACTAGTAATCTCGGCATTTTACTGGTTTTGCCTCCATAATCGTAAATGATTCCGTACATCCCGGCTCAAGCCACTCATCAAAATTCTTAAGAATCAGGTTTAAGTGTTATTATGGGCATGCTTTATATATTAATTTTTAACGTTGAGTATTCGTTCCGGCGGGTGTATATTTATAGTGAGCATTTGAGGAGGCAGAATATGTCCCGCTCTATATTCATGACATTATGCGTTCTCTGCACCACTTTATATCTGAATCCCTCTATTGTATTTGCGCAAGCGGCTCCTGCGCCGGCTCCTGCGCCTGCACCGGCCCCGGCTGCGCCCCCGGTCCCCGCTGATTTTCCCTCATACATGGTCACCCCTAGCGAGGATTTGAACCCCTACGATCTATCCACAATGCAGAAGAGCACCCAGACGGGGGATAGAAACGGCGTCGGGACACTAGGCACATCGGTTGAGCGTACGAGCAACATTGAAGTCAACGAGGCGCTCCAGAAGAGCAGGCAGGAGAGAATGAAGGCGGCCGAGGAGGCCAAGGCGAAAGAAGCAAGCGAGTCCGGCGACACACGGGGAGAGGAATCGGTTTCCGCTGACGAAGGTGCGCCGGCCAACCCGCCTCAGCTTGGAGATTCCGCAAAGGATCTGGAAACACCCGGCGTGAGGGGAGGGCTCTTCACCTGGACTGACGATCGTGGGGTGCTCCATGCGACGAACGACATAGGTCAGGTGCCGATAAAGTATCAGGTCGAGGCGCTCGGGAATTCCGACAAGATAAAATTAAATAAGGGCTCTGTCGATAAGTAGCGGCGCTGTCCGCTATTTTTTGTTCTTGGCTTTATTTTCCTTATCAGTAATCTCGGTGACCTTTTCTTCCAGGCTTTCCATTTTAGCGGAGAGTCTTTTTATCTGGCCCTCAAGGATGTAAAGGGTATCGTTAGTGCTTTCAAGCCGCTTTAACAGAATAACTCCGAGCCCGACAAGCGGGGCGACAATGAATATAAGCTGAAAAAGGTAACCGGGACCGTTCTCCGAGCAGCCGCTCAGGAATAGGCCGGTGTATATTATTGCGGTCAATATTAATACGTTTCTCATGATCCAATCCTCCTTCTGGTTTAATATAACAGTTATTTTACCTGAGTAATTAACCTGTTATCCCGAATCATTTTTTGTTTCTGAACTTCATGTAATGGATTTGCCTCCCCTCCGCCCTGAATTCCTTTTCGTAACTTGTTTCCGTCCGGTCGGGGATATCCGAAATATAGCCCGGTTCGGGGTATACGGTATCAAACATAGCTATATTTCTCATTGTGTCCAGGGTGTTCAGCACATATTCCCCGTGATCGCTCGCGATCTCCAGATCGGCTCCCTGTTTCATGATTCCCGAGAGCTTCTTCAGGAATCCCCGGTTGATGATTCTGTGCTGTTTATGCCTGTCCTTGGGCCAGGGGTCGGGGAAATTGATGTATGCAGTCGAGAACGAGTCCGGCCGGAATATTTCCCCCGCCGCTATCTCCGCGTCCATGTGAATGAACCTTACGTTCACGGCCCTCTGCCGCCGCGCGCGCTTTACCGCCTTGTTAAACCTTCTCTTCTTTATCTCCAGCCCCAGGAAATTGTTCCCCGGGTTCCTGAGGGCACTCTCGATCAGAAAATCCCCGTCCCCGAATCCTATTTCGAGCAGACAATCGTTTCCGTTGCCGAACACCGCCTTCAGATCGAGCGGTAAAAGGCGGAGCGATATATCGAGTCCGGGATTGATTACGTCCGAGTTGTCGGTTTTCACGCTGATTTTATCCTTTGGAATTAAAGGGGGAGGGCATACGCAGGGCGTCCCGGATAAGAGCTTCGTCAATCTTTATCCCGTAGCCTCCGTCAATCTCCGCCATTCGGCCCAAGGTCTCCGGGAGGACCATCTCGATTCTCCCTCCGCGGGATTTTTTATCGAGCTTCGTCGCTTCGATAATATCCTGAATTTTCATATTTTCAGGCATGAGTGTGGGCAGGCCCGCCGCGACTAAAAGCCCGCTGAGCTTTCCGAGCTCCTTTTCCTTCCATAACCCCATCCTGACCGCGAGCTTCCCCTCTGCCGCCATGCCGATTGATATCGCTTCCCCGTGCGTGATTTTATATTCTGACAGGTTCTCGACGGCGTGACCTATGGTATGGCCGAAGTTCAGTATTTTTCTGAGGTTCGATTCCCTCTCGTCAAGCTCGACGACCTCTCCCTTTATCTCGCATCCTCTTTTAATGATATGGGTAAGCGCCCCCTTGTCGTATGAGAATATCCTGTCCATATTCCGCTCTAGGAATGAAAAGAGATCGGCGTCTTTAATAACGCCGTATTTTATCACCTCCGCGAGGCCTTCCCTTATCTCCTTTCGGTTGAGTGTAAGGAGCGTGTCCACGTCTATGTACACCCTCCACGGCTGGTGGAACGCGCCGATGAGGTTTTTGCCGTGCGGTGTGTCGACGGCGGTCTTCCCGCCAATCGAGCTGTCGACGCAGGCGACGAGTGTGGTCGGGACCTGGATGTATGGGAGCCCGCGCGTGTAGGTAGAGGCGACATAACCGGCTATATCGCCGGCTACACCTCCGCCTAGCGCCACGACGGCCGAGTCCCGCCCGAATTTATTCTCCAGCATACGGTCCTCGATCCACGTTTTTGTCTCCCGGTTCTTATGGCTCTCACCCGCGGGAAACGCTATTAAATGTGCGTCGAGACCGGCCCGCTCGAATTCATGAAGCAGTTTACGCCCATAAAGGGTCTCTACGTTCGAGTCGGTGACGATAGCATATTTATGGGCCAGCACCGCTTCCTTCATATCTCCGGGGATGCGGCTGACGATATCCTCACCTATAACGATATCGTAGGACTTATCCTCGCTAATTTTAAGGTTTACTCTTATCTTTTCCATCCTGCCCGCCGCATCAATTATATTATAACTCTAACTCCTTCTCTCCCCTGAACGAAAATATCCTCACTTTCGGTCCCGCTTCCAGACGAACGTCGGTCGGTCTCTCTCCTGTAAATATCTCACCGTCAATTATATACCCGTTGTTCCTCTCGACCCGGAGTGTCCTCACCGTCCTGTTCACGAAGTCTCCGTTTTTATCCGACTTGAGACTCCTGTATAGGCCGAGCGGCAGCGTGTGCCGCTGCTCTCTGATATAATTCTCCCTTACGTAAACCATGTTGAAAGACTCGCCCGGCACCGATTCCTCGGCGAAGATATCGAAGCCGAAAACGAATTTCTTCAGGCTCGACGCGATCATCAGCACGTGGCCGTCGTGAGGGAGTTTCTCTCCATCCGCGTAGACTGTCGAATCGACGTTCTCGAATGGTCCCCGCTCGCCGTTCGATAGCAGGGTCAGTATCGTTTTGATCGTCATTATGGACGCCACCTGGATTCCGGCGCCCTGTTTATAGTAATCGATCAGGAAACGGTAGAGGAACCCGTCGATCCATGAAAATCCGTAATAATGGTCTTCGGAATTTGTATTCCGTATACGGATTAGCCCCCTCTCTATCACTCTCACCGGCGCCCCGCGTCTCAGGATATCGTTTAATTTTCGGCAAATCGCGAACTGACTCTCCCTCAGGCCGGCGTCGGACCCTATCATGTTGATGGTGCCGCCCATGAGCGGCAGGATTACAGGCAGTTTGTCATCGCCAAACAGTTTCAGATAAGCACTCAGGACGCTGCATATAGTCCCGTCCCCCCCGCTTATCAGGAGGAGCTTTACACCTTCATCGTGAAATTCCTCCATCACTCCCGGAATTTCGAGCTTGTTCTTGGTCGTACGGAGTAATGCCTTGCCGCCGAATATATCGTCGAGCTTCTTTATCACGGCGGTCGTCTTCCTGCTGTTAATCTTTGCCGACGGATTTAAAATAATGCCTATCTGTTTCATGCCTCGTATTTGACCACCGACCATACGGGGTGGGGGGAGAGCCTTTTCTGACCTTCGAGCTCGGTGAGCTCGACCAGGAAGCAGTACCCCGCGATTTCCCCTCCGAGTTTCTCTATGAGGTCGCCCGCCGCCTTTGCGGTTCCCCCCGTCGCCAGCAGGTCGTCGATGAGCACGACCCTGCTGCCGTGATGTATTGCGTCCCTGTGGACTTCGAGAGAGTCTGAGCCGTATTCGAGGTCGTAGGAGGCGTTTATCGTTACGTACGGGAGTTTCCCCGGCTTCCTCACGATGACAAGCCCCGTTCGGAGCTTTAGCGCCAGGGCGGACGCGAATATGAACCCGCGCGCTTCGATGCCCACTAGATAGTCGATTTTATCCCCCCCGAGCCTATCTGCCATTTGTTCGATTGCCGATTCGAACGCCCCGGCGTTTTGAAGGAGCGGGGTTATGTCGTGAAAAATTATCCCCTCTTTAGGAAAATCGGGAATGTCCCTGATGTATTGCCTGAGATCTTTCATTAACCATTCTCCTTTTAAGTTATGGCAGGTAGTCGAGCGGGTTTACCGGTTTACCGTCTTTTCTTATTTCGAAGTGCAGATGGTTCCCGGTGGCGTTGCCGGTCTCTCCGACTTCCGCAATTATCTCTCCCGACCTGACACAGGTCCCGGGCTTCACATCGTTCTTGCTATTGTGCGCGTAGAGCGTGCTCATCCCCCCGCCGTGCTCAATGACTACTATCCTTCCGTATCCGGAAAATCCCTTCATGCCGTCGTCGCTTATCAGTACCAGTCCGTCTGCGGCGGCTCTTATGGGAGTGCCGCCGGGCGCTGGTATGTCTATGCCCCAGTGGAACCTCCTGCCCCGCTTTCCGAAACCCGAGGATATCTTCCCGGGCAGGGGCCAAATCAGCCCGGAAGAAACAACCGCGCCCGGGATTTTAAGCATGGTGCCTACGGGTATGTTCGTATAGTCTTCTATATTGTTTGCCTGTATTAGTTCTTTAACGGTAATACCGTACATGACTGATACCCGGTATAAAGTCTCTCCCTCTTCGAGAACATGATATCTGTTACCCTCTCTGATTGTTGCTCTGCCCGTCAGGCACCGCTCTATGTCTTTTTCGCTGACTTTAGGAACGGTAGGCTGCGGCGGATTTTTACCGCAGGCCCCGAGCAATGCGAGCGTCAGCAAAACCGATAGCCATTTCCACTGCCTCTCTCGGATTGTCTGCCTGCCTAATATCGGATGATACATCCCAAGTATTTATCCCTATGACCGGAATTTCCAATCTGAGAGCGAAGGCGATTTCAGATAATGTACCGAAGCTCCCGCCTATTGCAATCAGAGCGTCGCTCGAGCGGACTACTATAATATTCCTCCCGTGTCCCATACCCGTGACAATGGGGATATCGACGTAGGGATTGGCTTCGTTCTTATGTTCGCCGGGGATTATTCCTATTGTCGTGCCCCCTTCCGATTTTGCTCCCTTGCAGGCGGCTTCCATGACCCCGCCCAACCCTCCGCATACGAGCGTGCATTTTCCCCGCGCAAGCTCCCTTCCTACCTCAAATGCAGCGATATATTCCTCTTCCGCGGCATTACCGGCCCCTATTACTCCTACCAGTATCTCCATATACGTCTAGATTATATGCTTTTTCCATTTGAGACTCAAACGGTCCGCCGGGCGGCGCAAGAAACACCCTCAACCCTCCGCCCGTAAAGTGATTTATCACCAGCCGCGGAACCTGTACATCATCGGGTACTGCGCTCCGGTTATAACGGCGCGCATTCTCCGGGGATACGGGTTTTGCTCCGGGGCGGAAGAAATACTTGATTTTACTCCTCCTATCTTATAGCTTTTTAAGTTAGGGTTCTAGCTCTCGACCAGAAAGGCAGGGGGGAAGTTAATGAAGATGTTAAAAAATCCGTATGTGCTCTTGGTGTTATTGACGTTAACGGCGGTTTCTTATGCGTCCGCCCAGCAAAAGGCGGATCTGGCTCCTCTGGGATTTACTTTCGGCATCTCGGATGACGACGCCCAGGATATAATCGAGACAAACGGCAAGAGGCTGATCGATGACAAGGTCGATTCGAAGAAAATCCGTACGATACTGATGCAGGGCATGATCGTTACTCTCCCGCTCGATCTGGAGGGGAGGGACGTGAGCACAGGGCTTGAATTCTATGACAATAAGCTGCTCTCGAGCTCGCTGATTGTGACGGCCAAGGATGAGTCGGAGGAATCCCAGTTGCGGGATGAGCTCATGAAGTACCTGAAAGACAAGTACGGCGAGCCTGCGAGCTCCGACAGCATGCTTTATTTCAAGACGTGGACGTGGCATATGCCGGATGTGAAAATGGTTTTCCATACGGATCAGAAGAATAAAATTGTAAAGATCGCATATACCTATGAGCCCGTAAATCAGGCCAAAGTCGAGAAGGATCTGGACAAGCTGCGGGGTACCGAGGTGATAGATCCCGCAAAACAGATGTTTATCGACGGGGATTACAGCAAGCCTAAATTTTACGACGAGACGGGGCACTGAGTTATCTGGAGACACGGCCCGTATTGGCGAGAGAGGGCCTGCATTAATACTTCGTGCACTCCCTGACTTCTTTTAAATTTTTATGGTCGTTTCTCAGTATACCGTAGGCATGAGCCCATTCGTGCTTGAGTACGGGCAGAACGCCTCTCCTGTTAAAAGCCTTATAGCTTACTATTATTAATCTGTAATCCGAGTCGCACTCGCCGTTGCATCTGCCGTGGTGGTATTCACATTCGAATGTGCCGTTGACGACGGCGATCTTGTATTCCTTGGCTCCCTCACCCCGGTCCGTGATATTAAAACATCCGCTGAACTCGGCGAATTGCTCGTCCACGTTCTTCAGTATCTCGTCCCGCTCTCCCGGCACGGTCCCTGCAATACCGACCTTTAGTCCGTATTCCGGCGTTGTTTCATAGGGCAGTTTCTTGAGCTCGTCCTTGCTGAGCTCCTCAGGGTTCATGACCTGACCGAACTGCCCCACATTGGCGCATGAAGCTGTGGCGAGGAGAATAAGCACGATAGCCGGTATTCCGATTCTCATGGTCAGGCGTAATAATATAACTTATCGGCGGCGGTTCATATCTGCATTCATGGGCCCTGCGGGAAAACCGGTGAGGTGTATAGAGTTGTCTCTTTGTTGTAATATAGAAGGGGCGTTCATCTCCGCTTCTTATGACCGACTCGACAAATAAATGCAGCTCTTTTAAAAATTTTCTCGCCTGGTTCGGGTCAACCCGCGCCGGGGCTTGGACGATTATAAACCTGGGCTCCCGTCTCGATTCATGGCTGATACGGGCGACGGGCGGCAGGTACAACACCACGTTCGCCTGGTCCTGCCTGCTTCTCACGACGAAGGGAGCGAAGACGGGAAAGCCGAGGACTACCCCGCTTGTCTACGTGAGAGACGGGGAACGCCTCGTGCTCATAGCCTCCAAGGGAGGGAACCCGCGCCACCCGGCGTGGTATCTGAATCTCAAAGCCAATCCGGAGGTAGAGGTCTTCCTGGACGGGAAAAGCGCGAGGTACGTCGCCGCGGACGCGGAGGGGGAAGAGCGCGAAAGGCTCTGGAACAAGGCCGTCGGGGTGTATTCGGGTTACGAGAAATACAGGAGAAGGGCAGGGGGGAGACAGATTCCAGTCGTGGTGATGGAGCCCGCATCTGTGCAACGAAAACTGTGATAACAAATCATCATCTCACTTCCCTGGAAGCGTCGAGACGAAGTCGACGCACCTGTCGATCCAGACCTTGAGATCCACGTCCTCCCTGTACCCCCCGGTCTCGACGTAGACGTACCCCTTCATCGGCTTGCCCGTGAAGTCCATGGGCCTCACGTGGGGCAGGGCTAAAGAGGCTTCGTATAGCCCGGGCCCGACCCTGGCCATTAGCAGGTCGTTCATTACCCCGCAGCACATGTTGCCGTTCAGCATGAAAGCGATCCCCCCGAACATCTTCTTTTCCTTCGTGTCTAACTTTGCTGAAAATATTCCCCTTATACGCTCGGCGAGCTTTTCATCAAACGGCATTACGGGTTCTCCTTTGTTTGTTCTCTTTGCGAAATTATAACAGAAGTTAACTCGAATTCAGATTGAAAAGTAATATGAGAGATGCCGATGAGGTAGAGAGGGGAGGGGAGGTAATTGCCCTCCCCTCCTGACGGTTTACTTACATATTTTTGTTGCTGCTCGTGGACGGGGTGTATCCCTCGACCTTTTTAATAGAGGCCGGTTTCCCGTTCTCGTAGGCCACGGTCACTTCGTCTCCGCTCTTAAGTCCCTGGAGCATCGAGGGGTCGCTGACGCTTACCATGTGGTATTTCCCCGACTGGTCCTTGAGAGTCAAACTATTGGTCTTTATCTTGGTAATTTGACCCGTGACGATTTTCGTGGCGGAAGCGACCTGCTGTCCCTGCTGATGAGGGACTGCAAAAGAATTCATCGCCGCTACCGAGAGCATTGCTGCTACTATCATACATGTGATTGTTCTGTTCATGATTGTTATAACCTCCGTTGTTTTTAAGTAAAAGCCTCAATACGGCCGGTAAAAGGGCCGCATTCAATATCTCTCAAAACCACAAATTGCTGTTATTTCGACGGAGGTGATCTTAGGTGGGAATATGCGAATGCAGTATTGTAACGGAAGGAATTGATCGAGCTTTTCAGCAGGCGCTGTTTAAATCCGGGCCCGAACGATGTAATCAGGCTCGCGGCTAATGCGAGAAACAGAATAAACGCTTTTTTAGTCGCGGGACCATTGCTGATTTCGTCATCGAGAATATAATTGTCCCCCTCGGTCATATAATTCGCGGAGTGCGGTTTGTAGTGTAGATTGATGGATCCCGATTGCGGTGAGTCAACCATGGGTGCGGAAGGAAAAGCGTAATGCGCTATAACGCCGATAAGGCCGAGATATACGAGTATTACAATCTTTCTTTTGGGGGTTAAGGCATTTGGATTTTCCGGAGTAATGAATCTTGCCATATCGGACAACACACGCTCTATTTCAATAGTCTAAGTTACGCTTTCGGAATATCAAGCGAAATTTTATTGCGGTCGACTGCCTGGTCTTTCCAATAGTTGATATTTCGGATCGGATAACTCTACCTGTTCGTGAGGTCGAATCTGACCGGTACCGCGACCCAGCTTGAGGCCGGCCTGCCGGCTATCTTGCCCGGGATAAAAGTCCATTCTCTGACCGAGTTTAGAGCGGAATCGTCGAGCACATCGTACCCGGACGATTTGCGTATCTCTATCTTCCCGACGTTACCGTTCTCTAGTACGAAGACGTTTAAGACAACTAATCCTTCGTAACCGTGCCGTTTTGCGATCATCGGATAATTCGGCTTGGGGTTCACGCCGTAGTCGGGATAGCCTATCTCGGCGCCTCTGCCGTCGCCCTTCGTATCGAGCCCGGTCCCTCTGTCTCCGAGTCCGCTCCCTCTCCCCTTGCCGTCCGGCGAGACGCTATCCGACTCCACGGCGTTTGCCGAGGGGATTGTGCTCTCAGCCGCTGTTGTTTGCTCCGTAACGGGCTGAATATCCCGACTTATTATCTCTTTCTTTTCGGTTTTTTCGGGGGGTGTTCTTTTAGTGACTACCATAACTGTCTTCTTTTCATGAGCCTTCTCGGCTTTCTTCACGGGTTCCGGCTCCCCCATCGGCGCGGGCTCGAGAGAATTCCCTTTTCCCCTTCCCGGATCGTTATATCTGGTTGTGACGCCGACCGTGAGTGGCTGGGCTAATTCGTCCGGCCTTTCCGGAGTGAGGGTAATAAATGCCGCGAAGACCGCGGCGTGCAGTATTAACGAAAGGAGGATGAATATTCCGATCCGCGAAAAGGGCATACGGTTTTCTCCGGATTCAGGGCGCTTCCGATTTTTCGGCCGCTATGGCTATTTCCTTCGCTCCTGCTTCCTTTGCCTGGCTTATCAGCTTGACGGCATCCCCAAGGAGCGCGTTCTTGTCTCCTTCCAATACGACGACCTTGGTGTTGCTTTCGGAAAGAGCCTTTTTCAATTCCTGCTCGAAATTATCTTTCTTCGTCTCTTTCTGGTTTATAAACGTTTTCCCGTCGGTAGTCAGCGTCACCACCACGTTTCTCGATACAGTTTCGGTTTTAGAGACCTCCGGCAGCTTGATATCAGCGCCCGATTCGATGAGGGCCGAGCTCGTGATCATGAAAATTATCAGGAGCACGAGGAATATGTCCGTGAGCGGGGTGATATTAATCTCCGCTACGATATCCTCATCGGTCTTTTCGTCAAGTTTCCCGATCGCCATTGCCTGATCTCCCTTGTTTGTAAGCCTGAATGAATTTAGAGTGGTTGATTCTTAGCTCCGCGTTTATACCGGCGACCCTTACCTGAAGGTAATTGTAAGCGATGACCGCGATTATGGCCACGACGAGCCCTGCGGCCGTAGCGACGAGCGCTTCGGAAATGCCTCCCGCGACTACCGAGAAACCCCCCGTGCCGGCTATGGACATGTTATGGAAGGATTTGATGATTCCGACGACCGTGCCGAAAAGGCCGATAAAAGGGGCGCTGCTGCCTATGGTTCCGAGGATCCATATGTTCTGCTTGAGGTCCTGGACCTCTTCGTACCTGCTTTCTTCCAGCTTCTCCGAAACATCTATTGGATTAGCCGGTCTTTCTTCCGCCAGAATGGAATGATAGAGCCTCGCCTGCACGCTTTTCCTGTGCTTATTGCAGACGGAAAGCGCTGCGGAGAAGTCCCCTCTCGTCAACGGTGGTACGACAAGGCTCGTAAGCTTCCTCGTCGAGGACGCTAGGCCGCTGAATGCGAGTATCCTTTCCCCGAGTAGAGCTACCATAATTATGGAGCACAGGATGAGAGGGTAGGTGGCGATCCAGCCCTGCTGTACCAGGTCGATTAAATTCAAACTCTGCATAATCTATCACCTCTTAATTCCGGTTTCTCTATATTGGTGTTCTTCATCCGGTATGAGCTTGGTATCCAGATAATCATATCCGATACAATCTGTTCCTCAATTGCTTATGTTGAATGCGTCAAAATATTTGCTGCTCTGCGGCCGGTCCGGTATGCGGCCCACACTCCGTCCGCACAAACCCTGAAACGGCGATTGTCTATGGTTGTAAACCATACTCTCCGGGCTTGATGTATCTATAAGAGGGCACATTATCTTGAAGTGTTCATCTGATAATGAATATCAATATCGGTAGAATTAAGGTACATGAGTATTGGTTGGTGTCAATGTGAAATCTCGGAAGTTCCTGTAGAGCCATATTCATTTATTTCTGAAGTTGTTTGAGAATCTCCAACATCCGCTGTCCTTTTCTAAACAATCCTGATTCATTCCCCCGCCTTCACGGGCACGAATAGCGATAGAACCCATTTCGATCATTAAAGTTATGCGCTTGCACTGACCACTGGCATGCATGTTGCACATTTATGCTAAATATGCAAAAGACGATAAACATCAAGGAAGTCGCAATCGTACTCGGATTATCGGCGACTTTTCTCATAGTCGCGTTGCTTGCATTTACTTTCCTGATAGTCACTTTGATTCTCGTAATGCTGGGCTTCACGGGAATTGGAAGTACGGCGGCTGCGACAGCAAAAATTCTATTGCTGGTTTTCTTCGCGCTTTTTGTAGTCTCTCTATACCTCGGACGACGGGGGAGCAGTGTGACAAATAACCATCGAAGCCGTAGAAAATAGGAGGTGATATCGATGAACTGGGACCAAGTACAGGGAAACTGGAAGCAGCTTAAGGGGAAGGCGAAGGAAGAATGGGGGAAGCTGACTGACGATGATCTCGATGTAATAAACGGCAAACGCGATCAGCTCGTAGGGAAGTTGCAGGAGAGATACGGGTACACGAGAGAGCAGGCTCAAAGGGCGGCCGATAGCTGGTCTAAAAACCATTGAGTTGTTTAGCTTTTGTCTTTAGACCTATTTACCCCATACCTCTGGCCGCTCTTCTCCTCGCAAACCTGGGAGGGCGGCTTGTTTCACAAGGAGCGGGTTCTGATTGAATGATAGTTAGCGGATTCGAAAAGTAGGCACGAAAATGCTGATTCACCTTTCCAGGTTAATGCATTCGGCCGATGATCGTTTCCGGATTCATAGAAGGGGGTGATAAATATGTTGAGCTGGGCTCTGACGTTTCTTGTAGTTGCCGTTATAGCAGCCGTTCTCGGGTTCACCGGTATTGCAGGAGCTGCAGCCGGTATCGCGAAGATATTGTTCGTGATATTCCTCGTGATTTTTGTAGTATCGCTCGTATTCGGCAGACGCGCGGTCTAGGCTATGTCGTTTGAATGGTCCAGGGGCTCCGGACATGGATCGGGCCGGAGTAATATTATATGTTCGAATGAATCCTCGCTGAAAAATATCCGGACACGTTCGCTACCTGGGACAGTGCTATTAACAAAGAGAGGAACGTCTTATAACGGCATGAAGTCTTCCAGGGATAGAGTATCAAACCGGTGTAAAATTTCACGGGCTCAATCTTCAATGTATTCCGGCTCCGGCTAGCCCGGATATTGTGGAACTTATATGCGCCCTGTCCGTAATTAAAATGCTGCTTGAAGAATCCGCTCAGAGTAAGCGGGTGTGAGTGGCGCACTATAGCATCAGGGGCATAAATCGTTTTATAACCGCAGTAGAGGTACCTGTCACAGAACTCCCTGTCTTCGGCTGCGGCGATTGGAAAAGTAGTATCGAATCCCCCGACTTTGAGGAATTGCTCTTTGGATAGGGCCATATTGTTTGAGGCTATGAACCTGGCTTCGTCCCTATTATTGTAGTAGGAATAGAGGAAGTCGGAGATCAGCTGGCTCGCAGTCGAATAGGAGTTGTCGGGCAGATCGTTGACTGTCCGTCCCGCGACTAATAGTTCAGGGTTTTGATTTAACGCATCTTCTAATTTTGTAAGCCAGTGCCGGGACGGCTTACAGTCATCGTCGGTAAATGCGAGGTATTTGCCGCTCGACTCCTCAGCGCCCCTGTTTCGCGCGGTAGCCGGCCCCGCATTGTCCTGCCTGAACAGCTTTACGTTGATCCTCTTCCGAAACGCTCCGACAATTTCTTCGAGAGAGGTCTTGCTCCCGTCATCGACGACGATCACCTCGAAGCCGTCCCCGGGGTAAGCGATCTCGGCCGCCGAGTCCAGGCACTCTTTAAGCTGCTTCGGACGCCCGAAGGTCGGAATAACGATTGAGAAACGGGGTTCAAGCCGGTTCATGATACAATATTATAGTCCATTCCGGGCAGGAAATGCTTTCTCGCCCGAGGGATCGGTCCTCCATTATGATAAATCCGTTCTTAAATGCTGAATAGTGAATATCCCGATTGTGTTTATCTATCGATTACTGACCGGGTGTGTATGTACACCACATGAGATATTGCCATATCTACCCGGAAAATAAAGGGCCGCGAGGTTAGATGTCGAGCTTTTGTCCCGTCATAGCGGCAGGGACAGGCTCTCCCAGGAGTGACAAAAAAGTCGGGGCGATGTTCAGAACCTCTATGTCGTCGATCTTTCCGCGTTTTTTTACGGAAGGTCCTGACAACGCGATGAATCCGTGAGCCGAATGGTCGCTTCTCCTGAAGAATTCGGGTCTTTTCTGTCTTATTTCTGCCTCGGGATGAACTACCCGCTCCATGAAGCTTCCGGGCTTCCATTCGACAAATATATCCGGTAGATACTCGTGCGGGGCACAATTAAAAATCTCCACGGCTTTATTGACGGAGACGACGGCGGGTTCGCCCGTCGCAGGGTCGATCAATTTAAATAGCTCTCGCGTGATTCTATCAATCAGAGCGTGGTATTCATCTCCCGGTTCTACGATGCCCCGGGGTTCACGTCCCTTGAGATTGATACGTATGAAGCTCGTGTACGAGACAGGTATTGAAAAAGCCGTAGTCCGGTCCCAATCCGTTCCCTTCCTGAAGATGTCGGAGACCAATTGCTCCCTCTGCTCTCTGGACATTCGCTTGCTGAGCGCGATCCGCACCGATTCGGGGAGGAGTCTGCGCGCTATGTCTATGGGACTGAAGGAATACGGGCCGCTCTCGGGTGTCGCCTGATAGCCGAATTGTCTGCAAAAGGCTTCTCCCAGGCCCGCATTTGGAAAATCGTCTTCCATGCCGACCGAAGACACGATGCAGATGTTAGGGTTGTCGAATTTGTCGAGTGTCTGCCCGATCTCCGCGTCGATCGCCTTGTATACGTCTCTGATGGCATATGTCAGTTCGCAATCTACATCTCCTATATCTCTGTTTTTCGGATGGTATTTCCAGAATTGATGATTCGCGGCGTGAGATTCGGCGAAGATCATTAAAGAGAGATCGAATCTGTCCCGGTCGATGAGATGACGGCACATCTCGCCTTTTATCCTGACATTTTCGATGAGTCTTCTATGGAGCTCTAAATCCTGTTCATACGTGCTGCCGTGGTTCTCTTTCATCATCAGCTTGGCCCCGAACTTCCTGCTTATATCGTCAATGACATCGGGCGGTTCGGATGCGGTAACAAAATGGTACGGGTCCCAATTATGGTGAGTCGCCCAGTTTGCGACCTGGATTCCCTTAAGCCCTTTATAGAGGCCCGTGTCGGCTGCATCGATAACAAGGGTTTTTTTATTCGTTCCGATTAAATGTGACCAGAGGGGAGGGGCGTCTATATCGAGTCCCGTGACGGATTTTAGATCATAAGCCCCGGGTATTAATTGTCTGAAGTAGTAATAACCGTGCCGGCCGCGGGAAATGCCGCTTAAGAGTGAGATCCATACTCCGTGCTCCGTAACCAGCTCCGGCCCCGCTGTCCTGCCCCATAAGCCGGTTTTCATGATGGAGGAAATGTTCGGCAAATGACCCTGATCGGCCCACTCTTCAATGAATATAGGATCACCGGCGTCTAAGCCTATGATAACCAGGGGAGGGCGTTCTTTATCGGGCGTCATTAGTGAACATCAATTATAAATGGTTTTATTTCTCTTTCAATCTGCGGGAAGCTCACGATAAATCAAATCATCAATCAGTGCTGACAAACGCTGCTTTTGCCTGATGGGACTGGTCTGAAGAGCAGCAGCTTCCGGAGGAAATAATTCTCCTTCTCGAAGAGCGCGGGATCGTCGCCGGGATTTGATACCCGTTTATCTGTGCCTGCCCTGACATATTCGAGCTTGTTTTTATCGGATACGAAATTATAGTTCATGCTCATATAGCGTCTGAGCTCGAAATATGGAAGTAAATATCCTTTTTCATGAAGAGCGTTGAGACGGGGGTCGGAGGAATACTTTATATCCACCAGGTCGTTCTGAAAATCAGCCAGGTAGTATGGACGGCGCATTATCAAATGATTAGTACGCCCTCCTTCGGTATGCAGGTTGCTGAACATGGACCATGCGGTTTGTGTTTTGAGGCCGAGATAGGGGCTTGAACCGTTGATAGCGACGAAGAGAGGGAACAACATTAATATTTTATAGCCGGGAATAAAATATCGACGCGTCTCATAGTGCGGGGGTTTTCCCCTTCGCAGTGAAATTAGGAATACTGCAATTATAGCGCTGCCGAATAATCCCCAGAGCACAAGGAATGCGTAGTAAAGTCTCGTTTTCCCGAGTTTCCCGACGTCCATCGGATCTACGAAAGGTTGAACACTCGGATATTTTAATTTTGTGTAAATAAAGAGAGCTAAACAGGCGGCGCCCGTCATTATAAGAATCGGCGCTTTCACTTTACCAATTAATTGTGGAACAGGGGGGAATTTATACATTTTCGGGATCCCAAAGTCATGCCACAGCCCTAGTAAATTTTCCGTAATATTGTCCGGGGTGAATAGAAACAGCAAGGCATATGTGACACCCGAAAAGTTATAGTATTCGAACATTCCCAGAATAAAATGGAAGACCAGTGCGATGACGATTCCGGCTGTACGCAGCCTGCTCGTTAGGAGAAAAAAGAGTATAGCGCATTCCACGATCAGGGTTCCGTATATGGGCATGGTTTCCGAGAACAAGGGCGCTTGAAAGAATCCCGGATGATCGAACGATGATAAAAGTATTTTTGTTCCGCAGCTGACGGCCGGATCAAACCAATCAGTGTTGAGTTTGTGAAAGAGGGTGAAGAAGTAGAGTAAAACGAGTTCGAGCCGCAGAGCGGGAGTGAACGTGTCAAATAATCTGGACCTATCAATACTTATGCCCCTGGCTGAGATGATAAGGATAAGTGCTGATACCAGAATCGTAAGGTTAACTATCGACGCGAACAGCCAGTGGTTTGGAATCCACGGCATTTTGTCAAAGGCGTCGATGAGTTGCAATATTATTAATATGTAAAACCTGTAAGACGAGGAGGGTCTCAAAATAACGGATACAGCCGAGACTCCGAGCGCGAAAGATACCGGGGAGTGAAGCCAGATGTTCCACTTCCCGAGGTGAAAAATTACGGCTGCCGCCCACAGGAATGAAAATAAAGTGAATCTATCGTCCGATAATGATTTTTCTCGCGTCGTCTTTATCTTGCTAATATTCATATACCAACGGCCTGATGCTTTCGTTCAATATCAGTCAGGCATGAATGGAAATGTGCTTATAAACACGCCGTCATACAGATACCGGCAAAAGCCTCTTATATATATCAAGCAGCTTACACAGAAACAACTCTTCGCTGAACCCGGATTCCGCGCAGTAGCGTGCGGCCCTGCCGAAAGCTTCGGAGAGATTCCTGTTGCGCAAAAGCAGTAGTAATTTTTCCGCGAGCGCATCCACGTCTCCCGGCGGCACCAGGAACCCGCTCTTTCCATTCTCTATGATCTCCTCGAGTCCTCCCGAGGCGCTTGCCACTACCGCTGTCCCCCTCATCATCGCCTCGACGGCGGTAATGCCGAAAGGCTCCGACCAGACCGAGGGCACTGCCTGCACCCATGCCCGGCCGAGCGCAGCTTCGAGTTCCGAGTGCGTTAAGTGTCCATGAAAGGTAACGTTCGAAGATAGATTCAGGCGCGAGACGAGGAGCCCTAATTCTTCTCTTATGGGCCCGTCACCGGCAATCAGCAGCCTGGCGGACGGTAACTGCTCCGTTATTTTCGCGAATGCGCGGAGCAGTATGTCGACGCCTTTTTCCCGCACGAGACGTCCCGCGTATGCCGCGGTTGGTGTCTCGAATAGCGATAATCCTGCCGGTCTCGGGGGTGCGCCGTAGTAAAGCACTTCCACCCCGTCGATGCCGTTCAGTAACAATGTGTCTCTTACAAATTTGCTGTTGGCTATAATCGAATCGAATGCCCATCGCCACCGTCTGAATAGTTTAAGTTGTATCATTAATGGTCCCCAGTCCCTAAGGGGCAGGCATCCATTCCGGTAACAGGGAATACCGGGGCTTACGGTGCAGATGCTGCCGTCGGGGAGAAATTTCGTTCCGGTGGGACAGACCGGGCGGTACCACGCCACGTGATATAGAGACGGTATGTCTTTCAAGAGCGGAAGTATCAGCGGCGAGAGCTGAGTCAGAAAAATCTTGACATGGATTATGTCGGGTCTGAATTCTTTTATTACATCCCGGAGTCTGAAATATGCCCACGGATTTAATGTCTGAAGCAGCGTGCGGAAAGATGAGACCGTACCCGGGCATTTGAAGTCCGCATCGTTTTTGAAATCTCCGCTCTCTATGCTGGTCGTGAATAATCTGGCATCGTGTCCTTTCTCTCTCAGCAATTGGCGGAGCCTCAATATTTGTATTTCGGCTCCGCCCGTGGGTATTCCGTAGTCATTAACCAGCAGGATTTTCATCGTTAAAAAATCCGTTGGACTCCAATTCAGAGACTCGATACACGTTTTTTATCCTGCTCGGTGAGGTATTTGAACCTGTCGAACTCGAAGCTGTTTACATTCCGCTGTGTATTTCCGAAACCAAATGCGTACCCGCATAATTTCCCCAAGAAATGAGCCGAGAGTCCCGTCACTATGATCGGTAATGCGGGGATGAGCTTGTTCCACTGTCCCGTGCGCCGGATACTTTGTAAGGTGCCCTGAAAATGTCTCAGGATTATCAGAGGCTCGAGGAGAGCTTGGAGAAGCCTTTTCCACGGGGACCATCTCTTATAATGAACGAGGGCGGCCGTATACAGCTGACCGTTATAAAACAGGTCGAAAATTATAGACACCGTTTTAGATATATTTATATGATCTGTTTTAGCTTTATTCTCCATGTAGAGGCGGTACCCCCGCGCCCGGAGGTCCATGTGCATTATATTCGTTCTGATCAGCATAAACCTAAGTTCATCACCATAATCCAGTAATATCGAACGTTTGTAAGAGGTATTGTGTCCCGGAAGGTCGTTAATTTCCCCCGACTCGACAGGTTCGGTATAGCGTCCGTATGTCATGTAGAGTTGCGCCCAGCTGTTCAAACTATCGGGGTTGGCGTTCCTGATGACGCTCCCCACGGCGGCCCATGGCCCCTTATGCGCCTCTATCAGTGCCTCGGCCCACTGCGGCACCGGGAACGCATGGTTCTCTCCGAACGCCACTATCGGCGCGCGCGATTCATTGACCGCATCTACCCAAGCGTTATAAAGTCCGTTATCCAAATCGGCTTCCATAATTATAGAGTTGTTGAAATGTTTGAGCTCCGTCTCCTCGGCGTCCGTGAGCCTCATCGAAGGAGATACGATAATCACTTCAAGCCTGTCTGCCACGGTTTGCTTTTTAAGGTGCTCGATTACGGTACTGACGGATTCGTATCCGCCGATGGTCGTGATTATTACGGACATGAGTGGCGGCTGATTTTCTTTCATAGCGGCACTATCTCGTAAAGCATTTTTGAGTGGGTGTGTCGAATTATCCGGGGCATTTAGCTTTCTCCTCTCCTAAAAATACCACTGCGCCTGTCCGTGCTGACTCTTCGGCTGCGGCCAAAACCTTGAGGCATTTGTAACCGTCGAGTAAATCAGGGCTCGCTTCACTTGCCCCTTTTATCGCCGAAAGGAAACGGACGATCGCGAGTTCAAACGACGGTTCTTTACCGGGGAAGAGTATCCGGTCTTTTAAATTTTGGGAGTTAAGAAGCGAACCAATATCGCTCTTGATCTGCGATAATAGTCCCGGCCGCTGGGACTCCGAGATTACAACCCTGAGGCTGGAATTGAATCTGTCGGCCAAGAGCTTGCCCCGGGTGCCGTAAACCTCAATTTTATCCTCGTCTATCGATGTTATCGAGAAATAGGATTGAACATCGATGCCTCCCGATGTTTTAAACTCGCATATAGCGTTGTCACCTTCAGTATTATGAGAGCCGATCGTTGCGGAAACTTGGGTCATGTCCGTGTCCAGTGTATATCGTATGAGGTCTACATGGTGAGAGCCGATGTCGAGCAGCGCTCCGCCCCCTGAGACCCTATGCTTTCTCCATTCCGGGAATTCCCTGCGCCAGTATGAGAAAACTGTGCGAACGCACGTTATTTCCCCGATAGCGTCTGACTCGATATGTTTCTTAAGCGAGAGATAGACAGGATTGAAACGAAGATTGAATCCTGCCATGCCTACTAGATTGGCGCTCACCCATGCCTTCAATACCTTCTCGGCCTCGTATGTACTTATGGAGATCGGCTTTTCCAGATAAACATGCTTTCCCGATTCGAATGCCGAAATTGCCGCTTCTGCGTGCATATCGTTCGGAAGGCAGATTATCACCGCATCGAGGTCCGGGTGACGCAGCAGGTCTTGATAGTCCGGGTAGAGCGCTGCGTGAGGCGCCGATCTTCCGGCTTGTTCCCTGTTCACTGTGTCTGATTCGGCAATCGCGGCAAGTCGCAGCCCCGGCAGCTTTTTAAGTATATTAAGGTATACCAGGCTCGCGATACGTCCACACCCGATGAGGCCGACTTTAATATCCCGCATTTTCTATTTCAGCTTTC
This sequence comes from uncultured bacterium, assembly GCA_963825135.1. GTDB lineage: Bacteria > Desulfobacterota_D > UBA1144 > Nemesobacterales > UBA2774 > 2-12-FULL-53-21. Next base: position 2,318,575 of record CAWGRW010000009.1, read on the forward strand.
CCGTCTAGTTGAAATTACGTCCGTTATTCTCGCCGCAGCTCGATTTCATACTACCTTAGTCTGGGTTTATTGAACAGGCGGGCCGGGTTGTGACCGATATAAAATCGGGCGTCAAAATGGAGCCGACAAGAGGATTGAAATCTCCGACCTGCTCATTACGAGTGGGAGCACGTTATTTTCCAGAGCATAAATTACCTAACGATTTCAGATCAACTGCCCTAAAATATTGTAGAATGCCCAACGGTTACAAACGTGTCTTAAATGGTAGAATCACCTGAGTCATATGTATCACACCTGAATTATAAACTGAGTTTTACTGACTTTTCGTTTAATAACCAAGGCGATTTCATGTCCGTGGTTACGTATAAGGAGTGCGACGGAAACGTGTGCGTCAAGATCGACCGCGCTACGCGGCTCACTTGAATTTGTGGATTGCCTCAAAAACACCGTCCCACTCTTCAGGCGGCGGTGTCTCCCGGTAAATTTGGCAACGCTCGGCCATCGTCCGGGAAGGACCGTCACCCGGCCATAGCCCCAGGGATTTGTTGAAGTTCTCCTGAGCTTCGCCCCAGCGTCGTTCGCGGTATGCTCCCAACCCCGCAGCATAGAAACCAAACGCTTTTTCTTGCTCATCGGGTAGCGATGTACCCTTCGTAGCCAGGAGCTCATAGATACGCACGGGCTGTACCCTGCCGACCACTTGCACCATGTCGACTTCCCGCAACAAGAAAGAAGTCGCGACCAACTGAGCAGTGTTCTCCCCGATGAGAATTTCCGTTCCATAAGCCTTATTGAGTCCCTCAAGGCGGGAACCCAGATTCACCTGATCCCCCAGCACTCCATAAGCAAAACGATATTTGGACCCAAGGTTACCCACCAGCATGCGGCCGGAGTTTATACCGGTCCGGGCGATCATGGGCGGGCGGCCGATCTTGGCCCACTCTTCATTCAGCGCGTTGCGATGATCTCTCATGGCCAGGGCCGCACCACACGCTCTTTCCGCATGGTCGATCTGTTCAACAGGGGCGCCAAAAATAGCCATCAGCTCGTCGCCCACATACTCTTTGAGCATGCCCTGATATTCGAAGACCTGTTCTGTCATTCGGGCGTAGTATTCACTTAGAAGCACGATCATCTCGTGAGGAGCATAACGCTCCGACGCAGAAGTAAATCCTTGAAGGTCGCTGAATAAGACTGTCAGGACTTTTTCATCTCCTCCCAGTTTTAACCGCCCCGGATCTTTGAGCATTTCTTCAATCACCACGGGGGATACATAATGCGTGAAAGCCTTTTTGATTTTCTTGCGTTCGCGCTCCTCCGTTGCATAGTAATAAACGGTAAGAACCATATAACTCATCGAAAGGGTCAACAGTGGATAGACGATATTAAGCCACACTCCGGCCTTTACAAAAAGCCAAAGGACAACGGTGATATACAGGATGATCAGTCCGGAGACAAACAATAGCCCTTTGAAAGCACCCATCCGCGGTATGGCTATCCCGATCAGCGCTCCCAGTATAATTATGGCGAGCAGGTCGTAAATCTTTGTCCACCGGGGCTTCGAGATGAAATTTTGTGTCAATATGTTGTCGATGACATTGGCATGGACCTCCACACCGGGATACGCAGGGCTGAAGGGTGTGCTCCTCAGATCATAGATTCCCGTGGCTGTGGCCCCAACAAGCACGATCTTACCTTTGAAAGTCCCCTTGGCGAACCTCCCGCTGACTATATCGCTGATCGAGAGATGAGGAAAGGTTTTTGGCGGCCCAAGGTAGTTAATAAGCAGTTGACCGCTTTCGTCGGTCGGTATGAAACGGTCTCCCATCTGGATCCCTTCCACTCCGTAGCGACCGACCTTAACCATCAGTTGAGGTTTGTCCAGATAATGCCAGGCACACAGAACCGCAAGAGGAGGAAAGATATCCTCGCCGTACTGTATGGCGAGCGGCATCCAGCGGAGGACACCGTCCTCGTCACTTCGCAGAGTAAAATAACCCGAAGAAGCCGCTACTTTGGTAAAGATTTCGAGATTACTCTCGGGGGCATAGGCTCTAATGAAGGGGACAGAATCGATTCCTTGTTCCTCATAGAGTACGAAAGGGTATTTTGAAGCGCTGATGCGCTTGAGCTGTCGGTCTATCTCGCTCTGTTCGATACTATAATCGAGGTCGGCTTCGCTCATGTGAAAGAAATATCCAAGGACTACTTCAGCAGGCGAATTTTTTATGGCGACGGCCAGGGCCATGTCGTTATCGGCTCGCTTTTTGCTGTTTTGTATGAAGTCGGCCAGTCGTGGGTGTTTCCCATCCAGAGCATCGACTTTCTGACTAAATTGATTGATAAACTCCAGCTGGGAGTTCTCATCCGCCTCAAGGAAACCTATATCGAAACCGATAACTTTGGCTCCGTCTTGTGATAGGACGTCCACGAGAGCAGCGATCTTGGACCTGGGCCAGGGCCAGCGCCCTTCGCTATCGAGGCTTTTTTCATCTATTACCGCGATTACGACTGCCGGTGAGGGCGGCAACTGACCGCGAGATAGAAAACGGAGGTCGTAAGTTTTCAATTCGATCAGGTCGAGGATCGTCGTCCTCGCCAGGAAGAGCGCTATAACAACCAGGATTGTGCCTAGTGTCAGAGAGACAGGATTTGTCGATGAAAGAGATTTAAAAAATAATTTCATAGGCACACCCGTTGAGAGAAGAATTACCGGTGGTCCGGATCTGTTACGCCGACCGGACTCGCCGGAATCCGCATGTTCTCCAATGGCACAGACTCAGCCTGTAGCGCTGCCTCAACCTGTCGTCGTTAGTGAATTTATGACGTTCACTGACGGCATGTCTCGCGGGTCAATGGTGGGGTCCGTGATCGGAGCACTCATGACTTTGTTGCGGGAGCTCCGTGCACGTATATGGTATATCCGTCCCCGGCACGTATCCCGTCAGATCAGCCGTACACTGCTGTGCAAGGCAAACCTCTTTACCCTTTTTCGCGCAGCCGCCGCCGATTCGCCGCTGAATGTTAGCGCAGCATTCTCCCTCGGTCGAGAACCCGCCGGGGCATACGCAAATCTCCCCATTGAATTTTGTGGCCGAAAAGGTTGTTAATTGCGTATCCGGACTTATATCGAGCTCGATTGATTTTTGACATAGGCCGTTCTTGTCGCACTTTTGGATATCGGCTGAACCGGTGAGAGGCGTATCCAGAATAAGCGGCTGTCCTTGGGGTTCCGGACAATCTCTCTTTTTCGGTCGGAAGTGATTAGTGGTTGTTAAGGAAGAAATTACCGGAGTTAGACCAAAGGCGATGCCCTCAATGCCGCAGTCGGGGTCTAACGTATTGGGGTCGCACAACCCGTCTCCTAAGTCTACTGTGCCGTAGACGGAACAAGTCACGACCGGGCAATTCAAACCCGGGACACAGTTTTTAATGTTGCCCAATCCGGCGACTTCAGCGTCACAAATCTCGCTTCCCGTCCTCCAGCATCCGCAGCATCTTGTCCCCCCGACGGTCGGACATCTGTACGTATAACCCGCTTTACATGTCGCCGCGTCGGCTTCGGTCCCCAACGCCGAGACCACAATCATACCTAACAGGCAGATAAACGTTAATCTCTCAAACATGATGAATACCTCCTTATTTAAGAATTTCTTTTGCGATTTCTCTTTCAACATCGTGGGGGTTTCTCATGAACAACACCCCCATTTTTCTCAGCGGTCTCCCGATTACGGAAGCGCCAGTGTAACCCGGGCGTAGAACATCCTTCCCGGCTGAATGCGCGGATTGTCGACGTCCACCTCAAAATAATTGAACTTTTGGTCAAAGAGATTCGTTGCTCCTACGGTGATGAAACCGTACCGCTTCGGCAGACGGTAATAGATCGCTGCATCGACTATCCAGAAGTTATCTTCGCCGGACACAAAACCGTCTCCGTCCGGCGACAGAAAATCCCCGTCCTGGTTGAGGTAAGTCACGGTGAAAGAAGAACCCAAGCCGGAAGGATGGAAGAAATTGACCCCCAGGGGGACACGATTCGTATTCAGCTCTTTTGGCTGGTCGGTCAAACCCTGAGTCTCAAATCGCTCGAATATATACTGCGCTCTGAGAGCAAACCACGGATGTGGAGCCCAGAAGAGGTAGGCAAGGCCCAGATACTCGTTTACGTCCTCGTTCCGGATCGGAGGATTTTCAGGATCGACTGTAAAATCCAAGAATGGAGTATTCAGATCCCTCTTGGAAAATTGTACCCCCCCGAAAAAGTCTTTTGGGAATTTCTGATCGATGGCCCCCCCAAATACCCAGGATTCCGTTCCGTTTACATCGTCGAAGAATTGGTTGAAACCGGCGACCTGCGTCGGCTCCAGGGTCTGGTCCGTAATCAACGTTCTCTTCAAAACCCTGAATACAGCGGCGCGTAATGTCGTAGCCTGAAATGGGTTCCAGGTAATACCGAATTTCGGGTTGAACTGGTTTTTATCCCCGACGTCGGGACTGTCGCCGCTCAAGAAGTCGGCGCTTGCCCCGAGAGTAAACGTCACATTCTCCAGGGGGTTGATGTAAGAGTATGCGTACACATTCAGGTGTTGGAGATCCGTACTCGTGGTGGACTGCGCAACGATGGGTCCGTCGGGAGGTGGAATATCAATCGTGATGGTAGTGTCGATCCTTCCGTTTATGTCGAAATATCCCGCGCCGGTAACAAGGTTTACGTATTGCGAGCGGTAAAGGTGCTGGGCCTCGGCGCTATAAGCGTCTTCCGGCCTTACTGCGTCAAAGGAGCCAAGCTTATCCGTTAAATTAAAATCTGCCTTCTGATATGTAAAGTTGGCTATCAGGACCGAATTCGGTGAAAATGCGTGCCGTCCCCCAATCCGGAAGTAGTTTCTCTCTTCCTTGTTTCTCAACCCGGGGAGGAAGTCATCGGGAAAGAATCTGAGTGCGAGGTCCCCCAGCTCTGTATTTCGATACCTGTACTCTGCTTGAATGCTTGTTTTGTAAGAGAGTTCCAGCTGGACATAAGCGGTTGCGATTTGATCGGTCTGGTCGTCGTTTGCTCTGAACCCGTCCGTGTCAAATCGAGAATAACCCGCGCTGAAGCTGGCCTTATTATATATGCCTGAGACGATGCCTTCTCCGGCCCAAGTATCATTTTCACCGACAAGGCCGCTCGTGAGCAGCGTTACCTGGTTACGGTTAAACAGCGGGTTGAACTCATCGAATGACGCAGCCCCCGGGCCTTCGGAGGAGATTAAGAAGAGATTGCTCTCTGCGAGCCGGGGCTGAATAGGGGTGATGTTGATCGGCTGAAGCAGTTGGGACTGTAGCAGCTCGCTGACCCTGGCTATCTCGTGACGGGGTAAAACGGCATATGAATCTGCCAGGAACCGGTGGGCGGAAAAGCTCGCAGGATCGATGTTAACCGATTTCCATCCTTCCACGAGGGCAAGCTGCTGGAAGCTCAGATCGGAGTATATTCGGGCAAGGCCGGCACTTCGCGCGGCCAGGTCCGAATCGAGCAGCAGACGCGACCTATAGACCGCCCTGTTGTCGTTTAATTCGATGGATTTTTGCAGGTTATGCAGGGCCTCGACCGGCCTGTTTGTAGTCTGTTTCGCTATCGCATCGTAGAACCACGGTGTTGGGTCCAGGGGATCCAGTTTCTTGGCGGTTTCGTACTCACGCACGTCCAGCTTGGTGCGTTTTTCTTCAAAGTAGGTTTTACCAAGATAGCTTCTGACAAGGGAGTTGTTGGGGTCAAGGCTTGCGGCAATCTCGATTTCCCTGCCTCCGCCATGCAGATCGCCATCCCGTATCATTGCCAGACCAAGACCCAGCCTCGGGAGATAATCAGCCTGATCGAGGGCAATCGCTTTTTCAAATGAGTCCTTTGCCTGTTTTGTATCGACCTGCGTCAGATAGGCAAAGCCTAAAACTGTTTGCGTTCTCGAGAGATTCGGCTCCAGGGCTACTGCCTTCTGTGCCGCTTTGAGTGCTTTATCCAGATCGCCGAATGACGACCAGATCTCCGCCAGCCGTGCCCACGCCAGCGCGTTTTTAGGATCCAGTTGCACCGCTTTTTCGAGGCTTGCTCGAGCGCCTTTCAGGTCAAAACTTGCCTGCTGTGCATATGAAAGGGCTATCTCTGCCGTGGCGGAGTCGGGATTCGTCTCGACGGCCTTCTCCGCAACCTCAAGCGCTTTATCTTTCTCGTTCTGCACAATGTAGATAATTGCTTCAAGCGCTAAGGCGTCGCCATACGTCGGGTTCAGACTCAGGGCCCGCTTGATATCTGCACCCGCCTCATCAACCCGTCCTACGGCCAGAAGCAGTGAGGCTCGATAAGCAAAAAAGCGCGGGTCACGGATATCCTCGGGAACATTCTTAATGCTGTTGAAGGCTCCCTGAATATCCCCGCTTATGTAAAGCTCGATGGATTTACGGACCATTCCTTCCCAGTCCGCACCGGCATGAAATTCATCAGGGCGGAGATAAAGGACGGGCGGATAGTACAATGTCCATTGGACGGCATCCCTCGGACGCGCCACGATACTTAGCACCGGCGCTTTCCCGGCCTCGGCAACGGCCGATTGGCCGCCGGTAAGAGTCAGGCTTCCTGCATCGTTAGAGGCCACAACCGTCCCTTCAAAAGTAGACAGTAGAGTCTTGTCTTCTTCAACGTTTACCAGAAATTCTGTTCCCCTGACACCGGCAGTGGTAAAGGGCGTATGCACCTCCAGGCTGCTGGGGCCGCTGCTGAAGAAATGTGCGGCTCCCTTGATCATGTCTACCACGCTGGTCCGTTCTTCCTTTACGCCTTCGAGGGTTATCGTAGTATTTTCATTAAGGCGGATTACGGATTTCTCAAGCAAGGTTACGTCGGCACGGCTTTTATCCTGCACCCGAATCTTATCTCCGGGGCAGTATGTGTCATTCAATTTAACCGGCTGCCAATTCGTTTCACCCACCTTTTGCGCCTCTACGGTTCCTTGGACCGAGACCACTTTTGCAACCGACTTCTCACACGTCTCTGCGAACGCGGCATGGGAGTATAGAAAAGCCGACAAGAAGCTTGCACCCATGATAAAGCGCAAATAATAGAGATGCCTTCTCTTCATTCTCCACCCCCTTTACTCTTCTACAGCAAACTACCTGTTCGGATACAAGAAAGGATGTTCCGGCACAAACTCACTACTCACCATGAGAGCGTAGTGACTTCCCGCTCAACTATCATAAGCATTCGGGAGAAATTGCGCAACAGATTTTGGAGAAGCGTCATCTTCACCGTGGGATTCGTTTCACCCAGCTCATCGAATGCAGTCGTAGAGAGTAGGTAGCACTCTACGTGTTTATCGGCACGGACGTCTGCTGACCGTACCGTGCGGTTCACTACCGCAATCTCACCGAATGCCATACCGGGAGAAAGGGTCGATAACCGTTTGATCTGACCGTTAGGCAGATCGACTATAACACTAACTTCACCGCTCATGAGCAAGTAAATTTCATCCGCCGGCTCTCCCTTTCGTACTATGAGCTCTCCGGGGTCGTAACGTTTGCTCGTGAGCAAAGGTTCCAGGAACGCGACGGCTTCAGGCGCGAGCCCCCGGCAAAGGTCATGCTCGGCCAGTGTCACCGACTCAAGAGAGCTGTCCTCGGGTTGCTGACTGGCTATCAAACGGTTCTCGCACCACTCGATGGCAATATCCATATCAGGGAAAATGTGCAGCCAAGCCTCCTGCTGATCATCGGTGTTAAGCTGCTCTTCTAAAAATCTGACAAAATTCGGGTGCTTCTGTAAGTTCACCAATAAAAGGTGTTTTCCACAACTCTCGAAAGTCTTAATTAGTTCGAGCAGGGTCTGCGCGGACGAATCCTCAATATGTGTTACTCGCTTGAAGTCGATAACAGCTATGTCTGTCGTATCGCTAACATCGACTATCCTGCGGACCGTCACTTCCACAGCGGAAAAAACAAGATCACCCTGTAACTCATATACTTTCGCCCGCATGCCCGATTTATCGAGAATTTCCGCATCACGCTCACCACGTAGTCGCTTGGACCTGATCTTGGAGACATCGTACTGTGCCCGAATCGCAGCACGCGAGGAACGCGGAACGCGAAGGCAGTGCAGGTTAAAATCCTTCGAAAGGTTCTTGCAAACCTCAATCCCTCGGACGCTGTTCCCGCGTGCATCGAGAGGAGGCGAGAAAACGCCGATCCCGGCTTGCCCCGGCATAACCGCCATTATTCCTCCTGACACGCCGCTCTTTGCGGGTATGCCGATCCAGTACATCCACTCACCCGCGTAGTCATACATACCGCAAGTGGTCATGATGCTCATTATGTTCTCAACGAGTTCGTCGCGAATTGCGCGCTCCTTCGTAAGCGGGTTGATTCCGCCGTTCGCCAAAGAGGCCGCCATCAAGCTCAGGTCTCGACAATCAATGGAGATTGAGCACTGCCGAAAATAGAGATCGAGCGCTATATCAGGATCTTCGCTCAGTATGTTGAAGTTACGTAGCATATGACCGATGGCACGGTTACGATGGCCTGTTTCTCTCTCGGACCTGTACACAGTGGCATCTATGGAAAGCTTGCGGCCGGCGTAGACGGAGAAAACTCCCAAGAGACGATCCAACTTGTCCTTGCCGGAATTTCCGGCCACTAGAGACGTTGTAGCGATAGCACCGGCGTTGATCATGGGGTTGAACGGACAGCCGGTTTCCGGCGCGAGGCTGATCGAGTTGAAGGCATCGCCGGTCGGCTCAACCCCAATCTTGTCGAGCACCGCCTCTATGCCTCGATCTTCAAGAGCAATGCCATACACGAACGGCTTTGAAATCGACTGAATCGTGAAGGGCTGACGAGTATCGCCGGTTTCGTAGACCCGGCCGTCGGTGGTAGCGATGCTGATACCAAACCAGTTAGGGTCCGCCTTAGAAAGCTCCGGGATATAGGTAGCGATCTTTCCGTCTTGCAGCTTCGTGCATTTTGCGTGCAGGCGCTCTAGGTACGCCTGAATGGGAGATTTGACTTGATGGCTCTCTCCTGTGTTCCTGCTTTGCACCGCGCGTCCTAACAGCATATATCCCCCTGTATTGGTACTCAACGGTGGCAATATGGATGCCAGTGGAAAGAATTCGTAATCTACCATTATAAGGAGGGACGAGTAATATAAAGAAATTGCGCGTAAGGTCTGCTAAGAACGAATAAATATTTAACAGATGAGATGGCAGGAAAATAATCCTATCAGTTATGTATCTGATCATTTGTGCTTAGGTTAAATTACTCTGTGCGAAAAATGCGCAGGAATTAAGCATCGTTGCTTAATTCCTGCGCATATCGAATTGCTATGATTTAGAAATTCTCTAAATCTAGAATACGTAATATTTAATCATTTAGTGGGATTCCGGAGTATGTGGGTGATATATATTTGGATAGGGTAGGGGGTAATATGAAGCATGCGTAGAAATTCATGAAGGTAATATCCTGACTGTTAAGCGGAATCAAAGGCTGATAACAAAGCGTGTATCAGAGAGACAAGAGCCCTTGATTTCGAACACTACTCATATATGATAACACCGGTCCTGGTGGAGAGAAAGGTATCGAGGCGAACGGAATCTCGGATGGAGCGAAGTATTAGCTTCAATGGCCATGAACTATATTTAGTTCATAACCCATTACAGTGTGTAAGATGAAACTGCATATATTAGGCTCTGGAACTTGCGTTCCCAATATTAGAAGAGGATCGTCAGGCTACGCGCTTGAGCTTTCCGAATCGACAATTTTACTTGACTGCGGTAGCGGTACTACATGGAAATTAGGTATGGTCGGCGTTGATTATCTTACAGTGGACCATATCTTTATAACCCACTTTCATCCCGATCATACTGCAGATTTAATCCCGTTCTTATTTGCAACAAAATATCCTCACCCCACTAAAAACCGGGAAAAACCCCTTGTTATATGGGGCCCAAAAGGTTTTACAGAGTTCTACTCATCTTTAAAGTTAGCCTTCCACGATTGGATTGCTCCGGATAACTTGACTATCAAAGAAATAACTGAGGAACCGTTGAGGCTGGACGATTTTGTTTTGGTCGCCCGAAATACATTTCATACGGAAAACAGCGTTGCCTACAGGATAGAATCTGGCGGAAAATCAATAGTATACTCCGGGGACACGGGATACACCGATTCATTGATTGAGCTTGCAACAGGTGTGGATTTGTTAATCGTCGAATGCTCATTTCCCGATGAACTTAAATTTTACGCCCATCTTACCCCAAGCGAAGTCGGAATGATTGCAAGTGCGTCAAAGGCTAAAAAAATTATTCTGACACACCTTTATACTGATTGTGATGAGATAGACATTATCGGGCAAGTTAGAGAGTATGTAGACGTGGATGTAATTCTCGCCGAGGATTTGATGGAAATCGATATATAAGTCTCCCTGTTTATAAAAACCTGCCGTGTAAACGATAAGGCGCGTGATGCCGTCGATCTGCTGGGAATAACTTATTTTGGGTCTAAAGCGAAGTTGGAGTGTGCTCGGACGTCGTATGAGGAAGTGTCCAAAGAACTTCAGCTCTCGTTCCCTCTTCAACCGGCGCCGGGAGCCGAGTTCCAGAAGGCCCTGGACCAAGCACAGCCGGAACTAAAAGAACGCGTCTACTCAGCCTCACGGTTCGACATTAGAATGCATACCCTAGACGGCATGCTCGATGCCGTGGTGAGATGGTGAAATAACGCACTGCCGAATTGCTCAGAGCATCATGCTCAACTTAAGCTCACGTACAGGAGGCAGCCAAATCACGTCACAGTACAACAATTTCCCTTTGTTGTCATAATGGCAATCTAGGCAAAGCCTTCCGTCATCACTGCATTTCATTTCTTGCGGAATTATAACCTGACCATCCGTACGGTCGACCTTGCCCGTCTGAAGCAAGTAGCGCTCACCCATCTTGTCGAGCGAGAATTCTGCGGTAAATCCTGGAATAGCCATTTTATACAATTCGCTCACCTCCTTTCGGATTCTTGCACATACCTAAAATTTTCACACACCTCACGGTGCATATTTGCAGCACATCCCGGTTTCCCCCCTGTTCATCGCATCTCAGGCGGGGCTTGAGTGAAAGAACGGTTCTTCTCACCAAGGCCAAATGCATCGCGTGCATGGTGTTTCGCAGCAATCCCAGTGACAAATGGGGTTACATCTCATGTGATATTCGCAATTGCAACACCAGCTGTCCCAGCAGCCCCAAGCGTTTAAGCCGCCTACCCCTCCTAACCCCCCCAAGCCGCCACCAACCCGTATTTGTGAAATGACTCTTTGCTCTCCGCTACTACAACCTTGAGTCGCTACAGACTGGTAGCGCCTGCTCGTCTTGTAGAGTGAAGTATCTGCGGTAAATCCCGGAATAGTCATTTTATACAATTCGCTCACCTCCTTTCGGATTCTTGCACATACCTAAAATTTTCACACACCACACGGTGCATATTTGCAGCACATCCCGTTTTCCCCACCGTTCATCGCATCTTAGGCGGGGCTTGAGTGAAAGAACGGTTCCTCTCACCAAGGCCAAATGCACCGCGTGCATGGTTCGCACACCTGCTGCTGACACTCGCATACATAACGGCCGTCTCCGGTAGGCCAGCAGGGGCCCCAAGCAACACATCTGCAGCATTCAGACTCCCAGCAGCCCCAAGCGTTTAAGCCGCCTGCCCCTCCTACCCCCCCCAAACCGCCACCAACCCGTATTTGTGAAATAACTCTTTGCTCTCCGCTACTACGACCTTGAGTCGCTACAGACCGGTAGCGCCTGCTCGTCTCGTGGAGTGAAGTATCTGCGGTAAATCCTGGAATAGTCATTTCATTTACCTCCCTATAGAGTGATTTTCGATCTTATCGGTCATAGTACGGTGATAACTTGCTGACCAGGAATGGAAATTCCTCGGTCACATCCACGCGAATAAAGAACTTTTCGGTGACATCGGTATTGCGGTTCGTGAAAGAGAATATTACCTCAACGATTTTGCGCGTGCTGCTGAGAGGCGAAGGACGCACCTCAACCGCTGTCAAAGATTGGTTTTGAGCGAAGGCTTCTGCCGCCCTGGCGTAGATTCCACTGCATCGCACCGCTGAATAGTTTAGGGCGCGATGTTCATCTGTCGCTCCCCCATTATCAGCCATCTGCATTATCCTCAGGAACAGTTCCTCTGCAGCGGGTGTGAAATCTTTTGTGGCAATTTCCTTTGGTTTTGGAATAGACTTTATCAAAGAGTCGATGTCGAATGAATACATCTGGTCGAACACTACAATGGGAACCATAAGCCCATTGCACATCTCAGGCGGGGCAATTGGTCCCCTTAAGCCAATCACCACATCAATATCTGTGAGACGCGAAGAGTGTAGGGAGTCCACCAGCTGATCATAGCTCGTTTGGTCGCGAGGAAGTAGTACGTAGGTTTCCAAACCCTCAATGGTAAACACCCAACATAACTGCCGCACAAGGTAGCGGTTCTTTGGCTCAGACAGAATCTTGTGAAGGGCCTGCCGGTCTGTGAGCCCGGCTGTATCTCCTCGTCCGGTGGCTTGGGCAAATTCCTTTTCCACCGACAGCCGTGGACAAACCGCGTTGACTCTGCCAAGTGCATATATGTAGGAAGGGGGCGTAGAAGCAGTTCCGTCTCCACAAGTGGGGCAGCTTCCCTGGTCGGTCTGCGGAGAGATAGTCGTTTTTGCATGACCATTGCCAGGAGATTTAGAAATTGCCAATGTGTCCTTCATATTTACAGCTTGGTCTCCCAACTGTTCTTTCACTTCATCATTCTGTTCCATAATATTTCTCCTCTTTTTGAGATATATTTGAAAGACTCTGTGTATCCATTTACTCGGGGCACATCGCAATTCCTCTCTACATTTAACGCCGCCCGGAGAGAACTATCCATCGGTTCAGCGCCGCGGCACGACGTTCGCAGCTGCCGCATTGCCTGATTCCGACCGCGGTTGTTGCTCGCTTGATCACGTCCCCAAGCCCGATGTCCTCATCGGCGGTGAATCCCGGAAGTCGCACTCTGTAAGGCCGGCCTTTCCTTGTCTCATCTTTTTTCATGTTGCTTTCTCCTAAAGTTGACCTTCATGACCTGATATGCTCTCTCAACATCCAATAAAGGCGGGACAACCGTAGCCCGCCGCCGGGCGTGTGCTTGTGCTGCCGCTAGTTTCACTTGAGCTGAGGTTGCGGAGGGAAATTCGGACCATAGAAGTGCGATTGCACCTGTTACAAATGGCGCTGCAGCGCTCGTCCCTCCGAATGTGTGTGATTTGCCATTAGTTCCCAAACTTGTAATGTTGTCACCAGGGGCGCTTAGACCTCTCCTGCCTATCGAGCTTCCGAGATTCGAATAGATAAGCGGTCTTCCTTGATTGTCACATGCAATAACAGGAATTACCCAGGGATGGCGCGTGATAGCGGAGCTTCCGATTGTTCCTTGATTTCCCGCAGCCGCAACAATAATAGTTCCGCGCATTGCGGCATAATCTAGAGATTCTTCTAATTTGCGCTCACCCTTAGACGAAGGTTGTGCAAGGGCAGCACTCAGGTTGATCACGTTTGCGCCTGCATCAACTGTCTCGATAATCGCCTCTGCTAGTTCATCTGGAGTCGCACTTGGCATTTGTCCGTTCTCAGACGGCTCTGCGAAGATCGGACGTACCAGCAGGGTGCAATCGGGACATATTGATGGGGCTTTGGAACCTCGCTCTCCGCACAATATACCTGCTACAAATGTTCCGTGCATACAGGCAGTGCTGCTCGCAAGTGCGCACGCACATGAAAGTTTCCCCGGGATCTCACGAATATTCTCATTGGAGAGGTTGGGGTGGTTCAAAAAGACTGGTCCGTCTATTAGACCAATCATAATCTCAGGCTTACCTCTGCTGAGTTTCATAAGCCCAATGAGATTTAGTAAATCCAGGGGGCTTATTGAGTTTGAACTATTAGGCGATTGTTCTGAGGTACTTCGAGTAGTCTGATCCTCAGTAAACCCGCATTCGAGTACAATCATATTCCCATCACCCTAAAAAAGTCAGAGTAAAAGGGAAATCACTTATATGCTAGATTGCAACTTAGACACACAGGAAGGTGTAAAATTTTTTGAGATCTAACTATTGCAATCCAGCCGCCTTAAACATCAAGTTCTTAGGCCTGTGACTTTGCGTCCCACTCTTTCGAATGGTTTGCCCTTTTAGTCTAGAGTGAGACTAACACAAAGATGTCAATAATGTCAACAACTATTTTCTTGAATGAAAATAAAAAATTTTATACTGACCTGCCCCCCCTGTAATAGTTCCATAAGTTAAGTTGGATTTTCGATAAAGAACCCTATATACGGGAGTTCATCGGAATGGCGAGGAATCGTTACACTGCAGAGCAAATAATAAGGCATTTAAGACAAGCAGAAGTTCTCTCTTCTCAGGGCAGGAGTGTGTCGGATCTTCATTTAAGGAAAAGATATTGAAACTTTAGCCACTTCAGGCGGTTCAGCCATAAATGATGTATACGAGTTAACATAAAGAATTAATTTGTAAACGGTCGTTTATGAAACACAGCCCCGTGTGCTTGCAATCCATTTTGACCTTGCCACAATCTGCTGATCGTACAACCGGTGACAGTAACAGCCATTTTGAAACCTATGGGCTCTCCGAGTCGGGCTTGGAGGGCGGCGATTAAGAAAGCTAATTTACGGGTTTACGTATTCACGATCTGCGACACGCGTTCGCTACGAGGGTAGGGGAGGCAGGTTTTCCAGTGCAGACTATTCAAGCACATTTCCGGCACAGTGATGTCCGAGCCTCAATGCGATACGTGCATCCGGGGCAGTCTTTTCGGGATGCAGTCGAAAACGTGTCACTGACTTCTACTGACTTTTCGCAGAAAAAAGAGGGAAAAAACTGATGCTATCGATTGAAAATACGAGTAAGTCCCCGTAATCATTGGAGCCGACGCCCAGACTTGAACTGGGGACCTGCTCATTACGAGTGAGCTGCTCTACCACTGAGCTACGTCGGCTTATTGGCAAGTTCGAATAGGAAAAAATTGTCCGTATATATCTTAAGGAACGGGATTATATCATGATATCTGAATCCTATCCACTGTCGCCGAAAACATATAATGAGTACCCGTCCCTGTCCTTGGGAACCTGCCAGATAACGGTTCGGGCTCCCTCCCCGGACCAGTCATGGCGATATATAACGCACTCTTTATAACTACCTGGTTATCCGGGACCATGATAACCGATGTCTATTTGTCTCTTCGTTTAAAACTCAAGGTATTGCTGATACCTCCCAAGACCCAGCAGGAAAATCCAACGGCAAGAAGACCTAGAAGAGCTATGGCTTTCCACCATGAGTACCCTCCGCCGCGAGCGGTCCTGCGGAATACTTGAAACCTTTCCCAATTGGTTAGTGGTCTGGCATTTACTACCCGTCCGTATTCACGGCTGCTCCTCCCATAAATGAATATTTTTCGGAAAAATTTATCCGGACTATCGATTTCCATATGACGAACCCGAATATCGGGCGAATAACGAATGATATCACACGAATATCTGTCCACGCATCCGCGAATGAAGATAACGTCCGACCCCCTGGCTCTTTCGAGGAACGGTCCCATATCATCGAACAGCATCTTTCGGACTGCCATATTTCTCGTATATCCATAGTATAATTCCTTGATCCCGCTCGTGAATACGTAGTTGTTTTTTTCATTCTCATAGTCCTCCAGCATCGAGAGCATGAACGATTCCCTGGCGGCTTGATATTTCCCAATGACGATGCCCGCATCGGAATTGGCCATCGCCGATTCAATCTCATTCAACCAGTCGCCGGACGGGACGCAATCCGAATCCGTAAAGGCGATTATCTCGCCGTTCGCCGATTGAAGTCCCCTGTTGCGTGCTGAATACGATCCCCGTTTTCTTTCGGAGATTAATTTAATTTGAGGATGCCGCCTTATAATGTCTGCCGAAGAATCCATCGAACCGTTGTTGATGAATATGATCTCATAGCGTTCTTCCGGATAATTCTGGTTTCGCAGACCTTCGACGCATTGTCCGATGTATCGCTCCGAATTATAAAATGGCACTATCACGGAAATACGTATCATATCATTGTCATCCGGGTTTCCGGGTATGAACATGGGCAAGGCTGCGGCTAATCACGCCGCGGCTCCATCGATCAGGGCAGCACCTTGCGCAGTTTGGCGATTCTGACGCTCAGGCGTCCCGACGTGAAACAAACCACGCCGGCAAGGACCAATGCAATTAGATATATAGAGTCAACAACACTATACCCATGTTTCTTAATAGTCGAGTGGATTATCTCATATCGCTCGGAAAAAGTCATTTGCCTGTGAGTCTCCTTCCTTATATCGTAATTCTGTTCGAGGCTCTTTCCATATATGAACCTCTTACCAAGGTAATCCCGCAATTTTGTGATTTCCAGATGTCTTATAGAGGCGTCTGGCACGTAGCGTATGATTTCAGACGTATATTCCTCGATCGCGCGGTTCACAAAAATGCTGTCCGCTCCCCTCATAACCTCTAAAAACGGTCCGCACCGGTCAAATACATCCCTTTTGACAGCCATGTTATTTGTGTATCCGTAATAGAGTCCCTTCGATTTTCCCGAAAACGTGTATAAAGCTCTTTCGGACTCATAAGCTTCGAGCATCAAAAGGCCTCGCGATTCAGTGGTATACTGGCGTCCCCCCTGTATAATGCCCACCCCGGGCGAGCGCAGGGCCTCCGAAATCCTATTCAGCCACTCCGGGTCTGGTATGCAATCCGAATCCGTGAACACGATAGTGCCGCCCCTGGATTCGGCGACTCCGAAGTTACGCGCAGCGTATGAACCCTGCTTTGATTCCGATAGTAGTCGTATTTGGGGATAATTCTTTACAATTTCTGCCGAATTATCCGTTGAGTTGTTATCAACCATTATCATTTCGCGGCGCGAAGTCGGGAAAGACTGTGAAAGGAGGGCCGTTATACACTGTTCGATACTCTTTTCGGCGTTGTGAAAAGGAACAACCACAGAAATGTCTACAATATTTTGTTGAGGGCTGGTAGATTTTGGCTGATAAGTAACGTTGCTCAATACACATGCATCTCAATGAGTATTTTATCAGTCACATAAGCGTTCTCACTAGGAAGAATTGAAACTTAAATAAAAAGAAGCGTAAAGAGAATGTCAATGTGATTGGTAAAGACTCAGCATTCGTTCCTTTACAGACGCATAATAGCTTACAATATAAAAAATCGACCTAGGTCCGAGTCTTCAAATTCCATAAACCGCGTGCATTATAGTATATAAGACAAAGAAAAGCAAAGATAGTTAATCCAAGGTAAATGAAAAGTTCCATATCGTGTCTGATCCCAGCCATCCGAGCCAGCTCATTGCCCCAATCCGGTCTTAACGCCAACATAATCCAGAAGACCGTGACAGTTCTTACGATGAGACCCACTCTGTCCCAAGACACCCAAAAGATATAACCAATCATGAATAGCCTGAAATCGATACCCATTAGTATTATTATGCCGATCTGTATCAAGAAAGCACCAGGCACCAATATCCAACGCATCCTGCGGCTGAATAGGGCCAAAGGGAATCCGGCTTCGCATACTATAATCCCCGCCGCAATCATCCGGCTAAGCCAACTGATCTGAGCTATATACGTACCCCATGATACTAATGACGATCCGTTGAAATTGGATTGTATGAGCAATATTGACAGGTTATCCGACATAATCCACTCGATGCCTGACTGTTTGATCTTAGACACCCCCGCTCCGAAAAATATGAGTGCCATAACAAGCCAGACGGTGCGCAAGGGCCATGTATATTCACCGCTCATTCTTGGACTGATTTGCCGATTGGCGAGTACTTTTGCGGAGTCTCGTTAACCACCTGTCCACCGACAGATCATCGCCGCAATGAGAAACAGCCATAATCCCAAAGATAAACACCAATATTGCATCGGAGTGATTCGTCTTCCCAAAGTTGTGGGGCAACCCAAGTAAATATATTCCGAGAACAAATGACGTAAATGTGCTAAGTCGAGTCAAAAGGCCGATGCAGCTCAAACCGAGCGCCGCCTTCCATACGAACTGAATAATAACTATAAGATTTTCAGATATTACAGGTATGTGAAAGTGCGAGAAAAGCCATATCGGCTTCCAGAAGATGGTATCTACTTCAGCCCAAGCGCTGAAATCCATCTGCATATAAAACAAGAAGAGCGCTCCGTAAAAGAGCGCTCTGCAGAATCCGAGATTATAAGGCGTCGCAGGCTCGAACCAGAATTGTCTCCAATGTTTGTATTGTATCAATATCTGTTTCTTCATTTTTTATTCTGGGTTTGTGATCTCGTATATTAGTTCCCGGTCGTATGGCTTTTCTACGCGTCTGCCTTGAGGGTCGAGCTTCCAGGAATATCTATAAAGACTTATTCCACGGAGTTGCGGTCCGTTGTGTTCACCTGCTAAGCGTAACAGCTCATAGCGTTCAAGAATGCGAGTCAATACCTCCTTTATATATACTTCGTAGGTCAAATTATCGGGCTTCTTTTTAAAAGTCATCGATAAATGTGGAATAGTCAGTGGTTGAATATATTGAGGTTCCAGTAGATTCATCTCACTGTGAAGATTGTCTTTTGTCACGCCGAATAACTTAAACTCTGTATAGGAATAATCACGCCTGAGCCATGAAAACATTGGATATCGCGAGAATGGCCAGTGTTCCCTGTGAGTGATGATGTCGAATAGAGAGCCGCACGCGATTACAAAGATTAATACATAAACCGTAATCTCTCTCCATCTTTTCATTTCGACCTTAAAATTTGAAGTCATTATTCTTATCCGGACAATTTATTATTTCACCGAGCAGATTTCTCCACCTTTCCATAAACGCATCCTCGCTATACTTCTTTTCCGATACCTTCCGCGTTCTGATGCTATGCTCCCTATGCCAGCTCTCGGGCATCCGTGACACCTCCAGAATCACTCTCTCTATCTCTTCCAGCCCGTCACCCTCAAAAGTTATTCCGAAGTCCTCCGTATCTATCCCTGTCTCTTTTGTGACGAAATGGGATCAATCCCGAATACATACACTGAACCACGGAGCCGGGCTGGCCTTCTGCGCATGATGTGTTTCAAAGTAATTATAACGACCTAAGTCCGGTTATTTGGTTTCAATGCCCCGAATGCGGCGTAGTATATGAGACAAAGGAAAGCGAAACCGCCTAAACCCAGGTAAATCGGAAGTTCCATATCACATTCGATGCCGATTATCCGGGCTATCATATTAACCCAGTCCGGTCTTAACATCATAAATATCCCAAGGGTTCCGACCGCTCGTATGACGGGACTAACGCGGTCCCACGATATCCAAAAGAGATACACGATCATAAACTGCGTGAAGTATATTCCCATTAGTATTTGTATGCCGAGTTGTATTGAAGCCATGACCGGGACTACGATCCAGCGGGCTTTACGGCTTAACAACGCCAACGGAAAGCAGGTCTCGAAAATTATAGTGCCCGCGGCAAGCATTTGACAAAGCCAGCCGTATTGAGCTATAAAAACCCCCCACGATGTTAACGGCGAATTTCTGTAATCAAATTGTAACAATAATATTGACATATTATTTGACATAACCCATTCTGTGCCGGTTTTTATGATCTTCGACGCACCTGCAGCGAAGAAAATAAGCGCCATTACAAGCCATATAACTCGTATCGGCCATGTGTACTCGCCGCTCATAATCGGTTGATTTGGTGATTGTAAATTTCTGTTACGAAGCCCCAAGAGAAGATGATCGACGGACAAACTATCACTGCAGCGAGATAATGCCATTATTCCGAGTACAAATACCAAAATCGCATCTTCGTGACTTGTCCTGCCGAAGTTGTGCGGCAGTCCCAGTAGATATATTCCGAGAACGAAAGAGATGATGGTGCTCGGACGCGTAAACAAGCCGATACAGCTCAATCCGAGAGCCGCCTTCCATATAAATTGAATGATTACTAGTTGGTCTTTGGACAACACGAACAGATGAAAGTGTTTAAAAAGCCAGATGGGTTTCCAGAAAAATTTATCAACTTCAGCCCAGTCGCTGAAATCGATCTGCAGGTAAAACAATAACATCGAACCAAAGAATAGTATTCTACAGAAGCTGAGGTTAAAAGGTGTCGCAGGCTCGAACCAGAAGTGTCTCCAATGTTCTCTTAGAAATGATATTCGGCGCCTCATTCTTTCCGGGGCTCCCTGACTTCAAGGATTAGCTCTCGAAGGTCCGGTCGTTCTACGCCGTGTGTCAAAGGGTCGAGCTTCCATTGATATCTGTAGAGCCTGATTCCATGGAGTTCCGGCCCATCGTGTTTTCCCGCAATGCGCAATGCCTCATACCTAGTTAGAATATGGCGCAGTGCCTCCTCCACATACGACTCGTAACTTACGTTATCGGGCTTTCTCTTCATCGACATTGCCATTTGTATGTTAATATCATCTAAGGGCTGAATATATTTGGGGTCCGTGAGAGGTATTTCGCGGGACGAGTCGATATCCGTTAGACCGAACAACTTCAACCAGCTTAAGGAATAATCCCGTCTGACCGAAGAAAACATTGAATATGGGGAAAATGGCCAGTGTTCCCGTTGGGTGATGATATCAAAGAGTGAGCCGCCGATAATTATAAATATGACTGCATATACCAGGAACTCCCTCCTCTTCTCCAATCCAACTTCAGAGCCGTCGGTCATTTTTTTGCCGCTCCGTCTTCCATCTCCTGTGCTAGCCGTGTCGGAAGGTCGATACCCAGTTTTTCCCGGAGGATTATATCAAACTCCCGGTTGAATAGACCAAAGTATGAATCCTGATGTTCGCGTGCATTCCAGAAGTTGTGCCAGTGATATGCGAACGCTCCGGGGAAGAAATCGCGGTAAGAACGAACGGTTGGATTCTGCTTGAACCGCCAGCCAAACTTGTGAAAAAAGCCTTCGAACCGGTCGAATGGAGCATCGTTATAATTGTCTCTGCGGTCGTGATGAGACCAAAGCGGGTCAAAGAACGTGCATGGCAGAACCAGGAGGTCAAGGTTGACGTTATCTTCAAATCTAAGCACGTTCATCGGGCGGCAACTGCCGACTTCGACGCATTTAGACAGCAGAGCGCGGGCTGTTTCACTATACTGGCTGAGTCTGAGGACGGCGCTGTTGCCATACGGCAAGTGAGCGGACCAGCGATAGCAAAATTCATCATGGAGGTGCACTGTGCGGAGCAGCGCACTCATATCTCTGAGAAACATCGTGTCAATATCGACATAGGTGCCGCCGTGCTTGTATAGCGCAACGTGGCGAAAGAAGTCAGATCGTTGAGTTGGCGCTACTCTTGTGAAGAGCTCGGTTTTTTCCCCCAATGGAGTGTCCCGGGCCTCGGCATCCGGATCAAAATGCTTCACGCTAATGAAGCTCAGGAAAGGCTTGAGGTGGACATTGTTTTCATAGCCGGCATAGCCGTTCTCTGAGTCGAGCCACAGCCACAGTTCTGAGTTGTTGAGGTCTTGTGTTGCCAGGAAGGACTTGACCGCGAAAGCCTGTTTCGATGAAAACGTGCCGTGCCAGTACATGTGATACCGTTCGACTGTTTGCAACCCGGCTTTCGTGGTTTCGGCATCGAGCTCACGCAGGAATTGCAAGCAGTATTCGGTGCGGGAATAGAGCCGCTCGTCCGGTAAGAATTTCACTGGGGTTCTCCGCTGTTGAATAGCCGGCTTTTGCCGGCACCGTTTAATATCTCGGCAAGCATATTTCTCCACCTTTCCATAAACGCATCCTCGCTATACTTCTTTTCTGATACCTTCCGCGTCTTGATACTATGCTCTCTATGCCAGCTCTCGGGCATCCGCGACACCTCCAGAATCACTCTCTCTATCTCTTCCAGCCCGTCATCCTCGAAAGTTATCCCGAAGTCCTCCGTATCTATCCCCGTCTCCCTCGTGACCAGCGGGATCAATCCCGAGTACATACACTGAACCACGGAGCCGGGCTGTCCTTCTGCGCATGATGGGTGTATGACATATGCGCATTTGACTATTAGTTCGTTATATTGCCGGCTGTTAACTCTGACCCATCCTACGGGGTGTATGTTGGGAGTCTTGTAAAGCTCCTTATAATAGCAAGCACGAAAGTCTTCCTCTTTCTCAAATTCACTGCAGACATAGAGGTTGAGTTCCGGGTGCTTTGGAAATATTTCCAGAAGCAGGTCCAGACCCTTCTGTACCTGACTTTTACTTGCATAAAAAAGGAAACTATTGCGCGCCATGGCGAAGTCCTTCGAGTCGGTTAGGAATTCCGTTTCCTTAAACCCATAATTATTAAATGGGTAAACAGGGATATTGAACGCTCCTTCCCACGTGCTAATAATATATTCGTTCCCGAAACCTATTATTGCATCCGCATTCTCAACATAAGGCATCGATTCGGATTGTATCCGCCGCAGCTTTACGCGGCGTCCCCGCCTCTCGTATAGGAGCTGATGTCTCCTCCGTATGTTCTCATTATGAATTTTATGATGCATGGTCGTTGCGAGATATATTCTGATTGAATCAGATTTGAGAGGGAACTCGGATACTTTGTTGCGGATAACCAGGTCGTAATCTCTGGTAGGCGTGAAATTCCTGCTTCTAACGTCGGCGACATCGACCGCGAATCGCAGGCCGTCGAGAACAGTTGTAACCTGCTGACTTTGCCTGTAATGTTGATGCGTGAGAAAAAGAGGTCCATTTTCTCTCAGCAGGAAATCCCTGGAGACCCACAACAGAAGGGCGCGTTTAGCATATTCTGACTCGTCTATAGCGTTTGCGTTTATGATAGTAGGATAGCTGCTCCTCTTGTCGTACAATGATTTAAGTTTGTTGTAAAAAATGATGATATAGTGCTTTAGCATCTTATTCATAGTAGATATACTATCGTCAGCGGAAAAACCCGCATCCGGCGAGACGATTCAGAGATGAAGCCGATTCTGAATCCATACGCCGGTATTTATTGCCCTTAAACCCAATGCATACAACCCAAGTTTGGCTGACAGCCGTAAAATCAGGCTCCTCAGCTGCCGGCGCCGTCTTCTTGTTCTGTTGACGTCATATATATGCGAGCCGGGTGCCTTCGAGAGCAGTTTAGCCAGGTATGAAAAGCTCGATCTCGAGTCGAGAATGAGATAATCGCATTCAGCGAGCAGGTATAAATCAACCAGCGCTTCTATGCCGTTCTCTATACGGTCGGGACAATCTTGGTTCTGATGTATATGTGACCCCGGAGCAGGATACCAGTGAGGCGCGGTAAGTACGTTCGGATAACTATTCTCCAATTCTTTCTTGATTTGCTCATTGTCAGTCGCGAGGAAGATTCGGCTGGAAGGCATGCGCTTGAGAACCGAGTCGAGTTTTCCGAGGATATTGGAGAGAGCGACTTTCCTGTCGGAATAGCGGACATGCAGGCCGAGTGTATTGGAAAGAAAATGTTCACGCCTGAACTGATCGACCCGCTCACGTATCTCGCTTTGGAGTATGAGGTCTTCCTTCAGAAGTTCTTTCAATATTTGTTCGGTGCTCGAATAAGCAATTCGTTTATATTTGCCATTGAAATACCCCCTCAGATCGTCGACTGTCTCCATATGCGTCCACATGATCAACAAGTCTTCGCTGTAGTCAAGCTTCGCGGGATCGATCGATAATCTCCGACGGCTTTCTTCCGAATCAGTGATATTTCCGAGGAGCCTCTCCATATCTCGTACGGAGTTGTGCAGATTCCCGTTCCATATATCAGGGCTTACGGAATCTGCTTCTGGGAATTGATCCTTTGGACTGACAAGCGGGCATTTAAAAAATCTGTGAAAAGAGTTCGTTCCATCGTTAGTATAAGTGGGATCACTCCAGTCGATATACAATTTCCTTCCGCTTAGCTTGGAGTAAAGTATGCCGGTCAGCAAAGACTGCATCCGGTTTCCCAACCCTGCTTTACCCTTGACTAAAAGAAATTTATCTTTGCGCAAGATATTGTTCTCACAATGAATATTGATATAAAGATACCGGAGTTCCGTCCCTGCCTCGTCTTGTGATGGTTTCAGCTTGTATATAGACGAAAAGATAATATTTTCATCGATTCCCCATGTCAAATATATAGACTTAGAAATATTTTTCCTCTCCGTTATTCTTCAATATCTCGGTGAGCATATATCCCCATCTATCCATAAATGCGTTCTCGCTGTATTTTTCCACAGAAGCCTCGCGCACCCTGATGCCATATTCCCTGTGCCGGCTATCGGGCAGCTCCGACACTTCGCGTATTACCCTCTCTATCTCCTCCATGCAATCGTCGGAAAAAGTCACCCCGAAGTCCTCCGTATCTATCCCGGCCTCTTTCGTGACGAGCGGGATTAAACCTGAATACATACACTGAACAACCGAGCCGAGCCGTCCCTCTGAACAGGAAGGAAGGATGGATGGATGGATGGATGGATTACAGAAGCACACTTCCCTACGAGCTCATTGTATTCGGAGCCATTGACCGGTACCCACCCGATCGGGTGAATGTTCGGGGTCTCGTACAGCTCCTGGTGATAGCACTCACAAAAATCCCTCTCCTTTTCATACTCGATGCGGATGTAAAGGTGAAGGTCAGGATGCTTCGGGAATATTTCCAGCAGCAGGTCCAACCCCTTCGGCATTTGGCTTTTACTTGCAAAGAACGGGAAATTCTTCCGCTCCAGTGAGAAGTCCTTCGAATCAACAAAGGACCCCGTCTCCTTAAAACCGTAGTTATTGAATGGATACGCCGGAAGATTAAATGCCGTTCTCCATGTACTCATTATGAACTCGTTCCCGAAACCAATGATTGCGTCCGACCTTTCTACATAAGGCATCGCATCCGAATAAAATCGCCTCAATTGCACCCGACATCCCCGCCTCTCGGATAGTAGCTCATGCCGCTTCAGTAAGTTCCTGTTATGGATATCGTGCGATAAAGTAGTGGTAAGGTATATTCTCATTACATCTTTGTTGAGCGGGGTATCAACTCCTCTATTGCAAATAACAAGGTGGTAGTCTCTGGAAGCGGTTTATATTGTTGACGCAACTGTTTTCCTATACGCTCAATCACTTATTCAGGTATCTTTGTATTTTCGCGACCCTGCCTATCATGATTATACCCCAGGTAAATAGCCCCAGCTTGGACATGAGCCGGGTGATCTGCCTGCGTAGACGAGGAGAGTGTTTCCCTCGACTCCCGACGTCGTATATATTCGACTCGGGCGCATTCGTGAGCAGTTTGGCGATATAAGAAAAGCTCGAGCTTGTATCAATTATTATGTGATCACATTCCGGGAGGAGATATAGATCTACCAAGGCTTCTATCCCGCTTTCTAGAGCGTCGGGACGCTTCCGATTCTGATGTATGTTCATCCCGGGTGTCGGCGAATACCAGTGTGGTGTGGTGATAACGTCCGGATAAAGTTCTTCGATCATGTTCTTTATTTGCAGATTGTCCGTAGACAAAAAGATTCGCAGTCCCGGCTCCCGTTTAATTAACGAGTTCAGCTTTTTTAGCATTGCCCAAATATTGGTCCTGTGGTCGGTATATCGAACATGTACGCCGACCATTTTTGGGCCGAAATTATTCTCCTTAAACCTGTCGACCCGTTTGCGGATTTCCGGACGGAGCGGTAGATGCTCCCTGAGCAGTTTTCTCAGTATGTTGTCCGTGCTTATCCCGTTGAGTTCGGCAAATGTCTCCTTAAAGTGTTTCCTCAGTAAATCCACCTTATCGTCGTATGTCCACATGACTATGACGTCCTCGTCATGATCCAATCTCCCCAGATCGACAGAGAATATTTGCCACGCTTCGGGGTTGTAGACTTGCCCTTCCTGCTTTCTCATATACCAGGCTGACTCGCGCAGATTGCCGCGCCAAATAGGAGGGCTGACGGAATCTGTTGCCGGAATTTCATCCGTTGGGTTTGTTAACGAACATTCGAAGTAACGATGAAAAACGTTGGATCCATCGGAAGAATAATAGTGATCACTCCAATCGATAATGAGTCTTCGCCCGGTCAGACGTGTGTACAAAATCCCGGTCAAAGCCGAGAGCATTCGATTACCTAACCCAGCTATGCCTTTTACGATTAGATATTTCTCTTCGCTCATAATAGATTTACATTTGAGATTACAACTGCGGTAATATCTTGTCTATACGGTTATCAAAATCGTTCTTATATATTTGGAGATTTCACAAACCTTACAAACCTTCGCATAAGACCTAAACCAAGTGGAAAGAGCTCAGGACCGGGCATTATACGCCGGTTTACGAACGGAGTACATCTATATACCCTCTCTCCCTGCCCTGGCGTGAACGTTGAATACTACTTGGGTCGGTCATCTTCTAAAGCGGGGTGGGTGGATCAAGAAAAAATGAAGGTTTTCTGCTAATTGTTTTGGCAAATCCACTTGTAACTGTATGAAATATCGTACATGTTGTTGCTCTTGTCCCTTGCGTGCCCGCAAACGACCTCGGCGTCGAGCGCGAGCTTCCCTCCGTCGTTAGTGATAAAAAAATCATATTGCGGGCTGCACTGGCCGCTGCACTTCTTGTACATGTCCTGACCGTCCGCCCCCTTACCCCTCGAAAAGTTGGAGAACCAATCCTGCACCTGCGACATGGTATCAAACTGTTTGTTATATTCAAACGGATCTTTCTGAGTCTGTTCCAGAAGTTTCTGACATTTGTTATAATCGGAGTAGCTGGTCAAGAACTTCTGAGGAACAGCCTTAAAAATAATTACGGGCGTAGTCCTTATCTCACAGCCCGCCGGACAGAAATCTGCCGGTTTAACTGCATGGGGCATGCCGGCTTCCGCTTTCTGCAGGATGGCGCCGGATTCGTATCTTACCGAGCCCGGTTTATTGCCTTCGTTTGCGAAAAGAGAAGCTGTCCCCTGAGTGGATGCCTCAGCTACGTCTTTTTCGATATCCGAGCATGTATCGGATCCTTTAGCCCCCGTTGTATTGAGCAGGAGGAGTGCGGCGAAAAAGAGTATTTGCGATAATATCGTCAACGATCGTCTGATTCTGTATGTCATGTGCATTTCCTTTTAAATGTGGTTATTTTGTGAAGCGGGCATAAATAGCGCCCTCCTGAATATCCACTAAATATACATCTTTAAAAGACTTTATGATAAATATTTTTCAAACGTGCGGCTTGTGTGCGATTCATCCGGCCGAATGCGGATTTTGTCGTATCTTTTCGGCCAGCGTGATATTAACTCAGTTTTTCCATTCGGGTGAAACCCCCGCCGTCAGGATTATTCCCGCACTCTCCGTTCAAAACGTATGGTTTATTCAGGGGACGAACCGCCTGGGACTGAGGTTCTCCAATGAGCGGTTCGTGAGGCGCGCATAGAATTTTTGTTTGATTCGAGGAAGGAATTAATTTTGTCTCTTAATATGTCGGAGATTTCTCTCAAATTAGTGAATCTTTCATACTCGCTTCCATCATATCGAGAAGATTCGGGATCTCGCACATCCTCCTTAGTCGAAGCTGTATGCCTGCCCTCTGATGGTATTCGTGTTTCGATCAGCTTGATTAGTTTCCCGGCCTTCTCACGGAACGCTTCGTACCTCGCTTGATCCTTGATGTTTATGAGAGACCTGAGTTGAGGAAATATCGCATAAGATTCCAGGATAATCCTGTCATCATCGAGGCCCGCTTTCAACAAATACCGTTTATTGTCTCCGAGCTTGGTAAAGTACACCGTGCGTCCCTGAAGGACAAAATACAGATTATCGACCCTGGCTTTGGAGAGCATACTAAACCCACGCTCTTTATTACGCCCGTAATACCCAATCAGCTTTTCTGTTATCTGGTAACGGCTAAGGTCATAAATGAAGTAATCGGTATTATGATCGGGGCGATAAAATACGGGATAGTCAGCGATTTCTTCTTTCAGTACAATGGAAATATCCCGAGCCCTATTGAGGCCCCCTCTATCGACGGGCTCTTTTTCTTCAGGAGTCTCCGGGCTTTCACCACTATCATTTAGATACACATATTCTCCGGGAGTGACACTTCCGCTCGTCGCGAGGTCGAAAAGATGGAGCAGTCTCGCCAGAATAGCGGGGTGTAGTCCGTCGCTCCCCAGCTCCGAGGATTTCAATAACAGGTCCTCAATTTCGAGCTTCGATTCGGATATCCTGTTTTCATGACGGGTCAAAATTTTATTTTCCTCTATTCCGTTTAGCATGGACCGGAAGCACCTTCCAATCAGCCTCTCTCTCAATTGCAGTTCATAATGATTAATTGGGCGGGCCGCTATATTTTGCTCTATCGTGTCCAGGCGCCAATGGGCCTTATAGAAATGGTGTAACGCCTTGAGGGCAGGGCTGAAACGGTTAGTGAAAGTAATTCTGTCTCTATCATAAACTACGAGCGGGCCGCCCGATTTTTTACCCCGGAACAAATCGCCCAGAATATTCCATTCCCCTGAGGTGTAAACAACGACGTGAACTCCTATTTTATCTTTTCCGAAAGGGGGCAGCGTATATCTCAGTTTTTTCTCCAGATTCTTGAGTAATCCATACACGCTTTCATTGTCTCTCTCCCTAACTACGATGACGAAATCAATATCGCTCAGGCCCGGCGCTATGTCCCCGCCCGCCATACTGCCCGTCAGGAAGACCGAACGAATTTCAGGCGACATACGAAAAATCAAGGTCGCGGCTCTTGCGCACAGGGAGTACGCGGCTCTACCGGAGAATTTAAGCCCTTTTATGCTGCTGATTCTAAATAAAGATTCCTTTAGGTCCAATCTGAAATAATCCGCCTTCCGATCATATGTCGACTGTCTTTTTGATTCCGTGTAGAAGCTCCCGTAATAAGTAACGAGGAATAAGATTATGAAAGGGGACAGTGCCAGGTACTCGAATCCGCGGCCGATATTATAAGATAGCTTTACCCAGCGGCAATATCTTTCGATTGTTGATGAAAAAACACTCATTAGAGGTTGTATTCCCGTTGTGACCGGATATTGTGACTTCAACGCCCTGAAATGGCTTTTTCCGTATCTGACCCTCTGACCCAGATAACCGAAGAGCCCTTTATCTTCCCAGTGGTCAATATATTTATTCATGAAGAAATAAACGGGCATGTTGCTCGAGGCCATCCTCATCCCGAATTCCCCGTCCTCGCCCGTGAGAAAGTCCTCATTGAAGTATCCAAGTGAATCGAATACCTCCTTCCTGAATACCGCTCCCCTGGAAGGCGGAAGATCGAGACTTTTAACCACATCGTTATCGAGCTCTCGTTTTTCGACTCTCTGAAGGAGAGTCATCTGGAGATAGAGTCTCTGCACGTACCTAAAAACACTCGGACCCGTCGGTCTGATGTTATGAGTAATAACCCAGGCGTCGGGATTTCTGTCGAGGAATTCCATAACGTCAAACAGATAATACTCAGGAAGCGTATAGTCGTCCGCAATAAATCCTATCAATTTTCCCCGCGACTTTCTTAAACCGAAGTTCCTGGTCGAGGCAACGCCTTCATTTTTCTTTTTGTAATATCTGATTCCGAGGGTTTCTTTAAACTGGTTGATTACGGGGAGATTATCCGTTTCAGACCCGTCATCGACTACGATGACCTCAAACAGTATTTCCCCCCTTTCCATTCTCAATATCGAGTCGAGACATCTCCTGAGACCTTCACTGCGGTTGAATGTCAGAATAACGAGCGAAATATCTGCGATTGGCGGATCGTTTATCATTTTTCATTTCTTCAGATTAGAGATAAATTCTTTGAATACACTGAAGTTTTTCTCCGTATCCCTCGATAAGAATATTTGGTAACAATCCGTCTTCTTAACGAATCTTATAGCGGACACGGTTCTCCTGAAAAAGACCGGGACCAATGTAATAATTTCTTTTAGCGGGTTGTTAAAGACGAATTCCATACCCTGGTAAAGCCCGAAACCGATTATTGCCGATCCTATAAGACTGATAAAAGCCCCGTATCCGGAAATTTGCTCGACGTACGGGTCTCCGTTTATCAGCCTACGGGCAACGAAATAAATCTTCTTATCGAGTTCCCTCTTCTCCAATCTATTATTCCAATATTCCATATCGACGAAGAATTTCCGTCCGAACTCCATCCGATCGAGCTCGTAAACATATTCGTCCGGTATGTATTTAACTTTGTTCTCGTCCAGGGTTCCGATTCGCAGGGGAAAAGGCAGCACGCGGCCCGAACTGTTCACGAGCGCCTCATCATCGGAGATGATATTAAAGTTATCGCTCTCAAGCAGGGCGAAGGCCATTGTCGATTTTCCTCCGCCGGCATCTGCCGCGAATAGTACTGCGGTGTCTCCGAATGAGAATGCCAGGGCATGTATTCTGAATATTCGGTTCTTATCGCAAAATTGCCCGAATATGAACAATACCAACAAGTAGAACGCCTCCTGGAGAAAGTTCGGGTCTGTGCCGTAGATCGTGAATTTCCGTTCCCCGCTCTCTTCCACGACTACCCCTTTGCCGAAATAATCGATTATTTTTATGCCAACCCCCTTAAATACTATGTTGCGGGGGGTCGAGAAGCTCGCCTTCAGCCTGGGGAAACTATCATAAGGAGGTTCAGTCGTTTGAACGAATATCTCGACTACGGGGAGACCAGAGTTCGTAATGAAGTACTTGAACGGCCTCTGCAGCCGCGTTAGAAGCTCGTCCGACTGGCAATGAGTTTGTACGATTAGTCCGTGTATGTCTATGAACATGGTTACGTAAAATGCAGAAATTCACGTACTGCGTGTGCGAGTAAAGTGATATTTATTATCCGGGTGAACCGCTTTTTGATTGTATCATAAGGGCTATTGATTACAATTTAATCATTAACCCGCGAGCATCGCTATGAGCAGTTTTCATCGGCATTTGAGCAAAATGGTCCGGCATTCCCTCCGGCCGTCGGGTTCAATCGGTTCCTTCCTGTCTCCAAAATCCGGGGCGCATCCGGAGTCCGTTTATAAGATCTATGACAATTCGCCCAGGCTCGAGTTGATACCCTGAATATCCTCGTTCGGTCCAATCAATCTTGTGTTGTCTTCCAACATATGATAATTTGTTTTCAGGGGAGAGGGATCCTTTCAATCTATTACTTAGAGAGACTTCATGGGAATAACGGTCAAGGGCATGACGGTACCGGCCTTATTGGTCAAACTGGATGAAAATTTGTCGGTGGAAGAGAATATTTCACAAATAAAAGAGAAACTCTCCAGCGATTTCTTTAAGGGTTCTCT
Source organism: uncultured bacterium (assembly GCA_963825135.1). Lineage (GTDB taxonomy): Bacteria > Desulfobacterota_D > UBA1144 > Nemesobacterales > UBA2774 > 2-12-FULL-53-21. Next base: position 2,349,961 of record CAWGRW010000009.1, read on the forward strand.
TGCTGTCATCGATTACGAAGGCACGAAAATTTCCGAAGATAATTTGAAGAAAATAGAGGAAGCGGTAAGGAACTCGAGCACAAAATTCGTCGGGTATAAGCCGTCCCTTAAGCTCGAAAAGCCCTCTAAGACAGCGGTTTCCGAACCGAAACAGGACATCAGAACCCTCAAGCTGATAAACAAGAATATGAGAAGCGGGCAGAATGTGGAGCACGAAGGGGACGTCCTCGTTATAGGGGATGTAAACCCGGGTTCCTATATTACGGCTTCGGGAAATATCGTAGTCATGGGCACATTGAGAGGGATAGTCCATGCGGGGGCAGGGGGGGATGACGGCGCAATTGTGATTGCGTTAAAGCTCAGGCCCCAGCAGCTGAGGATAGCAAGATGGATAACGAGATCCCCGGACGTATCGGACGATCCGGAGTACCCGGAGAAGGCCTATGTCAAAAACAACCAGATTTTCATTGAAAAAATTCGAAGCTAAGGGGTATCAATATGGCTAAAGTTATTGTCATAACATCCGGTAAGGGAGGGGTCGGTAAAACTACCGTGACAGCCAACCTCGCGGCCGCGCTGGCATCGCTGGGGAACAAGGTGCTGACTATAGACGCGGATATCGGTCTTAGGAATCTCGATATGATTCTCGGCCTCGAGAACAGGATCGTTTACGACATCGTGGACGTCGTTGAAGGGGTGATACCGCCTGAAAAGGCTTTCGTAAAGGACAAGAGGAGCGAATCCCTGTATCTCCTGCCCGCGGCCCAGACCAAGAACAAGGAAGCGGTAAGCGGCGAGCAGCTCACCGCGATCGTCGAGAGGGTAAGATTCAATTTCGATTATATATTCATAGACTCGCCCGCCGGTATAGAAGGGGGGTTCCGGACCGCCGCCGCCCCGGCTGAAGAGGCTCTCATCGTAGTGAATCCGGAAGTTTCTTCCGTCAGGGACGCTGACCGTGTTATCGGGCTCCTCGAGTCTATGGGCAAGGATAAGCTCAGCCTGATCGTGAACAGGATTAGGTCCCACCAGGTAAAGAAGGGGGAGATGCTTTCAGTCGAAGACATAGAAGACGTGCTGAGGATAAAAAAGATCGGGGTGATACCGGATGAGGAGAAGATGGTCGATTACACCAACAAAGGAGAGCCCATAGTGCTTTCTAACAACACCAGCGCCGGTGAGGCGTTGATGAACATAGCGAAGAGGCTCATGGGCGAGGAAATAGCGTTTAATGAACTCGCAGACAAAAAAGGATTTTTCAGCAGATTGCTAGGGGGATGATCAATGTCGTTATTCGGATTTTTTAGACGGAAAAAATCGGCGAACGTTGCCAAAGAAAGGCTCAGGATGGTACTGTCCTACGAAAGGAAGGACCTGCCTCCGAATTTTACGGAAAAGATTCAGAGCGACCTAATTAGCCTGTTCCAAAAATACCCTCAACTGAACGTGAATAATATTGAGATTAACGTGAAGGAAGCAAACCAGAGGGATGAGCTGTATATTTCGATACCATTTGTGGACCGCAGTCATCACTGACCGCTTCGAGGTCCCCGGTATTGCGCCCTGACACCTGATATATCACTACAATCCGTTGTCTTCGGGTGCGTCCCAAAAGGATTCGCATGAAGACTGATTGTAAGGATGGTAAACAACCCCTTAATAGACGCAGGACCTGGCCAGGGACTGACCTGCCGTGACGTATATGTGGACGCAGAAGGGCTGCATCAACGCTCCCCTCGCTCTATCCTCTATCGTATCGGCGAGCTCCTGAGCCCTCGATTTCTGGCTTGAGGAGACCTGCACCCACATCGATACGGGGGATTCCCAATCTACGGTCTTGAACGTTTTAAGCTGGGATATAATATGTGTGAAATGATTCTGTGATGCGGTCAGAGGGAAGTATTGGCTGAGAGCGTGGCTGTTCGAAGTGAAGGCGGAGAAAAACATAGCCGCAGAAAACGTAAGGGACAAAATGTATTTCATTCTTATCTCCTTTAATATGATTATTAGACTAACACCTGTTATTTATACCACGAAATCATGCTTATTGTCCAGTCCCGCGTTGCTCTTATTACTAAAATATAATCTTTTGGTTTAGGTAATTACGTCATCTGGCTATCCATCCGCCGTCAACGGAAAGCATGGTCCCGGTCATGAATCCCACATTGTCTTCGCAAAGGAACAGCACGGAATGGGCTATTTCTTCAGGAGTGCCGAACCGCCCCACCGGGTGGAATGATTTAAACAGCTTTTCCGCCTCCGCTCTATCCGGCATTTGATCGAGAAGACCGTCCACCATGGGCGTATCGATTGTACCCGGGCATATAGCGTTAACCCGTATCCCCTTGTCCGCATACTCGAGGGCCATGCTGCGCGTAAGCTGGGTCACGGCGCCTTTACTCGCATTATACGCGGCGACACCCGGCACCGCCTTCAGCCCGAGCACCGACGAGTTGTTTACTATGCATCCGTAACCTTCTTTTATCATGTGCGGGAGAGTATGCTTCGACATCATATACGTCCCCTTTGCATTGATGTTGAATGTCTTGTCCCATATCTCCGTGTCGGTATTGTGTGTAAATCCCGTGTACAGGACCCCTGCGTTATTGAAGAGTATATCGATCTTTCCGTACTTCTTTATCGCATAATCGACCGCTTTCTTGCAGTCCTCTTCCCTGGATACGTCGCTTACGAGGTGCTCGAGGGTGAGCCCTTTCTTCTTCGCTTCCTCCACGGTTCCCTTCAGGGTCTTCTCGGTCCTGCCCGTGATAATCACCTTTGCGCCTTCCTCCGCGAACAGGAACGCAGTCGCCTTTCCGAGTCCCAGGCTCCCTCCCGTTATGAGGGCCACTTTGTTTTCGAGCTTCATGTTGATCCGGTCTCCTTTTTTTACGGATGAGTATAAAGGAATCACTTTTTTTATTCAAGAAAGCATATCGTTATGTTATTATCTCATTGAGCTAAACTTAGGGAATATTGTTATGTAAGTGGTCAGAACCCTTATAATCCGGGTACCAGGACCGCATGTTAACGAAAATTCATCCGGAGGTCTCTTATGAGCAATAAGGCCGAGCGCGGGGATGCCGTTACCTTGAATTATGAGGGTAAAATCGAGGACGGGTCGACGTTTCACACCTTTGAACAGGATCCCATTATGGTTGAGCTCGGCTCGGGAACCCTCGTAAAGGGTCTCGAAGCAGAGCTTATAGGCATGGCGGAGGGGGAAGAAAAGGTGTTCAGAGTTATGCCCGAGGACGGTTACGGTGCTGAAAAACCCGAGCTCTATCAGACTATAGATTCGGACTTGTTCGCGGAGACGGATATAACCCCCGGTATAGGAATGGTGCTTAAAACCCCTCATGGGAACTGTCACATTACAAAAATAGAAGACGGAAGGGTGGAAATAAGCTACAACCACCCTCTTGCCGGAAAGGTGCTCGATTACAGGGTTAAGGTCCTGAGGGTCGCGAAAAAATAAGTGCGCTTAACCTACTGTAATTACACAGGTATGTCGCAGATAAATACCGCTTGATAATAACCGTGACGGTTCTTATACTATTAATTGGAGGTCTGCGCAATGGACACAATGCTGAGCATATTCGTGGGGGTGGGGCTTAGCGCGGCTTGCGGTTTCAGGGTATTCGTCCCGCTTCTCGTCATGAGCGTCGCGTCGCTCACGGGGCAAATGACGCTCTCTCCGGAGTTCGAGTGGATAGGCACGTATCCGGCTCTTGCGGCTTTCACGATTGCCACTATATTCGAAATCGGCGCTTACTACATTCCGTGGGTTGATAACCTGCTTGATACCGTAGCCATACCCGCGGCTACAGTGGCCGGTACGATAGTAATGGCATCGGCGGTATCCGAGATGAGCCCTTTCCTAAAGTGGGCGCTCGCCGTAATAGTCGGAGGCGGCGTGGCGGGCACTGTTCAGGGTTTCACGACGATAACGCGCATAGCGTCAACGGCTGCGACGGGGGGGTTGGGTAATCCCGTTGTCTCGACCGTGGAAGCCGGAGGGTCGCTCATCATGTCCGTGCTTGCGATAGCGGTCCCGGTGCTCGCCGCCATAGGCGCAGCCGCCATTATATTCATTGCGTGGAGAAAGATCTACTCGTGGCTCGCGGACAAAAACAAGCTCGAGCCCCGTCACGAGTGACACCGTTTCGTTTCCGAGTTCAAAAATGACCTTCAAACAGGGACTCCAGCAGCCTTTCTGAAGCCCTCTCGCCGGAATAGATGCAGTCCGGGATACCGACGCCTCCGAATGCGTTTCCGGCTACCTCAAGCCCCCTGAGCTTCTTTATCTCTCCCTCAATCCTCCCGGCTAGCTCCATGTGCCCGACGTGATACTGGGGCATTGCCTCCGGGTATCTCCTGATATGGGTAAAGACCGGTTTTGATTTGATACCGAGAATGGGGCTCAGCTCTTTTTCGACTGTGTCTATAATGCTGCCGTCGCCCATCATATACCTATCCGGATCGACGGCGCCCCCGATGAAAGCGCGTATTATCGTGTATCCCGCGGGGGCCCTTCCCGAGAATTTTTCGCTGCTGAACGAGCAGGCGATAATGCTGCTCTTTTCTATAATCGGTACGACGAACCCGAAGCCGTCAGGCATATTCCCCATTTCGTCCCTTCTGTACGCGGATATAATCACAGCCGAAGAAGCGTATTCAATCTGCGAAAGCAGGTTCGAGCACTGTCCGGCCGAATTTTCCAGGAGCCGGGCCGTGACGTAAGAGGGCGTCGTAACTATGACTCCTGAGGCATTGATCGGCCCGTCGTCGGTTATTACTTCCCAGCCTTCGGGACCCTCTTTGATCTCTCGTACCGTTACGCCGGTTCTTATCTCTTCTTCGCGGAGCGCATTCGTAAGGGCTTGTACGAGGGTGTTCATGCCCCTCTTGAATGAGACGAACATGCTGTACCTGGCGCCGCTGTCAGCCGCAATTCTTTTATCCCTGTTCCTGTAAGCGTGATACATCCCTTTTAGTACACTTCCGTATCTTTCTTCCATCTCGAGGAACTGAGGCATCGTCGACCTCAGGCTGAGCTTCCGGGGGTCAGCCGTATAGATTCCGCTTATCATGGGCTGAGCCGCGCGCTCGAGCGCCTCGGCGCCGAGACGCCTCCTGACGAACGACGAAAGACTCTCGTCTTCGTGTGTTTCCTTAGGAATTACGAGGTCCATGAGGATCCTGATTTTTCCCCTCCATGAGAAGAGCGGGGTTTTTAAAAAGGGAATTATTCTCGTCGGGGCGAGCATTATGAATCCGTCAGGGAGCGGGACCAGTTTTCCGTCCCTCAGGATAAAGGTGCGTCTCTTGTCCTCACTGGTCTCGATGAGCTCCCCTTCGAGGCCTAGCCTGCTGCAGAGGTTAAGGCCCCACGGTTTCGTGGTTATGAAAGAGTCGGGCCCTTCTTCTATAATGAAACCGTCTTTCTCGACCGTCGAGATCACTCCCCCGAGCCTGTCCGATTTTTCGAGAAGAACGACTTCCAGGTCTAGTTTCTTGTCCCGGCCGAGCTCGTGAATGCGGTGCGCGGCGCTTAACCCCGATATACCGCCCCCGATGACGACCACCCGTTTAGGCATACGATTATTTAACCATGCAAAGGGTTTTAATGACAGTGTTTATGAAATTTAAGAATCCGTGATCGCCGACTCAATTCTCTTCGTGGTCTTTTATTTTATAGAGCAGCGACCTCCGGCTTATCCCCAGCATCTTCGCCGCTTTCGTTCGGTTGCCGCGGGCGTCCGAGAGGGCCTTGTCAATGTATGACCTTTCTATTCTCTGTCTGGCTTCGTCATATGACATTGTATCTATCCAGGATTCGGGGACGAAACCCGATCCTGCACGGGCAGCGCCGAGGTCTACTTTGTCGATACACTCCGCATCACACAGTATTATCGCCCTTTCGACGACGTTTTCGAGCTCCCTTACGTTGCCGGGCCAGTCATATTTCATTAATTCCGCCATGACCCCGGGCGTCGCATCCTTAATCCTGTGCTTTAGCAGACGCTTGTATTTATCGATAAAGTGGCGCACGAGCGGAGGTATATCTTCCTTCCTCTCCCTGAGCGGCGGGATTTGTATCGGGAAGACATTGAGTCTGTAGTAGAGGTCGTTTCTGAACCCTCCGTTTATAGTCTCCTGCCCAAGGTCCAAGGACGTAGCGGCGATGACCCTCGAATCCGTTTTAATCAGCTTCGTATCGCCGAGACGTCTCATTTCCCCTTCCTGAAGCACTCTCAGGAGCTTTGGCTGTAGGGATAGAGGGAATTCGCCGATCTCGTCGAGGAAGAGCGTACCCCCGTGGGCTTCTTCGATTAACCCTCTTTTTGAGCTGTCGGCCCCGCTGAAAGCCCCCTTCGCGTATCCGAAGAGCTCGCTTTCCAGGAGAGTCTCCGGAATCGCGGCGCAGTTTACTGCAATGAACGGCGCTTCGTTTCTCCCGCTCATATTATGTATCGCCCTTGCTATAAGCTCTTTTCCGGTACCGCTTTCGCCAGAAATGAGGACGGTGGTCTTGTACTGGGCCGCCTTTTCGGACAACACTATGACGCCCTCCATTTTTTCGCTCTCGTATACGATATCGAGGAATTCTCCGCGGGTATTGATTTCCTCCCGGAGATGTCTGTTTTGTATCCTGAGGAGCTGTCTCTCCTCGGCCATGCGCATCCTTAAAATGAGCTCCTCGGAATTTATCGGTTTATTGATATAGTCGTCGGCTCCTTTTTTGATAGCCTCGATCGAGCTCTCGACCGTACCGTAGGCGGAGATCATGATAATTATCGAGGCGACGTCCATCTCGCCGATTTTTTCAAGGAACTCCATCCCCCCCATGCCGGGGAGCTTGATATCGCAGATGATGAAGTCGTATCTGTTGCCCTGGTCTATGAGTCCGAGTCCGGTTCTCACGTTATCGACGCTGTCCACCTCGTAATTCTCCATCTGAAGTATCAGCGACAAAGAATCTCGTATTCCTCTCTCGTCGTCAATTAATAAAATTTTCTGCATTCTCGTAACCTCTGGCGGCCGGGAAGACGATGGTGAAGAGAGACCCGTTCCCTTCCGTGCTCTCAACCCTCATCACGCCCTCGAACGTCTCCACGATCCTGGCTGAGACCGAGAGGCCGAGTCCGGTCCCCTGACCCGGGTCCTTTGTGGTAAAGAAGGGGTCGAATATCTTATCGATTATTTCTCTGGGTATGCCCGCGCCGTCGTCTCTCACGGACATGATCACTTCCTCCTCTCCGCCGCATCGGGTCGATATGACGATTTCTCCCGTATCGCCGAGAGCGTCTCTCGAGTTCAGTATGAGGTTGATAATCACCTGGGAGAGCTGTCCGGGGTCGGCTATGATCGACGGCGATTCTTCCGTGAGGTCGAGAGCGAGCCGGATATTTTTCAACACGCCCTGACTCCTCACGAGTTCAGCCGTGTCTTTTATTGCCTGATTGATGCCTGTTATCTGAAGCGAGCTTTTTCTAGGTCTCGCATAATCGAGAAGCGTTCTGATTATCCTGTCCACGCGGCCCACTTCCCTCAGTATATCGTTGATGATTCCGTCCCTCTTTTCGTTATCAATATCTGGCGCTCTCTTCAGAACTTCCGAGTAGACTTTGATCGCGGACAGGGGGTTCCCGATCTCGTGCGCCACGCCCGCCGAAAGCTGTCCGAGAGAGGCGAGCTTTTCAGCCGCTATCAGCTCCCTCTGGGTCAATTTGAGCTCGGCGTTCGTCTCTTCGAGCTCCATGATCTTGTCCCTGAGCCTTCTTTTGCCCCCCTCGATTTCATCGTACATGGCTCTGAGGGCTGAATACAGCTGGTTGATTTCCTTGACGCTGCCGATCTCCGCGTGCTCCGGGAACCTCCCGGAGCCGATTTTCTCGGTCGCCCTTATGAGCTCGTGCACAGGCTTTACGATCCTTCTCGAAAGGATGTAAAATCCGAACAGCGCGATTATTACCAGGAACACGATGATCCAGAGTGCTATGAGTCTCTGGCTCAGAACCATATTCTCCTCAAGCGATGAAAGGGGCTGATAGATAAACACAGTTCCCCGTTTATTCCCGGATATACTGACAGGGGCCGCGATTTTAATTGCTTCGTAGGAAGAGAAGGGCGGTATATTTACGCCTTCTATTTCCGTTACCCTGCTCCCCGCCCTGATTGACTGGAGCATGAGCGGGTCAGTTTCATTCCCGGGACCCCCGCCGCCCGGTGTGCTGAACGAAACGCTTTCACCGCCCCCTGCGATTATTCCCCACGCCCCGGGGTTGAGAGATTTTTTTAGAAACTCTATGCCGCCTTCGATATCGTTATCCCTGAGGTAAGAGCCTTCGAGCGCGGAGATTATCGTGTCTACCCCTTCGACCCTGCCCTGCACGGCGAACCTTTCCGTCACTTTAAAGGCGATTATGCCGATAAGGAACATAGCGACAGCGGTTATAAAGAGGATGTTTACGAGGATTTCAGCTCTGAGACCTATCTGTTTCATTTTTGGTATAACGGCACTGTTCCCCCGGTTCGGTCGGGGTAAAAGGACGCCCTTATACCTAAGTTTAGTTCTTTTTATGGAGTCGTGTTAACTAATTTATCAGTCTGAAACCGCCCGTAAATACGTAGATTACGGCGGCCAGGGAGAGGAAAGGGCCGAAGGGGAGGGCGTATTTGAGGTTTCCTTTCTTGTAGAAGATTATCGACAATCCCGTCACGGTGCCGATAATCGAGCTTACTAACATTACGAACACCACCCCCTGCCAGCCGAGAAAGGCTCCGATCATGGCGAGGAGCTTCACGTCCCCCATCCCCATACCTTCGGTTTTTCGCACCAGGACGTAGAGAAACGCTATCAGGAACAGGACGCCGCCCCCGATAACGAGCCCGAACACGGAATCGAGGAACGGGACCTCATTCAATATTCCGAAGAAATTTTCAAGACCGAAGCTGAACCTTCCCAGCAGGTCCCTGCTCCTTTCCCAGTCCGTGATGAGCGCGTTGTAGATCAATCCGGCTATAGCGCCCGGTATCGTGATCGCGTTCGGGATGATCATGTGCTCCAGGTCGATGAACGTAATGACTATGAGCGAGTAAATGAGCAGCGCATAAAATAAAGCTTCGAGAGAGAGGCCGAATTTATACAATACGCCGGTCAGGACGATGCCCGAGATCAACTCGATTATCGGATATCGGAGAGATATCCTCGAGCCGCAATCGGCGCACCTCCCTCTCAGCATCAGATAGCCGACTATGGGCAGGTTGTGGTAGAACCTGATCGGATTACCGCAGGACGTGCAGTGAGAGGGCGGGAAGACTATGGATTCGTCCCTCGGCAGTCTGTATATGCATACGTTCAGAAAGCTGCCGATGACCGACCCGAATATGAATGAAAAAATATATAGGAGTGTTTCTCTCTCAGACACTCTTACTTTCCGAGCGCCGGTTTTTTATATCTATGTTCGCGATGATCTTGTTTTTAATTTCGTCGAGCGCCTCGTCAAAGTGGCCCTCGGTTATCTTTATGGCCTTTTTCCTGTTCCGGAGGTGCTCTCTTATGGCTATGATCGACGCCCTCTGGCACACGAGCTTTATATCCGCGCCCGAAAGCCCAGAGGTCTTGCGGGCTATCTCCGCCAGTTTAGCGTCCTTCGCTATCGGTTTTCCGCGGGTATGGATCTTGAGGATCTCGTATAGCTCGTCCTCGTCCGGATAGGGGATATTGAATATGAGGTCGAACCTGCCCGAGCGGAGGAGGGCCGGGTCGACGATGTCGATCCTGTTTGTGGCCGCGAGCACGAGGACCTCCCTCAAATCCTCCACGCCGTCCATTTCGGTCAGGAGCTGGCTTACGACCCTCTCGGATACGCGGGTTCCGTCGGACTCCCTCCTCGGAGGCGCGAGCGCGTCTATCTCGTCGAAGAACACTATGCACGGAGCGACTTGCTTCGCTTTTTTGAACACGTCCCTCACGGCCTGCTCGGATTCGCCGACGTATTTCGAAAGCAGCTCCGCCCCTTTCACGGATATGAAGTTCGCCCCGCTCTGGTTGGCGAGCGCCTTGGCGAGGAGCGTCTTACCTGTTCCCGGAGGCCCGCAGAGCATGATGCCCTTGGGGGCCTTCGTGTCGGTAATCTCGAAGAGGTCTTTATGTATGATCGGCCAGATCACCGCCTCGACGAGCCTGTCCTTGATCTCCTTAAGTCCTCCGATTTCGTCCCAGGTGACTTTTGAGATTTCGACGAATATCTCCCTTATGGCGGAAGGCTCCACTTCCTTTAGAGCGTCCATGAAGTCACCCATCTCGACCTTTATCGGCGTCGGGTTCCCGTTTTTAAACACCAGCCCCTCTTCCCCCGTGTCGTAGTCGGGTATCTTTTTCCTGAGCGATTTCATCGCCGCCTCGCGGCAGAGGTTTTCTATGTCGGCGCCCACGAACCCGTGCGTCAGGTCGGCCAGGCGTTCGAGGTCGATGTCTTCGTCAAGCGGCATTCCGCGGGTGTGCACTTCCAGTATCTGCGCCCGCCCGTTCCTGTCCGGCACCTCCAGCATGACTTCCCTGTCGAACCTCCCGGGTCTCCTGAGAGCGGGATCGATTGCTGACGGTAGGTTCGTCGCGCCTATGACGACGATATTCCCCCTGTGCTTGAGGCCGTCCATGAGCGAGAGGAGCTGTGAGACGATTCTTTTTTCCACGTCGCCTGAGACTTTGTCCCTTTTGGGGGCGATGGCGTCGAGTTCGTCGAGGAATATTATCGAAGGCTGGTTCCTCGTGGCTATCTCGAATATATCGCGGAGCCTCGCTTCGCTCTCTCCGTAAAACTTGTGCATTATTTCCGGGCCGTTAATAACCTGAAAGTTGGCGTTGGTCTCGTGCGCCACAGCCTTTGCCAGCAGCGTTTTCCCGCTCCCCGGGGGTCCGACGAGTAGGATTCCCCTCGGAGGGTCTATGCCCAGCCTGTCGAAAAGCTGAGGGTATCTGAGCGGGAGCTCCACGATTTCCCTCACCTTTATGATCTGTTCCTTAAGGCCCCCGATGTCCTGGAAGCTCACGCGGGAGCTGTCGAATTTGACCTTGGGCTTCCGTTTTATGTCCACCTTGGTAGAGGTTCTTATGACCGAGGAATCGGAAGGTATGACCCCCAAAACGTGAAATTCCTCTAATCCTGTTGTCGGGAGCTTGATGCGGATTTTGTCCCCCACGGTGATTGGGTAACCGTCGAGCCTGTCCAGTATGTATTTGTTTTCGTTCCCGTTGTAAAGGATGTCGGTATTTTTGGGCGCGAGCACGACCTTCGTTGCCGATTTGTTGTCGATCTTCTTCACGAATACGTGTTCGTCAAGCTCTATGCGCGCGTTCTCTCTCGTTACACCGTCTATCTCGATTATAGATTTATCGGGAATGGACTTGTCGAGAGGCATGACCCGCACGACCGTTTTTCTTTTCCCGCCGATCTCGACCAGGTCCCATGCGTCAACCCCGATTTCACGCATATCTTCGGGGTTCAGGCGCGCAAAACCCTTGCCCGTGTCCTTCTTCGCCAGTTCGCATATCCTGAGAGCTATCATGTAAGTACCTGAGAAGATAATACCGTTCACCCATTTTAGGGTCAAGGAAAATATTGGCCGCCGCGGGTTCGGTCGGAGATAAATAGAGATATAGATTGAATAAACCTTTCTTCTTTATTATAATTTTTCAAATACAATTTCGATAACGATCCCGTGATACTGAAATCCCTAATACTTAGAAACTTCAGGTCTTATGCGTCGGAGAACTTTTCTTTCCACGAGAGAATCAACGTTATATACGGTGACAACGCTCAGGGAAAGACCAACCTGCTCGAAGCCATACATCTCCTGCTGATGTTCAGGCCGTTCAAGCAGGTGAGGTTCGAGGAGCTCATCAGCTTCGGCTCTTCCGAGTGCAGGATAAAGGGCGAGGTGGAATCGGAAGCGGGGCTCGATGAAGTGCATGTGCTTCTGAGCGGCGACAAAAAGACGGTTAAGCTTAACGGAAAGATCGTCTACAAGACGTCCAGGATTCTGGGCAGATATAACGTCGTGTCGTTTCTGCCCTCGGACCTGGAGCTCGTCAAGGGGAGTCCCCAGGGGAGGAGGCGGTATATAGATGCGCTAATCTGCGCTCTCGAGCCCGCCCACCTGAGAGACCTCAAGCTCTACCACAGGTCACTGCTTCAGAGGAATGCGGTACTGGCTAAATCTCAGGGCCTGACCCCGAGGGCGCTTGAGGTCTGGGATGAAAAGCTTGCCGAGACCGGGAGCCTCGTCGTATCACGAAGGCTAAGGTACATAGAGAAAATAATCCCTGACCTGATTCGTATCTATAAGCTATCGTCAGGCGACGACGCCGATGTGGATATTCAATACAGGAATTCTTCCGGCATGTCGGATAACCTCGAGGAAGGGTTCAGAAAGGAACTGGCGGCGAGGTTCGAGAAGGACAAGAGGAGGGGGCACACCACTTTCGGACCGCACAGAGACCTGGTAGGTTTTACGATACGGGGGAGGGACGCGTCCCTGTTCGCGTCGCAGGGCGAGGCAAAAAACCTCGCGCTCGCGCTTAAGGCATCGGAGATAGAACTCGTCAGGAGCCTTATCGGAAAAACCCCGGTCCTCCTTCTCGACGACATAACGAGCGAGCTCGACGAGCGCAGGAAAGGGTTTCTCTTCGGCCTCCTCGACGACTTCCCCGGGCAGATATTCATCACCTCCACCAGTCTCGGAGAGGTCCGTTTGAAAGGAGCCATGCGGACATTTCACATCAGGGCCGGAAGAGCCGAGCAGAAGCAGGTAAACCGGTGATTGTATCGATATTCCCAAGGGTTATGCGAGTCCATGCGGTAAATCCAGGTTAAATTTCATCTGTAATCCGGCGTTGATTTAAATATGAACAGGGAGGACATTTCATGAGCGAGAAAGCCTTTCAGGATTACTGGGAAAAGAACAGGTGCTGGGGCTGCGGGAGCGGCAACGAGCACGGGCTCCATCTTAAAAGCTTCTGGGACGGCGACGAATCCGTTTCCGTATTTCTGCCGTCTAGGAATCATAAGGCGGGGCCTGACGAATATCTGAACGGCGGGATAATCGCCACGATTATAGACTGCCATTCCATCTGCACCGCGATAGCTGACGCTTACGCGCGGGAGAAGAGGGCATTAAACAGCGAGCCCTTTATCTGGTATGTTACGGCTTCGATGAAGATCGATTATCACAAGCCGACCCCTATTTCCGGGCCTGTAACTCTCAGGGCCAGGGTGGGCGAAAGGGAGGGGAAGAAGACTCTCGTCGCTTGCGAGCTCTTTTCAGGCGAGCTCAAATGCGCGGGGGGGGATGTGCTGGCCATAAGGGTGTCTCCCGAAAAATGGTTTAAGTAATATACGGCGAGGGCGCCAGGCTGTAAATTAATACATCATAGAATCCGGCCCGCGGGGAGCGCGATGAAAAGAATTGCAATATTTATTCTGTTAATATTTTTCCTGTCTTCAGCCGCGGTAATCGATATAAGCGCCGCGGAGCAGCCCCGGCCGGTCAAAGCCAGGATCGTGGCGGATGTCACTGCAGTCAAACCGGGCGTGCCTTTCAAGTTCGGCGTGCTGTTCGATTTAGACCCGCACTGGCATATTTACTGGAAGAATCCGGGGGACTCCGGTCTCCCCACGTCGGTTGTGTTTTCGCTCCCTCAGGGCTTTACGGCTACTGACCTCGGATGGCCCGTTCCCACACTCCTCAAGGGGGCGGGCAATTTGACCGACTACGGCTACGAGGACTCGCTCCTTCTGCAGGCGGGCGTAACGCCCCCTCCCGACCTCAAGCCGGGCACGGCCGCTAAATTCACGGCCCGGGTCTCGTGGGTAAGCTGCAGGGATATCTGCATACCGGGCAGAGCCGAGCTTGAGCTTGAGCTGCCAGTTTCAAAGAGCGCCGAGAATGCGAACAACGAATTATTCTCGGAATGGCGGGCGCGCTTACCGGTGAATCGTTCCGGCCGCAAGCCGCCTTTTGAAATAGACTCAAAAACGGCCGCAAGGGGCGAGAACGAGTACTCTGTCGTGATCCTGCTTGATCCCGGGGACTCGGTGAACGATATCGGGCTTTACCCCGTGCCCGGCGATTCGTTCGTTGTCAGCGATATAGAGGCCGGGACGGACAAGGAGAGCGGTAAGAGATCTCTCGTCTTTAATGTGAGGGCGCTTGCGCAACGCGGGTCCCCCGGTAACGAGCTCGAAACCCTAATCGTTTACACGGACAAAAGCGGCAAAAGGTCGGGATATGAATTTCCGGTAGCATTGTCTCATTGATAGAGTTAATCCGGAGTATTTTTGCGGCGTTATCCTTAACACGAAATTAACATCGTCCTGATATGCTGGGAAAACGGAGCGTGTGTGTATGGCCAGGAAACAGATACTTATAATCGGCGGCGGTTTCGCCGGCGTGAAATGCGCGAAAGCACTTCGCAGCGGGCTTGCGAGGCAGGAGGCCGACATAATCCTATTCAACAGCGAGAACTACATGGTATTCCAGCCTCTCCTCGCCGAGGTCGTCGGGGCGTCGATCAGCCCGGAACACGTGGCCCTGCCCCTGCGCCAGATGCTCCCCGGAGTGTACTGCAGGACCGAGGACGTGGCCCATATAGATGTGGATAATAGTTACGTAGAGTTCATGGGCGACCGCGGGGTTAAGGGGATGATGTATTACGATCACCTCGTGATAGCGTGCGGCTCGGACGTTAACCTCGGCCTGATACCCGGGATGGCGGATCACGCCTTCCCCCTTAAGACCGTGGGCGACGCCGTGGCGCTCCGTTACCACGTCCTGCAGCAGATGGAGAACGCCGAGATCGCCGACAGCGTCGACCTCAGGAAGTGGTACCTGTCGTTCATAATCGTGGGAGGCGGGTTCAGCGGAGTGGAGGTCGCGGGGGAAATAAATGACCTCGTCAGGGGAACCCGCAAATACTACAGAAATATTCCGAAAGAGGAGATAAAGGTCACGCTTATACATTCGCGGGACCAGATTTTACCCGAGGTCACCTCCGACCTCAGGGATTTCGCCAGGATAAAGATGGAACAGGCGGGCGTAAAAGTAGTATTGAACAAGCGCGTCTCGTATGTGACTTCTGAATGCGTCGGGCTCGGCGACGACGGATTGGTCGAGGGCGCCACAATTGTTTGTACTGTCGGGAATGCCCCCTCTCCGATGATTGAGAAGCTCGATGCGCCGAAAGACAGGGGGAGGCTCCTGACCGGCCCCGACATGAGGATTCAGGGACTAAAAAACGTATGGGCGATTGGAGACTGCGCATTTATAATGAATGAATATGACAGCAAGCCGAGCCCGACGACCGGGCAGTTCGCGGAGAGACAGGGGACGCAGGCGGCGAAGAATATAATCAGGGTGATGAAAGGTCAGGAGACGAAGCCCTTTCGGTTCAAGCAGGTCGGGCAGTTGTGCGCTATAGGCGGACATAACGCGGTTGCGGAATTTCTCAGGTTCCACATATCGGGTTTTTTCGCGTGGTTTCTGTGGCGTTCCGTGTACTTGTTCAAGCTCCCGACGCTCTCGCACCAGCTTAAGGTGGGGTTCGACTGGGCCTGGGAAGTATTCTATTCCAGGGACCTAGCGCATCCCAAGGGCGACAAGACGGAGAGGGTTTCGAGGGCCCATTTTCAACCCGGGGATTATATTTTCAGGGAAGGGGACCCTTCGAGCAATTTTTACATCATAGAATCGGGCGAAGTCGAGGTTCTGAGGACAACTCCGGAGAAGGATAAGGAAATGACTGTGGCAGTGCTCGGCCAGGGGGATTTCTTCGGTGAAATGGCGCTCCTTGAAAACCGGAACCACAGTGCGAGCATAAGGGCGAGGACCAATGTGGAGCTCACAGTGATGGGTACGAAGGTATTCCAGCAGATATCCGGCGCCCTGGCGCCCTTCAAGGAATTCCTGGCAGACGCCGTAAAGAGGAGGGGCAGCGATATCTGGCAGCGGATTCCCGCCGCTTACAATATATTAGAGGCGGAGCCCCTCAGCACTTTCGTCAAACCGCTTTCCGATAAGCTTCTGCCGTCGGATACCTTCCGGACCGCGGTCAGGAAATTGAGCGGCGACGATCTCGACTTCTGCTGTGTTACGGATGATTCGGGCAAGCTCCTGGGTATCGTTACGCGTACGGACGTTTTCAGGGCGGTAGACGCGGGCGTAAGGCCCGAATCCAGGGTCTCTGCGTTCATGAACCCGTCGCCTGTCTGCGTCACCATAAAAGACGCGAGCACCGTGGTTGCCGGGACCATGCGGGAGCGCGGCCTTAAATGGGTCCCGGTTGTAGACGACCAGTCTAATCTGAAGATTGAGGGGTATGTGAGGAGGGACGGTATGATAGGGTTCGTCCTCGAAAAACTGAGCGAAATAGGGGTTTGAGCTCTGCTCTTCCCGATTAGTATCCCCGCGCCCAGTACTATAAGCCCGCCCACTATCACCTGGGGAATATGAACCTCTTCCGCTCATCATCGCGGCCCCGGCTTATCCCCGTTCCGGTTTCTTCTTCAGTTCCCATTCCGGGCATTATACATCCGTTTTTATTGCAATTTTTACAAGCTGCTGCAGCCGGGCGTCAAGCTTGAATTGGGCGGTTTTTGGGGTTAGAATGGTTTTACCTGTGTGTACGGTTTTTAATCTACGGGAGGTAATGATGGGCAAGATCAAAACATTAACTGGGTTTATAATAATTTTATTGCTGGCGGGTGTGAATATCCGTGCGTCGGAGACGGATATCACGATAACGGAGTTCCGTCAGCTCTATGACAGTCTCCTCGCGGGCAAGACGCTCGTCACCTCAACTCAGGAAGACGGCGTGGATATAGTCAAGGAGAGGACGTTCGGTCAGGCCGTCGGCGTCGGAGGCAATGATTTTGAAGTGCCCACAGAGTTAGTGATTTCGAAATCGAGAGACGGGGTCCCGGCGGAGACCATAAAAATAAGCATACTCGACAGGATTAACGACCTTGGCGGCCAGCCTATTATTTACGAAGAGGCCAGGAATATGGAGGTCGAGAGCACCGGCGCCCAATCCCGCGATACCGGTGAAATTGAGTTTATGGGTCTTTTCCGCGTCTCTAAAAACGATAAAGGCGGGTTCGACGTCTACAACTTCGGGCTTACCCCCTCTGTGGTCGTTGACGGCAGTACCAATAAGATAGCGGGTTCGAATCTGTCCTATTCGTGCTACCCCGAGAACGGCCTGACCAAATGTGTTTTGACAATACGGGATTTTCACCTCGGCCCCTACACCCCGCTAGTCGGTTATAAGCTCATGCAGCCTGTGGGAGGGGATTTGGTAGAAATTTCTGAGGAAATGAAAAAATAACGGTTATTATATCGGTATTGGCTGTATATACTCATTATATAGAAATTATTTGGAGGTCAATAAATTGAAGAAAATCGCGTTTCTGATAACACTTGCCGCGCTCATCGGCTGCCAGACCTATAATCCGGTCGTGGACCCGCAGAGCGTCGGCAACGGCGACGCATATTACAGGGACCAGGCGGAGTGCAGGGCCATAGCCCAGCAGGGGGCGCCCAATTGGCAAAACACCGCTAAAGACACTGTAGTGGGCGGAGCGGTGGGTACAGGCACTGGTGCGCTAATCGGTACGATAGCGGGGAATACCGTGGCGGGGCTCGCGTACGGCGCTGTAATCGGCGGGCTCGCCGGAGGCGCCAAGGGAGTATACGATTCGGAGAAGGGCTACGAGCAGATATACAGGAACTGCATGATAGGAAGGGGATATAACGTTCTCAACTGACAAGCATCTAGAGGAATGAACGACCGTAACATCCGGAGATTCCTGGATATATTCGATCTCGGCCGCAATTTCTCGGACGAAGAGCTGAAAGACGCCTATAAGGACCTCGTGCAGGTCTGGCATCCGGATAAGTACTCGAACAACGAAAGGCTCAGGAATCGCGCGGAATCCAAGATAAGGCTGATCAATGAGGCTTACGGCACGCTCAAAGGCTTGCTCGAGAGGAGCGCGGAGCGGGCGGATGCCCCGGGAAATTCCCAGGGCAGGGACGCGGGAGGGTTAAAGCCGAATAGCTTCTTTAAGAGTGTTTTTCATACCACGGATTTTTCCGACCTGAGCGATACAGCCTTCACCCATGCGCTGAAGCTTTCACTCTCCGCCAACGCCCTGCTAAATTTATTCCATGTATCGCCGAATCATAATAAGTATATAGTATCGGAATTCCCTAAGATAAGGGATACGCTCGTGCGGTGGAAAGTGATTTCGGAGCAGACCGCCGAGGAGGACCTGCGCGGTCTCGGGTTCTCTTACAAGAAAGTTGTCGCCGTGCATAAAGATCCCGTCACCTCGATCCTCCACTATTTAAAATCCAACCCTTCCGAACTTACAGTGCTCGCGGCCCACAGCCGGTCCGGCACGGGAAGGCTTCTCCACAAATCGGTAGCGGGGAGGGTTTCGAGCGAGTCGGGGGGCTGGACCCTTTTTATCAAAGACAATGACCGGGGTTTCGTCTCGTCTGACGACGGAGCGGTGCAATTAAGAAATATTCTGATTCCGATAGACGCGGAGCCCGACCCTCTTCTCGGCATAAACGCCGCGCTTAAAATCGCTCAGGTCCTGGGATGCGATAAATGCGTGTTTACCCTTCTCTACGTGGGGGACTCTTTCCTCATGCCTGAATTTGACCTGCCCCGTAATGGCTCGTGGGAATGGAACAAGCTCGCGCTCAGGGGTAATGTTGTCGAAACGATCCTGAAAATTACCGATGAGATATCAGCCGATTTGGTCGTGATGGGCACTCAGGGGAGCCAGGGTTTTCTGGACGCCCTGAGGGGCAGCACCTCGGAGCAGGTCCTTCGCAGAAGCCGTAGCCCTCTACTGGCCGTGCCCGAGCGCAGAAGATACAAATAGACGCCCCTGAAGAGTGACACGACGGGTGTCACTATGCCGGCTCCCCCGGCCGTCCGGCCGCCTCTGCTAACCCAGAAACCAAAAGCACAGGAACATTATTATTGTCGGAAGGAGGGCTGCTTTAAACAACCCTATGGGGGATACAGCATCATCGAAGTGTTTTTTCAGTATGGACTGGCCTGCGGGGTTGGGGGCGTTCGCTATGACCGTCAACCCCCCGCCCGTCACGGCTCCTGCCACGACCGCGTATTTCAGGATGTCCGTGAAATTCGGAACGAGCGTGCTCAGGTAAGTGATTGCGGCGTTATCGTTGAAGCCGGTGAGTATGGTCGCGCCCAGCATGAGAGGGAACTCGCTCAATCCCCCGAGCACAGGCTCGATCCACCAGCCCTGGAGTCCCCCGTGTATGACGAGGCCCGCGAGGAAGAACCCGACAAGCATGGCGGGCTGTAGATTTATCCTGTTTTGATACTGCGCCGTTATCTGGGCGAAGCCGAGGAAGAACAGGAGCCCCAGGACGAAGAGCTGTGTATGGTGCGCGTTGATGATCGTCCAGGCCATAAAGAGCAGATGCACGGCCGTTACCCATACCGGCACGGAATCCTCGCGTCTGTCCCAGTCCGGGTCCACGAATTCGGGCCGCATATTCTCGGGCAGGGTGCCCGGCATGTATCTCCTGATTTTTGTGAGCCTGATCTCCTGAAAACGCTTCTCGAACGCCTCTCTGATGAGCTTCTCGTCTATGCCTTCCGCCTTGAGCTTGGGCAGGGACTCGGTCTCCATCTTTTCTCTGATAATGCTTAAAAACACCTCGGTGCTTTCCTTGATAGACTTGATTATCCCCTTCTCTTTCTCAACTTCCGTCTTGATCCTTTCAAATTCCTTTTGTATCCGCCCGCGCGTGACGTACGTCGCCTCAATCCTGTCTCTTAACGTGCGTACCGCAAACTCCTTCTGCATCCTCGCCAGTTCCTTACGAAAGACAGCGAAATAGATCCCGTTCGAAATCAGGATGCCTATGAGAGCCTTCCATCCGAAGTTCGCGAGCATATATTCCGTTCCCCAATTCCACGGGCCCGCCACCATCAATACCGGCGGCGCCGCGAAGTGTGTAAACGTTCCTCCGACCGAGATGTTGACGAAAAGGAGTCCCAGGGTCGCGTATTTTAACCCGGCGCTGGGGCGGAGCTCATAAAATTTGTCGGAGAGCACCAGGGCCGAAATGGTTATCGCCGCGGGTTCCGTAATAAAAGAGCCGAGGATCGGGCCCAGCGTCAGTATGGTGAACCAGAGCGCCGCGAGGGAGCCGCCGAAGAGACCCGCCACCTTCCACATCATTGACTCGGCCAGTTTCAGAATCGGCCGCGTGGAGGCGAGCGTCATAATCACGACGACGAAGGCGGCCTCCGTGAAATTGACTTTGTAACTAAAGTAATTGATGACCGTAGGCCATCCGAAGGTCAATAAAAGAGCCGCGATGAGCACGACCGCCCAGACGCCGAAAACCACCTCTACCTCGCCCAGGAAATGAAAGAGCTCTGCGCCGAAATGGACCGAATTCTCATCGGCCTCGCCCCTTTTTATACGCTCCTCGTGACCGCGCTCCCACTTGTGGGCGATCTTCATGAACTTGCCGGCAAGGAACGTGTGTATGATAGCGCAAAGGAAGATGAGGGTAGCAACCAGGTTAAACGGCTCCTGGCGGATTCTGTCCCTTAACACTGCGGGAATGCTCCCGAGGCCCGAATCGTTATAGCTCTCGAGAGCGCGGGGAAATTGAGAGGTCTCCGCCGGCGTCGAGCCTTCGGATGCCCATGCTGAATATGCGCATACCGTCAGTAAAGCCAGAACGGCTAAAATGTAGAGGCGATTTCTTCGCATGGTGTTTATATCAGCCCTTTACTGCGGGCGGGGTTTAAATGCGGTTTGAAGCAAATACCGTTCTGACGTGCATTTCTAATCGGTGCGACCAGTCAGGCTCTGCGTCAGTCGCGAGAGTGAATTTCCGCTAGCCCGGATAATGTCGGATTTTATTTTACACGATCCTTTTTAATAATAAAGCTCGATTCTATTCTGCCTGGGACGAGGATTTCCGGCCGTAGATTTCCTCCTGATACTCGAGCGGGACATCCCCGATATTGTTGGTTATATGGATGTTGCCCTTTTCGTCCACCCATTCGTAGAACTCACTTTCTTTCGGGCCCGCCTGAGGCATTTCCTTTTCTATTTCCGTGGCGGCGTTGTCGCCCCCGGTTTCGACGGGCGGGAATAGGTCCGTGTCCCCATTCGCGCCCTCCGTATCCCCGCCTGTATCCTCTTCGCTTTTCGGAGACTCTTTTGGCGGATTTACATCGATATTGCTCTTTCGCTGAACATTCCGCCCCAGAGTGCTCCCCCCTTGCCCCTGACCCGAGTGTCGAAAGACCGAAGTTGTCGAGGTTCTCTTCGGGCCAGTAATAGTATTTGTAGGGCTCCTCAGGGACGATCGCAGGCTCGCCCGCGCTGTGCTCCGGACCTTGAGTTCCCTCCTGAGGCAGAGTTTCTTCAACGCCCGGTCCGGCATCTCCATCCTGTGCGAATGCCGGGTAGGCGGGGATAAGAAACAGCAGTATGGAGTAAGCCGTTAGAATGTGTTTCATGAAGATGCCCCCTCAATAACAACCTCGATTAAGTATAACCCGAATCCACGGGATATAGTCGATCTCTCCTGATACGCTGCGAATAATCTTTTTATTTAAGCCCGGCCTGTATGTGTTACATTATGTATAAGGCTTAATCGAGGAGGTCTGTAAATGAAGATGTTTCTCGCGCGGTCGCTCGTTATGCTCGCGATATATATCGTTCACAATCCGTTTTATGCTATAGGCGCGGAAGGGGTATCGATGGTCAATGCGGAGTCTGAAACGGTGTCCGCCGCGCCGGCGAGAGCGGTCTCGGCCAGGAGCGCCTGTCCGGCGGGTAAGGAGCTAATAGGCGGGGGAGGAGAATGTTACGGTTCTCTGGTGACCGAGGGCAGAGTGAGCCTTGCGAAAAGCGCTCCCGCCCCCGACGGGTCATCGTGGTATGTCGAATGCGTGAATACGGGCTCACGGCCCGGGGAGGTGCGGGTGAGGGCATGGGCCATATGCGCCGCCCCCGGAATTTTCGGAGTGAATGATAAAAAGAAATGAATCTTCCGGTCGGAGAGACTCTTTACCCGGACGGATTGGGGATCTTGAAGAAGATCGTATAGAGCACCGGGACGACTACCAGAGTGAGCACTGTCGCGACCAGCAGTCCGAACATGATTGTCACGGCCATGGAAACGAAAAAGGCGTCCTGAAGCAGGGGAGCCATGCCCAGTATGGTCGTCGCGGCGGCCATCATAACCGGGTTGAGACGGCTGACCCCTGAATCCACGACCGACCGGTAACGGTCCTTTCCGCTTTTTATCTCCGTGTCTATCTGGTCTATAAGGACTATCGCGTTTTTAATCAACATTCCGGAAAGGCTCAAAAGTCCCAGGAGCGCCATAAACCCGAACGGCTGCTTGAACAGCAAAAGCCCGACGGTGACGCCTATTATCGAGAGAGGCACGGTGAGCCATATTATAAGAGGCTGCTTCACGGAGTTGAAAAGGAATATAACGATGAGCACCATCATTGCGAAGAATACCGGTAGTTGCTTTTTGAGCCCATCGTTTGCGCGCGCGGAATCCTCGGCTTCTCCTCCCCAGGCCATATAGTAGCCCGGCATGCCTTTTAGAGGCAGCTGGTCGGCTTCGCGTATGGGTATCACCTCGTGATCGAAGTCCTGAAACGGGTTGTCTTCAGGGCCGAAATCCTGTCCTGTTACCTTTCCGACGTCTACGTTTAACGCTTTCTCGATCTCAGGTTTTACGCGCGCCATCAGCTCGCTCGGAAGCTCGGTCCTCGGGTCCGCGTGGATTTTTATCATCGTCACCCGGTCCCGTCTCCCTATGTTTGCGTCCTCCGTCTCCGTGTTGAACCCCGACACCACCTGACCTATCGGTATCATCCTGCCGGCTGCCGGGCTCCATATCTGGAGGCTCTGGATCGTATCGAGATTCATTCTTTCATAATCGGGCGCCCTGGCTATGATAGGCAGGAGCTGCGGCTCGAAGGTGCTCTTGTCCCTGTAGATACCTGTTTGCGTGCCGGAGAAAGACTCTTCGAACGCGTTCGCGACCTCAGGCCGCGATATGCCCAGCTGGCTTGCCTGCGCTTCTTCGAGCTGGGGCCTCACGACCTTTACCTTCTCCTTCCACTCGTCCCTTACGGCTTTTGCCTGTGGGTCTGCTTTGAGTATATCCTTGGCCTTCCCGGCGAGCTCCCTCAGCACAGCCCTGTCGGGTCCACTTATACGAAGCTGTATTTTTCCCCCTTCCCCCGGTCCGAGCAGGAATTTTCTGACATTTACCACCGCGTTCGGCAGAAGCGTTTCAAGGTCATTCTGTGTCTTTTGCAAGATCGTGTCGATTACGTTGTAGTTCTCAACGGTTGCCAGGATGACCGCATAACTGGGCGATGACTTTCCGGGAACGTACGTCAGGAGAAAACGGGGGTCCCCCCCCCGATCTCGGTAATTACGCTCGTCACCCCATCGATGTTTTTCAGATAATCTTGCGCTGATACGAGTTCCTTTGCCGTATCCTCGATTCGGTACCCCTCGGGGAAATAGAACTCCACGAAGAACTGAGGCCTCGTCGCCGTCGGGAAGAACATTGTTTTTACGAATCCGAATCCGATCAATGACGCTATAAAGATCGCGATCACGACGCCGACGGTCATATATCTGAGATTTATAGCGGTGATCAGGAGCTTCTTGTATGCCTGAAAGAATGCTCCCGCGTATGGGTCCTTCTCTTTCGAGCCTTCCTGTCCGGGCTTCTTTTTCCCGACCAGAAAATATTTACAGAGGAGGGGTGTTATAGTGACCGCGGTGACCCAGCTCAGCATGAGCGATATCAGAATGACCTGGAATAAAGTCCTGCAGTACTCCCCCGTGCTGTCTTTCGACGTGCCGATCGCGGCGAATGCCAGCACCGCGACCACGGTCGCTCCGAGGAGGGGCAGCGAGGTCTGTCCCACTATCTCCTTTGCCGCGCTTATGGCGTCCTCTCCCTTCTCCATCTTTATCTTCATACCGTCCACGACGACGATTGCGTTATCCACGAGCATCCCGAGGGCGATTATCAGCGCCCCGAGCGAGATCCTTTCGAGCGTCACGTTCCACATCCCCATGAATACGAACGTGCCGCATATGGTTATGAATAGAATAGCGCCTATGATGAGCCCGCTCCTGAGCCCCATGGCGAAGAGGAGCACGACCACCACTATCACTATGGCTTCAAGCAGGTTTATGACGAACCCGTTTATCGCCTGCGTCACGGATTCTGACTGCAGCGAGATCACTTCGAGCTCCATACCCAGGGGAGCGAGCGGCTCGAGCTGCTTTATTTTTCGGTCGATGCCTTCCCCCATCGTTACGACATTCCCGCCCTGGACGGTGGATATCGCGAGCCCGATCGCCGGCCTCCCGTTATACCGGAGCAGGTTCTTCGGTGGTTCTCTGTACCCTCTTCTCACGTCGGCCACGTCCTTCAGGTAAACGAGGCTCTCCCCCCCGCGGCTGCTTATGAGCAGGTCCCCGAATTCTTTTTCGGAAGTGAACTCACCTGTCGGGTTGATCGGAAGTTTTTCCTTGCCCACGTCTATCTCCCCGGCGTCGGCGGGGAGGTTCTTTGCCCGGAGCGTGTTATATATATCCTGCTGCGATATCTCGAGCGCCGCCATTTTGGGCCGCGACATTTCTACGTAAACCGCCTCGGGCTGCTCCCCGTAGAGGACTATTTTCTTCACGTCCTTGACGAGCAGCAGTTCTCTTTTGAGAAGGTCCGCATAGTCCTTGAGCTCGGCGTAGCTGTACCCGTCTCCAGTAATCGCCAGATACACGCCGTACACGTCGCCGTAGTCGTCGTTGACGATCGACGGTCCCGCGCCGGGAGGCAGTTGGGACTGGTAATCGTTTACCTTTCTCCGGAGCTCGTCCCAGACCTGGGGAAGGCTCTTCTTGTCGTATTCGTCCTTGATTGTCGCTTTGACGTATGAGAGTCCGCGGGATGAAGTGGACTCCACCCTCTTTAGCTGCCCAAGTTCCTGTACGGCCTTTTCGATCACATTTGTTACTTCATTTTCGACCTCGGAGGCGCTTGCCCCGGGGTAGGGGGTCAGTATTACGGCTTCCTTGATTGTAAATTCGGGGTCTTCCAGCCGGGGCAGGCTCTGAAAGGATTTAAACCCCGCGTACACGAGGACGATAGTGAGCGTTATCGTAATAACGCTTTTTTTCATCGAAAATTCTGCTATGTTCATTCGAAAGGAACCTGTATATAGTCTCGCTGCTAATCGAGGAGCGTTATCTTCATCCCTTCACGGAGCTGTGTCGTGCCGCTCACGGCGATCATCTCGCCCGCTTTGAGTCCGCCCAGTATCTCGATGTCCTTTTGACCGGTTACTGCTCCCACTTTAACTATCCTTTTGCGAACGGTGAGGTCGTTTTGATCCACCACCCATACGTATTGGTCGGGCCCGTCGCCGGTCACGACCGCTATCGCCGGGATAATAAAATAGTCACCGTTATCGATATTGTTCGTTCTCCCCTCGAGTTGAACCTGCGCCGTCATGCCCGGCAGCACCCTGATCGTTTCCGGCTGATACATGCTCAGGGTGGCCCGGTACGTCTGAGTCCTCGGGTCGGCCTGTGCGCTCACTTCCTTAATCGTCAACGGGAATGTCTCGCCCGGGGCGGATTGGAACGTCGCATAGAGCTTCAATACGTCCCCCTGCTTCGTGGAAGCGAGAATGTTCTCCGGGAGGTCGATAACGATCTCCACCTTGCTCAGGTCCTGGAGGCTCAGTATGTTGTCGAACGGTCTTACCTCCTGATAATTCTGAACGAATTTGGCCCCCACATAACCGCCGAACGGCGCCTTTAAGTACGTATAATCGAGGTTCGCCTTTGCGTAATCGAGCCTTGCCTTCGCGGTGTCACGCTTTGCCCTTCTCACGTCGAGGTCCGCGACAGGCACGGCGTTACGTTCATAGAGGTCTTTATACCTTTTGTAATCCGCCTGGGCTTCTACGAACTGCGCGTATGCTTCGTCGTGCGCGATCTGATAGTCCCTCGGGTCGAGCCTGGCGAGGAGCTGGCCTTTCTTGACTTCGTCTCCTTCGTTAACCGGGAATTCTACCAGCGGGCCCTGAACCCTGAACGAGAGGTTGACCCGCTGCGAGCCCTGCACCTTACCCGGGAAGCTCCTCCCGGTGCCCTGCACACCGCCGAGGATCATGGTCTTGACGGGTCTTACTACCTGCACCTGGGTTTCGTCTTTATCTTCGCCTCCGCACGAGCAGAGGATCATGACCAGAGCCAGGGTCGCCGTTATTCTCAAAGGTAAGCCTGTTATCGATCGTCTCATTCTTTATCCCTCAAACGTTGAATCATTTTATCATCATTGAAGTCTATTTCGCGTCCGGGCCCTTCGATTCGGCGCTGTTATTTTTGTTCGCACCCGGGGCTTCGCTATAGTATTCGTCGAGCATCCTGAACCATTCGTCGCGCTCTTCGGGCGAAGTGAAGAAATCGAACTTGCCGGCCGCGCGCTGGACGTTCATCAGGTCGATCAGGAAGTTATAGACCGAATTAGCCGCGTTTAGGTCGGCCGAGAGCGCGGCGTTCTGCGCGTCGAGCAGGTCTATGATGGATACGACGCCGCGGGAATAGGAATCCGTGACGAGCTCGAGATTTTTATGCGCCGCCTCCGCGGAATCGAGCGCGAAGCCGATGCTCGGGTATGAAGCCCCCGAAGCGTTAAGCGAGGTCCTTATTTGCTCCTCGACTTTCTCCGAGGTCGAGTCCCTCTCGTACTTCAATCTCGAAAGTTCGCTTCTGGCTTTCCTGTAATCCGCGAGCTTGGCTCCCCCTCTGAAAAGCGGGAACGACGCCTGGAGCTGTACGACCCATTCGGTATCGTCGGTCTTCGCCAGGTCGAGGGGAAAGTTGTCCGGGACGTTTATGCTGCTCCCCGCGCCCCCTTCGTAAAGGAACTGCCTCAGTTCTGCGAACGCGAATATAGTCGGCGACCAGAACGCCCTCTTTGTCGATGTGAGTATCCTGTCCTGAGCAGCCATCTGGGAATCTATCGTCGCTATGGCGGGCGATTGTTTTAGTCCTAATTTGACCATGAAATCCATGAACGTTTTGAAAGATTCCGGGTTCCTCACGTATCTATCGAGCCTCGGGTCGCTCACGAGCAGCGATGGGTCCTCGAGCCCGGTTTCCACTGTAGTAAATTCTTCGCCCTGCGGTCTGTGGAGAAGCCTGTTCACGAGGATTTCCATATTCTTCCTGTCGGCTTCGGCGTTCACTACCTGTATTCGGTCGGAAGCAATCTGGCTCTCCCACCTGAATACCTCGGCGGGGCTTGCGACCCCGATATCCCGTCTGACTCTGGCCAGGTCCAGGTTTGATTTCGAAAGCTTGAGGTTCTCTTTCTGTATCGTTTCAATTGTTTTCGCTCTCAATACGTTCAGATACCCTATCGCGGTAGCGGCGATTATATCGAGCCTCACCTCGTCGCGGGTGAATTCCCTCGATTCCTGGAGCCGCTTCTGTACGGTGAGGTTCGACCATGCGCCTTCGGAGTAAATGAGCTGGCTCACGTTCCCGCCCGCGCTCAGCTCGCGCTGCGGCAGTGTGCCGAGGCTCGCCTCAGCCCTGTCCTTATCGACGTATGTATTGTCGAGGAACACATCCGATTGAGGCAGCAGCGCAGCCATCGCGAGCTTGATGTCCTGGGCCCCGGCCGCGACGAACTCCGTCGCTGCGAGCAGGTCCAGGTTTACTTCGACGGATTCGTTCACGGCTTGCTCCAGCGTGAGGGTCCTTCCCTTGAGCGCGGGCTCTTCATTGATAAGGGCTGCCTCGGTAAGAACGCTCCAGGAAGGCGAAAACTTAATCGCCCGGGCCGTCCCCATGTTTATCGAGAGCAATTCCTCCTCCGAATACTCCACAGGGAAATTCTCGGCCTGGTCGCCGAGCAGTATGCTTTGCACGGCCAGCGCCACCCGCCTCGCCTCTTTCGTGAAATTGTGGTCGGGCGCGAGCCCAACGAGTGCGCCCGATTCCACTTCGCTCTTTCCGGTCATCGAGAAGGCCGGAAGGTTTCTTTCCATCAGTCCGTCGTAGAGCTGCGCGATCTGGGAATCGGAATAATTCAGAATAGGCGTCACATAAACAGCCTCTGCGTCGGGCGGCACGGCCGCGAGCGTCTCCTCCACCGTGCCCGCGGCAGGGACCAGCTCTATGACTAAATCGTTCTCGGCTGAAATTTTCCGTACGGAGTTTTCAATGCCCGGCGCTAGCTCCTTCATGAGAGGCATGTACAGGAGGGCCATCTTTTTAAAACCCGCTATCTCCTTAAATCTTTTTATGTCCCTTCCGAGAGTTTTCGGTCTGGAGAGATAATAGAGGTTCCTTATACCGCTCCCGCCGCCTTCCGCCGGCGATAAGCCCGTCAGCGTCGGATCGATTACCCAGGGGGCGATGACCGGTTTGGGGAAAGCCGATCTCCCCGAAACTTCGGTCGATCCTATGACTCCCAATGTGATGAGGATATCGACACCGGGGTCGGCGAGTTGTCTGTCGATTGCAGCCGCTACTCCTGCCGCGGTCCAGTCGGCCGTTATTGTCTTGCCTTCCGGAAACCGGACCGCGAATTCCCCTTCGGTCAGGTCGCTGATTTCCTTTTTATAAGATGCCAGAGCTTTATTGTTAACGTCCGAAGGGCCGTCGAAAACTATGCCTATGTTAGTTCCGTAAACTTCCTGAGAACCGTAGGTTATTGTGAAAAGTAAGACCGAAATAAACGATAGTATTGCCTTTACACCGGGCGTGGCCATCCGATCTCCATGTGTTAAATGACGGAATCCTGATTATACATGAGTTGCCTTGGTTAAAAAAGGAATTCGAATTAAATCGCGGCAACCATATATTATATTTTAAGGGTGAATCTACGGCGGTTATTGTTTTCGGAAGTTATGATGCTGTATAATTGGGTGATGGACAGCGATAACAACATCGGAGGGCTATGATATGGATTGTAAACTGTTGGCGAGACGCATAGCTATTTTATCATTCGCGTTAATCATTTCGACATTAATTTCAAATGCATATGCAACCGCGCAGAACCTTCCCGCGGGGAGCTATAAGGACACGTGCAGGTCGATAAACGTGCTGGGGGGGACCCTCACCGCTCAGTGTCAGAAGGTGGACGGGAGCTGGAAGAATACGGCCATTCAATATTACGACTGCGAGGGGGGGATAACGAACGAGAACGGCAACCTCACGTGTAAGCACAATCCCAAGCCCAAACCGGATAAACAGATACCGAAGGGGAGCTACAAGCAGAGCTGCAAGGATGCCTACGTAGACGGGAAATGGCTCTATGCCAGATGCCAGAAAATGAACGGCAACTATAATAATTCTTCGATCAAGTATGCGGACTGCTACAAAGACATCTGGAATAACAACGGCATACTCACCTGCGGGGGCGGCAGTTCCAGCCTGCCTAAGGGCAGCTACAAGGAAACCTGCAAGGACGCCTATGTAGACGGGAAATGGCTATATGCCAAGTGCCAGAAAAAGAACGGCAGCTGGTACAGCACGTCTATCAAATATACGGATTGCTATAAAGATATCTCGAACAACAACGGCGAGCTCACATGCGGCGGGGGCGGATCGAGCCTTCCGAAGGGGAGTTACAAGGAAACCTGCAACAACATTTATGTAGAGGGGAACGTATTGGAAGCCGACTGTCTCAACAGGAACGGGAAATATTCGCATACGAGCATCAAATATAAGAACTGCGGCAGGGGCATCTGGAATAACAAAGGCCAGCTCGAATGTAATTAATTCGTAACATGAATGTATCGGAGCCGGGTTGTTACTGCGGGCCGGTATTTTAGGATTCACCGCCTTTTTCCGCCTGCACCAGGTCATGTAGTGAGATCTCGCCTAACGCGTCGTTAATAGCGTTTTCCATTTTTCCGGATATGACGTCGACTCCGGGCATAGAGAGGTACTTTCTTTCTACAAGGTCAGTTTCGTAATTCGTCCTCGTGGCGTCGACTATCTCTTTTAAAGTTATTTTTTCGAGCGCTCTCGAGGGGACGAAGCACGGCGTGTCGTCCGCTGTTTCGATAATCAGGTTATGCTGCGTGAGGTCACTCACCGCTTCCTCGACCGGCTCGTGCGGCAGACGAAGGCGCTCTGTGAGCGATTCCAGGCTCCACCTGTTGAGGTCGTAATAGAAGTTGTAGCCGATAAGATACATAATGATCAGCGACAGCTTTTCCTTGAGCTTCGTGCTCAGGTTGAACACCTCTTTCCTGAGCGTGAGGAACTTCAGATTCTGATGGCAGAACGTGAGCTCCGCCCCGACGAGGACTATAAGCCAGTTGAGATAGAGCCAGATCATGAAGATTACAAGCACTGCGAGGCTCGAATAAATGGCCGCGTACCTTGTTGAAGATGCGACCGCCGCATGAAAAACCCAGCTGGTGGCGTGCCACGCTATGCCGGCGGCCACTCCTCCGATCACAGCGGACTTAATATGCACCTTTGTGTTGGGGATGATAATGTAGATGACCGTGAACACGATAATGACGAATATAAACGGTATGACTTTACCAAAGGCGAAGAATATCGTCCCGAGCGGCTCTATATCGAGAAGCTTGCCCACAATCGTATTGCTTGAGAGCGTGGCGGTGATGCCGAATGCGGCGAAGAGGAGCACAGGGCCTACTATGAGCGTCGTTATATAATCGCTCAACCTCCTGGCGATGCTCCTGCCCTTGCGTATCTTCCAGATGATGTTCATGGAATCCTCAATCTTGGTGATTACGGATACGGCGGTGTAGATGAGCATCACGAGGCCCGCGACTCCGAGGACGCCGAAATTGATCTTCCCTATGAACTCCATGATCCTGTGCGTCACCTCTATCCCCTTCTCCCCGAGGGGCTCGAGGAAGTTCAGGAGGAAGGGCTCGAGCTGATTATCGACTACTCCGAAGGCTTTTAATATGGAGATAATGAACGCGAGGAGAGGGACCAGGGAGAGGAGGGTAGTGTAGACCAGGCTCATCGCCCTTAAAGCTAACTCGTTTTCTCTGTATTCCCTGAGGGTTACATACCCTAATCTAACAATATATATTAAGTACGAGTTTCTCTTGTTGAGTGAGTCCGTGTCTATGCGCCAGAGCTGGCGTGAGAAGAAATAGTTAATTTTTTTGACCAGTTCCGACATATGTTTCTACCATTACTATAACATCATTTTACACCCGATATTTTCCTAATCCAGCTCAAAACAGATTTTCTTGAAGCTGCAATACTCGCATATTTTGTCGTTAGGGGTCCTTCCGAAATCGGTCATGACGGCGATGTTCTCATCGGGGTCGGCAAGCAGGCCCTTCATTCCCTCGATACTCCTGTTTATATACTCTACGGCGTCGTTCAATTCATGGGCGCTGAATCTATGAATTGCGGGTCCGTCGCCGAGCAGGTTGTATTCTGTCAGGGAGATTTGATCCGGGGCTACATCGAGCTCTTCGAATGCGAATATCGTGTACACCTGGAATTGTAGCTTGTCCGACTCTCCGGCGCCCGTTTTCCAATCGACTATTTTAACCCCATCCCCGGTTTCATACGCCAGGTCCAGTTTAACGAACACCTTCTCAGGGTTAAACGAAAAAGCGGAGGCGGTCATGCTCTCTATGGATATTATTTTCTCTTTCGGCAGTTTCTTTATTTCCTCCACGACGTCGGACCCGAAAAAGCTCTCCAGGCACAGTATCGCTTCGTCATAGTTTTTTTTCCAGATTTCATCCGGCATTAAGGTCTTATACTCGTGTTCGAAGAGCGCAAGCACGTTCTTGAGGCTGCCGTCCTTCTGCCAGTAGAGGCCGTCCCGCGAGAATTTGAAATCGTTCCTCATCATCTCAGTAACCCTGCTTTTTGATTTCGCTATCGGAGTCAAAACGCCCGTGGAGACCAGCTCTTTCAATACCTTTTCGATTTCGTGATGCACGACGGAGCCCTTCCATTGCCACCTGTTCTGAAGGTTCTTAAGGACATACAGCGTCCTGGTCACCTTGTCCGGATGATTTTTGTCCCATCCCCCCCAGGAGCCGTAGTAATTGTAGTAGTACTTGCGCCTGCACTCCCGAAAGAGTGCGTCCCTCGATACCGACCAGCTGAATTCATTTTTCAGGTCGCCCATTCGGTCTCCCTCTCACGTGAGCGTGAGGTCCATTATCAGCAGACTATGAGGCTCGGTGCGTATGTCCCGGGTTTCATGTCTATCGGAGAATGCGAATCCGAACTTCCGATAGAGCCCGATCGCCGGTTCGTTATCCCCGTCCACCTCGAGTATCACGTTCCTACAGTTCTTGCTTCTTGCGGTCTCTATGATGCGACTCAGCAGGAGGGAGCCTATGCCCTTCCCCCTGTGTCTCTCGTCGACCGCGAGCACGCTTATATAGAATTCGTCGTCTTCTATGCCGGGAGTGAATCCCCCGTGCAGCAGTCTCGCCATAAGGGTCAGGTAGCTCAGGAACTCGCCCATCCTTAGCGAGACGAGCAGTCTCAGCAAAGTTGCGAGCTCATTTTCTCCGGTCCCCCTGTAACCTATCGCGAGGCCCGTTATTTCATGCCCTGAACGCGATATGAGAATGTTCTCGTGACCGAGGAAATTGTTCCCGGCTCTGATGAGGTCCATGACCATTGCGCGCGACTTCCGGGGATCGGTCTCGCCGTCATCGGTCCTGGCGTTAACTATCAGATCGGCGACCCTTCCTATATCATGCGCTTCTAAATCGAATTTTGTAATCTCCATACAATTTGGCCGGTTATGATAATATTTGTTTTTGCCGCATTCACTCTAGGTTATAATAATTCCACTTAGGTTTCAAAGTCAGGAGTATTATGGCCGGGATAAAGATCAGGGAGCTCGAATCCGGAGGGGACCTCTTCGAATTCGATGTGGAGGTCGTGGAAAGCGGGCGCAGCACGAGGCACAGGGTCGTGGTCGGAAGAATGGACTACGAAAAGCTCACGGAAGGACGCGCAACCCCTCTTGAGCTTGTAGAAAAGTCATTCGAGTTCCTGCTTGAAAGGGAGCCCGGGGAATCCATAATGAAAAGTTTTAATCTGAGCGTTATCTCAAATTATTTTAAGGACTATACGAGCTCTATGAAAGATTATTTCAAACGGGACTGACAAATTTCATAAAGGAGACTTAAACACACAAAATGGGCAGGTTCTTCACTCTACTATTTCTTATACTAATCATCGGCGGCGCGATATACATCTATCCTCAGATCGAGTGGCATGCGCCCGAGATAAATATCAAGCTTGATTCCAACGACGTGGGCATGAAGCCCTTTGACGTAGAGGTGAGCGACAAGGGTACGGGGTTGAAGAACGTCTCTGTGCTCCTTGTTAATAGCGACGGTGAAACCGTGCTCCTCAACAGGGAATATCCCGGCGGAGTAAAGGGAGACAGGATCAATATCAATATAGACGCGAAGAAGCTCGGCATCAAAAACGGCCCGGCGGAGCTCCGTGTTGCGGCTGTGGACAACTCGCGCCTCAGGTTCTTCTCCGGGAACAGGACGGTCGTCATTAAAAACATCAACCTCGACCTCGTCCCGCCCGCTGTCGACCTCCTCAGCACCGAGAACTACATCAACCACGGGGGCTCTGCCCTCGTTATATACAAGACCTCGCCCGACGTTGTGAAGAGCGGAGTCACAATAGGCGGCTATTTCTTTCCCGGATATAAGGGCAATTTCGCCGAAGACGATGTATATCTCGTATTCTTCGCGTACCCGTACAACGTCCCTCCGGGTGAGAGTATCGCGCTCATAGCGGAGGACGGGGCCGGGAACAAGAAGAGCGTTAACGTCCCTTTCACACTTAAAGATGTCGCGTACAGGAAAAGCAATCTCAACATTAGCAACGACTTTATTCAGAACGTGATCATACCGCTCTCCGGTGAGAGCGGGGAGACCGATTACAAGAAAATATTCCTCACGGTGAACAGCGACCTCAGGAAAAAGAACGACGCGCAGATAAAAGAGGTGAGCACGCATTCAAAGGACGAAATACTTTGGAACGGACCGTTTCACCAGCTCTCCAATTCGCAGGTGGAGGCGAATTTCGCCGACGAGAGGACGTATATATTCAACAATGAGCCGATCGACAAGCAGTACCATCTCGGATACGACCTCGCCGTAACCAAGAGGTATCCGGTAGAGGCGGCCAACAACGGTATAGTCGTATACGCGGGCGAGCTGGGCATCTACGGCAACACGGTGATAATAGACCACGGGATGGGAGTAAATACCCTCTACGGTCATATGAGCACTATCGACGTGAAGGTCGGGGACAAGATTAAGACTAATCAGATATTAGGCAAAACCGGACAGACCGGCCTCGCGGCGGGGGATCACCTCCATTACGGCGTTTATGTGAACGGTGTCGCCGTACGCCCCGTAGAATGGTGGGACGACAAGTGGATTAAAGACAACGTGATCTTGAAGATCGACCAGGCCAGGGCCGAATTCGGGACCAAGGGCTCCGATAAGCCCCGGAATTAACCCGGAGAGTTAAGGATTGATAATATACGGCAGAAACCCCGTTAAGGAACTACTCTCCGATCCTGATTCCAGGGTAGAAGAAATCCTCATCTTAAAAGACGGCAGGAAGGAGGGTTCGTCCGAAATTTTTTCGCTCGCTAAGGAGAGGGGAATAAAAGTGCTCCTCCTTCCTAAAGACGCCATTTCCAGGGTCTCCGGTACGACGGCGCATCAGGGCGTGGCGGCCCGTATATCCGAGTTCGAATACTCTACAGTCGAAAGCATTCTCGGACTCGCGGAGGGTAGGGGGGAGAAGCTCCTCCTCGTGATACTCGACCATATAGAGGACCCTCAGAACCTGGGCGCGATAGTCAGGACCGTGAACGTCTTAGGCGCGCACGGCGTCGTCATACCCAAGGACAGGGCCGCGTCCGTCACCCCGGCCGTGGTCAAGGCCTCTTCAGGAGCTGTGAACCACGTCCTTATCGCCATGGTCGTCAACCTCTCGACCGTTATCGATGTGCTCAAGAAGAAGGGGGTCTGGATGGTGGGGGCCGATCCCTCGGCGCCCGTGCCTGTCTTCAACGAGGACCTCGGAAAAGTAGATATCGCACTCATAATAGGGAATGAAGGCAAGGGGTTAGGTCAGAAAGTTAAAGAACAATGCGACTTCCTCGTATCCATCCCTCAGTCAGGAAAAGTGACTTCGCTGAACGCCTCCGTCTCCGCGGGGATACTCCTCTACGAGATTCTAAGGCAGAGAGGGAGTCTCAAATCACAATAAACAGCATCCGGACCCCAACGGCGGACTTTTAATTTCCGCCCTTATTTCCCTCCCCCTTCTGTAAAAGGGGGAGGGTTCGGGTGGGGGTTTACCTTAATCTTTCTGCCATTCCCGAGTACGATTGTAAGCGTGCACACAAAATAGAAGCAAACCGAAGGCAGCGGGCAAATCTTTATCGATCTAAAGCTCCCCCATCATCTTCCTGAACTCCTCCTCGCCCAGTACCTGAATGCCGAGCGATACCGCCTTATCGTACTTCGATCCCGGATCGGCTCCCGCGACGACGTAGCTCGTCTTCTTCGTTACGGATGACGTTGCGCGACCGCCGTGCCCGGCGACGAGCCTCTCGGCCTCGTCCCTGGTCATGGATTCGAGCGTGCCCGTAAATACGAATACCTGCCCCTTCAACTTATCGCTCATAGCCGCTTTCTTTTTGTGTTGAATTTTTATGCCGGCTTCGAGCATTTTTTTTATGAGCTGCCTGTTCTGTTTGAGACCGAAGAAGTGCACGATGCTCTCCGCTATCTCCGTGCCTATGGTGTGTATGTCCATAAGTGCTTCGACGGTCGTATTCATCAGCGCGTCTATGTCGTGGAAGTTCTCGGCCATTATCTGGGCCACTCTCTCGCCCACGTGCCTTATGCTGAGCGCGTTTATAAACCTGTCGAACGGGACTTTTTTGCTTTTTTCTATCTCCGATTCCAGGTTAGCAGCCGACTTATCCGCGAACCTTTCGAGCGGGGCAAGGACTTCTTTCTTAAGAGAAAAAATATCAGCCTGGTCTTTTATCAGCTTCTCCGCCAGAAGCTGCTCTATTATCTTCTCACCTAACCCTTCTATGTCGAACGCCCTCCTCGACGCGAGGTGCTTGATCCTCCCCTTTAACTGTGACGGGCACGACAGGTTCGGGCAGTAGTAATATGCGCCTTCCTTTTCGACGGGTGTCCCGCATGACGGGCATTTTTCGGGCATCCTGAATTCCTCTTCACTTCCGGTCCTCTTCTCGACTATGGGCATGACGACTTCCGGTATTACGTCGCCCGCCCTCTCGACCAGTACGGTGTCCCCTATCCGTATGTCCTTCGCCCTGATTATGTCGTCCGTGTGGAGAGAGGCGCGTCTTATCGTTATCCCGCCGATGCTGACGGGCTCTAGCTCAGCGACAGGCGTAAGGAGGCCCACGCGTCCCACCTGGACTATGATGTCCTTGATTACTGTCGTCCCCTGCCGCGGCTTGAATTTATAGGCGATGTTCCATCTCGGGTGTTTGGCTGTCGTTCCGAGCTCCTTCTGATAATCCCTCCTGTTCACCTTGACGACTATCCCGTCCGCCTCGTACGGGAGGGCGTCCCTGGCCCCTTCGAGCTCCTTCTGATACGATATGGCCGCGTCTATGTTTTCGCAGAGCATGATGTGGTCTTCCACCTTGAACCCCCATTCGCGGAGTCCTTCGACGAGTCCCCATTCCGTTCCGATCTCGATCCCCCTCACTTCGCCCACCCCCCACCCGTAGAATGTGAGGGGCCTCGATGCCGTAATGCCCGAGTCGAGCTGCCTTATCGCCCCCGATGCTGCGTTCCGGGGATTGGCGAAGAGCGGCTCCCCGGCATCTGCAAGCTCCCTGTTCAATTTTCTGAAGGCCTCTATCGGGTACAGGACCTCGCCCCTGATCTCTATTAATTCGGGTATCCGGCCCTTGCCTTTGAGCCTGAGCGGTATCGTGTTGATGGTCTTTAAGTTGTTGGTGACGTCCTCTCCAACGAGCCCGCTCCCGCGTGTCGCCCCTCTCGTGAATAACCCGTTTTCGTATGTCAGGGATGCCGAAACCCCGTCGAACTTGGGCTCGGCAACGTATTCAATGTCGCCGTCCGTCAGGAGGAGCCTCTTCACCCGCTTATCGAACTCGTACGCCCCTTCGACGGACGATATATTGTCTATGCTCATCATCGGGACGATATGGCTTACCGACGAGAACCCCTCGGCTACCCATCCCCCGACACGCTGAGTGGGGGAGTCGGGTTTTACGAGGTCTGGGAACCCGGCTTCGAGCTCTTTTAACTCGTTAAGCATCGAATCGAATTCGTAGTCCGAGATTTCGGGGCTGTTCTTTACGTAATATAAGTAGTTATGGTATTCGAGCTCTTTCGAAAGCTTCTCTATTCTTTTTCCGGCTTCTTTTTTCGTGAGTTTCATCTTAGTCGTCGTTGTAATCTACAATAAGTCGCAGTGATCGAAATAACAGAAAGGGAAAATCCCCCTGAATCCCCCTTTACAAAGGGGGAAAATGCTTTTAATTCCCTCCTTAGAAAAAGGAGGGTTAGGGAGGATTTTTCTTTTTTTCATTTTCGTCAATCTGTCATCCTGAACTACGTTTCTGAGCATGCGCAAGAAACGGACGCCATTGGCTGAATCCAACAACGTAGATATTCCCCGCCTATTCGTTTACCAACCCAAAAAATTCAGGATCTCGTATTTTTTTCTTTTCATTGTGAATCACGAAGTGCCGGTTAAGCTTGCTCCTCTACAGCCTCATCTCCTTTAGCCTCTCCTTTAATTCCTTATACGGAAGCGCGTTCAACACGTCCTTTTTCTCCACCCAGCCCCTTCGGGCCGTGCCCACGCCGTACTTCATGAATAAGAGCTGGTCGGTGCTGTGGGCGTCCGTCGAAATTATTATCTTTACGCCAGCGTCGACCGCCTTTCTCGCGTTGAGATCATTCAGGTCGAGCCTCGGGTAAGAGCCGTTCACTTCGAGCGCCTTTCCGTACTCGAGCGCCGCCTCTATCACGAGGTCTATGTCCACGTCGTACGGGTCCCTTTCACCCAGGAGTCTTCCGGTGGGATGACCTATTGCATGGACGTAAGAGTTCTTTACCGCCCTTATGATACGGTTCGTCATGGTCTCCCTGTCCATCTTAAACCCGCTGTGTACGGACGCGATAACGACGTCGAGCTCCTTAAGCACGTTATCCGGGTAATCGAGCGTCCCGTCGCTCTTTATATCGACTTCTGTCCCCATGAGGATTTTGATGTTCTTGAACTTTTTAGCTGCCGACTCGAGCTCCTTCTGCTTCGCCCTCAGTCTCTCGATCGATAGACCGTTCGCGATTGTTTGAGACGGCGAGTGGTCCGTTATAGCGATGTACTCGTATCCGAGCCTGCGGGCGCTTTCGGCCATCTCCTCGATCGTCGCCTTGCCGTCGCTCCATTTCGTATGGGTGTGCAGGTCGCCTCTTATATCGCCCTGCTCGATGAGGTCCGGCAGTTCTCCGTCAAACGCAGCCTCGATCTCGCCCCTGTCCTCTCTCAACTCAGGGGGTATGTAGGGCAGGCCGAGCGTCTTGTACATCTCCTTCTCGGTCTCGCCCGCTATCCTCTTCTCGCCTTTATACACGCCGTACTCGTTTATCTTGAGGCCCTTTTTCGTCGCGAGCGTTCTCAGCTTTACGTTGTGCGCCTTAGACCCTGTGAAGTACAGGAGTGCTGCGCCGTAGGACTCAGGCCCCACGACCCGGAGGTCCGCCTGCATCCCTTCCTTAAGTATCACGCTCCCCTTCGTGCCTCCTGACGCGAGCACATCCTTTACGAACTTCATTCCCGTGAATGCGTCCACCACGGCCTCCGTGTTGTCGGAGATCGTAAGGATATCCATATCCCTCACCGTCTCCCTCATCCTCCTTATCGAGCCCGCGAGTATCGTCCCCTCCGTCCCCGGTATCTTCGCGATCTCCCGTACGACCCCTTCCGCGAGAGGCACGGCCACACCGAGGAGCGTCCTCTCCTTACTCTCCTTGAATATCTCGATGCCTCTCTTCATGTCGTCGATCTTTTTCTTCCCCATCCCCCTGAACTTCAGTATTTCTTCCCCGCTTAACGCCTTCTCGAGACCGGCGAGATTCCTGACGTTGAGCTCCTTGAAGAGGAGCGAGAGCGTCTTCGGCCCGAGGCCCTGTATATGCAGGAGATCGACGAGGGCGAGGGGAACCTGTTCCTTGAGCTTCTCATACTCTTTGATCTTGCCGGTCTTGATATACATATCTATCTTCTCGGCAAGGTCCTTTCCGACCCCCGGTATCTCCGTAAGCTCGTCTCGGGCGGCTACGTCCTCTATGTCTTCCCCGAGCTCTCGTATATTCTCCGCGGCATTTTTATACGCCCTGATCTTGAAAGGGTTCTCCCCGAGCACGTTTAGCATGTCCGACATGTGCTCGAATATTTCCGCTATATCGTTATTTTTGCTCATTTCTCTTCAATTATACATTCGGGTCGCTGATGAATAATAACATTATCGGGGTGCGATTTTTAGCGTGCATCAATGACTGAATAGAGCACGGAACACCCTGGATCGGGAAGCATGGATCTGAGATTAATTCAATGTATATTCGGTTCCGTAAATCGGTTCTGAGGTTAAGGGATTGGGAAGCCTTCGAGGTTTGATGGAATTTCTCTCGGGGCAGCCTCTCGATTACTGCACGGATGCGGTCTGCACCTCTGAGGAAAACCTTATTATACCGTCGTAGATGCCGTCGGCTATCTCATTGATATAAGAGTCGGATTTGAGCCTCTGCTCGTCCCTCGGATTCGTGATGAATGCCGTTTCGACCAGTATGCTAGGTATATCCGCCCCTATCAGGACCACGAAAGGAGCCCTCTTTACGCCCTTGTCTTTCCCTGTCTGGTATTTCGCCGAAATATTGCTTACCACCGAATTCTGGACAAGACCCGCCAGCCGCTCCGATTCCTGTATCTTCGCGCTGAGCAGGTATTGTTTTAAGACCTTCGACATCTCCCCGCGCGAAATATTAGTAGTCGCGTTCTCACGGGCCGCGACCGCGAGAGACCTCTGGTCCTTGGTCAGGCTCAGGAAATACGTTTCTGTGCCGTACGCCTGCTTGTCACGGGCCGCGTTGCAGTGTATCGAAATGAAAAGGTCCGCCCCCTGTTTCTTTGCTATACCCGTCCTTTCCTCAAGCGGTATGAACGTGTCGCCGCTCCTCGTGAGGTATACGTTGGTGATTCCGTGCTTCTTCCCTTCCTTGTCGAGCTTTTCCTTAAGCGCCTTCGCTATGTTGAGCGTGACCTGTTTTTCCTTGAGTCCCGACGGTCCTATGGCCCCCGGATCGTGTCCGCCGTGCCCTGCGTCTATAACGACCGTCCTTATCTTGAGCCCGAGCGCTTCAGAGAGGCTCGATACCTTGTCCTCCGGCAGGTTTGCCTCGTATTTGTAATCCTCAGTGTTATTTTTTACCGCCACGTATTCATCGTGCGCTTTCGGATTCCCCTGTATGTCCATAACGATCCTGAACGGGTCCTTCAAGGCAAACACCTTGTAGTCCTCAAAGCTCTTGATGTATAGAACGACCCTGACGCGGTCGCTCGTATTCCTCCCGAATTTTATCTCCTCCAGGAGCCCTTTGGTGATGGGCTCGACATTAAGGCTCTTGTCGACCTTGGTGCCGTATATGTCTACCAGGAGGCGAGGGGGCTTCCCGTTCGCAGTGTCTTCCTTGAGGAACATAGATTTAAAAGGGGTCTCCTTATCGACGTAGATGACGACCCTCGTAAAATTGTCAGTAGACCAGTGTCGTATCTGGCTTACGCTCGCAAGCCCGCTCTGCGTCTCCGAGTCTGAAGCCCCGGCGGCCGTATCGGTTTGTGTTTCGGTTGTTTTAGTGGCGGGCTTGAAGGGCGATAGCTCCTGGGTCTTATTCCTCGCGATGGTCTTCATATCGCCGTTCGGGTAATCTTCGGTGATTTTTTCGTATTCTACGTAAGCACCGCTTTTACTATCCTTCTCGACTATTCTGGCGACCCTCAATTGAGCGTCGTCCGCGAG
Source organism: uncultured bacterium (assembly GCA_963825135.1). Taxonomy (GTDB): domain Bacteria; phylum Desulfobacterota_D; class UBA1144; order Nemesobacterales; family UBA2774; genus 2-12-FULL-53-21. The sequence goes on from CAWGRW010000009.1 coordinate 2,391,241, forward strand.
ACTGCTTTCGGGGTATCTCTTTACGAAGAGCCTCGAATAATCGAGCGCTTTATCCAGGTCGTCCCTCGAGCCGAACCTTTCCCCCATTTCCTCATACATCTTGCCCGATATAAATAGTGAATTCGGGGCTTTGGAGCTGTCGGGGTAATTGGCGTAGATACTGTAAAACGCCCTTGCGATGGTATCCCAAATCTCCTTATCGTTTACCTTTTTATCGTTTCCCGCGAGGGACTTATACAACTGGAACGTTTCAGCATATAACTTCTCCCCCTTGTCATCGGCATAGGAGCCGTGTGGGAACATGGTAAGGACGAGTAAAAAGACTACGATCGCGGCAAATCGCGGTTTTCTGCTCATTTAGTACTCTAATTATATTAGCTTAGGGGTCATTTGTAAATGGTATATTATAAAGTACTTTAACATTTTACCGGATTTTCTTTCAATTTAAAAGGTAAATCTTTTGAAATGATTGATTCTTGATGATAAATTTCTAATGATGAAGGTTATTATTCTGGGCTCCGCCACCTCGACAGGCGTACCTATAATCGGCTGCGGCTGCCCCGTCTGCACGTCGGCAAATCCCCGTAATAAAAGGACAAGGTGCTCGCTATTCGTCGAGGTTATGGGCGAGAATATCCTCATCGACACATCGACGGACCTTAGATGTCAGGCGCTCAGGCACGGTATTGCGAGGCTCGACGCAGTCCTCTACACACATTCCCACGCCGACCATACGCACGGTATAGACGAATTGAGGATTTACAACTTCGTGAACAAGAGCTCGATCCGGTGTTACGGGAATGCGCAAACTGTAGAGAATATTAAAGATAATTTCAAATATATCTTCGACGGCGTGGAATCGGCCGGGGGAAAGCCCAAGCTCACTCTGTCTACAGTCTCCGGGGAATTCGATTTCGACGGCATAAAGATCACTCCGGTCGACGTATATCACGCGGACTGGACAATACTGGGCTACAGGATAGGCGGCATGGCATATCTCACCGACTGCAGCGGCATCCCCGATGGTCGTGGGATAAGCTCCGCGGCCTCGACGTGCTCATCATCAGCGCGCTCAGGTACAAGCCCCATCCCGCCCACCTTAACGTGGAGCAGGCGGTCGAAGTCGCGCAAAGAGCTAAAACCCCGGCTCACCGTATTGACGCATATGGGCCACGAGCTCGACTACGATACGCTTTCGAAAGAGCTCCCTGATTCCATTGTGCCCGCATACGACGGCATGGAGCTCGAGCTCCCCGAGCCCTGACTTGATAACCCGCTCAGGTACTGGAAAATTGTTATATCTATTCCGAGAGGTGTGAGAATGCAGGATGTGATAAGAAAAATTCTTCAGCCCAATGATTCGAAGATCGTCCTCTGTGTGCTTGACGGCTTGGGAGGGCTTCCGAGAAACGGGAAGACCGAGCTTGAGGCGGCCTCGACGCCCAATCTCGACGAGCTCGCGAAACGCGGTGCGTGCGGTCAGCACCTCCCGGTCGCTATAGGAATCACGCCCGGAAGCGGAGCCGCTCACCTGGGTCTCTTCGGCTATGACCCGCTCAAATATGAGATAGGACGCGGCGTTCTGGAGGCCCTCGGTCTCGGAATCGAGCTCACCCCGAACGACCTCGCGATAAGGGGCAACTTCGCCTCGGTCAGATACGAAGGGGATACGCCATACGTCACAGACAGACGCGCCGGCAGGATTCCCACACAGGAGAATATAAGGATAGTCTCCCGCATCGCGGAAAAGGTCAAAGAGATAGACGGCGTGAAGGTCTCCATAACCTCGGGCATGGAGCACAGGGTGGCTGTCGTATTCACGTTCCCCGAGCCCATTCCCGCGAGGACGGGGACGACATACACGACACCGACCCCCAGCTAGAGGGAAAGAGCCCCCTCATACCAAAGGGGAATAACCCCAAGGCGGCCAGGGTCGCGAAGCTCGTAGAGAAGTTCATCAATCAGGCCGCGAAGGTGATACGCGACGAGGAGAGGGCGAATTATCTCCTGCTGAGAGGGTTCGCCGTCCATCCGAACCTCACTTCATATAAGGACGCATACGGTCTCGCCGCCGCCTGCATCGCGACATATCCGATGTACAGGGGCGTGGCGAAGTTAGTCGGCATGGACGTGCTTGAGGTCGAGGACATGACCATTAAAAGCGAGGTTGAGACGCTCAAGAGAGATTTCGGCAAGTACGACTTCTTCTATCTCCACGTAAAGAAGACCGACAGCTACGGGGAGGACGGGAATTTCGACGCGAAGGCCAAAGTGATCGAAGAGTTCGACAGCCTCGTTCCCGAAATCACGGCGCTTAAGCCGGACGTGATAGTCGTCACGGGGGACCATTCGACGCCGGCAATCATGAAATCCCATAGCTGGCATCCGGTGCCGATTCTCATAAGCTCGAAGTACGCGAGGGGAGGGGGGGCCGAGGGCTTCGGGGAGAGTGAGTGCAGCAGAGGAGAGCTCGGCACTTTCAGGGCTGTCGATTTGATGACGCTCATTCTCGCCCACTCCGGCAGGCTCCAGAAGTACGGCGCTTGATTCCTGTTTTCTTTTCTTCTTTTGATTCCCTCCTTAGAAAAAGGAGGATTTAACTTTTTGTCATTGCGAGGGAGCGCAGTATGCGAACGTGGCAATCTCATCTTTTAACCCGTTCGTCCTTGATTTTATTTCCCTCCCCCTTGAGGGGGGAGGGGTAGGGTGGGGGTGAAAAAGCCGTTCATGCTGCTTGTCCGGCGTAGCCTTGGCGAAGCCGGAAGCCTGTCGAAGAACAATTGCGAGCGAGTGAGCAATTGTTCACCCTTGCTAACCTTGTATCGAAGATTATTGAAACGGCTAATGATATGTCCGCGGCGACTCGCCGCCCCTTGAAATCTCTCCCCTTTGTGCTAATTTATCTTTTCCCTCGTGTTTATGCTAGGCTTTAACTGACGAGTGCCGAAGTGGCGGAACTGGCAGACGCGCCATCTTGAGGGGGTGGTGCCTTCCGGGCGTGCGGGTTCGACTCCCGCCTTCGGCACCATTCTTACTAACTTTTTCAGATCGTTGTATTCTTTCCGACACTTCGCTATAATCGCAGCTAGTACACATCTAAAGTGCGGGGGTAACAGCATGTTCAGATCGTTATTCATGGTTATAGCGGTGCTCTGTTTTATTTCCTTTTTATCGGCTCAGGATTCCTTTTCACAACAAGCAAAGCCAATGAAATATCTCGTTACGGGAACAGGCGGACCGGCTTCCGTTTCCCCGGCGGACATGACAGCCATACTTCAGAATGTCGTCCTTCCGACGTTCGATCAGCTGATTAAGCTGGAGCAGGAAGGAAAGATCACAGGGGGCGTGCCGGTCGGTGACCGTGCTTTTGTGTTCATTGTGGAAGCCTCGTCCAACGATGAAGTGGATAAGCTGTTGCGCTCTCTTCCCATCTGGGGCGTGTTGAAGTGGAAAGTCGTACCTCTTCAGACCTTTGAAGGGCGCGCAGCTGTGGAGCGTAAAATAGTCGAGGGTTCCAAGAAAGCAGAATAATAAGGAAGCTACCTATTAACCAAGCTCTAAAAACCTTCTCTACGGTAGAATTCCATTTATTTCGGCTTCACATCCCCTTAACATTTCTTCTTTATAATCGGTGATTCTAATTTTATAATTAGCGTGAAGGAGAGACACGAATGGACCCGAATTCCGGAGCTAAACGCCTGATGGGCTATGCGTTTCTTGTGGTCTTCGCCAATGACGATACGATAAGCGCGGGCGAGCTTCACATGCTTGAGAAGATCGCGCTTGAGGACGGAGTTATCGACGAGGACGAGAAAAGGATTTTAAAGAAAATATTTTCCCGCGTTACCAAGGAGCAGCTTGCCGATGCCGTCTGGAGCGAGATCTCCAAATTCCGGGAGGATAACGGTATCTAACCTTATCTGCTGAAACCTGTTCTCACCCGTTCGTCCATCGGCGCGGAATCTGCGCTCATATGCAAATTCTCCTTTACTCCCTGAGCGTACCGGCACTTTAAAGTCCTGATTACTTTTTATACAAAATGTATAGCTTTTAACAGCCAGGTCTGATGCCTGACGTTCAACCGAATGAATTGAATAAAGATTAGTTGTGTGGTTGTGGATGGTTAGGAATTTCAAGTCCAGCAGATTAACATTTGGTACGTAAATTGCGACATATATCCATTGTTCGAATAGTCTGATGAGTGTGCAGCGGGCGCTCAATTTGCGTAAACACCCATCAGTATATAAAATAAAGATAAAAGCCGTAATACCCGTCATACACCACAACACGACATGTAGGGAGAAGTCATGGAAGTGAAGGTAAAGAAGAAATCTATGAGGGAAATAAAGGCGGGCCTGCCCGGGGTTGTAAGGGAGGAGCTCGACCTTTTCGACAGCCAGATTCAGGACTACCTGTCGGGGCTTACGGGTGACATAAAATTCCAGAAGATACGCCTCCAGCTGGGGACTTACGCACAGCGCCAGGAAGGGGTCCAGATGCAGCGCATCAAAATACCGTTCGGAGGGCTCAGCTCCGACCAGCTGAGGAGGCTTGCGGAAGTTTCCGATAAATATGCGAGCGGGTTCATGCACTTGACGACGAGACAGGACGTACAGCTCTATTACATCAAGCTCGATACCGTGCCCAACATGATGCGGGAGCTCGCGGACGCCGGCATCACTACGCGCGAGGCCTGCGGAAACACCGTCAGGAACGTAACCGCCTGCCATCAGTCGGGCGTCTCTCCCACAGAGACCTTCGACGTCACTCCCTACGCGGAAGCCTTCAAGAATTTCATGCTGAGGAACCCGATATGCCAGAATATGGGGAGGAAGTTCAAGGTATGCTTCGAGGGCTGCCAGGATATAGATCACGCAGGGGTCAGGATACACGACCTCGGGTTCCGCGCGCGGGTCAGGATGATCGACGGCGAGCTCAAACGCGGTTTTCAGGTCCACGTGGGCGGCGGGCTCGGGGCTTCCCCTTCGCTCGGCCAACTGTGGACTGAATTCATGCCCGTCGAGGACATGATACCCTTCTCCGCGGCCGTAGTACGCATATTCGACCGTTACGGAGAGCGCAAGGTTCGTATGAAGGCCCGTATGAAATTCCTCGTCAGGAGCCTCGGCTGGGACGAATTCAAAAAGAGGGTGGAAGAAGAATGGCTGAATCTCAAAGTGGAGCCCTCATGGAATAATTATCTGAGCGATATAAGAGAAGACTACTCGCCGCCCGATAACGCAGGCTCGATACCGCCTGCTCCGGAAGGAACGGAATCGGACCCGGATTATATTAAATGGAAAGAATCCTGCGTCCTCCCCCATGCGAGAGAGGATTACGCAATGGTCAATGTCAGGATTCATCTTGGCGATCTCAAGTCGGAGAAGGCTAGAACTCTCGCCGACATTGCGGACGTGTATTCGGCAGGCGAGATACGCATTTCCATACTCCAGAATTTAATACTGCGCTGGGTCCCGAAACACGCCCTCCCGTCGTTATACGCGGCGCTCAAGGAAGCGGACCTTGCCTACACGGGAGCCGATACTTTCGGAGACATAACCGCTTGCCCGGGGGCCGATACGTGCCGTCTCGGTATAACGTCCGCCAAGGGCTTGGCCGACCACCTCACCGGAGGGATGAGCAACGGGCTTGGCGAATTCAAAGAGCTCACGAAGGACCTCAAGATAAAAATATCCGGCTGCCCGAATGCGTGCGCCCAGCACGTTACGGCCAGCATCGGCTTCCAGGGTGCATCGCTCTCGAAGGACGGGCGGAACGTCCCGGCCGAGCAGGTATTCATCGGCGGCGGTTTATACGGCGACGAAACCCGACTTGCGACCTCGATGATAAAGGTCCCGACCAGGAACGCGCCCAAGCTCGTAAAGAGGCTTCTCGAAATCTACCGGGACGAGAGGGAGGGCGGGGAGCACTTCGACCTCGTGATGGAGAGGCTCGGGAGGGACCGCATAAAGGACGAAATAAATCACTTTACTGAAATTCCCTCGTTCGAGGAAGACCCCTCTTTCTACGACGACTGGGGGCATGAAGAAGAAAAATTCGAGCTCCAGAAGGGCATGAAAGGGGAATGCGCGGGCGCGACGGTCGAAGAGAAGATACCGACCTTCGCGGATGCCAGGAAGCGTATTCAGCAGGCCGAGGCCCTGCTCGCTCACGGGGAGGTTGCGGCGTCTATGATGGAATCGTATCATTCGTGTTCCGCAAGCGCCCACGTCCCGCTCTATACCAAGCTCGTCGATCCCTTCACCCCGGAGCAGACCATGTGGGAGTTCGAGAACCTGCTCGTAAGGACGGGCGAAGCCGACGGAAGGTGGGTGGACATCTCGTCTTCCCTGAGGGATAAACTGGCGCAGGAGCCTTCGGAGGAGCTCGCCGCGGAAATGCTGTCGATAGCGAAGGATTTATACGCCGAGTGCGAGAGGCTACAGTCGGTGCTGACGCAGTCAGTCAAGAATTAACGGCGTCCGCCCCCGGCTTTGAGCAGGGAGAATTGGCTATGTATGTGCCGGGTACGAAATTCAAGGTAGTGCTCAAAATAAAAGTTGGAGAGCAGGTCTTTGAACCCGGACTTACAGGCGAGATCGTCGGCAGCGCGAACAAAATGGTCGGAAAATCTTACAAGGTCAGGTTCGAGGACGGCAGGACCGCCGAAATCCACATGGTGATCATGAACAACCAGACGCAGGTCTTGAAGGACAGCTTGAATTGAGATACCTGCATTTTCGCGCGACAGACTGCGCGCGAGATACTCTTTGATAACTGTTCTAATCTTCCCGAAGAAAAATCATGGAAGCAAACAGGCCGGGCTTTAGAAATCTACAGCGGGGTAACACGGGTATTATTTTGCATCCGTCACTGCCACGTCCATTTTTCCGATCCCGACTGGAGCAGCGCGTTTTGGAGCACCTGATCGAGTCCGTATATATCCTTATGGAAGCTCACTGTACCGTCACTATTAGCCCATGCCGTGAAGTATAAAATATAAACCGGCACAGGGACGGGCAGATCGACGGTCTGGGTTGTCCCCCTGTTAATTGCCGATTGGATCTTTGCTTCGGTCCAACTCGGGTCCGAAGACAGGACGAATTCGGCCAGGTCCACGGGCTTTTCCACCCTTATGCACCCATGGCTGAAATTCCTCTGAGACCTCTGGAAATATCCCCTGTTCGGCGTATCGTGGAGGTATACCGAGTACTTGTTGGGAAAAAGGAATTTCACCCTGCCTAACGGATTTGAGGGTCCCGGGTTCTGACGGAGCTTATAGTTGCCTGAAAGCACCTTGGACAGGTACTCCTCCTTGGCCGAGGCGATCTCGGTTTCATCCAGACTATCCGTCTCCTCCATTTCGAGCCCCAGAGCCTGTATGTTACGGTTCGCCATGTAATCAGGGTCCGATTTAATCAGCGGAGCTATGTCGTCCTTGAAAATGCTGGGCGGAATATTCCAGTATGGGTTAAGTACTATATGAGTCATCTGCTCGCTGAAAATAGGCGTATTCCACTTGGGCTTGCCTACCACGATTCTCATGCTTATGGCGTCTTTATTATTTTCTACCGCGTAGAGGTGATAGTTTGCGATGTTCACGAGCACGAATTTGCTTCCCATATCCTGCGGCAGCATGCGCCAGCGCTCCATCGTGAGCACAATCTGTTTTACCCGCTCGCCGGCCGGGACGTTTAGGGATTCAACTGTGGAATCCCCCGCGACGCCGTCCAGATACAATCCGTTCGTGTCCTGGTATTTCCTCACGGCCTGCTCGAGGGTTTCGTCGAAGACGTCGTTCCCCAGGGCGGAACTGTCCAGCTCTCCCGTCACGACGAGCCTTTCTTTAAGCGCCGTGACCCTCTCGCCGCGTGCGCCTTTCCTCAGTTTCGGTCCTTCGGGTATCTGCTTCCACCCGCCTTCGGCCTCATATTGCCTATATTCCGCGAGCGCGGTCCTCAGTCTCGCGTACACGGGGTACTTGGGCAGTAACGCTGCGAGCGTATCGTCGATCTTGTTTTCATTTACGGCTGAGATAAGCAGCCCGTTCAGGTCCACGGGCTTCTCTCCGAATACGAGCTCGAGGTCTATTTTCTCGGGGCTTATCTGTCCGTAAAGAAGGTCGCCCGCGTATTTAAGGAAAGAGTTGGAAAGCAGTATGTCGAGCTCTGCCAGTAATTCGGGCGATGGCAATTTACCGGTCACTGCCTTTATCCTCGAAAGCGTGTAATTGATCTCTTTAATGTTGTAGTTGTCTGGGTTCAGGCCTTCCGTGTAGCTGTTTTGAATGGCCTCCACCATTTCGGAGCACTCGGGCTTGGGACCGTTATCTCCGACCCAGATCGGCTGGTAATTCAGGTTCTGATATAAGGCGGGCAATGAGCTGTAGAATTTTACGGTGTTGTTATCGATGACTATGGATTTAGGGGTCTGCGGACTATCAACTCTCTGTCTTATGATTCCGCTGACAAGACTGAGCAGAGTCTCCGGGGACTGAGGAGACGAAACACCGGTATTGCCGGAGGTTTTCTCCTGCCCCGGCTGGATACAGCCCAACATAATCGCGCCCGAAAGTGCGAACACAACCGCGACTGCCGCCAGTCTTTTCCCTCTGAACACCGACATATTTTTCATTTCCGATTACTAAATCTAAGCTGAATTAGCATTCAGCCCGCTTTACATAACCCCGGTATGATCAAGAATATCTGAAATTTCAACACATGTTAATAAAATTTCAGTCTATTCAGCACATTTATTATAATGCCAAACTTATATATTGGCTATCCCGTATAGCATAAACGACGGGCGTCTTTTACAATATCCTGGTGTCCCGGGCAAGGCGTAAATCTCTGAAAAGATAACGTTTTATTTTTCGGGTGGTGGTCTTGGGAAACTCTTCGAGTCTGAGCGCGAAGTGCCTGACCTTTTTATATGCTTCGAGTTCCCCGTTTGTCCTTCTCACTTCACGCTGTATCAGCTCCCATAATTTATCCGGCGTGACTTGCTCCCCCATCTGCTCGAGCTTTTTTTGAGCCTCCTCCATCTGTGGGTATATGAGGGCCTGTATATCGACGTCGTCCGGACTGAAAACGAGCGCTTCTTCGATGAGCGGGGATTTGGTCAGCTTCTCTTCGATTTCTTCAGGAAAAACATTCTTTCCTCCCCTCGTGACTATTACGAATTTTTTTCTCCCCGTTATATACAGGTATCCGTCCTCGTCGAAGTACCCTATGTCGCCCGTGAGCAGCCACCCGTCCTGTGTGATAGCCTCGTCGGTAGCCGATTTGTTGTTGTAGTATCCGATCATGATATTGGGTCCCCTGGCCGCGATCTCTCCGTTCCCGTCGCTGTCGATATCCCTGATCTCCACATCGTTGCTCGGTATCACCATTCCGATGCTTTCGGGCTTGGGGTTCGAAGGCGGGTTCACGGTTATGAGAGGGGAGGCTTCCGACAGGCCGTAGCCCTGTATCACCTCGAGCCCGTAATCGAAAAGGCCCGAAGAGACCCAGCCGGGCAGCGCCGCACCGCCCGAGACTATAAGCCTGATTTCCTCGAAACCGAGACTCCGCCTGATCTTCTGCTTAAGAAAGCTTCCCGGCATGAGACTGGCTAATAACCCTTTAATTCCAGTTTGGCCGGATATCTCCTTGTGAATCCTCAGATAAAGCTTCTCGAGAATGAGCGGAGCGCTCAGCCAGACGGTCGGCCTCGCGAGCTTGATATCCTCCATAAGTTCCCTCGGCTTTAACCCCCTGCCGTAAAAGACGCTCATACCGCTGCCGAATGTCGCTATAAGCCCGCCCGTGCACTCATACGAATGGTGTACGGGGAGTATGGAAAACGCCCTGTCTTCAGGTCCGTAGTTTATCGTCCTGTGAACGTCGTCGACGTTCGACATTATATTCCGGTGGCTGAGCATCACGCCCTTGGGGTCTCCGGTGGTCCCCGAAGTAAAGAGGATTTCGAGGAGACTGTCCGGGTCTAAATTCTCCATGGCCTGACCCGAGGCGTATCTGCCGCACAGGTCTTCGATATCGTCCATAAGGATTATTTGCTTCAGGTCTTTCAATTCGTGTGCTATGGATCGTATGCCGGTATTATACGAACCGGAAACGATTACGGCTTTCGCGGATGAGAAGGAAAGAATAAATCTATGGCTATCGAGCGGAGCGCGTGCGTCGAGCGGTATGGCGACCGCGCCTATCCAGGCAACCGCGAAAAGCGATATTCCCCACTCGGGCCTGTTTTCCCCCAGTATAGCCACGTGGTCCCCTTTTCCTATGCCTAGCTCTTTCAAATGTCTCGCAAGCTTTTTGACGTATTCCAGGACCCTTCCGTAAGTAAGCTCGTACAGGGCGTTTTGTCTCGGAGTACGGTAAGCGATGTTGTCCGGGTACTTATCCGCGCTGTATTCGATCATATCGGGAAGCGTAAATATCCCGAGACTCCCCCTGAAAGTCGGGATTTTCTTTAATGGTTTTGAGAATTTCTTCTTGAGAGATTGTTCGATTGCTTATGCTCCGTAAGTCAATTTTACTTTGAACAGGGGGTATCCTGCAAATAGCGATGCGCTTCCGGATTCATTTTTTGAAGATGAAATAGGCCCCTCCGGCTATAAGGGCGAAGCCGAGTACGTAATTCCACCTCATCTGCTCATTCAGGTAAAGGACGCTGAAGAAGGAAAATATCGTAAGCGAAATTACCTCCTGGATCGTTTTTAGCTCCACCGCCGTGAACTGCCCGTAGCCCCATCTGTTAGCCGGGACCTGGAAGCAATACTCCGCAAATGCGATGAGCCAGCTTAGGAGGATGACCTCCCAGAGCGGGAGGTACCTGAATTTGAGGTGTCCGGACCAGGCGAAGGTCATGAATATGTTGGAACAGATCAAAAGCGCTATGGTAATCATTATCCGGGTCTCCTCGATTAGTATTTTAGCGGGGCAGGGCGCCCGTCTTCCGGTTGTACCCATTTCGGAATAATCGCTGACAAAGACAACTCTCCATAAACACTCGATAAATCATATCGGGTCTATTGACATTTTGTCAAAATAAACCTATACCTCGTCATAGATGTATATGCTGGAAACCAAAGGAGGCGTGTTTGGTATGCGGAAATATATTGCTATTATTTCGAAACTGACATCCGGGGTGGTTCTGCCGGCACTAATAATTTTTATGGTCTTCAATGCGGGTAATTCCCTTGCGCAATCCTCAGGAGGGTCATCGGGGACCAACATCCTTTTTATACTCGACGCTTCGGGGAGCATGGCGGCCAAGATCGACGGCAAGCCCAAAATGGACGTCGCGAAAGAGGTCATGACCGATCTGATAGACGGGCTGCCCGACAGTGTGAACGTGGGTCTCGAGGTTTACGGGCACAGGAGTAAGGGCGATTGCAACGATATCGAGACCATGGCCGACGTAGGGGCGATCAACAAGCAGGCCCTCGTCGACAAGATAAATTCGATACAGCCGAAAGGGAAAACCCCTATCGCCAAATCACTCCAGATGGCCGGGGAGAAACTGAACGCCTCCGAAGACGAGACTACCATTATACTGGTGAGCGACGGAGAAGAAACCTGTGAGGGCAACGCCTGCACCTATGTAAAAGACCTGAGGGAGAAAGGCATCAACGTCAAGGTGCATGTCGTCGGTTTCGATGTCGGTCAGAAGGAAAAAGAGCAGCTGAGTTGTATAGCCGAGGCGGGCGGAGGGAGGTATTACACCGCTAACAACGCTGATCAGCTTAAACAGGCGCTATCGGAGGTAAAAGAGGAAGTGGTCGCGAAGGCCGCGGAACCTCCGGCAGTCTCAAAACTGAAAACTCTTCCCAAGGGAGGGGACAGGCCAGAAACAGCCGTTCCCGTCGAGCCCGGGGATTATGAGACGGATCATGTGATACCAAAGAATACCCGCGAGTATTTCTCGGTCAAGCTGAAGGCGGGACAGACGCTGGGCGTCGGAGTCCGTACGCCCGACAGCGAGAACCCTTACGCCGGGGTCGGTATCTATAACGAATCCGGGAACCTCGTCGTTCACGAGAATATAATTGGGAGCGAAGGCACCCTGAAGACAGTAAGCTGGATGACTAATTCGGCGAAAGACGAGTACACGTACTATTTCAGCGCCGGTAACGAGTACGACCCCACCCCCAAGGGGACTGCGTACTATATAAAGGTCGTGGATGATTCCGATATAGGCGGCACGACCGACGCGGGGGATATTTTCGATAACGCCATGGGAATGGAACCCGGAAAGTATAACGGATTCCTGTCCGGGACATGGGGAGAGGACAAGAAGGATTATTATACGGTTCCCATGAAAGCGGAACAGAAACTGAGCGTTAAAGTGACTCCCGCTACGGATACGGGGTTCAGTGTTTCCATACTGGACCAGGACCGGGTAAACGTCGCTCAGAAGTCCTCGGCGAATCCGGGGGCCATAACCAGGGTCTCATGGTCGGCGGCCGAGGATCAGGAGGTAGTTTATATACTGGTCGAGCCCAACGACTACCCGGACAAATCAACGGCTTTAAAATATGACCTGAGTGTCACACTCGAATGACGGATCGAGCCAGGGACAATTAAGAGCAGTGAATCGTTAACCGTATTTGCCGCAGCAAAGGAAATCTCTTGAACGGGACCCCGGAATACAACAGGGTCCCGTTTCTTATTTTAGATCCGGGAGAATCTCCACGATGTCCGGGAATGTCGGAATTATATATTCGGGTTCGGGATTTAAATCATCCTCCGCCTGGTTTTTATTGTTCAGCCATACGGCGTCCATGCCCACGCCCTTCGCCCCGCATATATCCGCTCCGAAATTATCGCCCACGAAGAGAGCCTCCTCGGGCAGTATGTTCAGGAGCTCGATCGCCCTCCTGAAGATTACGGGCTTCGGTTTCCTCCAGCCCACTTCTTCCGATATTACTATGCTTTCGAAATAGCGCCCTATCCCGAATTTCCGGATGAGCGAATATGCCGTCGGCGCATAATCGAAGTTGGAAATAATAGCCATGCGGTAACCCTTGTTTCTCACGTCATCCAGCGCCTTTTCATTTTCTCCCGGGAATTCGACCGTCCGGGCAAGACCCTCCATATGAGCCCGCACCATTTCGTCCGCCGCGAGCCCGGCGTTATTATCGACGGGTATTTTCATGTCACCGAGCATGAGCATAAACCTGTCGCGGTTCGGATACTCTCTCCATTCGACCTGCTTCATATTCTGGAACCGGTGATAACTTTCTACGAAATAGGGATAGAACTCAGCGAACGTGATGCCGGGGTAAAACCCGGAGAAGACGGAATATACCTCGTGACTCGTCGTCCTCGACCTTACCCCCTGTAGATCGATCGCTGGCAGGCGGCTGAAATCGAAGTTGAATATGGTATCGAAGAGGTCGAAAATGACGGTCGTGTACTTTTTCATTTCCTGGTGCCGGGATCACAATACGCCCTATGTCAGCGGTGACTCACCGCCCTTTCGAGGATTACCTCTATAATGTTTTCATGGACCCCGAGGGGCTCCGTCACGTAATAGCTCACGCCCTTGTGTTTGCTTGCGGCCTCGGCCGCCATTCTGGGTATGTCCTGTGTCGAGTGCTTTCCGGGGACAAGAAAATAGGGGTGGATCACGATGTGGCTTGCGCCCTCCGCGGCGCAAGCGTCAAAGGCCTGAGCTATGGTGGGTTCCGCAAGCTCCATGTGGCAGTACCTTACCATATCGAAGCCGCACCTCTCGTTCGATTTTATCAGTTCCGCTATTTCGGCGAGCATAGCGTTTGCTTCCCCCACCGTGCTGCCGTGATCCACGATAATAAGGGCTTTCTTGCTCATGTTCTATCCCGGGTTTCTATCTGACGCCGCCGTGTAATAGGTCCATCTGCGGCTAATGCGAGTTTAGCCCATATTGATTGCGTTCAGCTTTACCGCTTCGAGTACTATTTCCGAGCAGCGGAAAAATTCTTCGAGCACCAGATACTCGTTTACGGTGTGGAGCTCGTACATTCCCGTTCCGAGGTTTACGCACTCTACACCCATCTTGTTGAAATAATTGGCGTCGCATCCGCCCCCGCTCGTATGGTGTTCGATCTTATGTCCGATGTTCGATACGGCGGTCTCCACGAGGCGCGCGGGTATCGACTCCGGGGGGACGTCCATCCTGTCGTAGCTCCTGTCTATCTTCTCTTCGAGCGTCGCAACGCGCGTCGTACCCTCTAATGAAAGGTCGTCGTGAATCGTGACTTCGTATTTGGAGACGGCATCGTGGAAACATCTTCGCATATGGTCGACCTGGGCTTTTAACGCTTCCTCGCTGTGGCTCCTCGCTTCTCCGACCGCGTTGACGAGGTTGGGGATAATATTCGTCGCCCTCCCTCCCCGTATTATCCCTATGTTGGCGGTGGTAATGTCGTCGATCCTGCCAAGCTTCATCTGTGATATGGCTTCGCTCGCGATCTTAATGGCGCTGAGCCCGTTCTCCGGGCATACACCCGCATGCGCTTCGAGGCCGTGCACCGTAAACTCCATTTTTACTGCGGAGGGGCACCTGAGAACGAGCCTCGACGGCGTGCTGCTGTCGAGCACGATTCCGTACCTGGAAACGAATTTCGATATGTCAATAAATTTTGCGCCGAGCAGCCCGATCTCCTCACAAATTGTAAACGCGACCTCGATATCCCCATGGGGTATGTTCTTTTCTTTAAGTGTTCGAAGCACCTCCACGATTACGGCGAGCCCGCTTTTATCGTCACTCCCCAGGATCGTGGTACCGTCGCTTCTTATTATGCCGTTCTCGACCCTGGGCTTAATGCCTTCGCCGGGCCCTACCGTGTCCATGTGCGCGGATAGAAAAAAGGGCTGAACGCCTGATTTGCTGCCTTTGAGCTTTACGATAAGGTTCCCTACGTTGCCGTTTACCTTTTCACCCGCGTCGTCGTAAAGGCATTCTGCCCCCAGATCCCTCATTTCCTTTTCGAGCCTAGTCGCGACGTCTTTTTCCCTTCTCGACGGACTGTCGATTCTGATCAGCTCCATTACGTGCTCGGTCATTCTTTCGGTATTTATCATAAGAGCTCCCGGCCTGATATCAGTGCGATTACATCATAACAATATGATATTCGACGATACAAGGCTTAATCAGTATAACTAAAGCTCACGAGTTTAGAAATCAATGCGGGTTTGCGTATGCCGGGGCAGGGGATGCTGAATCGACTATGAAAAATCGGGACTTAAGATGGCCCGGTCGGATAGCCGGACGCGGTTTGTCTGTTCGCTTGTTTGATTCGCGATTGGTGAATGTGTATTCCTGTTTTGTTGCTTATTGCTTATCTATTTATTCCCCCATCAATTCCCTTATTGCGTCAATAACTTTCCCGAGCTCCGCTCTGTTAAGAGAATAGAATCGGTTTTGTTTGATTTTCCGCTCATTGATCAGCCCCGCTTCTTTTAATATCTTCAAATGGTTTGAGACTGTGGGTTGTGAGATATTGAACTTGCTTGCTATTTCACCCGCACTTGCGTCGCTTTTCCCTAATATCTTCAGTATTGTCCTTCTCCGTTCGTCGCTTATCGCCTTGAAAGCACAGCCCATTTCATCTCCCGTATGGTTCGTAATTAGAGAATTATAAAAATTCATTCTATATGATGAGCTTTGTAAAATCAACAGTGCACTTAAGAAATTATTGAGAATTGATTATGATTCAATCCTGAATCGGGCATGAACGGATCGGGTTTTATTCGTTTGTATGCAATAACAACGCAGTGTTTTTTTGGAAAAAATTGTTATTCGTTGGTGGACCCGGACTCGGTTCCGAGATTTGATGCCGGCGGGATTTAAGAAAGAAGCGTCGAGGCTGTTTGTGCCGGATACGCGTCGATAGAGAGCAGTCGCCGCTTTGTTATATCATGCGACGATAGAGCTTATGCAGGGAAAGGGGGAGATGCATCCGTTCTCCTCACCCGAGTTCCTGGGTATGGAATAGAGAGCGTGAAAAAGGGCTGCGCCAGCGATTCCCGGCGCCTTCTTCCTCATTTGGAGATCGCGCGGTCTATGGACCAGATGCCGCCGCCCTTAATGAGCACGATCAATCCCAGTCCCACGGCTAACAGATGGTACTCGAAACCCTCTCCGGCTCCGCTGCCGCCCCAGTTCATGAAAAAGCCGTTCTGGAGGTGCACCGTAACGATCGCCCCGAGCATTATGATTGTTATGCCGAACGCTGCAATGCGGCTGAGGAAGCCCAGTATCAGACCCAGGGCCCCGAAGGATTCTCCGATGATTATCAGGATGGCGACGAATGCCGGGAGTCCGCTCCCCACGAAGAATTCGACCGTATCGGAGAAACCCGCGCCCCCGAACAGCCCCAGCAGTTTTTGTAAGCCGTGCGGAAGTATCACGATCCCGAGAGTGATTCTTGCTATGAACGCGCCTATATCATCGCTGGTACGAAGTATCGAAGCTAACATGGAGCAGCACCCCCGCGGCTTTTACGGACAATCCATACACATCATATTCTATCTTACAAGGTGAGGGATGAACAAGGGGAGATTATTGCGCGCAAATCCGCCGTTAATACACTTCCAATCGTGCTTCATGCCACCTTCCCGGGAAGCATGAAGTCATCTATATCTAAACCTTGCAGGCCCGGAATATAGGGGATATATAAGTAGTAATTCTTGCATCGTATATGAAATATATTGCTCTAACGAAATAGGGCGCCTTTTAGTGTTGCGGCGTAAATTAACATTTCGGATGAAAGAGCTCTTTTTTATTAATTAAGAAGCTTAATGTAACGCTTGAAAATGCGAACTGCACTCATGTTACGCTTTAAATATTGCTTGCAATATACTGACAATACAGAGAATTAATACCTCATAAAATGGTTTAAGTGGATTTTTCCACCTTTAGATGTCGATTTTTAAAGATTTAATTTCTAAGGGCGGAAAAGAGGTGCGCTAACTAACCAGCCGTAATTAATATGAAACCCGTCCCTAATGTAAATTATCAGTTTACGGCCCAAACTTAAAGAGAAAATATTCGGAACGGCGGGATTGATCGGGGATGTAGTATAGGAGGCATATAAAAGCAATAAAAGCATACAGAAAATATGACTATATTCTATCTATGTAATATATATTCATTATCTATCGTCATCCATATATAATGGCTATTCTGAAAATATAACGATCTGAGAATATAGGCTCAGGGACCGGGTAATAAAAATGGTACGGCTCCGGTAGACCGGCTATTTACCGGGCGAGACGGCTTGTAATGCGGTATCCTCGATTCTTATTCTCCGCCTGAGAACAAGCAGGTTCAGCAGACTGAAAACCGCAGAGGTTATATAGCATGAAAAGATAAGGGGGATAACTGCGATCTCTATCGCTACGGCGAGATAATTCGGGTGTTTGAGATATCGATACGGTCCTTTTCTGATGATCGGATTCCCGGGCACGACGAACACTTTCGTGTTCCAATAAATGCCGAGGCTCATGATAGACCAGTACCTGAGCGCCTGCGTCAGGAGAAATATCACGATCAAGACCGGCCAGTGCTCGTTGAGGGTCCTTCCCAGGAGGAGGTATTCGGATACTAGGGATAGGAAGAACGCGGCATGCATCAGGACGATAAATTTATAACCCCCGGCGTCGGACTCTATCGCTCCCATTTTTCTTACGGTACTTTCGTTCCGCCTGGCAAGAACCAGCTCGAGTATGCGCTGGATTACGAGTAAAGTTACAAATAGAAAAAATAGCGTCATTATGTTTTGAACAGCAGGAGCTCCGAGCTGAAACCGGGTCCGAGCGCGGAAATAATACCGTATTCCCCTCTGCTTCCGGGTTCTCCGTCGATGAACTCTTTTAAGACGTACAGGACCGTGGAAGAGGACATGTTTCCGTGTTCCCTCAATACCTTCCTCGAATACGTGAACGCCCCTTCTTCCAATCCAAGAGAGCTCTCGTATTCGCTCAGCACCTTCGGTCCTCCCGGATGGACGATATAGTGTTTCAGGTCGCTGACGGAGATGCCCCGGCCGGATGCAAGCTCCTCGATATTCACCCTGACTCTCTCTCTGACTATCGAGGGGATGTCCTTACTGAATATCGCTTTGAACCCGTCGTCTACAATCTCCCAGCCCATTATATCCAGAGAGTCGTAGTAAGTGGTGGAAAGTGATTCAACCAGATCGATGTTCGAGAGCTGATAGAGTTTGTTTTCCTTTCCCGCGACTATTACCGCCGCGGCGCCGTCGGCAAACAGCGCGAGCGATACTATATTGCTTTTTGAGTGGTCGTGACCGTGAAACGCCAGACTGCACAACTCGGAGGCTATCAGGAGGGCGGCGCTTTTAGGAAAGGCTTTCGTATATTCGAGCGCGCGGCTCAGTCCGGCCGCCCCTCCCGCGCATCCAAGGCCCCAGACCGGAGTGCGCTTTATATGGCTGTCGAGCCTTAGCTCGTTCAATAGTAAAGCATCGACTGTAGGGGTCGCCACCCCGGTGCTCGAAACGTATATGATGTGGTCGAAATCCCCCGTGTCCCCGCCGTATTTACCGAGGCAGTCTTTTATGGCCGAGTTTGATAAGGACAGCGATCCTAGCCTGTAGGACTCGGAACGCTCCTTGAAGCTCTTTTCATTTTCAAACCATTCCCTGGGATTGATGAAGCCCCGGGTTTCGATCTGCGAATTGTCGAATACGTCGAGCATCCTGCCGGGCTCCTGTCCGTTTCTCGAGAGCAGGTCTCGTGCGAATTTTTTAAGTTCGCACTGACGGAATTCATAAGGCACCTTTGCCGTGCCGACGGATATGACTCTCGACATTAATTTACGGCCCCTGACGCAAAACGCAGTTCTGTTAAGATACTCGGGATGTTGTAATCGACCCCTTACCTGATTAGGTATAAACAACTACGGTATATACATGAGTATATAGATAAAAAGCCGTTACCGGTAATGTGACGCCGGAAACGGCTCTATCTGATAGTTCTGAATTCTCTACTCTCTTCCTGAATTAGTGACTAATATCGAATAGCCATGATTATCAAACCCTCATCGACGTATTGTCTTTCCCGGTCAGGGAACCCAGAAAGAACCTCATATTCTCTATCATGCCGCTGTTAAGAGAATAAAGACGGTTTTGTCTGACTTTACGCTCACTAACAATTTCCGCCTCCTTGAGGATTTTGAGATGGTTCGAAATGGCAGGCTTGGATATATCGAATTTACTCGCTATATCACCAGCTGCACTTTCACCGTGACTCAGAAACTCCAGGATTTTCCTTCTTGTATCGTCTGCGATAGCTTTATACGGGCAACCCATTATTTAAACCTCCTTGGCTTAATCATATGTTTCTTTGTGTATTAATTTACCCAATATTTGTTCATTCATCTACTAAAATTCCGGTGCCAGTGCTTTAAATAAATTCTTTTCAATTTAGAGATTTTGATGTCCGTCTCAAGAATATTATACCATAGAATACAAAGTAAATTAATTCTGATAGTTAATTAACTGAAATTTCCAGTGGTTTCAATTTCGTGCTCGTATGCTAATCTAATCTCATTGCAACAGACTCAAGGAGGATCAGCGAATTGAACTTCACGTACAGCGACGAAAACTTGTTAACGATAAAGACGGATATTCTAGTTCTGGGGATGTTCAAAGGGGATAGATTCTCGGGTTCTGTAAAGAATGTCAACGAAGCATTGGGTGACGCTCTGAAGAGATTATCGAAGGATGATAAATTCGATGGAGACCTCGGGAAAAGCGTCTCGTTAAACAGCACCTTAGGCAAAATCGGAGCGAAAAGGGTGCTCCTCCTGGGGCTGGGCGATAGGTCAAAGTTCTCCCCGGAGGTAGTCAGAAAAGCCGGAATTTTAACTTCTAAAAGGTTTAAAACCGCATGTGCTCACATGACGTTCGGCCCCGAGTTCTACGGGGGGCGCGGTTTCATAGCGGCCCTGGCCGAAGGCGTTATGCTGGGCGCCTACGAATTCGACAAATACAAGACGAATAACGGTCCAGAGAGTGTAATAGAAAACGTCCTCCTAAACTCCGGAGGCATCAAAGACAGGAAATTCGAGGAAGAAATCGGCCTGGCAAAGACTCTCTCTCAATCCGCGTGCCTGGTGCGGGATCTGGTTAACGAGCCGCCTGTGTATATGACTCCTTCGAGGCTCGCAGAAATAGCGAAAGCGATCGCGGAAGAGGGGAATATGAACTGCGAGGTCTTCGACTTCGAGGAGATAAAGAGAAGGGGGATGGAAGGCCTCGTAGCGGTCACCAGCGGGAGCGATGAGCCGCCGAGGTTCATACATCTCACGTATGAGCCCCGTAAGAAGGCGGATACTGCGCTTGCGGTCGTGGGGAAGGGCATCACCTTTGATTCAGGCGGTCTGTGCCTCAAACCCGCCGACAGCATGCGCACCATGAAAATGGATATGGCTGGCGCGGCGGCGGTGCTCGGAATAATGCAGGCCGTGGCGCGTCTGAAACCCTCCGTCAAGGTCCACGGGCTGATTCCCTCATGTGAAAATATGACGGGGCCGGGCGCATATAAACCGGACGATATTATAAGAGCCTATAACGGCAAAACGATCGAGGTGATCAACACGGACGCCGAGGGCAGGATTGTGCTTTCGGATGCCCTTTCCTACGCGGTGCATCTCAAGGTCGACGAGATCATCGATCTCGCGACGCTCACGGGGGCGTGCATGGTGGCGCTCGGTACATTTACCGCGGGCGTAATGGGCAATAACCAGAAGCTGATCGACAGGATTAAAAAGGCCGCCGATCGCTCGGGGGAGAAGATGTGGCAGCTTCCGATGGACGATGAGCTCCGCCCGGAGATTAAAAGCGACGTCGCCGACATCAAGAATGCGGGCAGCAGGTGGGGGGGAGCCATCACGGCGGCGATGTTCCTGGAAAGCTTTGTCGGGGACACACATTGGGCTCATATAGACATCGCGGGTCCGGCGTATAACGAAAAAGAAAGCACCTGGTACCCGAAGGGCGGCACGGGGTTCGGTGTCAGGACCCTCGTTTCGTATATCATCGACAGATAGTCCGGCCGCCACATTTTAATTTTCACAAAATTTCTGCAATTGCGTCTGCGGGATGAATTCGATGCACAGCCTTTTTGAATCCTTTCGTAAATACAACTTCGTCAGATTCGATCTGAGGGGCGAGATACCCGAAGTGGAAGAAAAGGGGTTTCTTCCGTTCCTGGGCGGCAAAAAGAGGCTCGCGGTAGGAGAGATTGAAAAGATACTATCCGCCATAGAGGCCTCGGATGAAATACTCGGGGTGCTCGTCGTGATAAGCGAGCTCAGGATAGGCCTCGCGCGCGCCAATTCCCTGAGGAGATGTTTACTAGGCCTGAGAAGAAGGGGTAAGAGGGTCTTTGTATATATAGAGAGCGGGGGGAATATCGAATACCTCATCGGCTCGGCCGGGGAATACATTTTCATCCCTCAATGGGCGATGCTCAACCTTGTCGGTCTCAGCGCGGAAGTTACTTTTTATAAAGACATACTCGACAAACTCGGCATCTCGGCCCGGCTTAAGGGGTATGGGGAGTATAAGAGCGCGGCTGAGGCTTTCACAAGGGGAACGATGTCCCCGCCTCACAGAGAGATGGTTGACTCGATTATCCGGAACCTTGAAACCCAGTTCGAGGAGGCCGTATCTGAAGGTAGAGGGGTCAGGATTAAGGACGTCAGGGCCGTAATAGACCGGGGCCCGTTTGTCCCGGCATCGGCACTCGGCGAGGGCCTCGTGGATTGCATTGCCTATGAGCACGAAATCGAGGACAGGGTTTCTGAGGCCGTAGGCGTTAAAGTCAGGACGATAACGGCCAGGAATCTATACAGGCTATTGAAGATAAAGGAATCGCTCGGGTCCATTGTCGGAAATTTAAGAGGCAGGGGCGGGGTAATCGCGGTCCTCACCGATACCGGCATCGTTACGCTCGGTGAAAGCATGGGGCGCGGCGGGGTCAGGACAATGGGATCGGGCTCACTGCTGTCTATTCTCGAGCGGCTCTCCAGGGACAGGGGGATAAAGGGTCTTGTGCTCAGGATATTGACTCCGGGAGGCTCAGGAGTCGCCTCTGACCTCATAAGGAAGAGCCTGAAAAGGATTTCCGAAAAAATGCCGGTCGTGGTTTCCATGTCGGACGTATCCGCATCCGGCGGTTATCTGATAGCCCTCGGCGCCCACAGGATCGTAGCGGACCCGATGACACTCACAGGCTCCATAGGAATCGTGTCGGGCAAGTTTGATCTTGCGGAATTTTACGGGAAGCTAGGCGTGAAAAAAGAACTCATCCCTGTCGGAAAGAGGTCCCTGATGTTCTCGGCGAGCAGAGATTTTTCGGAGGAAGAGGGGGAGAAGCTCGACGAATTGATGAGATTCTATTACTCGGAATTCGTCGGGGCTGTCTCCGAGGGGAGGGGTCTCGGCCGGGACGAAGCGGAGAAAGCTGCGAAGGGGAGGGTGTGGACCGGAGCGCAGGCAAAGGAGCTCGGGCTCGTGGATGAGCTCGGCGGGTTCGGGGACGCCGTAGCTATTGCCGCCCGTGAGGCCGGGCTGCCCGGGGGCAGGATGCCCCGTCTGAGGTTCTACGCCCCGGACAGGGGGGTCAGGCTCGCTTCCGTGCTCGGCGGCTCGGCATACTCGGATTTATTGAAAACGGTAGTCGAGAACTTAACCCTGCCCGGCTGCGAGGGCTGCATCGCCATTATGCCCTTCCGAATAAACGTGAGATGACATCAATAGAGCTTGAACTCTTTGTCGAGGATGAGGTGGCTCAAATATCCGATTACCACCGGGGTGTAGTACTCGAACCCCCCTGCGTTGAGGTCGGGTCTGATAATGGGCAGGACTATTAAAGGGGAGGGTATTATAAACGCCGCCGACAGGGAATGAGTCCATCCCCTGTGCTTGCCGATTATAGGCAGCAGCGCGAAAAATCCCAGGATCGCCGCTTTTTTATACTCTCCCGCAAGAAGGAAAATCCCGTCCAGGAGCAGAAAAAACCCGTAAAAGAGCTTTTGAGCCATGCTGCTCGTATCTATATCCGGCCATATGGAACCTAGTATGCAAAGTCCGAACCAGATGAGAGCTTCATAAGTGGGTTTATAAGAGAAGAAAAGCACGAGCGCCGCGAGGTAAATCATGAACGCGAAAGCGCCGCCTAAAAGGTGTCCCCTATAGAGACTCATTCTTGACTTTCAGTGTGGAAACCACAGGAAAGAATTCTAGCCATTCGGAGAATTTGGGGTCGCGTCCCTCGACTATGTCGAAAAATCTCGATTGCAGCCTCTTGGTTATCGGCCCCGGTTTTCCCTTGCCTATAACCCTTTTATCGACATCCCTGATGGGGGTTATTTCCGCCGCGGTTCCCGTGAAAAAGGCCTCGTCCGCAATATATAGCTCGTCCCTCGTGAAACGCTCGGTTTCTATCTCGATTCCCTCGTCCTTCGCTATTTCTATCACCGAGTCCCTGGTTATCCCTTCGAGTATGGACGTGAGGGGCGGGGTTTTCAGAATTCCGTTCCTTACGATGAAAATGTTTTCGCCGGACCCTTCCGCCACATAGCCTTCCATGTCGAGGAGTATGGCTTCGTCAAATCCGAGGGAAGTGGCTTCGATTTTGGCAAGGACGGAATTAGCGTAGTTGCCGCTGACCTTGGCCTTGGTCATAAACGAATTTACTCCCATTCTGGTAAAGGATGAGATTTTTGCGCTTATTCCCTTGGAAAGCGCGCCCTCCCCAAGGTAAGTCCCCCACGGGTAAGCGGAAATCGCAAGGGTAATAGGGTTGTCGCCGGGATGGAGGCCGACTTTTCCGCCGCCGATGAAGGCGATGGGTCTGATATACGCCTCTTCGAGGTTATTTACCGAGAGCAGGTCTATAATGGCGTTGTGCGTTTCTTCTTTGGAGTAGGGTATCTTGATTAGCGCGATATGGGCGGACGCGTAGAGCCTGTCGATGTGCTCGGGCAGCCTGAACACAGCGGACCCCTTGTCCCCGCACTTATACGCCCTGATACCCTCGAAAACGGCCAGGCCGTAATGAAGGGTGTGCGTAAGGACGTGAACCGATGCCTGGTCCCACGGTACAAGCTCGCCGTTAAACCAGATTTTATAAGGTTTGCTGCTCATCCCCTCAACTCCTGTTTACCTGATAATTCGTTCGTATAATCTATAAAATATTCCTTTTTTTCCGATTAATTGTCAAGTGCTGAATTTATAAATTTCTTGACTCGCGATAGTTTCTTTGAATAATTATAGTACTTATGCCGAAAGAGGACAATGTAGGCCCGGGTCTGGTCACGATTAAAAAGTACAGTAACCGTAGACTCTATGACTCTACCAATAAGAAATACGTCACGCTGGACGATATAGGTGCGCTCATCCGGGAAGGAAGCGAAGTAAAGGTTATCGACTCCCAGACCGGAGCCGATATCTCCAAAGTAATACTCATTCAGGTGGTGCTTGAGAGCGAGAAGAATAAAGAAGATATCCTGCCTGTTTCTTTCCTTCACATGCTTATCAAGTACGGGAATAAGGTCGCGAAAGACTTCTTCGAGAATTACTTCCTGATGATGTTCCAGCCGTATTTTTCCGTACAGGAGAATTTCAAGAAGAACATGAAACTCTGGCAGGAGATGGGATGGTTTCCTCCTGGAGTCAAGATGCCGCCCAATTTCGAGCTTATGAACTCACCCGAATTTTCAATGGCAGACTTGTTCAAGAGCGCTCAGGAAGAATCTGCAAAGGAAAAATCGCTTCCGCAGACCACGAGGGAAGTCGAGTTCTTAATGGAAAAAATAAAGGAACTCGAGAAAAAGGTGAAGTCTCTCGACGAGGAACAGCAGTAAACCCGGTATTTATTCTCGGGTCCTCTCGCCTATAGGCCATACCCGAAATTCCGCTTTGCAAAATTCAGTTCAGTTGGACACGAGATGCATCCACGGTATTAATGCTCAGGATATCACCCTGGACCTCGACATTACGGCCGAGGAGTATGTCTTCGCATGTAATATCGTCTCCGTTAAAAACAAGATCCGTCGATTCCGATATCTGAACTATAATCGTGACTGTTTCCTGGTCGTTCTTCGCGTCGACTTCGAGGGTTCCTGTGTTTCCCGTACAGTTGTTGGTTGACACATCCCCGTTAAACGTCACTTCGGCAAGACTGTCGAAGCTCACCGTGCCGCTGCTGAGGGTTATATCTCCAAGCTCGAGATCAGCGGTCGGATATACGCTTAACCCGATTTTGCCGAGCGAATTCGAACTGGAATCGATGAATTCGATCTGGGGACTCCCCGCGATAGGACCGTCAATGGAAAAGAAACCGGCGGCGTCCGTTACATCCGTTTCAGGCGTACCGTTATCGACTGTGATTTCAACCGTGATTCCTTCCAGGTCCTGAGCGGGGATTACATCGACTATGGTTCCCTGGACCGTCTCAACTTCATCGTTTCCGCCGCCTCCGCCACCGCCTCCGCTATCCCCGCCTCCGAACTCGATGTCGCAGCCGCCGATAATGAAGAACGACAGGATAATGAGAGAAATTACACCCCTGTGTAAAACATTATTCAGATTAAACCTCATTAATCCTCCTCGATCCTCGCTTTATAATTACGAGCGCTATATCGAATATTATACCCACGACTATCGGATTTTCATTAACCGGGCTTGATTAGCCTATTAATAGTTATCATGGTAGGATTGCATGGCAAAAAAAGGGAATGTTAATGGATTCATTGCCGCGCGTGCTTTTTATCAACCATTCTGTAAGAGACGGGGGTCCCGGCAAGAGCCTTTTTTACCTGCTTAAATTCCTCGACAGAACGAAAATAAATCCTTATGTGCTGATCCCGAAGGACGACGTATTCTCGGACTGGCTCAAAAGCGAGGGTATCTACGAGAATGTTATTATCGACCCCAGGTTTCCGGAAAACCTGAAAAGACCCCGCATTACGCAATCGGGCGAGAAAAGAAATGGCGGAATATTATGTATAATATACAATAGGTTACTGCACATCCTTTCCATATTACTGAATATATTGGACCTTCTTTCACTCGTGATTACCTCGCCCTTTTTGATAAAGCGGAAGCGTATTAACGCCATATACTGCAACGGCACCCAGGCAAAAATCGTCGGGGCGCTCATGGGCGTAATTAACTGGTGTCCGGTTATCTGGCATGTAAGGAATATTCAGCAGACCAGGCTTCTGGGGTCGATAATCAATAACCTGGCCCGACTCCCGGTGGTCAAAAAAATAATATGCGTGTCCGGCGCAACAGCGGACAGGTTCCGCCGGGGCCGGGAGAAGGTGGTAGTCGTACATAACGGGATCGATGACAGGGATTACGATCCCGAAACTACGAAGGGCGAGGTCAGGTCCGCATACGGTATTTCATCCGATACCGTGGTCATAGGGAGCACCGGAAGGATAGTCCCTAGAAAGGGGTATGAGTTGCTGATAAAAGCGGCCGGTATCGCAGTAAGGGAGCTTGATAGCATACGGATTAAGGCGAAATTCGTCATCGTCGGCGATACCCCCTATTTTTTCCAGGAAGATCACCTCGGCAGTTTAAAGAGACTGGTCGCGGAAGAGGGGCTTCAAGAATATTTCATTTTCACGGGGTTTAAAAAGGACGTAAGGCCGTGCTTGAAGGATTTTGATATATTCGTGATACCCTCAAGCTATCCCGACCCGTTTCCGAGGTCCGTAATAGAGGCCATGTCTTTTGCGCTCCCGGTGGTAGGGTTCAGGGCAGGGGGGATTGTCGAGTCTGTGGATGACGGCGTTACGGGAATTCTGAGCGAGCCCGGCAGCACGAGGGACATGGCGAACGCCATATTGAGGCTCGCCCGTGACCCGGACCTCAGGGCGTCCATGGGAGTCGCCGGCAGGGCGCGGGTCAGGGAGAAATTTTCGGCAAGCGCGGTCGCGGCGGAAATAGAAAGAATTATTCTGGAAGTCTGCGGTAACCGGGCGTGATCGTCACGACCGTTCCCTCTGTATTTTGTCTTTCTTCCTTTCCGATCTGAAGAGTATTTTTATCGGCGTCCCCTCGAGCTGAAACTCCTCCCTCATCTTGCCCTCGAGGAACCTCCTGTAGTTCTCGGGCACGCCCTTTATATCGTTCGTGAATATGACGAAAGTGGGCTGTTTTGTCAGAGGCTGGGATATGTAATAGAATTTAATATCCTTCCCCTTATAGACGGACGGAGGGGTTTTTGCGATTACCCTCTGCAGAAAGTTATTCAGCCTTTTGGTAGAGATTCTCTGAGAGAAATTTGCGTATACCGAATCTATCCTGTCGAAGATCTTCTCTACCCCTCTGCCCGTGAGGGCGGAGATGATCATTACCGGCGCGTAGTCGACGGCAAGCAGGCTTTCCTTGAGAACGCCTTCTATATCGGGCGTTTCCGCGGCTTCCTTCGGTACGAGGTCCCACTTGTTGAGGAGAATTATGCACGCTCTCCCCTTGTCGCTTATCAGTTCTGCGAGCCGGGCGTCCTGGTGGGTCGGCCCTTCTCCGGCGTCGATCATGAGGAGCGCGATATCGGCCCTTTCCATCGACCTGATTGCCCTGAATACGCTGTGTCTTTCGACGGAGAACGTAATCTTGGACTTTCTTCTGATCCCCGCCGTATCTATGAGGACGTAGTCTTTACCGTTCCTCGTAATAAACGTGTCTATGGAGTCCCTGGTAGTTCCCGGGATGGGACTCGTCAACAACCGCTCCTCCCCGAGGAATTTATTCACGAGGGTGGATTTGCCGACGTTCGGCTTTCCGAGCACCGCGATTTTTATTGCGTCTTCTTCGCTCTCATCTTCTTCGGATTCTTTGTTTTCCGGGAGGAGCTCCACTACCTTGTCGAGGAGGTCGTTGATCCTCCTTCCCTGGAGCGCCGATATATCGACGTAGTCTTGTATTCCCAGCGTATGGAATTCCATGGCCCTTGACTCGTGCTTCCTGTCGTCGATCTTGTTGACTGCGATGATGAGGGGTTTCTTTACCTTTCTCAGCATGCTCACGATATCCTTATCGTGCGGCATGACCCCCTCTTTCCCGTCCAGAACGAACAGTACGAGGTCGGCTTCGTCGATAGCGATGCCGATCTGGTTCTTGATGAGAGACGGATAGAGCTCTTCGTCGTCCGGATCGAACCCGCCCGTATCGACGAGGCTGAACTCCACGCCTCCCCAGTCCGTATCGGCGTAAATTCTGTCCCTCGTCACGCCGGGTATGTCTTCGACGATGGACTTTCTCTCTCTTATAAGCCTGTTAAAGAGCGTGGATTTTCCGACGTTAGGCCTGCCTATAATTGCTACGAGCGGTTTGATCCGCGATTGGGTGTGTTTCATTTCTCTATTCATGATTTCAGGAGCGAGCAGGGGGCGGTTTCTAATGCCGCTATTGCATACTGATTTTAACTATCGTATAATATAACTGTATTAAAGGGTTTATGCATTGTACCGACTGTTTTTATTGTCAATTCCGGTCCTTGTTTTTATAGTATTCCTTCACGCTCTTTAAAACGAATTCATGGTGATATGCTATCTGCTCTTCCCCGTATGCGTTTTCTTGACCGTACGGACATGCGATTCGAGAAGCGCATTTCCCGGAGCACGTATCGGAGCTCATCCTGAACCTCATGCAAGACTCCCAGTCCCATCCCTTATCCGAAACCGTATTGGCCGGGCACGCGGCTATGCAGGGCTTGGGACACGGCGGGCACGGATCGAATTTTTCCAGCGGCAAGTCATAATCGTCGAATTCAAGGTTCGTAATTATCGCGCCCCTGAGCGAAATCCATGTGCCGTATTCCGGATTGATTAATATGCCCAGAATGCTCGGCACCCCGACGCCGCCCAGTATCCCCAATCTCGAAAAATCCAATGCGAGCGCATTTTCTCCGAACGGGAAGACGGTCTTATGAAATATTCCTCTCTCTTCATCCATAATGTCGTTTATACGGCCGAATATCAATGTCGAGTAGCTGTCTATGAGGTCTTCGTGTTTATGCCTGAACTCGGGGTTATTATCGAGAAAGCGCTTGAACTCGGTCCAGAAGGTACGGCCCGCAAAACCGGCCAGGATTATCGACTTCGCTCCCCTTACAAAGCTGCGCGTGCTTTCCCTGTTCGAACCCTCGTCGTATGTCTCGGATCTAATCTTTACGATGAGGTTGAATCCTGCCTCCCCGAAGCGTTTTCGCAGATCTTCGAATATTTCGCTTGAATTCATGCGCTTCCGGCCTCCGGGATGATTACGAGAGGGGGGATCTTACGATAACTCTTCCGGAATGCTCGTGATTCCGGGTTCGAGGTTCTTGCTTATCTCGTCGATTTCCTTGAGAGTCGGCAGGTCGGACAGGCTCTTGAGGCCGAATACTTCGAGGAATTCCGGGGTCGTGCCGTAAAGGAACGGCTTTCCTATTACTTCCTTTCTCCCCTTTATTTCGAGAATCCTCCTCTCGAGAAGGGCGTTTATCACCCCCGAAGAATCCACGCCCCTGATGTTTTCGACCTCGACCTTCGTGACGGGCTGCTTGTATGCGATTATCGCTATTACCTCGAGCGCCGCGCGGCTGAGCCTGAACTTTTTTACTCGCTTGTTAAAGTTGGTTACGTACTCGCTGTAGGCGGGGTCCGTCCTGAACTGGTATCCCCCGGCCACCTCTTCAAGCACTATACCCCTGCCGAGTTCCTCCCAGTCCTGCACGAGCTCTTTCACGCATTTCTTTATCTCTCCTCTCTCGAGCTCCGTGAATACCTGCTGCAGCTTATCCACAGACACGGGCTGATCGGATATGAAGATAATGCATTCGATGGCCTTTTTTATCTCAGTAGGTTCCAATATCGATTTCTCCTGAATATGAGATGAGAATAGGGTATCCGGGAGATTCCTGCACCACCCGGATGTTCTCCGTCCTCGCGAGCTCAAGGAGCGCGAGGAAAGTCACTATCAGGTCGAATTTAGAAGCGCATTCCTCGAGGACTTCCTCGAATTTGATTATGGCTTTTATCTTGAGCATTTCGAGCAGATATACGATTTTCTCCTCGATGGTTACGCTTTCGACTTCATAAACTATCTGCTCGGCCCAGAGGTAGCTTCTTTTCCTGTAAAAATCACGGAACGTTTCGATGAGAGACCAAAGGTCTACGGGTACGAGCTCCACCTCTTCCTCGGTTTCGAAGAGCGAGCTGTCGAATTCCCTCTTGAATACGTCTCTTCCCAGGATATCCCCTTCGAGAAGCTCGGAGACGGCGTCCCTGTACCGCTGGTACTCTATGAGCCTCCTGACGAGCTCGGCGCGCGGGTCTATCTCGTCTTCCTCTATTACGGGTTTGGGTAGCAGCATCTTCGATTTTATCAGGCTCAGCTCGGCCGCGATAACGAGGTACTCTCCCACGACCTGGAGGTCGAGCTCCTTCATGAGCTCCAGATACTCGATATACTGCTCGGTAATCACCGCGATAGGGATGTCGTAGATATCGACTTCGTTCTTCTTGATAAGGTGAAGGAGAAGGTCGAGCGGGCCCTCGAACATCCGGGTCTTTATCAGACAGGGCTCATGCTGCTTAAGTGCATCCGCTTCGTGAGTGGTTTCGATCATTTCAGCAATGTCCCTATTATATCCCAAAGATTGCCGTAATTGTAGCCCGAAAACGCGAGAGTCAGGTACGAGACCGGATACAGGAGATAGTGGAATATTCCTCCGCCGAAGATGAATAGAGCGAACAGGAGCAGCACCCCGTAAGGCTCGAACTTGCTGTATGCGTATGCGTATTTGTCGGGCAGGAGGCCGTACATGACCCTCGAGCCGTCAAGCGGGGGGATAGGAATCATATTGAACACGGCAAGGGCGATACCGTAGACCAGGATCAGTATGAGGATTATCGTAACTATCGAATTTATGCCCTCGGGCTTGATCTGTCCCCCCATCATCTGAGGGATTATGTATCTCAGCAAAATCCCTGCCCCAATCGCCATCGCGAGATTGGAGAGCGGGCCGGCTATAGCGACTAATATGGTGTCTTTTTTAGGGTTCTTGAAATACCGGGCGTTAATCGGGACGGGTTTTGCCCATCCGAATCCAACGAGAAACATGAGTATCGTGCCCATGATGTCCAGGTGGGCTATCGGGTTGAGCGTGAGCCTTCCCTGGAGCTTCGCCGTGGGGTCTCCCAGCTTGTTCGCCGTCCAGCCGTGGAAATATTCGTGTACGGTGAGCGAGAGCAGTATCACGGGGACCTGAATTAAAAGGAAGTCTATGTTTTTGAGGAAGTCGAAATTCATGTGGGCAGGGATAAAACTCCGTTTCTCCTAGTAATATACTCTAATCGTGGAGGATTTACGATCTCGGGTGATATTTTTTATGAACCGCCTTTAGTCTCTCGCTCTCGACGTGAGTATATATCTGGGTCGTGGATATGTCCGAGTGGCCGAGCATGATCTGTATCGCCCTCAGGTCGGCGCCCCTCTCGAGCAGGTGAGTCGCGAACGAGTGCCTGAGGGTATGGGGGCTGATATTCTTGACGATCCCCGCTTTAAGGGCGTAATGTTTTATAATCTTCCAGAAGCCCTGGCGCGTCATGCCCCTGCCGAGTCTCGTAACGAACAGCGCTTTAGCGTCCCGGGTCTTGAGCATCGCGGGTCTCGATGTACCCAGGTATTCGAGGAGCTTATTCCTGGCTTTGTCCCCCATGGGCACTATTCTCTCCTTCGACCCCTTGCCGTAAACGACGACGAAGCCGAGCTCGAAATTCACGTCGTTCAGCTTTAACCCTATGAGCTCCGATACCCTGATCCCTGTCGCATAAAGGACTTCGAGCATGGCCGCGTCCCTGAGCCCCTCAGGCGCCGATTCGTCGGGAGCCGAGAGGAGCCTCTCGACCTCGTCGAGCGTTATGACGCCCGGGATCCCTTTTTTCATTTTCGGGGTCCGTACGTGGGCCGCGGGGTTTTCTTCGATCAATTTTTCCATCAGCAGGTACTTGAAGAACTGCTTTAGGGACACGATGCTTCTTACGACGGTAGTCGCGTTAAAACCCTTGTCTTTAAAGTGCGAAAGGTAATCAAGTATATGACTGTATTTGATGTCTCCGGCGGAACCCGGTCCGTGTTCATCCATGAAACGGATGAATTTCCTTACGTCCCTGCCGTAGGATTCCAGCGTGTTTTCGGAAAGCCCTTTTTCAACCGCAAGGTAGGAAAGAAAGGAATCGAGCAAGGCGTCCATAATTCTACATTCTACAACATCATGTGCCCATTTCCCACGAGCCGAGATATTTTTTCTGCTCGGGCGTAAGCTTGTCTATCTTTACTCCCCTGGCCTTGAGCTTCATCTGGGCGACTGACTTGTCTACCTGGAGCGGCACGTCGTATACCTTCTTTTCGAGCTTCTTTGCGTTTTTTACGACATACTCCGCGCAAAGCGCCTGATTTGCGAAGCTCATGTCCATAACGCTCGACGGGTGTCCTTCGGCGGCCGCGAGGTTGATAAGCCTCCCCTCCCCGAGCACATTGATGCGCTTTCCGCCCCTAAGGGTAAACTCTTCGACGTATTCCCGTATCGTGCGTTTTCCGGTCGAGATTTCCTCGAGGCCGGTCAGGTCGAGCTCCACGTTAAAGTGCCCGGAATTGCATACTATCGCCCCGTCCTTCATGGTTTTGAAATGCTCCTTTCTTATTACGCTGATGTTTCCCGTCACCGTGCAGAAGAAATCGCCTATCCTGGCTGCGTCCGCAATCGGCATGACCCTGAAGCCGTCCATTAGCGCTTCGAGCGCCGCAAGCTCGTCTATCTCCGTCACGACTACGTTCGCTCCCAGGCCTCTTGCCCTCATGGCGAGTCCCTTGCCGCACCACCCGTACCCGCACACGACGAACACCGTCCCGGAAATAAGCCTGTTCGTGGCCCTTATGATTCCGTCCATCGTGCTCTGTCCCGTGCCGTAGCGGTTATCGAAGAAATGTTTAGTATTGGCGTCGTTTACGGCTATGATCGGGTATTTGAGTACTCCGCTCTCGGCCATGCTCCGGAGGCGTATGACCCCCGTGGTCGTCTCCTCGGTACCCCCGATGATCCCTTTTAACTTCTCGGTCCTGCTCTTGTGGAGTATCGAAACGAGGTCCGCGCCGTCGTCCATGGTGATGTGGGGAGAGAGGTCGAGCGTGCTGTTAATATGGCTGTAGTACGTCTTGGTGTTCTCGCCCTTGATAGCGAATACGGATATATTGTGGTCTTTTACGAGGTAAGCCGCGGCGTCGTCCTGTGTGCTGAGCGGGTTTGACGCGCAGAGCACTACGTTCGCTCCGCCTTCCTTAAGGGTTATTGCCAGGTTGGCGGTTTCGGTCGTTACGTGAAGGCACGCCGCGACCGTCACGCCCTTTAAAGGCTTTTCCTTTTTGAACCTCTCGCTGATTAACGAGAGCACCGGCATTTCCTCTGCCGCCCATTCGACTTTGAGCTTCCCCTGCTTGGCCAGTTTAAGGTCTTTCACATCGTATTTCATTGCTGCCTCCGTATTTAATTGATTGAGCGTGCCGGGGGAGATTTTCAGGATACTGCTTTCAGGAGATCGTTTACCTTGTCTGTCTTTTCCCACGTGAATCCCGGGCCGGACCTTCCGAAATGACCGTAAGAGGCCGTTTCCGTGTAAATGGGCTTAAGAAGATCAAGCGCGCTTATTATCCCCGAAGGGCAGAGGTCGAACACCTCTCTTATCGCGTCTGATATCTTTTCCTCGGGCACTACCGAAGTTCCGAAAGTCTCCACCATGATGGACACCGGCTCGGCTATGCCGATCGCGTAGGCGAGCTGGACTTCGCACTCCCTGGCGAGCCCGGAAGCTACCACGTTCTTGGCGACGTACCTGGCCATGTAGGCGGCGCTCCTGTCCACTTTGGAAGGGTCTTTCCCCGAGAACGCCCCTCCGCCGTGTCTTGCCCAGCCCCCGTATGTATCGATGATTATCTTCCGGCCCGTCAGCCCCGAGTCTCCCATGGGGCCGCCCGTTACGAACCTTCCCGTGGGGTTGATGTATATCTTGGTTTTGTCCGTTATTAATGATTTGTCTATGCAGTATTTTATGACTTCTTCGGTTATCCCTTCGTGTATGGTCTTGTTGTCGACCTCCGCGGAATGCTGTGAAGAGACTACGATTGCGTCTATACCCACGGGGACGCTATTCTCGTACCTGACCGTCACCTGGGTCTTTCCGTCGGGTCTCAGAAACGGTAGGATGCCTTCTTTCCTCGTGTCCGAAAGCCTCTTGGCGAGCTTATGGGCGAAAACGATCGGGGAGGGCATAAATTCGGGCGTCTCGGCCGTCGCGTAGCCGAACATGAGCCCCTGGTCCCCCGCTCCCTGCTCCTTTTGAGCGCTCGGATTGACGCCCCTCGCTATGTCGGGCGACTGCTTGTCGACGGCGATGATAAGCCCGCAAGTACTCGCGTCAAAGCCCATAGCGCTGTCCGTGTACCCGATTTCGGTGATCGTGTCCCTGACTATGTTTGAGAGGTCGACGATCGTATTCGCCGTAATTTCTCCCGCTATTACTACGAGGCCCGTCGTCAGGAGAGTCTCGCAGGCGACCCTGCTGTGGGGGTCCCCGCCGATCATGGCGTCGAGCACAGCGTCCGAAATCTGGTCGGCCATCTTGTCCGGGTGTCCCTCGGTTACAGATTCCGAGGTGAAAATAAAATTCCTTTGCGGCATGCTAATATCCTTATTATGAGCGGGAATTGTTCAATAAGAGCGCATATGGTAAATAGTTTTGAGGGGTCTGTCAAGAAACCCGCCCGTATACCGGGGGAGACGAACCCGCGCGAAAATGGGGACGGATGCCCCCTTTTCACACCCGGGCCCGGGCATGGTATAATCCGTTCCCTGAATTAGAAGGACAACTCTGCTGTTCGAGGAAAGTGATAAAATGAAGAAATTGATAGCGCCTTCCATATTATCGGCCGATTTTACGAGGCTCGGGGAAGAGGTAAGGGCGATAAAGGAGGCGGGCGCCGACTGGATACACGTCGACGTAATGGACGGCCACTTCGTCCCCAATATCAGCATCGGGATACCCGTAGTCGAAGCGCTCGGCAAGGTCGATCCCCCTCCGATGGACATACACCTTATGATAGACAACCCGGACGAGTTCGCGGAGAGGTTCATCGACGCGGGCGGGGATGCCGTAGTCGGCATTACGGTTCAATACGAGACCTGCAAGCTCCTTTACAGCACGGTGTCCAGAATAAAATCGAGGGGAGTGAACGCCGGTATAGCCATTAATCCCACGACGCCGCTCTCCGTCCTCGACGAGGTCTTCGAGTACGCCGACATGATACTGGTAATGACGGTCGAGCCCGGGTTCCCGGGGCAGAAGTTCATCCATTCCATGGTGCCGAAGGTAAAGAGGCTCCGCGAGAAGATAGACGGCTCCGGGCATAAGCCGCTGATCGAGGTCGACGGAGGCATAAAGCTCGATAATATCAGGCTCATCGCCGGGGCGGGCGCGGACGTTATCGTCTCCGGCTCCGGTATCTTCCAATCTTCGAGCTACTCGGAGACCATGGAGCTCATGCGGAAAGAGATTAAGGGCCTGTGACGGATGCGCGGAGCCGACAATTGATCCGGAGATCCGGCCAATATCCGGTTTCATTTTTCAGAAATGCTTGAGAAAGAAAGGCTGTCCGGCGTCTCCTTTGATCGCATTGACCAGGCCGAAAATATATCGATAATTTGCCCGATCTGCCGTCGTCATTGTATTCAGACTCTAAAATCTTTAATCTATTATATATGGATAAAGACAAAGTCCCTTTTAAGGGCATTCAGGAAAACGAGGCGATCAGGGCGATTTTAGAGGGGACGTCAACCGATACCGGCCGTGACTTCTTTATCTCCCTCGTCAAAAATCTCTCCAAGGTGCTCAACACTCACGGCGCCATGGTTACCGAGTATCTTGAGGAAGAAGGACGGCTCAGATCCATAGCCTGTGTAATCGGGGATCAGCGCCTTAAAGAATTCGATTATTCGCTCGCAGGCACGGCGTGTGAAACGGTGGTTCTCGAGAAACGCCTGGTGTACGTCCGCGAGAGACTCTTCAGCGAGTATAAGGGCAACCCGGATCTCAAGGATTTCCCCAAAGAGGGAATCGTCAGTTATCTGGGTTATCCGTTCGTGGACGTGGACGGGAGGATATTGGGACATATTTCGGTGCTTGACAAGGACCCGATTCCTGAAGACGTGCGGGTATTCAATGTATTCAGGATATTCGCTAATCGCGGGACCGCCGAAATGCAGCGGCTGCGCGCTGAGAAAAAAATCCTCGAGAGAGAAGATAAGCTGAGGAGGCTTTTCGACAGCGCCATGGACGCGATAATCGAGTTCGATAAGGACCTTAAAGTCACGAGGATCAACCCCGCTGCATCCCGGTTGTTCGGATACGATAGCGACAGGGTGCTGGGCAGATTGTTCGGCCTTCTCCTCAACAAGGAAAGCAGCGTGAAACTCATCCGTCTCACCGAGTTCCTTAACGAAAAACCCGAGGGGGAGAAATTCATCTGGATACCCGAGGGTCTCAGGGCCGTAAACGAAAGGGGGGAGGAGTTCCCTGCCGAAGCCACTCTTTCCGGTTTCGAGATTGGAAGCGAACGCTTCTACACGCTGATTTTGCGGAACGTGAACGAGAGGCTCCTTGCGGAGAATAAGATCAGGTCCCTGACGCTCGAATCGGAATATCTGAAAGAGGAGCTGAAATCCCTCACGGAATCAGTGGGCATAATCGGCGACAGCGAGCCCTTGCTGAGGGTCCTCGAAGACGTGAAGAGCGTCGCCGGCACGGAAGCGACCGTTATGATCCTGGGCGAGACTGGTACGGGAAAGGAGCTCATAGCCAGGTCCATCCATTCCTCCAGCCGGCGCTCGGACAAGCCGTTCGTAAAGGTGAACTGCCCGGCGATACCCGCGAACCTGATCGAGAGCGAGCTCTTCGGTCACGAGAGGGGCGCTTTCACCGGGGCTACGAACAAGAGAGAGGGACGGTTCTCAATCGCCGACGGAGGAACGATTTTTCTTGACGAAATAGGCGAGCTGTCCATTGACCTTCAGTCAAAGCTTCTCCGTGTGCTTCAGGAAGGCGAGTTCGAGCCCGTAGGAAGCTCCAAAACCGTAATGGTCGATGTCCGGGTGATAGCGGCGACTAACCGGGACCTGTTAAAGGAGATTGCCGAGGGACGGTTCAGGGAAGACCTCTACTACAGGCTCAATGTATTCCAGATCGAGCTACCCCCGCTCAGGGAACGCGCCGGGGATATAGAAAAACTCGCGAGCGCATTCATGGACAAATATGCAAAGAGAAACGGGATAGCCCTGAGCCCGCTCTCCGCAGGTGACCTCGCGCGTCTCAAATCGTATCCCTGGCCGGGGAATATCAGAGAGCTTCAAAATGTGATAGAGCGTGCGGTTATAACGGCGGCTGACGGGAGATTGGATCTCGAAAGGGCGCTGCCCGCGTCCCGGGACATCGTCAGACCTGCCCCGGAGACAGGATTGGGGGATGATGAAAGCATCGTGCTTTCGGAGAGGGAATTAAAAGAGCTGGAAAGAAAAAATATCTTGCGCGCCCTCGAGAAGACGGGCTGGAAAGTGGCCGGTAAAGACGGTGCCGCCGCGATTCTCGGCATACCGACGTCTACGCTCAATTCGAAAATAAAGTCTTTCGGCATAGACGTTCCATCCAAGTAATCAAATCCCGAAAAAGAACCATTAATTCACCTAATTCATAGCGGGAATTCGCTATAAACGAAAATCCGCTACCGATCGGACAACCTCGATAATGTCATAACTCTCTGTCATTCCAGCGATATATAGCACGAGCAGGACTTGGCACGACTGTTGCGCTTATAGCCTGTAACAAAATCAAACGGAGGTTAGTGCAATGAAGAAGTTAATCACAGTCACGGCATTAGGGTTATCGCTCGGTTTTTCAGCCCTTTCATACGCTTCGGACTATATGGACCTTTACACAGGCGGTCCCGCGGTCAATGAAGTGAAGAGTGAGACGAAAGGCGGGGAAGTAGAGACGAGCCCGATGAGCTTCTACCTGAGCCCTGTCAAAGTTCATGATAACGAATCTTTGATCAAGGTTGAGGGGACGGACGATGAGAAAGCTCTTTTCGTGTTCGGCGTCGGGATTTAACTGTGCGGTAAAGGGGAGGGAGTCAAATACAAAAATGACTCCCGCGCCCCGGGTAAACATCAAATAAAAAAGGAGAAAGTCATGAGAGTCATACCGAATATAGACACGATCAAATCCAAAATGAGGGATGCATGGAACGCCGGGGATTACGGCAGGTTCGCGACCTATATGGAACCGGGGGCAGTGGAGATACTGAAGGGATGGCACATACAGCCCGGGCGCACCATGCTGGATGTAGCCTGCGGAGCGGGACAGATTTCGATCCTCGCTTCCATGGCGGGTATCAACGTTACCGGCGTCGACATCGCGCCTAACTCGCTCGCCTCTGCGCGGGCACGTGCGGCGAGGGAAGGGCTGGATACAAAATTCGACGAAGGGGACGCCGAGTGTCTCCCGTATGCGGATGAGTTTTTCGATGTCGTAACCACACTCGTGGGCGCCATGTTCGCCCCGCAGCCTGAAAAGGTGGCCCGGGAATTCATCAGGGTTTGCAAGCCCGGAGGCAGGATGCTGATGGTCAACTGGACCCCCGAGGGATTTGTCGGACAAATGTTCAAGACCCTCGGCAGATACGTCCCGCCCCCGTCCGATGTGCCTTCGCCGCTCCTCTGGGGCAACGAAGAGGTCGTTAAAGAACGGTTCGGACATTCGGTGAGCCATATAATCCTCACAAAGAAATACTATCCCTTATGGGATTATCCTTTCGATGTGCCGGAGGTCGTTCAGTTCTTCTTCGATAACTACGGACCTACGAATAAAGCGATAAATGTGCTCGACGAAACGGGAGGGAAACACCTCAGAACAGATCTGGAGAAAGTATTCTCCGACTTCAATATCGCGGAGAACGGCACTACCACGCTCTTCGGTGAATACCTGGAAGTGGACGCGATTAAAAAGCAGTAACAGGATTGGATCGGCGCGGGCGGCCTCGGCCTGAAGGGGCCGCCCGGGTTTCAGGAGCTTGTTATAGGCCTTCACAGGCGCTCGATACGGCAATTTCGGTTAAGCGCCGGATGCGGACACTCGGACCTCCTTCCGGATTGATATCTTCCCGTTTAAGCATAATTGGTTACAATAAAATACGACCCATGGACCGCGGATCCGACTACATCAAAGAAATCGAATCGTATTATCTGACTCTGGCGGGGGAGGGGATAATGCTCTCCCCGATCGATTACAATATCATCCGGGAATGGAAAAAGAGGGAGATACCGAGGGAGGTCGTCCTCATGGGTATAAACAGGGCCTTTTCCGAGAGCGGCATCAAGGGCGCGCCCGGCTCCCCGAGGAGCCTCAAGCACTGCGCGGGCTTCGTGGAGAAGTGCATCGAGGAATACGGCCCTCCTGCCGGAGAGAAGAAATCGAGGCGGAAGGATGCGCCGGGCGGCGCGGATATGGAAGTCTCCGAGCGGCTCGAGAGTCTCATACACGACGCGAAGGCCCCGGCCGTCAGGGAGTACTATATAAAGCTCCGAAAAAAGGTGCTGAGTCTCGACAGGGCGGAAGGCGCCAACTACGTTTCAGGCGTCACGGGGCTCGAGAAAGAGTCTCTCGAAGAGTTTTTCCTCGGGCTTCCCGATAAAGAGAGGCAAAAAATAAGCTTAGAAGCGGAGAAGATTATAAAAGACAGGTCCCGCTACATGACGAAGAGCGCGTACGAGGAGAGCCTCGTCTCGTTCAGGAACGAGATCCTTGGTAAAAAGTACGGAATAAAGTGTATAATCTCCTGAAAGGCGCTATAAAATGACTAAGAACAGAGGAACCGTCGGCTGTGATGACTGTCACTGGTCGGGGTTCGTGGTAAAGAATAAGGGAAATTTTGCGGCGGCCGCCCTCTGCGCGTGCGTCCTCGAATGTAAAGAGTGCGGGGGGACGGGGAATGTGCTTTTAACGAACGAGAAGGGCTATTCGTATATCTCTCCGTGCCCGTCCTGCGGCGTAGTCAGAAGGAACGTAAGGCTCTATAACGCGGCGGGGATTCCTGCCAAATATTCGCACGTTCTTCAGGTGGACGCGGGTCTCGTGCCCACCCATATCAACAGGCATCTGCAAATGGCGCTTAAGTATGCGAAGGAAGAGTTCGTAAAGAAGTACCCAACGAAAAAAGGGTTCCTGCTCATGGGCCCTTCGGGTCTGGGCAAGACGCATCTGGCGGTGGGGACCATCTCTGAGCTCACGCTTTCCCACGGCGTCAAGTGCGTGTTCAAGGACTTCTTTTACCTCCTTTCGGAGTTAAAGCAGGCTTATTCCGAAGGGACTCCCGAGAACGAGGTCATCCTCCCGCTTATCGAGACCGAGGTCCTGGTCATAGACGAGCTCGGAAAGGGGAGGAGCAACGAATGGGAGCTCAACATATTGGACCAGCTCATATCGAAACGGTATAACGCCTCGAAGCAGACGCTGATAACGACGAATTACATCACCAGGGAAATAGCGAAAGGCACGGGTAATTCCGACGAGATACTGGAAGTGAGGGTAGGGGAGCGCATAGCGTCCCGTCTTTTCGAGATGTGCGAATTGGTTCATCTCGAGGGCAGGGATTACAGGAGAGAGAGGAAGAAGGTCTAAAACTTCCAGTGCGGTGAATAATCCTTCTTGACCCTGTCTATTATGAGGTCAGCCCCCGTGGGTTCTCCGGGTGAATCGCATGGCGTGTGTTTCTTGTCGAGCAGCTCTTCGAGCACTTCCTTGGTCGATATCCATAGCCCGTCCAGGTTGTAGCCCCCTTCGAGTATGAATACGATTTTCCCTCCCGAGTGTCTCTCCGCAGCGTCCGTGAGGAACCTGGTCATCTTCGCGAACCCTTCGGGCGTGACCTTCATTCCCCCGAGCGGGTCGTCGTAAAATGTGTCGAACCCCGCCGACACTAGAATGAATTCGGGCTTGTACTGGTCTATGACGGGGCCCAGTATTTCGTTGAAGATTTTGATGAACTCGTTATCGCCCATTCCCGGAGGGAGCGGCACGTTCACCGTAAATCCCTCCCCCTCGCCGTTCCCCGTCTCCGACGGCCCCCCCGTCCCCGGGTAGTACGGGTATTGGTGCGTCGAGAAATAAAGCACCTTGGAGGTATCGTAAAACATGTGCTGGGTACCGTTTCCGTGATGTATGTCCCAGTCGACTATGAGCACGCGCTCGAACCCTTTTACGTCCGTAAGGTAAGCCCCGCCGACGGCGACGTTGTTAAAGAGGCAGAACCCCATGGCCCTGTCCGCCTCCGCGTGGTGGCCGGGCGGCCTCACGAGGGCAAAGGCCCTGTCCACTTCGCCCGCGAGCACGCTGTCTATCGAAGAGAGCATCCCGCCCGCCGCCCTCACTGCAGCGTCGAACGAGACCGCGCACGTGGAGGTGTCGGCGTCGAGGAATACCTTCGGCTTCCCTCTGGTGGATGCCATTTTGTCGTAGTGCCCGGGTGTGTGCACGAGGGTGATCTCCTCTTTCGTCGCGTCACGCGGGGTGATCATCGATACCTCGTCGAGGAGCTTCGTGTGCTTGAGCATGTCGATAATGGCCAGCAGCCTCTCCTGGGATTCGGGATGGCCGTACCCGTTGTCGTGATCGACGTATAGCTTATCAAGGACTATTCCGACTTTCCTCATGATTTTTAAACCCTCTCCGGACGCGGGTTAAAAGGCTAGCACAGTAACCGTGATTAGACAAAGTCTATCTGCCGCCGTTCAGGACCCGGCCAGGGCCTCTATCGCCCCCGTAAGATATAAAGACCCGGCAATGCAGGCGGGCCCTCTCTCATTCAGCAGCTCCGCATATGCCTTCCTGTAATCCTTCTCCGTCCTTACCATGCCCGGAAATATTTCCGAGATTTTCTTCGCGAGCGCCTCAGCGCTGATAGCCCTCTCCGACTCTATTTCGGTAACCAGGAACCTTTCGGCTATCGGAGCTAACTCCCTTATAAACCGGCTATGGTCCTTGTCCCCGAGCATCCCGACGAGGAACGTGAATTTACGGGAGGGATACATCTGTTTAAGCGATGCGGCGAGAGCCTTCGCGCCTGCCGGGTTGTGTGCGCTGTCGAGGATGAGCGGTGGGTCGCCTCTCAGCACCTCGAACCTCCCGCGCCAGTCTATACCGAGGAGCCCTTTTCTCAGGTCCTTTTCCCCGATTCTTATACCGTGAAATTCGGACAACACTTCGAGGGCGGCGACCGCGACAGACAGGTTTTCTATCTGGTACATGCCCCGGAGGTTCGAGCGGAGTCCCCGGAGGCTCCACACGCTGCCCGTGTAGTCGAAACTGTCCGTACTTTCACCCCTCGATGAGAAGTCCCTTCCGTAAACCTTTAGCGGAGACAGATGTCTGGAGGCGTATTCGGAGATGACCCCGAGCGCTCTCCCCTTGGCCCCCGTTACGGAGGGGACCCCCCGCTTTATGATGCGGGCCTTCTCCGCCGCTATTTCCCCTAACGTCCCGCCGAGATAATCCGTATGGTCTTTCGATATATTGGTTATGACCGATACGAGAGGGGTAATTACGTTCGTAGCGTCCCATCTGCCGCCCATGCCCACCTCAAGCACGCTGAAATCGACCCCTGACTCGGCGAAATATACGAACCCGGCCGCGGTCAGCACCTCGAAATAGCTTGGATCCCCCGGGAGGGATTTTTCAGCCGCTTTCTTCACACGGGAAATTAGCCCGGCGAGGTCAGGGCCGTCGATTTCGTCCCCGTTTATTTTTATCCGTTCCGTAACACTCTTCAGATGAGGGGAGGTATACGCGCCTGTCTTCCGGCCCCCGGCCATGAGGACGGACGCAATGGCGGCCGCCGCCGACCCCTTGCCGTTCGTCCCCCCGATTATTATTCCGGGTGCTTTGTTCTGAGGGTTTCCCAGTGTTTCGAGGAGCTTCCTGATCCGGGACAGGCCGGGTTTTATGTCATGCAGTCCGAGTCTGTCTAGGTATAAATAGGCGTTTTCCATGGCATAAATCCCGACAGGGGGAGATTATATCATGAAAAGACCGGGTTTATTCGTTTTGAAACTTTTCTGATGGTAATAATTTCCAAATAATAATATTGACCTCTTGATATTCCTTCCACTTTGATTTATTATTGATAACTAATATCAATTTCACAGGGAGCGTTAAAAATGACTCCTGTAGCTCAGATGAAGATGGACAGAAGAAAGACCTTCAACGAGTTCATATCCAGGAAGCGGCTCAAGTCCACGAAGCAGAGGGACGTAATCTTCGAGGAGTTTTTCGGCAATTACATGGGCAGGCACGTTACCGTGGAGGAGCTCTACGAGGATATAAAGCGCAAGTACCCTCATATCGGGTTTGCGACCGTCTACAGGACTCTCAAGCTCTTCAGGGAGAGCGGCATTGCTTCCGAACGCAATTTCGGCGACGGCAAGGCCCGATACGAGCCCATACGCTCCGAGCGCGAGCACCATCACCACATGATCTGCACCGAGTGCGGAAAGATTTACGAATTCGCCAACAACCAGGTCGAATCGTGTCTGAACCAGATCGCGAAGTTAAACGAGTTCAAGCTGGAGAACCACAAGCTCGAAATCTACGGCCTCTGTTCTTCATGCAGGGAAAACAGATAATTTACTCGCT
This sequence comes from uncultured bacterium, assembly GCA_963825135.1. Classification (GTDB taxonomy): domain Bacteria; phylum Desulfobacterota_D; class UBA1144; order Nemesobacterales; family UBA2774; genus 2-12-FULL-53-21. The sequence continues at coordinate 2,435,053 of CAWGRW010000009.1, forward strand.
GCTTGTTCTTGAATTATACGTACGAAGGGAAGCGCCGGAAATCGTTTAACCTATCACCCTCACCATCTCTCTCACGGCGTTTTCAAAGCCGACCATCAGGGCCCTCGACACTATGCTGTGCCCGATGTTAAATTCCTCGATCTCTTTAATGAGCGCGACCTGGCCCGTGTTTGCGTAATTGAGCCCGTGCCCGGCGGCAACCCTTAGACCGAGATCCGACGCCTTCTTTGCCGCCTTCTTAATCTTTCTCAGCTCGTCTTCCCTTACCGATGCGCTCACGGATTCGGCATAAGCTCCGGTGTGAATTTCGACCATTTGCGCGCCCGAATCCCCGGACGCTTTTATCTGCGCCGGGTCCGGGTCTATGAAGAGGCTCACGAAAATGCCCGTGTCTCTCAGCGACTTAACGGTGCGGGTAATGCCCTTTAAATTGCCCGCTACGTCGAGCCCGCCCTCGGTCGTGAGCTCCTTCCTCTTCTCGGGCACGAGCGTGACCATGTCGGGTTTGACCTCCCGGGCTATGGCCGTCATTTCTTCAGTCGGGGCCATCTCCAGGTTGAGCTTCGTTTTTACGGTTTCTCTCAGGATTCGGAGGTCCCTGTCCTGTATGTGTCTGCGGTCCTCTCTCAAGTGGACGACTATCCCGTGCGCCCCCGCGAGCTCGGCCAGGTACGCGGCCAGAACCGGGTCGGGCTCCCTCCCGCCCCTTGCCTGTCTCACTGTAGCGACGTGGTCGATGTTTACGTTGAGCCTCGGCATCAAACGCCCGTTCCTATGTCCTTTCTTATGGCGTCTGCGAGCTCGTTCGCGATTTCATTGATGAGCGAGATGTCTTCCCCCTCGACCATTACCCTCGATATCTGCTCCGTACCCGAATAACGTATATTTATACGTCCCTTCCCGTTCAGGCGGCTCTCGTTCCTGTAGAGGACCTCGTGCAGGCCCTTTATCTCGCTGAGGTCTTTCTTCTTTCTAATTTTTATATTGAGAAGGAGCTGCGGATAGAGGTCTATAATTCCGGTGAGCTCGGATAGTTTTTTACCCTCCCTCTTCATTATCGCCAGCACCTGGAGGGCCGCCAGAGTCCCGTCCCCGGTCGTCGTGTGGTCGAGGAATATGATATGACCCGACTGTTCTCCGCCAAGGTTGCAGTTCATCGCACGCATGGCTTCCGCGACGTACCTGTCCCCGACCTCCGTCCTGACGAAATCGAGACCCTTACCCCGTATAAAATTTTCGAGCGCCATGTTGCTCATGAGGGTCGTAACGACCGTATTCCCGCGGAGCGTCCCCCTTTTTATCATCTCGTCCGCGCATATGGCGATTATCTTGTCGCCGTCCACGATCTCGCCCCTTTCATCGCAGAATATGACCCTGTCCGCGTCCCCGTCTAGTGCGATTCCCAGATCGGCTCCCGTCTCGAGCACCTCTTTTCTTAAAAGCTCCGGATTGAGCGAGCCGCATTCGGTGTTGATATTCCTCCCGTCCGGGTGCACCCCTATCGTTACGACATTTGCGCCTAGCTCTTCGAGTATGGTCGGCGAGACCTTATACGCCGCCCCGTTCGCGCAGTCGAGCACTATCTTTATTCCTTCGAGCGTCATGTCCCTGGGAAAAGAATTTTTCGCGAAAACCACGTATCTGCCGGGCGCGTCTTCTATCCTGTGGGCCTTTCCGATTTGATCTGTGAATGTTTGGAGGCGGTCCTCTCCGGCGTTATAAATAAGCTCTTCCAGCCTGAGCTCCTCTTCGTCAGGGAGCTTGAAACCGTTTCTGTCGAAAATTTTGATGCCGTTGTCCTCGTAGGGATTGTGTGAGGCGGATATGACGATTCCCGCGTCGGCGCGCATGCTCTGGGTGATGAACGCGATAGCCGGCGTGGGGAGCGGGCCCACCAGGAGCACATCGGCCCCCATGGAGGCAATGCCCGCAGAAAGCGCCTGCTCGAATATATAACCCGAAAGCCTCGTATCCTTTCCGATTACGATTTTGGGGTTGTGTGCGGTTTGCCCCTGCCTGAGAATATAAGTAAGGGCTTTTCCGAGCTTGAGGCTCATTTCCGGGGTCATCGGGTACCGGTTTGCGACCCCCCTGATCCCGTCAGTCCCGAAAAGCCTTTTTCCCGTACGCTCCAAAATAATCCTCCTTCCTAGTTTGTTCCCACTTCCGGCCTAATTTGTTTTCACTTCAACCGTCTTGGGTGATTGTTTTGTCAGCCTCAGTATATCTTTGTGCGGGTAGTTCACGCTCACCTTGAGGCTGTGTGTTTTGCGGTTGCCGGAACCCCTTATGTCGCTCCCGTCCACGTATAATTCTATATCCTTACTGTTAAGATTGTTAATAATACTGAATGGTCCCTCGAAAGTTAATTCTGTCACGATTTCGCCGTCCGTCTCATATTTCATCTCGCCGAAGTTGACGAAGTTTATGACGAGATCGTTAAATTCCTTCTCCATTATCTTTTCCTTTATATCGACCGTGACCTTTACGGTATTGCCGCCCGTGAGCTCGACGAGGCTGTAGGGCGAGCGGATAGGGACTTCAATTGTGAACTTCGACTTTTCTCCCTTGAGGGAAACCGGGTCGGTCCCTACAGTGCTTATCCTCTTGAGGAGCTTCTCCGGTCCCTTGATCCAGACTGATTTCGGAGTCACGATCGGTTTCCCGGAAATTTCGAAACCCGTATCCGGCTGCCCGATCACGGGCTCGACCTCCACCTCTTTCTGCGTAGCCCTGTCTATGTCCAGGTTTATCTCGGAAGGGCTTATTGCGGTCACCTGTACGTCGCGCGGCAGTATTATCTGGTCCGTCCTTATCTCGAACATCGAGGCGCCCGTGGTGAGGTTGGAAAGGTCGATGGTGAAGACCATGTCTTTCGGAGAAATCGACGACAGCTGGCTCCTGGGCCCCCTGGCCCTGATATTCAGCTTCTCGGGCGGGTTGTTGACGACGATCAGCCCTTTGGGGAGGTTCGCGTAGTTCACATCGATTGAAATACTCTTCTCTACGTCGTGCTGGAGGTTGGCGACGAACCACAGCGAAACCGCGATTAACAGCGCAAGCACCTTTTTGCCGGCGTCTTTGATTAAGGGTTCTTTTTCCTTCCCCCTGTATCCTCTCGGGCCGGGCGCTCCTTTTGACCAGTCTGTCATGGGGTTCGGTCAGGTGTTCGCTTGATCACCTTCCTCCTTTTCCATTATCTCTCCGAAGATATCGGCCCTGGTCCTCTTCGGCCTTTTTATACCCAGGGAATCCAGGAGCTGGTTGTGGAGCGATGTGGCGTCGAGTCCCCTTTTTATCTCCCCCCCCGCCGCAAGCGAAATATTGCCGGTCTCTTCCGAGACGACTATTACGACAGCGTCAGTCTCCAGGGTGAGCCCTATGGCCGCCCTGTGTCTCGTACCGAGCTCGCGCTCGAGATCGGGGTCCGTGGCGAGCGGGAAGAACGACCCCGCCGAGATGATCCTGTTCCCGACTATGATGATCCCCCCGTCGTGAAGAGGGGAGGAGGGGTTGAATATGCTTATTATCAGCTCCCTCGATACGAAGGCGTCGATCCTCATCCCTATATCTATGAAATCCGAGAGGCTGTTGTTCCTTTCTATCGCGATCAGCGCGCCGATGTGGCGGTTAGCCATGTAGCTCGCCGCTTTCACTATCTCTTCCGAAGAGAGCACCTTCGATTTTCCCGGGGATATCCTGAGGAGAAACGGCCTTCTGCCTAAAGCCGCGAGACCCCTCCTTATGTCGTTCTGGAAGAGGATGACGACTATGATGATAATAGAGCCCAGGAACTGACCCAGGATCCAGTTGAGTGTGAAGAGGCCCCTCTGGGATACATAGTATAAGACTATAAGGAGCACGAAACCGAAGAGCACCTGGAGGGCGCGCGTCCCTTCGAGCATCCTGAGCACGTAGTAGATGATGAATGCGACGAGCATTATATCCAGCGTGTCCCAGATGTATCTGTAATTAATAACCGCGTCGAACATCACGTTCCTGTCGTTATTGTATTTACCGCGCGGAGGCCACCGCATCCGCGATTCTAACGGCCTGCTTCATCGAGGCCACGTCGTGCACCCTCACGACCGAAGCCCCGTTCATGATTCCTATTGCGACTGTCGCCGCGGTGCCCAGCAGCCTGTCTTCCGGACCGCCGCACGTTATTTTCTCGATAAACGATTTATTCGAAGTGCCGATCATTACCGGCATACCCAGTTCCCCGAACCTGTCGAGGTTCTTCAGGATAACCAGGTTCTGCTCCGCAGTCTTTCCGAACCCGAAGCCCGGGTCGACGAGTATTCCGTCCGCTTTCACCCCGCATGCGAGCGCTTTATCGACGGACTTCCTGAGCGAATCCGATATGTCCTCGATCAAGGAGCGGTATCCGGTCTTGCGCTGCATATCGACGGGGCGTGAGGGCGTATGCATCACCACTAGCCCCGCTCCGTACTCCGAGGCCGCCTCGGCGATCCCGCGCGAGTACGTAAGCCCGCTTATGTCGTTGACTATCGACGCCCCTTCCCGGAGAGCCTCGCGCGCCACCTTTTCCTTTGTGGTATCTATCGAGAGTACCACGTCGTACCTCTTTTGAATCTCGCTGATTACCGGGATTACTCTCCTTAATTCCTCTTCCTCCGAAACCCCCGTCGAGCCGGGCCTCGTCGATTCGCCCCCGATATCGATAATGTCCGCCCCTTCCTCTATCATTTCCCCCGCGCGCCTGAGGGCGGAATTCGTGTCCGCGTATCTCCCGCCGTCGTGGAAGGAGTCCGGAGTAACGTTGAGTATGCCCATGATGTGGGTTCTTTCATGGAGTCTCAGCGCCCTGTCCCTGCATTTGAATAATATGGCCGGTAGTGCGGGTATAGGACTGTTGCCTGTTTCGTTTTCGAAAGGCTTGCCGTAAGTGTCAGCTTCTTTCTGCTGCATAGAAATCCTTTTTCCGGTTTCTATTCTTCATAGCAGGAGCCCTGTACCCAAAGCTCTTGTCGCGGAAAATTTATTTTTTAATTCTACTTTCTTTGTCGCAAAAACAGACGGGAGCCGGCTTGGTGGAATCAAGCGTCTTTGGTGCTGCTGTTCCTGAGTGCTACCGATCCTTCGGAACCAATGGGTTTTTCCCAGGGGGACGGAAATTCTTTCGATTTGAAACCGGTTACAAGCGCATCGAGCTCCTTGCCGTCTATTACCTCTTTATCCAGAAGGACCTCGGTCAGTCGGTGGAGCAGGTCGATGTTTTCCTCCAGGACAGCTTTTGCCTTTGCGTAGTTGTCGTGCACAATCCTTCTTATCTCGTTGTCTATCTCGACGGCTGTTTCTTCACTGTAGTCTTTCGGTCTCGCGATTTCCTTTCCGAGGAATATCTGCTCCTCGCCCTTACCGAAAGTTATAGGGCCCACCTTCTCGCTCATCCCCCACTCGCATACCATCTTGCGGGCGATCTCCGTAACCCTCTCCAGGTCATTTCCCGCGCCGCTCGTCCTTTCGCCGAACACGATCTCCTCCGCCGCTCGTCCTCCGAGAAGGACCATGATCGTGGCGTTGAGGCTCGTTCTTGAGAGCGTGTACTTATCTTCTATGGGGAGCTGCTGAGTGACGCCCAGGGCCATGCCCCTGGGTATGATCGTCACCTTGTGGATGGGGTCCGTACCCGGGGTCAGCCTGGCCACGAGGGCGTGTCCCGCCTCGTGATAGGCCGTGATCTTCTTCTCGGCGTCGCTTATAATAAGGCTTTTCCTTTCGACGCCCATTATCACCTTGTCTTTTGCGTACTCGAAATCTTCCATGGTAATTTTAGCCCTGCCGAAGCGGGCCGCGTGAAGCGCCGCTTCGTTCACGAGGTTCTCGAGGTCGGCTCCGGAAAATCCCGGCGTCGATCGCGCGATAACCGTGAGGGCCACATCTTCGTCGAGGGGGGTGTTTTTCGAGTGGACCTTGAGTATCTCCTCCCTTCCCCTCACGTCGGGCCTCGGGACGACTACCTGCCTGTCGAACCTCCCGGGTCTGAGAAGTGCCGGGTCGAGAACGTCCGGACGGTTGGTTGCTGCCATGACTATGATTCCTTCATTGGATTCGAAGCCGTCCATTTCAACCAGGAGCTGGTTAAGTGTCTGCTCCCTTTCATCGTGCCCGCCGCCGAGTCCCGCGCCTCGGTGTCTGCCTACGGCGTCGAGCTCGTCTACGAATATAATGCAAGGCGCGTGGCGCTTCGCCTGAACGAAGAGGTCCCTTACCCTCGACGCTCCCACGCCGACGAACATTTCCACGAAATCGCTGCCGCTTATGATGAAGAAAGGCACGCCCGCTTCGCCCGCTATGGCTTTAGCCAGGAGCGTTTTACCCGTTCCGGGAGGGCCTACCAGAAGAATACCCTTTGGGATCCTTCCTCCGAGCTTCGTGAATTTCTTCGGGCTCTTCAGAAACTCCACAATCTCCTGGACCTCTTCCTTCGCCTCGTCGATTCCGGCTACGTCCTTGAACGTAATCTTGTTCTGGTTTTCCGTGAGCATCCTCGCCCTGTTTTTGCCGAAGGACATAGCTTTAGTGCCGCCCGCCTGGAGTTGCCTCATGAAGACGACCATTATCACTATGAGAAGCACCAGCGGCGCCCAATTAAGCAGCATATGCGTTAGCGAGCCTTCCTTGTCGGAGTCGAACTTGAAGGTTATTCCTTTTTTATCCAGCTTGCCGATTAGGTCGTCGCTCGCGGGGCCCACGGTTTTAAAGCCGTCCGCCGACTGGTCTCCTGCGGGGTTCGTGTACTGGCCCTTGATTTCCTCGCCCTTGAACTCGAGGTCCTTGACCTCTCCCTTTTCAACATTCGAAAGGAAATCGCTGTAGGGTATCTCCTGGACATTGGTCCTTGGGGTATGCACCAATTGGTAGAGCGCTATGATGGCGACGAATATGACTAACCATAACACCAAGTTTTTAAATAGCTGGCTATTCACTTTTACCTCATTTTATTAGAAATTAACTTAAGACAACCTCTGAAAAGGATAGCACACCGGTATCAGCTTTTCAACCTAGAATCCCTAATTATGAGGGATAATTACATAGTTTACCACGACTATTGCCCTCTGTCGAAAAGTCCGGTGCTCAGATATCTTTCTCCGGTATCGCAAAATATAGTCACGACGTTCTTGCCTTTACCGAGCTTTTTGGCGACTTTTAGGGCCGCGGCTCCGGCCGCTCCGGCGGATATTCCGATCAGAAGCCCCTCTTTCACAGCCGCGTTTCTGGCGAAGCTCCTTGCTTCCTTTCCGCTTATTCGAATGACCTCGTCGTAAATATTTACGTTCAGTATTTCGGGCACGAACCCGGCGCCGATGCCCTGTATCTCGTGTACGTGCGGCTTCCCGCCCGAAAGGACGGGAGACTCCTCGGGCTCTACAGCGGCGATGTATATATCAGGGAATTTTTGCCGCAGTATCTCTCCTGCGCCCGTGATGGTCCCCCCCGTGCCGACTCCCGCGACGAAAGCGTCTATCTTCCCGTCCACCTGCTCCAGTATCTCCGGCCCCGTGTTCGCCCTGTGCGCTTCCGGGTTCTCCCTGTTTTTGAACTGCTGCGGCATAAATGAATCCTCGTGTCCCTTCAATATCTCTTCGGCTTTCCTCACGGCTCCCTCCATCTGTTCCGATGCGGGCGTGAGTATCAGCTCGGCGCCGTATGCCGTCAGCAGCTGTCTGCGCTCGAGGCTCATATCGTCGGGCATAGTAAGCACCAGTCTGTAGCCCTTTACGGCGCAGACGAGGGCAAGCCCTATGCCCGTGTTCCCGCTCGTAGGCTCCACGATGACGCTCTTCCCCGGTCTTATGATTCCCGCCTCCTCGGCCGCCTCGATCATTCTGAGGCAGATCCTCTCCTTGACGCTCCCGGCGGGGTTGAGGTTCTCGAGCTTCGCCCATACGGCGGCCGATCCTTCCGGTACGATGCCGCCTAGCTTGATGATCGGCGTCCCGCCGATAAGGTCCAGAATACTGTCGACTACTCTATCTCTCATTTTATCCGGGTTCGGGCGCTTAGAGTTAATCCGGGCCGCCGCGCGATTCGCTTACTTTAAGACCAGGGGCGCGACCTCTGTGAACACACCGCTGTTTTTCCTTTTAAGAGAATCCAGAATGGATCTGACGCCGTCCCAGGACGCGTCGGGTTTTCTTATCTCGTTTTTGAGTTTCAGCAGCAGACCCTTCAACTCCTGGTCTTCTATTTTCCTTATGTAGGAATCGAGGGTTTCACCGTTTTCTTCCATTTGAATTTCCTGCCTCAAATATCATTTATTTAATATTTCTAACTCAGGTATAATTAACTTTGATTCGCCAAAAGTCAATCATTTATACATGATAAAAGGACATTATTCAGCTTAATGGCTAAGAAAAAGAAAGTTAAATTTAAATCAAAACCTAAAAAAAGCAAAATCCTGGCCATCCTGCTGGTAATGTTTCTCGTCCTGACGGCGTCGGGAATCCTGTCCCTTTACGGCGCGTATCTCTATTACTCGCGCGACCTGCCGAATTTCAAGGCCATCACGGGATATAAACCAAAGCTGATATCGGAGGTTTATTCCTCCGACGGGACCCTTATCGCCGAGTTCGCGTCCGAGAGGCGGAAGCTCATTCGTTACGAGGACATTCCTCCCCATGTGAGGGACGCGTTCCTAGCCGTCGAGGACAGGCGCTTTTTCGAGCACGAGGGCGTTGACATCAAAAGCATACTCGGCGCGGTGCTGGAAAACATGAAGGAGGGCGATTGGGTAAGAGGGGCGAGCACTATAACCCAGCAGGTCATAAAGAACATTATTCTCACCCCGGAGAGGACGTTATCGAGGAAGATAAAAGAAGCCATACTCGCGCACAGGATCGAGAACAACCTTTCCAAGGAAGAGATTCTCTACCTCTACCTCAACCATATCTATCTCGCCGACGGCACCTACGGCATAGAAGCGGCGAGCATGGACTATTTCGGCAAGTCCGCCAGGGATATCAGTCTGTCAGAGGCGGCGCTTCTCGCGGGTCTGCCGAAAAAGCCCGAGTACTACTCCCCGCGGAAGCATCCGGAACGGGCGCTCGAGAGGCAGAAGCTCGTCTTGAGCGAGATGGAGGAGGCGGGCTTCATAACCAGGGACCAGAGGTTCGACGCCCTTGAAGAGAAGATAGAGATAGTGCCCAGGCGGAGGGTCAATAACGACCTCGCCCCCTATTTCGTCGAGCACGTGAGGCGTTATCTTCAGGACAAGGTCGGGGTGAAGGACTTTATAAACGGCGGATACACCGTCTTCACAACGCTCGATCTCGATCTGAACCTCGAGGCCCAGTGGGCGCTCAGGAGGGGGATAATCAGCCTCGATTCCAGGCACGGTCATAATTTCGTCTCGGAACACCTGACCGGAGAGAGCGAGACGAAAAAGTTCCTTCGAGAGCAGGGTATCGAACGTGTGGAACCCGGGGGCATGTACGACGCTGTAATCACGAAAGTCACTAAAGACGACAAGACGAAGGACTCCGATAAGCCTTTATACACGGCGGAAATAAAAGTGGGCGGCGTCCCTGGGGATATTGAAATTCGCCGTGAGCTCGCCTTTCGGGACGGCGGTGCCGGGCCTCGTCTCTCCTTCCACAAAGAAGCTCGCCCCGGCCGACGGCTATGCGGGCACGAGCCTGAGTCCCTCGGAGCTCAAGGTGGGCGACGTCATAAAAGTCGAAGCCGAAAAGATTCAGGACGGCAAAAACTTTTTCTCGCTCGTTTATATACCCGTATCTCAGGCCGCGCTCATATCGATGGAATCGAACGGGAGGATAAGGGCGCTCATCGGGGGATACGATTTTGACCAATCGCAGTTCAACAGGGTTACTCAGGCATTTCGACAGCCCGGGTCCTCATTCAAGCCGATCATATATTCGGCGGCGATAGACAAGGGGTACAGCGAGACCTCGATACTCTATGACATGCCGGTGGTGGTAAAGGACTGGGCGCCCCAGAATTACGACGGGAACTACGAGGGGCCGATGGTGCTGAGGAGGGCGCTCGCGAAATCGCGCAACCTCGCCAGCGTCCGGCTGATTCTGGATATCGATCCCGGGTACGTAGCGAAGTATGCGAATAATTTCGGATTCACGTCCAGGCTCGAGCCCTATCCGTCTCTCGCCCTCGGCGGATCGGACGTTACCGTGCTCGAGATGGCCAGGGCGTTTAACGTCTTCGCCACCGGAGGCAATCTGGTCGAGCCCCAGTTCATTATGCGGATATACGACCGGAACGGGAAGATAATCGAAGACAATACGGGCGGGAAATTTCTCTCGAAGGAAGAGGCTCTCAAGGCCGAGAGGGAAGACGCCCGCATACAAATACTAAAGGAGCTCGCGGAGAAGAAGGGCAGGGACCCCTCCGAGGCGCCCGAATATATCAAGGAAGAGGCCCTGACCGAAAAAAACGATATATCCGCCAATGCGGACAAGTATGCTTTCCTGACGCCTGAAGAATTCCTGGGCATTTTAAGGGAGCAGTCCGCTGACTTCATGTCCTCCGGGAATTCCAAGCAGACCCTTTCGCCCGAGACCGCTTTCATCATGACCGACCTGCTGCAGGCGGTCGTAAAGGAGGGAACGGGGATGAAGGCGTTGAGGCTTACGTCTCTCGCTCCCGTCGCGGGCAAAACGGGCACTTCAAACGATTATACGGATGCCTGGTTCGTAGGGTTCAGCCCCAAGGTCACTACGGCTGTGTGGGTCGGAAGGGACGACCACAAACCGCTCGGAAGAAAAGAGGCCGGTTCGACCGCCGCGCTCCCGATATGGATAGATTATATGGAAGACGCGCTCGCAAAGTATCCTGGCGGCGTGTTCAAACAGCCTGCCGGCATCAAGATGGTCTCGACCCCTTACGGGTATATACCCTACAGTCTCGACTCCCTCCGCGACAACGTCATTGACTCGATACGCGACAGCGTGGTGATGGACGGACAGCAAATACAGAATTCGGGGATGTACTATCCCAGGGAATCCGGCGGCTCTAATAACGATACGGAGACCGAGATAGATTTCCTTCTCAAGCATTAATCGAGATTTATGAAGGGCCTTATGCGGGCGAGCTTCTTCTCACCCATCCCGTTTACGTTCAGCATGGAGCCCAAGTCCTTAAACCGGCCGTTTTCGTCCCTGTAGGCGATTATCCTACGGGCGAGCTTATCGCCGATCCCGGGCAGCGCCTCGAGGTCTTCGGCAGCGGCGGAATTTACACCGATCGGTATGCCCAGCGAAAGGCTTTTGATACCGCTTATCCTCTCTATCCGGGCGCTTTTGTCTCCTTCGAGTATGATCCTGGCGCCGTTTTTCAACTCGCTGTCGATATTGTATGTATGTTTCAGTTCCTCGATTTTTTCAGGCCCTTTGATTACATTCACGACGGAGGAGCGCCCGTCGTCTATCTCGACGTAGATGCTGCCCGGCGGCTCCGATGATTTCCTTACCGCTCGGAAACAGGTATTGATAATAAGACTGCACGAGGAAGAAAAGGAGACACAGAAGGGCCAGGTACAGAAGGGAGTTATTTCTTTTCTCGGAAACGCTGACATTCGCCATTTTCTTTTTTTTTGTCATTCCCGAAACGATTGCGCACGAGTAAGCAATCGGGCGCTTCCGGCCGATTGAAAATATGCTTCATTATCCCGGCACTTTGTAGCACAAGCCAAAACAAATCAGGAATCCAGCTAACACGTTAGCTAAGTGATCCTACGATTCTTCCTTATGTCTCCATCCCTACCGGCATCCAATAAGTCTGCGGCGACTCGCCGCTCGTTCGACAGATACCAGTCCCGTCCTAGAAAATACCTCTTCGTCAGCCCGCCGTCCACCTGAATCGTCGTACCCGTGATGTAGCTCGCTCTCTCCGAGGCCAAAAATACCACGAGGCTCGCGAGCTCTTCCGGTCTTCCGATGCGCCTCGCGGGTACGTCCGTCTCCATCGCCGCGAGTGCGGCTTCTACGCTCGTACCTTCTCTTTTAGCCTTTTCGGAGGCGAGGTGCGTGATCCTGTCCGTGAGTATCCTCCCCGGGCAGACGTTATTGACCGTGATATTATAAGGGCCGAACTCGTTCGAGAGCGTCTTGGCGAGGCCGATTACGCCGGCCCTCACCGTATTCGAGAGTATGAGCCCGTCTATGGGCTGCTTTACAGCGATCGATGTGATGTTGACTATGCGCCCCCATTTCCGCTCCTTCATGAGCGGCAGGACTTCCCTGCTGAACGTGACGGTGCTGAAGAGGTTGAGCTCTACCGCCCTCTGCCAGTCCTCGAGCGAGAAGTCGAGGAACGTCCCCGTGGGAGGGCCCCCGGCGTTATTGACGAGGATATCGACCCCCGAGTACTTCCTGATCGTCTCGCCGACGGCCATTTTAATGTCGGCCGTCTTCGATACGTCGCATTCTATCGCGAGCACGTCCGCGCCCGTCTCGGATACGATTTCCCTGAGGCCTTGTCGAGATCGTCCTTCCCCCTGGCGCACAGCGTGAGCCGCACGCCTTCCCGGGCGAGCCCGAGCGCGACCGCCTTGCCGAGCCCTTTACTCGACGCGCCTACAATAGCTACTTTATCTTTGATTCCTAAGTCCATGATGTTATGTAATTATTTCTAACTGTATCATGTGCGTTATAAGAGGGGAGGGGGGGATGAGAAGAACTATTCACCTCTCACTCGCCCTTGGATTTGGATTTGGCCTTTGTCGTATCCTTTTTTATCGAATCGAGCGTCGATGTGCCCGAAACGGCCGCAATTTCAGACGGCAGGCCCGAAGTATCTTTCTTTTTCTCGCCCTCGGCGCCTTCTTTGGCGGGAGTGCCCAGGTCGTTTGCGTGGGGCGGTATGCCCGGCCCCTTGGCGTAGTCGGTGGAATACCAACCCGTTCCGGTCAGCTGAAAGGAAGAGAGCGATATGAGCTTTTCGAGCTTTCCGGTTTTGCAGAATTTACATTTCTTTAACGGGGGATCGTTAAAGCCCTGAAGGGCTTCGGTTACCCTTCCGCATTTTTTACATTCGTACTCGTAAATCGGCATTCCCGTTACCTCATGTGATTAATGAGATTATATAATCGGTTTAATATAATAGTTTCGGACAAATTTTCAAGATTTGCTGAGTCATGATCGGAGCTTGACATCGAAAAAGTCAGGGCGTTGAATCAATATCTGCACCTTTAATCTGGGAACGAGCTTAACCGCGATAAAGGCTGCCATTATTCGATTACGGATGAACTAGTGCAGGAACCGTCGACCTGGTTAAGCATCGCGAACACGTTACTTCGGCAGAGTACGATTAAACTCTAGTTGGAGGAATCAATTTTGTGGGTTTATTGCAGGTTATTTTTTTCCTGAGGCAACACAGCCTGAAATAGTTGATATATTTAAAAATCGATGCTGCACGGACGTGAGTGGTGGTAGCTGTGATAGAGACGGCAACGTGCAACAGCAACTCTGATTGTAGTGGTGTTAGGTCTGATCCTAGTGGTGCTCCTAGAAACAATTGTGTACAAGTCTGGGAGATCGAGGTTCCATCCGAAGATTCCGGTCTCGTTTCTATGTTTCGTGAGCAAGGTATCTGCATGCGGGGGCAAGTAGTCAAATGTAAAACTTCGGATGGAAGAATATTTTCTGAATGCCGAAGCACAGGAGGATCTTGTCGGCGTGGACAATCTGACCCGGGTGTTCGCTAGTCTTTAATTAGCTGAAATTCGGGCTATTAACATTATAGTTTACATAATATATCTTATCGGACATACGGCAGTCTCGCGCCGCACGACATACTTTTGTCCCTGAAACCATAACAAGTATACTATTCTGAGTCAAACCGAATCCCTTATTCCCGAGGTAAGAGAATCATGAAGGGTTTAATCCCGGACAAAAAAACATGGATAACGACAGGCGCTCTGGTGCTTTTGTGTTTACTCTGCTCGGCCGGAGATCTATTTTCACAAGAACCCACGATCGGCGAGAAAATCGCACAGGCTTACGGAGTAAGCGGCTTCGGAGAAATCGAAGAACTGAAATTTACTTTTAACATTAAATGGGGAGAAATTTCAGCCAGCCGGTCCTGGGTATGGCTGCCCAAGGAAGACAAGGTTACTTACCTCGGAGACGGGAAACCGGATAGTAAGGCCATAACCTACAACAGGAAAGATTTGTCGGATTCGGGGTCCGAATCGCTCAGGGAAATAGACTGCCCATTTTATTAACGACCAGTACTGGCTCCTCTTCCCCTTTCATTTGGCCTGGGACAGCGGGATGAAAGTCGAGCTCGCCGGTGAAAAGGTAAAGTTTCCGATGGGCGGCGGAATGGGCAGGATGGTCAGTGTTATTTATCCCCCCACGGGCGGGTACACCCCCGGGGACAGATATGATCTGTTTTTAGACGATAACAATATGATTGCGGAGTGGATATTCAGACGCGGAGGCGCCGAGAAACCGACTGTGATCGCCACCTGGGAAGATAACCGTCATATGGGTCCGATAATAATGTCTTTAAATCACGTAGGCGCTGATAAGAACTTCCATGTCTGGTTCACCGATGTTGAAATGAAATTATCCGGCTCCGGTGAGCCAATAAAATCTGAACAGTAACTGCTTGCCGGGTCAATTAGCTGCACAATCCATAACAGGTATCATAAAAGTGTATGAAGCTAAAAGGCGAGAAGGCCCTCATCACCGGCGGAAGCAAGGGCATAGGCAAAGGAATCGCGGCCGCGTTCCTCATGGAAGGCGCATCCGTTATTATATGCGGAAGGAACGAGATCAATCTGAAAGCCGCGTGTAACGAGCTTGGCAGGCTCGGGCGGATGGAGTACATCGTCGCGGATATAGCGAACAGGGACGATGTCAAACGCCTCGCCGATACGATCAGAGATAAATGGGGTTCCCTCGATGTGCTCGTCAATAACGCGAGTATCCTCGGCGAGCGCATGCCCGTCTCTGAGTACCCGGAAGACGTCTGGGTGGAAGTGATTCATATTAATCTCAACGCGCAGTTTTTCGTCACGAAGGCCCTCCTCCCGCTTCTCATGAAATCCGAAAACGCTTCCATCATAAACGTGAGCTCGAGCGTCGGGAGGCGTGGAAAAAAGGAATGGGGAGCCTACGCCGCGTCCAAGTTCGGGCTCGAAGCCCTGACGCAGGTGCTGGCTGATGAATTGGGTGAAACGGGTCCCAGGGTGAACTCCGTAAACCCCGGAGGCACGCGTACGGACATGAGGGCCGGCGCATACCCTGAGGAGGACCCGATGACCCTGCCCTCGCCCGAGGAAATCTCCCCGGTCTTCGTCTACCTGGCTTCAGACGATTCTATAGGCGTTACGGGCAAGGAATTTAACGCCAGAGACTGGATCGGGACAAAGTAATGATATGAAAAACCTAAGCTAATCCTAGATTTCCCTAACCTGATCAAAATTTTTTTCGGAGCGTTGCCTTTATTTTCCCGGCTTCTTATAATAGATAATCTCGGAATGCATTTGATTTAAAGTTCAGGAGGATGAGGAGATAATGTATAAAAAGATTTTCTTATTTACGGCCGCGGCATTATTCAGTTCCGCAGCCTTAATCTCATGCAACAAGACCGCCGGCACAGGCGCTGCGGAGGACGCTGACTCCGGCCCTATCAAGCGCGGCGAGTATATCGTCAAGATCACGGGCTGCAATGACTGCCACACGCCCGGATACCCTGAGTCCGACGCCACCCTGCCTGTTGATGAGTGGCTCACCGGAAGCCCCCTCGGCTGGAGGGGACCGTGGGGTACGACTTACGCCTTGAACCTCCGTCTTTTCGTGCAGGGACTTACCGAAGCCGAGTGGATTGCCAACGCGCGCACTGTGAAGGCCAGACCGCCTATGCCCTGGTACGTACTCAGGGATATGAGCGACGCCGACTTGACCGATGTTTATCTTTTCATCAAGTCTTTGGGTCCCGCGGGAGAGCCTACGCCTGCTTATGTGCCGCCTGATAAAGAGCCTGCGGGACCGTATGTGGAGTTCCCGGCCGCACCTTAATGCGTCCCTCCGTGAAGCATGCGCTGGGAACGATTTAATGACCGTCGGTCTTGATAATCACGTAAAGCTCTTTCGGGCCGTGTACGCCGAGTGTCAGGTTGAGCTCTATGTCCGCCGTCCTGCTCGGTCCGGTGATAAAAGTCATGCAGCTCGGGACATCCCGGCCGGTATCGAGCATTTGTTTAAGTATGATGAATAACTCTCTGATATCGCTCACTATATCGGTCTTATTGACTATCGCCAGGTGGATCGGGGGAAGGAGCGAAACACTCCTCGGGCTGTCCTCGTCCGTCAGCAGCACCAGCGTCCCTGTATCGGCTATGGCGTAATCGGCCCCGGTTATACCCATCCCGGCCCCCGCTATCTCGTTCTTATCACAGGATATTATCTGCTTCAACCCTTCCCTGTTCAACAGCTCCTTCAAGCCCGTCGAATTGATATAGTCCGACTCCCATATGGCATAAGACGAGATTCCTTTCTCTTGTACGATGTCTGTTATAACCGCCTTTAATTCTTCATCATTTTCTGCTTTTAAAACAACCGCGTTAACATTAAGCAGTTCTTTAATAAATGAGTCTAATAGACTATCAATATTAGTTATTCTAATTTTTTTAAGCTCTTCTGCCTCGTTGCCGAAGTCCCTTTCCGCGTCGCGGGTAGAAAGCCCCCCCTTTTCATGCCCCGGATCTCCGTACAGGCCCAGTCTTACCTTCCTCAGAATCTCTTCCCGGGAGTCCTTATTCATCTGTTATGTTTTCCGGGCCCCCCCTGCCCCGTTTCACTTCTCAATTTTTTCCACCTCTCCCTGAACGGCGTTCTTGCGATCGCCGGGAAGTCCCTGTCCCGGGTCCACCTCGAAAGTGGGTAAGGCAGTGATCCGAGACTCCCGCCCTTTCCACGGAATGGCGACTGGAGGTGATACATGAGCCCGGAGAAGGCCCCATAGAGTTTTTCGTGTGTGACGATTATTCTCCAGAGCCTGAACCCCATTCGCTCGATGAATAGCTCCATGCCCTTGCCTTTCTCCGCTTTCGATTCCTTGACCTCGTGCCGGAGCTCGAGCAGCACCCTGGGGAAATCAATCTTGACCGGGCATACGTCCCTGCACGCCCCGCATAGAGAAGACGCGAACGGAAGCTCCGGCGCCTTGTCTATCCCGAGCAGCTGAGGGCTTATTATCGCCCCTATCGGGCCCGAATAAACCCACCCGTACGAGTGCCCTCCCACCTTCCTGTAAACGGGGCAGTTGTTGAGGCACGCCCCGCACCTGATGCAATAGAGCGACTCCCTCGTCTGCTCGTTCGCCAATATGCCCGAGCGCCCGTTGTCGAGAAGCACGAGGTGGAATTCCTCGGGTCCGTCCTTATCCGTTTTCCTGCGCGGGCCCGTGATGAATGAAACGTATGTCGAGGATTTCTGTCCGGTCGCGCTCCTCGCGAGGAGCGTGAGAAACAATGAAAGGTCGTTGTAGCGCGGGATTATTTTCTCTATTCCCACGAGCGCTACATGGATACGCGGCACTGTAGTCGTGAGCCGCGCGTTTCCCTCGTTCTCCACTATCACTATAGTTCCGGTCTCGGCTACTGCGAAGTTAGCGCCCGATACGCCCATCCCCGCGTTAAGGAACTCGCTCCTCATCCTCTCCCTCGCCACTTTCGTCAGCTCCTCGGGCTCGCTCAGATACGGTACTCCGAGCTTTTCCGAAAAGAGTCTCGATATGTCGTCCTTCGTCTTGTGAACGGCCGGGGCGATTATGTGAGAAGGGTGCTCGCCCGCGAGCTGTATGATGTACTCGCCGAGGTCTGTCTCTACCGCCCTTATTCCGGCCTTTTCAAACGCGGCGTTGAGCTCAACTTCCTCCGTCGCCATGGACTTGCTCTTCACGACCGATTTGACGCCGTTTTTCCGCGCGATTTCTATTACTATCGCGCATGCTTCTTCCCCGTCCATGGCCCAGTGCACGTGACCGCCCGTCTTCTTCACGTTCTCTTCGAGCATGAGCAGGTATCGGTCCAGGTTCTCTATCGTCTCTTTTTTAATCTCCCGCCCGAGCGTCCTTAGCTCGTCCCACCCCGGCACCTCCGAGCTCGCCTTATTCCGCGCCGACCTGAAGCGGTCGGTCACGTTTACGAGCGCGCGCTGGAGCTTCTCGTCATCCACCGCCCTTCCTGAATCCGCCTCGAAATTTATCCTCTCGTATCCCATGGTCAGAACCCCTGGCCCCCTTCACTCCCCGTCTGCGCGAGCAGCTCCGCCAGGTGCATCGCCCTCACCGGTATATTCCTCCTCGAGAGAGCGCCCCCGATGTTCATGAGGCACCCCATGTCGGACGATACCACCGTATCAGCGCCGCTCCTGACTATGCAGTCTATCTTCTCGTCGAGCATCGAGACCGAGACCCTCGGAAATTTTATCGAGAACGTGCCCCCGAATCCGCAGCACGCGTCGTGCATCTCCATCTCCCTCAGCTCGATCCCCCTCACCGCCTCTATTAATTTTCTCGGCTCGTCCTTAATTCCGAGCTCCCTCAGGAGGTGGCAGGAATCGTGATACGTGACGACCCCGTCATATCTGGCCCCCACGTCGGCTGTCTTCATCACATTTATCAGAAACTCGGAAAATTCATAGGTCTTTTTAGTTATTGTTCTCAGATTATCTAATTGTTCATGGTTATTAGCCAGTAATTCTTTATAATATACTTTAAGCATGGTAGTGCACGAGCCCGAGGGGCATACGATGTACGTTTCCTCGTCCCGGCTCTCTTTCAGGGCGTTGCCGAATACCGAAATGAACCTTTCGGCGACTGCTCTCGCGTCTTCCCTGTACCCGCTGTTAAATGCAGGCTGCCCGCAGCAGGTCTGCGCCCCGGGAAACTCGACGTCCACGCCGAGCCTGTCGAGCACCTTGACCATCCCCTCCCCTACCCCCGGGAAAAACGTATCGACGAGACATGTGACGAACAGACAGACTCTCATGGCGGGCTGGAATACGGCTTATTCGAATCCTTTAGGTTCCATTATCATCGATGATTGTGATTATTTCAATTAGCGGTGATTATTTCAATCTGTTAGAGTAATCACGGGCCGGTTTCATCCGCGGCCTGCGTTCGAACGAATCCGGAGCCGGGTTATGAAATCGAGAGAGCTACCCATTCCCCTTCACTTCATCCCCGACAAGACGGGAGAGGTCTTCCGCGTGGAGTATGAGAAGATATCACGCTCGGCTTCGGAGTGGGCCGGAAAGCACGGCATCGGACCATCTTCGAAAGACGAATTCAGGGTATCGCTCATCATCGTCGACGCGCAGAACACGTTCTGCATACCGGGGTTCGAGCTCTTCGTCGGCGGGCGCACGGGCAGAGGTGCGGTCGACGATAATCTGAGGCTCTGCCGGTTCATATACAGGAACCTCGGCCTTATTACCGAGATCGCCCCTACTATGGACACGCACCAGGCGATGCAGATATTCCACGGGATCTTCTTTGTGAACGACAGGGGAGAGCACCCGGCGCCATACACCCTCATCTCCGTCGAGGATATCGAGAACGGCAGGTGGAAGTTTAATAAGGAGATAAGCCGCGGCATCATGTACGGCGAAGAGTATGTCGAGCGTCACCTCCTTCATTACACTAGGGAGCTCAGAAAGTCGGGGAAGTACGAGCTTACGATATGGCCTTACCACGCGATGCTGGGCGGCATAGGGCACGCGCTCGTGTCTTCCGTCGAAGAAGCTGTCTTCTTTCATTCTATGGCCCGGTACAGTCGGCCGGACATTCACGTGAAGGGCGACCACCCCCTGACCGAGCATTACTCCGTCCTCGGTCCCGAGGTATCGACCGGGCCCGACGGGAAGCCGCTCACTCTCAGGACGGAATCCCTGTTCCGGAAGCCCGCCGCGTCGGAATCGATATACGGCAAGCTCGGCGAGTTCGACGCGGTAGTTATAGCGGGTCAGGCAAAGAGCCACTGCGTCGCGTGGACGATAGCAGATCTATTGAAGAAAATCATAGCGGGGGACAAATCTCACGTGGAGAAGATTTATCTGCTGGAAGACTGCACGTCGCCCGTCGTCGTTCCGGGCGCGGTAGATTACACGGACGACGCGGATAAGGCCTTCGCCGAGTTCTCGGATGCGGGCATGCACGTCGTCCGCTCGACCGACCCGATCGAGACCTGGCCGGGTATAAAACTCTGATTGAGTGAAGTTGTGCGTGTGTTATATTCGTTTCGGGTAATCGGATTCGCTTTACATTAACGAAAAGGGAGACGGTTATGAGTTCCATATTCACTAAGATTATCAATAGAGAAATACCGGCGGCTATCGTCTACGAAGACGACGAGTGTTTAGCTTTCAGGGATATAGACCCGAAGGCCCCCGTCCATATACTCCTCGTTCCCAAAAAAGAAATACCGTCGCTCGCCGAAGTTACTGCTGAAGACAAAGCGCTCCTCGGACATCTGCTCCTTAAGGCTTCAGAGATTGCGAAGACAGAGGGTATTTCCGAATCCGGTTATCGCGTCGTCATCAATACGAACGAGGAAGGCGGCCAGGAGGTCCCTCACATCCACATGCACGTCCTCGGCGGCAGGCAGATGACCTGGCCCCCGGGATAGTGTTTGATTCTAAACTCAGTCATGTTTGTAGGAGCGGCTTCCAGCCGCGATTCATTAAAATCTGTCATTGCGAGCAACGGTTTCGACCAAGGGAGAAACCGGTCGCCCTCGGCTGATTGCAAATAAGTATCTTCCTCATCGTACCTAAATCACAAAAAACAAATTAGGAACGCAGCGCGGCAATCTCGTTTTTTCTTTTCCCCGACATTACAGAATTTGCGTTAAGAAAATCGATTGTACGAGCGTTAAAAATCTTCCACGGGATGGGGTTGAATTGGAAGATTTAGCGAGTACATGAGATTTTTAGCAAATTATGTAGTCGGATGATTTTTGCTTCTTTTCATCAAGGAAAAGAAGAACACAAATATTTGCCTTTTCGATCCTCCCCAATCTTCTCCGCTCAAACCGGTATCGAAACCAACCTGTTCGTCCTGAGCTTGTCGAAGGACAGATTGTTTTACCCTCGACATTCACGGAATCGGCGGAGATGAGTCTACCCAATCCCCAGCGCCTCAGCGTCCCTGTCCGAAAGAAACCCGCCGTCAGAGCGCTCCCTCACCGTGCCGTCCCTCTTCCATGAACGCTCGCACCTGGGCTCGTTCTTCAAGTCGATGATAGCGATCATGAAATCCTCGCCCTCTTTAACCGAGAACCTGCTCACCCCGCAAAGGTCCGACAGCTCGGGCTCGAACGGTTTAAGCTTGGCGTAGTTGTCGGGCTCGACGGTAACATTGACCCCCGTGTCGAGCGGATTGGATACCCCTTGCGATTCCTTCGCGTCTTCGAGCGCTTTTAACACCTTCCCTCTCAGCTCCATCACCATGTCCCAGTTCGGGTCCGTATCGATTTCTATCTCCTCGGGCATCCCCTGCAGATGCACGCTGTCGGTCGAGTCCGTTTTCAAGCCCCTGAGATGGAGGTACGCCTCGTCGGCCGTATGCGCGAGTATCGGCGCGAGCAGCCCGATGAGCGCATCCGCAATGTGATACATGGCGGTCTGGCTCCTCCTCCTCTTCCTGCTCCCTGCGCTCTCGCAGTAGAGCCTGTCTTTCGTAGCGGCCAGATAAACGGCGCTTAAGGTATCGTAGCAGAAATCGTATATCAGCTCGCTCGCCCTCTTGTACTGAAACCCCTCGTACGCCTCCCTGGTCTCGCGGACGAAATTTCGAAGCTCCCCCATAACCCAGCCGTCGATCGAATACCCGTCCTCGTCCGAGAACGTAACGCTGTCGGCCGCCGGGTCGAAGTCGTATATATTCCCGAGCAGGAACCGTATCGTGTTTCTTACTTTTCTATACTCCTCCCCCGCCGACTTAAAGAACTCCCAGTCGACCTTTATGTCGTTCGTATATTTGAGCGAGCTCACCCACCACCTGCAGATATCGGCCCCGTGCTGCTTCAGGAGCTCGTCAACCTCGAGCGCGTTCCCTCCGGACTTGCTCATCTTCCTGCCCTGGGCGTCCACCATGAAACCGTGCGTGAGGAGTGCTTTGAATGGCGGCCTTCCCGTCACTCCGAGGGCCGGCAGCAGCGACAGCTGAAACCAGCCCCTGTGCTGGTCCGAGCCCTCGAGGTAAAGGTCAGCGGGGTATCCTATACCCCTCGCCTCCAGCACCGAGTGCCAGGACGAGCCCGATTCGAACCACACGTCGAATATGTCCATCCCCTTTTTAATCCCCTTCCGCGCGCCCTTCCGCTTTACCCAGTCGGGCGCGTTTATGTCCTGCTCCGGGTCGTAGCCCTCGAGTATTTCCTCTTCGCTTGCCTGAAACCAGTAATTGGCTCCCTTTTGTCTTATCTTTTCTATTACGGCGTTAACCGAGCCGGGGGTCAGCAGCACCTCCCCCTTCCCGTTCATGAACGCGGGTATCGGAAGCCCCCAGGCCCTCTGCCGGCTTATACACCAGTCGGGCCTCGCCTCCAGCATACCCCTGAGCCTGTTCCTCCCCCACTCGGGATAGAACTCTATCCCGCTCCGCGAGTATTCGAGCGCGAGCTCCCTGAGCGTCCCGCCGAATTCCTCTATCCGCTTATCGACGCCGATGAACCACTGCTCCGTGGCCCTGAATATAGTGGGCGACTTGCTCCTCCAGTCGTGGGGGTAGCTGTGGAGGTACTCTTCGTCGTGGAACAGATTGCCGGATTCTCTCAGGTGTTCCGTAATAATCCCGTTCGCCTTCCATACGTCCTGCCCGCGTATCCATTCGGGCACAGTGTCGTCGAACGTGCCGTCCTCGAGCACCGGGCAGTAGATATCGAGCCCTTCCCTGAGCCCCGTCTGGTAGTCCTCGATCCCGTGACCCGGGGCGGTGTGTACGAGCCCCGTGCCTTCGTCGAACGTTACGTACTCGGCGAGGACCACCCTCCCCTTCCGTCCCGCGAACGGGTGTTTGTACGTTACGGACCTATCGTGGAGCTCCCGACCCGTGCACGTACCCAGTTTTTCGTATTCCTCCGTGCCCGATTTTTTAAACACGCTCCCGGCTAAGCTATCGACCAGCATCGTATGGAGTTCTTTCCCGTCTTTCACGACGCGGTAGAGGCCGTAGCTCCCGTCTCCTGAAGCGGCGACCGCGAGGTTCGCGGGCAGCGTCCAGGGTGTGGTCGTCCATATCATCAGCGACGGGGACGCTCCCTTCGGGAGATTCAAGCCAGAGGGAAGCGCTTCAGGGTTTTCTATTCCGAACAGGACGTAAACGCTCCTGTCTTTGCGGTCGTAATATTCGAGCTCGGCGTCGGCGAGCGCGGTGCGGTTCTCTATGGACCAGTGCACCGGCTTCAGGTCCCTGTAAACGAGCCCCCTTTCCAGGAGCTTCGAGAAAACCTCGAGCACCCCGGCTTCATAGTCCGGCGTCATCGTGAGATACGGGTGCTCGTAATCGCCTATGGTGCCCAGGCTCTGCATCTGGCCCGACTGGAGCTTCACGTACTTTTCGGCGTAGGACTGGCACTTGTATCTGATCTTGATTTTGGAGAGGTCTTCCGCCTCCTCTCCCAGTTCCTTCATAACCTTGTGTTCGATAGGCAGGCCGTGGCAGTCCCAGCCGGGGACGAAATCGACGTCGTATCCGAGCATCGTTTTCGACCTGACCACCATGTCCTTGAGAACCTTGTTGAGCAGGTGGCCAAGGTGTATCGGGCCGTTCGCGTAAGGGGGACCGTCGTGGAATACGAATTTTTCCCGCCCCTTGGACTTCTCCCTCATCCTCTCGAAGAGCTTTATCTTCTTCCACCTCTTCTGGTACTCGGGCTCTTTCTGGTTGAGGTTGGCCTTCATCGGAAAATCGGTCTTCGGAAGGTTGAGCGTGTCTTTGTAGTTTATTTTCTTCGCCTCCGGCATCGGATGCTTTCTCCTTAAGGGGTAAAAGATATACTATCCGGGATAATATTCAATCGATAAAGACGGATAGAAACGATTTTGAGCAAGCGAAGAATCGGACGCCATTGAAAGCATGCTGGACATTATGTGTGTTGGACAGCAACTTTGAAAAATAAGAGAATTTTTAACTTTGACTTGAAGAAAAACATAAGCCCGGAGCCTTACTGATCGAGTATCTCCTCTAGATCCCTGAGCAAGCGACGCGCAAATATTACCCATTCCCCCCAGGCCTCCATGTACTCCTTATCCTCTTCGACCCTTTTCAGGAGCTTGAACCCGATCTGGGTGTCTTCTATGTAAAACTCTTCATCGCCGGCGAGCTTATGTCTGAGAATATCTACGTATTGTTTGAGGACCTTTATTTTCTCGTCGCTCCCTTCCCTGAATTCGGCTATGAAATAGCCCCGGGACTGCGCGGTGGGCATTTGCATAATGTTGCTCTCCTGGAAATAAATGCCCTTGTTTATAGTCTCCGCCTTCATTGAAATGAATAACTCCATATCTCTCTCGCGCGCGGGGGGGATGCAGCTCTATTTTATTTACAGTCGGAGCGGTATGTCAAGACCGCCATATAAGCATATATTGATTTGGCCCCCTTGTGGACGGATAATTATCGGCATAGAAACGGGGTGCGCGTATGAAAAGACTCAACGATAAGGTCGCTATCATAACCGGAGGAACCGGAGGTCTAGGAAAGGCAGTGATGACCGTGTTTCTCGCGGAGGGGGCGCGGGTTTTGAGCACATATAGGAAGGAAGAGGAATTGGAGGAGTGCCGGGCTCTCAGGGAAGAGTATAAGACGAGGGTCGCTTTCGGCAAGGCGGACGTCACGAAGGCATCTCACGTCTCGAACCTGGTATCAAAAACTCTCGAAAAGTTCTCACGCATAGACGCTCTCGTTAACATAGTGGGCGGCTTCGCACAGTCCCCGGTCCAGGACACGGACGAAGAGACCTGGGACAGGATGATGAGCATGAACCTGAAATCGGTGTTCCTCTGCTCAAGGGGAGTCATCCCCCATATGGTCGAGCAGGGCCGGGGCAGCATCGTAAATATAGCTTCCCGTCCCGCGCTCAGGGGTGCGCCAGGCCTCTCGGCATACGGCGCGTCCAAGGCGGGGGTGCTAAACCTCACGCAATCGATGGCCGAGGAGTTGAAGGACTTTAACATAAACGTAAACGCGGTTATCCCCGGCACTATACATACCCCTGCCAATAGAAAGAGCATGCCCGGCGCGGATTTCACAAAGTGGGTGGTTCCCGAGGACATCGCTAAGGTCATCGCGTTCCTCTGCTCGGACGACGCCCGCGCCGTGAGCGGCGCTGCGATACCGGTGTACGGGAAGTCATAGGGATGGGTGCCTGATTTATCGGACGGTAACGGTTAGCCCGCAGCTTCCGACATATCCGCCAGGATAGTATCGAGGAGCTTCTCTCCGAACACGGATGCGGTCTTTATGTCGTCCCTCGATATCTCGACGTTGTTCAGGTACTGGAGCCTGAGTATATCGCCGTCCCCATACTCCGGGATCATGCATCCGAAGAAGAAGCCGAGCCTGCGCACGGCGGAGGCGACGCTGCCCGCACCCCTCTGTTTAATTGGCAGATCGACGTAGATGCAGTCGAATCTTTCGAGCGTCAGGTGCTTCAGCTGGAACTGTATTTCCTTGAGGGTCATCCTGCCGACCCTGTCTACCTGTATGAGCGCCTGGTTGTGGTCGTGTCTGATGGATACGGTCGTGCGGCCGTTCTGCCTGCCCTTAATCCCCGCACCCTCGTCTTCGACGGACAATTCCCTTTCGAACCCTATCCTCTCGTATATGCCGCTGATGAGTTCCCTGTAGACGCCCGGGACGTATACCGTTTCGCGCCCACTGTTTGAGACGGGCGTGAACATCATGGCGACCGACTGGCGTCTCGGCCTTTCGGTCTCGGAAATATTATGGAACGAGACCGAGCCAGGGCTGTAGCCGAGTAAGAACCCGGTCTCCCTGCCCCCGAGCTCTATACTCCCCTTCTGGCTGTACGGGTGAACCGTAACGGCTTCCCCGTATATGCCGGCCACATTCATCGGGGCGACGCGGTCCATCAAATAATTCTTCATCGTCTGGAATATCCCCCTCCCTCTGTAGCGGGGGTCGACGACCGCCTCGCCCGACTCCGCCACCCTCGCCCCGGGCCTGCTGAATATAAAGCCCACGTGTCCGATGATCTCCTTCCTGCTGTTGTATGCGGCGGCAGAGAGCATTACTCCGGACCTGAGACGCGCCTCTATCTGCTCCGGGTAATACATGAATTCGTTCGCGTACGTATAGCCGTAGCACTTGTAAACGAGTCTTACGAGTTGGTGAATATCGCCTGGGTCGAGCATCCCGACAGCGATTTTGTCATCTGCCGGGGCCTCCTTCGCATTCACGTGTTCGTGGTGCTCGGATATGTCCATAATGCTGCCTGATATCAGTCGCCGGGAGGTTCTTCACGATCTCCGTCCTGTTCCCCCCCGCGCCGAGGGTCGCGAAATGCACCTCGTCCGCGTAGTGCCTCGACAGGTACGAGCCGAACCTCTTCTCCTCCCCGCGCTCGAGCTTCTCGTAGTCAAAGGGCAGCCCCTTGTCCTCAACAGCCACGACGAGGGCGTGGAGACGCCTCGATATTATGACTTCTATCGGCTTATTCCTGCTGCCTTCGAACCCGAACTTCACGATGTTGTCCATTATATCGACGAGCACCCTGTCGAGGTTGTCCGATTCTTTCCTGCCGATGCCGCACGACTCCGCGATGTCCGTAACCATGTCAACGAGCGCTTTTATTACGGCCTTTTCAGGCAGTATCGTAATGCGCGCGAGCTCGGCCTCGATGTTTTGTTGTTCAGGCGGTGTCTGGTTCATTTCGTATCGGTTCCGGAAGGCGGTTATTTTTTCCCCGGTCTGTATAAGTGCGTGCTCCCCCCGTGAAAGGCCTCGGCTGCTTCCATCAGGGTCTCGGAGAGCGTAGGGTGCGGATGTATGCTGAGGGCGATGTCCGAGACGAGCGCCGCCATCTCTATTGCCAGCACCCCTTCCGCTATCAGTTCCCCCGCGCCCTGTCCCGCTATACCCATGCCGAGCACACGCCCCGTTTCCGGGTCAGCTACGATTTTCGTAACCCCGTCTTGCCTCCCGAGCGTAGCGGCCCTTCCCGAAGCCCCCCACGGGAACCTCGCGACGGAGACGGATATCTTTTTTTCCCCGGCTTCGGTTTCCGTGAGTCCGCACCATGCGATCTCGGGGTCGGTAAATACAACGGCCGGTATCGCGTTTGGCATAAAGGCCGACTTCCTCCCGGCGAGGATTTCGGATACTACCCTTCCCTCGTGGGTCGCCTTGTGAGCGAGCATCGGCTCCCCGGCGACGTCGCCTATCGCGAATATATTGGGTTCGGACGTTCTCCTCTCCTCGTTCACCCGTATGAACCCCTTTGAATCCGTTTCCACTTTAGTGTTCTCGAGTCCCAGTCCCTCGCTGTTCGGGTTTCTGCCGACGCAAATGAGCACCCTGTCGAAGGCCAACTCCTGTTTTTCCTTCCCTGCCTTTTCGAGTTCGACCAGAATCCCGTTCCCGATTTCCTTCACCCCGGTCAATCTCGTATCGAGCATGATGTCCTTATATATTGCCTCCGACCGCTTTTGAAGCACCCTCACGAGATCCCTATCCACCCCCGGCATCAGCCCCGAGGTCATCTCGACCACCGATACCTCGGTTCCGAGCGCGGAATAAACCGTACCCAGCTCGAGCCCTATATACCCCCCTCCGACAATGAGCATCGTTTTAGGTATGGAGGGGAGATCGAGCGCCGACGTGGAGTCCAGAATGTTTTGAGATGTGTTCAGTCCCGGGATTACCGCCGGGCGCGAGCCTGTCGCTATTACGGCGTTCTCGAACCTGAGCGACTCGGTTGCGCCTTCGTTCGTCTTGATTTCGAGCGTGTGCCCGTCGAGGAATTTGGCCCGTCCCTGAATGTGCCTGACCTTCCTCTGCTTCGCGAGCTGTCCCAACCCGCCGACGAGCTTTTCTACTACACCGTTTTTCCAATCCCTGAGTTTGTCGATGTCGATTGCGGGCTTCCCGAACCCGATTCCCCACTGTGACGCCTGCTCCGCCTCGGTTATGACCTGCGCCGCGTGCAGGAGCGCCTTCGAAGGGATGCAGCCCCTGTACAGGCACACGCCCCCCGGATTCTTTTCCGGGTCTATGATCGTGACCTCGAGTCCGAGATCGGCCGCGAGGAACGCCGCCGGATACCCTCCCGGCCCGGCCCCGATTATCGCTACCTGTGTTTTCTTTTCTTCTGACATTGCCGGCCTGTTTAAACTGTTCGTATGACTGATCCTAGCGGGGCACTTTGTGCCCCTCAGCCTTCGAGAGAGAGCTTGAACGGCTCTTCGAGCGCCTCCACTATCCATCTCAGGAACCTCACCGCGTCCGCTCCGTCTATGAGACGGTGGTCGTAGGAGAGCGAGAGCGGGAGCATGAGCCTCGGCTGGAGCTGTCCGTCTATGTATACGGGCTCGAGCGCCGCGCGCGATACGCCGAGTATCGCGACCTCGGGCGAATTGATGACCGGCGTGAAATAAGTCCCTCCCAGACCTCCGAGGTTGGTTATCGTGAAAGTCCCTCCCTGAAGCTCCCCGGCCGTTATCTTCTTCGTCCTGGCTCTCTCCGAGAGCGCTCTGAGATCGACCGAGAGCTCCTCTATATTCTTCTTATCCGCGTCCCTTATCACCGGGACGAGGAGCCCCCTGTCCGTATCGACCGCTACGCCGATGTTGTAGTATTTCTTGTATACGATCTCTTCTTTCTCCATATCGATACTGGCGTTGAACTGCGGGTGGAGCTTGAGCGCGGATGCGACCGCTTTCAGCAGTATCGACGTCATCGTCAGCTTGCCGCCCAGGCTCTCCACTTCTTGACTGTAATGCTTCCTCAGCTTTTCGAGCTCGGTAATATCCGCCTTGTCGTGCTGTGTGACGTGCGGTGCTTTCCAGGACTCGCTCAGCCGCTCGGCGGTGAGTCTCCTGACGCGGCTCATTTTTACACGCTCGGTCTCCCCGTACTTGTCGTCGTATGGCGCGGCTTCCGAGGGAGGAGATGTTTCTTCGGGCTCTGCATGTCCGGGCGCGGGCTTCGTTTCTTCGGGGCCTCCCTTTTTCCCATACGCCTCGACGTCGTCTTCCGTGATGCGCCCGCCGGGTCCGGTGCCCCTGACCCTTGTTATATCTATTCCCATCTCTCGCGCCTGTCTCCTCAAGGTCGGCGAAGCCGGAACGATCTGCGGGGTCTTCCCCTCCCTTTCCCCCACTACTCCAGCCGGTTCCGTCTTTTTCTCCGGAGCCGTTATTACTTCGGCCTTCTTTACGGGCTCGGCTTTTTTTGGAGCCTCTTTATCTTCCGCTTTCTTCTCTGCGGTCTCTGTCGGCCTCTTTTTTTCGGCCGCTTCGACGACTTCGGGTTCCTCTTTTTTCGGCGGAGACTCTTCCTCTTTTACGGTTTTCTTTTCAGCCGCCTTTTCTTCCCCGGCCGCCCCGTCGTCTATCGTGACCAGGAGCTGTCCTATCTTTATCGTATCCCCTTCCCTGACGTGGACCTCTTTGATCACGCCTTCCGCGGGCGAGGGTATCTCCAGCGCGGCCTTATCGGTTTCGAGCTCCATCAAGGCCTGCTCTTTTTCAACCCTGTCGCCGGGCGATACGTACACCCTCACCACGTCCCCCGTCTCGATGTCCTCGCCCAGGTCGGGCAGCTTAAATTCGATTGCCATATTCGATACGCCTCAAAGTATAGTCACTATTTTTATAACATATTCCGGATTAGATTCTAATACAAAAAGATAAATATTCATCATCTCACTTTTGTGGCATTTCGGAATCGCGTATTAGGTTCAATCATTATGTCGCGAAATATAAATCCTCCCTAACCCTCCTTTTTCTAAGGAGGGAATTAAAAACATTTCCCCCTTTGGAAAAGGGGGATTAAGGGGGATTTATTTTTAAATCTGTCATGCTGAACTGGTTTCAGCATCTCGTTTTATCTTTTCTTTCAGTTTTCCATTTCAGATATACATAACCGTCGTTGTTAGTCCGTGTCATTCTACGCTATCAAAGGGTTCGCTTTTCCCGGATTGATTTCTAGGTCCTTGATCGCTTTCTCTACAGTATCCGTGCCGATTTTCTTTTCCCACGTCAGGGACGCGAGTACGGCTAACGTAACGAACCTCCAGTCCACCTCGAAGAAATCCCTGAGCGCCTTCCTGCTCGCGCTCCTGCCGAAGCCGTCCGTACCCAATGATACGAGGGGGCGCGGGAGCCATTGCGATATCGAGTCCGGGAGGGCCATCACGTAATCGGACGCCGCCACGAAGACACCCGGGGCGTCTTTCATGCACTGTGTTATATATGGCACCCTCCTTATCTCAGACGGATGGAGCATGTTCCATCTTTCGTTCTCACAGCCGTCCCTGTAGAGCTCCTTATAGCTCGTGACGCTCCACACGTCTGCGGCGACCCCGTATTGTTCCTCCAGCACCTGCTGGGCCTTGAGCACTTCGTTTAATATCGTTCCGCTTCCGAAAAGCTGCGCGTGGAGTTCCGTGTCCTTGAGCCCGGACGCCCTGAATTTATACATCCCCTTCAATATCCCTTCCCTCGCTCCCTCGGGCATGGGCGGCTGCGCGTATGTTTCATTCATGACCGTTATATAATAGAAAATATTCTCCTGGTTTACGTACATCCGTCTTATGCCTTCCTCTATGATGACTGCGATCTCGTAAGCATATGCGGGGTCGTATGCTTTCAGGTTCGGCACGGGGTACGCGAGCAGATGGCTGTGTCCGTCCTGGTGCTGGAGCCCCTCGCCCGCAAGCGTCGTCCTTCCCGCGGTACCTCCCACCATGAAACCCTTCGCCCTTGAGTCGCCCGCCGCCCATACGAGGTCTCCTATCCTCTGGAAGCCGAACATCGAATAGAATATAAAAAACGGGATCATGTTTATGCCGTGCGTGGCGTAAGCCGTTCCGGCGGCGATGAACGACGACATCGATCCGGCCTCCGTTATCCCCTCTTCGAGTATCTGCCCGTCCTTTGCCTCTTTGTAGAACAGCAGCGTCTCCGCGTCCACAGGCTCGTAGAGCTGGCCCGCGTGAGAGTATATGCCTACCTGCCTGAAAAGGGACTCCATCCCGAACGTGCGGGCCTCATCGGGGACTATCGGTACTATGTACCTCCCGATGTTCTTGTCTTTGAGCATCTTCGAGAGCATGCGCACGATTGCCATCGTCGTTGCGACGGGCCTCCCGCCCGAGCCTTTATAATACTCCTCGAATATCGAGGGAGAGGGGGGCTCGAGAGGCGCGCAGTTGACCTCCCTCTTCGGAAGATATCCGCCTAACTCCTGCCTGCGCTCCTGTAAATATTTTATTTCCGGACTGTCGTCGGGAGGCCTGTAAAAAGGCGCCCTTACGACGTCCTCGTCCGATATGGGTATGTCGAACCTCGTCCTGAATTCCTTGAGCTCGTCCTCGTTGAGCTTTTTCTGCTGGTGAGTGATGTTCCGGCCCTCCCCGGCTTCGCCGAGACCGTAACCCTTTACAGTCTTGGCGAGAATAACAGTGGGAGAGCCTTTGTGCTCTACGGCCGCTTTAAAGGCGGGATAGATTTTTTCGGGGTCGTGCCCCCCCCGCCTCAGTTTTACCAGCTCCTCGTCCGAGAGGTCTTTCACCATTTCGAGGAGCCTCGGGTCCGTTCCGAAAAAATGCTTCCGTATGTAATCACCGGATTCGACGAGGTATTTCTGGTACTCCCCATCGACCGCCTCGCCCATGCGCTTAACGAGTATTCCATCCTTGTCTTTCGCGAGTAAGGGGTCCCAGCTGCTCCCCCATATGACCTTGATCACGTTCCACCCGGCGCCCCTGAATATCGCCTCCAGCTCCTGAATTATCTTTCCGTTTCCCCTCACTGGTCCGTCAAGGCGCTGGAGGTTGCAGTTTACGACGAAGATGAGGTTATCCAGCTTTTCTCTCGACGCGAGGGTTATAGCGCCCAGCGCTTCGGGCTCGTCGCATTCCCCGTCCCCGAGGAAGGCCCAGACCTTTGCGTCCGAATGCTCCTTGAGTCCCCTGTCCTCGAGATAACGGCTAAACCGCGCCTGGTATATCGACATAATCGGGCTTAGCCCCATAGATACCGTCGGGAATTGCCAGAAGTTGGGCAATAGCCAGGGGTGAGGGTACGAGGGAAGCCCTCCGCCGGGCAAAAGCTCCCGCCTGAAGTTTTGCAGGTTTTCGATCGTTAGGCGGCCTTCGAGGAACGCCCTCGCATATACACCCGGGGCTGCGTGGCCCTGGAAATAGACGATATCCCCCTCCTTATTCCCGTTTCCGGCCCTTAGAAAATGGTTGAAGGCTACTTCGTAAAGTGCCGCCGCCGAAGCAAAAGTCGAGATGTGCCCGCCTATACCTTCTTCGAGCCTGTTCGCCCTCACCACCATAGCCATCGCGTTCCACCTTATGAGGCTCCTGATGTTCCACTCGAGCGCCTGGTCACCCGGGTATGGCGGCTGCATCTCCACGGGGATCGTGTTTATGTATGGGGTATTGGCTGTAAAATGGAGCCTCACCCCCTTTTTCTGGGCGTGTATCTGGAGGATTTTTAAGAGCTTGCTTACCCGCTCTGGGCCGCTCGTCTTGAGGACGTAGTCTATGGACTCGACCCACTCCCTGTTTTCGAGCTCATCGGGACTACTCTCATTTTTCTTTTTGTCTGTAGTTTCGTCCATTCGCCGGACCCGTCGGGCAGTAGAAAATCTCCAATGAAAATAATAATGCACACGGTCTCTTTAAGTCAACCGTTATTAAGCCCGGAATCCGCGCTGAAGAACGATTTCGAACGGGTAACGGAATCGATTGTGTCATTGCGAGGAAGCGCAGCGACCGCGGCAATCTCGTCTTCTTTAAATTTCCTTCCCCATATCAGGGGGAAGGTCGGTATGGGAGTGTACAGTCAGTCATGCCCGAAATCCTCAATCGGGAATCCGCACGCTGGCGTGATACTAAGGTTTCTGCGGCGCTACTCAGAGGCAGCCTACTCAGGCGGAATCTGCCGCCCCGTGACCGGATCGTATTTCACCGATACGGCGGCCACCTGATCCGTGGGCACGACCTCTATCCACTGGTCTATCAACTCAAACTCCCCGCCCTCTATGGACTGCGCGCGGAACCCGCCCTCGAGCGGGTCGAATCCGAACTCGTACACGCGGTCGACGGGTGTTGCGGACACGGTGGCGTCCGGGTCGTCCGGGCGGAGCGGGTCGGGCGTGGTCTTGACGGTTTCACTCTGCGCATGCTTCTGCGCCACTTTGTCCGCGAGCTCGTTAAGCTCCTGCTCGATTGCGGGGTCGAGGCCGTCGCTCCCTTCGAGCACGCCCTTTAACCAGTCCATGGCCTCGCGCTCGCGGCCGGGCCTTATGGGCACAATCGCCTTCACCCAGGGGGCGTTCAAAAACGCGTTACGCATCGAGTCGGCGTCGAGCTGCAGGAGCCACCCGAGCGAGCTCCCGAGCTTTGCCGGAGCGGAACTCTCCGTGATGTAATAGTTCGGCCTCCCGGCCTCCATCCCCCCGCCCCAGCTCACGACGCTCCTCCCGGGAATGGCGGTCGAGACCTGCTGCTTCACTACGTTCCCCGCTGCGTCGAGCACCACGGTCTCGGCGCCCATCGTCTGGGATTTCTTCGCGTGCGGCTTCCACCACTCGGGCGCGACGAAGTAGAGCATTTTCTCCAGATCGAACAGCTTGTTCAGCACCTCCGACCACGCGTGGCGTGTCTCGTCCGACATATACGGGTATGTGAATTTCTTGCCCGACAGTATCTCCTCGTCTGTAAGGCCGTTTTTCCCGGGTGCGAGCGATTGCACGAGCCTCCTGTAAACGGCGATCCGCTCCTCCTGCCGGAGGTCCTCGTAACGCCGGGGCGCGATCTTGGATGCGGCCGCGATCCTCTCGCGCGCGGCCTTTATGTACGCCTCCTCGTACGCGCGCTTCTGCTCCGCGACAAACGTGCTCATCTTCTTGTCGTTCTCCGCCCTTATCTTGGCGAGGTCCTCCATCGATTCCCACGTGAGCTCCAGCTGCACCGGAATCGAGCGGGAGTCGTGAAAGTTCACTCTGTCCAGATAGAGCCTGAATTCGAAGTAACCGTCTTTCAGGTCCACAAATTCCTTGGGGTCGTATTTGTTGACCGAGACCTCGGCGTCGCCCTGCGGTATAACCTTGACCGCCGAGAGCCTGTAGTCCTTATCGGGCGCCCGGAATTTCTGAGGGAATACCGACTTTATACACTCGACGTCGTCCAGGTATCCGATAGACGATTCGATGCCGTCCTCATACGTCTGATCGGTATCGTCGTCGTCGGCAGCGTCGCAATCGAGCTCGGGATGCGCCTCCGGTTGAAACGGTATCAGGACGCTCTCGCTGGTCGACTTCGGCGGCTTGGGCTCGATCATCTGCGGGTGAGGGATATTCGACAGGTTGGGCGGCTCGGCGATGTGCACGAGGTTGGCCACGCCCAGCTCCCTCGCCGGGTCGTCGACGAACGTCTGCCACGAGAGGTACGTGCCCACGTCCTGCACCTGCACGGCGACCCTCCTCATCTTGCGCCTGAGCTCGTAGTTTATGACGTCGTCCCCGGGGTTGGACACGACGTACCTCTTCGAGGATATCTCCTCCTTCTCTGTGACAGTCTTAAACGTCGTGTGCACGCT
Organism: uncultured bacterium; assembly: GCA_963825135.1. Classification (GTDB taxonomy): domain Bacteria; phylum Desulfobacterota_D; class UBA1144; order Nemesobacterales; family UBA2774; genus 2-12-FULL-53-21. The sequence goes on from CAWGRW010000009.1 coordinate 2,469,864, forward strand.
CTTTTCCATGAGCGACGCTATGCGCTGCGTCTGTCTCCGCATGAGGTCGTGCACGGCATAGCGCGATTCGGACTGCGTCTGGTGATAATCGAGCGAGGAGGATGCCTGCACGCTCCCGACTATCCAGCTATGGCTCCCGCTAACGGACGCTCCGAAGCTCAGGTCCTGCTGGTTTGACTGCGTCACAGCCTCGTGCATGTCCTCGAGCGTGAAGCTCTCGTCGAACTGCTCGACGCGGGCGAACGCCGACTCGTCTATTATGGATTCCGTGAGGGTGCGTCTCTTGTTCACCTCCACTAACTCGACCGTCGTATGCGGAGCTACCCACACGTGGCCGACCGGGGAGCCGAGGAAGCTGTCGAGCTCGAAGAAATACTGTCTGTAGAGGTGTATGACGCCCACCGGCGAGACGACCGTGCGGCTCAGTATGTTTCCCGGATCGAGGTATCCGAACGCATTGAACGCGCCGAACAGCTTGACGGCCGCGTTCAGGCGGTCGAGCGTAGTCGTGTTGTGGAAGAAGATGTGCTTCAGCTCGCCCGCTGCGCCCGAGTCGCGCAGCAGCTTCAGCTGCCCGGCCATGCGCGATTCGTTATCCAGATAATCGAGCGTCTTCTGCGAGCGCACCGAAATGTGCGCCTCCCGCCCGCCCGCCTCGTCGTGAGGATCGAGTATGCGCATAGCTTCCTGCTTCACCTCGCGGTTGAGCGTGGCCATCAGCATGTCGTCCGTAAGCTTGTGCCTCCAGTAATCCGGGTCGTCGCGGTCGGCGTCCGCGGAAAAATTCGGGGCCAGCGCCTCGACGAGCTTGCTCGGGTAAACGGGCTTGTCGTTCGCGGTGCCGATCCCTATCTCCCCGATCCTGTCGAGCACGCGGTCCGCGTTGAGCTTCGCGTCCACGTTCGGGCTGATCTTCCCGAAAACCGTATCGCCCAGCTTGCTGCGCTCGGTCGCGTACGACTTCAAAAACCAGCCCTTCGACCGCGCGCCGCGCCAGCCCAGCAGTGTCTGGTAGACGCCGAAAAGCTCGCTCCCGTAGGGGTACTGCCCTTTGAATTTCTCTAGGTCTTCGTATTTGATCATATGGCGCTCCCTGATTCAGTTTAAACCGAGAGGCGTCCGTCGCCCGTATCTGCGGGCGCTGTGAGCTGATGGAAACAAGGCGGAAGGTATATTAGGCGGAACTATCCCCCCTAACCCGGCGGCCGGACTGACTGGGGCTCGATTACGTCCCGAGTCTCCTGGCTTTGCGTCCCATCCTCACAAATGGTTTGCCCTTATCGGTTAGGAAATCCTTTATCACATCATAGCCATATCGGCCGCGCGAAGTCAAGATGATTTGCCGTGATGATTGCTCCGCCCGAAGGAATATTCAATGTATTCATGCGCATACAAATATGAATACATTGTTAAGCCCGCCCTTCACAGGCGGATGCGGCGAGCATACAGTCGCTCCCCGGCTTCCCCAACGCTCCCGCATGTCAGCTGCGGCTCGCCGCCCCGTTCGTCCTTCATCTCTATTTCCCTCCCCCTTGAAGGGGAACAGTTGCAAGCGAGTACTGTTTCGAATGTGTGAGAAACAGGTCGAACCGGGCTGATTTCTCGACCGTTCATATTCAAGGGAAAAATTGCCATAAGATAAAACCAACTGGTCGCTCTCCCAACAAAAGCACTGATGTATATTAACTCGGCAGGGTGATGGTTAATACAAAATAGTCAGGATGGGGGTGTTACCTTTCTGTAGGAGCGGCTTCCAGTCGCGAAAACTAACCTGTCATTGCGAGGGAACGGTTCTGAACGTGTGCAAGAACCGGTCGTCGTCGGCTGATTGCAAGTACGCTCTTCTATTGATGCACGAGGGTCGCACGGGCCAAATTACGCATTTTGTGACCGCGGTAATCTCGTCTTTTCTTTTCCGACATTACAGAATTTGCGTTAAGAAAATCGATTGTACGAGCGTTAAGAATCTTACGTGGGCCGGGGTGGGATCGGAAGATTTAGCGAGTACATGAGATTTTTAGCACAATTCTGTAGTCGGATGATTTTTGCTTCTTTTCATCAAGGAAAAGAAGGATAAATAAAACAGCCTTTCACCTTATCCGTGTCTTTGCTTTGTCTTTTCGAAAGACCACACTACGTGTGTGTCGCGGCTGGAAGCCGCTTCTACAAATTTAGGAGCGTTACTCCGAGCGCCACGGAGTAACCGCGGCAATCCCTCATTCCTCCCCCAAAAAAATTGACGCTCCTTCTATTGAATATATAATAGTTCTGCCATGGAAAAATTCGACTTAACAGTGATAGGAACGGGGCCCGGGGGATACATTGCCGCCATACGCGCGGCACAGCTCGGTATGAAAGTAGCGGTCATCGAAAGGGATAAACCCGGAGGCGTCTGCCTCAACTGGGGATGCGTACCCTTCGAAATCGATATTTAAAATGCGCGGAGGTTTATCAATACTTCAAGCATTCGGGTGAGTTCGGCATCGAACATAAAGGGCTTACTTATGACTTCTCCAGGGTCATAGACAAGAGCCGGAACGCGGCGGATACACTCACGAAGGGCGTTGAATTCCTCTTTAAGAAGAATAAAGCCACGCTCTTTAAAGGGGTCGGCAAGCTAATTACTAACAATAAAGTCGGCGTCATACAGGAGAACGGTCAGATAGAGATAGACACCGGCAAAATTCTCATAGCCACCGGATCGGTCCCCATGACCCTGCCCGGTCTCGAGATCGACGGCAAGCAGATAATGACGAGCGACGAGGCGATATTCCACAGAGAGGTCCCCGATTCGGTCGTGGTTATCGGAGGAGGGTACATCGGGGCCGAATTCGCCTACGTCTATAACTCATTCGGAAGCAAGGTGACTATAGTCGAGATGCTGGATCACCTTATCCCCGGGGCCGACGAAGAGGTATCCCGGGAGCTCGAGAAGAATTTCAAAAAGAACGGAATCGAAGTTCTCACCTCCGCAAAATTCAAAGAGGTCAGAAAGAAGAAAAAGAATATCGATGTGATAGTAGAGAAGCTCGCGGACAAGAGCGAGGCGACAATTACCGCCTCGATGGTGCTCGTGGCAGTCGGAAGGCGTCCCGTCGCGAACGACGCGCCTACGTCCTTGAGCTATTACAAGAAGTCGGGCGATATCGGGTTAAGCGAACCTCCGCATAGAGTTAAACGAGAGGGGTTTCATCAAAACGGACGACTCGTACATGACCACATGCGATAACGTCTATGCGATTGGCGACGTAATCGGGCCGCCCCTTCTGGCACATAAGGCGTCCGATGAAGGCGTAGTCGCGGTCGAGAAGATGGCGGGGCTCAAGAGCAAGGTCCACTACGACAACATCCCCGGCTGCGTGTATTGCCAGCCCGAGGTATCCATGATCGGCATGACGGAAAAACAGGTAAAGGAAAAAGGGCTCAATTACACCGTCGGCAAGTTCCCTTTCAGGGCGTCGGGAAAGGCCGTCGGCACGGGCGAGACGGAAGGGTTCGTAAAGATAATCGCGGATAAATCGACGGGAGAGATACTGGGCGCCCACATTATCGGCCACGGGGCGACCGAGCTTATTGCTGAGATAGGCGTAGGAAGGACTCTCGAAACCACGCCCCTTGAGATAGCAATCACGTCCCACGCGCACCCTACCCTGTCCGAAGCGGTAATGGAAGCGGCGCTTGCCGCCCTCGGCAGGTCGAGGAATTTTTAATATACCCGTGCAGGACGTCATTCCGGTCTCGTTTCAGAATCTCATCCTCTTATTTCCGTCATGCTGAACTTGTTTCAGCATCTCGTCTTTCTTTCCATTCCCTCCTTAGAAAAAGGAAACTAATGCGAGCATGCGAGCATTCGGTCGCTCCTACAACAAAGACACCTAGGTTCATTAGCTATTGGCTAGCAATATCAGAAACCAAAACGAGGGAGGATTTACTCTTTCTTTGTCATTGCGAGACAGCGTCAGCTGTCGCGGCAATCCCTTTCAAACCAATTCTTTAAAATGTTCCTGGCACAATGTATGTTTATAAAACTATCCTGGTATATAATGCTATGCTGATTAGTGCGCTTATGATATAATAAAATAATGAACACTTTTAGAGTATACAAGCTCGGAAAGGTCCCCTACCGGAAGGCGCTCGAGCTACAGACGAAACTTATCGAGATGAGGAGGAAGGGAGAGATCGGCGACACCCTTCTGCTCCTCGAACACCCTCCTACGTTCACTACCGGCCGCCGCGGCAACATGGGGAACCTCCTTGCAGCTAAGGATTACTTGAGCAGGGCGGGCATCCATTTCGAGGTGATAAGCAGGGGCGGGGACATCACCTATCACGGCCCCGGCCAGCTTGTCGGGTATCCGATAATCGACCTGAACGGCATGGGCAGGGATGTCCATAAATATCTGAGGAACCTCGAAGAGACGATCATAACCTCACTCCGGGATTTCGGCATCGGGGGCAGGAGAATAAAGGGCATAACAGGCGTTTGGGCGAAATGGCATAAAATAGCCTCCATAGGAGTTGGCGTCAGGAGGTGGGTCACCTACCACGGATTCGCGCTCAACGTGAATACCGACCTCTCCTACTTCGACATGATAGTCCCCTGCGGCATAGAGAACGTAAAAATGACATCTATTCAGAGATGGCTCGCGAAAAATGAAGAGATCGATATGCCGGAAGTGGAGGAAAGTATTATTAAAGCATTTTCTCAGGTATTTAATATAACCCATTCAAATACAACAACACTTTATAATAACATCGCGGATGACAACCTCGACTTCGACCTTCTCCTCGAGATCGGGAAGAGGCTCTCGGACGAATCCGACCTGACCGCATAATAAAATTCCGGTGAGTCTCCGGACTGATTTCGGTGCACTGCCGGTGCGCCTTTCCCCGTCTTAAGGGATGATCTTCGACTGCTGCACGAGGTTCGAGATCTTTATCAGGAACTCCTTCATGTCTTCCTGGAATATCGGATCGTTGTAGTGAGGGTCCGAAAGCTCGGATCTCTGATAGATGGTCTTGTAAGATTCCTTGACCGCGCCGAGCGCCTGATCGTAGTTGTCGAGCATGCCCTGCCGCCTGTCGAGCTCCTTGCTCTTGTCTATGACGAATGACCTCTTGAGTGCGTCCCTGCTTTCGCTGTCCTTGAGCATTGTGTCGAGGAGCTTGATGTTCCTTTTATAATTATCGAGCTGTACCTGATAAATATCCGAGAACGCGTCCAGTAATGCAAGCGTCGCGTCGAGTCTCGGCTGGTTTTCGAGTATGACTTCCTGAGGCGATTTCTGTACGTAAAATGAGGTGAAGTAGTCCTTCCACTTGTTGACGGTAATTACGTCCTGCTCGTATCCCTTGAGCTCCGTCACGGTATCCGTGATATTTTCATCCACCCCGGTAAACTGCGGGACGAACTGGACGTTCTCGAACGCGCCCTTCAGCTCGGACCTCTTCACTACGAGATTAAGCGCCCGGCTGAAATCCAGAAGTGCGAGGGAGGTTTCATTGAACGCGGCGGTCTCGGATTTATACGGCGCGCACTTCTCCTTGTCGCTCGTGTACTGAGTCATCGGCGAGGAAGCCGGGGTCTGACCTAGCTCCATTATGATGTTCCTGATCTCTGCGGTTGCGAGGCAGGTATCGTAGCCGCCGGTAAAGACCGAATTATACGAGCCCGCGAACTGACCGGTCCCCGTCCCGAAGTCCTCTACTGCCTGATAGTTCACGCACCCGGACGTAAGCCCGACTATTATAGATATGCCGATAATCTTATTTAAACGCATCTCTACTCCCTCCCTGGAAAGTTTGCTTTCCGGATCGTTTAGCTAATTTTAGTGCCGATTGTAATTAAAATATAGGAGTGATAGTAATTTTAATAAAAGTGACTAGTTTTATTAGCGGATACAAGATTTGAGACTAGATTATAAGTACACTTTTAACTCGGCCCTTTTCCGGATCCGGAGCTTCTTGAAGATTTTTGACAGGTGGTGTTTGACTGTTTTTTCGCTTATGAAAAGATTACGGCCTATTTCCCTGTTCTTGACCCCCTTCCCCGCCATCTGTATGATCTCGAGCTCGCGTCTCGTGAAGGTCGGGAGTGTGAGCTCCTGCCTGCCGTTCTCCTTTAATCTGCACAAGTAAAGCTGTTCGAAAACAAACGTTTCGAGGACACTTCTCCTGAACCAGAGCGCTCCGCCCGAGATGCACTTTATGGAATCGAGGAGCACATCGGTCTCGAAGTTCTCAATTAAAACGCCCTTTATTCCGAGCTTGAGGGCGGCCATTTCCTTATCGTGATTTGAGGTGTTTAGTATCGCCAATATATTCAGCTTGGGGAATTCCCGGATTAATGCGGTGATAGGTTCCGGTATGTTCGATGAGTCATACCCCGGACCATCGTCGTTTATAATCACGAGCGAAGGCTCATGCTCATGAATTTTCAGAGTGGCTTCAAACCAGTTGGTTGCTTCACCCACGAAATATATCCCCGGCTCGCCTATGAGCATCCCCTTGATCCCTTTTATCGCCAGGTGATGCGGGCTGTAGAGGAGGATATGGCATACCTCCTGAGCCTGATTGCTGCAACTCCCTGTATCGGTAACATTTCCCGAGTAAAGAGTTTCCATATTCTCCCCCTCTCATCCGAAATAATGACTAATCGGATACGCTAATTAATGTTCTTCGTAATTATTTATATCAAATCCGGCTTTTCTGTTCAATCGGGTGATCACCGTATTTTAAATAGGGTGACTATGTATTTTCCGTATAGATATTTGTATGATTTGCGGCAGATATATGCATTTTTGTCTGATTGCTCTTAATTAATTCAATTTGAAAAAACTGGTATTGAAAGTTTATATTGTGATAGACTATTCAATCATTGAGCGGGATTGTCTGTCTCGACGAGCGCCCTACGGGCTTGGGGTATTACCGTATTGAAGAACCATTGCGAAAAAAGCATTCTAAAACCCGATGGTATTTCCGAACGAAACACTCTAAAAGAATTAGAGGACGCGTTGGACAAAAGGTCCGGCATCGATATGGTTTTACCTGAGCTTGATTCTGAGCCGTCCGAGCCGCGCAGGGCCGGGACTCTCGTGGAACATGACAATCACATCGCTGCCCCGGGCCCGGATCAGGGGCAGCATAAAAGTCTCGAAGAAACGGCCGGGCATAAGCGATCGTCTCGCATCAAAGACGTTATATTTCAATTCGAGAAAAAAAGCAGGTATGAAGAGATTGTGAGGATCGTGCTGCAGAACGTGCACGGATCACTTAAGCTTGCCGATGTAATAGATAACGCCGTTGACGTGATGAATAAGCACATAGAAACTGCGCAGAATGTCTCCATTTACATGGTCGAAGGAAAAAACGCGGTCTTGAAATCTTACAGGGGCTACCCGTCCGATTTGATGAAGGATCTGGCCGCTATACCCTACCCCAGGGGCTTTACGTGGAAGACGCTGATGGACTCCGCTCCAGTTTATTGTCCCGACGTCGATCAAGATACGCTCATTGGACCTCTGGGCAGAAAACTGGGGACGATGTCGTACGTTTCAATGCCTATTTGCTTTTCGGGTAAGGCTATCGGATGCATCAATATAAACTCCCTCAGGAAAAACGCGTTCGACCGGGAAGAGCTCGACCTCCTGGAAGTAGTTGCGAATTCTATCGGCGCGGCGATAAATAATGCCAGGAAAGCCGAAGCCCTTAAGAAGTCACGCGAGGCGCTCAGGAAAAACGTTGGAAAGCTCAGAAGAAAAAACCGTTTCGAGAAGGTAATAAACGCGGTTACCACAAGTGTGCACCAGTCGATCGAGCTTGGTGAAGTTTTCGACAATGCGGTTGACGCGATAAATGCGGAAATTAAAGAGGCGCGGCACGTCGTGATATTTATGGTCGAGGATGGCGCGTCTGATAACGAAAGTTCGCGCTATGCCGTTATGACGGCTAACCGGGGCCATGACCAATCATACCTTGAGCGCGTGAAAAAGATCCCCTACCCTAATGGCGCTACATGGAAGACGATAATCGACGGCAACCCGCTTTTTGTGCCCGATGCGGACAAAGACGAATATTTAGGTACGGCGAGCAGGGATTTCGGGATCAGGAGTTATATCTCGATGCCGCTTAAACTGGATGGGGCAACTGTAGGTTGTATTCACATACATTCAAATAAGAAGTCCGCCTTCAATAAGGACGATCTTAGCTTACTTGAAATCGTTGCAAGGCAGCTCGAAACGGCGATTAAAAACGCGAAGAAAACCGAGGAGCTGAGAAAATCCGAAGAGGCTTTGAGGAAGACGAGGGACGAGCTTGAAAAACGGGTCAGGGACCGCACTTCGGAGCTCCAGAAATCCAATACGCTCCTGATTAAGGAGATTCTGGAAAGACGATACGTCGAAAACGAATTAAAACAGTCTCTCGCGGAAAAGGACGTCCTGCTAAAGGAAATCCATCACAGGGTGAAGAACAACCTCCAGATCATATCGAGCCTGTTGAAACTCCAGTCGAGGAAAATAAAGGACGAAAAGGCCCTCGCTTCGTTCCTCGAGAGCAACGACCGGATAAGGTCGATCGCGACCCTCCACGAACAGTTATACCGTTCAAAAGACCTCTCCCGTATCGACTTCGCGGCGCATATCAGGAATATGACGAACAACCTGCTGCGGTCCTACGGGGTCAGAAACGACGATATCAGAGTGGTAATAGATTCGGAGCGGATATACCTCGATATTAATACCGGTATCCCCCTCGGCCTGATCGTGAACGAGCTCGTTTCTAACGCGATAAAGCACGGTTTTGACGGCGCGAAGAGGGGCGAGATAAAGATCGAATTCAAGAAGATACACGATAGATATTCTCTCAGCGTAAGCAACGACGGGAATAAATTTCCGAAAGGCCTCGACATCAATAACGGCGCTACCCTCGGTCTGGAGCTGGTTTCGTCTCTGTCCAAACAGCTGAAGGGGGCTCTTTCGATGTCGAGCGGAGACGTCACGGAATTCAAGATCGAGTTCGGGCAATAGAAAAAACAATGGGAAAGGTAAAATGGACAAAATCAAAATTCTGATAGTCGAGGACGAGATAATAGTCGCAAAGCATATAGAGGATTCTCTCCTGAGCCTCGGTTATTCCGTTACCGGCATATCCTCGTCGGGCGAGGAAGCGGTCGAGCATGCCGGGCACTTCAGGCCCGATGTGGTATTGATGGACATCATGCTCGGAGGCGGGACCGACGGGATAAGCGCGGCGGAGCTCATAAGGAAACGCTATAACATCCCCATTATTTTTCTTACCGCGTATTCCAATGAAAATACAATCCACCGGGCCAAGACCGTCAAGCCCTACGGTTATATACTCAAGCCTTTCGAGGAAACCGACCTGTTCACCTCGATAGAAATAGCCCTCCATAAGCACCGGATCGAAAGGAAGCTCGTCGAGGAGACGGAGAACGCGCTTGCCGCGATCATAGGGAGTACCGAGGTGTTCCTCGAGGACGGCACGTCCAAGTATAACGTGGAAACGCTCCGGAGGATCGAGTCGATCAGGAACGCCGCTCTGATAATCAAGGAGACGATCGAGGAACTGTAGAAATATGGATAATTCCGTATTCCCGTTACTTAAATCCCTCGGCGAGCACGAACAGATATGCCACCTCTACGATACCGATGCCGAATGTTACGAGATAGCGGCCAGCTTTTTCCTCCACGGCATAAGGTGCGGGAGCCCCTGCGTTTACATATCCGACCAGCACGCCCCTCAGGAGCTCTTAAAGAGACTCGAAGGCCACGGTATCTCGCATAATAACAGTTCAAAAACCCGGGCGTTCGAGGAGATACTCGTCGGCAGCCATTTAAAGGAGCCCAGGCGGGCGGACGATATACTGGCTTTCATAGAAAAAGGGCTCGATAAAATTATCAGGAAAGGCGGCAAAACAGTCCGCGTCCTTATGGTACTGAACAGGGACCCCTTTTTCTTCCTCACAGATTCCGAGAGGCTATGGATGAAGGCGTATTTGAATAAAATATGCGTCGATAAACCCGTCATAATGATGAACCAGTACAACATCGAGCGTATAAGCTCGAAAGAGCTCCTTTCCATATTCAAGACGCACCCGACCGTCGTCGAGAAGAACCTGGTTTTCAAAAGCCCCCTATACACGGAGCCCGGCGCGATACTGAGGGAAGGAGAGAACGAGCTCGACAGGTTCAGGATACTGAGCGGGAAGGAGAAGAAGATACTCGGCCTCATCACGAACGGCCTCAGCAACAGCGCCATAGCGCAGGAGCTTACGATAAGCATCAAAACTGTAGAGACCCACCGGGCGAATATTATGAAGAAGCTCGAGATCCATAATCTGGTTGATTTAGTGAAGTTCTCCATGCGTAACGGCATGGCGTGAGTGTACTTACATTTACCTAACGGTTTACCCCGCCGTCTTTGCCCTCTTCGTCACAGCAAGAAACAGATAACAGGCGATAACCACAACGCTCGCTATGAGCAGAAGGAACTTTATGGCTTGCCGCGGTCTGAGGCGGCGAATATTATGAGGCCGTTCAGGTTCTCCGGGTCGGACAGCTGTGACTGCAGAAGTAAATTCTCGATGACGTCTAGCGCGCCCGCAAACATCGGCAGGCTGAAATACGTGAGCGCCTTCCCCCGCTCTACCCCCTTAAGGAGCGACCCCATTACATTCCCCAGGAACCCGGTATACGAGATTATAAACAGATAGTCTATCCAGATGAGCATCAAATGCGCGCGCACGCCCTCCACGCCGCATGCGCTTATAATGCCCTGAAAGGCCGGCTTCGTGAACGCGAGCTCTAGAGGGATCATCCCCGCGCACCCGGCTGGCCTCACGAACGAGTCCGTGGTTATCATGGCGAACGCCGTGAGCACGAAAAAGGTTCCCGTGAATATGAGGAACTCCTTTACGGCCAGGGCGTTGAACAGAAATTCTATAATTTTTCTGGGCATTCGTTTCCCTTATCGGTTTATATGAGATAATGATTATTCAGGGTCGGGCCGAACATTCAACCTCCGCCCGGATAATTGCGCCCCGGCCGCTCTTTATGGCGGCGTTCATTGTATGTTATATTCTGAATGATAATAAGTATATCGGCGGAGGTTTCAGGTGACCGGTTCGAGGTTAGAGACTTTTAAGGCCCTCGTGAAGAAGGACCCGGGCAACCCGCTCGGGAGGTACTCGCTCGCCAATGAATATTACAAGCTGGAAATGTACAAAGAGGCGATAACGGAGATAGACGAGTACCTGAAGATAGCGGACGACCAGGGGGCCGTTTACAGGATGCTCGCCGAGTGCTATATACACACGGGTGATTCCGAGATGGCGAGGGAGGCCTACTACAAGGGGATGGAGGCTGCCAACCGCCACGGGCACCCGGGTATGGCCGAGGAATACGAGGAAGCTATCGAATTGCTGGACGAATGAGCTATCTACTGCTGGACTATAATATAAGCCGGGGTGAATAGTAGTGGGAAACCTTTTCGATGTCGCGGCCGACGGGGAGATAGGTCTGGGCGAGGCGAAGCTGGTCGAGGCCGACGGTAAGGAGATCGCTCTCTTTAATTGTGACGGCGAATACTACGCCATAGATAACGACTGCACTCACATAGGGGGGCCGCTCTGCGAAGGCGAAATAAACGGCGAAACCGTCACCTGCCCGTGGCACGGAGCCGAATTCAACATCAGGACCGGCGAGGTCCTCGGACCCCCTGCCGATGAGAACGTCAATTCGTATAGAGTTCACGTCGAGGGCGGCAGGATATTGATCGAGATCTAGAGAGCGAACTAATCTGTTATAAATGCAGTCCTTCGAAGAGGGGCCCTGATTTCCTCTCTCTCGACAGGTCTTCCGCGTGCCGGAGCTCTTCCCTGAAACGGCCGTCGACGAGCAGGTCGGCGAGCGCCGAGGCCGCGCCGTACGAGATCATGAGTCCCCTTCCCGTATGCGCCTCGCACTCGTAGACGTTATAGAGTCCCGGGACGCTGCCCAGATAGCCTGACCGGTCTGGCGTCTCGGCGTACATCCCCGCCCATCCCCTTATGAACTTCACACGCTCGAACGCGCTCATTCTGTTCCAGAGCGGCTGCCAGATGTGCTTCACGAACGGGCTTTTCTCGCTCAAGCCTCCGAAGCTGAACTCGAAGTTGTAGCCGTACGGCTCGTCCATATTGGAGTACCCGGCGAGGATATTGGCTCCTTCCTGGTGGAAATATATGTCCGACGTGTCGATCAGCATGCCGTAAGGCGAAAGGTCGACATCGGGGCAGTTGAGGACCACCATCTGACGCCTCCTCGGCTTTACACCGTCGTCATTAAACCCGTAAAGGGCCGAGACGCGGGGCGCCCAGGCCCCGGCGGTATTTATGAGCGTTCCGCATTTAAAAACGATGCCCGGCAAATTGTGCTCGACTTTATCGTCCTCGAGTATCCTTTTCACCCTCTCTTCCATGGTGCTCCAGTCTTTATTAAAGCCGGTAATGTCATAAGCCGAGACTTCTTTCGCCCTCCCCCTTTCGACGGAGATCCGGGCGGCGTAGCACCTGTCGAAGAACCTGACCCCGTTCTTCCGCGCTTCGCCTCTGTAGAATTCCCTGAGCGAGTAGTGGTCTATAAGTCCAGCTTTTCTAGAGACCGAGAGCCCCTCTATCCCTTCAAGGTTGTCGACGAGGGGGAGTATGGAAGGCACCTCTTCCGCCGGATATAATTCCACGGGGAGCCCGTACTCTTTATAGAGGGGGTGGTTTTCGACGATCTCCCGCCACGACCTCGCGCCGTGCATCCAGAAGTAGCCTAGCTCCCGGAACTGTATTACCTCCGCGATCGACTCGTAAAAATCTATCGAGTATTTGCAGAGCTCTATGTTCGCCCGGTTCCTCCAGGTCGCCCTCACTCCCCCAGCATTTTTGAGCGTGGAGGAATGCTCCCCTTCCATGTCTATGTCGATCACGCCGACCGAGGCTTTCACGCCCCTTTCGCCGAGCTTCTTTGAAAGCGCGTAGGCCCCCGCCGAGCCGAGTATGCCCGCGCCTATGAAGAGGAAATCGAGGTCGTGGCTTCCCATAGGGAATATTCTATCACAGGGCCGTCTCCGTATGTCTCGAGGGAATCCGCCGGGGCATTTGCGGGAGAATTTATGTTATCATTTTTACGTGATGGACGCTTACCCGCTCAGGTGGCTTTTCGTCGATATGAACTCGTACTTCGCCTCGGTCGAGCAGCAGCTCACACCGGGACTGAGGGGCAGGCCGACTGTCGTAGTCCCGGTCATGACGGACAGCACATGCTGCATAGCCGCCAGTTACGAGGCAAGAAAGTACGGCATCAATACCGGGACTAACGTCGCCGAGGCCCGCAAGGCCTGCAGCGAGCTTAATATAGTGGAATCGAGGCCCGAAATATACGTCGAGATGCATCATAAGATATTGTCGGCGGTCGATTCGGTACTGCCCGTGGAGAACGTCCTGTCAATCGACGAGATGGCGTGCCGGTTAACCGGGAGGCAGACGGATTACGACAACGCCGTCTCCATAGGCCGTCAGGTGAAGAAGGCGATAAAAGAGCAGGCCGGGGAATACCTCCGGTGCTCTCTCGGGATCGCGCCCAACCGCTTCCTGGCGAAGGTCGCAAGCGATATGGAGAAGCCCGACGGGTTTACCGTGTTGGGCGAAGAGGAGCTCCCTCAAAGGCTGTATTCGCTGTCCCTGACCGACCTGCCGGGTATCGGGAGAAGGATGCTCGCACGCCTGAAGGGCCGCGGCGTGCACACCGTCCGGGACCTCTGCACGCTGTCTCCGGAGAGGGTATCGGACGTGTGGGGGAGCGTAGTGGGCAATCGGTTTCTTCTGATGCTCGGGGGCGAGGACATATACGATAGCGCTTCCGAGAGGAAGACCGTGGGTCACTCGCACGTGCTGCCGCCTGAATTGAGGACGGACGAAGGGGTGCGCGCGGTGTTCATGAGGCTCATACACAAGGCCGCTTTCAGGCTGAGGAGGCTCGGACACCTTTCCGATAAAATGGTGATCGCCATAGACTACCTCGGAGACGAAGAGAGCTGGAGAAAGGGCGTGAATATAACTAAGAAAAACGACACCCGCTCGATGATAGAAGCCTTTACGTCCGTCTGGACGGAAAGACCCTCCGGACGGAAGCCGCTCCGCGCGTCCGTTACGTTTACCGGCCTCTCTGCGTCGAGCGAAACCGCCATGCTCCTCTTCGACGGCGAGAGGAAGCTCGATAGGGTGGCGGGCGCTCTCGACAAGATAAACGAGCGTTACGGGATGGACAGCATCTATTTCGGCGGCATGCACGGCGCCTCCGAGTCGGCTCCCATGAGGATAGGATTCACCTCCATACCGGACGTCGTGGCGGAGGGGAGTCGAATAAAACAAAGGCTTTCCCGGGGACCCGGGAAGGGTTGAGCATTGTATTGAATCCTATTCTCGGGCCTTGTGCCCGCGGCTCTTCTTTCCGAGCTTATTTACCGCCTTTTTACTCTCGTCGGCTACCTTTCCTATGGGGAAGAAAAAGAGGTACTGGCCCGTATCCTTGAGCACGTCGAACGCCCTCGACGAAACCCTGTCGAAAAACTGCACGGACTTTCCGTCCGTTATGAGCACCCAGTTCTGGGGCTGCCTCAGGACTTCGGGCATCTTTTCCTTGAGGAATGTAAGGACTTCGCGGAAACGGCTGACGGCTATGCCGTTTTTCTGGAGCGACACGAGCCACCTGAGGACTATGAAGTCCTCGGTCGAGTAGAGCTTGGGCACCCCCCTGCCCTTCGAGCTCCTCAGGCTCGGCACTATGAGTCCAGTGTGCTCGTAGTAGTAAAGATGGTCGAAATCGAGCTTTACGCCCTCGAGCGCCTCTATGAGCTGTATGACGTCTTTACTCTTGAGCCCCGACTGCAGCCTTCCCGGCGTTTCCGGTTTCTCCCTGGCAATTTTTTCCGCGCTCTTTTTCACTTTGGATGTCCGAAAAAATATTCGCACCCGGTAATCTAGCTTCAAAATATCACAAACGTCCTGCTAACGCAATCCCGCTTGACACCCAACTGTGACACCACTATGTTTCTAAAGAAAATGCTTCGGAGACGGTTATGACGAATGGTCAGAGACTCAGGGAAATACTGTCCGGGCCGGGGATACTGGTCCTGCCGGGGGTCCACGACTGCGTGAGCGCGAAGCTCGCGGAGCGGGCCGGGTTCAGTGTCGCGTTCACGAGCGGATTCGGGATATCGGGCGCTTTGCTGGGGAGGCCTGATTACGGTTTTCTCACGGCGACGGAGATGATAACGAGCGTCGGCCGCATCGCGGCCTCCGTAGGCATCCCCGTGGTCGCCGACATAGACACCGGGTACGGGAACGCGTTAAACGTGATGAGCACCGTTGAGGAGGTCGTGAGGGCCGGGGCAGCGGGGATAATACTGGAGGACCAGGTGTGGCCCAAGAAATGCGGCCACTTCGAGGGGAAGCGTGTAATTCCTATGGAGGAGCACGCGGAGAAGATACGCGCCGCCGTCCTGGCCCGCGGCGAGAGCGGTCTCGTGATTGTCGGACGCACCGATGCGAGGGCGCCCCACGGTCTCGGGGACGCTATAAAAAGAGGGAGGGTATATCACGAAGCCGGGGCGGACGTCGTGTTTATAGAAGCGCCCGAGTCCCGGGAAGAGCTCAAGGAGATCGCCGCCGCTTTTCCGGGCGTGCCTCTATTTGCCAATATGGTCGAGGGCGGGAAGACGCCCATTCTCACCGCACGGGAGCTCGGAGAGCTCGGGTTCAAGATAGCGGTTTTTCCTTTGGCCGCCCTCTTCTCCGCGACCAGAGCGATCGAGCTCTGTTTCGCGTACCTGATTGAGCACGGGACGACCGCGGGGTATAAGGAAATGCTCTCGTTTAAAGATTTTGAAGAGATAATAGACGTTCCCAGGTGGAGGGAGCTTGAAAAGAGGTTCGGGGTCGAGAACAGTTAATCGCCTAGTAATGACTGCATATCGAGCGGCTGTCCGTTGAGCGTTATCTGGCCCATCTCGTAGCTGGCGTTGAGCTCGTAATTGTCCCCGTTCCCCGTAATGATGCCCTGGTCCATGAGCCCCTTGATCTCGTCGCCCGTTTCCTCTTTCGCCATTCCGGCGATTTCCTCATCGGGCGGTATTTCGTCGTCGGCCTTCTTGAAATCTCCCAATATCTCTTCCTTCTTGTAGTCCGTAATGACCCGTTCCAGAAGCGGCTTGGTCACGGATACCCTGGCGTTTGCCTTTATCGCCGTAACCAGAAAGAGGGGGTTCGACGCGAGCTCCGGGTTGTCCATGTTGGTTCCGTCGACTGAAATTTTGAGGTGGCCGTCGAGACTGCCGTCGGAGGTTTTGATCGTCAATTTCGTGAGGTCTATCTCAGGGGATTTCTTGATCAGACCGGGAACGATCTTCATCAGCTCCGTCATGAATGCCGCTCTCGCTTCCTCTGTTTGCGGCGCGTTCTGATTCTTCCTTAGCAGGTCCTGGATTTTAATCCACGAGGCCATATCTATGTTTCGTATGGCAAGCTCGTATCCGCCCGGGCCGTATTTGCTGCCTCCGGCGTCTATCTCCTTGAACCCGAGACTGTGGGTGCTGTTGAGGATTCCTTCAGATTCGGTCGAAGCGCCTGTAAGCGCGATACCGGTTATAGAGAAATCCTCGTGCCCGGCGCTGTTTTTATCCTTCGTCCGGGCCGCGATTTCGTCGATTGCAAAGTTGATATCCCCGACCGGGTATTTGTTTTCGGGGCCGACGTATTTCAGCCTTGAAGCCCCGCTGAGCCCGGTAATTGTAAAATCAGTGTCTTTACCGGTCAGTTTGAGCCCCGCTGATTTGAATTCCGCATCAACGTCTCTGAATTCCGGGCTGAATTTAACGTCGCCCGTCAGCCCTTCCCATTTGAGATTCCCTCCCCCTTTCCCCGCCCCGGTTTCGATACCCGGCATTGTAATATCGGTTATGCCCACGCCGTCGAGCGAAAGTCTCGTCAAGAGGCTCACCGGGGGCAGCTTCTTTATTATTTGCGAGAATTCCGATTCCCCGACCGGTATCGCTACCAGCTTCGAGTCGATAACTGCCATGACAGGCGTAAGCCCGGACATCCCGCTCAGTACCGCCTGAACCGGAAACGGTCCGTGGTAGATCGTATCTGTTTCCTCGAATTTTACGATCTCGGCGTCTCCGTTCTTGATAACGAATGTAGTCCCGGCTCTGGAATTCAGCCACCCCTTATCGTAGCTCTTTTCGACGATCGAGACATTGCCCGTGTTGGAATATGTGCTGATGATATCGTTATAGACCCTCTCCGTCTGGATACCGAACCAGTAAGGCAGTCCGAATAAAGCCAGAACGGCTATGAGCACGATAACGATTATGACACGGCGCATTTTTGTCTCCCGAATGTTAAAAATCTATTATAATTATATTTCTTTTGGCATTGAAAAATCAACACTGCCCGATAATTATCAATCGCTCTCTCGTTTTCCGGGCCCGGAACGTATATCCCGGTTATCCTGAATCCCGCGAATCAGGCGCGAATCGACTAGTTGACGTTATTCTTCAAGTCCGCGAGAAAGGCATTCAATACTTCACCGAGCGCGGTATTCCAGCCCTTCATGAGGTCTTTGGCCGTAGGGGAGGCGATCGGCGCCTCGAAGCTGTAGTTCTTGGCCATAACTATCTTCGTGTTGTCGTCGTAGCTGCTGTCCGTCGTATATTTCAGGAGCAGGAACTGTATCTCCAGCACTGCTTTCGGAGCGGATCTGAAGTCCCCGTACAGGCGGACGACGTTGCCTTCGATGAAGTAGTTGGCGTCTGCCTGAGTGACAGAGCCGAAAACATCCTGGAAGAGGCCCGCGTCGTTGAGCCACCTTCCCGTCACTTCTGTCAGCATGGCGCCCGGGGGTCTGAAGAATTGGTTATAGAAGTCGGATTCGTAGCTCAGATCGCCCGTCCTGTATATGAACTCCTTCCCGTCGCTGCCCGGGGAGATGTTGAAACGGGAGATTTCGACGACAGCGCCCTTAACCGGCGGGTATTTTACCGTTACTGGCGGCACTTCGAACATGTAAATACTGCCTTTCAGGATAACTTTTGCTTAGACCGGAGCAGCCCGTCACGATAAGGAGTACAACAATCAGTTGAAGATATATATGTATGATGAACGTATTTCATTTTGTCTTTTCCTCCCCTTCTATATGCGGCGGCGGGTTTCCGAAGAGGACCCATGAGGGATACTTCTTCAGCGTGTCCATAATTCCCTCGCTGTCCTCCGAAATCCGCTCAATATTCTCCATAGTCAGTTTTAGGCTGTGCTCCCTGCTCGACAACAGTCGGTCCGTCCGGTTGAGAGTGGTCCTCAGGTCGGAGGTTATGCGCGGTGACGTTGGCGAGCGTTTGCTTCGCTTCCTTGCTCTTGAGGATTGTTTCGAGCTCGGTAATCGTGTGTTGAGCGCCCTTTATCAGCCCTCTCACGTCCTTGCTCAGCTCTCCGACCTTTGCATCCTCGACTGCTTTGTTCAAGGTAACGACCAGTTTTTCTATTTCCGACCGAAATTTGCTTGAAGTCGATCTTGTCTATGCTCTCCGAAAGCTGTTCGATCGTCTGGGTGATTTGAGTGATGGTGCCGGGCGCAGAGGGTATGTACATGTATTCAGGCTTCCATTCGTGCTCAAAAGGCGGGTATCGGTCCGGGTCGAGATACACGGCGTTGAGGAATGCTATACCCGTAATGCCCTGGGAAGCCAGCTGGAGCCTGAGACCGTCTTTTATCATTTTCTTAATAACCGGCCTCCCTTTCTTCGTCCGTTTTGTAGAGCCTGCCCTTACCCTTTCCCGCCACCTTGTTGCGGGTAGATATCTGAGCCCTTACGAGGACGTATTGTTTGTTAGTTTTATATTCGTTGAACACGAACCCGATCGAGCTTACGTTTCCTATCTGGACGCCCTGGAATTCGAGAGACGACCCGACGGATAGGCCCTGGACCGACTGGTCGAAATATGTCTCGACCGTGACCTTTTGCTCGAAGAACTTCCCTCCGCCGAAAAATATTATCGCCCCCGCGAGTATCACGAAGCGCCAGTATTACGAACAATCCTATCTTGAAGAAGTTGGGTTTCTGGCTCATGTCCTATTTTCCCTTATTTTTGATTTTGCGTGCCGAGCTGCTCATCGGTCTGCCTTCTGAAAAATTTCTGAACCACCGGTATCGTCGAATGATCCCTCAGGTACTCGGGCTTTCCGGTCGCAATTATATTCTTCGTGCTCTTGTCGAGCATTATGACCCTGTCGGCGATTGTGTAAATGCTGTTGAGCTCATGCGTAACGACGATAAACGTTACTCCGAGGCTCCGCGAGAGCTGTATTATCAGCTGGTCGAGCTCCGCCGAGGTGATGGGGTCGAGACCCGCCGAGGGCTCGTCGAGGAACAGCACCTCCGGATCGAGCGCCATCGCCCTCGCCAGCGCCGCCCTCTTTATCATTCCGCCGCTCAGCTCGGAAGGCATCTTCTGCTTCGGAGCCGTCGAGCCCCACGAGCTCGAGCTTCATCCGTCCGATGAGGTGCCTTGCCTCCCTGCTCAAGTCCGTATATTCCTCAAGCGGCAGCATCACGTTCTCGAGCACGGTCATGGAGCCGAATAAAGCGCCCAGCTGATACGCAACCCCTATCTTTTTTCAATAATATTGATCCTGTCCTGACCCTCCGCCTTCGTGATGTCTTCCCCTTTAATTATTATATTCCCTCTGGCTGGTTTGTAGAGGCCTATCATGTGTTTCAAGAGCGTGCTCTTTCCGCAGCCGGAGCCTCCCAGTATCGACGAATATCTCGCCCCTCAAGACTTCGAACGAAATATCGTCGATGATTACGACGTCCCCGTATTTCGCCGTGAAATCCTTAACGTCTATTATCGCTTCTTTCCCGCCGCTCATGTCAGATCCCCAGTATGTAATATATTACTCCGAAGATACCGTCGACGACTATCATAAGTATAATCCCCGTTACGACCGCCGTTGTCGCAGCGTCGCCTACCGCGGACGGCCCTCTCGAAGCCCTCATGCCGGACAGGCAGCCCACGCCCGCAATGAGAACCGCGAAGAAGAGGGTCTTGAACAGTCCCGCGAGCAGCATGACATAGGTTCCCGAAGCCGTTATCTGGTTTATGTAGGTCGTGAAGGTGTATCCCATGGACAGTATTACGACGAGACCCCCGAGGAGGCCGAACAGGTTCCCGAAGACCGTGAGCAGGGGGAGCATGAAAAGGGCGGCAATGACCTTGGGGACGACCAGGAAATTAACGGGGTCGAGTCCCATGGTGTCGAGAGCGTCGAGCTCCTCGTTCACTTTCATGGTGCCGAGCTCGGCGGCGAATGCCGAGCCGCTCCTGCCGTTTACGACGAAGGCCGTCATCAGCGGGCCGAGCTCTTTAAAATAGGCGATGACGATCAGGTCGGCGACAAATATTTGGGCTCCGTACTGCTGCATCGGTATGGCGGACTGGAACGCGATTACGAGTCCGACCAGAAAATTTACGAGAGCGATGATGAAAAGGGAGTTAGCCCCGAATTTCTCGCATGTGACGAAAACCTCCTTCCATCTGATCTTGGAGGGGTTAACGGCGGCGGCAAATAGCCCGACTGTGACGCGTCCGGTGAAGTATATATGCACCTTCAGCTCTTCGAGCATTTCCCACGATGTCTTTCCCACCCTTTCGACAATATTTCCCGAAGGGGGTTGTCCCGTCCCCTCGGGTTTTGCCAGCTCGTCGATTTTAAATAGCCTGTAGAGCCTTTCGTTGTCTTTGCTGAGCCCCCTCAACTCGAAGCCGCCCCCTTTCCTCTTCTGAATCAGCTCAAGCTCGATAAGGAGGGCTATGCCCGAGGCGTCGCAGTACTCGATCCCCTCTGCGTCTATGATCAGTTTCCGCGGGGTTGGATTTTTCTAGCTCCGTAGGAGGAGTCTTTCCAGATTTTTCCCGTCGAATATACATCGAGGCGCCCCTTTATTTTGAGTACGAGGGTACCGTCGGATTCTTTCGATGCCTCGACTGATGGAGGGGAAAACGCGGCGTCATGGTCTTTCATATAATTGTCGGCGGGTATTTGAGTACCGTTAATATGACATCAAAACAGTGGATTAACAAGTGAGATTAACATAGAATAAACAATAGAACCGGATATGAAAGGAAATGCCCCATTTGTCAGGAACCTCGAGGCATTCTATTACGCGGAAGTCTTTCTCGTCTGCGCGGTATCCGCCATACTGACCATAAGGCTCTTTCTCCACATGACGGGTTATCCCCAGATAGGGGGCGGCACGCTCCATATCGCGCATATGCTCTGGGGCGGGCTCCTCATGCTCGTGTCCATCATGATGCTGATAGGGTTTATCGGGAGGCGTACGGAGCTCTGGGCCGCAGTGCTCGGGGGAGCGGGGTTCGGGACATTCATAGACGAGGTGGGGAAATTCGTCACTAAGGACAACGATTATTTCTTCGCCCCTTCGGTCGCCATCATGTATATGGTGTTCATACTCATCGTGCTGTCCCTGCAGATGATCAAATCCGGCTGGACTTTCACGAAAAGGGAGTACCTGGTCAACGCTCTCAAGGGGCTCGAAGAGGCGGCGCTCAGAGACCTCGACGAGGACGAGAAGAAGAGGGTTCTGGCGTATCTCCGGAAAAGCGATCCGGACAACCCGCTCACGGCCCCGGTCAGGGATCTCATCATCGGCACGGCCCCGGTACCCGTCTCTTCGCCGGGGATATATTTAAGGGCTAAAAACAGGTTCAGGAAGTCTTATGAAAGAGTTGCCGGAAGCAATTATTTCAGGACGGGCATCACCGTATTCTTCCTCCTCCAGCTTTTCGTGACTCTCGTTTATGTGGCGGTTTTTACACTGTTTATCGGATTCGGGAAGGATAAGATTATGAGTATCCGAGCTCTCGAAAACGTGACTATCAGATTCACCGGCCTGACCTTTATCGACAAGGCGCAGATTTTCTCGTCGGCCCTATCGGGGGTTTTTGTCTTTCTCGGGGTCTATTACCTGAGGAAATCGCGGCTTCTATCGTTACGGATGTTCGAGTGGTCGGTACTTGTCTCCATACTCCTTACATACGTGTTTATATTCTACAAGGAGCAGTTCGCGGCGCTTGCGGGACTTTCGTTTAACGTCCTGATACTTATAGGTCTCAGGATAATGATAAGGAGGGAGGAGGCCGATGCGATGGCTGGCGAGGCCCGTATCAACTGGAGCAAGCTCGATTAGCCGGGTACGGCGCCGGAGGATATGTAATAGATGAGGACGAAATAATACGACACCGGAAATACGAATAACAGGCTGTCGAACCTGTCGAGCACCCCGCCGTGGCCGGGGACTATGTCTCCCGTATCCTTAATGCCCGCGCCCCTTTTGATGGCCGATTCCACCAGGTCTCCGAACACGGCCGAGACCGCGATGAGGAGGGAAAGGAATATCGTCCAGTCGGAATTGAGCGGGGAACCGAAGCCGTAATTCACTATGAGGCCGGTCAGTATGCAGGCCATGATTCCGCCTATCGTGCCCTCAACGGTCTTCCCGGGGCTGATGGCGGGGGCGAGCTTCCTCTTGCCGAACCGGAGTCCCGTAAAATAAGCCCCGGTGTCGTTGAGGAACGTGCACGCGACCGTAATAAATATATAGAAAAACCCGGGGTCTTTAAGCCCCTGCCGGCTGAGAGCGAACTCCTTTATTCCGTCAATGGCGCCAATATCCCTGAGCAGTATCGCATGGCTAAGGAGCCAGCCTATGTATATTATCCCGAAGAGCGTCACCCCCGCCCTCAGCACCGTGCCGCCTTCCCTGAGCTTCCAGAGCTCGAAAACCAGCACAAGCACGACCGCGCCCGTAAAGGTCATCACGAAATAGATATAGCCCATGTACGCGGAAACGGCGAGAAGGAGCGAAAAAGCGATGCCCGATATCTTTTCGTCGGGAAAGTTCCTCGACCGCAGCAGTTTCTGAAACTCTATCTGGCCGAGCAGTATCAGCGCCATGAAGAAGAGAAGGTAGATTAATCCCCCTATGCGGAAAATCGCATACAGTATCGGCACCGCTATCGCGGCCGTAAGTATCCTCTGCCGGAAGTTGCTCATGTAATTCAAGTAGATATACTTTCCATAACTTGGAAGATATTGCAAATGAATTGTATATCCGATGAATACCCCTCAGATAGAGCCGATCTGGAGCCCCTCGGATAAGCCCGTGAGGGCCGCGGTCCTCCTCTCGGGCTCGGGGACGAATTTCATTGCCGTGCATGAAGAGGGTAAGCTGCTCGCGGCAGGCGGGGGGAAACCCTTCGCTGTGATCGGAGCCGTGTTTACGAACGTCCCCGGATGCGAGGGGGTGTTAAAAGCTGCCGGGCTCGGAATCCCTGTCCTCTCCCTCAGCTCCAAAATCTTTTTCTCCTCCCTGGGCGTAAACCCCGACGACGACGGGGCGAGGGATTATTTCGATGCGGCCGCGGCCGCCCTGATCGAGGAGGTGTGCTCCCCTGACGTCATATTGCTCGCGGGTTACAGGCGGCGTCTCGGCGGCATGTTTCTAAGGAGATACAGAAACCGCGTGGTCAATCTCTATCCCGGCGATATAACGAAAGGCTATCTCGTAAAGGGCGTGGATGCTTCCGTTCAGGCCATACGGGCCGGCGAGGGTTCTATAAAGTGCACCGTTTACCTGGAGCGGGAGCAGGAGCGGTTCGGGCCGGCGCTGGTTCAGTCGGAGCCTCTATCCCTTGCAGGGTATAGGGAAGAGGACGCGGGGGCCGTCAACGAGCTCATACGTTCGAAGGGAGAGTGGAAGATATTCCCATACGCAGTCCATAATCTGATAGCGGGCGGCAGGCTCGGAATAGACGGGGACGACAACGTATACCTCGACGGAAAGAAGCTCGGAAAGGAAGGATATCAATTCAGGGAATGACGCGTGGAGCCGGGCGAGCCGAACAGCATTACCTATTCCTGTTTACCCTTTTCCCTGGCCCATGTGTCTTTGAGCGTGACCGTCCTGTTAAACACCGGGGAGCCTTTTTTCGAATCGCGATGGTCGGGCGTGAAATAGCCGAGCCTCTCGAACTGATAGTTGACGCCGGGCTCGGCGTCTGCAAGACCGGGCTCGAGCCTGCAGTCCTTAAGCACGACGAGCGAGTCGGGGTTGAGGGAGTCCTTATACTCCCCGCCTCCGCTCCCGGGCTCGGGGTCCGTGAAGAGCCTGTCGTAGAGCCTGACCTCGGCGGAGACCGCATGTTTTGCCGATACCCAGTGAATGGTCGCCTTGACCTTCCTGCCGTCGGGCGCGTCCCCTCCCCTGGTGGCAGGGTCGTAGGTACAGCGGAGCTCGGTGATTACGCCCTTTTCGTCCTTTACGACGTCCGTGCATCTGACGAAATAGGCGTATCTGAGCCTGACTTCGACGCCCGGCGAGAGGCGGTAGAACTTCTTTGGCGGGTCTTCCATGAAATCATCCCTTTCTATGTAGAGCTCTCCCGAGAAAGGCACCTTCCTCTTTCCCATGCTCTCGTCCTCGGGGTTATTCACCGCGTCCATTTCTTCCGTGAGGCCTTCGGGGTAGTTGGTTATCACCACCTTGAGCGGGTCGAGCACACCCATCACGCGGCGGGCCTTTTTATTGAGGTCGTCCCTCACGCTGTGCTCAAGCAGCGACATGTCCATCACGCTCTCCTGCTTCGTGACCCCTATCCGGGAGCAGAAATTCCTTATCGAGTCCGGGGTGTAGCCCCTCCGCCTCAGGCCCGAAATGGTGGGCATCCTGGGGTCGTCCCACGCGTTGACGTATCCCTTCTGCACGAGCTCGAGGAGGCGTCTCTTGCTCATGACCGTGTAGTTGAGGTTCAGGCGCGAGAACTCTATCTGCCGGGGGTGGTATATGCCGAGCTCGTCCAGGAACCAGTCGTAGAGCGGCCTGTGGTCCTCGAATTCGAGCGTGCAGAGCGAATGTGTAATCCCCTCTATCGAGTCCGATATGCAGTGGGCGTAGTCGTACATCGGATAGATGCGCCACTCGTCGCCCGTCCTGTAATGGGGCTCCCGGAGTATCCTGTACATGACCGGGTCGCGCATGTTTATGTTGCCCGAGGACATATCTATCTTCGCCCTGAGCACGTGGGCGCCCTCCTCGAACTCGCCCTTTTTCATGCGCTCGAAGAGGTCGAGGTTCTCCTCGATCGGTCTGTCTCTGTAAGGGCTTTCCCTGCCGGGCTCGTTGAGTGTGCCCCTGTGCTCCCTTATCTCGTCCGCGCTAAGAGAGTCGACGTATGCCTTGCCCTTCTTTATGAGATCCAGGGCGTAATCGTATAGTTGCTTGAAATAATCGGACGCGTGGTAGAGCCTGTCGTCCCAGTCAAAGCCGAGCCACCTGACGTCTTTTATTATCGACTCGGCGTATTCCGTGTCTTCCTTGGCCGGGTTCGTATCGTCGAACCTGAGGTTGCACGTGCCCCCGTATTCGAGAGCGGCGCCGAAGTTGAGGCATATGGATTTGGCGTGCCCTATGTGGAGATAGCCGTTGGGCTCGGGGGGGAACCTGGTCGCAACCCTGCCCCCGTATTTCCCGCTCCCGAGGTCTTCTTCGATTATAGCCCTTATGAAGTCGAGGCTCTTCTTTTCTTTATCGTCGTCCATTCTCTTATCCCATGGCGCTTCCGCCGGGAATTAATAATATACAAAAGCCCGGAAACATCAAAAATTACTGAGGAAAATATGAGTCGTTTATTGACTTATCATCTAAAGAGCAATTAATATTAAGGGCAATGTATTTCCCCGCCTACCGTCCGAGAAGGCTCAGAAAAAACGAGCGGCTTAGAGATATGATCGCCGAGACCTCCATATCGGCCGGGGAGCTCGTATACCCGATGTTTGTCACGCCGGGCAAGGGTCAAAAAATTGAAGTAAGCTCGATGCCCGGTATCTATAAGCAGTCGGCGGACAATATCGTAAAGGAAGCGATTGAGGCCGGGAAACAGGGCATCAATGCGATACTCCTCTTCGGAATACCGGAAAAAAAGGACGAGACCGGCTCTGAGGGTTACGACCCGAACGGCGTTATTCAGAAGGCCGTAAGGGAATTGAAGAAGAAGGCTAAGGGACTCGTGGTCATTACGGACGTCTGCATGTGCGAATACACAAGCCACGGGCACTGCGGCATTATTAAGCATGGCGATGTGGATAACGACGAGACTATAGAGTGCCTCGCCAAAATGGCCCTCTCTCACGCGGAGGCCGGGGCCGATATGGTGGCGCCTTCCGATATGATGGACGGACGCGTGGGTGTCATCAGGGACGCGCTCGACGATAACGGCTTCGAGAGCCTGCCGATAATGGCCTATTCAGCGAAGTACGCATCTTCCTTTTACGGTCCTTTCAGGGAGGCTGCGGAGTCCCCTCCCCAGTTCGGGGACAGGAAGGGCTACCAGATGGACCGCCGGAACGTCAGGGAAGCGCTGAGGGAGATCGCTCTCGATATAGACGAAGGTGCGGATATCGTGATGATAAAGCCCGCGCTTTCCTATCTCGATGTCATCAGGGCCGCGAGGGAGGAGTTCGACCACCCTGTCGCCGCATATAACGTGAGCGGGGAGTACTCTATGGTCAAGGCCGCGGGGCGCATGGGGTGGATAGACGAAGCGGAGGTCATGATGGAGATACTGACAAGCATCAAGAGGGCCGGGGCCGATCTCATAATCACCTACCACGCAGTGGAAGCGGCGAGGCTTCTTAACGGGTCGCGGAAATAACTATGGAATACACGAGCTACAAGGTGGTCGAGGTCGCGGTCGTTACCGACGAGGAGCTTGAGAAGGTAATAAACAGGTGGGTCGGCGAGGGCTGGGTGTTAGACGGCATACACTTCGCCATGAGGGAGTCATCGAGACGGCCTTCCATGGCTTTCGTCGTATTCGCTTCAAATAAGAGCGAACCCATAAAGAACCACAGCTCTTAGACGGGGACTATGCTGCCCCGGCTAAGGAGCGCCGCTCTTTTCGCCGATATGTTTATCCCCGGGTTCAGGGTTTTTTGCCGAGGGCCCTTTCTATCGCCGTGAGGTCGCTTATCCTGTCCATCCCGCGCACGCTCTCGTACTCCCCTTCCCTGTCGAGGAGGAGCGCCCTGATGCCAAGCGCCCTCGCCCCGTGGAAGTCGTTCTGGAGGTCGTCCCCGACGTGTATGACCTCGCGTGACTTCCTGCCCGTGCGCTCGAGCGCCATCGAGAATATCCCGTGTGAGGGCTTGGCGTGACCCGCTTCGCTCGATATCACGAACACGTCGAAGTACTCGTAGATTCCCAATTCCTTCATGACGTCGTAAACCCGCGAGTCGAAGTTGGATATGATGCCTAGGGTGTAGCCCGCGCCCTTGAGAGAGGACAATACCTCGGCGGTCTCGGGAAAGAGCGTCCACGCCCCCCCTCTGAATACCTCGAAGAGCTCGTCGAAGTGGGGGTCGAATTCGTCGAACATTCCGATCTCGCCGTACACACTCTGTACTATCGCGCGCCACCACTGCTTCTCGAGCCTCTTCCTTTCTTCCGGAGTAACGTTTCCGAAAGCGAGCGGGGGGGCAGATTTGAACGCGCGGGAGAAGGCCTGTTTAATGTCGGACGGGTCCGGGTCCGCGCCGTACTTCCTCGCGACCTCGGCGTAGGTATGGCCGAGCCCGCGCCTTATGTAAAAGAGCGTATCGGCAGCGTCAAAAAAAATAGTTTTTATTTTGTCCTTTCTCATGTCCCGCACCGTTTTGAGTGAACGGGGATTTAATATACACTCTATTTTTAAAGGGAGTAATAGAGTGGCCGATAATAACTATCGAGTGTACGCGGTAGCCATAATGGACGATATTTTCTTCGCTTCGAAGATCAGGGAAGCCGCCTCCTCCGCCGGGCTGGATATCGAATTCATAAAAGGAGCGGACGAGCTTGCGGCAACGGTCTTCCCGGGGACGCCTTCCCTGGTGATCGTCGACCTCGGGAACAAAAAAATAAACGCCATGCAGTTAATCGGGGCAATAAAGGGCCGGGACGACCTCAAGGGCGCGCGGGTTATAGGCTACCTGCCCCATGTCGAGAAAGGGCTCATGAATGCTGCGCTCGACGCCGGATACGATATTGTCCTTCCGAGGTCGAGGTTCTCTTTAGAATTGATAGAGATACTCTCGGGCATTGCCGCCGTTTACGATTAAACCCTTTCCGGCTCAGTAGCCGAGATTGGGCCTGAGCCACTTCTCGACTTCCGCGAGGGTCATTTGCTTTCGCCCCGCGTAGTCCTCCGCCTGGTCCCTGTCTATCTCTCCGACGTGAAAATACTTCGCCTTCGGGTGGGCGAAATAAAGACCGGCGACGGAGCTCGGAGGGTATATGGCGTAGTTCTCCGTGAGCCTTGCGCCTATGTTCTTCTCCGCGTCCAGGAGCCTCCACAACGTTTCCTTCTCCGTGTGGTCCGGACACGCGGGATAACCGGGAGCCGGTCTTATGCCCCTGTACTTTTCCTTGCTCATATCCTCGTACGAGAGGTTTTCGCTTTTTCCGTAGCCCCAGTTCTCGCGCGCTTTTTTATGCATCATCTCGGCAAGCGCCTCGGCTATCCTGTCCCCGAGGGCCTGCACCATTATCGCGGAGTAATCGTCGTGCTTCTCCTTGAAGTACCCGGCGTATTGCTCGACCCCCTCGCCGGCCGTGACGGCGAACCCGCCCAGATAGTCCTCCCGCCCCGAATCCGCCGGCGCTACGAAATCGGCCAGGCATAGGTATTTCTCGTTCTTCCCCCTGTCCTTCTGCTGGCGGAGGAAGTGGAGCACCGCTATGGCGCGGGTCCGGGTGTTGTCGGAGTAAACCTCGACGTCGTCCCCTTTTCTTCCCGCGGGCCAGAACGCGAGCACCGCTTTCGGCCTGAACCTTTTTTCGGCGATTATTCGTTTCAGGAGCTTTTGAGCGTCGTCGAAGAGGCTCTTCGCCTGCTTGCCCCATTTCTTGTGCTCGAGTATCTTCGGGTATTGCCCCTTGAGCTCCCACACCCAGAAGAACGGCGACCAGTCTATGAACGGTATGACGAATTCGAGGTCTATGTGGTCGAATACCTGGACCCCGAGCTTTTCAGGCGCGTCGATTCCGGCTTTCTTCCAATCGTCTGTAAACCCCTTAGCCCTCGCCCTGTCTATCGCGAGGTATCCCGTCTTCAGCTTCGATCTCTCGTGGAGCTTTCTAAGCTCGTCGTGACGCTTTGCCTGCTCCCTTACGAATTCCCCGTGCTTCTCGGGGTTGAGCAGGTCGTTGCACACACCCACGACGAGGGAGGCGTCGAGCACGTGGCTCACGACGCCGCTGTAGTGGGGGGCTATTTTTATCGCCGTATGGGCCTTGCTCGTTGTGGCTCCCCCTATGAGGAGCGGGGTACTGAACCCCTGCCTCTCCATCTCGGAGGCGTTATGGACCATCTCGTCGAGCGAAGGGGTGATGAGGCCGCTCAATCCGATGATATTCGCGTCCACTTCCTTCGCCTTTTTCAGAATATTCTCGCAGGGGACCATCACGCCCAGATCAAAAACCTCGTAATTATTGCAGCCCAGCACCACGGAGACGATGTTTTTTCCTATATCGTGGACGTCCCCCTTGACCGTCGCGATGACGAATTTTCCCCTTACCCTGCCGCCGCCTGATTTCAGCTTCTCGGCTTCCATGAAGGGCTCGAGCCAGGCGACAGCCTTTTTCATTACGCGGGCGCTCTTCACCACCTGGGGGAGGAACATCTTCCCCTCGCCGAAGAGCTTTCCCACCACTTTCATGCCGTCCATCAGCGGGCCCTCGATCACGTCGAGGGGTTTCGCGTACTTAAGCCGCGCTTCTTCGGTGTCCTTCTCTATAAATGCGTCTATACCCTTGACGAGGGCATGAGAGAGCCGCTCTTCGACGCTCCCCTCCCTCCAGGTTTCCGTTTCTTTCTCTTTGATCTCGCCCGTGCCTTTGATCTTCTCGGCGTACTCTATCAGTATCTCAGTGGCTTCAGGTTTTCTGTTGAGGAGCACGTCTTCTACCTTTTGAAGGAGATCCTTGTCTATTTCCTCGTACACCTCGAGCATCCCGGCGTTCACTATGGCCATGTCGAGGCCGGCGTTAATAGCATGGTAGAGGAAAGCGCTGTGCATAGCCTCCCTGACGAGGTTGTTCCCGCGGAACGAAAACGATATGTTGCTTATGCCGCCGCTCGTTTTCGCGCCCGGGCACGAGGCCTTAATTTCCTTTACGGATTCTATGAAATCGAGCGCGTAGTTATTGTGCTCCTCTATCCCCGTCGCAACGGTGAGGACGTTGGGGTCGAATATTATGTCGCAGGGGTCCATGCCTACCTTCTCTGTGAGGAGTTTATACGCCCTGCCGCATATCCTCACCTTGTCGTCTTTGGTAGCCGCCTGCCCTTCCTCGTCAAACGCCATCACCACGGCCGCCGCCCCGTAACGCATCACCTTCCTCGCCTGCTCCAGGAACTTGGCCTCCCCTTCTTTGAGGCTGATGGAGTTGACTATGCACTTGCCCTGGATGCACTTGAGGCCGGCCTCTATTACGGAGAACTTGGAGCTGTCTATCATTACCGGTACGCGCGATATGTCGGGCTCGGACGCGATGAGGTTCATGAAACGCGTCATGCACGCCTCGCCGTCGAGCAGTGCTTCGTCGAAGTTTACGTCGATGACGTTGGCTCCGTTCTCGACCTGCTGCTTCGCCACGGCGAGCGCCCCTTCAAAATCGTCTTCCTTAATGAGCTTCGCGAACCTGGGGGAGCCGGTCACGTTGGTCCTCTCCCCTACCATGATGAAAGGCGCGTCTTTTCCCAGGTTAAGCGCTTCGAGTCCGCTCAGCCGTGTCGCGGGAGCGATTTCCGGGACCCGGCGGGGCGGGTACTTGGCGACTTTCTCAGCGATCGCCCTTATGTGCTCGGGCGTCGTGCCGCAGCACCCGCCCACGATGTTGAGAAACCCGCTCGCGGCGAAATCTTCGAGGTACGAAGATGTATCGGCCGGGGTCTGGTCGTACCCGGTCTCGCTCAGCGGATTGGGGAGCCCGGCGTTCGGGTAGCAGCTGACGAAGCAGTCCGCTATCCTCGAGAGCTCTTCTAAGTACGGGCGCATCTCCGCGGCCCCGAGGGCGCAGTTTATGCCCACGCTCATGGGCCTGGCGTGCCTGACCGAATTCCAGAACGCCTCGAGCGTCTGACCGGAGAGAGTCCTCCCGGAGGCGTCCGTGATGGTTACGGACAGCATCAGGGGGAGGCGCACCGGGTGCTCGTCGAGGAACCTGAATATTCCGTAGATCGCGGCCTTCAGGTTGAGCGTGTCGAACGTCGTCTCGGCGAGTATGATGTCGATACCCCCGGCGGCGAGTCCCGTTAGCTGCTCGTAGTATGCCTCGACTAGTTCGTCGAATGTGACGCCCCTTACCGCAGGGTCGCCCACATCGGGGGAGATGGACGCGGATTTGGTCGTCGGGCCGAGCGCTCCGGCGACGAAGCATTTGCGGCCCGGGTGTTCGGACATGAACTCGTCAGCCGTTTTTCTGGCGAGTCTCGCGGCGGCCTTATTCAATTCAAAAACGATCCCCTCGAGCTTGTAGTCCGCCTGGGAGATGCGGTTCGCGTTAAACGTATTGGTCTCGATTATATCGGCGCCCGCTTCGAGATAGCTCCGGTGTATGTCGGATATAATGTCGGGTCTCGTCAGGCACAGGAGGTCGTTATCGCCCTTGAGCTCCATCGGGTGGTCTCTAAATATTTCCCCCCGGAAGTCCGGCTCCCCGAGCTTGTGGCGCTGTATCATAGTGCCCATTGCGCCGTCTATAAAGAGTATCCGCTCGGAGAGGAGTGCTCTCAGTGCTTTAAGCTGTTCCGATTCCTTTATAATCATAAGGCATTATTATACCAAATCGGTTTTTCCGCGGTAGCTTCGGGGCGAAGGGGGCTTTCACTTCCACTCGTCTCTAAGTCGCCTGAGCTCTACGAAATAAGAGGCATTGGAGTCTCCGAGGTCCGGGTTTCTTTTTCTGAGCTCTTTCGTTAACCCGGGGGAATCGTAGCGGAGGAAGGGGTTGTATTTCTTTTCCTCGGATATTGTCGTCGGCGCGGGTTCTTTTCCTTTAGACCGCAATTTTTCGATTTGATTCAGCTTTTTCGCCGCCTCCCTGTTCCCGGGTTCGAGGTCGAGCGCGAACCTCAGATTCGGCGCAGAGTAATCGTGTCCCGGGAGTATGCGGAGACTCTCGGGGAGCGTGCGTATCCTGGTCTCCATGGTTTTAAAAAGCTCGCTGGCGTCCCCCCTGTGTTTCAGATTCCCGGTGCCTGCGAGATAGAGCGTGTCCCCCGAAAATACGTATTCCCCCATGATAAGTATCATATGCTCCGGGCAGTGTCCGGGGGTATGTACCGCTCTCAGGCTCGATCTCCCTACTTCGATCGTATCCCCGTCGTTCACGGCGCTTGACCTCGGGGAAACCATATCCCTTCCCAGTGGATGCACGAGTATCTCGGACATAGTCACTTTGAGTATCGGGTCGTTCCCCTTTGTATGGTCGGGGTGGCAGTGCGTGTTGATTATGTATTTAACGCTGAGCCCGCGATGCCTAACGAAATTCAGTATCGTAACGGGGTCGAACGGGTCTATTACAGCGCATTCGGAGGTCTCGGGGCACCAGACTACATAGTTATAGTTGCTGTCGCTTTCGGGCGCCCTTAACCTTGCGATTCCATAACCGTTTCCGGAGTATACATCCATTCTCTCTTGTTCCCTCGCAATTTATCCGCCCCCTTGCGGCCGGGGACCAGGTAACTATTATGCCATATTACTATTCATATTAATTTAACGGGTAGGGTAAAATATAGACCACGTGAAATATTATATTCAATTCTCGAACGAACATAGATGAGTAAAGGGGACGGATATTGAGACCGGAGAGAGTTCCTTTGATTGCGGCTGTTTTGTTTTTGGCCCTGGCCGCGGGATGCAACAAGAAGCCTGAATACGTGCCGGGGATGAGCGTGCAGGGGTTCAGGGCCTCTATTTCGAAGATCCTGTTCTCCCCGATAGCCTTCGACGGGGCGACTGTAGCCGTAGAGGGGATAGTCGGGGCCGTGAGCGAGGTTAATCCGGACCGGGAAGACGTCGTGACTAATTTCAGGCTGGTCGACTTAGACGGCAATTTTATAAATGTGGAGATGCCCGGCTCCTGGGAAATCGCCGAGGACGACTACATTATCGTCGGGGGCATTTATAGTAAAAACGGCAATATACTCGCGGCCGAGCAGTTCGAGAAAATAGTGCTCGAAGGGGACGACAAAGACCAGGACAAGGAAATTCAAAAGCGGGACAACTGGTAGCGTGCGCCGGATGCGGGCTCCCGGCTTTGACATTACGCGGCTTAGAGGGTAACTTCTTTGATTTATTCAATATATATGTGGGAGATTTTATGAGTTTCGTAAAGGGACTTAAGTGCAAGGAGTGCGGCGAGGAATATCCGAAAGAGCCCCTTCACGTCTGCGAGACGTGCTTCGGACCGCTCGAGGCTTCATACAATTACGACGGGATAAAGAAAGTCCTTACCAGGGAAACGATAGAGAGCAGAGACAGGAGCATCTGGAGGTACAAGGAGCTCCTGCCCGTGGATAAGGAACCCACGGTAGGGCTCAACGTGGGTTTTACGCCCCTCATCAGGGCCGAGAACCTTGGCCGGGCGCTCGGCGTAAGGGAGATATACGTAAAGAACGACGCCGTATGTTATCCCACGCTGTCGTTTAAGGACAGGGTCGTTTCGGTGGCCCTTTCCAAGGCTAAGGAATTCGGGTTCAAGACGGCGGCATGCGCCTCGACCGGGAACCTCGCGAACGCCGTCGCGTCCCTGACGGTTTCGGGGAACCTCGATAGCTACATATTCATCCCCTATGATCTGGAACAGGCAAAAATAATCGGGACGACCATTTTTGGCGCAAATCTCATCGGAGTCAGGGGTACGTATGACGACGTCAACAGACTCTGCAGCGAGGTCGCCGGGAAATTCGGGTGGGCCTTCGTAAACATAAACATGAGGCCCTATTACGCCGAGGGCTCAAAATCGTTCGCTTTCGAGATGATGGAGCAGCTGGGCTGGCGCACTCCGAAGCACATAGTGGTCCCTATGGCCAGCGGTTCTCTCCTGACCAAGGTCTGGAAGGCTATAAAGGAGTTCGAGACGCTGGGGCTGGTGGAGGAGAACGGTACGAAGATCTACGGGGCTCAGGCGACGGGATGCTCTCCCATTACCACGGCTCTCAAGAACGACTGGGAGATATTCAAACCCGTGAAGCCCGACACCATAGCGAAATCTCTCGCTATCGGCACCCCTGCCGACGGGTTTTACGCGATGTGCGTTATGAGAGAGAGCGGGGGGTGGGGTGAGGACGTGACGGACGAGGAAATAATCGAAGGCATAAAGCTCCTGGCCGAGACCGAGGGCATATTCACAGAAACCGCGGGCGGGGTCACTATGGCAGTTACGAAAAAGCTCATACAGCAGGGAGTGATACCGAAGAACGAGTCCATTGTCGTTTCGATAACAGGGAACGGGTTAAAAACACAGGAGGCGATCGCCGACAGTGTGGCGCAACCTGTGATAATAGATCCGAGACTTGAGGAATTTGAAGAGCTATATTTGAAACTAAAGGAACTTGAAGATAAAGGAGGTACGAAAGATGCCCTCTGTTCGCATTCCCACACCGCTTAGGAAGCTTACTTCGGACAAGGACGAGGTTACAATAAGCGCGGCCAGCATCGGCCAGCTGATCGACGAGATGGAAAGCCGGTATCCCGGAATTAAAAGCAGGCTTTGCGATGAATCGGGCAATGTCCGGAGATTCATCAACCTCTACGTCAATAACGAGGATATCAGGTTTTTAAACGGGAAGGATACCGCTCTTAATGAAGGGGATATCGTATCTATAATTCCCGCCATTGCCGGCGGCTGCTGATTACGCGCACGGGAAAACCGCGCCATGGCGCAAATCCCACAGTCACTTGATGATTTCGTGGAGCTTCGATACGAACCTCTTTACCATGGGGACGTTTTCCTCTTCGCTGGCCTTAGCGAATTCTTCGAGTAACAGCTGCTGCTTCTTATTGAGCTTCACGGGCACCTCCACCTGTATCTGTATGTAGAGGTCGCCGTGCCCCCTGCCTTCCATCATAGGGACGCCCTTTCCCCTGAGCCTGAAAGTCTGGCCCGACTGCGTGCCGGCCGGTATCTTGATGGTGCTCTTTCCCTTGGGCGTGGGTATCGCTATTTCGGCCCCCATAGCGGCCTGAACGAATAAGATGGGCACGGTGCAGTAGAGGTCCTGTTCTTCTCTTCTGAAAAGAGGGTGTTCCTCGACGTGTATTTCGATGTAGAGGTCGCCGTTAGGCCCTTCCAGGTATCCGCTGTCTCCCTCCCCCCGCATCCTCAGCCTTACACCGTCTGCGACCCCGGCGGGCACTTTAACCTTGACCTGATGATCCGAGGCGACGTACCTTTCCCCCCTGCAGCGGACGCATACCTTAGTAATGCGCTTCCCGGTCCCTCCGCAGGTCGGGCATGCCCTCTTTATGGCGAAAAGCCCCTGGGAGTACCTGAGCTCTCCCCTTCCCCCGCAGCTGGTGCAGACGACTTCACCGCCCCGGGCCGCCCCGCTGCCCCCGCATTCGCGGCACCTTTCGCGGCGCGGTATATTGAGCTCCCTTTCACACCCCTCTATGGCTTCGTCGAAGGTAAGCTCGAGCGAGTACTTGAGGTCCCTGCCCTTACGCGACTTCTCGGCGCTACCGGCGTTGAAGACCTCTTCAAAAAGACTTCCGAATATGTCGCCGAAGCCCGATTCGAAATCGATGTCGGTGAACATTCCTTCCGCCGATATATGGCCGAAGCTGTCGTACCGCGCCCTTTTGTTAGGGTCGCTCAGGACCTGATAGGCTTCGTTGATTTGCTTGAATTTATCCTCGGCTTCGGGGTTGCCGGGGTTTCTGTCCGGGTGGAATTCGAAAGCGAGTCTCTTGTATGACCTTTTTACTTCCTCTACGGTGGAGTTGCGCTCTATCTGTAAGATTTCATAGTAATCAATACTTGCCATTGATAACGAATCCGTAGAAGGTTACTCGTTGCCGCCGTGCGCTTCGGTATTTTTCTCCTGTTTGGAGTATATGACCTCGGCGAACCTGTATGAAGCCTCTTTTAGCTCCTCGAATACTTCCTTTATCAATACGTAATCGGCGCCGGTGAGGGCTTCTCTCATTTTCTCGACGGATTGCTCGATCTTTGAGCGGAGATCGGAATCTACCTTGTCCCCGTAGGAATCGATCGTCCTGATGACCGAATAAAGCAGGCCCTCGGCTTCGTTTTTGAGAAGCGCGACGTCTTTCCGTCTCTTGTCGGTGTCCGTGCTCTCTTTGCTCTCTTCTATTATCTTCTGTATCTCGTCGTCGGACAATCCGCCCGAAGTTACCACCTGTATAGCCTGTTTCTTTCCGGTCCCGAGGTCCTTCGCGGACACGTGCAGTATTCCGTCCGCATCGACTTCGAAAGATACCTCTATCTGGGGAATGCCCCTCGGCGCGGGCGGTATTCCGATGAGGTTAAAGTTGGCAAGCGATATATTGCCGTCAACGAGGTCCCTTTCCCCCTGCAGTACGTGGATACCGACGAACTCCTGGTTGTCGAAAGCCGTCGTGAAAATCCTGCTCCGCTTTGTCGGAATCGTGGTGTTTCTTTCTATAATTTTGGTGAACAGGCCCCCTCTTGTCTCGACTCCGAGTGAGAGCGGTACTACGTCCAGCAGCAAGACCTCTTCCACTTTCCCCTCGAGGACTCCCCCCTGTATGGAGGCTCCGATAGCCACGACCTCTTCGGGGTTTATGCGTGTCTGGGGTTCTTTCTTGAATATGTCTCTGACTTTATCCTTAATTCTCGGCATCCTGGTCATTCCGCCGACAAGGACGACCTCCTCGATCTCGGACGGATTGAGCCTCGCGTCCTGGAGCGCTTGCTTGCACGGGATTTCGAGCCTGTCTACGAGGTCGCTGACCAGGTGCTCGAACTCGTCCCTTGTAATCTTGTAATTGAGGTGCTTGGGGCCCGTCTGGTCTACCGCAATGAACGGCAGGTTAATCGTCGTCTCCTGGACGGAGGAGAGCTCGTGTTTCGCCTTTTCACAGGTCTCCCGTATCCTCTGAAGCGCCATCTTGTCGTCTCTCAGGTCTATCTCGTGCTGCTTTCTGAAGTCCTCGAGCACCAGTTCTATGAGCAGCTGGTCGAAATCGTCCCCCCCGAGGAACGTGTCTCCGCTCGTGGATTTAACCTCGAAGACTCCGTTGGCTATTTCCAGGATCGTTATATCGAATGTGCCTCCGCCGAGGTCGAAAACGGCAATTTTTTTATTCTCCGTTTTTTCGAACCCGTAGGCGAGCGCCGCTGCCGTGGGCTCGTTAATAATGCGCCTTACGTTAAGTCCTGCTATGCGCCCCGCGTCCTTTGTCGCCTGCCGCTGGAGGTCGTTGAAATGTGCCGGGACGGTGATCACGGCGTCGGTTACCTCGTATCCGAGATACTCCTCGGCGACCTGCTTCATCTTTAACAGGACTATGGATGATATTTCCTGCGGGCCGTACATCCTTGCGTTGGTCTCTATCCAGGCGTCTCCGGACTCGTTGGGCACTATATCGTAGGGCACTATGCCCATTGCCTTCTGAACTTCGGGAGAGTCGAACCTCCTGCCGATGAGCCGCTTCACGCCGAATATGGTGGTAGTGGGGTTCACCACCGCCTGCCTCTTTGCGACCGCGCCCGCGAAACGGCTGTTGTCCTCCGTGAAGGCTACTACCGATGGGGTGACCCTGCTGCCTTCCTCGTTCGGTATGACGACCGGGCTCCCTCCCTCGATTATGGCGACGCATGAGTTGGTTGTTCCGAGATCTATCCCTACTATAGCCATTTTAGCCTTCCGTCTATCCTAGTTAGATTCATCGTCGGTAAGATCGAAAACATCTGCGGAATTTGATCTGTCCGCGCCCGGTGCCTGGCTGTTCTCAGCCTGACCGCTCGGACCCTTCGATACGACTACCAGCGCCGGTCTCAGGAGCCTGTCCTTGAGCACGTATCCCCGGAGCATTTCAGAAATTATCAACCCGGGCGTAAAGTCGGGTGACTCGACCCTCTCGATAGCCTGGTGTATTCTCGGGTCGAAGTCCTCTCCCGGCTGAGCGTCCACGAACTGGACGCCGAATTTCTCAAGGCAGCTTAAGAACTGCTTGTGCACGAGCCTGACCCCTTCAATCAGAGGCTTCGGGTCGTCCTCTGTCTTCGTGTGACCCAGGGCGCGTTCCAGATTATCTATAACGTTGAGGAGCGCCTTTATAAGCTCTTCGTTACCGTAGGCGATGACGTCCGCTTTTTCTTTTGCGAGCCTCTTCTTATAGTTCTCGAAATCAGCCGCAAGCCTGACGTATTTCTGATATAGATCCTGGTAGTCATTTCCGCCGCTTCCGCGCTTTCCTTTTGATTCCGCTTCGATTTCAGTTTCATCCTCCGGATAAGCTTCCCCGTTCTCGCTCAATTCCATATCTCCTTCTTTTTCGTCGTTGTCGTTCTGATTCATATTTACCTCCTGCATTCAATTAACCGGCAACCGGGCATAATTCCATGTAATTATAGCGCTTATATAATGCGTCAGCGTATAACGCTAAACTTATGTCGTGCGGTAGAGGGCTGTGATTCTAAATCCTTATGCAAAATATAATAATCCTTCGATAATTTGTCAACGTAAACGCACCCTCTATTAAACGCTGTCATATCACCCGGCCGCCGGTCAGCGTATCATATTATACGCGATCCCCTCAAGAAGCCCGGAGTCGCTGACGACCATCGCTGAGGACCCAAACCTGTCCATCGTCTTGAGCACTATGATTATGCCGGAAATGATGAGGTCCTCTCTCCCCTTTTCGAGGCCCGGGACGGTTACACGTTCGGGTTTAGGGATTTTCATGAGCCGATTGAAGGTACGCTCGGCCATTTCACGCGTCAGGGTGAAATTGTTTACGAGGGCCGGGTCGTATCGGGTCAAACGAAGCTCTATCGAGGCTAGCGTCGTGGGGGTTCCGGCGGTGCCTATGAGAGTAAGGTCTCTTCCGCCCGCTGCGGGGAACGAGGAAAGGCCTTCCGTGATCGCCTCGCCGATGTGCCTGCCGAGCGCCGCGATGTCGGAGTCCGTGTCGGTGTCGTTGCCGAGGTATTGTTCAGTGAGTCGTACGACCCCGAGGCCCGTGCTCGTAATGTCTGTTATCACTCCCTCTTTCACGTAAACGTATTCGGTGCTCCCGCCGCCTATGTCGAATATAAGGCAGTCGGGTGTATGGTATTTCACCGATCTGAGCGCTCCCGCGACCGTAAGCCTCGCTTCTTCGTCGCCTGAAATTACCTCTACCGGAATGCCCGTTTCCTCCCTGACCCTCTTTACGAACTCCCGGCCGTTCGCGGATTCTCTCACCGCGCTCGTGGCAACGGCTCTCAGCTCTCCGACTCCGTATTCTTTAATTTTGAGGGAGAAGCCGGAGAGCGCTTTCAAAGACCTATCTATGGCGTTCGGATTTATGAGCATCCTGCCGGGCGAGAGCCCTTCCCCGAGCCGCGTTATCTCGCGCGCTATATAGAGCTTTTTAAGGGAATTCCCGTGATCGGGCTCCGAGACCAGAAGCCTGAAGGTGTTCGTGCCTATGTCTATAGATGCTATTCGCACTTTGCAGTCTCTCGTGAAGGAGATTTAATACCGTCCCCCCCGATCCGCGTGGACACTATAATGATATACCAGATTTATAAAGGAATGAAAGGGCAAACGCAAGCAAACTTAAAGAACTTGTGTAGAAAAGGTAAACCTTTATATGTCCCGCCGCATGCTTTCGGGGACTATGTTTAGATCCGTAGTCCCTGCATCAGTGCTCCTGAGCGGCTTTGGAGCCGCCCGCTTCTTCTATTATCTTCGCCGTGAGATGATCGGGGACCTCTTCGTAATGAGAAAAATCCATGGTGAACGTGCCCCGGCCGCTGGTGACGGATCTGAGCTCGGGCGCATAGGTGAGGACCTCGGCCATCGGGATGAGCGCCCTTATCACGTGGGTCCCGGCAAGGGAATCCACCCCGGAGACCTTGCCCCTTCTCGAGTTTACGTCCCCTATTACGTCGCCCATGCATTCGTCAGGGACCGATATGTCCATCTTCATGACCGGCTCGAGTATTACGGGTTTCGCCCCTTCCATCGCCTTCCTGAAACCCATGGAGCCCGCTATCTGAAAGGCGATGTCCGACGAGTCGACAGGATGGTACTTGCCGTCGAAGAGACTGACCTTCATGTCCACTACCGGATAGCCCGCGGCCACGCCCTTCTTCATCGCCTCTATGACCCCCTTTTCCACCGAGGGTATGAAGTTCTTGGGTATGACGCCCCCGACTATGTTATTTACGAATTCGAATCCCTTGCCCCTGGGCAGCGCCTCGACTTCGAGCCACGCGTCTCCGTACTGCCCCCTTCCGCCCGTCTGCTTGATGTATTTACCCTCAGCCTTGGCTTTACCCCTGACGGTCTCTTTGTAGGGCACCCGGGGCTTCTTCAGCTCTACGTTGACCCCGTATACGTCCCTGAGCTTGTGTACGATTACCTCGACGTGGGACTGCCCGGTTCCCGAAAGAAGGAATTCCTTTGTCTCTTCGTCGAGTCTGTAATGTATGGTCGGGTCTTCTTCAGCGATCCTGGCGAGGGACGGGTTCAGCTTGTCTTCGTCGTTTCGGGTCTTGGGCTCGATTGCGTAGGAGAGCACCGCCGCCGGAAGCTCTACCGGAGGGATGACGAGCTGGTGGGCCTCGTCCGTGAGCGTATCCCCCGTGGACGCGTCCTTGAGCTTGTTGACAGCGACTATGTCGCCGCACGATGCCGGGCTGTAGGGGTATTCCTTTTTGCCGACGAGCCTGTGGAGATGCCCGAGCTTTTCCTTGACCCTCTTGCTGGCGTTGTATATGCTCGAGTCCCCGTTGAGCGATCCCGAATACACCCTGAATATCGATATCTTGCCCGCGTAGGGGTCGGATACGGTCTTGAAAATGTACGCCGTGAAGGGCTCTTTTTCATCCGGCTTCCTCTCCGCTTTCTCGCCCACCGGGTTTAGTCCTTCGATGGTTTTTCTCTCAACCGGAGACGGGAGGTATTTCGCTACCGCGTCGCTGAGCACGTTTATCCCCACCATGTGGGTCGCGGAGCCGATGAACACGGGGAATATCTTCGCTCCGAGTATCCCTTCATGGAGCATCCCGATTATCTTTCCCTCGTCGATGGCCTCTCCTTCGAGATATTTCTCAAGGAGCTCGTCGTCGAGCTCCGCGATCGATTCCAGCACCTTCTCCCTCTGGGACCCGGCTTCTTCTTTCATATCCTCCGGGATCGGAATCTCCTCGTAATTCGCGCCGCCTCCGTATTTATAGGCCTTCATTTCGATAACGTCTATGACGCCCTTGAAATCGTGGTGCTGGCCTATGGGGAATGTGAGCGGGAGGAGCTTTACCTTGAGCTCTTTCGATAAACTGCCGAGAGTCGCGTCGAGGCTCGTGTTTTCCCTGTCGAGTTTATTTATGAAAATTATCTTCGGCAGGTCGCCCGTCATGTCCCAATATTTCCGGACCTGAACGGCGACGTCGCCGCCCACGGCGCCGACCACTATGACCGCGCCGTCCACTACTCTTAATGCGTTTTCAGTTTCGTATAAAAAATTTAGAAATCCGGGTGTGTCTATCAGGTTTATGAGGTGGGTTTTGGTTTCGAAGAACGCTACGTGGGAATTTATAGACATCCTCCGGTGTTTCTCTTCGGATTCGTAATCCAGCACGGAGCTGCCGTCGTCGACTTTTCCCTGTTTATCGGTGGCTCCGTTGAGGAATAAGAGCGCTTCGGCCAGAGATGTTTTACCTGCGCCGTGGGGAGCAACGAGCGCAATATTCCTTACGCTTTCCCGACCATACTCCTTCATGGAAGATTACCTCCGTAGTCTGTCGTTGACAAAAATACTCATAGAAGCCCTTTGTCGTCTCTCCTCAGTAAATAATGTTCCCTAAAGCTGATGGCTTATTGATTCCCAGGTCGACGGCCCTAGTTCTTGGCGTACTTTCTTCTGAACCTTTCGACCCTGCCCTTGGACTCGGCCGCCCTTTCTTTCCCCGTGTAGAATGGATGACAGTTGGAGCAGACCTCTACCGTGAAGTCATTAAAACGCGTGGACTTGGTTTTATATTGGGTGCCGCAGGAACAGCTTATGGTGACCTCTTTATACTCCGGATGGATTCCAGCTTTCATTGAAAATGCCTCCTTGTATGCCGGCAATGTATATTTTTGTTGATAAGACCCCCCACCCCTTAATATTAAATTAACATTTAAAAACTAAGTGGGCAAGAGCGGACTCGAGTCTCGCGGGTAAATAAAAAGGCGGCATACGGCCGCCTTTTTTGTCGTTTCAATTGCCAATTTCTCTGCTGGTCTTATTTTTCAGTGAATTCGGCGTCTATTACGTCGTCGCCGTCCTTGCCGCCGTCCCCTTCCTTGCCGCTCTCGTCTTCCGGCGCCTGCCCCGAGCCGTCCTGTCCGGCGCTGGTCTCCTGCGCCCCCGCCTCGCCCTGGGACTGCTGCTTGTACATGAGCTCGGCCAGCTTGTGGGAAGCCTGGGTTATCTTTTCCGTGGAGGATTCGATCTCGCCGGGGTCGCTGCCCTTTACGGCTTTGCGGCCCTGCTCGAGGGCCTCTTCGAGGTCCTTCTTATCGCCCTCCGGGAGCTTCCCTTCGAATTCCTTAAAGCTCTTTTCCGTCCTGTAGATAAGCTCGTCGAGCTTGTTCTTCTTCTCCACGAGCTCGTGACGTTTCCTGTCGTCCTCGGATTTCTCCTCGGCGTCCCTGATCATCTTGTCCACCTCGTCCTTGGAGAGTCCGCTCGAGGCCTCGACCCTTATCTTCTGCTCCTTCTGACTGGCCAGGTCCTTCGCGGAAACGTGGAGTATCCCGTCGGCGTCTATATCAAACGCGACTTCCACCTGAGGGAT
The DNA here is from genome assembly GCA_963825135.1 of uncultured bacterium. GTDB lineage: Bacteria > Desulfobacterota_D > UBA1144 > Nemesobacterales > UBA2774 > 2-12-FULL-53-21. Next base: position 2,513,067 of record CAWGRW010000009.1, read on the forward strand.
GCCCCTCGCGGACGGCGGTATGCCGTCGAGTATGAACCTCGCGAGCGTCCTGTTGTCGGCCGACATCTGCCGCTCTCCCTGGAGCACGTGGATTTCGACGGACGTCTGATTGTCCTCCGCGGTCGTGAACACCTGGCTTTTCTTTGTCGGTATCGTCGTATTCCTTTCGATTATCTTCGTCATGACTCCGCCCAGCGTCTCGATTCCGAGCGAAAGCGGCGTTACGTCGAGCAGCAGGACGTCCCTTACCTCGCCGCCGAGCACGGCTCCCTGAATGGCCGCTCCCATAGCCACGACCTCGTCCGGGTTAATCCCCTTGTGAGGCTCCTTGCCGAAGAAATCGGTGACTACCTTTTGGACGAGCGGTATTCTGGTCGATCCTCCGACGAGAATCACTTCGTCTATGTCGCCCGCCTTGACCCCCGCGTCCTTGAGCGCCTGACGGCAGGGCTCGAGCGTGCCCTTCACCTTCTCATCGATGAGCTGCTCGAACTTGGAACGCGTAATCTTCATAACGAGGTGCTTGGGCCCGGAGGCGTCGGCCGTGATGAACGGCAGGTTGATCTCTGTTTCGAGCGTATTGGAGAGCTCGATCTTCGCCTTCTCCGATTCCTGTCTCAGCCTCTGAAGGGCCATCTTGTCGTTGCCTAGGTCTATGCCGGATTCCTTCTTGAATTCGCTGATTATGTAGTCCATTATCAGCCTGTCGAAATCGTCACCGCCCAGGTGAGTGTCGCCGTTGGTGGATTTGACCTCGATTACGTTGTCGCCCACTTCGAGAATGGATATGTCGAACGTGCCTCCGCCCAGGTCGTATACCGCGATCGTGCCCTCGCCCTTCTTGTCGAACCCGTACGACAGGGCCGCAGCCGTGGGCTCGTTGATTATCCTCTTCACTTCAAGGCCCGCGATTTTACCCGCGTCCTTGGTCGCCTGCCTCTGGCTGTCGTTGAAATAAGCGGGGACCGTGATCACGGCCTCCTTTATTTCGCCCCCGACGTAGTCCTCGGCCGCCTTTTTCAGTTTCATCAGGACGTGGGAGGAAATCTGCGGCGGGGAATACTGCTTCCCCATAGCCTCCACCCATGCGTCGTCGTTTTTAGTCTTTACCATTTTGTACGGGAGTCTCTTGGCTTCGCCCTCGACTTCCTCGTAGCGCCTCCCCATGAGTCTCTTCACGGAGAATATCGTGTTTTCCGGATTGACGACCGCCTGCCTCTTCGCGGGACCTCCCACGAGGATGTCGCCGTCCTTGGTAAAAGCCACGATCGACGGTGTGATGCGAGCTCCCTCTTCGTTTATGATTACCTTCGGTTCTCCGCCTTCGACTATAGCCACCACCGAGTTCGTAGTTCCGAGGTCGATTCCGATTATCTTGCCGCTTTTCGCCATTTTCCTGGCCTCCTGATCGTTATATTCTTTATGACTTACCCTGAGTGACCGTCGTTTCGACCTCGCCTCTCAGCTTTTTGAGCGCCTGAACCTCAATCTGCCTGACCCTTTCCTTGGATATGCCCAGCTCATCGCCGAGCTCCCTCAGCTTGCCCTGCGGCATGGAGAGATACCTGCTCTCTATCACGCGCTTCTCGCGGGGCGTCAGTTTCTTTAATCCGGCCTTAAGACCTTCCCTTGCCAGTCCGGACTCCTCAATGGATTCGAGCACCTCTTCCTGGTTGGAACCCGAGTCCGAAACGGTATCGAGATACGTTATCGATTCGTCTTCATTTACTGTCGTATCCAGAGAGAAGTCTCTCGATGCCGTCCTGAATTCCATGTTTATCACGTCTTTGTCTCTGACGCCGAACACCTCGGCGACCCTCCGGATATCGGAATCGCTCATGTCGTCGTGCCTGATATTAAGGTTCTTCTTGGCCCTTCCGATTTTATGGAACAGCTTCCTCTCCGCCTGAGTGGTGCCTATCTTGACCTGGCTCCAGAATTGCATGATGTGGTTCTGAATCCTGGCCCTTATCCACCATACTGCGTACGAGATCAGCCTGTAGCCTTTGTAAGGGTTGAATTTTTTAACAGCGTTCATGAGCCCGATAGTGCCTTCCTGTACGAGATCGCCAAGAGGGAACCCGTAGGAGATATACTCGGACGCTATCTTAATTACGAACCTGAGGTTGGATACAATAAGCTTGTTGGCCGCTTCCAGGTCGTTTTCCTCGTAATATCTGACAGCGAGGCTGTATTCTTCTTCCTTGCTTAGAACCGGGTATTTATCTACTTCCTTTAAAAAAATACCCATCGGCTCTCTTATAGCTACCGCCTTCATAAGTTATAAAACCTCCTTTTTCAAAACTAATCATCATCGGGGAAATGTCAAGGGGGCCGATCTTCGGACCGATAAATATATTATCTCAATTATGGAAGATAGTTAGAGTGTAATTATTGATGTTTTTCTTAAAATTATCCGGGTGTCGGGGACATGTGTACCCCCACCCGGCCTGCCGCGAGTCCCGGACTGCGGTCAGCCGGCCTGAGCGGCCTCGACGACTCTCCCCGCCGCTTCCCTCATATCCCCGCCGGTGATTATGTTGAGTCCTGATTCCGACAGCATTTTCCGTCCGAGCTCCACGTTCGTCCCCTCGAGTCTGACTACCAGCGGGACGCTTATGCCTACCTCTTTCGCGGCCGCGATTATACCCTCGGCTATAGTATCGCATTTCATTATGCCGCCGAATATGTTCACGAATATGGCCTTTACGTTCGGGTCGCTCAGTATCATCTTGAACGCCTGTGTTACCTGCTCGGTATTCGCCCCTCCGCCGACGTCGAGGAAGTTTGCGGGCTCCCCCCCGTGGTGCTTGATTATATCCATCGTGGACATGGCGAGGCCTGCGCCGTTCACGAGGCAGCCAATGTTGCCGTCGAGCTTAACGTAGCTTATTCCCCACTTCTTGGCCTCGAGCTCGGTCGGGTCCTCCTCTGAAGGGTCGTGGAGCTTTTCGATGTCCGGGTGCCTGAAAAGGGCGTTGTCGTCGAAGTTCATCTTCGCGTCAAGCGCCAGCACTTCCCCGCTCTTCGTCAGTATGAGGGGGTTAATCTCCGCGAGAGAGCAGTCCTTTTCGGTGAATAACTGGTAGAGGCCGGATATGAATTTCACGGCCTTGTTGACGGTCTTGCCTTCGAGTCCCAGGAAATAGGCGATTTTTCTACACTGATAGGGAAGGAGCCCGACGGTGGGGTCTACGTATTCCCTCGTTATTTTTGAGGGGCTTTTCCTTGCCACCTCTTCGATCTCCATGCCGCCCTCGCGGCTCGCCATGACGACTATCTGCTCCTTTGACCTGTCGATGACCATGCCGAGATAAAATTCCTTCTCTATATCGGAGGCCTCTTCCACGAGCACCTTCTGTACGAGCTTGCCCTCGGGGCCCGTCTGATGGGTCACGAGTATCATGCCCAGTATCTCGGACGCAATCCGCTTAACCTCTTCGAGAGAGCTTGCGAGCTTGACACCCCCGCCCTTACCCCTCCCCCCGGCGTGGATCTGGGCCTTTATGACGACCTTCTCTACGTTGAGGTCCTTCGCTATCTGGTGCGCTTCGTCGTGGTGGAAAGCGACCTTTCCGGTGGGCGTGGGTACTCCGTACTGGGAAAGAAGCTCCTTGGCCTGGTACTCGTGGATATTCAATTTGAATCCTCCTGTGAAAGACTGAGTTTACTGCTTCGGGCCGCCCTTGAATTTGTCGAGAAGCCACTGAAGCGGATCGAAATACGTATCGGCAACCCTTTCCTTCAAGGGGATGATGGCGTTATCGGTTATATGTATGTGCTCCGGGCACACTTCCGTGCAGCATTTAGTGATATTGCAGTACCCTATGCCCGCCTGGCCCCTCAGGTACTCCTTGCGGTCGAGCGTATCTAGGGGGTGCATTTCGAGCTCGGCAACTTTTATAAGCATCCTGGGGCCGATGAATTCGTTTTTCTTGTCGTGGTTTCTCAGGATGTGGCAGACGTCCTGGCAGAGGAAGCACTCGATGCACTTCCTGAACTCCTGGCCCCTCTCGACGTCTTCCTGATACATCACCCATTTCGTGTCCTTCGCAGGAGTAAACGGGGGTATCGTTTTTCTGACCTTATAGTTCCATGAGACGTCCGTGACGAGGTCCTTGATTATCGGGAACGTTTTGACCGGGTATACGGTTACGGGCTTGTCGAGGGGGAGCGTATCGAGCCTGGTCTTGCAGGTGAGCTTCGGCATGCCGTTTATTTCCGCGCTGCAGGAGCCGCATTTGGCGGCCTTGCAGTTCCACCTCACGGCCAGGTCCCCGTCGTAATTCGCCTGAATGAAGTGGATGGCGTCAAGGACGACCATTCCCTCTTCGAGAGGGACTTCGTATTCCTTTTCCGCGCCCCCGTTCGAGTCTCCCCTGTACACACGCATTTTCACGACAGCCATTTATTTGTGACCTCCCTCTACGATCTTCTTGAGCTCCTCGGGCATCTGGGGAAGCGGGGACGTGCCTATTTTCATGGCCCCGTTATCTTTCGAGATTACCGAATTCACATTCCCCCACTTTTCATTATCGTATTTAGGGAAATCCACCCTGCTGTGGGCGCCCCTGCTCTCTTCCCTCTGGAGAGCGGATTTCGCAATGGCCTCGGAAACGATGAGCATGGATTTCAGGTCTTTGCAGAGGTGCCAGCCGGGATTGAACATTCGCGAGCCTTCTATCCTCAGCTGAGAGGCCCTGTCTTTGAGCACCTGTATCTCTTCGAGTCCGTCCGCGATTTTCTCTTTCGTGCGGAAGACGCCTATGTAAGTACCCATCGCCTCCTGGAGCGCCTGGTGAACCGTATAAGGGTTCTCGCCTTCTGAGTTCTCGAACGGCAGGAGCATCTCCTTCGCGGCCTTTTCGAGGTCTACGTCGTCTATTTTGAGGGCGTTGTCCCTGAGCTCGTTCGCGTACTGAGCCGCTCCGAGGCCGGCCCTCCTCCCGAATACCAGGAGGTCTGAAAGGGAGTTGCCTCCGAGCCTGTTGGCCCCGTGCATGCCTCCCGCCACTTCTCCGGCGGCGAAAAGACCGGGCACGGTGCTCCCCGTGGTGTCGGCATCGACGCGGACCCCGCCCATCATGTAGTGAGTGGTCGGGAATACCTCCATGGGTTCTTTGGTTATATCAATCTCCGCGAATTCCATGAACTGGTGATACATGCTCGGGAGTTTCTTCTTAACGTATTCGGCTCCCCGGTGCGAGATATCGAGGTAAGCACCGCCGTGGGGCGTGCCGCGCCCTTCCTGGACCTCGATATAAATGGACCTCGCGACTACGTCTCTCGTCGATAGCTCCATCCTCTCGGGATCGTATTTTTCCATGAACCTTTCGCCGTTCCTGTTGGTGAGTAAGCCGCCCTCGCCCCTTACGGCCTCCGTGACGAGCAGGCCCTTTACGCTCGGGGGCCATACCATCCCGGTCGGGTGGAACTGTACGAATTCCATGTCGATGAGCTCGGCGCCGGCATCATAGGCGAGCGAGTGTCCGTCGCCCGTGTATTCCCAGGAGTTGGAAGTGACCTTATAAGACTTCCCTATCCCGCCCGTGGCGAGGACCACGGCCTTGGTCTTGAACAGGACGAACCTGCCGCTCTCCCTCCAGTAGCCGAAGGCCCCGGATATCCTCTCGCCGTCCTTTATCAAGTGAGTAATAGTGCATTCCATGTACACGTCCATTCCGGAGTGTATGCCCCTGTCCTGGAGCGTGCGTATCATCTCGAGCCCGGTCCTGTCTCCCACGTGGGCGAGACGCTTCCACGTGTGGCCGCCGAAGGCCCTCTGCATTATCTTACCGTCTTTCGTCCTGTCGAAGAGAGCGCCCCAGTGCTCGAGCTCTCTCACGCGGTCGGGAGCCTCCTCTGCGTGGAGCTGCGCCATGCGCCAGTTATTCAGCATCTTCCCGCCGTGCATCGTGTCGTGGAAGTGGACCTTCCAGTCGTCCTTCGTGTCCACGTTCGCGAGCGCCGCCGCGACACCGCCCTCGGCCATTACCGTGTGGGCTTTGCCGAGGAGAGACTTGCAGACGAGCCCTACCGAGGCCCCCTGCGCGGATGCCTCTATGGCGGCCCTGAGACCGGCGCCTCCGGCGCCGATTACTATGACGTCGTGCGTATGTGTTTCGTACTTCTCCATTTAGATTAACCTCACGTCTGTGATAACGCCCCTCGCGAGTAGGAATATGTAGAGGTCCGCGAGCGCGACGCCGAAGAGGCTCACCCAGGCCCACAGCATGTGGTGCTCGTTGAGCGCGCTCGCCTTACCCCATAGCATGAACCGTGTAGGGCATTTCGAGAATACATCGAGATTGCCGCCTATAAGGTGGCGGAAAGAATGGCATGACAGTGAATAGAACGTAAGCAAGGCGGCGTTCGCGAAAAGAACGAGCGTGCCCACGCCTACTCCGAACCCGTCTTCGAATTTAAGGGCCTTGAACGCGTCCACCCAGAGGAAGAAAAGAATCACCGCGGCGGCGTAGAAGAAATAGCGGTGTATGTTCTGGAGTATGAACGGGAGCTTCGACTCCCCCGTGTATGAGCCTTCCTTCGCGAGAGGGCGCACAGCGCACGCAGGCGGGGAGAGGAAGAACGACCTGTAATAGGCCTTCCTGTAGTAGTAGCACGTCGCCCTGAACCCGAGGGGGGCCCAGAGAATCAGTAACGCCGGGGAAAACGGCCACCAGGAGGCGAGTATGTAAGGCGAGTAAAAGGGAGAGATGTAAGGCGCGACGAAATAATCGGCGTTTGAGAACGCGCGCCATGTGGAATAGATACCGAACGACCCGAGCACTACCGCCGTTACCAGCGGAGCAACCCACCACGTGTCCCGCCTCAATGTCATCGCGCTCTGCGCGGATCCGTTTGCCATCTCGGCACCTCCGTAAGTAATCTCAGTAGATGTATTTTGGTGTCACGGGCTTATTTTTTTAACGACTCGGGAAATCGGCCTGTAATATTATATAAACGCTAAGTTCTAGTCAAGCTGCCCGATACGCCGAGAGGGCCGTGATTCCTCTTAGACGCCAGTCGTTTTATCTATATGCTCACAGAGCTCTTTTACGTGCCCCGCCGATACCCGGAGCTCCTCGCTTTCCTTTTTGGTAAGCTTAATCTCGAATATTTTTTCGACGCCCTTTTTCCCGAGGATAACGGGCAGGCCGACGAACGTATTATCGACGCCGTATTCGCCCTCGAGCCAGGACGCAGCACGGGAGAATCTTCTTCTTGTCCCTGAGTATCGCATCCACCATCTCGACGGCGGATACTGCCGGGGCGTAGAACGCGCTGCCTGTTTTAAGGAGAGCTACTATCTCTCCTCCCCCCTGCCGCGTCCTCTGAATGATGGATTCTATCCTGTCAGCCGGAATCAGCTCCGTGATGGGCACTCCAGCGACGGTGGTCGCTCTGGCGAGCGGCACCATGTCGTCCCCGTGTCCTCCGAGGACGAACGCGTGGATATTTTCGACGGACACGCCGAGCTCCATTCCTATGAAGGACCTGAACCTCGCGGCGTCGAGCACTCCCGCCATGCCCATGACGCGCTCCCTGGGGAAGCCGCTCACTTTATGGGCTATATAGACCATTGCATCGAGGGGGTTGGTAACGAGAATCAATATAGCGTTCGGCGATCTCCTGGCGACGTTTTCTGTGACCTGTTTCACTATCTCCGTGTTTGTGGCTATAAGGTCGTCCCTGCTCATACCGGGCTTCCGGGGGATGCCCGACGTGATGACCACTACGTCCGAATCAGCGGTCTCTTCGTAGCTGTTGGTCCCCGTTATGTTGACGTCGTAGCCGTAAACGGGGTTCATCTCCATCATGTCGAGCGCCTTGCCCTGGGGCATGCCCTCGAGGATGTCAACGAGAACTACGTCGCCAAGCTCTAGCTGGGCAAGCATTAATGCCGTTGTGGCGCCCACATTGCCGGCGCCGATAACTGAGATTTTTGGTCTGCTCATATTGAATGCTCCTTCATTATTTCTTACGTTATTTCTTTATCGTTATTTATTTCCTGTTGTTATCTGCCGGATATTTACGATCGTTGCATGGATCTAAACCAGCACCCTGTCCATGTTGGCTGCAATCGCCTCGCCGAACTCCGAGCACTTGAGGAGCTTCGCATTCTCCAGCTGACGCTCGAGGTCGTACGTGACCGTCTTGTCGAGTATCGTAAGCTCCATCGCCTTTACTATGAGGTCGGCGGCTTCGTTCCAGCCCAGGTATTCGAACATCATGACGCCCGACAGTATCAACGAGCCCGGGTTCACCCTGTCCTGCCCCGCGTACTTGGGGGCCGTCCCGTGGGTGGCTTCGAAGAGCGCGAGGTAATCGCCGATGTTTCCCCCAGGGGCCATTCCGAGCCCGCCCACCTGCGCCGCGCACGCGTCGGACAGGTAATCGCCGTTTAAGTTCGCTGTAGCTATGACGTTGTATTCCCTCGTCCTCGTGAGTATCTGCTGCAGCATGTTGTCGGCTATCCTGTCGTTTATTACAACCATCCCCTCGGGTCTCTTTCCGCCGTGTTTATCCCAGAGGTCCTCTTCCGTTATCACCTGGTTAGGGAATTCTTCCCTCGCGAGCTCGTAGCCCCAGTCCCTGAAAGCGCCCTCGGTGAACTTCATGATGTTCCCCTTGTGCACGATTGTGACGCTCTCCTCCCCCTTTTCGATCGCGTGTTTTAGCGCCTTGCGGACGAGCCTCTTCGTTCCGAACGGGCTAATGGGCTTTATGCCGATGCCGGAGCCTTCCCTGATGTTAACGCCGTATTTATCGACGAGGTAGTTTCTTATATCTATCGCTTCCTTCGAGCCGCTCTGCCATTCTATGCCCGAATAAACGTCCTCCGTGTTCTCCCTGAATATGATCATGTCCATATCCTCGGGCCTCTTTATCGGGGACGGAGTGCCTTTTATATACCGCACGGGGCGGACGCACGCGTAGAGGTCCAGCATCTGCCTGAGTGCGACGTTAAGGCTCCTGATCCCTCCGCCTATGGGAGTGGTGAGGGGCCCTTTAATCGATACTACATATTCCCTCAAGTCCTCGAGTGTCTCTTCGGGCAGCCATTCGCCTTTTTGCTCGAACGCCTTCTCTCCCGTCAGCACCTCGCGCCACGCTATCTTTCTTTTGCCTTTGTAGGCCTTTTCCACGGCGGCGTCGAACACGATCTTGGACGCTCTCCAGATGTCGGGACCCGTGCCGTCCCCTTCGATGAATGGTATTATCGGATGGTCCGGGACTATGATGGCTTCGTTCTTTTTGTCGATTCGAATTTTTTGTCCCACACTCGGTTTTGAGGATGACATCGTTAAAACTCCTGTTGAAAAATTTGGACTGAAATATAAATAATAAACGCCTGAAATTCAAATAATTTAAGAGCGAATCCTATTCAGGGCATAGTCTGCCCGTACCCGGCCGCCCTGCGTAAAGACAATTGACATGGATGGTATAAATACCGCCTTGACTGAGAGGGGTGAATTATTGCTTCATCATCTGTCTCAGCACCGTTTGCAGTATCCCTCCGTTTCTATAATATTCGACCTCGATCGGACTGTCCAGACGGCATATTGCGTTAAACGTAAAGTTATCCCCTGTCTTTCCTGGTAACGCTGACCGGTATGTCCTTGCCCGGTCTCAAATCCTCCGTGACGCCATTTATGTCGTAAGTCTCGTAACCGGTGAGCCCGTACGTGCGGGCGGTTTCCCCGTCCTTGAATTGCAGCGGGAGGACGCCCATCCCCACGAGGTTGCTCCTGTGTATCCTTTCGAAGCTTTCCGCGATTACCGCCCTGACGCCCAGGAGTACGGTGCCCTTGGCGGCCCAGTCGCGCGAGCTGCCCGTGCCGTATTCCTTGCCGCCGATTATGATGAGCTGTGTCCCTTCCGCCTGATATTTCATCGACGCGTCGAATATGCTCATCTGTTCGCCGCTCGGTATGTGTTTCGTGACGCCGCCCTCTATCCCCGGCAGCATGAGGTTTTTTATTCTTATATTGGCGAAAGTCCCCCGTATCATGACCTCGTGGTTTCCCCTTCGGGACCCGAAGCTGTTGAAGTCCCCGGGCTTGACGCCGCGGGCGATGAGGTATTTCCCTGCTGGGCCGTCTTTCGGTATGGAGCCCGCGGGGGAAATGTGGTCGGTCGTTATGGAGTCCCCGAGGAGCGCGAGCGCTCGTGCTCCGCTGACGTCTTTCGTCCCGGGCACGTCGAGAGAGAACTCCTCGAAGAACGACGGGTTCTGGATGTACGTGGAGCCCTTGTCCCACTTGTAGAGGTTCCCCTCCGGAACCGTGAGGTTCTTCCAGGTCTCGTCCCCTTCGAAGACGTGTTTATACTGCGCCCTGAACATCTCCGGATTCAGCACCCTGTTCACCGTATCGCTTATTTCTTTCTGAGTCGGCCAGATGTCCTTCAAATATACGGGCTTTCCGTCGGACCCCGTGCCGAGCGGTTCTTTGTATACGTCTATGTCCACCGTGCCCGCGAGCGCGAAGGCCACAACGAGCGGGGGAGAGGCGAGGTAGGAAAATTTAACGAAGGGATGGATGCGTCCCTCGAAGTTCCTGTTCCCGCTCAGCACGGCAGCGCAGGTGAGGTCGTTCGCCTTTATGGCCTCCTCGACCGGGGCCGGCAGCGGGCCGCTGTTCCCTATGCAGGTCGTGCAGCCGTATCCGACGAGATCGAAGCCGAGCTTGTCCAGATATTCCGTCAGTCCCGCGGCATCGAGGTAGTCGGTCACGACCCTCGAGCCCGGGGCGAGGCTCGTCTTGACGGAGGACTTTACGGTCAGTCCCTTTTCTACAGCTTTCTTGGCGACAAGCCCCGAGGCCACCATGACGGACGGGTTCGAGGTGTTCGTGCAGCTCGTTATCGCCGCAATCGCAACGGAGCCGTTGCCGATAACTTCCTTTTTGCCGTCGAGTTCAATCTCTACTTTTTTATTGAGGTCTTTCCCCTCGCCCCCGGCCTTGGTCTTGAGGACGGTCTCATATGATTTCTTGAGTGATTTAAGGGAGACCCGGTCCTGAGGGCGGCTCGGTCCGGCAAGCGACGGCTCTACCTTCGAGATGTCGAGCCCTAGCGTGTCCGTATATAACGGGTCCGGGGTGTCGTCCGTCCTGAATAGTCCCTGCTCTTTCGCGTACGTCTCCACGAGCTCGACGAGCTTCCTGTCCCTTCCGGTTATCCTGAGATAAATGAGTGTTTCCTCGTCTACCGGGAAAAAACCCATCGTCGCGCCGTATTCGGGCGCCATGTTCGCGATAGTGGCCTTGTCCGAGAGCGCGAGCTGGCTCAGGCCCGGCCCGTAGAACTCGACGAACTTTCCGACGACGCCCTTTTTCCTGAGCATCTCGGTCACCGTGAGCACAAGGTCGGTCGCCGTAACGCCCTCCGAGAGCTGTCCGTAGAGCTTAAAGCCTATAACGTCCGGCATGAGCATGTAGAGGGGCTGCCCCAGCATGCACGCCTCGGCCTCTATGCCCCCGACGCCCCATCCGAGAACGCTGAGACCGTTAATCATGGTCGTGTGCGAGTCCGTGCCCACGAGTGTGTCGGGATAGGCTATGGTCTTGCCGTTTATCACGGCCGAGGAGACGACGCTTGCAAGGCACTCGAGGTTCACCTGATGCACTATGCCGGTACCCGGGGGGACGACCCTGAAATTATCGAAGGCCTTCTGCGCCCATCTCAGGAATGCATACCTTTCGCCGTTTCTCTCGTATTCGCGCTCGACGTTAAGAGTGAACGCCTTATCGTTTGCGAAATAATCGACCTGCACGGAGTGGTCGATGACGAGGTCGACGGGGACTATAGGATTGATCTTCTCGGGGTTCCCCCCGAGCCTGTTTACGACTGTCCTCATGGCCGCCAGGTCGACGACGCAGGGCACTCCGGTGAAGTCCTGGAGTATTACGCGGGCGGGACAGTAGGGTATTTCTTCGGCGTTCTCGTTCTCGGGACTCCATCCGGCGAGAGCGCTCACGTGATTGTCGTTTATTACGGACCCGTCATAATTCCTTATTACGTTCTCGAGCAGTATTTTTATCGAAACCGGGAGGCGGGAAATATTCTTCCCGAGGGATTTTTCTATGGACTTCAATGAATAATAATTTACCTCTCCCGAACTCGTTTTAAGCGTAGCAAGGGCATTCAGTTTATTGTTGATTTCACTCATTCTATTCTCCTTAGCTTGCTGGTTAAGCGGAAGGTTTACCATAACATTCTACAGTTGAATCGGGACAAATCAAGCGTACCGGGACGTCGAATCGGGGTGAATTTATATGACTCGAATGAATCCCAGGGGGGCGGTTATATATCGCAATTCCGTGGGGCCCTCGCCCGGTCAGACGGTGCGCGGGAATTATAACGATCCGGGGCCGGGAGCCGCCGCCTCTGCCCGAGTCAATCGACCTTTCTGAATATCAGGGAGGCGTTCGTGCCGCCGAAGCCGAACGAATTGCTGAGGGCGGTCTTGATGACGGCCTTCCTTGCCGTGTTCGGTACGTAGTCGAGGTCGCATTCCGGGTCCGGAAACTCGTAGTTAATAGTCGGCGGGAGGGTGCCGTGTTCGAGCGCGAGCACGGTGAACGCCGCCTCGACCGCTCCCGCGGCGCCGAGGAGGTGACCGGTCATGGACTTCGTGGAGCTCACCGGAATCTTGTAGGCCCTGTCTCCGAAGACTTTTTTGATCGCGTTCGTTTCGTTAGAGTCGTTCAGCTGGGTCGATGTCCCGTGGGCGTTGATGTACTCAATTTCTTCAGGGTTTATTCCCCCGTCCTTCATGGCCGCGAGCATGCACCGCTCGGGCCCGTCGAGAGACGGCGCCGTTATGTGGCTCGCGTCGCTGCTCATACCGTACCCTACTATCTCCGCGTATATCCTGGCCCCCCTCTTCTTCGCGAGCTCCATCTCTTCGAGTATGAGCATCCCCGAGCCTTCGCCGATGATGAAACCGTCCCTTTCCTTGTCGAACGGCCGTGAGGCGCGCTCGGGCTCGTCGTTCCGCGTGGAGAGCGCCCGCATGGCGTTAAACCCGCCGAACGTGAGCGGGATGATGGGGGCCTCCGTACCGCCCGCGAACATAACGTCGGCCTCGCCGTTCCTTATCGCCATTGCGGCGTAGCCGATAGCATGGGCGCTCGCGGCGCACGCCGTGGTCGTGCAGCAGTTGGGGCCCTTGGCGTTAAAGAATATCGATACGTATCCGGCGGCCATGTTGTTGATAATATTTGTAATGAAGAACGGGGATAGACGTCCGGGGCCTTTTTCATCCAGTATGTGCACCGTATTGACGTATGTCTCCATACCGCCGATGCCGGAGCCGATGATGGTCCCCGTGAGCGGGGAGAGCTCTTCCGTTATCTCGAGCCCCGAATCCTCGAGCGCGAGCTTCGCGGAGGCGACGGCGTATTGTATAAACGCGTCCGTCTTCCTCGCCTCCTTCGGGTTCATGAAAAGCTCCGGGTCGAAGCCGTGGATCTCGGCGGCTATCTGTGTCTTGTGTTCGGTCGGATCGAACTTCGTGACCCTCCGCACGCCCGAACGCCCGGCGCAAACCGCGTCCCAGGTCTCCTTGTTCCCGATACCGAGAGGCGTAACGAGCCCTACTCCGGTAACCGCTACCCTTCTTTTCATTACTTTTTGCGCTCCAATATGAAGTTGACCGCGTCCTGAACCGTTATGATGGACTCCGCGTCCTCGTCGGATATCTCAAGACCGAACTCATCCTCCATCGACATGATTAGCTCTACCAGATCGAGGGAATCGGCTCCGAGGTCTTCGATGAACGAAGATTCCGGAGAAATCTCTTCCTCAGTTTTACCCAACTGACTCGCCACCATCTCTTTGACTTTTACGAGTATTTCCTTGTCCTGAGCCATATCAAACACCTCCTGTTTTATATTAAGTGTATATTCCGCCGTTAACCCGTATCACCTCGCCCGTGATGTACGAGGCATCTTCCGAAGTCAGGAATGCGACCACGCCGGCGATGTCCTCGGGCGAGCCGTACCTGCCCATGGGTATCCTTTCTATGTACTGTTTCTTTATATCTTCCGGGAGACTGTTGTTGATATCCGTCTCTATAAAGCCGGGGCTAATCGCGTTTACGGTTATGGACCGGGGCGCCATTTCCCTGGCCGCTGCCTTCGTGAAGCCGATGATGCCCGCTTTGGACGCGGCGTAGTTCGTCTGACCGGCATTCCCCATCTCCCCCACGACCGACGTCAGATTTATGATCCTTCCCCACCTCTGCTTCATCATCGTGCGCGTTACGGCTTTCGTACAGTTAAAGACCCCGTTGAGGTTGGTGGAAATCACCCTGTCCCAATCCTCTTTGTTCATCCTTACCAAAAGCGTGTCATGAACTATCCCGGCGTTATTTATGAGGATGTGTATCCCCCCGTGCTCAACTATGATCTCCTCGATCATCTTCTGCGTCGTTTCGTAATCGGAGACGTCGAATTTAGAGACTGCGCCCTTCCCTCCCGCTTTTTCTATCTCCGTGATGACGTCCCGGGCCGCCGATTCGTTCCTGGCATAATTGACCACTACGAATGCGCCCCCGGCCGCGAGCCTGAGCGCAACAGCCTTTCCGATCCCTCTCGATCCCCCGGTTACGAGCGCTATCTTTTTTTCAGTTTCAGCCATTTTTGAGTGACTCCAGTTGTGACCTGTTTTCGAGATTGCATACCGCCGCGTCGGGAAGCGTCCTTTTTATCAGGCCCGCGAGCACGTTCTTTGGGCCTATTTCAACGAACTTGCCGACCCCCTCTCTCCCGAGGGTCTCCACGGATTCGTACCACCTCACGGGGCTAGTGACCTGCCTGACCAGGAGGTCCCTGGTCCTGGCAGAATCGCTGTTTACGGCGGCGTCGCAGTTAGTCACTATCGGCGCGTTCATTTCCGTAAATTCGATTGTATCCAAGACCTCCGCCAGCCTCTCGGCGGCGGGCTTCATGAGTATGCAGTGGAAGGGGGCGCTCACGTCGAGCGGCACGACCCTTTTCGCGCCTTTAATTTTAGCTTCCTCGGATGCCTTCATTACGGCTTCCCTGCTCCCCGAGATTACTGTCTGACCGGGGGCGTTGAGGTTCGCCGGGCTCGCGACCCCGGAACCGACGGACACCGCTTCGCATATCTCCCGGATGGCTCCGATTTCAAGCCCGAGGATCGCCGTCATAGCCCCTTCTCCGACGGGCACCGCTTCCTGCATAAACTCACCCCTTTTTCTTACCACAAAAACGGCGTCTTTGAAAGCCATCGACCCGTTCGCGACAAGCGCCGAATACTCCCCGAGGCTGTGACCGGCGACGAAGTCGGGTTTGATGCCCGCTTCGCCGTCGAGGACCCTGAGGGCCGCCGTAGAAGCGGTAAGTATAGCAGGCTGGGCGTTTGCGGTCAGTGAAAGCTCGCCGGGGTCGCCTTCGAAACAAAGCCGCGCCATATCGAAGCCGAGAACGTCGCTCGCCTCTTCGAAGGTCCTCTTCGCGGAGGCGAACTCTTCGTAAAGCTCCTTGCACATTCCCGTATACTGGGAGCCCTGGCCGGGGAACACGAAAGCAATCATCGGATTATTTCCTTAATTGACGGAGAAAACCTTATGAAAGCTCTTGCTGTTTTTCTTTTATGTATGTCTTGCCCTTGTGAAACCCGCAGCTGGGGCACGCCCTGTGCTGCGGTCTGTGCTCGCCGCAGTTCTTGCAAACGGAAAGACCGGGCACCGCAACTTTATAGTGGGTCCTGTTTTTCCTGGACCTGGACCTGGAATGTTTTCTTTTCGGAAGTCCCATTTTTCATTCTCCCTGTGTCTTCTTCGTAATTTATAGTTTCAGTTTCTTGAGCACGGCGAACCTGGGGTCTTCCCATTGCTTCTCGCAGTCGCAAGATTCTCTGTTCAAATTGGCCCCGCATTTCGGGCACAGACCCCTGCAGTCCTCGCCGCAGACGACCTTTACCGGCAGCGAAACGGCAATGAGCCCTCTTAAGTAATCATCGAGGTCGACCTCGTCCCCCCTGTAGGTCTCGTGATCGATGTCACCGACGTCTTTGACCTTGTCGGCCGGTGAAAGCATGAGCCTTATCTCGGGCTTTATATCGAGCCTTACCGTATCAAGGCATCTGGAGCACGGGGCCTCTATGGAAAAAGAGAGATTCCCCAGCACCGTGACTTCCCTGAGCGCCTTGGTCAGCACCAGGTCCACATCTATATCGGATGCGAGCCTGGTGTTCTCCTCGCCCGACTGCAGCTCCGGAATATTATCGAGCCACCCGGGACTCATGCGCGTATGAATGTGGAGCCCCTCGTCCCTGATATCCGATACGCTGATTTTCATTGCCCCGACCCTTGTCAAATAACTATTTAAAATTAACGGGTCTAAATAATAATACAAGATGAGAGGTTTGCAAGTAAAACTTGAAAGCCGGGGGATGTCAGGCGAGATGGCAGGAGACCAGGTGTCCCCCTCCCGCGTCCCTGAGCTCGGGAGTGACGGAGCCGCACTTTTCGACCGCTATGGGGCAGCGGGGATGGAAGCTGCAGCCGGAGGGAGGGTTTATGGGGCTCGGCACATCCCCCTTGAGCACTGTCATTTTTCTCTTCTTTTCCGGGTCAGCTACCGGGACGGAGGATATAAGTATGCGGGTATAGGGGTGCAGCGGGTTCTTGTAGAGCTCTCCGCTCGGGGCGAACTCCACTATCTTCCCCAGGTACATGACCGCCACCCTGTCGCTTATGTGACGCACCACCCGGAGGTCGTGGGATATAAAGAGGTAGGTGAGCCTGAATCTTTCCTGAAGCTCTATGAAAAGGTTGATAATCTGGGCCTGTACGGAGACGTCGAGCGCCGATATGGGCTCGTCGCAGACGACGAACTCGGGGTTGAGCGCGAGCGCCCTCGCGATGGCTATCCTCTGCCTCTGCCCCCCGCTGAATTCGTGGGGGTAGCGCGACAGGACGTCTTCCCGGAGCCCGACCGTCCGCAGGAGCTCGCGGACAATGCCCCTTCTTTCGCCGGGCGAGGAGATGCCGTGTATTACGAGCCCTTCCGCTACTATGCTCTCGACCTTCATCCTGGGGTTAAGCGAGCCGTAAGGGTCCTGGAAGACTATCTGCATCTTTTTTCTGTAAGCGCGCATACCGGAGGGGGCGAGCTTGGTTATATTGTTCCCTTCAAAGAATATTTTGCCGTCCGTGGGCTCAAGGAGCTTGATTATCGTCTTTCCGAGCGTGGTCTTGCCGCATCCGCTCTCCCCGACGAGTCCGACCGTCTCGCCTTCGGATATCGTCATGTCCACGCCGTCGACGGCCTTGACGAAGTTGGTAACCCTCGAGAGGACCCCTGACTTCACGGGGAAGTATTTTTTTATTCCTTCCAGTTTAAGAATCTCTTTTAGCGGCATATCGCACCTAAATGGTAACCTCGTCCGCCCGCCAGCACGCGGAGTAGTGTTCCCGCGCGCGCTCCGCGAGCGGGGGCTCCTCTCTCCTGCATTTGTCTATTACGAGCGGACACCTGTCCTGGAACCTGCACCCGACGGGGAAGCTGTCCGGGCTCGGCACAGTGCCGGGAATGGCGTCGAGCCTTGCCTTACTCTCCCTGAGATCGGGTATGGAGTTTAGGAGCCCGACCGTATAAGGGTGCTTCGGATTCTTGAACAGCTCCATGGTAACCGCGTGCTCGACCACCTTCCCCGCGTACATCACGTACACGGTGTCGGCCACCTCTGCGATTATCCCGAGGTCGTGAGTTATGAGGAGGACCGCCATCCCCATCTTGACCCTGATGTCGTCTATGAGCTCGAGGATCCCCGCCTGTATCGTGACGTCGAGAGCCGTCGTGGGCTCGTCCGCGATGAGCACTTCGGGGCCGCAGGCAAGAGCCATGGCTATCATGACCCTCTGCGACATCCCTCCCGACAGCTCGTGCGGGTAGTTTTTGACCCTGCTCTCGGGGTCCGGTATCCCCACGAGCCTGAGCAGTGCGACTACCCTTTCTTTCTCTTCCTTCCTTGAAATGTTTAAATGAGTCCTGAGCGCCTCCCCCACCTGGTCCCCTACGGTGAAGACCGGGTTAAGGGAGCTTATGGGCTCCTGGAATATCATGGAAATCCTGTTTCCCCGGAGCGCGCGCATGTCCCTCTCCGTGTAATCGAGTATATTGGCGCCGTCGAACAATATCTCGCCCCCATCTATCCTGCCCGGGGGCTCGGGGATGAGGCGCATTACCGAAAGCGCCGTGACGGTCTTGCCGCAGCCGCTCTCCCCGACGACGCCTACGATCTTGCCCTGCGGTATCCTGAGGGTCACGCCGCTTACGACCTCCACCCTCGTCCCCTCGCTTGCGAACGATACCCTCAAATCCTTTATCTCGAGCGCGTTATCCATGTCCGTGTCTTCGTTCTCTTCCCGTCATTGGTTACCCGTAAATTTGGGGTCTATCGCGTTCCTGAAACCCTCTCCCAGGAGGTTGAAAGCGGTCACCGTTAGAAATATAGCCGCGCCCGGAAATAGGACAAGCCACCACGCGAAATCCACGTACCTCTGGGACTGAGAGAGCACGTCCCCCCAGCTCGGGTCCGGAGGGGGCACGCCGAACCCCAGAAAGCTGAGCCCGGATTCGACAAGTATCGCCCCTGCAATCCCGAATGTAGAGTCCACGAGCACGGGGGCGAGCCCGTTCGGAAGCATGTGCTTCATCATGACCCTCAGGTCGCTGCCGCCTAACGCGACCGCCGCCTCGACGTATTCGTATTTCCGGAGCTTTAAGAACTCTCCCCTTATCAGACGCGCCACGCCCGTCCAGCTGGTGGCCCCTATCACTATCATTATGTTATATATGCTCGGGTCTCTGAAAGCGAGTATGGTCAGTATGAGGAAAAACACCGGGAACGTCATCATCACCTCGAAGAGGCGCGATACTATAAAATCTGTCGTCCCCCCGTAAAAACCTGCGATGCCGCCCAGTATTATTCCGATTACCGCCGATATGCCGACCGCTATGAACCCTATCGAGAGCGATATCCGCGCCCCGTAAATCATCCTGGACAGAACGTCCCTCCCCCTGTCGTCCGTGCCGAAGAGGTGCTCGCCCGAGGGCGGGTCCAGTATGGCCATGAGGTTATTTTCCGTGGGGCTGTATCTGACCGGCGGGAACACTGCGAAGTCCCCGGGCGCGAGCTTTTTGTCGAGGTCCTTAAAATCCGTCTCGAAGAACTCACTGTAGCGAAAGAGCACCGGGAAATAATAATGACCCTCGTACCTGAGCACTATGGGCTTGTTTCCGGCGAGAAAGCTCTCGAATACGGCTACGAATACCAATAGAAGTATAACGATAAGGGCTCCCAGCGCCATCCTGTCCCTTTTGAATTTCCTCCAGACGCTCCCCCAGTATCCGACGCTCTTTTTCTCCGTCACCTTCTGCCCTCGAAGCTGATCCTCGGGTCGATGAGCACGTAAACGAGGTCAGATATAAGGATTCCGATAAGGGTTAGGAAAGCGGATATGGTGGCGATAGCCATAATCATCGGATAGTCGCGGGCGAGCACGGACTCGAACCCGAGCTGCCCTATGCCGGGTATGGAGAAGATGGTCTCGATTATGACGCTCCCGCCTATCATGGCGGGGAGTATCCCGGCCAGTATCGTGATAATCGGTATGAGCGCGTTCCTGAGCGCGTGCTTGAGGAGCACCTTGGACCGCGGCAGCCCCTTGGCGGTGGCCGTCCTCACGAAATCCTCCCTGAGGACCTCCATCAGGCTCCCCTTCTGGAACCTCGAAAGGTAAGCGAGGCTCCCGTACGTGAGGCAGAACACGGGCAGCACTATGTGCCAGAGGAAATTCGCCGCTTTCTCTATGAATGGGTAGTTCTCCGCCCCCGGCGAGAGAATTCCGTAAACGGGGAAGACGTTCCAGTACTCGCCCCCGCCCAGAAAGAATATAAGTATCATGGCCATCCAGAAGCTCGGGATCGAGTAGAGTATGAAGAGGAAGAACGTGCTCGCCCTTTCTCCGGGGCTCCCGTGCCTTACGGCGGAATACACCCCTACCGGTATGGCGATTATATATATGAGGAAGATCGATATTACGTTGAGCGTAATCGTGATGGGCAGCCGCTCGGCAATTTTGTCTATGACGGGGCGGTGGTCCTTATACGACCGGCCGAAGTCAAGCGTGACAATCTGCTTGAGCCATATCCCGTAGCGGATGTATATCGGCTTGTCGAGGCCGTAGAGCTTCTTCGTCTCCTCGACTATCTCCTTCGTTATGGCCTCGGATTTTATCCCCTCGTCCAGCTGGAGCTTCCTTTCGACGGGGTTTCCGGGGGCGAGCTGTATTATAAAGAAGGTGATTACCGTTATGCCCAGCATTGTGGGAATAAGGAGCAGGAGCCGCTTTATGATGTAGTCTCTCATGTCCGGGTCAAAGGGAATTATATGCGGTTATCGGGAAAATATTAAGCGCGGAATATAAAACGGCGCCCGAAGTCCCCGCCCGGCTTAAAATTATACGGGTATTCGGGAATGAATCTCCTCTCAACTGCAGGCGGTTCAGCAGTCCGTTCCCTGCGTCACTCCGTATATTTCTGAAGCCCTTGAGGCACGTACCATTCCAGGGGGTCTACGCCCAGGGGATAGACTATGACGTTCTCGAACCGTTTGGCGACGGCGACGGTCGCCTTTCTGCAGAAGAGGAACGTATAGGGCTGCTCGTCGTTTACGATCTCCGAGAACTTTCTGTATAGCTCTATCCTCTTTCTGTCTGTCGAACTCCTGGCGCGCCTGCTCGATTAATCTGTCGGCCTCGGCGTTCTTGAACCCGACGAAGTTGGAGCCGCTCTCGGCCTGTGTCGAGCTCCATATCTGGTAGGGGTCCGACTCTACCCCCATCGACCAGGCGAGCGTCACGGCGTCGAACTTCCTTTCGTTTAACCTCATCGTGAATACGGCCCACTCGGTCTTGCGTATGTCCATCGCTATCCCCACGTGGTCGAGCTCTTCCTTGAGAATTGTCGCTATCTTTTCTCCCGTCTCGGAGCCGCCGGGTATGAGGAATTCGAAAGCGAACTTTACGCCGTCCTTGTCCCTTATGCCGTCCCCGTCGTGGTCTGTCCATCCGGCCTCGTCGAGGAGTCTTTTGGCCTCCGCCGGGTCGTAGGAAATGGGCTTTATGTCCTTATCGTACTCCGGGCTGTTGATGTAAAAGGGGTTCGTCACGACGGCCCCCAGGTTAAACATTATCTTCTCGAGGATGAGCTCCCGGTTTACCAGGTGCGTCATCGCGGTCCTTACGCGCTTGTCCGAGAAAAAGGGCCTCGCCGAATTCCAACCTATGTAGCTGTAGTTGGGAGTGTAATAACTATACTTGTCGAAGTGCTTTTCAAAATCAGGGGAGCTTGTCTGCTTCTCCCATTGTATGGGGGTGAGGCTCGCGATGTCGAGCTCCTGCCGTTTCAGCACCTGGAGCGCGACCGAAGGGTCCGTGATTATCCTGAACACGATCTTATCGAGGTGAGGCTTTTTTCCCCAGTAGTCGTTGTTCTTCTCGAGCACCACTTCCCTGCCCGTAGTCCACTTGACGAACCTGTACGGGCCCGTGCCCACCGGGGCCCTCCCCGCGGGATTGGTGTTGAAGTCCCCCTTCTCGAATATGTGCTTCGGCACTATGGGGATGCCGCCGCAGAATTCGAGCGCGAGGAAGTAGGGCCTCGCGTAAGTGAACTTGACCGTATGCTCGTTCAATCGGCCTCGACGTTCTTTATCTCCTGGTAGTAGCTCCTTAGCTGGGGGGCGTCGACCTTGGGGTCCATTATCGTCTTGTACGAGAACACTATGTCGTCAGCCGTGAAAGGGACGCCGTCCTGCCATTTTACGCCCTTTTTTATCGTGAACGTGTACGTGAGCTTGTCGTCCGATATGGTCCAGGACTCGGCCAGAAGCGGTTTCAATTCGAGGGATTTGTTGTCGCGCTTGACGAGGGTCTCGTAGATATTCCCGCCAGTGATTATCCCCTCGTACGCGTCCGTCGCCGTTATGGGGTTGAGCGTAGCGGGCTCCGCGCCCAGGTGGTAGATGAGCCAGTCGCCGTCGGCCGGCTCAGGCGCGGGGTTGTCCGGGGCTCCGGCGGATGTCTTTTTCTCCCCGGAGGCGGGTTCCGTCGCTTCATCCCGCGACTTGCACGAGATCAGAGCGGATATCAGGGCTATAGAAAGGACGGCGAAGAGGAAAGTTCTTTTCAATTTCATCTCCTTATTTTGTACTCTTTCGTGAATTAATCGTTGCCGGGTTTGTCGAGCTTCCTGAGAAGAGGTGTAATTAGGTCTATAGGAAGCGGGAATACTATCGTCGTGTTCTTTTCCGAGGACATTTCGAGCAGCGTCTGGAGATATCTCAGCTGTAAAGACATCGGATTACGGGACAGAATATCGGATGCGTCGGCGAGCCTGGTCGCGGCCTGGTATTCGCCCTCCGCGGAGATGACCTTGGCCCGCCTCTCCCTCTCCGCCTCCGCCTGCTTGGCCATGGCGCGCTGCATCTCCTGGGGGAGGTCGACATACTTAACCTCTACGAGAGTGACTTTTATTCCCCAGGGGTCGGTATGCTTGTCGAGCACCTCCTGGAGCTTCATGTTGAGGGTCTCCCTCTCGGCCAGGAGCTCGTCGAGCTCCACCTGCCCGAGTATGCTCCTTAGCGTGGTCTGCGCGAGCTGGGAGGTGGCGTAGAGGTAATTTTCAACCTGTATCACCGCCTTCACCGGGTCGACGACGCGGAAATATACGACGGCGTTCACCTTGACCGAGACGTTGTCCTTCGTGATTATGTCCTGGGGCGGCACGTCCATCGTGATCACCCGGAGGCTTATCTTTATCATTTTATCCACCATCGGGATTATCCACTTAAAGCCGGGCCCCTTGGGCTCTACTATCCTGCCCAGCCTGAATACCACGCCCCTCTCGTACTCGTTCAGTATTCTTACTCCGGACAGTATCAGCAGCACTAAAATTCCGACGAATATTATTAGCGGTGAAAACATAATTACCTCCTCGGCAAATTGATTCAGATCTTTTTTACTTTAAGCTTGAACCCCGAAAGCGCTTCCGTGACCCTGACCCTGTCCCCCTTTTGCACCGGCTCGTCGCTTACGGCGTCCCAGTATTCGCCGTCGATGAAGACCTTGCCCGCGGCGTGAATTTCCGAAACCGCGCCGCCCTCTTTCCCTACGAGCCCCTCGTACCCCATGCCGGGCGATAACCTCTGCGCCTTGATCAAATAGAATATCACATATGCGAAGAAGAGTCCGAAGGCGAGCGTAGAGGCGATCACGGAATCAAACCCGACCCTCACATCGGACTCGGGGGTGTCGAAAAGAAGAAGAGCCCCGAGGGCGAAGCTTATGAGCCCGCCCAATATCAGCACGCCGTAGCTCGTGACGTAGATTTCGGCTATGAAGAGCGCTATGCCGAGGACGAGAAGCGCTATGCCCGCGTAGTTAAAAGGGAGTATCTGGAAAGAGACGAACCCCATGATCAGGCACACGGCCCCGGCGACTCCGGGGAAGACGAGGCCCGGGTGGTAGAATTCGAGGAGCAGGCCGAGCGAGCCCAGGGACAGGAGGAGGAACGCTATATCGGGAGTGCTCAGAATGTCGATGAGCCTCTGCTTGGCGTTCATCGGGATTCTCGATATTACGGCCCCTGTCGTGTGAAGCGTCTTTTCGGCGCCGGGCAGTTTCACCTCCCTTCCGTCTATATCTTTAACGAGGCCGTCGAGGTCGGGGGCGATCAAGTCGATGACGTGCATCCTGAGCGCCTCGGTCGATGTGATGGAGGAGCTTTTCCTCACGGCCTGCTCCGCCCACTTCACGTTCCTGCCCCTCTCCTCGGCGATGCTTTCGATAAAGGACGAGGCGTAGTTCTCGAGCTTCTCCCCCATGATGTCCTTCGCCGGACCATCGCCAGGCGGATTGCCTGCTCTTTTAACGGGCGTGTTATCCCCGCCGTTATTCCCTTCCTGTCCGTCCTTTCTGCCGGGCTCCTCTCCCGACGGTTCGAGCGAGACCGGGTGGGCCGCCCCTATGCTCGTGCCGGGGGCCATCGCGGCGATATTCGCCGAGAGCGTGATGAATACGCCCGCCGAGGTCGCGGAAGCCCCCTTGGGAGAGACGTAAACGACTACGGGGACGGGGGAGTTGAGTATGAGTTTCACGATCTCCTTCGTGGAGTTGAGCAGCCCTCCGGGGGTGTCGAGGAGGATTATCAGCGCCTCCGCGGATTTTCCCTCCGCCTCGTCTATTCCCGTCCGGATGTAATCGAGCGCTGCGGGGTTGATCATTCCGTTTATTTCTATTACGACTATTCCGGGAGAGGGTTCTTTGCCCGCGGGCGCAGATTCGGCCAGCGGGTAGGCCTCATTAATGTTTATCGGCGACAGATAAAATGACAGTGTTATTAATATTAAGGGGATTAGCCTGATCATGCCCTCGCTCCCGGTTTAGTTTAGCCCCGCGGGCGGTAAACCGCAAGGAAAAGCCCCCGCCTGGGTGCGCGCCCGGGGCGGGGGGAAGGGTCGAAATAACCTTGTAATTCCGATACCTCTGATTATAATTCTCCCCATGGCTACGAAAATTAAATACACGCGGAAAGAGCTCAAGGGCCCGGATAAGTTCAGCAGCACGGTCATCGCGGGCTTCGAATATTTTTCCGATCACTCGAAAAAAATAGTACTGGTGGTGGCGGCCGTGATCGTGGTGCTCGTCGCCGCTTACGCTATAAACCGTCACGGCGAAGGGAACCAGGACAAAGCGGCCATGATGTTCACGGGCGCGGTTGAAAAATATAACGCGGGAGATCTAAACGGGGCGGTCTCGGAGTTCCTTTCGTTAAAGAGCGCATACCCTGACGCCAAAATAACGAAAATCGCGCTCTACTACGCGGGGCTTATTAATTTCAAGCTCGGGAAATACGACGAGTCCATAAACGAGCTCGATGAATTTCTGAATTCCGGCGTCAAGGAAGACATGCTTAACCAGTCGGCGCTTCTGACCCAGGGGCTCGCGAGGTTCGAACAGGGCAACTGGCAGCAGGCGGTCGAGTTCCTTTCGCAATTCCAGAAAATGCCAGATGGACCTTTACGGGACCGGGCAAACGTCCATCTGGCCATGGCGTATGAAAAGATGGGGCAGCCGCAGAAGGCGAAAGAGATATACAGGGAGATGAATAAAGCCTCTTCCGGCATGAACCGCGGCCTGCCGCCGGTCAGCGTCAACACCTCTTCGGCAAAAAAACAGAACTAGTTTCGGCTATTGCGACACGGGGGAACAGGGGTGAGGATTATTGGACTTCCCTTACGACCTTCTCTGATATCCAGCCTTCTTTACCGTCTGACGCGACTATCTTTACCCACCTGCCCTTCTTTTCGCCGAGCCCCCTGAACACCTCTCCCTCTTTTACTATCGTAACGACTTCGCTGCCCATTCCGGGGCCGCTCCTGACGTTGGCCCCTACCCCGATGACCGTGTAATTTACGGAGGCTCCGGGCTGAGATGAAGCGGGTACGGTGGCGGGCTCTTTTGCCTGAGGAGGGATTGTAAAGGACTTATCCTTCACCGCGGCGGAGTCCGCGTCCGCAACTGTTTTCTCGTCTCCGGGCACGGCCGGCCGGATCAATTTAGAACTCTCTTTCGCTTTATCCCGGTCAGAATCGGCTGCTGCGGGGGCAGCCGGTTTTTCTTTCACCGCGGGAGGCGGAATCTTCGGCTTCGCGTTATTTAAGCTCACGGCGTTTGAAGATGTTTTTAAATCCACTACTGACACCTCCTCTACCCCCCACATTCTCATAAGCATATCGTAGAACAGCACCCCCACGATGATGCCGAGTATGAGGAGGCCCGCTCCCAGGATGTATGAATTCTTTATCTTCGCCTCTTTATCGGATTCTTCGGTAACGGCATTGGCAGTCGATTTTATCTCCGGCTTCGGCTTTGCGTCCTGCGCCTGCGCCGCGGGCCTCTGCGGCGGCTGCTTTTTCGGCTCGTCGGGTCCTATGTAATCGATATTCCTATCCCTGGGCTTCACCGTCTCAGTCTGATGCAGCGACGGCTTCACGTAATCGATCCTGGTTACGTCCCCCGGGGCTTCTCTTTCCTCGACGCTCGAGCCGTTTGATTCGGAAATGCGCGATATCTCCTTCTGAAGCTCCCTCAGCTTGAGGTCGAGGTCCGTCTGGGACGCGCCCAGCTGGAGGTTGTACACCGAATAGACGGAATCGAGCCTGCCGAGATATTCGTTCTTGTTTTTCTCAATCTCGGTGCTGATGTCGTCCAGGTAATCCCTTATCTCGCCTACTATGCCGGCCACGGAGGCGGGGCTGAGCTCGGTCTTTCCGGGAGGGGCGAAAAGGTCGTCAGGGCCCCTGACCGGGGCGGGCTCGCGGGACTTCCTCTCGATGTCGAGGAGCTTGATCGTAAAGCCGCTCAGGCCGAGTTTATATTTGTCGGTGAGGGCCTGAATAAACGTAATCTGCCCCTTGTAGAGCTCCTTTGACTGTGAAATAAGGTTAAGCGTCTTTATCAGGCGCAAGAGCTCAAGCTCAAAGTTGGCGGAAATCCTTTTAAGGCTCTCACGAGCTATACCGCTGTCAATATCCCCTTTCATTTTCACCCGTTTGACGTTTTAATCATAGTATATATGCACAAAGAATGGAATTGTAAATAATTTTTTATCTCCCCCTGCTCCTCCGGAGGGTTTACCGGAGGGCGCGGGCTTCGCCGTATTAACAGCCGGGGAGCCGGCCACGCGCTGACTATCGCGGATAATTTATCGTTTAATAATGGGGTATTAATAAGACCGGTTCAACAGGGTTTCATCTTCGATTTGAGAAGGACCTTGAGCCTGTTTCTTATCTCCGGGGTCACGAACGATCTGTCCCCGAGCTTCCCGGCGAGCTCGAGCATCCTTTTATACGTATCGACGAACGCCCTGCACTCGGGACACTCCCCGGCGTGCTTCTCGAGCTCTTCGAGGGTCTTCATGTCGAGCTCGTTATCGATGTAGCCCATGATATTCTCTACTAAGTCTTTACACATGAACATGCTGTGATTGTCTCCCGCCCGCGGGCGGATTTCAGATCCGCGCCGCGTCCCGCGCAGGTCCCCCGGACCGGGCGGCAAACCCTGGACGCCGCCAAGGCTTCCCTCGGCGCCATACGACATCTTAGATGTAAACTGCCGCGACTCGATTCAGCGCGCGCTTTCGCGCCGCGCTGCCGCTGAACCCTGATTATATACCCTGCGGTATATCATTGAAAGCCCGGAGTATATGGAAGCAGGGGGCGCGGGCTTCTATCGTGCGTGGATTGCAATTATAATTTTCTGTGTAAACTTGTAATTCAGGGCCGCCGCGCCGGGAGCGTACCGGCGCCTGGGCCCCTCGATAGAACGGCAATAAAATACGCCTGCTCCGGAGGGAGAAAATAATGTTCCAGAAACCCGCGACCATCGGGGAGCTCAAGGCGAGCGAGTACAGGGTCCTCTCCGTAAGGGAGGAGATGAGGAAGAACCTCATCAGGATGCTGAGGGGCGGCGAGACCCCGTTCCCTGGCATAATCGGATACGAAGAAACCGTTATCCCCCAGGTGGAGACCGCCATACTCGCGGGGCACGACATCATCTTCATCGGGGAGAGGGGCCAGGCGAAATCCCGGCTCATCAGGGCCCTCACGAACCTCCTCGACGAGGAAGTGCCGATAATCAAGGGGGGCGAGCTCAACGACGACCCCTACGACCCGATCACCAGATGCTGCAGGGACCTCGTACGGAAGTACGGGGACGACACGGAGATCGAATGGGTGGGGAGGGAGCACAGGTACAGCGAAAAGCTCGCCACGCCCGACGTCTCGATCGCCGACCTCATTGGCGAGGTGGACCCTATCAAGGTCGCCGAGGGCAGGTACCTGTCCGACGAGCTCACGATACACTTCGGACTCATACCCAGGACCAACAGGGGCATATTCGCCATAAACGAGCTTCCCGACCTGGTCGAGAAGGTGCAGGTCGGGCTCTTCAACATCATGGAGGAGAAGGACATACAGGTAAAGGGCTACAAGGTCAGGCTCCCTCTCGACATATGCATCGTGGCTACGGCCAACCCGGAGGACTATACGAACAGGGGCAGGATAATCACCCCTCTCAAGGACAGGTTCCAGTCCCAGATAAGCACCCATTACCCGAAGACCCGGGAGACCGAGATAATCATAATGGAGCAGGAAGCCTTCGTGCCCGATATAGACGGTATAACCCTCAGGGTGCCGAGGTTCATAAAGGAGATAATCGCCGAGATATCGTTTCAGGCGCGGGGTTCGGCGGACATCAACCAGCGCTCCGGCGTGAGCGTAAGGACGTCGATCGCGAACTACGAGAGCGTCATCGCGGCGGCGGAAAAGAGGGGGATAAGGCTCGGGGAGCGCGAGGTCGCGCCCAGGATAACTGACTTCCCGTCTATCGTGCAGTCTACGAGCGGCAAGATAGAGCTCGAATACCTGGGGGACGACTCTTCGGAGGCGGCCGTGGTGGAAAAACTGATAAGGCGCTCCATCAAGACCGTCTTCGACGGCTATTTCCCCTCCCTCGACTTCATGTCGGAACTCATAAAGAGCTTCGAGCACGGCTACGTCGAGGTCGCCGACGTTATGCCGTCCGAGGACTACATGATGGGGTTAAGAGAGATAAAGGGCCTCCAGGGCTGCGTCGACTCGCTCGGCGTAGCGGAATCTCCCGCCGAGATCGCGGCCGCCGTGGAATTCACGCTCGAAGGGCTCCACCTGAACAACAAGCTCAACAAGGAAAACGTCCGGGGAAAGATAATCTACAAATGACCACCTCGTACAGGTACAGGAAGTGGGACGGAAGTCAGTCCGGGTTCGACCCGGGGGTAGAGGACTTCTTCGGCGAATTCTCCGATTACCTGATGGAAGGGTGGACCCCTGACGAGGCATACGAATGGATACTCAAGCAGGGGATTAAGGGGCTCAGCGTGAGGGTGATGGGCATAGACGACCTCCGCTCCGAGCTCGCGGCCTGGAGACAGAGGGCCTACGATAAATACAATTCCAGGACAGCGCTCGCCGGGATAAAGAACGAGCTTTCGGACATCGTCAACCGGGAGCTCGAACACATCATGCGCTCGCTCTCCCCGGATTCGGCGGACCTGAAAACGAGGGAAGCCTTGCTGAGAGGCCTCGACGGCAAGCCGGGCGCGGCGATAGAAAGCCTGAGGGACTATGAGTTCCTCGACGAGGAAGCCGCTCAAAGGTTCCGCGCGCTTCTCGACAGGCTCGAGGACATAAAGAAGGCCGAGAGGTTCATCAAGCGTTTCGGTGAAAGGTTCACGGGCGAGACCCCGATTGAGCTCGAGGGCCTCCTGGAATTGATAGAGAGGCTCGAGGAGCTCGAGCGGATGGAGAAGAGCCTGGTCTCGGGGAGCTTCCATGAAATAGACCCGGAGGGGATCGGCGGGGCGCTCAGCCCGGAGGGTTATAATTCTCTCCGCCTGTTAAAGAGCTTTAAGGCCGCGCTCGAGAACTCGGGCCTGATAAGGACGAGGGGGGAGCGCACGGAGCTCACCCCGAGGGGCATAAGGAAGCTCGGCGAGACGGCCGTCGCCGACATATTCTCGTCGCTCAAGCGGAACAGGGTCGCCGACCACGAGACGGAGTGGAGGGGGTCGGGATCGGCGAAGCCCGAGGAATCGAAGGAGTACGAGTTCGGGGACCCGTTTAACCTCGACATCGTAAGCACGCTCAAAAAGTCGCTCCTCAGGGAGCCGGGAGGCGGGAGGGTAAGGGTCGATCCGGGGGATTTCGAGGTATACGAGACGGAATACCATACGCACGCGACGACGGCGCTCCTGCTCGACCTCTCCTGGTCGATGAGTTTTCAGGGGAGGTTCCCGGCGGCGAAAAGGGTCGCGCTCGCTCTCGACCACCTGATAAGGACCAATTACCCGAAGGACGATTTCCACATCATAGGGTTTTCGACCGGGGCGAGGAAGCTCACGACGAAGGAGCTTGCCGTGACGACGTGGGACTCGAACGACCCGTTCACGAACATACAGGAGGCCCTATCCGTCGCGGCAAAGACGATCTCCAGGTCGAGGAACACGAATAAGCAGATAATCCTCATCACGGACGGCCAGCCCACGGCCTATTATCTCGACGGCTATCTGCAGGTAGAGCTCCCGATGTTCTTCGGCGGGCTCTCCCCGAGGGCCACTCTGGAGACGCTTAAGGAAGTGAAGCGCGTAACCTCCATGGGCATACGCATAAATACCTTCATGCTCGACGACAGCCCTTCTCTGAGACGCTTCGTCGACGAGATGACCCGCATCAACAAGGGACGCGCCTTCTTTACCACGCCCGAGCACCTGGGGAAGTACCTCTTCGTCGATTATCTCAGGAGAAAGAGGAAGGTGCTGTGACACACGAAGTGTGCTCTTTCGAATAGACAAGACTAAGGAAGGACAAGACAAAGGCTTTTTTTTATCTTTCTTTTCCTTGATGAACACACGTAGTGTGCTCTTTCGAAAAGACAAAGAAAAACAAAGGCAATATTATTTCTTCTTTGTCTGGATACAAAGAAGCAAAAATCATCCGACTACAGAATTGTGCTAAAAATCTCATGTACTCGCTAAATCTTCCGATTCTACCCCATCGGAGCAATAGTTTAGCGATGTCCGTGGCTAACTAACGTCGTGCGGATAGGAGAGGGTGTCCGAATGCGCGCTCGCTTGCATTCGTTCCCGTGGAAGATTTTTAACGCTCGTACAATCGATTTTCTTAACGCAAATTCTCTAATGTCGGGGAGAGAAAAAGAAATATAAGGTACACCCTCACCCTATCCCTCTCCCCTCAAGGGAGAGGGAATTAAAGAAAGGGTG
Organism: uncultured bacterium; assembly: GCA_963825135.1. GTDB lineage: Bacteria > Desulfobacterota_D > UBA1144 > Nemesobacterales > UBA2774 > 2-12-FULL-53-21. The sequence goes on from CAWGRW010000009.1 coordinate 2,543,993, forward strand.
AACGGTTTGGCTACGTCGCCGGTTTGAGCTTAGGGGGCCGGGAAGGGATCGTAGAACACACTATGTGTGCGTCAGTCGCACTTATAGGGCTTTGAGAGCGTGAAGACCTTGTCGAGGCCGGGGGTGTAGAAATAGCGCTCGTGGTTACGCGATCTTATAAGCACCTTGTCCGTGCCGCAGGCGAACGTGAGCACCCTCGATTCGGGCTCCTTCATGCCTCCGAGGTCGGGACGTATGGAGGATATCTCGACGAAGACCGTGCCGTTCAGGTCTTTCTGCTTGACTATGGTGTCTATCATCTCCTGGGGTATGTGGAGGTGTCCCGAGAGCCATAGATCGACCTTGTATTTCCTGAGCACCTCTCTGAACCTCTTGGAGTCCGTTATCTGTCTCGCGGCTATGGACGAGAACATTATGCCGCTCCCCTGAAGGGGCGCGTGCGTAGTAACGACAATTATCTTGTCCTGGTTGTCGATCACCAGATTTTTCCACCACTCGAAGGTCTCGTCCGTTATGACGGTCGCCTTGCCCGTGTCTTCGTTCGACATGAAGATGAAGAGGATGTTCCCCTTCTCGACCGTATAGTTGACGTCCCCTCCCCCCCTTAATTTTTTCCTGAATATATTCCCCTTGTCGGTTTTGTAATCGTGGTTCCCGATTATCTCGTGCCATTCCTTGATGTATGACCCGTCTCTCGTCCTGATGTACAGGTCGTAGCTCTCCGCGGTCGGGAAATTCACGACGTCGCCCGCGTTGATGGCCATATCGACGTCCGTGACGTTGTCGTTCATGTCCTCGACCGCGTTCCTGAAGGGTTTTATGTGCGCCTCGTCCGTGATATGGGTATCGGATAGAGCCCAAACGGTGAGTGTTTCTTCCGGGACGTACCAGTTCTCGGCCGTGAGCTCCTTGCCCGAGGAATAACCGGTCTGGCACGACGTCAGCGTGAGGAATACGAGGATTAATAAAAGCGGGGCGCGTATTTTCATTCTCGATAGATAATACGGGATCAGGCGATGTCCCGGATCGGGGCGCCGAGCGCTTCTTCGCCCGAAACCCCTGTGATCGTGACCGTTATTTCGTCGCCCTGCGCGTGCGCTCCGCCCGTAATCCGCACCGGTATGTAGTTGGGCGTTGTACCCTTCCCCCCGGCCTCGACGAGTATCGGGAGGCTCCGTCCGATAAAGCCCCTGTGGAATTCGGCCTTCTTTCTCGTGCCGAGCTCCCGCAGGAGCGCCGCGCGACGCTTGATAGTGTCCGGGTGCACCTGCCCGGGCATGGAGGCGGCGGGGGTGGCCCTCCGCTTCGAATAAGGGAATACGTGGAAGTACGTGAGCGCCGAGTTCCCGGCCGTCTCGTATGTGTTCCCGAACTCCTCCTCCGTCTCTCCGGGGAAGCCCACCATTATGTCCGAGCCTATGGCCGCGTCGGGAATGCTCTCGCGTATGAGGCTCGTGAGCTTTACGAACCTCTCCGGGGCGTATCGCCTCCTCATTCTCTTGAGCACGCCGGCGTCTCCGCTCTGAAGGGCGACGTGGAACTGCGGGCATATGGTCTCTGCGCCGGCGATAAAGCCTATGAGATCCTCGTCTATGTCGGCCGGGTCGAGCGATGTGAGGCGCACGCGTTTTACTATCCTCTCCCGCTCGATGCTCTTTAAGAGCTCGGGGAAGCTCGTGCCGATGTCCCTGCCGTAGCTCGCGATATGCACCCCCGTGAGCACTATCTCTTTATATCCGGCAAGGGCCAGCTTCTCCATGCGCTCGAGTATGTCGGCTGCGGGGAGGCTCCTCGACCTTCCCCTGGCGCGCGGTATGATGCAGAACGTGCAGGCGTAATTGCACCCGTCCTGGACCTTTAAAAACGCGCGCGTCCTTCCTGGGAAGTACTCAATGCCGGGCGTCTCGAAGACCTTTTTCTTCTCGCTGAATATGTCCGAGATGAAGAGCCTGGGCTCGCTCTGCAGGGTTCCTTCCCTGATTATTTTAAGCAGTTCGGAGAACTTGTGCGAGTTGCCGATGACGTAATCGACGTCCCCGATCTGCCTGAGCTCTTCGGGCGAGACCTGGGCGTAGCAGCCCGTGACGATGACGACGCCCTCGGGGTTAGCGCGCCTGGCCCTGTGTATGTAGTGGCGGGCCTCGGCGTCCGCCTTGTGGGTCACCGTGCAGGTGTCTATGACGTACACGTCGGCCTTCTCGGGGAAAGGGACCCGGACGTACCTGCTTTTGGGCAGGCGGTTCAGTATGGCGGCCGTATCGTACTGGTTTACCTTGCACCCGAGGGTCACGACTGAAACGCTCTTCATTGCGGGAGCACCTCTTTTATCCACCCCCCGCCGAGCACCGTGTCGCCGCTATAGAACACGACCGCCTGGCCGGGCGTGATCGCCCTCTGGGGGCTCCCGAATTCGAGGGTGCCCTCCGTGCGGCTCCACAACTTCAACTCCGCGTCGCTCTCGGGGTGCCTGTATCTGACCTTGGCCTTAACTTTAACTGTGCTATTTATCATATCGTCAATATTAGTGTTATCGACCCACGTAATGTCCTCCGCCACGAGCCGCGTCCTGTATAGCTCTCCCTCCCCTCCGACGAATACGCGGTTGGACGAGGGCTCTATGCGGGTCACGTACATGGGCTTTCCGGCGGCTATGCCCAGGCCCCGCCTCTGCCCCACGGTGAAGGAGAAGACGCCCCTGTGAGCGCCGAGCACGTCGCCCGCCGAGCTTACTATCTCGCCGTTTGAAGGCGTGAACGCGGAGCGGGCCTCCAGGTAATCCCTGTAATTCCCGCCGGGTACGAAGCACACCCCGGTGCTGTCGGGCTTCTCCGCCTGTCTTAAGCCGAAGCCCTTCGCTATCTCCCTGACCTCGTCCTTCGTCATGTCTCCGAGCGGGAACATCAGGCGGCCGAGCTCCTTCTGAGTGAGAGTGTGGAGGAAATAGGTCTGGTCCTTGGACGCGTCTTCCGCCTTCCTGAGCGCGAGCCGTCCGTGCACGGGGTCCCGCTCTATCCTCGCGTAGTGTCCGGTCGCAAGGTAATCCGCCCCGAGCTCGAGGGCCTTTTGCAGGAGCAGGTCGAATTTGATGTGCTTGTTGCAGAGCACGCACGGTATCGGGGTCTTCCCCGACATGTACTTGTCCACGTAGTCGGTCAGGACGTATTTGCTGAACTCCCCGGTGAAATTTACGACGTAGTGGGGAAAGCCGAGCTCCGCGGCCGCCCTCCTCGCGTCAACTACCTGGTCGAGAGAACAGCACCCCCCTTCGGCGTCCCCGTAATCGAGGAGCTGCATCGTAATGCCTATAACCTCGCATCCTTCCTTCTTCAGCAGGGCCGCCACGGTCGTGCTGTCTACGCCTCCGCTCATGGCCACTACTACGCGCTTTCCGTTCATAATCAAGGTAGAAAGATTACACTAGCCGTTAAAATGAGACAAATCGGGGCGGGGCGGACGATAGGCGGCCAAAACCGTTTGTCCTGAGTCTGTCGAAGGATTGAACGGGTTTGGCTGTGCCGCCGGTTTAGCCTGAGGAGTTTGGGAGTGTCGTAGAGGCACACACAGTGTTTTCTTCTTTTCCTTGATGAAAAGAAGCAAAAATCATCCGACTACAGAATTGTGCTAAAAATCTCATGTACTCGCTAAATCTTCCAATTCAACCCCACCCCGTGGAAGATTCTTAACGCTCGTACAATCGATTTTCTTAACGCAAATTCCGTAATGTCGGTAGCGTGCTTCGACTAGCTCAGCACGAACGGGTTGGGCTACGTTGCCGGTTTGAGCGTGAGAGTTTCGGAAGGATTATAAAACACACATTGTGTGTGCCCGCCGCAAATTTTGTAATGTCGGGAAAAGAGAAAGGCAAAAGATGGATTTCACGTTTTGGATTGTGCAGATTGTGCGCGGCTAACCCGGTGAAGCGGCGCTTTAGACTACGCCTTCTTCGACTCCGACGATGGAGTAATAGGGTTCGTTCCCGAGCTTGAGCTCCCGGGCGTCCACGTATTCCTTCACGATACCGTAGACGTCTGCCGACACTATGACCCTCCAGACGGGGGCTATGGTGCTGATTTTTCTGGCCATGTCCGTGATCTGCTTTACGCCGTGCGGCATGCCGGAGTCTTCGTACACGGGGATGGACTTCATGCCTATTCCGATCTTCCCGCTTATGGGGGCCTTGCCCTCTATCTTTCTTTCCTTCGTAATGCTCGCAAGGAGCTGGAGCACCTCGACGGCCGAGCATACGGCCTTTAGTTCGGGATTCACCTGCTCGTCAGGGGCGTTGAAAAACGCCACGATCTCGTCCTTCAGGAGCGCCTCGATCACCCCTCCGTAGTTGGATATTATCGCCGACGCGGCTTTCCGGTAATCGGCCAGGAACGAGTTGAACTCGGACGGCTTGAGCGTGTTGGAAAGCTCCTGGAAGTCGGCTATCTTGGCGACGATGACGGTCACGTTACGGGGCCTGGACGTTGTCTCTTCCTCCTCCTCGTCCTCGTCGGAGGCAATGAGAGTCGGCTGGAACGGGGGTATCTCCTCCTCCATGTCCTCCCTCTTCCTCATTCTATCGACCATCTGGTTAAACGTCTCGTAGGCCCTGATTGTGGAAACGTCGTCGGAAGCTTCCGGGTCGAGCCTTGCGCCCGTGAGGTCCCCGCGGGAGACGCTCTTCATGGCGGATATCAGCTTTTCTATCGCGTCGTTACGGCCCGAGGAGAAGAGCGACAGTATGAATATGACTATCACGGAGACCGCGACGCCTATGAGGACGCTCCACATGAGGGAGGAAAGGACGAGGCTCTTGAAGTCCCTCCCGGTGACCCCGAGCACAATCGTGTTGTTCTCGGGCGTGGTAATTGGGACGATCTCGAGATTCTCCGTGTCATCCCCTCCGAAGCTCTCGAGCATAACGCCGTCCGGGTTGAGGAGCTTTATATAAACTATGTCGTGTCTGGAGTTCAGTATCTCTTTAGAAGTGTCTGCGAAGGTCTTGCCCGGGGCGTTGAAGAGCTGGGCCAGCTCCTGGCCCCTTTGTTCCGTAATCGTGGTCGTGAAATAGTAGGAGTTAAATAGAGAGACGAGGACGGAGACGAGGATGAATATCAGGGCGAGAACAAGACTGTTTCCCGAATATATGTTCCCTAACCTGGACTTGAATCCCATGTATCTCGTTTCTCCGGCAGTTCGAACGCGCCGCGGTCAACAGCCGCCCGCGTTCATTTAAAGTGAAGACTTCGCATAGAAAAAGCTACCTTATAATACTGAGTAAAATTTAACTAGTAAAGATTAATTTTAACAGAGTGTTAACAAAATCGCGGGCTCGTTCGGGGCCGCCCTGCGGAATGAATAATTATCCGTGTTGATTGCTTATGGCTGAATGGCCGCCGTCCGGGCCGTCGTTTCCCGCCGGGAGCCGGGGGAGCCGCTCCGGGCTCCCGGCACGGCTGAAATTCCGGATATTGGTCCCGGCCTAAGCCTGTGCCTGAACCGGCTGGATATTGATCTTTGTCTTGTTTTTCCTGAACGGCTGAAACTCCACCACGCCGTCCTTAAGCGCGAAGAGCGTGTGGTCGCGTCCCATGCCCACGTTGAGTCCCGGGTGGAACGTCGTGCCCCTCTGCCTCGCGAGGATGTTGCCGGCCTTTACGACCTCCCCGCCGAATTTCTTGACCCCGAGCCTGCGGCCCCTGGAGTCCCTGCCGTTTCTGGTGCTGCCGCCGCCTTTTTTTGTTGCCACTTTGGGTTACCTCCCTGCCTTACTTTGAAATTTCCGTTATCTCGACCGAAGTGAACTTCTGGCGGTGCCCTGTCTTCTTCCTGAAGTCTTTCCTTCTCCTGAACTTGAAGATGATGAGCTTCTCGCCCTTCTTCGTGCCGATTATCTTCGCCTTGACTACGGCGCTGTCTAAGACAGGCGAGCCTATGGCGGTCCCGCCCTCGTCCGCGACAAGCAGTACGTCCTTGAATTCGACGTCGTCGCCCGGGTTCCCCTTGAGGAGCTCCACGTCGATTACGTCGCCTTTGTTTACGATGTACTGTTTTCCGCCGGTTTTAATTACCGCCTGCATGATGTACTCCTCCCGCTTCTGTGAAAGGGTAAAATTATTCATATTTATGGCGTGTTGTCAAATATTTGAATATTAGGGAAGCGGAATTCCAATGAGCCTGACCTTCTTCAGGCGCGCGTGTTTTTTTACGCGCATTTTTTTACTGTGTATTCATTCATTGTGTATTACTTATATGTGTATTCCTTAGGGGGCAAAAATTGACCCCCGGGGGGTCATTATTTGAGGGGTGGGGCTTCATATTTTGAAGGGGTGGGTGACAATTCCTTCACCCTCCCTCTTACCGCATTTAGACAATGGGACCAATGGGACATACGAGCGGGGAATATACCCTGATGATGTGTCCCGTCTGTCCCGCGACTGCCGGAGCGATTCTCCGGCTTTTCCGGCATACGCTATCGCATGAATCAGAGGCCGAACCAGCGGGCGCGCCTGCTCGAACCGAAATGCTCCTTTGCGGTCCGCATGGCGACTGAAGGCTCGTGGTATATACCCGTGGGCGAAGGCCCCGAGAAGAAATCCACGTCTACCCGGCCGATCTTCCCGGCGCCGAACTCGATGTAGCAGGAACCCGCGCCGGTGTAAGCCCCTGACTGCCCGCCCCCGCGTATGCGCGCGATAAGCGAATCCGCGACGGCGCGGGCCGCGGCCTCGGCAAACACGCCCGCCTTGGGCGTTCCGGTATTCGCGATGTCCCCGATTGCGTAGACCCCGTCGAATCGTGTCTCGAGCGTCCGCGGATTGACGGGCACCCAGCCGTTCTCGGCCATGCCGCTTTCCTCGACAACCTTCGGCGCACAGTGCCTGGGCACGCCCAGGTATAAGTCGTAGGGCAGCTCGCTGCCGTCGTCCAGCACCGCCACGCGGCGGCCGGGGTCGAGCGAAGCCACGCGGCGGCCGGGGACAAACTTGATGCCGCGCTCAGAAAAGGCGGCGACGAGCGCCCTGGAAGTGTCGGGCGACGGCGGCACCGGGCTCCCAAACGGCAGCACCAGCGTAATTTCGCATCGGCCGCGGACGCCCTTTGTCCTCAGGTAGTCGTGCAGCAGAAGCGCGCATTCGCTCGGCGCCGGCGGGCACTTGTACGGCGCCGCGGAAACGCCGATGACGGCCGGGCCCTTTGAGAAATTTTGAAGCATCCCGCGCAGCCGCTCCGCCCCGGCCGCGGAATAAAACTCGCAGCCCTCCTCGGCAAGCCCCGGCGTGGCGTCGAGGTCGTAGTCGGCGCCCAGCGCGACTACCAGGACATCTGACTCGAAGCCGCCGGCATCGGTAGTGACGCGCCGCGCTTCCGGATCAATCGCGGTAATCGTCTCCCGCACAAAGCGCACTCCCGTTTTTACAAAGTTACGGTACGGCAGACGGACCGCGTCAAACACCGTTCGGCCGAACATTACGTCGAGCTTCGAGTAGCCGAAAATAAAGTGGTCGTTCTTGTCGATGAGGGTCACATCGACCTCATCGCTGAGCGCCTCCGACAACAGGGTGCTGAGCTCGAGGCCTCCGAAACCCGCTCCGAGAACCAGGACGCGCGTCTTCATGGAGATATCCTCCCAAAAAAAGAATTGTCGATGCTCTCGCGGCGGGCAGCGCATTGCGATCGCAATGACATCTATTATTCTGTCATCGCGAGAACTGCTCTGATGAATAAGAAGAGCAGGTCGCCATTGGCTGAATACTGTGCTCTTATATGCTAAGGCACATAGAATATTAATCCAAAACGGAGCGACTGTGGCGATCTCGCTTTATTCATGAGATTACCGCGGTATAAGAATTCCTACTTATACGCTATGGCGGCGCTCGAAGGGCCAATGAGGTGTATCACCTCGAACTTCCTGAACCCGGCCTCCGCGCACCACTCCGCGAAATCGGCGCCCGTGTAGTCAAACCCCTCGCCCGTCTCGATCAGCATGTTGAGGGACATCAGGAGACCGAACGTGTTCTCCCTGCGCTCGTCGTCGATAAGCTGCTCAATCACTATGAACGCCCCTTTTTCAGGAAGGGCATCGTACGCCGCCCTTATCAGGGCCTTTTTCTTATCGAGGCTCCAGTCGTGGAGTATCATCCCCATCGTAATCACCTCCGCTTTCGGAAGAGGGTCGCGGAAGAAGTCTCCTGAGGCGGTGGATATCCGGTCCGAGAGGCCCGCGCGCTCGATAGACCTTTTCGCGATGGGCTCGACCTCCGGGAGGTCGAAGGACGTGCATTTGAGGTTCCTGTGTTTTTCCGAGACCGCTATGGAGAGCACCCCCGCCGCCCCGCCCACGTCGCAGAGCGTCCTGTACCGGGAGAAGTCGAACTTCTGGGCGAGCGCGACGAAATTATGCCGCGATATGCCGGCCATCGCCCCCATGAACTGCTCGAGGCGCGGTATGTCCGAGTATAGCTCCTCGAAGAGGGACTTCCGGCTGTGCTTTATCTCGTTCTGCGCCATTCCGGTCTTAAGCGCGTCGCCGAGGTCGTCCCAGTATTTATAGAGCCGCTTGTTGAGCATTTCGAGAATGCCGCCCAGGTACGAAGGGCTCTCCCTGTCGAGATACGCGCGTGTGGCCTCGGTGTTGGAGTAGAGCGCTCCGGGACCGTCCCCTTCCCTGCCGAGGAATCCCATGGAGAGGAGCGCGTCGAGGAAGTCCCGGACGCCTCTCGGGTGCAGCGACAGCTTCTCCCCAATCTCTCCCGCGGTCATGGATTTGTCGCCGAGCTCGGTGAACAGGCCGAACTCGACAGCCGTAAGCAGTACCTTGGATTCCCAGAATCCGAATCCTGTGCGCATTATCGAGAATGGGTCTTTCATGGGCATTAATATACCCGCTATAAGTAAACTTTTTTCCTTAATGGAAAAAACAAAGATACCACACGTAATACGGCACACAATGTTTGTTTTATGAAAAGGCAAAGGAAGGAAATATTATTTCTTCTTTTCCTCCTCAAATTGCAGGAGCGGCTTCCAGCCGCGATCCGTTATTTTGAAAGGACTGGATTCCCGATAAAGGAATTCGGGAATGACAAATCATTTCCCCCCTTAGGAAAAGGGGAACAGTTCCGAACGTGTGAGGAATTGGTCGGAGTTGATTAAAAGCAAAGAAGTCCCATAATCGAAGTGACATGGTATTTGAAACCAGATTCAGGGGGATTTAGTCTTTGATGATGACTGTTGAGGGATTAACGAAAAGGCAAACGGAAAATCCTCCCTAACCCTCCTTTTCCTAAGGAGGGAATTAACTATGCAAGGCGAACTTGCTGCAGTTGCTGGATTGAGCTGAAGAGTCTGGACAGAATCATAAAACACACGTTGTGTGTGTCAGCCCTCGAGCACGAGGTTGAACACGGAGGAGTCTACGTGCACCTTGTCGCGGAGCTTCTCGTTCACCGCTATGTATATCCTGTCCCCGTATCTCGACAGGCGGTTGATGAGCGTGTGCAGGTGATGGCGCTCGGCCTCGTGTATCTCCTCGATATTGAGCGTGACCGAGGAGGACGAGCTCTGGAGCACGTTTTCTATGTGCGTGCCCATGCGCTCGAAGAATTCCCCGCCGAGCACCCCTTTCATGGATATGGAGAGGTTGTGCGCCGCGTTCCTTACCCTATCGAGGGATACTTCGAGCACGCCCTTTTTGAGATAGCGCTCGAAGGTTTCCTCGAACGCCGCGAGGTGGTTCCTGGCGAGGCTGCCCTCTTCTTCCGTTACCCTTATGAAATGACGGTCGATGTAATTCCTCATCGAGATGCCTATGATCCAGTCCTGCACGACGAGCGGAACCATGCCCGGGTTCGTGAACGGGAACGTCCTTAAGACATGATACGCCCTCGAAAACCCGCCCGGTATTATGCCGTTCACGATGAAGTTCTTAAGCGAGCGTATCTGGTCCCCGATGCCGTACGTGCTCCTGAAAATGGGGTTCTTCATGTATTTCATTTTATTCCCTATCCTCTCGGCTATGGTCGCGTCGTCAAGGAGCCTGTAGTAGAGCTCCCGGTAGCCGCTCACCATCTCGTCGTAGGACATCTGTTTCGGTATGAGGTTCGTGCCGAGCTTGGTGTTGTCGGTCCCGCTCGCTTCCTTGAGCAGGCGGCCGTCTTTCTCCAGACGCTCGTAAAGAGGCGTCTTGGGCACGGCCGTGAGGAGGCCTATCATCGCCGCCTGAATGCCGGAGCTCTGTATGAAATTGTACTGGAGGTCGAACGTGCGGACGGTATCGTTATCGAACCCGATTATGAAGCCCGCGAGCACCTCTATGCCGTATGAATAAACGTGCCTTATGGAGCTGAGTATGTCGCCCCTCGTGTTCTGGAACTTGAGCGTTTCCTTCAAGCTCCCCTCGTCCGGGGACTCTATGCCTATGAACACCCAGCCGAAGTTCGCCTTCGTGAAGAGCTCCAGAAGCTCGTCGTCTTGCGCGATGTTGAGAGACGCCTCGGTCCCGAAGAGGAATTTGTAGTCGTGCTCCTTCTGATAATCCGTCAGGTAAGCCATGAGCTTCTTGGCGACGGGCTTGTTTCCGATCAGGTTGTCGTCGACGAAGAATACGTTCGTGACGTTTAATTTCCTAAGCTCGTCGAGCTCCCTCCCCACCTGCTCGAACGCCTTGACCCTGGGCTTCCGCCCGAACATTACTATTATGTCGCAGAACTCGCACCGGTACGGGCACCCCCTGGAGAACTGGAGGCTCACCGCCTGGTACTTGTCGAGCTTGAGCAGGTCGAACCGGGGCGTCGGGGAGTCCTCGAGCGAGACCTCTTCGCATTCCTTATAGAGCTTCGCCGGGGAGCCGCTGTCAAAATCGGCGCAGAACCTCTTCCATATGTATTCGGCTTCGCCCGCGACCACGGTGTCGGCTATCGTCTGATAGTACTCCGGGCACAGGGAGGCGTAACTCCCGCCGGCGACGACGTAGTACCCCCTGTTCCTGTAAAACCTGAGAAGCTCCTTCTGTCTCAGGAACTGCACCCCCATCCCGCAGACGCCTATGACGTCGGCCACGGGGTTGAGCGGTATGGTCTCGATGTTTTCGTCTATTATTTCGATTTCCCACTCGGACGGGCTCAGGGCCGCGAGCGTCGCCAGCCCCAGGGGCGGGTTTATGGTCCTTATGTCCCGGGGCATGATGTTGTCGACCGCCCATTTGAAGCTCCAGAAGCTCTCCGGGAATCTCGGGTTAATGAGTAAAAGTTTCATCGCGCCTCCGCTCTGGCCTCGATCATCATCGCGTGATATGGATTAATGGTGATGGGTCCTTTCTGTCTCCATTGTAGATTATATTCCAAGGTTAATCAATAGATTTTAACGGCAGGAGTGGCATCGTCTTTCACGAGTTGCGTTCTCGCCCGATTTATAAGATTGCCGCGGTTACTGGTTTAGGCAAGGTAGTTCCGGTAGAATCGTAAGAACACACATTGCGTGCGTCACCCGCCAGGCATCCTGAGAGCCTGCGGGGACACTATGATCCCCGTGCCGTCGGCGTAGACGTACTCTCCGGGCAGGAATGTTACCCCCGCGAAGGTCACGGCGACGCCCGTCTCTCCAGCTCCGTTCCTCTCGGTCTTGAGCGGTATCGAAGCGAGCGCCCTGATGCCGAGGTCGAGGCCCTTTAGAGCGTCCGCGTCCCTCACGGCGCCGTAAATGACGAGCCCCTCCCAACCGTTCTTCATTGCCGACTCGGCAATGAGGTCCCCCATAAGGGCCTTTCTCACCGAGCCTCCTCCGTCGACGACCATAACCTTGCCGCGCCCGGGCCTGCCGGCAATTTCCTTCACGAACGAATTGTCCTCGAAGCACCTGACGGTGACGACCTCGCCCCCGAACGAGCGCCTGCCGCCGAAATCCCTGAATACGGGCTCGGCGATACGGACGAGCGCGGGATAGAGGTCACAGAGGTCCGGGGTCGAGTATTCCATGCGGGTTTATCCTGATACCGGGAATTTATACAGCCGGGGTGAGAAATTTCAAGCCTGTCCCCAAAGCTTCTTCGGGTATTGGAAGTCGAGGAGCTTGCCTTTGCTCTTCCCGACGTCCTTCCATTTTTCTGCCCTGAATTCGAGGAGCACGACGCCGCATGTGGGGACGTTGTCTATCCCCGCGTCCGAGAGCTCGTTCACTGCGGCGGTGACGGCGGGGTTGTGGCCGACGATCATCACGGTGCCGTACTTGTCGTCGAGCCCCTTTATCACGTCAATAAGGCCGCCCCCATCGAACGTGTAGAGCCCCTCGTCGACGAGCACGTCCGATTTCTGAAACCCGAGCTCTTTAGCAATCTTCTCGGCCGTCTTGAGAGCGCGCACTGCCGGGCTCGACGTGACGAGATCAGGCCTCAGCTTGTAATCAGCCAGGTGCTTGCCCATTTTAGGCGCTTCTTCCTTGCCCCTCCGGTTAAGTGGCCTCTGCCTGTCGTCGAGCCCGGCGTCGTCCCAGCTCGATTTTGCGTGGCGGACGATGAAGAGTGTTTTTGATTTCGGCATCGCGGATCTCCTCTCTCTAAAGGCTAACATCCGCGAGAGGTATGGCAAGGCGATTAGCAGTCCGGTCATTCCCGGGTTGGATTATAACCGGGAGACCGGCGCGGTACTCTATTGTTAATTCCCCCGATTTATTGTAAAATTGACAAATTGTACAAATTTACAGGAGGATAAATATATGAATATATACACCCATAAAGCATTACCGTTTTACGTTTTCGCGCTGTCCGTATTGGGACTTTTGCTCATTCCGTCTTTTAGTAACACCGCCCACGCGCAGTGCGCGGTTATAATCTGCAAGAGCGCGCCTGAATTACCGGTAGTCGATTTCAAGGTCGCTGAGCTTGTCTTTCCTTTCACCGTGTCGCAGGGCGGTGACTCCGATACGTTCGAGCTGGTTCCAAACAGCGAATGCTTCGTCTCAGCTTTCAGCGGTGATAACTACGAAGTCGTCGAAGAACCCCTCCCCGGTTGGGTGCTGGACAACGTCGAGTGCAGCGATTCGACGCTTGTCGACGTGACGTTCATCAGAAACGGGATCAGCCTCGACTGTCTCGGAGGAACGGAGATAACGTGCACGTTCACGAACGTAACTGGACACGTGTCGAACATTCCGACACTTTCCGAATGGGGGATGATCGCAGCTGCGGCCGGACTCGCGCTCGTCGGCGTGTTCTTCGCTGTGAGGCGCAGGAAGGCAGGTGTGGTTTAAGAAGGGATCAACAGAGTAAAAGATGAGACCCTGAAACGAGTTCAGGGTGACGAAAGAGTTGGAAGCCTCTTCCTCCCGAGCGGGGGAAGGGGCTTTTTTTTGGAAACGGTTCCGTAATGACTTGAAATGTCAAAGTGTGCCGCTGTCCCGGCCGGAAATGACGGACGTTCTATTGTTAATCCCCCCGGTTTATTGTAAAATGGACATATTTAAGCAACTTAAAGGAGGAATATATGAATTCGAACATGCGCGGGGGATTGCCCTTTTACCTTTTTGCACTGTCTTTATTGGGACTTTTGCTGATTCCGTCGTTCTATGACACCGCACTGGCACAGCCGGACTGCGGCATAACAATCTGTAAAAGCGCGCCCCAGCTGCCGGTGCCTCAATCCGAAGAAGAGTCGGTCTTCTTCCCGTTCTCCGAAATACGCGGACAGTCCGTTAACGACTTTTCCGTGGCAGCCAACGGAAGTTGTACAGGGGGCGGCCTCGGTACCGGTGAGAGCGACGAGATTATCGAGGATCCCTTCGAAGGGTGGGAACTCGTAGATATCAATTGCGAGGGAGACCCGGGCATAGTTGTTACGCTCATCGAGAACGGCGTGAGCGCCCGTTGTGAGTCTCAAGGATTCACCACCTGCACATTCACGAACAGGAGACTTCCGGCGGTACCGACTCTCTCCGAATGGGGGATGATCGCGGCTGCGGGCGGACTCGCGCTCGTCGGCGTGTTCTTCGCGGTGAGGCGCAGGAGAGCGCAATCGGCGTAATTGGTGAATTAAAAGATGAGATCCTGAAATAAATTCAGAATGATTGAAAATTTGGAGCCTCTTCCTCCGAGCGGGGGAAGAGGCTTTTTTGTTACGACCAGGGCTCCCTGTAGTAGTAAACGAAGTTGGCGACCGACGGCCTCTCCGTCCAGCCGAGCTTCTTGTAGAAACCGGTCTTGTACGAGAGCTTCTCCCTGCCGTTCGTGAGCATGAGCCTCATGCAGCCCCTCCTATTACCCTCCTCCATGACGCGCTCGACGAGGGCCTTCCCGACCCCCATGCCGCCCGAGGCGGGGCTTACGAACACGTCCGAGACGTACCCCTCGAGGCTCCCGAGCATTATGAACGGGACCCAGTGGACGTTCAGAAAGCCTATGACGCTGTCATTCTCATCGGCGGCGACTATTATAGAATGCCCCTCCCTGTCCCTCTCGCAGTGCTCGATGAGTTTTTCGATCGGCCCCGCGACCTCGTCCGGAGGAAGGGCGTTTCTCTTCTCCGACCACCCGATCTCCCTCAGTATCTCCGCCATGCGGACCGCGTCTTTAGTTCTTGCTTCACGGATTTTTACGTCTGGCATTTGCGTCTCCGGTCCCGGGTATTTTTGATTTATATTAACATTAAAAATATGGAAGGGCGGGGATCGTGTGGTATTCTTGAATCATCCGCTCTGCCGGACCATCTAATCAATTACCGAATAGCATCCAGGAGGTATTACATATGAGAATCGCAAAAGGCATTTCGGCGCTGCTTGTCGCCGTAATCATGCTCACGCTCGCGGGCGTTAGGGAAACGCGCGCCGAGGCCGTGACATACGTGATCGACCCCGATCACTCGCAGGTCATATTCAAGGTCAAGCACATGGGGATAAGCACGGTCACAGGCAGGTTCGACCTGATGGAAGGCTCGTACACGTTCGACGACAAGGACATTAGTAAATCGAGCGTAGAGACGACTATCACCACGGCGAGCATCAATACGAACAAGCAGAAGAGGGACGACCACCTGAAATCCCCCGACTTCCTCGACGTCTCGAAGTACCCCGCTATCACGTTCAAGAGCAAGGAAGTGAAGAAAGGTAACGGGGACGAATTCACTATAATCGGAGACCTCACTATAAACGGCGTTACGAAGCAGGTGGAGCTTGCGGCGGAGTACGGCGGCAAGGCCAAGGACCCGATGGGGAACGAGCGCACCGCGTTCACGGCGAAGACGAAAATAGACAGGAAGGACTACGGGATTACCTGGAACAAGACGCTCGACTCCGGAGGACTCGTAGTCGGGGACGACGTGAACATCGAGCTTGATGTCGAGGGGATCAGGAAGAAGGGGTAGTAATAAATTTTAACTCCTAAGAATTTTAGACATCTGTAGGAGCGGGTTCCCGGGTCAAGTCCGGGACGGGCCAGCAGCGATTGATTTCGGAATCTGCCGCAGGAAGCCTGGAAAGCTAAATCCCCCTAAATCCCCTTTTTCCAAAGGGGGAAAATGTTTTAGTTCCCTCCTTAGAAAAAGGAGGGTTAGGGAGGATTTAAAAAATCACGCATACAATGAACGGGTGGTGAGTCACCGTGGACGTGCGGGCGTATAGCTCGTTCAATCCTTCGACCCTCCGACAAGCTCAGGACAGGCGAGCTCAGGATAAACGGGCTGGCTTCTTTCGTTGGCGAAAGCAGAGGAGGATCGGAGAAATCGCGGAACACAATATGTGTGTGCCTACTCGACCTTTATTTCCTCGTCCGTCCGGTCCTTGATTTCGGTTTCGGTTATGACGGCCGAGCCGGTCTCGCAGATTCCTTCGGGCTCAGGCGCGTTCCGTTTGACCTCGACCGCGGTTTCCTTAACCGAAATCTTTTCGAGGGCGAGCGAGGATTCGAGCTTCACGAGGTCTTCCGTGATGCATGTCCCGGCCCCTTCCCCGATCTTCCATTCGGTGCACTTCTCGCCGCCTACTGTCTTCTCCCCTACCCGCTTCGCGCCCATGTTGGTCATGAACTCCTCGGTGAACTCCCTGGGGTCCTTGCCCTTGATGCGTTTGTAGATTTCGGGGAACATCGGGTTCCTGACCTTCGTCCCCGTGTTGTCGTCCAGGTTGATTTTGACGATCCACTGCTCCCCGCCCGCGATGCTGGTTATCACCTTCTCGTTAATCTTTAGCGGGGGGCCGCCCGGAACCCTGACCTCGGAAACCTCGACCCAGCAGAGCTTCTTTCCCCAATCGCCCGAATATTCGGTCTTCTCGCCCGCGCTATTCCCCTCTATCCTGTATTTGACGGTGTAGCTCTCGAGCGGGTGGTACTTCTGCTCCTGGGCGTGGGAACCAGGAGCAGCCGAAAGGAGAAAAATTAAGGTAGAGATGTGGAAAATATATTTAATGTCATAGTTTAGAAATACATGACAACTATCTGTGTTTACTGTTAAATGAGGTAATAGATGTGATCTTCTTGTTGCTCTCATTCCATTCTTTGTTAAATCCCCCTTAATCTGGTTTCAAATACCCTGTCGCTTCGATCAAGGGATTTCTTTGCTTTTAATCATCTCCGACCAATTCCTCCGATTTGTCGGAATTGTTCCCCTTTTCCAAAGGGGGAAAGTAATTTTTGATTCCCTCCTTAGAAAAAGGAGGGGCAGGGAGGATTTTTATTTATATTTTTCTAGGCTATTCAAAATTTCCTTATTTCGAGTGTGTTTATTTTATCGGTAATGTCGAGGAAGGCGTAGGAGCGCGTGCCGAGGGGGCCGGGATTGACGATTTTGGTCTCTCCAAGCGTATCGATTCCGGGGGCCTCGTGTATGTGTCCCGTGAAGCATACGAGAGGCTTGTGACGTTCTATGAATTCCCTCACAGTCCTGCTGCCCACGTGGGACCCGTTCGTGAGCGTGTCGCTGAGCGTGCCGTATGGCGGCTGGTGAGAGACAAGTATCCGGGGCGCCCCGTCCCCGGAACCGTCGAGCGAACCCTCGAATATCTCCGCGTATTCCTCCTCCGTGTAAACGTTCGGGGTCGGGCTCGGGCATGGGAGCGAGCCCCCCGCCCCGGTGATGGAAAGTCCCTTAATATCTACGGTCCTTCCGTGTATGTTAAGGCCCCTTGCGGAGAGGTATTCGTCCACCCCTTTCGTGTCGCAGTTCCCGGTTACGGCGAGTATGTTTCTATTATATTTCGCGACCGAGGATATAACATCTTCGGCGTCCCTGCCGTCCCCGAAATGGGTGAGGTCCCCGGAGATAATGACGAGGTCCACCGGGCAGAGCGCCGCGCCCAGGCCGTCTATCGGCGTCAGGTTCCCGTGTATGTCCACTATGTTGATAATCTTCATTACTCGTGCAATCAGTTACGGGTGATGACCCCTTCTTCGGTGATAGCTTCGCCTACAAGCTGTTCGTTGAACTGGGCGCCGTACTGCCTCAGCATCCAGAGCTCGGGGATTATCTCACCGACTATGCCTCCGTTGTCGAACACCCGCACCATCGAGCTCTCGGAGACGACCACGGCTACGGCGCTCGTTGTCTTCGTTATGGACGCAGCGGCCATGTGCCTGCTCCCGAGGCCGAGCGGCAGGTCGAGCCCTTCCGACGTGGCGTCTATGTATCGGCATGCGGAAAGCACTACGCCGCTGTCGGTAATTATGAACGCGCCGTCTAACTGGGCGAGCTCCTTTAAGGTCTCGCGCATTCCGGGGTCGTCGATCCGCTTCGCGGTATCGGGATGGCCGTATAGCGGGTCGAGTATCATGGGGCGGGAGCGTTTGAGCGTGGAATCGGTGTCCGCTATTACGAACATGGTCCCTATCTTTCTGCCTTCCCTCCCCTCCCTGGCTATCTCCATTGCCAGGTTGAGCACGCTTTTCAAATTCTCGGGATCGACCTTGCGCTCCGGGCAGCATATGCCCGAAACGAGCCTTCTGTGAGCTTCTATCCTCTTCACGATGTCCATGTGTTTACGCCTCTCGTTCTATCTAGATTAATATAACCGATAATGGATTCACGCGCCCGTGCGCACGGACAATGTCCGCCGATAATCGATACTTCCGTTACCCGCGCGCCAGGCTGACAAACATAGCCCGACCCGTTCGTCCTGAGCCCACCTGTCCTCGGGCGCAGAACCTGCGCTCGTATACGGTCCCTTTGTTGCTCTTCGGCTTTAGTCAGATAAAGGAGCCAGGTTTATCCTGAACTGCACGCCTGTCCTGAGCTTGTCGATGGGGTCGAAGGATTGAACGGGTCATATTCCCGTATGTCAGCGGCGACTCGCCGTTTTTGGTGTTATGTTTTAATGTGCGGATCCCGGCCGTGAACTCTGGCGTGTTCCGGCTTCGAGGAGCTGCTAATCAAGATACACCGGAGATAAAAACATATGAGCGCGGACAATCACGTTACCGTAGGGTCGTACGTTGCGTCGAGGCTTTCGGAGGCGGGAGTAAGACATTACTTCGCCGTACCGGGAGACTATAACCTCATACTACTCGACGAGTTTTTGAAGAACGGGGATTTGAGGATGATAAGCTGCTGCAACGAGCTCAACGCCGGGTACGCCGCAGACGGGTACGCGAGGGCAAACGGAGTCGCGGCGCAGGTGGTCACTTTCTCGGTGGGAGGCCTGAGCGCCCTGAACGCGATCGCGGGGGCTTACGCCGAGGACCTGTCCGTGCTCATCATATCGGGCGGCCCGAACACGAATTCCGAAATGGAGAACCAGATATTACACCACACCTGCGGCGAGGTGCACTACGGGTATCAGAGGGACATATTCTCCCATACCACGGCCATGTCGGTTATAGTGAGGCACCTGGGGGACGCGCCTTATCTGATAGACAAGGCGATAGAGGAGTGCGTCTTCAGGAAAAAGCCCGTGTACCTCGAGATTCCCTGCAACCTGGCCGGGCTCATGGTCCCCCCTCCCAACAGAAAGTATTTCGCCAAAGACCCCGTTAGCCATCCGGAGGCGCTCGAGGAGGCCGTAGAGAGGACCGCAGGGCTGCTTGGCTCGGCCGCGAAGACCGTGCTCGTGGCCGGGGCGAAGCTCCGCGCTTTCGGTGCGGCTGACGCTTTCAGAAAGCTCGTGGACGCGTCTCGCTGCGCGGTCGCCTCGATGCCCGAGGCAAAGGGAATAGTCCCCGAGGGACACCCCTGCTATATCGGCACGTACTGGGGACCCGTGAGCAGCCCGGGTACGGCGGAGATAGTGGAATCCGCGAACATGTACCTCTTCGCGGGGCCCGTGTTTACCGACTATACGACGTGCGGGTTCTCGGCGCTGATTAAACCGGAGAAGCTCATACACGCGGGGCCCGATTTCGTAAAGCTCCCCGGCGTCACGTACAACGATATAGCGCTTTCGGATTTCCTCGAGGCGCTCGCAAAGAAGATAAAGCCCAACGACGCCTCCCTCGCTGCCTATAAACGCATACGTGTCGAGCTCGCGCCCGAGCCGCCCCTGAAGAAGGAAGCCCCTATAACGACGAGGAGGCTATTCTCCCGCGTTCAGGAGGTCCTCACACCCGGCAGCGCGGTTATAGCCGAGACGGGGGACTCCTGGTTTAACGCCATAAAGCTCAGGCTCCCCGAGGGGTGCGGCTTCGAGATACAGATGCAGTACGGCTCTATCGGATGGTCTCTGGGAGCGACCCTCGGCTATGCCCTTGGGAGCCCGGACAAAAAGCGCGTCCTCACGTTCGTCGGCGACGGCTCGTTCCAGCTCACGGCCCAGGAGCTATCGACGATGATACGCTACGGGCTCAACCCCATAATATTTCTCATCAACAACGGCGGCTACACGATAGAGGTCGAGATACACGACGGCCCCTACAACAATATCAAGAACTGGGACTATGCGGGGCTGGTTGACGTATTCAACGCCGGGGAAGGGAACGGGTTCGGCGTGAGGGTCAGGACAGAGGGTGAGCTCGATGAGGCGGTAAAGAAGGCCCTCTCCCACGACGGGCTCTCTCTCATAGAGGTAATCATAGACAGGGACGACTGCAGTAAGGAATTGCTCGAATGGGGGAGCAGGGTCTCCGCGAACAACGGACGCCCCCCGATGTGCGGGTGATGTTCTTGTTTTTCTTCGCGCCGGTATGGCGCTTCTATTGATATTAGATATATTACGAATAGAGAACATCTATGTCTGAAAAGGTTGCTCTTATAACGGGCGGGGCGAAGGGGATAGGGAGGGAGATCGCCCTTGCCCTTGCGGATAGAGGATGGTCCGTCGCCGTCTGTTACAGGAAGAGCAAAAAAGAAGCAACCGAAACAGTGAAGGACATAGAGTCCCGCGGGGCAAGGGGCATGCATTATAAAACGGACGTGTCTAACCCGGCGTCCGCCGTTGACCTCGTGAGGAAGGTCGAGGCCGAGTTCGGGAGGATAGACGCGCTCATCAACTGCGCCGGCCCCTATCACCGTATTAACTTGCTGAAGGAATCCGTCGAGGGCTGGCACGAGATGTTCGACAACAACCTCCACCCGGTGTTCTACCTCTCCCGCACCGTCGCGGAAGGTATGAAGACCCGCGGCTGGGGGCGCATAATCAACTTCGGCATGGCGAACGCCGATAAGCTGAGCGCCCAGACCGAGATAACGGCGCATTACATTGCAAAGGCGGGGGTGCTGATACTCACCCGATCCCTCGCACGTCTCCTCGCGCCCCACGGCATTACCGTGAACTCCATATCCCCGGGGTTCATCGAGTCGGGCAGCGCCACCATGGAAGAGCTTCAAAATATGGTAAAGACGATCCCCGCCGGATACATAGGGAGCACAAAGGACGCGGTCGATGCCGCGTTGTTCCTCCTGTCCGACGAGGCCCGTTACGTGAACGGCGCGAACATACACCTGAGCGGCGGGTGGGGGCTCTGAGCCGCGTTCCGTCATTTTAACGCACTCCGCGCAGGCTGGATTTACGCGCGGCGTTAGTTATAATCAATTCACCCCATGGATACCGGATTACTTAAGAAACTCTGCGAAGCTCCCGGGCTGCCGGGACACGAAGGACCAGTCAAGGAAATCATAAAAGAGCTGTTCTCCGAATTCACGGACGAGATCAAAGAGGACGCGCTGGGCAACATCATAGCCCACGTGCCCGGCAAGGGGCCGAGGCTCGTCATCGACGCCCATACGGACGAAGTCGGGTTCATGGTGAGCCATATAGACGGCAAGGGGTTCCTCCATGTGATCCCGTTAGGCGGCATGGACCCCAGGGTCTTTTACGCGCAGAGGATAACCGTGTGGGGACGGAGGGCCGTCACCGGCACTGTAGCCGCGATACCCCCTCACGTAAGCAGGAACGCGAACAACAAGGAAGCGCCCGAGGTCGAGGACTGCGTCGTCGATCTGGGCCTATCAGCAGAGAAGGTGAAGGATATCGTCAGGGTCGGGGACGTGGCCTCGTTCTGCTACCCCTTCGAGGAGACTGAAGACGCGTTTATATCCAAGGCGATAGACGACAGGGTTGGCTTATTTGTAATGGTAGAAGCCCTCAGAAGAAAGCCAAGGCAGTCCTGCGACCTCTATCTCACCGCTTCGTGTCAGGAGGAGGTGGGACTCAGGGGCGCGCACGTGATAGTGCCCGCAATCGAGCCCGATTTCGCGATCGCCATAGAAGGGACGGTCGCCATGGACGTGCCGGGGATACCGGATTACAAGACCCTCGCCAACACCGGGAAGGGGCCCGAGGTCAGGCTCTCGGACAGGTTCCTCGTAGCCCACAGGCCCTTCAGCGACTTTATCATGAAAACGGCCGAGGAGGCGAAGATCCCTTACCAGATCACGGTGAAGAAGGCCGGGTCCACTAACGCCACGGCGATGCAGGTCACGGGAAAGGGCACCCGCGCCGCGTCCGTATCCGTGCCCGTAAGATACCTCCACAGCCCGAGCTGCCTCGCGTTTAAATCCGACATCGGGCACACTATCGACCTCATCCGCGCGGTCATCGAAAATATCGGGCATTTTGGGTAGTCCCCCTCTCTCTGATACACTTATTCCGAATGATGCCGAATAAGACCGTTTTCGTGACGGCCCTGATCCTTCTCTGCCTCGCTCTGCTGTTCCCCGCCCGGGACGGTATGTGCGGAGACTCGTCCTTAAACGCGTCCGCCGATACCTCCGCGGGCGAAGGCGTGACGGACCCGCTCGCGCGGGCCAGAGAGGCGTTCGGCTCCTATAACGCGGACCCGGACAACATAGACAAGGCCATCGCCCTCACCGAGGAGGATTTGAAGCGGGACCCCTCGAACGTCCCGGCGCTCCTGCTCCTCTCGAGGGAATGGCTTACGTACGGATACGTGAAGGCGCGGACCAGGGAAGACTTTATAAGGGTATTCGAGAACGGCAAGAACGCCGCCGGAAAGGCCATAGAAATCGACCCCCGAAACGCGGACGCCCATTTCTTCTACGTCGCCAACCTCGCGTCGCTTGGGGACGCGAAGGGGCTCTTCAATTCCCTCTTCATGCTCCCTGAGGTCAGGAGGGAGCTCGAAACGGTGCTCGATCTCGATCCTAATCACGCGAACGGGCTCGCCATGACGGGCGCGCTCTATCTGTACCTCCCGTCCATACTCGGAGGGGACCTCCACATCTCGGAGGTATATCTGAAGAGGTCCGTATCGATCGACCCGCACGTATCCTCGGCCGGGCTATATCTGGCGGCCAACCTCAAGAGGCAAAAGAAATACGACGAGGCTCTAGAGGTCCTCTACGGCATACTCGACGACAGGAACCCGTCCTTCTATCCCGACTGGGTCGAGAACAGGAAGTACGCTTATATGATGATCAGGGGGATAAGGCGGGAAATGGGCGGGGAGACCGCCAGAAAGGATGAGGGCAGCACGCTCAATTGAAATTGCGATACACATAAATTGGGTTTGAGGGACGCATGTACATAGAAGAGTTGATAACACTATTCGAAACGGCGGCAGCGGAGGGCTTCCCCGCGCTTAAATCCGAACGCGTGAGGGAGGCGCTCAGGCGAGGGATCGAGTCGAGGAAATACGACCTCCAGGACGGGGCGCTGATCGAGGCGATTCTCAAGCAGGACAGCCGGGACCTCGTAGAGTCCTTTACGCAGGCGTTCGAATCTGTGTTAAGCGGTTTTGACGGGGAAGATGCGAGGAATGAATTTCTCGACGGGGACGGCGCCGGGAAAGAAGCGATACGTATATATATCGCCTCCCTTGAGCATCTGATTAATTACTACCATACGAGCCTTATAGGCAAGCACTTCTCGAGCACATAGCCGGCGGGGGGGGAGCCAAAGCCCATTGCCCTCAATCGCTGCCCGCCTCTTCGCCGCGGCCGGAAGCCGCTGCCGAGGTACATACCGGCAGTTATGCCTGCGCCTGATTAAGCCTTCTTCTTTTTGCCCCTTTCGGACATCGGAACGTACTTGCGGTCCATCTCTCCCAGGTAAACCTGCCTCGGGCGGGCGATCCTTCTCTCCGGGTCCTCAAGGAGCTCTATCCACTGGGCGAGCCATCCGGGGTTACGCCCTATGGCGAAGAGCACCGTGAACATATCGGTGGGTATGCCCATGCTCTGGTATATGAGGCCCGAGTAAAAGTCCACGTTCGGGTAGAGCTTGCGCTTTACGAAGTAGTCGTCCTCGAGCGCTATCTTCTCGAGCTCGAGCGCTATGTCGAGGAGCGGGTTCTTCCCCGAGACATCGAAGACGTCGTACGCGATTTTCTTTATTATCTTGGCCCTCGGGTCGTAAGACTTGTAGACCCTGTGGCCGAAGCCCATGAGCCTGAATTCGCCGGTCTTGGCCTTCTTGATGTATTCGGGGATGTTCTTGACGGAGCCTATCTCCCTGAGCATCTGGAGCACGCCCTCGTTGGCTCCTCCGTGGAGCGGGCCGTAGAGAGCCGCTATCGCCGCGGCCGTCGCGGAATACGGGTCGGGGAGAGAGCTTCCGACGTTACGCATCGCGCTCGCGCTGCAGTTCTGCTCGTGGTCCGCGTGGAGTATGAACAGCACGTCTATGGCCTTTTCTATCGCGGGGTTCGGCTTGTATTTGAGCTCGGTCATTTTAAATAACATGTTGAGGAAATTCCCGGCGTAGGAGAGGTCGTTATCGGGATACACGTAGGGCATGCCCATCGAATGGCGGTACGCGAAGGCCGCCATGGTCGGCATCTTTGCGATCAGCCTGTGCACCTGTATATCGCGTATTTCCTTGTTGAATATGTCTTTCGCCTCCGGGTAGAAGGTCGAAAGGGCCCCGACGGTTCCCAAAAGCATCCCCATGGGGTGCGCGTCGTAGCGGAACCCGTCCATGAATCTCTTTATATTCTCATGCACAATCGTATGGTGAATGATGTTGTGCACCCACTGGTCGTACTCGGCCTTCGTGGGCAGCTCGCCGTGCAGCAGAAGGTACGCGACCTCGAGGAAGTTGCTCTTCTCCGCGAGCTCCTCTATGGGGTATCCCCTGTACTGGAGTATGCCGTTGTCCCCGTCGATGTAGGTTATCTTGCTTATACAGGCGGCCGTGTTCCCGAAAGCGGGGTCATAGCTCATCATTCCGAAATCGTCGTCCTTGACCTTTATCTGCTTTAAGTCGTTGGCCCTGATGGTGTCGTTCTCTATGGGTATCTCGTAACTCTTCCCCGTCCTGTTGTCTGTGATCGATAATGTGTCCTTCGCCACGGTGATTCCTCCTTCTACTGTATTTCCTGCGAGGTTTTTTGTTTTTTTGTAATAGCCGATTTAATTTTTAAGGATTTGTGTCCGAAATACGAGTGTTCGCGGACAACTAAACTTACCCTAACTCCTGAAATTTTCAATATTCATAAAAAATTTCGGCAAATGGAATCATCACGCACCGGTCCGGGCGTCCGGGACCCCCGGCGCGGCCTTCGCCCCGCAGGCGGGAGCGCCGCCTACGACAGCTTGATCGGGACCGGCGAAATGCACCCTATAAATATCAAAAGGGCAATGAATCCGAGTATTTTCCTGCTGTAGTCGAGCTCCCCCTCGTCGTGAATCGTAGGGGGGTGCTTGGTCCCCATGAGCGTAAGCAGCACGGCCCACAAGACCCACCCGGGCCAGCCCTCGAATTGCGGGATGCGGTTAAGGAATTCGGGCAGGACGCCGCCCGCGAGTTTTTGATACTGCGTTAAGAGGGATTCGGTCCCTATGCCGAATATTACGAGCAGGGCTATCATGACTATGGACGTTATCCTGTGTGTCTTCTTCGAGAAAAGCGAATATACGATGTGCCCGCCGTCGAGCTGCCCCGACGGGATGAGGTTCAGGGCGGTCACGAAAAGCCCCACCCATCCTGCGAACGCGACCGGGTGGAGAAAGATGTCTTTCCCTTCGGGAATCTTCCCTATGATTATCCCCGAGAAGAAGGTGAATATGAGGGGCGAGCCCAGCGTGAGCCCCTGCCCTCCCGCCTTGTCCGCTACGTCCACTATCGTCGAGAGCTTGAGGCCTATTATCAATACCGGGATGCTGGCTATGATACCCGCGAGCGGCCCCGCGATCCCTATATCGAACAGCGCTTTTTTGGTCGATATGGGAGACTTGATTTTGATGAACGCGCCGAAGGTCCCTATGGGTGATATGATGGGAGGCGCCGGGATGAAGTACGGGGGGGTGATGTCGACCCCGTATTTCCTTCCGTAGAGATAGTGTCCCATCTCGTGAGAGCCGAGTATGAAGAGCAGCGCGCCCGAGAAGGCGAGAGCGCTCAGAATCGTCCCTCCGGACAATATCCCCGTGGAGAAAGTGGTGATGACCGTGAGCACAAAAAGGATGATGTGTATTTTTCCGACTTTCATTCGCAGGGAGAAAAAATACCTCAGTAATAGGAAATTGAAAGCGGTTATCTCAAGAGCCGGTCTATTCGATCTCTATGAGGGCCGGGTCGATGGCCTCGAGTGCTTCGATCAGGTATCTCTCAATATCGGACGTCTTCGTGATATCGAGTATGTCCCGTTTCACGGCCCCGAGCTTGTATTTGTCGAGCTTCTTGCAGAGGTACCTGATGTACGGGACGTGCGAGGGGGAAATGCTCAACTGCCTGTATCCGAGGGCGATAAGCCCGAGCGCCCCCGACGGCGTGCCCGCGAGCTCTCCGCAGACGGAAACTTCCATGCCCGAATGCCTGGTCTTCTGGTATATATCGTCGAGAACGCGGAGAACGGCCGGGTGGAACCCGGAGTAAAGGTGCCCGACGACGTTCGAGTTCCTGTCCACGGCGAGTATGTACTGAATGAGGTCGTTCGTGCCCACGGACATGAAATCGATCATCTCCCTGTAGTCGTCGATCTGATAGAGGATCGCGGGGACCTCCATCATTATTCCGAGCTCCGGTCTGTCCCGGGCAGGTATGCCCATCTCGCCCGCCGTCTGCTCTACGATCTCTTTGGCGGTCTCCACTTCCCAGAGGTTCGTTATCATCGGAAGGAGTATCCTGAACCTGTGCCCCTTCTTGAGCGAGATCAATATGGCCCTCAGCTGGTTTTTGAAGAGGTCGAGGTACTCCATCGAAAACCTTATCGCCCGGAGCCCGAGGAGCGGGTTCTCCTCCTTCGGAAACTCGAAGTAGGGAAGGAGCTTGTCGGCCCCGATGTCGAGGGTCCTTACGGTGACATAGCCCTCGAATTCCCCGGCGAGGTCGTCGTATATCTTTACCTGCTCTTTTATGCTCGGCCATTTCGAGTACTGGCTGAAAGCGAATTCCGTGCGGAAAAGTCCGACGTCGGTAATGCCGTAATGCTTCGCGAGCTGTATGTCTATCGGGAAGCCGATATTGGCCGTTATCTTCACCCCGAGCCCGTTGTGATCGGTATCCTCCTTCCCCGCCTCCTCTATGACCTCCCTCACCTTCATGAGCTTTATGTATGTGTTCTGGTACTCGGCGATGAGGCTGTCGTCCGGGTTCGAGAATATGAACCCGGTCTTGCCGTCCACTATGACCTTCTCGCCTGATTTCAGGAGGCTGCAGATGTTGTCTATGCCCACCACGGCGGGGATGCCGAGCGATTTCGCTATGATGACCACGTGGGAGGTCTCGCCCCCCCTCTCTATCACGACAGCGGAGACCTTGTTCTTAAAGAGCATCGAAACGAACGAAGGCCCTATGTCGTAGGCGACAAGAACGGAGCCTTCGCGGGGCTCGGCCACAACGCTCCGCCCTTTCTTGAGCTTGACTAAGTCCTGCAAGATCCTCTCGCCTATATCGCGGAAGTCCTGCGCCTTCTCCCTCAGGTATTTATCGCTCAGCTCTTCGAACTGCTGCGCGATGGATTCGATGCCCTCTATGACCGCGAGCTCGGCGGGGATCTTCTTTTCCTTTATTTTCTTTACTATGACGCCCCTCAAGGTGGAGCCCTCGAGTATCATCAGGTGCGCCCTGAATATGTCTATTTCGGCCTTGGATAAGAGCGCCTCCGTATCGAGCTGCTTGATGAGGTCCCGGAGGTCTTCCTCCACTCCCCTGAGCGCCTTCTTCAGTCGTTCCTTTTCAACCTTGGGGTTGGACGGCGTGAGCTTGTCCGCGCTCATCTGCCGGAAGAGCCCCCTGAATATGAACACGCTGCCTATCGCGACGCCCGAGGAGACCCCTTTTCCCTGATACGTCCGGGTCTCGTGCTTGATAATGGACGGGGTCCTCAGGCGCTCGAGCCTGTCCGCGACCTCCAGGAGCCCCGCGAGCCTTGAGGCGATAATCTGAAAGAGCGTCTCCTCGGCAGGGTTTATGAGTCTCTTGTCCTTCGTCTGCCCGACCAGGACGCCGATGCACCTGTTCTGGAGGATTATGGGGACGCCTATGTAGCTCTCGTACTCCTCTTCCCCGATCTCGGGGAAGTACCTGTACCTGGGGTGCTCGGACGCGGGCATCACCGTTATCGCCCGCGAGCTCTCGAACACGAGCCCTGTGAGGCCCTCCTCCGGGCTGAGCGTGATGGGGTTCCTGAGGGGATCGACGTTCAAGCCCTTCGTCGAGCGGAGTCTGAGGACATTCCTGTCCTTGTCCCAGAGGTATACGGATACGACGTCGAAGTGAAGCGAGCCCGCGATCTTGCTCACCACCTTTTTCAAGATGGTGTTTAGGCCGGTGGATTTATTCACCAGGTCGCTTATTTCCTGGACTATCTTTAAATGAAAATCGGCTCTGTCTACTGTTTTCTTGGTAATCATAAAAGATTCCAGGTCCGGACTCTCTTATTCACAATCTGACCGGTTACCAGTCATCGTCAAGCCCGTTCCGTATAATTGTTAAACAGGTCTTAATACCGGAAGGCCTGACGTCTGTTTATTCCGATCAGGCGCCGGATTATTCGCGATAAATACACTGGGCGGGATTTTTTGGTATATTTATCGACTGATTTATAATACTCGTTAATAGCCCGGATTCATAATTCCAGAATAAAAATATAATTCCGATAGCGAACGGGTCAATAATAAATCGGAGCCGGGCTGAAAACCCGGATAGGGCTCCCGGTACAACGATAAAAGGAAAACGATAATGGAAACCGGTCAGGACGCGAAGAAAAGGATAAGGGCGGCGATAATAGGGTCGGGACCCGCGGGTTTTTATACCGCGGAGCACATGCTGAAGAGAGCGGACGTCGAATTCGAGGTGGACATGTTCGACAGGCTCCCCACGCCGCACGGACTCGTGAGGTCGGGCGTGGCGCCCGATCACCAGAAGATCAAATCCGTCACGAAGGTGTACGACAAGATAGCCTCCCACCCGAGGTTCAGGTTCTTCGGTCTGGTCGAGTTCGGAAAGCACATCACGCTGGAGGACCTAAAGAGGCATTACCCCGTGATAGTGTTCACGACAGGGGCGCAGACCGACAGGAAGCTCGGGGTACCGGGAGAGGACCTCAAGGGCAGCCACACTGCGACCGAGTTCGTCGCCTGGTATAACGGCCACCCCGACTACAGGCATCTGCACTTCGACCTCTCGCAGGAGAGGGTGGCGATAATAGGCGTGGGGAACGTGGCGATAGACGTGGCGAGGATACTCTGCCGCACACCGGAGGAGCTCAGTGAGACGGACATCGCGGATTACGCGCTAGAGGCGTTAGGCGGGAGCAGGGTTACCGACGTGTACCTGCTCGGACGGCGGGGCCCTCTTCAGGCCGCTTTCACGAACCCGGAGGTAAGGGAGCTCGGGAAGCTCCCGGGCGCCCACGCGGTAACGCTCCCGCACGAGGTCGCGCCCGACGAGTTTACGATTGAGGCGATCGAAACGAACAAAGACCAGACCGCAATCAACAAGCTCGAGCTGCTGAAATCGTTCTCAGACCCCGCCCGGCACACGAAGGACAGGAGACTCCACATCAGGTTCCTCGTGTCCCCTGTCGAGATACTGGGGGACGAGCGGGGGCGGGTATCAGGGGTCAGGCTCGTCAGGAACGAGCTCTACAGGGCCGAGGACGGCAGCGTGCGCTCGCGCTCCACGGGGCAATACGAGGAGCTCAGGGCAGGCCTCGTGTTCCGCTCGATAGGGTATCAGGGGGTCCCTCTTCCCGGCGTGCCGTTTCACGAGGAGTGGGGCGTGATACATAACGAGAAGGGCCGCGTGACGGACCCCGGCACGGGCGATCCGGTAGCCGGCCTATACGCGGCCGGGTGGATCAAGCGGGGACCTACGGGCGTTATAGGGACAAACAAGCAGGATTCGGGTGAGACGGTCGAGTGCATAATCGAGGACGTTGGCAGCGGGTGCGTGAATGATCCGGCCTTACCCGATAGAGAAAGCGCGGAAAAAATGATATCTGAAGCGCAGCCCGACTTTGTCACGTATCAGGACTGGCTCAGACTCGACGAGCTCGAGGTGGAAAGGGG
The DNA here is from genome assembly GCA_963825135.1 of uncultured bacterium. Taxonomy (GTDB): domain Bacteria; phylum Desulfobacterota_D; class UBA1144; order Nemesobacterales; family UBA2774; genus 2-12-FULL-53-21. Next base: position 2,573,800 of record CAWGRW010000009.1, read on the forward strand.
GAAGGCCCACGGGAGGCCCCGGATCAAATATACGAGCGTCGAGGAGATGCTGGAGGCCTTACATAGACGCAACAAGGGTTCTCTTATACCGGATAAAACCTGACACCGGAATTACAATTTACTTTATATATGATTTATATCAGACTGTGCTTAATGATAATATCTTCCTCAGCGGATCGACTTTCCTGACCCGGAGCTTAATCCTGGCCCCCTCTTCGGGAACCCTGTCCGAGCCCAGGCTTACCGGGGTTTCGAACAGGTAATCGGGCAGGTACACGCTTACCCTCGTGTCAGTGGAAGAGCTTACGACCCCTTCTACCTCCCCGCCTTCGAGCGACCTCAGGTGTTTATAGAGCCAGTACCTCTCCCTCTGCCTTTCTATCGTTCTTTTGTCGCGTATGCCTACCTCTATGCGCGGGTACAGGTTCTCGAGCTCTTCCTCCGAGTACACGGCCTCGCCGTAAACGAGCTCGGACACGATCTGCCTCTGCATTATGATATCGGGATATCTCCTTATGGGGGATGTTACCTGGGTATAAACGTCGATGCCGAGGGACATATGCGGCTCCGGGCTTAGTCCCACCCTCGGCGCTCTCAGGAACTTCACCACGCGTACGGGATATAGCGGATCGCTCTCGTCGAGCGACCTCACGTCGTCAGGGACCGGTTCCGACTGGGACCTGTAGATAGCGGGAACCTTGTTTTCCCTGAGGAACCTCCCGGCCATCCTGTTCATGAGTATCATCATCTCCGCCACGACGACGTGGGCCACGGAGTTCATGAAGTTCTTTTCTATGCTGATGCGCCCTCCGCCGTTTATCCTGATTTTTAGCTGTGGGAGCTGGACTATGAGCGCCCCGGCCTCGAGCCTTTTAATCCTGAGCGCCCCGGCTATCTTTTTCAGTCTCTCCCCGACGGGGTCATTGAGAAAGAACTCGCTTCCTTCAGAGTAGCTGATGTTTTTCCTGACCTTTATTACCGCGTTCGTGAACCTCTGGCTTATAATATTGTTGCTTTCGTCGAAAACCATGAGCAGGGACAATGAGAGCCTCTCCGTGCCCTCCACCAGGCTCAGCCTTTCCTTGATGAGCCTGAGCGGGAACATGTGTATGCGCTTTTCAGGCAGGTAGATCGTCTCCCCCCTCCTTCCGGCCTCCGCGTCCGCCTCGCTCCATTTGGGTATGAGCGCGGCCACGTTCGAGATATGTACCCCGACCTCGGTCCCGGCGGGGACCTCCCTGACCGATATGGCGTCGTCGATGTCCTCGGTGCTTACGTCGTCGATCGAGAAGACGTCGAGACCCGTCAAATCCTCGAAGCCGTCTGCGGGGAGGATATCGTCTATCACCCTGTCGGTCTCGATCTCGACCCCCTCCGGGAAATCGTCCCTGATCGAGAACCTCTTCAGCATCGGGTCTTCGTCCTCTCCCCACGCGCCCGCTTTAATGAGGAATTCCGTCGCGCCCTCGACGTCCCTTATCCCTATCTCGGAAAGAAACGATTTCGCCTCCGAGGCGCGGCCGAATTTGTCGAGATAGGTTACGTACCCCTTCAGGAGGTCTACGTAACCGGACACTCCCGCAAGCCCGCCCTCTGCCGGCGTATTCCCCAGCAGCACTCCTTTGGCCCAGTAGAGGGCGTTCTCTCTCTCCTCCTTTTTTTTCTCCTCGGTTTCCTTCTTCTTTATTATTTCGGCGGCGTCCTCGGGGCTCCTGGGCGAATACCCCTCCTCGCCTCTCGTGAAATAAATGTCGTCCTTATCCACGGCCCAGAAAAGAGAGAGTTTTTCCCTGTCCGAAACACCCTTTTCTCCGAAGTAGAGGCCCGAAAGCTCCGCGAACGGTATCTCCTCACCGCCTCCCTCGTAGCACCCCCATACGGTCACGAGGTCTATGCCCTCCCTCGCCTCGTCGAGGTCCCTCCTCAGATCCCTGAGCTTCAATTTCTTCTCCGATGCGGTGAATTCGCCTTCGATCCTGAGGCCGCTTAGAAATGCGATCTTCTCCGGGTCGACGTCCACCTCCCTGCCCTCTTCCGAAAAAAGGGTGTACTTGTCCCCGAGTGCGCGGACGAATATTCCGAGCGAGGGCTCTCTCCGTTTTCTGAACAGGACTACTTCATTGTGCGAGGGGAATCTGGAGCGGGTCATGGGGGTAGTATTCTAATTAAGGGAGTGGGTTTTACAAAAAATCGGAGAAAATTCAGTGCTGGCAGCTCGTTCGAGAAGCCGGGGCAGCAGGGACGGGAATCAAATTCAGTGGTTTTCCCTGTATTTCCCGAGCTCCCTCAAGAGCCAGTCGGAGGTCTTTTCGGGCTCTTTGCCGGGGCAGATGACGAGATAGTACTTGCCGCTCATCATACTCTTGGTGGCGGCGTACTCGATGAAGGTCTCGGTCGAAGTGATCTTGCCGCTGAAGTACTCGTATTTCTCCTTGATATGCCCGTACGCCTTCTCGCCGTCGTAGAGCTTGCCGTTCCTTTCGAACCGGCATGGGGAGCCCTTCACGAGCCCGAGCAGGTATTCTACCTCGGGCTTCTCGGCTGGGGGGACGTCGGCGCTCGCGGGATTCAGATACGGCACTGATACCGAGAATATTATTGTCAGCAGCAGGAGAATCATGGATTTAAGGAGCTGCCTCCGAAGCCCGCACTCGGGAAAAAGCTTTTTAACGGCTTCATCATGCCGGTTCATTGAGATAAATTATACACGAAATGAGGCATGAGTCGTTGGGTCGAACAGAAGGAGTTACGCCGGCTAATAATGTGATTCGAATCTAGGACGCGGACAGGGAGGATTTGTATTCCATGGCGACCTTTATGAAGTCCCTGAACAGGGGGTGCGGGTTCCTGGGGGTGGATTTGAATTCGGGATGGAACTGGCAGCCCACGAACCAGGGGTGGCTCCTGAGCTCGATCATCTCGACCAGGTTCCCGTCGGGAGAGAGCCCGCTCAGCACGAGCCCGTGTTCGTTCAGGGTATTGCGGTAAAGATTGTTTACCTCGTATCTGTGCCTGTGCCTCTCCGACACCTCCTGCGACTTGTACGCGGCCATGGAGAGAGTGTCTTTCCTGAGTATGCACGGGTAGGCCCCCAGTCTCATCGTGCCCCCGAGGTCGCTCACGCTCCTCTGCTCTTCCATGAGGTCAATGACGGGGTCGGCTACGTCGTCGCCGCACTCGCGCGAATTGGCCCTCTCGATACCGCACACGTTCCTCGCGAACTCGACGACGGCCATCTGCATGCCGAGGCATATGCCGAAAAACGGGACCTTCTTTTCCCTCGCGTACCGGACGGCCTCGATCTTCCCCTCGAACCCCCTCTTTCCGAACCCGCCGGGGACGAGCACGCCGTGGACGTCCCGGAGGAGGGATTCCACCCCTTCCGATTCTATGTCCTCTGAATCAACGTACTTTATCTCGACGTGGGAATCATTTGCCATGCCCCCGTGCGACAGCGCCTCGTGCAGGCTCTTGTAGGAGTCTTTTAAGCTGATGTACTTGCCGACGACGCCTATCGTGACCTCGTGCCTGGGATGTGCGTACCTGTGCGCTATATCCTCCCATACGGATATATCGGGCTTACGCGTCCACATTTTAAGGTAATCGACGATTATCTGGTCGAGCTTTTCCTGGTGAAATATCAGCGGGACTTCGTATATCGAGCCAACGTCTTTAGCCGTGATAACCGCCTCGATCTTGATATTGCAGAACAGGGCTATCTTTTCCCTGATGTCCCGCGGCAGCAGTCTGTCGGTCCTGCAGAGCAGAATGTCGGGCTGGATACCTATCTGCAGCAGGTCTTTAACGCTGTGCTGAGTGGGCTTCGATTTGAGCTCGCCCGCGGCCGCGAGGTAGGGCACATACGTCAGGTGTACGAAGAGCGTGTTCTCGCGCCCGAGGTCGGTCCGGAGCTGTCTTACGGCCTCCAAGAACGGCAGGCTCTCTATGTCCCCCACCGTGCCCCCGATCTCGACTATGACCACGTCGTTGTCCTCGGCCACGTCGAGAACCCGCGATTTAATCTCGTCCGTTATGTGAGGGATTACCTGTACCGTCTTCCCCAGGTATTTCCCCTCCCTCTCCTTCGTAATAACCGAATAGTAGACCTTGCCCGTGGTGAAATTATTTTTCTTCGAGAGGATGCAGTTGGTGAAACGCTGGTAATGACCGAGGTCGAGGTCGGTCTCAGCCCCGTCGTCGGTCACGTAGACTTCACCGTGCTGGAAGGGGTTCATCGTTCCCGGGTCGACGTTTATATAGGGGTCGAGTTTCTGAAGCGATACCTGAAGCCCGCGGCTCTCGAGGAGCGCACCTACGGACGCGGCGGCGAGTCCCTTCCCCAGGGACGACATAACACCACCTGTCACAAATATGAATTTTGTCTTCAATTAATGCTGACCTCAGAGAGAACGATTTCGATAAATTTAAGGCGGGACCGTCTAGGTCTTTATTAATATATTCAAAAGCGGGAAATCTTGCAAGACCCGGACATACAAATATTTTTGAGTCTTTTGGAACGACAAGATTGCGTGTAGGTTAAACGGGAAGGGGTCGTGCATGAGCGGCGATAGAGAAAAGATACATCTGACGAAGATACTCGACCAGTTCTCAAAACAGGCGGTCCCGTTCGCCGAGTTGCATATCCACATGGACGCGATGGATCTGCTCCTGGAGGTGTCCGGAGTCAATAACGGCGATACGGTCCTCGACGTGGCGTGCGGGCCCGGTCTCGTAGCCTGTGAATTCGCCCGGACGGCCTCCCGCGTTACGGGCATGGACATCACGGATGCAATGCTCGGGAAGGCCCGGGATCTGCAGAAGGAAAAGGGGCTCCGGAACGTTGAATGGGTACACGGAAACGCGAGTCCCCTCCCCTTCGGCAACGAGACCTTTTCTCTCGTCATAACCCGTTACAGCTTCCACCATTTCCTCGATCCCGAGGAGGCCCTCCGGGAAATGGTCCGGGTCTGCGGGCCCGGCGGTCGAGTCATGGTCGCGGACGTCTGCGTCCGGGCGGAGCACTCGGAGGAGTACGACCGCATGGAAAAGATGCGGGACGATTCCCACGTGCACGCTTTGACGGAGCCTGAGCTCACGGGAATGTTCGCGCGCTCGGGCCTCACGGAGCTGAAAAGGAGCGGATACGGGCTCCACACGGACGCGGAATCCCTGCTGAACGCGTCGTCGCACACGCCTCAAGAAAGACGGCGAATCCTGGAAATGATTACTTCCGATATATGTGTTGGTAATATCGGGATCAATGCGCGTATCGAAGGGGAAAAACTGACGTTTACATTCCCTATCGCGGTATACGCGGGCACGAAAAGCATAGATTGAGCGGACCCGCCGGAGGTAATGCCGGTTGAGAAGCACTAATCCGATATTTCCCGAAGGCGTCTGATCAGGGAATCAGCGGCGCGGGCCCTGTGGCTTATCTTGTTCTTGAGCTCAGCCGGTATCTCCGCCATTGTCTTATTATATTCGGGCAGAAAAAAAACAGGGTCGTATCCGAACCCGCCACCCCCGCGGGGCTCCATCATAATGACCCCTTCGCGCCTCCCCTCCGCGGTTATCTCTTTCCCCTCCGGAGTGACGAGCGCGAGAAAGCATACGAACCTCGCCCTCCTGTTATCCGCGCCCTCGAGTTCCGACAGCAGTTTCGTTATATTATCGCCGTCGGTCGCGCCCTCCCCCGCGTACCTTGCAGAATAGACCCCCGGCCTTCCGCCGAGGGCATCGACCTCCAGCCCCGAATCGTCCGCGAGCGCGGGAATGCCCGAATAAGAGGCTATGGCGCGGGCCTTCTTGACGGCGTTTTCACGGAACGTTTCGCCGTCTTCTATGACCCCAGGCGGGGACGCCAGGTCGTTAAGGGACACTATGTTCCCGAATACGCCCCCGAGGAGCCCTTCAAACTCCCTGACCTTCCCCTTATTGGCGGTAGCGAGCACTATCTTCTCTATCATGGCTCCGTGCTTGTGAACATCATTCGGCGAGGATTTCTTTTTGCCTGTCTATGAGCTCTTTTATTCCCTTTTCCGCCATCTTAATGAGCGAACCGAGCTCATTCTTCGAAAACGGCTTCCCTTCGGCGGTCCCCTGCACCTCGACGAGAAGCCCCGACCCGGTCATGGCGACATTCATGTCGACCTCGGCCTTCGAGTCCTCCTCGTAGTCGAGGTCGAGCGCGAGCCTGCCACCGACGATGCCGACGCTTACTGCGGCGATGAAGTCGGCAACGGGGTTATCTTCGAGCACTCCTTCCCTGATGAGGTTGAGCACGGCGTCCGAGAGCGCCACGAACGCACCCGTGATGGAGGCCGTCCTCGTCCCGCCGTCGGCCTGAAGCACGTCGCAGTCTATCGTGATAGACCTTTCGCCGAGCCTGTCGAGGTCTATCACGGACCTGAGCGCCCTGCCTATTATCCTCTGTATCTCGTGGGACCTGCCCCCTATCCTCCCCCTCACGCTGTCCCTCGTTATCCTTTCCTTGGTCGAGCGCGGGAGCATGGAATACTCCGCGGTGACCCATCCCCTGCCCGTGTCCTTGAGAAAAGGGGGGAACTTCTCCTCGAAGGTCGCCGTGCACAGCACCTTCGTCTCCCCGGTTTCGATCAGCGCCGACCCCTCCGCGTATTTCATGATGCCTCTCGTTATCTTGACCGGCCTTAGCTGGTCCCATTGCCTTCCGTCATGCCGCACGTTCATATGAATCTCCGTCGCGTTCCTTTCATAAAATAGGAACTCACGAAATTTTAACATATGACAATGTTCCGACGTTAACGGCTGAATAAAAAAAAGAAGGCCGTCGTCGCCTCCGGAAATAAAAAGTATTAAAAAAGTGAAATTAACATTTACAGAGTTTCGGAAAAAAACCGAAATTGTCCGTTTTCAAACACACCATACTGTCCGGAACGGAACAAATCGTCACTTTTTTCTTTTTAATACTCCAAACCGATATGAGAGTAACCGGCATTTCATTGGCGATATCGCGGATTCGTTATAGGTGGCACGGCGCTTGCCAATCACAACCGCAAAATCCCCGGACAAAAGAGGCACTCAAAATGAATCGAAGAACCATTGCTGGTTTTATATGCGTTCTGCTTACATCTCTGCTCGTTATTATTCCTCTTTCCACTGATGAAGCTCTATCTTATCATCGCTCAAATACACACAGGCCGCCAAGTAGTCCAACTCCCACGCCGGTGCCGACGCCCGTACCGACCCCCAAGCCGACGCCCGTACCCACACCGGTACCGACGCCGGCTCCAAAGCCCGTTACGACGATTATAAAGGCCGGAGACAAGGTTGTGGAACGCGGTCAGTCCATACAATCGGCCATCGGCGCTGCGTCAAGCGGACAGACCGTGTGGGTTAAATCCGGCACCTGGACCCTTAACGCACAGCTTACGATGAAATACGGGGTAAGCGTTAAAGCCTATCCGGGAATGGAGGCATACGATTGGGATACCGACACCATTAATCCGTCCCACCCGTACATCATTCCGGGCGCCTGTAATTCATGCGGCATAAGGTGGGGGAAAAATCAGGGAAATAATGAGTTCTCGGGGTTTGAAGTTGCCGGAGGGTACGGCGGTATAGATATCCATGCCAATAACGTGATCGTGAGCGACAACTGGATTCACGATACCGACTATACGAGTATATTCATAGCGAGCTCGAGTAATATTCTGATCGAGCACAATAAGACTGAGCGTGACGGACAGTACTGCTACGGATGGACGAATCCAAATGACGGCACCCTGATAAGCCCGCGTCACTGCCATTCCGTTTACTTGAGCAACATCCCCGGTTACTGCGGCATGACGAATGTTACGGTCAGGGAAAATTACCTGTCGGATTCGGGGGGCAGCGCGGTGAATTTTAACGGCGATGACTGCGCCAAAGCCGGCGGTCAGCTCATATCGAATACCCTGATCGAGCTCAATAAGATAGTGGATGTGAATTTAGGGCCTTCTCTCTGGCACGGCACCACGGGGACCGTAATAAGGGGTAATAAAATCACGATCCAGCACCCGTATACGCCGCCTGGTTCTATTAACGATATGTCCCTCGGCCTGAAATGCGGGATCGCCGCCTGGGATGAAACCCCGGCAATGTCGGGCAATACCTTTGACCTCAGGGCCGATTATAAACAGACCTGTCTGTATTAATTCTTGTTTTGGCGGGGTCTATATAATCGCCGGCCCGGCTATGTAGTCTTCCGGTAGATACCTGGAGGCAGGGTATATTGATCGTTGTCAGCTTTAAGGACCCATCCGTGCCTAAAACGGACGCGCCCGTCGATTATTTCAAGACGTTCACGAACCTCGCGAATAACCTTGCATACAGGTGGGGGCGGAATCCCTGAGCGCGCTCATGGGAGGGTTCCTCGCCGAGATGCTTATTCCACTGCCTTTATTAACCCACGGGATAGTCGCCGTAGCGGGCGGATTGCTCCTTATCACGTACAGGAAGCCCCTGGCCCTCGATTAGCCACTCCCGTTCGGGTCGTTATTGCCGCCGTCTTCCCGGGGCGGAGGCTGACCTCAAAATAACACTTAGGCATTGACATAAGTATTCGGCCATTGTATATTCAGGTAAATGCCTAACAATCATGTGCAGCTCGATCGCGTTTTTTATGCCCTGTCGGACCCGACCCGTCGCGCCGTTTTGACACGGCTCAGCGACGGCCCCGCTCCCGTGAGCGAATTGGCGCGACCCTTCGACATGGCGCTGCCCTCATTCACCCAGCATTTGGGAGTTCTCGAGGAGTGCGGGCTGGTCCGCTCGCAAAAACGGGGACGGGTGCGTACCTATGTGTTGACGCCGGAACCGTTGAAAACAGCGGAACACTGGATCGAGAAGCGGCGCGTGCTTTGGGAGCTGCGCCTGGATCAATTGGACAATTTCCTGATATCGTTAAAGGAGAAAAAGTGATGACTCATACAAAATTCAAACCCGATCCCGGGCTCGATCTCGTATTGGAGCGCATCGTCGATGTGCCGAGAGAGCTCGTCTGGAAGGCGTGGACGACACCGGAATACCTGATGAAATGGTTCACGCCCGCACCCTGGATGACGGTCGAATGCGAGATCGATCTCCGCCCCGGCGGGCTATTCCGCACGGTTATGCGTTCGCCGGAGGGGAAAGATCATCCGAATACCGGCTGTTACCTCGAAGTCGTCGAGAACGAGAAGCTCGTCTGGACCGATGCGCTCGAAGGCGGCTACAGGCCTTCCCAGAAGCCGAGCGACTGCCTCGCAGGATTCTTCTTTACCGCGAAAATCATTCTGGAGCCGCATAAAGACGGGACGAAATACACAGTTATTGCCCTTCACAGCAATGAAGAAGGGCGCAGAAAACACGAAGAGATGGGATTTCACGACGGATGGGGCACAGCCCTCGATCAGCTAGTTGCCTTTGTAAAAACACTGTAGAGATCAAAGTAGGCCGCCGATCAGCCGCTTTCATCTTCTTCGGTTTTATCCCCTTCCCTTACGACCGACGGCACGAACGGGACCGGCCGGGGTACGGCGGACATGCTATTTTATCCGCGCATGACATGTTTTTATAAATCATTTCCGGAATAAGACAAATTGAAACTTTTATTAATCAGGGGGAAATCGGGTACCACATTCCCCTTCCCCGCGTGACCCAATATGGTCCAGTTTATAAACGATGGGTCGCGCACGTCTACCCTGCTTATCTCACCGGCCGCATCCGTCGCTACAAAATAAACGATATCGCCCCGCCATCCTTCCGTCACTCCGACGCCGTAGCTGCTGCTCCTCAATACCATTTTTTCGCCGGATTTTAGTTCGTTGTTCAAAGGAATGCTCCCGAGCGCCTGCTCTATAATATCCATGGAAGTATGCACTTCCTTGATACGCACGGACCATCTGGCCCGCACATCCCCTTCTTCTTCCAGGACGATCTCAAATTTTAATTTGTCGTATGCCGCGTAGGGGTATTCAGCGCGCGCATCGTGCGCGATCCCGGTTGCCCTGGCGGCTACGCCGATAACACCGTGGTCGAGGGCTATCTGACGGTCGAGCTTGCCGGTGCCCGAAAGGCGGTTCAGGAGAGAGAAGCTGCTTTCGGCAATTTCAATCACTTCGTGAAAATCACGGTGTACTTTTTTTAGATCGCTTAATAGTCCACCGCTCATCTCGCTCGTGATATCCCGCGTCACCCCGCCGATCGTATTTATGCCCCGTAAGAAACGGTTTCCTGCAAGACGCTCACAGCATTGCATAATGATTTCGCGAAGACGCGCACCGTTACTGCCGCCGAAATTATAGCCGGCGTCCAGCATAACGAGACCGATATCGCTCAAGTGGTTTGCCAGTCTCTCCAACTCGGAAAAAACAACTCTCAGATACTTTGCCCTTTCCGGAATCTTAATGCCGGACAGGTTTTCCACGGCCTGACAAAATGCCAGCGAATGAGTGAACGAAGTGTCTCCCGAAACCCTCTCGGATAATCTGATCTTGTCTCCCATCGTTAAAACCTCGAAGAGTTTTTCGGCGCCTTTGTGTGTATATCCAAGCTTCGGCTCGAGCGACGCTATTTCCTCTCCGACGACGTTGAATCGGAAGTGCCCGGGTTCAATGATGCCGGCGTGCACGGGCCCTACGGGAATTTCATAAATTCCCATTCCTTCGACCTTGTGGAATTCATACGATGCGTGCGCCTGCGGCGGACGGTCCCGCCAGTTAAAATCTTTTCTCAGCGGGAAAACCGTATCAGGCCAATTTTCGTGAAGAATGATCGGCCGCGGATGGGGGTGCTTTGTCGGTTTTAAACCGAAAAAGGTCTCGATCTTCCTTTCGTAACCGGAAGCCTCGTGAATAGCTCTGGTGATTGAGGGAAAATTTCCATGGTCCGTGAGGGTTATGTAGGGGACGAGAAAAACATTCTCCTTCGGCACGCCAAACACATAATAGATCTTGAAACCTCCGTCTTCACTCCGTTCGTCCGCCGCGGTTATCGTTTTGAGCTGTAACGCGTGAGCGAAATAGAGCCGGTTGGCGATCTCCGGTATTTCATCAACAGGAACATTATAGGCAGCGACGTTGCCCTCTTTTCTCATCTCATATTTAGCGGGAATATATTTTTCTATTATTTCTCGTTTCATGGTATTAGTAATTTATTGTCGCTGAATGTAACAACGTCCGCATACCCTCCGGGATGAAAATGCTGAAAATGATTAAAAGAGTGGCCAGAAGCATAATGGGGACGATTGTATCCAATCCGCTCTCGCCCTTTGCCATGGGTATGTCGCTGTTTCCAAACGTGATCGAGACGACGTGCCGCAAAAAACCGACAAATACCAGGGCCAGCACCGATAAAGTAATGATCACGGTTGCCGGATGCGTATTAATGCCCGCCGACAATATTGAAAATTCGGTTAAAAAAGTCCCGAACGGAGGAACGCCGGTGATCGCCAAAAATCCGATAAAAAACAGTATGCCGGTCACAGGCAGGACCGTAAGAACGCCTTTCACATTTCTTATTTTTGTGGAACCGTATTTCACTAATATATTGCCCGCCGATAAGAATAGAACCGATTTTGTCAGCGCGTGGTAGATCATATGGAGCAGAGCCGCGAATGCCCCCGCGCCACCGAACCCGAACCCCAGGGCGACGATCCCCATGTGCTCAATGCTGGAATACGCCAGCAGCCGTTTATAGCTCTTTTGACTAAAGATGATAAAAGCCGCGACGGATATCGAGATGACGCCGAAAAATACGAGCAGCTCCCGGGAAAAATACGGGCCTATAGCTACATCGACAACGGATTTGAACCGCAGAAGTGCGAGAAAAGCGACATTAAGCAATACGCCTGAAAGCAGGCTGCTGATCGGTGCCGGGGCTTTACTGTGGGCATCCGGCAGCCATGTATGCATGGGAACCAGACCGACTTTTGTGCCGTATCCGATTAAAATAAAAATGAATGCCATCTTGGCTATAAACGGATCAAGCGCTGAAGCATGGGATAACATGTCGTGCCAACTGATCAATCCCGGAGAACCGGCATGTATGGACGGATAGAGGAAAAGGAAGGTGCCGAAAAATCCCAACAATAGTCCGACCGAATTAATCATCAAATATTTCCAGGCTGCTTCAATCGCAGACGGCTTGTTGTAGAAGCTGATAAGGAACGCTGTGGAGAGCGTGGTCGCTTCAATCGCAATCCAGGTCAAAATGGGGCTCGTGGACATAACTGCAAAAAACATCGCCAGGAGGAATAAGTGCAACAGAATAAAATATTGCCGTACCCTGCTGAATCCTATGATCCTTTTCGCCACCTCAAGTTTTAGATAGCCGGTCGAGTACCATGACGCCATGGCGCCTACGACTGCGACAAGCATGATTATGACCGCCCCCAGCGGGTCGACGAAGAAATAGCCGTTTAAGCGATATAAGCCGCTGCTCACGACCGAGGCGACCGTTACCAGCGTCGCCGCCAATTCCAGGAAAGAGGCGGAGACAGCGATAAAGCTCAACACCCGCATATCTTTCTTCACAAAGAAAGATGCGACGGAGGCGATAATCGGTATGATGATAATTAAAAATAAGGCCAACGAATTATTCCTCTTTTAAATGTTTTAGCACACTCACATTAAGCGAGCCGAAGTGCCGGTATATCATTGACGCAAAAACGGTCGCGATAACGACCCAGATAAAAATATCGAACAGAATGCCCACTTGCAGCCCGGCAGTCGTCTCAAGCCCGGCCACGTACGCGAATGAAACGATGGCATTTTCCAATGACAAAATACCGACCATCTGGGACAGTGCCCCTTTGCGGTTAATAATTAAAAAAATTGATATGAGCACCATCGCTATGGCGAGAGATAAAGCGTTTTCCTTGCCCGGAGCGAGAATAGTCAACGGACCGAAAAAGTGCGAGTAGGAAAGCGCGGTTAATAACGCCAGGGCGACCAGCGTCATAGGAGTGTTCAAATAAGTGCTGACGGAAAATTGCAGCCGGTGTTTTTTAATGAGCCCCGAAAAGAAATACGGGACGATTATCACTTTGACCAAAAAAGTCGCCGCAGCCGCTATCACAAGCAGAAGTGAGTACTCAGTGAGGGATGAATTGAACAAAACGATAGCAATGATCAATGACTGTGCCGCATAAAGAAGTATTACCCCCGAATTTTTCTTGGCGATGTGCATAAAAACGACCGATACAAACAGCATCGTCTCAAGAAAAAACAATATTTGCGGTGTAATAGAAATCATGGTTTTAGATAGTCAAACTCATAGCAATGATGCTTAAAATAAACGATGTGAACAATAAATCCGGCAGTCTGAAAAACCTGAATTTGACGATAGTGGACTCCAGGACGGCAACGAATACGCTGAACGCAAGAATTTTTGCAAGAAACAAAATTAAGGCAAGCGGAACATCCCCGAGACGTCCCGATGACGACATCCCCCAGGGGAAGAATATATTTGCTCCCAATGCGAGGAAGATAAAAAACTTATTTGCCGCCGCCCATTCGATAAGCGCCAGTCTCTTTCCCGAATATTCCAGGACCATTGCTTCGTGGATCATGGTAAGCTCCAGGTGGGTAGCCGGATTATCGAAGGGGAAGCGCCCCGTTTCGGCAAGCATGGCGATTATAAACGCGGCGAGCGCGAGAGTTATCGGGGCAAAAGCGAAAAACGAAAACGAGGCGACAGCGCCGGAGATTGTAAAAAGATTCGTGGAATGAGCCGAGAACGCCGGGACGAGAATGGAGAACATCAAACCGCCCTCCGTTAAAGCGGCAACCGTCATTTCACGGCTTGATCCGAACCCCCCGAAAGCGCTTCCCACATCCATGCCGGCCAGGGCGAGAAAGAAAGTTCCAAGCGCAATCAGATATATTACGACCAGCAGGTCACCGAGGACATTGATGGAAAAGATCGTGGTAAAGAGCGGAATGCTCGCTCCTATAATCACGGTGGTCGAAAAAATGAGATAGGGAGCGCATTTGAAAATCCAGGAAGCGTCCCCGCTTATCACCTCATCCTTATGGAGTAACTTCCACAAGTCCCTATACGGCTGAAATACGCTCGCGCCGACTCTGTTTTGGAATCTCGCTTTTATCTTTCTGACGACACCTATACACAGAGGCGACACGGCCGGCACGAGTGCTAATTGAATTGTCCAAATTATAATTGACATAGTATTTCTACATACCCGAAGCGAACAGCAGGGCAATGAGTATCGCCAATATGTACAGTACGTACATATTGATATTGCCGCTCTGGATTCTTTTCACGTACTCGGAAGCTTTGATGGTCAGCATATGCACCGGCTGATAAAAATACCTGTTGTAAATATCCTGAATCCCAAGTTCAATAGTGCTTGATTTTTGAAAATAACGCATATCCTCGTCCCGATACTCGATGCTCGTTTGTTTAGTCGGCTTGAGCGCCCCGCGGAAAATAGTAACGATAGAGTTGGAGAATCCCGTGGCTGTGATTTCCATTCTCGGGCTAAGAGTTGTTCCGCAATCCCATGTGCGGCCGATTTTCGTTTTTCTGTTGCGTGAGACGAGATACACGGCAAAAAACGTCAATGCCATGGTTACAATAAGACTTGCCAGGATAAGCGGCATTGAAATTGAAGCGAAGCCGTTCCGCATTCCGGCCGTTTGGATGGTTGAAAAGAATGCCGGTTCGGAAGCATTAAAGGCGCTCAAATCGCTCACAACGCCTGATACTGCATTTGTGATACCGCCCGCCGTAAATCCTATGACCAGAGTAAGAGCCGCGAGAACGGCCATTCCGGCACGAAGCGCGAAACCCGACTCTCTTGCGCGCCGGACATTCTCACTCCTTGGTCTCGCCAGGAATGTAATTCCGAACGCTCTCACAAAACACATTGCCGCAAGCCCCCCCGTAAACGCAAGCGATCCCGCCGCCAGCACAAATACCCAGCGCACCGAGATATTCGATGCCATGATTCCGCTAAAAAGAGCCTGAAACGTCATCCATTCGCTGAAAAAACCGTTCATAGGAGGCAGCGCCGATATCGCCATCGAGCCGGCGAGAAAGAAAAGCGCAGTTTGCGGCATATATTTTATTAAGCCGCCGTATTCTTCCATATTTCTGGTATGGGTTTGGGAAATAACGGAACCGGCGCCCAGGAATAATAATGCTTTGAATATCGCATGGTTGAGAGTATGAAAAAGCGCCGCTACCAGGCTAAGGACGGCCAGCGGCTTCATGTCCAGCGACCAAAACACAAGCGAGCTGCCGAGTCCCAGCAGAATGATCCCGATATTCTCGATGCTGCTGTAAGCCAGGAGTCTTTTGATATTGTATTCGGTGAGTGCATACAAAACCCCTAACAGCGATGATATAGCGCCCAGTATTAAAATAACGACTCCCCACCAGAGCGGCGCGTCCGGCAGCATGTCCATGAACATCCGGATAAACATATAGATGCCGGTCTTGATCATCACGCCCGACATCAGGGCGGAGACATGGGACGGGGCGGCGGGGTGAGCGTTAGGCAGCCAGATGTGAAAAGGGATTATGCCCGCTTTTGTTCCAAACCCTATAAGCGCAAGAATGAAAACCGTATCGGTTATGAGCGGCGGACTATTTCCGATAGTTTCTTTTATTACGCCAAAGTCCAAAGACCCGGTAGAACGGTACAGGAGTAAAAAAGCCAGCGTTATAAACGCCGTCCCGACGTGGGTCATAATGAAATAAAGCGATCCCGCTTGCACATTTTCTTTTTCCTTGTTTTCATAAATAACCAGGAAATACGACGCAAGTGACATTATTTCCCACACGATGAGAAAAAAAAGGGCATTGTGCGCGCTGACCACCATAACCATGCCGACCAGAAAAATATTATAAAAAAAGCCGAGCGCGCCGATGTTATACCTTTTGTAATAATGCTTTACATATCCCAATGCATAGATTGAAGCGAGTAAAGCGATGAGCGAAATAAGGAAGATGAAAAATGCGGATAATTTATCTACGCTGAAAGATAACGATAACAGAGGCAGCGTGGAGTCGATGTTAAAAGAAAATGTCGGCCCGACGATCAGCACCGACAGAGAGAACAATAATCCGACACAGGATCCGAGAATCGCAAAAGAATTTCCCCACCAGTTTGCCAGGCGGTCATTTTTGCTCAAGGCCAAAGCCCCGACAGCCCCTGCTAACCATAATAGGAGTGACAGAAAGAATATATTCGATGAGATAAGCGTGTTAAACATATTTATTGGGCGGCCTTGGCGCGGGAATCGAACATTTCAAGGATTTGCAGCAAGCTGCAAAGTATTACTCTTGGAGACGGCGGGTCTCCGGGAATATTAAAATCTACAGGAATGACATTGTGCACTCCGTCCAAAACTCCGTAAGAACCTTTAAAAATGCCTCCGTCTATCGCGTCATCTCCGACTGCCACGACAATCTTCGGATCAGGAACGGCTTCGTATGTCCTTACCAGCGCTTCTTCCATGTTTCTGGTAACGGGGCCCGTAACCATCAGCATGTCCGCGTGCCTTGGCGAAGCTACAAAATGGATTCCGAATCTTTCAATGTCGTAATAAGCGTTGCCGAGCGCCGTAAGCTCCTGCTCGCATGCGTTGGTCGATCCGGCATCTACGGCCCGGATAGCGAGCGAGCCGTGAAATGACCGCCGTACTGCGGCTTCCAGCGTTTTCCCTATAATGTTAATGTCCGCATCGCACCCGAGCGACCGAACGTCTATGACCGTCTTCGGTGTCGAAAAAATTTTGTAATAAAGTCTGAACATTTTCTTACTTGATTAAATCATCAGCGCCGACGTCAAAACGCTTTTGCGATTTGTGAAGGGTTTCAATAGTTGTATACGGCATAGTCTTCTGCAGGCTGTACCGTACTGGCGGATCAAATGCTTTCGTAAGAACGTTCATGGGTGTTAACGCGCGGTTTCCTGATGATTGTTCAGTAAATAAGGTAGTTGTCAAGAGAAACGAAGGAAAATTCACACCGGAAACGGATATGCGCGCATGAAATAACCGTGAGCGAAACCGGCTCCCTGCTATTACTCATACGGACGGAATTTGCGTCTGACGACGGAAGAGCCAGGCGGCTGTCGGCATAGCGGCGAGGGTTATTGCGACGCACCAGACGACCGAGAGCCATCCGGCGTTTCCTATAGGCGTCCCGACTAGCCAGGCGCGCATTGCCTGAATCACTATGGTAAACGGCTGGTTCTCTGCGAAGACGCGTAGAGGGGCGGGCATGCCGTCCGTCGGGACGAAGGCGCTCGAAGCGAAGGTCAGGGGCATGATGACGATGTAGCTCACCCACTGTGCCGCCTCAATGCTCTTCACGATAAGCCCGAGAATGGCGCAGAACCACGACATGGCGAACGTAAAGAGGAGCAGGAGACCGAACACCGCGAGCCATTCGGCAGGCCCCGCCGTCGGACGGAAGCCGACCGCGAAGCCCGCTATGAGCATTATGAGACCCGAGATGGTGTTGCGGAAGAGGTCTGCGACAACATGACCCGTAAGGAGAGCGGAGCTGTTCATGGGGAGAGAGCGGAACCTGTCCACTATGCCGCGCTTGAGGTCGAGCACGATGTTGACCGTGGTGTTGCTCGAGCCGAACGCGAGGGTCTCGACGAGTATGCCTGCCAGAAGGAAATTGGGGTAAGAGGTGTCGCCCGTATCGATAGCGCCTCCGAAGACGTAGCGGAACAGGATCAGAAACATGACGGGCATGAGGATGAGCGACAGCAGCTGGTCGAGGTTCCTGGTGATGTGCTTGATGCTGCGTTTGGTAAGCACCCACGAATCGCTCAGAACCCAATAGATAGCCGGGCGGCGTTCGGGTTCTACCTTCGTAAGTATGGAGGAAATCCGGTCCATGGCTTCACCTTATCTCCTTTTCCGTATGACCCTGGTTGGTTTCCGTCGTTGCGGCGTGTCCGGTGAGGGCTAAAAAAACGTCGTCCAGCGTGGGGCGGTGAAGAGATACGCTCTCGACCTCGACCCCTGCATTCTCGAGACAGTCCAGGATTTCCCTGAGGTCCCGGACGCCGTTTTTGGTCGCGACGCTTATGCTCCGGCGCGGGAGGTCTATGTATAGCTCATCGGACGTGAAGACTTTCTTCGCGGCCTCGAAATCGCTTGTTCCCGCGATGACGAACTCCAGGTATTCGGACCCCACCCGCGCTTTCAGCTCCGAAGGCGTGCCCTGTGTTATAACCACCCCTTTGTCTATGACGACGATATCATCGGCGAGCCAGTCGGCCTCTTCCATGTACTGAGTGGTGAGGAGTATCGTGGTATCGCCCGCGGCGAGTTCCTTGATTATGTCCCACAGGATGAGACGGCTCCTGGGGTCGAGACCCGTTGTAGGCTCGTCGAGGAACAGGATCGAAGGAGAGGCTATGAGGCTCGCCGCGAGATCGAGCCTCCTCCGCATGCCGCCCGAATATGTCTTCAGCTGACGGGAAGACGCTTCCACGAGGTCGAACTGTTCGAGCAGGTCTCTCGCTCGGCGTTTGGTATCCGCGTCGCTCAGGCGGTAGAGACGCCCCATCATTTCGAGGTTTTCGAGCCCGGTCAGATATTCGTCCACGGCCGCGTACTGTCCGGTGAGGCCGATGCTGCTCCGCACCTTGTCGGGCTCGCGGACGACGTCGTAGCCGTTTACGAGCACCCTGCCGCCGTCGGGCTTGAGCAGTGTGCTGAGGATTCTGACCGTGGTGGTCTTCCCCGCGCCGTTTGGGCCGAGTATTCCCAGGACAGAGCCGCGGCGGACGGCGAAATTAAGGCCCTTCAAAACCTTTATCGCCCCGTAAGACTTCTTGAGGCCCTCGACTATGATTGAGTTATCCATTTTTACGTCGCTGACATCGTAATAGGGTTTTTAAGCGTGCGGGACAAGACCCGCAGCCGGGTTGTTAAAGGATGCGTAACTGACACTAATATTCAATTCTTTGAGGGTGGTGGAGGCGCCGGGAATCGAACCCGGGTCCGAGAAAGAGACTCACAAGGCCTCTACATGCGTAGTCTATCATTTTGTCTCGCGCCGAAGTTACCGATAGACAGGGTTTTCAGCGCCAGCCCCGAATGTTTTCTCGTCCTCAGGCGTTCAGGGCGTCGCCGTCGAACCAGCCCGCATTGTGGCGGCTCGTTTAAACCCGCGGGCGGGGTCTAAGGAGCCGTCGCTGCTCTATCTAGGCAGCGAGTGCAAAGTCATTTGTGGCACTTGTGTGTGCTCCGCCAGTTTTACGAGTTAGCAGAAGCTCGGCATGCAGCACAAGCTATCCCAATCCCCGTCGAAGCCATGTCGCCCCCATGTCAAAGAACAATAAACTTTAATTATGCGTTGTAACTTATTATTGTAAAATAATTATTGTTTCTATGTTGTCAAGACCGCCGCTCGGACGGCTATATGGAGAGTGTACACTACTTTCGGGGATATATACAGGATCAGAATCGCCTCTTCATGGCCTTTTCCATCTCCCTGTCGGCCTCCCTCTTCTTTATATCGTCCCTTCTGTCTATGACCTTTTTGCCCTTTCCCAGAGCGAGATCGACCTTCGCCCTGCCCTTCTTGAAATAGATCTTGAGCGGGATGAGGGTGTATCCCCTTATGATTGTCTTGCCCATGAGCCTGGCGATCTCCCGCTTGTTTAGGAGGAGCTTCCTTTCCCTGCGCGGATCGTGGTTGAGTATGTTGGCCTTCTCGTAGGGGGCGATGTAGCTGTTGACGAGGAAGACCTCCTCGTCCCTTATCATGGCGAAGCTCTCCTTGATGCTTGCCTGGTTCCCCCGGAGCGACTTCACCTCGGAGCCCTTGAGCTCGATGCCGGCCTCGTAGTTCTCCTCTATGACGTAATCCCTCTTGGCCCTGGGATGGGTGCAGACGACCTTTTCCATTTTTTTAATATAATGTCTAAGGGAAGGAAATCAACACACGTAGTGTGCTCTATGGTTCCTTCTTAACTCCTCTGCCTACCCACCCTAACGCCTGTCTCAACCGTAGGAGCGGCTTCCAGCCGCGATTCCTTTGATTCCTTCCCCCTTTAATCAAGGGGGAAGGCGAGGATGGGGGTGATAAATCCGTTCATCCTGAGCTTGTCGAAGGAGATCATTCCCGAATGTCTTTATCGGGAATCTCATCTTTAATCTTTCAATTCCCTCCTTTGGAAAAGGAGGGGTAGGGAGGATTTTCCATTTTGTCATTTCGAGCGCATGCGAGAAATCTATATGTACAACAAACAATGGATTTCTCATGTACATTCGAAATGACAAAATTAAAGGCGAAAGGAAACAACAAAAGACGAGATCCTGAATCGAGTTCAGGATGACGGAAAAAAGCTAAAACTCCTTCTTACTATCCAGCATAAGGGTAACAGGCCCGGAGTTCACGAGGTGCACGTCCATCATTGCACGGAACCGACCTGTCTCGACCTTTGCTCCGCGCTCCCTCAGCTCACTCACGAATAGCTCATAGAGCCTCTCGGCTATCTCGGGACGGGCCGCCTTGTCGAAGGACGGCCGCCTGCCCTTCCGGCAGTCGCCGTAGAGGGTGAATTGCGACACGACGAGGACCCCGCCGCCTGTATCGGTCACGGACAGGTTCATCTTGCCTTCCGCGTCCTCGAATATGCGGAGGGACAATATTTTCTCGGCAAGATACCGTACGTCCTCCCCGGTATCGTCCTTCCCCGCCCCGAGAAGCACGAGCACACCCTCCCCTATCCGGCCCACGACCTCGCCTTCGACCTCGACCCTCGCTTCTTTTACACGCTGTATTACGGCTCGCATTGTTTTATCCCGGCATGGGAGTGATATTTTACATCACGGATACCGGAAACATAAAATGATGACCGGGCAGTGAAATTGTATTATAATTGGAAAAGACGATGCGTATAACGGTTGCCTTAATAATATTTCTGGCTTTTATTGGATTGGGGGAGCGTATCGCAAGCGCGATCGAATTCCCGCCGGAGCCGCCTAAGAAGCTGATCATACACACGGTCAAGAGCGGGGAGGAGCTGCACCTGCTGGCGGGGTACTATTTTCTCGACTGCAGGCAGTGGGAGAACATATATCAGGCCAACATGGGCACGATCGTGAATCCGAACAGGATTTATCCCGGGCAGCAGCTTTACGTTTATGTGGACGCCGGCTGGAAGCCGCCATTCGACCTCGACGCCTACGTCAATAAATGGCGCCCTTACCTGTTGAGCGGCACTGCGCCCTAGATCAGGTCTCTTAAATATTCCCCGACGTCGGAGGTCGATATCTTCTCAAGGGCGGATTTTTCTATCTGCCTTATCCTCTCGCGCGTAACCCCGAATATATCCCCGATCTCGTTTAACGTGTAGGTGGTGTCTATGCCTATGCCGAAGCGCATCCTGATTATCTCCTGCTCCTTCGGCGTGAGGAGCGATAGTATGTCCTCTATCCTGTTCTGGACCGTTCTTTTGAGTATCGCGGAATCGGGCGGGGGTATCTTCTCGTCCTCGACGAATTCGATGTGTGTCCTCTGGTCTTCGTTCGAGACCGGGGTGTCGAGGGACTGCACGTTGTTCATAACGTCTGACGCGGTCTGTATAATCCTTTTCACTACGGAGGGCGAAATCCCCAGCTCCTTCGCTATCTCCTCGCACGTGGGCTCCCTGTCGAGCTCCTTCGACAGCATCGTGGTGACCGCCCTCACTTTTCCGGCCCATTCGTAGAGATATACCGGAATCCTGATGGTCTTGGTCTTCTCGAACGGCGCCCTGAATACTGCCTGCTGAATCCACCAGGTCGCGTAGGTGGAGAACTTGTATCCGAGCGTGTAATCGAATTTCTCGACGGCCCTCATGAGGCCGAGGTTTCCTTCCTGAATGAGGTCGGCCAGAGGCAGGCCCCTTCCCATGTAGTTCTTCGCGATGCTAATTACCAGCTTGAGGTTCGACTTGATGAACCTGTTCTTGAGCTCGGAGGACCTCTTCACGTAGGCGTTCGAGAGGGTGTTCATCCTCTCAATGTAGCCGATCATGTCCTTTCCGGTGTAAACGGGGTACTTTTTAAAGAGGCTCTTGTTCTTGTTCGCGTCCCGTGAAATCTCGTTGAGTACCGCCCTTATGGCCTCGGCCTTGTTCTCGCACTTTTTAATATTGGCCGCTATCCTGAGCTCTTCTTTGGGCGAAAGGAGGGACGTCTCGTGCTCGAGGTCCTTGAAATATACGTGGAGGAGCCTCAAGTGCTCCTCGAGCTTCGATTTCCGGTGCTTCTTCCGGCCGGAGCCCGTCTCAAGGGAAGTGAAATCAGAATCGGATTCTGCGTCATCGGGGGCGAAACCATCGACCTCGACGTATGGAAATAATTCGTAATCTTTTTCGGAAGAGCCTGATTCTATTAAAGCGAGCCTCGGAGTCAACTTTTCAAGGTCTTTATGTTTTTTCATAACACCCTTTATCCCTGTTATGCATGGGATTCCCCTATTGAGTCAAAACTATGCGCTCCTTCAATACCCGTAATGGTATGAGGGTACCCGGAATTACCGGGAATTATTCGATCTAATCGGCTGAAATCGAATATACAAGAAAATCGGTTGATTTTGGTTAATTCGGGAAGGCCGGGATAATTGGCCCTCCCGTTTAATTTTTCAAAATTATCAACGCACGATTATATCTTGAAGGATTCAAGCGCTTCGTCGAACATCGTAAAAGCCTTGATCACATTCTTCTTCGCGATGTCGTGGCTCTCCGCGGCGACGTTGCCCGAAATTCCCTTGAACGAATCCGTCAGGTTCTTCTGAAACTCGAAAACCTTGGCCAGTCCGTCGTCGAAAGCCCCTGTATCGACCTTGGCGAACGGGTAATTCTGCTTCGGAAGCGATCCGTAAAACTCCTTAACGGAATTGAAGTAATCCTTTTCCGCATCGATAACGTAGTCGAGCTGCTTGTTCAGCACCTTCTTGTTTTCCTCGGCCACTGATAAAGAGAAATCGAGCGTATTGAGATACGTCTCTTTTACGAGCTTCGATAATTCCTTTACCGGCTCGGTGAAACCTTTTGCATCAAAAGCTTGTTTGCTTGTTGCCATGATTATGACCTCCTTTTTTGGTCTAGGATTAATATAATAGTCCCGGAAACGGTTGTCAAGAGGAAATGTACGCAAATGCGAAGATTTATATATTCATAACAGCCTGCCATTACAGCATATATAAATTCACCATGAAAATATTATAATGCGTGTGCTTATAAATTGAGGTATCCGGATCCGTGGACGGCGGGGTTCTTAAAAGGGATGTACAGGCGGGAATAGAATGGAGAATAGCATAAAGGATATAATTATCTATTATCCTCTCGGGTGTAAAAATACTTTAAGAACGCCTTCTAACAACCTAATATGACTTGCTAAATAATATCTATGACCCTTTCTTCATGAAGTCCTGGAACATGGACGAGGTATTTTTTACCTGCTCCATCCAGCTCTCCTGGATCTTCTGCATGTTCTTCATGTATTCGGAGAACTTGTCTTCACCCGTCCCGAGGCCGGGCATGGGGCTTCCGCTCCCGTATTTCATAGGGTTTTCGGACATAATCCTCAACATCCTCTTCGTGGTCTCCATGATGTTTTCCATGAGCGCCTTCTGGAGCTCTATGGATTCCAGGAAGAGCCTCTGCTGGTACTCCATGACGGGCTTGGTCATCTCCTGGGCCTTCTTCTGGCCCTCGAGGATGGGTTTCGTAATCTTCTCGATTTCTTTCTTCTGGGTCTCGAGTACCTTGAAGAATTCCGAGAATATATTTTCAGAGCTTTCCTTCTTCGTCATTTCAGGCTCCTTAATACTTGATAATGACTATTATAAATCCTGTGGGGGAATGTCAAGCGGCGCGACCGGGCGTCAGCGTAATAAGGCATAACCTATTTGTTTTTGAATGAAATAAAACTATAGGGGTAAAACTGTAATGACTGTTAAGGAAACCGAATCGTAAGGAGTATGAATGTGAAACCTTCCATTACTTCAATGCAGGGAGCGGTCGGAAAGTTCTTCATCGGCGGAAGGACGATACATCCGCCTTATCAATTCCAAACACCCATACCGGTCAAGCCGTGATGCGCTTTAGAACCGCTCCCCATCGATCCATACCGTCAAATTCAAACCGGGCTGATTAACCCTCTAATATGAACGTAATTCTTATGTGGGCCCTGTATTCCGTGATTTTCCCGCCCTTACCCACAGCGGCGTTCATCTTCGTTACCTCTATTCCGGTGAGGCCGCGGAGCGTCTTGTTCGCCCTCTCGAGGGCGTTCTTTACTGCGTCGTCCCACGATTTGGGAGACGAACCTATTATCTCTGTGATCCTTGCAACAGCCATAGCAAATACCTCCTTAGTGTATTTTATGCCTTACCGCAGTGTATTTTATGCCTTACCGCAGTGTATTTTGTGCCCTACCCCGGTGTATTTTGTTGCCAGCCGCTCCCCGGTCCCATTACTACTATAATAAAAATGCCCAAAAAAAGTCAAGGTAAATTTATCGGCACCGGTTGACTTCATTACACAAATTTTATAATCATGCTATAATCAATCTCACAAAAAAGACACCCGTTTTAGAGGGCATAATCTAATTTTATCAGGAGGGCCCTATGCCTATTGATTTTGAGTTTACCGAAGAACAGTACATGTTCAGGGACACGATCCGCGACTTCGGCGAGAACGAGATAGCGCCGCTCGTGGAGGACGCGGAAAAGAACGAAAAATTCCCCAGGGAACTATTCCCCAAGCTCGGGGAGATGGGCTTCCTGGGCATCTCGTTCCCCGAGGAATACGGCGGCGTGGGTCTGGACAAGATTACGGAATGCATATTCGCCGAGGAGATGGGGCGCATAAACGCGGGCATAGGCATGTGCATAAACGCGCACACGAGCCTCTCCTGCGTGCCCGTCCATAAATTCGGCACTGATGCACAAAAAGAGAAGTACCTGATACCCGGGATAGAGGGGAAGGTCATAGGCGCGCTCGGACTTACCGAGCCCGACGCGGGCTCGGACGCGAGGAGCATACGCGCGACCGCGGTGAAGAAGGACGGGAGATACTATCTGAACGGCACCAAGACCTGGATTACTAACGGCACTATGGCCGATTTCGTCATCGTCGCCGCATACACGGACAAGTCAAAGAAAGGCACGGGCATCAGTCTTTTCATAGTGGACTCGGACGCCCCCGGCTTCACGGAGAAGAACAAGATACACAAGCTCGGGCACAGGTCGGCCGACACGGCTGAGCTGGTGTTCGTGAACTGCGAAATACCGGAAGAGAACCTCCTCGTCGGAGAAGGGGGTTTTAACGGCGCAATGGATACGTTATTGGGCGCGCGCATAACCCACGCCGCGAAATCGGTCGGCCTCTCGCAGGCCGCGTTCGAATTCGCGCTTAACTATTCGAAGCAGAGGGAGGCGTTCGGGAAGCAGATATCGAAGTTCCAGGCCATAAGCTTCAAGCTGGCCGAGATGGCCGTCAAGATAGAGACCGCGAGGCTCCTCGTGTACAAGGCCGCCTGGCTTTACAGCAGCGGTCAAAAGGCCCTCAAGGAGGCGTCGATGGCGAAATTGCACGCTGCCGAGGTAGTGCAGTGGGTCGCGACCGAGGCCGTGCAGGTGCTGGGGGGATACGGGTACGGGGTCGAGTTCCCCGTCGAGAGGTATTACAGGGACGCCAAGCTCGCGTCCATTACCGAAGGCACGTCCGAGATTCAGCACGTCGTCATAGCGAGGGAGCTCGGCATTTAACGCCTGAGAGATTCCCTGAACAAAATAAACTGAAAATAAAAAGCGGGGATGCGTCATCAGACGCTCCCCGCTTTTTTGTGTTCTTTATTGTATCCCTGCTAAATCTTTAGATCCGATTAAAGCCTTATTTCCAGGGGGCTGTCATTTCGCCCTTCTCCGGGTCCTGGAACTTGAGCCACTTGGACGAATCGTAATGAGCCGACGCATAGCAAAGGATAGCCGTCGTGGCTATGAGCTGCTCAGGCGTGGACTTCGTCATTTCGGCCCTTTTCTTTATTATGTTCAATATCGGATCGGGTATCTGAATCGTTACTTCAGCCATGATGTAGAACCTCCTTTGATTTAGTCGGCGTCGCCGATACCTTTTTCTTTCCTGTACTGGTCCAATACCTCTCTCTTGACCGTCGGCACGAGCTTGAAGTCGCCTTCCTTCGCGCCCGCAGCCGTGGCTTCGACTTCCGAAGCGCTCAGGGGCTCGACCTTCTTGTCGACCGCGTTTACCGGGTCGTTAAGCTGTGAAGGGGTGAGCTTCCAATCCGTGAGGGATTCTTTTCCGAGCCCGAACCTGATCGTAAGCTTGTTTATTTCCTCGAGCCTTCCCGCTTTCGGTCCCGGCTCCTGTATCATCTTCAGCTCTTTCAGAAGCTCTACGGTCTTTCCGTCCCTTTCGAAGGGCTGTCCTACCTTGCCCTTGAAGAACATGGTTTCGAACGGAGGACGTCCTCTCGTACCGCCGCCGTCGAGGTTCTCCGACGGATAACCTACGGTCATTAGCCAGCAGAATACGTACGATGGCGGGAGGTTGAATTTATCCTTTATGTTCCTTCTCGCGCCGCCGCTTGCGCCGTTAAGGCAGCAGCCGAGCCCGAGGGACGTCGCCGTGAGGATCGAGTTTTGAATCGCGTTTCCAAGGTCGATGCAGGCGAGCCTGTGGAGAACGAAATCCGGGAGAAGGGCAGGCAGCGGGAAGAGCCTGTTCACGCGGTCGTATTCCCATCCGTGGGCCTTATCGAGGGCGCCTGTCCTCATCAGGTCGTGGAGCTGTTGTCCCTGAACGTCGTATGAAGACAAGTCGTAGCACCAGAAGATAAGTATCGGAGCCATCTGCGTCGTGATCTGGCTCCAGTCCGAGATGAATTCCCAGATCTCCGGGTCTTCGTCCCTGTAAACTACTATACCCCTCTGCCCGTTGAAGTTGCCGGCGGACGGAGCTATTCTTGAAGCTTCAAGCATAGCCTGTATCTTCCATCTTTCGACAGGCTTGTTGGGTTCATACCATCTTATAGATCTCCTCAAGCCTATCGCTTCGAAAGTATTAAGCGGTTTGACCTGCCCAGCCTGAGGGAGAGCATCGGAAATCAATGTACTCATTTCGGCCTCCTTATGTGAATTATGTTTTTCTTACCAGACAATCAACCATATTATTATTTCCGGAAAAAAAAGTCAAGTTATTCGTGCAATAAAGGACTATGAGTACTAATTTTTTGCTCCGTATATCCCATCCGCGCCCGCTGATAATGCTCGTGAAACCCGCGTCTCCTGCCGCGGTCCCCTGACGACCTCAGCTTTGCGCATCCAATGGTCTCAGATTATTTAATAATTCAGGGTTGAATTCCGGGCTTTGATTGCTATATTTAGATAAAAATAACCAGATGGAGATAACTCGATAATGAAATTCGACAAACTGACCATAAAAGCACAGGAGGCATTGTCCGAGGCGCAGACCCTTGCGCAGGAGGGACAGAACCAGGTCGTGGATATTCCGCACGTCCTTACGGCGCTCCTCTCCGAAGGCGGCATTCCGATACAGATACTCGGGAAGCTCGGCGTAAACACGGGGATAGTACGCGAGATAGCGCTGAGAGAGGCGGCGAAGCTCCCCAGGGTGCAGGGGGAGTCCGAGCAGGTATATCTCAGCCGCGAGCTCAGTAATGCGTTTAAGACCGCGGAGAAGGAGGCGAAATCCCTCGGCGACGAGTACATAAGCACCGAGCACCTCATGCTCGGCATCGCGGAGGACGCGACAGGCGAGCTCAAGAACGAATTCAAGCGGCTCGGCATTACGAGGGACAGCATACTCCGTACGCTCAAGGACATAAGGGGCGGGCAGACCGTCACGAGCCAGTCCCCGGAGGACACGCTGCAATCCCTCAAACAATACGGCAAAGACTTCACGGAGCTTGCCCGGGAGGGGAAGATAGACCCCGTCATCGGGAGGGACGACGAGATAAGGCGCGTCATACAGGTGTTGTCGCGCCGGACCAAGAACAACCCCGTGCTCATAGGCGAGCCGGGCGTGGGAAAGACCGCGATAGTAGAGGGCCTCGCCCAGAGGATTGTGAACGGGGACGTGCCCGAGGGGCTCAAGAATAAAAAACTCATATCGCTCGACATTGGGTCGCTGCTAGCCGGGGCGAAGTTCAGGGGGCAGTTCGAGGAGAGGTTAAAGGCAGTGCTCAAGGAAGTGACGGAATCCAAAGGGGACGTACTTCTCTTCATAGACGAGATACACACCGTCGTGGGCGCTGGAGCAGCGGAAGGCGCGGTCGACGCGTCCAACATGCTGAAGCCCGCCCTCGCGCGGGGAGAGCTCCACTGCATAGGCGCGACTACGCTCGATGAATTCAGGAAATACATAGAAAAGGACGCCGCTCTCGAAAGGCGTTTCCAGCAGGTATTCGTCGATGAGCCTTCGGTCGAGGAGACGATATCGATACTCCGCGGACTAAAGGAAAAGTACGAGGTCCATCACGGCGTGAAGATAAAGGACGAGGCGATAATCGCCGCCGCGGTGTTGTCGAATCGCTACATAACGGCGAGGTTCCTGCCGGACAAGGCCGTTGACCTCATAGACGAGGCCGCGGCGAAGCTCAAGATGGAGATAGACTCCCTGCCTACGGTGATAGATGAGGTCGAGCGCCGCATAATGCAGCTTGAAATCGAGAGAGAGGCGCTCAAGAAAGAGAAGGACGAGGCGTCTAAGGAAAAGCTGCAGGTGATAGAAAGGTCGATAGCGAATCAGAAAGAGGAATCCAACACGCTTAAGGCCCAGTGGAAGCGCGAGAAGGAGCACATAACGGAGATAAGGAAGATAAAAGAGGAGATAGACCAGCTGAAGTCGGACGCCGAGATCGCCCAGAGGAGGGGCGACCTGTCCAAGGCCTCGGAGCTCCTGTACGGCAGGCTCCCCGAGCTAAACCAGAAGCTCGACAAGCTGAGTAAGGAGCTGGCCCAGGTGCAGAAAGGGAAGATGATGCTGAAGGAAGAGGTGGACGCCGAGGACATCGCGTCGATCGTCTCCAAGTGGACTGGCGTTCCCGTATCGAGACTCCTCGAAGGCGAGGTCGAGAAGCTGATACACATGGAGGACAACCTCCACGTGAGGGTCATCGGCCAGGAAAACGCCATCACGGCCGTATCTAACGCGCTCAGGCGCTCGCGGGCGGGCTTGTCCGACCCGAACAGGCCGATAGGCTCGTTCATGTTCCTCGGGCCGACGGGCGTGGGCAAGACCGAGCTTGCGCGTGCGCTCGCGGAGTTCATGTTCGACGACGAGCACGCGATGATACGGATAGACATGAGCGAATACATGGAGAAGCACACGGTGTCGAGGCTCATAGGCGCGCCCCCCGGATACGTGGGATACGAGGAGGGCGGGCAGTTATCAGAGGCCGTGAGGAGACGCCCCTACTCCGTCATACTGTTCGACGAGATTGAGAAGGCGCACGCGGACGTGTTCAACGTGCTGCTTCAGATTCTCGACGACGGTAGGCTGACCGACGGCCAGGGGAGGACGGTCGATTTCAAGAACACGATTATCATCATGACGTCTAACCTCGGGAGCGATTACATACACGAATTCATCGACAGGCCCGAGACGATGGAAGAGAGGGTCCTGGAGGTGGTGAGGAGCCACTTCAGGCCCGAGTTCCTGAACAGGGTCGATGAAATAATCATATTCAGGTCGTTAGGCCTGGCGCAGATAAAGGAGATCGTCGATATACAGATCGAGCACCTGAGAAAGAGGCTCGCCGAGAAGAAGATCGAGCTTGACCTCACGGACGAGGCGAAGCAGCTCATAGCCGAGAAGGGGTACGACCCCGTTTACGGCGCGCGGCCTTTGAAGACGTACCATACAGAAGATGATTCAGGACCCTCTAGCGAACGAGATACTCAAGGGCGAGTTCAAGGAAGGAGACCACGTGGTCGTCGATGTGGACAAGGACAAGAAGCTCGTCCTGACCAGGGAAGTCAAGCCTCCGAAGAAGGAAAAGGAAGAGAAGAAGGCTAAGGCTGCGAGTTAATCGAAAAGAACCGGCATTCACTCAGAGATGGGGGAGTGTCTTTTGCTATGGAGCATACATTTTTTGATCACACGTAAGATTACAAGGCTAATTGCTGAGACTTATGAGAGTGCCTTTAAAACAGGCAGGACATCTGGTAGCAGTACATACTATTCCATTGATATTGATAAACTATACGACTTTCTGTTCGATAATGAATTTCCAGGGGGTTTTTGTAATGATGCAAAAAAAACCTATAATGCTTATAGCACTCGTAACCTAAAAGAATTTATAATGAAACTTCATACTGGAGAAACATTAGTCAGAGGAACGCCAGAATGGAGCTGGGAACAAAGGAGTGCTTTAGGACAAAGCTATCTACACGATCTGGCAGAGGTGATTATTAAGCACAAATCCACTTTAGATGACAGATTTGAAAGTCACATAATACGATCTATTGATTCACTTATAGCTCAACTAGAGCTTGAAGGTTATGAGTACAAGAATGGGAAATTATTAATATCGGAAGCGGATGTTTTGGACATTACCGAGGAAGTTGGAACAATTGAGAATCTCTATAGGGAGCTAGGATTAGATAATACAGAAACAACATTCCATCATCTCTCTCTTTCAGAAGAACATTACCACAATAAGAAATGGGATGATTCAATTTCCAATTCTAGAAAATTTCTTGAATGTATTATAAGAGAGGTTGCTGCAACACATAGCATTAGAAAAAAGGGTGCAAAACTCGATTCCGATATATATTCTAATCAAAAAAGTATCCGTAGTTATCTAGAGAAAGAAGGTTTATTGGAAGCAAAAGAACGGGAAGCAATTACTTCAGTGTATGGATTATTAAGCGAAACTGGTGGGCATCCAAATATGGCAGAATCTGAAGAAGCAAGATTATTACGTCACTTATCTTTAACTCTTTCTCAATTTGTTATGCTAAGACTTCGTGGAGCACTTATTAAGTCGACATAACGATATGGATTACAAGGACGCACTAAAACGACTCGAAGAATTTCGTGTTCTCTTAGAAAAACATACTCTAGGAAAATTTGAATCCGATAATGATAAAATAAGGTTAAATCAAGAAATTTATAATAAGTATGGTGAGGTGGAAGGTATTATAGAACAGTTTGAAGGTCGATCTGAAATCAAAGTGCCATGGCATGGAGGTGCGGACCCTTTAATTTATCCGAACTATATAGAAGCAGGTTATCTGTCTGGACGAACATTCCATCAACATCAAGGATATACTCAACTATTAAAAGTAATCGGCAAAGTAAAACAGAGATTAGAGAATCCTAATGTAATAAGAGATGAGCAATCGTTATCTGGTGCCGTACGAGTTTTAAATAGTTTTCGCGAGTGTTGTCAATATCTCACTTCTCCTCCAGCGAATGAACGTGATGTCCAAGATATAATTTGGATCATGCTTCGGTCTCATTTTGATAGACTTGATAGGGAGGAAACATTTCCTAAATTCGGAGCAAAGAGTTATCGGCCGGACTTTGGGATACCAGAATTGTATACATTAATAGAAGTTAAGTTTATTGGTCTAAAGTCTGATATTGCATCTATTCAGGATGAGATAATGGCCGACATCCCTCCATATCTTTCGAATCAAACTCACTACCGCAGCCTCATAATATTTATATATGATGCTGCACATAAGCTGCGCGATCCACGCAAATTCATCGAAGATTTACGGACGATAGATGGGATAGTTGATGTTATAGTGGTTCCTGGAATAGGATTACCAATTAACAAAACTGAGAATAAACTATAAATCCTCCCTAACCCTCCTTTTTCTAAGGAGGGAATTAAAAACGATAGGCCAAAAATAGATTTCTCACATACGTTCGAAATGACAAGGGAAATGCTTGGTCACGAAATAGATTTCACAATTTCGTCGACAACCAAACCAGGGTTCTCGGCTTCGGTGATTGCCCTGCCGATGACGAGGTAGTCGGCTCCGCTGGCGACTGCCTCAGCGGGGGTCACTACACGCTTCTGATCGTGAGCATCACCGCCGGGGCGTATTCCGGGAACGACCAGTGTGAACCTTTCTCCGAATTCCTTTCTGAGTATCTCAACCTCCATGCCGGAACAAACCAGCCCGTCCACTCCCGCTTTATCCGCGAGTGACGCGAGGCTCAGCACCGTATCCCTCGTTGACGTATTAATGCCTATGCCTTTCAGGCTCGCCTCGTCGTGGCTCGTCAGAACTGTAACCGCCAGCACCATCGGGTTCCGCTTATTGCTCTTTCCCGATTCATCACTGACCGCATCTGATACCGCCTTCATCATCTCGAAGCCCCCGAGTGCGTGTATCGTGAACATCCTGACGCCGTAGCGTACGGCCTGCCTCCCGGAGTGGTCGACAGTGGACGGAATGTCGTGGAACTTGAGGTCGAGGAACACGTCCGCCCCCATGTCGCGGAATTCCTTTATCCCTATCGGCCCCGCGTCGAGGAACAATATCGGGCCTACCTTGAACGTCTTTATCTTGTGTTTCAGGCTCTCGACCCAGAATTTGGCAATCCTGAGCTCGGAGAAATCGAGCGCGAGTATTATTCGTTCTTTCGGTTTTAGTTCGGGTCTGGCCATGTGGATAGAATTATATATCTATGAGAGAAGCGACTCCACTTCCTTCGCCACTTCTTCGAGTTTTACGTTACGCGATATTCCGCCCTTCCTGAGTTTAAGCTCCGCCTCCCCCTCCTTTATAGTCCTCGGCCCCACGGCCACGTGAATCGGAATGCCTATGAGCTCGGCGTCCTTGAACTTGAACCCCGGCCCTACGTCCCTGTCGTCTATTATTACCTCGTATCCCTTGTCCGTAAGCTCCCGGTATATCTTCTCGGCCGCGGACATTATCTCCTCGTCCTTTATCTTGAGCGGGAGCACTGAGACCTGAAAGGGCGCGAGCGCGTTCGGGAAAATCATACCGTTCTCGTCGTGGTTCTGCTCTATGGCGGCGGCTACGGTCCTTCCGATCCCTATTCCGTAGCAACCCATGATGTATGGCTTCTCTTTCCCGTCGGAATCAATGAACGTGGCGTTCATGGCTTCCGAATACTTCGTCCCCAGCATGAACACGTGCCCGACCTCAATACCCCTCGTGGATATGAGCGTGCCTTCTTTACATTTGGGGCATTTGTCCCCTTCGGACGCGACCCTTATGTCGCCCGTCTCTTTTAGCTCGAAGTCCCTTCCGGGGAGCACGTTTACGATATGGTAGTCCTCCCTGTTGGCCCCGGTTACGGAGCTCCCCATGCCCATGACGGACCTGTCGGCTATCGTCCTTATCTCCAGTCCCACGGGGCCGCTGAAGCCCGTCTTGCCGCCCGTTACCTCTTCAATCGTCGTGGCCGTCGCAAGCTCTACTGACTCCGCGCCTAACGCCTTCTTCAGCTTCGTGAGGCTTAGCTCGTGGTCCCCCCTTACCAGCGCGGCTACAGGCTGACCGTCCGCCGTGACTATCATCGTCTTTATCAGGTTAGAAGGCTTTACCTTGAGGAACACGGCCACCTCCTCCACGGTCTTGAGGCCGGGTGTATGCACTTCCGAGATTGTCCTGTCTTCCTTGGAGCCTTTAATCCCGCTCTCGTGCCAGTTTGTCTCGGCCAGCTCGAGGTTGGCCGCGTAGCCGCACTTGCCGCAGCTCATCACCACGTCCTCTCCCGTGGGCGCTAGCACCATGAACTCGTGGGAGAAGCTCCCGCCTATGTTCCCCGTATCGGCGAGCACGGCCCTGAACTCGAGCCCGCACCTCTCGAATATGCGCACGTAAGCGTCGTACATGAGCTGATAGGATTTCTCTGCCCCGGCGGCGTCCGCGTCGAAGCTGTACGCGTCCTTCATTATGAACTCGCGGGCCCGCATGACCCCGAAACGGGGGCGTATCTCGTCCCTGAACTTCGTCTGTATCTGGTAAAGGTTTACCGGGAGCTGCTTGTAAGAGCGCACGTCCCGCCTCACTATGTCGGTGATGACCTCTTCGTGCGTGGGTCCGATGCAGAATTCCCTTTCGGCGCGGTCCCTGAACCGGAGAAGCTCCTTCCCGTAAAAATCCCACCTGCCGCTCTCCTTCCAGAGCTCGGACGGCACGACCGCCGGCATGAGGAGCTCTATGGCCCCTGCCCTGTTCATCTCCTCCCGGACTATGTTCTCGACCTTGCTTATGCACCTGAGTCCGAGGGGGAGGTAGTTATATATGCCGGCCGCGACTTTCCTTATCATGCCGGCCCTTATCATGAGCTTCTGGCTCACGACCTCGGCGTCGGCCGGGTCTTCCTTGAGCGTCGGAATAAAGTATTGGGAGTATCTCATATCAGCCGTATAAATTACCGACTCGTCGTCTAAATGCAACACGCACGCACACACGTAGTGTGTTCTATGGTTCTATTCGGATGGTGGAGATATTGTGGACATCGTGCCTATAATTTAAAACTGCGGCTCACCACTGCCGTTAACTAATCCGCCTTCTCGACCCACTGGGAGCGCCAGTCGGGGGCCTCGAACGGCTCGCTCCAGTAGGCGGTCTCCTTCGCTATCTTCCCGTCCCTGAACTCGAATATGAAAACGGCCTTGTAAGGCGAGGGGCCGCCGTAGTCGAGCGACGCCTCGGCCGCTACCAGGTCGCCCTCGCTCACCATGCGCCTGGGCGTGATCGTCGGGAGCGCCGGAAAAGCCCCGTATATCGCCCGCCTGTTGGCTGCGCCCACTATCCTCTCGCCCGACTGCGGCCAGTCCATTACGGCGTCGTCGTGGAAGAGCTCGTCCATTACCTCGACCTTCTTCTCGTTTATGCACTTTATAAGGCGCTCGATGACCTTCTCATTTTTCGTTGCCATGACGGAAACCTCCTCCATGCGTTCCGGACGATCCCGGCATCCGGGAATCGATCCATATATCCACTATAGTAGATTCGGGCGGCAATTGGAATGGGTTTTTGATTTCGATTGAGGGCGGACATGCCGATTGACACTCCGTCGATACTTATGTAATTTAGCCTGCTTATAAAATTCTTTCTATGACGAAACCCTGTTGAGATATCTCTCTTATCTAAATAACGCGGTAACCGGCTACTTCACGTTCTGGATAATCCTCTTCTCGCTCATAACTTTCTTCCACCCGGGGCCGTTTGAGGGTCTGACGGGGCTTATAGTGCCTGTCCTCGGGATAATCATGTTCGGTATGGGCATGACCCTTACGGCCGGGGACTTCAGGAGGATAGCGGGGAGGCCCCGGGACGTCGCCATAGGGGCCGCGGCTCAGTACGGCATCATGCCTCTAACGGGGTTCATCCTCGCCAAGGCGTTCTCGCTCGACCCGATGCTGGCGGCGGGCGTGGTGCTCGTGGGCTCATGCCCCGGCGGCACGGCGTCTAACGTAATCACGTACCTGGCCAAAGGCGACGTCGCCCTGTCAGTAGCCATGACCTCGGTGACGACACTCATGGCCCCGCTTATGGTCCCCTTCTTCATGTACATATTCGCCGGGCAGTGGATACACGTCCCCGCGCTCGGCCTTTTCATCTCCACGGTGGAGATAATACTCCTCCCCGTAACGCTCGGCGCGGGGCTCAGGTACCTGCTCGGAAAACGCACCGGATACGTGCTTCCGGCGCTTCCCGGGGTGTCGTCCCTCGCAATAATATTCATCGTGGGCGTAATCGTGGCCGCCAACTCGGGCTCTATCGCGAAAGTCGGGGCGGGCGTCGCCGTGATCGTAATGCTCCACAACATCACGGGGTTAGTACTCGGATACACGGTTGCGAGGCTCTCCGGCATGGACGTTACAAGGGCGAGGGCGGTGTCGATAGAGGTAGGCATGCAGAATTCGGGGCTCGCGGTCGCTCTCGCTAACCTCCATTTCAGCCCGCTCGCCGCCCTTCCGGCCGCCATATTCAGCGTTTGGCACAACATTTCGGGCTCGGCCGTCGCATGGTGGTGGAGGAGGCATACGAAGTGATGAACCGGGAACAGGCGAATGAACGGAAATAATACGGTCGTAAAAGGCAAAGAAAAGTTCCCCGTAACGGGTTACCTCTATCTCGTGGGCACGGCTCTATTCACCGCCCTTTCCTACGTGTTCGGGAGGGCCATAGACAAGAGCTTCCACCCGGCGGCAATCACGTTCTATTGGTTCTCCGGCGCGTTTTTGTGCTCGGTCCTCGTCGTGCTCGCAATCCCGTCCCAGAGGGCCGAGGTCAAACACCTGAGAAAATATACGAAGATATTCATATGCAGCTCCGTACTGACCGCCGTAGGCGCGGCCCTATGGATATCCGCCATCAAGACGATCGGCATCCCGCTTACGTCGTTCCTCATGAAGGCCCAGACCCTCTTCTCCCTGATATTGGGAATGATATTCCTCGGCGAGAGGCTTAATAAATGGGAGACTGTCGGGATCGTCATCACGGTGACCGGCGGAATAATAGTCGCCTACCAGAGGGAATTTTCTCTCCTCATGGGGACGCTCACGGCTATCGGGGCGGCGTTCTTCTACTCGAGCCTGTCGTTCATAGTGAAGAAGATGGGCCAGAGGCTCAACATGCTCACCGTAGCCAACCTTAGGGCGCTCGGCGTGTCGATATTCCTTATCGCGTACCTCGTCCTGACCGGAACGCTCCAGACGCCGGGGCCGGTCGACCTCCTCTTTATGTGCCTGGGAGGCATCACGGGGGCATACATCGCGAAGGCGTGTCAGTTCCAGGCGATAAAGATGATAGACGTTTCGCGCACGACCGCTGTCCTGCCGCTCGAATCCATATTCGTCGTGCTCTTCTCGTACTTCATCTTCCACGAGATACCGTCAGTGATAAAGCTCATCGGCGGAGCGGGGATCATAATCGGCGTGATATTCCTCGTATTGTTCAGGGGCGAGAAGCCCGAGGACCTGGGCGAGGGGGAGTGAAAGAGGAAGATCGGCGTTCTTTTTCTAATGAAGGAATTAAAGGCATTTCCCCCTTTGGAAAAGGGGAACAATTCCGACAAATCGGAGGAATTGGTCGGAGTTGAATGATAGAAAATAAGTCCCTTATCCCAGCAACTCGGTTATGATAGTCAAATTAAGGGGGATTTTCATTTGTGATGTTGTGCTATCTTTGAAGTCTATATACAATGGAGAGCTGATAAATTGTAAAAAAAAAACTTAATCCTCCCTACCCCTCCTTTTTCTAAGGAGGGAATTAAAATACACGATTGCTCAGCTATCTGAGAGATGCGGGAAACGAGCAGGGATTGCAGCTAATTCGCTACGCCATACGGAGGCGGATCAGGGTTATGAACGCATAAGCGCCGCAGCCGAATATGAATATGCCGGTCACCTTGTTTACGATTACAAGCCCCCTTTCGGTGAGCCTTCCCCTGAGATGTGATATGACGTAGCAGAGTACGGTCCAGAGTACGGTGCATCCGGTGAATATGCCCGCCACCAGGAGGGCCGCGGTCCTGTAATAATCCGCGGGCTTGTGTATTCCGAGTATGGCGAATAACGCCAGAATAGAGAGTATGACCATCGGGTTTGAGAGGGTGAGCAGAAGAGCCGAGCCGAAGATCCCGAGGCGGCTCCTCTGGGCCTTATTTTCCGAATACTGCGAGGGCTTGGAGAAATAGACTCTCAGGCCGAAGACGAAGAGGATTATCCCGCCCGTCAGGTGCACCCAGGCCTCTCTCTGCATGAGCATTTCCGATATGAAAGTGAGGCCGAAGGCGACAATAGTGGCATAAATAGCGTCGCCGACGGCGGAGCCGAGCCCCGATATGATTCCCGTCGCCCTCCCCTCGTTGATCGTGCGCTGAACGACGAGCGCGCCCACGGGCCCGATCGGGGCGGTTATGACAATGCCTACAATTATCCCCTTGATGAATACGTTTAAATCCATAGCCTAAACTCAGGTAACACTATACCCGAACAGGAATAATATTTCTAAAGCGGAGTTATGAAAAGAAATAATCTTTTCCGGGAAATAACGAACCATGGCAGCTCTTTAAAGATCGTTCAGGAGAAAGCCCGGCCGTCAGGAGTTCGAGATGATCTCCGTTGCGAATTCGGGCGGGAGCGAGTCGCCCCATGTGTCGATCAGGGCCTTTGAAACGAACTCCCTGATTGCCGTCCCCGTTTTCAAACGCAGGCATTCGTCGGCAATCCGTTTCGATTCCTTTTCGGTTATCAAGCTCAGGAGCTTCTTCACCCTGGGTATGGAGTGCGTGTTCATGCTGAGCTCGTCCACCCCCATGCCGACGAGTAGCGGGACGCACGGGAGCTGGCTCGCCATCTCGCCGCACACGCTCGCCGGTATCCCCTTCGAATGAGCCGAATCAATGACCCCCTTGATGAGCCTCAGCACGGCCGGGTGGAACGGCGTGTAGAGGTACGAGACGTGCTCGTTCACCCTGTCGACCGCTAGGGTGTACTGAATGAGGTCGTTCGTCCCGATGCTGAGGAAATCGACTTCCTCGGAAATATCTGACGCCGTTATGGCGGCCGAGGGGGTTTCTATCATCACCCCTATCTCCCACGAATCCTCTCTCCCGAGGCCCGCCGCGATCTCTGTAATTATGGACTTCGTCTCCGAGATCTCGGCCATGTCCGAGACCATCGGTATCAGTATCCTCAGCTTTATCCCTTCAGCCGCCCTCAGTATCGCCCTTATCTGCGTCCTGAACGTCGCCTCTTCCTTGAGCGAAAACCTTATGCCCCGGAGACCGAGCGCGGGGTTGAGCCTCTGCGAGGGCTCCATGCCGGCAGGGAATTTATCCCCGCCTATGTCGAGCGTCCTGATTGTGACGAGGGGGGAGCGGAGAGCGGAAGCGACCTTCCTGTAACTCTCGTACTGCTCGTCCTCGTCCGGGAAATACCCGGACTTCGTAAAGAGGAATTCCGTCCTGTACATGCCTATGCCCTCGGCGCCGTAGCAGACGGCGTGGTCGAGCTCTTCGATGATCTCTATGTTCGCGTTAACCTTTATGTCCCTTCCGTCGAGTGTCCTGCCGGGGAGCTTCGCGTATTCGAGCAGCTTCTTCTCTAACGCTATGTAGGTCGACTTCCTCCGGCCGAACTCCTCCCGCTCCTCCGGGGCGGGGTCGAGTACCACGACTCCCCTAAAGCCGTCCATGAATATGGTGTCCCCGGGACACGCCCTGAGGGTGATGTCCTCGAGGCCCATTACCGTGGGTATCCCGAGGGACTTCGCTACGATTGCGCTGTGTGAGGTGGATGCGCCGGTGTCGGTGGCGATGCCTATGGCGTGGTGCTTCGCGAACGCGACCACGTCCACGGCCGAAATGTCGTGCGCCACGAGTATGGAGTCCCGCCCGAGGTCGGGCGTGTCCTCGGCGATGCCGTGGAGGTTCCGGAGTATCCTCTCGCCCATGTAGTAGATATCGGCGAGTCTCTCCTTCATGTAGAGGTCCTCCACCTTTCTGAAGGCCTCGCTCTTTTTGGAGAGGATGCTGTTGAGGGCCCATTCGGCGTTCACGCGCTCGGTTTCTATGAACCTGAGCACCTCGTCCGAAAGCAGCTCGTCCTCGAGCATCATTATGTTTATATTGAGTATCTGGAGGTGCTCGCCGCCCTCGAGCGGCTCGAGCTTGTCCTTGATGGAGATGAGCTGGTCCTTGGACCTCCTGACGGCCTGGAGGAACCTCTCCTTTTCCGAGCCTACGAGGCCGTCGTCGATCTGAGTCCTTTCGACGATCATCCTCGAGCGGTCGAGCAGGACGACTTTGCCGAGGGCTATCCCCGTGGATATGGGGATGCCTTTTCTCTCGACCCTCATACGCCCTCGCCGAATCCGCTCTCTATGAGCTCTCCGATCTCTGCCATGGCTTCGTCCGAACCCTCGCCTTTCGTAATCACCTTTATTTCGCTCCCTTTCGCGGCCGCGAGGGACAGGACGCCGAGAATGCTCTTGCCGTCCACCTCGTAGCCGTTCTTTATGAGCTTAACTTCGCAGGCGAACCTGCTCGACAGTCTTACGAAAACAGCCGCCGCGCGCGCGTGGAGACCCAATTTATTCTTTATCGTAAAAACCTGTATTACTTCCGATTCGGACAACTGTGGATAACCTCAGCCAGTATGTGAATTATATTTCATCGAATCCGTACGAGTACGAGAATGAATCGTCATCCGTACTAATTATAATTTTGATCGCCGGTTTTTTCAATCGCCGCCGTCGGAGTGAAGAGCGCCCTGTCCACGCCGCCGTTGAGCTCGACGCTCCGCTCGTATACAATTGTAATCGATAGCCGGCCTGTATCAAAATCTATCTTCCGCGGGAAGTAATGCCCGTCCACGAGGCCGCCGAAATATTCGTATATGAGACTCGCCCTCTCACCGTTCCCGAGCGAAAACTCCGCTTTCTCCACCCTGTAATTATCGCGGTTTACCCACAGGACGTTCTCTCCGCCTGATTTAGAGTCCCTGAAAGCAAGCCTTATCATACCCGCGTCCGCCGTTATTGCGGGCTTCCCGGCAGATTCATATATCCTGTACGGAAGCCTTCCCATCACGAGGTTCACGAGACTCTCGGCCGTTATCCTTATATCCAGGCCCGGATAAACGTAAGAGAGGTCGAATGCCTCCCCCGCGTCATAAACACCCCTCTCGCCCGAGGAAATGATATATATATGCGTCCCGTCCGATGAAATGAACCCCACCGTGCTGCCGAACGGGTTCAGGGCCTCGAGGCGGAGAAGATTGGGCTCCTCGGCGACCGTAACCTGGGTGTACGAGACCTTGTCGGAGGCCGTTACTATCCTCACCCTCGCCAGGCCCTTTACGGACCTGACGCCGTTTTCAAAAAGCTCGACCTTCTCTATTATGCTCCCGGCGTCGGCCCCCGTCATGTCAACCTTCGCCGCTCTCGGGGCGCACGACGAGGCGAGTGCCAGTAATAAGGTTAATATGAAATATTTATCGTATGAGCGTATCAATTCCGACTTCTCGTATCCGGATTTTGCGTGAGCGCGCTTATCTTTTGCCTGAGCCTTGTCATCAGCTCTTTATCCTCGGGATTATCGGAAGGGACCTCCGACAGCATTTTCAGTCCCTTGCTGTAAGATTCGAGGGCGTCCGCGCTGTCCCCCATGTCCCTGTAAACGTCCCCCAGGTGCTCGAGCACGGCGGGGTCGTCGGACTGCAGTGCGGCCGCTTCCTTGAGCAGCTTTACCGCTTCCGCGTATTTTCCCTTCTTGTAGTAGACCCAGCCCAGGCTGTCCAGTATATAGCCCTTGTTAGGAGAGATTGCGTTGGCCTTCCTTATGAGGGTCTCCGCTTCGTCGAGGTTCACGCCCTTCTCCGCATACGAATAGCCTACGAAGTTAAGCGCGTCCGCGTGCTGCGGGTTAAGCTCGATGAGCTCTTTCATCGTCCTTATGGAATCGTCTTCACGGCCGATGAGGAAGTACGTAACGCCGAGCGAATAATATATCGTCTCGCTCTTGGGGTTCGATACGAGGTATTTCTTGTAGAGGTTGACCGCGTCGTCGTTCCTGCCGAGCTTCCTGTAAACGCTGCCCATGTAATTCACTATCACTTCGTTGTCAGGCTCGTGCCCGTACACCTCCTCCATGAGGGCGAGGGCCTCGGGCAGCATGCCGCGCTTCTCGAACACATACGCCTTCTGCACGAGACTCTCGTCGTAAAAGTCCGAGTACTGGGGTATGGAATTCAATATTTCGAGCGCCGGGTCGTACTGCCCCGTCTCTATATAGCAGAGGGCCAGGTAGTATTTCGCCCTTTCGTCCCCGGGGTTCCCCATGAGTATGACCCTGAACTCCTCTATCGCCTTGTCGTATTCCCCGCTCTCGATGTACAGGAGCCCGAGCCTGAGCTTGAGGTCCGGGTTCTGGTAGTCCATGCTCTCGGCCTTCTTGAACTGCTCCCTCGCTTCGTCCATGCGGTTGAGCCTGAAGAGGAAGTTCCCGTACCTCACGTAGGAGTCGAGGCTGTTCGGGTAGAGCACGATCACGTCCTGATAAATCTGCTCGGATTCCTTGATCCTCCCCTGCTGCTCGTACACCAGGGCGAGCTCCACAAGGGCCGAGCCGAAGCTCGGGTTTATATCGAGCGCCTTCTTGTAACTCTGTTCCGCACTGGCGTAGTCGCCCTTTTCGTAGTAAAGCTTTCCCAAAAAGTAATAACCCTTTTCATTGTCCGGGTAGAGGTCCGTTATCTTCCTGAATTTTATCTCGGCGCTGTCGTATTTCCCCGATTCCGTATCCATTATTCCCAGGAACAGGAGCGACTCCGCGTCGTCGGGGTTGAGCTCCACGGCGTGGTTCAGTATCTCGACCGACTTCTCCCTCTCCTTCGGGTCCTGGGAAGAGGCGTATATTTTTCCGAGCAGGGTGAAGGACGGGGCGAACTCCGGATTCGCTTTTATGGATTCCTGAAGCTTCGCGAGCGCGTCGTCCATCCTGCCCATGGACATGTACATGAGAGCGAGGTTGTATTTAAGGTAGGCGGAGGAAGGGTCCGCAAGCTCGGCAAGCTCGAGCTCCGCGAGCGATTCTGCGACCCTGTTGTCGAGAAAGAGCATCCTTGAAACCATGAAGTGGTAATATGCGTCTGAATTCGGCTTGGACGAGGACAGGACGGGCTCGTCCGCCTGAGCGGGGTCGCTTTTAACGGTCTTCATGCCGGCGCAGGAAAAGAGGGCGGGCAGAAGCGCCAGGAGCAGGAGCGGCGCATATTTAATGAATATCTTTTTTCCGTTCATTTCAGGAAGCATCCAGAATTTTGAGGTTTATTTTACCCGCCGCATTCAATATGAGGGAGCTTTTCGTCAAATCCCCTTCCACGAGCTTAATGTGCGTGGCGTCGGCAGGGACCTGCCCGAAAGTAGGGTCGACGGCCACCCATTCTCCCACAAAGACCTCGTTCCATGCGTGGTAGTAGAACCTCCCGTCGAGATATATTGTACCCGACACCGTTTTTGTCGGGATTCCGGCCGCGCGCGCGAGTGCCGCGAAAAGGGCCGAGTGCTCGTTACAGTCCCCCGAACCTGTTTTGAGGACGTCCCGGGCGTTGGGTATGCCGGCGGTGCCGGTCTTCTTCAGATGGGTGAACACCCACGTGTTTAATTTGATTGCGGCCTTGAGCGAGTCTTTTTCGCCTTCGAGTATCTCGCGGGATTTGGATATTATTTCCTTGTCCCCGCTCTGGATGAGGTTCTCCGGAGCGAGGTAGAGCGCGAGCGCGGGGTCCCCGTTCGGGAGCGCGTACGTATTCAGGCGGGAAATGTCCCCCGCGCGTATCGTGACGAATTTCCCGTCGTACGATTGCCTGTATCCGTCCGAGAGGTCAAACCCGTCCCCGGGGCCGATGCCGCCTATCTCCGCCTTCATGTATCTGAGGCCCCTCGGGTCGTCAATCGTGACGTCGGACGGTATGGAGGTCGAGCCCTGCACGTCGAGAGCGGAAAGCCCGTCCCCGGACATGCTCCCGCTTTCGTCCCTGAGAGCGGTCATTCCCGGGGGGATCAGCTCCTTTAGAACCTTCCCGCCGTCCGCGATCCAGGACGTCGTGCGGGCGCCGGCTATCGTCGACTCCACCCGCCAGGCCGAAACGGCGCCCAGGGAAGGCACTTCGACGGTATCCCTGCCCGCGATGAGGCTCGAGGATTCGAAGTCCCCCGGAGAAGACGAGCCTATGACGGACACGGGGTCGATGACCGGGACCCTGTACTCCCGCCCTATTTCGGGGGAGAGCGATATTATTCGCGAAGGGAGCATGGATACGGGTATGAGGCCGGGGGGCGCGTCGAAAACGATCTCCGAGTCCCCGGAGAGGGTCTTCATCTTCATCCGCATGGAGTCCCCTTCCCTCACGCCCGAGGCTGTCACCTTTCCGGACGGAGATTCGAACCTGAATTCGAAGGAGAGGAGCTTATCCCCGCCGAGCCTGTAATGGGCCTCCGTCTCCACGTCCTCGGTATTGTCGAGGAGCCTGACCCTGATCCTGGCCTTTTCCACTGCCTCGGTCACGCCGCCTTCTGTTTTGACGGAGTCGTACGAGTAGCCTATCTTCCTGCCCCCTGAATATATGTATAGAAGGTTTTCGCTGGAAGTACCGGCATATACGTGTGAGGCTGACGGTAGTAAGGACAGGGCGATTGCCGTGAGAATGAAAGCGGCTCTTCTAAATGGCATGTTACGGGAATAATCTACACACGTTTATCCCCGGTCTCAATATTTTTTCTTGAGAGCGGGATACGGACCATCCGCCTACCTTCCCGCCCTATACCCCCGCGGAGGTTGGCGGATGGCGGATCATGCCGCTCCCCGTTAAGAAGCTGGCTGCATTAAGCTGGTAAAACACTTGGAAAAGTTAAAAAAAGGGAGTATTACATCTGCTCTTTATAATCTCTATACAAGT
Source organism: uncultured bacterium (assembly GCA_963825135.1). GTDB lineage: Bacteria > Desulfobacterota_D > UBA1144 > Nemesobacterales > UBA2774 > 2-12-FULL-53-21. The sequence continues at coordinate 2,618,244 of CAWGRW010000009.1, forward strand.
ACTATAGTCATTCCCTGCATCCCGATACCGATACACTAAAAAGAGTAAATACGGCTCTATACACCATTTGACCGATAGAGAATTAACCCACCCTCCATATATTTAACAGTAAAAGTCAATTTTCAGGAGGGTTACATGAAAAAGATTACCGTTTACGACCTGCCCACGCGTTTCTTTCACTGGCTTTTTGCTTTCCTTTTTATAGCGGCTTTTGTCATCGCAAAAGCTGTGGACGATGAAAGCCCGCTTTTTAGCTATCACATGCTGGCTGGACTGACTATCGCGTATTTACTGGTTCTGAGGTTTATATGGGGATTTACAGGCACGGCCTATGCGCGTTTTTCATCCTTTAAATTAAATCCCATTGAACTTATCCGGTACTTTAAAGACACCGTTGTCATGAAGACCAAATCCTATCCGGGTCATAACCCGGCTTCGAGCTACGCGGCGGTGATCATGTTTGCCTGCGCTATCGGACTGGCTGTCACGGGTATATTAATGAGTACCGGCGGCGAAAACGATAGTCTTGAGGAGATCCACGAGTTACTGGCTAATATATTCCTGATTTCTGTTATTATTCACGTAGCCGGGATCGTTTTTCACCACTTTAGACACAGAGATTCATTATGGTCCAGCATGTTGGACGGCAAAAAGAAGACGAGCTCGGATGCCCCAGGAATCGCGAGCATGAGACCGGCTGCATTATTGCTTTTTGCTATTCTTTTTGCATCCTGGCTTGGGTATATGATTACTAACTACGACAGCCGCACTCAGACTTTGAATTTACTGGGGACCAGGCTGAGCCTGGGCGAATCGGAAAATGAATCCGAGCGTGGTTCTGAAGGCGGTCACGAAGAGTACGATGACGACTGAGCTCAATTAAAATGAACATAAACGAGCGACTGACAATATCCGCTATATTGGTCTTTATAGCCGTTCTGACTTTTATAGATATCTATAACGACTATCTCGACGGGGTAGCGTTATGGCATATCTCGATCGAAACCATTGTAGGATTGACGGCGCTTGCGGTGGTTTACTACCTCATAAAGAGCCATATTACGATGCAGCACACGGTTGAGAAGGAGAAGCGGCTCTCGAACGAGCTTAGTCTCGAAGCGCAAAAATGGAAGCGCGTATCGAAGACCTACCTTGACGGATTGAGCGTCGAAATTAACAAGCAGCTGGACAAATGGGAGCTGACCGAAGCCGAAAAACGGGTCGCCTTTCTGCTGTTAAAAGGGCTTAGCATAAAGGAAATAGCCGATCTGAGAAAAACGAGCGAGAAAACCGTCCGCACACAGGCAAATTCCATATATTCCAAGTCCGGGCTCCCGGGCCGTTCCGCTTTATCGGCCTTTTTCCTTGAAGACTTACTGCCTCCAAGTCTCTAAGGATCCTAATTTATTGTTAAGTTTTGCTCTGAACAACCTTATCCGGCAATCAGACATTTCGGACAAATGCGCGGAGTATACACCCCCCCGGATGTGTCGGAATGTCGGATATCCCGGGAACTGACAACTGACAGATGTGCGGAGGTATATACCCCGTAGATGTGTCAGTTGTGTCAGATGGTCTAAACCGTACTTGATTTTTATTTTGTCTTAATTATCATCGGCAGAATGAAGGAAATCTTATATTATCTTGCTAGCTTGGCCGGAATAATCGGTCTGATTATTATGCTACTGGAATACAGGAATAATAAAAATAGAGAAATCAGGGCAATGACAGATCAAGTCATAAATGATTTTCGTGTACTGCTCCCCATTTGTCAAACTCGGTTTAAGTTGGAATGATGAATCTTAAAACTAACAAAAAAGGGAGCCGAAGCTCCCTTGAACTATTCAATTGTAATATCCTCAGATTTTAAGCAGCCACTTTCCTTCTGCGAATAACCATAAATCCAGCTATCCCCAATATACCTGCCATCGCTATCACTCCCCATTCGCTAAGTGTCGGGATGGGGCGTGTGAAATCCGGGTCCGGGCCGAATATTAATGCGTCGAGGCCTGTCTCGGACTGGCCGATAATGTTTGTGATCCCATTCGAGGTGTTAATCGTAGTCAGATAGGCGAGATCTTCGGGTCCAAAAACTCCATCATCGTCTCTCAGAGAGCCGAAAAGAACGCCGGTATCGGGGTTAAAAGCCAAGGCGTTCATGCGACGCGGTACATTTCCTACCGATGCCGGGATTTCGGTTGCAACACCTGTCCCAGGGTTTATAGTGACAAGACTTTCATTGTCACTAGGAGTGGCATACAATATGCTGCTAAACAGGTCTATTGCGAGTCCGTTCCCGCCGCTATCAAATCCCGTGGGTCCTATAATGGTGCCTTCTCCAGAAGTTGTGTTAATCGTAAGGAATTTGTCGGTCATATCACAGCGATCCCCATAACCGTACAATGTATCGGTAACCGGGTCATAGGTTATATCTGGAACTCGCCCACATTCATCATGAGTGTCATCGTTCTGGCCTATAATACCGATGAGTCTACCACCACCCGTGTTCGGATTGATTTCGATGAGAATGGATGTATTCTCTCCAAATTCGTTATCCCCATCAGCGGTCCCTACTAGTCGTCCATCATTCAAAAATGCGAGGCCAGTTACATTATCAAACCCTATACGACCTATCAGTTTCGCAGCCCCTGTTTCCGGATCGATAACATACAAGCTGCTTTCTGTAGGTTGCATTTCTGACGTCGCGCCGGTGGCCGCACCATAGAGGGTCAGAGCTGATGCTGTTCCGTATAATAGGAAGAACACAGCAAACGCAGCGAATAAACGTATTAAGCTTTTCAATTGTGTCCTCCATTAATTGCTCCATTAGACTATCTAAATAATCCGTAATTGTATCACAGCATAGAATAATGGTATAGAGGTTTGTATAACTGGTTAGAATGACTGGATTTCTGATCGGTTTGCGGAAGAACATCCTTTGAGAATCTAAGGGTTAGCCGTCTGGGATTGTTTATTTCCTGATGCTGTTGAGTAACGCAGAAATCGTATATGAGCGCGGATTTTCAAGCAGCGTTTAACCGTGAGGCGTGATTCCCGTAATAATCTTCTTCTACCTGAAACGGTGTCTGGTATCCGTGTGCTGAATGCAGGTAACTCCTGTTGTAATAATCAACCCATTTGTCCAGTTCTAGGCTAAGCTCTCTCTCACTCTCCCATTCCCTAAGCCAAAAGAGCTCCTCCTTCATCGTTCTTATCATTCTTTCTGTATCTGCGTTACCCTTTGGGTTATTGTAGCTAGTAAATGCTTGCTCTACTTCAAGATTGGAACAAGCTTTCATAAAGCTAAGGGAAGTAGGCTGACTGCCGTTATCACTCATAAGCTTAAGTCTGTTTCCTCTAACTCCTCCAGGGAACTCCCTCGTAAGTCCTTTCTCTAAGGCTTCAAGCCATTCTCTGCTGTTCTTGCCTGTATTCCACTGTAGTGTCCTACTATCTTCTTCGTATACCAGTCCAGTACTATTACCACATATACCCAGCCACTGTCAGTCATGACCTTTGTCATATCTATACCCCACCACTGCTTAGGTTTGTCTGGGCTGGGCTTTGGTCTTTCTGATACTCTCTTAGCTATGAGCCTTGTGTTTGGTTTAACAGTAAGGTTATGCTCCCTCATTAACCTGTATACACGCTTCTTGTTTACTAGTAACCCATCTACATATCTCAGATATGCCCATACTCTTCTATAACCCCAGAATGGATGTTCTCCTTTTATATCTTTTATCCTTTCAAGTAAACATTCGTTACGAAGAGCTACAGAGTCAGACTGATTTCTCATATGAAGTCTTCCTCTGTTTTTTTTAATTCAACGGTGAGTGGGCCGATTATTTGTGTTAGCTCTTGATTCTTCTTACGAAGACGGTTTATTTCTCCACCCTCATTCTTAGACTCAAACGCTTTATGAGCTTCAGACAAGAACTTATCACGCCAGGTATAGTATTGGTTCTGATGTATCCCGTACTCGTTGCATATCTCTGAAACCGGTCTGCCGGATAAACCTTCAAGTACTATCTTGGTCTTTGTTTTAGAATCCCATCTCCTTCGCTTCATTGCTACCCTCCCACTGTGTTTTACAGATATTTTACTAGCTTAATTCTACTAGCTTCTTAATGGGGAGCAGTATATTCGGAACAATATATATCCAGTCTATTTAGATTTGTTTAACTCCGATCAGGGACAACCATATACACGTGAAATAGTTACAACACGCACATTAGCCGAAAATCCCAATTATATAATGATACTCAGTTATTTTGAGTACCTGGGAACTTTATGGAATAGAAAGAATGTTGATAAGAATATAATACAGGAGAATTTATACGGCTATGTGGTAATCAGCTTTAATCCATTTAGAAGATACATAGAAGAATCAAGGAACGATTATAGAGATCCGGACTATTGCCGTAACTGGGAAAATATGGTTGATGATTTGAATAGGCGAGCTTTGTTGCTGAGATCTCGTCAATTATCTAATACTAACTTGCCCATATGATACACTATTTTCCCCAAATGGGACAATGGGACACATCATCCGGGTATATACTCCGTCTGTCTGTCCCATCGGTCCCATAGTCCGAATCTCCCCTTATCCGCCAATCCGACATTCCGACAAATGCGCGGAGTATATACCCCGGAGAGTTGTCGGAATGTCGTAAAGTCTAAATCCTCCCTATCCCTCCTTTTTCTAAGGAGGGAATTAAAAATGATCCGCCAATCCGCCAACCTCCGCAAGGGTATAGGGCGGGAAGGATGGCGGATGGCGGATTCTTCCCTTACCCCGCCGCCAAGGGGGGGTATACAGGGTTGGCGGTAGCGGCGGGCGCAGAACCTGCGCTCGTATACGATTTCTTCCAACTCCTGCGGCATATACGGACTGGCACATTGATAATAGAAAATTGATGTACACCCCCACCCTACCCCTAATTTGATTTGGGTGGCATTGAGGCTGAAGTTAATTGGCTGCATGAGCGTCGTTGTAACTCCGACCGGTTCATACGCTTGCTCTGAACCGTTCCCTCAAGGGGGAGGGAAGTAATTGGGAGGAGCATCAGGCGCCGCCCCCCGATTGACACCCGGGGCTATATTAGGTTCACTAGAATATATGGAAGTAAGGGATATATTCGGAAAGGTATTTGCGGGTGAGAGGATAGGCAGGGAAGAGGGGCTTCGGCTCCTGAAGGAAGCCGACACCATACAGATGGGCTCTCTCGCCGACTCCGTAAGAAGAAAACACCACCCGGAGGGGATAGTTACGTTCGTCGCCGATACGAACCCCAACTACACGAACGTCTGCGACACGGAGTGCCTGTTCTGCGCCTTCTGGCGTCCGCCGGGCTCTCACGACGCATATACGCACAGCGTCGACAAGGTCATAGGGATGATGAGGGCGTCTTACCACAACGGGGCCACGACGGTGCTGCTCCAGGGAGGGCACAACCCGGAGATCACGCTCGATTACTATCTGGAAATAATAACGAGAACGAAGAAGGAGATTCCGGGGCTCCACCTCCACGCGTTTTCCGCCCCCGAGATAAGCGCCATAGCGAAATACTCCGGCCTGACGACCGAAGAAGTGCTCCGGAGGTTCTGGGACGCGGGTCTGAGGACCATACCCGGAGGAGGGGCCGAGGTGTTATCGAACCGCGTGAGGAAGAAGATAAGCCCGCTCAAGATAGACGCCGACCAGTGGATGAAGGTCACGAGGGAGGCGCATCTGACCGGGTTCAAGACCACGGCGACGATGATGTTCGGCCATTTCGAGGAGGACGAGGACATCCTCGAGCACCTCGACAGGATAAGGGCGCTCCAGGACGAGACGGGGAATTTCCTCGCGTTCATCCCGTGGACGTTTAAGCCCAGGAACACGTTCCTCGAAAGGAAGCTCCCTAACGAGACCGGCGGGGACAGGTATCTCAGGGTACTGGCGCTCTCCCGCATATACCTCGACAACTTCGTCCACATACAGGGCTCGTGGTTCACGCAGGGGGCGAAGATAGGCTCTCTCTCCATGTACTACGGGGCGAGCGACCTTGGCGGCACGCTCTTTGACGAGAACGTGCTCTGCTGCGCGGAGAACAAGCTCCGGTCCACGGTGGACGAGCTCGTGCACATGATAAGGTCCTCCGGGTTCATACCGGCGCAGAGGGACACCTACTACCGGATACTCAACCGGTTTTAACCTTCAGCCGGGAAGATTCCCATGTTTGCCTACCTTGAGGCAAGAGGGTTCACCACGCCGATGCTCCACGCGTTTCCCGTGAATTCTATTACGCAGTCGAAGGAAGAAAAATAGCCGAGCATGAAATCGAAGAACTCGTAGGCCGAGCTCGTATAGACGGGTCTGCCGATATACACGCCGACGTCGTCCGCGTCGAGCCCCCGGCACTCGCACGCAGAGAGCTCGAAATCGACCCCCTCGCCCCAAAACGGGGTTACGGGCGTATCTATCGAGGCGAGAGCGATATCGCCGTCCGGGCCCCCGCCCGACACCGAGAACGAGAGCGGGCCTGAACGACCCTCCGCCAGACGCGCGGCGAGGAATTCGTCTATCCCCGATACATGAATTATCACAGGGTCTTTAGAAGTACCGCTCACAGGGTGGATATGATAACAGAAGGGGCGCCTGTTTTCACGGACGCCCCGTTATTTGATCTCTCGATTCCGGGCCGCTTTCAGCGCTTACCTTCTTCCGGAATTCCTTACGAGAGAGTTGTTGTTGAAGGACCTCGTGCTCCCCGGACTGTAGCTCCTCATGCCGGTATTGCCCGTATTGACCGACGGGCTCCTGAACTGCTGCGGGCTCGTGTTCATTTGCGGGCTGTTGTCGGTATAGCTCGGCCCTCGGTCGTTCGAGACGTTACCCGGTTTTTGCCTCGTCTGAGTATACCGGGGCGCCTGGTTCTGAGCGTTGTACCTGTTCGGGTTATAGCTGTTCCCGGGCTGCACTGGCGCCCTGTTGAGCGGCTGCCTGCTTCCGGGATTCTTGTACCTGTTCGTAACCGTGTTAGGGACTCTGTTGTTGTAAGGGTTTCCGTACGCGGGCCCGGGCTCCGCGACAGGGTTTTGGTTCTGTTTGACCCTGTTATTGACGAGGGTATTGCTCCTTGTCCGGCCCTGATAGTCATTGCCGTTAGGCGAGCTATACGGATTGCTCTTCCCGACAGGTACGGTCGCCGGCATCCTGCCGCTATTTACAGGCCGGTCGGCGGGTCCGTACGCATTCCCGTTAATCTCTCCGCGTTTTGAAGTGTCGAGTGTGTTCGCGCCGCTGTTGAGTGTCCCGGTATTCCTCTTTTGTATACCGTAGTTGTTGGGCGCGGTGTTCCCGTAGGGCGTGCCCGTGTCGGTCTTCACGGACCTCTGCTGTACGAGCCCGTTCCCCATGTCCCGGTTCTGCGAGGCGCGGCTGTTGTTGATTCCCGTCCCTTTAACGTCCCGGGCGTTCTGAATGCCCCGGTTTATGGTTCCGGGCCTGTTGACAGGCGATTCGTCCGCTTGTTTCGTGATAGAGGGCCGAAAGACGTTGAAATTGTTCCTGTCGAGACCGTTCCCGTTCTTCCCGGCCCTTAAAGCCGACAGGTCCGAGTCGACCAGATGTACGGGGGTTATTTTCCCGTTCCCCGCCCGCTCTATTGCCGATTTATCAGGGCCGTAGTTGTATATCCTGTTGTTCTCGACCTTGATGTTCGTTACGTTCTTCACGTTCCGCATTACGGTCAGGTTATGCTCTCTGTCAAGCGCGACGAGCCTCGCGTTCTTGTTCGTGAATTTGTCCTGCGGGACGAAGACGCAGTGGTTCCCGGGGGCGTAGTAATCGTTGTCGTAATACTGTCCGTGATGATGGTGGTGGTGCCCGTAGTTCCCGCCGTAATAGTTATTGTTGTATCCGCCGTAATAACCGCTGTTGTAATTGAAGAAGTTTATGCCGATCTCTATGAAGAAGTTATTGTCGGGCGGAAGCGGAGACCAGCCGACGTAACCAGGCGACTGGTACCAGGAAACGTACGCAGGGGCCCAGGTCGTCCCGGGAATCCACGTCCAGCCGTAGTAGCTGTCGTATATCCACCTTCCGTAGTGATAGGTCGCCCAGCCCCAGGGCTCCGCGGAAGCCCACGTCCACCCCTGATCCGACCAGACCCACTGTCCGTCCATGTAGGGCTGCCAGTCCGGGCCCGCCTGAGTCGGAGACCATCCGTACCCGTACCCGTTGATCGGAACCCAGCTGCCGTAAGGCGAGAGGGAATCGTAAAAAAGGCCGAAGCTGAAGGACGTCCCGGCGTGAGCCTTTTCCTCGAAATTCACCATGTCCCCGCCCGCGAATAACGCCAATACAAAAACCAAAACCGCTAGTTTGTGTCTCATTGTTTTTCTACTCACTCCCTGCTAATAAAGTTAACATATCAAACCATGCCCACATACCGAATGTTGCACGTTTAATAAAAATGTATGCTATTGCACAAGGGTGTGTGAAACTGCACAGTCCGGGGTATGACGGCGTATGTTCCGGGGAGGGTTACGGGGTCGGGAGATGAATAATTCGATTCAGTTCTTGTGGCCGGTTACGCGCTTCTTTTTTTCGAGGAGCTCCCCGTATATCCTGAGGTACTCCTTGCCGGAGCTTCGCCAGGAATAGTCCTCCTTCATCCCCCTCGAGATGAGCTCCCGCCATTTGTCCTTTTCCTCGTATACGGATATGGCCCTCAGCAGCGCGTCGAGCATGCTGAGCTTGGAGAATTCGTAAAATACGAACCCGTTCCCCCTCTCCGCGTCCTCGGTATAGTCCCTTACCGTGTCGAGGAGACCGCCCGTCCCCCTGACGACGGGTATGGCCCCGTACCTGAGCGCTATAATCTGTCCAAGTCCGCAGGGCTCGAACCGGGAGGGCACGAGGAACATGTCGGAGCCCGCGAAGACCCGCCTCTCGAGCTCGTTGTTATTGACCGCGATAGTGACGGAGAGGTTCCGCTTCCACCTCTTCCTCGCCTTCTCAAGCTGAAGCTCGTACTTCTCGACGCCCGCTCCCACGACGGCCACCTGATATCCGAGGTCGAGTATCTGGGGTATGGATTCGAGGACGAGGTCTATCCCCTTTTGCTCCGTGAGCTTCGAGACCACGCCCAGAAGCGGCTTGTCCCCTTCCGGGTCGAGACCGAGCTCTCCCCTGATCGCGGCTTTGTTCGCTTTCTTGTTGTCGGTCGTCTCCGCGCCGTATCTCTCGCTTATGGAACTGTCGTTCTCCGGGTCCCACGCGTCGTAGTCTATTCCGTTCAGGATGCCGATGAGGTTGTCCCTGTTCCTGGATATCCACTTGAGCACGGCGTCGAGGCCGTACCCGTATTCGCTCTTCTTGAGCTCAGAAGCGTATGTCGGGCTTACTGTGGTCACGAGGTCCGAGTACATGACCGCGCCCTTAAGCAGATTGGCCTTGCCGTAAAATTCGAGCCCCTGGGAGGTGTAGAGGAATTCGGGCAGCCCGAACTTGTCGAGCACGTGCCTGTCGTATTGACCCTGGTAGGAGATGTTGTGTATCGTGAAAACGACCCTGGAGTCCTTGAAAAACGGGTCGTCTTTTAAGTGCCTCCTCCACCTGAGGCATATCGGGAGGAGAGCCGTCTGCCAGTCGTGGCAGTGGATGATGTCGGGCTTGAAGTCAAGCGCCCTGGCTATCTCGAGAGCGCCCAGCGAAAGGAACCCGAACCTTATATCGTTGTCCTCGAAATCGCCCTTGGGGGTGGAGTATATGTACTTCCTCCCGTAGAGCTCGTCGTTCGTGAGGAAATTCACGTAGACGCCGTTTGACTCAATCTCCTTTATCCCGCCCCTGTAGGGAAGCCAGTCGATGCAGGATACGAGGTCTCCCGATACGGTCCTGGGCTTGATCCCGAGCCTCGACAGATTGGCGCGGACCCGCCTGTAATAGGGTATGACCACCCTGACCTCGCAGCCGAGCGACGCGAGCCTCTTGGGCAGGGTGCCTATGACGTCCGCGAGGCCGCCCACCTTGGCGAATGGGTCCATCTCCGTAGCTACGAACAGTATTTTCATGTGTCGACAAAAGCGAAGACAATAACAGTTTAAAGAACCGCGGCGGTGTATATCAAGGGCCGGGGAGATTCACCCCTTGTCGAGCTCTCTCACCTTCTCCGAGAGCTTCGAGGCGTTCTCCGCTATAACGTCCGGGTCGATCTTCCTGTCCTTGCCGAGAAGCGCGCTCGAGACCCCTACGGCCGAAGCCCCGGACTTGATATACTCCGTGATGTTGTCGAGCCCTACCCCGCCCGTAGTCATTATATCGACGAACGGCAGCGGCTCCTTTATCGCCCTTACGTAAGACGGCCCCCCGACGGCGCTTGCCGGGAAAATCTTGACCATATCGGCGCCCAGTTTCCAGGCGCTCACTATCTCGGAGGACGTAAACGCCCCCTGTATGGACGCCATGCCGTTTTCTTTCGCGAAATTGATTAAATCCTTGTCCGTGTGCGGGGATACGAGGAAGGCGGCCCCCGCCTTGCGGGCCTTCTCCGCCATGCCGGTATCGAGCACGGTGCCCGCGCCCACGAGCACCCCGAGCCTGCCGCTGAGAGCGGATATCGCCTCGTCCGCGCCGGGGAAGGAGAACGTGATCTCAATCAGCCTGAGCCCGCCTTTTATGCACCCCTCCGCGAAGTCGAGCGCCGACTCCGCCGACTCCGCCCGTATCACGGCGAAGATCTTGTGCTTCTTTATGGCTTCGAGGCTCTTCACACCTACAAGTTAACAGGCTCGGGCGAACAGATGCAAGTTTTCCCGGCGCGTTATATCGATGCCCCGAAATTTATCCTTTAATGGCTATGCCTTATTGATTTCGTGCACAGGATGTTTTATCATGTATAATTAATGCCCATGGAGCATAGCATGAGTTTCATTACAGAAGAGATGATTAGGGAGCGCGTGAGCGAGTTTATCGACCGGAGCAAGGGTCTCGGTATAAAGGTAACCCCGCAGAGGGTGGCCATATACAGGGAGCTGGCGTCGACCGACCAGCACCCGAGCACGGAGACGATTTACAAGAAGATAAAGGACTACTACCCCAACATCTCCCTCACGACCGTTTACAGGACCCTCGAGACCTTCGAGAAGTTGGGCCTCATATCGGTAGTGAACGTGCTCTACAACGCCGCCCGCTACGACGCGAACCTCGCGCCTCACAACCACATCGTCTGCATCGAGTGCAAGAAGGTCGAGGACATATACGACGAGTCGTCTGTCGACGCTCGACGTATCCGACAAGACCCTCGGCGACTACCACATCAAGGGCTATTCGATTTTGTTAAACGGCATCTGCAAAGACTGCCGGGATAACTGACCGTATTTCCCCTGAGCTACCGCAGCATCTTCATTGGCGTCACCCTCCTATGGATGGCTACGCGCGTTATTTTGCAATCCCCCTGCGCCCCGCCGCCAAAGGGGGGTATATAGGGTTGGCGGCGGCGGACTATACAGACTCTAATTTCTTTCCCCTTCCTTTTGTAATCACTGTTAGATATTATTTAGACGTATTTCAATATCTCTTTAGTGTCTCTGTAGGGGTGACGGAGATACTATTGAAAGTGGTTATTTGCGGATCGCCGCAGTGGACATACCACGATGCCGTGAAAAATGAAATAGAGCGCCTGCGCGGGGAATCGAGGCTGACGGGCAGGAAGCTCCTTATCATTCACGGCGGCGAGAGCGGTCCGGAAACCTTTGCGCACGAGTATTGCCGCAAGATCGGCGTCGATACCATCGTCCAGGAAGCCGTAAGGCTCCGGGGGCAAGACTCCTATTTCCGCAGAAACGAGCTGATCCTTGTCTATCATAAACCCGACCTGGTCGTGGGTTTCGCTCATTCATTTAAGGAAAGCAGGGTTGTTTCCGATATGTTATCGAGGGCCCGGGAAAAGGGTATCGAGATCAGACCGTTGGATTATAAGGCTGTTACGACGCGCAGCACCGACGACATTCCAATGGGATCCTACAAGTGCGGTCTGTTATAAGGGGAATGGAAGCCCGCCCGGGCCGGAGAGGATTTAAGGCTTCCGGACATACCGGAGAGCGGAATCAGCCGTACCGGATGAATCCATTTCACAAAATTCCCTCTCATAACTAATGTATAGGGTAATCTTATTAATGTTGAACGACGTTAAAGAGCCTACTGTTTATGTTGAAAACCTGAGCAAGACTTTCGGCGACTTCACAGCCGTCGACTCCGTGTCCTTCACGGTTGCCGCAGGGGAGATCTTCGCGCTGATAGGCCCGAACGGCGCCGGCAAGAGCACGATAATCAAGATGCTGACGACGCTCCTGCCCCCGGCCTCGGGTACTGCCAGGGTCGCGGGCTACGACATCGTTACGCAGGCGACTGACGTGCGGCGGAGCATCGGCTATATACCGCAGCTCCTGTCGTCAGACGGCGCGCTCACGGGGCGGGAGAACCTCCTTCTTTCGGCCAGGCTTTACACTATTCCGCGCGCGGAGCAGTCAGGGCGCATAAAAGAGGCGCTCGAGTTCATGGAGCTTGACGAAGAGGCCGACGACCTGGTGCAGAGCTACTCGGGAGGCATGATACGCAGGCTCGAGATCGCGCAGAGCATGCTGCATCAGCCTTCTGTAATCTTTATGGACGAGCCGACCGTCGGGCTCGACCCCGTCGCCCGGAAGGCCGTGTGGGAGCACGTGCAGGCGCTCAGGGAAAAGCATCGGATAACGATTATCCTGACTACGCATTACATGGAGGAGGTCGAAGAGCTCGCCGACCGCATGGTCCTCCTCAACAAAGGGCGTATAATCGCCACGGGCACGCCGTCCGAGCTTAAGGCCGCCATTGGAGCGGACGCCACGCTCGACGACGTATTTTCCGGGCTCATAGACATAACGGAAGATCAGCAGCAGGGAGGTTATCGTGAAGTACGCAGAAACCGCAGGTCTATTGCATCCCGCAGCTAAAATCCCCGGGATGGCCGCCGATTACTGCATGCAGGTCCTGGGCGTCCTGAGCGCGGAGCTTCAGAAGGTCAGGCACGACCCGGTGGAGCTCGTGACGCGCGCCGTGCAGCCGCTCCTCTGGCTCGTGCTCTTCGGCGAGGTTATGGCCAAGGTGCGCGGAATCTCTCCCGGGAGCCTCAGCTATATCGATTATCTCTCGGCCGGGGTATTGGCGCAAAGCGTGCTCTTCGTCGCAATATTTTTCGGTATCTCCGCCATCTGGGACCGCGATCTCGGCATTCTTCACCGGATGCTCGTGAGCCCTGCCCCTCGTACGTCTATTGTCATGGGCAAGGCCCTCGCCGCGAGCTTCAGGGGACTTATACAGGGCGTGATCGTTTACTCGGTTGCGGGACTGCTCGGGGCGGACCTGAGCTTCTCGCCGCTCCATATATTCGGCGTAGTCGTACTGATAGCGCTCGGCTGCGCGCTTTTTTCGACCCTGTCGCTGATCATAGCGTGCCTCGTAAAGACGCGTGAGCGGTTCATGGGGATAGGCCAGCTTATCACGATGCCCGTCTTCTTCGCCAGTAACGCCATCTATCCGATCGCGCTCATGCCCGGGTGGCTCCGCACCGTTTCATCGTTCAATCCGCTTACTTATCAGGTCGATGCGCTCAGGTCGCTGATGATTGTGGGCGTAAAGCCCGAATTCGGGCTTGCGTTCGACTTCGGCATTCTGGCCGTAATCACCGCGGCCCTGGTTTTACTCGCAGCCCGCATGTATCCCCGCATGGTGGTGTGAAAAAGTATCAGTTACTGCTCGATACCCTTGAACGGCGTCTGCAAAGAATGCCGGGATAGCTGAGCACTGTTTCTATGATCCACCCCTGTTAATTAGTACCATGCCGATATCGATTTATGGAAGGATGCATGTTTCGAAAAATTAGAAGAGACTAATGACCGATAATATAACTTATGTTGACTCAATATCCCGGGGCAATAATAGGCGGTATGGTAAACTGATACTTAGGTAAAATTATAAAATAAATAATATGGAAGCTTTCCGTATAATAAGTAGTTATAAGTCAGGTAATAAGACATAGTAGTACTGAGGGCCGGATGACTCTAAGCGACTTCTCTCGATGGTTGTACCGTGGCAGGCGACCCAACTGGGTTGCGAGGATTCTGAATCGAGCGTCGGCTGCTGTGGCCTCCTCGGGCGTCACCTCCAACTACATGGAGACATTGGAAGTGACCGGACGAAAGTCGGGGAAGACCTTCTCGTTGCCGGTGGTCATAGCCGTCGTCGATGGGCAGCGGTACCTGGTGTCGATGCTCGGAGATAACGTGCAATGGGTCCGGAACGTGCGGGCAGCCGGGGGAAAAGCGGTTCTCCGGAGCGGCGGTCGCGAGGACATACAACTCGAAGAGATTCCCGCCGACCGGCGCGCGCCCATCTTGAGGGCTTACCTGCAGCGGGCGCCGGGAGCGCGACCCCACGTGCCTGTGAACAAGGATGCAGCGCTTGCGGAATTCGAAAAGATCGCGGCGGCATTTCCTGTGTTCCGTATTGCTTCCAACAAGGTGGCGGTGCCGACAGAGGATAGGGATATAAACTCACGCGAAGCTATACGGGCGGGGTTGGGGCTGCTCGAATAGAGGGAAGTCAAACTGAACGCCTTACGCCAGGCCTTGAAAGAAGGGGAGAAAAGCGGCTTCCAGCCGCGACCCTGCTCCTTACTCACCCCCCTATTCCCAACCGCCCCATAATCATGTAATCCTATTCTCAAATGCCGAACAGGAGACAGTTATGAGCATCCCCGAAGGACTCGAAGCCGCGCTTAATTTCGGATTCATGGACGCCATATTCACGAGGCGGTCGAGAAGGTTCGGCCTCGGGATGGAGATAAAGGAAGGGACCCTCGCGCACAAGTCCCGGCACGCCCCCGTGCCCCTCTCGGAGCTGGAAGAAGCGTTCCTCATATGGGCCGGGACGGGGATGACGGGGCTGTCGCTCGGCGACCTGCCGCGCACCGGGAATCTCCTGGCTCTTCCAGTGGACGGGGAGGAGCTGGCCCTGCTCCTGCAACTCTCATTCTACCGAGCTTTTCTACACGAACGACGACGGCGTTTACATGGTGAGGCTCCACGACGTTATGCCCGAGGGAGGCAAGAGCCTCATATTCCAGGGCATGACCGACGACGAAAAACTCGCCAAGGTGCTCGAGCTATTCAGGAAGAGCCTCGTAAAGCTCGATGACGGGAGGGCGCAATTACCCAAAGGCGAGCCGGGCCTCTTTGACTTCAACGCGTGGAACTGCAACCGTCCGGGGACTACGTTCTTCGTCCCGGTTACGAACACGACGGTCGAGTACATGGTGCTGCTCTTCATATACTTCGGCGCGAAATACGGGTTCAACATAATCGACGAATTAAACGGCGGGCGGTCGTGCGGCCTCGATAAATGGATCGAGAAGGGATATATAAGGAAGGACGTCGAGCTTTCGCTCTTCGATCTGGAGCTCCGGGTTTTGACTACGCTCAACGTCGAGCAGGCTTTCATATGCCAGAACATGAACCTTGCGTTACAGGGGCTCGGCCTCGGCGGTTGGGCGTTTACGGGACTTCTCCCGCATTACGCGCTCGGCGTTCACCCGGATCACAAGGGGCTCGGGTTCAGGTTCACGAGGCCTGAGAAGACCGTGCGCAGCGCCAAGCCTCCCGTGCCCGTCGGCAGGGACGGCGTATTCGAGGCGCTCTGCCCGCCTTACGTCGCTGACATGGGGGAGGCGGTCGATAAGTTCCTCCGCATGAGAGGGAGGTTCTGGGAAGAGGACAACCCCTACCCTTACCTTGACCCCGGAGGCGTGCTCGCCGACGAATACCACCCGAGCGAGGTCAGGATAGAGATAGTGAAGGATTTTTGTACATACGTCTATGAGAATTACGGGCGGTTCCCCGCGTTCCTCGACCCGATGTTCACGAGGCTGGTGTTCCAGGCCCACCATCTGGACCTTGAATTCTACGATAAATATTATACGGAAGGCGCATACACGGACCTCCACAAGGACCACTTCAAGCTCTGGCACCCGGATATGAAGGACCCGTTCGGGGGCGCCGGGGACTAAGAATGAAAAGATATGCAGTGCCGTCATTGTAAGTGAGAACCCATCCGGCAGGTTGACACCGATGCTCGTCGTACTATACAATCTCATCAGTAGCACTTTAATCAAAGGAGGATAAAGAATGCGTGATCTAGTCAAGGTTTTATCAATAATGATCTTTCTTTCGGTGACGCTAGCCTTTTCGTCCCTTGAAGCAAACGCTCAAACCTACCTGCCCGTCGGGCCGCAAACAAATGTGCCTGTAAGTACGGTAGCCGGGGGCGGGTGGACCGAGTGTTACCGGGATACATATAGTAATAATCTGGATGCCGACGCGGTGTTAAGGAGCTGTCCCGGGAGCCGATTGTTGCTGTCTTGCCGGTCGACCGGAAGCACTACCCTGACCCTGCTTGCCCAGGGCGACAGGAGCGACGTCACTTTCGATACGGGCGATAATTCTGACGTTCTACACATAGCCAACGGTGTCGGCTGGTATTTTAACTTCGTCGGCGGCACGAGCGAAAATAGGAACTCATGGGGATTTGTCAGAGAAGGGGACAGCGTGGAGAAAAACAATTGCGATATTGATAGCAGCGGTGCAGACAATGAAAGGTTATGCTGGCACTTGAATGAAAATGGGGGATATCGATGCGGAGCTACACAAGACCTGAATAGTTCGGAAGACTTTGAGCGCATCGTCTATACGGCCGGGTCGGGGTCGAGGTTGTCGCCCATACCCACCCTTTCCGAATGGGGCATGATAGCTACGGCGGGTATTTTAGGAATAGCCGGATTTATTATGGTTATTCGAAGAAGGAAGGCAGCCGCTTAACGTCCGGGGACATCTCAATTTAAATACTTCCAGGGGGCTTCGGCCCCCTTTTTTTTGGTCACGGGAATAGAACGGAAATATTAGTTCGTCGGCGCGGACACGCCGCTTTTCAATCGCCGGGCATCCCGTAAAGGGCCAGACTCTTGTTCGCGTACCTCTTGTCGCCCGTAACTTCCCTGCCGAACCAGCCGGGGGGTGTGAAGCGGACGCTCTCTTCCACGGATGGGAATTCTACCTCCGCCACGACCAGCCCTGCGAGATTGCCTAAATAGATGTCTAGCTCGATCACATGTCTTTCGTAAGGTATTTCGTATCGCCTCTTCTCAATCTTCATCCCGACGGTCTTGGGCCACAGCTCGTTGTAGGCCTCGCTTCCAATCTCGGTCTCGATCTCTTTCCTCTCGAGACCCTGGCCTGATTTCACAGTCTTGAAGAACCTGTGCTCTTTTTTGCGCAACCTTACCTCTGTCTCGCCGTCTGTGACCTCAAGGTATCCCTGAGATATGACGCTCGACGGATATTTATACAAATCTTCCGGAATCTCATTTACTAGAAACTTCCTCTCTATTTCGTTGTTCATGACTATTGGAATGTTAAGGTTAAGCCCCCTGTTCTCTATAATCCCCCTCATCTCCTCCCAGAGCTCGGCGTAAAACCCGGCCGAATCCGATTGCGGCAGGTGTGCGGTGAGCGGCTCCCGGTAGACACCCATCCGCTCTATATCGGAGCGGTAAGGTATGCGGGTCCTGAGTACGTTTTGCCCGTCCGACTCTATCTTCTCCATCATCTCCTGGTGGAGGCTCTTTTTAGACTCCACCATCGAGAAGAAGGCGTATAGCTTGCCCGCGTCGTATTCCTTCTTCGTAAAAAAATCCAGGAGCTTTTCGTACGTCATTACGGAAAGCGTCGTCGGAATGAGCGGTACGAATATGTAATCGGACGCGTTAAAAATGTTTTCGGAGACGAGCGATATTCCGGGCGGGCAGTCGAGGAACAGATAATCGTATTCGTGCTCTATCTCCCCGAAAATCTTCCTGAGGCGGAATTTCGAGTCCTTCATCTCTTCGAGAGCGAGGTCGAGGTTCCGGTAGGAGAGTTTCGACGGGAGGAGGTCCAGGTTCGGGTAGTCCGTGCCCTTTATGTTCTCGTCGATATTCCTGCCGCCCTTTATGAACTTGCTCGAATTGAAGTTGCGGGACGCCTTGATGCGGAAATAATATGACGAAGCCCCCTGCGGATCGAGGTCGCATATGAGCGTCCGGAAGCCCCCCGCAGACGCGAGGTACGCGAGGTTCACCGCGGCCGCCGTCTTGCCGACCCCTCCTTTCATGCTGTAGAGGGCGAGCGTATCCATAGAGTGAATACTCTAATTGTCCGAGAACAATTTATCAAACAGCTCCTTCATATCGCCGCCCGAGAACTCCCCGAACCTCTCGTGGAATTCGGCCCTGATTTCCCTCTGCCTCATGTAGAGCTCCGATATGAGGCCGCCCGCCGCGGCGATGCTCTCCCTGCCTTCGCTTTCCGCCGGGTCGATTTTGGATATATAGCCCTTTAGCCTCTCCTGCTGCACGTACATGTCGTTATAATCGCCGAGGTTGTCCTGAAGCACTTTCAGATGCCTGATGACTTCCTTGATCTCGTCGGCCGGGAATAGGGACTCGAAGAATTCGAGGTAGTACCTGAGCTTCTTGCACTCGATCCTGAGAGAGTGGAGTTCCCTGTCGGAAGAGCTTTCGTCTATGCCCTTTCCGAGCTTGACGGCTTTTTTATATCGCTTCCGTATGCGCCTCTTCGCGAGTTCTATAACGGGCGAGTCCGCCCCGGGCAGTAGGGCGCCTGCTTCGGCGGGCCCGTTCAGAAAATCTTCCCAGGACCCGATGCTCCGCCTGTAGGAGTCGGAGGCAAGCTCCCCGACGAATTCCCGGTGAGCCTCTTTCCTCTCGCGGGTGATTATGTCGAACAGAAGCCCGATGCCGGGCCTTAAGGCGGGCGGCAGCATGTCCGTGTACCGCTCCCCGCGCAGAAGATATATGTCGAGGTCGCGGAGCTCGTTCGATTTCTTTCCTATACCCGAGAACTCCGCTTTGAACCTCTCCTTCACTGTCTCGGGGAAGATACCCCTTATGAGCGTAAGGGCCGAGCGGGTCCTTCTGACCGCGACCCTGTAGTCGTGCAGGAACTCCGTGTCTATGTCTTTAATTATTCCGTCCTCGTTCTTTCTCATCGTTTCGAGAAGGCTCCTTAGTATTATTTTGATGGCTTCCCCGGAGGGCATATCAGGCTTGAGACGGACGCTCGTCTTGGATGAATATTCCCCCGCCTTCCTCCCGGCCGCGCCGAGGGCGAGCGAAAATATGTTCCCTTGGGCTCGCTCGAGACCCAGGCTCGAGAGATAGCCGGTCAAAGCGTTAAATTCCTCGACGTAGCCCCTCACTGGGACTGCTTCGAGCAGTCTGGCCTCACCCCCGGGCGCATCCTCGCAGCTGACTCTGATATCCTCGAAACGGACGTGAGCGACGGTCTTCTCGTCCTCGTTAATTACGTTGAACTGTCTCACGCCGCCCTCTACCCTCACTACGGGCAATAATGCCCTTATATCGATCACCGGGCGGAGCTCCTCCCTGAGCGGTCCTTCCGGCAGGTCCCGCCAGAACCGGAGGAGGACGTCCGCGTCCGGCAGAGAGGCCGACGCCTCCATATCGCCTTCCGGGAGGCTCAGCGTCAAACGTCCGTCTTCCCGGGTCAGCAGATACCCCTTCTTGTAAAGAGCGTGATCGAATGTGTCGAGGAATAGCCGTTTTATTTCATACGGCTTTTCGGGAACGAGCGTGAAGACCCCGCCCAGCGCGACGAGGAGTGTGTCGGCATCGTCCGTTCCGGATAAAACGAAATATTCCGTCATACTAGCTCCATACCCCTCTCTCGCCGGCGGAGGCGGAAATAGTAATGCGCCGGGAGACTCCGCTCCTGCAGTCGATCAGGCCGACCGCACGACGGGACATATATAAATTAACCGTTCTTTTGCCCAATGCCATTCACATTTCTATCAAAGGCGCGTATATGATATTACCGGCTGCTCATTCGTCTTAATTCCGTCCAGCAGACAGGCCGCTCCGGGCCCTCTTTACGAATTTCCGGGAATATTGTATCCCCCGGCTCGATAGTTTATAATAAACATACATAAATCTTGTAACTGAAAGGGGCGGATGATATCGTAAATCCCCGCAGGATTGAGGACTTATTAGGATTCCCGCCGGAAGAACCTTTAATTTCCCCCTTCATATTTAGATTCCCATAATCAAATTTTCTTTGACAACGGGGTTCGGTTTAACATTTATGTTATGTCGGTTTTTAGTCGTATGAATTTGAGTAACCGGAAATCTGCGGGAATTTCGCGCATTGAGGATTAAAGCGGCTGATTAAATAATTGTCGATACTCACCGTCGATAAGACACGGGGTGAAAAGTGAAGAAACTCAGGATAGGAATTATCGATTTTATTACGAAGTCGCCTAACAGCTCTCTCTGGGCGCGATTCATGCATGCGAACCTTGCCGGCATCATGCCGCAGGTCATAGCGTGCTGGTGCGAGGAGCTCGGACATGAGGTTACGCTGTTTTTATATACCGGCGTAGAGAGCCTTGACAGAGACGTCCCGAAGGACATCGATCTGGTATTTATAAGCTCGTTCACGCAGTCGGCGATCCAGGCTTACGCGCTAAGTAATAAATACAGGTCGGAGGGCGTCGTAACGGTTCTCGGCGGCCCCCATGCGCGCTGTTATCCGGAAGACGCGCAAAAGTATTTTGACTACGTGCTAGGGCTCACGGACAAGGATATTTGCAGGGACGTGCTGGAGGACATCGCGCATCACAGGGAAGAGGGCGTATACATGTCCGCACTGAAACAGCCCGCGACGCTCCCGGGCGTACAGGAGAGATGGAAATTCATATCCCAGGCGCTCGACAAGGCCCCCTGGATCAAGGTAGTCCCAATGATAGGCAGCGTGGGCTGCCCCTATTCGTGCAGTTTTTGTATCGACGCCGAGCAGCCTTACCAGACCCTCGGGTTCGACCTGATAAGAGACGACCTCAGGTTCCTGCTCACGAAGTTCAAACGCCCCCTCGTCAGCTGGCACGACCCGAACTTCGGGGTCAGGTTCGACGATTATATGAATACGCTCGAAGAGGCGGTCGAGCCCAACAGCATTGATTTTATCGCGGAGAGCAGCCTGTCGCTCCTGTCGGAGCCTCATTTGAAGAGGCTCAGGCAGAACGGCTTTAAAGCGGTGCTCCCGGGTATAGAGTCCTGGAACGGCATGGGCAACAAGTCGAAGACCGGAAGCAAACAGGGGTTCGACAAGCTCCAGGGCGGTTTCCGAGCACGTCAACATGATCTTACGCTACGTGCCTTACATACAGACCAACTTCGTTCTCGGTCTCGATTGCGACGAGGGGCCCGAGTCTTTCGAGCTGACGAAGAAATTCGTGGATATGTCGCCCGCGGCTTTCCCCGCTTTTCCGCTCCTTACATCTTTCGGCAAGGCCGCCCCTGACAACCTCCAATACCAGGGCGAGGAACGCGTCCTGCCCTTCCCGTTTCATTTCTTGAACAACAGCCACGCCATGAACGTCAAACCGAAAACGACGACGTGGCCCGAATTCTACGACAGGTTAATCGACCTGGTCCAGCATTCGTTCTCCTGGCCCTCGATCATCAACCGCTTCCGTAACACGAGTTCGAGGATACCGGCATGGATGAACCTCATGCGCGCCGTATCGACGGAGGGTTTCGGGAGGATGAGGTTCTACAGGCAGATCAGGCGTCTCCTCGACGAAGACAGGGCATTCAGGGACTATTTCGAAGGCGAGACCAGGGTCCTGCCCGAATTTTACATGAACATGGTCAGGAAGGACCTCGGCAAGCTCTGGGAATGGCTCCCCGAAGGGGCTTTGTATCACGACCAGAACATCTATTACAAGCTGGAGCAGGAAAAGAAGATAAACAAGCCGGCTCCGAAACAGCCGATAGGAATGAATGACGGACTCGCGGAAGTGCAGATAATGACCGGGTAATCGAAGCACGGCGTCAGGAAATATAAATTATGTATATAGCGGATAGAGGGGTTGGTTAATGTACGAAAATGCGATAACAAAGATTTCCAGATCGATATTTCCGGTGTTTTATAAACTGCACGTAGAGGGATTTGATACCTGACGATATCCCTCTTAAAAATTAGCGCGCGCCGCGCGGAAGAAGAACCTTTTATTCCGGTTTCATATCCTGAGCACCTTCGCCCCTTTTATCTTCCCTTCTTTGAGCTCGGTGAGGGCTTTGTTGGCGTCTTCGAGCCCGTACTCCTCCACCTCGGGCCTGATTCCCGCCTGAGCCGCGAGTTGAAGAAACTCGCTCACGTCCCTCCTGCTCACGTTCGCGACGGACTTGATCTCCTTCTCCATCCACAGGTGAGAGGGATAATCGAGTCTGAGGAGACTCTCCTTGTCGGAGTCCTCTTTCCTTATCGCGTTAATCACGAGCCTGCCTCCGGGGGCGAGGTTCCGAAGTGCCTCGAGCACCGGCTTCCATGCGGGCGTCGTATCTATGATTGCGTCAAGCTTCACTGGCGGGTGTTCTTCCGTATCCCCGGCCCACGCCGCGCCGAGCGCCCTCGCGAACTCCCTTTCAGGCGCGCTTCTGGCAAAGACGTATACCCCGGAATTCGGGTACAGATACCGCGCCGTCTTCAGCACCAGGTGTCCCGAGGCGCCAAACCCCGTGAGTCCCAGGTTCCGGCCGTCCTCAAGACCCGTGAGCCTCAGCGACCTGTACCCTATGGCCCCCGCGCAGAGTAACGGGGCGGCTTCCGCGTCGGAAATGGCGCCCGGAATCTGAAACGCATAGTCCCCGCCCACGGTCATATATTCGGCATACCCCCCGTCCGCGTCCCTGCCCGTGGCCGTGAAGCCGGGGCAGAGGTTATCGTTCCCTTCGAGGCAGTACCGGCAATTACCGCAGGAGGAGAATATCCACGCGACCCCCACCCTGTCCCCCTCCCTGTGACGGGTCGCGCCCCCGCCCGTTTTCTCCACGACGCCAACTGCCTGGTGTCCCGGTATTACGGGGAGTCTCGGGGGAGGCGTCCTGCCCTCTATCTCGTCTAACTCCGTGTGGCAGACCCCGCAGGCCGAGATTTGTATCAGCACTTCTCCCGGCCCCGGGGAAGGCACGGGCACGTCTCTCAGGCGAAGGGGCTCGTCCCCTTTATGAACGTCCCCTGTTTTTTCAAGAACCATGGCTTTCATCGGAATCCATTCAGGTAATTTTTGCGTCAGCTCACCATGAGGCCGTCTTTTATCTCGAGGACCTTTTTTGTTTTCTCTGCGAGGTACATCTCGTGCGTTATCATCAGTATCGACCTGCCCTTTTCGTTTAACTCGAGGAATACGTCCATAACCATGGCCGAGTTCTTCGAGTCGAGGTTCCCGGTAGGCTCGTCGGCCATAACTATTTCGGGGTCGTTTGCGAGCGCCCGCGCTATCGCCACCCTCTGCTGCTCCCCTCCCGAAAGCTGATAGGGCTTCCTCCCCTCCTTTCCCTTGAGCCCGAGGCTCTCTATCAGGTCGTAGCACTTTTCCTTCGCGCGGTCCCTGTCGTTTCCCCCGTTCTTCAGCATGGGTATAAGTATGTTTTCGTAGGCGGTGAGCTCGGTGATGAGGTAATGGAACTGGAATACGAACCCGATCTTTTTATTCCGTATTCCGGAGAGCAGCTTCGCGTCTCCGAAATCTACCTTCTTATCGTCGATTACGACGTCCCCCGAAGTGGGGGAGTCGAGCAAGCCGAGTATGTACATGAGGGAGCTCTTGCCCGAGCCCGAGGCCCCGACGATGCTTATGAAATCCCCGGTCGAAATCTGAATGGATATCCCCTTCAGTATCTCGTTATCGCCGATCGATTTCTTGATGTCCCTGCCTTCGAGGATAACGCTCATACGCTTGACCGGAAGATGTCGACCGGGAAGAGGCGGGAGGCCCTCCAGGACGGATAGAACGAGGCGAAGAAGGCGAATACCATCGCGAATATGAAGCCCATCACGAAATACCTGGGCCTCCTGTCGAGCACGAACCCGCTCGCCCTGATTATGCCGACCAGATCGAACTTGAGGGACGCGAGCCACGCCTCTATGAGATACCCGAGCAGACACCCGAGAAGGGCGCCGATCAACCCTACGAGGAGTCCCTGGAAAACGAATATCCTCGTTATCTCCCCGTCCTCGTACCCGATGGCCTTGAGGATCGCGATGTCCCTCTTCTTTTCGAGCACGGTCATCATCATTATGTTGAAAATACCGAACGCGGAGACTATGAGTATGGCGAACACCATCATGTACGTTATCCAGTTCTGCATCTTGAATATCTGGAGGAAATTGCTGAACGCCCTTTGCCAGCTCTCGGCGTAGTACCCGGAATCTTCCGAAATCTCGGCGGCAAGGGCCTCCGCCTGGTTGACGTCCTTCACCCTGATTATGAGCTCGTTCACCTGGTTGGGCTTGTCGAGTATGGCCTGGAGCGTGCGGAGGTTCATGTAGACCCTGGACTGGTCGAGGCTCGTAATTCCGGAGCTGAAGAAATCCACCACCTTGAGCGTGTATATGCCGCCGCTCGGCGAAACCAGCGTCACCTTCTTCCCGGGCTCTTTTATGCCCAGGTCCCTCGCCAGGAGCTTCCCGATTATGATGCTGTTCCTGTCGGCGACTATCCTGTCCAGGTTCCCGAGCTCTATGTACTCGTCGATGACGGACGCCCTCCTTTCGAGTGCGGGCTCTATACCTATGAGCGTCGCGCTCTTTTCTTTCGTGCCGTAATTGACGATGGCCTGCCCCGTGAGATGCGGGGCTATGCCGATTATCCTGTCGTCCTTTTCGTATTTATCCAGGTAATGCTTGTAGCCGATTATCTTGTCCTTCAGGTCCTTGGGCTTGGAGCCAAGCACCTCCGTGACGATATTATCGCCGTAGGCTTCCTTCAGTATCCTGTCGGGCGTGTCGGTTGCCTCTATCTTGAGCGTTATGTGGGCGTTTATATCCACGGCCTGCTTTATGAAGTAGATCTGGAACCCGTTCATGACGGAGCTCATGGCGATAAACGCCGCGACCCCGATGGCCACTCCGACCGTCGAGACGAACGCCTGTCTTTTCCTCTCCGTCAAGAGCTTGAAAGCGATGAACAGGATGGATCTCAATGGGCCGGAATCTCCTCGTCCCCGGGAGTCCCGTCCTTGATTTCTATGAGGTTGTCTTTCTCAACCCCCGCCTCGACCGGGACCCTGACCTTCTTTCCGTCCCTGACGACCTCGATGTAGCCGTCCTTATAGGCCTCCTTCGAAACGAAGAGCCCTTCCCTGTCGGCGATCACTATATTGGCCTCGACGGTTATTCCGACCGGTATGTCGGGCGGATACGCGGTGTCGGCCTTGACCTTGACCGTCCTCGAGACCCTGTCCGATTCCCTCTCTATGACCCTGATCTTGCCCTCGAACACCTTGTCCGGATATGCGTCCGTCGTAATGAGCACCTTCTCGCCGGGCTTTATAAGCGGTATGAATTCCTCGTCGACCGAGAGCACGGTCTCGAGCGTCCCCGGGTCTCCTATTGAAAACATGATATCGTCCTTGAGCACGCTGTTGACGTAATCCCCTTCCTCGGAGAATTTCCGGAGCACCTCGCCGTCGACCGGGGACTTTATCTCGTGTTTCTCCATCTCGCGCACGACCGTCTGCTCGGACGCGGTAAGGGAGTCAAGCTCGGAGCGGAGCGATGCGAGCTGGTCGTTTAAGCTCTCGAGCGACTTTGTGTAGGTCTTCTCCGTCACCTGGAGGCTCTGCTTCGCCTTATCGAAGTCTTCCTTCGAAATAATCCCCTTCTGAAACAGAGATTCCCTCCTCTCGAAGTTCCTCCTCTCGATCTCCGTATTCATCTTCCATATGGATATCTCGTCCTTAAGCGCCTGGAGGAACGGGGAGTCCTCCTTCATCCTGTTTTCTATGAGCTCCCGTTTGGCCGATATTTCCTTGAGCTGTTCACTGAGTTTATCGTTCTTTATCGTGGCGATAACTTCGCCCTTTTTTACAATATCCCCTTCCTTCACATTTATATGATCGATGTACCCCGACACCTCCGGTTTGATCAGCACCTTGTTGACGCTGTCCACGTAGCCCGAAGCGTACACGGACTTGATGTACCTCTTTTTCTCGACCTTCGCCGTCTCCTCCGTCTCCTTACCCCCGGGAGCCAGAAAGACGTAAGCGAGCAGGGCGATAACAGCGACCGAGACGAGGATCAATATGTACTTTCTGTTCATTTAGTCACCCGGGAGTTTGGTATTCGTCTGGTCATCGAAAATTCACAAGTCCTTACTCAAACGGTGCTTTTGCGGCTGACCGCACGCCGGTCCCTCGGCCGGCCGGGAATTCATTATATGGACTGTATCAATCATAACTGTCAAAATATCATACAGCGGACATTGATAATTATAGCTGTAATTTTAAATATAGTCGCTATTGCACCCTAAACATTCAAAAGTTCTTATACGGCACATATTTTGCACAGTTTAAGGTTATCGAATCAATTTCAGGAGGGCAGGCATTATGGCGATAAAAAGATGGGAACCGACTAAAAGTATGGAGAAGTTCTTCGAGGATATGTTCGAGGAGAATTTACCGGCCAGATTTTTGAGGAGATTTCCGAAGTTTAAGTGGATGACCGAGGTCGAGACGGTATGGCCGGCGGTGGATATGTTCGACAAGGCGGACGAGGTGGTCGTCAAGGCGGAGGTGCCGGGGATAGACAAGAAGAACATTAAGATCTCGGTATCCGACAACGTGCTGACCATCAAGGGAGAAATGAAGAAGGAAGAAGAGGTCAAGGAAGAGGACTATTATTATTCCGAGAGATCGTACGGCAGCTTTTCCAGGTCTCTGACCCTCCCCGCAAAGGTCGTAGAGAACAAGATATCGGCTGAATTCAAGGACGGTATACTTGAAGTACACCTGCCGAAGGCGGCGGAATCGAAGCCTAAAGAGATAAAAGTGGATGTAAAGTAATAGCCGTGAGCGAGTGCGGGGGGGGCGAGACGGTACGGCCCCCGCCGGGCCGAGTAATCGAGGAGGCACAAATTGAAAATAAATAAAATCGTATGGGGGGCAGACGGAACGGAGGATTCGGCTCACGCCCTTAAAATATCCGAGGCTCTGTCGCTCAAGTTCAAATCGCGCATCCTCGGCATTTCCGTCATACCGGATTACTATAACGTTGTGAACCTCTTCCCCGCCGCTGACAAAGCCAGGTTCAGGGACTGGGTGGACCTCAACCTCATATCGGGGAGGAGGGAATCCCTGGAGAAGGTCAGGCGCGACCTCGCCGGGAAGGGCGTCAACTTCGAATACGAGATACTGAAGGGCATCCCGTCGAAGATCATCACGAATTTCGCGGTCAAGCAGGACGCCGACCTCATCGCGCTCGGCAGGGGAAGGTCGATCGAGAAGACAATACTCGGCGGGACGGCCCTCAAGGTACTCCGTATGTCGAGGATACCGGTGCTCACGGCCGGGGGGGATAAGTTCAAGGGGAGCATCAAGAGGATAGTAGTCCCCATCGACCTCTCGCACGGCCTGGGCAGGAACTTCGATTACGCGATAGACCTCGCGGCCGCATTCGGCGCGAGCGTTCACGTCTTAAACGTCGTCGAGACCGGGTATCAGAAATACCCTCCCGAGCTCTCGGAGCAGCTGAGGGGTTTCGCGCAGAGGGAGCTCAAGGAGACGGTAGGCTCGACCAGGCTCAAGGAAGACCTCGGCATCAGCACCGTGATCGCCCCGAACGGATGGCGGGGAATCGTGGAATTTGCATCCGGGAAAAAAGCTGATTTAATAGTTATAATGACATACGGGGGCGGCAAGTTTAAAAAGGAATTCATCGGGAGCGTAGCGGAGAAGGTTATACAGGAGTCTCACTGCCCGGTCATCACGATGACCCCCTCAGTCTCCGGTTCCCGGTAAGCGTACAGGACATGGACATAAAAAAAATTCTCTGGCCGACCGACGGCTCGAAGGAATCCGAAGAGTCACTCAAGGCGGCCCTCTATCTGGCGAGGATCTACGGCGCGGGGATAATCTGCCTCCACGTAACCGAGATACATATTCCCATAACGGAGCTCTACCCCACCTACGAGGGCATCGTCATGGACATGGTGGACAAGACCGAGCAAAGGTTCAACAAAGAGTTCGCCCGCATCGAGAAGGAAAACCCGGGAGTGAGCTTCTCTTCCAGGGTCGTGCGGGGAAGCATCGTGGACTGGATAATAGAGACTGCCCGGGACGAAGGGGCGGAGCTCATAGTCATGGGCAAGAAGGGCCGGGGGCTCATAGGAAGCGCGCTTCTCGGCAGCAACACCCTCAAGGCGCTCAGGAATTCGCCCGTACCCGTCCTCTCCGTCAAGCCCGAACCGGGGGACAGGGAATTCGGCATAAAAAAAATCCTCGTGCCGTTCGATATCTCCGACAAGGCGGATTCCTCGCTTTTATACTCGATCGGACTCGCCGGGAAGCTGGCGGCGTCGCTCACCGTCGTGTACGTGTTCTGGATAGACGCGAATGTTTATGAGCTGAGCCCGGAGCTCGTTGACGAGCTCACGGCGCATTCGGCGACGGAGCTATCCCGGAGGGTCGAAGAGATTGCGGATAAGTGCAGGACCGGCTCGTCGGGCGCGCCCGACGTCGGGATAGAGACGAAGATACTTACAGGCGTGAGCCCGGCGCTTACGATCACCGACTACGCTCACGAGAACGGTTTTGACCTCATATCCGTAAGCACGCACGGCAGGAAGGGGTTCGAGAGGATGATACTAGGGAGCGAGACCGAAAAGATTATACGCGAGGCCCGGTGCCCCGTTCTCGCGTTAAAACCGTGAACAAAAAGGACGGCCGCATGGATCGTTTTATAAAGCAATCGTTATGGCTGAGCTTGTGCGTTCTCATCCTGTCGGGAAGCCCGTCCGGGGCCGGAGAAAACAGGACGGGAACCCCGGACGGCAGGTACGTTGCAAGAGGTAGAGAGCTAGTAACCCAGGGGAACTGCGATTATTGTCATACCCCGCTCGTAGAAACGAATGAAGGCCCCGTGCCCGACATGAAGAGGAGGCTCTCCGGCCGCCCCCAGGACGCGGAGATACCCGGTCTGCCCGCGGCGGATATCGGCTCCCCTGAATGGATAGAGTTTCTCGGAACGCTCGATACGACCGAATGGGCGGGGCCCTGGGGCCTTACGTTCTCGAAGAACATCACCCCTGACCCGGAAACAGGGATAGGCAAGTGGACCGCGGAAATATTCATAGAGACTATGAGGAGTGGAAGACACGTCGATCTCAAAAGGAACATACTCCCGCCCATGCCGTGGCAGGACTACGGCAAGCTCGGCGACGACGACCTGAAATCCATATTCGCATATCTCATGACTATTCCCCCCGTGGTGAACGCCGTGCCGAAGCCCGTGCCGATGCCGCAAAAAAAATCCGTAAAATGATGTAGAATTATTACTTGTCAATCCGAATACGTTTACTATGCACTCTTATCGATTAAAATAGACGGCAATACGGTTCCGGAAAGGAGGATCTCAGATTGATTAAGAAAATTGTTTGGGCTTCCGACGGCTCGAAAGACTCCGTCGACGCGCTCGCTTACGCCGAGAATATCGCCCGCCCGCTTGACTCCGAGATAATAGGCCTCTACGTCATTCCCGACTACTTCGAAGTGAAGGCGCTCGACGAGTTCCCGAGCCCGGAGCTCGACCTCCTCGCGGACTGGATAAAGGAAAAAGAATCCAAGGGAAGCGACAGGCTTAACAATATAGCCGAAGAGCTCAGGTCCAAGGGGCTCCGCTTCAGGACCCGCATCACCCAGGGCGTGCCCTACCTGAAAATCATAGAGACGGGCGACGAGGAAAACGCCGACCTCATAGTGCTCGGCAAAGGGAGGGCCGAGGAAAGGAACATACTGGGAGCGACCGCCCTCAAGATTCTCAGGCGCTCCAGGATGCCCGTGCTGATAGTAAGACGGGACAGCACGCAGAAGGGAATAAAGAGAATACTCGTCCCGACCGACCTTTATAATATACTGTCAAGCGACCTCAAGCTCGCGCTCGGCCTGTCGAGAGACCTCCACGCGGAAATATACAGCCTCAACATCGTCGCCACCGGCGAGGGGAAGTACCCGCCCAAGCTGGTCGAGCTGATGAGGGGGGACGCATACAACAAGCTCACGGAGCAGGTCGAGGAGGCAAAGCTCGAGGACAGGGTCGAAACCGCGGTCGAGACCGCGAGGAACGCCTGGATAGGCATTATTAATTACGCCAGGGAAAAGAAAATCGACCTGATAATCATGAACACCTACGGGGGTTACAAATTCAGGCGGGAGGACTTCATCGGGAGTGTCGCCGAACGGGTAGTGCAGGAATCCCCCTGCCCCGTTATCACCGTCAAGCCCGTCTAGCCCCAAACCCGTCACCCCGTATAACGGAGCGAGATGCTTTCGGCTTTCAGAAACAAGCTCTTCATACCTGTTTTATTGATAATCCTCATAAACGCTGTCGGCACGGTCGGCTATATGGTCATCGAGGGATGGAATTTCATGGACTCCCTCTTTATGACCGTTACCACTCTCACCACGGTCGGCTACGGCGAGGTGCACGACCTTACGCCCTCGGGCGAGGTGTTTACGATTGTGCTGCTAACGCTCGGGGTGGGCACGATACTCTATCTCCTGAGCGCGCTGGCCAAGATAGTGCTCGAGGGAGAACTTACCACATTAATCGGGAGGTCCAGATTGGAAAGGAGAATAAAATACATAAAAGACCACTATATTGTCTGCGGCTACGGAAGGATGGGGAAGACCGTAGTGAGGGAGCTCGAGTCCAAGGGCAGGGATATTATCGTAGTGGAAAAAGAGCCGGTAGACGTCGGGGATAAGGAAGACCTGGTTATCGTCGAGGGAGATGCCACCAGGGACGAGGTACTTCAGAGGGCGGGCATAGAGAGAGCGTACGGCCTCATTTCCGTGCTCCCGACCGACGCCGAGAACCTGTACGTCGTATTAAGCGCCCGCGGGCTCAATCCCGGGCTCCTCATCTATACCAGAGCCGGCGACGAAAGCTCGGAGAAGAAGATACTCAGGGCGGGCGCCGACAGGGTGGTATCGCCATACCGCACGGGGGGGATGAGGATAGCGAACATGATCTTAAAGCCGGCGGTGGTCGATTTCATCGAATACGCGACCACGGCGGGGAACCTCGAAATCCAGCTCGAAGAGGTGAAAGTACATGAGGGCTCCGCGCTCGGCGGAAAGACGCTCGAGGCCTCCGGTATCGGGAGGGACCTCGGGATCATCATAGCTGCGATTAAAAAACCGGACGGGACCATGCAATTCAACCCGACCTCGAAGACCGTCATAGAGTCAGGGGATACGCTCATAGCGCTCGGGGAGATATCTAGGTTAAAGGCGCTCGAAGCGATGACCGGAAAGTAGAACCCCTCGTCACTCCGCCTCGAACGGGGCCGAGGACGCCCTCGAAATGAATTCCCTCGCTCTCGCGATCCCTTCCTCGGCCGCTGCTTTACTGTCCCCCTTATGTCCGGGCACGTTCAGTATGACCCTGAGCGACATTATTCTCCCCTTCACGGCCTCCTCCTTCTCCAGATAACCCAACGTGACCTCGGTTGCGTCCCTCTCCGCGTTATACTGTGTGTCGATCAGGTAAATCACGCCGTAATCGGACATCTGTGCCCTCCCCTTTCAAACGTTTGGAAATAGTATACGTGCAACCGGGGTGCCAATTCCTACATTCCCTCTCTCAATGTGTATTTTCCGTACACGGGGCGGACCGGATGTCAGAAAATAGGACAGACGACATGAAGGAGAACGGTTCCGCCCGTCAGGGACCTTTTTTCGCGGGTTAAATGCATGTAGCCGTGGTGGCACTAATGTTGCAACATTTTAATTATAGAATCGATCTATTGAGACAATATTACGGGGAGGCGTTTCATAATGAGCGCAAAGAGAAAGAGTCAGGCGGAGTTGCTTAACGAGGTCATAAACCGAAACGTGATAACTATCTCGCCGTCGGCGCCGCTCTCGGAAGCGGCATACCTGATGATGAACGAGGACGTAGGGGCGCTCGTCGTAGTGGACAGCGAGCAGAGACCCGTGGGCATAATTACGGACAGGGACCTCGTAGTCTCGGCGATGGCGGAGGGCGTCAACCCTGACGAGGCGACCGTGGAGGAGGTGATGACGAAGGAGGTCATTACCGTCGACGAGGACAAGGACTTGTTCGGGATGCTGAGCGTACTCTCGGAGAACTCCATAAGGAGGCTGCCTGTTACCGGGGGCGGGAGGCTCAAGGGGATAGTGTCGGTCGACGACCTAATCGTAATCGTCGCCACTGAGCTCGTAAACCTTTCGATGGCGCTCAGCAGCAAGTCGAAGGTGCTTTGAGAGGGGCACGGACAAATAGTTATTTAATGTGGTAAAATTACAGACACCCTGAGGGTGGGCCGATTAGCGCGGAAAAAGGGAATACAACTCGAAAAGGCGGATATTAATGAAGCTGAAAAGGATTCTATGGGCGACCGACGGTTCGGGGGAAGCGGAACTCGCTCTGGAGTACGCGAAGTACCTGGCCGGGCTTACCGGCGCTGAAATAATCGGGGTTCACGTAATACCCCTGCCCGTGCAGCTGCTGTTCGAATCCCTGAGGGAAGAGGACGAGGAGTTCCGGAATTGGCAGTCCGGGGTGGAAAGAAGGGTGAGCGACAGGTTCGTCGAGGTCAGGAACGAGCTGCTGCATGCGGGAATCAAATTCGACGGAGAAATCCTTAAAGGCATACCCGACGAAAAGATAAGGGAATTCTCGCGCCTGAAGAAGGTCGACATCATAGTTCTGGGAAAGCAGGGACACGGGATCATCGAGAGCATGATGATCGGGAGCGAGACCAGGAAGCTTATCAAGAGCTCGCACGTCCCCGTGCTTGCCGTAAAGAGGAAGGACCCCGCAGTCGGGATAAAAATCAGCAAAATAATAGTCCCTATCGACCTCGCGGACGAGAACGATACGGCGCTCGGTTATGCCCTGGATATCGCCGGCTTGACGGGCGCGGACGTAACCACGGTCTATGCGCTCAGGCTGGATATGTACGCACAGGACATGCCCGCGAGCGCGCTCGACATCGTAATAACGCAGTCGGCGAAAGAGCTCAGGGACAGGACTGAAAAATCGAAAGCCAAATATGAAAGCTCGATCGGCAAGCCTCTTCAAGCCGATATAAAGACGGAAGTCATACACGGGCTGAGCCCCGCTATATCGATCGCGAATTACGCGTCGAAAAATCACGCGGACCTGATCGTAATCAACACGCACGCGAGGACGGGGCTAAAGAGGCTCGTGCTCGGGAGCGTGACTGAGAGGATGATACAGGAGTCCCCGTGCTCCGTATTATCGTTAAGGCCGTAACAAATTTAACGGCGGTAACCGATGTCCGGCAGTGACAGCCCGAAAAGGCGGGACTTAATAGAATTTCTGCTCGAACCCTCTTCATACCCGCACGGACCGGCCGGCGTCACTCACCTCCAGACGCACGCGTCTGACGTATTCATAGCCTCCCCTTACGTCTACAAGGTAAAAAAACCCGTAAACCTGGGATTCCTCGACTTCAGCACGCTCGAAAAGAGAAAGCACTTCTGCGAAGTGGAGGTGGAGCTCAACAGGAGGCTCTGCCGGGGCGTGTACCTGGGCGTCGAAGAAATTACCCTCGGCGGCGGGAAGCTCTCGATCGGCGGGCCGGGCGAGGCCGTGGAGTACGCCGTCAGGATGAGGGAAATCCCCGAAGGCAGTTTCCTTGCGAACATGCTCCGGAAAGGCGATATCGGCGAGGGGGATTTACGAAGGCTCGCCCGGAAGCTCGTGGATTTTTACAGGGATCAGCCCCGCCTTGAGGAGATCGCCGTCTACGGGCTCCCCGAGAGGATAAGGGTAAACATAGACGAGAACCTCTCGCTCTCCCGAAAATTCATAGACAGGACGATCTCGCGGGCCGCTTACGACGCGCTGACCTGTTACAACGAGCGGTTCTTTTCGGAAAACCGGGAATTATTCCTCAGGCGCATGAAAGAAGGCCGTATCAAGGACTGCCACGGGGACCTCCATCTCGACCACATCAGCTTCTCCCCGGACGGCATTTGCGTTTTTGACTGCATCGAGTTCAACGAGAGGTTCAGGTACATAGACACCGCCTCCGACATAGCTTTCCTCGCCATGGACCTCGACTACAACGGATACCATGGGTTCTCGCGGTTTATAGTCTCGGAGACCGCACGGGAGATGGACGATGACGGCATATACGGCGTCATCGATTTCTATAAATGCTACAGGGCGTTCGTAAGGGGCAAGGTCGAGAGTATAAGGGCCTTTGAGCCCGAGGTTCCGGGGGACGAAAAGAAGGCCTCCCTGGAGAGGGCGAAGAAATACTTCAGGCTCGCGTTAAGGTACGCGCTTTTCGGATCGGGTCCCTCGGTTATAGTCACGTTCGGGATCATAGGCACCGGGAAATCCACTCTGGCCGCCATGCTCGGGGAGGAGCTTTCGTGCCGCACCCTGTCTTCGGACTCGGTCAGGAAGGAGATAACGGGGACAAAGCCCGGGGAGCGGAGATACGAGGGGTGGGAAAGCGGCATATACACGGGAGACATAACGGCGAAAACCTACACGGAGATAATCAGACGCGCGCTGACGGAGATCGATACCGGGGGCGCGGTCATACTCGACGCCAGTTTTTCCAGGCGCAAGTGGAGGGAGCTCCTCCTCGGGGAAGCGGCCCTCAGGGGAGCGAACGTTTATTTCGTCAGGACCAGGGCGCCTGTCGACGAGGTCGAGCTCAGGCTCCTCAGAAGGGAGAAAGAGGGCTTATCCATCTCGGATGCGGGGGCCGCTTTACTGCCGAGGTTCGTAGCGGAGTGGGAGGAGCCGGGCGAGATCGAGAGGGGGCAAATGTTCGTCGTCGATACGAACAGGCCTCCTCATGAAGCGCTGAATACATTATTCTCGGATATTATCTCGGCGGGGAAAACCCCCGGGCTAAGAGTGAGCTCGGCAATCCCGTGAGGGGGGTACCTCACGGGACATTGATATCCGTATTAAACCGTTGGATCGGGGACTATCTGGTAAATAACGTTGCTCCCGCTGTAAAACGGCTGATAGTACGCCGCGCCGAACAGGTAATATGTGGTCCCGTTTACGACCTTGGGCTGAGCGCCTTCAGGCAGAGAGTCCACAGACGCGCCCACGGGGGGCTGAACGACCTGGAACCCCGCGTCCGCCGAGGAATAGAACGCCCCGCCGCAGTCGAAATAGGAATCATCCACCGTATAAATTGTGTCGCATGACGGGGGAAGCGTATTGACCACGGCGCCCGGAGGGGGAGGAACGACCACGTACTGGCTGCCCTGGGGAGCGTAATAAATGCCGTCCGAGTAGTAGAACGGGTTTCCCGATACATAGACAGTAGTCGAGCTCGCCGGGATACTCGCTATGGCCGCGCCCATGGCAAGGCCGCCCGCGAAGGCCCAGCCTCCGTAATAACCGCCCCATGAGCCCCAGTACCCGCCCCAGTAGTTATTGTACGTATTGTGGGTGTAATTATTATTATTGTTGTTATTATTGTTATTGTTATTATTGTTATTGTTGTTGTTATTATTATTATTGTTCCTGTTGTTCGCATTGTTGTTGCCGTTCGTGGTGTTTGAGTTCGTCTTGTTCGTATTGGGGTTGGTGTTCGTGCTGTTGGTGTTCGTCCTGTTGGGATTCTGCCCGTTATCGGATTCTACCGCGCGGTTCTGGCTCACGTCCTGACGGTTGGTCATGCCCGTATTGTCCTGGTAACCCGTATCGCGGTTCGAAAACGAGTCCTGATCCCCGCTGAAATTGTCCTTGTTCTGGCTGAAGCCGGAGTCCTGGGCGGAGGACTGCCTGCCGCTGAAGCTGTCCCCCTGATACCCCTTGTATCCCGACATGTCGCCTGCGCCGTTTCCGGAATACCTGACGTTCCCCATGCCCCTGTTGCCCATTCCGGAGCCGAAGCTGGCTCCCCTGTAACCGCCCCCGAACCCTCCTCTGGCAAACGCTCCGGGCGTCGAAATCACGCCTGACGCCACGAAAGCCAGTACCGCCGCCACTGCCGCCGTTTTATTTATTAGCTGTTTTAGTTCTCTCATTTTCGATCTCCCGAATTATTTTTGTTTATCGACCGTAATAAACGATATCTGCTCGGACCCCTCCGGCAGCACCGGCGTGAATACCGCCGGGGAGACAGCCGGATTGACAGCCCAGTTGGAGAATACCGCCGAGTACTGAGGCCCGCCGGGTATCGTCTTGTAGGTTATGACCAGCTTGCACGGAAGCGCCTGCGCCCCGTTTGAAATCCATATCTGCCAGTCTATGTACTTCTCGACGAAGGCCAGGTGCTTGCAGGACTGCCCGTTTATCATGCTGTCCCCGATTACGACTCCGGCCGCTACGTTCGTCACGAACGCCTTGTAGGGGTCGCTCACGACCACGTCCGAAAGTGGCAGAGTGAATCCGTACTTGTCCATAAGGTTATCCATCGCGTCGTCTATATTCGCCGGCACGGCCAGTTTGCCGTAGAGGTTCTTGTCGACGTCGAGCACTGTAAGCTCCTTGCCCGTGTACCAGACCTTTTTCGCGGCCAGGTCGCCTGTGAACTCGGCGTAAACCTTGTCGGGTCTCTCGACCGTCAGGTTAGCCGCCCCGCCGTATTGTATCTGCTCACCCGATACGATGAGCTGGTCGAAATCTATAGCCGCCGTGAAACTGAAAGCCTTCGCGGAGGAAAGCGTCTTGCTCATGGCCATGAGCAGCTTGTCGGCGACCGGGTCGATCACCGGCCCCGTCGGAACGGTCGGGGCGCCGCTCCCCTTGGCAAATGCGTTTGAGCCCTGCCCGGACGATAAGAGAAAAGGCGCCGCCAGGACGGCGATTAAAAGTATAAGCCGCTTCAAATCCGGCAGTAATTTCATCATATACAACGTCTCCTCTATAATATTATGCCCTAATTTTATATCAGTTTTATAAAAATCTCATTAACAATATTTCCGCCGGCCTCAGGAGTGCCTCACTATCAGAACGGGGCACGGGGACGAGAACATGACCTTGTGGCTGGTCGTGCCCACCGACACCTCCCCCGATTCGGTCCTTATGCCGTGGGACCCCATGATTATGAGGTCGATCCCCTTCTCCAGGGCGTAGTTGTTTATCACCTTCCACCTGGGCCCTATGACGATGTCCGTATGAGTCCCGACCCCCCTCTTGTCGAAGACCTCTTTCTCGCGGGACATCTTCTCCTTCAGCTGAGCCTCGAGGGTCTTGTAGAAATTGCTGATCTCGTCGTCCACCTCCTCGTAGTTAAGGGGCTCGATGGCGTGAAGGAGGTGAACGGAAGCGCCCAGGGCCTCCGCAAGGTAAAGCGCGTGTTCCCTCGCCGCAAGCGACCTGGCCGAGAAATCAGTCGGGAATAATATATTCGCTATCTTCAATTAAAGTCTCCTTGTCCGGTAATATTCTAACGCCAAATACGGGAATAAATAAGATTTATAATTTACTCCGGTCGTCGAGCGCCCTGACGAGCCCGTTCAATATGTCAGTGGTCGTCAGCACCCCCACGAGCGCCCCGGAGGCGGAAACGACGGGGAGAGCGTTGAACTTGTTCTTGCTTACGAGCTTGGCGGCCTCTCTCAATTGAGTGTCCCCGGTGACCGTAACCGGGTCGCGGGTCATTACGGAGGCTACACTCAACCCGGGCTCGGAAAGGGTTTCCACGACGGCGAGTCTCAAGTCCCTGTCGGTGACTATCCCCGTAAGCTTTCCCCCCTCGACTACAGGGGCCTGACGAATCTTGAGGTCTGTGAGCCTTCCGAATGCGACCCTGACGTCCTCATCGGGCGAAAACGTAACAGGGTTTGCAGTCATGCATTCCTTTACGAGCATAGGTGTTCCTCCCTGATCATTAGTCCGCCGGGACGCTCAATCTCCCGACATGACATATAATTTGCCCATTCGGCGCGGGAAATCCAGCCCCGGGTCAAAAATACCGAAGACATGGGTTCTTTTAGGCCGGTCCCGGAGATTCCGCTACTATCCGGGATGGAAAAACGTCTCTTTTAATTTCAAGATATTGGAATTATTATTTACTGCCCGGAGTGAAAATCATCTTATACAGGTGGGGCGTCTGCTCTTCAAATTGGATATTGACGGCCTGCGAATTATTGGTGGTTATAATATATATACGGTATATCGATTAAATCATCTTTAAAGGAGGGGATTTCAAATGCGTTCGATTACATCATTAACGGGTTTTGTTTTAGCATCATTCTTATTGGTTTTTTCAATTGTGAAGGACGTAAGGGCCGGAGACGTCGAGTTTTACATCACGGACACGTTCTTCCCGAATTCTTCGACGAGGTTCTGCTGGATATGTACGGGACCCGCTTTCAGGAGCACTGGACTCCATTACTTCACCACACCCCTGCAGCGGACTCACTTTTACACGGCTGCGGACGGGATCGGAGACCAGTACGGCGATTGGAAATGCTGGTTTAACGATGCAAATAATGTAGGTGACGAACTCGCGTGCCTCGGTCCCCGTGCGGGATTTAGCCATGCCTTTGACTTTTCAATACCGAAAAACACTATAGCGGTTGACTTTGTCGAAGTCGGCTCGGGATACGATGTCAGGCCGACCAAAACCAGAGCAGTTGCAACCGGAGATGTATCCGCGGAGGCAGCTGCCCCCGAAGAGGTCCAGACCGCCGCTCTCGGAGACGACTCGAGAGAAGACAAGCCCGACAGTGATACTTTCACTTTCGATGCGGTCGAAGGGGACGCTATAGTCCTCAGGCTCGAAGGAGACCCGGCCAAAGGACACCTCGGATCGCTGGCGAGACTTAAGCTCCGCCCTGCCGGAGCCGCCTCCGGTGAAGAAGTAGTCGAGGGCAGTGTTCCCCTCAGGCTGAAAACTACTATATCGGAAACGGGGACGTACGAGGTCGTCGTCGAGCAGGATGACAAACAGAAAGACGATTGGTTCAGGGGAGATTACTTCCTCGTTCTCAGGCCTGGCATTGCGGAGTTCGTGCCGGGCGAAGACGTCGAGCAATGATCTCTTAGTGCGCTGAAATCCGCAGGGTGAAAACACCTGACTCGTTATTATTCGAGACCGGGCGGCGGAGCGCGTTTTATCGTTCCGCCGTGCCCGCAGGGTGCTGTCCGTTATTAAACCCGAGCACCCTCAGTGAGGAGGACGTGGTTTCCTCGATCAGCTCCGCGTACGGGGTATCGAGCATGCCGCTCTTGTAGAAGAGTATCGCCCTCGTGACCATGCCGATGACGTAGGCCGCGCCCAGTTTCTCTTCCATCCCCCTGAAGACCCCGTCCCTGACCCCTTCGCCTATTATAGCGACGAATATGTCCATGGGCTTCTTCTTGTCAGGGGGCATCTTCCGGAGCTCTGTATAGTGGCCGATCATTATGTAGGCGTAAGCGTCGGGTTCGCGCTCGGCAAACCCGAAGAATGTCCTGACGGCGGCCGAGAGCTTCTCCGCGGGATTCCCGGAGGACGAGGCCGCTTCCGAAAGCACGTCCCTGAACATATCCATGTACCGGACGAAGAGCTTATAGGCCAGGTCCTCCTTGCTCTCGAAATAGTTATATATAGAGCCTTCCGAGACCCCGGCCTTCCTCGCGATTTCCTTCGTCGTCGTGCCGGCAATACCCTTTTTGATAAAGAGCCCGAGCGCAGCGCTCTGTATCTTCTCCCCGGGGTCTATCGCTTTGGCGCTCTTATGTGTATCCATGTTATAAAAACCGAATCAATATGATATGCGTAATATTTCTGAACTCAATCTATTAATCCGCCTCAATAAATCTTACCGCATCCGGTAGCGCAGCTTATTTTATAAGCTCGCCGAAGCCCCCGAGAGCCTTGCCGCCCTTATAGAGCGGGCTCGCGTTCATCTCTTCCCCGCTCGCGAAAGCGGCAATATTATATCCCATCGGTGATTTCAGTTCGGGGTTCCGGAGATAAAACGCTTTTCCGGCCTCGAGCCACTCCCCGGTGCCGTAGTCCGTCACGTACACGGCGAGAGCGTTTTCCCCGCCCTTCCCGGCCTCTTTCATGTAATCGATCATGCACCCCGCGTCGTCGAATTTTTTAGCCTCTCCGTTTTGCGTGATGTACTGGGCGGCGAAACGCCTGTCGCTTATAATCATCCTGCACCTCTCGCAGACGTCCTCCCCGAAACGGACAGCCTGAGGGCCCGTATCGACCCTGTCCTTACAGGCGACGAAACCCAGGAGCACGAGCAGTATGAGCATATATTTCATGTCTCTTCCCTCCTCAATACGGTGAATGTTATGAATGCGAATATAAACGGCACGATGGTCCAGAGCGCCAGCACCGAAAGCAGGAGATAAATGACCCCTTCCCTCCCGAACGTCCTCACGGCGTATATGCCGACCGGGCCCAGTATCTCGAACCTCGGGCTCAGCACGAGGACGGAGGCTATCTTGAATACCTCGGCCGGGTTTAAGAGCGCGAGCGCAAACACCTGCTTGATGCCGAGGTCCATAGCGACCGCGGTGCCCATGATGCCGAGGTCGCCCAGTATGATATAAAGAAGCCAGAGGAACACCGCTATGCCTATGGCCTTCGAAGACCTCCCCGATAAGACCGAAACCGCGAGCCCCACGCTCAGGAGCGACGCCGCCAGGAGCCCCGAGAGGAGCGCCGTAAGTATGAATTCAGCGCTGTCCCCGCTTCCGCCCTTTAGCGCGACGCCCACGCCCGCCAATCCGAAACCGAGCGATATAGAGATACAGATGGGCAGGAGGATCCCTATGAATTTTCCGGTGAACACCTCGGCCTTCGTAACCGGATGAGACAGCAGGTACTGGAGCGTGCCGCTCTCCCTCTCTCCGGATATGGATATAGAGCCCGTAATCAGGGCGATTAGCGGGACGAACAATAGGACGAGGTTGATCAGGCTCGCCGCCGTCCTGCCGTATCCCGAGATGCCGGCTATCTCGTCCCTCCCGGGGGAGATAGACAGTATCAGCACCGCCAGCACCGAGAAAGCGACAGTATATATAACGAACCACCTGTTCTTGAGCGACTCCCTCGTTTCCTTGCCCGCAAGTATCAGAATATTCCTAAGCTCCATCCCCGCCGGCTCCTTCGATTATATTTTCCATGGTCGGTTCCTCGACGCTGAACCCGAGGACCGGTATGTCCTTCGACATAAGCTCCCTCAGCGGACGGAGGCTGTCCCCTCCCTTCACCTCGATGAGGAACCCCCTTCCGTTCCTGCCGTGGACTATAATGCCCGCGCCCGAGAAAGCGGATGCGGCGCGCGAGGCGTACTCCTCCGGCACGGCGATATTCATTTTCGTTCCGAGCCCGAGGGACTCCCTCAGCCCGTGCGGCTCCTCGTCCATAACGACCCTGCCGTCTTTCATGACCACGGCCCTGTCGGCCAGATAGTCCACCTCGTCGAGCCTGTGCGAAGAGAAAATCACCGTCTTTCCTTTTTCCTTATATTCCCTTATCAGCTTCAGGAACTCGGCGCGCGCGTGCGCGTCCAGGTTGGAAGTCGGCTCGTCAAGGATGAGGAATTTCGGCTCCGATAGGAGGGCTATGGCGAACGAGAGCCGCTGCCGCATGCCTCCCGAGAGCTCAGAGGCGTATTTCGATGCGTGCTCGGCGAGCCCGACTCTATCGAGGACGGACATGGAACCCTTTTCGTCGACTTTCCTGAGACGCGCGAAAAAACGGACTATGTCCATGGCGCGCATATCGTAGAATAGCGGCTCCTGCGGGAGGTAGCCGATGAGGGACCTCG
Source organism: uncultured bacterium (assembly GCA_963825135.1). Lineage (GTDB taxonomy): Bacteria > Desulfobacterota_D > UBA1144 > Nemesobacterales > UBA2774 > 2-12-FULL-53-21. The sequence continues at coordinate 2,660,156 of CAWGRW010000009.1, forward strand.
CTTCCTTCGAGCGTTCCTTGACCCTGAGCCCGCTCACGATGATTTCGCCCGTGTAATCAAGTAAACCGAGTACGCATTTTATGAGCGTGCTCTTGCCGGCGCCGTTTGACCCGAGGAGCGATACCGCTTCTCCCTTCCTCACGGAAAAGCTCACGGAATCCACCGCCGTTAATTTCCCGAAACGCTTCGTTACGTTTTTAATCTCGATCAATTAAGGCTCCCGTTCACCGCTTTATAAAATAGCCGTAAAAAAGCAGGGGAAGCAACACCATGGACAGAGACAGCATGAGAAGCCGCGGGGACAGCGCCCTTTCCTCGGTTCTCAGATCAGGCGGTATCATGGCGCGGACACTCGGATAGTCGTCCGTCAGCTTGGGCTCGGGCTTTATTACCGGGAACGCCTCCGACGCGAGCTCTATAGCGTTCGCCACCGGGCTGAATACGAAGATCCTGAGCTCGGGCTTCGAGTCTATCAGGCTCTCGAAGAGGCTCTCGGATTTATAGGGTATCTCCCCTATGCCGTCGCCGTCCTCGTCGTATCCGACGTAATCGCTCCAGTAATTCCCGCTCTTGTCCTTAAACCACCTGTTGCCCTTAAGCCCCCCTCCTCCCCTCACCTCGATCTGCTCGTCGTTGTCCATGAAGGTGTTCGAAACGAACTCGTTCCTCTCTATGGACGGCATCATCGACACGCCTATGTCGTTGAACGCGATAAAATTGTTGTCTATTTCGTTCCAGGAATCGATTAGGTAGGGCGAGTTGTCGAGGAATATCCCGACGCGGTTGTCCGCGATGAGGTTGTCTTTGGCCACTACGTCGTCGAGGTCCTTGAACCCGATCCCGTATCCGGTCCCAATGCCCCGGTTGCTTATAAACTTGTTACGGTAGAACTGTATGTCCACGCTGTACATGAGGAACCCGCCGACGAAGTTGTTCCTGAATATGTTGTCCTCGAACCTGTTATGGTTGCTCGACATGTAATGGAGCCCGTACCTGCCTTCCTCGACGATGTTCCCCTTGATAAGGGTATTGCCCGACCACCATATAACGAGGTCCCTGATTAATGTTATTTTGTTGTCGAGTATTTTCGTGCCCGAGCTGTACCAGAGGCGGACGCCGTCCCCCCTCTCGGGCATCGGGACGTCCTTACCCCTTACGGTATTGCCGCGGATTACCGTGTCGGGCGAGTTCTTGATGTATATGCCGAAGAGCACGTCCCGGAGCGTATTGCCTTCGATAAGGCTTCCGCGCGCCGAGTCGAGAAGAATTCCCGTGTCCTCGTTCGAGAGGCGGGAGCCCGACCCCGTGACGACGAATCCCTTGAATACGCAGTCGGGGGCTGTGATCTCGACCACGGTCCCCGTCCCTCCGCCGTCAATAACGGGGTTGCCGACCCCGGTCAGGTTAAGAGTCTTGTCTATGACCAGGCGCTCGTGATATACGCCGCTCTCAACGCTTATGGTGTCGCCGGGGGAGGCCGATTTTATCGCTTCCCCGACCGATCTTAGAGGACCCGAGGGGGACACGATTCTCGTCTTTTCCAAAGCGCGCCCGTAGGAAGCTCCGGAGAGGGCGAGAACAACTGTCGCACAAATATGAAGTATCAGGTATTTGGTCACGGGTCACCTTGTACTTTTGCTTTCCTTACCTGCCGCCGGCATCGACGAGCAGAGGCTTGTAAGCCCTCCTGTGGAAATAGAGGCCGACCAATATGAGAACGGACGCCGCGATAGATAGATAAAGGCCTATTTCCCAGGTTGCCGTGGTGGAGAACTGGGCGATCTTACCCTCACCCAGAATAGGCGGAACGAACGGTTTTATCGCCCCGCTCAGTGCGGCATTTCTATCGAGGTTCAGACCGAAGTTCCGCATCCAGAAATAGAGGTCCCCCACAAAGAACGCCGGATACATCACGGCCGGTATGCATAGGATCAGCGCGAGCGGGTTGTGGACGTAGACCGCCGCCGCTATGAGGAGCGCGAGGCCTATCACTATGAATATGCTGAGCGTGCGCTCGAGGACCGCGGCCTCGCCCATCGGCTTCATTCCGATATAGTGGTTGAGCTCGTCTATTTCCTGGACGTCCCCCGTTAGCCTGTTCACGTACATGGTGGCCGCGAGGCCCTGCGGATACTGGGGAGCGAAAAGCGTGATTTTCCAGTACGGTAGAAATATCGAGATAAAGAGCAGCACCGCTGCGGCAACGAGCACGAAAGAAGGCACGAGAAATCTCTTTCTCTCCTTCTCCCAGAGCTCCTTCGGTATCCGCGGTCCTATTATCAATTCATTTTCTTTCATAATGAGCCCTCCGGGCTTTCTGTGTTGTTACGGCTAATCCTTCCGATAAATCTGCATGGGTGCTATAAACCGCTCAGAATGCTTTTCGCGTTCAGGCCCGCCGTTGCGGCTTTCACGTAATATTGCCACGACATGTTGTAATCGTTGCTGGCCTTCTCGTAGTCTTCCTTCGTCATGGCTTCGTCGGCCGCGGCCATGCTCTTGTCGCCTTCCCCGAGCCATGTCACCGCGTCCGTAATGAGCCCCTTTACGTCGGCGTTTCCCTTGTCCCCGGTCTTCCCGAGCTCATCGGCGACGCCCACTACCACTACCCTCGTGTCCTTGGCCTGCTTCTGCCAGGACAATGCGCTGTCTTTCCACGCGGAAGGGTCCGCCGCCTGAGAGGATGCGGCAGTAATAAACAAAACGCTTAACAGAATAATTGCCGTATACAATTTCTTCGCGTTTAATACGTTCATTTTCAAACCCCCTTTTTCGAATTTAATTTAAAAACAGAGGGCGCCCCTTCCTTCACTTCCCGTGACTAAAGATCCGGGAGAGACGCCCTCGGTAACTCACGACTTCGGTTGTTTCGGCTGTACCAGCATATAGCCCATCATCTCCAGGTGAAGCGCGGAGCAGAATTCGGTGCAGTAGAACGGGAACACTCCCGGCTTGTCCGCGACGAACTTGACCGTGCTGCTCTCGCCCGGCTCGAGACTCAGGTTCACGTTGTAGCCGTCGATGGCAAACCCGTGCGTGGCGTCCCTCGCGCGCTCTACGTTCGTGATGTGGAGTGTGACGTTGTCGCCTTCCTCGAGCATTATGTGCTCCGGATTGAAGTGGCTCCTGATAGCCGACATCCATACCTCGACGTTGTCTCCGTTACGCACGATCTTTTCGTTCCCTATCGACGCGGCTTCCGGATCGACGCTCATGGTCGCCGGGTTGAATCCGACTTCCGGGTAAACGAGCCATGGCTTAAGCTTGTCGGCCTTTATCATCTGCACGTAGTGAGGCTCGCCCACGCCTATGGGCATGTCGTAGAGGAGCTGCATGTTCTTGCCCGATATGTCTATGAGCTGGAAGTTCTGAGGATGCAGAGGCCCTACGGGAAGGAACCTGTCTATGGACCACTTGTTGAGCGCGACGCAGTATTTCCCGTCGGGGGACACCGTATCCCCTTCGGCGCAAACTACGTGGCCGATGTTGTACTGTACCGGTATCTTCTCGACTACGGTCCAGGCGTCGGGTCCGTCGTACTCAGGGGGCCCGAGCCTCCATTTGGCCAGGGTGCTCTCTACGAATACGCTCGTATAAGCGTTGCCCTTGTCGTCGAACTGGGTATGAAGAGGGCCTAATCCAATCTCGACCTGCTTCTCCATTACGTCGTTGAAGTTGAGGATCGGGACTCCGTATGGGTCCTTTCCCTCGATCTTGTTGTTCTTGATGGCGTCCATTATCTTGTTGAAGGAATAGACGGTGGCATGGGTGTCGAGCTTGCCGGACGCGATTATGAAGTTACCCGTTGGGGAAACGTCCACGCCGTGCGGGCTCTTGGGTACCGTCATGAAATACAGAAGCCCTTCCGCGACCGCGGTATCGAGCGAAATGATGTTCATCCCGTTTAACTTCTTGTACTTGCCCTGTTTAAAGACTTCCTCGGCCTTCTTCCAGTTAAATACATGGAGGTAATCCGCTTCCCTTTGCGACACGCCTGCCTCATAAGGCGGGTTCCCCTCGTTTATTCCGCCTGTCGCCATCTCTGAATTGATGGAGTTGCAGAATGCCCATCCGTCGCTCACCTTCTTTCCGGCGTCGCAGAGGTCCTGCCAGTAAGGCGGGAGCACTATGGCGAACGACTGGGATTCGTCTATCCTGCCCTTCTCCCTGTCGAACTTGTGGAACGTGATGAGTCCCCTGTACTTTTCCTTGTACTGGTCCATCCCCGCGTAATCATCGAAGGGGAGAGGGGCCGCGTACTGGGTAGTCTCGATAACGTACTCCGTATTAGGCGTTACAAAGGTTGCGCCGTGATCGGAGATCGTATTGGGGTTCTTTAATATCTGCTTGGTTTCGAAATCGCGCAGGTCTATGACGGCTACCCTGGCGTTCGCCTTGTCGTTCACAAACAGGAACTGACCGTCGTAATCCCCGTTCGTTTCGCTGAGCCCCGGGTGATGGACGTCGGCCCACGAAAGCGTGTTGTCCTTTTTCTCGGGCATGTTGCCCTTTGCAAGAATGTCATGGGATTCCACTGACCCGGTCCCCCATCCCTGCCAGGGCTCCGGCGTAAATACGGCTATCGACTTGAGAAGCCTCATGGAAGGGACTCCTATCACGAACACCTGACCTGAATGCCCGCCTGAGGCGAACATAACGTAATCGTCAAATTTCCCCGACGGCACGTAAGTCTTGAGAGCCGCAACGACGTCCTTGGGCGTAAGCCCCCTCGACGCCGCTATCTGCTCAGCGCTTTCCGGTAATTCCGTGCCGGCTGTCTCCTGTTTATCCGCCTTCTTCTCGGTGCCGGCGTTCTTACAGCTCGTAAAACAAACCGGCGCGAGAGCAAGCAGAAAAACAGGCAATAACGCTAATAATCTTTTAATTCCTATCATATCTGCACACCTCCTCATGTGTGATGGGTTTTTTAAATCAGTTACTTTTTGTTGGAATCCTCGTATTTGAAATAATCGATAAGGGTCTGTATTTCCTCGTCGGAGAGCCCCAGGTTCGGCATCGGGACCATATACACACCGAGCATCTCCTTTGCCACAGGGTCAGTCATGATCATGGTGTCGGGAGACTTGAGCCACTTCTTGAGCCACTCCTCGTCCCTCCTTTGCGTAACGCCCAGCAGATCGGGCCCCGTGATTTTGCCCTTCCCTATGGAATGGCACGCCGTACATCCCCGCTCCTGGAAGATCTTTTTACCTTGTTCGACCTCCGCCTGATCTCCGCGGGAGGCGGATATAAACAAATTCAAGCTCAAGGTGATAACGAGCACCGTCAATAGAACCCCGAACAGGGGTGAGATAATCTTTTTCATGGGTATCAAAAGCCTCCTTTTACTGCTGCTATTATGAAAATTAAATGCCAGTCGTAATTCCCTGTAATTATTTGTATTAATAAACCTGCCCGTGTCGATTGTCCGAAAATAGTACAAAAAAATGAGTGTGCGCTCACTCAGGGGACGGCCAAAAGCCGACGTGACGAAAATACGCCGGCCGTCCGGAAAAATTAAGATAGAAAACTAATATTATTATCTAATCAGATTTTGCTGATAATGATTGACAGTGATTAGTCCGGTGTTAATTTTCTTGTCAGCCCTGGAAAATGAAAACCGACATAATTTTTTTAACCGGAGACTATCCGGGTATCACCGGAGATGATGATCCCAACGGAATATACTTTTACGATGTCGCCCGATGCCTGTGCGAAGAAGCCGGAAAGCGCATACAGGTAGCGGCCTTCCGCATCGGCGGGAAGGAATACTTCGAGGAAAAAAACGGATTATCGGTAACGCGCTTCGACCTGCCCCGCGACGGCGGCCGCGCCGACGGGCGGCCCACGAGCGACGTCGAGCTCATGTACTCCCACCGCATGTACGCTAAGGCCGTCTCCGCCCTGGCCTTGCACGCCGTGCGCATGGCGGAAGCCTTCGGGAAGGATACGCCCGTCTGGTGCCACGGTATCGAGACTAGCGGGGCCGCGATTGAGCTCAGGAAAAGAGGCTTTCCCGTAGTCTCCGCGACGCATTACCTTATAGCTCAGGAACTGATGAACAGGCTCGAGGCCTACGAGGACCCTGAGAGAGCCGGTTACTTCGCACGTACGGTTTCGTACTACGCAGGCGCGCTGATACCGCGGAGGCACAGGCCCGGATTGCTGAGGTTTCTATCTCGTACGGCGCCCGTACTCTCTCTACTCCCCCTTCCGGATGCGCTTGAGCTTCTCGGGAAGCTCGTGAGCGAGGCACAATTGATCGAGGCCTCGCACCTCGTTACGGCCGTAAGCCCCGGACTCGCTGAATCCATAGCGGAGCTCCACCCGGCATCGCGGAACAAATTGAGGGTCTCCGTCGCGGGAGCCCCTGCCCCGTCCGCGGGCTCGCGCTGGCCGTTCCCGGTCAGGGACGACAGGCTGCGTCTTGTGATGGTCGGAAGGCCCGTTCCGAGCAAGGGATGGGACTACGTCGCCCGGGCGCTCAAAAACATTGAATCGGTCAGGCCCGCCGAAGCGGGCAGACTGGAAATTACACTGATAGGAAACTCGGAGAAATTGGGCGGCGCCTACGGGCGCCGGATAGACGAGAACTTCAAAAGTCTGAAGTCGGTGTCGTATTTCAGTATGGAGTGGCTCCCGAACAAGAGGGTGCTGGAAATCATGTCCGCGGCTGACGCGCTCATCCTGCCCTCGGTGTTCGAGTCATTCGGACTCGTGATACTGGAAGCCATGGCAAACGGATGCATGGTCCTGGCGTCGGACGCGGACGGGCCCCGGAGCATCGTGAAAGCCCCGTGGGGAATTATCGCCAATTTTCAGGACCCGGAGAGAAGAGCCCGCGAAATAGAGCGCGGTATCCTGAAATTACTTTCCCTGTCGAGAGAAGAGATAAACGCGCTCGGGGAGGATGCCCGGGCCGCCTCCCGCCGATACACATGGAAGAAGTGCGCGGATGCGCATGCGGCGGTGCTTGAAGAGGCCCGCCTGTTTGTCTCGGGAGTCGGCTAACATGCCGGCCGACGCCGAGGTATAATTCCTGCAGCTTCCATAATTGATCGATATGAACCCGGCCAAAGAAAATATTACAGACGTACTCCTTGTCACCGTAAATTTTCCCACCATGGACACGAACATGGACGGAATGGGGATATATACCGTTAACTCCACGAAATACCTGATGGAACTGACCGGGTGGAAAATTCGGGCGGTCGTTTTCAGGTTCCCCGGACAGGAAGCTTACGAGGAGAGAGACGGCTTGAGCATAGAGCGTATCGACCCGCCCCTCGGCATACTCCATTACAACGAATTGTATTATCCCCAGAATTTCAGAATCGCCGCTTCGCACCTCGCCGCGGCCGCCTCGCGGACCGCATCCGGGATGAACGGGACTACCAGGGTATGGTGCCACGGCTACGAGACCGGTATGGCCTCTAAAGCGCTGGCCGGGGCCGGTTATCACGTAGCGGGAGTCGTTCATTACCTGGTCGCTCAGGACCTGCTCCATCGTTTTCAAAATGCGGACGACCCGTTGAGAAAGAGCCTTAACGACGACGCGTTGTCCACCGCGGTCGGAGGAATCTGTCCCGCGAGGCTCCGTCCCGCGCTTATAAGATTCTTGTCCCTGTGCGCCCCGGCGCTCTGCAGGCTGCCGATACCCGACAGGCTCGAGCTGATGTACAAGCTCGAACAGGAGTCTCTGCAGATGAAGTCCTCCAGGCGGATCGTGGCCGTGAGTCCGGGGTTCGGAGACACTATCGTGAGTTACTATCCCGGCGTGAGGGATAAAATAAGCGAATGCGTCGCGGGCTCGCCCCCTCCCTCATCCGGCTCTGACTGGCCCTTTCCCATCCGCGGGGAGCGTCTTCGACTGGTCATGGTTGGGAGGCCCGCGCCCCAGAAGGGTTGGGACTACGTCGCCGAGGCGCTCGGGAGACTCGAGTCAAGGAGACCCGACCAGGCGGCAAGGGTGGAGCTGGCCGCGATCGGGGGTATCGGAGACTGGGGCGGAGGTTTCAGCGACCGGACGTATCAGAGGTTCCTCGGGCTTAAGAAGATATCTCTGGCGAAGCTCGGAGAGATACCGAACGAGAGAGTCAGACGCATAATGTCCTCGGCCGACGCGCTCCTCCTGCCTTCGACCTTCGAGCCGTTCGGGCTGGTGGTGCTCGAAGCGATGGCGTCCGGGTGCATGGTGCTTTCGTCCGACTGCGACGGGCCGCGGGGAGTCGTGAAACCCCCATGGGGGATACTCATGCCGTTTCAGAACCCGAACGAAAGGGTACCCGCGCTCGAGGCCGGGATCAGTAAATTACTCTCCTTAACCAGGGCGGAGCTCGACGAGCGCGGCGAAGCGGGCCGCGCAGCCGCTGCCGGATACGACTGGAAGGAATGCGCCGGAATCCACGCGGAGGCGCTCAGGGGCGGCACGGCTTGACCGCAGTCCGGTCCCCGGCGCTCGTAATCCCCGAATGGTGTATTATTAGAGGGATATTGAGCGTCCCGAACTTCTCACGAAAAGACTTCATCCTTGATCTCATAAGACCGTACCGGCTCATTATAGCTTTACTGATCGCCGCTTCTTTCCTCGCGGCCGCTTTCGAAGGCTTCTCGATCGGAATGCTCGTCCCGTTTCTGAGCTCGATACAGGGGATACACGACTATAGCGTCTTCCCCGGCCCCCTCCGGATACTCGTAAAATACTTCGACAGATACCCACCCGGGACTCAAATACTTTTCGCGTTGGGGCTCGCGGTCACGGGCGTTATGATCAAGAATCTCTTCCTGGCCGCGTCTATTCGGTTGGGATTCCGGCTCTCGGGCAAGCTCACCGCGGTATTGAGGTCCAGGGCCGCCGACACGCTGCTGAGCGTGAGCCTCGGTTATTACGACGAATCCAGGACCGGTCATCTGGCCGAATACGTCATCGGGCATACTCAGAGACTCGGCAAATTATTCGAGTCCTTCTCCTATCTGATTATAAACTTCATCAATTTTATCGTGCTTTTCGCCCTGCTCATCGTACTTTCATGGAAGCTCACGTTAATAGCGATAGCACTTACCGGCGTTATCTCATTTCTCCTCTCGGGATTCATAAACAAATTGTCGCGTATAAGCAACACCGTCGCCGAGGACGCCAGAGAATTATCGGGGTCGCTCTATGAAACCATAACCGGAATACGTCTCATCAAATCTCTTGTAAAAGAAAAGTCGATCGGTTCGATGCTCAAGGCGAAGATCGAGAGAGTCAGGCAGGACGAATACGAATTAAATTACAAGTCCGAGATGACGCAAATCTACACGGAGATGCTGGGGGTAATCGTCATCACCGTCATATTCCTGTTGGGTCTTTTGAAATTCAACATCGAGAATAAAGTGCTGATCACGCAGTTGATCCCGTTTATTTACGTAATCAACAGGCTCCTGTACATACTCAAAACACTCAACGGCATAAAGGGGAATATAGTGAGCGGTGTGCCGTACATCGACCTCATCCACGACCTCATTCGAAAAGACAATAAGCCCGTCATCACGGACGGCGGCACACCGTTCACCGGTCTGGAGAAAGGCATAGATTTCAGATCCGTGACGTTCGCCTATACCGCAGGCTCCGAACCCGCGCTCGAGGGGGCGTGCTTTAACATCCCCAGGGGGAAGACGACGGCCTTCGTGGGCGAATCCGGGGCGGGGAAATCGACGATCATAAATCTCCTCCTTAGATTCTATGAGCAGCAGAGCGGAGAAATCCTCGCAGACGGAGTGCCGCTTGAGAGCTTCAGTATAGATTCCTACAGGGAGAAAATAGGCATAGTGAGTCAGGACACGTTCATTTTCAACGACACCGTAAAGTCGAATATCGCATTCGGGGCACTGGGCACGCCTGCGGAGCAAGAGATCGTCGAAGCCGCGAAAAAGGCCGGGGCGCACGTCTTCATAGAAGGACTGCCCTCGGGCTACGACACGATACTCGGCGACAGGGGGGTGAAGCTGTCGGGGGGCGAGAGGCAGAGGATATCCATAGCGAGGGCGATATTGCGAAACCCCGAGATACTCATACTCGACGAAGCCACGAGCTCGCTCGATACGAGGACCGAGCAGCTCATACACAGGGCGATATCCGAGCTCAGTCTCAACAAGACGGTCATCATTATCGCGCACAGGCTTTCGACGGTGAAGTCGGCCGACCGGATCGTGGTTTTAAAAAACGGACGCATCGCCGAGACCGGGAGCGAAACCGAGCTAATAGAGAAAAAGGGGGAGTACTACAATCTGGCGAAACATCAGGACTGACATATCGATCCGCGGCCGCGAGGGAAACGCGCGGTCAGCCGAATAACTTTTTGGCTTTTTTAATGGCCTCGACGGCGAGGTCTATTTCTTCTTTCGTATTGTACACGTAAAAGCTCATGCGGACGGCGAAGTCCATGCCGAGCTCGGACATCAGCGGCTGCGCGCAGTGGTGCCCGGAGCGGACGGCTATCCCCGCTTCGTCGAGTATCCCGGCGACGTCGTGCGGATGCACCCCGTCGACGTTGAAGGATACGACCCCTACCCTCTCCTCCTCCCTGTCCCCGTGTCCGTAAACCGTGATCCAGTCATATTCTGAGAGCCTCCCGAGCGCGTACCCGAGCAGCTCCCGCTCATGGGCCTGGATGTTTTCAAGCCCGACGCCGGTCAGGTAATCCGCGGCCGCGCCCAGCGCAATCGCGCCCCCTATGTCGGGCGTGCCGGCTTCGAACTTCCACGGAAGCTCGTTCCACGTGGATTTCTCCGTAGTCACCTTGGAGATCATATCCCCGCCGTAAAGGAAGGGGTCCATACTTTCGAGCAGCCCCGGCCTCCCGTAGAGGAACCCCGTCCCCGTGGGGCCCATCATCTTGTGCCCCGAGGCGGCAAGGAAATCACAGTCCATGTCTATAACGTCCACCGGCAGGTGGGGGACCGACTGGGCCGCGTCTATGAGCACCAGCGCTCCCGCCTTCCGCGCCTCGGCCGCGATGCGTTTCACCGGGTTTACGGTGCCGAGCACGTTAGAGGCGTGCACGACGCTCACGAGCCTCGTCCTGTCCGTGATGAGCCGGGGGAGGTCGTCCATTTTCAGATTCCCGCCCGCGTCCACCCCCAGGAATTTGAGCCTTATCCCTATCCTGTCCCGGAGCATCTGCCACGGGACTATGTTCGAATGGTGCTCCATGAGCGTTATCAGCACCTCGTCGTCCTTTTTGAGGTTCCCCATGCCCCAGGCATAAGCCACGAGGTTTATCGATTCCGTCGCGTTTCTCGTAAACACTATGCCGCGCCAGTCGTGGGCCCCGATGAACCGCGCCACCTTCTCGTGCGCCTCTTCGTACATGAGAGTGGATTCGTAGCTGAGGGTGTGCACTCCCCTGTGTATGTTCGCGTTATGGGTCTCGTAATAGTTTCTTAACGTGCCAATGACCACGTTCGGTTTCTGCGTGGTGGCCGCGTTGTCGAGGTAGGCGAGCGGCTTTCCGTGCACCTTGCGCCTGAGTATAGGGAAATCCTCTCTCAGCTTCGAGGGATCGAAAATAATTTTTTTGCCGGCCGCTTGTTCCATAATATTTTCACGAATCCCGCCGCGCGCGGAGGGGTCTAGAGGCTTTTATTGGAGAGTAACGCCTTTTTGAGGACCTTCACCCCGAGGAGGGCGCATTTAAACCTGGTCGGAGAGACCGGGTTGCCGAGTGCGCCGAGCATCTCCTCGTCTTTCATAGTCAGGATATCTCCGACTGATTTCCCCTTCACGCTCTCCGTGAGTATGGAGACCGATGCCTGGCTTATCGCGCACCCGGTCCCCGAATACTTCACGTCCTCGATTACCCCGTCCCTCAAGCTTCACGTCTATCCTCACCAAGTCCCCGCACGAGGGTATCCCTTCCTCGTAGGACGCGTCGGCGCCTTCGATAGTTCCGTAGTTTCTCGGATTCTTATAGTGGTCGAGAATGTATTCGTACTGTTCCGGTTCCATGATAGAAGCGGACCCGTTATCCCGGGCCCTTTTTTATTATACCAGAATAATCCGGGCGTTCATGCGCGTCGGCGGGAGCCGGCCGTCTCCGGGGACAGACTATCGCGCGGGCGCGCGTTATTGTCCTCCCCGGGCCGGAAAGTCCTACGAATGTATCGTGCTTATCTTCGTGTCGAGCTTTCTGAGGGACTTCTCTATCTCGCCGAAGTTGCAGTTGACCACCCAGAAATAGTAGAGCTTCCTGTTCTCGGGGGCCGCGCTGAAAGAGAGCACCTTCTCGGAATTGGTCTGTATGATCTGGAGCACGTCGAAGAGGCCCATCCCTTCGGGCATCTGCACCTCGAGACGCTGCGGCTTCTCGTGGAACCCGAGCATCCTGAGGAGCGCGTCGAGAAGGTCGGTGACTGTGAGAATTCCGACGAGCTCACCTTTATTCGTTACGACGGGGAGCGCATTGAACTTGCCGCTCCTGATAATCTCGGCGGCGCCCTCGACGGAGGCGTAATCGAGTATCGTGATCGGGTCCTTCGTCATTATATCGCCTACTTTCGTGTCGCTCCTCCCGGAGAGGACCCCCCTTATGTTTCTGTCCGTTACTATACCTATGAGCTTGCCGTCCTCGACGACGGGACACTGCCTGAAATTGAGCTTCCTCATGACATCGAGGGTCTCGTCCGCCCTCTTGTCGGGAGTAACTGTAATGGGGTTTGGAGTCATGAATTCCTTAACCAGCATCGCTCACCTCCGCGTTATGGGTATCGGGCAGCCCCGCAGCGCGGAACGGCCTATACTATCATACAGAAATATCTTAAAAGCGCTAATATCTTTAACATGAATTTCACACGCCGCGTTATACGCGGGGAACCTTGACAACGGAGCGCGCCTTCGGTTTTCTTTAAACATCGCCATGCCCAGCAGAGGAACAGTATATCTCATAGGCGCGGGACCCGGAGACCCCGGCCTCCTGACAATCAAGGGGAGAGAAATTCTCGGCTCATCGGACGTCGTCGTGTACGACTACCTTGTCAATCCGGGGCTACTCGATTTCGCCCGGGCGGGCGCGGAGATAATATACGTCGGGAAAAAGGCCGGAGCTAAGGAGATGTCCCAGGGCGACATCAACAGGCTCCTCATCAGCCGCTCGAAGAAAGGGATGACCGTCGCGCGATTAAAGGGCGGAGACCCGTTCATATTCGGGAGGGGCGGAGAGGAAGCGGAGGCGCTCTCCGAAAAGGGCATACCGTTTGAAATAATACCCGGAGTGACCTCGGCCTCCGCCGTGCCCGCCTACGCAGGCATTCCCCTCACGCACAGGGACTTTGCCTCGTCCTTCGCCGTAGTCACGGGACACGTCGCCCCGTCGAAGGAGGAATCGAACATCCCCTGGGGAGCGCTCGCTGACATCGGAACGGTCGTATTCCTCATGGGAGTGAAGAACATCGGAAAAAACATGCGGAAGCTTATGGATGCGGGGAAGCCTCCCGGCACCCCGGCGGCGGTCATCGCACGCGGGACGTACCCCTCGCAGTCATCCGCGACCGGCACTGTGGGCGACATAGCGCGCATCGTTAAGAAAAGAAAGGACATCGCCTCCCCGGCGATAGTCGTCACAGGGGAGGTCGTCAGGTTAAGAGAGGTGATCAACTGGTACGAGAGCAAACCGCTATTCGGAAAGAGGGTCCTCGTGACCAGGGCCAGGGGGCAGGCGGAGTCCTTCGCCCGGCTGCTCGGGGAACAGGGGGCCGAGGTCATAGAGTTCCCCGTCATAGAGATAGTCCCTCCCGCTGACTACGCCGGGCTCGACAGGGCTCTCGCAAACGTGAGGGATTACGATTGGATAATATTCACGAGCGTGAACGGGGTGGCGAAGTTCTTCGAGAGGCTCGGTGAGTCGGGGAAGGACCTGAGGGAGCTCCACGGCGTAAGGATCGCCGCGATAGGCGAAGTCACCGCCGGAGAGATAGAAAGAACGGGAATACGCGTCGAGCTCGTGCCGGGGGAATACAGGGCCGAGGGGCTCATAGAAAAGCTCGCCGGAGAAAATGTGAGGGGGAAGCGGATATTGCTGCCGAGGGCTAAGGAAGCGCGCGACATACTCCCGGCGTCGTTAAGGGAAATGGGCGCGGTCGTGGACGTAGTGACCGCATACGAAACGAAGAAGCCCGGAAGACGCTCATCGGCGAAAATAAAAAACATGCTCGACAACAATATGATAGACGCCGTCACGTTCACAAGCTCCTCGACCGTGAGGAACTTCCTCTCGATATTCCCGGGGTTCAGGCAAGTGCGCGGAAAGCCCGCGCTCGCCTGCATCGGCCCCGTCACCGCGAAGACCCTCCGGGACGCCGGGTACAAGGCTCAAATAACTTCGGGGGAGTTACGGTGGACAGGCTCGCCGAAGAGCTCGCCGTATACTTCGGAAAGAGCAAACCGAAAAAGAAAAAATAGACCGCGTATCATCGGAGAGTCTCACTCGGACAGCCGATCCATGTAGATACATCCCTTACCAGGAACAGACGATGCCCAGATTCCCTATCGATGAAAAAATCATAGAAGGCGGCAGAGCGGCCATCACGGGTACCGACTACAGGCACATAGTGAAAGTGCTCCGCTTGAGGCAAGGCGACGCCCTCACTCTCTTCGACGGAAACTCCGTAGAGTACGAGGGGAGGATTTCGCATGTCGGCAGCAGAGAGGTTATGGTCGAAATCGTTTCCTCGAGAAAGGTCGAGACCGATTCTCCGCTGCGCATAACGCTCCTTCAGGGGCTCCCCAAGGGGGAAAAGATGGATTACATCGTGGAGAAGGCCACGGAGATCGGCGTACATACAATAGTGCCCGTGGTAACGGAGAGGTCTCAGGTCAGGACCGCGTATAAAAGGAATAGATGGGAGAGGATAGCGCTCGAAGCTTCCAAACAGTGCGGAAGGACCATGCCCCCCGTAATAGAAAATGCATTAAATTATGATGAAGCACTAAAATATAACAATCATAGTGGGTTAGCCATAATACTGCATGCAGGTAGTCAGGTTTCCTTGAAAGATTTTCTAAATAACCCTTTACAACATCCCAAGGATATTATAGTATTGATTGGACCGGAAGGTGGATTTTCTGAAAATGAAGTCCTCCTTGCAAGTGAAATGGGTTTTACCTCCCTGGGTCTGGGTCCCAGGACTCTTAGAACGGAAACGGCAGGAATCGCGTTTCTGTCTATAATCCAGTTTCAACATGGAGACTTGTGATCAAAATCGCAGTCTCCGTGTAACTTCAATAAGCTCGGCCTTCTTATTTTCCCTCAGTTTTCTATAACCGGCTTCGTCAGCGCCTCCCTCTTCGAACCTGTCGTCGAGCGCTGCGATCTCCTTTATAAGGGCGCTCCTCTTCTGCATGAGCGCGTCTCTGCTCCCGTTCTTCTTCTCCTCCTCGGTAACCGCGCTCCCTCTCTTCACGCGGGAGGAATACAGAACTCCCCCGGCGACCGCGAGAACCAGAAGAGCCACGCCGGCCCACTTGATGTATTCACGCCACGCGAGAGGGTTCGTGAAAGTTATTTTTATCTTGTGCCCGGGCTCGAGGTCATCGCCCGACCATCTTATGAAATCCTCTTTCTCGATCTGCACGACGTCTCCGCCCGTAAGACCGTCGACCTTGACCTCGTCGTTGGACTTCGCGACGAGTAGCAGGAATTTCCCCGTCGGATATTCTATCGTCTTCTCGATCGATCCGCTTCCGGAATGGAGCGGCAGCGTATACGCGAATACGACCCTTTTGGGACCCGGAGGCACGCTCGCCGTGTCGGAGAAACCGGCGGGGGTCTTCACTATGGCTTCGGGATCGAGCCCGTTGATGAAATTTAAATTCGCGGCGTCCGGGGGAACGCTGAACTTGAGCGTCTCCTTTTTCCCGTCGGCGATATCGACGCTGCCCACGTACATCCTGTCGCCCTTACTTTCGAAGACCGAGAGGTCCGCGATCGACAGCCCTTCCTCGACGGTCTGCACGATCATATGCCCTTCGCTTACGCTTATGTTCTCGGCGCTGTCCGTGGGCTCATAGACGGGGAGATCGAGGGTCTTCGTATCTTCGTCGGGATAAAAAACCATTTTGTCCGTCGAGTACTCCGCGCCGTTATACTCGACCTTGACCATGTAGCTCCTGTCCCAGGGGAGAGACGCGAACGTGAATCCGCCGTCTTTGGACGTGTCGGAATCGACTGTTCCCGTTTCCTTGTCCCCCATGAACGATGTGAGAGTGACTTTGGCGCCCGCGACGGCCACGGAGTTGGTCTTGTCGAGCACCTTTCCGGCAATAGTCCCGCCCCTGCCCGTATCAGCCTTTACCTGCACCTTCAGGAGATAATCCGCGATAGCCTGGGCAGCCATCGGATGGACTTCCATCGGAGGCATCGGCGGGTAGCCTTCGTTTACCGGCATCTTCCCCGTCGCCTGATATACGGACTGCGGGTTCTCTATCCACTTTATTAATTCATCGCGCGTGTACCTGTCGCCGACGCCCTTGAGGTCGGGCCCTACGAACCTCCCCCTGCCTATCGTATGGCACCTGACGCAGCGGTTCTCCACGAACTGGTCCCTCCCGATCGTATCCATGTCGTGCGGGTTCTGCGCATAAGCTCCGAGCGCCCCGTTAAAGAATAAAAGCGCAAGGAACGAAATCAGCATCAGGTACGGACTAGGACGGTCTGGCATTATCACTCTCCGGTAATCTATTCAGCTTCGCGCCGCATTTCGAGCAGAAGAGGTCTTGAGGGCCCGAGGCGCTCCCGCACTTCGTGCAGAACCTGTCGCCACCTTCGCCCCAGGAAGCCTCCCTCGCCCGCAATATCTCCTTCTCGAGCTCTTCGTCGTCGTATGACGACAGGTATTTTTTCCTCTCGGCGCGTATCTCCCTCTCCAGGTCGTCGAGGCCGCCGTCAGAGGCCGCACCCCGTGAGAGGCCGTCGATTTCCTTTAACAGCGCGGCCGCCTCGACCCTGTACTTTCCGTGGAGCTCCTCGAAGTCGTCCCGGGACAGCTTCCCCAGGCCGTAATCGAACTCGATGTCCTTTATGGCGGTGAGCAGCGAGTCCTTCCTGGAGTTGAGCTCTCTCGCCTTCTCCGTTCCGGGGTCGGGGAAATACTCCGCTCCGTCCGTCGTCTTGTGTCTCAAAAAAAACGGGATCGCAATAAATAGTGCAGCCAGCAGGGCTATAACCAAAGCCAGTATGATTTCCAAATTTTTACCTTTGATGAGTTGCGCCTAAAAAGCGCCACGGAATTTTTACACCTTTACGGTCCCGTCTCTGTCGCCAAGACTATACCTGACGAATACCTCTTCGCGCCCTTTCCGCCCGCCCGGCCACATCGTCACGATGGCCCCGAGCAGGAGCACCAGTCCGCCGCACCATATCCAGCTCACCATCGGGTTCACTATGACCCTCACAGTCGCGTTGCCGTCGCCGTAGCTCATGAGTATGACGTACAGATCGTCCGTGAGCGTGGACCTCAGCGCGACTTCCGTCTCCTGGTTTATCTCCCTGTTCCCCTCGTACTTATATACGTTCTTCTCGGGTGACACCGGCCCTATGGATTTACCGTCCTTGTACCCCTCGAGCTTCGCGACTGTCGCGGTCTTGGCGTCCGTCGTGTACTGGTCCAACCCCAGGAACGTGAGCTTATAACCGTCAAGCTCGAGGGACTGTCCCTTGGTGAGGGTCGCCTGCTTCTGCGTCACGAATACGGAGGAGGAAGTGATTCCTATCACGATCAGGACGACGCCTATATGTACGATGTAGCCGCCGTACCTCCTCTTGTTCCGGGACACCAGGCGCACAAAAGCGAGAGCGGGGTTCTCGCCCCTCCCGGTCCTTACGCGGACTCCGCGGAAGAACTCCGTGAAGACCGTCGCGGTGACGAACGCGCAGAGCGAATACGAGAGGACCGCGTACACGACCCTCACGCCCATAAACAGGAGCACCCCGGCGGTAGCGGCTCCGACCAGCACGGGGACGAGGAAGTTCTTCATAAGATTTTCTTTGGACGCCTTCCTCCACGAGATAAGCGGACCCACGCCCATGAGGAAAATAAGAACGAGCGCGATCGGGACGTTCACCCTGTTGAAATAGGGCGATCCCACGAGGATCTTATGCCCCGTTATCGCCTCCGACATGATCGGGAATACCGTCCCCAGGAAAACCGCGAACGCCGCGCCCAGGAAAAGCAGGTTGTTGAATATGAAGGCGCTTTCCCGGGAAAGTATGGAGTCGAACCTGTTCTCGGAATCGAGGTCCCTCAGCCTGTAGAGGAACATAGCGAACGAAAAGAGCAGTAGGAATGCGATGAAGCCTAAAAAGAGCGGGCCGATATCGCTCTGCGCGAACGAATGGACGGACGAGATGACGCCCGACCTGGTTATGAACGTGCCGAATATCGCGAGGAAGAACGTGATTATGATGAGCGACATGTTCCACTTCTTGAGCATCCCCTTTTTTTCCTGGATCATGACCGAGTGGACGAAGGCCGTCGCTGCGAGCCAGGGCATGAACGCCGCGTTTTCCACCGGGTCCCACGCCCAGTACCCGCCCCATCCGAGCTCGAGGTATGCCCAGCGCGCGCCCAGGAGGAGCCCCACGCCGAGGAAAGTCCAGGCAAGGAGCGTCCACTTCCGGGAGTACCTTATCCATTCGTCCCCGAGCTGGCCGCTCAGAAGCGCCCCCATGCCGAACGCGAACGGCACGCTCACGCCGACGTAGCCCAGATAAAGTGTGACGGGGTGTATGGCCATGTAGGCGTTCTGGAGTATGGGGTTTAATCCCCTGCCCTCCAGGGGAGCTACGGGGAGGGTCTCGAAGGGGTTCTCGACGAAGCCCAGTATGTAAGTGAAAAAGACGCATATCGCCGCGAGCACCGCCACGACGTATGGCGCGAGCTTCCTCGCGCTCGACCGCGTCTGGAGAACTACCAGCGCGGAATATATAGACAGTATGAGCGCCCATAGGAGCAGCGAGCCTGCCTGCCCCGCCCAGAGGGATGTGAACCTGTATATGAGCGGAAGGTCGGTGCTCGTGTTAAGCGCGACGTACTTGAGGCTGAAATCGAGGTTGATCAGCGAATGCAGGAGCGCAGCCGTAGCGATGATGAGAAGAAAGCATACGGCCAGCATGCCGTTTCGGGCGCTCCTGATGAAATCGCTCTTCCCGGAGCGCGCGCCGTAAACGGACGCGCATACCACGTAGATGGATATTGCGAACGCAAGGAATATGGACAGCTTTCCGGTCTCGACCATCAGTAGGTTTTAACTCCTTTGTTTTCTTTACCGTTGTTATATAGCGCTTCGGTCGATTCGTATTTCGTCGGGCACTTCGCGAGGAGCACGTCCGCGGCGAAGACGTTCTTGTCCGTGTATTCGCCCTCGACCACGGCTTCCACGTTGTCCTTGAATATGTCGGGGACGATCCCGCTGTAGGCGACGTTAATATCCCCGCCCCCGTCCGCGAGGCGAAACGCTATCGACCCGTCCGTACCGTGCTTGATCGAGCCCGGCACGACTTTCCCCGACACCCTTATCTTCTCGCCGTAAACGGAGGGGATCTTACTCTTGAGCTCCTTTACCGTGAGGTAATACACCATCGTGTCCTTCACGCCGCCGTAAACGAGATAGCTTACGGCAAGCGCTATGACCGCGATCGCGATGACAAATTTTATTTTTCCCTTGAGCATTCCCTCACCCTTTCATAGTCAAACGCAGCGAAGCTTGCATAATGCGGGGTCTACGGCCCCTTCCCGGCCGCCGCGAGCTCCCCGGCCAGCCTCTTACGTTTTTCCAGCAGGTAATAAATATATATAATTAGCGCTATCCAGACAACCGCGTTCCCCCAGAAGAGGTAATCGAGCCTGAGCGGCTGCATGACGAGCGCCGCGTCGTCGATCCAGACCTTCCCCCTGCCGTCGACGACCAGGCCGAGCGTCACGCTCTCGGGCCTGACGCCCCTGTCCGAATACAATACCGCCTCTCCGGGCGTCCAGTCCGTATTCCCCGAAGGGGGTATAGCGGGACCGCGTGAAACGATTTCCCCGCCGCCCGGGTACCGGACCCTCATTTCGAGATACGCTATGCCCTTGGAGTCCCCGTAAGCCGCGAGGCCTTCAGTCCTGAGCATCGCCTTGTACGCCGCGCGCGTATGCTCGAAGCCCGCGCCGTCCACCTTATAGAGCACGAGGCTTACCGGCCCGGCCGCGTCCACGTATAGAGAGCCGTCCCCGTCGCTAGTGACCTTCCTGTCGATCACAGGGTTACGGACGGCACTGAATTCACCCGCGTCCGACACAGGGAACCTCAACACGCTTGTCTCCTTCTCGCCCGACTCGAAACACCCTGCCGCCAGGGATAAAACCGCAATCATCAGCATAAAAGAAAGTCCTGTTTTCACGACTCTATCTATCCGTCTCTCAATCCCGGAAAAGATACCCGTACGGAGAGAACAATAACAATATCTTTCTCAAGGCCGGAGCGGCCGGCGATATTATTTAGCTATCCTAATTTTCACGGATATCGGATAGGCGGTCAATGGCTAACTTTAGTAATTAGAAGTAATTGCAGGGCGGCCACCGGGGCTCCCGTTTCGTCAAGCCCGGTTCAGTTATAGAGCATGAATAGCGGAGGACACCCAGCGCCCATGCTTCGACTAAATATAAAAGGGAGACCGGGGCCTCCCTTTTATTCTTGAGAGTTATGCGGACGCCTTTCTTCTCCGAACGACCATTAAGCCTGCTATTCCAAGAAGCCCCGCGGTTATAATGAGCCCCCATTCGCTCATAGTGGGGATGTTGCTCACCTGGACTAACAATTCGTAAGCCCCTATGTCGCAGGCCGTCTGCTGAGGCCTCGTGACCCCCCTCTCGTCGGTAAAGGGAGGCGGGCACGCCGGGTCGGCCGTGTCTATCGCCGGGCTTGCGGGCAGAAGCGCGATAGTCTTCGCAGGCCCGCCGTTGTCCTGTAAGCCATGCGGGTTGAATAGCGGGTCGGTATTCGGTTTGTCTCCGGTGACCGTGCCGTCCACGCAGCTGCTCCCGTTATCTATGTTGTACCCGAGCGAGACAACATCAATTCCCACAATTGTGCCGCAATTATTGGAGGGGTCGTCCCCCTTTACAATGGAATTCGAAATCTCGGTTCCTTCGACTGAACCGGAAACCGCGTCCGCGATCTCTTGACAATTAGCGCCTGTGCACGCGGCTGTGTTCGAGTCAAATGTGCAGAAGTTGCAGGATACATGGCTCCCTCCCCCGGAGCCTATCGCACCGCCGATCGCGTTGCAATTAACACCATTACACTCCACACGGTTATTGTAGAATGTGCAGTTCGTGAATTCCGTATTAGATTCGCCTCCGTCCCCAAAGACGCCTCCGATAACCAAAGCATTGCCGCGTGCGTAGTTAGAGTCGAACGTGCAGTTGTTGAACTTGAAATCGAGGTCGCCCGCAGCTATTCCTACAACGCCGCCCAGCACCAATCCATCATTCGACTGGGCGAAGTTACGCGTAAAAGTGCTGTCGTTTACCTCGATAGTATATTCGCTGGCCCCTGTCCCGAATACGCCCCCAGAGGCGAGTCCGGTGCCCGGCACAACCGTGGAATTATCGGTGAAGGCGCATCTGTTTACCACAAGGCTGATGCCGTTGGCCAAATTCGTAATGATTCCGAGACCCAGACTCCCCGAGGTAGTGTTATTCTCGAAGACGCAGTCGTCTAGCTCCACATTAGAATTCGCCGATACAAGTAAAATCGCCCCGCCGACTCCTCCGCTCAGAATAGACCCGACACCGTTACCGTCCGTTATCCTGAGGCCGGAAATGGTTATGTCCGTACCGCCGCTTATAACGAATATTCTGGTTACATCCCCTCCGCTGACTGTGAGGTGACCGGCCCCCGGCCCATCTATGGTCAGGTCCTTGTCTATCACGAGCTCGGTCAGGAGAGATATGGTCCCCGAGACCGAGAAGTTAACGGTCCCTCCGGGGGCGGTATTCGCTATGGCGTCCCTGAGGGAGCCCGGCCCGGAGTCGCCGAGGCTGGTTACAGTATCGCCGTAAGATGCCGCAGTGATTAGAAAGAATATAAGAAAAGATAAACACAGGGTATAAAAACGCTTATCGCAAGTCATCTCCAGTCCTCCATAATATTTATTTTTATCCGATGTTTGCTGATCGAATAAATTGGTTTCTATTAGTGATCTTCTGTGATCTTCCGCAAAAAATAAAGCAAATTAGATTACATCTATGACCATTCTAACACCACTTACAAAAAATTTCACTAGATAATCTTAATATTGTAGATACTTATGTACGAATTAGCCCGCGGCTCTAAAAACCGTGAGATGCAGGCTGGCTCCCGGTATCACTGATGAGCTCCGGACAAGAGCTCGTCCCGCCGGATGTAGAAGCGGTTCTGATGTATTCCGAGGTCGTCGCATATCTATCCGGGACAGGCCTTCCGGATAGGCCTTCAGGTACTACTTTTGTCTTCTTTTAGCATCACTCCCCCTCCCCGCTTTCTTCCGGGGCCTCGGCATCGTCCCCGCCTTCCGCGCCCTCTCCGGCCGGCTCCTCCCTCCGGCGGAGCATGATGAGCTGTATGACCAGGCCGAAGACGCCGAGCCCGAACCAGATTATGGCCATTCTGTAGAGCTGGTCCTCGCCCAGGGTATTGAGGAACCCGGGGTCGAGCGGGTCGAAGTTCCTGCTGATCAGATATGAAATCCCCGCAACGGCCGCGTAAGCGCCCCCGAATGCGGTCGCGAGAATCAGCATCGGCTTCTGCAGGACCGCGGCCAGAATTCCTCCGACCGCGCCCGCCGCTATGAGGGCTACGCGAAGCGGGGCCGTGTTCAATATTCCGAATATATAGGAGGCCGTCATGAAGCCGAGCGCCGCCCCGATCGCGAATACGCCGACTATATAGAGCGTGTACGTGATGAAAGCCCCCGCGAGCCCGCCGCCGATTCCGGCGATTATGGATATGATTTCATTCCCGCCCGAAAGCTCGTACCCGAGGCTGCCGAATACCACCGCCCCCGCGATAAATCCGAGAACGCCCAGCAGGAACCTCAATATCCTGTAGCCGAAAAAGCACTCGATAAGCCCTATCGCCGCAGCCGCCATAATATAGTAGTTATACATATCGCCGTGGAGTTTCATAGACAGTCACAGGAGAGGGGAACAATCATTTTATTAATCATTTATTCTTGCGTGGCGGCCATTTATCAAGCATACATAATGCAGCCGCCTGAACACTTGTCACGACCGGCATGAAGCATGAAAGGGGGCTATCCCCCCCACTGTCAGCCCTCCCGGGCCTTCAGGACCGCAAGCTCGTCGCTCATACGCTCGAGGTCTATCCTCTCGAGGAGAAGCAGAATGAAGAGGAGGGAGCATGCCGCGAGGTTAATCAGGAGCGCGTGCATCATTTCCGGGGCTATGCCTCCCCCCCTGGGGCCGAATACGACCGGGGAGATGCCCCTCATGACCCTCACCGAGGCGTAGACGAGCGGAAGGTCTATAAACGCGAGTATGCCGAACACGGCCGCGAACTTGGCCTTCTTGGTATCGCTTCCGGCGGAAGACCTGAGCACGAGATAGACGATGTAGAGTATCCACAGTATGAACGTCGTCGTAAGCTGTGGGTCCCAGGTCCACCACGTGCCCCATATCGGCTTCGCCCATATGCTCCCCGTCAGTATTGTGATGGTGAGGAAGACCACGCCGATTTCGGCCGAGCAGTAAGCCAGTATGTCCCACTTCCTCGTCCCCTTCCACAGGTACATAACGCTCGAGACGAACACGAGCGTGAACGCGACGGTTGCGACCCAGACCGTGCCCATGTGGATGTAGAATATCCTCTGTATGTGGCCCATCCTGGGCTCGGTGGGCGCGTATATGAACGCGGCGTAAAGGGACGCCGCCATGAGTACGAACGCGAGTACAGCGAGAGCCTTTCTCATTTTCGGGTTCCTTCCCTTCCTCCCTCAGGATTCCTCGATGACGAATTCGAACACGACCGCGCACGCGGCGATAAAGATTATATCGAATGCTATAAGGAGTTGTAAAGCGGACGCCCCGTCCGTAAGAGGCTTGCCCTCGAGCACGAGGCCCGAGAGCTTAACCGCGCTCACTATGAGCGGGATAATTATCGGGAAGAGCAGTATGGGCAGGAGCACCTCCCTCAACCTCGTATTCACGGCCATCGCGGAGAATAGAGTGCCCACGGATACGAACCCGATCGAGCCCAGGAATACGACGGGGGCGAGCGGCAGCAGAGTGCCCAGGAAATCGAGGTTGAAGAAAAGGACGAACATCGGGACTATGATCATCCCGACTATGAAAACGAAAATGGTGCCGCTTATCATCTTGCCGAAGTAGATGAGGCTCCTGTCGGTGGGGGTCAGGAGCAGGCCGAGCACCGCGTTTCCTTCCTTCTCGAGGGCGAATGAGCGCGAGAGCCCCAGCACGCCCGCGAACGTGAACGTGATCCAGAGCATCGCCGGTACGGCCGGCCTCACGAGCCCGCCCGAGAAGCCGAAGGCGAAGCTGAAAATAACGGTTACCAGGAGCGAGAACGTAAGCATCGAGGTGAAGAGCTCCTTCGTCCTCATCTCCGTGACTATGTCCTTCCTAATGATCGCCCAGACCTTTTTCAAGCCCCGGTGCTCCTCGCAGTCATCATTTTAAACACTTATTCCTGAAAATATCCGGGCCGTACCGCCGGCCGGAATCCAAATCAGCCCCAAAAACCGGAAAAACAAACGAAAAGAGATATATAAATGTAGTATCACGACAGATTAACTCTCACACATAAAGTCTAATATTACTTTTATCAAGCCGATTCCGGACAACTTGGAAATGGAATAGAATACCATATTGATTATATTCGTATCATACGTTATATATGCTTTATATTCTGCTGTTATTCCATAATATTATGTCACACAAATACTTGAAGTAATCTTGCGAAAACGGCGATTCAATGACCCTCCACCCGGGACAGGTATATCTCCCTGAATTCGCTTTTTTGAACCCCTTCCCTCCTGCTTTCGTACACTATCCGGCCCCCGGCGAGGATGCCCACGCGGTCGCTCCGGTCAAGCCCCTCCTCGATATTGTGGGTGGTCATGAGTATGGTCCTGCTGCCGGTCTTGAGCATGGAGAGCATCTCCCCGAACACCCCGGCCCCGTGCTGGTCGAGCCCCGTATATGGCTCGTCGAGGAGGAGTATCGCGGGGTCGTGGACTATGGCCCTCGCCACGGCGAGCCTCTGCTTCATGCCCCGGCTGAAGTTCCTCACGAGGTCGTGCGCGCGCCTCCCGAGGCCGACCCGGTCTATCAGCTCCCGGGCCCTATCGTCCGTCCCTGAGACGCCGTAGAGAGCGCCGAAGAACCTGATATTCTCGAAGGCGCTCAGGTTCTCGTATAGAAAGGGGTCGTGCGAGATTACGCCTATCACCGCCCTCGCCTTCTCGGGGGATTTCACCGCGTCGTGCCCGTTTATAGTCAGCTTCCCCGACGCGGGCTTCGCCAGCGTGGAAAGTATTTTTATGAACGTCGTCTTCCCCGCGCCGTTCGGGCCGAAGAGGGTATAGAACTCGCCCTTTTTTATTTCGAGGTCCACCCCCCGGAGCGCTTCGAGCGGACCGAACGATTTGGTGAGACCCTCTGCTTTGATATCCGTTACTATTTGAGCGAATGTTTCCTGCATGGCGGGACGTGAAGAAAACTACATTAAAAGGGTGGTTCTTTCAATCGGGGTACGGCACACCCGGGGCGTCATTTCAAAAGCGCTTCGGTCCCGCCCAAGAGCTTGACCCAGTCGGCCATCTCCCTCATACCCTTGTCCATGTCGACAGACGGCTCGTAACCGAGCTCGCGCCTGGCCTTTGCGATCGAATAGCTCCTGCTCCCGGCGAGCGCGGCCACCGCGAACCTCGTGAGCACGGGGGGCTTCTTCGACTTCCTCGCCCTGTAGACGAGCTCCATGAGCGCTGCCGCGGCGTAGGCGAGCTTATACGGCACCGAGAAGCCGGGGGTCCAGTCTATGCCCGCCGACTTTAGCTGCCTCTTCAGAAAATCCATGTAGCCTATTTTTATACCGTCGTTGATGAAATAGATATTGCCCGGCGCGCTCGCGCTCCCGGCCGCCAGGACCAGCGCGCGGGCGAGGTTCGAGACGTGACAAGGGGTGACGGTCCTGTCGCCCCGTCCCATCGGGTGGAGTATCCCCTTCCGGGCGGCTACCGCGACGCGGGGGAGTATCACCAGGTCCCCGGCGCCCCAGACGTTCGAAGGCCTTATGACCGTGGTCTCGAGGCCTCTATCCTTATAAAAACTCAGGACGAGCCTCTCGGCGTCGGCCTTGGACTCGTTG
Source organism: uncultured bacterium (assembly GCA_963825135.1). Lineage (GTDB taxonomy): Bacteria > Desulfobacterota_D > UBA1144 > Nemesobacterales > UBA2774 > 2-12-FULL-53-21. The sequence goes on from CAWGRW010000009.1 coordinate 2,686,557, forward strand.
TAATAGTCGTTGTATTTCTCCCTGTAGGGGTAGGTCTCGTCTATGTCGACGAGGTTATGGACACTCAGGAAGTCGGACTTCCAAACGACGGTCGAAGAGCTCATGTGAACGAACCTCTTCACGCCCGCCTTGAGAGAGGCTTCGAGGAGGGTCCGGGTCGCTTCCACATTATATCTGCGAAACTCATCCCTCTCCCCCCAGTCCGAAACGAGGGCCGCCAGGTGGAACACTACGTCCCCCCCTTCAGGCAGCCTCTTCAGGCTCCCGGGGTCGCCGAGGTCGCCGTGACAGAGCTCCGCTCCGAGCTCTTTTAACATCTTCACGTCGCTCGTATCCCTCACGAGGCACTTCACCCCGTACCCCTTCCCCGCGAGCTCCTCGACGAGCCTCCCGCCGATGAACCCCGTACCGCCCGTGACGACGGCTTTCATTGTCGCGCGTCCCCCTTTTCGGATACCTGCATCATGGCCTCAGCGACTAATATACTTCCAAACGCCGCATACAGTCAAAAGCAGCCGGTCGATGAGGGTTCCGGGGAACCGTACACTTGTAATTTTCGGTATCGGTTCAGGGCGATAAAGAAAAAGCCGCATGAACGCATTCGAATCGATGCGTCAATGCGGCTGATATTTCATGTCTGAATTTATTTTCGTTATTGAGGGCTTGCCAGCCAGTTCTCCATCCATTCCTTCGTCTTCTCGGCAAGCTCCCTGGAGGAAGTCGAAGAAACCCTGCTCTCGTTTAAAAAGACCCCCCAGTAAGTAATTGGCGCGTGAGCTTTCGTGATATGAAAGTTTCTGTCATAACCGACGGCTTCCGGCGGACAATCGCAAGACGGCTCGAACGTGTAAGGAACAATCTTTATATCCATTAACCATTACCTCCTGTTGAATTTTTTACCACGCAACGCAATCACTGTACCATATAACCAAACTGTATGCAATTAGCGTGCCAATATTTATATTAAGCATCACTCTCATGTTTTCAAGGGGTTAGAATCGGTGAGACGCCGGATGCCGGCGATTGAGCTCAAAATATGGTCACAAATGCCGTCAATCCGCACGCGGACTTGAACAATGACGCAGAGCATCCCCGAATCATTAGCTAAATGTTAAGATGTTTGACAAGTACCGACTTATAGTAGAAAATTCAGCTTTTATTTCGAGGAGGTTAGAAAATTGCTTCTACCAAAAAGGGCATTCATCACGAAAGGCGTAGGAAAACACAAGGAGAAGCTTACGAGCTTCGAAATGGCTCTCAGGGACGCGGGTATCGCCCAGTTCAACCTGGTGAAGGTATCGAGCATATTCCCTCCTAACTGCAAGCTTATATCGCGTACGAACGGACTAAAGTACCTGAGCCCGGGTCAGATAGTGCACGTCGTCATGAGCGAGAACGCCACTAACGAACCCAACAGGCTCGTGGCCGCGACTACCGGAATTGCGATACCGAAAGACCCGGACCACCACGGATACATATCGGAGCACCACAGCTACGGTCAGAACGACACGATAGCGGGGGAATACGCGGAGGACCTCGCGGCGTACATGCTCGCGACCACCCTCGGAGCGCCGTTTGACCCGGACAAGAGTTACGACGAGCAAAAGGACATCTGGAAGATAAGCGGCCACACCGTAAAGACCATGAACAACACCCAGACCTCCGTAGGGGATAAGAGCGGGCTCTGGACGACGGTGATCGCGGCCGTGGTATTCGCCGCCTACCAGCAATAGCCCCTCGCCGGACCGTGTCGCGCGCCTGAACCCTGCCCGCGTACTAACCGCCTCGGGAACACTCAGTGAATCGACAATCGGCTTACGGCTGTCTGTAGACGGGGAGGCTGTCGAATTTTATCTCGTCGAGCCTGGGATGTTTCCTGTCCCCCTCGGACAGTATCGGGTCCCTGACCGGCCAGTCTATATCGATGCCGGGGTCTGACCACAATATGCCGTAGTCCTCGTCAAGGGCGTAGAACTGCGTGCACTTATATATAACGTCGGCCGAATCGCTCAGTACGGCGAACCCGTGGGCGAACCCCTCGGGGATGTAGAGCTGACGGTTGTTAAGCGGCGAGAGATAAACGCCCGTCCACCTGCCGAACCCGGGCGACCCCACCCTTATATCTACCGCGACGTCGAAGATCTCCCCGGTAACGGCCATGACCAGTTTTCCCTGGGGATCCTTCAGCTGGTAGTAAAGCCCGCGCAGTACGTTCTTCACGGAATGGGAGTGTATGTCCTGGACGAACGTCATTCCGAGACCCGAGGACAGGTATTCGTCGAGGCTGTATATGTCTTTATAGAAACCCCGCGAATCCGAGCGCACCTCGGATTCTATGATCAATACTCCGGGCAGGTCTGTCTCTTTAACTGTGAGGGGCATTATCGTTCAAACGCGGCTCTGATATTCACACTAGGGCGGCACGAGAGCGCGCGAAGTTTTTAACCGCCGAGCATCTCCTTCGCGGCGTCTATAGTTTTTTCCGTAATATTTATTCCGCCTATCATCCGGGCGAGCTCGCTCACCCTCTCGTCCCGCCCCAGGCTCTTTATCCTCACCTGCGTCTTCTTATCCTCGAGCGTCTTCGTAACGAGCAGGTGCGTATCGGCGAACTTCGCCACCTGCGGGAGGTGCGTGATGCATATCAACTGACACGAGCGGGAGAGGTTCTTTATTTTTTTCCCCACCGTCTCGGCCACGGCCCCCCCTATGCCCGAATCCGCCTCGTCGAATATTATCACCGAGCCCCCGTCCGACTTCGAGATGAGCTCCTTTATCACGAGCATTATACGCGAGAGCTCTCCTCCCGAAGCGACCCGCGCGAGGGGCCTGGGCTCCTCGTCGGGGTTAGCCGAGAAGAGGAACGAGACGTCGTCCTTCCCGTCGGCTGAAATGTCCTTCTCCGAAATTTCCGCGCGGAACCTGGCGCCCTTTATACCGACCTCTTTCAACTCCCGCTCGAGCGAGCTTCCGAGCTTAAGCGCGGTTTCTTTTCTAAGCTTCGAAAGTTGTTCCGCCTTTGACAGAAGCTCGGCGGAGATTTTATGCGACTCCTCCCGGAGCCTCTCGAGCTCGCCCTCGCACCCAGCGATGCCCCTGAGCTCCCTCCCTATCTCCTCCCTCTTCAAGAGGATGTCCGCGATAGTGTCGCCGTATTTCCTCTTGAGGTCCCTTATCCCCTGGAGCCTGTCCTCCACCGCTTCGAGCCTGCCGCTCTCCGTGCCGAGGCCCGACGCGTAGTCTCTCAGCGTGAACGCGGCGTCCTTTAACTGGAGCACGGCGTTCTCCATCGAGCCCGCCGTCTCCTGGAGGGAAGCGTCTATCCTGCCCGCGTCCTCGATCTCCGAGAAGAGTCTTTGCAGGGAACCGAGGAGGGAGGGCTCGTTCTCGTAAAGGGCCTCGTACGCCCCGCGGGCCGCTGAGAGGAGTCTCTCGCCGTTGAGGAGCCTCTTCTTCTCGTCCTCGAGCTCGGTGTCCTCCCCTTCCCTGAGGAGGGCGTCGTCTATCTCGGCGCACTGAAATTTTAGGAAGTCTTCTTTCTGAAAAAGGTTCTTCTGGCTCTCGGCGAGCCTTTCTATCTCTCTGTTGGTATCCCTGTAGCGGGTGTAAATCTCTTTTAACCCGGAAACGAGGGCCCCGAGTCCCCCGAACTCGTCGAGCACCCTGACATGGTTCTCGGGCCTGAGCAGGCTCTGGTGCTCGTGCTGGCTGAATATGTCTATGATTCCTTCCGAGGCGCGCTCCAATACAGGGAGCGTGGCAATGCCCCCGTTGATGAAGACCCTGCTCCTGCCCTTTCTGTAGATTACGCGCTTTATAAGGAGCTCTCCGCCCGATACGTCCAGGCCCAGGGAGTCGAGCCTGTCGCGGAGCGCCCGGTTTCCGGATATGTCGAAGAGGGCTTCCAGGTGGGCCTCTTCCCTGCCCGTCTTGATATATTCGGGCGAGACCCTGTCCCCCAGTATAACGTTCACGGCGTCGACTATGACGGATTTGCCCGCCCCGGTCTCCCCCGTGATTATATTGAGACCCGCACCGAAGGCGACCGAGATTTCGTCAATGACGGTAAAATTCCTGAGACTTAGGCCGAGGAGCATCGACTCTACTCGATGAAGCTTTTAAGTATCACTCCCACATCGGAGTCCTCGAGCTTTTCGAGGGCCCTTTTCTCTATCTGCCTTATGCGCTCCCTCGTAAGCCTGAAGTGCTTTCCTATCTCGTCCAGAGTGAAGGTAGTCTCGAACCCTATCCCGAACCTCATTTTAAGTATCTGCTCCTCGCGCGGCGTGAGCGTGGAAAGCGCGTCCTTTATCTTCGACGTGAGCGTGGCCTTCGCTACGGCGTAATCGGGGGAGCCCGACACGTCGTCCTGTATGAAATCGAGGAGCGTGGTTTTCTCGCCGTCCAGCACCGGGGAATCGAGCTGCACCACTTCCTTCGTGGCCTCGAGCACCCTCTTCACCCCTTCGACGGAGATACCGGTCTTCCTCGAAATCTCTTCCGGCAGCGGCTTTCTTCCCATCTCCCTGTTCATGGCCGAGCTTATCCTGTGGACCTTCGTCGCCTGCTCGAGCACGTAAACGGGCACCCTTATCGTCCTCGTCTGGTCCAGCAGCGAGCGTGAGATCGCCTGGTGTATCCACCACGACGCGTATGTGGAGAACTTGTAGCCCTTGGTGTGGTCGAACCTCTCGACCGCCCTCATGAGCCCCACGTTCCCCTCCTGAATGAGGTCGGGGAGAGGGAGGCCCCTGCTCATGTATCTCTTCGCTATGCTCACCACGAGCCGGAGGTTCGCTTTTATGAACCTTTCTTTAAAACGCCTGGCCCTCATCAGATAGACCTTCGAGAGGAGCGTCGATCTCCTGATGCTCTTCTTGGCGGCCTCTCCGTCGAGCTTCCTGAGAGCCGATTTAAGCTTCTTGGCCTTGGCGCTTTTCAGGCGCCTCGCGACGCCGCCGCGGTTTAGGCCCTCGACCTCCGATATGGTGCCCTCGAGGGCTTTCCCGAGACGTTTCTGAAATACTCCTTCGAGCATCGTCCTCATCTCGGCGGCCCTGGCCTCGCACCTCTTTATCTTGGCCGATACCTCTATCTCCTCTTTCGGCGTAAGGAGAGGCTCCATGCCCATTTCCTTGAAATACACCTGCAGGAGCCTGAATTCCTCGTCAGGGGCGAACTGCTTTCCGCTTTCCTCCGCCGGCTCGTCCTCGGGATTCTCTTCCTTCAAGTCGATTTCGGCTTCGGAGAGCTCGACCAGGACCTTCTCGTCGATTTCGATCAGGAACTCCTCCTCCTGCGTAACGCTCTCGACTTCGTCCCGGAAATTATCGTATTCCTGGCTCGTAAAATTCTCTTTTTTCTTTTCCTTCTTCTTGGATATCGGTCCGCTTCTCGACGCCTTTCGGCCGGATGCAGGAAGTGCTTTACTTTTCAGCCTGGGTTTTCTCACTTTCCATCCTCCTCTAATTTAGATGGCACTACTCTCTAATCTGCCCTTCACCGAAAACGACGAACTTCGTCGTCGTAAGCTCGAGCGCGCCCATGGGGCCGAAAGCATGGAGCTTGGAGGTGCTTATGCCTATCTCCGCACCGAGCCCAAGCTCGTAGCCGTCGTTAAACCGCGTGGACGCGTTGACCATGACGGCCGATGAATTTACGCCGCTTATAAACTTTTGCGCATTCGTGTAGTTCTCCGTGATTATCGACTCCGTATGCAGGGAGCCGTATTTCTCTATATGGCTTATCGCCTCGTCTATGTCCTTCACCACCCTTACGCTCAATATGAGGTCGAGATATTCCTCGTACCAGTCCGCTTCCTCCGCTTTCTTGACGCCGGGGAGTATTTCCCTGGTCCGCTTGCAGCCTCTGAGCTCGACCCCCTCTTCCTCGAACCTCTTCCCCATCCCGGGCAGAAATTTCCCCGCTATCTTTTCATGGACCAGCATGGTCTCCATCGCATTGCACACGCCCGGACGCTCTACCTTGGCGTTGACGCACACCCTCTCGGCCATTCCCAAGTCGGCGCTCTCGTCGACGAAGATGTGACACACGCCCTTATAGTGCTTGAGCACGGGTATCCTCGAGTTCTCGGAAACGAACCTGATTAGTCCCTCGCCTCCCCTCGGGATGATGAGGTCTATGTACTCCTCGAGCTTCAGCATCTCGAGGACGGCTTCCCTGTCCGTGACCGGTATAATCTGCACCGCGTCCTCGGGCAGGCCCGCTCTCTTCAAGGAATCCCTCAGCACTTCCCCTATCGCGAGGTTCGACCTCAACGTCTCCGATCCGCCCCGGAGGATTACGGCGTTTCCCGATTTAACGCAAAGCCCGGCGGCGTCAGCCGTCACGTTCGGTCTCGATTCGTAAATTATGCCTATCACGCCGAGCGGTATCCTCATCCTGCCTACCCGGAGGCCGTTCGGGCGCTTCCACATGCGCACTATCTCTCCGACAGGGTCTTCAAGGGCCGCCACCTGCCTCAACCCGTCCGATATCCCGGACAGGCGGTCCCGGGTCAGCGTCAGCCTGTCTATCATGGCCGGCGACAGCCCTTTGGAGCGGGCGTCGTCCGCGTCCTTTTTGTTCTCTCCGATTATATACTCGGCCCTGTCGATAATCCCGTCGGACATTCCGAGAAGGGCATCGTTTTTCGGAGCCGCGTCGGCCCTGGCCAGTTCATGCGAAGCTTTACGGGCCCGCTCCGCGATATCCGCCAGGAGCTTCGATAGTCGGGTATTCTTCAGTTTATTTTTCGCTTTAATATCAGACATTTAGACAGATCTATGGTCCTAGAGCTGGTAATTAAATCATAATACAACCGGCTGCAAAAAGTCAAGCCTATTTTTGCCGTATGGCTGTGAAAGGTGTCAAACGGTGATCGGCGCACTCGAGACCCCGCATTAGTCGACGGCTCGACAAAGTTATATCCGTGCTCGGGCAGCGCCGTCCGGGGGAACCGTTCCCCGGGAGGCCGGAACCGAAATGCCGTTCGAATTCCCGCCGGCCGGATTTAGAAATCGGCACGGCTCCTGAAATAATCGAGAGTCCTTATAAGCCCTGTTTCGATGTCTATAACGGGTTTCCAGCCGAGCATCTTCACCGCGAGCGATATGTCGGGCTTCCTCCTTCGCGGGTCGTCTTCGGGAAGGTCGCTGAAAATAATCCTCGAGCCCGAACCCGTTAACCTGATGATCGTTTGCGCGAGGTCCCGTATAGAGACTTCTTCCGGGTTCCCGGCGTTCACCGGTCCTGTAAACCCGTCCGGGCTCCGCATCATCCGTATAATCGCCTCGACCGTATCGTCCACGTAGCAGAAAGACCTCGTGTGGGAGCCGTCTCCGTAAATCGTTATATCCTCTCCCCTCATGGCCTGCACCATGAAGTTGCTCACGACCCTGCCGTCGTCGGGGAGCATCCTCGGGCCGTACGTGTTGAATATCCTGAGCACCTTTATCTCTACGCCGTGCTGACGGTAGTAATCGAAGAAAAGCGTCTCCGCGCACCTCTTCCCCTCGTCGTAGCACGCCCGCGGGCCGATCGGATTTACGTTGCCCCAGTAGGTTTCTTTCTGCGGATGCTCCGCGGGGTCTCCGTATACCTCGCTCGTGGACGCCTGGAATATCCTTATCCCGAGCCTCTTTGCGAGCCCGAGCATGTTGATGGACCCCGAGACGTTCACCTTCGTAGTCTGGACCGGGTCCGACTGGTAATGGACGGGGGACGCGGGGCACGCCAGGTTATAGATTTCGTCGACCTCGAGGTATAGCGGGAAGCAGATATCGTGCCTCAGCACCTCGAAATACGGGTTTCCGAGGAAGGGTTTGACGTTGTCCCTGGTCCCGGTGAAGAAGTTATCGACGCATATAACCTCGTTCCCTTCGGCCAGGAGCCTTTCAGAGAGGTGGGACCCGATGAACCCTGCCCCGCCCGTTATGAGGACCTTTTTCCTCATTCCATATATTCCTTTTCCGTTTTAGCAATTAAGACTATTTTATCGCTAGTCGGAATTCACAACGCCCTTGCTCCGGAGGTACCCGATTATGAGGTCGGCTCCTTCGGACAGGGTCATCTTGTCCGTCTCTATCACGATCTCGGGCTTGAGCGGGGCCTCGTACGGGTCGTCTATCCCGGTGAACCCCTTTATCACGCCCTCTCTCGCCTTCTTGTAAAGACCCTTGACGTCCCTCTTCTCGCAGACCTCGAGCGGCGCGCTAACGTGTATTTCCACGAACTCGCCCGACTCGACGAGCGCCCTGACCGCGTCCCTGTCCCTCCTGTAGGGACTCACGAAAGCGGACAGCACTATGCATCCCGCCTGTATGAAGAGCCTCGACACCTCCCCGATGCGCCTGATGTTCTCGGCCCTGTCCGCCTCGGAGAACCCCAGGTCCTTGCAAAGACCCATCCTTACGTTATCGCCGTCCAGGATATAGGTCCTGATGCCCGAGCTTATGAGCCGCTTTTCGACCTCGTTCGCGAGCGTGGATTTACCCGAGCTCGGGAGCCCGGTAAACCATAGTATAATCGAGCCGTGACCGTTCAGTTTCCGCCTGTCCTCTTTGGTTATCTCGTGGTTATGAGGGATAACAAATCTCTGCATTAAAACCTCCTGTCTACCTGTCGGTAAGAATTATCGGTAAAATGATTTTTGGGACAAGAGTTTAAGGGAAAATACGGAAAGGTCAAAATTTATTTCCGGCAGCGCCCGGTCGGGTCCCTGTACCGCTCCCGTTTTATCCGGACAGATTCAAGCCGGGATCATGAATAGCTCAAAATCCCTGACTCCCTTACGCCGGATAGACAAAAAAGGGTGACCGCAGTCACCCCTGGTTTGTATCCATTTTATTCAGATTATGTTAAGCGGCTGCTTTCCTTCTTCGAATAACCATAATAAATCCAATTATTCCTAAAATACCCGCCGTAGCTATCAGGCCCCATTCGGAAAGGGTGGGTATGGGCGACGACATCGACCCCGACCCGGCCGTGTAGACGATGCGCTCAAAGGAATCCGAACTATTCAGGTCTTCTGTAGCTCCGCATCGATACCCCCCTACGCCCTCATTGCACGTGCCAACACAGCCTTTCATCGTTTGCACCGCTGTCATCCTCATCGCAATTGAATTTTTCTACGCTATCGCCTGCTCTGACAAATCCCCACGAGTCTTTGCCGGGGGTGTTAAAATACCATCCGACGCCGTTGGCTACGTGTAGAACGTCAGAATTATCGCCCGTATCGAAAGTGACGTCGCTCCTGTCGCCCTGGGCAAGCAGGGTCAGTGTAGTGCTTCCGGTCGACCGGCAAGACAGCAACAACCGGCTCCCATGACAGACCCTTAAGACGTTTTCGGCGTCCAGATTGTTACTATAGGTATCCCGGTAACACTCGGTCCATCCGCCCCCGGTTACAGTGTTTACAGGCACATCTGTTTGCGGTCCGACGGGCAGGTAGGTTTGAGCGTTTGCTTCAAGGTTATAGAAGGCAAGTGCCGTCAATAGAAAAACCGCTAGTGGTAAATATTTGATTCCATTTTTCATCATCCGTCTCCTGGAATACAACGCTGCAGAGATTATATAACATATCGGGGATGTTAGTCAATCCGGTTTCCGGTATGTACTCAATCGGGAGCAATCCCGGCATCGGTCATTATTGACAGCCGTCGAGCGGATCAGTCTATTCGTAGGAGGGCTTACTCCGCCTTCCACCAGATATTGGGGAACATTTCCCTGAGCCCCCTGTCGCCTTCTCCCGGCGGCTCGAGCCCGAGCGCCCTCATGTCGGCGTCCACCATTATCCTGACGAGGTCCCTGAATTTAACCCGCGGTTCCCAGCCCAGCTCTTTTCTAGCTTTTGACGAATCCGCCCTCAGTCCCCTGGAGTCGGTGGGGCGGAAATACCTCGGGTCTATCTTCACATGCTCGCCCCAATCGAGCCCCGCGTAGGAGAAAGCCTCCTCCACGAACTCCCCGACCGTGTGCGACTCCCCCGTGCCTATGACGTAGTCGCAGGGCGCGTCGTTGTCGAGAATCTTCCAGATCATTTCCATATACTCGGGCGCGTAGCCCCAGTCTCTTTCGGGCTTCAGGTCCCCGACGATGAGGAATTTGTCTTCGCACGCTACTATACGCGCAACCGCGCTCGTAATCTTTCTCGATACGAATATCTCTCCCTTCCTCGGCGATTCGTGGTTAAACAGTATGCCGCTTGAGGCGAACAGACCGTGCGCCTCTCTGTAGTTTACCGCCGAGAGGTGAGACATGAGCTTCGCGCACGCATAGGGGCTGTGAGGACGGAAGGGGGAAGACTCGTTCTGGGGAGGGGGCGTCGAGCCGAATATCTCGCTCGACGAGGACTGACAGAACCTGCAGCCGACGCCGCTCTGCTTTATGGCCTCCAGGATAGTCAACGAGTTCAACCCCGTGATGTCTCCGCTGAACTCGTGCATGTCGTATCTGACGTTGACGCGGCCCTGTGACCCGAAGTGATAGACCTCGTCCGGATTTATCCCGTAGATGAGCTTTGTGAGCTCCCCCGAGTCGTATGTATCGCAGGCATGGTAATGGAGCGGGGCGCTTTCGCTCCCGCCGCCGAGCTCGCTGCGGTCTATATATTCGTCGCTGGATTTATTAGGCCCGCTGACTATCCCATGCACCTCGTACCCTATCGAGAGCAGGAACTCCGTCATGTAAGACCCGTCCTGACCGGTAATGCCGCTTATTATCGCTCTCTTCATTTTAATCCGCGTTCACTCAGATTAAGGGATAATCCTGCCGCCGCTCCCGGACCTTCCCGTCCGCCGCGTTTGCCGCGGACCGATATCCACATTCGTATGTGCGGCCGGAAATTAAATGATCGAATGATCCCTCTGTGTTTAATTTTATACCCTTATTCACCGCGGGGTACACGTCGGGGAAGAAGATGGAAAAATTGTGTGAAATGGAATACCGGACGGGGAGGAAACACATCTCTGAAGTAGCTGCTATCACGCCCGGCCGGAGAAGGCCGGGCGTGAATAATATCTAAAATAGTGTATATATGAAAGGAGCCACGGCGGAGCTCTGGGCAAATATGATAAGTAACGCGAAGAGTATCAATATAACAATCATCGGCGTTATCCACCACCATTTATTCTGTATAAAGAACTGCAGCAGCTCTCCCACTATTCCCATTCTCTCGGTAATGCCCTTTAGGAATGACATTTGAATATTCCCTCCGATAAGTGAATAAAGTATAACAGTATTTTATAGGATTCTGTCGGCCCGCGCCAATCAGGGCAGCTTGTCTTTATCTACAATATAGTTCCCGAGCACGAGCAAATCCATCCCGCTCTTGTTAAACGAGTTAAACGCCTCTGCGGGCGTATTCACTATGGGCTCGCCTTTAAGGTTAAAAGAGGTGTTGAGCACGACAGGCACGCCCGTCGCGTCGCCGAACGCCTCGATCAGGCTGTAGTACTTCGGGTTTAACTCCTTGTTTACGGTCTGGAGCCTTCCGGTCCCGTCGACGTGGGTGATCGCCGGAAGGACGTCCCTCTTGTTTTCGCGCACGTCCGTGACGTACAGCATGAAGCGCGCCGGGTAGTGTTTCGCCGGATCGTCGAGCGCGAAATAGTCCCCCGCTTTCTCCACGAGCACCGAAGGGGCGAACGGCCTGAAAGGCTCCCTGAATTTTATCTTGACGTTCACGATGTCCTTCATGTCGGCCCTCCCGGGATCGGCTATGATGCTCCTGTTCCCGAGCGCGCGCGGACCCCATTCGAACCTGCCCTGGTGCCAGCCTATGACCTTTCCCCGCGCGAGGTTATCGACGACCCTCTCGATGAGCTTCCGGTCGTCCTCGATTCTTTCGTACGGTATGTTGTTTTCCTTGAGGAATTCCTCGGTATCGGAAGCGCTGTGCTCTTCTCCCCAGTACGCGTGCTCCATGACGAACTTCCTCGGCTGACCGAGCAGAGCGTGATAACCGTAGAGGGCCGCGCCCAGGGCTCCGCCGCCGTCCCCCGCGGCCGGCTGTATATATATATCGTCAAACGGGGTCTCGGAGAGTATCTTCCTGTTCGCCACGCTGTTGAGTGCGACGCCCCCGGCCATGCAGAGCTTGCTCAGGCCCGTCTCCCTGTGAGCGTACCCCGCCATCTTGACCATTATCTGCTCCGTCACCGCCTGAATGCTCGCGGCGATGTCGGCGTAGTACTGGTTCTGTATCCCGAGCTCGTCGTAATTGGAAGGCTTTTCCCCGAAATAGGACGGGTATCCGGTCGAGGGGGTGAAGAAGTGCGCCTTCTGGTCCCTCGGGTTGCCGAACAGTTTTTCGAACTTCTTGTTGAAGGTCTTTTCAGACGAATAATGAAAACTAAAATAATCCATATCGAGCTCGAACCCGCCGTCGTCGTCCACGTGGACGAGCTCGTAGATCTTGTCCACGTATTTAGGCTGGCCGAAGGGCGCCATCCCCATCACTTTGTATTCACCCTCGTTCACCTCGAAGCCGAGGAACGCCGTAAACGCGCTGTAGAGAAGCCCGAGGGAGTGCGGGAACCTTATCTCCTTAATCAGCTTTATATCGGTCCCTTTGCCCACGCCTATGGCGGCCGTCGTCCATTCGCCCACGCCGTCGACGGTCAGAATAGCGGCTTCCTCGAACGGAGAGCAGTAGAAACTGCTCGCCGCGTGCGAGAGGTGGTGCTCGCTGAACAGCACCTTCGAGGCGGGCACGCCGAGCTTCTTAAGGAGCAGGTGCTTTACCCAGAGCTTGTCTCCGAGCCAGGTGACCATCGCTTCCCTGAAGAGCTTCATCGAGCGCGGGAACGAATACATCGAGCAGAGCAGCAGCCTCTCAAACTTGATAAAGGGCTTTTCAAAAAACATCACGTAGTCGACGTCGCCCACCTCTAATCCCCCCGTCTCGAGACAGAACTCAATCGCGTTCTCGGGGAACTCGTAGTCGTGCTTAATGCGGCTGAACCTCTCTTCCTCAGCCGCGGCGACGAGCACTCCGTCTTTTAGAAGCGCAGCTGCGGCGTCGTGAAAATAACATGATATTCCAAGGATATTCATATAGTCACCGTCTCGGGTTAAGTCCCGTCAAACCGTCTAGCCGGTCAGAGTTAAAACTGCCTCGCCGCCCTTTCCATGGGAGTAGTGCCAGGTTTTTCTTCCTTTATCTGCCAGCCTTTTTTCGCGTCCTTCTTTATCTCCAGGGGGTCCGTAAATAATCTGACCATGACAGCGAACGGCATGAGAAGGACGAAATAAAAGACGGTGAGGATTACCCTGGCGTTGAAATCCCCTATCTTTCTCGCGATCTTCTTCCATCCGTTCCAGATCCTCCTCAAGAGGTGCTGCCGCTCTGAACCCTTCTTCCTGTCGCTGTATTTACCCATCGCTATCCGATCACTCCCGGTGAAATTGATATAACTTACAGCCGTTTTTGCGATTAATAAACCGGTTTGAAGTTTTAAGCAGCTAGTAAGCTACCTGAGAATCCTTTTCTTGGGAAGCTCCTGCGTCGCCGGGACCCGGCCGCTCCGCCCGGTAACGCTAATCCGAAGCCGTACGCGGGATACCGAATAACCGGCTCGGCCGTCAGACGAGGACAGGTCCGCATGTTACATATTATGATATGATACAAGACGGTTAAGCCCGGCTCCGGGAATACGAATTCCCGGCGGGGATCATCCGCCAACCGTGTTGGTGGATTCGATCTTGTAAGTGAGCTCCTGAATCTTCCACGCCCCTTCTGACCAGAAGAGCCTCCAGTTTATGCTTCCGCGCGAATTCTTGAGAGCCCCCGTCCGCTGGTCCTTGAACGTTACGTAGAAATATCCCCTCACGAGACCGAGGGTATTCTGAAGGGATACCCTGCTCACTTTAACCTCGTAGTTGATGATGTCGAGCCTGGAGAAATTAGAGCTGTAAGTGTCAAGCACCCTCGATATGCCCACCCCGTTCTCAACCGCGCTGGGAGAGAACAGGGCTCTTACGCGGTCTATGTCCTTGCTCTTGTAAGCGGACACATACTCGGAGACGAAAAGATTTAGCGACGCGTTGTCGGGTGCGGGGGAGGACGGGACGGGTTCCGGGGCGTTAAGCGCCGTGTCCCTGATCGCGACGGCGGACTCGGCGAGCTTCGGGTTGAAATCCGCGGTAATATCCGTTTTCACCGGGGGCTTGACGGGCGTTACGGTCTTTCCCGCCGCGGTATTTTTAATTAACGGCTCGGGCAATTTATCAGCCTTTGCAATTTTCACGGGCGCGGGCTCCGCCTTTTTTACCTCCGCTGCTTTATCGGCAGCTTCCTCATGGGGGCGGGCAATACCGTCGCCCGCAATTAACAGCTTTTCCCCTACACCGATCTTATTGTTTTCGAGATCGTTCAATCGTGAAAGCTCTCCGGTCGTGGTGCCGAACTTATGCGCTATGGTCCAGAGCGATTCGCCTTTCTTCACGGTGTGGTACGTCCCCGGAGCGGGAGTCTCCGCCTTTTCGGGCAATTTTATTTCCGTCACTCCCTCGGCGGCTTTCCCGGCATCTTCCGATTTCTTTGCAAGCTCGGTTTCAGGCGCGGATTTATCTTCGCTCCGTGCAGAGACGGCGTCGTTTCCGGATAAAGCCTCCGGGGCGCTGACCTTGGGCTCCGGTAACGTTGAGGACGCTTCAGGGGTTACGCCGGCTAGAGATTTCTTTTCTTCAGCCTTCTTCGCTGATAAAGCCCCCTCGGCGGCCTCTTCGGTCTTTGCCTGCAGCGGGGATTTCGCAGGCGACGTTTCCGGGGCCGCGATATCGACAGGTTTCTCCTCTTTTTCCGCTACCCCGGCCTCGGGTTCCGCGAGCTCTCCGACTTCGACAGCTTTTTCCTCCGCTTTTTCGATCCCGGCCGCGGCTTCCTCGGCAGGAGCTTTCTCTATCGCTTCTTCAGGGCTGATTTCCGTGATTTCAAGCCTTTTTTCCAGGGCGGGTTCGGTCTCCAAAACAGCTTCCGTGCCGGTTACAGGGACGCTCGCCGTTTCGTCTCTCTTTGCCGCCGCGTCCCCTTTAGCCGGGGGCTCGGCTTCCGCCAATTCGGTTTTCGTATCCGCCGGTGCGCTATTGACGACCGGGGGGTTTTTAGCGGCGGTTTCCACCTGGACCGCGGTTTCGCCCCTGTCCGCCTCCTCGGGTTCCCGGCCCTCGTCGGCGATTATACTCTCGGCCGTATGGGCGGGCGCGAGCGGCTTTATCCCGGATACGCGTTTATCGACCTTCTCGGAATCGAGGAGATCGCCCTTGTAGACCGTGTTAGGCATGTCAGGCGCCTCTAACTCCCTGGCGAACCTTTCTTTGTCCTCCTTGGACTTGAAAATGAGCCCCGACCCCGAGGCGTACATTACGACGAAAAACACGACGACCATGAGGGACGCCGCGTAGTAGTATTTCTTCATTTCGCGCTGCGGGACTATGACGGGCATGGCCGGGAGGCTCTTGTTGTCGTAGGCCTCCCTCTTCGCGCTGTTGCTCAGGACCTCGTAGGCTTCGTTTATCTTTTTGGACGTATCCAGCCCCTCGGCGCCCGCCTTGTCCGGGTGGTGGGACTTCATGAGCTCGATCCAGCTCCTCCTCATATCTTCTTCGGAGGCATTCCGGGGGACGTTGAGCGTCTTGTAGTAATCGAGCGAATCCGATTGATAATACTCATAATAAGGGATGAAATAGCCGAGGACGGTCTTCGACTGCTCTATTATGAAGTCCTCGCTCAGCTTTCGTCTGTCGGCCAGGTTTTTGAGCAGATTGAAATTCGGGGAACGCTGACCCGAGGATATGTCCTTCAGGATATGGTAGTAATAAACCCTGTCCATGGAGAATCTGTCGGCGACCTCCCTGATATCCTTGGCGTCGATCAGCTCCGATACGATCCTCTCGTATTTTCTCTTATCAAGAATTATCATGTATCCCCTTGTCGTCCTATTCCGCAGATGACCCGCGAGCGTTAACGGGTACTGCTATTACTTTATCATATATAGAGAAAATTTCTTTCCCGGCGAGGCCGCATAACCTTCCCGGTCACGGAGCCGTATCCGCGTAAGGCGTCTTCGAAAGCGATTCCCGAGATGTATTGCAGGAACAACGATTGATAGATTCCGGCACCTCCGCGCAAGACTCCATCATCCTGAAGCGGACCGGGTACTTATATTCCGCTCGCCGAATAAGTATTAGCTAACTAATCGGATTGGGCAAGTTTTTTTTATAAATTCATCAAAATCGCGCGATAGAGCATAAAAACACCCGTTTAACCGATGTAAACGGCCCGGTGCGCCGTCAAATCCTCCCAGGCGGCCCGAGAATCCGGGGGCGTGATATTTGACAAAACGGTAATTACGGAAAAAATTAAGAGGCAAAAATATGCCGGAGGAAGGACATTGGAACGCACACTATCGATAATAAAGCCCGACGGAGTCGAGAAAAACGTAATCGGGGAAGTCATAAGCAGGTTCGAGAAGAACGGGCTCAGGATTGCGGCTCTGAAAATGGTCAAGCTCACGAAGAAGGACGCGGAGGGCTTTTACATCGTGCACAAGGATAGGCCCTTTTACGGGAGCCTGACTGATTTTATGTCCCGGGGCCCCGTCGTGCTCATGGTGCTCGAAGGGCAGAACGCCGTCGCTAAAAACAGGGAAATAATGGGCGCCACCAACCCCGCCCAGGCGGCGGAGGGGACGATAAGAAAGGACTTCGCGACGAGCATCGAGGAGAACACCGTCCACGGCTCCGACTCCCCCGAGTCGGCCGCGTTCGAGATCGGCTACTTCTTCAACGCGTTTGAGCTTTGCGGGGGGGATAAAGCGCTAAATTGTTGTTGACTAGGGATTGAAAGATGGATTCCCGATAAAGTCACTCGGGAATGACAGAAAGATGAGATTGCCGCGGTTCCTACGGAACCTCGCAATGACAAAGTATTGGATCTTTAGAGTATCTCCCTCATCTCCGCGTTGAAGACCTCGCCGAAGGAGCGTACGAAGGAGCGCGTGACGACTCCGAAGTCTATCTCCTCTCCGAGAATGTCCTTTAACGACGTAATCATCACCCCCTCGAGGCCGCATGGGACGATCATCGAGAAAGTAGCTCAGGTCCGTGTTCACGTTAAACGCGGAGCCGTGCATCGTTATGCCGCCGCTCACGGAAACCCCTATCGACGCTATCTTCCCCCCGTAGGCCCACACGCCGGGATACCCGTCCATGGTCACGCCCTTTATGTCGTAATCCCCGAGCACGCGGATTATCGTCTCCTCGAGCGCGCGGACGTACGCCTTCGCTCCGAGTCCGAATGAACGGAGATCGATTATCGGGTACGCGACGAGCTGCCCCGGGCCGTGGAAGGTAACGTCCCCTCCCCTCTCCGTCTTATATGTCTCGACGCCCCGCTTGCCGAGCTCGTCCTCGGAGAGGATTATATTCCCCCCGCGCCCGAACCTGCCGTCCGTGATGACGGGCTCGTGTTCCAGCAGAAGGAGATACCCGCCCGCCCCCGGCCCTTCCCTGCGGAGCCTTTCCCGGCGCTCTTTCTGGAGCGAGAGTCCGTCCCGGTAGCGGACTGCGCCCAGGTACTGCCATCTTATCGTTCCTTTCGCGCCGGAGTCCATGACCCGGTAGAGTCTAAACTATCGCCCGCCGCTTTCCACTCCGCTTGCCTCCCGCCGGGTACTCGAATATACTGACCTCGAAACGGTCCCCGGTAAAACGGGCGTCGTTTTTGTCCCCGCAATCCCCACGACCATGAAACAAAAACCGGGAAAAAAATCAGGCGCCGAAGAATTCTCCGGCTATCTCGCCTCGGGCGCACCCGCCCCGGTGCTCGTATTCACCGGAGACCAGCCCTATCTCATGGACAATGCCGTCGCCGGTCTCAGGCAGACCGTCCTCGGCCCGTCGGGAGACGTCAACTACATAGTATTTTACGGGGAAAGCGCTTCGGGCAGGGAGATTGCCGACAACGCGAGCACCTACCCGATGTTCTCCAAAAAAAAGCTCATCGTTGTGAAAAACGCGGAGAAGCTCCCGGCGAAGGAGCTTTCGGCGCTCGAGCCCTACTTCGCGTCCCCGTCCCCGGCCTCCTGCCTCGTGCTCATGTTCTCAGACGGCAAGAAGCCGAAGCTCGGCGGCGGGAAGAACGTGACGGCGTTTGACTTCTCTCTGGAGAAGGGGAACACGGCGTCCGCCGTCAGGGAGGAGGCCGGGAAGCTCGGATACGAGATAACGAGGGCGGGCGCTGAGGCGCTCATAGGCCTCGTCGGGGACGACCTTCAGGAGATACACAACGAGCTCGTTAAGATTTCCATATACAAGGGCGACAAAAAGACCATAGGCCCCGAGGACGTGGAGGCGCTCACGAAGAAGACGAAATTCGCCGACATATATCAGCTCATCAACGCCATATCGCGGAGGGACAAGCGGACCGCGCACAGGGTGCTCGGCGAGCTAGAGGCTGCCGGCGAGGAGCCGCTTTCCATACTCGGGCTCATAAGCTGGAGGTTCAGGCTCATATGGAGGGCGAAGGAGCTTCAGGACAGGAGGCTCGGCCAGGCCGAGATGTTAAAGGAGCTCAAGATCTCTCCCGGGCAGTTCTATTACCTGGGCGAGGACCTGAAAAAGTTCAGCTACGCGGACATAGCGCGCATAATGGAGGCGCTTGCCGAGTGCGACAAGAAGCTCAAGCTGAGTTATGTGCCCAGGAGCTTCATGCTGACGAAGCTCGTCATCGAGCTGTGCGCCAGGGGCTGAGGGGGTGCTAGGAAGCGGGGGCCGATGCCGATTTTGAGAGCTGATGCACCCTCTTGGCGAGCCTTCCGGTCTTGCGCGAGGCCGTTTTCTTGTGCATTACGCCCTTGGACGCCGCCTTCTTGAGCCTCGATTCCGTTTCCCTGAGGATACCTTCCGCGGCCTTTTGATCCCCGTTGTCTATGAATGCGGTGATCTTCTTTACCTGAGTCTTCAAGTCCGATTTTACTATGGTATTCCTGTCCCTTCTCTTGATGCTCTGACGGTGCTGCTTTATTCCGGATTTAATTCTTTTAGCCATTAATATGTATCCCTCCCGCGGATAATCCCGTTAATTTTGCCGGGAATCGGGGATTTGTCAAATGATTCCGGGCGGAATCGGGCATATACACACTCGATTATTTTATTGCCCGGGCGAATTATGGTATATTCCACCTCAATTTACGGAAGGAGGCCCGGATGAAATTCTTTCTCGATACCGCGAATCTAGACGAGATCAGGGACGCCGCAAGCTATGGCGTGCTCGACGGCGTGACGACGAACCCTTCCCTCGTGTCCAAGGAAGGCGAGCAAAAAGGGTTCAGGGACTTAGTCAGGGAGATATGCGAGATCGTCAAGGGGCCCGTGAGCGCCGAAGTTTTATCGACCGACATAGAGCGCATGCTGGACGAGGCCCGTGAGCTGGCAGGGATACACGAGCACGTCGTGGTGAAGATGCCGATGACCGAGGACGGCATAAAGGCGACGAAGATAGTCTCGGACGAAGGCATAAACGTGAACGTTACGCTAATATTCTCACCGTCTCAGGCGTTAGTCGCCGCCAAGGCCGGGGCCGCCTACGTGAGCCCGTTCGTAGGCCGCCTCGACGACATATCCGAGTTCGGGATGGAGATGGTCGGGGACATAGTGCAGATATTCGGCAACTACAATATAAAGACGGAAGTGCTCGTCGCGAGCGTGAGGCACCCCTTACACGTAGTCGAGGCGGCTAAAATGGGTGCTGACGTCGCGACCATGCCGTACAAGGTGTTCAAGCAGCTCATCAGGCACCCGCTCACGGATATAGGATTGGAAAAGTTTTTAGCAGACTGGGGAAAGGGTAAATAGCCCGGAGAGCGCGTTTAATCATCCTTCCCCTTAACAGCCGCGATCAGGAATTCCTTATTGCCCTCGGCCCCTTCTATGGGCGAGGGGATGACGCCTAAAACCCCGACCCCGAGACCCTTGACGAATTCGGTAATTTTATCGACCACCTCCCTGTGCTTGGACTCGTCCCTCACTATTCCGCCCTTCCCCACCTCGCCCTTGCCGACCTCGAACTGGGGCTTTATGAGCGCGATGAGTACGCCGCCCGGTTTGATGAGCGCGAGAGCGGGAGGAATGATCATAGTGAGCGAGATGAATGAGACGTCGATTACCACTATGTCGGCGGGCTCGGCTGATGTCAGCGGGCTTAATGTAGCGGGCGTTTAACTTCTCCCTGACCACGACGCGGGGGTCCTGCCTCAGCTTCCAGTCGAGCTGTCCGTAGCCGACGTCTACCGCGTAAACTTTTGCCGCCCCGTGTTTGAGCAGGCAGTCGGTAAAGCCCCCGGTGGAAGCGCCTATGTCCACAGCCGTACAGCCCGCCGGGTCTATGCCGAATTCCTTTAACGCCGCTTCGAGCTTGAGACCGCCCCGGCTCACGTATTTGAGCGCGGCGTCCCTGAGCGTCACCTCCTGACCGTCCTTCACGAGAGCGCCCGCCTTGTCCGTCCTCACGCCGTCCACGTACACGTCCCCGGCCATTATCACGGCGCGCGCCTTTGACCTCGACTCGGTAAGCCCCCTCTCGACGAGGACCGTATCGAGCCTCTTTTTAACAGCGGCGCGTTTATCTGTTTTGTTCATCAGTGATTTCTGCAGCCGAGATAGAGCGCAATCTGTCTTAGGGGCTCGGCCCTTTCGTCGAACTCCGCCAGGGCGAGGACCGCCTGACGCGTGAGCTCGGAGGCCTTTGCTTTCGATTCCTCGATCCCCGCGACTCCGGGGTGGGTGGACTTGCCGTGCCTCTCGTCGTTCCCCCTCTCCTTCCCGAGGTCCCCTTCCCCTTCTATGTCGAGTATGTCGTCTATTATCTGAAACGCGAGCCCGACGGACTCGGCGTAGGAGGCGAGCATTTCGAGCTGGTTCTTGTCGGCCCCGCCTATCCGCGCGCCCGCCGTGACCGACGCCCTTATCATCGCCCCCGTCTTAAGCGCGTGCATACGCTCGACCCGGGGGAGCGTTACGTCTTTAGTCCCGGCGAGTGCGAGGTCCATCACCTGCCCCTCTATCATCCCGCGGGAGCCGGCGGCGAGGGCTATGTCGCCCGCGACGTCGCATATCACCTGCGCGCTCACGCCCCTCGCGAGCCCTTCGGTGACCAGCATCCCGAACGCGTCGGTGAGGAGCGCGTCCCCGGCCAGTATCGCGGTCGATTCGCCGAACACCCTGTGGTTCGTAGGCACGCCCCGCCTCATCGCGTCGTCGTCCATCGAGGGCAGGTCGTCGTGTATGAGCGAATACGTGTGTATCATCTCTATCGCGCAGGCAGCGGGCATGACCTTTTCGGTGTCGGCCCCCACGGCCTCTCCCGCCGCTATGGCGAGTATCGGGCGGAGCCTCTTGCCCCCCGCAAGGGCGCTATACCGCATGGACTCCAGCAGACGCGACTGACTCCCGCCCCCGGCCAGAAGGAGCATGTCGAGCTCCCTGTCCACGAGCTCACGGTTTTTCTTGAGATAGGCCTTGATATCGAATGCCATGACGGGTCAGATCTCGGGCTCGAAATCCTCTAATGCAGTCTCGCCGTTCTTCTCCACGAGTATCTCGACTTTCTTCCTGATTTCATTCAGCTTTTTCTGGGAAAAGGAGATGAGCTCCGTCCCCTCCTGAAAGAGCTTTATCGAGTCCTCGAGCGGCAGGTTCCCGCTCTCGAGCTTCTTTATGATTTCTCTCAGCTCCCTCAAGGCGTCCTCGAATTTCATCTTGGATTTCATAAGGAGGTATTTTATCTTTGAAGAGGACTCCGCACAAGACGGCGGAACCCCGGCGTATATAAGGCGTCCGCGTTTCGCCGGGCAAGAGGGCTATATTTACCGCCCTTCAGGGAATAAAAAAAGGGCGGTACGCATAGAGCGCCCGCCCCGGTTATTCGTTAATTGACGTTAACCTCGGTCAACGAGTGTCGTTTCTATGCCTACTGCGCCTTCTTTTCCGCGTCGTCGGCGGCGCTGTCGGGCGCTGCGTCCTGGACTGATTCGACGGTCTCATCGACCTCTACCTCGTCCACTTCCACTTCGGTTCCGCTCGTATCCTGTACCGTGGTCTCCGCGCTTGGCTCCGCCATGCCTTGATCGGCGGGGGTTTCCACCTCATCGACTTCTACCTCTTCCACCTCGGCAGGCTCCTCGGCCTGTTTGCAGGCGGCCACTCCCAAAACGAGCACGCTCGCGCAAAGAATTATGAAATACCTGCTGAAAATCGACTTCATACCCGTACCTCCTTTGTGAAATTGAATTCCTGTCCGGGGGGTGTGCGGCCCCCCGGTAGTGAAACAACATACTATATTTATATGCCTAAATCCATATCTTTTCACACCATTCCGTATCGGCCTCAGGGCCGGGATTTTCTCTTGAAAAACAAACGACTTCCGGCGGCGGGTGAGCACCCGCGGGCATACGATCTCTACATCCCTCCGGCTCAATCAACTGCTCAAGCCCAACCCGTTCGTGCTGAGCTAGTCGAAGCACGTTACCGACATTACAGAATTTGCGGCACACAATGTGTGCTCATATACGATTCTTCCGTAACTCCTCTGCCATCGCCAGGGAACGAGCCCAACCCCTTCACCCTGAGCCTGTCGAAGGGTGATTATTTCCCGACATTACAGAATTTGCGTGAAGAAAATCGATTGTACGAGCGTTAAAAATCTTACGTGGGGTGGGGTAGAATTGGAAGATTTAGCGAGTACATGAGATTTTTAGCACAATTCTGTAGTCGGATGATTTTTGCTTCTTTTCATCAAGGAAAAGAAGGATAATAAAACAGCCTCTCACCTTTCTAGTCTTTTCATAAAACACACTACATGTGTGTCACGATTGATGATAGAGATCGGGTGTTTATCACCCCCACCTATATCCTCCCCCCTCAAGGGGGAGGAAAGGAATATAGATCGCGGCTGGAAGCCGCTCCTGCAAATTTAGGAGTGTCATTTCACAAACCCGTCCGTCCTGAGCTTGTCAAAGGATGAACGGGTTTACCACCCTGCCCCGCCTACCCTCATCAGAGGAACCGGGGACGCAATCCCATTTTAATAGACAGCCGGGAGAAATTATCATATTATTCCCGAATCTATGAAAACGGCACAAGATCTCAGGGAAGCGCTCAGGAAAATAGACGGCAGGGGTTACGCCTCGTATAAGGACATCGCGGGGGAATACGGTTTCGACGAGTTCATCCTCTACGTAGACCGCGTGCAGGGGGACCCGTTCGCCTCCCCTTCCCGCGTGAGGGCCAGGGTCTATCAGGATACGGCCCGGTTTCCGAAGGACGCCTACACGGGCAAGAGCCGGGAGACCGCGCTCAGGGACTTCATAGCCAGGGCGTTCGGCTTCGCGGCGGAGAGGTTTTCGCTCGGCAGCAGGGGCAGCGGCGGGAGCGGCCTCGTAACGATGAGCAGACCGGGCCAGGAGATACTCGAGCGCTCGTCGGTAGTCGTCACGCACCTCTACGCGGAGGCGAGGTTCGGTATGGGGCTTCCCGCGTTCGGCCGCTCCGTCGCCGGGAAGCACGCGGAGGCGATGTTCTTCGAGGAGCTCCCGAAAATAGTCAGGTTTTCGATGATCTTCGGGAACCTCGACCGGGACGCGCTCTACCGGCACATAGAGACGGCGGAGGACGCGGACTTCCTCAGGAACGAGATAGAAGGACTCGGCTGCGTCGCTTTCATAGCCGAGGGAAGCGTGCTCCCCCGCGCAAGCGGCGTGGACCCGGGGCCGATGAGCGCCGGGGAAGCGGTCCCGTTCGAGTCCCCCCCTTCGCTCAGGATGGACGTGGAGCTCCCGAACAGGGGACAGATCACCGGCATGGGGATACCCAAAGGCGTGACTCTCATAGTCGGGGGCGGGTATCACGGCAAATCGACCCTCCTCGAAGCGGTATCCGAGGGCATATACAACCACGTACCGGGGGACGGGCGCGAGTTCGTGGTCGACGAACCCGAACGCGGTCAGGATAAGGGCCGAGGACGGGCGAAGGATCGAGAAAGTGGACATATCCCCCTTCATATCGAACCTGCCCTACGGGAAGGACACGAAGTCGTTCTCGACGGAGGACGCGAGCGGGAGCACGTCTCAGGCGGCCAACATCCTCGAATCCCTCGAAGCAGGGGCGCACGTGCTGCTCATCGACGAGGACACCTCGGCAACTAACTTCATGATAAGGGACCACCGGATGCAGGAGCTGGTATCGAAGGACAGGGAGCCTATAACGCCGTTCATAGACATGGTGAGGAGCCTCTACACTGACCAGAGGGTCTCTACGGTGCTCGTGATGGGGGGCTCGGGGGACTACTTCGACGTGGCGGACCACGTCATATGCATGACGGATTATAAATCGTCGGACGTCACGAAGGAGGCGCTCGGGATAGCGAAGCGGTTCGCGAGCGAGAGGAAGAAGGAAGGGGCGGGCCCGATCGGGAGGGTGACGGACAGGATACCCCTTTCGGGGAGCTTCGATCCGGGCAAGGGGAAGAAGGACGTGAAGATCTCGGCCAAGGGGCTCCGCTCCATACACTACGGGAGGCACAAGATAGACCTCCACGCCGTCGAGCAGCTCACGGACGTATGCCAGACGGCGGCCATAGGGGACGCGATAGAATACGCGCGGCGTTACATGGACGGGAAGAGGACGCTCCGGGAGGTCTCGTCGCTCGTGATGATGGACATAGCGAGGGACGGCCTCGACGTGATAAGCCCCCGCGATTTCCGGGAACTACGCGGAGTTCAGGAAGATAGAGCTCCTGGCCGCGATAAACCGGCTGAGAACGCTGGAAGTCACGCAGAAGTAACCGCTCTTCTGTCATTCCCGAATTCCTTAATCGGGAATCTCGTCTTTTAAACCCGTTCGTGCTGAGCTTGTCGAAGCACGCATTTTTTCTTCCCGACATTACAGAATTTGCGTTAAGAAAATCGATTGTACGAGCGTTAAGAATCTTACGTGGGCCGGGGTAGAATTGGAAGATTTAGCGAGTACATGAGATTTTTAGCCAAATTCTGTAGTCGGATGATTTTTGCTTCTTTTCATCAAGGACAAAGAAGGATAAAAGAACAGTCTTTGCACCTTTCTTTGTCTTTTCATAAAACCACACTACGTGTGTTCATCAAGGAAAAGAAGAAATAACATTTGCCTTTCTATATCATTCCAAGCTGCGAAGCAGACGTGGCGATCTGTCTTTTTTCTTGAGATTACCCGCTGACAATCATATGTTGCGTATACCTGTTTCTACCCGCCGTACGCGGCGACTGTGATCTTCATCACGTCGACGTTCGACTGTTTGCCCGGCGGCGTTCGGGACGATGATCAGGGAGACGAGACCCCGGCCTTTCTGTAGGCCTCGAGCCTCTCCCTGCACCTCTCGGCGGGCCCTACCAGCGCGACCGCGTCTAACATCTCGTCCGAGAACACCTCGGCCGGGTCCGCGCCGCCCTTTATCCTGTCGATCACGTCGCCGAAGCCGTTATTCGTCATGAGCCTCTGATAGAACGGGAACCGTAGATATCCCGAGAGTCCGCGCTTGCCCGCTTTTCTGGCGAGCTCGAGGTCGTCCGATACGACGGACGGTATGCCGAGCGTGATGTCTATTTCCGACGGGTCTCTGCCCGCCGCCTTCGCTCCCTCGGCCACCCAGCCCGCGAGCTTCTTTATGTATTCCGGCGTGGACATGTAGGGCATTATGCCGTCCGCGACCTCGCCCGCGAGCCCGGCCGCCCCCTTCGCGAGCCCGGCGATATACACGGGCACCTTGGGAAGCTCGCGCTTGAGCGTGAGCTGGGGCGCCGTCCCGTCCATGAACGATTTCACAGCCTTCACGTATCCCCTCATCTTCTCTACCGGGTCCCCCATTACTATCTCGTACCTGTCGTTCACGGGCTTGTGGCTTACGCCGAGACCCAGCACCATCCGTCCGCCCGATACTTCCTGGATCGTCATCGCAGTCGCGGCGACCATGACCGGCTGGCGCATGTAGATGTTCGTTATCCACGTTCCGACCTTGATCCCGGTCGTCGCCTCGGCGAACACCTGCGCGTTCGCGAGCCCGTTATAGGGCGGCACCTCGGGCGAGAATATGGCTTCGAAGCCTCCTGATTCCGCTTCCAGTGCGAGCGCGCGGAGGTCCGATACGCTGCATCCCCATACGGGGGAAATCGTGGCTATCCTGGGCATAGTATTTCTCCTTTAAAGTGTATCCAGTCTTTTATTATCAATACTGGTTTATGACTTCCCTGTAAAAATCGGGCCTGAGAAGGGACTCGTCCCCGCTCGCGATGCACCGTCCTTATCTTGCTTAGCACCTCTTCCTTGTCCCCGGGGAACCTGGCCTTCACGGGCAGGTAGTTCGAGATGTGGTTCGAGAAGAAGTACCCGTCCGTAAGCTCGGTGTTCTCGACGAGTATTTCGAGCTCCTTTATCATCCGGAACTTGTCCGGAAGCTCGAACTCCCCCCTCTCCCACTCCTCGTACACGGGCGCTCCGGGCCTCAGCTGAAGCGACAGCGCCCCCACGTACTCCGGGTCGCACGCGGTAAGAAGTTTTCCGGTCGCCTCCGCGTGCTCCGCGCTCCTCTCCACTCCGCCCATGCCGAGGAGCACCATCGCTGAGTTCATTACCCCCGCTTCCTTTAGCATGTGTGATGCCTTCACGGTCTCGGCGAAGTTGGCCCCCTTCTTAATTCTTTCAAGGACAACGTCGTCCCCGCTCTCGAATCCGATATACACCATGTCGAGTCCGAGGGCCCTCAGCTCTTTCAGGTTCTCGACCCCTTTCCTGAGAATATCGCCGACATTGGCGTACATCCTTATGCGTTCCAATCCGGGAGCTTTTTCCCTGAGGTATCCCATAATATCGATGAGCTTCTTCTGCGCGAGCACGAGCGCGTTGCCGTCGGCTATGAACACGCGGTCGTCAATGAGGCCGGATTCGGCAGCCTCGTCTATTATCCGCTTTACTTCTTCCATGGGGCGGGCGCGGAACTTCTGCTCCTCCCCCCTGTACATGGCGCAGTAGGTGCACTGGTTGTGAGAGCACCCTATCGTCGCCTGGAGTATGAAGCTATTGCCCTCGCTGGGCGGCCTGAAGTATGGCGTTACGTATTCTATCATACTATTAGTATTAACTATTTTTTAGAACTTTGCAAACCCGGCCCGCACAATCAATACGGTATTAAGCGGATTATTCGGCAATACTCAGCATGTAAAATCATCTTACTTCATGGCTTAAATATAGTCTTATTCTACGTTCTTTTAAAAACGCAGCTCAACTTGCGCCCCACATATCTTAGTATTACTTTAAAGTAATTGTATGCATCCATTATAGAAGGTATCGGGTCCCGTATCGATAGGACGGCAAAGGTATTTACACCTCTGATTGAATTGAGCCACTCTTTGAGTGTTAATTCGCCTCTATTATAATATGCTCTCGATGCCAGAAGGTCTCTCCCGAAAGAAATCCATTTGACGCCGGTATGCTTTGGTGCTGTATAGGGCGGCAAGTGCATATCCAGAGCATCACAATACATCGTATATAATATCGGTACTCCGCTGGCTTCAACTTGACCTATGCTCGTATTCGGCCGTCCGACATCCGGTTCTATTATAAAATGTTTGCCGCTCTTTTCATCGATTTTTATTTCGAGAGATATGATTCCTTTGTATTGAATACCACTATATATATCAATTGATTCTCTCGGGACCGGATCATTAAGACAATTTTCTACTAAACTTGCTTCCCCCAATTCTATAGGCCATTGCCGCAGCTTGCGCGATGTATAATTGATTATCCGCTCATGGTTCTTATCAAAATAGTAATAGTATTGGTATATATTAGAATCTTTCCCGTCGATCCATTCCTGGATGATGAAGGTGTCAGCCGCCCTTAAGCAATTATCGTATACGGCATACAGTTCTTCCGGGCTTCGTATTTTTAATACCCTTTTGTCGAAGTATTCGGACCAAGTTTGTGTCGGCCTGGGCGGTTTTACTATGCATGGGTATGTCACTCTGTTCGCTATCTCTTTTATGTCCGATTTATTACTGATAAGCAAGTGGGGGGTATTGAGAAACCGCCACGCGTCAGGTACTGGTAGAGCTTAACCTTGTCTATAAGCAAATCAATAACTTCGTGGTCGGCGATTACAAATCCATACCAGTCCTTAAGCGCTTCTCTAAATCCGGATACGGCGAGAACGCTATCGTCACTGCACGGAAAAAGCGCGGACTTTCCTCCTAATTCTTTACCCAGTTTCAGTAATGTATTTATCAGTTCTTCATTTGATGTGTTAGCAGTTAGAACTTTTTTACATGAATTAGTCCTGCAGCAAAAATTATCGGGGTTATCCGCAATACCAATTACCGGTATTCCGTATCGAGCCAATATCCTGGATGTTTGCAAACCTGTGACCGAGTCAAGTTTGATAATTACGGCATGCGGTCTCTGCATTATTTCTTGGCGTCCCCATATAATTGTAGTGCCGGCGGAGGAAACAAAGGTCTTCGCGCGTTATGAAATATTCCGGATTTTTATAATCAAAAATCATGTAAATAAATCATCTTATAATCCCAGCTGGTTGAATCGAGTAAATTCAGGCCTTGAAATTCAAGCTTATTATTATCTTTACCCAAGAGCCGGATCAAAATAGTTCGATGGGGGTTTTTTACGCTTTTTGCGGAGCTGTCTTCTTTAAATCCCTTCGATACTAAAAAATCATAGCTGTCCCGGTCCAGCATATCCGCCCAGGTTGAAATTGATCCGTAATCTATGAGCGACATCAGGGTATTTAAGAGCTCGATTTTTATTGAGGAGTCGGCCGCCTCTAATTCAAATAAATTATGCGCGCCTCCGGATTCCATACTGTATATATGGCTCTGTAAGGTAAGATAGCCTTTTAAGCAATCATCATACCAGTACAGGAAAAGGTATTTTGAAAGCGGGTTGTTGTATCTCCAGCGAAAAAACTGCTCATCCCTTACCTGTGTAATTTTGTTTTCGGGGAGTGTGCTGTCAACGAGGAGGGCCATTTCCGCCGGTTTGGGTTTATCGTCTATCGTTATGCGGGGAGGAAGCTGAGTCCCCGGATTATGACAGATCATATCGATTCTTTGTGAATTGTTCCTTTCGCTCCTTTTCAAGAACATGCCGATCCCGGCCTTTCTCAATAATCTTTCTGGCGTACGGACCTGCCAATTTCTTAGCTAGTGTCATTGCCCTTGATTCAATTGTTCGGAATTGCTTTTTCATAATCTTAATTTGTCCAACGCTCTTCCAACCCCTGGATAATGAAATCATAGCGTTTAAGGGGGTCGCATTGAAGCTAAAAAAGTGTTGAGCTCCCATCCTCTCCAAATCTTCCAAGACGAAGTTAGCCAGCTCTTTGTATATACCCCTGTTTCTGTATCCCTCCAGTATCAGGAGGTCCGCAGAACATAACGCGCTAAAATGAGCCGGCGCGTCTTTTATCCGCCAAGTACTTTCATACACGCCCGCCATTGCCACAATCTTATCTCCCGCACGAACAAAATATATTATGGGTTGTTTAGAATGGGGCCGGTCTATGTAGTTCCATTTTACATAGGACCTGAATACATCAAAATCCAGACCCCAGTTGATCGTCTTGAGCCTGGCGATTTGATCAATTTGGTTTTCAAAATCATCGGAATATCTTAAAATTTCATGTTTCATTTGGGCGCAGCCGGGTCAGGGCATAGAACACTGAATTTATGTTCCGTAACTCTTTACGAAATTTAATATGCTGTCTACGGTGTCCCATTCCTTCATGAAGTCGATGGTCGTCAGGTCTAGTGGAGCCCGGACTTCCTCCTCAATCAGCAGCGCCAGCTCCAGCAAATGGAGGGATTCCAAGAGTCCGGAAGTTAAGAGCGGCGTGCTGTCGTCGAATTCTTCGGGAAGAGACTTTCCGGAGTCCTTAATTTTAGCATCGATAAAATCGGCGAGTATTGTTTTAAAATGTCCTGACATTTGAAAGTCCTTAAACCGAAGTGTCGAGCTCCTTCCAGCTCACGGGTTTTGCCATTGCAACCACGACCTTTCTCCGGCCCGAAAACGGCTTCCTACCGTGAGCGACGAGCATATTGTCCAACACCAGAAGATCGCCCGGCTCCCATCTGAAAGCAACTGTCGCTGAATCATATGCTTTCCTCAGTTCGTCAATCACGTCCTTGCCGATTCTCGTACCGTCGCCATAGTAGGTATTGTTCGGAAGGTCTTTCTCTTTGAAGAATTTAAGAAGCATCTGCTGCAGTTTCGGCTCTATTGCATATACGTTAAGCACGGCAGCATGGTTGAGCCACAGCATTTCTCCGGTAACGGGGTGCTTCGCGACCGCGGGCCTAAGCTGTTTCGTTCTTACTTTTTTCTCGTCCATCCATTCAAAATCCGTCTCCGATTCTTTACAGAACCTTTCCATCTCGGCTCTGTCCTGTGTTTGGTAAACTTCCTGCCACGTAAAGCCGAAAGGTCCGCCGGCCAGATTTCTGACATATAAAACACCTTTCTCCTCGAACGGTTTTCTTATCGAGGGGTCTATCCGTTCGTAGACCTTCCTTACGTCCGCTATCGGCGTTTCCCCCCCATTTTCAGCGGCCTCAATACAGTAAAAGAAAATCCTCATCGGGAATTTTGCGGCGAATGAGCTTTCGTTATGAAGAATTATCTCCAGCTCCGGCGGGTAATTGGTAGCCGTGTATACATTGCCTTTGACCTGAGTCCTGTGAGTGGCCCTGTCGTTATAATCAATCAGGCCTCCGTAGCAGTCCCTGACCGCCGATTCAAAGTCCCCGATGCCGTCGATGCGAAACCCCCTGAACAATATCCCCCCGTGTTTTAATAAATTCGCTTCTATTTCGTTTTGATTTAATTTGAGAAAATCGTTTAAAGCCAGTCCTCCCGCGCTTCGGGGTAACGACAAGCGCCAGTTTTTTATCGTCGTCAAAAAAACCTGTATTTACTTCGATGTTTTCATTAATTCCGATTGTCATACCTACCCTTGTTTTCCAATCGAAGGAAGGAATAGTCAGTAAGCACGAATCATTATGCTTCTTTCATAAAATTAGTGAGCAATAACGCTTATTATTTGAATTTTACTGCTTTGTCGGTATTTATCAACTTTCGAGCCCCATAAACAGGTCCGGCTCAAAAGACAGGCAGTTACAGCATGTTAAGGAGTTACTCGTTGTGGGAGCACCCTATCGTCGCCTTGAGAATGAAGCCATTCCCCTCGCAGGGCGGCCTGAAGCATTGGCATTAAGTATTTATATGAATATTGCGACTCCCGGGCAGATTGCCAAACCCCGGACTGCAGGCGATGAACCGCTCAAAGTATGCTATAGTCCATGAAGATTATTGTTTGTGAGCGGTAGCATGGTACTCATCAGGCCGATATAGGATACCGCAATGCCGATCGATAAGCTCATCAATGTTCTAATCACGATAACTCTCTTCGAGATGATGGTGGCCATCGGCCTGAGCGTGAGCATTAAAGAGCTAATCGGCGTCGCCGGGAACCTCCGCCTCGTGACGCGGGCCGCGCTGGCGAATTATGTTTTCGTCCCCATAGCCGTTCTGGCTTTATTGTCTTTATTTCATCCCGATCCCCTGGTTGCCGCGGGGTTTCTCATCGTCGCCGTATGTCCGGGGGCACCCTACGGGCCGCCCTTCACAGCTATCGCCAAGGGCAATGTATCGGCGGCGGTCGGCCTGATGGTAATTCTCGCCGGATCGTCCGCAGTCCTCGCCCCGGCACTCCTTTATTTCCTCCTGCCCCTCATGGGGGGAGGCGGAACGCTGAGCGTGGATGCGGGCAGGATCCTGATCACGCTTCTCATGACCCAGCTCCTGCCTTTATGTATCGGGCTCTTCATTCGACACCGTCGTCCTGACACCGCCGCAAGGCTCCGGAAACCGTTTACCCAGCTAAGCAAGGTCCTCAATCTTCTTGTGCTCGGCTTTATCCTTGTAGTCCAGTTCCATGTGCTCTCTGCAGTCAGACCGAGAGGTTACGCCGGGATGATCGCGCTCCTGGTCCTTTCACTTGCGGCAGGGTGGCTTCTGGGCGGACGCGAGAGCGCCAATAGGAAAGCTATGGCGCTTGCTACATCAGTTCGGAACGTCAGCGTGAGCCTCGTGATTGCGACCGGGAGCTTCCCCGGCACGCCGGCTGTCACGGCGGTGCTGGTATATGGCATCTTCCAGACTTTAGCATCGGCCCTGATTGCACTCGGATGGGGCCGACTGAGCAAGGAGCCGCATCCGTAGCGGGAATTATAACCCTATGACGGCAAAGATTCCGGCAGTTCGGCTCGTTCAAACCGTTAAACAGAAAGTTGCCCATTGTGTTGACTCATGCATATCAATTATAATAATTCCTAATAAGCGCTGATAGCTATTCAATCATTCTCCGATTGATGCGGGTTGTGTATTAATCTTGAATAGGCCGGGGAAAAAGGAGCATGCATTCAGATGAAAATTAAACCCGTAACCAAAGAAGAGAGGCGTAAACAGGGAAAAGCCCTTCGCGAGAAGTGTCCGCGCTCCTCACACGCGGAATGGAATCCGCAGCCGCGCCCTCAGACCGTCGCTGATCTTCTCGAAGAATCAAATGCCGACAGGATCCCCGGACTCATCGCAATCCGCTACGGCAGGATGGCCCAGACTCCATTCACCTTCTTCCGCGGCTCGGCCATCATACAGGCGCGCGACCTGATCAATTCTCCGAACTCGGGTATCACCGTTCAGGCCTGCGGCGACTGCCACCTGATGAATTTCGGCGGCTTCGCTACGCCAGAGCGGAACCTTGCATTCGATATCAACGATTTCGACGAGACTTTTCCGGCTCCGTTCGAGTGGGATATAAAGCGGCTTGCGGCGAGCATCGTGGTATGCGCCAGGGAACGGGACTTCTCAAAAAAGGACGCGGATAAAGCCGTCGGGGCAGCCGTCGAGTCGTACAGAACGCGTATGTCGGAATACGCCGATTTGACGCTTTTAGAGCTCTGGTACTCGAAAATCACCTTAGACGACATGATGGAGGCTTTTAAAGAGCATGAGGACACGGTAAAAAGGATAGAGAAGAAGAAAGAGGAAGCGCAGTCCCGAACCTCCGAGGCTTTATTTCCCAAGCTTACCGATGTCAAGGACGGATTAAGAAGGATCGTGGATAACCCTCCGTACATCTTTCATTTCAAAGAGAACGTTCCGGAGTTCGAAAAGGCCGCAATTAAGTTCAGGGAGCACTACGAGAAAACGCTGCAATCAGACCGACGGATTTTATATAATCGCTACATCCCCGAAGACATAGTGGTAAAGGTCGTCGGAATCGGCAGTGTGGGCACACGATGTGTTGTCTCATTGCTGCTTGCGGATGAGAATGACCCTCTATTCCTGCAGATCAAGGAAGCGCGCCGGTCGGTGCTCGAGCCTCCCGGCGCAAAGAGCCGTTTTAAAAACCAGGGGCAGCGGGTGGTAGACGGTCAGCGTCTCCTTCAGGCGATGAGCGACATCTTCCTCGGCTGGTCCCGGGTCCCCGGCGGGCACGATTATTATGTCCGCCAGCTCCGTGACATGAAGATATCCGCAGAGCCCGAAACATGGTTTCCGGAGACCATGATAGACTATTCGACGATGTGCGGATGGGCACTGGCGCGGGCGCATGCAAAGTCCGGGGACGCTCAAATGATAGCCGGATACCTTGGATCATCCGACCGATTCGACGACGCCGTAGCGGCGTACGCCGAGTCTTATGCCGATCAGGTAGAACACGACTTCGAGGCCTTCAAGAAGGCGATCAGCAGGGGCCGTTTTCATACGGATATAGACGAGTCGAGCGAATTCAGCTTTCTCTTGTAGCCTCCCGTTTAAGAAATTTGTCTTAGATTGCGCTTAGTTTTGCATAAACCAGTTGGAAGGGAGATAACCATGCGTATTGTCATCCGTACGCTTCAGGGGTTCATGCTGATGTTTCTTATCTTCTCGCCTATGCATTCCGCTAATGCGGCGAGTAAAAGCGAGATTAACCGCAAGGTCACGGCCGCGTTGAATACGCTCTACGAGACGACGCCCGGGGCAGAAACCCTCGCGGGCAATGCAAAGGGGATACTCGTCTTCCCGGACATCGTGAAGGCCGGTCTTATAGTCGGAGGCCAGTACGGGGACGGCGCCATGCGCATGAAAGGAAAGACGGTCGCTTACTACCGGTCGTTTGCGGGTTCGTTCGGATTGCAGGCGGGCGTGCAGTCATTCGGCTACGTATTGTTGTTCATGGACGATAAATCGCTCGAATATCTGGAAAATAGCGACGGCTGGGAAATCGGCACCGGACCGAGCGTCGTCGTCCTGGACAAGGGATTCGGAAAGAATCTGTCGTCGACGACCCTGAGGAAGGGCGTCTACGCCTTTATCTTCGATCAGAAGGGGCTAATGGCCGGCATCGGTCTCCAGGGCTCGAAAATAACCAGGATCACGCCTGACAAGTAGTGACGGTATGTTCTATCCCGGAGACCGAAGGCAGCCCGCGAGAACAGACAACATCGCTCGTGGTTGTGATGTAATCAAGAACGCCTCATCAGGACCAATCGAGTGACCAGGAGGCATAAAAAATGATCCTTCAGAGAATATTCACCCGACCCGGTTCCATTCCGTTTTTGGTCATAGCGGCCGCGCTCGTATCGGCGGGCCGCGCGCTCGGAATCGAATCGGATGTCACGGTCCCGAAATGGGGAATGATTCTTATCGGCCTCTTCGGGGGTCTCGCTATTTTCCTGTTCGGCATGGACCAGATGACGGACGGACTTAAGGCGGTCATGGGCGACGGCATGAGCACGCTCCTGTCGAGGCTCACAAAGAACAGGTTCATGGCGACCGTCACGGGCGCTATCACTACCGCTATCATACAATCCTCGTCCGTGACCACGGTTATCGTCATCGGGTTCATATCCGTCGGCCTTATGACGCTTGAGCAGGTCATCGGCGTCATCCTGGGCGCTAATATAGGCTCGACCATCACGGCCCAGATGATCGCGTTCAATATAACGCAGTACGCGCTCCTGCCTGTAGCCATAGGCTACGGGATGCGGTTCGTGTCAAAGTCCGAAAAAACCCGTATTTACGGCGGCATCCTCATGGGCATAGGGCTTGTCTTTTTCGGGATGGGAGTGATGAGCGACGCGACCCATCCGCTCCGCACATATCAGCCGTTCATCGACGTGATGAAGGAAATGAGCAATCCGCTCCTGGGTATCAGCGCAGGCCTGATATTCACCGGTCTGGTGCAGAGCTCGGCCGCGACCATAGGCATCGTCATCGTGCTCGCTTCGCAGGGGGCAATAACGCTCGACGCCGGAATAGCGATCGTCCTGGGCGCGAACGTAGGCACATGCGTGACTGCCGTACTCGCGGCCATAGGCAAGCCCGCGCCCGCGAAACAAGCCGCGGCCGCGCATATCCTGTTCAACATAATCGGCGTGCTTATATGGCTTCCCTTCATCGGCTACCTCGCTATGCTCGCCGAAGCCGTCTCTCCGGTGAGCGCGAATCTGTCCGGGACCGAGCTGCTGGCGGCCGACACGCCCCGTCAGATCGCAAACGCCCACACTCTATTCAACGTTGCTAATACGCTCATCTTCATAGGCATAATCGGGCCGTTTGCGAGCCTGATCAAGCGGCTCATCCCCGAGCGGCCCGAGGTTCTGCCCGAGTACGCGCAGCCCAAATACCTGGACGAAGCATTATTGCAAACACCTGCGCTAGCCATCGAGCGCATACGTCTCGAAGCGGTGCGTCTCGGGGGATATGTGGAGGAATTAATAGAAGCGGCAAGGCCCGCCGTGCTCTCAGGCGGCGGGGAAGACCTGGACAAGATCGTATCCCGTGAAAAGGAGCTCCGTATGCTGCACGACGCGATCATGGATTACGCAAGACGGCTCTATTCCACGGAGATGAAGTCGTCTGAAACGAGAAGGCTCGAGGCTTTGATCACAGTGACCGTCAACCTGGAGCACGTCGGAGAAACAATAGCCGTAAATATGGTATCAATCGGCAGGGAGCGGCTTGAGCAGCGCTTTACGTTTAGCGAGGAGACGATCAGCCGGTTCCAGCCGTATTCGTCTAAGGTCAGGGAGGCTTTTCATACGGCAATTGAAGCCCTCGAACTGAAGGATGCCCGGCTTGCCGTGAGGGTCGTCGAGATGAAGCCGGACGTCGAAAGGCTGGCGGACGAGATAGTCGAGCACCTCTCCCGCCGCCTGGTCAGCGACGATCCTAACCGGGCAGTGCTTTACAGAGTCGAAAGCCAGTTCGTAGAGCTCATTCAGCGCATATATTATTTTGCCGGTATGATAGCCAATGAGATAGCACAGGAAGCCGGGTATGGGAAAGCGTCCGTCACACCCGTGCTATCCATTTAGAAACGCCTGTAGCGCTTCGGGCAGGGACATTTAAGAGGACTATTGCAATCCGGTTTACCATCTTCACATGGATCGGGCGGCAATCCCGGACAGCCGGGCTTTCGGGAGGCGATTCCACAAAGTTGACAGAAAAATATACGCAGTAAGATAGTATTATAGATAAGATAATATGAGCTCCGAGGGGGGGTCGAGGTTGAGGAGGCATTGTAATCATGAGAGAGATAAAAAGGATAATATGGGCCAGCGACGGCTCGAAGGAATCATTGGAAGCGCTTAACTATGCAATATATCTCGCCCGGAGATCCCGGGCCGAACTGACGGGCATATACGTGATCGAAATGCATCCGAGGCTCTTATACGACTACGCGAGGGACCCCGACAGCGACCTCTACGGATGGGTGGAGCAAGCGGCCGCCAGCCACAAGGCGAGACTCGCTTCGGAGGCGGAGAACGCGGGCGTTGAGGGTCTCCCATTCCGTACCTCCGTCTTGATCGGAGACCCGAGCGTGGAAATCGTCAAACTCGCGCGCCGCAGGAAGGCCGACCTCATAGTATTGGGGATACGCGGTCTCGGCCTAATAGACAGGATGCTGGTCGGGAGCACGGCGTTGAAAGTTTTAAGACAGTCCGGTATTCCCGTCCTCGCCGTTAAGAAAAGGGACAAAACAAGTGCGATAGAGATACGGAACATTCTCGTCCCCCTGGATATATATGAAAAAGAAGAATCCGCCCTGAGCTGCGCAGTAGATTTGGCGCAGGCGTTCAAGGCGAATATCTCGGTCGTGTACGCCTACAGGCTGTTCGCTTACGCCGCCCTCGAAGAAGGAGAACCCCCGGTCGGAATAAATGAATTGGGCGAGGACGCGCTGAAGTTTTTTTCCGCAGAACTGGCGGCGCGGGTCGAGGAACCGAGACAAAGGCTTAAGACAGACGGCACAGAGGCCGGCAAACCGGGGATCACGACGGATCAGATCGAGGGAATAAACCCCGCGATGGGCATTGTCGAGTACGCGGACAATAAGGAAATGGACTTGATAGTAGTAAACACCCATGCGAGAAAGGGGATTAAAAAGTTTATCATGGGGAGTGTTACCGAGAAGATCGTTCAGGAGTCCGCCTGTCCGGTATTGGTCATCAAGCCGTAGCACACGGGTCTCTATGCAGGAGCTTCACGCAATGTTATAATCCCTGCTAATTCCGATTATCAATGATTACGTCGGCCATACGTTAAATAGAGGGGACGATGATTATGCGAAGAATTAATTATAAAACGCTTGCGGGCGGCTTTATCTGGCTGAGTTTGGCGCTCATATTCATCATGCCGAAAACCGTTCGGGCGCAGTATGAGTTTACAAACGACGAAGCGCAGTTTACGACCGAATATCCGGGCCTCGCAGTCCAGGACTTCAGGGGACTCGGCGTGACGCCGGGGTCGGATAGCAACTGCACCGCGCCCGTAGATGAATTAAGCAACGACGCGTGCTTTTCTCCCGGCGATATACTCCCGGGGATCGAATTCTCGGCTTTCCCCCAGGGGGATATTGCACTATTGGGCGCGTTCGTAGCCAATAACCCTTTCCCCGCGCTCGCGACCGACGAATTTTTGGATACGCTGGTTATAGGTTTCCTGAACGGAGACGTCAAGCAGGTGGGCATCGACCTCTGCTGTTTCGCAGAGGGGGGAGCGCCCTGCAGTGAAACCCTGAACGTAAACGTATTCAACGAAGACGACGTACAGATAGGCTCAACGACGGTTATAGCCACGGACGAGTGCGACAGCTTCCTCGGCATATCGTCCGATAAGTTCATATTGAGGGTCGAGATCTCGGGACCGGACGATATTTTTCCGGGCGTCGACAAAGTGCTCTTCGGCAACCGGGTCGGGGAGAACGTCCCGACTCTGAGCGAATGGGGGATGCTCTCGGCCGCAGCGGGATTGGGATTGATCGGACTGTTCTTCGTTGCGAGGAGAACTAGGGCCGTGAGGCGGGCCGGATAAATCAACCCCGGACCGGATACCTGTTGAAGCTCCCGCCCGGATATATCTTTACAAAGACAGATAAGCCGTTATAATTCTGCGGTCATGAGCGAACAAGAGAAAAAAGACGGACAGAAGAAGCTATTCGAGCTTTCGGAGCGCGAGAAATCGGGCGCGCTTTACATCATGGGCGTGGCAATACTCATATTCTCTATCGTATTCCTCGCCTCCCTCACCAACATAGTGCTCCATCCCTGAGTGTTCAGGCGGCCGATACCCACCTGATAAGGAGCGTTACGAGGCCGTGAGGGTCGAGCGGCCCGCCCGCGTTGTCCTTGTAAACTACTGCGCTATCTTCCTTGCTGAAATTAACCTTGATGAGCTGGATCGCTGACGAGAGCTTGCCCTCGCCGTCCTTTTCGGTCCTCCTAATCTTTCCGATCACCGTGAGCAAGTCGGGGTCTTCGTCGAACAGGACGACTATCCTCGATGGGGAGAATACCGAGAAACCGCCCCTCCTGCCGGGTATGGACAGGAAGAGTCCGAGGAAATCCGGCGTGAGCCTCTGGAGCGACAGCCTCATGCCCGGCGAGGCGTCGTTAAAAATAGTTACCGCACGCCTGGTGAGCACGTAAAACTCCTCTACGGCAGCGAGGAATACCTTGTCTTCGTCCGTGAGCGGGGGTATTGCCGCAGGTGTACCTTCACCCTTCTGCACGCTCCGTGCAATCGTCCTTATATCATTTTCGAAATCGTCGGCCATTTATAGTCCTCGTTATTTAGAGTCCCCCGCCCGGGAGCGAAGGCTCCCGCCATAGCGATGACAAATTATAATCGCGATAACACGGACGTAAAGCACTATGGATATTCGAACTCGGAGGATCGTCCGTCCGCCCCTGATTTTTTTATCTATTATCA
This sequence comes from uncultured bacterium, assembly GCA_963825135.1. Classification (GTDB taxonomy): domain Bacteria; phylum Desulfobacterota_D; class UBA1144; order Nemesobacterales; family UBA2774; genus 2-12-FULL-53-21. Next base: position 2,725,917 of record CAWGRW010000009.1, read on the forward strand.
GCGTGCCCCGTGTGCTAGGATATAAATAAGAGGAGCAGAGATTATGGCTAATGAATCCACGAGAGTTTCATTTGTGATTGATTCGGAGAAGCGCGTTTCGCTCGATAAGATCGCCTGCGCCTACGGCAAGAACCTGAGCGCGGTCATAAACGAGGCGATAAACAATTACATAGACATCCACGGGCGGTATGCGAGCCTTGCGCAGATAGAGGCGGACGCCTCCGAAGACGGGGACTTCGCGACCGACTGAGGGAACGAATCGCATTCCGTTCTTATGCGCCGTCCCGGATTGAAATCACATGCGAATCTGGTACTGTAACTCCCTGTTCATGTGTGCTCCGGGGGGACATTCCAGTTGAAGACCAAACCGCTTTATGCGAGGGTTGCCGGGATAGTTTTACTCGCGGCGGCTTTGTACGGGTGCGAAACAGCCGGGTCCGACCTCTCGCTCAAAGGCAGGGTTATTGCCGGGGACGAGCCCGTATCGGGCTCGAGCGTGACCCTCTACGCGGCGGGCACCGTAATATCCGAGACCCTGGGCGGCGGCTCGACCGACAGCGAGGGGAATTTCAGCATAAAATTCAGAAGACCGGCCGAGAGCGGCATCATTTACGCCGTCGCCCGCGGGGGAACGCCCCGGGGGAACGCCTCGCCTAACGAAGCGCTCGCGTTCCTCACCATAATCGGCGAAGTCAACGGCAGGCCGGACAGGGTGACGCTGAACGAGCTTACGACCATAGCGTCCGTGTGGACGAACGCCCGGTTCCTGAGCGGGAGCGCGATAATAGGAAACAGCACCGGCATATATAACGCAGCCGGGAACGTACGGAACATAGTCAATATAGAGACCGGCGCGCCGGGCGGGGTTATAGTGAACGCCGTGAACGGCTCCCCTGCCGGGGCGCTCGCATCAACCAACACGCTGGGCGATATTATCCACGCGTGCGCGGTTCACTCGCCCGCGGACGCCTGCGAAAAACTCTTCTCCGCGGCGACCCCTCCCGGATGGTCCGCACCCGGAGACACCATTTCGGCGCTCCACGACATAGCGCTTAACCCCTGGAACAACATCGATGGAATATTCTCTCTCCTGTCCATGGGCGAGCCCTATTCCCCGGTGCTCAACTCGCCCCCTTCGTCGTGGGCGGTCGCCCTTAAATACACGGGCGGCGGACTCGACTCGCCCGGAGCTTTAGCCATAGACGCGGACGGCGACGTCTGGGTGACTAACAGCCTCCTGTCAGGCCCGGAGGACTGTCCGTCCGACGGGTCCGGGGCGACGAAGCTCGCTCCCGACGGCACGCCGCTCTCCCCGGCTTCCGGATTTACCGGAGGAGGCATAGACGGCGCGGGCTCCGGCATCGCCATAGACCAGACCGGGAACGTATGGATAGGGAACAGACGGGGGAACAGCGTATCCCTGATCACCCCCGACGGCTCGCCACTCTCCCCGGACGGGACGGGCTACAAGGCAAACGGCAATACTAGCAGGGTCGAGGGGGCGATAGTCGATTACGACGGGAACGTATGGTTCATCAACGGCAGGGCTTCTGACGAGTGCCCCGGATGCGGGAATTCGCTGATATTATTCCCCGGCGGGGACCCCAATAACGCGGTGACGTTCGTATACCCCGGCACAGATACGCTCGACTGGCCTTTCGACATGGCGCTCGACCTCGAAGGGGACATATGGATAACGAACGGCGCGGGCGGCACCGTGACCAGCATCGACCCTCTGGGGAACCCGGCGTATCAGTCCTTACCCGGATGCTGCGGAATAAGCGGGCCCAAGGGCCTCGCCGTCGACAGCGTCGGCAACGTGTGGATAGCGAACTTCACGGGCGGGGAAGGCGCCGGCGCGGGGAGCGTCACGCTCCTCGACCCGTACGGAGCGAACGCCCCGGGATCGCCGTTCACAGGCGGCTTACAGGGCCCCTGGGGAATAGCGATAGACGGGGACGACAACGTCTGGGTAGCCGACTACAACGGGGGCGTTCTAGTGAACCTCTGCGGGGAGAGGAGCGAGAACTGCCCTCAGGGGCTTGCTACGGGGGACGCGATATCTCCCTCGGCCGGATACGACGGCGGGGGCGCGCTCCAGCACGTTACCTCGGTCGCGATAGACCAGGCGGGGAACGTCTGGGCCGCCAACAACGTGAACGACCCCGAAGCGTGCGCCAGGATGACGGAAGAAGGCTGCAGACAGGTGTCCACCGAATGCGGAGGGGACGGGGTGGTGGTCTTCTTCGGACTCGCTGCCCCTGTCGATGCGCCCCTTATCGGCCCTCCGAGGCAGCCGTAGGAATTGGTTGAGGTATCAGTTGTATCCTGCTTTATTACCTATACTTATACATCGACCTTCGACCCTTCGACTCCGCGCAGGGCAGGCTCCTGCTCAGGATGAACGGATTTATTTTTTTTAATGTACCCCCTCACCCTAACCCTCTCCCACGCTGGGGAGAGGAAACAAATATACGTCCTTCGACAGGCTCAGGACGGATAGATGAGATTGCCGCGTCGCTTCGCTCCTCGCAAAGACAATATAAGCCTGTCGTCGCGAGGCTACGCATACAGCCGCGTCGATCTCGCTTTTTCATGAGATTGCCGCGCTGCTTCGTAATCTGGTATTTGATCTCCTGTGCGGCGGTTAAAGTGCTTATTTGCGATCAGCCAGGGGCGACCGATTGCTCTTTTTCATCGCAATCGTTGCAATGACATAAATTAAGGGAATATTAATCTCCTTGACTGATCCGGGCGAATGTTTATCATAAGAGTATCGGTAAATACGCTACGGAGGCGTGCATATAAGTAAAATATACGGAAAGACGTCAGGACTCACGAGAAGTGAAACAGGCAGCCTTGAAAGGCTTTACAGAAGGAAAATCCCACCGAAAGAAATAATAACACTGGAACTTGCCAGGACCCTCACCAGGCTCACGCACGAGATGAGGAGGGGTATCTCCGTCCTCATAGACAGGAAGGGGAAGGTCTCCGCCGTATTCCTCGGTGACTCCCACGAGCTTCCGTACGACGAGGTGCTGGGGCGATCGAGGGAGGCCAAATACAGGCTCAGGGGCTCAAGGCTCGTCCACACGCACCACAAGAATTCCGCTTTGAGCGAGCACGACCTCGTGACGCTCGTAAACGAAAGGCTCGACCTGATGGGGCTTCTCGAAGTGAGGCCCGACGGCGACCCGGGCGCGTTCCATCTCGCGCACGTGCTCCCGCCGAATAACGACGGAAAGAAATGGCGGGTGGAGGAGTACCGGGACCTCGGACAGGTGGACCTCAACTGCGACGAGCTCATAAGCGGCGTCGAGCAGAGCCTCGAAAAGTCGTATCACGAGCACGGGGGCGCGAAGGACCTCGAAGGGGTGCTCCTCGTGGGGTACTCGAAGAAATACCGCGCGGAGGCCGAGGAATCGCTCGAAGAACTGAAATCGCTCGCCAAATCGGCCAACAAGGCCGTGCTCGGCACGATCGTACAGATAAGAAGGGAGACCGACCCCAGATACCTGATCGGAAAGGGAAAGCTGCAGGAGGCGGTACTCGCGGCGAAGCAGGTCGGCGCAGAGAAGATCATATTCGACGTCGAGCTTACGCCCACGCAGGTAAAGTCGATATCGGACGAGACTAACCTCACGGTCATGGACAGGACCCAGCTCATTCTCGAGATATTCGCGAGGCACGCGGCCACCGCCGAGGGGAAGCTGCAGGTGAAGCTCGCCCAATTCAAATACAACCTGCCCCGCCTGGTCGGGCGCGGCATAGAGCTCTCGCAGCTCGGAGGCGGCATCGGGACGAGGGGCCCCGGCGAGAAGAAGCTGGAAGAGGAGAGGAGAAGGATCAGAAAGCAGATAGACAACCTCGAGAAAGAGATCACGCAGCTAAGCAAGAGGCGGGAGAGGACGCGCGAGAAGAGAAAGGAGACGGGGATACCGACCGTCACGTTCATAGGCTATACGAACGTCGGAAAATCTACCCTCTTCAACGCGCTCACCAACAGCGGGGTAATCGTCGAGAACAAGCTGTTCTCGACGCTAGTGCCGACTACCAGAAAGATAATGCTCCCCGGAGGGAGGGAGATACTCATTACCGACACTGTGGGGTTCATAAGCGACCTCCCGAAAGAGCTCGTCAACGCATTCAGGGCGACGCTCGAAGAGCTCGGGGGCTCGTCGCTCCTGCTGCACGTGGCGGACGCGAGCGACCCGATGGTGGACGAGAGGATAGAGTCCGTCAACAAAATACTCTCCCAGACGGGCTACGATGCGATATCTCGGATGATAGTGCTCAACAAGGCCGACAAGACGCCCCCCGACGCGGCCAGGAGGCTTGGCAGGGTTTACGCCGCCCCGCTCATTTCGGCGCGGCAAAAGGACGCCATACCGGAGATGCTGGGGCTTATCGAGGACAGGATATTCGGGACGAGCCCCGAAGACGAGGCGCGGGGACAGATGGCGTGGGGCCTCAATACCGCATAAAAAAAAGCGGCGGCTCCTGGCAGCCGCCGCTCATTCACTCATCATTCATCAAAGCAAGCTAAGGCAGTACTAGACCTCTACTTCCGCCGTTCCGCCCTTTATCACTTTAACGTTGTCGCTCTTTCTGGTTACGTCGAAACCGAGGATTACGTGCCCGTTCTCCCTGCCCTTCTCCCATCCGTCGACTATTATCGTGTCGCCCGGATAGACCGGAGCGGTAAACCGGACTCCGAGGGATTTCAGCTTCGACGGGTCGCTGTCCAGATAACTTTCTATTATCGCCCTCATCGTCATGGACATCGTGCAGAGGCCGTGGACTATTATGCCGCTCAGACCGGCATCTTTGGCCACCTTCTCGTCTATGTGTATGGGGTTCATGTCGTTAGACGCCTTGGAATATCTGTACGTTATGTCGGACGGAATCCGTATTATGTCCCTGAACGCAATCGGCGGCTCTGCGGGGGCTTCTTTTTTGGGCTGTCCGTTGGAGGGGGCCGTTTTCGGCTTCTCGCCGCTGCCGATACCCCTTATGAAGAGACCCCAGTCGGACTCGACCACCTTCTCGCACTTGCCGTTCGTCGTGAGCACGTTTATCTTGAGGAGCTCGCCCGAGCCCTTGTCCTCTATGTCCACGATCTTCGTCCTGAACGTGAGCTTATCTCCGGGCCTTATGGGCCTGTAGAATTTCATCGACTGGTCGCCGTGCACGAGCATGAGCACGTTCTTCTTCGCCTCCTCAACGCCCCCGTGGAGCTCGGGGTCGCTCCATACCCGCTCCAGTATGGGGAGCTCGTACGTTACGGCGTAGCTCGGCGGCGCCATGCCGGCCGGGCTTTCGTGGCTGAAGTTAAACGCCCCGTTATAGTTGAAATAACTGAGGTTCCTCGCCCCTATCGCCCACGCGTAGTCTATCACTTCCTCGGTGCTTACTACGTGCATCGACGGCTCGTATTCTTTTCCTATGAAGCTCTTGTTCAGTCCCATGATTCGTCTCCTTTCTCTATGTGTTTAACCTTCCTCAGGCCGCATAGTATATTTCGCTGTTTTATAACACTCTTTACCGCGTTAGCTTACAATATTGCGTTGTGTGAAGAAGTTCGGAAGAACTGATATGTAGAAATAGGCCGGTATTGCGGGGAACCGATAAACCGCCTGCAATTATTGTCTTATCCCCAAACCCCCGATAAGCGCTCCGTTGAGGCACGTTCATTCTAGATATATAAATTAATCAGAAAAAGGGGTTCTTGTCAAGAGGTTTATTCGCAACTGCAAATACTTTTTGGGGCGTTTTAGACGCGGATGCGAGGGGGCAAACGCCGGCCGACCGACAATGCGATTGATGCCCCCGGTAAATGCCCGGCACGACTGTCGGCTTTCAATTGGCCTATCTCCTTCTTAATATTCAATTACTGAGTGTAAATATCATTTGTACTACGAAGCCTACAGGTGTTATCATCGTACCAGTTTATATACGCACACAGCAAACTTATTAAAGGGGGATCGAGTATGAAAACTTTTAGTTTTCTTATATTATTAACAGTTCTGTTTGTCGCTGATTATGCCCTGGCGCAAAGCTGCCCTTGCGATACCCTGGAATTGGCAAACGGGACCACCGGAAACGATATCATTGAGATTCTTTGCCCAGGCGGTAGTCCCGGCGAAGGCACCGTTTACACAGTAAACTCGGATTCAGCCGGAGTTGTATCAGAAAGTTTTTCTTATGCTGCGGCACTTAACGAAGCGGTATGTGAAATCGGTGAAGCCAAAGTGCAGAGTGATTTTTTGCCGCTTACCGACCAGGAATTTGAGAGTTGCAAGGCACGTTTGGCCGCGGCCTGCGGCCCGGTCAGGAACCCTATTCCCACACTCGGCGAATGGGGCATGATAGCGATGGCGGGGGTCCTGGGGATAATCGGGTTGATCGTTACCGCGCGCAGAAGGAAAGCAGCAGCGTAAACAAAGGATTTAAGTTTAAAAAAAAGCGTAAACAACGTAAACAAGAGGGAGCCGAAGCTCCCTTTTGTTTCGTGAATCTCGCCCTTAATATACATTTCCCTGCCCTCAGGCGTCAGTTTACAACCCGGTAAAGACTCAGCGCGATTGTCAGTTGTCAATTGGCCTATCTCCTTCTTAATATTCAATTACAAAGTGGTGAAATGTCATTTGCACTACAAACCTGCAGGTGTTATAATCGTATGAATTAGTATGCGCGCCTTGCAAACCACTAAATGGAGGATCGAATATGAAAGGTTTTAGCTTTCTTATATTATTAACAATCCTGGTCGTATCCGATTATGCCCTGGCGGGAAACTGCCCGTGTGATACCGAACAATTGTCAAACGGGCTCACCGGCAACGACATCGTACATATAGACTGCCCCGACGGTCAAATCGCCGAAGGCAATATCTGGGTATTAAATCCAGGTGTGGTTGCGATTGGCGGTGAATTTACATATCAGGTACTGTCAACCGACCCTCCGATATGTGAAATCACCGACTTTATTAATCCTCCTGTTGACGTGAAGCTTACCGATGAGCAGCTTGAGGGATGCAGAGCGCGTCTGATACAAGGATGCAAACTAATCCTGGAGACCACAATCCCCACACTCAACGAATGGGGCATGATGGCGATGGCGGGGGCTTTGGGGATAATCGGAATGGTTGTCGCTTCGCGCAGGAGAAAAGCGGCAGCGTAAACGAGGGATTTAAGCTTAACAATAATTGCAAACAAAAAAGGGAGCCGAGGCTCCCTTTTTTTTTACGTTATTTGTGAGCTTTTTTAAGCAGACGCTTTTCTCCTGCGCGCGGCGGCGTAGAGTCCGATCATGCCCAGGACCACTACCATCGCTATACCACCCCACTCCGAAAGCGTGGGGACGTTAGTGACTGAGTGCAGGTTACATCTCCGGATCAATCCTTCCCTGCAAATTTCGTATTCTTCGTCACTGAGCTTAAATCCTTCTTCACCTATTGACTCTTCAAATATTGAACATACAAGATCACTGCCGTCGAAAGATACGGAATAACCCAGCTCCAGTTTTTCACCCGAAGGCCTGACAATTTCAACTTCATCCGGAATCAATATTGAATCGTTACCCGCCGCGAGATCTCCGCCGGGACACAGAATATCGACGATTTCGTTGCCGCTATTACCATTCGGCAATTCGGCGGTATCGCACGGACAAGAAGATATTTGTCCGAATGCGTATGGAGCTACGAATAATACTGTTAATAACACAAGCAGGTTAATGCTTTTCATCTCAATCCCTCCTTTGATGAGTTTAGTATGCAATCAATAAATTAGAGTGATTATAGCATTTCCAGGTTCGCGGTACAAGAGACGTGTTCCCGCCGAATTACTAAGGATATACAGGCATGTAACCCGTTCATACTTTGACCGGCTCAGGACGAACGGGCGGCGAGTCGCCGCAGACAATCGAAATTGCCGCAAATGTCGGATTGCGCCGAAGGGATTCGGAAGGATCGTATACGAGCGCAGGTTCTGCGCCTGGCCTAGAAGAGCGTCACGACGCCGAGCGCCGTGCCGAAGACGCCTAAAGGCGCCAGGTCATCGAGCGTGTCTATGCTCTTGTCCACCTTCAGCAGCGTGTCCTGGGCGTCCCTGTAGAGCTTATCGTCGTTCACGAGCTGACCGAGCGTGCCCTTGCCGGAATTCACCTTCTCCAGTATCTGGTTCAGGTTCGTGGCCGCGCCCGTGGCCTCGTTATAGAGCGTGGCGTCGTTAAGGAGCTTGCCGATCGTGCCGTTCGGGTTGTTGAGCTTCTCGGACACGTTACCCAGGCCCGAAAGAGCGGTCTTGGCGTCCGCATAGAGCGTGTCGTCGGTCAGGAGCTTCCCGAGCGTGCCCTTGCCGGCCCTGAGGGAAGAGGTTATCTCGTTCACGTTCGAGAAAACGCCCTTCGCGTCCGTGTAGAGGGCGTCGTCCTTGAGGAGCTTTCCGAACGTCCCTTCGCCGTTCTCGAGACCCTTGAGGACGGCATCGAGGTTGTTCACAATGCTCGTGAGCTGTTCTTTATTGTCGCCCAGCACGTCGAAAGCGCCGAGCGCGGACTGAATCGAGCCCACGGCGGAGTCCACCTTTACCAGTATGTCGTTTATGTCCGCGGGCTCTTCGCTCGGAAGAATTGAACCCGGCGGCGCCACGGGGCTCTCCGGGCTTCCGAAAGACAGGTTGATGTAGCTCGTCCCGAGGAGGCTCGTGAGCCTGATCGTCGCGACGGAGTCCGTCTTTACGCCGCTGTCTTTAATCACGGTCATTTCGACCTCGATCTTCCTGTCGGCGAGCCTGATTTTCGAGATCTTCCCGACCGCGAACCCCTCGAGCTTCACGGGGTTGCCCACCCGGAGCTCGTCGATCGACTGAAAATACGTCCTGAGCTTGTAATCGCTCCCGAAGAACGGCAGGTCCCCTACGAAATCGAAGACGGCGAGCAGTATCAGGAGGCCGACCACGAAGAATATTCCCACTTTCACGTGCTTGTTCATGTGCCTCTACCTCCTCGCCTGCTCGAACTGGGGTGTGATGAATTCCCGGACGGCGTTGTCCTTGCAGCACCTTATATCATCCGGGGTTCCGTACTCTATAATCCTGCCCTCGCTGAGGATGGCTATCCTGTCGGCGACGTAGAAAGCGAGGTCTATGTCGTGCGTGACGACTATCTGGGTAATTTCGATCTTGTGTTTTAAGTCCCGGATGAGGTCCCCTATGGTGCGGGTCATCATCGGGTCGAGCCCGGAGGTGGGCTCGTCGAACAGTACGAGGTCGGGGTTCATTACGAGGGCGCGCGCCATGGCGACCCTCCTCTTCATCCCCCCCGATAGCATGGAGGGCATTATGCTCTCCTTCTCCTCGAGCCCGACTATCTCGAGCGCGCTCGACACGAGCTGACTAATCCTCCCGTCGTCGAAGACCTTATGCTCCTTGAGATAGAGCGCCACGTTCTCCTCCACCGTGAGGGAGTTGAACAGCGCCGAGCTCTGAAACACCATGGATATTACGTGGTTCTTCTTGAAATCGGGGTCGTTGATGTCCTCGCCTGCGATGAGTATCCTGCCCGCGTCCGGTTTTTCGAGCCCTATTATGTGGCGGAGCAGCACGCTCTTGCCCGTTCCGCTCTTCCCGAGTATGACGACCGTCTCTCCGGGGCGGACGTCGAGGTCGATCCCCCTGAGCACGCGGTTCTCTCCGAAGGACTTAGTGAGCCCCGAAATCGAGACCCCCACGCGCGCTGATTTGAGGTAGCCCAGGAGCACGTCGCCCGCCCTGCTCCCGTTCCCCGGCAGGCCGGAGTTATTCCTGTTTTCGACGCTTTCACGCATGTCCATTAGTCTAATCCAATTTGAAAAATAATAAAATCCTCGTGGCGTAATAATCGAATACGAGCACCAGCACGAACGAAAGCACCACGGCTTTCGTGACGGACGTCCCTATCTCCCTCGGCCCGCCCTTGGTCTTGAGCCCGACGTAGCAGCTTACGATGGATATGATTACGCCGAACAGCATCGCCTTGATGAGCCCGTTGCAGAAAGCCGTGAAATCCACCAGGTCGGCCAGGTTCCTGTAATAGACCCCGAACGAGAGGTGGACTTCGGGGTTTATGGTCGAAACTATCGCTCCGCCGAACCAGCCGATGACGTCCATGTATACGACGAGCACGGGGAGGGCGAGCACCATGGCGATGAACCTCGGCATGACGAGGTATCTGACGGGGTTGATGTCCATGGTCCTGAGCGCGTCGATCTCCTCGTACACGCTCATGGACGCGAGCTCCGCCGCCATGGCCGAGCCTACCCTGCCGGCTATCAGTATCGACGCCATCACGGGGCCGAGCTCCTTGACGAGCGAGAGTCCGACGAGCCCGCCGACGTTTTCCTCTACCCCGAACCTCGCCAGCGTGGGGCCCGCCTGAAGGGCGAGCACGCCGCCCGAGAAGAGCGCGATCAGCGCCCCGACGGGGAGGGTCTGGTACCCGATCACGAGGAGCTGGTCCAGTATCTTGTCCGTGTTTTTAAACGCGGCCTTACACCAGTAGAGGGTCTCGAGCAGGAGACTGACGAGGCCGCCCGTTACCTTGAAGAATGACATTACGCCGTTCACTGCGTTATCCTCCGCCGCTGCCGCCGGGTTCTTTCCCGGACTTCGTTTTAGAAATAGTAACCGGAATAAAGAGAATGCGCAGGGTCTTTTTTTCGGGCGTGAACTTGTAGCCCAACAGACCGCCCAGGAGATAGAATTTGGACCTGTTCTCGGACTTCTCGAACGATATCACGGGTATTATCGGTCTCAGCTCGAACCTGACACTGTCCTTCGTCCGCTCGGTCCTGATTGTATTCCAGAGTATGGAAGACTGCTGGTTCCCCTCGGCGTCCATGCGCCAATCGACAAAATGCCAGAACGGGGACCAGTTCCTCTCCCTCGGGGGGTTGTCGGAGAGGAAGGGCTCGAGGAGCGACAGGAAATGCATGGTCGATACGCCGTCGGGCGTAGTCCTGTAGCTGAAGAAAGGCCAGAAATGCACCGACTTGGCGCTCTTGCCGCGCTCGTTGAAGGGGGTATCGGTCGTGTCCTTCAAAATGAAGAGAGCGAAAGTCCTCTTCGTCCTCATGTAGTCCTTGAATAAGTATTTCTTGTATCCTAAAACGGGCCACATCAGAAACCCGGTTTCGTATTCGTCCTCGAGCCTCCGCGAGTAGAACGGGAAGACCCTGTTCGTATGCACGGAGCCCCTGGAGAATGTAACGATGGGCCAGGGGACGTCCCACCTCCTCACGTCCACGGTTCGTATCGTCGATTACGTTAAAGAAAGGCCAGAGGTAAGTCCTCTGTTTCCTGCCGGGCGCGTCCGTGCCGTAATAAAAGGGGAGCAGAGCAGTCGAGCTAAGCTTCTCGCCGTAGAAGTCCCTCTCCCTGTGCATGTATATCGGCCAGAGCGCGAACTCGTCCTCGAAATCCCCCTCCTTCTCCCTGTATCCGAATACCGGCCATAGCCTGCCGCCCCTTACTCCGCCCCCCGAGTACACCCCGACGAAGGGCCAGAGGAAGTTGTAGTTCGTAGCGCCCTCTTCCTTAGTCCGGAGGTAGAGAGGGAAGAGCGCGAAGCTTATCTCGTCCTTGCCGAACTTGTTCACGAGCTTCCCGTAAACGGGAAAGAGGGCGAAGTAGCTCTGTCCGGGCTCCTCGTATTTCCCGCCGAACAGGAACGGGAAGAGCATGTATTTATATTCCCTGAACCCGCTCGGCCGGAGGTCGGAGCTGTAATAGAAAAGGTATTCGAAGACCTGGAACTTGGTGTCCCCCTCGAAAGTGCGGTGCGTGAAGAAAGGGTAGAGGAAATCGAACGCCGTCCTGTCCTTGGCGTAATCGTGATAGTCGTAGAAGAGCGGACGGAAGCCGTATTCTTTCGTGTCCGGGGTCTTCTTGTACGATATAAAGGGGCCGAGCGCGTCGATTGACCTGGTGCCCGAAGCCTCGTCCCTGTCTATGTACAGGAGCGGGCCCAGGTTGAGCACCTCCTCGGCCGCACCGGCGAGGGGCAGAAGGAGGTGCAATATGAGCGCGGCGATAGCGGCTATGGCTCTCGGGCTGGGCGGAGGCATTCACTTAAATGTAACTCATCCCGTCTTAATATCTTAATTGGGGAATTGAATTGATGTTCATGATGAGGATGTTGATTCCCGGCCTTATCTGAATCCTGTATCTGCGAACCCTCACACGTACCTCCGGGGGACGCGCTTCCCCGTAATCGACAGCACCTCGTAGGATATAGTGCCGGCCCAGGATGCTACGTCGTCCGCGGAAACGAGCGAGTCCCCGAACAATACGACCTCGTCCCCGACGGATACGCCCGGGACGTCGGTAACGTCTATCATGATGAGGTCCATGCACACCGTCCCGACGACAGGGGCGAGCGCGCCCCTTATCGAGACCTTCGCGCGGTTAGAGAGCCTCCTCATGTATCCGTCGGCGTACCCGATCGGAAGAGTCGCTATGACGGACGGGCGCACGGTTATAAAAGTGCCGCCGTAGCTCACCGGCGTGCCCTCGGGGACCCTCCTCACCTGTATGACGACCGTCTTTAACTTCATCACGGGCCTGAGAGAAAGCCCGCCCGCGCCGTCCGAGCCGTAGAGCATTATGCCGGGGCGGACGAGGTCCATGTGTGTCTCCGGGTATCGCCTGAGAGCGGCGCTGTTGGCAGCGTGTACGTAGCGGGGCATAAACCCCCTCCCCCGGATCATGCCGACCAGGCCCGAGAATTCGTCCAGCTGCGCGCGGGTAGCCTCCGGGGACTCGGAAAACGCGGAGGCAAGGTGCGTGAACGCGCCCTCCATGACTATATTCTTATACGCGGCGAGCTCCGTAAGGAACTGACCCGCCTCATCGGGCCTTACCCCGAGCCTGGCCATGCCCGTGTCTATCTTCAGATGATAGGGGAGCTTCCTGCCGGCTTTCGCGGCTTGGGCGTCGAGTGCCCGGGCCGCATCGAGGGAAAAGAGGCACGGGGTCAGCGAATATTCCGCCGCGACGGGCGCCTCTTCGGGTCTCATCCCGCCCAGGAGGAGAATCGGTATCTCTATCCCGTAGTCCCGGAGCTCGACCGCCTCCTCCACCGTCGCCACGCCCAGCATGTCCGTCCCCGCCTCTTCGAGCGTCCTTCCGACCTCCACCGCGCCGTGCCCGTAGGCGTCGGCCTTTACGACGGAAAGCACCCCTACCCCCTCCCAGAGGAACCCTCTTGCCACGTTGAAATTATGAATTAAAGCGTCGAGATCGATCTCAGCCCAGGTAGGTCTCATGGATTCATGTAATTATCCGAATATTAAGAATGGGGTCAATAAATCAGGATACAGGATGCACGGTGCATCTGGTCTTTTTTTTAATTCGTTCGCGCCAAGATGGCGCTCCTACAAGAGATGGGCGCTCTACCTCTGTAGGAGCGGCTCCCAGCCGCGACCACAGTTTATCGCACCAGGATGGCGCCCCTACGGAGGCAGGACTTCGGAGTGCGCGCTTGACAGAATCCGCGGCCGGTATATAATTTAGACGAGTCTAAATTGTAATTTAGAGCGGGTAAATGATCAGTCCGACCATAGAGGATTATTTAAAGGCTATATACAAGCTCGAAAAGCACCACGGGCGCGTAACCACCTCGGCCATAGCCGAGAAGCTCGCCGTGTCGGACCCCACGGTCACGTCCATGATAAAGAAGCTCGCCAGGGAAAAACTCCTCAAGCACGTCTCTTACCACGGCGTCGTCCTTACGGAAAAGGGGGAGCGGATAGCGATCGGGGTCATAAGGAAGCACCGCGTGGTCGAGCTTTTCCTAAAAGAGATACTGGGACTCGACTGGGACAAGGTGCACGTCGAGGCCGAGAAGCTCGAGCACGTAATATCGGACGAAATCCTCGACAGGATGGACCGCGTCCTCGGACACCCGACGATAGACCCGCACGGCGACCCGATCCCGACCGGCGAGGGGAAGGTCGAAAACGTCGGGAGGAACAGGTGCCTGGCCGACATGGACGTCGGCGACGCGGTCGAGATCAGCCGCGTGAGCGACGACGACCCGGACAAGCTCCGGTTTATGGCCGGGATAGGCCTCTACCCGCGCGTAAAGCTGCGGATAACGGATAAATCCCCGTTCGAAGGAGACATCTCCATCAAAGTGGGCTCGCTCTCTCACCGCCTGCCGAGGGACGTCGCCAAAAGCATCTATGTCACGCAAACGGAAAAAACCTGAAGGAGGAGCCGCATAGTTGTCCAGAATTCGTTCCGCTTCCGATAATCAGAACTCCCTGGCTGAGGTGTTCGAGACCGTAAACGTGCCCGGTATCGGCTCCAGGTGGCGTCAGTGGCTCGCTTTCAGCGGCCCCGCCCTGCTCGTATCGATAGGGTACATGGACCCCGGCAACTGGGCTACCGACCTCGCGGGAGGGAGCCGCTATAATTATCAGCTCATCTGGGTGCTGCTGATGTCGAACCTCATGGCGATACTGCTGCAGAGCCTGTCGGCGCGCCTGGGCATCGTGGCCCGGCGCGACCTGGCGCAGGCCAACCGCGAGGAGTACCCCGCGCTTGTCAACATACCGCTCTACGTCCTGGCCGAGATCGCGATAATAGCGTGCGACCTCGCGGAGGTGCTGGGCTCGGCCATAGCCTTGAACCTCCTGTTCGGACTCCCTCTGCTCTACGGCGTCCTTATCACCGCGCTCGACGTGCTGGTGCTGCTCATGCTGTCCCGGTTCGGCATACGGAAGCTCGAAGCGCTGATACTATCGCTGATAACGACAATAAGCGTGTGCCTCCTCATCGAGATAGTGCTCGCTAAACCCGAGTGGGGAGGGATCGTGCGCGGGTTCGTCCCGTCGCTTCCCAACAAGGACGCGCTCTATATCGCAATAGGCATCCTGGGCGCGACCGTCATGCCGCATAACCTCTACCTGCATTCTTCCCTCGTGCAGTCGCGAAAGATCGGAGACGACCGCGCGAGCATAAAACGGGCGATAAAGTGGAACACCATCGATTCGGCCCTCGCGCTGAACATAGCCCTTTTCGTAAACGCGGCCATACTTATAATGGCGGCTGCGGTATTCTACAGGAGCGGACACCACGACGTGGCCGAGATCAAGGACGCGCACCGTCTGCTCGAGCCCCTCCTGGGGGCGTCTATCGCGCCTATCGCCTTCGCGGTCGCGCTTCTCGCCTCGGGACAGAGCTCGACGATTACGGGCACGTTCGCGGGTCAGGTCATCATGGAAGGGTATTTGAACCTCCGTATCCGTCCCTGGCTGAGACGGATGATCACGCGGCTCCTGGCCATACTGCCCGCGGCGTTCACGGTGTGGTATTTCGGCGACAACTCCACGGGGTCGCTCCTCGTGCTGAGTCAGGTGATGCTGTCGCTCCAGCTCCCGTTCGCAATAATCCCGCTCATACATTTCGTATCGGACAGGCGGCGCATGGGCGAGTTCGTCTCCCCCCGGTGGCTGAGCATGCTGGCCTGGATCACGGCGGCCATTATCGTCGTGCTCAACGTGAAGCTGGTCATGGACGAGATTCAGGGCTGGCTCAGCGGCTCGGGAGGGAACTCCTTGACGGTCGCGCTCACCGTCGTGCCCATAAGCATAGCGGTCGGAGTCCTCCTCCTCTACATAACCTTCCTCCCCTGGATAAGGAGGTACGTGATGCCCTGGGTCGGGGTGCACGGTCCCGCGGCGGCCCCGGATACGGAGCTTCCGACGGTGGAGCCGTACAGGCGCGTGGGGGCGGCTATTGATTTCTCCGACGGGAGCATGAGGCTCCTCGCCGAGGCGGAGCGCATGGCGCGGGGCACGTCGGCGAAGATATTTTTACTGCACGTGGTCGAAAGCCCCGCCGCGCAGGTCATGGGACAGGAGGCCGCCGACCAGGAGACGCTCAGCGACAGGGGGCGGCTCGAGGCGCTCACGAAGAGGCTCCGCGACGCGGGCTATGACGCGGAATGGAGGTTAGGCACGGGGAGCCCGGCCGCGGGGCTCGCGCGGATAGTCAACGAGCTCGAACTGGACCTCGTGATACTGGGCGCTCACGGTCACTCGGGCATATCGGACATCATCCACGGCACGACTGTCGACGCGCTCCGTCATCAGGTACGCGCAAGCATACTGGTCGTGCCGCTGAAGGCGTGATTGAAGGGCATAGGACGCTCGAATTCATAGTTCGGCCCCTATGACATAAAGGTTGTTTGGGTCTCTCGTATATGATAGCATTTCAAGATGTAAGGGATTATAGACTTAAAGGAGGAATTTATATGAGATACGTACTAAATTCGATTAGTTTTTTAATCCTTACAATGCTTCTGAGCGCGGGCTCGCTCGTGCTCGGTACTGGCCGGGTTATGGCTCAGCCATCTTGCGTCATAACAATTGAAAAAGTAGCGGACCCCGCCGACGACACTCCGTTTGGTTTCTCGGAAGGCGGGGATTTTGGCGGCACATTTTCATTAAGGGACCCGAGCGATCCTACAAGACCTCTTGGAATAGATATAGGTCAAACACTGACTATAACGGAAGACGTCGTTCCCGATGGATGGACACTCGACAGCATAGAGTGCGTGGAAGGGACAACCAGCTGCGGAACCACTTCTTGCCTCACCGCCACCGTGGACGGGAACCGCGTCACATTCGAATGTCTGGATGATGATACGGCGTCCTGTGTTTTTACAAACGTTATAGCGCCCGTAGCGCCCTCCGACATACCGACCCTCTCCGAATGGGGGCTTATAGCCATGGCGGGAATTCTGGGCATAGCCGGATTCATGGTCGTAATGAGAAGAAGGAAGGCAGCCGCTTAAGAGATACATTGTTTGATTAGATTATTTATGATAGAATTGCATCCGTACAAGCAGTAGTGAAGCTGCTTAAAGGAGGAATCTAATATGAGATACGTATTAAATTTGATTAGTTTTGTTATCCTTGTAATGATAGTGGGATTAGGCTCCCTGGCGCTCGGCACGGGCCGGGCCGTGGCTCAGGACTGTAAGGTATCGATTACAAAATCGGCGTCTCCCGCGAATAACTTTACATTTGTGTTCGTTGCAACGGGGGAGAGTGGTGAGTTCACCTCCGAATTAAAGGACCCGGACTCGCCCGAAACTTCTTTCGGAATGAACGTAGGCGAAACGGAGACCGTAACGGAAGAAGATGCCAATGGATGGGCACTTGAAAGTATCGTTTGCACGGAAGGAGTAACCAACTGCGGAGGTCCGGGGGAGTTCGTCCCATGCCTCACCGCTACAGTAGACGGGAACAGCGTCACATTCGAATGCCTGGATAGTGATACGGCGTCCTGTGTTTTTACGAATGTCGTAGCGCCCTCCAACATACCGACCCTCTCCGAATGGGGGCTTATAGCCATGGCGGGAATTTTGGGCATAGCCGGATTCATGGTCGTAATGAGAAGAAGGAAGGCAGCCGCTTAAAAAAGACTATCCATATATATATACAAACTCAGGCTATACAAATAAAAGGGGGCGGAAGCCCCCTTTTTTATTTATCCGACGTACGCATGCAGACCGGGCGAAAGGAGAGCCGTTTCCGCGCGCTCCTCATCGCAGCTCACGCGGAGTCCGTTTTTCATCGAGGCGCGGGCTCTATATGTCGCGTATGGCCTTCTGACACTGCTCGACAACCTCGGCGGGGATTACATCCATGCCGTGCGCTTCCTTGGCATGCTTTGCCGCCTGATTCATGATATCCTCTGCCGTCTCCCCCTTTGCCTCGAAGTCGCAGTCAACTCCGACGTCCCTGCAGCGAAGTACTTTCGTCATGATTAGTCTCCTTTGTAAAGCGTATTTTTTCGTAGTTAAGAGTATATGCTCGATAGAGGAGCGAACGCCAGCCCTTCCGGAGTATCAGCGGCAGCGGATCGGGCTCAGGCTCAGGCGTAGGGACTCCGAATAATAGCGGCCCGTCGAATCGAAAGGCGAGCGCGCTCCCGCTCATACTCATGTCCGTTGTCCTGATTTCGGACAACCGTCTATAATCCACACTTGCAGGTATTGTCCGTCGTTATTGAAAATAATTTTCGGCACTGTGCTTGCACTATCTAATTGAAGGTGAAAGTTCATTCCATAAAGGGAGAGACCGGATGAAAGAGGACAATACCGCAGGGTACGGACAATATTTCGGCTACTCGGTTACGGCCGCGCTCATGCTGGCGTGGATACTTGCCGCGTGGACCGGGTTCATGCTGGGCGTCGTGCCCTATTCGCCCGGAGACGACAAGGTGACGCTCCTGCTCGGATACACGAGGGCGGAGTGGGGTATTATACATTCATGGCTGAGCGTGATTGCCGTATTCGTCACGGCCGTGGAGATAGTGATAAGCCGGAAGTTTCTCAGGGAAGGCTTAGGTTATCTTACCGAGGCCGAGAGCAAGCAGGCCGCAGACTAAACCGGGCATCACACCGTCCGCGCGGCACATTAACAATCGAGAGGTTCGAATATGAAATTAAAATCAATGATTATGATTCTGGGGGTCCTGGCGATCATCACGCCCTGGGCCTCGCACGCGGAAGACGATATGATGAAAAAGGCGGCCGCGCTCTTCAAGCCCATACCGGCAGCCGCTCCCGAGGACAAGGAAAACCCCGTAACACCCGAAAAGACGGAGCTCGGGAAGATGCTCTATTTCGATCCGAGGCTCTCGGCCTCCGATCTCATTAGCTGCAATACCTGTCATAACCTGGGCACGGGAGGCGTGGACCTGCAGGAAACATCCATCGGACACGCCTGGCAGAAGGGTCCGAGGAACGCGCCTACCGTGCTAAACTCCGTATTCAATATCGCTCAGTTCTGGGACGGGAGGGCCAAAGACCTCGCCGAGCAGGCCAAGGGCCCCATGCAGGCGACCGTGGAGATGAGCAACACCCCCGAGCGGGCCGTAGAGACCCTGAAGAGCATGCCCGCGTACGCGGATCATTTTAAAAGATCGTTCCCCGGAGATGCGGACCCGGTAACGTTCGACAATACGGTTAAGGCCATCGAGGCGTTTGAATCGACGCTCCTTACCCCGGATTCCCCGTTCGACAAATATATCGGCGGGGACGGCTCCGCGCTCACAGAACACCAGAAGGAAGGCCTCGCCCTGTTCGTGAACAAAGGGTGCGCCGGGTGCCACAACGGCATCAACGCGGGAGGCGGCGGGTATTTCCCGTTCGGCCTCGTGGAGAAACCCGCGGACGAGGTAAGGCCTCCGGGAGACAAGGGGCGCTTCGCCGTGACCAAGACGAAGAGCGACGAATACGTCTATAAAGTCCCCACGCTCCGCAACATTACGCTCACAGCGCCTTACTTCCATTCGGGGAAGGTGTGGGACTTAAAAGAGGCCGTTTCGATAATGGGCTCCGTACAGCTGGGGATGAAGCTCACGGAAGGGGAAGTGGACAGCATAGTCGATTTCCTCGGGGCGCTCACGGGGACGCAGCCGGAGGTAGTATATCCCGTACTTCCGCCGAGCGGCCCCGACACACCGCGCCCGGTGCTCGATATACCGTCCACAAACGGCAAGGGACGTTAAGGCCCGACATTAGTCCTGTCCCGGCGAAGGGATTCTCGGTTCGTACGGGAAACCGGTAATTCCTGTTAAGAGTCTGCGCAGAGCGAATACCCTATCGCTATAACCCTAAATATCTATATAATTCTCATAGGCGTCTCTACGGAAGGCGCCGCTCACAAGGCAAGTCCCCATAGACCACAGTGCCGACATCCACATAAACGGGAGGACAGATATGTACGAGCTATTCAATTCGGCCGCGTTCAGGGAGGCGATAGTCCAGTTCGAGAGGGCGAGCAGGCTCCTGACGGACGACGACGGACTCGAAAACAGGTTCAGGCTCCCTCAGAGGACGCTCGTAGTGAGCTGTCCAGTGCGTATGGACGACGGCACTATAAAGGTATTCGGCGGGTACAGGGTGCAGCACAACCAGACCCTCGGGCCTTACAAGGGCGGCATACGATACCACCCGGACGTGGACATGGGGGAGGTAGCCGCGCTCGCGATGAATATGACGTGGAAGTGCGGGCTCGCGGAGCTGCCGTTCGGGGGCGCGAAGGGGGGCGTGTCGGTCGACCCGCGCACGCTGTCCCAGGGCGAGCTCGAGAGGCTCACCAGGAGGTACACGGCCGAGATACTCCCCGTAATCGGCCCGAACAAGGACATACCCGCGCCTGACCTCGGGACGAACCCCCAGGTAATGGCATGGATCATGGATACGTACAGCGTGGCGCAGGGGTACACGGTCCCCTCCGTCGTCACGGGAAAGCCGGTCATCATAGGCGGCTCGCTCGGGAGGGAGGAGGCGACGGGATACGGGGTCGCTTACGTGACCGAGGACGCGCTCAGGAGATTCAAGAGGTACTCGGACTCGATAAAGGTGGTGATTCAGGGGTTCGGGAACGTCGGGAGCCACACCGCGCACAAGCTCGACGATATGGGGATCACTGTCGTAGCCGTGAACGACGTCTACGGGGGCATATACAACCCTAACGGACTCTCCGTCGAGGATCTGATACGAACCGTCAGGGAGAAGGGAAAGGTGAACGAGTACGTCAAACGGGGACAAGGTGACGAACGACGAGATGCTCGCGCTCGAATGCGACGTGCTCATACCGGCGGCGCTGGGGAGGGCGATAACGAAGCAGAACGCGTCCGGGCTCAAATGCGGGATGGTGGTCGAGGGGGCGAACGGCCCGACTACGGCGGAGGCGGACGACATACTCCGGGAGAGGAACATACCCGTGATACCGGATATACTGGCAAACGCCGGGGGGCTTATCGTGTCGTATTTCGAATGGGTTCAGGGGCTCCAGGAATATTACTGGTCGAGGGAGGCCGTGCACGACGAGCTCAAGAAGCGCATGAAGAGTACGTTTATCAAGGTAGCCGAGTACGCGGAGAAAGAGGGCGTGTCGATGCGTCTCGCCGCGCTGATGCTCGGCATAAGCCACGTATCCCGGGCCAAAAAGCTCCGGGGACTTTATCCGTGAGGTTTATATTTGCGAAGAACGGTTCTGAGCGAGCGCAAGAACCGGTCGCTGCTGGCCGATTGCAATTAAGAAAGTTACCCACGCGCCATACCAAATGAATCCAGCAACCGCGGCAATCTTATGAAAAAGCGAGATCGCCACGACCAAAAAGTTTTGGATTTAGTATCGAATTGCCATAAGGTATCGTTTCACTGGAATCATCCAGGGGCAACCGATTCCTCGCACGCTCGAAATCGTTCTCGCGATGACAAAAAAAGAGGTGTCATTGGTTCGTCACTCTGTGTCTTCAAAATTCAACTAGCTTCTTCGTATTCAATATATTCCGCCATGCTTGATGGAGCGGGAACTTCAAGACCATCCTCAATTAATCCCCGAATATGAAATGGAATTGCGTCTTTCATAAGCTGCAAGGTTTCTTCAATCGTATCGCCGACTGCCACACAGCCGGGTAAATCGGGGCAAAACGCTCCGTAGGTTCCGGTTTCGCTCCGCTCAACTATTATTAAATATTCCATTATTTCTAGCTCTCCCCTTTCCATTAATATCCTGCCTTCACAGCGGTGTCAATCCCGACATTTCATTCTCACCTGGCGGTTCATACATAAATAAGTCACAATCTCTACATGCCAAACAAACCCGGCACCATAACTTTAGGCATAATCGGCTGCGGGGGAGTGACCGAGACATTCCACCTGCCCTCGCTCAAATCACTGCGCAACATTGAAGTTGTCGCGATCTCGGATGTCGATAAGAAGAAATTAGACAGGCTGGCCGAAACTTTTGAAATCAGTAATCTCTATGAAGACCCGCACGAGCTGATAAACCGCCCGGAAATAGAAGCCGTCGCCGTATGCGCCCCTTCCGAATATCACTTCGCGCTAGGTATGGCCGTGCTCAATGCGGGCAAACACCTCTTCATCGAGAAACCCGTTGCACTAAGCCTGGAAGAAAGCGGGCAGTTGATAGAAAAAGCCGGAGAGTCTTCCGTTAAGGCGTTTGTCGGATTCAATCTCCGCTGGCATCGTAATGTGAGGAAAGCGAAAGAGGTCATTGAGGAAGGGAAGCTGGGGCCTGTAAAACTGGTGCGGAGTGTAATCTCCACGAATCATCCGATGATCACCGAATGGAGGAAAAACCGGGGGCTCGGAGGCGGGGTTATACTGGAACTCGCAATCCATCATTTCGATTTACTTAGGTATTTATTTAATTCGGAAGTGGAAGAAATCTACGCGAGGAGCGTCTCAGGAGATATACAGGACGAGGCAGCATCGGTTACGCTGAAAATGTCAAACGGCATTCTGTCGTCGTCCGTCTTTTCGTTCCGGTCAAGTCACGGAAACGAAATCGAGGTATATGGAGAGTCCGGGAGCCTGAAGATATCGCCCTACGACATCGACGGACTCGAGATAAGGCCGAGCTCGGCCGCGCCCGGCAGATTTATTTCCATGATCGGGAGACCTTTTCATACGGTCATGCAGACAGCCGGAAACGCAGGGGCGCTCAGTCACGGAGGAATTTTCAAAGAGTCTTACTATCGCGAATGGCAAAGCTTTGCAGATTCCGTGATTTATAATAAAAATACAGAATGTAATCTGGAAGACGGAAGGCGCTCGCTCGAAATCGCTCTCTCGGCGGTCGAATCCGTATCGACGGGCATGCCGGTAAAATTATCCAACCTGCCCGGCGAGCCCGGATAAAGAAGCGGCTGATTATATTTTACAATTCTCTGTATGACTGGATATTATTTGAAAAAAAATGATCCGGAGTTTACTCAGCTATGAATATTTCTAATGGTCCCGAAATGTCGGTCGTGCTAATTACTCCGGATACCTACGGGACAATAAGGAGAACCGTCGAATGCCTGAAAGCACAGACCGTCAAGGACAAACTGGAATTGGTGATCGTCGCGCTGTCCGCGAGCGGGCCCGGAATAAGCCCGGAGGAGTCGGGGTTTTTCACGGGTTTCAGGTCGTGAAGCCCGGGGAGATAACTTCTTACGGCGAGGCATTGTCGGCGGGCGTGAGAGCCGCGTCCGCGCCTGTCGTCGCCTTCTCGGAAGACCACGTATTCCCCGACCCGCACTGGGCCGAGGCGTTGATCGGATCGCATAGGAACGGCTGGTCTGCGGTCGGGCCTGTAATATGCAACGCGAACCCGAAGAGCCCGGTCGGATGGGCGGATATCCTGATGGGCTACTCGCCGTGGCTATATCCCAACGCCGGGGGAGAAATGAATCATCTTCCCGGACACAACAGCAGTTACAAACGCGATATCCTGCTTGAATACGGCCCCGAGCTCGACAGTTTTCTCGAAGCTGAGAGCGTTTTGCATTGGGACCTCGTCTCGAAAGGACACAAGCTCTATCTCGAGCCCGCGGCTAAAATATATCACCTGAACTTCGGCGTTTTCTCCACGTTCCTGAGCGTCAACCGTCTAATGGGACGGATGTTCGCCGCATCAAGGTGTCAGTCGTGGCCGAAGGGCAAACGATTACTCTTCGCATTCGGCTCACTGCTCATCCCCTTCGTGCGCTTTTACAGGATTTCACGGAATTATTCAGGCAGCCTCGGTCTTCTCAAATCGAAGCCGCAGGTCTGTCCGATACTGATCGCAGGGCTCTTCGTGAGCGCGTTCGGAGAGATGACGGGCTACGTCTCAGGCCCGGGCAACTCCATACAAAAAACATTCGAATACCATTTCCACCGCGACAAGCACGCAAAGAAGGAATCATAAAAAAGCTTGAGACGCACCCTCTACCACCTCCGCCTGCATATTGGTCATGATGTTCGGCACAAGCCGCATGCAGAGAGCGAAGAAGCACCGTATAAATTTTATTATTGAGAGGGGATGAATCTTCCGAACAGCTTAGGAATCTTATATATATATGACCTTTAACCAGCTAAACTATACAGCTTCAGAATTTATGGTGACTCCGTGAACGCTATCATTTCAGTAAAAAACCTGAGCAAGACATACGCGTCGGGCTTTCAGGCACTTCGGAATATCGATCTCGACATACGGAGGGGGGAGATATTCGCGCTTCTGGGTCCGAACGGCGCGGGAAAGACGACGCTCATCAGCATCATATGCGGTATTGTGAACCCGAGCGGGGGCACGGTGCTTGCAGACGGCCACGACATCATTTCAGACTACCGCGCGGCACGCTCGAAGATAGGCCTCGTCCCCCAGGAGCTCGACGACGGACGTATTCGAGACGGTCAGGGACACGATGAACTTCAGCCGGGGGCTCTTCGGAAAGCCGCCAGACCCGGCCCATATCGAGAAGGTCATGGGCGACCTGTCGCTCAGGGACAAGGCCGACACGAAGATACAGGCGCTCTCGGGGGGTATGAAGCGCCGCGTGCTCATCGCCAAGGCCCTCTCGCACGAGCCCACAATACTTTTCCTCGACGAGCCGACAGCAGGAGTCGACGTCGAGCTCCGCCGCGATATGTGGGAGATGGTCAGGGCGCTCAGGGAGGACGGCGTGACCATAATACTGACGACGCACTATATAGAAGAAGCGGAGCTCATAGCCGACCGCATAGGGATCATAAACAAGGGCGAGATTATACTCGTCGAGGACAAGACGGCGCTCATGCGGAAGCTCGGGAAGAGGCAGCTGAAGTTATATCTCCAGAACCCGATAGCCTCTATCCCCTTCGAGCTCGGCGGTCTCGACCTCGAACTATCGGCGGACGGGGGCGAGCTCGTATACACGTTCGACGTGCACGGAGAGGAGACGGGGATAGCGCCGCTCCTTAAACGCCTGAGCGAGCACGGGATAGATTACAGGGACATACATTCGAGCGAGAGGCTCTCTAGAGGAGATATTCGTGAGCCTCGTCACTGAGAAACGATGAACTTCTACGCGATACGGTCGATATATATTTTTGAGATGTCGCGCACGTGGCGGACGCTGATGCAGAGCATCGCGTCTCCCATACTCTCGACCTCGCTATATTTCGTGGTCTTCGGCGCGGCTATCGGATCGAGGGTGGGGGATATCGAAGGGGTAAGCTACGGCGCGTTCATCGTCCCCGGCCTCGCCATGCTGACTATAATGAGCGAGAGCATCTCGAACGCGTCTTTCGGCATATACCTGCCGAAATTCACGGGCACGATTTACGAGGTCCTCTCGGCGCCTGTCTCATACATCGAGATCCTGATCGGATACGTGGGCGCGGCCGCGACGAAATCCGTCATACTGGGCACGCTCATACTGGCCACGGCGCGCCTGTTCGTCCCCTACGGGGTCCTGCACCCGTTCTGGATGGCGGGGTTCCTCCTCCTCACCGCGGTCACGTTCAGCCTGTTCGGTTTTATAATAGGCATATGGGCGGACGGCTTTCAGAAATTACAGATAGTGCCTCTGCTGATCGTAACGCCGCTTACGTTCCTGGGGGGGAGTTTTTATTCGATATACATGCTGCCGCCTATATGGCAGAAGATCACGCTCTTTAACCCCGTCGTCTATCTCATTAGCGGGTTCAGATGGAGCCTGTACGGGGTCTCCGACGTGAACGTGGAAATAAGCCTGGGTATGACCGTTCTGTTCCTCGCCGTCTGCATCGCCGCCGTATGGTGGATATTCAGGACGGGTTACAGGATCAAGAGCTCGAGGGGGAGCCGGGCGTAAGTACGCATTCTCCCGATCCGCCCTCAATACTCCTCGGGGTCTAACTTCAGCGCCTCGTTGAACCTGTTAATCATGTTGTATAGCGCGGCGATCATCGTAATCTCGACCACCTGGGAATCGCTCCAGTGCTTCTTTAGCTCGCCGTACACGGCGTCCGGGATGCTGCCTGGATTTATGGTCAGCGCTTCGGCGTAACCGAGCGCCGCCTTCTCCGCGTCGCTTATGTGCGCGCTCCCCGGATCGTTCATCTCCGTAATCTCATCGGGCGTAAAGCCCATCTTCGCGCTTATCTGCTCGTGCGCGTGGCAGCAGTACCTCGAACGATTAAGTTTCGACACCCTGAGTATGATCCTCTCCTTCAGCTTCGGGTCGAGCTCGTCCGGCTGCTGGACTGCGGCGACGAACGGGCCTATGGTGCCTAATATCGAAGGCTTGTGGGCGAGCGCCTTGTATATGTTCGTGACCTTGCCCCTCTTCTTCCGCATCCTCTCGAACGCTTCCTTTACCAGGGGATTATCCGTGGTCTCTTCTTCTATGTACTTTACCCTTGCCATAATCTCACCTCCCTTGCGTGCTATACAAGATTGTAGAACCGGGGGAGCGAGAGAGCAAGGTTTAATAATCGGGATAGGAGGGGAAAGCCAAATACTAAATCCTCCCTAGCCCTCCTTTTTCTAAGGAGGGAATAAAAGATATGAAATATTATTTTCCCCCTTTCGTAAAGGGGGATTTAGGGGGATTTTAGATGACGGAGAAAGCTCCGCCCTTCGATCCTTCGACTTCGCTCAGGACAGGCTCCTGCTCAGGGTGAACGGGCGGCGAGTCGCCGCGGACATCTGAAATTGCCGAGGATGCCGGATTTACCGGCGGAATTGGAAGGAACCGTAGAACGAACTACGTGCGTGATTTAAAATGTTTGTATCGACGCCATGAGGGAGGGATGAAAATGAACATAAAAGATGCGATACGCTTGTCCGGGAATGCGAAGGAGGAGATAACGAGGGACCTGATCGCGTTAGGCGGCCTGCCTTTTTATTTCCTCGTCATAGTGAGGGCGTCCATAGGCGGCTATCTCTCGTTCCTTTCTCACGTCGCGGTCGCACTGCCCGTGCTCTACCTCTTATCGAGGGCCGTGAGGGGCTCGAACCTCCATATTGCGAGGGGGTTTATCCTCGTCATTTTCACGTCCGTCTACTATAGCGCCCTCCCCTTCACGGTTTTTTCATTACTCGTTTGGTGCGGAATGATATACGCCCTCATCTATATGAAGACGGACAAAGGGGACATATTGAAGGGCATAGCGCTCGGCGTAGTGAGCGTAGCGATAAGCTATACGCTCACGCTCTTAATCATTCCCGTGAAATGAACCCGGGGAAATTGTGTGTGTGGATAATAACAAGCTCAAGTGTTCCGTTTCATACTAAATCCTGTTTTTTTATTTGATATTCAAATTCAATTCTCAAACTAAACCGCTGCGATCATAGTGTAAAAATCGGGATTCTCGCAGAATGGCATGGCCCTTGCCCCCATTAACGACGAATGCCTGAGGCCAAGGCAGGTTGTTGATATACGGCGATAATGATTTATACGCGAAAAAAATATAGGAGGTGATTGACATGAGGAAGTCAATTATTTTCGGTTTAGCAGCACTGTCGTCAGCCTTCCTGTTTTCCGCAGACAACTCGTATGCGGACAGAGACGCAACCCCTTATGAAGCCGCCGCGGTTTACGGCGCTTTAAAAACACAGGGTTGCACTGTGGCGGATGACGTAGAAGTCGAACCTTTCGCCGGTATGTATAGGGGGACCGGTGCGTATAGATACGGCGAATCCGGCTATATGGTTCCGGGTATTTATACAACGGAAGCAATTTGCGATGACGGGGAGAGGTACGACATAAAGATGGATTCGCAGTTAAATATCATATCGATGAAAGTAGATTAACTCTTTACTACTTAAATCGATGAATCCAGGTTCGTGAATACACTGGAATGCCCGGGTATCATCCCGGGCATTCCCATTTTTAAGGAAAAGAGACAGAAGAAAAACAAGGAGAAGAGAAAATGAAAAAAATATTGATTTCTGTCTTAATAATATTGGCTTTCATTATTGCCGTACCAACCGCAAGTATGGCCGGCAATCATTACGGTAACCGTAATCATCACAACGGGTACTACTATAATAATGGTCCTTATGTCAACGGGAATTTCTATTACAGACCCTATTATCCGAATCCGTATGTGTACTATGCGCCTCCCCCTCCTGTCGTGTACTACGCACCGGCGCCCTATCCCGTTCCATATTATCCACCGGTCAGCGGCAGTTTAATCTTCGGAATAAATTTTCATTAAAGGATTTCAGCACGAATTGAAAAGTAGATTATCCAGCTCATCTTTGCACCCGGGGGGTGGTTCCGAACCGGAACCACACCGGAGCCTGCACGGGAATTTCCACGGACCCGCTGCCGATCGGCGGCAATCCGCCCCCCTATCACCCGAGTATCTCCTCAATCACCGAGGAGAGGTCGAGGAGCGCCTTGCCGCAGTCCCCCTTGAACGAGGAGCCGTGCATTATGGCGAGCGTCTTCGTATCGAGGGCGGCGAGCTTCCCGAATATGCCGTTCATCTGCGGGGTGTAGGGTATGTAGTAAGCGAAGGGGCTCTGCTGCATGTTGCGGAGCGAATCGGCCGCGCGCCCGACGACGTCAGATTCCGTGAGCGGCTCCACCTCGCCAAAGTGCGTGAAGAGGTCCGAGCAGAAGAGCGTCCCGCCCGTCTCCTCGAAGAATACCCCCGCGTCCCAGCCGTGAGGCAGGTGGGCGGTCGAGCAGAACCTGAACGTCCGTCTGCCCGTCGTGAGCGTCTCGCCGTCGTTCATGCCCCTCGCCGGGCGCTTTGCGAAGTCGTTCACGCTCACGAGCGCTCCAAGCTCCGAGCAGACAGCCTCCGCGCGGGGCGCAATATCGAGCCACCTGTTGAGAGAGCCGCACTCGTCGGACTCGAAGTGGCTGAACCCCACCCAGCGGATGCTCTCCGGCTTGATTATTTTCGATACCCCTTCTTTGATATCGTCGAACATGGAATTGAGACCCGAATGAAAGAGCATAGGCTCGTCGTCTTTAATGAGAAAGTGGTTGAACTGGAGACCTATTTCCTTATAGGTTACGGAAATGCGGTACACGCCGTCGGCTATCTCGTCTATCTGCGGCATCTATACGTCCCTCCTTTTGAATGGCGCGGTGTTGACCGGTGTCGTTATGCCGAAAAAGGGCTCCGGTATGCCCGGAGGTATAGAATAAATCATGGAATGCGGATTTTGAATAAGAATTAAAAAATGACGGGAAAATTTCGGAAAATACTCAAGTGAACGGCGTCCCGGAATGCTAACCGGGACGCCGGTTTATGCCTTAGTCGTGAATACCTATCTTTTCCTGCCGCCCCCGCCTCCGCCTCCGTAGCCGCCGCCGTAACCACCACCACCGCCTCCGCCGCCGCCATATCCGCCTCCGCCGCCGCTCCGTCCGCCGCCGGGCTTGCCGGTGTTCTTGCGGGCCTCGTTAACCTTGAGCGCGCGGCCCTTGAATTCATAGCCGTCGAGCGCGTCCTTGGCCTTCTCCGCCTCGAGCTGTGTGCCCATTTCGGCGAACCCGAACCCCTTGTCGCCTATAACGCGGACGTCCGAAACCGTGCCGTACTGCGACAGAAGCTCCGTAATTTCCTCAACCGTCGTATTGTAGGTCAGGTTCCCTATATAAAGTTTCTTACCTTGCATTCGCTGCTCCTTTTGTAAATCGATTTGGTTCATCAAGCCTTACAGAGGCGGATGCAAGAAATCCGTAAAAACCTCCCCCACAATAACTTGTGACACGATTATTATACACAATCGAATACCATAAAAATACAGTCAACCGAGGCTGACGTAACCGCCCCGTTTCAAAGAAAAGAATGGGATCAGGGGAATAACCCGGTCCGTATTATTCCGTAGAACAGCCCGCACTACCCCCGGGCTTCAAACAAGGAGCCTTGCCGACAGGTCTTCGACGAGATTATCAATGCTCAGCATGGAGTGGGGGGTTCCTTCCAGCCGGTCGCCGCCAGGGTATTGCCGTAGGAGAACGCGTCCGAGCCCGCCCGCCAGCCTATCGTCAGCTTCCTCGTCGTCTTATCCTCTCCGACCGTGCGTATGGAGCACGACCTGGTGAACCGGTTTATCTGGTTGAACCCTCTCCGGTTTACGAACGTCTTTAACTCCCAGCCCTTCTTCGAGGCCTTGCGCCCCACTTCGTCCATCGCGGGCTCGACGACGTCTTTCCATAGCTTGTCCACCATGATGAACACGCCGCGGTCGAAATTAAGGACGTCCGATTTGTGAATGTAGTTCCTGACCGTTACGTCTACGAGCCTTTCGGTCTCTTTCAAGGTATTGCCGGTCATTTTGAGGTACGGGAGATCGGGGCATGAAGCGGAATAACCGATTTCAGTCTTTGTGAAGATCGCTAGATATTTACCGCATATGAGTTTGGCTTTGATATACATAGAGTACACTGCCCGGGGCCCGATAGCAAAGCGCGTGAGGAAATAGGGTGAGAACCGGGGCCGGGAAGCGCGGGGAGCGGGACTAAACATGTACTGGAATCAGACACTATATATCAGCGTGGATTCGCGTTCCCGAATATTCTCCAATGTTTATGGAGCGGCCCGCGATTGGCATATCGCTTGCACATATATTCCCGCAGTGCACAGGCTGTTACAGCTAAAATCTCATGGGGAGGTGAGTCGTATGAGTTTGGGACATATATGCAGGAGAGACGTAATCACGGTCGGTCCGGGGACGACCGTGAGCGAGGTTACGAGAATAATGGAGGACAAGAACGTCGGGAGCGTCATCGTCACCGGCAGTGGCGGCGAGTTCGGCATCGTGACCGACAGGGACATCGCCCTGAGGGTGGTGAACAGGTGTCTTGACCCGGTAAGGACGCCTGTCGAGGAAATAATGACCCGGGACATAGTCCTCACGCTCAGGGAGGACATGGGGCTTCTCGAAGCGCTCGACCTGATAAGAAAGAGCGCCGTCAGGAGGTTCCCGGTCGTGGACATGGACGGGAAGCTCAAGGGCATCATCACGCTCGACGATATAATCAGGCTCCTCGGCAGGGAGATCGCCGACGTGGCGAGCGTCATAGAGAACGAAGGGCCTACATTCTGAAAACACTGCTTGTGGACGAGCGGTTGGGGATATACTTAGTGTCAACATGACGGATATAAATAAAGCGATGCTCGACCCGACGAGCGTGTTCAGGGCCCCCGAAGACGTGCTAAAGGCGGGCGACATAACGAGAGAGCAGAAGATAGAGATACTCCGCAGATGGGAGTACGACGCGAGGGAGCTCGAGGTCGCGGACGACGAAAGCATGACCGGAGGCGGAAGCGACCTCCTTGAGAGGGTGCTCGAATCCCTTAGTGCGCTCGGATACGTGCCCGACCCCGACAGGGAACCGCCCACGAGGCAGGGCTGACAGGCGTCAGGCGATTTCGTACCGCCCGTCGATTATCTTCTTCCACATACCGGGCATCTCGCGGAGCATGCGCCGGGCCGTGTCCCTTATCGACCCGGTATCGACCCCTTCTCCGGCAAATTTAATATCGAGAAGCCGGGGCTCGTTTATGGGGCTCCCTATTCGTGAAACCAGAAAGGCCGAGGCCTCCGGGGCCAGGCCCGATTCCACTATGCTCCTGCGAGAGCTCTCCGGCGAAGAGGTTATAGAGCTTGCCCACGTGGCTCACGGGGTTCTTCCCGGCGGCAGCCTCGAGCGTCATGGGCCTGTAAGGGGTAATGAGCCCGTTGACCCTGTTCCCCCTGCCGACCTGCCCGTCGTCCCCCTGCTCGGCGCTCGTGCCCGTGACCGTGATGTACACGCTCCCCTTTTCGTAGTCGTCCGCCGCGTTGATAACGACCCCCGCCCCGCGCGCCCATTCCTGCCCCGATAAGGCGCGCCTCACGGCCTCCACCTTGTCCGCGTAATCCCCGACCGATGAGACGTACCTGTCCACAACGGCCATGGCCGCGGTGAGCGTTATCGCGTCCCCCCTCCTAATGCCCATAATCTTCACGTCCTCGCCGATGAAGGGGAATTCCCTCTTGGCCGCGGGGCCGTTCAGGTATCTCTCCGCCAGATATACCGTTCGTTCGAGCCTGTCGAGGGGGTAAAAACCCGTCCCGACCGAGGTATCGTTCGATAGCGGGACTTCGCCTGCGCCGAACCTCTCGAAGAGCTCCACGAGGTCCCTGCTCCCGGGCCTTATCCTGACGTCTATTTTTACGTGCGCATCGACGTCCAGGTGTCTGAGGGTCTCGGCAATCACGCGCCTCGCGGCCCCGATTGAAATCTCGTCGACCGGGAGAGCCCTGCCCTTGTGCGTCTTGACCGCGCGCCCCGCCACTATCACCTCGAAGGGCTTTACGACGCTCCCCCCTCCGAAAGACGGCTCCGATTCGCCGCCCACGAGGAGGGCCTTGTCCACGTTATGGTGCATGACGCAGCCGAATTCGGAGAGGTAATACTCCGACAGGGCCCTCGATATGCCCTCGGCTATGAGGTCGCAGAGCGTGTCCGGGTGTCCCGACCCCTTCCTTTCCACGGCCTCGGCCGGAAGCTCCCCCGCAAGGGGCCTCGCGAGCGGGCCTATTAGGATGTCGTCTTTCATGCGGCGAGCCTCCGAAGGGAGAATATTACCACAGGGGGGCGGCCCATAGGGACGATGCGCCCGATGAATGTCGTATGCATTAAAAAAGGACAGGCGTGTCGCGGCCGCTGATACAGCGCGCCCCGGAATTGCCGTAATTTCTAACTCCCGTGCCTTTATAATAGGCATTCGAGGACGGGCGGGGCGGGAAACAGGATGCGCCAACCGCCTCGCGCCCGTTATTTAATCCGCTTTTTAGCCCGGACGCTGCCGAATGGCACCATACTTGCAAATACGTCAATCGAGAGAGGGACATTCCGTGTTAAATCCATAATCAAAGGAGCCGGGGTATGGAACCGGTATCGATAATATTATTGTTTTCGACCTTCCTCTTCATCGCGGCGGCGGTCAATTCACCGGACGCCGAGAGCGTATATAGACATAGACGCATCGACATGGTCGAGGAGCAGATCGCCTCGAGAGGGGTGTCCCTGCCCGGGGTCCTCAGTGCGATGTGCGCCGTACCCAGACATAAATTCATTCCCGAATACCTTACCGAGCTGGCCTACAAAGACGCCCCTCTGCCCATAGGGATGGGTCAGACCATCTCTCAGCCCTATATAGTTGCGCTCATGACGGAGCTTCTCGCGCCGGAGAAGGGTCAGAAGGTGCTGGAGATAGGGACGGGCTCGGGATACCAGGCGGCGGTCCTCGCCGAGATGGGGGCCGAGGTCTATACGGTGGAAATACTGGAGCCGCTCTCGCTTTTCTCAAGGAGCGTCATCAACGGGCTCGGATATACGAACGTGCACTTCAGAACGGGGGACGGCTACCTCGGGTGGGAGGACCACGCGCCCTATGACGGAATCATCGTGACCGCGGCCCCGGAGGAAATACCCGAGCCCCTCAAAGACCAGCTCAGGGAAGGGGGCAGGATGGTGATACCCCTCGGCGACGAAATGCAGGAGCTGCTCCTGCTCACGAAGGGGAAGGACGGGTTCGACGAGGAAAGAATCGCTCCGGTCAGGTTCGTGCCGATGACCGGGGAGGCCGAAAAGCACAAAGAACCCGGCTGAACATCCCCCCGCGTAAACCATTCCCCGTCAATCCCGGCGGTACGCAATCAAATACATCCCGGCCGCCGGATTACACCTCCTCACCGGCAACCTCCCGGGAGAAAGCCCCGACTGACTTTCCGGGACGGAATATCCCGGGATTCCGGGCGGTTCCAGCCCGTGCGCATCCCGCGTTTTTATTAATGCCGAATATGTGAATACTGAAACCACTCCGGCAACAACCGCCGTATAATTAGATTCATCAAAGCTACCCGGCGCCGATTGCCGGCACGGGACGCGCATTACCGTTATTTGTATTCGCGAAATTACGGCACAGGCCTGACGGACGACGGATGATTTAATGATAATGAGACAAAGCGCACTAACGGGCATTTTCAAAAGACTGCCGGAACGCGCCTCCCAGGACGTTCTGGATACGCTTTCCGAGAACATAGCGGTCCTCGACGCCAGGGGCGTGATTACCGCCGTAAACAGCTCATGGAAGAGGTTCCCTTCGGAGAACGGGGGAAACGCCCTCGACCGGGGGGCTATAGGCGAGAACTACATCAGGGGGTTCAGGGACGCCTTCGGCGGGGACGCGAAGTTTGTCCGGGCGGGCCGCGAGATAGGCTCCGTGCTCACGGGCAAAAAAGAGAGGTTCTCTATCGAGTACCCGTGTCACCGGAAGCACCAGAAACGGTGGTTCAGGCTTACCGTGACGCCGCTCAGGAAAAGGGGGGGAGTCTCGGGCGCCGTCGTGTCGCACGCCGACGTGACGAGGAGAAAGCTTGCGGAGATCCAGACCAGGAGGCTCGCGGTAATTGACCCCATGACCGGGATCATGAACAGAAAGTCCGGTCTCGAATACCTGAAGAAGCAGATTAAGAGTTGCAGGAGGCGCAAACGGAGCCTCGCCCTCTGCTATATAGACCTCGACAACCTGAAATTCGTAAACGACAACTACGGGCACAGCGAGGGGGACAAGACCATACGCTCCGCCGTAAAGATGCTGAAGAAAGTCCTCCGTCCCTCGGATACGATCTGCAGGCTCGGGGGGGACGAGATACTGCTCGTGCTCCCGGGAAATACGATTGACGAAAGCCGGCCAGTGGTGGAAAGGATCATGGAAAAAATAGCGCTCAGGAACGAGAAATCGCGTATCCCGTGGAAGATGGATTTCAGCTACGGCCTCGCGGAGTATACCCCGGGCAGGAAGTGCAGCGCAGACGAGCTGGTGGATACGGCCGACAGAGACATGTACGTAATGAAAATGTCAAAGAGATACAAGAAGGGGGTTAATTAGCTCTCAATACACGAGAATCACTCGGGCATCCCGCCGCACCCGGAACCGGATAAGCCCTGAGCGCAGGCTGAAAGCCCTGCCCGCCGCGGAGAATGATTGGCCGGATACATCCGTCGGAGACGGGCGGAGCGTGAGGCCGCGTGACGGTATATCCAGGCTGAACGGAGAATGAAGATTTCGGAATTTTCATCCAAAATACGCTTGGAATACGTATAATATAAAAAGCGGGGTACTAATTAACAAATAAAACGTATCCGGCGCGGGGCCATGCTGGAAGGTATAACGAACAGGTTTATAAACAGAATCATCAATAATGCCATGTTAAGAAAAGAGAGAGCCAAGCCTAAAAGAAACGGGAATACGGAGTTCGACACGGTTCTCGCCGTACTCGACTCCCTGCCGGAGCACATAGGCGTGCTCGACGGCTCGGGCGTTATAATCGCCGCCAACCGCGCGTGGAGCAGCCAGAGGGGAAAAAACGGCGGGGGCGCCGCGGAGAGGCCGGTCCCGGGGACCAATTACCTGAGGATGCTGAAGAAGCACTCGGCGGAGAGCGAGAGATCCGCCCGGTTATGGAAGAACATCGTGTCGGTGCTCGGGGGGAATAAGGACAGGTTCACCATGGAGTACACCTCCCACGAAGGCGGGGACAGAAAGTGGTTCCTCCTGTCCGTCACGCCCATGAAATCGGGAGCGCACGTCACGGGGGCGGTCGTCTCCCATACGGATATCACCAGGAGAAAGCAGGCGGAACTCGAGACGAAGAGGTACTCGGTGACGGACCCCATGACGGGGATACTCAACAGGAAGGCCGGGCTCGAGTCCGTCCAGAAGCAGATGAAATTCTGCGAGAGACACGGGTGCAGCTTCACGATCTGCTACATCGACCTCGACAACCTGAAGCGGGTGAACGACAGCTTCGGCCATAAGGAAGGGGACAGGGTCATCATAGCCTTGGTGAACCTCCTCAGGGGCGCGCTCAGGGAATCAGACGGGATGTGCAGGCTCGGAGGGGACGAGATACTCCTCATACTTCAGGAGACCTCGCTCGAGGGCAGCGGCGCAGTGCTCAGGAGGATTCAGGATTCCGTCCACGCGAGGAACTCGAAGAGCTCCAAGCCCTACAGCATAGAGTTCAGCTACGGACTCGCGGAGTACTCGCTCGGGAGCGAGCTCACGGCCGACGAGCTCGTGGACATTGCGGACAGGAACATGTATAAAATGAAGACCGCCAAGAAGGCCGGGAAAGGCGGGAATTATGGAACCCGGTCTTGACAGCGGCAATTTCCGGCCACAAACCGTAAATATCAATACATCCGAACATACAGGGTAAATACACAGCCCCGGAAGGGCATGTGCCGCCCCGCTTCTATCCATTCCGCTACGAAATAATAATCCCATACAGGCATATACAAGCATCAGCGCTCATTTTTGCGTTTTATCCAACCCCTTGCCGGAATCGGATGTATATTTCGAAAGGGGAGGTAATTCATATTGAAGCCGCGTCTCAATTTATTCCACACGATCCCGATCTCCGTATAAGTACAAAAATAAAATATGGAGAAACCGCTATAAAAACAGAAAGTTATTACGGAAAAAAACTTTTTGATTTTATCTCCGCGTGCGAGCAGTCCGTTGACGATACAAACCGCATACTGGACTGCGTCGATAGTGAAATATACCTCTTCGAGAACCGGTCGCTTTTATTCCTTCATGTAAACAGGCCCGCGAGGGAAAACCTCGGGTATTCGTGGGACGAGCTTAAGAGTCTCACGCCTCTGGACCTGATGAGAGACTACACGCCCGAGTCTCTGGCGAACCTCCTTCGAAAGCTGCATACGGGCGAAGAAGAGACGGCCGCATACTCGACGTTCCATTATAGAAAGGACTGCACGTGTTATCCGGTGGAGGTCAAGCTGAGAGTGTGGAGCTGGAGCGGCATTCCGGCCTATCTGGCCACAGCCTTAAGCGCTACGGACCGGAGCATAACCGAGGCGCGCCTGAAGACGACTCTCGACGACCTGGCGAAGCTCAACCGTTACGAAACCGTAATCAACGTCGTCACCCAGGCGGTGCACAAGACGATAGACCCCCATATGGTAATGGAAAACGCCGTCGACGCCCTCAGCCGGAACATGGACGCCGTGAACAACATATGCATATATCTCAGGGAAGGCTGGGAGGCCGTCATGCACGCCCACAGGGGATACCCCGAGTGGTTCGTCGAGAGGGTAAAGACCATTCCGTTCCCGAAGGGATTCACGTGGAAGACGCTCATAGACGGAAGGATGATCTACGTGGCCGATACGGAGAAGGATACGGTGATCGGACAGGCGGGCAGGGAGCTCGGCACGAAGAGCTATCTGTCTATACCTTTGAAATCGGATGACGAGACCGTCGGGGCGATAGTGATAAACTCGGACAAAAAATACGCGTTCGGGCCGGACGAGCTGAGGGTGCTCGAGATCGTATCCCGTCAGATAGAGATCGCCATCCACAACGCGAAATACGCAGAATCACTGGTGCTTTCGGAAAAAGCCCTTAAAGAAAATATAATGCGCCTGTCCAAAAAGGAAAAATACGAAAGGATCATCAATACGGTCAGCAAGAGCGTCCACAGCACGGTAAACCTGAAAGACGTTATGGAGAACGCGGTAAAGACATTGGAAGAGAACATCGAGCATGCCGACTTGGTGCAGATCCACATGGTGGAGGGGGATTTCGCGGTCCTGCAATCACAGCGGGGAGTCCCTGATTCATTATTGAACGTAGTAAAAAAACTCCCTTACCCGAAAGGACTGACGTGGAAAACTATAATCGAGGGCAAGACCCGGTTCGTCCCGGACACGGACACCGACACCGCGATAGGACCCGCCGGGAAGGAAGCCGGGATAAAGAGCTACGTCGCCCTGCCCATTAATATCGGGGACAAGACGATCGGATGTATAGGCATTAATTCCTTCGATAAGAACGTCTTCTTTGAAGACGAGCTCAACCTGCTGGAGATCATCAGGGAGCAGATGGAGACGGCGATACTCAACGCGAAGCACGTGGAGGCGCTCGTGCTTTCCGAAGAGAGGTACCAGACGCTCACGGAGGTCGCGCCGATAGGGATTTTCCGCTCCGATACGGAAGGCAGGGGAGTGTACGTGAACAACAAGCTCTGCGAGATCACGGGGATCACGAAGGCGGAGGCGTACAGCGACGGCTGGATAGACAGGCTCCACCCGGACGACCGCGAGTACGTCGTTTCGAGATGGACCGAAGCGGTCGCCACCCGCCGGGAGTTCAACGAGGAGTACCGGTTCGTCAGCCGGGACGGAGACACGGTATGGGTTATCGCGCAGGCCCAGGAGGAGAGGGGTATACAGGGAGAGTTCAAGGGTTACGTAGGGACGCTCACCGACATCACGGACCGGAAGCTCTCGGAGGACAAGATACGTTTTCAGGCCTCCCTCCTGGAGCAGGTAAGGAATTCCGTAATAGCTACAGACCTCGAGGGCAATATCATATACTGGAATAAGTACGCCGAAGAGCTCTACCAGTGGAAAGAGGAGGAAGTCCGGGGGATGCACATAATCGAGGCCGTCGTCCCGGAAAGCTCCGAGGGCAAAGTCATGGATATAATGAAATCCGCAGCCAGTCCCGGTCACTGGGAGGGGGACCTCGTGGCGAAAAGGAAGGACGGGACCACTTTCCCCGTTTATCTCGTGCTGTCGGCGATAAAGGACGACAGGGGGAGAGTCTTCGGGCGCGTAGGGGTCGCCGCGGACATTACGGAAAGGAAGATGCTCGAAGCCAGACTGCTGAGGGCGCAGAGGCTCGAGAGCATCGGCATTCTCGCAGGCGGAATAGCCCACGACCTCAACAATATCCTCCAGCCGATACTGCTGTCCGTACAGCTGCTCAAACCGGGAATCAGCGGCAAAAAACACGAGAGGGTCCTGAATGTGGTGGAATCGAGCGCCGAGCGTGGGGCCGACCTCATAAAACAGGTGCTGTCGTTCGCGCGGGGCGCGGAGAGCGCCAAGCAGACGCTCAACATCAAGTATTTGATATCCGACGTTCTTAAAATAATGAAAGAGACCTTCCCGAAATCGATACAGATAAAGACTTATACGGACGGAGAAATCCGGAACATAACGGGGGACTTCACGCAGCTCCACCAGGTGATGCTAAATATATGTGTGAACGCCAGGGACGCTATGCCGGCAGGCGGAGACCTGCTTATATCGACGAGAACCATGACGGCTTCTTACGACGGAACGAGAACGGACTACGACATCGAGCCCGGGGAATATGTCGAGATCACAATCACGGATACGGGGTCGGGCATACCGGCCGATGTTATCGACAAGATATTTGATCCGTTTTTTACGACGAAAGAGGTGGACAAGGGGACGGGGCTCGGGCTATCGACCGCATACGGGATAATAAAGGACCACGGAGGACATATACACGTGGAAAGCGAGACCGGCAGGGGCTGCAAATTCATCGTCTACCTGCCCGCGATCCCGATGAAAACAGAACAGGAATCGAAAGCTTATGAGGACATAAACGCCGAAACCGTCACAGGCGGGACAGTGCTCGTCGTGGACGACGAGCCCGCGGTGCTCGATATAACGAGGGCCATACTCGAGCAATTCGGATACAAGGTGCTGACCGCGAACAACGGACACGAAGCGCTTGACGTCATAACGGACAGGAAAAAACATATAGACGTCGCGATCGTAGATATGATAATGCCCGTCATCGGGGGCAAAACCGTTATCCGCTCTCTCAAGAGGAAGCGTCCTTCTCTCAAGATAATAAGCTCAAGCGGCTACCAGAAAGAGCACGAGCTCGTAAACATGGAGGATAATCCGCCGGACGCCTTCCTGAATAAACCCTATGACGCCGAGACGCTGATCCGGACGCTGGACAAGGTGCTGCATAAGGAAGAGGCCGAGAGCGGCGCCGAGCTTCGCAACGACAGCGCGAGTTAGGCCGGGAATGGGCGTCCCTTCGGCCGTTTCGACGGCACACTTCGTGTGCGCTAAGACGGAAGAAATGAAAACTAAATCCTCCCCGACCTTTTGGGCTTTAGCAGCATGAGACAGAAGTTGAATTTACGTAGGCATCTTGTTCGACATGACATCTACAGTACTTACGTTGCTCAGAATCGTCCTTTACAAAGGAGGGAATTGAAATCAAACAGATTAGATTTCTCGCTCAGGCGAGAAATGAGAGAATAATGATCGAGCAAGTAGCTTCGTACAAGACTACTAAGGCATTGAAGTGACTTAAGCGATTCTTGCTCATAAGATTGCTGCGCAGCGTCGAATGACTTGGAAGGTAAGGTACACCCATTCTAGTTCCCCAAGCCGTGGAGGAGGAATGAAAAAATCGACAAACGAGCGCGGGTCGTCGCTGACATAGCGAAATTACCGCGGTCGCTGAATTAGGCAGAGGAGGTACGGTAGAATCGTAAAACGAGCGCAGATTGTGTGCCGCTAGCCGGTGTTCTTGAGTCCGGCGGATATGCCGTTTATGCTGAGCTTTATGTTGTCGGTGAGCGCCGTCATTTCTTCGGGGGTGAAGTCGCCCTTATACAGACGCCTGAGAAGCCCCACCTGGATGTAGCTGAGGGAATCGATGTACGGGTTACGGAGCTCGATCGATTTCTGCAGGAACGGATTATTGTCGAGTATGCGCTTCTGGCCCGTTATCTTGAGAATCACACGGGACGTGAGATCGTATTCCTCCCTTATACGCGCAAATATCCTCTTCCCGACCTCTCTCGGGCGGACGAGGAACGAGTATTCGAGCGCGATCCACATGTCGGCCCGGCTGAGGGTCATCTGTATGTTGTCTATATGAGACCTGAAGAACCTCCAGCCCGAGTACATCTCACGAAGGAGCGCGAGGTTCCCGCGGGGGTTTTTGCGTATGAAGGAATCGAGCGCCGTGCCGACGGAATAAAAACCCGTGATCAGGTGGCGGTTCTGGGTCCAGCTGAAGACCCAGGGTATGGCGCGGAGGTCTTCTATGCGCCTCGACTTTTTTCTCCTCGCCGGACGCGAGCCTATGCCCATCTGCTGGATCACGGAAATGGGCGTGGACATATCGAAGTATGTATAGAAATCGGGGTCTTCGTACACGAGCGCCCTCCAGGCGGCCCTCGCCTGAGACGCTATCCCGTCCATAGCCTCCTCCCACACGGGCTTCACGTCCTCTCCGGTGAGGCTCGTGAGCACGACTGAGGACAGGACGAGCTCCAGATTATCCTCCGCAATCTCGGGGTTCGAGTAGTTGCTGTATATGACCTCCCCCTGCTCGGTTATCTTTATCGCGCCCTCGACCGTGCCCGGCGGGACGGGCGAGTATGGCTTGATTCGTAGGCCCCCCTCCCCTGCTCACCGTGCCGCCCCTGCCGTGGAAAAACTTGTTCCTTATCCCGAACGAGTCGGAGACGTCCTTGAGCGTCGTCTGGGCCTTGTGTATCTCCCACCCGGCCGAGAGTATGCCGCCGTCCTTCCCGCTGTCGGAGTAGCCTATCATTATCTCGGAGAGGTCCCCCCTCGCCCTTATGTGCTCCCTGTAGACGGGGTTCGAGAATAGCTCCGTCATAATGCCGGGCGCGTTTCTGAAATCCTCTATGGTCTCGAAGAGGGGGACTATGCCGAGCCTGCTCGTGACGGCGCCCATGTCGGGCTTGTAGAGGCCCGCCTCCTTCGCGAGCAGCAGCACCTCCATTACGTTTGAGGCGCTGCGGGTCATGCTTATCACGTACGTATCTATGCACTCGGGGCTTATTTCGTCGAGGCACTCCGTTATAGTGCGGAACGTGAGGAGGAGCTCTTTAGTCTCGTCCGATAACGGGAGCCAGCCGGGCACGAGGGGGCGCGGGTTCGTTATCTCGGCCGTGAGCCACGCGAGCTTTTCAGGTCCGCTCATACGGCCGTAGGGAGGAAGACCGAGCCTCTCGGTTATCTCGTTGACCGCGCTCTCGTGTACGGCGCTGTTCTGGCGGACGTCGAGCTTCGCCATGTGGAACCCGAAGACCTCGACCTGCCTGATGAGCTTTCCGAGGATGGAGTCCGCGATGTGCCCTCCCCTGTTCTCGCGGAGGCTCCTGTCGATAATGTAGAGGTCGCGGAGGAGCTCGTCCTTCCCCGCGTATGGGGGGACGCCGCTTGCGCCGCCGCCCTCGACGGCGTCGAGCGCCGCGCGGAGCCTCCCGTCCATGTACTCGAGCATCAGCCTGTAATACTCCTCCGGGTTATGAAGCCCGTGCGCCTCCGAGAGCTCTCTCACTTCCTTCGTTACGTACGACGCGACCTCGCCGCTCGCGGGGATTATTTTTACGGAGGAGCTAAGCTGCCTCTTCAGGCGCTCCATTTTCTCTATGTGCTTTTCGAGCGCGAGGGCCTTCTGTATTTTAAGGACCTCCCTCGTTATTTCGTGGGTGACGAAAGGGTTGCCGTCCCTGTCGCCGCCCACCCATGAGCCGAACTTCAGGAAAGGCGGCACTCTCGCGTCCTTTAACCCGTAATTCTCGATTATCTTCTTTTCGAATTTTTCGTATATCCTGACGAGCGCGCCGAATATTATCTCCCTGAAGTAGTAGTGTATGTTACGGGCCTCGTCGAGCGGGGTTATCTTGTAGGGGGGCACTTCCTCCGTCTGCCAGAGCCCTTCGAGCTCGGCGTGTATCTCGTCCTCCATGTCCCTTTTTTCATCCGCGCTCAGCCCGGGGTTTTCCATGTTCCCCAGGTGGGAGGAGATGCGCCTGAATTTCTCGAGGACAATGTGCCTGTTCACCTCCGTAGGGTGCGCGGTGAGGACGAGCTCTATAGACATTTTGTCGAGGAGGGCCTTGAATTCGCCGTACGATACGCCCTCCTTTCCCAGAACCTCGAAGAGGTTATCGATCGAGCCCTCGCTCGAGTCCCTCACGTCGGATATGTACTTGTATTCGCGCCTCCGCCTTATCCTGTGTATCTGCTCGGCGATGTTGACGAGCTTGAAATAGACCGTGAAGGCGCGGGTGACCTTGTAGAGGTCATTATCGGAGAGGCTTCTTATAGTCGCGACGAGGTCGTCCTTCTGGCTCTTCTGATAACGACGCCTCATCTCTTTCGTGAGCGCCCTTATTTTCT
Organism: uncultured bacterium; assembly: GCA_963825135.1. Taxonomy (GTDB): domain Bacteria; phylum Desulfobacterota_D; class UBA1144; order Nemesobacterales; family UBA2774; genus 2-12-FULL-53-21. Next base: position 2,768,768 of record CAWGRW010000009.1, read on the forward strand.
CCTCGACGTCGAATATCCCCACCCCTTCCTGCTCCTTTATTACGGTCCCGAGGATGTTGCCGAGGAAGCGGACGTCGTTCCGGAGCGGCTTTTCCTTGTCGGTTTTGGCCGGTTTGGGCCGGCTTACGGTCTTCGTTTTCTGATGAGCCATTATTAGGAGTCTCCTCGACGCATATAAATCATATCTCAAATACGGGCGGCAGACCACAGAACGCGGCCGCGGCATCCCTCAAAACCGGCCGAATAAAGTGCGTGTTACAAAATACTTACCAAAACATTACATTTTTGTAATAATCGGTTTTGAGCGCATCAGACGATAGATTGAACATTACTAATAAAGTAGAATCATGCGGAGAGGCATTCGGAAGGCGTTAAATCGTCCGAATTACGGCGTGCATGCCCAAGCGCGGTGACAACACGGTAATGAACATGGACGGGAGGCTGTTATCCCTGGTAACGGTGCTGATCTCGATCCTCTGCGCCGCGCACGAAGCCGGGGGGCAGGAATTCGTCAGAGGGGGTTTCAACCCGGACGACCCCCCTGAGGCCAATATAAGGCTCCTCCCCTATCTCTCCTTCGGCGCGCAGCTCGAGTTCGAATACCAGTATCAGCGAAACGCCGACCTCGATACCGGAAACGACGAGGACTTTACGACGCTTGAGCCCGCGCTCGTCATGGCGGTCTCTTTCGATCCGAGCAAATATTTTCAGGCCTATCTCGACATGAAGCTCGCGGGCGAGTTCGAGTACGCGGACGGCAGTACGACAAAGGACAGGGCGACGCTCGAGGTCGAGCTCGCGTACATACTGCTGAAGGAGCTATGGAACGACAGGGTCGCGTTCCAGATCGGGAGGCAGAGGTTCGAGGACGAGCGCCAGTGGCTCTTCGACGACGAGCTCGACGGGGCGAGGGCTTTTCTTTATTTCTACGGCATCGACGCCGAATTCTCGGTCACGCGCGGAGGCATACTGGACAAGGATTTAATCAATAAAGACGCGGGGGACAAGACCAACAATTACATCACGTACTGGACATATAATTTCTCCGAAGATACGAATATCGCGGCCTACTTCGTATTCCGCGACGATACGGAGGATAAGGAAGATAGCGCGGTTACCGTGGGCGTCCACTCGGACGGGGACTTTACCGACACCCTCGGCTACTGGCTAGAGCTCGCGTACGCGTTCGGGACGAACGACGGCAGCGACATCAACGGGATAGGCCTCGATGCGGGCTCGACGTACGTCGTATATCCGAAGCTCGAGCCTTCTGTAACGCTCGCATACGCGTTTGCCGGGAAGAACTTCATGCAGACCGGGCTTCAGGGGAACGAAAGCGACTTCAACGGGGCCGCGGATTTTCTTTATTACGGACAGCTCTTTGACCCCGAGCTCAACAACATGTCGATCTTTACCGCGGGGGTCGGGATCAATCCGACAGAGGAGACATCATCGATCGACCTCGTCTATCACTACTACGTTCAGACGGAGGCCAGGGACAATCTAGTACATACCGGTATCGACGCGGAGCCCGACGGGAAGAACAAAAGCCTCGGCAGCGAGATCGACCTCGTGCTCGGATACGAGGGGGAGGAGAACGGGTTCTCGGCCGCGCTCGTGCTCGGTTATTTCATTCCCGGAAGCGCGTTTGCGTCCGACGCCGGAAACAGCTTTCTCGCGAACCTCACGCTCGAATACAGGTTCCAGGGAAGGGCGGAAAGGGACGAGGGGGAAAGAGACGGGGAATGATTTATAATTTATATACAGGGCTCAAGGGATAAGCAGGCCATGCGCGTATTAGTCGTGGAAGACGATAAAAAGATAGCGTCGTTCGTAATGAACGGTCTGAGACAGGCGGGGTTCGCCGTAGACCACGCCGGGGACGGCGAGGAGGGCGCGCACCTCGCCATGCACGAGCCCTACGACGCGGCCGTCATCGACATCATGCTCCCGAGGCTCGACGGCCTGAGCTTGATAGATGAGCTCAGGCGGAGCGGCGTGAAGACCCCTGTACTCATACTGAGCGCGAGGCGCACCGTAGACGACAGGGTGAAGGGGCTCGAGGCGGGAGGGGACGATTACCTGACGAAGCCCTTCGCGTTCTCCGAGCTCCTCGCGCGCGTACAGGCGCTCATCAGACGCTCGTCGGGCTCGACCGGGGCCACGTTCATCAAGACCGGCGGGCTGTCGATGGACCTCCTCACGAGGAGGGTCGTGAGAGAGGGCGTAGAGATAGAGCTTCAGCCCAAGGAATTCTCTCTCCTGGAATACTTCATGAGGAACGAGGGCAGGGTCGTCTCCAAGACGCTCATAATGGAGCACATATACGATTATAACTTCGACCCCCAGACGAACGTGGTCGACGTGCTCGTGTGCAGGCTGAGAAATAAGCTCGACAAGGACTTCGATAAGAAGATGATCCAGACCATAAGGGGCGTGGGCTATGTTCTTAAGGAATCCTAGGCTCCTCTTCAAGTCGAGCAGCTTCAGGCTCATGACGTGGTACACGGTCCTGTTCGTCCTGAGCTCGCTCGCGATCAATATCTACATTTATTCCGTGATCTCGTCCTATATCTACGAGCAGAGCAGGAGCGAAATCGGGACGGACCTCAGGGACCTGGCTGTAATCTACGAGGAAGAGGGCATGGACGCCTTCCGCAAGGAGGTATTCGACGACCCGGACGACCCCTTCCTCGCGCGCCTCGCAGGGGCCGGGGGCGAGACGGTCATTTTGAGGGTCCCGGAGGGCTGGGAGGAATTCGACCCGGACGCGCTGCCGAAAACAGCCGCCGCGGGCGGCGCGGGGTGGACGCATCTGAAAGAAGGGGAGGAGGACGAAATCGAGGTGAGATCCATGAGACTCCGGGACGGGTCTCTGCTCCAGATGGGGCAGACGATAGACGAGCGCGAGGACCTGTTGAGGAGGATACGGAACGACTTTCTCTTCGCGATCCTGCCCGTAATCCTTATCGCGTACCTGGGGGGGCTCTTCGTGGCCGACCGCGCGCTTAACCCCATAAGGCAGCTCATCAACACGCTCAACTCCATAGTCTCGAAGACCAAGATAGACATGAGAGTGCCCGTACGGAACGAGGACAAGCTCAACGACGAGATCATCTCGCTCTTCAATACGATGCTCGACAAGATAGAGACGCTGATGAACGGAATGAGGAACGTGCTCGACAACGTCGCCCACGACCTCAGGACGCCGATGACGAGGCTCCGGGGGACGGCTGAGATGGCGCTCGAATCGGGGCAGGACGGGGACGCGCTCAGGGAAGCCCTCTCCGACTGTATAGAGGAGTCAGAGCGCATACTCATAATGCTCAACACCCTGATGGACGTATCCGAGGCCGAGACCGGGGCCATGAAGCTAAACCTCGAGGAGATGAACGTCGCGCCGGTCATCGGGGACGTCGTCGACCTCTACGGATACGTGGCCGAGGAGAAAGGGGTTTCGGTGCACGCGGGATTTCCCGAAGAGCTTTACCTCACCGCCGACCGGAGCAGGATACGGCAGGTCCTGGCAAACCTGCTCGATAACGCGATCAAATACACCCCTTCGGGCGGCAGGATAGACATAGGGGCCAGTCTCGGGGAAAACGAGGTCGAGATCACCGTCAAGGATACGGGCGTCGGCATCTCGGACGACGAGCTCGACAACATATGGGACCGTCTCTACAGGGGCGACAAGAGCCGCTCGCAGAGGGGGCTCGGCCTGGGACTGAGTCTCGTGAAGGCCGTAGTCGGGGCCCACAGGGGACACGTCGAGGTATCGAGCAAGCCCGGCGCGGGCTCCGTATTTTCCGTTTATCTCCCTCTTTGATTTACCCGCATAAATAGCCGCATCATAAATCCCAACCTTACGAAACCGTAATGCGCCGGAAATATTCCGGCAACCCTGTACTGATACGATGTTATTAAAATCCAGATTCAGGAGGTGCCGTATGAGAAGCATAAAAGGGTTTTCAGGGTTTGTCGCGAAGGGTACGGAAACGCGGGGCAGCCTGCTCTTCTCCGCCTTCTTCCTCACCGCGATGATATTGCTCGGCATGACGGCGTTCGGTCCGGAGCGCGCCGCGGCGAAGAAGAAAGAAGCGGTCCCGTTCGAGGAGGCGAAGATGCGGATAGAGTTGAATTCGACAGCCGGGGACGCCGGCCTTCAATTCGAACTCGACGCGGACCCGTGGAGGATGCTCGAGATCGAGGACCCGAAAGGGCACACGATCTTCTCCGTCAGGAGCCTCGGGAAATTAAAGGCGCTCGGTAATACGGAGCTGTTCACGGAGAGTAACGAGCCCCCCTTCGACGAGCTCCCGCTGAAGGAGCTCCTCAAGATGTTCCCAAAGGGAAACTACGAGTTTAGCGGAATTACAATAGACGGGGAAGAGCTCGAAGGGGTAGCCGCGTTCACGCACAATATGCCGTGCGGGCCCGAGATCACGTCTCCCGGAGACGGCGATACGCTCGACCCGGACCTGGACGTCGTAATCGAATGGGAACCTGTCACGCACAAGATCGACACGGGCTCGAAAATGGGCGATTGCAGTAATTCGACGGATATAGATATCGTAGCCTACGAGGTTATAGTCGAGCTTGACGGAGCAGACCCCGCAAAGAGCTTCGACATTTTCCTTCCCGCCGACGCCGCGCAGGTTACAGTCCCCGCGGAATTCATCGTGCCCGTCGCGGTGTACAAGTTCGAGGTGCTCGCCATAGAGGCGGGCGGAAACCAGACCATATCCGAGGGTTTCTTTATGACGTCGAGTTAACACCCGGCACATACGTCCGGACGTATTTCAGGGACTCCTCCCGGCGTAGCCCCCAGGGCTATGAGGAATGCGGGGGGAGTCCCGCACGAATGCACGGATTTAAATCAAAATCACCCTCATCCCTCATTACCTGCACCCGCCCTGTTCCTGACAAGTATCGGCGAACGGGGCGGGTTACTTTTGCTCTGGCCGGACTTCCATCCGGAATGACAACTTCTTATTTAAATGAAATTAAGAAAATCTGAGACCCCGAATATTTTGGCTTGATAAACGAATAAGCGGAGAATAGTTACATCATTGGATTCAGCCAACGGCATCCGTTTCTTGCACACGCTCAGAAACGTAATTCAGGGTGACTAAATTTAATTGACGGAAAGTAACACCCCCATCCTACCCTTCCCCCCTCAAGGGGGAAGGAATCAATAAAAAGGACGAACTGATATTTAGTTATAACTGTGATCCGAACCTTACAGACTTGTAATGTTTCGGAAATGGGCCCGCAACGTTCGTTCTATATCATAGTAGCAAATACGGCATCAGACAGGAGGTTACGAAATGATCAGGAAGACAGGATTATCGGCTCTGATTTTGACCCTGGCGTTCCTCGCCATGGGCGGGTGCAGCGGAGGGGGCGGAGGCGGGAACGGCGGCGCATGCCCTGATACGAACATGGGGATCGAGGTATGCGACCCCGAAACCGGAGGCCCGTTCTCTCTCGTAATCGACAACGGGTTCTTTCCGTTAGTCGTCGGGAGCGAAACAGTGCTCGAAGGCACGGACGATGAAGGGGTATTCGTCCGGGTGGAAACTACCGTGCCGGGAGATACCGAGATGATTGCGGGCGTAAACACCCGCGTCCTCGTCGAGACGGAGTTCCAGGACGGCGAGCTCTCCGAGATATCGAGCAACTTTTTCGCGCAGGCCCCGGACGGGACTGTCTGTTACTTCGGCGAGGACGTGGACATATACGAGGACGGCGAGGTAGTAGCGCACGACGGGGCGTGGCGCGCCGGGGAAGGAGAGAACCTGCCGGGTATCGTGATGCCGGCTGACCCCGAGCCGGGGATGATATTCCTCCAGGAGTTCGCTCCGGGCGTAGCCGAAGACCAGTCTGAAATTATCGCGCTCGGGGAAACTATAGACGTACCTGCGGGTACGTTCGACGATACGCTCACGGCGGAAGACTGCGACGCTCTCGACGGATCGATCGATACGAAAGTCTACATCAACGGCATAGGGCTCGCGATAGACGAATTCGCGGAGCTCATAGAATTTTCGGGTTTCTAGGAAATAGAAATCAAAGGGGCGGGATTTATTGTCCCGATCCCCGCCCCTGTTGCTGCTATTCCATCATCTAACCGGGTTTACGGGCAATCGGCGCATCACCTGAGCGTCTTGTCATTAAGCGCGAGCGGCGGTCTCCACGCATCTTGAACCACGCCCGGGGCGCGTCGGCCCCAGGTGTTGTCGCGCTTGTCGGGCGCGTCGGTGAAGAACCTTACCAGCAGCCTGTGGAGCATATTCATCTTGGGCATGATGCCGTGGAAACCACCTATCTCCGTCAGGACCTTGTCTCCTATCTCCCAGTACCCGTAGTCGTCCGGCGTCACGCAGACGAGGTTCTCCGGGGCGAGGAACTTCGGCTGGGCGCCCTCGAACGGGACCGTGCCGTCGCCCGTGAACCTGCACTGCGGGTCGGTGATGTTTTGAGGCATCCACTTGTTGTCCCTGTCCGAGGAGCTGAAATCGAACTCCGGGAACTTGCCGTTCTTCACGATCTTCAACCTGACCCTGGTAGTAGAATTTACACCGACTACGGCAAGCCACCTGTCGGGACTCATTCCGGCGTCAGCAAGGTTAAACGTATTGATACTCGTCCTGTGGGTTTTACCGAATCTCAGCATATTCGCGAATATCTCTTCCGCGAGCTCAGCCGGGTTCCCCAACGGAAGCCCTTTCAGGCGTATCCAGGATTGTATCGACTGCACGATGCTCGGCTGCCACGCCCCCGGATCGAAGAGCGACTTCGGCACTCCGTCGGGCACCTGCATTCCTCCGCTGAAGCTCGGCACGAGATAATAGAGCGAGGGAGTTACGCGGGCTGATTCTCTTTCACGCGAGCTCGGCGGCGAAGTGCCGAGGTTCGCGGTGCCGGTGGTCACCTTGATCACCGCTTCGAATGAGCCCTGATACGGGGTCGCGAGCGTCGCGACCTTGTGCACGGGCGACTGAACGCCCTTGCTTTTGAGGTAACCCGTGATAATCAGCCCTCCCATCGAATGGCCCACGAGGTTCACCTTCGGGTCGTCGTGATAGCCCGCTTTGTAGTAATGCTTAAGGAGCTTCGTGCGGTCGATCACCTCCCCGATGAACGAGTCGAGCTCGGCCTGTACGTCCTCGAGCCTCATCCTCCAGTCGTATCCGAAAGGATAGACGGGCACGGGCTCGTCCTCCCGCGAGCTCAGGTTATAGCGGAGCTCTTCTATTAATTCCTTATACGCGATTTCGTAGAGCTGGTCCGATTTAATCCGGGCGGGCTCGGACGCCTCGTAGCGGAGGTCGTTCGGATGGAGCGCCAGCCGCTCGAACTTCTTCGTCATGACCGTCCATACGTATTCCGGGGGCAGGTCGTATTCATCCTTCAGATAAGTCGCGGTAATGCCGGGGATTACTATTACGGGGTAAGGTAAAGGCATATATAATCCTCCTTGCCGGGTTTATATAATTCGACGACTGCTGTTCAGTACTCGCGATATACAGTAATTAATTAACCACAAAACATAAAGCTGTGTCAAGAGCGCGAGTAAAAAGCAAGGTAAAGAAGGAATCGAACCCGGTGATTAGAGTTTTACCGCGGATGCCGGCTATCCCAACACAGGTATCCGGGAAATAATCAGTCGTTCACTATCCTGAATATCTGCCAGCGGGCCGTGCCGGAGACCACGTACTTCTCGAACTCCTTTCCCCACTTCTTGTGCGTCTTGAGCTTGGCCATCTTCGCCCACGCCTCGTCGAGCTCTTTCAGCTCCTTTATCTTTACTTCCGTCTCGATAGTGGATTCGTTGGCGCCTATGGATCCCGTAAGGACCCTTACCTTGTCGGGCTTCCATCCGACCTGCGAGCCCACTTCTTCGAGCCACTTCTTCATGGAATTTAAAGCGGCCTGCTTGTAACCGAACTTCGCTTCTACCTGCCACCTGGCTATGAACATGAGAAGACCTCCCCTGAATGTTTTCTTTTAAAACGTTTAAAACATTACGCCCTGCTGCATTCGTACGGAAAAAGGCTTTAGAACGAGACCCCGGCGGCGGATGTAATGCGGAGTACGGCTTCCTGATTGAAGAGCTTTTTGTACGTCTCCTTTATCTCTTCGATCGTGTCGTCGACCTCGGCGCTCGATTCGTCATCGTAGAGCAGTATCAATATCCTGGAATCCTCCTTTATCACCTCCCCCGACTCCATCATCCACTGGCCGTCCGAGTCGACGATCGTCAGCCCTTCCTTGAATTTCGGGGTAACGTACGTATCGACGAATTCTATCCATTCCGCCTCGGAGACGGTACCGCCGCCGGGTTTCGACAGGCCGAATACGAGGAGGGTCTGCACGTAAGGCTTGCCGTAAAAAGGCTCTACCGTTCCCTTCACGTTCCCGTTAGAGTCCGTACAAGAGAGGCACGAGACCGTCAGGAGGATAATATACAGGATGTAACGACTGCGGTGAAGGCTCATTATTCGATATCCCGGTCAAAAACCCCAATCCCAGATTTCAAATAATACACTCATACGCTCCGCAATGTACAGGTCATGATTCGGGCCGTTTCAGAAACCGGCGGAGCTCCTTTTTAGCGCCGCTGATAATCGGCTCGCCGTGGGCGAAGAGCAGGGCGTCGAAATCCCGCTTGAGATGGGACGTGAAGACCTTTTTTAATCCGCGCCTGACCCCTTCCGGGTCGTCCCCCATGAGGTAATCCGGGACGAAGCAGAGCTCTCCGTCCTCCCTTATTATCGCGTCCCCTATGGAAAGTATCCCCTTGCCGAGCGGGATATGGAACGCGGTCTCCTCGGGACAGAGCACCCCTACCCCGAGCGCCAGCACCCCTCCCGGAAGCTCGTCCCCGCGCCCGAAGCCCGAGACCTTCTTATCCCCGCCGAAGGCGTGGAGCCCTACTTGTGACACCAGACCCTTGCGCCGTAGTGTTTCGCGAACCTTCCGCTGTGACGGTAATGGAGACGGTTGGTGAGATAGATATTCGCGGGGGGATTATGCTTCCCGAACCAGCCGATCTTTTCATCAGGCACCCTGGGGTCGATGAGGAATGCGGGGTTCGCATCGGATATGTAATACGAATGGACGTCCTGGCCTATGCCTTCGTGAAACGTCGTCCAGTGAAATACGCCCGGCAGGATTTCCTTCACGACCCCTCCTTGAAATGCTCAAGCATGCCCGCCCCGGGAGATGCGCGACACGGGGGAGCGCCGGGACCGTCAGTCCCCGTAGTCTCCCTTGACGACGCTGTCGAGCATGCCCGCGAGCGTGCCCTTGACGGCGAAGTCCCATTTGCCTTCGTACTCGACGTCGCTTATGAGCCAGCCGGATTTCCCCTTCTCGAGCACGGCCGAGTCTTTCCACGTAAAGGTCTTGCCGTCGCCGGGGTTCGTGTTCTTGAACTCGACCGGGCAAGAGGCCTTCGCACCCTTCTCCTCGCACGGCAGGACCTTGAACGAATCCGCGCCCTCGAAGAGGGACGTGAATATATCGCCTTCCACGAGCGGGGGCACCTCCCCCTTCGTCTCTTCCTTGTATGCTATCTCCGCGTCGTCGGCCGATTTGAGAAGAGCCGCGAGCGCGGGGGTTACATACGGCTTATACCCGGCTAGCTCCTTCGCCGTTGGAATGCCCCTCGTCTTTAGCTTGATGTAGGTGTTATAGAACCCGGTCACGGTGCTCTCGGGGGTGCCTGCGGCATAAGAGACAGAAGCCGCCGCTAAAACCAGAATCCAAATGGTAATTAATTTTTTCATTGCAGGTGGTTCTCCTTCGATGCGCGCCATTTCCCGGATCAAGAGCGCTCCCCGCGCGTTCCATTGATTATAAACCGCATTGTAAATAATCCGCAAGCGGCGAGTCGCCGCGGACATACGGGGTGTAACCCGTTCATACTTCGATCCTTCGACGAGCTCAGGACAGGCAGGCTCAGCACGAACGGGTTTGGTTTTGTTATCGATTTTGGCTGCGGGATTGCCACTATCACAGAATGCGTTCTCTCGCAATGACAGATAAATTAATGTACACCCCCACCCGTACCCTCCCCCCTCAAGGGGGAGGGAAATAAAGAATAAAAGACGGACGGGCGGGGTGTCCGCGCGGACATACGGGAGTGTAGGGAAAGCTGAAGAGGAGGGGAGAGGGAATTAAAAACTGCTCCCGTCCCTTATGTTATAGTAGTAGCGTTCGATTGCCCTTTTTTCTAAAACTAAAACAGCCGCACGGGCCGATTCACGCCCGGGCGGAGCCGTTAATAAAAAATTCCGGAGGTGATTTATGCTCTCAAATATCGTGAACAGGTTTTACGACCCCGCGTTCGCGGAGAAGGTCTTCGACCGGCTCGTCACGTCGGGCTCGAGGATCCTGATAATAGCCGTTGGGGCGTACGTGCTCACACGAATAGTGAACGGGGTGATAGGAAGGCTCGAGAAGGTAATCGCGGGAAGGAGCGCCGGGTACGCGAGCGCGGTCGAGACGGAGAAGCGCGTGAAAACCCTGACCGCGCTCCTGCGCAGCATATTGTTCGTGCTCATAGCCGGGGTAGCCGTGGCAATGGCGCTTAAAGAGCTCGGCATGGACATCGCGCCCATCATCGCCGGGGCGGGCATACTCGGTCTCGCCGTGAGCTTCGGCGCGCAGAACCTGGTGCGGGACATCATAAGCGGGTTCTTTATCATATTCGAGGACCAGGTGAGGGTCGGGGACTCGGCCGTAATAAACGGCAAGAGCGGCACGGTGGAGGAGATCAAATTCAGGACCATAGCGATAAGGGACCTCGACGGGACCCTCCACATATTCCCGAACGGCTCCATAACGCAGCTATCCAATCAGAGCAGGGACTGGTCCAGGTACATTGTGGACGTGAGGGTCGCCTACGGGCAGAACCTCGACTACGCGGTCGAGACGCTCCGGGAGATCGGGAAGGGCCTCTCCGGAGACAAGCGGTTCGAGTCTCTCATAATCGAGCCCCTGGACGTCCTGGGCGTGGACAGCTTCGGGCCTTCGGAAGTCGTCATCAGGTGCCTCTTGAAAACCCTCCCCCAGAAGCAGTGGGGCGCGGGCAGGGAGCTCAGGAAGAGGATAGTCAGCGGTTTTATCGATAAGGGGATAGAGATACCGTACCAGAACGTGAGCGTTTTCCCGGGCGGCAGCGGCGGTCCCTTCGGCGTGAGGCTCGAAGGGGGCCAAAAGGCGGGCGCGGCCGGGGAGTGAGAGGGCCTCAGGCGGGGCCGCCCCGGATCGAGGCCGGCGACTACGGCCGCAGGGCCGATTTCCGCAGCCGGAAGCCGCTCCAACATTAAAAAATAACCTTGACGCCGCCTTTATTAATATCCACAGTTATAGTATATTGATGAAGATGAAAACAAAAACCGAACCGAAGAACGGCAACGGGCACGCAAAGTTCGAGAATCTAAAGTTGAGCGAGTGCCTCGAATGCATGTGCTACGAATTCCGGAAGACCTCGCGTTACGTCATAAATTATTACGATACGGTGCTCAAGGACGCTGATTTAAAGAGCAACCAGTTCATCATTCTGGTGTCGATAGCGCACCTCAAGTCGCCTAACTTCAAGACGCTCGCGGAGTTCGTCGGCATAGACCAGAGCACGCTCGCCCGGAACCTGATCACGGTCGAGAAGCAGAGGCTCGTCAGCGTCAAAGCCGGGAAAAACCGGAGGGAAAAGATAATCACCCTCTCTAAAAAAGGAGAGCAGAGGCTGGTGAAATCCTTCCCGCTCTGGAGAAAGGCGCAGGGCGGTCTCCTGGGCGAGCTCGGCCCGGAGCGCTGGAAGCATATCCGGAGCGAGCTATCGGACGTGGTCAACGCCGCCAAGCTGCTCGGTTGAGCCGCCGCGCACAGACCCATACGATGCGCAGTGCGGCTTGAATTCCGCCGCGTACAGGTTGCTTGAGCTTTTTTTCTGCCGCTCATAAAATCAGCTAAAACGATTTATCTGTATTTATCAGGAATAATTTTTCCTGCACCGTCGCTCATTTCCAAAAATCATGCCGGAGAATTCCCGGTCACGGCATCAGGACTAAAACCTCCTCAAAATCATTGACAGATTTTAGAAACAGCCCGATACTTGGCGTAATAGCACTCATATCCGCGCCGTCCGACAATCCGGTTACGCCCCCTTGCATTAGCAGGGGGTTTTCACATCTCTTCCCACCCGGGGGGTTCGAGGAATGAGCGGGCCGAACGAGCAAATGCATATGACCTTTTCACGGAACCGGTAGCGAAGCCGGAGAAAACCCGAATCAGTATTACGCCCCGGAGCGGCGGAATGGACACGCGGAACAGGAAAACGAAGACCACGGACCCAATCGAATTAAAGAAGAAGCCCAGGAACGAGCTCGTGGGTCAGATCGAGCTTCTGTGCAAGCAAAATGCCGAGCTTCATTCGGCGCTCGATGAAAAGGAAGCCTATTTAGAGAGCCTGAAACACCTGGGCGCGATACTCGAAGAGTCCATATTCGAGATATGCGTGTTCGATAAAAGAACCCTCGGGATAATCCACGCGAATAAACCGGCGAGGGAGAAACTCGGATATACGATGAAGGAGCTTTCCCGCCTGGGCATCTCCGATCTGAAAAAGGAATTCGACGAAGCGCGGTTCGTCAGGATGATAGAGCCGCTGAGAGAGGGTAAGGCGGACAAAATCGAATACAGCGCGTCCCACAAGCGGAAGGACGGGACCACGTATCCCGTGGAAGTGCATCTGCAGAGCTCGACATTCAACAAGACCCCGGCATTCGTAGCCGTGATACTCGACATCTCCAAGCGTATTCATGCCGAAGACAGGCTCAAGGAGACGCTCGGCCAGCTATCGAAGATCAACCGTTACGAGAGCATAATAGGAATCGTAACGAGGACGGTGCACAGGTCCATAAACTTCAAAACCGTCATGGAGAACGCGGCCCACGCCGTGCATAAAAACATGGACCTCGCGAAGTACGTGGCGATCTATCTGGTCGAGGGCTCGGAGGCCGTGCTCCACGCGCACAGGGGATTGCCCGAATGGTTCGTGGAGAAGGCAAGCAGGATTCAATTCCCGAGGGGGACGACGTGGCAGACCATAATTCAGGGAAAGACGGCGTATGTGCCCGACACCGATGAGGACAAGCACATGGGACAGGCGGGGTTCGAGCTCGGAATCAGGAGCTACGTATCGATACCGCTGAAGAACGAGGGGAAGGTGCAGGGCGTGCTGAACATATTCACGGACGACAGGAACTCCTTCAGGGCGGACGAGCTCAGGCTGCTCGACATAGTGTCGAGGCAGATAGAGATAGCGATAAACAACGCCAGGTTCGCGGAATCGCTGATTAACTCCGAGAAGGCGCTCGAAGAAAAAATAAGCGCCCTGTCCAAGAAGGAAAGCTACGAAAAGATGATAAACACCATAGCGGGTTCGGTCCACAGCTCCGTCGATTTCGACGAGGTGCTGCAACTGACGAAAAACGGGTTCAAGCAGAACATCAAGAACGCGGATTTCTTCGGCGTCTATTTCGTCGAAGGGAGCGAGGCCGTGATGAAGACCTGCTACGGGTTCGAAGAGGGCTTCCTGAAAAGGGTGGGAAGGGTCCCCTACCCCAGGGGGTTTACCTGGAGGGCCATCATCGACGGGAAAACCCGGATCGTGTCCGATACGGAAAGCGACGATGTGATAGGGCCGGCCGGGAGACAGGCAGGCATAAGGAGCTATATCTCCATGCCCGTAAAATCCGTCGGAAACACGATCGGGTGCATCTCGCTTGCCTCGAAGAGCCCCGACGCCTTCGACCGCGAGGAACAGACGCTCCTCGAATCCATAGCGGAGCAGATTGGGGTTGCGCTACTGAACGCCAAGTACGTGCGGGAGATAGAATCGAACGAGAAGAGGCTCAAGGCCCTCGTAGGCTCCGTCGACGAGATAGTCTTCGAATTCGACGAGCAGGGCACTTACCTGGGAATCTGGACGGAGAACGAAAAACTTCTTGTAAGGCCCAAGAACGAGCTTCTGGGAAGGCGCATCTCCGATTTCTTCGACGCGGGGTTCTCCGACTCCCTCACAGTCGCCATAAAACGGGTGCTCAGGAACAGGAAGTCGGAAGTCGTGGAGCTGAATATCCCGCTTTTCGGCAGGGACAGGTGCTTCAGATGCAGAATAAACCCGATATTTTCCTCAGACGGAATACCCGAAACAGTCTCCATGCTCGCCAGGGACATTACCGAAAGCAAGGCTCTGGAGACACAGCTGTTCCGCTCGCAGAGGCTTGAGAGCATAGGAAAACTGGCCGGCGGCATAGCGCACGACCTCAACAACATCCTCCAGCCTATACTGATGTCGGCGCAGCTCCTGAATAGCAGAATTACCGACGAGAAGGCCCGGAACTGGCTCAGGATACTCGACCAGAGCGCCCAGAGGGGAGCCGACCTGACAAAGCAGATATTGTCCTTCGCGAGGGGGCTCGAAAGCAGGAAGCAGCCCTTCGACCTCATGTACCTTGTCAGGGACGTCGAGAAAATGCTCACCGAGACTTTCCAGAGGTCGATAAACCTGCATACGGAATTCGAGGACGGCCTGCCCCCGGTCTTCGGAGACTATACGCAGATCAGCCAGGTATTCATGAACCTGTGCGTGAACGCGCGCGACGCGATGCCCGAAGGCGGCGACCTCACGCTGTCGATCAGGCGTATCAGGACGGGTGAAGACGGCAGTCCGGGGTTCCTAAAATCCGAATACGGCGAATACATACTGATAGCCGTGTCCGATACAGGGTCAGGCATCCCCCCCGAGCACATGGAAAGGGTATTCGACCCGTTCTTCACGACCAAGGAACAGGACAAGGGCACCGGCCTCGGTCTCTCTATAGTTTACGGGATAGTCAAGGACCACGACGGCTTCATCAACGTCGAGAGCAGGGTCGGAAAGGGGACGACATTCACCATATATCTGCCGGTAATCGACTCGCCCGCATCCGACCGGAAGACGGAGGAGCTTTATCCGAAGGCCCCCGCCGGGAACAAGGAGCTGATACTTGTGGTCGACGACGAGAGCACGATAACGGACATGACGAAGACGATACTCGAGGAATACGATTATAAGGTGCTGGTCGCACACAACGGCGAGGAGGCGGCCAGGGTTTTCCTCTCGCGCAAGGACGAGATATACGCCGCGATCGTGGACATGATGATGCCGGTCATGGGCGGAAAGGCCGCGATACGCATCCTGAAGAACGCGAGGCCTTCCCTCAAGGTCGTAGCCATGAGCGGATACCAGAGGGAGCACGAGCTCGTCGACCTGAAGGAAGGCGACGTGGACGCGTTCCTCCCGAAACCCTTCAGCGCGGAGACGCTGCTGCGGACGCTCGGCGACGTGCTGCATTGACCCTCACGCGGTAGTCCCACCCGAAGCGTAAGTGACAAGCGACAGTCGTGCAGAGTTATATACGCAGGACATCTGTCACATTGTCACTTGGCAGATAAAGCTAAAGAATAAAGACGAGATTGCTTCGCTTTGCTCGCAATGACAACTACGAGATCCCAAAACAAGCCTGCCCTGAACTTGTTTCAGGGTTCAGGACGACTATTTGAAAGACAGATCTCTCGACTGCGCTTCGAAATAACAAACGAAAATACAGATAAATCCCCCTGAATCCCCCTTTTTCTAAGGGGGAAAACAAAGCGCAGAAAAAGAAGACTCCGGGCAGCACATATGTCTTACAAGGGGCTTTTTTATTTCTATACCGTCAGGTCCCGGAATTAAACAGAGCAAGGTAGTCCTTCGAGCTTTTCACTATCGCGCTCCCGGTTTTCTTCATCTCCTCGTCCGTTATGCCCTCGACGGGTTTCATATCCGCGTCCACCTCGAGCGCGAGACGCCCGTTCTTAAAAACGTATCCGGAGAAAGGGCCCTTGCAGAATTTGACGGCCCCGTCGAGATAATAGATCTCCGCCTTCTCAGCGCCTGAGCCGGGGCCGGACAACGTGAGCTTCACGGGCTTTCCGTCCACGGTCCATAATTCGACCTTCCTCTTTTCCAAACCTTTAGTCTCGGGCTCGAGCGTCTTTTCGGCTTTCTTATATTGGGCGGCGCTGCCGTCCACGTACTTCATGTACTCGACGGCGTTGTCTATATAGAGTTTATTCATCGCGGCGCGCCAGTCCCTGAGCGCCGCGCTCGACGCGGGGTCTTCTTTATCAAACGTTCCGCTCAGGTAATCGTCGGCCTTTATGGCAAGCGATTTCCCGGTGAGGTTTCCGACAGTGTATTTCACCGCGACCGGGTCGGGATACCTGTCCGTGTTAGTCGTGAGAACGAGCTCGTTCCCCCGGACCTTCCAGTCAAGCCCGTTCATGGACGCGATGCCCACGAGCTCTAAAGTCCCGTCAGCGTGGAGATAGAAACCTTCCTTACCGCCCTGCCCTCCCCCGTCTCCGCCCATGGGCCTCAGCCACAGGCCCTCCATAGCGGAAGCCGATACCGCGCTCCCCTCGCCCGCCTGAGCAAGGCCTGACGCGGCGGAACAGAACAGCATCAGTAAAGCGAAGATATAGCGTACGGATTTGCTTGTCATATTCGGATCCTCCCTCACGGCCATTCACAGATAGTAGCATAATCCGGGGCATAAGTGTGTACCCGCCGGGAGATATTGAAATAATTACTAATAAATTGTATTATGTCGAAAGTCATGACAGACGGAGGATGACGATGATGAAATCTCTATTTTCAACCTTGCTAATATTGCTTCTTTCAGCGGCGGCGGGCTTCGCCGAGCCGTTCGCCTATGTCTCGAATTACGACGGCGACTCTGTATCCGTAATAGACACGGCTACGAACACAGTCGTAGACACGATAAGCCCTTTGGACGGACCCTGGGGCGTCGCGGTATCCCCCGACGGTACGAGGGTTTATACGGCTGATTACGACGGCGGGACCGTATCCGTTATAGATACGGCGACAAACACCATTATCGCCACGATACCGGTCGGGAATAATCCTTTCGGTCTGGCTGTAACGCCCGACGGCGAAAGGGTGTACGTCGCGAATTACGATGACGGAACGGTATCCGTGATAGACACGGCGACTAACAGCGTGATAGACACGATACCGGTCGGGACCCATCCCTATGGACTTGCGATAACGCCCGACGGCGCGAGGGTGTATGTCGCGAATTACGATGACGGAACGGTATCCGTAATCGATACCGCTACTAATACCGTGATAGCCACGATACATGTCGGGGGCTTTCCCGTAGGAGTTGCGATCGCACCGGACAGCGAAAGGGTCTACGTCACAAATGAGAATCCCGGATCAGTATCTGTAATCAGGACCGCGACCAACACCGTAATAGACACCATAACAGTAGGCCTGGCCCCCGAATTTGACGCCGTATCGCCCGACGGCGAGAGGCTATACGTCTCGAATTATACGGACGGAACGGTATCCGTAATCGATACAGTGACCGACACAGTGATAGACACCATCACAGTGGGGGCCAATCCCGAGGGAATTGCGTTTACACCGGACGGCGCGAGGGCATACGTCGCGAATTACGCCGATGACTCCGTAACGGTAATTAACGCATTGACGCATACCGTTATAGATACGGTTACAGTCGGAGACGGCCCCGGGGCGTACGGCATATTTATCGTTCCCGCGCAGACGCCGATAATTTCAGGGACGGTGCCGACTCTTTCTGAGTGGGGGGCAATCGCGTTCGCCCTGCTTATCGGAATGTCGGCCGTGATTTTCCTTAAGAGAAGGAAGGCCGCGAGCGCTTAAAAGTCACGCGGTACGGCAGGTTTCGTTTTTCGGTAGGAATGTCATATCGGCGGAGCCGTATCCGCCCGAAAAATGCCGTCTATCGTAATTATTCATACCGTACTATAATTACTCATTATTAATCACATATCTTTACGGAGGGTAATGGTATGAACGCAACGCCCGTACAAAGCGGTTACGACACCTCGCCTATGAGCGTAAAGGACTGGGTCGTCACTATGATTCTCCTCGCCATACCGGTCGTAGGACTGGTAATGCTTATACTCTGGATAGTGAGCAGCACGGGGAATATTAACAGGAGGAACTACTGCCTGGCTTCCCTCGTCATCGCTGCTATCTTCATAGTGCTCGCTATAATCTTCGCCGTATTCTTCGGCGGCATGGCGGCCCTGATGGGGAACCACGGTTCATAGATAACACGCGCGCGGCTCCCGGCGGATCAACGCCGGGGAATTCCGGCAATAATACAAAGTATTTAACGAGACGGCCACCGGTGCGGCAGTATTCCAAGATTCAGGATGCTGCCGCTCAGAGGTCGTGGAGCAGGAACGATCCGTCCGCGGGGCGGAAGAATTCCGGTAGAATCGTAGAATCACACACCGTGAGTGTCGCTTAGAGGTCGAGGAAGAGCCCTTTTGCCGCATCCGACGTGAGCTTCGATACCGACGTTA
>CAWGRW010000010.1:0-224025 GCA_963825135.1 uncultured bacterium
CCTTGTCGCTGAACAAGGAAAGCGTCTGCCACGACTCCCTCTCCGTAAGGTCTATGAGTACCGAGTAGACCTTGAATCCGAGCCTCGCGCGCTCGCGCTTGAACCCTTCCAGCCAGGCGTCCCCTATGCCCGCCTCGCCGTCCGTAATGAATACGATGTCCCCGCGCCTCCACTTCGAGCCCTTGAGTATATCGAGCGCCCTCTGGAGCGGCTCCTCGAAATTCGTCCCCCCGCCGGGGAAGTACCCGGCAAGCTCGAATACGTCTTTCTCCTTCATGGCCCATCCGCTCCTGTCCCCGCCGGGCCCCGTGTCAAACACCCTCAGCGGCGAGCCGCCTGAGGAGAACACGACGACGCTCGATTTCCTCCTCTCCCTTTTCGCGATCTCTAGGAGCGTGAGGCAGACCCCTTTGACCAGAGCTCCTTATTCCCCTCCATGGACGAGCTGCCGTCGAGGCAAATGACCATGGGCCCCCTGCCCTTCTCGTCCTTTAACGAATACTGGAGCAGGCTCCCTTCTATGAGCCTCTTCTTGAAATCCGCGCGGAGGCTCAGGTTGGCGAGCGACGCGAGCTCGGAGGCGATGAGCCTCCCTATGTCGTTTCCCGAGGCGACGTCGAATACCTCGCTGCCCCTCTTCGACCAGGACTTTCTCCTGCCCCTGAGCATCTCCTCTTTCAGGCTCCCCACTATCCGCGCGAGGCGCCTGAGCTTCTCGTTCGAGTAGAGCCTGGCCGCGAGGTCGAGCTTCTCCCCCGGAGACCTTTCGCCGCCCGTCCCCATGGACGCCCCCCACGACATAAGCTCCTCCTCGACATTCTCGACCTTTTGAGAGGTCTCCTTCATCGAGGCCCTGACGAGGCCCTTGAGCCTGACCTCCATCTTTTCGTGCCCCTGCCTGAGCTCGCTTTCTATCTTCTTGAGCGCCTTCGCCTCTTCGTCGAGCTCGGACTTCTTCTCTCGCCTAACCTTTTCGAACGCCTCGCTCCTCTCACCCTCCCCCTCTTCGATCTCATTCATCGTCTCGTCCTCGCCCTCAAGCTCCTCCATGTCGCGCTCGGCCCTGTCGGTCTCCCATTCCCTCATGAGCGCCTTCGCGCCGGGCCCGTCTTCCGATTTGAGCCAGTCGAGCACCATGCCGCCCATCTCCGCCGCGGCGAGAGTGGAGCGGAACGAGTCGAGCACGGTGTCCTCGCGAAGAGCGGCGTAAGCGGGGTCCTTAAGCACCCCCTGAAGTATCCTCCTCGGAAAAAGAGAGCTTCTCCTCGTTCCCGATTCCGGGAGGAACACCACGTTATGCTTGTAAAACGCGGCGAAGAGGTCGAGGACGAGCGCACCGAACCCGGGCAGGAGCGCAGAGCCCCTTTCGATGAGCTCTCTCAATCGGGCGGATTCCGATTCGAGGTCCCCGAACAGAGCCCTGTCGTAGGAGTCGGTCTCGATGCTGTTTACCGCGGGCGCGCGCTTCATACAGGGGTAAGGCTAACACGCGGCCCCGGGGGTATCAATTTCTCCGTGCCGTGTTAAAATAAAAATCCTCCCGTGGCAAACACTGTGATTTATTAGATGAATATAAACTCGGACGAATACAAAGCCGTAATTGCGGTCGCCCTGATAATGGCCACGAGGCTCCTGGGCATATTCCTCATACTGCCCGTCTTCAGCGTTTACGCGGAGAAGTACCCGGGCTCGGACCTCGCCATGGCCGGGCTCGCGTTCGGCATATACGCTCTTGCCCAGAGCATACTCCAGCTCCCGTTCGGGTGGGCGAGCGACAGGATGGGCAGGAAGCCCGTCCTTATAGCCGGCATCGCGCTGTTTACCGCGGGGAGTGTTTACTGCGGCATGGCCCACAGCATCAACGAGCTTATCATCGCGCGCATAATACAGGGGACAGGGGCCGTGAGCTCCGTCGCCCTAGCGTCGTTAGGCGACGTCACCCGCCCGGGCGTGCGGGCGCAGTCGTTCACGATAGTCGGGGTATCCATAGGCGTGTCGTTCCTCCTGGCCATTGTGATAGGCCCGTACCTCGCGGCGAGGATCGGGTTCTCGAGCCTCTTCTACATACTCGCCGGGCTGGGCGCTCTCTCGCTCCTGATCACGCTGTTCTTCTTCCCGGCAATACAAAAAGAGACCCCGTCCGTTGAAAAAACGGGCCTTATGCGAATAGCCCTCATGCCCCGCTTGAGAACGCTGTTCGTATCGTCCCTGGTCGTATCGCTCCTCGTAAACCTGTTCGTCTTCGTGTTCCCGCTCTCGTGGAAGGCCCTCGGGGTGAGCGATGCGGGGCTCTGGCGCGTATATCTCATAACCCTCATACCGACGGCCCTGTTCGTTTTCCCGTACATCAGGCGGGCGGAAAAGAGGGCCGGACTCACGACCGCCGCGAAAGTCGCGTGGGCGTGCATAGCGCTCGCCTTCCTCGTATATCCCGCGGGCGCGGGATACTCGCTCGTGCTCTACGGGGTCGGAATGGCGTACTTTGCGGGGCATACGATAATGCAGTCGCTCCTGCCCGCATTCCTCACGCAGGCAGTCGGACAGGAGAAAAGGGGCTCCGCCGCCGGGATATACAACCTGCTCTCGTTCCTGGGCTCGTCCGTCGGGGGGATGATGTCGGGATTCCTCTACCAGACGAACCCCGCTCTCCCGCTAATAGCCGGCTTCGCGGTCATAATACTCTGGGGGCTCCTCGGACTGCCCACGCCTCCCGAGGACGGAACCGGCCTGTAGGGAATTCGATGATCCACGGGGCCGGGTGATGTCTGACTCCCAATCATATATTCATATGCAACTGTTTTTACACAAAAGTAAAATGAGTAAGATACCATCCATCACTTTCTGAGGAGGATGGGATGTTCAACTATTTCAAACAGGCGCTTTTAGCGCTTTTAATTATCGTTGTATCCGCGCTTTGCTCGAAGGCGGAAATCGTTCTCGTGAACAACGAGGGCAGCTCAAACGGGCAGCTTTTCACGTTCACGCAGTCGGCTATAGAAACGCCCCCGGGCAGCCGGTCCGATTTCGAGATTATCGCGTGCACGACGTCATCGACGGGGTCAAATTTCTTCCTCGACCCCACCCCGGCCCGGTTCTCGCTCCTTAACTCCGAGAGCTGCGGGAACCCCCGTCAGACGCCTATAGGCACGTGCGCGCTCGGCATCTGGGACAGGCAAGTCCAATCCCAGGCCGCGGACCAGAACTTCTGTAACTGGAACGACCCTACCGAGGTGTTCGCCGGGGCGTCTTTCAGATGGTCGGGCGTGGATCCCGATAACCCCATTGTCGACCTCGAGTGCGAGACGGGGGCCGGAGCAGTGGCAACGGCGCCTTCGGCCGATGCGGAGGAGGGGTCTGAGGTGCTGAGGGTTTTCAATTTCGGCGTCAATTTCGATCAGGAAATGTTCGACTCCACCCAGGTGGAGAACGGGGTGGTGAAGGTACTTGAAATAGTCCAGCAGGGGGCCCTGTTTCAGGCCGTGCTTCTTAAGGCCCTTAGCTTCCCGAACGCAGCAGCCGGGCCAACGGCCACTCTCGACCTGAACCTCCCCGTGGAAGTGAACGACCCTACGGCGATTGCGCCATGGAGGGCGTGCACCATCACGCTCAGGCCCGAGCCGCATAATATCCCCACGCTCTCCGAATGGGGGCTAGGAGTTTTCGCGGCGCTAACCGGCATAGGGGCGGTGTGGGCGTTAAGAAGGCGGGCCGTCAACGTGCGAATCTAGCCTGAATTGTTGCATTTCCCAATATTTTATGATATTTATAAAACATAACGGTTAATGGAGGATGGAGATGTTGAACAGCTTAAAGCTAATTCCCTTAACGATATGCATATTACTTCTTTCGGTCCCGGCGTCCCGGGCGGTTATTCAGGTTGTGGACGTCGAATCCAGCGGATTAAGAATCGACATCGATGATAATATTACCAGCGGTCTCGTAGCAACGGGCTCGGGCGCTCCGGGGGACTTCGAGCTCCTGCTCTGCACCGCGTTCTCCGACGGCAGTAATTCCTTTCTCGACCCCACTCCCGGCAACTGGTCGACGATCGACTCCGGGGAGTGCGGCGGAAACGGCGGCCCCTGCATATTCGGCGTTTTCGGAGCATTCGGCGATTCCGCAAGCTCCATTGACATTTCATGCAACTGGACCGACCCCGTAAGCGCTTTCGCCGCGGGGTTATTCAGGCTGAGGGGCGTGGACAAAGACAACCCCGTTATAGCCGCCGCATGCAATACAGGCGGGTCCGGTACTACAATAACCGCTCCATCGGTTGACGCGGAGCCGAACTCCTTCGTGATCGTGGGTATCGGCACAAGCGAGTCAATACATTCCATTAACTCGAGTAAGGTCGTTCTTATCGGATTTGAGGCCTTGGGGGCCTCCCAAAAGGCCGGGGAGGCAGTCCTTTCAGCCGGCTTCGGCGACACTTTTCCGCAAGGCGGCCCTACGGGCGATGTCCAGTTCGGCCCGACCATGTCCGACTGGAGGGCGTGCACCATAGCGCTCAGGATGGCTCCGACCGATATCCCGACCATGTCCGAATGGGGATTGGGCGTATTCGCGGCGCTCTTTGGAATCGCAGCGGTTTGGGCTCTCAGAAGGCGGGCCGCCGAAGGGCGAATCTAGCCTGTATATCCCGTTCTTCCGCTATTTTACGATTTTGTAAAAAATGCCGATCTACTGAGGATGAAGGAATGAAAGGTCTTAAATTAATTCTGCCTGTTATCTGCTTATTTCTTCTATTCGTAACCGCTTCTCAGGCGGCCATCAGCCTTGTAGACCTCGAATCATCGGGCTTCAGAACCGACATAGACATCGATGTCACTCAGGCTCAGGTCTCCTCGGGCTCAGGGATACCGGGAGATTTCGAGCTCTTAATGTGCACGACGGTTTCGGACGGCGGCAATTCATTTCTTGATCCGACCCCAGGGGGCTGGACGGCGATAAACGAGGGTGAATGCGGGGGGGACGGCGTCTGCATACTCGGCATATTCCAGAGATTTGACCGGTCCCCGGAGTCCTCGGTCATAACGTGCAACTGGACCGACCCGACAAGCGCGGTAGCGGCGTTGTCTCTCAGATACAGAGGCGTTGACAGCGACAATCCGGTAATTGACCTTGAGTGCGCCGAGGGGGGCGCGGACGATCCGTTGACCATACCCTCAGTTAATACAGAGCCCGGCTCGGCGGTTGTATTGACGTACTCGTTCGGCTTTGCTCCGAATATCATTAAGGGTCTACAGGCCGAACCGATATTCCAGGGATTCACCTCGGCAGTCGGGCAGTACACAGCCATGCAGCCGTATCAACAAGTCATCGCCGCGGCCGAAAGCCTGATATTTCGGACAGGC
This sequence comes from uncultured bacterium, assembly GCA_963825135.1. Lineage (GTDB taxonomy): Bacteria > Desulfobacterota_D > UBA1144 > Nemesobacterales > UBA2774 > 2-12-FULL-53-21. The sequence continues at coordinate 5,355 of CAWGRW010000010.1, forward strand.
GGTCCTACGGGCGATTTCCAGTTCGGGCCCAGCGGATCAGACTGGAGGGGATGCGCAATAGCCCTCAGGGCCGCGCCGACCGATATCCCGACCATATCCGAATGGGGATTGGGCGTATTCGCGGCGCTATTCGGCATAGCGGCGGTATGGGCTCTCAGGAGAAGGGCGGCGAGGGCTTAATAATATCAGCGAATAACAGCTGCAAGCCGCTCCTGGTGAATGCATAACATATGAGATGTCATAATGGATACTAAAAGTAATGGAGGATGGTGAACATGAATAAGATAATATTGTTTTCGATCTCGGTTTTTATTCTGCTCCTGGCTTCGACCGCCTCACACGCGGTAATACAACTAAGGGAAAACGGAGTTCAGGTCTCCGTATTTAATATACCGAATCAAACTCAGCGTGCTATTTTGACCAGTGCCGGCGAAGCGGGGGACTTCGAGGTATTAATATGTGTGACGCGCTCGGACGGCAATAATATTTTCCTCGATGCCACCCCTGGCTGGACCAGGCTCGACTCGGGCAGTTGCGGCGGGAGCGGTGGATGCATTATGGGAATATTTACGAGGACAGATGACTCTCCGGCAGAGACTGTCAATAACTGCTTATGGGTCGATCCGACGAACATGGGCGGCGAAGGCTCCTTCAGGTACAGCGCAGCGGACCCCGACGACTTCTTTATCGAGGCCAGGTGTAATACAGGCAGCGGTGGAACCCCGACTGCCCCGTCGATACTGACCGGCGCGGGTTCATCCGTGGTAAGGGCTCTCGCAATCGGTGGACTCACCGATCAAACGTTCGTTGATTCGGAGCAAGTAGAAGAAGGCAATTACGGCTTTAGTGCGTCCGGTGACGGTGAATTCATCGGAGGCCAGGGATCATCTTTCTTCTTTGAGGATACGGCGCAGGCCGGATTTTTTGCATTCGGTCCCACTACCGGTGACTGGAGGGCCTGCACAATCGCGTTCGGACCGGAACCCAATATTATCAGCAACATTCCTACCCTCTCCGAATGGGGATTGGGCGTATTCGCGGCGCTATTCGGCATAGCGGCGGTATGGGCGTTGAGAAGAAAGGCGGTCAGGGCTTAACATACGCATAAATTGAGAAATAACCTGGCTTTGCTCAGGCGGCGACGGCCCGGGCATAGCCTGTCTTTTCTAAAGAAAGAACTATAACTTCCTCTTTTTATTTTTTTCCGATGGAATCGCGGTCGATTTAAACCCCGCCCCTGGTCCTGATAGACTCGAGCACGGTGCGGATGTCGTAGAGGTCGCCCGCGACGACGGCCTCGATTTCGGTGAGCACCTGGGCGTAGCTGTGCCTCGCCCTCCCGCCGACTATTATCGGCAGGCCCTGAAGATAACGCCTGAGCTTCCGGAGCTCGCGCGCGACGAGCGGGTCGCTTTCAGGATAAATCAGGCTCAGCACCAGGGCCCTGGAACCGTTATACGTCACGGCGCCCGCTATCTCCTCCGAGGGCAGGCTCGGGCCGAGGTAGGTCACGTTCCAGCCCTCGCTCGCGGCCGTCACGGCTGCCGATAGGGCCCCTATCTCGTGCGCCTGGTCGGAAGGGGTGGTTACGACGGCGTGGGGCGCGCCCGGAAACGTCTTCTGCACGGCGAGCAGGCCCCCGAGAAACGTCCTCACGGACTGCGTGGCCAGGTGCTCGTGGGAAATCCTCATCTCCCCCTTGCGCCAGAGGTCCCCTATCCTCTCCATGACCGGTACGATCACGCGCTCGAGAAGCGCGTTCCTGCCGAGGTCGGTCTCGGCCTCGATCAGCGTCTCCTCGAGGGCCTTCCTGTCCATATGCTCGACCCCGGTTATGAAATTGTCCATGTATGCGTTGTAGTCCCTGACGAGAGTGAGGTCGGCCGTCTTTATAATCTCGGTCGTCTTCCTCTGGGGGAGGTCTATGACGTTAATCCTGCCCACGATGTCCTCGAGCTCCTCTCTCGAGTAGGAGGCTATCTGGCTGATGGGATGGCCGGCGCCGGTCGCCTTGTGAAGGAGAGAGAGCCTCTGGACGTCGCTCTCCCTGTAGAATCTCCTGTTGTTCGAATCCCTGCCCGGGCTGACCACCCCGTAACGCCTCTCCCAAGCCCTTATGGCGTGGGGGGTGAGTCCCGTGATCTTGGAGGCGGCTTTCATAGAGAATTTCTTGTGTATTTCTTCACGGCTCTCGTCCATGGGCTATATGTTATACCCTTGTCTAATATGTGTCAAGCATATATCGAACATTTAAGAGTGAACATTCAGTTTATTTGACGGATTATTTAGATGTGATTCACAACATGCTTTCAATTCATAGCAATCTATAATTTAATAGCCCTGTAAAGTTGCTTTTCACCCATCCTGCGGGCTGCCTGCACCTAAAATAATGCTTGACATGTGCTAGACACGGTGATAATATAATAGACGCATGTTAGACAACCGGGGGGTTAATCTATCGGCGAATAATTTCGTTTAATTTCGAGGCCGGATGAATCCCGGCCCTTGTAAATCCTGTCTAAAGCAATATATAGAGAATATAGAGAAGCGGAGGGCGGATCAAAATGATGGATAACGAATACGACACAAAATATTTTTCCTCGGGCGATTATGCCGAAGATGATTTCTTCGCCCCGGGCGGGAGGCGGGAAAACGCCTTCGATTCGTTTTCGTCCCCGGAAGACAGGCAGGCTCCGCCTGCAGTAAAGAAGCGGGGGGAAAAGGAAAGGAAATGGTCCAAGTACGAGGAGGAAAGGGTCCTGCAGGTCTATTTCAGGGACCTGCTCACGGAGCCTCTGCTCACCCCCGGCGGCGAGAAAGAGCTCGGCGCCAAGATCAAGGAATGCGAGAGGAACGCGAGGAAGATACAGAAAGAGCTGGAGCGCTTGTCGACGTCGAAGCTGAAAAACCCCCCGGCAAGGGACAGGAACAGGCTCGACGCCACGAGGAAGGTATATTCGGAAAAGGCGCTCGAGCTTAAGTCGAAATTTATCAGGTCTAACCTCAGGCTCGTCGTGAGCATAGCGAAAAAACACCTCGGGAGAGGGCTTCCGCTTACGGACCTCGTACAGGAGGGGAACCTCGGGCTGATAAGGGCGGTCGAGAAATTCGACCATAGAAAGGGCTTCAGGTTCTCGACTTACGCCGCGTGGTGGATACAGCAGGCCCTCACCAGGGCGATCGCCGAGAAGACCAGGACCATAAAGGTGCCCGTTTACGTGCTCGAGCAGTCGGGCAAGGTGTTCAGGGCGAAGTACGCCGTCGAAGAGGCGCTCGGCAGGAAGCCTCTTCCCGAAGAGATCGCGGAGAAGGCGGGCCTTTCGAGAGAGATAGTCCAGGCGGTGCTCGACGGCACGGACAGCGTGCTTTCGCTCGACAACCCCGTGGGAGACGACAACGAAAAGACCTACGTGGACCTGATGCCGGACGAGCGGGAGGGGCAGGAGTCGGCCGTTTCGGACAGCAGGGTAAAGGACCTGCTCGACGCATCCCTGTCGGCCCTTACCTCCAAGGAAGAGGAGATCGTGAGGATGAGGTTCGGCCTCGGCGAGGGCAGGATATACACTCTCGACGAGATAGGAGTCAAGTTCGGGGTTACGCGCGAGCGGATAAGGCAGATTGAGAAAGGGGCGCTCGAAAAAATCTCGAAATCAGGTCTCGGCGAGACCCTGAAGGGATATTTGTAAGGGGCTCCCGGACATGAATGCCCGAAATATTTAATGTACACCCCCACCCGAATCCTCCCCATTCGGAAGGGTGAGGAATAAAATTTTATGTACGGGCCTGCTTAACAGACCCATAAAATCCCGCAGACTTAATTTGTAGTAGAATCCCCCGAGGTTACCGAGTAGAATTGAATCGACAGGTTCCAGCAAAAGGCGCCCGGTCCTGTCATACCGGCACACACAGCACCACCGGGTCGAGTGTACGAATGAGAGCCCGGCTCCCGCACAGGGCGTGCGTCATTTAACCGATAGCTTTCGAGGAGGCATGGGAAACGGCGGATGATACACGGCAGAACTATTTTCTGGTTCAAGCGGGACCTCAGGACGGACGACAACACGGGGCTGATAAACGCGGTCAGGGACAGCGGCGAGGTCATCCCCCTCTACGTGCTCGAGGATTCCATCCTCTCTAAATACGCGGGCGAGAGCAAGCGGCTCGGGTTTTTCTCGGACGCCCTTTCGAATCTCGAAACGGAGCTCAGGAAACTGGGCTCCTACCTGCTCGTCCTGAGAGGGAAGGCCGAGGAGATAATCCCGGCCCTCATACAATCCCAGAAGGCGGACGCCGTTTACACGAACAGGGCCTACGGCTTCTCGGGCGTAAAGCGCGACCTCGGCGTAGAGCACCAGTGCAGGCTCCTGGGCGCAGCGTTCAGGAAATACGACGACACGCTCCTGGTCCCCCCCAACGAGGTAGACCAGAGAAAGATATTCGCCCCCTTTTACAACATATGGCAGGGGAAACCGAAGAGCCCGTCCCGGGACGCCCCCGCCGCGATCAAGTCCCCTCCGCTCGAGACCGGCGCGGCCGGGCAGATGACGCGGGATTTGGGCCGCGCGGAGAATAAATACTGGCCCCTCGATTTCCCGGGGACGAGGCTCAGGGAGTTCAATTTCAGGGACTACGGCACATCGAGGGACTTTCCGTGCCTGGACGGCACTTCGAGGCTCTCCCCCTATCTGAGGTTCGGCGTCGTATCCGTAAGACGCGTCTACGAGGCCGCCTCCGGGGCGCGCCCGGAGCCGAACCCCTACATATCGGAGCTCGCGTGGAGGGAGTTCTGGTACCACATCATGCACAACTTCCCGGAGTCGAGGGGACTCGAATTTCAGGAAAAGAGGCGGAATATAAAATGGATAAACAGCGACAAGTGGTACGACGCCTGGCGCGAGGGCCGCACCGGATACCCGATCGTGGACGCGGGGATGAGGCAGTTAAAAGAAGAGGGCTGGATGCACAACCGGGTGAGGATGATCGTGGCTTCATTCCTCACGAAGGACCTCATCACGGACTGGAGATGGGGGGACTGGCACTTCTTCGACCACCTCGTTGACTACGACGAGACGGTCGACATAGGGAACTGGCAGTGGGCGGCGTCCTGCGGAGCCGACCCCAAGCCCTTCCGCATATTCAACCCTACGCTGCAGTCGCAGAACCACGACCCGGAATGCCTGTACATAAAAAAATATATACCCGAGCTTTCAGCGCTCGAGCCCGAGAAGATACACAACCCGCTCACCTACAAGCTCCCCTACCACAGGCCCATAGTGAACCACTACGAGATGCGGAACCTCGCCCACGAGGCGTATTCGGGCGGGCGCATCGACGACGTGTACATCTCACAGATAAAAAAGGACCCCGGACTCCCCTGACGCCCCCTATGGATTTTCCTAACTATTTGCTACACTAAGACAGGACGAAGCATGGCACTCTCGGTACTCATGACATACGAGCCTCTGGAGAAGACAGGGGATAAATACGAATACTGGCGAGGCTACATATCCTTCTACGAGCAGTTCAAGGACGGCCCGGCCACGCCGAATACCGCCTGGTACGGGAGCGAGTACGACGCCTTCAGGGAGTCCCTTTCGAAAGCGCTCGGCATAGAAAAGCACCTGATAGAGGAATGCTTTTTCATGAAGGACGAGGAAGGGAAGTACTATGTCACGCCCATAGGCTCGAGCGCGAACCCGAACATATTCAGCGCTGAGAATTTCATCCCCCTCGAATGGTTCCTCATGTACGACGGGGCGGAAAAGAGCTATTTCTTCACCCACACCGGGTTCGGCGCCATACGCCAGGATTCCATCTATTATAAGACCAGGGTAGAAAAGGCGCTCGGGAGGCTGGACGCGGCCATGAACGATATTGATACGTTCCTGGATTCTCCCGCCGCGCGGACGAGTGCGGCCCTCGCGGAAAGACTGGGCGACCTCAAATCAGGGGCGGGGAACCTCCGGCACTGGCTCTCGGGCTTCGACCCGGGGAGCTTCGTCGTGCTCAATTACGGGGAGATGAGCGCTCGAATATCAGCCGGTTCTATGAAGAACGAGGACTCGGTATCGGAGCTCCGGAGCGTCCTCGCTCTCGCCCGCGAAGGCAGCGCCGGGGACGCGGAAAAGGTGCTCGCAGCGCTGCTCGCCAGGTGGGACTCGATAAACCGCTCGTTTACGCCCGACGAAGAGAAGCGCACGTCAACGCTGCAGTAGGGAACCCTATGGACCTGCTCCTACATGGAGTCGGTCCTCCACCTTGCAGGAGCGGCTTCCAGCCGCGAACAAAAATCACTATTCTCCAAAGGATTTCCGACAATCCGACAAACGCCCGGGGCATATACCTCTGCGGACCTGTCGGAGAGTCGGAAGCGCCGCGATTCCGGCAGGGGGCGGGACTTCCGGGAGCCATCCCCGTCTCGAACCGACCGTTATTATATGAAGTATTCCCCGGCAGGCATCGCGCAAGACCAAGGAGCCGTATCTACGCAGTATCTATGGATTGATAGTATCTATTTGAGAATGCAGGGCGCCCAAAACGTCGCTGATACGATTTGCGAATGTAACGGTTTGCGACCCGGCAAAAAGGAGCCCGACCGGTCTCCTGCGGCCTAAAGAATCCATGCCGCCCAGTATGGGAGACCCGGAGTCCCCCGGCGCCGAGAAGCTGCCCGGAACAATAGCTATCTGACCTACGAACTTGGCTGTCCCGCATGCGCCGTAAGATACATTTCCGGTGACGTTAATCGTTTGTATCGTACCCTGCGTAAATCCTGTAGTCCTGCCGCTTTTCCGGACCGACAGGTTAACTGCCGGAGCCTGTACCGTTGGGCTCGGATCGCCAATGTCCAGTATGGTTTTATTTACCAGGCTGCGATTGCTTGACACAAAAACCGCATCCACTGTATTTTGATAAGACCCCCCCATGATAAGAGGGACCGCCTGGACCAGGCCTCCGATGGAGGACACGCAGCCGCCGCCATCGGGGAGGGAGGGCTGACACTGACCCAGGCCAAACGGAGGCAAATTTGTGGGGTTAATCTTAACCGGGCAATGATTCGGACCCGAGCTTCCGGCGATGTGGTTGTTTGTGATGTAGCCCACTATGTTTGGCTGTCCCAGCCGAAATACTCTATATCCCAGAGTCCCGATCTCAACAAATCCCCCGGCTACGATGACATTGCTGGTGGATACGCCCATAGGAACGGGGAGGGCAAATACCTGCTGATGATTACTTCCCGGCGGACCGTCGAATGCCTTAATCTCGTCTGTTTCGAATACCCTCACAGGTACGCCGTCTATCCGGCTCGAAATGGCGGAAGCCGAAGCTCTTGGGGCGTCCGCATTTAAGTAGACGTGTATGGCCGGCCCGCTCCCATCCTCGGCTAAACCCACTCCTACCGCAACCACGCCCGGGATACCAAGGAGCTTGTTTTCATTTTTACTTTGAACCTTCATAGCCGGCCGTAGTTCTTCTTCGCTCACTACCTGGCTCAATACTTGAGCGAAAACCAGATCTGCAAAGTACAGAGAAAACCCTAATATAAGAACTACGAGAAAAAACATGCTAAATACAAAACGTTTCATCTTACTGCCCCCCCTTTTCTCCCGACCTAAGCGGGGTCGGAAAATTTGTTTTATTAAACCCATTTCATGCACAAGCCGTACCGGGCAAATTAGAGATTTCCGACGTTATGGAACGCGTTTTCACATACTCCTCCGGCGTCGTGTTATTCAGCGCCGAACGGGGTCTTAACTCATTGTCAGTCCCTCCCCCAAGTCTCTATCTTTTCTCCCGCGTCGTCAAGGGACGGGACGTCTGAGCGGAATTTCCATCCCAAGCCGTACTCAATATTCTATAATCCGGATCGCTTCATGCAGACCGCGCGGATATATTTCCCTGATTAAATAATGTATTTACACATTTACCGCTATTTGCTATCATGGGGATGGAGGCGGTGGGTTTTACCAAACATATAAAACTTACGGGGGGGGATTACATCATGAGACACTTATTTAGAACGGTATTTTTCGCCGCTTTATTCGCGGCGTCGAGCGCGTTTCTAGCGCAATCGGCATTCGCCGTGTTCTTCTGCAACGGCTTCCCGGCAACGATCGTCGGCTCGCCTTTCGGCGATTTGATAGTGGGCACGCCCTTCAGAGACGTGATAGTCGGGCTCGGAGGTGACGACGACATACGCAGCGTGGGCGGCAACGACGTAGTGTGCGGAGGCCTCGGGAACGATACCATCAGATTGGGAGCCGGCAATGACCAGGGGTTCGGAGGATCGGGGAACGATACGATTTTCGGCCAGCCCGGAAACGATCTCGTCGTGGGCGGCGTCGGGAACGATACGTTAAGAGGCAACAACGGCAACGATAATGTGAACGGCGCCGGCGGCACGGACGACTGCCAGGGCAACGCGGGCATCAATAATATACTCAACTGCGAGAACGGGCCTGCGATATGCCAGAGCCCGCCCTTGAATACGAATTTCAGCAACCTGGGGGTCTACTTCGTGGACACGGTTAATTCCGTTCTGCTCGGACTCTCCTCCGATGGGTTCAACGTAGTCATGCTACTGACCGATATTCCGTTCAACGGAGCCGCTATCGGAATATTCGCCTTTGAGACCTCTCAAACTCACTGTATCGTGGATGCGGGGGTCGCGGACCTCGACATGGACGGCAGCTTCGATAACGATCCAATTTTCGAAGCTACCGGCGCATGCGATCTGCTCATGAGCAGGACGTATCTCCTGCTGGACAACCTCGTTATAGGGGGCGTTCCGCTCGGAGCCGATGTTACGGGCCAATGCTCTGAAATCCATCCCTTTGATGTTTCGGCATCGAGAGCGGAGCAGGGTTCGACCGAGGCCATGACAGAGGGCCTCGAAGAAGGCATATCCCGCATACAGGGAGAGATGGCCGAGGACATTGAGGAACGAAAACGGGGACGTGAGCGGGGACGAGGGGTTGCTGAAGGACTTCGAGCGCAATCTGCAAGAGTAATATCAGATACCGACAATAAAGAATTCGGACGACAGAGGCATGAAACGGGGCGCGGCTGAGTCCGGGCCCCGTCGTTCCTCTATCCGGACACTTCTCGGCCCGGACCCGCCTTGCCGATTATCGGACACCGGGCAATCCCACGCCAAAGAATTTACTCCCAGCCGTCTTTCGACCGTAGCTGGCACGCTCGGTGCGCGCCTTGCGAACGACACCGTCGAGGTCTCAACCGCCGGCCCCGGCAGGGCAGGCGGAACGAGCCCGCGCCGGCGCGGAGCCCGCGTAAAATATTACGGCAAAATACGGAATAATATGTTACATTTTAACCATACAGGGGAGAATGATGAGAAAGTTAATCCTTATACTACCGTTTCTTATAATCGCGGGCTGCACCAACAAGAGCGTATACGTCCCGGCATCCTACAGGGTGAAGAAAGACACGCTGCCCGCCGATAAAGTCGATAGAGAAGACGCCGTCGTGACCGCGGGGAAAAAAGAAGAGGACATACATTTTAACTCCCCCTACGACAAGGTGTTCAGCGCGGCGGTGGCGAGCGTGGAATTCCTCAAGTGGCCGGTCGCCTTCGCCGAGCAGGAGGATGGTTCGATACGGCTCAAGGAAGCGTACGTTTACAACAAGAACGGGAAGCTTTTCCGGTCCTACGTGTACCCGTCGAAATCCGACACCAGCGGCTCGAATATAAATTATTATCTGGAGAAGGTGGCCAAATATAGTTCGGGGACCGCCGACACAATTTATACACAGGAGAATCTCAAGATCACGATTAAAAAGGTCACGGACGTCAAGACCGACGTAAAGATAGATTATTCGATCAGGCCCTACACACTCAACGGCGTTATAGGGTACGAGGTAATATCGAACGGCTACATAGAAACGCTGATCGTAGACCACATGAAGGACATCCTCGGCGGAAAGCCCGTAGCGATGAACAAGTGATGACAACCCTCCTCGTCGCACTCGGCATACTCGCGGCGTTTGGCGCCCTCTTCTGGCTCGACCGGTATTACAGGGACACGGGGGCGGGAAACGAAGGGGAGAGTCCCGAGGCGCCCGGGACGGGCGGGGACGATTCCGAACCTCAATCTAAGACTCCATGAAGCCTCGGGCAGGGATATTTACGGTTTATACAGGCCCATCTTCGTAATAATCTCGTCCATGTTCCCGTGGGCGGCCCGATTGGCTTTCTTAGTGCCCTCCCTGAGCACCTCCCTCACGTAGTCGGGCCTATTCTCGAACTCGCGCCTCTTCTCCCGTATGGGTTCGAGGAGCTGGTTGATCGCGCGGGAGAGCTTCTTCTTCACCTCGACGTCCCCGACGCTGCCCGTCCTGTACCTCTGCTTCAAGTCCTCCACCTCTTCCTTATCCGTATTGAACGCGTCGTGGTAAACGAACACCGGGTTTCCCTCGACTGTGCCGGGTATGTCCGCGCGTATGCGCTTGGGGTCGGTGTACATCGATCCTTACGCGGGCCTCCACTTCCTTCGGATCGTCGGAGAGGTATATGCAGTTATCCAGGCTCTTAGACATCTTCCTGTTGCCGTCCGTGCCGACGAGGCGCGAGGTCTCGCTGATGACGGGCTCGGGCTCCTTGAAGAACTCGCCGTAGAGGAAATTGAAGCGCCTCGCGAGCTCGCGCGTGAGCTCGACGTGGCTCAGCTGGTCTTCCCCCACGGGGACCTTCTCCGCCTTGAACATCAGTATGTCCGCCGCCATGAGCACCGGGTATCCGAGCAGGCCGACCGAGTAATTCTCCCCCACTCCCATGTCCTGCACCTTTTCCTTGAGCGTGGGTATCCTCTCCGCCCGCGGCACGCCGCAGAACATGGCGAGTATCGCGTAGAGCTCCATGATGTAGGGTATCTGGGACTGGACGTAGAACGTGGACTTGTCCGGGTCCATGCCGACCGAGAGCCAGTCCGTAACCATCTCGAGCGTGTTGCGCTCGACCTCGCCTACCCTGTCGTAATGCGTGGTGAGCATGTGGAGGTCGGCCACGAGGAAGTGACAGTCGTAGTCGTCCTGGAACTTGACGCGGTTAAGGAGCGAGCCTACGAGGTGCCCCAGGTGGAGCCTCCCGGTGGGCCTGTCCCCCGTGACCAGAATCGGTTTACCCTTAGACATTAATTCGATACTCCTTCTCTCTTATCCGGCTGATTTTGGGGATTAATATACACGGACGGGAGGGAAAAGTGGAGAAAGGGGAAAGGGTTTGAAAAGATTAAATGCACGGGATTGACGAAAAATGAGCCTGAAATGGTATAATTAGAAACTATGACCAGACGGGAAATAATCGAGAATCTAAGAAACCTGAAGGAAGAGGCATCCAGGAATTACAAGGCCGAGATTCTGGGAATATTCGGCTCATATGCAAGAGAGGAGTTTCGTGAGGGGAGCGACCTTGATGTACTCGTGAGGTTCGGCAGCGGGGCTTCATTGTTCGACCTATCCGGCTTAACCGAATACCTGGAGGAGAAACTGAGGATTAAGGTAGATGTTCTTTCCGAAAGAGCCCTCCGAAGTGAAATCAAGGACAAGATACTTTCAGATACCGTGTATTTATGAGCAGGGACTCGACGCTATTTCTCCACGATATCCTGAATTCCTGCAATCATATCCTTGAATTTACAAGAAACCATAATTTCGAAACCTTCATCAAAGATGAGAAAACATCGAGCGCTGTAATCAGGAAGCTCGAGATCATCGGCGAAGCGGCAAAACGGATACCGGATGAAATAAAATTCAGATATAAAGATATTCCCTGGAAAAAAATGGCTGGTATGAGGGATAATTTAACTCATGCTTATTTTGGCGTTGATTATGATCTAGTATGGCAAACCATAACTAACGATATTCCAGAGATCATCAATGACGTTATAAAAATTCTCGACGATCGTAATACCAATTAATATTCAAGAACATTGAACCCCTCCGGAAGAAAACAAATCTTCTCGATCGGGCATTCGAACAGGACGCTCGTTGAGTTCATCGACATACTCAAGGGCTTCGGCATAGAGGCGCTCGCCGACATAAGGAGCCGCCCAAGCTCGAAGCGGAACCCGCACTTCGACAGGGAGTCGCTCGAAAGGGAGCTTCCGGCAAGCGGCATAGAGTACCTGTGGATAAAGTCTCTCGGCGGGATGCGCGAAGGGAGTTACGAGGAACACATGAATACGCCTTCCTTCGCCGACGGGTTAGACGCTCTCGTCTCCGCCGCGGAGGAGAAAAAGACCGCGTTCATGTGCGCTGAGCTTGACTGGAGGAGCTGCCACAGGGGCTTCGTCTCGCACGCGCTCCATAAGCTCGGGTGGGAGGTAGTGCACGTCTACGACGGGAATGAATCCGAGACCCACTCCGGGTTATTTTGATTTATCCGCGTCCGGGGCGGGCGCAGGCTGAGGCTTCCTGGCCTCGGACGGTTTGAACCCGCAGACAAAATCCGCGATGTCGCCGCTCACCGAATTTGCCGGAATCTTGCTCTTGTTGGTAGCGATGTTTTCCATGTAGACCATCCTGCCGAGGGAGTCGTAGAACTTCGAGGACTTGTACGAATAGGTCTTGGCGGCGCAGTCGATCGACGACGAAATCATGACCTCCCTGTAAACGAGCCCGTCCGAGTCCTTCTGGTCTTCCTTGAATACGAGCTTGCTCCAGGAATAAACCTCGCCTTCTATCGTGATTGATGGTGGATGTATCGACGTAGACCGTGAACTTCCTCTCGGCGTCGATGTCCGTGACGAGAAACCACGTATCCTCGTCGCGGGAGGCGGACGCCACGTATATGCCCGACGGCAAGGGGGCCTCCCCTTCCGCACCCGGGGCTTCCGGGCCGCTTTCCCGGGCGGCGGCCGACGTCCCCGGCGTTACGGCGTCCGTATTGATAACGGGCCCGTCCATGTCTTTTGCCGCGCAGGATACGAGGCAGGCCGCAAGGCAGAGCGCCAGCGCCGGCGGCGCCTGCTTAAGCCCGTTGTATCCGGAGCCCTCAGACCTGATTATTAAACGAAGCGCGTTCAGAAACCCGCTGATTTTTTTCATGGAATAAACCCCCGCTGCGCGGCCCCGGTTACGGACGCATCACCGCGGCATTATCACCGCGTATCGCTCATTCCCGCCGTGAGCGGGCCGGCTAATTCTTACTTTCCTGGGCCCCGGGCGTAAGCGTCCTCGCCGGCGCGTTTTTCATCGCGCCCTCGGGCCGATTATCGGGTTGTTTATTAGTCCTCATCTGAACGAGGTCGCTTCTGGATCTTGAAACCGATTTGCTTACGGCAGCATAATGTTCCCCGCCAATCGCGTCCCTGAGCGAGGCAATCGCGTCAACGTAGTTTCCGGAAACCTTCTTGTCCAGAGCCTCCGCCTTTCCCATCTCTTTCTTCACCGCGGCGAGATCGAAAGACGGGTCCTGGAGCATCTTCCTGATATCCAGATTAGTTCTTCTCAGATCTCTCTCGTCTTTGGACATCGAATCGACGTATTTGTCGCGGAGCTCCGTGACTTTAGCCTTCTGTCCGCCGGTGATATCACTACTCAGCGCCGCGGCGCACATTTCGTTCAGTCTCTTCGAATACATGCCGTAGAAATTCGCGCTCGGATGAATGTTATGACTGAATTTTTGCAGATCCGGCTGCTGTTTCGCGTTCCCCGTATCGGCCGCGTACGTGAGGCCCGCCGTCATCAGGGTAATAATCAAAGTCCATACTGCAATTCTCATTAACACTACCTCCCGGGAGTCGTATGAAGCTATAGTCTAACCAATAACGGGCCGGTTTTCTCCGGAAATCTTTTACGGCGCTCCTATACGGCCGCCCGCACACCGGAATATCCGCGCCGGGCGTTCCTATCAGGACCCCGGATGCCGGAGAGAGCGCCCCGGTCCGGAACGGGCCGCCCGGAAATCCGGTATTCCCTACAGATAGGTCGCCTCAAGCTTCGTTATGCGCTCCAACCCGGACTCCCCGATAACGAACCTCGACAGATAGTACTCGGTCGGAGAGACCGCGCCCTGCCCCCTCTTCTGAAAAGCCGCCGTACAGTAGAGCACACTGCCGTCCGCGCTTGAGCCGTGGAGCGTGCTTATCCACATCCTTTCGAGCGAGGCGTCAACGGCCGCTCCGTCCGCCTGCGTGATGACGTCCGCCCGGCCCGTCCTCAGATCGATACGCTGGAGCGAGTGCCATTCGTACCCGTCGAATCGCTCTTTTGCCTTGCCCACCCGCATCACGTTCGCGAATATATGCGGGGACGACGGGCACAGCACCGGGTCCTCGTAGCTGAGGGAGTCTTCCGAACGGGTGAGCCTCGCATACCTGCCGTCCGAAACGGGCTTGGCCCAGAGGCTCTTTAACCCGTAGCCGTTCCCTATCGATCTGAAGAAGTGGGCGACCATCGTTTCCGAAAGCGGGTCGTAAAAAAGCTGGAGGAAGCTGCTTTCCCCGGATATACCGATATTGTCCCAGTTAATAAGCATTGTTAACCTCGCAGTGAGTAAAGGATTTGGCGATATTCCGTTCCTGCCACGGGCGCACGACAATTAAACAGTTGCATATGCGCTAAAAAGGATAGAACATTATTAACATTCTTATCGGTTTTGTAAAGTATTAATTAATCCGTAACCGCGAAATTCAGCGATTTTATGGAGAGGGGGGTGCGATGTATATGTACGCGGTTTTTGCGACAGAGGACGGACGGATTGTGTATCGCGGCTGGAAGCCGCTCCTACAATAATTTTGCAGGGGCGGGTTTGGTCCCGGTGGTTGGTCTAGCAGAGGATATCCGGAAAGATCACAGTACGTATGTGTGCGTATCAGGGAGTGAGGATGACCTTGATCGCGTTCTCCACCTTAGAGTCCATGAGCTCGTAACCCCTGGGGGTGTCCGTCAGAGGGAGGTCGTGCGTGATGATGAGCGTCGGGTCGAGCTTGCCGGATTCGATGAGGGGCATGAGCTTCCGTATATAATTCTTCGCAGGGCATACGCCGCCCCTGAACGTGAGGTCTTTGAGATAGAAATTCAGCATCGGGATCGGGAGCTCCTGGAACATGAAACCGATGAAGGAGATTGTGCCTCCGGGCCTCGCTATTTTGATCGCGTCGAGCACGGCGCTCGTCGAGCCTATGCATTCGAGGGAGACGTCCGCCCCCTGGCCGTGGGTGATCTCCATTACCTTCGCCACCGCGTCTTCCTTCTTCGCGTTGATCGCGATATCGCACCCCATCTTCTTCGCGAGCTCAAGCCTGAAATCGTGGTGCCCGACCGTGATGATGCGGGAAGGCCCGAACAGCCTTGCCGAAGCGGTCGCGAGGAGTCCGAGCGGGCCGTCGCCGAAAACGACTACCGTATCGCCGGGTTTTATCCTCCCCCATTCGGCGCAGAAATAGGCGGTCGAGAGTATGTCGCCCAGGAACAGCGCCCTGTCGTCGGCGATGCCTTCAGGGATCAGCTCGAGCGTTGTGTCGGCGAGCGGGACCCTCACGTACTCCGCCTGGCCTCCCGAGAACCCTCCGAGCGCCTCGCCGAATCCGAAGCATCCGCCCCCTCCCGTGCAGGAGGTCGGGTAGCCGTTTAAGCAGTTCCCGCAGTGCCCGCAGCTGACCCAGAACGGGGCAACGACCTTATCGCCTTTCTTGAAGTACCTGACTCCCTTGCCTACCTCCTCCACGATACCCATGAATTCGTGTCCCACTACGAAGCCCTGGTCGAGAGGAATGCTGCCCCGGTAGAAGTGCAGGTCAGAGCCGCATATTGCGCTCTTCGTTATCCTGAGTATTACGTCGTTCTGGTCCTTTATCTTGGGATCGGGCACTGTCTCGACCCTTACGTCTCTGGCTCCGTGATAGACTGTGGCTTTCATAGTGCGGTCTCCTTTTTTGTCCTATATGATAATGAATCCGTTTGCATATACAAAATCGTATTATCGACCGATACGGGGGCGCGTCGCGCTCTTCATGACATTTACAGATAATTCTCCATCCAGCGCCTGAGGAGGGAGAGCACGTATTCCTTTTCCTCGCCGGTAAGCGGGTGGCCTGAAGACGGTATGCCGTGCCATTTCATGAGGCACTTCCTGCAGCATGAGGCGGTCGCGTGCTGTGCGATGAACGCGGGGTGGTTCCGCACGGGGGTCTGCTTGCCGTCGTTGGGAATGTCGGCCGGGGCGAGCCTTTCTTCGACGAATGCGCGTGCGTGCTCCATCACTTTCTCGATGCCCTTTTCCCTGAGATAGAGAAGCTCCCTGCCCCGGAGAGTGAACCGGGAGCGGAACGGGGATTTCTTTAATTTTTCGAACAGTAGATCGAGATCTTTCTGCATACTCGATTCAACGAAGCGGAAAAATACAATATCACTATATTAACATGCGCCGGGTCAAGCAGCCTGACAGCAAGCAGGAGTAATATTAGTGATTTATTGCGGTTAAGAAAAATTATTCAATGTATCTCGATAATACCCGAATGGTGCGCAGTCGCGATGACGAACCTCCCGGTAGCATGCGAGAGCAGCAGCTTCGCGCTGCCCGAGAAATTAACGGCGCCCGACGCGTCAACGAACCTTCCTGTGCCCCCCGTGACCATCCATTGCCCCTCGAAGTCGATAACGGCATCGTCCCCGGAGTCAGCCGGAACGCACTGGTTATTCGAAATAAATTCGCCCGTTATAATATCCCCCGACTCCTCCACCTGAAGCGCAATGTGCCCCTGCACGAGCTCGTATATATTTCCCGGAACGCCTTCCGCCGTAATACAGGGGACCGCCGGATCCTTGATCGATGTTTCGATGACTTCGGAGAAGTTGATACTTCCCACATCGGCGGCTGCTCCGTTAGCTCGCAGGATAAGGGCGTTTTTCCCGTCTCCGTCCGTGTCTATCGACGAGTCAGTCCCTGAACCGGAAAAGATCGTATCGAGCGAAATTTGATTTTCCTCTGCCTCTCCCCCCCTGCCGCACCCGGTCGAGGCCGCGAGAATGAACACGAATGCGAGACCTATAAAGCACCCTGAATTTCGTTTTGCCCGAGTCATAACCGCCCCGAATGAAAGCTCCATGAATCGCCCTCCGCACACACGCTGTATAAGCATATAACCGTTTCATGGTTTCTGTTATAAAAGATAAAACGTCCCCGTTACCGGGGGCCGACTATGAAGGAAGATAAACATATGTTCCGCAACCCGCATCGATCATAATGAATGAACGCCCGCCCGATCAGAGAGAGATTCTTTAATACAGCGGGGGATAATCTCGGGAGCGGCTGTCCCGAAAGCCTGCGGTGCTTTATAATATTCATCCGGAGGCGATCGGTCTGACTCATGGGCGACAGCGGAATATTCACTAACCGGACGTTTCTTCTCTACCTCATACCGGTGCTCATAGGCGCGCTCGTCGGGGTTCTGTTCCTCATCCCCGTGAACGCGCTCGTATTTTACTTCGAGCACAGGCCCGGCGGGGGCTCGGCCCTCGAATACGCGGCGGCCGAGCTGATGTGGGCGCTCACGGGCGGTATGCCGCTCAAGACCTTATTTTACGCGTGCGTGGGCGCGTTCCTCGGGCTCGTATCCGCGTTCTTCTACAGCGCTCTCTACAGGAGCGCGCTCAGCATAAGGAAGCTCAGCGAGGAGCTGGAAAAAGGGCTCCTGCCGCTCATCGCGCACGGGGAAGGCCCGCATCTCGAATTCAAGTCCACGTTCAGGTGGGACGTTAAGGAAGGGAATGCGAACCGGGGCGTGGAGGAGGCGGTGATCAAGACGCTCGCCGGGTTCATGAACGGCGACGGCGGGACGCTCATCATAGGGGTGTCGGACGATGGGCGGGTAACGGGGCTGGAAGACGATTACAGGACGCTCAAGAAAAAGGACAGGGACGGCTTCGGCCAGGCGCTGATGACGGCCGTGTCGACGAAGCTGGGGACGGACGCGTGCCGTTACGTCGAGCCGGTCTTCCACAGCGTCTCGGGTAAAGACGTATGCAGGGTCATCGTGAAGCCCGCCCGGAGGCCCGTGTATCTGAAAGAGGGGAACGACATGAAGTTCTACCTGCGCACGGGCGTGAGCACGAGGCGGCTCAACATACAGGAGGCGGTCGAGTTCATATCGACCAGGTGGGGGAAGTGAGGGTTTATCCGTACAATCCCCATGAAAAATCTACCCTCCTTTCGGAGGGGAAAAGCGGCTTCCAGCCGCGACGACGGTAAATAATCGCGCCAGGACGGCGCTCCTGCAATCTGGCAAGGAAATTACGTCGTGCTCAGCATGTCGCAGTACCTGTCGAACGCCGAGATAGTGTTTTCGATATTTTTTCTGTGGTAGCTCTTGAGCGTCCTCGCGAACTTCTCTGCCTTCCTTTTCTTCATCTCGATGATATCCCTGCTGAAATCGCCGATGTTCTCGAAATGGGCGGCCAGGGGGTTGAGGTGATGCTCGAAGGGCTTTACCGCAGGCTCAATCTCGAGCACGTTCTTCATGAAGTCGAGACACCCAAGCTGCATCGCGAGCCACATCTCTAGCTGCATGTCCATAGCCTTGAGCGATTCCTCGAGAAAGTTGCGATTGAGCTCCATCCACCCCAGATACTGCTCCTTTACCACTTCCGTCTGTTCCTTCACTTTACCCTGAACATCCACTACCTTGAGTCCGCTTACCGTCTTCTTTTTCATATTGCCCCTCCCGAAGGCTTTGTTAATTTAGTATATATGCACGGAGCGTGCCGTAAACAGGGCGTTAATTAATACAGTCTTTATGAAGCGTTGCGGATACCTTTTCGGAGCAGTGACCGCCGCATGTGTAGTATGTCAGATTATCTTACGGGGCCGGGGACGACGCCTGCGCGTTGGGTTCCGTGAGTCCGAGCACGTCGAGGAGCCTTTTCCTTAGCTCGTACGCCTCGCGGGCACGGCTCTGGGGGAATTTGTCGGGCGGGTATTTCTCTATCGCTTCCGTAAGCGACGCGAGGCTGTGCTCGGACGCGGTCGTGACCACGAGCGCGAAGGAGTGGTGGATGTCCGCTTCGAGATCGAGGAAATCGAGGTGGTAATGCACGGGCGTGTCGCACATGACCGTAATGGGGCTGCAGAGGACGCCCTTGCCTCTTATGTCGGTGAAGTTCGCGAACGGGGTCGGCTGGTGGATGTACCACTCGACCTTGTCCTTGTGCTTCACGAACTCTTCCATGAACTCGTCGACGGTGTTTATCATGCGCCTTGCCTGCAGGATACCCCGGAACTTATTATGCGCGGCGGGGGTGTAAAAGCAAATGTGGGGGGGTCGCTGCGGGGATGCGAGAGTAATTATCTTAATGTACACCCCCACCCTGGCCCTCCCCCTTGGAAATGGGGAGGGAATTAAAGACTGGATCCCCGGTCGGGGTCGGGAATGACGGGAAAGGAAAAAGACGAGATTGCCGCGGTCGCAGGAATAGTCTGGCTGGCGCATAGATAACTTTCTTACTTGCAATCAGCCGACAGCGACCGGTTCTTACGCTCGCTCAGAACCGTTCCTCGCAGTGACAAGAAAAAAGGGGCGACAAGCATAATGCTCGCTGCCCCTTCATATATTTCAGATATTAGGAAACCGGAACTTCGGCCTACGCCGCGAGCGACCGTTTGCGGGATGCGAAAATGAGGCCCGCGAGCCCCAGAACCCCGGCCATAGAGATCATCCCCCATTCGCCGAGCGTGGGTATGCTCTCGGTTACGGGACCGCCGCACCTAACGTCGTCGATCGCAAAATTAAACGTACCCAGGTTATCCGCCTCGGCCGCCCTGAACCTGACCGTCGAACCCGCGAATGCGGACAAGTCGAAATTTAGCGTCGTATAGCCTAATGACAGGGGATCGCCCGGATTCGTCTGGAAGAGATTCGACAAAACCCCCGCACCCACATCGAAGGGGTCGGCAGCCGGGTCCAGAATGTCTATTCTCGCTTGCTCGTTAGGATCCCCTGAATAAGATAAATCGGGCCCGGTCACGAGCTCTAAAGCCCCGACTACATAGTAATAAACAAGGGAACAGGTTTCTACATCTTCCGGAACATCTATATCCTGATAAAGGACTTGAGAGCTCGGACCACCCTGATTTGTCCCGGCCGCGAAATGTCCGACGGGAGGTGAGGGCAATGGAGATAAATTATGGCCGCTGTAAACGAACCAGTCGCCGCTGCTCCCGGGCTGCTGAACGACGGTCCACCCCGTAAAGTCGCCCGTCTCGAAGCTGCCGTTTACAAAGGGATCGACTTGAGCCTGCGCGTCGGTATAAAAGAAGGAAAAAACGAATGCAGTAAATAAAGCTAGAGATAAAACGTGAAATGTACGCATGGAATCATCCTCCTGTGGGTGATAATCACATTTTACAATGTTTACGGGAAAATGGAAGGGGGGGATTATCAGTTACGACGAGATTTTAAACGAGCCTGCCCCGGACCGTGTCCCGTACCCGATACGGGATCTATTCAGGGTTCAGAACGGCGTACTCAAAGGATAAAGACGAGATTGCCGCGGTCGCGGCGATCTTTCTTTCTTTTCACGAGATCAATACGGCAGGAAGACGGAAACTGATATTTGCCAGTCCTGATAGAGAGTTATGAAGATATAGCGCGATTCCGCGGAAATTAAAGCACTTGATTACAATACTTAAAATAAAGTATTAACATTTGTATGAAAGCGTGTTACTATTTGAGAGAATTTAAAGGAGGAAGTGCCATGACACGCCTTATCCTTTCGGTTGCTGCTGTTCTTCTGATTTCGGCGGGATACGCGAACGGGGCGACTGCCCCGATGCCGGAGGGATACGGCGTCGTTGTGGATGTTGACTGGCCGTCCCAGCCGGGGCACCGGAGGTACAACGTGGGGAACGGGGACATAGTCACGGGGAGATACGGGTGGTACAGCCCGCCCGGGGCCGTGGGCCCTGAAGGCTACAACGTGCTCATAATCACGAAGCCCATAAGCAAGGCCCGCACGTACATCGTGTTCGAGGCGTCGAACATAGACCCCGAGGTGCTGAAGAAGAAGCTCGGCAGGCTCGAGGGCGAGATACGCGACGTCGGGACGGACGAGGGCGCGCTCAAGCCGGGCGATAACGTGCACATAACTACGGAGGACTTCATGGGCCTCACGAGGATCACGCTTGACTTCACGCGCGGGGAGAAGATGAAACCCGTCGCGAAGTTCTCTTTCATCAACCACCTGACGCACCCGAACGCAGACCCGAATGACCCCGCCTACCCTTATATACCCTATATTTCCGAGATACAGTGAGGGGTCGTATCAGCCCCGGCGGCGGTCCCGTACAATATCGCGCAGCCGATTGAATGCCATAATTATAAAAGTTAAAATACAGACAGTCACACTGACTCGTACCAAATGCTCCGACGGAGGATCAGGATGAAAAGATTTGCCGCTGTGATTTCGCTTATCGCAATGCTTTCTCTGTACGCGGGACGGGTTTCGGCCTATGAAATCACTATAACGCCCGCAGAGCCCGACGTAGAGAATTGCTACCCGTTCGGCGAGGGGCAGGATTCCCCTCTCGACGAGCCGATCTGGCCGCCTTACGCGGGGTTCATATATCAGAACGTCCCGCCGTTTAATCTCAAGGCCGGGGACACGCTCGCGTTTGACCTGGGAGCAGTCGCCAGCCAGGACGTGCAGTTAGACATAGAGCTCGCGGCGACTACGTCCAACGGGGGGATCGACCCCGTGCTGCCCTTCACGAAGGTCGTCTCGAACACGCAGACCCCGCTCAACCCGAGGGGGGACGATATAATCGGCGACTTCGAGATGCAGTTCACGGCCGAGCGGGATTTTAATTTTCCGGGCGGCGGATTAATCATCCGGTTCTCGAACCCTTCGCCGGCTTATGCAGCCACTCATGACTGCGACCAGGTCCTGGTAAAGGCCTTCTCGACCGATCCGAGCGGATTTTTCATTCAGAGATTTTTCAACGACCTCGACGGCCTGCCCCCGTATATCGACAACTTAGAGCCGGGCAATACCTCGGGGTTCTTTGACGACATCGGCGGGTTCAGGGTAACGAGCGATTCGACTCGGATACCGACGCTCTCCGAGTGGGGGATGATCGCCGCGGCCGCCGTGCTCGGACTCGCGGGCATCTTCTACGCGGCGAGGCGGAAGAGAGTGATAGTTAATTCTTAAAACCAAATGCGAAATCCCCCTTAATCCCCCTTTTTCCAAGGGGGATATTGAAAAGAAGAATAATAAAAGCCCGTATCTTCCAGGAGGAAGATACGGGCTTTGTGCGTGAAGCGTTCCCTGTTCCGCTTCCGGTTTGCCTTTTCATCTGAAACGCGAATTTGAAATGCGCCGCGGGCCCCTGGCCCCTCGCTCAGGGTTATGGAACCCGCCGGCGCGCTTCATCCGTTCCGGGAGACGAACCGTCAGGTTCTCTCTCAGAACGCCTTTTGCTTTTCTAATATGTTATCGTCGGGAAGGTCCTCCGCGGAATAAACTATCTTCTCCACGTCGGGCGGCACTCCCTGCTCTACGAAGCTCACGAGCCTCCCGTTACTGATCTCGGCGGATATATTGAACCCCGTCGTAAGCGCCTTTTCCTGAGCGTCGTTTATCTTGACCTCGTATTCGATGCGCGTGCCCGCCTCGGACATCCGCATCACGTTATCGCCCACGAGCGTCACCGTGCCGATGACGCTGCCGGTCGAGCCCTGCATGAACCTCGGAATGTAGCTTCGGCGTGCGATCTCGTCCGGGTCGCTCGCGGCGCGCTCCCTTTCCATCTCGTTCTCGAATTCCCTTGCCTCCGCGTCCGTACCCCGGCCGTCGTATTGCGCCTGAGGCGCTGAGTATTCGTAATCCTCAGCAGCGGGCGCGGCTTCACCCGCTCCGGATACGGCCCCGAAACCCGTGCCGCCTAAAAGCAGTCCCGATACCGCGTAAACAAAGATCCTTTTCATCGTTCTACACCTCCCAGTGTGGTTTTGAAACGGTCTTTATATCCTCGTATGTGCATAGGACGTGCCAGCGGCGCAGTGATCAATAATTTCGTGTTATACGCGGCGAGTTGCGGGAGGGATGAATTTTCACACGCCCGGAGGGGGGAAAATTGTACGGATACGTACGGTACGGGGTGTTTAGAGGTATACAGCGCAGAAGGGTGGAGAACGGCCGGAAACACATGAGCCCCGCGGGGTATTCAGGTACGAACAATTTTCCGCTCGATAATTAAACCAAGCCTCCCCATTCCTTGACAAAGAGTAAAGTCCGGTTAATATTTTGATAACGAGTATCAATATCACATTCATTCTCAGGGAGGAGGGAATAAATTGAAGGGGATAATCACTTATTTGAAGCCTCGGATAAGGCTGCTCATATTCATCCCGGTGCTGCTCTCGTGGGTCGTTCAGTCCTGCGGCAGCGGGGGCGGAGAGACGAGGGTAAAGACGAACGACGTGCTGAGAGACCTCGCCTACTTCGTAATACTCGACACCTACCAACAGCTCGAGCAGAGGGGGCAGACCCTCCAGAGCGCAATCGAGGCGCTCGCTGAAAATATTACTCCCGAGAACGTCACCGCCGCGCGTCAGGCATGGAGGGCCGCCAGGCAGCCCTGGGAATCGAGCGAGGGGTTCCTCATCGGTCCCGTAGAGACGGACGGCATAGACCCGTCGATAGACAGCTGGCCCGTGGACACGACGGGCATACAGGCCGTACTCGCGAGCAATAACGACCTTACCCCCGAATTCGTATCCTTCCTCGACGGCACGCTCAAAGGCTACCACACGATTGAATATATCCTCTTCACGAACGGAGGGGATACGGCGTCCGCGGAGGCAGTCGCCGGGTATCTCAATTCGAACCCGAAAGCAGTACAGTTCCTCCACTCGCTCATCGTCGATTTCAACGAACAGGTGAGCAGCCTCGTCGTCTCATGGACCCCGGGAGAGGGCGGCTACGCCGACGAGCTCGCTAACGCCGGGCAGGGGAGCGCCGTTTATCCAACGCTCAAAGCGGGACTCACGGAGGTCGTGAACGGCATTCTGGGAATAGCGGAAGAGGTGGGGAACGAGAAGCTCAATGTTCCCTTCTCCGAACAGAACCCCGTGTTCGTGGAGTCGAGGTTCAGCTCCAATTCGATTACCGATTTTATTAACAACATAACCAGCATACAGAAGATTTATTTCGGCCTCAACGGGGGGCTCGCGCTCGACGACATAGTCGAGGGCATAAACGCGCCCGTGAACGACGACGTACAGAACGCTATCAACGAAGCGATCGACGCTATACACGAGATACCCGAGCCGTACAACGAGTCGCTCCTGGACCCCGCTCTGGCCCCGGTGATACAGAACGCTGTAGACAAGGTCGGCGCCCTGCTTATCGTATTGCAGGAAGAGGTGTTCCCGATCATGTTCCCGGGCGGAGACAGACCGCCTGTGGATGAGACGTAATTTTCGCGGCAGGGCCTTCACGCTTTCCCCGGAACCGGGCTCAGATGTGAAGGAGTAAGAGACAGAAGGAGTAAGAGACAATAGAAAGGCGGCGCGTCCGAGGCAAGATTTGTTACCTCGCCCTCCCCGTCAATCCGGGTTTGGGACCCGTATTCAACAACAACTCCTGCCAGGGCTGTCACGCGAATAACGGCCGCGGAAAGCCGGACGAAGCCCTGTCATCCCTCTTGTTCAGGGTAAGCGTCCCGGGCGAATCCGCGGTCGGCGGTCCCGACCCGGCGACGGGGTTCGGGCGGCGGATATGGTACTGCCGCTCAATATCAAATTTACAGTGCGGAGCGGTACGAAGGGAGATAGAGAATGGCGGGGCGCAAGATATTTGTGGAGATGCTGCTTTCAGTGATTGCCGTGGTGTCGTTCACGGGCGTTAACACAGCCTTGGGACAAGAGGACGGCAGTGAAAGGGCAAAGAAGGTAAACGAGCTTATGCTGGGGGGAGACGGTACGGTCTTCGACTCATCGAGCCAGGCGTTTACGTTCCCTGCCGCCGGTCTGTCCGCTAACGGATTAGTAAAGCATAACAGAGGGGACGGCGATTTCGACGCGATCTTCGTCAGCTCGCCCTCCCCCGTCAATCCCGGCCTGGGGCCTGTCTTTAACAACAACGCCTGCGGCAGCTGCCACGTGAACGACGGGCGGGGAAAACCGGATGACGCGCTGACTTCACTGCTCTTCAGACTGAGCGTGCCCGGCACGTCGAATGTCGGGGGTCCCAGAAGGGTAAAGGACTACGGCCTTCAGCTTCAGACGAGATCCACGATCGGAGCGCATCCCGAAGCGAGAGTGACCATAAAATACCAGGAAATAAGCGGAAAATACGGCGACGGCACGTCCTATTCGCTGAGAAAGCCCACGTACACGATCGTAGACCCGTCGGCGACCCTGCCCAAAAACCTGCTGCTGTCGCCGCGCATAGCGCCGTTTGTCTTCGGCGCGGGGCTTCTGGAGGCCATACCCGAGGACGAGATACTGGCTAACGCCGACCCGGACGACGAGGACGGGGACGGTATTTCGGGAAGACCCAATTACGTATGGGACGCCCGGAAAAAAAAGATACAACTCGGAAGGTTCGGATGGAAGGCTGATACCCCGACGGTATTCCAGCAGGTCTCGGCGGCTTATAACGAGGATATGGGGGTCACGAACCCGCTCTTCCCCGTGGAGAGCTCTTTCAAGCAGTCCCAGGACGACGGCAAAGCCGACGACCCGGAGCTGGGTTTAGGGACCGTGGACGATACGGCGTTTTACGTTCAGACTCTGGGTGTTCCGGCGAGGAGGGAATTTAACTCCCAGTCGAGGAAAGGGCAGAAGCTTTTCGATCAGGCCGGATGCTCGTCCTGTCATCTGCCGGTCCACGTCACGGGGGTCCATCCGACGAGAAATGAGAAGGTGCTCAACAACCAGGTCATATTCCCTTACACGGACCTGCTCCTTCACGACATGGGCCCGGGGCTGGCCGACAGGAGGCCGGTATTCGTCGCAAACGGCAGGGAATGGAAGACCCCTCCCCTATGGGGCACGGGGCTTATTATCGTGACTAACGGTCACACGAACCTTCTCCATGACGGCAGAGCGAGGAACCTCGAGGAAGCGATTCTATGGCACGACGGCGAGGGCAAAGAGTCGAGGGAATTCTTCCGCAACCTGAAGAAAGCCGACAGGGACGCGCTCATCGCGTTCTTGAAGAATCTATAGAGATTGCCAAGGGCCCGCGGCAAAGAGGGCCCGTTCTCAGATTTTGGACGCAGCGAGCCGCCGCGGACCACAATGAGAAGGGGAAACCGTCCCCGGCAAACCCGGCGTAATAATAAAAATATGCGCGGCCGATCAGGCGGGAGCGGAGAAATTAATAATCCCGCGTTATGCGTTAATAATTTAGAAGCTGATCAATTTATAAAAAAGGCAATCGGAAATAAAATTTTGATTGCCTTGAGATCCTCCTTGCAAGAGAATAACAAGGCAAAAAGTTCGTGTCTTATTCTTATATGGGTTCATAATTGCAAAGTAATATTAATGAACTATGATATTCCTGTTCCTCGAAACATATGCTCGAGCAGGCTTGCAGAACCTAAGCAATATGTAAGGTAACAATGGGAGTCCGCGCTCATAGGGAGAAAACTACAATGCAAATTAGAATCCTGGCGTTGCTGGCGTTGTCGCTATTCGTCGGATGCGGCTCATCTTTAGAAGCGACGGGCCCTCCGCCCGTTCCCCGGCTCCCGCGTAATTTTCAGTGGGAAGGCCGATATATTGTCAGCGATCTTGACATAGATGTTCCTTTTACCTGGCAAGGAAGTGACGGGAATATTCAGATGATCGCCGGGGGTGAGGAGCAGGAAATTTATTTTACCAATCTAATATTTGACGGCCGCCTCTATACCCTTACTTATAAGTGGCCGGGTGTAGAACCGCCCCCTGACGACCCTGACAAGCCCCCTCATTGCTCTTGTCTCGGGCAATTCACCCTGGACGTTTTGAACGAATGTCTGGCAAAGTCGCGTTATGCAGGTGCGGAGATTTTAGAGGGAGCGGAACCCCGGTCCGTGCATCATTTCAGGGTTGGCGTCGTTTTGGAGCTGGAGCCTCCGCCGAATCCGTTACGGACCCCGATAATGATGGGCGATTTTTATGTCGATCAGGAAGATTCAACCAAGTTCTGGGAAGTGCTGCATTTCGGTTATCAGAACCTCTACGACCCGGCGCTGGATGAGTGGATCGTGATGGATAAGTTCGAAGATACTCAGGGAGTGGTCACGCTTCCCGAAGAGTGTAAGACCGTCGAGTGCCCACCCGTTCCGCTTACCGCGGATAACTGCAGATGAGATTCCGGCGTATCTCAGGGCCTCGATCTCTCATGCCCCTGATGCGAGACGCCTTCGCACAATAAATAGAAGCGGTATAGAGGCGAGCTGCGCGAGGACGGAGAATACGACCATTGCCGCGACGCTCCTTCCGTAGAGAACCCCCATCAGCGAGCTTCCGATGAACCACGCGAACCCGAACCCGGCGTTGAAAACACCGTAAGCGGTCGCGCGCCTGTCGGGAGAGGTCATGTCCGATACGACGGCGCGGACGACAGATTCGAGCGCGCCCATCCCTATGCCCCAGAGCGCCATGCCCGCGATCAGCAGGCCCACCCCCGAGAGGTAAACGAGCGGGGCCGAGAGGGCCGTGACGCATACGGCGAGTAGGAGCACGCTCATTCCTTTTCTGTCGTAGAGGCGCCCGAGTGCGAGCGCGCTCAGGGCGTCCACCCCCATCGCGCCCGCGTAGAGGAGCGGTATCCACTTATCGGCCAGTATCCCGGCCGTCTTTATGTGAAACGCCGCGAGCGGAAAGTCGGCGAACCCCAGGGCTATGAAAGCGGCCGATGCGAGGTAGAGCCAGAACACGGGGCGGAGCTTCCCCGCCTCGCCGGGCTTAAAAGCGGGCTCGAGGGCGCGGGGATCGGGATACGTGACCCTCGCCGCGGCGAGCACGGCGAGGGCGAGGACTGCGGGGATTATCAGGACCGCGAAGCCGTAATGATAGCTCCCCTTCCAGGCGAGCACCGCGGCCACTATCATGGGGCCTATTATCGCCCCCACCTGGTCCATCGCCTCGTGCACGCCGAAAGCCCATCCCCGGCCCATGTCGTGCGCGGCGTGGGAGAGCATGGCGTCGCGGGCGGGGTTTCTGACCGCCTTTCCCAAACGCTCTGTCATCATGAGCACCGCGGCCGCGGGCCAGTTGCCGGTAAGGGCGAGGGCGGGGACGGCGACGAGGCTGATCACGTATCCGGCGATCGTAATCGTCCAGTACCTGTGGGTGCGGTCGCTCACGAGGCCCGAGACTATCCTGAGCCCGTAGCCTATGAACTCGCCCAGCCCCGAGACCACCCCGACCACGGCTGCGCTCGCGCCCAGGAGGGCAAGATAGGGCCCCGCAATGCTCCGGGCCGCCTCGTACGTCATGTCTCCGAACAGGCTGACCGCGCCCAAAAGCAGAACGAACCTGAGAGCCGTGTTTTTTTTACGTGTCATGGGAAAGTACGCCCGGGATAACGGATGATGGAAAGTATATATGGAACCGGACGCGAATTACGAGCGGGAGCGGGAGGACGGCGACGGGGTAGTATCGCCGCTCAGGTATAACCGGGGCACGCCGCGCACGGGCGCGCGGGATATTGTGAAGCGTTCAGCCCTTGCTCTTTTTGGAGGGTTTTTCTTTTTCGGGAGCTTCCGTTTCCTTTTTCCCGTCATCGACGCTATCGACGATCATGCCGCTCTGGAGCACGTAAACGAGGCGGTTTATTATCTGGTGGACGTTCCTGTACCTGTCCTCGAGCTGACACTGGGCGAGCTCGAGCCAGTCGACGAGGATGCGGGTCATGGGGATGTTCTGCTGTTTGGACCTCGTCCTCAATAGGTGCTCGAGGTCGTCGATGCCCATGCCCAAGAGCTCGAATTCCTTTTCCCTGTCGGTGAGTTCAGCCATATTAAGTCTCCTTTCTCAGTTTGTGTGTGTATGCCCGGGGGCCCGGTAACCCCCGCGCCCGGTTTATATTACATAACTAACGGCCTATTAACAATTGCCCGGTTGTGCGTCTCCGAATATACTATAGTCTATGAAAAGAGCCGTTATCTCAGCCGCGTTAATGCTCATGACCCTCTCCGCCGGGCTCGCGCGCGGGGAGGAATACCTTCCCGACTCCATGAAGACCCACCCGGAATGGTACATACATATAAGCGACTGGTCCGTTTACGCAACCTGGGGAGGGGTCGCCATAATCCAGGGCCTGACGATAGAGAACACGTCCGACCTCACGTACAGGGACGTGAAGGTGAGGGTTACGTACTCTTCGAGCGCGGCCGGGGGGGCCGGGGGCGTCGTCAATCAGGAAGCGGGCGTGCTCCCGATCACGCTCCCGCCGCATAGCACGGACACGTACCTGAGAGCGGGCTACCCGTTCGGCGCGGGCTCGCAGTTCATGAACCCTCTCGACATACAGGTACTGGGCGCGACCCCGGCGTCCGAGTGAATGCCCGGAAAGGTTCACACCCTGAGGGGGAAGAAATACATCCGGGACAAAAAATTTTCTTCCCGTCACAAAATTGAAGTCCGGCTTTAATCCTCTTCGATATCCGAACGCCGCTCCCGCCGCACGTACCTCATAAATCTTCACAACCGTCTGTATTCAATGACGATATCGTACCGCTTGATGCGCCGTAGAGCATAGGCTGCATCGACGCGGCCGGGCTCCCCGGGGCATCAGCGGATGCCTGATCAAGTCTCTGTGAATAAAATGTGGATAAAAAAGATGCAAAATAATTCAAACTTTGCTATAATGATAGATAACCGGTTGTTACAACCTGAGCCCCGTCAACTGAAGACTAGGGTCCTCTTGGCAGGGGTCCGAAATCTTCCGGGGCTCATGGAATAATACCAATTTTACTCATACGAAAGTTTTTGTTTTTTGATTTAAATTCGAAGGCAAAGGTGTAGAGGTATTTCGGATCAGTGGATACCGGCGGAGTTTTATTTTTATGCGGGTCCGCGGATTGTTACGTCTGCACTACCGGAAGGCGGTCTGACAATCCGCAGGAACGCGAACCTCAAAACACGCCGCGCGCAGGTCTTTAAAACCCGGTTGACTACCTGGACATCCCGCCGAGCTCTTTTTCCGCTTCGTTCGCGGCGACCCCGGAAGATTTCGTGATGCCGAGTATCGCGCCCGATATAGTTCCCGATTGAAAATAGTTGTTCACGTCTATCATGGCCGCGCCCAGGGTATAGGGGTTATCGCCCTGCGTGCCGTATTTCATCCTCTGGCGGATCAGCACGAGCCTCTCGAGCCTGAGCGAATCCATCTTGGATATCAGGGCCGGGAGCGCGTCCTGGTAGAAATCGTCCTTGTCGACGGTCGTTTCGGGACCGGTGAGACCGCCGGATATGGCGAGCAGTATGTCCTTCGCCCTCTTGGCCGGGTTTATTGCGTCGGCCGCGTCGAGACCGAGGACCGCAATGTCGGTCACGATGTTCGTGTTGGTCTTTGCGCCCCGCATCTCGTTCCTGAACTGGTTGTAGTAGTAATCGATCACGTATATGCGCCCGTTTATGACCTCGTCCCTGTACACCCTCTGGCGGTCGGGCTCCGCGCTGAGTGAGTTGTAGGTGTCTATCACGCCCGCGACGTAGTACTTCTTCTCCATCTCCAGCACCTCGCCGTTTATGACCTCGGGCCGGCTCTCGCTGTCAACGCCGGTCGCGGCGACGTTGGTGCGGACGGTCCCCGTCCCCGCCCCCGCGCACGCGGAGAGCACGAGCGCGCATGCGACGAGCGCCCGCAAAGGGATGCGATTGTAAGACTTTACAGATGTTAATAGCCCTGACATGGGTATGATTCTCCTTTCTGAGGCAATATTATACCGCTTTCCGATGAGCGCTTCAGCAGGAATTTTTCAGCCGTACGGAGGCGGGCTGCGCCCGCTCCGGGCCCACACACAGCCGGGGCGGCGGGGGCGAACATTGACATTATTGACACCGGAGTCAAATGGCTATAGGTATTAATCAAAATAAACAGCTTCCCGGATTCGGCGGACATCGGGGCATAACCATTTCGGACTTGTCTTGTCAGCGATCATCTTAATGGTTGTGGTCCCGTTACCGGCCGCTGCGTACGGGAGGCCTCGAGCGGGACGGAGTGATGATACCGAATCGAAATATGACAATACGCCTCATCCCGGGATGTTTTATACTCGTAATCCTGGTCCTTGCGTCGCTCCGGGCGCTGCCTGCGCACTCCGCTGAGCCAGCCCCGCCCGTCGGGCAAATTCCGGCGGTCATTCACGTCGGGGTGATTCCCCTCGAGCCCTTCGTCATTGAAAATAACGGCAAACTGAAGGGTATCTCCATAGAGCTTTGGGAGGAGATCGCCAAGACCCGGGGATGGAAGTATGAATATACCCTCCTGCCCGCAACGGGTTATCTGGATTTCGTGCCCGAGCTCGAGGGAAATAAGTTCGACGTCGTGATCGGGCCGGTCGTGGTCACGTACCAGCGTTTGAGCGATGTTTCATTTACTATTCCGTACTATATATCCACCTCGAACGTGATCACGAGGAACGAACCGACTTCATTCCCCTTATTATTCATTCATTTAATCGAAAGCTCCTTCAAACGTCCGCTCATTATTTTATTTTTGACGATTTTCATCTGCAGTTTCCTGATCTGGCATAAAGAACGGCACAATTTCCCGGAGGCCTTTCCTCAGACTTTACACAAGGGGATACGGTATTCGATCTGGTACGGCTTTCATACCATGTTCTCTAACGATATATTCTTCGAGATCCAGGACACATACGCGCGCATCCTCACGATCATCATGCTGGTATGCAGCCTCGCCACCGGTTCGATCCTGGCGGCGACGCTCACGAGCGCCCTTACACTGTCCCACACGGGACGGAAATCCGATATAGACGAGCTCGAGGATTTGAAAGGCCAGACAGTCGCGATAATAGGCGGTTCGGACGTGGAGGACTATCTTCAGAACCTCGATTTCAGCGTCGTCGATAAGAAATCGCTCGAAGAAGCGCTCGAAGCCCTGAATAATGAGGATGTCGTCGCCGTCATCGCCGATAGATTGACGGTAAAGAGTTATTTGCGGCATAACAATATGAGCGACGTACACGTTTCCGACATGGTAATCAGGAGTAATATTCTCTCCTACGCACTGCAGAAAGGCTCCCCGCTGCGCGACCTTATGAACAAATCAATCGTCGATCTGGAAAATTCGAACTGGATATACAGGATGTGCCTCAACTATCTCGACAGGCGCGACGCCGCATTCTGCACGTTATAGGACAATTCCCTCTCCGGAGAATTATTTCCCGCCCCCTCTTCCCTTTTATGAAGGTTTTGTATTATAATAGGATTGGGTCATCAGCATTTTTGTTCGCATCACGTTTGCGGGCCGTCTCCGGCTGATATGGGTCTTGCCGGGCGGTATGAAAAAATCCTCAGCTGGTCGGAAGAAAAATGGTAAATCAGTGGGGCACAATCGGAATACCTTCCGAAAACCGTTTCCTGGGGCTCTACTACGAGCCCGAGAGCGAGCAGTTCCTTGCGCATTTCCAGAAGCACCTCGGCGACGGATACGAAATAAAGAGCATATACGCCAGGCACATGAAGGACGATACCTACAGGAGGCTTACTCCGGAGACGGAGGAGTTTTCCTACGAGGACGTCATACTGTGTCCGCGCGTATCCAAGATATTCGTTAACGTATTCCGGGTGCTCAGAAAGGGCGGCAAGTGCCTGGGCTCCGAATGGCATTCGGTCCAGGAGATAGACACGGACACCGGGGAAATTACAACGGTGCTCACCCCGCACGACCTCCCGGTCGAGCCTCAATACTCTAAGGCATGGATAAGCAGGCTCCGGAACGTGAAGAGCGAGGGCCGTAAGCACGGCGGAGAGTTTCAGACAGACGAGGAAGAGTTCGCAGGCGAGCCCCGCGCCCACGCGGTTTACGGGACGGGCGGAAAGGAAATCCTCTGCACCGTGTCGTTCAGGAAGAAGAAGAGCGGCCGCGACGAGCCGGTCGAGGACTACCTCTGCAAGGTATCCCCGGATACGGGCGGGTACAGGAAGATAACGAGGATAATCAACGCCGCGAAGGATATGCCCGCGCACGTAAAAACGGCGGGCGGGAACCTGGCCGTCTGAGCGCGGAGAACCGACCCGGCTTCACTCAACCCCGATAGTTACCGGATTACGGATAAATACACCACTCGCAGGCTTTCAATTCCGGGAAAGGAGCGACGAGAACTCCTCCCGCGTGCCGCTATAGACGTTCAGGTCTACGAAGCCGCCTACCCCCCAGAGCCTCCCCCTGTTCGTGTACTGCCAGAAGCTCCAGGCCCTGCCGTCAGGAAGCCGGGGAGCCCCGTATATATCCCTTATCCAAATCTGATAGCCGGGCAGCTCGCCCGAGAGAAAGTCGATGTAGGACTGCTTCGTAGTGTAGATGAGCGGGCGGCTCCCGTACCTGCGCTCGACGATTTCCGAGAACATCTTTATCTCACGCAGGAGCTCCTCCTTCCGGGGACGCGCGCTGCAGTTGCCCCCGTATTCGAGGTCGATCACCGCCGGCAGCTGCCCCTCGCCGGCGGGCACTGTCTCTATGTAGTTCTCCGCCTGCTCCTTCCCGGACTTGCAGAACGTGAAGAAGTGGTATGCGCCCCTCGCGAGACCGAGCTCCCCTGCCCTCTTCCAGTACTCGTCGAATTTGGTGTCCTTGTGGTCGCCCCCTTCGGTCGCCTTTATGAATATGAAATCGAGGTCCGCGCGCTCGAGTATGCCCCAGTCTATATCCGTCTGGTGGTGGGAAATGTCTATCCCCCGGACGGGGTATTTCTCGTCGCTCGGGTAATTGAACCTGATGTAGCCCTCGTCGAAAAATACGAGCAGGACTGCGGCTGAGAGTAATACGAAACCCGATACGGCTATGGCGCGGTTCATAATGCGGGCGCTTGCCCGGATAATATTATACCGCCCCGGGCCGGATAATCCCATTTTAATTAAAGCGTTACGGCGTATTCCGCGCGGGGGGAATGTTCGGTATCTTGAGGCGGGTATGTCGAAGTACGTTCTTATCCGGCCAGCGCTGTTCACGGCCGGGTTCATGGACGAATGTCGGATACGAGATCCAGCGCGGGGGGAACGAGATGATGAGGGTGTGGGTTCAATTAATATTTAAAGAAATAAGAATACTAATTTGGGAGGCATTTCAGACTGTGTTAGTATCTATAAATCATGAGACAGCAACATTTATCGGAAGTGAGAGATTCCGCATTTATACACTTCATGTAGTGTGGCTTAAACCGTGTAAATATATTAACACACAGATCGAGTTTGTAGAATATGAGTAATAATAACGATACCAATATTGAAGAAGACTTAGATAACAATGAACTAATCACCAATCTATTGGAAAAACTTCCTCCCTATTCCACGATTGAGGTCGCTAATCCATTTTGGAGATATAGTTTAGCTGTTCTTGTATTACCCAATACCCCAGCTAAACAAATGATATTTCCAGAATCTATCACAATATATTGTCATTCTGAAGAGTGCAATAGGCCTTGCCCATTTGACTCCCAGAGCTCAAATCCATATATCAGTCCAACAAAATCAACTCAAGAATTTTTAGAATATATATGTCGGACATGCCGTAAAACATCCAAAATATTCAGTCTAAGATTCGAATCAACATTTGACGTTGATGAGAAAATTATCCCATCTACGAAAGTAACTAAGTATATGAAAATAACAAAATTTGGAGAGTATCCGCCTTTTGACCCGCACACTCCTACGAGATTAATAACAATGTTTGGCAAACACAGAGACTTATATCTTCGGGGCAGAAGAAGTGAAAGCCAGAGTTTAGGAATTGGAGCATTCGTTTACTATAGGAGAGTTATAAAAGATCTAAAAAATGAGATAATTGATCTGATTATTAAAGCGGCAAATACATATCATGCTGACCCCATGCTGATAGCAGAATTAGAAAAAGCAAAGAAGGAAAGTGAATTCGCCAAATCAATGGAAATAATCAAACACGAATTTCCAGATGCATTAAAGATAGCGGGCGAGAACCCACTCACAGCACTCAACACTGCTTTAAGTACCGGCATTCATAATAAATCAGACAAAGAATGTTTGGAGTTAGCACAAAGCGTAAGAACCATACTATGCAGCTTCGTTGAAAGATTTACCGAACTTTCAAAGAATAATGATAATTTAAAGAAAGCCTTGAAAAACATTGATAAGTTTAAGAATAAATGAGAACGCATTGGACACCATAATTATAGCAAAATATGCATCTATAGTAATAGTCAGCTTGTTGGCTCTATTCCTAGGATCGATGGCAACTGCCTGGAGACGAGCATGTGTTTATATCACAAAGGAGGTCTACCCATTCGACAAACTTAATGGAGAGAATATTGAAAAATTTACCCCTAGATATATATCACAAAGGAATTTATTTTCGGTTGCGTTATTAATTCTCTCTGGTCTAATGGCACTGATCTTTATAAATTGGATGATAGCTCTTGTGCTAATAGCTACAAACTACATACTCATGATATTATTTGCCTACCTCTTTCCAAACAAGCAATCTGAATACTACTTATCACGAGTAGAAGATGACTTCATCACTCGTAGGAACCTATATAAAAAATTTAACGACACTGAGAACGAGCAAGAAATGCAGAAACGATTGGATTTACTCTATAAAGCATTCAGGCCAAACCAGTAAAATGAAACCGTAGCTCACTTTTTTTTGTCTTTCCACACCAGTCAGCTTGCGCACGCACCATACATCGTACCTCTTATGAAAGACACCGAATCCTTCGAGGCAGGTGACAAATAGATCGCGGGAATTCTCGCCTGATCTCAGGCGTATGCGGCTCTCCCGGCGTGTGCGCCGAAACTCCTGTATCTTACGGGGGGGTATGCCGAAATACGTTCTTATCCGGCCAGCGCTTTCTCGATACGGCGGTCAGGGATGAGCCACATAGCGGCAACCAGGACGTACAGGGCACAGGCAATCCACGAATTCACAAAGGAAAGCGGTATTGCCAGAGCGTAGAGCACAAGAGATGCTTTTCCCTTGAAGTCCCGGCCGACCGCCGTCGCTAGAGTGGAATCCGTGCCCTGGTAGAATATGAGAGTGCGGGTGAGGATAACATAAGCGAACCCGGCTAATAACAGGGCCATTCCATAAAGTGCAACCGGCCAGGTAGCGAAGTGGTTTTCACCCATCCATCCCGTAGCGAAAGGGATTAGCGACAACCAGAATAACAGGTTCATGTTAGCCCACAGAATACGGCCGTTAACCTGCCGGACCGCCTGTAACAGATGATGGTGATTGTTCCAGTATATCCCGATGTAAATAAAACTAAGCACATAACTCAGTAATTTCGGTATCAGCGGGCGGAGCGCACCCAAACCGGCCTCATGCGGTATCGTCAATTCCAACACCATGATGGTGATAATTATGGCAATGACGCCATCGCTGAATGCTTCTAATCTTCCTTTAGTCATTTGCGATCTCTACATTTCCGATTCTGACGGGGGTACTTTTTCGCTTCACAATTGAGAGTCAATAATTATAAATTTTTCACACAAGGTGAGCCTCGATTCGGGGATATTACTCATCAGCGTTATCCAGAGAGAGTATTCGGGGTCTCGCCGGAGAATGTGATTTGCGTGGGGTGACTCTTCGTGCAGACACCCCAGGCGCCTTCGCCGAGGGTGTCCGGCTAATTATCACGGACTGCCCAACCAGGTGATGCGAGAAGCGTTAGCGACTCTTGCGCGGGGCGCGTCTTTTGGGGTCTCCGTTAACGTCCGGAACTTCTTCGCCGAGGGCTGTGGCCAAATCGATTTGATGGTCCTGCTCCTGTATCAGGATCTGGCGAATTTGTTCCGCCATCGCGTATTCTCCCAGCGTTTCACACTGCCGGATGCGGTCGCGGTAATTGCGAATGGTTTCGTTTTCATTCTCGAGATCGTAACGGAGCATGTCTTTCGGATTCTTCGATGTGCGTACAGGCTTGGGGGTGACCACAGGCATTTTGCCGAGATAATCGATCTGCCGCGAAAGGATCAGGGCATGATCGAGCTCCTGTTTGGCGTGGATTTCGAGCTGGGCGGCGATGTTCATGTATTGGGCGCCGCTTAGCACCTGGGAATAGACCACGTAGGCTATGATGGCTTGATATTCGCGGGAAAGGTCTTCATTCAACAGCTCCGCGAGGCGGTCGCGGGAAATTTCGTTTTTGTTCGCGGCGGATTTGTGTTTAGCCATTTGATTCCTCCCATAAATAAAATGACGGTTTAACAATCTCTAGCTGCACTACGGCTCCCATGTCAGACATGGCGCGATGGAGACCATCTTCTCCTAATTATAGACGAATTTTATGTTGCTATTCTCGCACAAAAATGAGGTTTGTGTCAAGGCGTCGTGCGGCTGAGCCAGTCCTCGAAATGCGTCGGGCCGATGCGCGGGTTGTCGCCCGGGGTGAGGGATTGATCGTTCACCTTTAAGCCGTAGTAGCGCGCGTTGACGTCCGTGATCACCTGACGCGCGTCCTTGTTTGCGCTCAAGTACCGCCTGACGAGCTCGTCGAGACGGAGCTTTTCGGGACCGGCCACCTCGACCGTGCCGTTCTCAGGCTCCCCGAGTGCTATGTCGGCGAGCGCGGCGGCAACGTCGTCCGATACGACGGGCTGCATAAGGACAGACGGCAACCTGACCGTTTTCCCGTCGGTTGCCTCCTGGGCGATGCCGCCCGCGAATTCGAAGAACTGCGTTGCGCGGAGGATAGTATAAGGAATCTTGGAAGCCTTGATCAGGTTTTCCTGGGCCATTTTCGCGCGGAAATAACCGCTCTCCAGAAGGCGATCCGTGCCGACGACAGACAACGCAACGTGATGTCCCACGCCTGTGGCCGCCTCTGCGGCAAGGAGGTTGCGGCTCGACGTCTCGAAGAACTCCAAGACTGCCTTATCCTCCCACGATGGAGAGTTCGTCACGTCGACGACGACCTTGGCGCCTGCAAGCGCTGGAGCCAGCCCCTCGCCTGTGACGGAGTTGACGCCCGAGGAGGGTGAGGCCGCCACGACCTCATGGCCGAGCTGACGGAGCCTGTTCACGAGCTTTGATCCGATGAGCCCTGTACCACCGATAACCACAATTTTCATGATTCGTCTCCTTGAACTATAATCCCAAACTCAGGCTGTTTTAGAGCTACTCCGGACTGTCCCCGGAAACTCCGGCAGAGCGGCGTTGACCTGATCCGGTGCGCGGCGTCAGGCCGTGCGGAGCACTCGAATTATATTATACAGACCCCGGCCGGATAATCACAAATAGAGGCGTTACAGCGTATTCCGCGCTCTCACCAATAGTCCGGTATCTTATCGGAAGCATGCTGAAATACGTTCTTATCCGGACCGCGCTCTTCCCGGAGAGCGGGGAATAAGGTGAAGCCATGGCTTTGAAGCTCGACGACGTAGTCCCTTTCGGGAGGTCTTTTGACGAGTACAGGCGCATATTCGCGCTTACGGAAGAAGACCTCGGCAGGAAAATAATCGGCGCGGCCGACGGGCCCGCGGGATTTAACGCCGAGATGAGAAGGCGCGGCAAGAGAGTCGTCTCGGTCGATCCCATTTATGAATTCAGCGGGGAGGAAATCGAGATGAGGTTTTACGAGGCGGTCGACGGCGTCATAGAACAGGTGAGGACGACCCCGGGCGACTGGACGTGGACGTACCACGAGTCCCCCGAAGGGCTCAGGGCCAACCGGGTGCGGGCTCTCGAAACGTTCCTCCCGGATTACGAGGCGGGCAAGAAAGAGGGAAGATACGTGACCGGGGAGCTCCCGCGTCTCGGTTTTAAGGACGGGGCATTCGACATAGCCCTCTGCTCTCATTTCCTGTTTCTCTACTCGGACAAGTTCGGCTATGAATTCCACAGGGATTCGATATTGGAGATGATGCGCGTGGCCGGGGAAGCGAGGATATTCCCCATGCTCGCCCTTTCGCTCGCGCGCTCCCCCTACATCGAGCCGCTCAGGGAAGAGCTCGAATCACGCGGCTTCACGGTCGGGATAACGAAGGTCGATTACGAGATCCAGCGCGGGGGGAACGAGATGATGCGGGTGGGGAGGGGTCGGTGACGGCGAGGCCGACGCGCTCGTTGCTGTCGATAAAGGGGAGTGGACCCGTTAGGCTCCCGGCAGTGAATCTTTACGGACAATTGACAAATTTCATGAATTATTATAGCATCTTATCGAATTAGCTCGTTTTTTATGCATTAGAATCTTTAATGGAGGATGAAATGCAGAAAAAAATAGTATTTTTCCTGGTTAAAATAAACTTAGCTATTGTCCTGACGCTTTTCCTGGCGGTCGGTCCGGTGAACGGACAGGATTTTCCCGACGGGTTGATCGGTATATCGAGCACAGGACCCGCCATATTGTATTCTATAGACGAAGCCACGGGTCATGCTACTCCGATTGTGACCCTCAACGGCTACGCGAGCATAACGGGTCTGGCGTTCCTGCAGAGAACCCTTTACGGAACGGACCTCGGCGGTTTTCCCGGAGGTGTATCATCTGAAAACATCGGGTCGATATCAGCGGGCGGAACTATAGATTTTCTCGGGATTCAGAACGGATCGTTTAACTGGTTTGGTCTGGCGGCGGACGAGACCAGGGGCATTTTATACACGATCGATAATGACAAATCCAATCTACTCACGGCACAGTTCCCGAACGGTCTGGTAGAGACAATAGGCTCCGGAGCGGGCATCAATGGATGCGGTATGGAATACGACGATACGCACGGCATATTGTACGCTCTATCCTCAGACGCGTCATTGTACACGGTCTCGACCGAAACCGGCACCGCGAGCCTTATAGGCCCTACCGGAATCGAAAGCGCCAGCAGCTCTGTCGGTCTGGCTTACGATGAATGCAGCCAGATTTTGTACGCCAACTATGGGAACCTCAAGCAGTTGTATACACTGGACGTAACCACGGGCACAGCAACACTTGTCGGCCCGAACGGCGTCGACGAGGTAATCGACGGCCTTGCCTGGAAGGGCCCATGCGGGCCGGGCGCGATTACGAGCCAGATACCTACCACTCTCCGAATGGGGCTTAATTGCTATGGCGGGTATTTTGGGAATAGCCGGATTTATCGTTATACACAGAAAGAAAGCTATTGCCTGACATAATCTGAATAACATGGATATATAAAAAGGGTGACTACGGTCGCCCTTTTTTGTTTAATCGGCGCAAGGCGCGGCTCGAAGCCGCTCCTCCTGATATATTTTAAAGATTGGATCCCCGATCGGTGCCGGGAAGGACAGAAAGGATAAAAATGAGATTGCCGCGATCGCGAAATACGCTCCCTCGCAATGACAAAAAGGGGAGATCGACGTTAACATGCTCAGGATAGAAATCTGGTCGAATGACAATATGGAATGGTCGCTCGAAGGGGACGGGGACGAGCCCCAGTACCGGCAGGCGGCGATAAAGCTGCGCTCCCTCTTCCCGGACTCGGAGGAGGTCGAGCTCGTCCTCGGCGGGGATAACGTCAGGACGGTCCCGCTCATTGAAGCTATAGATGAGATAAAATCGCTCGGCGGAAAACAAAACCTGATGCTTTGCGATAAAAAATATGAGAAAATTATGATGTTCGTATACGGGAGCTGAAAGAGGGCATATGAGGAATGTAAGAACTGCCGCTCTGTGCGGGGCATTGATCCTGATGATCGCGGGCGCTGCGCTCGCCGCCGGGGGAAAGGAGAGCGCGAAGGACCGGGACCCGGAAAAGACCTACAAGAGCAGGCACGGTTTCTCGATCGAGTACCCGGAGGATTGGGTGCTCGTGACGTACATGGAGGAATACAAGACGCTCAAGGAAGCGGAGAAGGACGCGGGGAATTATTTTTCCATTCAGAGTTACCAGGACGACGACCCCCGTATAAGGAGCTACCACTACTTCCCCGCCGACACGCTCAAGATAGAGGCGTGGGTGTACCCCGATTACGGCGGCACGCTTGCCGAGATGATAACGCAGACGAAGGACATCACCCGTATAGACGACTTCACGATAGGCGGCAAGAAGGCCAAGAAGGTATGGCAGAAGGTAGGCGAAGGGGTGGACGAGGGGGACGAGATCTATTCGATTTACTTCGTGGACGCGGGCAAGAGGGCGATATTCACCTGCTATCCGGTCTATTCGAGCCTGACCAACAAGTTCGAGGAGATAGTCGGGAGCTTCAGGTTCGAGGGGAGCCCGGCGAAGAAGCAATAAATCCGGCAGACTCCGCGCTTTCGGGCGGGTAACGGTCATGAACCGGGCGAGCGGAGCTTCTACTCGAACAATTCGGGGAGAGGGTTTCCGGTCGCGCCGTTGGGGTATGGTATTTTGAGGAGCGCCGAGACCGTAGGCGCTATGTCGGTGATGTTCACGGGACGCATGGATTCCCCCTTCTTGATGTTATGCCCGTAGAATATGAGCGGGACGTGCGTGTCGTAGTCGTAAGGCGCCCCGTGCGTCGTCCCTTTCTTGGCGTACGCAGCATTGAACTCAATCCACGAGGGCTCCATTATCACGATGACATCGCCCGATCTCTTCCTGTTGTAGCCGTTCTCGACAAGCTGTCTCGCCCCGGTCGTGAAATCCGCCGCGTTGAGCTCGGACGCCGTTACCACGTCGGCGACACCGTCGAGCGTCATGAGAAACGAAGCTGCTTCCTTCTCCACGTTTTCGAGGGACAACCCTATGTCCCTTATCAGGTCGCGGTCGAGGTACACCTGCTGATTATTGTATGCAAGGACGAACTCTGAGACCACCCGGTCCGAATACCTTACCGAGGTGCTTGTTGAGCCTGTTCTCGTGTTAATCGTCGTCGAGGAAATACCCGGAGGGCACTCCTATGTCCTGCAGATAGAGGGGGCCGTCCCCGACGCCGTGGTCGGCTGTGAGGAAGACGAGGTAGTTGTCTTCTCCGATCTCCGCGTCGAGCGCGTTCAGGAGGTCGGCGATGTCGAGATCGACCCTGAGATACGCGTCTTCGACCTCGACGGACCTCGGGCCCGTAGTAATGCCCGATTATGTCGGTCGATGAAAAGCTGACGGCGAGGAAGTCCGTAACGTCGTCCTTCCCGAGCCCCTCCCCCCTGACCGCGGCAAGGGCGAAGTCCTTGGTCATCGAGTTCCCGAAGGGCGTAGCCTTTATGAGTTTCCCGTACTGCCCCTTCGTCTCCGCCTTGTTCCCGGCGAGGACGTCTTTCAGGACGTAGGGGAAGACGGGTTTTCCGTACTCCCCTGTCTCTTCGTCCCTGCCCCTGATAGATTTCTCATAGACGTTGTCGTCGGGCAGGCTCTCGCTGTAGGTAGATATGTCCCGGAGCGTATTCCACACGCCGTCTATGCCGGGCTTGTTCACGTATTTTTCGGCGGAATATTTCGCGTTGAAGTCCTCCACCCAGGCGGGGAGCGCGGGCTTCGCCCCTTCGGGCAATTTCACGCCGCGGTAATAATACGTGCTCGTGACCCACCGGCCGCTCTCGTCGTCGAGCCAGTACGCGGCGTTCCCCAGGTGCCCCGCCGGCATTATCGCGGCCCTGTCCTTGAGCGCAATGCCTATCACTTTGGATTTCATGTTCGTGGCCAGCCTCAATTCGTCCGTCACCGTCGTGGTGAGTAAATTGCGCGGCGAGAGCTGCCCGGCCTCCGCGGCCTCGCCCGCGATTCCCCCTACGAGACCGGCCGTCGTGTCGCGGGCGCAGTAGGTCTCGCCCCTCTCGGGGGCCCTGACGAACCAGTCGTTGCCGATTATGCCGTGGACGGAGGGAGCGGCGCCCGTGTATATGGACGCGTGACCGGGACAGGTCGTAGTCGGCACGTAGCTGTATCTCGCGTCCCTGAAGCTAAACCCGTCGTCCGTGAGCCTGTTGAAGCCGTCATCGCCGTACCTGTCCCTGAACCTGTCCAGGAAATCGTACGCCATCTGGTCGACGACTATCCCCACGACGAGCCTCGGCGGCGCGTCCTCTTTGGTTTCCTCGCCGGGCGCGGGGCTCCGGGCCGGCCCCAATGTCGGATGCGGGACGTTCTGCCGGCTAGATACATGCGCCCTCTCCCGCTCCGGCTGCCTGCACGAGAGCAGTAACGAGAGCGCGAGAAAAATTGCGATGGCGCATATAATCCGGGGTTTTATAGGGTGTTTCATATCCGCGTCCCAGTCGGTCGTATATTGATAAGTTTACTCTATCAATGTTAAATCAGCATGAAGCGAATGACGAGCGCATACATATTGTAGTTCGATCCCCGAAACCTCGCAAAAAGTCTTTCTCAAAAAACACATTAGGAGTTATAATACCGGTAAACATCGAAATAAGGAGGAGTAAATGAATAAGGCAAAACTAATATTCGTCTTCGCCCTCGTATTCGCGGCGGGGTGCGTGCCCCAGGGGCAGTACAACCAGGAAGTCCAGGAGAACACGCAGCTCACGTATTTAAACGCGACGTATCAGCAGCTTAACCAGGCGCTCGAAGCGGAGGTCGCCGCCAACCAGGTCCAGATACAGCAG
This sequence comes from uncultured bacterium, assembly GCA_963825135.1. GTDB lineage: Bacteria > Desulfobacterota_D > UBA1144 > Nemesobacterales > UBA2774 > 2-12-FULL-53-21. Next base: position 49,006 of record CAWGRW010000010.1, read on the forward strand.
CTCCAGGGCGAGCTCCAGGTCACGATGGTGAACGACATCCTCTTCGCGGAAGGCGGATGGGAGCTCCACAGCCAGGGGCGTCAGGTGATAAACAAGATAATTCCCGCGCTCCAGCAGGTGCCGGGCAAGTACATTGTGATACAGGGATTCACGGACAACCTCCCGATACTGGAGCCTCTCGCCGGAAGGTTCCCGACGAACTGGGACCTCGCAGCAGGGCGCGCCGTATCGGTGGTACGCTACCTCGCCGACCAGGGGATAGACCCGGACTATCTGGCGGCCGTATCGTTCGGGCAGTACCACCCGGTAGCCGACAACAGCACGTCCGCGGGACGCGCGCAGAACAGGCGCATCAACATAACGATACAGGACGAGATGCCGTAGGACAAAAGTCCGGATTGAAGAAATAGTTCATTTACTTTAATCTCCCTCCTTTGAAAAAGGAGGGCTGGGGAGGATTTAACAATTTTATTCATTAAATCCCCCTGAATCCCCCTTTTTCTAAGGGGGAAAATAAAACTACTACTCCGCTCGTTTTAATTTCAATATTTTCCCATCCCCCCCACTGGCAAAATTAAACTAATCGTTTATATTGTATTTCTTGATTGGGAGGGGTTGCCCGGCTCACCCTGCCGGGACAATACACGCACATACTGATGCTGAACCGCACATTGCCGGGAAGGAAGCCGCTCGCGCTCGCTATTTCGTTCGGGGTAATCATTCTGGGGCTCTACGCCTTCCGCTTCGTGAGCGGTACGCACACCGAGTACTGCCCCCTTTCCCACAAGCTGAGCGACACGGCCGACTGCATAGTGCTCCACGTCTCCGGGGGAAGGGTGCTCATACGCCACAGGGACAGCTTTACGAAAGACGCCTACTTCGAGATAATCGGGGGCGGCCGCTCGACCAAATTCGAGATCCCCGATTACAGCCTTGCCCCGGGCGCAGAGAAAAAGTTCCGCGTGAGGCTCATAGACGGGGAACCGGGCGCGGTCACGATAAACGGCGAGAGATTCGACCTTACCCCCATTAAGAATCAGTAGAAGCGGGCGGGGATTTCAAAAATACGGAATGGACTCGATGCACCGGGGCGGGGTGGAGCTGGCGCAGAAATTGCAAACGACGTCTTCCGACCTTACGCCCGGTATGTCGATCGTAAGCGAAAGCTTGTCTATCTGAAACGGGTCGATGTCCTTAAGCGTGCCCGCGAGGTCCCCCTTCACGAACCTGCCGAAGTTGTTCTGGAACGTCTCGTAGAGCGTGAGCGTCCCGCAGTCGGTGAACTCTGCTATCCACTTGTCAGGGGTGTTCAGGAACGCGAATATCGTGCCCGGGTCCTGCGTGCCTTCTATCAGGCCCACGCTCCAGGCGATCGAGAACTGATCCCCCGTCTCCTGACCCGTGCACCTGTAGCACCCGAGCCCGTCCTGCTGGCCTATAGCGAGTATGTTTTCCGCAGCGCACGGCGGGGACTCGAGGTTCACCCCGAAGCAGCCGCCGATTTCCGAGTCGCAGGATATAAAGTATATCCCGCATATTATAATCAGGACGACCGCCGGGAATAACGCCGCGCTGCTACCGGACCTCATGCGATAATTATAGCCAGAAATCAAACCACTTTTTCCAGTTTTCGGCGGGCAGCCCCGTTTATGGCGAAGTCCCGCTTTTCCTGTAGAATGTAATATCGCGGAAGAATGATGAAAATGAGGTTTGAAGGCAAGAGCGTGATAGTCACGGGGGGCGGCACGGGGATAGGAAAGGAAACGGCGCTTCAGTTCGCGAAAGAAGGGGCGCTGGTCCTCATCACGGGCAGGAGGGAGGATAAGCTCGTAGAGGTGACGACCGAGGCCGCGGGGCTGGGACTCGAAATCGCGTGCAGGGCGTCCGACATATCGAGAGAGGCGGATTGCGCTTCTGCGGTCGAATACGCGCTCGAGAGGTTCGGGAAGGTGGACGTGCTGTTTAATAACGCCGGGGTGCTCTATCCGGGGACTACGCACGAGACCCCAGTATCCGTGTGGGAGAAGACTTTCGACATAAACGTGAGGGGCGCCTGGCTCATGAGCAAGTTCGTGATACCGCACATGCTCGGGCGGGGCGGGGGGCGGATAGTGAACAACGCCTCGATCGTGGGGATGAAGGGGTTCCCGGCCCTGGCCGCCTACACGGCGTCCAAGGGCGCCCTGGTGCAGCTCACGAGGAGCATGGCTCTTGAGTACGCGGACAAGGGGATTACGGTGAACGCCGTATGCCCCGGCACCACGATGACGCCCCTCGTCACGGAGGGTTATCTGAAGAGGGTCGGCGAGGAGGAGGGCATGAGGTTCATGAACTCGCTCCACCCCATGGGGCGGATAGCGAAAGCGAGCGAGGTGGCCCGCGCGGTGCTATTCCTCGCGGGAGAGGACGCGGGGTTTATAACGGGGCAGATGCTCGCGGTCGACGGCGGCTGGGGGGCTAAATAAACGAGACTATGAGAGAAATAAAGATAGAAGGAGCGTAGATATGAAAATCGACGAGTTCGTTTACAAGCTTTGCACGGAGGGGAAGAACTTCGCGTCCCTGGCGACGCTGATGCCGGACGGCTCACCTCAGGTGAGCGTCACATGGGTGGATTCGGACGGGGAGTACATATTGATCAACACCGTCGAGGGGCGCGTGAAGACGGGGAATATGAGGAGGGACCCCCGGGTCGCGGTCTCCGTATCGGACGCGGGTAACCCCTACAGGCAGGCCATGATAACCGGGAGAGTGGCGGGAGACACTTACGACGGCGCCGATGAACATATAGACAGGATGGCCAAAAAGTATCTGAAGCTCGACACATACCCCCGCACGCGGAAGGACGAGAAGCGCGTCATATTCAGGATAAAGCCCGAGAAGGTGTTCAAGCTCACGTAAGCGGCCGCACGCGGTATAGCCCGCGCAGCGCCTTTGCCGGCATCTACTGCCTGTCCCGCCGGCCGCACTGCGGTCTATCCGATAATCGGAATATTCCCGCATCTAATTCCCGCGCACAGCATCTAACCGGTCATGGCAAAAAAAATAATCAGGGAGAATAACGTCATGAAGCTTGCGAATAAGACAGCGCTTATCACCGGAGGCGGAACGGGTATAGGTAAGCATACCGCCCTGCTCTTCGCGCGCGAGGGGGCGAAAGTAGTCGTCACGGGGAGGAGGGAGGCGAAGCTAAAAGAGGTCGCGGAGGAGGCCGGGAGGGAAGGACTCGCCTTAGACTACGTCGTCTCGGACGTATCGAAGGAGAAGGACTGCAAGGGGGCGGTTGATTACACGATCGGGAAATACGGAAGGATCGACATACTATTTAACAACGCGGGCGTTCTTTTCTCGGGACTCACTCACGAGACTGACGCCGTGACCTGGGAAAAGATCTTCGATACGAACGTCAAGGGGACGTTCTTCATGTCCAAATACGTCATACCGAACATGCTCGAACACGGGGGTGGCTCGATAGTGAACAATTCCTCCGTGGGAGGGCTGAACGGGTTTCCGGGCCTCGCCGCATACACGGCGTCCAAGGGCGCCGTGACCCTGCTGACGAAGACCATGGCGCTCGAGTACGCGGATAAGGGAATAAAGGTGAACGCCATATGCCCGGGGACGATCGAAACTCCGATGGTCGTGGACGAATTCCTGGGGAAGGTGGACGACAGGGCGGCGGCCGAGAAATTCCTCCTGTCACTTCACCCCATAGGGAGGTTCGGCAAACCTGAGGAGGTAGCGCATACGGTGCTCTTCCTCTGCGACGACAACGTGGGTTTCATGACGGGGAACATGATCTCGATAGACGGCGGATGGAACGCGAGATAGCGTGAGGCCCGCGGATGGAAGGCGCGTCAGGCGTCTCGGGCAAAAGCTTCATCAAGACGAGCGCCTCCCGAGAATCCTCTCTCCGGCCGAACGGGTGAGCTTCCCCGTGCGTCTCACGAGCTCGAACACGGAATACATGACCAGATGCCATGCGCTCCCCATGCCGAAGACGTGCTGGAGGAATCCGGGGAACCCGGAAACCCTGGCAAGCAGATTCTTCCCGCCGTTTTCGCCCGAATAGGAATTCCAGAGAAACCTGAGCTCTACGAGCCCGACCAGGACACCCGGGGGCCTCGTCCTCACGCCGTATTCGAAACGCGCGGCCTTCGTCACGGGGACCGAATCCAGTTTTCGGAGGACCGCATCGGGCACGCGAGATTCCGGATACCGGTTCAGATACCTGAGCGCTTCCCCGACGGCAAGCGCCTTTCCGTGCCTCTCCGCCCCTGAGGCGACCCTCTCCCAGTCAAGCCCCTCCCCTTCCTTACGCACTATGGCGGCCGCGTCGGCCACCCACCTTATGGGCGGGACTCTATTCCACGCGACCCCGTGCGCGCATACCTGGAGGAGCTGATCGGCGGGGTCGAGCGCGAGCGCCTTTACCCCCTCTACGCTTATGCTCCGCGCCCCTTCCCAGAAAGAGTCGTCCGCGTCGGGCCGGTTGTAGCCGTGGAGGAGGTGCCAGTGGAGGTCTATGGTGAACTGCGCGGGGTTGGTGAAGTCCTGCCCGTGCCTGACTGTGAAATATTCATCGGTATAGTCCTGAACGCCCCTCTCCCCCGGCGTCCATCCGAGCCTCGAGAGGAGCTTCATATCCGTAAAGCCCTTGAGCGGGGTGACGGAAGAGCGCCATCCGAGCCCCGTGATTATATCTATCGCCTCGCGCACGCGCGAGGTCGGGACGAGCAGGTCGGCGTCCATCATCGGGCGCGTGCCCGGGTCGCTGTAATAGAGTAGCGCGAGCGCCGAGCCCTTGAGGAGTATCGCCGGCATGCCGCGGCCGTTTAACTCCTGGAGGAGTGCCGAGAGCCTGCCGTAGAGCGTCCTGTTGTTGGAGAGTGTCTTCGCGTAGACCCAGCCGAAAATGTTCATGAGCGGGTCGCCGATGCCCATGGATTTGAGATTGACGTAGAGGAGGGGGAAGAGCCTGTAGGAGCCGGGGTCGACCGCGCCCATGTCGGCCGACGACTTCCATTCAAGAAAGGCGTCCACGGCTTCATCCCCGGTCAGTATGCAGGCCTTTAGCAGCAGCTCCTGCGGGCGGGTGGGCCAGCATCCGCCGTCGTTTATCAGTCCGCTCATATTATCATTTCCCCGACCGGACTATTATCTATAATAGAAACGAATGTAACAAGCGAGGGATAAGGAGGAATTGTTCGTGCGGGATAGGGCTCAAATCGGATGCGCAGGCCTCTGTACAGGTTACCGCGTCCGCTGTAGCAAGGTTGAGCCCCCGGTTAAGCATCATCACGGAAATAACGGTCGGGATGATGAACGCGCCCCAGGTCGCATTCTCCCGGAACTCGCGCCTTTCCGGGTTTATGCTTTAAAGAAATTTCTTTTCGCCCATTCGATTATCTCCGGCTTACCGGATATGAATCAATATAAACCGCAATACATGCGAAGAATAGCTAATACTATAATCTTCCAGGCGGCGCGGTTTATGGAACAGGCATAGGAACCGCCCCATCGTTACTCTGGGCGTTCGCGGTCGTGAGGTTGAGCTTCTGGTTAAGCATCATCACGGAAATAACGGTCGGGATGATGAATGCGCCCTTGGTCACTCTCTCCAGAAACTCGCGCCGTTCGGGATTCACGTCTTTAAGGAACCCTTTGGCGGCCTTCTCGTCGTCACTCATCAGTCATCCTCCGGAAGCAGAATTTATTATAGTTTATAATATATAAACCTGCGTAAAATGCAACCAGGGACAGAAAATTTTTGTTAGTGCGAGAAAGGTACGGACAGGGCGTCCGGCAGCTCAGGATTTTTTAAGGAGAGCGGATATGAATTTGTGCTTCGTTCGGTATTCGGGGTTCTCAGGGTCCCGCGCGAGGGCGAGGGCGTAGCATCGCCCGCTCTCTTCGAGCCTGCCCAGCTTGAAATAGCACGTTCCCATGGGCTCGTACGAGAACTCGCGGAATATCCTGCTGTCGTACGAGATCCTGCCGGGGTCTATACCGTCGGGATCGACCGACGCGAGACTCCCGAAGAGCGCGGCCGCCTCCCCGTATGCGCCTCCGTGCATTAGCACCATGGCCCTGACCCAGATCATCAGGTAATTGTCCGGGAACAGTGTCTCCGCTTCTTTCAGAACCCCGGAGTAGTCCTCGTCCTTTTCGAGCAGGAGCCTGATCAGATCGTAATACGGCTGGCAGTCCCTGGGCACGATATCCTTTCTGCCCCGGATAGTATCTATCGCCCGCCGCCACTCCCGCTCCGCCCCCTCCGTATCGCCCAGGGCCTTGAGCACGGTGCCGAGCTTGTATCTGAGAAAGGAAATATCCGGATGGTCCTCGACGTGCTTACTGCAGAAGCGGCAGGTTCCTCCTGTGCTTGCGGCCCATCTCCCCGTCATACCCGAGGTGGTCGATCTCGAGAATGGAATTCCCTATGGCAAGCCCCTCTTCCTCCCCCACCCTCGTGACGGAAGGGAGCACGGTCTCGTGTATTATCCCCTCGAACCTTATCCTCGGGTCGTTCCGGAATATCCTGAATTCCCTGAAAGGGGTAAACCCGGTGATCGGCCGGTAATTGACCGTAAACGCGGCGTATCCGGGCCGCGAGAGGTCGGCTTTGACGAGGGATTTATCGACCGATCTCAGCCTCTCGTCGGCGTCTATGTAGAGTATCCATTCCCCCAGGCAGCGGTCGACGGACACGTTGCGGGCGGCGGAGAAGTCGTCCCGCCACGGGAAATCGAAGAGCCTCGCGCCGTACCGGGCCGCGATCTCCTTCGTCCGGTCGGTCGATCCCGTATCGACGATGACTATCTCGTCCGCTACGTCTTTAAGCGATTCGAGACAGCCTTCGAGGAAACGCTCCTCGTTACGCACGATCATGGCGGCTGAAAGGAATATATCGTTCAATGCCGGTTAACCCTGAAACAATGATAACAGGAAGGAATCAATAAGAAACACGATATCATCTATAGATACGGAGCAGCACGACGGCCGCTTTCATCCGGCACATGACCGGGGCCGGATATTCCAGGCCGTACCGGCCTGCCGCCCCCGCGCCTCCGTCCGTTTCCGGCTATCAGTTGTCGTTACTCTGGGCGTTGGCGGTTGTGAGGTTCAATTTCTGGTTCAGCATCATCACGGATATTACGGTCGGGATGATGAACGCACCCTTGGTAACCTTCTCCAGGAACTCGCGCCTTTCGGGGTTTACGTCTTCGAGGAATTTCTTTTGGCTCATTCGAGTATCTCCAGTTTATTGGATTGTGCGTCAATATGCCGCGGATCCCGTTTCATTGCGCGTCTCAGCCGCTATGACACTGCACGGAATCGCAACCGGCTCTGTTACCCGTCGTTGCTCTGGGCGTTGGCGGTGGTGAGGTTCAATTTCTGGTTCAGCATCATCACGGATATTACGGTAGGGATGATGAACGCGCCCTTGGTAACCTTCTCCAGGAACTCGCGCCTTTCGGGGTTTACGTCTTCGAAGAACTTCTTCATAGCCACGGACAGCCTCCAAACATTCGATTTATCAGAAATATATCATATCGCGGATCGACATACAAGCAATATTTGCAGAATTCCGGATAAGTTACACACGACAACATTTCCCGGCGGCGCAGGGACTTTATCAGAGGGAGCGCATGTATTCGAGGAGCTGCTGCTGGGAGCCCTCGTTGGTCCATCTGTTCTCGATCCACCGGGCCCCCTGCATGGCGCGTATGAGGTGGCTGCCGTAATTCCGGTACACGTCCCATACCGCGTCCTCTATGTCGCCCAGGCTGACCCTGTCCCACTGCCCGTAGGCATTCCCTTCGTAGTTCGCATCTTCCTTCCCGCAGACCGGTATGACCTTACAGAAACCGGATTCGATTATCTCCCGGTGGACCGGAATATCGGTCAGAAGCGTCGGTATGCCCAGATACATGCTTTCGCGAGGGGTGAAAGACCACCCCTCCCCGCTCGACGGGAAGACGTAACATGAAAGATTACGGTACCATTCGCCCGTCCGCTCGTCGGTCCACTCCCCCCAGGTCCATTCGACGAACGGGGAGCGTTCCATCAGGGCGACCTCGGGCGTGTACATACCCCGCATAAACATGGAGGAATGAACGACGAGCCTGAGCCCGGGGATTTTCCCCAGGAGATTCACGCACGCCTGATAGAGTTTGAATAAATTTTTTCTCTTGTAAGGCACGCCCAGGAACCCGATCCTGAAAACGTCGCCCCGGGGCTTGATAGAGGACCTCCTGTCGTACCTCGTGAACCCCTGCTGTATAGCGGCGACCGGGATTCTGACGCCCGAGGATTCGAACACCCCCTTCATGTATTCATGAGGGACGATACAGCGGGCGTAATGCTCGTTAATCGGCTTTATCCAGTGACGGGGAATCTCCGACGTCTCGAACGTAGTATAAGCTACGTTGATATTTCCCTTCGAAAGCCTGTCGGTAAAAAACGGCGCCATACCGGCAACCAGGACCTTTTTGCTCGAGAGATGCTTCGTATCTTTCACGACCGTGCCGATAACGCTCGAACGGTCGTACACCGTGGTCAGGCCGTCGAAGGGCTTTTCCTTGTATATCCGGAGCACGTATATATCGTCGGGAATATTTATTCCGGCGATTTTCGAATCTATCCCGCGGCGGATACCGGCGGCAGCCGCCGCGCTCACCTTCTTCCTTGAGCCGCCCGCGTATTCGGGCGATCCCTTCTTGTGCTCCCACCTCCAGGAAGCCTCGTGGTGGTGCCTGCCGTAGTTCCCGAAATGGCAAGCTACCGCCCCCGTTACGGGACATATGCGGTCGGGGTTCGGGAGGAGCACCACGTCCCTGAGCTTTTGCCTGCAGTCGTGATACACCGTGGTTACGAGGCCGGGGCCGGTGGATTCGAGGACGTCGTTCTCGGTCAGTATTTCGCGGCGCGACTCCCGTGCCATCTTTCTCAGTATATGGAGCAGGAACGGGTGGCCGGGCTCGCTCCCGAACATGTAGTTCGCCACGCGGAGTCGGTCCCTGTGTCCGAGCCTCAGGGCCGTCTCCACGGTCAGCGTCGATTCCTCGCCGAACACGCAGCGGAATTCGCAAAGCCCGTCGAGCGGGTTAAGGCACTCGACGTCCATGTCCATATAAAACCCGCCCTCCCCGTAAACGACTACGATGCGGAATATATCGGTCCTCTGAATGACCGACGCGCGGTCGTAAACCGGGAGGAACTCGGGGAAGAACCTTGTTCAACGGCGTCCCTGCACGCCTCATCGTCGTAGAATTTGTATTCCCAGGCGGGATGGAGGGCGATGAGGTTCTCCCTGTAACGGCGGTACTTCGCCGGAACGTCCTCGTTCTTATACGTCTGGTGGATTATCCTGGGGATGGCCATGTTCGTCACGAATCTCCGCCGCAGCTCTATCCTTCTATTCCGTCCAGCAGGCGCGACGCCTCTTCCCCGGTGTACCTGCCGTCGAGTATGCCTTTAATTATCGAGGTCGATTCCGCCGAAAGCTCGCTCGACGCGCTGAATATCTTCTCCCAGTGCTCTCTCGTGCACAGGTTGTTACCGTGATAAACGTATATATAGAGCTTCGGCATCATCACGGGGAAAATGAGGCTCCGCTTGAAGAGCTCCCTTATGAGGTACGTATCCTCGTGCCGGAAGACTTCCTCGTACCTGAGATCGCCGCCGAGTAACGATTTCCTGCACAGGAGCGACCCCTCCCACGGCCTCCTGTTGGATAGATAGGCCTTACCCGTACGCTCGTCATACATGAGCCAGTGAAATAGAAGGCACGCGGGCAGCCCGCTCGCCTTGATCACGTCCATCTGGAACGAGAGCCTGTCGCGGTGAGACCAGTCGTCGTCGTCCCATTGGCAGAAATACTCCCCGCGGCACTCCGCCAGGGAACGGTTTCTCAGTCTGCCGAGATTAAATCCTTCGGAAGAAGGCAGCTCGACTAAAATGAGATTATGATCTTCCAGGGCTCTCACGTATTCGGCCGTCTCTCCGTCATCGCTCTCGTAGAGTATTACGAGCTCCTTCCGAGGATACGTCTGGTCCCTGAAGGACTGAACGGCCCTTTGGAGGAGCTTCTTCCTGCCGTGCGTAACGCAGAGGCACGATATGAGCGGCATGTCGTCATTCATGTCGGGTCCCGGTTTTTTTCAGCAGCGCGCCCAAGAATTTGCGTTTGGTTTCATACTCATGGTTGCCGGGGCGGAGCTCGGCCGCGAGCGAATAGTATTTGAGGCTCTCCCCGTATCTTCCGAGCTTGAAAAGACAGGCCGCGAGAGGCTCATAGGAAAGCTCGCCGAATATGGCGGTGTTGTACGAGAGGGGGCCTTCGACCAGGGTCTCGGGGTCAACGGAAACGAGCGATTCGAGGAGCGGGACGGCTTCTTCGAAACGGCGGCTCCGCGCGAGCGTCACCGCCCTGGTCCATATCAGGAGATAGTTGTCGGGGAAGAGGCGGAGGGCCTCGTCGAGGAGCGCGGAGGAGTCCCCGCCCTTGTCGTTGAGAAGACAGATCATTTCATAAAACGCGTGACTGTCCTCGTGCGTCACGGTCTCTTTCCGGCGCGATATTTCCATGGCTTCCGTCCACGTCTTTTCGGCCGCGTCCGGGTCTCCGAGGCCCTTCAGGGCCACGCCCAGCTGCCACCTGAGATACATCCTCTGCGGCTCGTTCTCTATCTGTTTTATGAGCAGGGGGAGGTTCCTCCCGTGCTTTTGCAGGAGGTCCCCGTCGTAGCCGGTGTGGTCTATGGCGAGGGGGCAGTCGCCGATGCCCATCCCGTTCTCTTCCATGAAGACCTCGATCGAGGGGAATATGGTCTCGTGAATGGTGTTGCAGAACCGTATGCGGGGGTCGTTCCTGAAAATCCGGTATTCCTTGTACGCGGTATAGCCACCTATGGGGTGGAACCTGACGGTATAGACGGCAATCTTCGTGTCGGAAAGTATCCGCGTTACCTCTTCCCTGCTCACGGGTCTGAGCCTCTCGTCAGCGTCTATGTAGAGTATCCATTCGCCGCGGCAGTGATCGAGGGACTCGTTGCGTGCGGCTGAGAAATCGTCCCGCCAGGGGAAATCGAAGACCCTCGCGCCGTACCGGGAAGCGATCTCCTTCGTCCGGTCGGTCGATCCCGTATCGACGATGACTATCTCGTCGACCACGTCCCTGATGGATTCGAGACAGCCTTCGAGGAATCGCTCTTCGTTGCGCACGATCATGGAGGCCGAAAAGATTATATCGCTCAATTCCTCATCACCAGGATTAAATAATAACCGGAGAGGACGCGTACCAAAACGGCGGGGAACAGGAAATATAAAACTCGGGGGACGGGACGCGTGCCCGTGAAAAGCGGATTGCCGGGTCACAAAAGGCGTCCGGGCTTTAACCGCAGTAAGGCTGATCTTCCGGCAAAAGGAGCTTACGAATGAAGAACTTCGAATCCGGGGCAAGCGTGCTGCCCAGAGGAATTCCGTTTGCGAAGTAAAATCCGGTCTCGCCGGAAGGCAGGAGGTCGTACGTATGACCGGCCTCGTACCGGACCTTCTCTATCGATAACAGCACCGCTCCGTCCAATGTGTCGCCCGGCAAGAGATCGCCTGCTTCCCCGGCGTCCGTGGTAGGATGCCCCGGAGACACGAACAATTCTCTGCCGTCATTCAAAACCAGACGACAAAGGGTATGGTCTCCCGGAACCGACGCCTTCGACACGAGCTCTATCGGTCTTACGACCTTGTTTCCGTTCGAGTCGAGGGTGAATACCGGCATCCCCGGCCTTAAATCGACGATGGAAACGTCCCCGTCCGGGGTCGAGATCAGGGTCGCCGCAGACAGGCACGGCGCTGTCCCGTTGCTCTGGGCGTTTGCCGTCGTGAGATGGAGCTTCTGATTGAGCATCATCACGGAAATGACCGTCGGTATAACGAACGCGCCCTTCGTAAGCTTCTCGAGGAACTCGCGCCTCTCGGGATTAACGCCGTCCAGAAACCTTTTGTCACTCATGATACGCCCCCTTTATATTACAATACAGACTGCGACGATTATATCACAGACATTTTTTCCTGTAAACCCGAGACGGCCCCATCGAGATCGCCTATATAAAGCAGATAGCAATGAGCGCTGTCTATCAGCCCGCATAGCCCGCCGATTTTCAAATGGTCGTTTGTCTCCGAAAGGAAGCTCATGGGCATAATTTTCTCGACCATGCGGTATTTGGGGCACTCCTCTATACGCGTCTCTCCGCCGTGATTCCGTACGAGATAGAAGACGGCGCTGACTTCCCCCTCGTCGATCTTCCAGGGGCGTCCCGCGTCGAGGGGCGTAAACGAGTACATCTTCTGTTTATTGTAGGTGATGTTGTACGGGAGCGATTCGAAGGGCGGCTTCATTTTCGGCAAAAGACCCGTGCTCTCCTGTTTGATGTTGAACCGCCTCGGGAACGGTATGGCCTTGCAGTCCCGGACAAGCGCGAGCTCGTCCCCGACGACCCGAAATCCCGCCAGCACCAGACTGACCATGAGCGTGGTCTTCCCGGCTCCCTTGTCCCCGACGACAAGGAACCTCTTCCCGTTCCATTCCGCGCACCCGGCGTGAATGCGTATCCTGTCCGTGATCCCGGAAAGCACCTCCTTGTGCATGAGCCACTGGAGGTTGAAGATCGTGGCGCTGAGGTCGCCCGAGGAGTGGCGGACCTCGCCGCTTCTCAGGACTTCATAAACGCCGTCCCTGACCCTCAATTCATAGAGGGCCTCGTTCGTGACGGGATAGTCCTGCTCCGCGTCGTGCACTATGAAATCGAGAAGGCGCGCCGATTCTTCGTCTTCGGTGCGTATGGTGAATGCGGTGTCGAGCAGTGTATGCCTGCGTTCGTGAATTATTTGACCAGTCCTTCCTGAATGAGCGTATTGAGGCAGTCGGCGACTTCTTTCTCCGGGTCCTCCGGGAGCTGATACGCCTCCCTCACGACCGCCGTGATATCGGCCAGAGAGTTTGTGCCCGTGCAGGCCTCGAGCACGAGCACCGCGGTCTTGTTGAGGTAGTGGACCTTATCCTTCTCGCTCTGGTAGATGACGTAGCCGTCCTCGACCTCGTTTATGTCTATGCCATCGGCTATTTTGGGGTATTCGCTCATCGAAGTACGTCCTGCCTCGTTTCGGTATTTGTAAAAACAGAGTATTTATTATCCCGAATTGCGGCGGGACTTTCAAGACCGCGGAGGAATCACATGCGAACCTGCATCGGGAATTTTCCGAAATCGGTCATCAGAAACAAAAAAAACCCCGGAACGCCTCTATGGGCGCTCCGGGGCTTTCTTTACATTTAATAATATCTTCCGGTCTATTAAAGCCTATGACTGGGTCGAGTCGCCCGAGCCCGAACCTGTGGGCTGGTTTGACGTCGTGTCCTTATCCTTTCCGCCGCAGGCGAGTACGTTAGACGTAGTCAATACTATTCCGCCGAGCGCTATCCCCAATGTAATTGCCAGTGCAAATAATACCTTTTTCATGTCGTCTTACCTCCCGCTGTTTTGTATCTAAAGTCTAGCCCAGGATCGGGGAAATTGCCAGTTTTTTTATACCGGCGTCCGAATGCCCGCGCCGGCCGCGTCATTTTCTCAAATGATTCAAGGCTTCCTCGTCCACGCGCTTATCCAGGTGTTCGACATGCCCACTCTGTCGGCCGCCCCGACGTCCGCGGCTTCGGCGGCGAGTCTCTCCTTGAGCGTGTCGATGCCGACTTCGTCCGCCGTAGCGATGCCGAGCTTCTCCATCATCGGCAAGAGGCTCTTTATAGTGCTGACGAACCAGTCAATACCCGGGGAGTTCGCCCCGCCCACGAACGCGTCCATGTGCATCGCGGGCTCGGGAAGTCCGGCCTTCATATAGACCGGGAGGAGCTTGAACCCCATCTGCATCTCCGTCCCCGACTTTTCCATAGCGGCGTACAGCCAGTCCCAGAGCTTCATGAACAGCGGAAAAGGCGGTATCGCCACGGGGCGTATCGTAAAGTCCACCTCCTGGAAAACGACCACTCCGCCCGGCTTCACGTGCCGGACAAGCGTCGTCAGGACCTTGACCGGCTCGGGCACGTACATCAGCACCGCCCGCCCGGCAAGCGCGTCGAACACCCCCTCGGGCTCGGCCGCGCCGATATCGCCGACGACGAACCTGATATTGGCGAAGCCCCTTTCCAGGGCCCGCTTTTTCGCCGTCTCCTGAATCTCCGGGTTCCTCTCTATGCTGACGACCTCACCCTTGGGCCCCACCATCTCGGCCAGCAGCAGCGCCACGTCCCCGGCCCCCGTGCCTAGCTCCAGCACCCTCATGCCCTTCCCGATGCCCGCGAGCTCGAATATCCTCTCCGTCGTCCGGATAATTATCCGCGACTGTTCCTCGAGCCGCTTCTTCTCGTTCTCCGTGTCGCTGAGCGCGTATTCTTTCTTAATGTCGCTATCCGCCATGTGTCTGTCTCCTGCAAATAGTATAGCCGTAAGTGCCGCCCCGGTAACGTAAAATATTGCTCCCGGCTAAATTAATGTTTCAAACTTTGCGTCTTTTCCGCATTCCCCCCGTCTGTACAGATAGAAAATAAAAAAAGGAGGCCCGAAATGGCTGAGCAGGAAAAGAAAGAAGTGAATTCCGGTGACGAGGAATGCAGGTGCGGGGAAAATACGTGCTGTAAGGTCGTATGCGAATGCACATGCACGTGCTGCGAGTGCCGCTGAAGCGGGGCATGACAAGACGGCGGGCGCGCGTTTGATAGTTTTACCTTATAATATAGCCGTGCGCCCGCGGGGTTTCCGGACGGATAATCCCCCCCCGCGTGGGGGACGGACGGATGGTTTCCAGGGGGATGGGGATGACAGAGGAATAATATGGAAACGATGCCTGAGACGCAGGCCTGGATCTGGGAGGAGTTTTCGGGGAGGGTAAGGTCTCATCTCCTGAGAAAGATACGCGACAAGGCAGACGTGGACGACCTCATGCAGGAGATATTCATCAAGATCCACGCCCACCTGCCGCACCTGCGGGAACGGGAGAAACTCTCTTCGTGGATATACCGGATCGCCGAGAACACGCTCAACGATTATTACAGGCGCGGCCGGGGCCGTGAAACGGAGTACGACGAGAATAGAGCCGCCCGCGGCGGACCAGATGAAGAAAACCCGCTCGAAGGCATCGAGGGCTGCATCGAGGCGTTCATCGCCAGGCTGCCGGATAAATACAGGGAGCCGCTGGTGATGAGCGATATAGAGGGTATGAGTCAGAAGGATATAGCTGAAAAGATGGGGATCTCCTACTCGGGCTTGAAATCAAGGGTGCAGAGGGGACGGGAGATGATAAAGGAGATGTTCGTAGAGTGCTGCAGGTTGTCGATCGGGGAGGACGGGAAGCTAACGGGCGAGGTCGGGAAGATGGACGACTGCACATTCTGCGGGAGAAATTAGGATACATTCCCTAGCCAGGGGCAGCCCGGTGTTGCAATCTAGTTCCTCGATCAACTTCCTAGAGGGGACGATTGCGTTCAGCTGCACATCTTAATCGGTGCGGAGCTTATAATTACTACGTGATGAGCTGCGAAATCGAGCCTATCCGACAGTTGGCTTTCCTCAAATCTAAATAGATGAAACAATAAAGTCTTCGGCATTATATTTTTCGCCGCCCTCGTTTTTTCAGCCTGCGACGGAGGCAACGGGGATAACTGCGTCAGCATCGGAGACGACCCTGATTTTCTCTCAGGCTTCGAAGAATGCCCGACTGACGGGCTTCAGGAGGTCTGCAATAAATACGACTGCGTTCTATCGATCCCGATCGGCGACCCGCCCCCGCCCGAACAGCTCGTAAGGATAAATCCCCGGAGCTGCGACGCCCTGGATTGCTTCACCATGGTATGCGAGACGAGGAATCCGTTCAGCGGGGAGTTCGTCGGCGACCTCACGTATTCGATCGAGGACGTCTCCTCAGGAAGCGTCTTCTCGGGCATCACGCTCGAGGGCGACGTAGCGGGCTTCACCTACACCTGCTCGCCGAAGCTCGACTGAGCCCGGCCCCTCCCCAGCCGTGCGCCGCCGATACTAATCGCTATTTACAGTTGTATCCGCATTCCGTATGATTCATATAGAGAGAAGCGGTCAGCCGAACCACGTCAATGAGCGGCAATAGGAAATGGATAAAGAGCCTCAGGCTCGACTTCAGATACGAGAGCTACAATATAGCGCTCGTATCCCAGACCCGTATCGAGATCATCCCCCCGCCATCCGATCCGGTAGATCAGGCGGATGATTACAACGGATACTATGTAAAGCTAACCGACGGAGAGGGACGTGTTTTCTACGTCCAGCGGCTGCAGAACCCTTTCCGCACCGAAACCGAGTCGTACGGCGACGATGCGCCCGGCCCGATCACTTACGAAAGCCTCAAAGACCCGGACCTGACGTTCTCGATCCTGATTCCCGACCCCGGGGCCGTTTTTACCCTCGAAATCATAAACAACCCGCTGCTGCCGGAGATGTTTTTTAGAATAGCGAGGCAGTCGTTCGCATTTACGGTCGACCCCGCGGAAGTAATACTGCGGCCGATGGCAGTCGCCAGGATTGTTGAGAACGGGGCAGTCCTGGGGAAGGAGAAGATCGTCGATCACGGGAAGGACAATGAATGCTGGAATATCTCGATTCTCGCGGAAGGCTACAAGGCGGAAGAAATCCCTAAATTCGTTTCCGATGCGAATAGCTTCATAAACGTATTTAAGAATTTCGCGCCGTTCAACGAATTCTGGGAGAAGACAAACGTATATATTTTAAAAGTCGCGTCCACGGACAGCGGCGCTGACTTGCCGGCTCAATGTCAGGGGGGAAGTCCCCCGGTCGATGTGCGAACTTATTTTAACGCCAGCTTCTGCGGCGCCGCTCAACCAGAAGCGTCTCCTGGTCGTGGATCAGAGGACGGCGAAAAAGGTTTGGGATATGTGGATTCCGCAGGCGCATATCGCGTTTGCCATGGTAAACAGCGCGATCTACGGCGGGTCAGGGGGGAATGTCCCGGTTTTTTCGACCAACTCCCTCTCCGCCCTTATCGGCATTCACGAGCTCGGGCATAGCTTATTCAAGCTGGCGGACGAATACGAATCGCCCTATATCAACGATAACCCGGATAACTATCCGAATTTAACCAGTCAGACCGCTCCGTCGCAAATAAAATGGAAGGACTTGATAGCACCCACGACCCCCGTCCCGACGTCGAGGAACCAATGTCCGGGCGGAAACCCCGTTTCCCACCCCGTACCTGAGGGCACAGTGGGGCTTTTCGAGGGAGGGCTTTACAAGTCCTGTAATGTGTTCAGATCCGAGAAGAACTGCCTGATGCGTGATTTCGGGAAGAAGCGGTTCTGCGCGGTGTGCACAAAAACCATCCGCAATAAGCTTTCGGAGTTATTGCAGATCGACGTGCCTATCGTTTAGCTCCGCATCCGCACCCGCCCCGGTACTTCCTCTCACCTCCCCCTCCCCCAGCATGTGTCATAGCTATTGTCTGTGGGCCAATCAATCTCTTGCTCTAATGGCATCCGGTGGTTAATATAGGACGAACCTACGGTTCTAGGTCAACAAAGCACCACATATTGACGTCTAACCCTTGACAAACACAAGATGTTGTGGTTTAATCGGTAATATGTGATGGGTAAGCCTATGCGAACCTAAAACTGAAAGAGGGCGTGTTGTCGCACGCCCCCGTTTTGTCCTCACTCCATCTGTTGAGATGGGAAAGGAGTTAGTAGTTTGCGCTCATTATAATCTCCATGTTCCCAAATTTCAACAAAACCAAATGGAATTGAGGAAGGAGGCCCATTATGGGCAAAACACTAAAGCCGGGAGAAAAAGCCCCGGCCTCAGGCCAGTACCGAAACACACGTACTGGCAACGAAGTTACAGTTGTGAGGGGTGAACCTTTACCGCCAACTCCTAGATCCGGTCAAGGTTATACACTTGTAGACTTGACCAAGCACAAGCCTAGCGGAAGACGGTGAGGTGTTAAAGGGGAGGAAGGGGAAATATAATGCTTATCCTCCCCTTGAATTCTAATTTATCATGTGCAAGAATTACTTAATTATTATAGTTATCTCAGAAACAATGTAGGAGGTTCAGAAAATACAAGCCCCGATTACTAAGTACATCTTCAACTCTATTTACATCTGCTTAATATTCTACGGTATTTTATTTGCTATTCCTTGTTACTCAGAATCTGAGTTCACGACGGAAACTTCCTTCTGCTCAATAAATATTTCTTACGGTAAATTTTCAGACATTTTAGATGAATTAAGGAGTTTTACAAAAAATGCAAACAAAAATTTCAAGCAATGGAAAGTTACCGAGTATTTAGTGTTAGGAGATAAAAATGTACGAATTAAAATAGAGAATGAGTTTAATGAATCTGCATTCAACCAAGGTCCGAAAATTGCTAATGACCTTTATTACAAGTATGAAAATTTTGATGCGCCTATCTCGACCATAGAACTTAGATTAAGTGATTACGTTAGAACCTTAACAATAACGGGTTATGATAAAACACAGGTAAATGCACTTGCATCATTAATAAAGGATGAATTCAATCTTGTAGGATGCTCTATCGGTGGTCTTAATCACCGAGCTATTATTTATATTGTACTGGGAGTATCAGCATTGATTGTATATTTCTTTACTGTAAAATATTTCGTGACAACTGAAAGAATTGCTTTGTTGCTATATTTCATGTTTGTTCTTTTTTATTTCATTCTTATATATACCTTACCTTGGGATTTATGGTTTTCTGGTGCAACAATCCGATCTAGTCCTCTTTCTTTTTTAGATCGCCATGCAGGGTTATTATCGTTACTCGGTATTCTGGTATCAATTTTATTACCCATATCAGCACATTTTGTAAAAAAAACAATTACGAGAAAATCTTCAGGAAACCTTTAAGAACCGATTGTTCTAGATCATCATGCAATAAACTACTTACCCCTCCCCCAGCATGCGTCGCATATTCCCGCCGTGGGAGAGGTCATCACGAGCCTCCGGCACGGTATCCTGCACGAGGCGCACGGCTGCTCCCCGTACCTCTCGTCGAAGTGTATCCACATGAGATAGGGCTTCCCCGAGTGGAAGCTCAGTATCAGCTCGTTAAGGCTTGGTACCGGCGACATTACTTCCATTGCTCCCCTCCTTCTCGGGCTTCTTCCTGTAATACTCCTCCATCTTCTCCATGTGCTTGAGTATCTCGGTCTGTATCTCTATCTGGAGGTAAATCTTCTCCCCGAGCTCCCGGATGGATTCCTCGAGAGAGCGCCTCACGTACCAGAGCGGTATCCCGTCGGCGTCCGTCTTGTTGTGCCATTCGTGAAGGTCGTCCACCTTGTCCTTTATCGCGGACACCGCCCCCCTTACGTCGTTAACGTGCTCGTTCATGATGAGGCTCTGCCCTCCCCCGCCGTTCTTCTTCTTTTCGAGGAACCCGAGCACCTCGCGTATGACCATGATAGCGGCGATGAACCCCACGCCCAGCTCTAGAAGCTTTGCATCCATCATTCGGCGCCGTCTCCGTCCGATGCGGCATCCCCCTCCCCATCCAGCATCAGGCTCCCGCCGCAGGTGAGGAACATTCCGGATTTATGATTCTCATCGAGCTCTCCGGTGTGCATGTAAAGCCAGTGGTGGACGCACTCGTGCGCGATGACGTCTATCCCCTCGCCCTCGGGCACAATTATCCATCCGCTCCTCCCGGCCCCCGTATCGGGACCGGCCTCGTAGCATCCCTTCCTGAGAGTCCCTCCGCACTCGACCGCGTTCCCGCCCCTCATGCCGCGTATCTTCGGCAGCGCGTAATTGTATTCACTCAGTCCCATGCACGCCTTCGCCAGCATGCATGTTTCGAGGACCTTTTGCGCCGACGGGTACGTGACCGAATCGTTCCCGAGAAGCTCCCCTTCGTAAACGACCTCCGTCGCGGGCGTCATGCCCTTCCACGCGCACGATGACATAAGCATCAGCAGCGCAACCGTGATATTTCTAATTCCCTTCATTCCGCGCCTCCTTCCTCACCGGTATCGGGGTGAAGTCGAGCTTGTCGCTCGTGCCGAAAATCCCCGCGTAGTTGAATGTAGATACGATCGTGTCTATGAACATCGATACGAGGTTCAGGAACTGGAGCTGTCCCTCCGGGTTCCTGCCGACGAAGTAGTCCTTCGTGTCGAGAATGTTGCCGATGATGTTCATCACCCTCGACTTCCTTATCTCGCCGCGCTTCAACCCCGTGACGACCTTCTCGACGTCTATGACCGTCTGAATAATTATCGGGATCAGGTCGGGCGTAATCTTCAGCAATTCCTTCCACATAACTTCCTCCTTCCTCTAAAATATTTTGTCGTTTTTTCTTCCCCTCCTCCTCATTAGAAGGGGGAACAGTTGCAAGCGTAGTGAAACGAAGCGCGGCAATCTCGTCTTTTCTTGCCCGACATTACAGAATTTGCGTTAAGAAAATCGATTGTACGAGCGTTAAGAATCTTCCGCGGGGTGGGGTGGAATTGGAAGATTTAGCGAGTACATGAGATTTTTAGCAAATTCTGTAGTCGGAATGATTTTTGCTTCTTTTCATCAAGGAAAAGAAGGATAAATAAAATAGCCTTTCACCTTTCTAGTCTTTTCTTTTCGAATGATCACGCTATGTATCTTCATCCAGGAAAAGAAGAAAATGAAAATTGCATTTCTCCTTTATTTGTATTTGATAATGCAACCTACGCCGCCATCCCCTCCCCCTTCTCCTTGATTTTTCCCCATCATTTAATACAATTTGTCCCTCATGAACAAACTGATTCTCGCCCTCTTCTTAATAATGCCCTTCGCGGTCCCCGCATTCTCCGAGCCCGCTCCCTACCAGAACGTCTGCGAGGTGAAGGAAATCATCCAATGCAGCTACGTAGGCAAGAAAGCCTATTTGAAATCAGACGAGAACAAATCCGTCCTGGGAAAGATCATCGCCGTCGTATGGAAGGAAAAAGGCGACCCCGTCGAGGTCAACCCGACCCTCACCTCGACCCAGAGCGGATATTACTACGTAATCGCCCCGACCTCTCAGAAGTCCGACCGGATCATCGTCAGCATCAACCGCATCGCCGTCCTCCAGTAACCACCGCCAATATGTCATTCCCGAATGCCTTAATCGGGAATCCAGTCTTTAATCTTGTCATTGCGAGCGGAGCTTATGAAGTAAGCGATGCGCGGCAATCTAGTCTTTAGTCTTTTCCTCTCCCGACATTACAGAATTTGCGGTACACAGTGTGTGCGAGTATACGATCCATCTCTACCTCCGCTGCTTAATACCGGAAACGTAGCCCAGCCGTTCGCCCTGAGCGTGTCGAAGGTCAGAATTAGCGCCCTTCCCCTGAGGGGGGAAGGTACGGATGGGGGTGTTACCTTCAGTTAAATCATTCGAATCACCTTTGTCCTTCCGACATTACGACGTTGCGTTAGAAAATCGAGACGAGCGTTAAGAATCTTCCGCCGGGTGGGGCGGAATCGGAAGATTTAGCGAGTACATGAGATTTTTAGCACAATTATGTAGTCGGATGATTTTTGCTTCTTTGTCATCAAGGACAAAGAAGATATCAATATTCGTCTTTGCTTTTTCTTTGTCTTTTGAAAGAGTGGACACTCAAAGCGAGCCCCGGCAATCCCATCTGTTATCCTTATACATATGAAGAAACTCTGCACCGGCTGCCTCTACATCGGCTACGAGGACCGCACCTCACACGGCAGCGTCAAGACCGAATCCGCCCTCTGGACGGTCGCCTTCGTCCTCGCCTTCGCCGGGGTCTTCGAGAAAGACCTCTGGCTCCCGGCGACTATCGTATTCGCCGTCGCCTTCTTCTACACGCTCACTCTATTCAGAATAAAGATATGCGTCTGCCCCCGCTGCGGCCGCGACGCCATGATCCCGCTCAATACTCCCAAAGCGGACGAGATCATCGGGGAAAATCATCTCCCGCTCCCCCGCGAATTCGCCGACCCCGCGCGCACCTTCTGGGGCTTCACGCTGCGCGACGTGCTCCTCATTCTCACATCCATCCTCGTCGCCATAATCCTCTACAAAGAATTCGCTAATCATTCTTTCCTGACTTTCCCCTGTCCCTTCGAGGCGAACGGGTCCAGAGCAGAAGTCTGTCATTTCGAATCGTTGCTCGAGGTTACAAAGAAATTTTGCAGTCCAATTAGATTTCAGCCTCAACACGATTTTAGCAAATCTGTGAGGAGGATACGGGTGTGAGTTTTGCTCTTATCATCAACTGATCAATCTACTTTCTTTCGATGATTTTTAAAGACACAACTGCGTGTGTTCATCAAGGAAAAGAAGGATAAATAAATAGCCTTTTCCTTATATTTCCTTATAACCAGAAGCAGCGCAACGATCCCGCCTTCCTTCCTCTTCAAACATCCATAATTTTCTCTTGACTCCCGTCCCCCGCATGATTTATAATATAGTTATTGGAGGTAATCATGGGAAGTGAAAGTGACACTCCACCGGACTACATGGTGAGTAACCTGTGAAGTCCAATAGCGGTGAGTCGATAAATAACCTCACCACAAAAAATAGCTAATAAAGCTATTGCAGAAAATAAGCATACAAACCAAAGGGAGCCCGCTCGGCTCCCTTTTTTATTTGTACCCATAATCATTCTGTCATTCCCGACACCGATCGGGAATCTCGCCTTTTCTTTTATTTCCCTCATTAGAAAAAGAAGGCTATGGTGGGTTTTATCAACCCGTTCGTCCTGAGCTTGTCGAAGGTTCGAAGGGTACAGCCCGCTCAGGATTACGGAAGTAATCCTAAAACTGCGAACTTTACTACTCAATAACCGCTTGGTATCATTAGATATATTGCCAGAAGGAGAAAAAAGGGCAAAAAAAAACGGAGAAGATGTTCTCAGTCTCCGTTCCTTTGTGCTTACGCTTTAGGGCGTTGTTCGCCCGCTTATGTATAAACTATACAAATTCTCGGGCCCTGTCAATCACCTTTGGTAATGTGCAAGCACATATGGCGGTATTCCCTACAATGGGGGATATGAGCATATGTATGGCAAAAACGATTAAAGAAGAGCGATTAAGGTGGGTGCTGCCCATTGTTCAAAAAGAGATAAAATTGGTCGAAGCAGCAAGAGTTTGTCCGTACAGCACACGAAGCCTGGAGCGGTGGGTGGCTGAATACCGGCGGGGTGGAGAAACCGCCTGGAGCCAAAATCAACCGCGCGCAAGACACAAGAGAAAGAAACACCAATTCGCATTAAGGAACATATCGTAGAACTGAGGAAACGGACCAAGAAATGCGCCTTGAAGTTGCATTGGCACATGAAGAAGGAGGGACTGGTTATTCCGCCAAGGACTATTGGTGAAATTTTGAAACGAGAGGGGTTGGTACGAAGATACAGAGTCAAGAGAATTAAATACAAATACATCAAGGCAGAGAGAAAACCGGGTGAGCTCATCGAGATCGACGTCAAATATGTGCCAGGACCCGTTGAAAACAGGCAGTATTTCCAATACACAGCAATAGATACGGCTTCCCGGTGGAGATATTTGGCCGTCTATGATGAACAAAACACCTACCACTCCATTTTGTTTCTAGAAGAAGTGGTGAAGCGGTTTCCTCACCCAATTGCAGCAGTCAAAACTGACAATCATTCAACATTTACTAACTATTACGTCGGCACGAATAAACGGAGCGATCTGACGGTAAAAACGTTACATGCCTTCGATCTTTTCTGCGCTTCACGCGGAATTATTCATTATCTCATCGATCCCGGTAAGCCGGCGCAGAACGGCACTGTTGAGCGGAGTCATCGGGAAGATGAAGAGAAGTTTTATCAAGAAAACACGTTCAAGAACTTTGATGATTTGCAAAAGAAGCTGAGACAGTGGAATATGTATTACAATAACCTTGAACACTGTGGATTGAGCGGTATGACGCCCAACGAATTTCTTGCAGATTACCAACTAACGAATCCGCCATATGTGCCTGCCTAAAACACTTTTTTATAGTTCTCTTTTTATAGCTCTCTTAAAAAGTTTCATAGCCCCCATCGTGGTCATTCCCATCAGCTCGCCCATCTCGCCATACGAGCGCTCCACCCCGTCTTCAAACCCGTATCGAAGTTTTATGGCCGTCCTCTCCTTCGGAGTAAGCGCGGAGAATATTTCCTCCACCCGTGAGTGGCTCACCCTTTCCCTCACCTCCGCCGGCATCAGGTGGATAATATTTATAATTCTGTCGTTACTATTCTGCCCCATATTTTGGTCAGGATTAGGACGTTTCATGATGCTTAGCATTTATTATGATTTATCTGATTCAACCCCCTCCCCCCTACTCCGCCGGCTTCCCCGTCACCGCGAACGACTCCGCGATCACGTTCACTACCGGCCCGTACGTCTCCTTCTTCGCCTCCGGATACTCGATCTCGAGCGTGTAATACACGTTATTCTTGAGCATCTTCTTTATGTAATACACCTCCCCGTTCCTCACCCCCGAGATCTCGAACCACTGCTCCCCGTATATCACCTTGAATTTGTCGTCCGGGCTCTGGAGGTTTTCGTACTCGTACTTGAGCGTCGTGTTGTCGACGTTGTTCGACGCCTTCACCCTCATGTCCGCGTCCTGGCTCTTCGAAAGGAGCGTTATCCCCGACTTGTCGTCGAGCTCGCTTTGAATCGTGAATACGTCCTTCGGATATTTGAGCGTGTACCCGAACCCTATGTTCACGTACCTCTCGTACCCCTCGTCCGCGAACGCCCCCAGCCCCACGGCAAGCATCAATACGAGCACGCCTGTGAATTTCCTCATCGCACTTTCTCCCTTATTCCTTTTTCGGGCTCCTCTAACGACCCGTAAAGCACATTTCCATGCCTGTTCTCTATACTCATCATAACATTTATGCTTCCGCCCTTCGCCTTCTCGGCCTCCCTGATAATGCGGTCTATATCCTCGAGTCCGTCCTTCCTGAAGAGGAGAAAGTCCTGGGTCCTCTTGTAACGGAGGTCCTCGTTCCTCACCCTGAGCGTGAACCACTCTACCGGCTTCCCGTTCCAGTTCTGCCTGGACTCCACTATCTCCAGATACCTTATATCGCCGTACTTGATCGTGACCGGCTTTAACGTCAGCCCGGTGTTATAGACGATCCCCGTCTCCGACACTCCCACGTACATATTGTAGAGCCGGAAATTGAGCGCCGTGCACAGGATTCCGGCCGCGAGCACGACCGGCTTGAAACGCGGTATGTCTTTATAGAGCGGCCATCCGTCGTATCTCCTCAGGAGGAATTTCCTCACGTCGTCCTCCCCGCGCCTCGCGTAGAGCCAGGAGAAGAAAAAGAGCATCAGGAACACGGCCATTATCGCCGAAGGAATGACCGGGTACAGGACATAGTCCGAGTACCTGAGCACGTACGTCAGCCCCCGGTCCCCGGCGACGTCCCGGAGGAGATAGGCCTGGAGGACGCTCAGAAGGACCGCGGCCGTCGTATACGCCGCGAATATATAGAGGTAATGCCTCGCCCTGAATTTATACGGGGTCAGCCCGTGCCCGAGCTTCTGTATCTCGCCCTCGACGAAATAGTCCCTCAGGCTTATCGGGAAAAACACCGCGAGCACGATCGACGCGATCAGCGGAAACCCGACCGCGATATAATCGGTAAAGCCCATGTTCATCAGACTAATATTCCGTCATTAGCCGCCGTTGTCAAAACTTCTTTTTTTGTAATTTTTATATGTATGTGACGGAAATTTCTCCGGTCATTCCATGAAGCGCTGTCCCGCCCCGCCGCCTAAACCGGAACTGCCCAAGCATGCTCTAATATTTTCCCCTCCCCCTACACAAGGGAGAGGGTGAGGGTGGGGGTTACCACGTTAATCTTATCTTTAACCTTTAATTCCTTCCCCCCTGCGAGGGGGAAGGTTAGGATGGGGGGCACCTTGGCCAAATAAATCAAAACCGGCTTTGCCTTTCAATTCATTTCGCTCGATCGTGCCTGAACAAAAATAGTGCGAGCGGGGGTGTCATTTCGAGCTTAAGGCGAGAAATCTATCTTTGCCTTTTCTTCCCCGACATTACAGAATTTGCGTCACATTGTTTCCCTCCCCCTTCCCAAGGGGGAGGGTGTGGGTGGGGGTTTACCTTATCAGCCGTCAATCCAGAGAGTCTTTCTCTTTCCAAGGTCAGCAGTCCAATTGAAAGATTTTAGCTTAAACATAAGATTTTTAGCGTAATTCTGTAGTCGGATTGATTTTTGCTTCTTTTCATCAAGGAAAAGAAGGATAAAAAAATAGCCTTTCACCTTTCTTTGTCTTTCCGAAAGGCCCACGGCAATCTCTCCCTCCCCTCCGCCGCGAGAATAATAGAAGCGATACCGAACCCGTTCACCCTGAGCGCACACGAAGTGTGCCGTCGAAGGGCACATTATCCGTCATTGCGAGGCTTCGCAGAAGCCGCGGCAATCTCATATTTAAAATTTATTTCCCTCCCCATCACATACCCGAGAGGGGGAGGGTTAAGGGTGGGGGTGTCACCTTTCATACATTAAATCATGCTTAAGTCTTTCTCTTCCCCGACATTACAGAATTTGCGTCACATTGTTTCCCTCCCCCTTTTCAAAGTGGGAACGGATGCGAGCGTGCAAGCATTCAGTCGCTCTTCCAACAAAGTCCGTGAGGCATATTAACCCCCCGCTCGACGATGCCTGAGCCAAAATAGTTCGGGTGGGGGTTTACCTTATCAGCCTATCAATCCAGAGAGTCTTTCTCTTCCCGACATTACAGAATTTGCGTTAAGAAAATCGATTGTACGAGCGTTAAGAATCTTACGTGGGCAGGGGTGGGATCGAAAGATTTAGCGAGTACATGAGATTTTTAGCAAATTATGTAGTCGGATGATTTTTGCTTCTTTTCATCAAGGAAAAGAAGGATAAAAAAACAGCTTTTCACCTTTCTTTTGTCTTCCCGAAAGGCCCGCGGCAATCTCTCCCCCCCTCCGCCGCGAGAATAATAGAAGCGATTCCCTCCCCCGTTCGCCCCGAGCCTGTCAAAAGGTCGAAGGGTGGACGCGAGTCATTTCGAGCACAGCGCGGCAACCACATATTTAATATTTTTCCCCTCTCCCCTTTTTTGAGGGCGGGAGAGGGCCAGGGTGAGGGGGTACCATATCGTAGGAGCGGCTTCCAGCCGCGATTCATTAAGTTACTTCTGCGGATTTATTTTTAATCCTGTATATCAAACAATTAACATATAAATTGCAATAGCGGCAATAGAAAATCGCATAATCCGGCCGGCTCCCGCCCGTCGTACCCAACGCCTCACACCATGTCTCACACCATTACGCAATAGCGGCAATAGAAACGCCGTCTTTCTCCCCACGCCCGAGCAATCCGCATCCAAACCATTCGCAATAGCGGCATTAGTAACGGCCGATCGACCCTCACATCGGAGATTGCCCGTCAACGAATCCGCAATAGCGGCATTAAAATCCCGTCACTGCCCGCCGCTTCCGAGAAACTCGGTCACCTGCGCCGGAGTCACGTCGAGCGTATCCGCGTCGTGCTCCCCGCCCTCGGTTATCGATATCACGTTCGTCACGCCCGCCGCGTCGAGCGCGTCCTCGAGATCGACCGCCTGCATCCAGGGCACGAAGCAGTCCTTCGTCCCGGCCGCGATAAACACGGGCGGGTCCCCGGCGTCGACGTGCGTAACCGGGCTCGCCTCGTCGAGGTCGTTCTCATCGCAACCGCTGAGAGGGTCCTGCAGATTGTCAGGCACCGGACATTCGAGGAGCGCCCAGATCGGGAGCGGGTTAAGCTCGATCCCGCAGCTCCCTGTGAGCAGCACGTCGAGCGCCTCGTCCACGATCGTATCGAAATCATACGGCCCGTAGAAGAGCACCGCCGCGGCGACATCGCTCGAAGCCCCGGGGTTCACCGTCCCCTCGAGGTCCGCGACGCCCGACGATAGCGCGATCATCGCCGCCAGGTGAGCTCCCGCCGACTCCCCCGTCACTATTATCGCGTCCGGGTCGACGCCCAGCTCCTCCGAGTTCAATTTAATCCACCTCACGGCGGACTTCACCTCCCGGATAATCCCCGGCCAGTCCTCCGCCCCCTGCCCGACGAGCCTGTACCCGACCGATATAAGCTGAAACCCGCCGGCCTCCGCTATGTCAAACGCTATCCCCTCTATGTTCTCCTTCGAATTGATCACCCACCCGCCTCCGTGAAACCACACGAGCGCGGGCCTCGGCGCGGATACGCCCTTTATCCTGTACAGGTCGAGCGTCTGTCTCTCCGTCCCTCCCTCCACGTAGAAAAACGTCTCGGGCTCCGGAGCGAGCGTCCCCCCCGTCTCAATATCTATGCCCGGGCCGCTCCCGTTCCCGCCCCCGCCGCCGGTGCCGCCGCCGGTCCCGCCGCCGTCGCACCCGATCGCCGCCGCTGCCGCGCACAATATCAGGAACATCACGAGCGCGCGGATATTGTCGCTCCACTCGTTCTTTTTTTCACGGATATTCATATCATCCTCCCTCGTATCGTGGAGATACCCTCCATACATTATACAGGGTGCTATCGGCGGAAGAAGCTGTTTTTTATAGACGCGTGCGGCTCGACTACAGGCCGCGTTACATGCACTTGCAATCCCCCCGCCCGCCCCCTTCCTTTAACAAACCTAAAGTGATTTCTCACCGACCCCGGGACGTGCCTTAAAGTAAAGCGAATACTGTTCAAGAACTGTCTTTAATGTCCTATCTTAACTATTATATATATTCCGGACAGGCGCTTAGCCCTCATATTTTATATATACTTTATATTACATCATATCCATTCTAAAACACTTAATAAAACTAACGTAACGATCAAGCCCCTACTCCAGAATTTACTTTAACAGAGGAATCTCTCTCCCGCCCTTTCGGAAATAGGGCGAACCGTGATTAAGGCGGGTTAGCAGACCCGTTCACGACCCGGATCCCCGGTTAGTCCTCCCCCGCGGAGTGCGTCACCGGACACTCCCGGCATCTTTATGATTATTTAAGAATTCAATTGACAGCTTCATCGCTTATCAGATTTCACCAACAATTTTCAGAATTCAACAAGATGCTACTTGACACTGCAGTGTAAGGACGCAATAATTAAAAATATTTTGCCGGGGCGTAAATTTTCATCGATAGCGATTAAGAGAGAGGGTTCGCTGTCATGGAATGATTCGAGAAGAGGATATTCAATACCCGTACGGAAACCGCTTTTGATCTCTTCATCTTAATTCTCCTTGCTAACGGCAAGCTCGAATCAAGAAGCGTAAGCACATTTCATCATCGTTCTCAGCCGTTGTGTAACTACCGGACCGAGAGCGAATAAGACCATGGATTTCACGCGCTAGTATTAACTCGCTCCGTCTCCCTCTACCGCCAGAATGGGGGGGACGGGGCGTTTTTTTGCCGGACGGGGTTGAGTTCCCCAACTTGAGCCCATTTCCCCGATTTGCCGCCCCCCCTTCCCAACCGCCCCCTTCTTCTGATAGACTATCCTTTTAGCCAAGAAGTCCCTGGGGTGAACAATATGATATTGCTGACCGGCGCTACGGGCACGACAGGCCGTAGAGTCGCCAGGCGTTTGACGAAATGGGGTTACAGGTTTACAGCAATGGTCCGCGAGCCCGAAAAGGTCTCCGGGTTAAAGTCCTCAAAAGTCGAGCTGATTAAAGGAGATTTCAAAAAGCCTGACTCTCTCAGGAGAGCGATGGAGGGGATCGAACACGCGTTTCTCCTCCCGCCCAACACCGAGAACCAGTTCAAGCTCGAGAGGAATTTCATCGACGCCGCCAGGGAATCGGGCGTCAGATACCTCGTCAAGTACTCGGCCATAGGCGCCGATCCCGACTCCCCCGCCCGCCTGCTGAGATGGCACGGCGAGGCGGAAAAGTATCTGGAACAATCGGGCCTGCGGTATTCCATCGTCCGCCCGAACATATTCATGCAGAATTTCACGAACCTCTACGCGAGGCTGATAAGGGAGGAAAAGGAGTTCAGGCTGCCGTTCGGGGACGCGCGGTGCGGATGGGTCGACGTGAGGGACATAGGAAGGCTCATCGCCAGGATGCTGACGGAGAACGGGCACCAGAACAACATACTCACCGTAACGGGCCCCGAAACACTGAAGTGTAAAGACCTGGCCGAAATCCTCTCCCACGCGGTGGGCAAAAAGATTGAATACGTGGACGTGAAGCCCAGGGAATTCAAAAAAGAGATGATTGAAACGGGCGTGCCCGAAATTATGGCCGAAGCGGCAACGGAGCTTTTCAAGCTCGTCAGCGACGGTCTCTGTGACGCAGTCACCGACACCTTCTATGAAATTACAGAGAAGCAGCCCCGCACCTTCGAGGAATTCGTCGACGACAACCTTACCTTCTTCCTCAAGAAGAAAACCAAATCGAAAAAATAATTTTTACAATTCGCGGGAGCGGCTTTCAGCAGCGTCGCACGTAGTGTGCGCATATACGCGTCCTTCGAACCTCCACCGCCCAATCCAGCGACCGCCGCACAACCCGTTAGGCGAGCCTGTCAAAGGGTCGAATGGCGCAGTTTTATTCCCTCTCCCTCCACAGGAGGGGAGAGGGCCAGGGTGAGGGTGTACCTTAGATAAATAAACAATAAATCCGTTCACCCTGAGCATAGCCTATCCTGAGCGAAGTCGCAGAATATTCCTTGATTCCCCTCTCCCTCCACAGGAGGGGAGAGGGACAGGGTGAGGGTGTACGACCGGTGGAATTAATTCCCGTTTCGCGCCGTTCACGGAATTTGCGGCGGGCGCACCCCTCCGGCGCCGCGCCATAAAAGTCAGTCGGAATTATTACGAAAGACCAGGCGAATGCCCCTTCTCAATACCACCAGTACCGCCTTGGATACGGCCCCCAGTAGTATGGCCCGGGGAACCGGCATACCCTGTATCCCGTGTACCAGTTATAGTGGCACACGGCCCCGTCAGGCGCGACCCACCAGTCTATGAACACCGATGTGAGCCCGCCTTCGGGCGGCATCTTCCCGTCGAGCACCTTCACGTCGTACGTAAGGTCGCCCTTCTCGCTCAGGGCCGGGTTGGAAAGCTCGACGACCACGTCCGCATCGGTCATACCTTCCCTATCGCCGATTATGGACAGGTTGGCGTTAGGCGGGTCGTTCTTGAAGCTGTCCTTCCCCTCGTCCCACATCTTGAGGAAATGGGTCGTCGGGAAATGCCCCGCCATCCTCTCGGGCCTGTCGGCGAAGAACACCATCGAGGGCGATACGTTCTTTAAGGTCAGCTTCCCGTCCTTATACGACATGGACGTCGCCGTCTGGACGAAAAGGAAGCTGTACGGGGTCTGGCCCGCGTTCCCCTGCTGGGCGAATGACGCCGTAGAGAATACCGTCAACAAAATTACTGCCAGCGAAGCAATTACCGTTCTTGCCATATTACACCTCTCGAAAATGTAATTTCGGATACCGATTTGCCTAATATTACCATCAATCCCGCCGGGTTTATAAACCGAATTTGTAATCCGGATAATTTTCTTCCGGATCTCCCCCGCTAAACCCGGCGACCAGGCCAAATCCGTTCACCCCGAGCGCACACGTAGCGTGCTGTCGAAGGGTCTTCTTTAATTTCCCTCCCCCTTAGAGGGGGAACGCTTCGAGCAAGCAAGCAGTCGGTCGCTCTTCCAACAAAGTCCGTGAGGCATATTAACCATCTCCCGCTTGCGAGCTTGGCGAGATGGTACCTGAGCCACGAAGATAGTTCGAGTGGGGGGTGGTTACGATTACACTTCAACCAATCCAGAGAAGTTCGGCTCTTTTCTTCCCGACATTACAGAATTTGCGTCAAGAAAATCGATTGTACGAGCGTTAAGAATCTTACGTGGGCCGGGGCGGGATCGGAAGATTTAGCGAGTACATGAGATTTTTAGCAAATTATGTAGTCGGATGATTTTTGCTTCTTTTCATCAAGGAAAAGAAGGATAAAAAAAACAGCCTTTCACCATTCTAGTCTTTTCATGATCTTTTCATAGACCACTTTAGGTGCACGGTGTTTTCAGAACCCACACTATGTGCGTTCATCAAGGAAAAGAAGGATGAAAAAAACAGCTTTTCACCTTTCTTTATCTTTCCGAAAGGCCTACGGCAATCTCTCCCTCCCCTCCGCCGCGAGAATAATAGCCGCTAGTATCGCCACCCCCGCAAGCGCGACCAGAGGCAGCCTGAGCGCGAGCGCCGCAAGGAGCCCCGCCGCTAACCCCGAGAGCGCCTCCGCTCCCACGAGGATCGACTGGTTATTCCCGAGCACGCTCCCCTGCTCGTCCGCGCTTACCATCAGCGAAAGCATCGACGCGCACGCGGGCAGGGCCACGGCGATCGCGAGGCCGGGCAGGAACAGCGTCGCCCAGAGCGCCCCTTCCTGCCGGGGCAGCAATATCAGCGGCATTAGTATCCCGAGCAGCGCCGTCGAGTAAATGGTTATCTTCCTCGCAGAGAACCGCGTCGCCAGGTATCCCGTCAGCCACACATTGGCCAGCACGATTGGCACAGCTACCCACGCGATGAAATCGGACACCCTCCCCACTCCCATATTGTAGCGGTCGACGAGATACATGGGGTACGCCCTGAAAAATCCGAATATGGAAAAGTAGATGAGAAAATTCACGAGATATACGGTCCTTATCCGCCCGGCAGCTGAATATCGTAAGCATGTTTGTGAACGCTTCGGCGTAATTTGTCTTCGCCCCGGCATCGGGCGTGCGTGTTTCTTCGAATACGTAGTAAGTGAACGCGAGGGCGAATAGCAGGAGTATGAATACCGCCCAATACGGGGTCGCGTAATCGAACCACGGCATGACCGCCGGGTCCGCGAGCTTCCCTCCGACGAGTGGCCCGGCGACGAATGCGCCGCTCCCGCTCAGGTACATATATCCGAAAAGCCTGCTCCTGTTCTCCTCGGTACTCACGTCGGCGATCGCGCTCTGGGCCGTCACGATGTCGGCGTCGGCGAGCCCCATTAAAAGAGAGATACCCATGAGCGCGGGCAGGCAGTTCAACTGAAGCGAAATTGCGAAGAGGGCGTAGCACATCGCGATGACGGCCAGCGAGACGAGGAGCACCGGCCTTCTTCCGAACCTGTCCGACATCGCGCCCATCACGGGCGAGCCCAGGAACTGCCCCAGCGGATAGAGCGTTAGAAGCACTCCCAGCACGATTGACCTGTCCGCATCGAACGGCAGCGAGTCGAGTATGCCCCCGCTGTTGTCGAGGATCATGGGCGTCATGATCGCCGTCATCAGGCTGTAGCCTATGAACCCTATGAATATTACGAAGTAGAGCGGGAGTATCTGAAGAAAGCCCGATTTCCGGTTGTCTGTCATCGCGTTAACCCCGGCCAGCCGCATGAGATTAACCGCCAAACGGAATCTTGTCATTCCCGGCCGGGCGGGGAAACAAGTATATCGCAGGAGCGGCTTCCAGCCGCGGCACATGCGTAGTAAGGCACAGAACCCGTGCTCGTGCACATTCCCTCCGAATCTCTTCCGGTCATACCGGCAACGAAGCCAGACCCGTTCGTTCTGAGCTTGTCGAAGAACAATTGCGAGCGAGTGAGCAATTGGTCGCCCTTGCTAACCTTGTATCGAAGATTATTGAAACGGTCAATGAGCCAATGATATGTCAGCGGCGACACTCCACCCGTTCACCCCGAGCGCGTACGAAGTGTGCTGTCGAAGGATCTTCCTTAATTCCCTCCCCCTCAATAGGAGGGGGGAGGGTTAGGGTGGGGGTGTACCTAGATATGTAAAACCGTTCGTGCTGAGCTAGTCGAAGCACGTCACCGACATTACAGAATTTGCGTTAAGAAAATCGATTGTACGAGCGTTAAGAAATCTTAGTGGGCTGGGGTTGAATTGGAAGATTTAGCTGAGAACATGAGATTTTTAGCAAATTCTGTAGAGTTCGGACCACATGTGATTTTTGCTTCTTTTCATCAAGGAAAAGAAGGATAAAAAAAACAGCCTCTCACCTTTCTTTTCTTTTCATTATCTTTTCATAGACCATTTAGGTGCACGGTGTTTTCATTAACCACACTACGTGTGTGGTGTGTGATTTTTGCTTCTTTGTATCCAGACAAAGAAGAAAATAATATTGTCTTTGTCTTTTCTTTGTCTTTCCGAAAATCGCCACAGAATCGCGGCAATTCCCCCTACTCCGCCATCAAAAACGCCTTTATCCTCTCCTGAGGATCGATGGACAAAACGAGATAGCATAATATAGATACCGCAATCACAATCACGGCCGCGATGACGATCAGGCCGGCCCTGCTGAAGTTCCTCCTGTTGGGGTCGATCCCCCTGCCGAACGACCAGTATAGCAGGACCGCCACGTTAAGCATCGGCACCAGAGCGACTATTATCGTTACCATCCAGCCCGGTACCGAAATCGGCTTCATATCCGTGCCGGTCGTCCCTGAATTCATCTTCCTCTCCCGTCATAAAGAAATATTTCAAACCCTAATGCCCGGCCGCCGGAGGCTTTTCAAGCTCATCAAAACTCCGGTTATCCGCCTCCCTCCCTCAAATCCGGTTCGGTCGTTCCCGGCGGTCTTTACCGGGGATCCGTTCTCGCGCTTAGCGGCCGCGAGCGCGCCTGAAAATATATACGAACCGTCCCGTCATAAAGTTTTATGTTGCGTTCGCGCCGCCCCGCTCCCCTCTGCTCTTTTTCATTGTTAACCCTCCCGTTTCATGTTACGTTGAAAGTAGCGTCTGAGAACCAACCGGAGGTCGCGGCATGAAAAATTACTCTTTAATCGCTTTTGCGGTGTTATCCCTATTGGTTGCGTCATGGGTCGGGGAGTCCCGCTCCGCCGATGAGGAGCTCGACGGGCTCGACGCCTTCGTCGAGCTCGCGATGGAGCAATACGGCGTCCCCGGCGCGTCCGTGGCGGTCGTAAAAGACGGCGACGTCGTATATCTCAAGGGATTCGGCGTGAGGAAAATCGGCAGTAAAGAGAAAGTCGACGGCGACTCCGTATTTCAGCTCGCGTCGGTTACGAAGACCTTCACCGCCGCATCGGTCGCCTCGATGGTCGACAGGGGCAAGATGAGCTTCGACGAGGAGGTCATAAAGATAATCCCCGACTTCGCCCTCATGGAGCCCTACTCCACCCGCTTCACGACCCCGCGGGACCTCCTCGCGCACCGCACCGGACTCCCCCCGTTCACGGGCGACATATTCGACCACCTCGGTTACTCCCGCGACGAGGTCATCAGGCGCGTCCGTTACTTCACCCCCGCCTGCAGCTTCAGGGAGGACGCGAACTATTCCAACATCGGCTACTTCCTCGCGGGCGAGACGGCGGCCTATGCCGCCGACTCCTCCTGGGAGGACGTGGTGACGGAGAACATAATAAAGCCCCTAGGCCTCAAACACACGGGTTTTACGTACGATATAGAAGAAGAGGACAACGTCGCCTACCCGCACGCGGATGTGGACGGAGAGACGAAGGTGATTCCGTTCAACGAGCAGAGGGTGCTCGCACCGGCGGGCGCGATGACTTCGTCGGCGTCCGACCTGGCCCGGTACCTCATCATGTACCTGGACGAGGGGAAATTCAGGGGCAAGGAAATACTCAGCGCCGAATCGGTAAAGCAGTTATTCACCCCAGCGATCGTGGACAAACCCTCATTCGCGGAATTGCCCCCTATCTCCGATGACAACGGGTTCAGCTACGGCCTCGGATGGGGCATCTACTACTGGCATAACCACAAGATTCTGGAGAAAGGCGGCGCGCTCGACGGATACAGGACCGTGGTCGTCCTCGTACCGGACATGGAGCTCGGCATAGTGGTGCTTTCGAACATGAACCTCACGGTATTCCCCGAGGCCGTGCGCGCGTTCGTGCTGGAACAATACCTGGGCGAGGCGGGCTTCGACATGCAGGAAGCCATCATGGAAAGGTCCAAGAAAATAGCGGATATGATTGGCACGGACAGGACCGTCCAGCCTAAAGACCCGCGCCCGCCGAGCAAGGACCTCGACGCATACACGGGCACCTACGAGAACGACCTCTACGGCCGGTTCACGGTCGAGAAGGACGGCGACGCCCTCAGGATCGAGGCGGGCCCCGCGAAATACGCCGGCACGCTCACGCACGTCAATTACGATACGTTCTACCTGAGCTGGCCAGTATTCATTTCCGTCCCGGATCAGGTTTCCTTTATAATTGACGCCGGGGGGAACATTACCGAGTTCATAGACGATTCCCTCGGCAGGTTCAAGAGGGTGAACGAATAACTACCGCCTCGCCTCCGCCCGGCCTGCCTTGTCATTGCAACGGTTCTGATGAATAAGAAGAACCGGTCGCTGCTGGCTGATTGCATTCAAGCTGCTGTGCCATGGGACGAACCTGCCAAATAAAAGCTGCGAAGCAGCGCGGCAATCTCGCCTTTTCTTCCCCGACATTACAGAATCTGCGGCGGGTGCTCACCCGCACATTAATTTCCCTCCCCCCTTTTTTAAAGTGGGAACGGATGCGAGCGTGCAAGCATTCGGTCGCTCTTCCAACAAAGTCCGTGAGGCATATCAACCCCCCGCTCGACGATGCCTGAGCCAAAATAGTTAGGATGGGGGTGGTCACCTTACCCCCCAATCAAGCAAGAAAGCCTTTTCTTCCCCGACATTACAGAATTTGCGGCGGGCACACACAATGTGTGTCTCTACGATTCTTCCGTAACTCCTCTGCTCAACCAGCAACGAAGCCCAACCCGTCCGTGCTGAGCTAGTCGAAGCACGTTACCGACATTACAGAATTTGCGTCTAGAAAATCGATTGTACGAGCGTTAAAAATCTTCCACGGGCTGGGGTTGAATTGGAAGATTTAGCGAGTACATGAGATTTTTAGCACAATTCTGTAGTCGGATGATTTTTGCTTCTTTGTATCCAGACAAAGAAGAAAATAGAATTGTCTTTGCTTTTTCTTTGTCTTTTCGAGAACCACACTACGTGTGTGATTTTTGCTTCTTTTCATCAAGGAAAAGAAGAGGTATTTATCTTTCCTTTTTTTATTGTAATACCGGAAAGCGAATCAGCACCCCGTCAAGGCCCTTCGCACGGCACGTTTGGCGGCGTGTCGTTACCCATATACGACGCGCACCTCTCGAGGTCGGCGCAGCTTATCTTGTTCTGCTTGCTCGCCGGGTCCATAGCCTCGTACGCCTCGACGCTCACAGGAATGTTATTGCAAATGCTCATGTCGAACCCGTCGTCCTTCTGCGCGCTCTCGTTCTGACCCGCACACGCGCCGAGCGCGAAAGCCCCGATCACGAGCGCCTTACATAGATCCTTCTTCGTCATGCCAATCGTCCCTCCTGTAAATTATGCTGAAGCCGCAATACATTATACACCCGATAGCGAAATAAATTAATCACCCCCCATCACCCCATTGCCATTCCCCCGGCGCCGATTATATTTTTCCGGAGCGGTGGAATACCACAATGACCGATACGAAACACGGCGCCGGAAGCGAAAATCGCCACGCCGGAGACGTCGATAAATACTACTACTACCTCAACATGATAACGGAGAACGTCCGTAACGGCTATAACCTCATGGTCGTCAAATACTGCGATCTCTCCCTGCCCCTCATCCCCTCCCTCATCGAACAGACGCTCCGAGATTCGGGCGAATTCGACATCACGAATATCCCCGCGATCGAGCTCGGGGCGAAGATATGGAGCCATCAGGGGAGGAGAGACAGGATAGACGAGCTCGCGCGGCTCGTCTCCGCCCATCCGGAGCTCGCCCCCTGGCGGATACACATCGACCGCGCATACGCCGTACTCAGCGAAGCGGAAAAATAAACCCCCTGCAACCCGCTCTTTTGTCTTTTTAGCGGCACTCCGGAATTTGCGGCGAGTGAGCACCCGCGGGCATATCATCTCTACCTCCCCCTCAGCTCAATCAACTCTCGTAGCCAAACCCGTTCGTGCTGAGCTAGTCGAAGCACGTTACCGACATTACAGAATTTGCGTTAAGAAAATCGCGTGTTTAAGCGTTAAGAAATCTTTGAGCAGTCCAATTGAAAGATTTTAGCTTAAACACAAGATTTTTAGCGTAATTCTGTAGTCGGATGATTTTTGCTTCTTTGTATCCAGACAAAGAAGAAAATATATTGTCTTTGCTTTTCATAATCCAAACTACGTGTGTGATTTTTGCTTCTTTTCATCGAGGAAAAGAAGGATTAAAAAAATCATCCTTTCACCTTTCTTTTCTGTCTTTCCGAAAGATCACATTGCGCTTGCGTCGCAGCTGGCCTGTCCAAGACTCGATCCTACAAGGGTTTGTCATTTCGAGGTAAAGCCGAGAAATCCATCTTTTCCCTCTCGACATTCCCAGAATCCTCTGCAATCCCTCCGCTCTCCCTCCCCACTTTGAATTTCCCTCTCTATCCATTATTCTTTTTAGCTACATCCAGAGGAGCACATGAGCAGAACATTGATCGGAATCTTCATCGCAGCGGCGCTGCTGGCGGCGCTGGCGCATCCCCTCCCCGCCCTTTCCCGGGACATGGACGGCTCCATGCTCGCGGAGAGTCCCGCCGGGAAGCCGGCCGATAATCCCGCCCCGCCCCCGGGCGCGGCGAAAGAGCTCACCCTCGACGAAATTCTGGCGAAATACTACGGAGCGATAGGCGGGCTCGGGAACTGGGAGTCTCTCAGCACCCTCGTCATCAAGGGCACGATATTCTCCCAGAACGCGGAGATAACGACGACCGGCGAGTACATGCGCCCCGACAAGTGCAGGGTGTCGTATAAAATAGGAGGCAAGCTCGTCGTTCAGTCCTTCAACGGCGAGACCGCCTGGCAGCAGAGCGCCCTATCGAAAAGCGTCGCGCCCGAAACCCTCGACGCCGAGCGCACTAATTACCTACGCGACAGGTGCGGCATAGAGAGCCCCCTCATCGACTACGCGAAAAAGAACCTCAGGGTTACGCTCGAAGGCAAAGACCTCGTCGACGGCAAGGACTCCTACAAAATCAAGGTCACTTACTCTTCGGGAAATTTCCAGTACTACCTGCTCAACGCCTCGTCGTTCCTCCCCGTGAAAACGGTCGGTTTTTACAACGTAGGCGGAAAGCAAGTCGTCATGATGACCAGGTTCAAGGAATACAAGAGGGTGGGAAGCATCCTCGTCCCGTTTAAGCTCGCGATAGAGAAAAAAGGGAACGCGCCGCGCGAAGAATACGTCGTCGAATCCGTCACTCCCAACGCCCCCCTCGACCCCGCAATATTCAACATGCCCTGACGCCCGCACACACGTAGCGTGTTCCACGATCCTTCCGTATGTCTTCCGCCTAACCCGGCGACACGCCGCCCCGTTCACCCCGAGCGCACACGAAGTGTGCTGTCGAATGGTCTTCCTTAATTCCCTCCCCCTCAACAGGAGGGGGGAGGGTCAAGGGTGGGGGTGCACCTCAATATTTTTGTCATTGCAATGGTTCTGAGGAATAAGAAGACCCGTTCGTGCTGGCTGATTGCATTCAAGCTGCCGTGCCGTGGGACGAACCTGCCAAATAAAATGTGTGAGAGCAGCGCGGCAATCTCGTCTTTCTTCCCGACATTACAGAATCTGCGGCGGGTGAGCACCCGCGGGCATACGATCTCTATTCCCTCCTCTGCCTAATCAACTCCTGAAGCCCAACCCGTTCGTGCTGAGCTGTCGAAGCACGTTACCGACATTACAGAATTTGCGTAAAGAAAATCGATTGTACGAGCGTTAAAAATCTTACGTGGGCCGGGGCGGGATCGGAAGATTTAGCGAGTACATGAGATTTTTAGCACAATTATGTAGTCGGATGATTTTTGCTTCTTTTCATCAAGAAAAGAAGGAATAAAAGCCTCACCTTTTCTTTGTCTTTCCTTTGCTTCTTTTCATGTCCTGAATTCATCAAGGAAAAGAAGGATCAAATCAAATAGCCTTTCACCTTTCTTTGTCTTTCCTCCGTCCGTACGCAAGGTGTATGGAGAACGCACAGGCCCCGCTTTCGAAATTCCACAAATCAGATGTATTATTAACCCATACGCCCGGCTCCCGTCCGGCCGCCCTGCACGGGTCGCTTTCGAACCGGAACCATCGCCCAACAATGAAGAACAAGAGTGAACTCGTCATACCCGTCCTCGTCATCGCCCTGCTCGTCTCGGTAGCCGCGTGGATTCTATACAGCTATACGGGCGACCTCCGGTTCTACAAGAGACTCCGCGACCGCGGCGTCGAAACGACCGCGCTTGTCAAAATGAAGGCGATAATGAAGGACGGCGCTCTCGTCAGGGCGAGCGTAACGTCCTCGTCCGACGACCACAGGGTCATGGTATCCGTACGCATGCCCGGCGGGATATCCTCCGTCTGCACGCTCCGGGTATCGAAGTACACGTACGACGTCATATCCAGGCGCGACATACTGGACATAGCCTACCTCCCGGACGACCCCTCGCAATGCACGCTCCCCGACGGGATTGAGGTGAACCTCTACCTCCTGGGCTCCCTTCTGGCTGCCGCATTGTTCCTGCTCCTCCTCGCGGCCGGGTTCTCTTACTATGTGTACAGGTCGTTCAGAAAACCGCCCCCCGGCAAAGAGACGGCGCTTACGACCGAGCTCGGAATTTCAGGCGGCATGGATTGCCCGGCGTGCGGCGCGCCGATGACCGAAGGCTACATGCCCACGGTCGGCGGCGTATCCTGGCGGGACAGGGACGATCCCATCGGCATCCCCACGATGTTCACCGGACTCCCCGGCACGACGTACTTTATAAAGCGCCCGGCCCTCCACGCTTACAGGTGCGAGCCCTGCCGTATAATCACTTTTAAATACGGCGGATAGCCTTCGTATTTCTCAGGTTTTTCATTATGGTCCGCAAAACGCGCCGTCGCACGTCCGCCCGGTCTCCGGCCCTCATCGAGAAAGGCCTTTAAATTCCTATTGTAATTCGCGCTTTTTACTATAATCTTCAATAACATATCTATACTAATTCAGGAGCGGTCCGATGCGACGGAATCTATGCCTTATATTATTTTCAGCAGCCTTAATAGGATTTTTTGGGGCGGTATCCTGCAGACGCGCGGATGAAAAAGAGCATGCGAAGAAGGAGGAGCAGAAACAGTCGCCCTCCGAAAAAAACACCCCGGTCGAGCCCCGTCATGAGGCAGCAGCCGTTCCTTCCGGAACAGACACCGACGTCGACGCGATACTGACGAAATACTTCGAGGCTATCGGAGGCCCCGCAAAGTGGAACGAGGTCAAGACCCTCAAATACACGGGCAAGATGGACTCGATGGGCAAGCTTTTCCAGATGGCGATAGTTTACAAGCGCCCCGATAAGTGCAGGATAGACTTCAGCCTCGGCCATATCTATTTCATACAGTCTTACGACGGCAAGGAGGCCTGGAAGTACAACCCCACCACGGAGGGCAGCAAGCCCGAAGTCCTCGAAGGGGACGACGCGGACGACCTGCTGGAAACATGCGACTTCGACGGCCCGCTCGTCGACCCCAAGTCCAAGGGCATAAAGGTCGAGCTTGTAGGAAAGGAGACAATCGAGGGCCGGGAAGCATACAATCTCAAGGTAACGTTCAAGAGCGGGAACGTCGACAACTACTACCTCGACGCGAAAACATACCTGCCGTTCATGGTAAAAGGGACGACGAAACAGAACGGGAAGGTGCTCCCTTCAACCACGACCATCGACCAGTACATAGATACCGGCGGCGTGGTCATACCCTATTATTTCAAGTTCGACGCAGAGGGCAGCGAGGGCAGCGAGGAAATAAAGGTATCAACGGTAGAGCTCAACGCCAAACTCGACGACACTGTCTTCTCATTCCCCCGCCGCGTCGAAGACTCCTACTAGGGCGCACGCGCGCCACGCTGCGTGCGTCATTTCATCGAGGAAGTGAAGAACAAGCTATTCGTCTTGTGTCCTGAATCCTGACACCTCGGAGTGCGCCGATTGCCGCCTCCGG
Source organism: uncultured bacterium (assembly GCA_963825135.1). Lineage (GTDB taxonomy): Bacteria > Desulfobacterota_D > UBA1144 > Nemesobacterales > UBA2774 > 2-12-FULL-53-21. Next base: position 91,102 of record CAWGRW010000010.1, read on the forward strand.
CCGTATGCGCGCCTGAAACATGAAGGATCACGGCAGGATACGGAGAATGATCCGGACGGCACACGCTTTGCAATCAATAGATAGGGCCGGGACGTGTTAAACTATCATTAGGAGGTACTCAAATGAGCCTGGAAACACTTTGCAGAAGAGAAATAGTATGCGTTGACGTAAAAACCAAAGTACTCGAAGCGACCCAACTCATGGAAGAGATGAACGTAGGGAGCGTCGTCGTCATTCAGAACGACAGGCCCGTCGGCATAGTCACGGACAGGGACATAGTCCTGAGGGTGATAAACAAGAAGCTTGACCCCGCCAAATGCCCCATTGGCGACATCATGTCTCTGGATGTCGTAACCTTTAGGCAGAATACCGGCCTCTACGAAGCGCTAGAACAAATAAAGGAGAGCGGGAACAGCGTGCGCCGATTCCCCATCGTGGACGAGAACGGAGCGATAAAGGGCATCATCACGCTCGACGACGTCATCTATCTGCTCGGAAAGGAGATGTCCGACGTCGCGGCGATAATCGAGAACGAGCGCCCGAAGCTGTAAAATAACTCTTCACGCCTCCATTCCATAATTCCCGTTCTTTTCCAATCCGCCCCTCCTCGCTTATCATTCCGTAAGTCTTCTGCCTACCCCGGCAACCGCCGCCTCATCATATGTCCGCGGCGACTCGTCGCCGCGCTCACCCCGAGCACACACGCACGTAGTGCGTTTCTACGATCCTTCCGTAACTCCTCTGCCATCGCCAGGGAATGAGCCCAACCCGTTCACCCTGCGCGCACACGAAGCGTGCTGTCGAAGGGTTTCTTCCTTTCAATTTCCCCCTTAGAAAAAGGAGGGCTAGGGAGGATTTAGTTTTACCCCGTTCGTGCTGAGCTTGTCGAAGCACGTTACCGACATTACAGAATTTGCGTTAAGAAAATCGATTGTACGAGCGTTAAAAATCTTCCACGGGACGATTCCGAACTAGCGAGGAATCGGACGCCCTCTCCTATCCGCACGACGTTAGTTAGCCACGGACATCGCTAAACTATCGCTCCGATGGGGTTGAATTGGAAGATTTAGCGAGTACATGAGATTTTTAGCACAATTCTGTAGTCGGATGATTTTTGCTTCTTTTCATCAAGGAAAAGAAGGATAAAAAAACGGTCTTTCACCTTTCTTTTCTTTTGTCTTCTCATAATCCACACTTCGCGTGTTCATCAAGGAAAAGAAAGATTAAAAAAACAGCCTTTCACCTTTCTTTTGTCCTTTCGAAAGATCACATTGCGCTTGCGTCGCGGCTGCAACCCGCTCCTACAGGGTTTGTCATTGCCAGCTGTGCGGGAAATTCATCATCCCCTTTTCCCCGTCCTTCAGGCCCAGCCTACCCCCTCCCCTCCCCTCCGGATTGACACGGCCCCGCCTTTATGAGACTATCTCTATTCAGGCGCACAATACGTTTTGTGCCTTTATCCGGCAAAGGAGAAAACGCCCGTGCTCAAGACCCCCGAGGAATACGTCGAAAGCCTGAGAGAGCTCGACCCCGTAGTTTACATGAAGGGGAAACGAGTCGAGAGCGTCCCTGACGAGCCCATGCTGGAGCCCGGCATTAACGCCGTCTCGGTCACGTACGAATTCGCGCTCCTGCCGGAGTACGCGGACACGATGACGGCCGTCTCTCACGTCACGGGCAGGAAGGTCAACCGACTGCTTCACATCAACACGTCCCAGAACGACTTGTTGAAAAAGCTCGAGATGGTGAGGCTCCTCTGCCGGGAAACAGGGTGCGCCCAGCGCTACCTCTGCCACGACGCGTTAAACGCCCTCTACGAAACGACTCACAACGTCGACCTCAGGTTCGGCACCGACTATCACGTAAAGTTCCTCACGTACCTCGAATACCTGCAGGACGCGGACCTCACCGCGTGCGTCGCCATGACGGACGCCAAGGGCGACCGCACGAAGCGCCCCCACCAGCAGCACGACCCCGACCTCTACCTCCGCATCGTCGGGCGCGAAGACGCCGGTATTACCGTGCGGGGCATAAAGGCGATAGTCACGGGCGCCCCCTACACGCACGAAATAATAGTCCTCCCCACGCGCAGCATGACTGCGGAGGACGAAGACTACGCCCTGTCCTTCGCTATACCCATAGACACCGAAGGGGTAGAGCTCGTCTCCCGGCAGGCCGGAAGGCCCGGAGAGTCGGGCGCTCCGCTCACCTCCCGGTACGGCCAGGCCACGGCGCAGATTCTGTTCGACGACGTATTCATACCGTGGGACAGGGTATTCCTCGCCGGGGAATGGGAGCTCGCGGGCTCTCTCACCGAGAGCTTCGCCACGCACCACAGGGTCTCATGCATAGGCGCGAGGGCCGGGCTCGGCGACATGCTCATCGGCGCATCCGCAGCGCTCGCAGAGGCGAACGGACTCGACCCTCAGAAAACCGGGCACATCAGGGACAAGATATCCGACCTCATAAAATACGTGGAATCGTCCTACGCTTGCGGCGTTACGGCCGCCGTGTTCGGAAAGGAGACACGCGCGGGCAACTTCATACCCGACCCGGTCTACTCGAATATCGGCAAGCTCCTCCAGGGGGTGCACATATACGATATGTTCAGGATAGTGCACGACACGGCGGGCGGCATCTTGGTCGCGTCTCCATACCCCGAGGACATGGAATCCCCCGCGGTGGGAGAACGGCTCACGCGCTACCTCCAGGGCAGGGAAGACATTCCGGCCGACTACAGGCTCTCCGTAGCGAGGCTCCTTGAGGACATCACCGCGTCATACCAGGGAGGCTGGTATTCCGTCATCAGCATATCCGGAGGCGGCTCGCCCGAAGCCACGCGCCTCGAGGTCATGCGCAAATACGACATCGACGAGCGCAAATCCCTCGCCGAAAAAATCTCCGGCGCCTAGCGCGCACGCACGTAGTGCGTTTCTATGATCCTTCCGAAACTCTTACGCTCAAACCGGCAACCTCGCCCAACCCGTTCGTGCTGAGCTAGTCGAAGCACGTTACCGACATTACAGAATTTGCGGCACACAATGTGTGCTCATATACGATTCTTCCGTAATTCCTCCGCCATCGCCAGGCAATTAGCCAAACCCGTTCACCCCGAGCGCACACGAAGTGCGCTGTCGAAGGGTCCTCCTTAATTCCCTCCCCCTCAATAGGAGGGGGGAGGGTCGAGGGTGGGGGTGTACCTTAATCATTCTGTCATTGCAATGGTTCTGATGAATAAGAAGAACCGGTCGCTGCTGGCTGATTGCATTCAAGTCGCTATGCCATGGGACGAACCTGCCAAATAAAATCTGAGAGAGAAGCGCGGCAATCTAGTTTTTTCTTTATCTTCCCCGACATTACAGAATTTGCGTTAAGAAAATCGATTGTACGAGCGTTAAAAATCTTACGTGGGCTGGGGTTGAATTGGAAGATTTAGCGAGTACATGAGATTTTTAGCAAATTATGTAGTCGGATGATTTTTGCTTTTTTTCATCAAGGAAAAGAAGGATAAATAAATGGCCTTTCACCTTTCTTTGTCTTTCCTTCGTCCGTACGCAATGTGTATGGAGAACGCACAGGCTCCGATTGGGGCGGAATCGGAAGATTTAGCGAGTACGTGAGATTTTTAGCAAATTCTGTAGAGTCCTTTCGGAAACCACACTATGTGTGTGATTTTTGCTTCTTTTCATCAAGGAAAAGAAGGATAAAAAAACAGCTTTTCACCTTTCTTTTGTCTTTCCCGAAAGCCTTTATCGGGAATCCAGCCTTTAATCTTGTTCTTGGATTTATACTACTGGGCGGATTACGGGAATGTAAATCGAGAACCGCGGATATCACACCCTTGGCAATTCTTCAGAACGGAAACCCGAAGTTCACCGAGAAGGCCTTCAAGTCCCCGAACCTGTACCCGACCCCGATCCTCGGGGCAGCCATTATCCAGAGCTTCTTGGGCGTCACCAAACCCACGGTCGCCGCGATTTCGAACTGGTTCTCCACCTTGAGCGGAGGCTTGAAGGCCCTGTCGAAAGTCGTATCGGGTATGAAGTAATACCAGTTGAAGTAAACGCTCATGTCGGGCTCGTAGCCCTTATATGTAAACCCGAGCGGGTGCTTCACGTCTATACCGTTCTCGAGGAGGCCGAATGACTGCTCGGAGCTCTTATGGAAGTTCGTATTCCCCGCCCACGAGATCCTGTTCCCGAGGCTGAACGTGAACTTATCCCAGAACATCTGATACAGGCTCCCCAGCCCCACCGCGTACACGAGCACGAACGAATCGTCCACACTTAGCCCGTCAGGGGTCGAGCTGTCGTAAACCTGCCACGCGAGTCCGGCGTTTATGAAAGGCTTGATATGCCAATGACGGACAGGCTCCCACTGGAGCTCCAAACCGGGGATCACGCTCATCATGTCCTGGTCCACCTTGATCCTCGCGCCGTCGGGTACGGTCTCCCTGTACCTGAACCTTCCGTAGAATACCGGAGTATCGAGCACGAGCTTGAGCTTCTCGCTCCCGAGAAAATCGTTAAAGGTATATGAGATAGGAAGGCTGTACACATCCACGCTGAGCCCGCCCACGTTATACGAGCCGAACCCCAGCTGGAAGGCGTAGATGAAATTGACCTCGACGTTCCCTTTCTTGTCCTTCGCGGACGATACGGCTGCGAGCGGCAGGAGAATAATCAGCGCGAGGACCGGGATCAGCGCATGCTTCAGTCGAGAATTCATCTGGGACAAATTAAATACCTATTTTAACTATTTATCAAGACCGGCTAACAAATAATTCACATGCCGTCTCCCGCCCGCCTCACAACAAACCGGTCAGAAGCCCTATGGCTCCGCCCGCGAGCATCAGCCATGTCGGATTCACCCGGAGGAAAAAGAGCGCCCCGGCCGCGGAGACGCCGATCAGTATCGTCAGCGGGTCGACGAACGACGCCCTGGCGAGATCGACGGCCACGCCGGCCATGAGTCCGAGCGAAGAAGCGTTCACGCCGTCGAGGGCCGCGCCCGCCCAGGCCGAGCGCCTCAGCTTCGGTATAAGAGGGTTGCTCGCGGCGACGAATATGAAGGACGGCAGAAATATGCCGAGCGTGGCGAGCGCCGCTCCCGGGACGCCTCCCAGCAGATACCCGATCGCCGTCGCCGTCGTGAACCACGGCCCGGGAGTCACCTGCCCTATCGCCACGACGTCGAGGAGCTGCTGGTGGGTAAGCCAGCCCCGGTGCACGACGAAATCGGAATTGAGAAAGGCGAGCAGCACGTAGCCGCTCCCGAAAAGCACCGAGCCGATCTTGAGGAAAATCAGGAATATCGACGCGAGCGCCGCCACCTTGGCCTCCGCTGCCGCCGTGTCAAGCCCAATGAGCGGGACTATAAACGCCGTCAGGTTCCCTCCGCTGAGCTTCCCTGCGTTCTTCCATAGCATTACGGCAAGTCCCCCGCCGAAGAGGAGCGCGATCTCGTTCACGCCTAACATGTATGCGGCGGCGACCGCTATCCCGGTCAATATCGGGACGGGCTCCCTGACGGCCTTCCGTCCGAGAAACACAAGGGCCTGCAGTATCACGGCGATTATCACGGGCTTAATGCCGTAGAATAAATGGCCCCCCTCGGGCGTCGAGCCGTACCGGACGTAGACCCACGTGAGCGCCGTAACGATAACGGCTGCGGGGATTATGAAACACGCCCCCGCGGTGATGAGCCCTCTCCACCCGGCGCGCAGGTATCCGATATGTATGGCGACCTCTGTAGAGTTCGGGCCCGGTATCAGGTTCACGGCCCCTATGAGGTCGAGGAAGGACTTATCGTCGAGCCACTTCTTCCTGCGCACGGTCTCGTCGTGCATTATCGCGATCTGCGGAGCGGGCCCTCCGAACGCGGTAGCCCCGAGCCTCAGGAACAACAGCGCCAGCTCCTTCAATCTGCCCTGTAATTCTTTCTCCGGAACGCTCATAACGTCTCACGAAAGCCCGTAGACTTAAGGAGTCATTATATCCGATGAATTTAAATATTCGATTTCTATTCGCGCCCGTAAAAACCGACCGCGTTATAGCAACCGAAACGAACGAAAGCGAGCGCGGCAATTCCGTCTTCTCCCTCCCGTCATTCCCGAATGCCTTTATCGGGAATCCACACACGCACGTAGTGCGTTTCTACGATTCCTCCGAACCTTCTCATCACATACCAACGAATGAAGCCAAACCCGTTCGTGCTGAGCTGGTCGAGGCACGTTACCGACATTACCGAATTTGCGGCACACACGCACATAGTGCGTTTCTATGATCCTTCCGTGACTCCTCTGCTCAACCAACAAGCGAAGCCCAACCCGTTCACCCTGAGCTAGTCGAAGGGTGTCACTCCACCCGCGGGCATACGATCACTCACATCCCCCTCAGCTCAATCCAACCCGTTCACCCTGAGCTTGTCGACGGGTCTTCCTTAATTCCCTCCCCCCTTTTCAAAGTGGGGGAGGGTTAGGGTGGGGGTGTACCTAGATATGTAAACCCGTTCGTGCTGAGATAGTCGAAGCACGTTACCGACATTACAGAATTTGCGTGAAGAAAATCGATTGTACGAGCGTTAAAAATCTTCCACGGGCTGGGGTTGAATTGGAAGATTTAGCGAGTACATGAGATTTTTAGCACAATTCTGTAGTCGGATGATTTTTGCTTCTTTTCATCAAGGAAAAGAAGGATCAATCAAATAGCCTTTCACCTTTCTTTGTCTTTTCTTTTCGAATGATCACGCTTCGTGTGTTAATCGTGTGTCTTTTCCTTGTCTTTCCGTAAGCGGGAAGTCCGGGCGCAAACCTCAAATCCCTTGCCTGGACTCTCCCCCGGGAAAGAAACGGCATCGAGACACGCGCGCCGAATTATGCTAATCTATATACCGAGTCTGAAATGAGCGAAAAAAAGGAAATCCCGGCAGCCGCCGAAGCCAAAACCCCGGATCACTGCCCTGAAGAGTGCATTATCGGGCTCGACGAATGCGCCGAATGCGGGGCATGCGGACACTGCACGGACGGGGCGCGGCTCGACGAAGACGACCTCCCCCCTCACTGGCAGAGGTTCATCGAAAAGAGTAAAAAATCACCCTGAGACAGAGCCCTACCCCGTGCGCGGCCGGCGGCCGGACGCACCTATCCCTCAGGCGGATTTTCGGCATATCTCCGCCCGGCAGCTCATTCTGGTAATGCCGGCGCACCGCTTCCGGCAGTACCGGTGTGATATCCAGCTTGTCAAAACATTACGAGATCGGCAGAGGGCGTATTATAGAGTGTCAGTCAGTACGGGTTAGTAGTAATAACCGCAAGTAATCAGCATGAGTTCGAGTATCAATTCCGCGCGCTGCAAAAGTGAATAATGATAGTTACTGTTCCAGATTGTAATGACAAACTAACCTGAATATCAGACCTCCGCTTTCAAACTCTTGAGGATCACGCGTTCCTGTCTCGCCCTTGCCTCGAAATCCTGAAGCGGGGTTACCTCCCACTCCAGCACTCCCCATATCGGGAGAGCCCTCAGCATCCGGTCAAGATCGTCGTGCGAGTCGGCTTCCGCGACAAACACGAAAGCGCGGTCGCCCACGGGGAGACCTCCTACTATAGTCCCCTCGTCCTCAAGCTCCTTAAGCTCGTCGAAAGCGGGTATTACAACAGATTCAAGGACTTCGACCTCTTCCTCGGGCGAAAAATACCCGGGACCCTCGGTCCCCATTACAAGATACTTCATATATCCCCTCCTTGCTCGTTAAAGCATAAAAAACAACTGATCATTAATAGAAATGAATATCCATCAATACTATACCGGATAAATTGCCGGCAGTAAGAGATTTAACGGTATGGAGCGTTCCCCGGCTGGCATTGGTACCACAACAGTCCTGAAAGACTCCGCTTTTCACGGACCGAGATTTTCATTTCCGGAAGGCCATATCGGCCTGGTTATAAAGGTGCCGACCGGACAGCTAAGCCCGGTCAGCACCGGATGCCGCAATTAGGGTTGCCCATACCCTGTTTGTTGTTTCCGTGCGGCAAAAATTGTATTTAATTTTCCTCCGCATCCGCCTGTGCATATGATAACACTTTTCATCGTTCGAATCTCCCCCCTCGCAAATTCTATGTATCTAAGAGTTTCGCTGAGCGGACGAGGTGGAATTGAAAGATTTTAGCTTAAACATAAGATTTTTAGCATAATTCTGTAGAGTCTTTTCGGAAACCACACTGCGTGTGTTCATCAAGGAAAAGAAAATATTATCTTTGTCTTCTCCTTTGCTTTGTCATTCCCGACACCGATCGGGAATCCAGTCTTTAATCTCTTATTGCAAGTCTTCGCAAAAGCCGCGGCAATCTCGTCTTTATCTTTATTCCCTCCTTTCGTAAAGGAGGGTTAGGGTGGATTTTACATTATGTCATTTCGAGCAGCGCGAGAAATCTATTGTCGTCATTGCGAGCGAAGCGAAGCAATCTCGCCTTTTCTTTCCCGACATTACAGAATTTGCGTATAGAAAATCGATTGTACGAGCGTTAAAAATCTTACGCGGGACGAATGCAAGCGAGCGCGCATTCGGACGCCCTCTCCTATCCGCACGACGTTAGTTAGCCACGGACATTGCTAAACTATCGCTCCGATGGGGTTGAATTGGAAGATTTAGCGAGTACATGAGATTTTTAGCACAATTCTGTAGAATCTTTTCGGAAAACACACTACGTGTGTGATTTTTGCTTATTTTCATCAAGGAAAAGAAGGATAAAAAAATAGCCTTTCACCTTTCTTTGTCTTTTCATTATCTTTTCATAGACCACTTTAGGTGCACGGTGTTTTCATAATCCACACTGCGTGTGTTCATCAAGGAAAAGAAGGAAGTATAGTTGCCTTTTCTTGGTCTTTATCTTTTCATTTCTATTCAGAAAGGCTCGCAGCACTACGTTAGGGGTGGTCCCGCGGTTACACGGGTCTCAGCTTCTCTCTTATTTTCTCAAGGGATATGCGATAATGCTCTCCGTACTGCCTGTACTTACCGTCCTTGAACAGCTCGTGCGCCCTGAGCGTTATCTGGCGCTTCGTGTCGTCGGCGAAGGTATCCAGGTTAAGCCCTGAAAGGAATACTGCGGAATAGCAGGAGATGTTGTCCTGCCCCCTCACGAATATGTCGGCGAGCATCCTCGACGACCCCGGCGTGTCCGATTCCCCGAGCACATAGACGCAGGCCTCCTGCCATATGTGCGTCCTGCTCCCGAACATCTTCTTCAGCGAGTGCCAGTCGAGGTCGGAAAACCCCGCGAGGATAACCTCGCCCTCACGGTAATCCCGCTCGTACCAGTTCTCGCCCGGATGTATGTTGCCGTTAGCCGTGTGCTCCTTCAAGTGTCTGTCGAAAAGTTCAGTTCCGTCCACGTTTTATTAGTTCCCCTCTCGCGTGTGCGGCTTTGCTCAGCCCGCACTGAAGATAACAGGCTTTATTTTACACAATTTAAATTTTCAGGCTAATCGCCCGCACACGCATACAGAGTGTTCCACGGTCCTGCCGGTCTTTTTCCGCTTCATCCGGCAATTTGCCCATCCCGTTCACCCTTAGCGCACACGAAGTGTGCTGTCGAAGGATGCGAAATTATTTCCCTCCCCCTCAATAGGAGGGGGGAGGGTTAGGGTGGGGGTGTACCTTAATCATTCTGTCATTGCGAGCGTAACGAATGAGTGTGAGAGAAGCGCGGCAATCTCGTCTTTATCTTTATTCCCTCCTTTCGTAAAGAACGAATGCGAATAAACAAGCATTTGGACGCCCTATCCCAAAGAGCAACTAAGGAAATACGCTTCCAGCTCAATGTTGCCATACTCCAAACAGGTTAGGGAGGATTTAGTTTTTTCTTTACGTTTCCCGACAATACACAATTTGCGGCGGGTGAGCACCCGCACATTAATTTCCCTCCCCCCTTTTCAAAGTGGGGGAGGGTTCGGGTGGGGGGTTTACATTACACTCCAATTAAGCAAGAAAGCCTTTTCTTTCCCGACATTACAGAATTTGCGTGAAGAAAATCGATTGTACGAGCGTTAAGAATCTTACGTGGGCCGGGGTGGGATCGGAAGATTTAGCGAGTACATGAGATTTTTAGCACAATTATGTAGTCGGATGATTTTTGCTTCTTTTCATCAAGGAAAAGAAGGATACAAAAACATCCTTTCACCTTATCTGTGTCTTTGCTTTTCGAAAGATCACGCTTCGTGTGTGTCGCGGCTGGTAGCCGCTCCTACAACTATGAGTGTCATTGCGAGCGGTGCTTATGAAGTAAGCGCAGCGCGGCAATCTCGTATTTTCTTTCCCGACATTACGGAATTTGCGTTAAGAAAATCGATTGTACGAGCGTTAAAAATCTTACGCGGGAACGAATGCAAGCGAGCGAGCATTCGGACACCCTCTCCTATCCGCACGACGTTAGTTAGCCACGGACATCGCTAAGCTATTGCTCCGATGGGGTGGGATCGGAAGATTTAGCGAGTACGTGAGATTTTTAGCAAATTCTGTAGTCGGATGATTTTTGCTTCTTTTCATCAAGGAAAAGAAGGATAAAAAAAACATTCTTTCGCCTTTCTTTGCCCATTCGAAAGATCACACTACGTGTGTCTTTTCCTTGTCTTTCCGTAAGCAGGAAGTCCAGGCGCAATCACCAAACCCAAGGCACACCCCCCATCTCCTCTTCCCCCTCATCACAGAATTTCGGTCAATAAGCCTGTCGTCCCCCTAATCCTTATACTTCACCCCGCACCCGTATGGCTTCGTCTCGGGCGTGACGACAGGCTTCCCGGCGAGCGCTTCGGTGAGCGCGAGATCGATGTAGTTCGTCGCCTTCGCTATGTCCGTGACGTCCGTCGAATTGATGCTGTCGGCGGCGCCCGTATAAATAATATTGCCGTCCGCGCCGACGATGAAGATGTCGGGCGTAGTCTTCGCGCCGTAGAGCTTCCCTATCTCCCCGGACGGGTCGAGCACGATGTACGCAGCCGACGTGCCGTACGCCTCGGCCTCTTTCCTCGACATCGCGGCGTCCCTGTAGGATTCATTTCCTTCGTTCGTCGAGTTTATCGAGATCCATACGACCCCCTCTTCCGTGTACTTCCTCTGCAGGTCCTGCATCTTATCGCTCTTGTAGTGCTTCTCGGTGAACGGGCATCCGTGGTTGAACCATTCGAGCACCACGACCTTACCCTTGAAGTCCGACAGCCTGGCCGTCGTACCCTCGATGTCCGTGAACGCGAACCCCGGCGCGGGCTTTCCCGGCAGGACCTCGGCCGCGCTCGCTCCCGCGAGAGCCCACATCAGCAAAAACCCCGCGCCAAGTATAAGCAGCGCTCCAGGTATAATTGTGTTTCGCCTCATCTTTTCCGCTCCATTCCTGATTTGATGAGGGGAAATTATAACCGATGTATCTGCATTATCGCCCGTGGACGCCCTGCCGGGAATCCGCCCCGCGCCGGCATAAATTTCCCGGATTCACTTACCCAAACGGTGCCATGTAATACTATATATTAATTAGTATTCATAAATACTAATTGACTCTTATCTTCTATACTGTACAATGTCGTTATATGCAGGGTATCATAATTCCCGGTTACATCCCGCCAAGTCCCCCTCTTTAGCTCGGGATGTAATGATTAGGGTTGCCCATACCCTGTTTACGATGTCTTTCAGGAGCGCACAGGGCGGAGGACTTCCGCTCTGCGCCCGCTCCCACGGGCTCAAGTAATACCTGAATCGGGGATCCGATCAGCCCTCCGACGCTGACTTTTTACGATTTTGATGATAACCGCGGCCCCGCCCGTACTTTTCTTGAAACTTCTTTAAATAAATGCGCCCGCCCCCCTGATATGCTTGGCTTATTTAAGCCCGCAGCGTCTGTCAGGCGTCATTTTATGTATATAAAGACTTCTCGCCCGTCGCCTGCGTCTATGCCTAAACTTACCCCCTCGAAATTATGTCCCGTTCAGGTATCCTCATATACTCTGAAAAAAGGGCGGATAATACCTTATCCCGCTCTCTAAATATATTTCGGAAAGGAGCTAAGATAATGGGTTTCGACGATTCGATCGGCAAGCTGAGCAGATACTCCAATGACAAACACCCGGTCACCACACTCTACCTCAGGCTGAACCCTCACGACAGGGAAAACTTCGGCTACAAAATAACGCTCAAGAACCTGGCAAAGGAGCTCAGGGAGAATATGGGGAAAAGGGGGATTTCGAAGGAAGCCCTCGATTCGGTTGAATCGGACATCTCGAAGATCCAGAGCTACATCGACAACGCGGACGGCCTCACCGAGTGCCGTGGCATAGCCGTCTTTTCATGCTCCGGAGACGGTTTCTGGGAGGCGCTAAAACTCCCCGCGCTCTACAAGAACCAGCTGCTCATAGACCGCACCCCAGCGACGGGTCAGCTTTATAAAGTCGCCGACGATTACAGGCACATCGTCACCGTGCTCATAGACAGGAAGAAGGCGCGCATATTCGGCATCGGCCTCGACGGCACGCACGAGGTCCTCGATTATTTCTACCCGGCCGCCGAACGCTCGACCAAGTTCCATAACCCGGAAGGCAAGTACACCAAGAAATCGATGCCGGCTTCGGACGCGAGGAGCCTCTCGCAGGGGTTCGGCGAGTTCAAGTTCAACAGGATGATAGAGAACGAAATACACCAGCACTTCAAGTACGTCGCGCAGATGCTCAGGGATTACTACCGCAAGGAGAATTTCCGCTGGCTCATTCTCGGCGGGACCGACGAGAATATCGCGGAATTCGCGCACCATCTCCCGACGGAAATGACGGAGAGGCTCGCGGGCACGGTAACTCTGGACCTCGAAAGGATAAGGCCCTCGATAGTTACGGGAGCGTCCCTCGATACGCTCGATAAAACGAGGGCCGGGAAGCAGCAGAAGCTGCTTCAGGAATTCGCGGATAAGCTCCCGGTGGGCTACGCGGTCGACGGCCTCAAGTCCACGCTCGACGCGATCAGAAACAGTCAGGTGAGGGTGCTCTTCGTCGAAGACGGCTTCACGCATCCGGGCTTCGTCTGCCCCGATTCGGGGGAATACCTCACGGACGGCGCGGGGAAATGCCCCGGCGGCGGCGACCCGGTCCCCGTGAACGACCTCGTCGAGTGCGCTGTCGATGAAGCGTTCGGCCAGGGCGCGGAGGTCGAGATAATTCAGGACGAGCCCTACAAGAAGCTCATCCACGGCGCGGGTGCGATCCTCCGCTTCAAGCTCTGACGCGCACGCATAATGCGTTTTTGCGATTTCTGCCATACTCCTCAGACCTCCCGAGAGATCATACATTCCCGGCTCTAGGAGTGGCCTCCAACCGTCATATATCTTTAAGCAGTCATTGCGAGGCTTCGCAGAAGCCGCGGCGGGTGAGCACCCGCGGGCATACGATCTCTAACATCCCCCTCAGCTCAACCCAGTCCGCTCACCCCGTACTCTTAATTCCTTCCCCCTGGAGGGGGAACTGCTTCGAGCAAGCGAGAAGTAGGACGCCCTGACCCTTTAGCCACTTGGGTAACTGTGACCATGCTCTCCGATTTGTCGAGCATGTGGTGAGGATGGGGGTGTCGCCTTTCACTCATTCAATCATCCGGTAAGTTTTTCTCTTCCCGACATTACAGAATTTGCGTTAAGAAAATCGATTGTACGAGCGTTAAGAATCTTACGTGGGGTGGGGTGGAATTGGAAGATTTAGCGAGTACATGAGATTTTTAGCAAATTATGTAGTCGGAATGATTTTTGCTTCTTTTCATCGAGGAAAAGAAGGATTAAAAAACAGCCTTTCACCTTTCTTTTATCTTTTCGAAAGACCACACTACGTGTGTGATTTTTGCTTCTTTGTATCCAGACAAAGAAGGAAATAATATTGTCTTAGCCATTTCCTTATCTTTGTCTTTTCTTTCCGAAAAATCACATTATGCGTGTGTCGCGGCTGGCGGACTTGATCCGGGAACTCTCTCCTACAAATTTAGGAGCGTCATCCCTGCGCCGCCGGGAAAACCCCTCACAGCCAGTCAGACTGGCGGCTCGTCTTCTTTTTCTTCTTCTTCCCCTTCTGCTTATACCTCTCCTGCGCCTCTTTTATGGTCTGGAGCGCGGCCTCCTTGTTCCTCCACCCCTCGACGTGCACGTTCTTCTTCTCGAGCGTCTTGTAGGAGGCGAAGAAGTGCTCTATCTCCCGGAGCAGATGAGGCGGTATCTCGGTCAGCTTCTCGATGTGGCTCCAGTGCGGGTCGTCCACCGGCACGCAGAGTATCTTCTCGTCGGGCCCCTTCTCGTCCCCCATCATGAACATCCCTATGGGCTTCGACAATATTATGCACCCCGGGAACGTGGGCTCCCAGAGCAGCACGAGCGCGTCGAGCGGGTCGCCGTCCCCCCCGAGTGTGTCCTCTATGAACCCGTAATCACTCGGATAATGTACCGAAGCGTAGAGCAGGCGGTCGAACTTTATCCGCTTTTTTACCTTGTCGTACTCGTACTTGTTCCTCGACCCCTTGGTTATTTCCACCATGACTATTACTGTCTCGTTGTCCTTATCCATGCCCGGCTCCCTTCACCTTGGGTTTTTATATTTGGAACATTATACAACGGTTTCAGGCAGGTGCGAAAAGACACATAGTGTCATTCCGCGATTCCACCGGCAATTCTCAACTTAATCCGGCGACTCGCCAATCCCGTTCACCCCGAGCGCACACGAAGTGTGCAGTCGAAGGGTGCGAAATTATTTCCCTCCCCCTCAATAGGAGGGGGAACGGTTGCAAGCAAGCGCGCAACTGGTCACTCTCTCAGCGAAGTCACCGAAGTACATTAACTTCCGGCTTTACGCTGCCTAAACCAAAACAGCAAGGGTGGGGGTGTACCTAGATATGTAAACCCGTTCGTGCTGAGCTAGTCGAAGCACGTTACCGACATTACAGAATTTGCGGCGGGTGAGCACCCGCAGGCATGTGATCTCAACCATTCTTCCGCTCGACTACGGTCTGGTCAACTTCGAACAAGCGGGAGAGCACCAATCATTCTGATCACTCCTGAGCCGTCGAAGGGTGATTATTCCCGACATTACAGAATTTGCGTGAAGAAAATCGATTGTACGAGCGTTAAAAATCTTACGCGGGCTGGGGTGGAATTGGAAGATTTAGCGAGTACATGAGATTTTTAGCACAATTCTGTAGTCGGATGATTTTTGCTTCTTTTCATCAAGGAAAAGAAGGATAAATAAAACAGCCTTTCACCGTTCTAGTCTTTTCATTATCTTTTCATAGACCACTTTAGGCGCACGGTGTTTTCATAACCCACACTACGTGTGTTCATCAAGGAAAAGAAGGATAAAAAAAACAGCCTTTCACCTTTCTTGTCTTTCTCTTTACCTTTCCGAAATACACGCAGCGGTGCGGAAATTACATCTTCCCCCTCATATCCACTTCTTCCTCCTGAAATAATAGACCATCCCGAGCGCGATAATCAGCATCAGAGCAATCACCCCCGGGTATGCCAGGTGGTGGTGGAGCTCGGGCATGTTCTCGAAGTTCATCCCGTAAACTCCCGCTACGAACGTGATCGGAATAAATATCGAAGCCATCACGGTGAGCACCTTCATCACCTCGTTCATCCGGTTGCTCGAGAGCGACAGATACGTCTCCAGCATCCCCGTTATCATCTCCCTGTACGAATCGGTAGTGTCCATTATCTGCATCGCGTGGTCGTAGAGGTCGCGTATGTATAGCTTCGTGTTGCGGTCGATCAGCGGCGACTCCGAGATCTGGAATTTATGGACTAGCTCCCGGAGCGGGAACGTATATTTCCTCAGAAGCACGAGCTCCCTCTTGAGTCCGTAAATGTCCCGGAGCGTCTCCGCGCTCGGGTCTTCGAGCAGCTCGTCTTCTATCTGCTCTATAAGCTCGCCTATTTCCTCGAGCGCGATGAAATAATTATCGACGACGGCGTCCGTAAGCGTATATGCGAGATAATCGGCTCCGGCTTTTCGTATCCGCCCCTTCCCCGACCTTATCCTCTCGCGGATCGTCTCGAACACGTCCCCGTCCCCTTCCTGGAAGGATATGACGGTATTTTTACACAGGAGCATGCTCACCTGCTCGGCGTCTATCCTGCCCGTCTCCTTATCCACGAGGATCATCTTGAGGATGATAAAGATATAGTCCACGTAATCGTCGAGCTCGGGGCGCTTATCCGTGTCGAGTATGTCTTCGAGCACCAGCGAATGTATGCCGAAGTGCTCCCCTATCCTGCCGATTATCGCCGTATCGTGGATTCCGTTCACGTTGATCCAGGTGACGGTCTGCCTGTCGGCGTATTCGAGGCACTCGTCCACGCTCCCGTATTCCCTCTCGAGGAACATCTCCTGGTCGTAGTCCATGACCGTAAGCCTGACCCTATCGACCTTCCTCTCGCCGACGTGTATGAGGGTGCCCGGATGGAGGCCCTGTTTCATCGCCGCTTTTTTCTTTGGTTCCGACATATAGTTTCCGGCCCCGCCTGTGTCGAGCGCAGGGGCCGCTCCACGGGGATTAGTTTATTCGCAACCGCGTCCCCGGACAAGTCCCAGATACGGCCTTCACGTTCTCATGTCTGATACGCTCTTTCCGGCGTTATGGATACAATGCCGGAAACCGCTCCCGCTATCACGAGCGTCGTTGCGAGGTCCCTGCGGAACCGCGCCAATCTCGTCTTTCCTTCCCGACATTACAGAATTTGCGGCGGGTGAGCACCCGCGGGCATACGATCTCTAGCATCTCCAATCCTGTCATTTCGAGCAGCGCGAGAAATCTATCTTTCCCTTTTAATTTCCCCCTTAGAAAAAGGGGGACTAAGGGGGATTTAGTCGTTAAACCGTTCACCCTGGGCGCACACGAAGTGTGCTGTCGAAGGGTGCTTCCTTTAATTCCCTCCCCCTCAATAGGAGGGGGAACAGTTGCAAGCAAGCGCGCAACTGGTCACTCTCTCAGCGAAGTCACCGAAGTACATTAACTTCCGGCTTTACGCTGCCTAAACCAAAACAGCACGGGTGGGGGTGTACATCAATCTTTTTGTCATTGTGAGCGTAACGAACGAATGCGAGAGAAGCGAGGCAATCTCGTCTTTTCCTTCCCGACATTACAGAATTTGCGTTAAGAAAATCGATTGTACGAGCGTTAAGAATCTTTGGGCAGTCGAATCGGAAGATTTAGCGAGTACATGAGATTTTTAGCACAATTCTGTAGTCGGATGATTTTTGCTTCTTTTCATCAAGGAAAAGAAGAATAAGAAGAACCGTCCTCTGGCAGATTGCATTCAAGCTGCTGTGCATGGGACGAACCTCCAAATAAAATCCGCAAAGAAGCGAAGCAATCTCGCCTTTCCTTCCCGACATTACAGAATTTGCGGCGGTCACCACAACGCGGGCATATCATCTGCGAGACTTCGCGCAACCAGCGCGGCCCAACCCGTCCGTCTGAGCTGTCGATGCTCATTCCCGACATTACAGAATTTGCGTATAGAAAATCGATTGTACGAGCGTTAAAAATCTTACGCGGAACGAATGCAAGCGAGCGCGCATTCGGACGCCCTCTCCTATCCGCACGACGTTAGTTAGCCACGGACATCACTAAACCATTGCTCCGATGGGGTGGAATCGGAAGATTTAGCGAGTACATGAGATTTTTAGCACAATTATGTAGTCGGATGATTTTTGCTTCTTTTCATCAAGGAAAAGAAGGATAAAAAAAATATCCTTTCACCTTTCTAGTCTTTTCATTATCTTTTCATAGACCACTTTAGGTGTACGGTGTTTTCACAAACCACACTACGTGTGTTCACCAAGGAAAAGAAGAAGATATATCATGCCTGTCCTTTGCCTTTGTCTTGTCCTTCCGAAGGAGCCGGCTCCGGCGATCGGGACCCCCCTCCTCACGTGTGCAAAAGCCCCAGTATCCCCGCCCCCAGCACAGGGGAGCAGGACGCGTGCTTCATTACCATGTGACAGAGGCGCGGGCGGAAAAGCACCTTCCTCAGCATCTCCGCCGTCAGGAGCCGCGTCCTGTTGAGGCTCCTCTTGAGGTCGTAAGTCCGTCGCTCCCTCCCGAGCTCCAGGTTCTCTCCGATATACCTCCCGCCTTGTAGCGCGAGGCTGATGCCCAGGCCCGTGAACGGGTCTACAATCCCCGACGCGTCCCCGATGTTCCACACCCCGGGGAACGACCCCCTCCGCCTCGCGAAAATGCCCCCCATCGCCTCCCACTTGCCTACGGGCGCGGCCGACGACAATTTCTCGCGCACCGGATGGGAGACGGGCAATACGCCCTTCAGTATATCGAGCGGGTGTCCGTCCATTAGCGACGCCTGGTCCTTCCGTATCTGAAACGCCAGATTGACGACGCCGTCCTCGATATCGACGAGCCCGCCGTATCCGCCGTCGTAAAAAAAGATCTCGGCGGCGTCACCGCAGGAGATACCCCTCAGGTGTATCTTGAACGCGTAGATGAACTCCCTGCACTTTTTATCCTTGTATCCGATCCCCTTCAGTCCGGACGCGTTTATCACCGCCTTTGACCGGAACGTCTCCCTCTTCTCCGATTCGTTGTACGCTCCTTCGACGCGGAATAGTCCCGTTTTCGGCTCTCTCTCGATATTATCGACTCTAAACCCCTCCACCCCGAGAGCCCCCTCGCCCCGCGCCTCCCCGAAGAGCGCCGTGTCGAGCACCTCCCTGCTCATGGCGACCCCGTATTCCTCACCGGGGAATCCGAGTTCCATATGCGCCCCGCCGGGCGAGTAGAAGATTATCCTCCTCACCCTGTTCGCTCCGGCGGCCTCTATCTTCTCGAGCACGCCCAGCCGCCCGAGCTCCTTCACGCCGAGAGGGGCCACCATCTCCCCGCATACCTTGCTCCTGGGCATGAACCTCTTCTCGAGCACGGTCACGCCGAACCCGCGCCTCCTGAATGAAATCGCGCTTGCCGAGCCGCCCGGCCCGGCCCCTATAACGATTACATCGGTTTTCATGTTTGACCTCGTCGGAGTTTGATTTTGTGGGTTGTATTGTTTCAGGGCTCCGGGACCGGCTACTGCACGGGAGCGCCCTGCTTCAGGTCTTCGTACAGGTCGAATTTCACGTCGACTATATTATCGACCTTGATCATCGCCATGAGAGGCTCGGGCTTGACGCCGTACTCGCTCATGTCGAGGTTGTCGTATTCCCCCGTGAGGTGCAGAAACCCGTCCTTTACGTCCGTATCGACTGTAACCACGACGGGCTTCGTAACGTTATGGATGGTGAGGTCCCCCTTGAGCAGATAGATTCGTTTCGAGGGTTGGGAGGGATCGGCCGTATCGGCTTCCTCAGGCAGTATCTGCGTCATCCTGAACGTAATGTCCGGGTATTTGCCGGATTCGAGGTTCAGGTGGATGTTCTTCGACAGATCGCTCTTTTCCGAGCCGAGCGCGATGCCCTTGAGGGAATCCACGGGCACGGTTATCTCCGCCCCGGCCGTCGTCCGGGGGTCTCCGAAGTTCACCCTCGTAAATCCCGAGGGCTCGTGAGACACGCCGTGGAAGTGGTGCATGAGCGAGGTCCCTATGAACTCCACCGTGCTCTTGCCCCCGACCACCTCGAATTCCATAACCGAGCCGCTACCGAATATATCGGGCGTGAGGCTGCCCTTCCGGGCGTCCGTCTCTTCGGGCGCGGGGACGGCGGCGCGCGGTATAAAAGCCACGAGCAATGCCGCCGACAAAATAACTGCTGCGTATGATTTTCTTCTCATGATATCCTCTCTGTTCAGTATCTGTTTTCAGTAATCGTCGGCCGCGCCGGCGGCCCCCGGCTCACATGCTCATCGCGCGCCTTGCCATTAGGAGCGCTTCCGTCCAGAACGAAGCCTTCGTGTGGACGGTCTCGAGCACGTCCTTAACGCCCGCGACGAACTGCTCGATCTCCTGGTCGTTTACGACGAGCGGCGGGGCCACCTTCAGCACCATGTGGTTGTTGCCGCAGATCTGGGTAAGGATGTTCTTCTCCCTGAAGAGGCGCATTACGACGATCATGCCGAACATTCCCGGGTGTATCTTCCTGAACATCTCGTGCGGGATTTTGAGTCTCAGGCGCTTGGGCTCGGCGAACTCGATCCCGTTTAAGAGCCCGAGGCCGTTTATGCCGCGCACCATCTCGTAATCCCACGATACCTCTTCGAGCTTCTTCCTCAGGTACTCCCCGAGCACGAGCGCCCGCCCGCCGAGCCTCTCGTCCCTCATGACGTCGAGGGTCGCGAGCCCCGCCCGCATGGCGAGGTTGTTCTCCCCGAACGTCGAGGCGTGGACGAATGCGCGCGCGACCGAGCTGAAGACGGACCGGCTGATCTCGTCCGTCATCAGCACCGCGCCGCACGGGACGAACCCGCCGCTGAGCGCCTTGGCCAGCACGACCATGTCCGGGTCGAGCCCCCAGTGCTGGGCCGCGAGGAAAGGCCCTGTTCTGTAAATTCCAGTCTGCACCTCGTCGAGCACGAAGAGCGTCCCGTACTTCCGGCACAGGGTTTGGGCGTCCTTCAGATACCCGTCCGGGGGGACGCGGATGCCCGCCTCCGCCTGCACGGGCTCTACTATGAACGCAGCGAAACGTTTGCTCCTGAGCTTATCCTCGAGCGCTTCGAGGTCGAGGAACGGCACTCCCTCCGTATCCGGCAGGAGCGGCCCGAACCCTTTCGTCCAGTACTCGCCGTCCATGAGCGACAGAGCGCCGCAGGTAAGCCCGTGGAACGCCCCCTCGCAGTAGAGAATGCCCGGCCTGTTCGTATGGGCGCGGGAGAACTTTATGACCGTCTCCACTCCCTCGCTCCCCGAGCTCGTGAAGAACACCTTGTTGAGCCGCCCGCCCGCGAGCGCGCACAGGCGCGAGGCCAGCTCCGCGGCGAGGCCGGGCACGTGGCTCTGGAGCATGGTCGCTCCCCCCCGCGCGAGCTCGTCGGCCAGCGCCTCTATGATGCGGGGATGGTTGTGTCCCGCGTTATAGACGCAGTAGCCCGACAGGAAGTCGATTATCCTCCTGCCGTCCCTCGTCAGGAGCTCCGCCCCCCGGCAGGATTCGTAACTCACGTTCATACCGAGTGTGTTGTAGAGCTTCACCCACTGCGGGTTAACGTGTCTTGAATATAGTACGTCCGTGCTTTCTCCCGAGGGGGCGTCGTTATAGCCCTCCTCCGCTACCGTAAGGCCCGCGCTGTTGATGCTCATGATCCGTCTCCTTGTCGATTATTTCCATTTTGTGATTACAGTATCGAGCCCGAACCCCGGTCCCACGGCCCCCACCAGCTGATACGAGCCGCTCTTCTTCGCTTCACCGCGCATATACGAGTCGATGATAAAATATATCGTCGCCGACGAGAGGTTCCCGTAGTCCCTCAGGACGGAGGCGCTGTCCGCGAGTTTCCCCGCGTCTATACCGCACCCCTTTTCTATGGACTTCAGAATGCGCGCCCCGCCCGGGTGGAACAGCCACGCGTCTATGTCGCCCGTCTCCAGGCCGGCAGCCGCCAGCACCGACTCCGCCTGCGGGCCTATGTTGTTCTCGATGAACTTCGAGATCCGCGGGGACAGGAATATGTGGAACCCGGTCTTCTCGACGTCGTATCCCATGAATTCGATAGTCCCCGGAAAGAACCTGCTCTCCGTCCTTACGATGTGAAGCCCTCCCTCGTCCCGGCTCCCCTCGACTATCGCCGCCGCGGCCCCGTCTCCGAATATCGCGGTCGAAATTATGTGGTCCGTGCTCTTGTCGGTGGGCTGCATGTTGAGCGTGCACAGCTCGACCGTGAGGATGAGCACCTTCGCCTCCGGATACGCGCGGATGTAATCGCCCGCCATTATCAGCGCGCTCACTCCGGCCGCGCACCCGAGCTCCGTCACAGGGAGCCTCCTGACGTTGTTCTTGAAAGGGAAGCGGTTCATGAGGTACGCGTCGAGCGCGGGTATCATGAAGCCCGTGCACGAGACGGTGATGAACAGGTCTATTTCGTAGGACTTGATCCCGGTCTCCTCGAACACGCCCTTGAGCGCTTTTTCCCCGAGGACCCTGGCGTGCTTGCTGTAGAGGGCGTTTCGCTCCGGGAAGTCCTTCTCCCTGAGCATCTCCTCGACGGGGATGACGCTGTACCGCTTGCTTACGCCCGCGTTCTGAAAAACCTGGACCGTCCTCGCGACCGAAAGCTCCGGAGCGCCGCCCGAGGACAGCCATGTCTTGGCCGCCTCTATAGCGAAGTCCTGCCCGAAGCCGTAAGACGGCACTACTGTGGATATGCCCGCGATCCTCGGCTGTGTAGTCGAATCGTTCATGTATGTGTCCCTCGGTTGATTGATTGTGATCGGATGGCCGGCGTGCGGTATTTCGTTGCCGAAGACTGATGAGGTTGTATTATCTGCCTGTCTCAAGTTAAGCCCGCTACTTAATTATGCCTAACAATATAAAGTAAACAGCTTAATTTGTCGAGGGTTAATTTTTAGGATCGGATTATCCGCAAATCAGGATAGCGCAGAAGCCGCTGAATTCTGTAACGCAGCGCGTCATGCGTGCCGGTGAACTGCCTGTGGTCATTGAGGAATTATTATGCGGGAAAAGGTCCCCGGCCGGGAACGGTCTTGCGGGCAAAACGGAACATACATATGTGTAATTTCCGATCATAAGTAAGTGCTTACTTACTCTAGCATATAAAATTCGACTTACAACAATTATTTTCAGCTGACAATATTTTCCATTTATTTAAGTGAAACTATGTATGTGAACATATATATATAGTGCTGCACCGAATCCGCGGCACACACACGCACGTAGTGCGTTTCTACGATTCCATCAGACTTCCTTAGCTCAACCCGGCAATCATAGCGTTTTCGTACTTCAGCGGCGACACGCCGCCCCCTTCACCCTGAGCGCACACGAAGTGTGCTGTCGAAGGGCGCATTATCCGTCATTTCGAGCTGAAGGCGAGAAATCTATCTTTTACCTTTGCTTTTGTTTTTCCCCGACATTACAGAATTTGCGTCAAGAAAATCGATTGTACGAGCGTTAAGAATCTTACGTGGGATGGGGTGGGATCGGAAGATTTAGCGAGTACATGAGATTTTTAGCAAATTATGTAGTCGGATGATTTTTGCTTCTTTTCATCAAGGAAAAGAAGATAATAAAACAACCTTTACCGTCTTTGCTTTTTCTGTGTCTTTTCGAAAGTTCACAGCAGAACCGTGTGTCTCTACCGATTCTTCCGTGACTCCTCAGCTCAACCAACAAGCGAAGCCAAACCCGTTCGTGCTGAGCTAGTCGAAGCACGTTACCGACATTACAGAATTTGCGTATAGAAAATCGATTGTACGAGCGTTAAGAATCTTACGTGGGCTGGGGTGGAATCGGAAGATTTAGCGAGTACATGAGATTTTTAGCAAATTATGTAGTCGGATGATTTTTGCTTCTTTTCATCAAGGAAAAGAAGGATAAATAAAACAGCCTATCACCTTTCTTTGTCTTTTCAGTGTCTTTTCGAGAACCACACTACGTGTGTTCATCAAGGAAAAGAAGGATAAAAAAATATCCTTTCACCTTTCTTTGTCATTTCGAAAAATCACATTACGTTTGTGTCGCGGCTGGAAGCCGCTCCTACAGGGTTTGTCATCGCCAGCTGCATAGCAGTCCGGCAATTCCGCCATCTCCTCCCCCCCTCCCCTCCCCGCAAAATTCCCGCTTCCGCTTCCCCTTTTTTATGTCATACTATCTGCGAGAGAGAAGTTCCCGACAGGCAATCATCCGCAGATATCGTCAGGCGCTTCGCCTGACCGACCGGAATTCGAAATATCGTATAGTAATCGCGACACGCGCACAGGAGCGTTTTATGAAAATAGTCGTACTATCGAGAAACCAGAAGCTATATTCCACGCGCCGTCTGGTCGAGGCCGCGGAGAAGTCGGGGCATGAGGTCGAAGTAATCGACTTCCTTAAATGCTACATGGTCGTAAAGAGGGGTAACCCGGAGATCTACTACGACGGTAAGAAGCTCAAGAAAGTCGACGCCGTCATCCCGCGCGTGGGCGCGTCCCACACGTTTTACGGCACGGCTGTGGTGCGGCAGTTCGAGATGATGCACGTCTTCTCCGTAAACGAATCGCAGGCGATAGCGCGGTCCCGCGACAAGCTCCGGAGCATGCAGATACTCGCCCGCGCGGGTATAGGCATGCCCGTCACCGCGTTCGCCTCGGACCCCACGGACATCAACCACCTCATTGAGCTCGTCGGCGGCGCGCCCGTCGTCATAAAGCTCCTCCACGGCACGCAGGGCATCGGGGTCGTGCTCGCCGAGACGAAGAAGGCGGCGAAGTCGGTCATGGAGGCCTTCTACGGCGTCAAGGCGAACATGCTCATTCAGGAATTCATCAAGGAATCCAAGGGCTCGGACGTGAGGGCGTTCATCGTCGGCGGAGAGGTCATAGGCGCGATGAGGCGTCAGGGCCCCGAGGGCGAGTTCCGCTCGAACATACACAGGGGCGGGACGGCGAAGAATATCAAGCTCACCCGCCAGGAGCTGCGGACGGCGGTGAACGCGGCCAGGCTCCTCGGTCTCAACGTCGCGGGCGTGGACATGCTCCAGTCCTCGAAGGGCCCCATGGTGCTCGAGGTGAACTCCTCCCCGGGCCTCGAAGGCATCGAGGCCGCGACCGGCGTTGACGTGGCTACGAGGATCATTAAATTCATAGAAGAAAACGCGCACGACCGCAGCATGAGGCGGGACCGCATAAAGGCGTAGATGAAAAAGGCGATAAGAATAAACGGCAGGGTGATCCCGAGGGGCGGCAGGGAGGTCTTCGGCATGGAGATAGAATCCGGCGCGAGAGCCGGAGCGCTCAGCCTGCCCGTATGCGTATTCCGGGGCGAGGAAGACGGCCCCGTGCTTCTCGTCACCGCCGGGCTCCACGGGGACGAGCTCAACGGTATAGAGGCGCTCAGGCGCATGATCTCGGACGGCTCGATCGAGCCCGACGCCGGCGCCGTAATCGCCCTGCCGATAGCAAACGTCTGGGGCTTTCTCAACTCCTCGCGCTTTCTCCCTGACGGCAAAGACCTCAACAGGGGCTTCCCCGGCTCGGTCCCGGGCTCGCTGTCGCAGAATATCGCGGGGGCGATAATGCGCCGCGTCCTCCCCCTGGCCGACTGCGGGCTAGACCTCCACTCGGGGGGCGAGAGCGAGAACTACCCGCACATACGGTGCGACACCTCCCACCCCGGCAACATGGAGCTCGCCCGCGCGTTCTCCCCTCCCTTCATTCTCAACTCTCCTCTCAGGGATGGCACTTTCAGGAAGGCCGCGTGGCAATCAGGCAAAAACGTGCTCGTCTACGAGGGCGGAGAATCCCGGAGGCTCTCCGAGTTCGCCGTCTCCGAGTGCGTGAACGGCATACTCAGGATAATGGATCACCTCCGCATGACCGGCTCCGGCGCGCCCGAGAGGAACGAGACCAGAGTGATAGAGAAAAGCGCGTGGGTCAGGGCGAAACACAGGGGCGCATACTCCCCACGTCTTTCGTGCGGCGCGCGGGTAAGCAGGGGAGACATACTCGCCGACATAACCGGAGCGGACGGCGCGGGGCCTTCAGGCATAGCCGCGAAGGCAAGCGGATACGCCCTCTCGGTCAGGCCCGCGCAGGATATATGCAAAGACGATTTCCTCATCCACCTCGGCACACACGCATAGTGCGGCACACAATGTGTGCTCATATATGATCCTTCCGAAACTCTTACGCTCAAACCAGCAACGTAGCCAAACCCGTTCGTGCTGAGCTTGTCGAAGCACGTACACACATATTGCGGCACACAATGTGTGCTTTACGATCCTTCCGAAACTCCTACGCTCAAACCAGCGACATAGCCAAACCCGTTCGTGCCGAGCTTGTCGAAGCACGTTACCGACATTACAGAATTTGCGGCGGGTGAGCACCCGCGGGCATACGATCTCAAACATCTCCTTTCCTGTCATTTCGAACGCAGTTCAGCGTGCGCGCAACTGGTGACGTTGTTGATTGCAAGTAACTCTAATTGACACCGTACACGATCTGCACAATCCAAAACGAGAAATCTGTCTTTGCCTTTGGTATTAATTCCCTCCTTAAAAAACGATCGAACGGGCGAGCATTCGGACCTATCTCAAAGAGCACAGAAGTAACTTACCTTCCAGCTCCATCCTTCTGAAGTCGTTAGGGGGATTAGCTTTACCCCGTTCGTGCTGAGCTTGTCGAAGCACGTACACACATATTGCGGCACACAATGTGTGCTTTACGATCCTTCCGAAACTCCTACGCTCAAACCAGCGACATAGCCAAACCCGTTCGTGCTGAGCTTGTCGAAGCACGTTACCGACATTACAGAATCCGCGGCGGGTGAGCACCCGCGGGCATACGATCTCAAACATCTCCTTTCCTGTCATTTCGAACGCATGTTGCAGCGTGCGCGCAACTGGTCGACGTTGGTTGATTGCAAGTAACTCTAATTGACACCGTACACGATCTGCACAATCCAAACGAGAAATCTGTCTTTTGCCTTTGGTATTAATTCCCTCCTTAGAAAAAGGAGGGCTAGGGAGGATTTAGCTTTACCCCGTTCGTGCTGAGCTTGTCGAAGCACGTTACCGACATTACAGAATTTGCGGCGGATGAGCACCCGCGGGCATACGATCTCGAGCATCTCCTTTCCTGTCATTTCGAACGCACGGGAGAAATCTGTCTTTTGCCTTTCCGACATTACAGAATTTGCGTTTAGAAAATGGATTGTACGAGCGTTAAGAATCTTACGCCGTTCGAGCGAATGCAAGTCGAAGTACTGTTACCGAGCGTTGCGAGAATTAGCGTCGAATCGCGCCGATTGTACGAGCGTTAAGAATACTTCATGGAAACCGAATGCAAGCGAGCGCGCATTCGGACACCCTCTCCTATCCGCACGACGTTAGTTAGCCACGGACATCGCTAAACTATTGCTCCGATGGGGCGGAATTGGAAGATTTAGCGAGTACATGAGATTTTTAGCACAATTCTGTAGTCGGATGATTTTTGCTTCTTTTCATCAAGGAAAAGAAGGATAAAAAAACAGCCTCTCACCGTCTTCTAGTCTTTTCATCTGATCTTTTCATAGACCACTTCACTAGCGTGCACGGTGTGCTTTCATAATCCAACACTATGCGTGTTCATCGAGGAAAAGAAGAGAGCAATCTCGCCTTTAATTGTTTCCTTTGTCTTGCCTTTTCGGAAGACCACACTATGTGTGCCCTTCCATGCCGGTTAAACCCGGACTCCCCCCCAACCTTCCCCTCCCGCCAAACCCCCCGCCAAATCCGGCTTACCCCCCTGTCCGGCCGGGCCTACCTGTCAGAAGCCCTGTAAAATCCGGCATCCCCGGCCCGCTTACTTTAACTTTAAAGCACAACCCGCTCAAAAAGCTAGACCGGAAAATTTTAAAGCGCAACTTGTCCGTCCGAGGGCGGTTTCCCGTCAGTTTCGACACTACAGGGTTTTACAGGAAATTTACCAAAGTGCCCGTTTTACGGGCTTTTGGGCGCGGGAAGGCCGCTATTTACTTGTTCCCGTCGTCCTTGGTCTCGGGGAAGAGATCCCCTTTTATAAGATTAATACCGTCCTGAAGGTATCTTATCTCCTTCATGGTTATGGAAGTGGGTATCTGGATGGTAGCCACCTCACCGCTCCCCAGGGTCAGGTCGAGCCTCCTGAACGACCCCGTGGAGGCCGTGCCGCTCTGCTCATGGATCATCACGTCTATAATTTCGGAGCCGGTATCCTCACCGTACATGACGTTGTCCGGTAAAATTTTAGCGAAATTGATGGTCGATTTCAGGTTATTGATAAACGTCCTGGCCCCGTTTTTGGTAAATCTCGTGTTGGCGAAGCTGTTCTGCCAGATGAGGTCCCTTTCGAGCACGTCGTTGTTCGGAAGCCCCTTTGACTTATAGTGCTGCCACACCTCGTTGAAGAGCTTGGGCTCGAGCGCGGCCGCCCGGAGCAGCTTCACATTGTCGGGGGCCTTCTCCAGGATCCTGTACCCCCTGTCCGACACGGCTACCCGCCTGTTCTCGCCCTTTCCCGTGGACTCTAACACACCGTAGTAGGTTAAAGCCGCAATAAGCTGTCTGACATAGCTATTATATTTGGGCAGGCCCCACCTGGCTATAAGCAGGTTTACGGGGATAGGCGCCCTTTTATCGACCGAATAAATCCTCTCCGTAAGCTCGAGAGCTTTCTCCAGGTCTATGCATGGAAAGTTAGGACTCCTTTTCTTGCTCTTCCCGCTCGAGATTCCTTCAGCCGGCGCCTTGTATTTTGATTCGGGATTTTTGTCGATCATAAAGCCGGTTCTCCGGTTTAAAAATAGTGCTCCGATAAATATAATCTATCTGCCGTTGAAATCAAGCAACCCTGACAGAAAAATTAACAGGTAAATACTGTTGACAGAAATCTGTTAGTATTGTATTATGTCAGTAATTACGCAGAAAGGGAGGATTGAATAGATGAGAAAATAGACCCCCGTCATACAAGTGCAATATGGTTGTCGTTGCATGACGGGCTATTTTACAGCAGCGGAGGTTATAGTCGGCCCGATATAACATTCCAGCTGCGAGACGACCGAGTTAGTAAGTCTATTGTCTTATATCTGTAAAAATCCACTTTAAACAGGAGATCAGTAAATGGCTACAAAAAAACCAGCTAAGAAGGCAGTAAAGAAAGCGGCTAAGAAGCCTGCGAAGAAGACTTCGAAGTCGAAGTCAGTACGTCACTCGGTAGCTTTTATGGCGACAGCGAAGAAAGCGGCGCCGAAGAAGAAGGCAGCTCCGAAGAAGAAGGCGGCACCTAAGAAGGCTGCTCCTAGGAAAGCTGCGCCGAAGAAGAAAGCAGCGGCAAAGAAGGCCGCTCCGAAGAAGAAAGCAGCAGCTAAAAAGAAGTAAGATTTGAACAAAAGGGGCGTGATCCTTCACGCCCCTTTATTTTCCAACGATTAAAACATCTAGTGCGATTTAGTCCCCGAACGGGCCCGGGCGACTCTTCAGCGGTGTAATTTAGAATACTCCTCGATCCTCTTTATCTGCGCCGGCGTAGGGCGTATGAACGGGCGCACCCTGCGAATCTTCTTCCACGCGTCCTCGGGCGAGTTCCCCCTGCTCACCAGGTAAGCGGCCGCCATCGCGGCGCTCCTCCCGATACCCTCCCAGCAGTGCACGTACACCTTGCCGCCGCCGTCAATCTCACCCGTAATGAATTCGACTCCTTTCGCGAGGTCCCTGAGCGTGGGAGCGCCGTGGTCGTCGGTCGGGAGTCTCAGGTACTTGAGCTCATGGATTTTCGCGAGCTTGGGGTAGTCGTATTCGCTCCGCATATTCACGACGGCGGTGATGCCGTGCGTCCTCATCGTCTTCATCCCCGCCCCCCTCGGCTGCCCGCCGATCCATAGCTCCCCGGTAACCCTGCAGAACCTCGTGAGCGGCCCGCCCGTCACGTACCTCGTGAGCTTGTCGTACGCGGCGAGGATACCTTTCTTCGCGCCCTGGTATTTGAAATGGAGATAGAGTCTCCTCATTTCGGTAAAAAAGCTCATCCCGCCTCCATTATACGTCCTTTCGGGCCGGGGCCGCAACGAGCAGCGCCTTGGGCTCGAGCGTGACCGTAAGAGGGAAGCCCGAGTCTATCGGCTCGCCGTCGCAGGCGGCTATCTGCGGCGGATGCGGCTTTACCGACACCACCCGCGCCGTGCACGTGTACAGGGTGAAATGCCTCCTCTCCCCCCACTCCTTCTTTCCGGAAAAAACGCTCAGGAGCGCGTGATAGGCGAGAGAGCCCACGGCGCGGAGAGTCGCCTGCTCCAGGACGATCACGTTCAGATATCCGTCGGAGGGATCTATCTCGGGCATGAGCTTCACGCCCGGCACCCCGAGGTTCCCGGAGTTGCATACGACGCACGTAACGCCCTTCACCCATTTCTTGCGTCCGTCTATCTCGAGTTCGTAGAGGATCGGGTTCGCCCGGCGGCCCCGGTCAAATGCCGTCCACAGGTAAGCCAGCGCGCCGAGCCTGTTCTTGAGCGCGGGGTCCGTCTCGACCGTCATCGAGGCCTCGAGCCCTATTCCTACGCGCAGCAGAAAATGCCTCCCGCCGACAGACCCCACGTCTACGCGCCTCACTTCGCAGTCTTCCCCGAGCAGGAGGTCGAGCGCGGCCCCGCTGTCGTAAGGCACGCCGAGCTCGGCCGCGAAGACGTTCGCCGTCCCCTCGGGTATCACGCCGAGCGCCACGCCCGTCCCGATCAGTCCCTCGGCCGTGCCGAGCACGGTCCCGTCCCCCCCGGCCGCGATTACGAGGTCGGCCCCTTCCTCGACGGCTCTCCGCGCGAGTACTCCGGGCCCGAGGTCGGGCTCGGTGAGAACGATCTTGAAGGCGGCGTCGGAGGCCTCGAGCTTCGACCTGATCATATCGACATCCACCGGAGACCGCCCCGACACCGGGTTTATGATGACGTGTATATTCCTGAATCTCATATTGCCGCGACTCATTTTTTATCCCCCCCGCTCAAGCTAATAATTTAACCGCTACCCGTTGACCCTTTATAATTATTTTACTTCCCCATATTAATGGGAGGGTCCGGGTGGAGGTCTACCTCATTATTTTTGTCATTGCAACGGTTCTGATGAATAAGAAGAACCGGTCGCTGCTGGCTGATTGCATTCAAGCTGCTGTGCCATGGGACGAACCCGCCAAATATAATCCGCGAAGCAGCGCGGCAATCTCGTCTTTTGCAATTAATTCCCTCCCCCTCAATAGGAGGGGGGAGGGTCAAGGGTGGGGGGTTTACATTACAATCCAATCAACCAAGAAAGTCTTCTCTTCCCGACATTACAGAATTTGCGTCAAGAAAATCGATTGTACGAGCGTTAAGAATCTTACGTGGGCTGGGGTTGAATTGGAAGATTTAGCGAGTACATGAGATTTTTAGCAAATTCTGTAGTCGGATGATTTTTGCTTCTTTTCATCAAGGAAAAGAAGGATAAATAAAACAGCTTTTCACCTTTCTTTGTTTTTTCTTTTCGAAAGTTCACACAACGTGTGTCTCTACGACTCTTCCGTGACTCCTCAGCTCAACCAACAAGCGAAGCCAAACCCGTTCGTGCTGAGCTAGTCGAAGCACGTTACCGACATTACAGAATTTGCGTCAAGAAAATCGATTGTGCGAGCGTTAAGAATCTTACGTGGGCTGGGGTTGAATTGGAAGATTTAGCGAGTACATGAGATTTTTAGCAAATTATGTAGTCGGATGATTTTTGCTTCTTTTCATCAAGGAAAAGAAGGATACAAAAAACATCCTCTCACCTTTCTAGTCTTTTCATAAAACACACAATGTGTGCTTCTTTTTTGCTTTATCTCACCAAGCACAATGAAACACATCGCGGCAATCCTATTCCTCCTCCCTCCCCTTTCCCCAATCACTCTGCCAATACTCGTACGTGTCCGCGTCCATTATAGTGAGCCTCCCGTAGGTCCCCGCGCCTGTGTCGAGGTTCCAGAGGTTGGCCCTCCTCACGGGCTTTCCGTCCGGGTACTCGCGCAGAGTCTTCGTGTGCCCTATGAACACGTCCCTGTAGGGGAACCTGAGCCCTCCGATCTCGTAGATCGGCGCGAGTATTGCGTACGTCTTTCTGTCCGAGTAATAAACGTCCGGGTCGGGCTGCTTGTAAAGCGGGTAATCCCAGTCAAGGCCCGCGTGCACGTAGAGCCTCGCCGCTTCGTCCACGTGATAGAGGACGCACTTTTTCGAGGCGAATTCGAGGTGGCTTTTCATGCGCCGGCGGTCGCTCTTGGTCTGCCCGCCGCCGTATGAATACATTATCGTAACAAGCTCCTCGAATTTCCAATCGCCGAGCGTCCGCTTCCCCCTCCACTCTCCCCGGAGCCAGGACAGCGCGAGCGCGTCGTGGTTCCCGAGACACCAGACGAGGTCCCTCACCTTCATCAGCTCCTCCACGCACTCGGCCGAATAGGGATGGCCGTTGTACACGTCGCCCAAGGTTATGAGCCTGTCCTTCTCCGGGTCGAAGCCCGAGCGCTTGAACACCTGCCTGAGCGCGCTCAGGTTCCCGTGTATGTCCCCTATGACCAGCGTACGCATCCAAGCAGTATTCTCGTTCCCGCCGCCGTTTTCAACCCGGAACTTTTTCTTCCGTATTTACTATTCGCATCCCATCGCTAATATTTTTGTCATTGCAATGGTTCCGATGAATAAGAAGAACCGGCCGCTGCCGGCTGATTGCATTCAAGCTGCCGTGCCATGGGACGAACCTGCCAAATAAAATCTGTGAGAGCAGCGCGGCAATCTCGCCTGTTCCTTTAATTCCCTCCCCCCTCCATAAGGGGGGAGGGTGCGGGTGGGGGGTTTACCTTAATATGCCTGTCAGCCTTTTCTTCCCCGACATTACAGAATTTGCGGCGCACACGCACATAGTGCGTTTCTATGATTCTTCCGTAACTCCTACGCTCAAACCAGCGACGTAGCCCAATCCGTTCGCCCCGAGCGCACACGAAGTGTGCCGTCGAAGGGTCTCTTCCCTTCAATTTCCCCCTTAGAAAAAGGGGGATTAAGGGGGATTTAGTCTTTTCTTTTTCCCCGACATTACAAAATTTGCGGCGGGTGCTCACCCGCACATTAATTCCCCTCTCCCTTGAGGGGAGAGGGTGAAGGGTGAGGGTGTACCTTATCACTACTATCAATCTAGAAGTCTTTTCTTCCCGACATTACAGAATTTGCGTTAAGAAAATCGATTGTACGAGCGTTAAAAATCTTCCACGGGGTGGGGTAGAATTGGAAGATTTAGCGAGTACATGAGATTTTTAGCAAATTATGTAGTCGGATGATTTTTGCTTCTTTTCATCAAGGAAAAGAAGGAATTAAATTAGCCTTTGTCTTGTCCTTCCTTAGTTTTGTCTTTCCGAAAGATCACACTACGTGTGTTCATCAAGGAAAAGAAGGATTAAAAAAATATCCTTTCACCTTTCTTGTCTTTTCATTACCTTTTCATAGACCATTTAGGCGCACGGTGTTTTATAAACTACACTACGTGTGTGCCTTTTCTCAGTCTCTTTCTCGGCGTCAGCCAATCCCGGGATCCCTTCTCCCCCGCAACAAATTCCCCTCAAAAAGAGTTAATATATCCCGAGGAGGCATCACATGAAGACAGACACATATACGAAAATCATTCTCACGGTAATAGCGGTCGCGCTCTGGGGCATATTCCTGAGCCCCTACTTCCGCGCGAACGATTCGGCGGCGACGACCGGGATCATCGACGTCAATCTGAAGCAGATCGACGGCTCGAGCATAAACAAAGTTCTCGACGTGAACATAGAAGAGGTGAACGGAAGCTCCGTTTACAACTCGCTGCCCGTCGAAATCAAGCAGTGAGCTAACTCGTTACCCGCTCCGGCGGCATTGAATAGACGCCTCGTATATCGTATAATTGTGGCACTGTAAGGTCTTGGAGGATGTCCGAAATGCCGCATATACGTGGATTGGCAATCTTTTTTATAACGCTGCTGTCCATATCAGCCGTCGCGGTATTGATAAGCGCGGATACCTCTCAGGCCGTGGTCACCTTCACATCTAACCGCTCGCAGTTCTTCAACGACAACCCCGGACTTCTCTTGCAGACATTCGAAAGCGGCAACGTCGCGCAGGGAGAGATCGTGGGTTGCAACACCCCTGTGGACAGCAATTCAAACGACGATTGTTTTTCTCCCGGAGACATACTGCCGGGAATAGCGTTCAACACTGACCCCGACTTCGGTGGTACTATCCTTTCCGGGCCGTTCCTTTTTTCGAACCTGAATCCCGAGAAAGTCCTATTGCCCGACGGCTCCCTCCAGAAGAGCGTGATAACGTTTCCCGGGAATAGTGTAAATGCCGCGGGTCTCGAGCTGGGCTGCCTGTTCGATCAGGGTTTCGGACTTCCATGCACCGGACAGACCATGCTCGTTCAGGTTTTCGGAGCGGGAAATGCCCTGCTGGGCGAAACCATAGTCCCGGTTGACAGCACATTCGACACGTTTGTCGGGATCACCTCCGATGCGCTTATCGAAAGGATTACATTTATAGACGCTGACCTCATTACACAGTTGAGCTTCAACGCCGTCGAGAAGGTGTATTTCCCGAACGTTAACATTCAGCGAGTCCCCGCGCTCTCCCAACTGGGCACGGCCGCACTCGTGCTCATCCTCGCCGCCGCCGCCTTCATCAGGCTCCGCCGCAAGACCGTGCTCCGCTACTGACCCTTGTGCGTCTCCTTCACCACTAAACATCCCTGTCCTCCCCTTCCCCTCCTCGTGCACCGGCGGTATCATTACTGAAAATCCGCACGGAGGCTGCGCGCAATGCCGGGATTCCATCACCCGCTCAAGAACGGACACACGCACGAAGAGATAACGGAGATATTCCGCCGCCACTGGGACGTATACAGAAAAGTGCTCGAGCACGACTACATGTCCCACAAAGCCGTGTACGGAAGATTGCGCGACATACTCAACACCGAAATCGGCCCCTCGTTCTCGTTCGCCGACCTCGCCTGCGGCGACGCGTACTGGTCCTCGCGCTGCCTCTCGGAAACGGAAATCGGCGAATACACGGGCATAGACCTCTCCGAATGGGCGCTCGAGCTCGCGAAGAAGGAGCTCGAAAGGATTCCCGTTGAACCCAATCTCGTCACAGGCAACTTCGAGGAGTTCGATAAATATATGGACTCTCCGCCCGACGTCGTGTGGGTGGGGCTCTCGGTCCATCACCTGGTGACGGACGAGAAAGGCAGGTTTATGAAAAAGGTACGGGGCACGCTCCCGAAAGACGGCGTGTTCATGATATACGAGCCTACGCTCACCGAGGGCGAAGACAGGACGGCGTACTTCGATAGATTCAGCGAAGTGGTCAGGCGCACCTGGACCGGACTCACCCCCGAGGAGCTCGACATAGTTTTCGACCACGTGAAAAAATCTGATTTGCCGGAGCAGCCCTCCGACTGGATAAGTCTCGGCAGACAGGCGGGATTCAGCACCGCGGAGGAGGTCTACACGGACCCGAGCGGCCTCTACACCGTATTCAAATACGAGTAGCGCGCACACGCACGTAGTGCGTTTCTACGATTCCATCAGACTTCCTTAGCTCAACCCGGCAATCATGGCGTTTTCGTACTTCAGCGGCGATACGCCGCCCCCTTCACCCTGAGCGCACACGAAGCGCGCCGTCGAAGGGTCTTCCTTAATTTCCCTCCCCCTCAATAGGAGGGGGGAGGGTTAGGGTGGGGGTGTACCTAGATATGTAAACCCGTTCGTGCTGAGCCAGTCGAAGCACGTTACCGACATTACAGAATTTGCGTTAAGAAAATCGATTGTTCAAGCGTAAAGAAATCTTGTGGGGCGGAGTCCAATTGAAAGATTTTAGCTTAAGACATAAGATTTTTAGCGTAATTCTGTAGTCGGATGATTTTTGCTTCTTTTCATCAAGGAAAAGAAGGATAAATAAAACAGCCTTTCACCTTTCTAGTCTTTTCATGATCTTTTCATAGACCATCTAGATGCACGGTGTTTTCATATTCCACTCTATGTGTGTCTTTCCGTATGCGCCAAACCCCGGCCCCATACTCGATATGCCGCTAACTCGCACCAATAACTCACATTTGTGCCAACTCCGCCCCCTCCCCCCAATCCCCGCATAACAATTTTTTTGAATCCGTTTACAATTTTCGGCCGTATTATCGTTACAGATATTGACAAAAATCGTAAAGGGGTATTTGTTTAGGGTTATGAAGATATTGCTTGTTTTGTTAATTGCCGGACTGTTTTGGGCGCCTGTGTGGTCTTCCGGTACGGAACATGAGGAAAACGTCATAGTCTATTCGACGTACCCGAACAACTACATCTCCTACATCTACGTCCTGCAGACCGAAGGTAAGGGATCGGCGTCAGGTCCCGGGGTGAACATAGCGTATCTAAAGCCCCCCGTCTTTTCGAACCAGCTCTACGTCAGCAGGAACTACAGAAACATCCTCTGCACGAAATACACGATCTGCAATTAAATCCCGCACAGCCGCTTCCCGGATAATCTATCGGGACGGAACACTGCCGGCATTACGCCATTATTTTTAGGACTCGCGATGCACGGCCGGAAGCGGATATTATTTGCAGTCCCCGATCCGTTTCCCTTCGGCCTTGTTTATGATGGTCACAGGTTTCCCTTCGAACTGCCCGTTCAGCACAATGTTCCAGCTGATCGCCATTCCGTTCGAGCTGTACTCCGCCTTGCCAGTCAGCGGAGGCATGCGGTCCCCGCCCGTGCAGTTGATGTTGAATCTTACGGTATTCCCGACCTTCTTCACGTCGCTGGCCGTGCAGCCCGCGTTTGCCGGGAGTGCGCTAACGGGATTGAACACTTTATCTGTTATGCACTTCTCTTCGTTGTTGACGATGGCGTTCGGGTCATCGTTGGAGCTGGTTTCCCTCTTGATCTGGTAATTCCCCGGGGTCACGTTGAGCACTGCGTCCTCAGCCCGCGCGCCGGCGAAGGCCATAACCGCAAAAGAAAAAACAAACAGGTACTTAAAAGCGATTCTCATTTAAGAACTTCCTCCGTTATATGCTTTATTGAAGATGTAGAATTATAGTTTACTCCCGCCCCGAGTTCAATGTTAATATTCCCGCAGCCGGGTCACTTAAAGAGGCTCTCGTAGTCCTCCTCTTCCGAAGCCCCGTCTCCGGCGGCCTCGGTAAGCCCCACCCTGAACGGTATCGCCTTCAGCGACAGCGCCTTCCTGATGAAGAGCCTCACCGCGCCCGACGGGGTCATCCCCAGGCCGGATACCAGCCTCTCGAACTCCCTCTTTTCCCCCTCGTCTATCCTGATGTATAAGGTAGAGTCCTTTCCCATATCATCCTCCTTCCCTCTTCCGGACTCATTATAATACAATGTACTATATTTGTCCATACATTGTATTATAATACTTTTGTCTCTATTCAGAGGCATCCGCCAATCCCATCTGTTCTTTGAATCTCCTCTCCCCCTGTGGGAGAGGATCAAGGTGAGGGGGTACCTCAATATTTTTGTCATTGCAACGGTTCTGATGAATAAGAAGAACCGGCCGCTGCTGGCTGATTGCATTCAAGTTGCTGCGCCCTGGGACGAACCTGCCAAATAAAATCTGCGAAGCAGCGCGGCAATCTCGTCTTTTGAAATTAATTCCCCTCCCCCTCAATAGGAGGGGAGGGTCAAGGGTGGGGGTGTACCTCATTTTTGTCATTGCAACGGTTCTGATGAATAAGAAGAACCGGTCGCTGCTGGCTGATTGCATTCAAGTTGCTGTGCCATGGGACGAACCTGCCAAATAAAATCCGCAAAGCAGCGCGGCAATCTATTTTTTCTTATCTTCCCGACATTACAGAATTTGCGGCGGGTGAGCACCCGCATATTTATTCCCCTCCCCCCTTCCAAAGTGGGGGAGGGTCAGGGTGGGGGGTTTACCTTATCACTCCTATCAAACAGAAAGTCTTTCTCTTTCCCGACATTACAGAATTTGCGTTAAGAAAATCGATTGTACGAGCGTTAAGAATCTTACGCGGGGTGGGGTTGAATTGGAAGATTTAGCGAGTACATGAGATTTTTAGCAAATTATGTAGTCGGATGATTTTTGCTTCTTTGTATCCAGACAAAGAAGAAAATAATATTGTCTTTGCTTTTCATAATCCAAACTACGTGTGTGATTTTTGC
This sequence comes from uncultured bacterium, assembly GCA_963825135.1. Lineage (GTDB taxonomy): Bacteria > Desulfobacterota_D > UBA1144 > Nemesobacterales > UBA2774 > 2-12-FULL-53-21. The sequence continues at coordinate 128,952 of CAWGRW010000010.1, forward strand.
TTCTTTTCATCAAGGAAAAGAAGGATAAAAAAAACAGCCTTTCACCTTTCCTTTGTCTTTTCATTATCTTTTCATAGACCACTTTAGGTGCACGGTGTTTTCATAATCCACACTACGTGTGTCTTTTCATCGAGGAAGAGAAGAAATAATATTCGCCATTTCTATGCCTTTATGAAATTGCAGCGCCCAGTCGCAACCCGTTAATCCACTGTCCCCCCGCTATCTTTTTCCCCCTCATGTGTTATATAAATTCCCTTGCGCGGGCTGCGGATAAACGGGCTCGCGAATCAAACCGGCACTCTGCGGGGGACTGATGGCACTCCTATCGAGGATTAGCAGGCGGCTCGACAACCCGGCCGAGGACATCTCAGCCGGAAGCGGCGCTATCGGGTTCCTGGGCGCGTTCTCCATCGGCATCGGCGGCATAGTCGGCGGCGGGATATTCGCCACTCTAGGCCTCGCCACGGTGGAGTCCAGGGGCGCGACGTTCCTCTCGTTCCTCATCGGCGGCATAGTCGCGCTTCTCACCGCGTACTCCTACGTAAAACTCTCCCTCGCCTACCCTAGCAAGGGCGGCACGGTCACCTTCCTTAACAAGGCGTTCGGCCCCGGGTTCGTCACGGGCTCGCTCAATACACTCCTCGTCATGAGCTACGTCGTGCTCCTCTCGGTCTACGCTTACGCATTCGCCAATTACGCGGCAGCCACGTTCTTCCCCCACGGCGAATACGCCCGCTGGCACAGGGTGCTCGTCTCGGCGGTCGTGGTCGCGCTCGCTCTGGTGAATTTCGCCGGACCCGCGCTCGTCGAAAGGTCTGAGGGGTTCTTCAACCTTAGCAAGCTCCTCATACTCTTCGTCTTCGTGGTGCTCGGTCTCCAGGGAAGCGGACTCACGTTCGAGCGCATGGCGCCCTCGGAATGGGTCCCGGCCCCGGAAATCGTTGCGGCCGGAATGCTGGTATTCCTGAGCTACGAGGGGTTCGAGCTCATCGCGAACGTCTCCGACCAGGTGAGGGACAGGGAGAGGAACCTGCCGCTCGCCTACTACGGCTCGGTCGCGACGGCGCTCGTGTTCTATGTCCTGATAATAGTCGTAGTGCTCGGACACATGAGCTTCAGCGCGGTCGCGGACTCCAGCAATTACACGCTCTCGGCGGCGGCCGAGCTGTTCATGGGGAGATCCGGGTTCGTGCTCCTCGCGATAGGGGCCATACTGGCGACCGCGTCCGCCATTAACGCCGGGCTATTCGGCGCGGCGAAGCTGCCGCTTATGCTCGCCAGGGTGAACGAGGCCCCGCCCATATACCTCCGCGAGTACAGGGGCAGGCATCCCGCGGGACTCGTCGTCATCTCGATACTCGTCCTCCTGATAGTGAACTTCCTCGACCTCCACTCCCTCTCGGCCGCGGCGAGCACGGGGTTCATCGTCATATTCCTCACGGTCAATCTGGCGAACGCCAGGCTCGCCCGGGTGACGGGCGGCAGCAGGCGTGTATCGCTCATAGCCGCCGCGGTGTGTTTCGTCGCACTCGCGGTAATGATCGCGCAGACGGCCTGGACCCCGGCCAACAGGAAGGACCTCTGGTTCATCGGCGGCCTCATGGTCCTCCCGCTAATCTACCAGACCGTATACCGCGGCGTCGGATACCTCCGCAGAACTCACGGCGGGTGAGCACCCGCGGGCATACGATCTCCAACATCCCCCCTCAGCTCAACCCAACCCGTTCGTCCTGAGCGCACACGAAGTGTGCTGTCGAAGGGTTTCTTCCTTTCAATTTCCCCCTTAGAAAAGAGGGGAGACAAATCCGAACGTGTGAGGAATTGGTTGGAGTTTGGTGATAGCAAAGAAGTCGCTTAATTGAAGCGGCAAATGTTATTAAAACCAAATTAAGGGGGATTTAGTTTTTTCTTCTTTCCCGACATTACAGAATTTGCGTCAAGCAAAATCGAGTTGTACGAGCGTTATGAAGTAGCGCAGCGCAATCTCGTCTTTCTGCAGACGTCGAGATTGTGGGGTTGAATTGGAAGATTTAGCGAGTACATGAGATTTTTAGCAAATTATGTAGTCGGATGATTTTTGCTTCTTTTCATCAAGGAAAAGAAGGATAAAAAAACGTCCTTTCACTTTTCATAGACCACTTTAGCGCACGGTGTTTTCATCAACACGTGTGTCTTTTCTTTGCCTTTTCTTTCCGAAATCGAGAAGCCCGGACTCCATCCTCGAACCCATACATCGAGCGCCCGCAAAAAAAAACTCCCCGTCCCGCCGTTTCCGGCGGAGCGGGGAGCGCTCTTTTCAAAATAAATCAATCAGCTATTCACGGGCGGTATCCGCCCGCGCCCTGCGAGTCAACCCTTACTGCCCCTGTATGCAGTACGCGCGCACTTCGACCATGAGACAGTTGTCGGGAGACCCCGCGCCTTCCTTCCTGAAAACGGAGACCTTCCATCCGTTCCATCCGCTCGGGTTCATGTTGTCGGCTACGCTCGATGTTACCCTCACCTCTTTCATGTCTATGGTCGAGTCCTCGGGCATGACCGTATAACCGCCGCCTATCGCGAAGGACCCGGCCGGACAGGTCGCCCTGAAATCGAGCGCCCTTCCCGCGAGCATGCTCACCTGCTGGCTCTCGGACACTTCCGACACAGAAACGCCGCTCGCCTTCACGGTCTCCACGTTGACGACCATGGGCTGGCACTTCTTCGAGCAGGAGATACCCTCCTGCGACGAGCACGGCGAAGCCGGGGCCGGAGCGACGGGTGCGGGCTGCGGATAAACGGGCTGCGCGAAAACGCTCCCCGTCCCGATCGCCAGTAAAAACGCGCCGAAAATCGCCCCAACGATTAATTCGTTCAATGTTCTGCTGCTCTCCATGATTTAATTCCTCCCTTGAATGGATTTGATAACTCCCCTTGCTCGCACGATATTACTATATTATCCGGCGCGATTCAACACTCCCCCGATAATCCCCTCCGCCCCCTGTTTTACCGCTCGCGGGCGCAGTAATTTTATATCTCAATACAGTATATCGAGTATATATTTACTGCCCGCGGCGCCGCGAGCGTCGAGCGGCCGCCGCCAAATAAAAAGGCCCCTTCCCCCGAAACGGGGGAAGAGGCCCAATTAATCTTTTTCCGGTCACCCTGAACCGGTTTCAGGGTCTCTTTTTTATTCCGTCATTGCGAGCGAAGCGCGGCAATCTCATCTTTTCCTTTCTTAAACCCGTTCGCCCTGAGCTCGTCGAAGGGTCGAAGGATGTGTTTAAACACCCGCCGCAGATCTCTTCCGTCTCACCGCGAAGAACACGCCGATCAGACCAAGCCCGGCCGCAGCCGAGATCGTCCCCCACTCGGAGAGCGTCGGTATCTTGTCCGCGGATATCCTGTTAACGAAGACGCACCCGGCTCCGGAAATTTGTCCGCTCGGCTCGACGCAATGGAAAGTTACGCTGTCCTCGGTCTTCTCAATATCGACGCCGACCCCCTCGAAACACCCAATCTCCTCAATCGTCCACCCTTCCTGCGGAAGCTCCGTGAAGCTTACAGTGCCCCCGGCGCCTACGAACACGAAATCGGGCGGAGACACTTGATTCGACGACACAGTGATTTCGGTTTCGACCCCGTTCACATTCTTGATGAATTCAAATGGTATCTCGGACTCAGTCTGGGGTATCTCTTTAAAAATGAAAAATCCGCAATCACCGTCCGGGATGGATGGAGCCCCCGCCTGCGCGGTCATGCCCGTAAAACCGGAAAGCACCAAAGATAAAAGAAATAGACGTATAGCTCGTGTAACCATGGTCATCCTCCTACGGATATTCACTGAGCTTATTGTACAACTTTATATGAATTTTAACAATAGTTATAGAAGATACAGAGCCGCTTCGAGGTATACGCGAATCCCGGTCCCCCGGCCGCGCTTTCGCCTTCCGTTCGGGCGCGTGTATAATGTCCCGGATGCGAAGCGCGTTCATATCTGCGGCCCTCGTTCTCGCTGCATTCGTCCTCACCGCCTCGGGCGGAGAACCCGCGGCGCGCCCGTCGGTTTCCCTCCTCCCCGGCTCCGATACGCCCCGGACGACGCAGTGCCCCGACGGCGCGGCGTATGTCTATAAGGGATATACTATATATGTAACGCAGAGCGCGGAGTCCCCCGGGCAAGGCATATCCGTCTACGAACCCCCGTCCCCTCCCGCCGATCCGTGCGGCGAGGGCAAGGGCGGCAGGTACTTCTCCATCCCGGCGGGCGAGTCGGGAGGGACGAACTTCTTCGCGGGCGTCTCGGGAGACTACCTCTTCATAGACCAGGGCACGGGTCCTTCTTTCCGGACGATCAGCATATTCGATATGAAGGAGAAGACCTTCCCGCTCCTGGAGATCCGCTACTCGGACGCGAAGATAGAGAACGGAGCGCTGACGTATTACGAATCGAGGGACGAGGTCTCGGGCGTTCTGGCGAAGATACCCTGCCCGCAGGCGTCCGAATGGAAGAAACAGGGGCTCGATGTCGTATATGAGGAGAAAATGTCGTTCGACCTCAAAACGGGAAGGGAAATCTCGCTCCGCCAGTTCCGCTGCTCCCCCGCGCAGTAACGCGCACGCTCAGCGTGTTCTACGATCCCTTCCAACTCCGCCGCCATTATCGATAACCCAAGCCAAACCCGTTCGTGCTGAGCTAGTCGAAGCGTGTGAACTTATTTCCCTCCCCCCATGAGGGGGAACGGATGCGAGCGTGCAAGCATTCGGTCGCCCTCCGCAAAACGCAAGCAAGCTACTGTGCCATGGGAAGGACATACTATATACAAATCTGCATAGCAGCGCGGCAATCTCGTCTGTTCCTTTAATTCCCTCTCCCTCGCGGGGGAGAGGGACAGGGTGAGGGGGTACTTTATTATTCTTTTCCTTTCCCGACATTACAGAATTTGCGGCGGGCACACACAATGTGTGCTTTATGATCCTTCCGAAACTCTTACGCTCAAACCAGCAACGTAGCCAAACCCATTCGTGCTGAGCTTGTCGAAGCACGTTACCGACATTACAGAATTTGTGTTAAGAAAATCGATTGTACGAGCGTTAAAAATCTTCCACGGGACGAATGCAAGCGCGCGCGCATTCGGACACCCTCTCCTATCCGCGCGACGTTAGTTAGCCACGGACATCGCTAAACTATCGCTCCGATGGGGCAGAATTGGAAGATTTAGCGAGTACATGAGATTTTTAGCAAATTATGTAGAGTCTTTTCGGAAACCACACTACGTGTGTGATTTTTGCTTCTTTTCATCAAGGAAAAGAAGGATAAAAATAAAGCCTTTCACCTTTCTTTTGTCTTTCCGAAAGTTCACACTATGTGTGTGTCGCGGCTGGAAGCCGCTCCTACAGAGTTTGTCACTGCCAGCAGCGCGAAAAATCTATCTTTTGCCTTTCCTTCCCGACATTACAGAATTTGCGTTAAGAAAATCGATTGTACGAGCGTTAAGAATCTTCCACGGGGTGGGGTTGAATTGGAAGATTTAGCGAGTACATGAGATTTTTAGCGTAATTCTGTAGTCGGATGATTTTTGCTTCTTTTCATCAAGGAAAAGAAGGATAAAAATAAGGCCTTTCACCTTTCTTTGCCTTTTCTTTTCGAATGATCACGCTATCTATGTTCATCAAGGAAAAGAAGGATAAAAAAACAGCCTTTCACCTTTCTTTCGTCTTTCCGTAAGGCGCATTGAAAACGCTGCAATCCCGTCCTGCTTCCCCCCTCACCTGTAAAGCATAATGGCCGGCGGGACCTTGTTGCTCACGGGATCTATGGTCCGGAGATACGCGTAGATGGATATCAGGTCCGAGTCGGGAAGCTCCGCGAGCTCCTGCCACGGCATCGGATAGAGGAGCCTCCTGCCGAGCCCCTTGTGCATCCCCTGCCTCATGGTCGCGACGAACTGCGCCTCGGACCACGCACCCGTGCCGGTCTCGATATCGGGCGTAAGGTTGGCGGAGAATACGAGCGTGTCGTTTGACGCCCATACCGTATTGTCGAGGTTGTCGAGGAACTCCATGAATTCGTTCGACGTTACGACCATGTCCCCCACGTCGGGTATCTTCTCGTCCTGCGGATGGCCGGACAGGAGCCTCTGCGGATTAGGCATGGGCTTGCCGTCGGGGCCCTTCAACTCAGGGGTGTGGCAGTAGTTGCACTTCCACTCGTTCACGAGCTCCACCCCCCGCGTGACCTGAGCGGCGGTATAAGATGCCGCGGGGACGGGAACGGCAGCCTGCTGTGGCGCGTTCTTATTGCACGCGGATACAAGCGCCGCGGACACGACAAGCGCCGCGGCCAGGAATAGTCCGAGTTTCATGTCGATTCTTTTCATCTTTGTGACCTCCTGAAAATCACTTTTAATTATGCCGGATTTTTCGGAATTTACTATCGCACACGGACACATAGTGTCATTTTACGGTTCTTCCGAATCTCCTCCGCCAAACCCGGCAGCCGCGGCAATTTCGTATGTCGGCGAAATAAATGAAACCCGTCCGTCCCGGGCCTGCCGGAGGGTCGAAGGATTGAACGGGCGATGTCCCGCTTGGCGGGACCGCCCGTTCGCGCTTTATGTTATTCCCCCCCTCATGTCGCGGGGAGGGGCCGCGGCGCATTAAAAACCGGTTCCGTCACTGCGGGGCATCGCCGGCGGGGGCGTTTCCCTCCGCGTTCCACCAGCCGCCTCCGAGCGCGACGTAGAAAGCAACCGTGTCCTGGAGCCGCTGCGCTACGGCCTGTATGTAACTGATCCTGGTCTGATAGTACTGATAGTTGGCTATAAGTACCTGCAGATAATCGACGATGCCCGCCTGGTAATTCGCCTGTATCAGCCTGAGGGCCTCGTCAGCCTGCCGCATCGCCTCCGATTGCGCCTTAAGTATCTCCGCGTCGTGCTCGAGCGCACGGAGCGCATCGGCGACCTGAGCGAACGCGCCGAGCACGGTCTCACGGTAATCGGCCAGGGATTGATTGTAGCCCTCTATCGCCGCGCGCCGCTGGTACCAGAGCGTGCCGCCGTGAAAGATCGGAGCCAGGATACCCGCGCCTATGCTCCAGAAGCTGACCGCGTTTTTGGAGAGGTTTTCAAACGTAGTGCTGTTCACGCCGTAATCGCCGCTCAAGGTGAAGTTGGGGAACAATGCCGCCGTGGCGACCCCGATCTCCGCGCTTGCGCTATGCAGCCGGGATTCCGAGGCGAGTATATCGGGACGCTGCCTGACGAGGTCGGAAGGGAGCGACAGGGGCAGGTCCGCGGGCAGCGCGAGGTCGGCTAATTCCACGTCGGGCGGGCTCCACTCGGCGGGCGTCCGCCCGGACAGCGCGGCGAGCAAATGCTCGGTCTGGCTGAGCTGCTGCTTGAGTATGGGGATGTTCGCTTCCGTCGCGGAGAGCTGGCTCTGCAGGCTGAGCACGTTCGAGTAGGGGATTATGCCGGCCTGCGCCTGCGCCTCGGCGATCCCGACCTGCTCCTTCTCGTTATCGATCGTCTGCTCCGTCGCCTTTATCTGCTCGCGGTAGGCCGCCTGGGCGATAACGGCGTTGACTATATTCCCGGAAAGAGTGAGGTATGCGCCCGTGACCGTATAGCGCTCGACGTCCACCTGCGCCTGCAGGCTCTCGACCGCCCGGCGCTCCCCGCCGAAAACGTCGAGCGCGTAATTGACGGTCCCGGCCAGGGTATAGATATTGAATATGCTCGACGCGGGGTTCCCGCTGAAGCTCACGGGGGAAGACTTCAGACGCGAGACGCCGAGAGTCGCATCGGCCTGCGGAAAGAAAACGCCGTAGCCCGCGCGCAGGTTATCCTGGCTCTGACGCAGGCTCGCCTCGGCCGCCTGGAGGGTCTGGTTATTCGCGAAGGCCTCTTTCATCACGCCGTCCAGCTTCGCGGAATTGAAAAGACGCCACCAGTCGGCGTTGAGCTTGACGCCCTCGTCGAACCGCTGAGCCCGCCCTTCGGCGGTGATCGTCGCCGAAGGCTGCTCGCCGCTCGTATAGCGGTCCACGGGAGGCGCCTCGGGCTCTTTGAAATTCGGCCCGACAGCGCAGCCCGCCATGTAGAGCGGATACATCAGGCACAGCAGCGCCGACGCCCGCCATATAAAGCTCCCCCGCCGGTTATTGCGAATCTTATTCCCCCCGCAGCTTCGTCCCCGTGCAGTTTCCGTTTAGAGAGCATAATTTATCCGGCACATCCCCCGAAAATACCGGGCGCTGTTATTTGCCTCCCGTTTCGGGCTCCTCTATATAAACGTCGACGAGCTGCCCGGTATAGAGTTCCACATTCTTGGGCTTCTCGAACCTGAATATCACAGGCAGGACCCTCACGTCCACCCTTTCCGTCCTCTGGTTCGACAGCTCGATCTTGGGCGTCACGTAAGGCTGGACGCGCACGAATTCGAGCGGGATGCTGATATCCGTCCCCCTGATAAACATTTTTGCGTTGATCCGGGGCGGAGGAGGAAGCCTGTTAATGAGTATTTCATCGATGTAACAGCGGACGCTTAATTGGGACTGCGCGCCGCCCATGACGATTACGGGGTTATACCCGCCCGTGTAGGTGTCGTACGTCCCCTGCGCCGACACATAACTGCCGGGGGCGGCATTGATCGATAGGACCACCCCGTCGACCGGCGCTTTGAGCGTGTACTTCTCGAGGAGCGCGCTTGAGGCCTCATACGCTTTTGAGAGGGATTCGTACTGGCTCTCCTGGTTTTTTATGTCGTAAACCCATGCCCCCGCCTTCGTGAGGTCGTACTGTTTCCGGGCGACCCCGAGGTTCGCTTTCGCCACCTTCACCGCGTTCTCGGCGTTGTCGAGAGAATATTTACTGACGGATTTCGGGTTCAGCTGATACGATTGCTTCTGTTTGTCCAGCTGGTCCTCCAGGTTCTTGAGGCTGGCGCTCGCGTAGTCGACCTGCGCTTCCGCGACGTCGAGGGTTTCTTTTCTCGGCTGAGCCTTGAGCTCCTGAAGGAGCGCTTTTGCCGATTCCGCCTGGGCTTCCTGCTGCATGGCGAGCGCTTTCTGGACCGAGTCGTCCATCATGAGCAGCGGTGTCCCCCGGCTGACGGCCTGCCCTTCGGCGACCGGGATCTTCACGACCGTCCCCGGCACCTCTGGGTATATGTTTACGTTCTCTCCGCTTTCCTGGTAGCTCTCGATTATGCCGCTCGCATAAATCCCTTTCCCGTACGGGTTCGATGCCGGGCTGAATACCGGCGGCAGCGCCTTTTTCTCCCTGCCGTGGATGTACGCGGTCACGAGTCCGGCCAATATCCCCAGGATCGCAAGCGCGAAAATAATCTTAGTCCTCACCCTGCCCTCCGTTCTCGATTCCGATCACCTTTCCGTCCTCCATCCTGATTATTCTATCCGCATATTCCGAAATCCTGCTGTCGTGGGTGACGATCAAAATGCACCGGCTTTCATCGAGTATGTTTTGCTTTACGAATTCCACAATCTTCCGCCCCGTATCCCCGTCGAGGGAAGCCGTCGGCTCGTCCAGTATCAGGATATCCGGACGGCTGACGATCGCCCTCGCGATCGCGACGCGCTGCTGCTCTCCGCCGCTCAGCTTGAACGGGGGCAGGGTCGCCCTGTCCTTGAGTCCGACTATTTCCAGGTACTGCATGGATAATTTCATCGATTCGTCCCAGTCGTACTTTTTCAGGATCAGCGGAATAGCGACATTCTCCACGGTGGTCAGACGCGGAAAGAGGTGATAGTCCTGAAACACGAACCCCACCGTGTTCAATCTGAAATCCGCGATCTCGTCGCTCGTCAGGTTCCAGATTTCCCTGTCCTTTACGCTCACCGCGCCGGAGTTTGGCCGGAGGATGCCAGAGATCATGCTCAACAGCGTCGTTTTTCCGCTCCCGGAAGGCCCTTCGATGTAGAGCATCTCCCCGAAGTTCGCCTCGAAGCTCACGCCCCTCACGGCGTAAGTTTTCGTCTCCCCTTCCCCGAACCATTTGACCAGTTCCCTGGCCTCGATTGCGTGATTCGCCATGTCAGCCTCTGAAAATGTCGAACGGTTCTATTTTTATTACCTTCCTGACGCCTATGTAACTCGAAAAGCCCGCTATTATGAGCATCATGACAAACGCGCGTCCGAGGTTCGAGTAGGTGATGATCGATGCGTACGACGGCAGCCTGAGCTTGGCTATCGTAATCAGCAGGGTGCTCGAGCCTATGCCGAGTCCGTAGCCCGCAAGGCTCGTGAGCGCCGCCTGGAACAGGATCATGTAAATGAGCTCCGACCCCTTTGCGCCTATCGCTTTAAGGGCTCCGAACTTTTCGAGGTTCTCCAGCACGAACGTATAAAAGGTTTGCCCGGATATGGACAGGCCGACTATGAAGCTTATTACGGTCATTATCAGTATATTCGTGCCGATTCCGGTTTTGTATTTATAATAAGTCGCTATCCTTTCTATCAGCTCGTCCTTCGTCTCCGCGCGGTATCCGAGCCTGCCTACCTCTTCCTTGATATGTTTCACCGCGGCCCGGTCCTTCGGCTCGACGAGTATGTACGAAGTCGTGTATCTCGAGTTAGGCAGATACTGGACGGCCCTCTTGTAAGTCGTATACAGCGTCGGGCTCCCGAATAGTCCGCCGGTAGTGGCTTTCGCAAGGCCCACGACGACGCCCCTGTGGTCGTTCACCTCGAATACGGTGCCGAGCTCCGGGCTTTCCAGCTTGGCGTATTCCCCGTCCTTGACGACGATAAACGCGTTCTCGGCATAGATATCGTCGATGTTGCCCTCTAACAGCTCGGGCCTGCCGAAGAGACTCGAATCGTCGAGACCCAGGATCGTAACGGACTGATAGTTGCCGTCCCGGAGCTTCACCAAAGCGCCTCCCGTATATAGCGGTACGGCGTATTTCACCCCGTTTATGCTCCTCACGGCGTCAAGCACGTAATCGGGCATCGGGATGCTGTTTAACGGGTTATTTACGGAGGGGTCCATTACCCATATGTCGGCCCCGATGTTGATCATAGTCGAAGACGACCTGTGCAGGACGCCCGCGAAGAGCGACGTCATCATATTCATCAAAAAGACGGCGAACGTCATGCCGAGTATAAGCGCGGCGAATTTCCCTTTGTCGTTAACCAGAAGCTTGAATGCGATTCTCAGGATACCCACGTTCTCAAAAGGGTTAGGTATCCGGAGCCTGCTGCGGAGGGAGCTTATCTTCTTCGAGATACTATATTTATCCATGGCCCTGTATCAATGATACGAATGCGCCAGTCCGTTTCCTTCGCCGTTTCTGTACCCGATATCGCTAAAGTCTACCCTATAACACCCCGGCGATAAGGATATTTTGATGCCCGGCACTCTCACCTCAGTCAAGCACGGCGGCGGGTGAGCACCCGCGGGCATATGCTCTCAATCATCTCCTTTCCTGTCATTTCGAGCTGAAGGCGAGAAATCTATCTTTTGCCTTTTCTTCCCCGACATTACAGAATTTGCGGCACACAATGTGTGCTCATATACGATCCTTCCGAAACTCCTACGCTCAAACCAGCAACGTAGCCAAACCCCTTCACCCTGAGCGCACACGAAGTGTGCTGTCGAAGGGTCTTCCTTAATTCCTTCCCCCTGGAGGGGGGACGGCTTCGAGCATGGGGGTTTCGACCTTACAGCGAGAAACCGGTCGCCCCGGAGAACCTTTGAGCTTGCCCTCAATGAGCATCTACTGAATCAAAGTTGTCGGCGGGTGAACCTTTACCCGCTTAGGTCATGTGATCCATGCTCTCCGATTTGTCGAGCTGTGGTGAGGATGGGGGTGTCACCTTAACTCAAATCAATCCAGAAAGTCTTCTTCTTCCCGACATTACAGAATTTGCGTTAAGAAAATCGATTGTACGAGCGTTAAGAATCTTACGCGGGGTGGGGTGGAATCGGAAGATTTAGCGAGTACATGAGATTTTTAGCAAATTATGTAGTCGGATGATTTTTGCTTCTTTTCATCAAGGAAAAGAAGGATAAAAAAATAGCCTTTCACCTTTCTTGTCTTTTCCTTGTCTTTTCGAAAGACCACACTACGTGTGTGGTTTTTTGTATCAAAATAATATTCTCCGATGGATGACGGAGATGCGGGAGTTTATCACCCCCACCTATATCCTCCCCCCTCAAGGGGGAGGAAAATAATACGGATCGCGGCCGGAAGCCGCTCCTACAACTATGAGTGTCATTGCGAGGCTTCGCAGAAGCCGCGGCAATCTCGTCTTTTTCCTTCCCGGCATTACGGAATTTGCGGCGGGCACGCGCTCCCTGCATACTATATTACCGCAGGAGGTAAGTCCCATGAAATTCGGAATTTCCATGTTCCCCACGGATTACGCCATTCACCCGGCGGATCTCGCCCGCGAGGTCGAGAGCCGGGGCTTCGATTCGCTCTGGATGCCGGAGCACACGCACATCCCTGTCAGCAGGCTGACCCCCGCGCCCGGAGGCGGCGACCTGCCGAAACACTACTGGCACACGTACGACCTGTTCGTCGCCCTCACTGCGGCGGCCTCGGCCACGACGCGCCTCCTCATCGCGAGCGGCATCTGCCTCATCATCGAGCGCGACCCCATCATTACGGCTAAGGAAATCGCGAGCCTCGACAGGCTCTCGGGCGGCCGGTTCATATTCGGCATAGGCGGGGGCTGGAACGCGGAGGAGATGGCGAACCACGGGACGGAATTCAAGAAGCGGTGGCGCATCATGCGCGAGCGCGTCCTCGCCATGAAAGAGATATGGACGAAGGACGAGGCCGAGTACCACGGGGAATTCGTCAACTTCGATAAAATATGGTCCTATCCGAAACCGCTTCAGAAACCGCATCCCCCGATACTGATAGGAGGCTCGGGCCCGACGACGTTCGACCGGGTCGTCGAGTACTGCGACGGATGGCTTCCCGCCGGAGTCGATCCCGAATCCATGCCCGGGAGAATGCAGGAGCTCCGCAGGAAAGCCGAAGAAGCGGGCCGCGCCCCCGGAGATATATCCGTCACCTTCGTGATATACAGCGACCCCGACCGGGAAGCCGTGGACGCGCTTGAAAATGCCGGCGTCGAGAGAGCCGTATTCGCCGTAACGCCCGGAGAAAAGGACGCAGTACTCCCCGTTCTGGACAAATACGTCAAACTCGCGCGCACGTAGTCAGCCGTCGAAGGGCATATCCCAATCCTGTCATTTCGAGCAGCGCGAGAAATCTATCTTTTGCCTTTTCTTCCTCGACATTACAGAATTTGCGGCACATAATGTGTGCGCGCATACGATTCTTCCGAAGCTCCTCCGCTCAACCTGGCGTGTCATTGCGAGGCTTCGCAGAAGCCGCGGCAATCTAGTTTTTCTTCCTCTCCCGACATTACAGAATTTGCGTATAAGAAAATCGATTGTACGAGCGTTAAGAATCTTACGTGGGGTGGGGTTGAATTGGAAGATTTAGCGAGTACATGAGATTTTTAGCACAATTCTGTAGTCGGATGATTTTTGCTTCTTTTCATCGAGGAAAAGAAGGATAAAAAAAATAGCCTTTCACCTTTCTAGTCTTTTCATGATCTTTTCATAGACCACTTTAGGTGCACGGTGTTTTCAGAACCCACACTATGTGCGTTCATTCTTGGGCGCAGTACCTGCATACGCCTACGATCCTTCCCGACCCCCTCTGCCATTGCCTGCCGAGTTCCCGTCTCAGAAAATTTCGCTTTCTTCCGCGCGCTTACTGGTTACACTAATAGGTATGAACGGAGCCGTCAATTTAGCGTACGCGGCGCTCGCACTCTTCGTGGCGGCGATCAGCTTCCCGGGGCTCGCCACGGCCAGGGACATCAGGGAGCAGGTGATGAAAGAGACCGTCCTCGACGAGGAGATCAGGGCCTTCTGCGCGCTCAGGTGCGTCGGGAACGAGAGGAAGGGGACGCTCAAGAGCCTCACCATCGACCCCGTCGGGAAAGGCCTCTACTCCGTGTTCGGGATAGCCGCGTTCAGGAACCGCGAGGTTATGGATAACCCGCTCGACTACGTCGTCTTCGACCACACCGTTTATATAAGCTCGCGCGGGACTCTCAACTCCGAGACCTGCGTGCTCAAGGTTACGGACGCGAAGGTGGATAACGACTACCACGGCATTTTCACGGAGATGCTCCGCTCGGAGTCCGACGTCGTGGGCAAGACCTTCAAAGTCCCCGACTGCAAACGCTTCATCGAATAGCACGCAGCACACAATGTGTGCGCATATACGATTCTTCCGAAACTCTCACGCTCAAACCAGCAACGAAGCCAAACCCGTTCGTGCTGAGCGCGAAGGTGGTCGAAGTCTCTTCCCAATCCCCCTCAAAAAAGGGGGATTAAGGGGGATTAGTTTTCTCGTTCCCGACATTACAGAATTTGCGGCGGGTGAGCACCCGCAGGCATACGATCTCAAGCATCTCCTTTCCTGTCATTTCGAACGCATGTGAGAAATCTGTCTTTCTTCTTTTTCTTCCCCGACATTACAGAATTTGCGTATAAGAAAATCGATTGTACGAGCGTTAAGAATCTTACGCGGGAGAATGCAAGCGAGGGATTGGAGCCTCTTATCCGCACGAGTTAGAGCCACGGACATCGCTATTATTGCCCGTGGGGTATTGGAAGATTTAGCGAGTACATGAGATTTTTAGCACAATTCTGTAGTCGGATGATTTTTGCTTCTTTTCATCAGAGGAAAAGAAGAAATAAAATTCAGCCTTTGCTTATCCTTCTATTTGTCTTTTCGAAAGATCACACTACGTGGTGTCCGCTCGAGCGCTACCAGGGTGTCATTGCTAGCTGCGAAGCAGCGCGGCAATCTCGTCTTTTCCTTCCCAAACATTTACGGAATTTTCGTCGGGCGCCGCCCATAGACGAACCCGAACGCAGGCACGGCGAGAGCCGCCCCTATGAGCGGCGCGGCCAGGTATATCCACAGCCCCGCGAGATGAAACGACACGAGCGCGGGCGCGAGCGACCTCGCCGGGTTCATCGAAGCCCCCGACACCGGCCCCCCGAACATCGCTTCGAGCCCCACGACGGCCCCTATCGCGATCCCCGCCATTATTCCCTTCTCCTTGCTCCCCGCGGACACGCTCAGTATCACGAACATGAGGAAGAACGTGAGCAGTATTTCGAGCGCGAACGACTGCATCCGGGGCCCCGAGGGCAGCGTCGCCCCCAGGTCCGTGCCCCCTCCGAAAAGGAGCGCGAGAGCGAGGCTCGCGGCGATAGCCCCCGCGCACTGGCTCACGACGTACGGGACCACCCTCCCTCCGGGGAACCGGCCCGCCATCCAGAACCCGAGCGTGACCGCGGGGTTGATGTGCGCCCCCGACACGTCGCCGATTGCGTATATGACGGACATCACCGTGAGCCCCCACACTGCCGCTACCCCCGCGTGCGTGATGACGCCTGCGTAGAGGCTGTTCACCACCATCGCGCCCGTGGCGGCGAAGACGAGAAAGAACGTCCCCAGCCCTTCCGCGAAATAGATACGCATAGACTCCTTCATCCCGGACCGGACCTCCGTTCGTTCGGCATTGTGATTGTAATGTGAGACGCCGCCTGATTATCCGCGCGGCGCCCGGTGATTTTTAATTGTGCCGGAACCCGGCTCAGACGGCTTTAATTCTACCCTTCTCATCCGCTTTTTCGGCGTCCGCGACCCACCCGGAGATCTTTTCCTTTATCCTGTCCCTCAATTCCCTCACCCTCTCCATAATCTCCTCGTCGGTCCCGGTGAATTTCGAAGGGTCGGGAAAGCTCCAGTGCAGCGTCTCCCTGCGTCTCGGGGAATATCGGGCACGACTCGGCCGACGTCTCGTCGCACACCGTTATGACGTACGTGTAATAACGCCCCTGCTTGAGCAGGTCGAACGCGGACACGGTCTTTTTCCCCGTAATGTCTATGCCCTCTTCCCTAAGAGCGGCAACGGCGTGGGGGTTGAGGGTCCCCGGCTCGAGCCCCGCGCTCTCGACTTCGAACCTGTCCCCCGCTATTTTTCTGAGCAGCTCCTCGGCCATCTGGCTCCGGGCTGAATTATGCACGCACACGAAAAGCACCCTGTGTTTCGTCATGACTTGCTCTCCTTCCTGCAGAACGAGATAAAAGACTTCGCCTCTATAAGCGAGCTGCGCGTGCAGCACTCCGAGAAGAGAAAAGTAAGGATATCCTCGAGCGCGTGCGCCTCGGCCCTGTAACGGAGGAACTGGCTCTCCCTCTTCACGCCGGCAAGCCCCGCCGTCCTGAGCTTTTCCAGGTGATGAGAGAGCGTCGAGCCCGGAACGCCGAGCTCCGACTGTATGTCCCCCACCACCATGCCTTCGGGATGAGAGGCCAGCAGGAGCCTCATTATCATGAGCCTGTGCTCGTTCCCCATCGCCGAGATCATATCGGCCAGGCGGGCCACGCTCTTTTTCTGCGGTTTTAGTTTCATATTTCTATTATAGTAGAAATGTAGTAATATGCAAGGGGATACGGAGCGGCGCGCAATGTGCGCCCGTACGCGATCTTTCCGAATCTCTTCAGCTAAAGCCGGCGACGAAGCCCGTCCGTTCGTCCTGAGCTTGTCGAAGGGTCGAGGATTGAACGGGTGATACCTCAGTACGTCGGCGGCGGCCCGCCGCGCCGGAGGGAGCTAAGCAGTCCCCTCGTCCTCATCCGTCTCCAGTAAGCGGCGCTTCGGGCTCTGGTCCCTCCAGTTGGCTCCGCAGGATTTGCAGCCCAGGTCGGGGTCGCTGCCGAACACGACGCACCCGCCGAGCATGACCTCGCCCATAATGGCCCTGGCTTCGAGATCGGGGCCCGGGAGGCCGTATATTATCGGAACGACGTCGTGCGAGCCGCATTCAGGGCACGCGGTTTTTTCGAATTTACTCATACGTAGATATTAAACTATAGCCCCCCTGACCGCAAAAAAAATCCCCTTTCCTCCGCTGTGGAAGAAAGGGGGATTCAAATTCTCTGTCATTGCGCGCTGCGAAGGAGCGCGGCAGTCTCGTCTTTCCTTCCCGACATTACAGAATTCGCGGCCGGTGAGCACCCGCACATTAATTTACCTCCCCCCTTTTCAAAGTGGGGGAGGGTTCGGGTGGGGGGTTTACATTACAATCCAATCAACCAAGAAAGTCTTCTCTTCCCCGACATTACAGAATTTGCGTCAAGAAAATCGATTGTACGAGCGTTAAGAATCTTACGTGGGCTGGGGTGGGATCGGAAGATTTAGCGAGTACATGAGATTTTTAGCAAATTATGTAGTCGGATGATTTTTGCTTCTTTTCATCAAGGAAAAGAAGGATAAAAATAAAGCCTTTCACCTTTCTTTGCCTTTCTCCCCGACCACAAAAAAAGCCCCTTCCCTCCATTGCGGAAGAAAGGAGCTCCAATTTTCATGTCATTCCGGACTCGATCCGGAATCTCATCTTTTATAATGTAAAACTTCTATACCGCCTGCGCCCTCTTGCGCTTGAAAGCGAAGAACACGCCGACGATCATCAGCCCCGCTGCCGCGGCGATCATCCCCCACTCGCTGAGGGTCGGAATATTCGAAACAGTATCCCCAGGCACGTTGATAAACAAGCATCCGCCCCCCCCATTTTGCTCATCGCACTCTATTCTCACCCCGTCACTGAGTCTCGTGACGGTCACTCCATCGGTTTTACACTGGACGTCATCCAGCACCCAGCCCTTGATCGGCAGCTCCCTTATCTCAATAAAGCCCGTAAACGGTCCGCCGGTGCCCTCGCCGTCAATTAATGTGAAATCCCCGTCCCCCTCCGAATCGTGGGTAGTGAAGCGGAATACCAGGTCGCCCGCCCCTTCCGCCTGCTTGGCTATGCCGATGCCGCACTCCTGCGCCCGCGCGCTGTCGCCGTATCCGGCGAGCATCGTAATGCCGGTCAAGACTAAAACGAGCAGGGAAATCTTACATACCGTGTCGAATGCTCTATTCATACGTCCTCCGTAACGTTTATTTTTCATTGTCGTTCACAACGCCGATCGGGAATCTTGTCTTTTATATCCCATATATCCTCTCTATACCGCCTGCGCCCTCTTGCGCCTGAAAGCGAAGAACACGCCGATCAGCACGAGCCCCGCCGCCGCCGCTATCATCCCCCACTGGGACAGCGTGGGTATGTTGCTCACAATCTCGCCCGGCACATTGAAGAAAGTACACGACCCGGATGCGTTGTTCGGGTCCGTGCAGTTCAATACAACGCCGCCGTCTACAGTTTCAAAAGTTATGCCGGTGGTATCGCATTCGATATGATCCAGCTTCCATCCGGATATCGGATCCTCGAAAACCGACAGGTTCGAGGAATCATCGAAACCAAGAAGAATGCATGCACCCATAGCTTCGGTGGGTATAAGGTCGAATTCATCTATCACTCCGCCATGGTCCGTTGTGAACGGAAAGAGCAGATCTCCCGCCCCCTCAGCGCTTTTGCAAATCCCTATATCGCACTCCTGCGACCGCGCGCTCCCGCCAAACCCCGCAATACCGGCCGCCGTCAATAATAACAGCGCGATCATCAACAGCGAATTCAGTACTATTTTCATCAGAGCCTCCGTAACGTAATCCTTGTTTTTGTTCACAGTTTTTAGCTTAATTTATATTCCCTTAAACGCTCTTCTCCTTCCGGATTCAGCGGCCTCTCGGCTGCGCGTAATTTACTCCTCCGCTATCAGCTTATGGCGTCCGAAGGCTTACTTGCGCGCAGTCGTTTCACCGCGAAGAACACTCCGGCAAGCATCGAGTCCCGCCGCCGCCGAAATCATCCCCCATTCCGAAAGAGTCGGGATGTTCGAAACAGTGGCCCTGTTCACGAACGTGCATGTCACGGTAACACTCGCCTGCGTATGACATTGTCCGCTTACTCCGTCCGGTATATCGGCGATCGTGATACCCGGTTGGGGATCGCACACGACATCCTGAAGAGCCCAGCCGGTGGTCGGCGATTCGGTGGCATCGAGGGTCGTATCAAAGTCGAAAGACTCAGTAAAACAGTCCCCTCCGTCAAAGAGCGCGACCGCAACAGGCTTCCCTTCGCCGTTGAAATTAATGGTGAATGGGGTATCCCCGGCGCCCGGAGCAGACTTGCAGATCTCCAGAGCGCAGTTCTGGGCATTCGCGCTTCCGCCAAACCCCGCAATACCTGCCGCCGTCAATAAGAACAGCGCGATCATCAACAGCGAATTCAGTACCTTTTTCATCCGAGCCTCCGTAACGAAATCCTTATGTCTGTTCATAGTTTTCAGCATGCTTTATATTCCCTTAAACGCTCTTCTCCTTCCGGCTTCAGCAGCCTCTCAGCTGCGCGTAATTTACTCCTCCGCTATCAGCTTACGGCGTCCGACTGCTTACTTGCTCGCAGTCGTTTCACAGCGAAGAACACGCCGATCAGCACGAGCCCCGCCCCGGCCGCGATCATCCCCCACTTTAGTTTTTGAATTTCCCCCTTTACAAAGGGGGATTCAGGGGGATTTGAATTTCTTTCTTTTAAGAATTAAACGCCCTCTTCCTTCCGGCTTAAGCAGCCTCTCGGCTGCGCGCAATTTACTCCTCCGCTATCAGCTTACGGCGTCCGAAGGCTTACTTGCTCGCAGTCGTTTCGCCGCGAAGAACACGCCGACGATCATCAGCCCCGCACCGGCCGCGATCATCCCCCACTCCGAGAGAGTCGGGATGCTTCGTGACCCGGAACCTCCGACATTCGTAAACGTACAAGACCCTGTGCTGCCCGGAACCAGGCAGACGACTTGAACGGCGTTCTCGGTATCGAAGTTGAAGCCGAGACCCTCACCCGTGCAGGATATGTCGTCGAGGTTCCAGCCTTCCAGCGGCAGCTCGACGATTACGGCGCTTGAAGAGAAATTCACCGCCGATGTTGCGCCATCCATAAGAGAACCCGGAATCGACGGGCCGTTGTCCAAGGTAACTTCAAAGGGGAATTCCGTGTCCCCCCCGCCCTGCGCAACCTTCGTGAACTCTATACGGCACTCCTGGGCCCTTGCGCCTTCAGGAGTCATAAAAACCACGGAGCATGCCGAAATAATTAGAAATAATAGAACAATACGGATGGAAAAACTTGAAATTTCCCTGATTTGAATCCTCCTTTAAATAACTTCTACTTCGATTTTACAATATTTTCAGGGGTTTTTCAATGATTTTTAACTAATTTTGTCAGCTGCTTACAGGATCTTAACCTTGCGCGTCGCCCGCGATAAAGCCGCATCCCTCCATTAACTCCGAACCGCACCTATTCGGGGGTGCAGCCCGTCACTTTTACCGTCGGCACGTTGAACATTAAGAGCCCGTCGAGGAGGTTATTGACGCAGCCGTTGTACTGGGCCTGTGTGATGCCCTGCCCTCCCCCTGCTCCCCCGGTGCAGGAGCACCCGGTCCCGTCAGATTTGCAGTGAGCCGCGTAAACGGTCGAATTCGAATCGTTGTAGAGGAGCAGCAGGCCGAACACCGAGTTCGCGCATTCGATGACAGTCGACTGCCCTGCCGTGTTGACTACGTCCTCCTGGGAGAAGCACGGGCAGGACTCGGCCCCGCCCACCCCTCCGTCGTCGGAGAAGACGTTGTCCCCGCCGCAGCCGGCGACCGCGCCGAGCGAGATCAGGATCAATACGGGAATAAACAAAACAGTCCTTGGAAGCCTCATCATTCAGCCCTCCTTGCGGGAATTGTTATTTGGAAATTATACCACCGCTCCTCTCCCGACCTACACTGTCATTGCAAGCTGCATAGCAGCGCGGCAATCTCGTCTTTCCTCTCCGACATTACAGAATTTGCGGCGGGTGAGCACCCGCAAATTAATTCCCCTCTCCCTTGAGGGAACGGTTCAGAGCAAGCGCATGAACCGGTCGGAGTCACAACGAAACTGATGTAGCCAATTAACTCAGTCTCAATGCAACTTAAACTCAATTGGGTATAGGGTGAGGGTGTACCTTATCACTACTATCAATCTAGAAGTCTTTTCTTCCCCGACATTACAGAATTTGCGTATAGAAAATCGATTGTACGAGCGTTAAAAATCTTACGTGGGGTGGGGTTGAATTGGAAGATTTAGCGAGTACATGAGATTTTTAGCACAATTCTGTAGTCGGATGATTTTTGCTTCTTTGTATCCAGACAAAGAAGAAAATAATATTGTCTTTGCCTTTTCTTTTCTTTTCTTTTCGAATGATCACGCTATGTATGTTTATCAAGGAAAAGAAGGATAACAAAACAGTCTCTCACCATTCTTTGTCTTTGCTTTGTCTTTCCGAAAAATCACATTGCGCTTGTGTCGCGGCCGGAAGCCGCTCCTGCAAGTGATCGAGAATGCAGTATCGCTGAAACACAAAAAAAGCCCCTTTCCTCCACGCCGGAAGAAAGGGGCATTCCCACTCTTTAACTTTTTCTTTCTATTCTTCTGTGCCTTTACGAATTAACAGCCGCTCTCTTCCTTTTCATTGCAAAGAACACGCCGATCAGCACCAGCCCCGCCGCAGCCGAAATCATCCCCCACTGGGAGAGCGTCGGAACGTTCGATGCCGCCCTCACGTTCGTGATCGTGCAAACCGCAGCCCCGAGCTTCGCGTTCTCACACTCCAGCGTGAAGCCGCCGTCGAAGTTCGTCACGATGAGTCCACCCAGGCTTTCGCATTCGATCCCGCCGAATATAAAGCCGTTCTGAGGGGCCTCGGTCACGGTGCGGATGAGTCCTTCTGTGAGAGTCCCGCTGTCGGTCTGGCCGTCCTGGAGGAAAAAGCTGTTCCCGCCCTCCGTCTGAACTACGAACTCGAATTCCTTATCTCCCGCTCCGGGCGCCGACAACGTTCCGTCTATAAAGCAGCCGAACTCTTCTTCCGCGGCGCTCATGCCCGCCGTAAAGCAATAAACCGGGAGCGACAGCAAAATAGCTAATACAAAACTCGATACAGGTATTGATCTCCACTTCATCATTAAATCCTCCTTAAAGTGTTTTTTTCGCGAATAATAACCGAAACTTGTAAATCAAATCTCCATCGGTTGATGATTACTTAACTGGATACCTGTCCACCGGCCTTTGAATAGACCGCCCCGGCATCGTCCCGGCGCCCGCAATAACAAAATATCACGTGACGTAGGACAATAGATATATAAGGCAATACTTGCAGAACTTAATTATGAAGCATCCTCCGGAGATACGACCAAAGACAATCACTAGAAACTACTAATTGAATAAATGTTTATCTCATTTTACTACATGCGTACATAAAATACAATAGGGCATCCCGTCAGGTCCCGAATTAACAAAAAAGCCCCTTCCATCCGTCCCGGGAGAACGGAGCACCGATCGTCTTGTCTTTTCAAACCCAAGGCGAGGAATCTATCTTGCACCCCTTCACCCAGAGCGCACACGAAGTGCGCTGTCGAAGGGTCGAAGCGTGTGAACTTATTTCCCTCCCCCTTGAGGGGGGAGGGTACGGGTGGGGGTGTCACCTTACACTCAAATCAATCCAGAAAGCCTTTTCTTCCCGACATTACAGAATTTGCGTATAGAAAATCGATTGTACGAGCGTTAAGAATCTTCCACGGGCTGGGGTTGAATTGGAAGATTTAGCGAGTACATGAGATTTTTAGCATAATTCTGTAGTCGGATGATTTTTGCTTCTTTTCATCAAGGAAAAGAAGGATAAAAAAACAGCATCTCACCTTTCTTTTGCCTTTTCGAAGGACCGCACTACGTGCGTGTCGCGGCTGGAAGCCGCTCCTACGTTAATCTTCATGTCATTGCAAGCTGTATAGTAGCGCGGCAATCCCACTTTTATATCCTGTATTTCCCTTCTATACCACCTGCGCCCTCTTGCGTTTGACGGCAAAGAACACCCCGACCAATCCTAATCCCGCCGCCGCAGCGATCATCCCCCACTGGGAAAGAGTCGGGATATTAGAAACTCTCACGTTCACGAACGTGCACTCGCCCTGAACAAACTCCGACGGATTGAGGCAATCGAACGTGAACCCGTCCTCGACCTCGGTCACCACAACCCCCGTCCCGGTCTCGCACGATTTGTCCGCCAGCTCCCATCCGGAGTTAGGCAGCTCAGTGAGCGTCACGGGCTCGCCGCTTCCGAAATTGCCGACACTCGTTTGGCCTCCTATAAATTCGGCGAAAGCCGTATTGCCGCCCACTTCGACCTGGAAGTCAAAAATGAGGCCCTCCCCGCCTTCCGCTATTTTCGTAACCGCTATTTTGCATGTGCCCTGCGCGCGGCTCTCGCCCGACGTCAGGAACAACACCCCGGTCACGGCTGCAACGAATAAGAAAATGCTGAAAAGCGGTTTGAACAGCTTGGTCATATCATCCTCCGCATACTCAAATTTTGCTAAATTTTACAACACTTGCTCAAAATTTTCAAAATTAATACAATTTTATCACGTCCCGTCCCGGAATCATTCGTCATACAGGCCCGCAATCGCCCGGCCGATTACGCTTGCAGTCGCGCCCCAGGCCCGTATCCTATTGACCATGCGTGCCCGTATCGCGTTTATATCCGCCCTGCTGCTTCTGCTCTTCGCGTCCCCGGCGGCGCGCGGAGCGGACCCCGCGGACACCTCCCTGGTCCCGGGCTCGGACCCGGCCCATGCGGTCAAGTGCGGCGAAGCGTCGGTTTATGTATATCCCGAATATATCGTATATGCTAGTAAGTCGCCCGCTTTCGAGGGACAGGACATCCGCTTATTCAAGCCGCGCGCTCCCGTGGACGACCCGTGCTCTCTCGCCTCTCGCCAGGCCTACTACACGATAAACGCCGGGGAGTTCGGAGGGGCGAACACCTTCATCGGCATGCGCGGAGGGTATCTCTTCATCGACGAGTGGCCGGGGCGCGAGGACAAGCGCTTCCTGGTAATCGACGCGGCGTCCAAGAGCCTCGTGTACTTCGACTGGTACGCGGACCCGGCGATAGAGAACGGCAAGCTCGAATACAACCGCGTCATCAAGGCGAGCGGCTCGACGAAAAAGGAGATACCGTGCCCTGACGCGGAGAAGTGGGAGAAAGAGGGCCGCGCGGTCCTCTACGTGGAGAAGATGTCGCTTGACCTCACGACCATGAAGGGGACCGATTCAGGCAAGTTCTCCTGCGAACCCGCCGCTCCGATAACCAAACGGGCCGCCGATTACACGATACACTGACGCACGCGACGCGCGCTCGTATTTGGTCCTTCCGAAACTCTTACGCTCAAACCGGCGACGTAGCCAAACCCGTTCGTGCTGAGCTAGTCGAAGCACGTTACCGACATTACAGAATTTGCGTGAAGAAAATCGATTGTACGAGCGTTAAGAATCTTACGCGGGGTGGGGTTGAATCGGAAGATTTAGCGAGTACATGAGATTTTTAGCAAATTATGTAGTCGGATGATTTTTGCTTCTTTGTATCCAGACAAAGAAGAAAATAATATTGTCTTTGCCTTTTCCTTCCTTTGCCTTTTCTTTTCGAATGATCACACTACGTGTGTTCATCAGAGG
The DNA here is from genome assembly GCA_963825135.1 of uncultured bacterium. GTDB lineage: Bacteria > Desulfobacterota_D > UBA1144 > Nemesobacterales > UBA2774 > 2-12-FULL-53-21. Next base: position 153,489 of record CAWGRW010000010.1, read on the forward strand.
AAGAGGAGCATTATTAGTTGCCTTTCTATTCAAACGTCCCCAAAAGAAAGGCCTACACCATCCGCCACTTTCGTAATGCACAAAGGGCACCCGGCCTGGGCGCGGCTCTCGCCCGAAGTGAGGAACAACACACCGTTCACGGCCGCAAGGAATAAGTAAATGCTGAATAACGGCCTGGATAGCTTATGCATTTCGTCCTCCGTTAAACAAAATATTTAGGGCAACCTACAGTATATGACCGAGTATTCCAATAGAGGTTAACGCGACATAAGCGTATCCCGCCGCCGGTCCAGGCGTTCATGCCCGGATCCCGCGAGCTCAAGCCCGAGTGTGCGTGCGCCGCGCACGGCGCGAGGACGGAAATTCTGCCCGGCTCAATTCTCGGTGATGCCCAGACTCTCTTTCAGGTCCTCGAAATCGGCCGCGCTTATGTAGTCGAATCCCGAGCCCCTGTCGCGCTGCACCGCGATCCCTACGTCGTTAATTTCTTCGAGTAGTGTATCGATGTCCGTGCCGAGTATCCGCGCCGCTTTTTCAAGTGTGATTTTCGATTCGCTTCTCATAGGAAAAAGTCTACAGAATGATTTGCGGATTTGGAATATTAATTTTGTCTCCTTAACCGCGCGTTCACAAAATTTTATCCGCCGCCAAGTCCCGGAAGAAACGGCATCCAAATTCTCTGTCATTGCAAGCTGTATAGCAACGCGGCAATCTCGCCTTTTCTTCCCCGACATTACAGAATTTGCGTTAAGAAAATCGATTGTACGAGCGTTAAGAATCTTCCACGGGGTGGGGTTGAATTGGAAGATTTAGCGAGTACATGAGATTTTTAGCAAATTATGTAGTCGGATGATTTTTGCTTCTTTTCATCAAGGAAAAGAAGGATAAAAAAACAGTCTTTCACCTTATCTGTGTCTTTGCTTTGTCTTTCCGAAAGATTACATCGCGCTTGTGTCGCGGCTGGAAGCCGCTTCTACAAGTGATTGAGAACGCAGCATCGCTAAAACAAAAAGCCCCTTTTCTCCACGCCGGAGGAAAGGGGCAACTTTGAAGTCACCCTGAACTGGTTTCAGGGTCCCGGTTTTCCTTTTCTGTCATTCCCGTGAGCTTCTATCGGGAATCTCGCTGTTATTTCCCGTCTATGCCGCCTGCGCCCTCTTGCGCCTGACGGCAAAGAACACCCCGACCAATCCTAATCCCGCCGCCGCCGAAATCATCCCCCACTGGGATAGAGTCGGAATGGGGGACACAGCGGGAAGGTTGGTGACTATGCAGAAGGTCTCCAGACTCGGAGTTTCGCATTCTTCGACCCACCCGTCTTTCAGTACATCCAATATGGCCACCCCTCCTCCGGGCTCACATTCTATTCCTCCGAACTTCCACCCCTCTACAGGGACTTCCGTTATTGTCGCAGGCGCCGTTGACGCTGAGCCCGATGCGGATCCACCGGCTATAATAGAGAATGAAAATGTCTCTCCGTTAGCCTCCACTCCGTTGAAATCAAAACTTTGGCCTTCCGCCCCGGGTGCTACCTTCGTCACCGTAATTATGCAGCCCTGCGCTCTGCCGTCTTCGGCCGAAACAATTAAAATCAATGGAACCGCGAAAAGCACAATTGCAAGAATTAATATAGATTGTAGAAAGTTACGCATACCTATCCTCCTTTTACAATGTTATCGATTTTACAATATTACCGGCGTACGGTCAACGGGGTTTAACGTGTCTTCGGGTCATTCAGCTGCCCGGGTGTCCAAAAAAAGCCCCTTTCCTCCGCAACGGAAGAAAGGTGCATCCAAATTCTCTGTCATTCTCGATTACGATTGTAAGCAACAATTCGCACCAGCGAGAGAAATCTGTTTTAATCCCGTTCACCCTGAGCGCACACGAAGTGCGCTGTCGAAGGTTCTACATTAATCTTCCTGTCATTGCAAGCTGCATAGCAGCGCGGCAATCTCGCATTTTCTTTTCCCGACATTACGGAATTTGCGGCGGGTAAGCACCCGTGGGCATACGATCTCTAACATCCCCCTCAGCTCAACCCAACCCGATCACCCTGAGCCTGTCGAAGGGTGATTATTCCCGACATTACAGAATTTGCGTATAGAAAATCGATTGTACGAGCGTTAAGAATCTTCCACGGGGTGGGGTTGAATTGGAAGATTTAGCGAGTACATGAGATTTTTAGCACAATTCTGTAGTCGGATGATTTTTGCTTCTTTTCATCAAGGAAAAGAAGGATAAATAAAACAGCCTTTCACCTTATCCGTGTCTTTGCTTTGTCTTTCCGAAAGAGCACACTACGTGTGTTCATCAAGGAAAAGAAGGATAACAAAACAGTCTTTTACCGTTCTTTGTCTTTGCTCTGTCTTTCCGAAAGATTACATTACGCTTGTGTCGCGGCTGGAAGCCGCTCCTACAAGTGATTGAGAATGCAGTATCGCTAAAACAAAAAGCCCCTTTCCTCCGCAACGGAAGAAAGGGGCAACTTTGAAGTCACCCTGAACTGGTTTCAGGGTCCCGGTTTTCCTTTTCTGTCATTCCCGTGAGCTTCCATCGGGAATCTCGCTGTTATTTCCCGTCTATACCGCCTGCGCCCTCTTCCGCCTGACGGCGAAGAACACGCCGATCAGCACCAGCCCCGCCGCCGCCGAAATCATCCCCCACTGGGAGATAGTCGGAATGGGGTTCACGGGCACGTTGGTAATTATGCAGAAGGTTGCCAGATTCGGATTCACGCATTCATTGGACCAGCCGGTCTGCGTCACATCCGTAATGATTAGCCCTCCTCCTTTGCATTCTATTCCCGCGAACTTCCAGCCGGGAACAGGTACTTCCGTTATCGTGGCGGACTGCGCCGAAACGCCGACTGAAGTCTCACCGACGGTTACAAAAAATGTAAAATCGTCCCCATTCTGATCCACGCCATTGAACTGGAATTCCTCGCCCTCTGCCCCGGGAGCCACCTTTATCGTCGAAACAGGACACTCTAGTGGCTGCGCGGCGCTGTTCCCGGCCGAAAACGATAATATCATGGGCATAACAAACAATAGCAAAACAAAGGTTAATAATGATTTCAAAAGTTTACGCATAGCCCTCCTCCTCATATTCGAGATATGCCATTTTACTCTATCATCGGGGTCCGGTCAATGCGGATTGCGCCTTTTTATGTCCCCTTACAGGGATATATCTCACCCTGCCCCCAACAAAAAAGCCCCTTCCCCCGCATGGAGGGAAGAGGCTCTTAATTTTTCAGTCATCCTGAGTCGAGCTCAGGATCTCATCTTTTTCTTTCCTGTCATTCCCGACTACGATCGGGAATCTCATCTTTAATAAAGTAAAACGTCTATACCGCCTGCGCTCGCTTCCTTCTTACAGCATAGAACACCGCTATCAACCCTAACCCACCAGCAGCAGCGATCATTCCCCACTCCGAGAGCGTCGGGACCCCTGCGATCTGCACATTCGTAACCAGACATTCCGCCTGGCCCGTCTCTTCATCCACGCAATCGATCGAGAAGCCGTTCGCTATCTCAGTGATGATTACTCCGGGCCCCGTTTCGCATTCTATCCCGCCGAACCTCCATCCGAATTGAGGATCTTCCGTTATCACCGTAGTCGTTCCGTCTTCGACGCCGAACCCGACATGCTGCCCGTCCGCAAGGGACTCGGAAAATGTGTCGCCGTTTTCATCGACGCCGTTGAATTCGAACTCCAGATCACCCGCCCCCGGCGCCGACTTGGTAATCAAGATGTCGCAGTCCAGGAACTGTGCGCTTGCGCCGTGCGCGTTAAGAAATAAGATTCCGCATACTGTTGCGGCCAGTAAAATAAGGCTGAATACGTAATTGCATTTGCTCAGCATATACCCCTCCTTCAATATTTTGAACCCATTTTACTAAATATGCCGTGCAATGTCAATCATAATTCATTGACATTCATGGTTGTACGTCGAAATACGGTCTGTCTGCCGCTCATTTCCTCATACTCCCCGCCGGATTAGCGAGGAGGGAGAGCGCCGGGGTGAGGGGATACATTTCTATTTCCGTCAATCATGGTTAAATAAGTCCTACGCCGTAATTCTTCTCCGCCTCAATGCGAAGAACACGCCTACCATCGCCAATCCGGCCCCGGCCGCTATCATCCCCCACTGAGATAGAGTCGGGACGTTCGCGGGCCCTTTGTTGACGAAGGTACAGACCGCGAAGCCGTTGGTCGAACAGTCGGCTATAACCTGGTTATCGTCATTCACAAACACGGTAAAACCGGAGCTGACGTTTTCACATTTGACTTCGACCAGCTCCCACCCCGCTCGGTCGAGCTCGGTCACAGTCACGGTCTCTCCGGGTGTTAAAAATTCATTAGTACCGGTGCCGGCCGATAAGGAAAACGGATCATCCGGGTCCTTCGTGGATTCCGCGAGAAAATCGAAGGACCCCTCCGGCGGGAACGCCTCTTTAACAATCTCGACCGAGCAGCCCTGCTCGACTGTTCCGGCCGAGGCCTGACGCGGGGATACAGCCAACGCGACAAAGAACATAAGGCACAGACAAATTGCGGTTTCAATAAACTTACTCATTGAGCCTCCTTTAAATAGATCATAATTTGAATTTTCACTTTTATTTATGCCTCGCCCCGCGCCTTTCTTCCGCGAAGTGCGAAAAACACGCCGACGAGCACAAGCCCCGTCGCCGCCGCTATCATCCCCCACTCAGAGAGCGTGGGCACGCTTCCGAGCCGTTTATTGAAGAAAGTACATCCTGCGCCGCCGCCGTTGGGAGGACAGAGAATTCGTACGCCGTTCTCGATATTCGTTACGACCGCCGCGTCCTCGGTCACGCATTCCACATGATCGAGCACCCATCCGCTCAGCAGATCCTCTACTACGTCCACCGAACTTCCAGCGGGACTTGTAAGACCCTTACCGTCGCCGCTGACAAGGTCGAATTCCGGCGAGCTCGCCGGACCCGTAGTTACAAAGTGGAATTCGGTGCCGTCATCAGGCGTCGCCACTTTGCTGATGCCGATTTCACAGCCAATCTGGGCATAACTTGTCCCTGGATGTATCGCCGCAAACCCGGCCGCGATAAATATAATTACCAATAAATAAGACATATTACGTATTTGATTCAGGAACAGGCTCGCTATGCTTCTCATATTCCCTCCTTTAATTGACAGGCTGTATTATACGATTTTCCGACGAAACTTGCAACCGCAACTTGTGAGCTCTTAAAGGTGACGGGACACATTGTGATAGCGTCGATTACGGGCCCTGGGAGGAATCGGACGCCCACACACGCACGTAGTGCGTTTCTACGATCCTTCCGACTCCTCCGCTTCCACAATACTCCCGTATGTCAGCGGCGACACGCCGCCCCGTTCACCCCGAGTGCAGACGAAGGTTTAAAATTCATCCCCTCCCCCTTGAGGGGGGAAGGCGAGGATGGGGGTGTCACCATTCATCCATTCAATGATGCTTATATCTTTTCCTTCCCCCGACATTACAGAATTTGCGGCACACATTGTGTGCTCATATACGATTCTTCCGTAACTCCTCTGCTTTCGGCAGGGAATGAGCCCAACCCGTTCACCCTGAGCACGTCGAAGGGTGATTATTTCCGACATTACAGAATTTGCGTTAAGAAAATCGATTGTACGAGCGTTAAGAATCTTCCACGGGACGATTCCGAACTAGTAAGGAATCGGACGCCCTATCCTTATCAGCAACTTCGGAATTATAATCACGCATCATCAACCCACATCACCATGTGGGGTAGAATTGGAAGATTTAGCGAGTACATGAGATTTTTAGCACAATTCTGTAGAGTCTTTTCGGAAACACACTACGTGTGTGATTTTTGCTTCTTTTCATCAAGGAAAAGAAGAGATCAGTTTCGTCTTGCCTTTTCCGTGTCTTTTCGGAAACCCACTACGTGTGTGATTTTCGCTTCTTTTCATCGAGGAAGAGAAGGATAAAAAAAACAGCCTCTCACCTTTCTTTTCTTTGTCTTTTCGAAAGACCACACTACGTGTGTTCATCAAGGAAAAGAAGGTTTAAAAAAAATAGCTCTTCACCTTTCTTTGTCCCTAAGAACATCGCCAGGCGCATGCAATCCGATCACGGATGTCGGAGCGGTCATTCACTCCCCATCCAAACGCAGCTCCGCACCGCGCGGAAAAATAAAATTCCCCCGCTCACTCCTCAGAAACAATTATGTTGAATTCTCGACCGTCGGTCCGGCGCGCATGGCGCGCGCACGTTCCCCCGACCCGCGGACGAGTGTTAGTGCCCCTTCAGCTTATCGGACCTGTTGTCCCAGGGCAGATTTACCTCTTTCGGAACCTTCGCCTGCGCAACCGGCGCGAAGCGCTCGAACATCACCTTCTGCACATTGAACATCCTCTTCCCGTCCTTCTTCCTGAAGTGGAGTATGATGTCCCTGTCGTACTTCTTGTTGCGGGCATGGTATATCTCGTACCTCTCGTCCTCGAACAGGAGTCCGAGAACCCTGAAGCTGATGCCCAGGCGCTCGTGGAAATAATGTGCCTTCATATTCTTTTCGTGGCCGCTAATCGTCCGGGTCTCCCCGTTCTTCGCGGGCACTATCGTTTTCTTTTCGCTCATATGTATTGTCAGTTTTCTCTTAACTATCGCCTTCATAAGGCCGTATCCTTTTAATCCGGATTAAAAGGGGAAATTCACCCAATTTAAGAGTATACCTTATTTATGCGTAATTATCCCCTAAATTCGTTATAAATTATTAAATACGTGAAATCGCACACCTGCCGGGCTCTTTTCACGATCATACGGCCATATTTAGTGTTCGGTCAGATTCATTCCCTATCCTCCTGCAATTATTGAGATGTGTCATATAAGCCACCGCGAATTCTCACGCTTTTCGGCCGCCTGCCGGACTTTCTAACGTAGATTTTGTCATATCGCACAATCCTCCCTCTTCCCGGCGCCCTGCCCTTATCGGCCGCCCCGGCCACCCCGGCCATCGCACCTGACCGCATTTGTCTACCCCGACATTACAGAATTTGCGGCGGGTGAGCACCCGCGGGCATATGATCTCAAGCATCTCCTCTCCTGTCATTTCGACCAACGGGAGAAATCTGTCTTCTCCTCTCCCGACATTACAGAATTTGCGTGAAGAAAATCGATTGTACGAGCGTTAAAAATCTTCCACGGGGTGGGGTTGAATTGGAAGATTTAGCGAGTACATGAGATTTTTAGCATAATTCTGTAGTCGGATGATTTTTGCTTCTTTGTATCCAGACAAAGAAGAAAATAATATTGTCTTAGCCTTTCACCTTTCTTTTGTCTTCCCGAAAGATCACACCGCGTGTGCCTTTTCCCTCCCTTTCGAAAAGCGCGGAGCGGCAGCGCATCAAACGAAAATCCCCCTCTCCCTGTTCCTCCTCCTGATCTCGGCCAGGACCGGGTCGGTCTCGGGCTCACCAGCCTCACCAGCCCGCTCCTCTTCCCGCCCGCTCCGGAGCGACTCGATCAGCCGGCGGACCCGCCTCCTGTTCTCCTCCGACCACTCCTCCCATTCGGGCTTCTCGAACCGCGTCTCGCGCCTGGCCCTCTCCTCTTCCTCCCTCTCGCGGCACGCCCTCATCCGCCGCCAGTCGTACGTCACCCCGTCCTTCGTGCCCGAGGCGCAGTAATCGTCGTTCCCCTCCATGCCGAAGCACGCCCTGAAGTACTCGTACATCGGGGAGAACCCCTCCTCCGAATCCCCGTACTCCCGCCGCCACCAGGCGAAGCTCTGCCTGTAGAATATGCTGTCTTTCCCACATATATCGGATATATATTTCTGCGAGTACCCGCATTTCGTCAGGTACGCAGTGCACCGCGCCCAGAAATTATCGAACGCGTTTGTGAGCCTCGCCCTCTCCTCCGCGCGCCTCAGTATGTAGTAGAGGTGCCTGAACGCCTCGAGGAAGCGGTCGAGCGTCCTCTCGGACCTGAGCACCGGGAAAAACTCCCTCTCGCCGGGCTTTATGAAATCCGCGAAGGGGTCGATCCCCTCGTAGAGCGCGAAGAGATTTTTGAGCGCCGCCTCCGCCTCGCTTCCTCCCGCCCCCCGGCTGAGAACCCGGCCCGTGTCCTTTGGAAGCGCGCTTTCGAGAAAGTCCAGCGCCTCCCTGAGCAGCCTCTTCTGCCTCGGCGTAGTATCCCCGCCCGTATACGATTTCTTCATTCCGCCGACTATCGCAGGAGCGGATTCCAGCCGCGATGATACATCGCTTCGCCCTGAACTTGTCGCTCGTCCCATAGTTTTATTCCCCTCTCCCCGGTCCAGAGGGAGAGGGTTCGGGTGAGGGGGTACCTTATTTTCACTTAAAAATTCTTCCTGATGCGCGTACCCCGCGCCGACCTCGGACTCCTTCCCCGCTCCGCAGCCCGGACCCTCAACCCCTCTTGCGGCTGACCGCGCGGCTCCCGTCCGGAAGCGCCCGCCTTCGTGAGGCGCTCTCGATACCCCTGAGCTCCCCGTAAACTCTCTCGATCTTTTCGTTTGCATCTTGTCCCTCCCGCAATTTATCCGTGAAGCTGATCCGCACATCCGTCCCGCCGCGCTCCGCCGCCGCGGCCCCTCCCGGCCCGTCCCTCACGCCGCCCTGCCGCATCTTCCGCAGGTGCCACTCGACCGACTGCGCCTGGCTCGCGAGGAGGCATATGTCGGGCGGTTTGTGAATCCACCCGAATACGCCCCCTTCCATCTGCGAGCCGAGCATGAACGCGGCCCCTTCGCCCGCGAGGTCGTAGATCTCCCCGGGCGGCATCTCCGGGTTCAGCTCGCGGAGCCTCCTGAAATAGGTCTCGGCCGATTTGTACTCCCGGCCGCCCGTGAGCGCCGGCTGCCCCGCCGCGCTTTCGTAAAGCCCCCTGAAAACCTCGTTATACCACCTCGAATGCGAGTACCCGCCGGCCCCTCTCTTACTGTCATTGCGAGGGAGCGCTTTCGACGCGACCGCGGCAATCTCTTGCGAAGAATCCGCACTCACACTCGATCTCCTCGTGTCATCACTACCCTCAATCATTTCCTCACCCTCCCCCGTAATGGGACCACGGGGGCCCCGCCCCGCCCGCGCAAGGTGGATTTGACCGGCCTTACCTTCCTTGATCACGGCATCGCCTTCGCGAGCCTGATTGCGGTCATTGCGCGGAGCCTCCTGATAAGGCCCCCCGGTCTCCCGTATAAAGCCGTAATTCATTCCCCCCGCGCCTCTCCTTATTCCCCTCCCGTCCGCTTCTCCCTCATTCACGTTCGCTGAAAAATCCGCGCCCCCCGGCAAGCCCGCGTTCTTTGCGGGCGTGTTCTCACTCTCGTCTCCGTATATAAACTCTTCTCTTGTATTGGGGGGGACGGATTGTACACCCACGTAGGGGACATTTTCTTCCCCCACAGTGGGGGACATTTTTTTCATCATCGTCCTCAGCTTTCTCACCAGAGGGTCTACGCTGAATACGACTCCCCTGGTTCTGCCGTTCCCGTGAAGGCTCACCTTCCGCCTGAGGAGCCCCTTCTTCTCGAGCGAGGTCAGGAGCCTTCTTACCGACCTCTCGTTCATCCCGCTCACCTCGGTCAGGTGCTTGTACGGGTTCATCGTCCCGCTGAACGAGTAATAGTCCACATAGTCGAGCAATATGGTATATTCGTTATTGGTGATGCCGAGCTCGGCGCGCCTGAGCCTGAGCGCCCTCGGCACGCGCATGAACCCCTTCTCCGTAATCAGACTCTCCCAGTTCTCCCCGCTCATCTCAGTCTCAGTCTCCGTCTCAGTTTCAGTCCCGTCGGCATTAGCACTCGTCATCCGCTGCGATTCCTTCCGGCCTCTTCCGCCCAAACCGGCAGCCAAACCCGTTCGTCCTTAACCCGCCTGCCCTGAGCCCGTCGAAGGGTCGAAGGATTGAACGGGTCATACTCCCGTATGTACGCGATAACTTTCCGCCCTCTCAACAGCTCCCCCATCCTCTCCCGCCCCCTTCCCTATATATATAAGAGGTCCCGGCGCCCCGGCCCGGCCAGGGGACTGGCAGCCGGAGCATCTCCGGGACCGTCTCTGTAGGAGTGCAGCCCCGGCTTTCCCTTCGCACAAGAAGGAAGGATTGCAAGCGAGCACGCAATCGGCCGCTCTTGACTACATGCAAGCCCATTATTCACCGCGCGTCAGTCACGTATACGGCTGAGCGCAAGCAAGCCCGTTATTCATCGCGCAAGAGTCCCTAATATAGAATTGCGGGAAAGCCGGAGCGGTTGGCCTCAGCCCGGCTCACCTCTTCGTGAACTCGAGCAAATTATTATTGCGCCCGGCCCCGGGCTCGACCGACTCCTCTATCGCGCGCTCGTACACGCGCTTTAGCTCCCCGATCTCCACGTCGACCGCCCTGCAGTCGTACCCCGCCTCGGTCTCCATGCACGCCGTGACCGTCACGTTCCGCGCCTCGTCCCTCTCGAACGCCCTCCCCAGGTGCCACGTCATGTACAGGAACCCGAACCCGAGAACCGCGTAACTCATGTACCTAAGAACCGAATACTTCATGACCGCCTCCCATTAATTTATTTGTCATTTCGAACAACGGTTCTGAACGTGTGCAAGAACCGGACACCGATCACTGATTCCAAATAAATCCATTAGTCCTTGTATCTCATCAGCACAAACCAAAACGTGAGAAATCTTTTTTTTTCTTCTTTTTTAATCTGTCATTGCGAGCAACGCGAAGCAATCTCGCCTTCATCCTTTAATTCCCTCCTTAGAAAAAGGAGGGCTAGGGAGGATTTTCTTATCTATTTTTAAATCCCCCTCATCATCCCCCCCCTTGTCCAGCACCGCCCAGAACCCGCCGTCCTTTAGCCCGGCCACCACGTCCGGATGAGTCTCCTTCATCCTGAGCGTCTCTATCAGCTCCACAGGGTTGAGCCCGTCCGCCGCGACGTACCCCGAAAACGTCTGCCCCCTCTTTTTGAGCTCCTTCTCGAACCTGAGAAGGTTCAGGTACCCGTACTTCCTCAAAGCCTCTTCCACGGGCCTGCTCTTCGCCCCCTCCACGTAAATCACCATCTTCGTCGATGCCGGGCTCACCCCGTGCGAAGCCGCGAAATTCTCTATGCTCCCCCACTCCCCGATTATCTGCTGCGTCGTTATGTGCTCTATCCGTCCCATCAGTTGAATTCTCTCCTCTCCGTCGTTAGCAACTCCGACCGATTCCTTGCTCGCTCGGAATCGTTGCTCTATCCGTCCCATCAATCCCATTCTCTCCTCTGTTTCATTAGCAATGGCGTCCGGTTCGTTTTGTTTTCTGCCGCCGCTGAGCCAGACATTTGCATTGATGTACCCAGCGTGGGGCGTCCGGCTGTTCGCCCGCTCACAACCGTTGCTCGCTCGCAACCGTTGCTCTATCCGTCCCATCAGACTCCATTGACTCCTTATTAATTCCGTCATCATAATTTCCGTCATCTTTCCTAAATTGTAGGAGCGGCATCTTGCCGCTTCTTTTAATTCCCTCCTTTCGTAAAGGAGGGTCAGGGTCTATTTCCCTTTCCTTCTTTTAACCATCATCCTGAGCCTGTCGAAGGATGTCATCTCTCCCTTTCACTCCCATTCCCCGCCTCATCTCCCCTCATCTTCATTCCCGCCCTTTTATCATCCATTTCAACCGTTCTCCCAATTTCGCGACCATTCCACTTGCAATTCACAGTATTGTGTATTAATATTGCTATTGTCATATTGTCTATGTATATTATATTCACAGAACTGTGAATCTGTCAATAGGAAAATTCACAGAATTGTGAAATAGGGGGTAAAAGTGGATCACAATAACGAAATCGGGCAGAGGCTCAAACTCGTAAGAGAGGCGCTCGACTTGACGCAGGAGGAATTCGGCAAGGGCATAGGCAAATCCCTCAACACCATCCTCAGCTGGGAGTCCGGCCGCACGCGCCCGCCCGACCATTTCCTGAAGGTCATAGAGAAGATATACGGCATAAGCCCGAAGTGGCTACGCCGCGGCCAGGGGGATATGTTCCTCCCTGATATATCGTCTGTCTTCGGCGGGGACAGCCTCGTCGAGATCAAGATATGGGAGCTGGCCGGCGCGGGGAACCCGCTCGCGTCTCCCGACGCCGAGCCTATAGAGCGCGTCACGCTGCCGTCGAAGCTGGTGCGGAACTACACGAACGGGTTCAGGGTCGAGGGGGACAGCATGTACCCCACCATCGTCAACGGCGCTTACGTGGGCTTTGACCCGAACGACAAGAAGATCGTGAGTAACGGGATATACTGCCTCCATCTGCCGTACGAGGGCTACGTCGTCAAGCGCGTCGAGATCAAGCCCAACGAGATCATCATCAAGAGCGATAACCAGATGGTCGACGACTACTCCGTCCCTCTCGACGAGCTCGACCGGAACCTCATCGTCGGCCGCGTGAGATGGGTGTTCCAGAATGTGTAATGGGGGGGGAAAATCCTAAAATTACCGCAAGATAATGAGCATAATAGCAAATTTCCCCCTTTAAATGCTTCTGTAATTTTGTTAGAATATATATAAGAACATGAGTGAGCTAAGCAAGATTGAATGGACAGATGCAACGTGGAATCCTGTAAGGGGCTGCAATAAAATAAGCCCCGGATGTAAATTCTGCTATGCAGAGGTTTTTGCGGAAAGATTTCGCGGCGTTCCCGGACATCCATACGAACAAGGTTTCGACCTAAGATTAGTTCCTGAAAGATTGGAAGAACCTCTAAAGTGGAAAAAACCGAGAATGATATTTGTAAACTCGATGAGTGACCTCTTTCATGAAAGAGTACCGAAGCAATATGTAAAAGAAGTATTCAAAGTTATGACAAAAGCTCATTGGCATACATTTCAAGTTCTCACAAAGAGATCTGAGCGCCTGTTGGAAATAAGTTTTGAGCTTGAGTGGCCTAGCAATGTATGGATGGGAGTAAGCATTGAATCCAGTAAATACACGTATAGATCAGATGATTTATCTAAAGTTCCAGCGGCAGTTCGTTTTCTAAGTGTTGAGCCTCTGTTAGAGATGATTCCCAACCTCCCCCTTAACAATATTAATTGGGTTATAGTTGGCGGTGAATCCGGACGTAATGCAAGACATATGAGTTTAGAATGGGCACAATCGATAAAGAATCAATGTGAAAAAGCGGGCGTAGCTTTCTTTCTAAAACAATTAGGAGGAAGAATAAACAAAAGAGGAGGCGACTTGGCACTCCTCGACGGTAGAACGTGGCGTGAATATCCAACCAGCAATCTTGATTCACGCAAGTTAGCTGTAGGAATTTAACTTTCTCTATTTATTCACAATAGACAATGTCCCCGCCTAAAGATACAGTCTGGAAACTAGAACCACCATACATAAGGCAAACATCTTGTATTGAGAGTCCTACCTTGATGCGTGGATTCCGATATTGAGCTACGTGGAATCAACGTATTTTATTTATAGATGGGTTTGCTGGTCCTGGAGAATATGAAAATGGAGAAGATGGTTCTCCGGTGATAGCTTTGAAAGCACTAATTCATCATAGATCAAAGATTTCATCAGAAATAGTTTTTCTTTTTATTGAGCAAGACAAAAAGAGAACTGAGTATTTAGACGATGTGCGGCAAAGTCCACTCCTAACCTCCCCCAAATGCGAAAATACAAGTTATCCACGGCAAATTCGATGATACAATGGAACAAGTTTTAGATCAGATAGAAGAACAAAGAAAGTTACTGGCACCTTGTTTTGTAATGATTGATCCCTTCGGTATAAGTGAAACGCCTATGAGTATCATAAACCGAATAATGATGAACCCAGCATCAGAAGTTTATGTGACCATTATGTACGAATATATTAATCGATTCAAAGAAAGACCAGAATTTGAAAAGCACTTAGATGAGTTATTTGGATGTGGCGATTGGAGGGACGGGATAGATATTCAAGATTAGGAAGAAAGAAAGGATTTTTTTTTCAATTTGTATAAGAAACAACTCAAGCTAGCCGGTTGTAAATATGTTGTGAGCTATGATCTTTATAGAGGAAGACGTCATATATATTCAATTTTTTTTGGCACTCAACATTTAAAAGGCTGTAATGTAATGAAATATGCTATTTGGAGAATAGCACCAAAAGGCGATTTCCGGTTTCAAGGAACTCAATCAAAGCAATTAACACTTAAAATAGACAAGCCCGATTTTAAACCTCTCAAGAAAGCTCTACAAGATGAATTCATTGGCAAAGATTGGGTTACGATCGAAGAAGTATTGGATTTCGTGATGTCAGATAAAACCGACTACCATTCCGGTCAAGTTAAAAAAAATGTATTAAAAGAAATGGAGAAAAATGGAGAAATTGAAGGAAATGGAAATGCAAAAAGGAGAAAAGGGACCTATCCCGATGGAACACGGCTCAGATTCGTAAAAAAAATGAATATCTAGGGGGATATTATGGATGAGTAATCAAATTCTTGAAAAATACGATGTAGCAATCTCTTACCTTTCCAGAGATGAAGAATTGGCCTATGCAATCTACACTGAGTTGGGTGAAATTTTTAAAACATTCGTATATACACAACACCAACAAGAACTCGCAGGTGGAAATGGAGTTGAGCTATTACGAAGTATATTTATAGAAAGAACGAATTTAATTGTGATTTTGTATAGGGAGGGTTGGGGGAAGAGCGACTGGACAAAAACAGAAGAGCTGTTTATCCAAGAATTTGGCTTGGAAAATCATTGGGAAGGAATATTGCTTGTGAATCTCGATGAAAGCGAAAAACCCAAATGGTTTGCACGCCCTTTATTTTCTTTGGATTTACCAAAATACGGATTTCAGGAATTAATCGGTGTAATCAAATCGCGAGCTCAGAAAAGAGGGAGTGAAATAAAATCCGTTACTGTTGTTGAGCAAGCCAAGATCCTACAAATTAAACGAGAAATAGCTAATAAAAGAAGAGCCTTTTTACATTCCACGGAAGGTGTAAATGAAGCTATGAACGAAGTCAATGATTTGTTTGAAGAAATCGAAAGGATTTGTGTAAAAATAAATTCGACTCCCGTGAAATTCGAATACAGAAAGAAAAATGACTTTACCTACTATTTAAAAGCATTCAGACATGACGATAAACTCGGTTCTTTAGGGTTTGAGGTTATTGTTCAATGGGTGCCTCAGTTCAGTAACACATTGGACAAATCAAAACTATATGTCTCAAAGATAGACTTGGGAAGAGTTATTTATAGAGAAGAACCAGGAAGAATTGGAGATTTGTTATTTGATTTTGATGTAACACCTCTTATGGAAAATTGCTGGAGGGATAATCAAAGCAATAAACCATACACATCAGCAAAGCTCGCAGATGAGATTGTCAAAATGATTATTAATTTTAAATCATCATGAATCAGTCACCCTGAACTAGTTTCAGGGTCTCGTTTTTACTAGTTCACTGTCCCCAAAACCGTACGAACAAAAATCAAAAGGATATGAAAACTTGAAGTCACAAATCGTGATTTCGAGATCATGATACAATACAAGATCCTGAATCGAGTTCAGGATGACAAAAAATTGGAGGTCACAAATTGTGTCCTCCAATCATCTAACTGCCTGATATATATCTCCCGAAATCCCGCGCCGAATCATAGCGATTACTCGCTAATGGCGAAATTCCGCCATGTGAGATTTTGCGGCTGCGTTCTTCCTAACCCTCCGTCATCACTAATATTTATCGCATCCATGCAATCTGGCACAAGGCTTGCACCCTTATATCTTAAAATACGTTACAAGGAGATTAGCAACATGAAGAAGTTAATAGCAGCAGCGGTTTTAGGTTTATCGTTCGGCGTTTCATCTCTTTCGTTCGCTTCGGATTATATGGACCTTTATACCAGCGGTCCGGCGGCGCACGAGGCGGCAAGCGGATCGAACGGCGGTGCGGTGGAGACAAGCCCGATGAGCTTCTATCTGAGCCCGGTTAAGGTAAGCGCAAACAGCGAAACCGTAAAAATAACCGAGAAGACGGAAAGCGGCGAGTATACTCTATCGGTATTCGGCGTCAGGATTTAAGCGGCCTGCCCCGATTGTTAATACACGTTTAACGAATATTCTATCGTCAAAGGAGACACTATCATGAGCGAGAGTAAAACATACACAGGAAGTTGTTTTTGCGGAGCGGTTCAGATAGCCGCAACCGGCGAGCCCGTACTCATGGGCTACTGCCACTGCGATTCGTGCAGGCACTGGTCGGCGGGGCCGGTCAACGCGTTCACCCTCTGGAAACCCGATGCGGTGAAGGTCACCAAGGGCGAAGCCAACGTCGGCACGTTCAACAAAACGCCCCACAGCTTCCGCAAGTGGTGCAAGACGTGCGGGGGTCACGTATTGACCGTGCATCCGACAATGGGACTCACCGACTTGTACGCGGCCATAATCCCGGGCCTCCCGTTCAAGCCGGCGGTCCACGTGAACTATCAGGAGACCGTGCTTCACATTATGGACGGCCTGCCCAAGTTCAAGGACTTCCCGAAGGAAGCGGGCGGCTCCGGCGATACGATGCCTGAGTAAATGAATAGTTCCCTCCCCCTCTATAGGAGGGGGAACTGCCGCGAACGAGTGAGCGGTAGGTCGCTCTTGCAACAAAGGCAGGAAAGGCGCTTAATTCCGATTCTTCGATGCCTAGGCCAAAATAGTTAAGGGTGGGGGTGTACCTTATTATTTCTATATTATTTCTGTCATTCCCGACACCGATCGGGAATCTAGTCTTTTAAATCCCCCTAAATCCCCCTTTACAAAGGGGGAAAACAATATTTCCAGATTTTAATTCCCTCCTTTAGCAAAGGAGGGTTAGGGAGGATTTAGCTTTTTCTTATCCCCGCGACATTACAGAATTTGCGGCACACAATGTGTGCTCATACTACGATCCTTCCGTAACTCCTCTGCCATCGCCGGGTAATTAGCCAAACCCGTTCGTGCTGAGCCAGTCGAAGCACGTTACCCGACATTACAGAATTTGCGTATAGAAAATCGATTGTACGAGCGTTAAGAATCTTACGTGGGATGGGGTGGGATCGGAAGATTTAGCGAGTACATGAGATTTTTAGCAAATTATGTAGTCGGATGATTTTTGCTTCTTTTCATCAAGGAAAAGAAGGATAAATAAAACAGCCTTTCACCTTTCCTTTGTCTTTTCGAATGTTCACACTACGTGTGTGCTTCTTTTCATCAAGGAAAAGAAGAGAATAATATATTGCCTTCGTTTTATTTTAAATCCCCCTGAATCTGGCTTAACAAAAATGTCGCTTCGATTAAGGAAATCCTTTGCCTTTAATCATCTCCGACCAATTCCTCACTTGCTCGGAATTGTTCCCCTTTACAAAGGGGGAAAACAATATTTCCAGTATTTAATTCCCTCCATGGAAAAAGAACGGATGCGAACGGGCGAGCATTCGGACGCCCTATCTCAAAGAGCACAGAAGTAACTTAACTTCCAGCTCCATCCTTCTGAAGTCCAAATAGGCTAGAGAGGATTTTATTTCCCCTCCCCCCGACGGGCACAGAATTTACTTCCTCGCCATTATGAACCAGGTGCTCGAAGGCATATACACCCCGTCCGCCCTTTCGTACTTCTTCATCGACTTTCTCATATCCTCGCGCACCACGGCGAGCTTTTCCTTGCCCAGCTCCGCCGCCTCGCGGATTATCTCCCCCGACGGGCCGACCAGTATCTGAAAATCAATCGCCTCTTCGAGGCTCGTCCCTATGCACACCTCGGCGTCGTTCCTCCTGAAGAGATCGACCTTCTCGAACCCCGCGGCCTTCAGCATCCCCCTGTCGGTCTCCTCGTCGGCGAGCGCGAACGGGCCCGGCCCGCAGGTCTGCGCGCTCTCTCCCGGAGGGGGCAGGTGCTTGAGCGCGACGTCCTTCGCCAGGCCCCAGCACGGGTTATCCCTTATCGTCCTCCAGACTATCATGCAGAGCTTGCCGCCCGGCTTGAGCGTCTTGTGCGCGTTCTTGAGCGCATAGACGATATTCTGAAAAAACATCACGCCGAAGCGCGAATAAACCACGTCGTAATAATTCTCCGGCAGCTCGCATGTCTGCGCGTCGCCGAGGACGAACTTCACGTTGCGCGAGCCCCGCCGCGTCCCTCTCCCTGTTCGCGATTTCGAGAAACGCCTCGGTGCAGTCGAGCCCCAGCACCTCGCCCCCGGGGCCGACCATCCTGCCCATTTCGAGGCACGTCTCGCCGTATCCGCAGCCTATGTCGAGCACCTTGTCGCCCGGCTTGATCTGAAAATATTCGTATGCCATGGCGCTGTGGACGGCGCCGTTCCCGGAGAGCAGATGGCGGAACCTGTTCCACTTCGGGACGAGTATTTCGTTCCAGCAGTTAATAAATTCGTCGTTACCGTTCATCGGCAGTCTCCTTCTGCATGTACGTACACATTATCGTTGCGCGGAAAGAGCGTGTCAATCCGCTGCGCACCGGTAGAACGTGCGTTTTATCTATTTCCCATGCCTCCTCGGCGTAAACGGGCCAGGGAAGGCAAGCCGGAAGCTTGTCGGAGGCCGGATCAGACCGCGCCCGAGGCCCTTCTCCGCCTCAACGCGAAGTAAACGCCCGCTATAATCAATCCACCGGCCGCTGCGATCATGCCCCACCCGGACAGGGCGGGTATGTTACTTTCCACCTGCGCCCTGACGTTGACGAATGTGCACTGGATATCCCTCATTCCCGACTGGCAATCGATCCGGACGCCGCCGTCAATCACCTCGAACGGCACTTCAGTCTCGGTCGTGCATTCGACCGAACCGAGAGCCCATCCCGGAGACGGGTCCTCGAGCACGGTGAATTCGCCGGAGCCGTTGAAAAGAAAGTGGTGCGTGTCTCCGTCGACTATGCTAAAATCCGCAACCTCGGGCACCGTAGTCGTAAAACTGAAAAGCGTATCGCCGGCCCCCTCCGCCTCTTTCGCTATAATAGTCGCGCACGACCCGCGGGCCGAGTCATTAACCATAAACAGAGAGACAGACAACAGAATCACGGCGATACCGAAGAAATTCAGAATAGTATCGAATCTCCTCATTTTTCTATCCTCCTTTTCATATTGAATTCCGTTTTTATATTGAATTCCGTTCCCGGCAGGTCAGGTTGCCGGTCCGGCTCTTGATGATTTTCTTTACACGGACAACTGTAATCTCCATAAAACGTATATATACATTATTAAGCTTCCCGCTCCCGGAGTCAATCTCACAAATGACGCCGCCCCCTCGCCGCCGGTTCCGCGCGCCCCCCGAATCCTTGACCGCCATCGTGAAAAACGTGTATAATCGCAGCTATCACCGCGTCAGGAGGAAGCCCGGATGAAAGGAATAAAGAAGTTCTACATACTATCATTACTAATCTCGTTATCGGTCTTCGCCCCGAGGGTTTGGGCGCAGCCCCCGGATCTGCCCGAAGGGCGCGTGCGTCACGCCGGAAGTGGAGCAGTGCGTGAACCCCGACCAGACGCTGCTCAAATGGAGCGAAGGCACGGAGCAATGGCCCGACGAGGCGTGCAACTCGGATCGAACTATAGCTTCGGCGACTGCGACACCGACAGCTGCGACTCCGCCAACTCGTACGCACAGTACGTGTGCGCGGCTAACGGTTATGACGTCGGAATCTGGACGGGCAGGAAGGCGGCAGGCTGCGGTCCCGGCGGTCCCGGCGGCCCCGTCACGAACGGCACCGGAAACTTCAGCTTCTACTGCCTGGACGATTCTATCCCCTGCGATCCGTTTTTAGAAGATAGCTGCGTTCCATCCGATCAGACGCAGATCGAGGTCTTCTGCTGCAATATATCGAGGCCGGCGCTGTCTCCGATACCGGCTATATCCGAATGGGGTTTGATCGCCACGGCGGCTGCTCTGGGAGTAGTCGGATTCATGGTATTCAAGCGAAGGAAACAAACAGCGTAGAACATACTGAATAAACGTATAACAAAAAGGGAGCTTCGGCTCCCTTTTTTGTTTATCCGCCGCCTTCCCCTTCATCCCGGGCGCACACGAAGCGTGCTGTCGAAGGGTATATCCCAATCCTGTCATTTCGAGGTGAAGGCGAGAAATCTATCTTTTGTCTTTTCTTCCCGACATTACAGAATTTGCGGCACACGAATGCGTGCTGCATATACGATTCTTCCGAATCTCCTCTGCCATCGCCAGGCAATGTAGCCGCAACCCGTTCACCCCGAGCGCGTCGAAGGGCGGTAATCTTATCTCCCTCCCCCCTTGAGGGGGAGGGTATGGGTGGGGGTTTACCTTAGTCCCACAATCAATCCAGAAGGTCTTTCCTTCCCGACATTACAGAATTTGCGTTAAGAAAATCGCGTGTTTAAGCGTAAAGAAATCTTTGAGCAGTCCAATTGAAAGATTTTAGCTAAAACACAAGATTTTTAGCGTAATTCTGTAGTCGGAATGATTTTTGCTTCTTTTCATCAAGGAAAAGAAGGATAAATAAAACTAGCCTTTCACCTTCCTTTGCCTTTTCTCCCACTTCGAATGCCGCAAACTCAGCATTTTTATTCCTCGTCCGTTTATTGTATAATAGAGTCAATTATTAACGGAGGGTAAGAATATGCGCGGAATACGGACTTATTCGTTCGCTGTAGCTTTTCTGGCATTTGGCTTTTTACTTCTGGCATTGCCGAAAGACGGGTTTTCGGGATTCTCAACCGAGATATCCTGCTGCCAGGCGGAAGGTAAGTGCACCGATAGTTCAGAGGGACCCTTTCTATGCAGGGTTGAAGACGTTGTCGAAAACGCGTTTTGTGATCAGGGCACGGGCGAATGCACGCTTATTGACACCAGCAGCAACATACCGACCCTCTCCGAATGGGGATTGATTGCCATGGCCGGCGTGCTGGGAATAGCGGGATACGTCATTATCAGAAGAAGGAAGGCAACGGCTTAAAGCCCGGAATATCTACAATCTATCTTAGCAAAGGGAGCTTCGGCTCCCTTTTTTATTCGCGCTGCCTGGGCGCGGTTCTTGAGACGGACCAGCCCGTCTATACCTCCATCGGCAAAACGGCAGCGTCTGTGAACCCCCGGAATTAAAGCTGTTGTTCCTCGTCCGTTTATTGTATAATAGAGTCAACTATTAATGGAGGGTAAGAATATGCGGGGAATACGGACTTATTCATTCGTAGTCGCTTTTCTGGCATTTGGTTTTTTACTTCTGGCATTGCCGGAAGACGGGTTTTCGGGACTTGGTCCCGCACCTCAATACTGCTGCCAGGGTGAGGGGACCTGTGCTGATAGTTCAGAGGGGCCCATTTTGTGCAGGGTCGAAGACGTTGTCCAAAACGCGTTTTGCAATCAGGAAACCGGCGAATGCGCGCTCCTTGACACCAGCAGCAACATCCCCACCCTCTCCGAATGGGGATTGATAGCCATGGCCGGCGTTCTGGGAATAGCGGGATATGTCATTATCAGAAGAAGGAAGGCAACGGCTTAAAACCTCGAATTTAAAATATATACACATCAAGGGAGCTTCGGCTCCCTTTTTTGTTTATCCGCCGCCCAACCCGTTCACCCGAGCCTGCCTGTCCCGAGCCCGTCAAAGGATCGAATTGCGAAAGGTTCAGAACCATAATACCGTATGGAGAGAAACCGGTCGCAGCGGGATATGCGCATGTTAATGCATGACGTGCCGTAATTTCGCCTAATTTTGACAAACAGGGATTATAATTAAGCAATAAGCATAAAAGTTCCGCCCCGGAAAAGGAATAAATGTTAAAGTAATAAAGAGCGTTAAGTTCGGATTTGAATGTTATTGTTCATGCCGGGCTGCGGCCGGATGACTGCCGGGGATAGCAGCGAGAGGGGCGCGTGGAATAAATGAAAGAGAGCTCTAAGACCAAAGCGCAGCTTTTAAACGAGCTTGAAAACCTTCGCAGCGCAAGCGCCCGCTACGAAACCATTCTCAACATCGCCGAGGACGCGGTCGTATCCGCCGACGCGGAGCACAGAATCGTCTATTTCAATAAAGGGGCGGAAAAAATCTTCGGCTACCGCCCGGACGAAATCCTTGGCAAGCCTCTCGAAGTCCTCATGCCCGCGCGATTCACGGAAGCCCACGCAAAACACGTGCAGGATTTCGCCCGCGGCCGCGTGTCGTCGAGGTACATGAACGAACGCTCCAGGTTCTTCGCCCTCCGGAAGGACGGCACGGAGTTCCCGGCCGAGGCCTCGATCTCCAGGTACGGCACGGGAGAGGGGACGGTGTTCACGGCGATAATGCGCGACGTCAGCGCTGAGAACGACTCCAGAAGCGAGCTCGAACATGCGCTCTCCCTCCTCCGCGCAACTATCGACGCAACCGCCGACGGCATTATATCGATAGACATGTCGAACAGGATAACGAGCCTCAACCGGAAGTACGTCGAAATGTGGCGGCTGCCCGAGCAGGTCACGGCGGCGAGAGACTTCGGCCCGCTGATAGAGCACTTACTCTCCAATGGTAAAGGACCCCGAATGCATCCACGGGACGGTAAGTCATCTCGAGAAGTGCCCGGAGAAGCCGATACACGAGTTCATAGAGCTCAAGGACGGCAGGGTCTTCGAGCATTCGAGCAACCCCCAGATGATCGGGGACGAAATCGTCGGCATCGTCTGCAGCTACCGCGACGTTACGGATGAGAGGCACGTCGTCGAGAAGTTGGGCGAGAGCATCTCGCGGCTGTCGAAGAAGAACCGGTACGAGTCGATCATCGACTCGATTCACAGGAGCGTCACCGAATCCCACAACCTTCAGGAAATTCTCGACGACATCGTCGAGGCCATAAGTAAAAACACCCAGTCGTCCGATATCGTTTCCATCTATTTCGTCGAAGGCCGCGAAGCGGTGCTCAAGGCATCGAAGGGCTATCCCGACTGGTATATGAGGGAGGCGGGCAGGATACCGTATCCGAAGGGCTTTACCTGGAAGGCGATCATAGAGAATAAACCCTTGCTATACTGCTCGGACGTCGACCAGGACCTGGCTATCGGACCCGCCGGGAGGAGACTGGGGACGAAGAGCTACGTGTCCATGCCGTTCGGACACGAAGGCGAGGTCACGGGGACGATAAACATTCATTCCCTGAAGAGGGACGCGTACGATGAGGAAGAATTAAATTTATTGGAAACGGTGGCGCAGCAGATAGAGAGGGCCATAAAGAAAATACGCATGACGGAGGCGCTCCGGCAGTCAGAGGAGCGCTACCGCATACTATTCGATCAATCGCCCGTCGGCGTGTATATCTTCGACAGGGACCTGAACGTCACGCAGTGCAACAAGCGGATGACCGAGATACTGCGGAGAGCCCCGATGACACGATCGTAGGGTTCAACCTCAGGGACCTCAAAGACAAGAGCTTCGTCCCCGCGACTGAAAAGACGATACTGGGCGAGCACTCATACCGTGAAGGCCTGTATGAAGCGACTACGAGCGGGGCCAGGGTGTGGCTGTCTCAGTACTTCTCCCCGCTCCGCGACGAGCAGGGGACCGTCATAGGCGGCATGGGTGTCGCCGAGGACATCACGGAGCGCAAAGAAGCGGAGGGGGCGCTGCAGAAAATCAAAACGAGCCTCTCGGACGCGCAGCGGATAGCGCACCTCGGGAACTGGGACTGGGACATCGGGACGAACGCGCTCCTCTGGTCGGACGAGGTTTACCGGATATTCGGATACGCACCGCAGGAGTTCGGCGCGACGTACGGATCGTTCCTGAATTCCGTCCACCCGGACGACAGGGATTTCGTAAAGAAGTCCGTCGACGAAACTCTCTACCGGGGGGCGATTTACAGCATCGACCACCGGATAGTGCTCCCGGACGGCTCGGAGCGCGTTGTCCACGAGCGGGCCGAGGTCGTCTTCGACGATTACGGCCGGCCCGTCCGCATGATCGGGACCGTGCTCGACGTCACCGGACTAAAGAAAACGGAAGAGGATCTCAGGAATAACCAGCGCATGCTCACGACCGTGCTGACCAGCCTGCCGGGATGTACCTACCGTCGCAGGAACGACAAAGACTTCGCGTTCGAATTCGTGAGCGAAGGCATATCGGCGCTCACCGGTTATACGTTCGACGATTACAGGAGCAAAACGGCGAATTACCTCGACCTCATTCACCCCGACGACCTTCCGAATATCCTGAGCGACGTGTACGATGCGCTCGAAAATCACCGGATGTACGAGGTGATATACAGGATCAGGACCGGCAAGAACGAGGAGAAGTGGCTATGGGACAAGGGCCAGGGCGTCTATTCGCCCTCGGGAGATCTTCTTTACCTCGAAGGTTTCGTTACCGACATAACGGAGAGGAAGCGTCTCGAGGAGCGGGTCGGCCAGTCCCAGAAGATGGAGGCCGTCGGCAGGCTCGCGGGCGGGATCGCCCACGACTTCAATAACCTTCTCACGGTAATCCTCAACTACAGCGATCTCCTGCTCTCGCGACCTGCGACCGACAAAAAGCAGGAGGAGCGCATACGGGAGATTAAAAACGCGGGGGAGCGCGCCGCGGCATTGACGAAGCAGCTCCTGGCCTTCAGCCGCAAACAGATCCTCCAGCCGAAGGTGCTCGACTTAAACGACGTAGTCGCCGGGATGGAGAAGATGATACGGCGGCTCACCCGTGAGGACATAGTGCTCGTCACCGAGCTTGAGCCCGCGCTCTGGCGCGTGAAAGCCGACCCGGTACAGATCGAACAGGTGATTTTGAACCTCGCCATCAACGCCGGGGACGCAATGCCGAAGGGAGGAACGCTGCGTATACAAACGTCGAACGTCCGTCCGGGAGAAGCTCTCTCGGGCCGGGACCCGGGCTTTGAGCCCGGGAGCTCCGTGATGCTCTCCGTAAGCGATACCGGACACGGGATGGACGAGGCGACGCTGTCGCAAATCTTCGACCCCTTCTTCACGATGAAAGAGATCGGAAAAGGGACCGGGCTCGGCCTCGCGACCGTCCACGGGATAATCAATCAGAGCGGCGGACGCGTCACGGTCGACAGCGGGATGGACAAGGGCACGACGTTTAGAATATATCTCCCCGCGGTCGAGGGGCTTCCCGAAGAAGCCCGGGACAGTATCACGGCGGTGGGGAACGCAGAGGGAGGACCGGAAACCATACTTATTGCCGAAGACCAGAACGAGGTGCTGTCCCTGGTCAGTCTGGTATTGGAAGAAGCGGGACATAACGTGCTCGAAGCGAATAATAGCGATGCGGCGATCCTGACCTGTGAGCGGCACAAAGAACCGATCGACCTGCTGCTGATCGATGTCGTTATGCCGCATATGAGCGGACCCGAGCTCGCCAGGCGTCTGACGGCGCTTCACCCCGAGATGAAAGTCCTCTACATGTCGGGCTACATCGATAGCACGATCGATGAATACGGCGTCTTCTCCAACGGAAGGTCTTTCCTGCAGAAACCTTTCACGCCCTCAGTCCTCCTCGGCAAAGTGCGCGAAGTGCTGAACGCACCTCTTGCACGGACGGGCGGCGGGTGAGCACCCGCGGGCGTACGATCTCGAGCATCTCCTTTCCTGTCATTTCGAACAACAGTTGCAAGCGTGCGCGCAACTGGTCGACGTTGGTTGATTGCAAGTAACTCAAATTGACACCGTACACGATCTGCACAATCCAAAACGAGACATCTGTCTTTTGCCTTTGGTATTAATTCCCTCCTTAGAAAAAGGAGGGCAAGGGAGGATTGGGGTGTTACCTTCCGTTCGTACTGAATCCAGCGAAGCACTTTTCTTCCCCGACATTACAGAATTTGCGTTAAGAAAACCGATTGTACGAGCGTTAAGAATCTTACGCGGGGTGGGGCGGAATCGGAAGATTTAGCGAGTACATGAGATTTTTAGCACAATTCTGTAGTCGGATGATTTTTGCTTCTTTTCATCAAGGAAAAGAAGGATCAATCAAATAGCCTTTCTCCTTCCTTTTGTCTTTCTCTCCCTTGCATCGAATGCCGCAAATGCAGAGCGGAACCCCGCCTTTTCCCCGATCTGCATGTATAATTCTACGGAGGAGAAAACCCCGCCGATGAAACCTATCACGCTCGCCCTGATCGCGGCCATAATACTCACCGCCCTGGCCCCCGAATCCCGCGCGGAGAACAATACCCACGACTTCAGGAAAACCCGCTGGGGCATGACCCCGGCGCAGGTGAAGCTCACGGAGAACGGCACACCCGTGAGCGAGACCAAGCTCCCGCCCTACGACCTCGCCGTCAGCTACAGGGGAAAGTACGAAGGGCTCGACGCGGAGATCGGCTACCTGTTCACGAACGATAAGCTCGTCTTGGGCGGATACGCCGTGACGAGCAAGTACGAGGACCCTCAGCAGTACGTGAAGGACTACGAGAGGGTAAAGGGCGTCCTCGCCGGGCAATTCGGCAAGCCCGCGGAGGACTGGAAGACCTGGAGCCCGGGTCAGCAGGAGGAAAAGCCCGAGTCCTACGGCAAGGCCGTGACGGAGGGGAAGCTGATACTCCAGACCTCCTGGAAAACGCCCGAGACCGAAATATTCCTGACCCTCGAGGGCGGGAACGTGAACACAATCCTGTCGGTGCTCTACTACAGCGTGAAGTTAAACCCGCGCGTCGAGGAGCGGAAGCTCAATCAGCAGCCGTAGAAAATTCGGCCGCGCGCACGCACACGCACGTAGCGCGTTTCTATGATCCTTCCGAAACTCCTACGCTCAAACCGGCAATCATGGCGTTTTCGTATGTCGGCGGCGACACCGCCCCGTTCACCCCGAGCGCACACGATGCGCGTCGAAGGGTTTTCCCTTCAATTCGTCCCTTAAAAAAGGGGGATTAGGGGGATTTAGTCTTTTCTTCCCCGACATTACAGAATTTGCGGCACACAATGTGTGCTCATATACCCCTTCCGGATCTCCTCCATATAGCCGGCAACGAAGCCCAACCCGTTCACCCTGAGCGCGTCGAAGGGCACATTATCCGTCATTTCGAGCAGCGCGAGAAATCTATCTTTTGCCTTTTCTTTTGCCTTTCCCCCCGACATTACAGAATTTGCGTTAAGAAAATCGCTTGTTTAAGCGTTAAGAAATCTTTGAGCAGTCCAATTGAAAGATTTTAGCTTAAACACAAGATTTTTAGCACAATTCTGTAGTCGGATGATTTTTGCTTCTTTTCATCAAGGAAAAGAAGGATAAAAAAACAGCCTTTGTCTTGTCCTTCCTTAGTCTTGTCTTTTCGAATGATCACACTACGTGTGTGTGTCGCGGCTGGAAGCCGCTCCTACAAGTGATTGTAAACGCAGCATCGCTAAAAAAAAGCCCCTTTCCTCCATCCCGGAAGAAAGGGGCAACTTTGAAGTCACCCTGAACCGGTTTCAGGGTCCCGCTTTTCTTTTCTGTCATTCCCGTGAGCTTCCATCGGGAATCTCGCTGTTATTTCCCTTCTATACCGCCTGCGCCCTCTTGCGCCTGACGGCGAAGAACACCCCTATCAGCCCCAATCCGACGACGGCGGAAATCATCCCCCACTCGGAAAGGGTGGGTATCGGCCGCGCCGGGGAGATCCACAACTTCTCCGCCGTAAGCGTTTCCCCGCCCTCTATCGTAGCTACGATAGTGTCCGTACCGGGGAACTTACTCCCCGTATAAGTCCACGATACCCGACCGTCTATGTCCGTCGTACAGTCGTCGTTAGGCGTGCACTCGCCGTTCCCGGGATCGCTCGCCTGCCCATCGTTCGGCCCCGACGTCACTTCGAAGCTCACCAATACCCCCGGCAGCGGGCTGCCGTTCGAAATAATGGCCGCCGTAACGGTATGGTCGGTAAATATATCGTTCGTCGCGAATTCCGGCGACAGGCTCACGAGGTCCGGCGTAATCCCATCTCCGAAACTTATGCTGAGGAGGCCTCGTACTTCAGCTGTCATGTCGCCGGGCCGCAGCTCGATTCTTGCAATAGGCACGGCCGATGTGACCCCCAGGAATGAATTAAACAGGTTTGTGATTGGAATGACAGTCGAGTTGAGAAGGACGTTCCCTGCACCGTATACATCGACGATATTATTGTCGCTGCACGTCCCACCAGACTGAGCGCATCCGATAAGCATCCCCGCCCTCATTATAGTCGGGTCGGTGAAAAGTATCCGATACGTATCCGCGAATACATTAGTAGTAAGCACGTTCGCCGGATTGCCCGCCCCCGATGCATTCGACCCGAGTGCCAAAATATTACCGGCGTTGAGCAGTCGTAACGGTGAATTCAATTCCCGGCAGAATTTCACCCGGCGTAAAACACACATCGTTTGAGGCGGAATTCACCGGCGGGTTACATGAAAGGAACCCGTTCGCAGGCGCGTTTGCGGCGGCAAAATCCTGGAAAGCGAGCCCCGGGTTATCAGCGTTGAACTGAGACTCGTTCGTAGTAAACGTGACCTGGGCCTGTGAAACGCCGTAGGAAAAAACGAAAAAAAGAATTAACGCGGCATATAGCACTCTTGATGTATACATTAGGGATTTATCCTCCTCCTCTAAGTGATTCCGAACCCAATATACCATGATTAAAAGAATTAATAAACATTTTTCACCGATTCTTAACCCTCCGGCTCTCAATTCCGCTCTTTTTCCAACGGGCTAAAACAAAGAGCCCCTTTCCCCGGAGCGGGGAAAGAGGCTCTTTCATTTGCTGTCATTCCTGAATTCCTTATTCCGGAATCCAATCCTTAAATTCCCTCCCCCTTTACCAAGGGTGGGGCGTCACCTTACATTAATAATCCAACTGAAATTAAACCGCCTGCGCCCTCTTGCGCCTGACGGCGAAGAACACCCCTATCAGCCCCAATCCGACGACGGCTGAAATCATCCCCCACTCGGAAAGCGTCGGAATAGCATTACTCGTAACTCCCGGAACGTTGACGAATGTGCAGGTCGTCTCAGACATAGCCTCGCTCGTGCAGAGGGCGGTAAGACCACCCGGTATAGCGGTAAACTCAAACCCCGTGCTGGAATCGCAGAGGACATCGTCGAGCACCCATCCGGGCGTCGGCTGCTCCGTGATATCGACGTCGGCGTCAAAATTTAATTGCGTCGTAATGCAGTCCCCTCCGTCGAAGAGCTCTACAGTTTCTGTCATACCGGAATCGGTGAAGTCGATTAGAAAACCCTGGTCCCCCGCTCCCGGAGCAGACTTGCAGATTGTCACCGCGCACGGCTGCGCGCTCGCGCTGTCTCCGAACGACGCTATACAGACGGCAGCCGCGATAAATACCGAAAGTTTCAACAACGAATTCAATACTCTATTCATACGACCCTCCTCGAAAATATTTATTTTATTCAAGTAGAAATTCTTGCTCGCAGCCGTTTCACCGCGAAGAATACGCCGATGAGACCTAATCCGGCGGCAGTCGATATCTTCCCCCGCCCGGATATTATCGGGCCGTTCCCTCTTCGTTCTCAAGCGTGCACCCGCCTTCGCCGGACGACGCGCATTCGGCCGCGAACCCGTCCTTCGTTTTGGTGATCGTTATTCCCTTGAGGTCCGTGCACACCACATCGTCGAGCACCCATCCGGGCGTCGGCAGCTCCGCGACTTTCAGCGTATCGGGCGGGTCGAAGGATTCCTTGATACACGGCCCCATATCGACAAGCGCTTTCTTCTCCGTCTTTCCGCCGCCCTCGATCCTGATATTGAAAGGCGCTTCCCCCGCGCCGTCGGCCTCGAGGCATATAACCAGCCGGCAACCCTCCGCGCCCGCGCTCCGGGCGAAAGAGGGGACGATCATGATTCCCGCAACAGCGATAATCAATAAGACGTAACAGGCTTTAATTATCCGCCTCATCTATTCCCTCGGTTCATACGAGTCCGTCTCTTACGCCTGCTCGGAGCCCCTGCCCGTCCGGAGCCTCTTCAACGCGAAGAACACACCGATCATTCCCAATCCGAGAGCCGCAGCGATCACGCCCCACTCCGAGAGCGTCGGGACGTTCACTTCGGCCGTTCCCTCTACGTTGACCAGCGTGCACGTGCCTGCGCTCGACGACACGCATTCGGCCACAAACCCGTCGTTGGTGTTGGTGAGCTCGATTCCGTTGAGGCCGGGGCAGAACACATCGTCGAGCACCCATCCGGGCGTCGGCAATTCCGCGACTGTCAGGGTATTGGGCGAATCGAAGGTTTGCAGGATACACAGTCCCTGATCGACCAGCACTCCCTTGCCCACCTCACCGCCCACTTCGAACCTTACTTCGAACGGCGTATCCCCCGCGCCTTCGGCCGACTTGCATATGACCAGCTCGCAGCTCTGCGCGCCCGCGCTTGGGGTGAGGGACGGGACGATCATGGTTCCCGGAACGGCGATAATCAATAGTACGTAACATGCATTAATAATGTGCTTCATACAGCTCCTCCTGTAAGGGCATATCACCCTTCCGCTTGATCTACGCCCAATATACCATAATCAAAAGAAATAATAAACCTTTTTCTCCGGTCCTTAACCCGCCGCGCAAAAATTTCACACCTCCCGATTCTCCGAGTATAATTCAGTCCATCCAGGGCAATTTTTCCCCGCTGAGGCAAGATGAAACCGATTCACGCTGTCGTAAGGATTCTGGCGGTCGTAGCCGCGGTGTTTGTAATCTACTACTGGGCCTACCCCCAGATGATGAGGTTCTATTACTACTACACGGCCGAGTCCCGCATGCTCGAAGTCCCCGCGTTCCCTGAGATAAAGGAATACTACCCCGACCTCTACAGGCAAATACTGTCCGACACGAAAACGGCGATTATCAAGGGCGGCAAGATGGACGATATAATAGCGGCCAACGGCGATAAGATCGCGGCGCTCCTCGGAAACGACCTGCCCCTCGCCTCGCACGAAGCGACCTCGGCGTTCATCACGTCCTTCATAGGGGTGTTCCGGAAGGCCGGAAACAGCGACCCCGAGTGCTGCGTCGATCTCATAAACGGCAACGAGCAGTGCATGTGGACCCTCATGACGCCCGAGGAGCAGAACGAGGTCTTAAGGGCGATTGCGCTCATTATCAGGTCCGCCCACACGGAGCCCGCGAAGCTCAAGGACGTGAAGCAGGCGAAAAGGGACGTAGGCCGCGTCTCCTCGAACGTCGTCGCGAAGTACGGCCCGGAGATCGACTACACGGCGCAGACGGAGCTCACCGATGAGGACAAGAAGAAGGTCTGCTTCGCCATAGCGGAGCTATACTCGGAGACGCTCAAGCTCCCGCCCGCCCGCTCGTCCGACGCCATCAAATTCCTCCTCTCCGGCGCGGGCGGCGAACCGCAGCAGTAGGCACACACACACGTAGTGTGTTTCTATGATCCTTCCCGACCCCCTCAGCTCAAACCGGCAATCATGGCGTTTTCGTATGTCGGCGGCGACACGCCGCCCCGTTCACCCCGAGCGCACACGTAGCGCGCTGTCGAAGGGTCTTCCTTAATTCCCTCCCCCTTGAGGGGAGAGGGTGAAGGGTGAGGGTGTACCTAGATATGTAAACCCGTTCACCCTGAGCCCGTCGAAGGGTCATCCTTAATTCCCTCCCCCTGGGGGGGAGGGTTAGGGTGGAGGTGTATTTCGAGCAGCGCGAGAAATTATTTTTGCTTTTTTCACCGAGAAAAGAATTGGTTAAAAAAACGCTGTTTCACGTAACGATACCTTCGAACAGACCAATGTGAAAGGTTTTAGCATAAACACAAGATTCTTAGGATACGGAGTCGGAGTTTTCGCCCCTTTTCATCAAGGAGGAGGATAAAAAAAGATCCGTGCACCGCTCTTCGACTTTGATTGTCATTGCGATAAATCACATTGCGCTTGGTCGCCCTGGAAGCCGCTACTACGTTAACGTCAGCATTGCAAGCTGCATAGCAGCGCGGCAATCTCGCCTTTTCTTTCCCGACATTACAGAATTTGCGTCACATTGTTTCCCTCCCCCTTCCCAAGGGGGAGGGTGTGGGTGGGGGTTTACCTTATCAGCCTATCAATCCAGAGAGTCTTTCTCTTTCCAGGCGTAAAGAAATCTTTGAGCAGTCCAATTGAAAGATTTTAGCTTAAACACAAGATTTTTAGCACAATTCTGTAGAGTCTTTTCGGAAACCACACTACGTGTGTGATTTTTGCTTCTTTTCATCAAGGAAAAGAAGGATAAATAAATGGTTTTTCACCTTTCCTTCGTCTTTTCCTATCTTCCCTTATCCTCTCGAAAGAGACAACGAAGGACCCGGCACTCCCGCCCGCCCCCCCGGATACGCCGCTACGGCAGCTGACGGTAAATCTCCTCCATATCGAACCAGACGTTCTCCCTCCTGATCTTCCCGTCCCCCGCAAACTCGATCACGTGCAGGAGCCTGAACTCGAGCGGACGCCCCCTGCCCTCAATGCCGAACGGACGCCCCGGCGCAGTGCCCGCCCAGAGGGACTCGTCGACGAGAAAATCCTTCCCGTAGAGCCGCTTCAGAGAGGTGACCTTCGAGACCTTGAGGTCCCGGAACGCGGCCTCGTAGAACCGCCCCGCCTCCTCTTTCCCGAACGTAGGCCCCGTGGGCGCGCCCACGACGTCGTGGACCACGTCCGGCGTGAGCGTGCGCAGCACCCCCGCCACGTCGTCACTCGCCTCGCAGTCGAAATGGTCGTCCAGTATCCTGTCCATCTGCTCGCGCGTGAGCGCCATGCCGCACCTCCGTGCTCGTATATTAGACGCGCTGACCCCGGCCGCGGATTTACGCGGAGAAAAATCCCGTCCCGCCCACGCGCCGCGGGCGTGAGGCGCGAACTCACAAACGCTCTCCTCCGCGTTTCACGTGAGTGAATGCCCAGCCCCATAGACACCCCGCTCATAAATATTGTATTGTAGTAACGTCATGCCCGGCATCAGGGACGAGACATTCGGCGGCACGTTCCCCTTCGCTCCGCGCTTCTCGGGCGCGGGCGGATTCGATATGCATTACATAGACGAAGGAGAGGGCGAGCCCGTGCTCATGCTCCACGGAGACCCGACTTGGGGTTATCTCTGGAGGGAGTTCATCCCGGCTCTATCGGCCGGGCGCCGCGTCATAGTCCCCGACCACATGGGCATGGGCAAATCGGACGCGCCCGAAGGGCCCTACCCTTACCGCCTCGGCCGCCACATAGACAACCTCGAAGCGCTCGTCCTCTCGCTCGGCCTCTCGGACATCACGCTCGTAGTCCACGACTGGGGCGGCCCCGTCGGCCTGGGCTTCGCCGTGAGACGCCCGGAGCTCATCAAACGCCTCGTGCTCACGAACACCTGGGCCTTCGCGCGCTGGCCCGGAGCGCCCTTCCCGAAGCTGGTCGAGATGATAAGGTCCCCGCGCGGGGAGCAGTTCGTGCTCGAGAAAAACGGCTACGTCGGCCGCGCGATCACGGGCACTGTGAATTATCCGGAGAAGATAACCCCCGAGGTGATGGGCGCGTACACGGCGCCCTTCCCCACGCCCGAATCGAGGCGGGCGCTCCTCTGCTGGTCGCGAGACATCCCGGTCGACGAAGGGGATCCCTCGTGGGACGACATGGCGGCTATCGAGAAGAATCTCAAACTGTTCGAGAACATCCCCGTCCTCATAGTGTGGGGCATGCTCGACCCGATACTCCCGCCGGTCCTGCTCGAGCTCTGGAAGAGCGTCTATCCGCACGCACGCGCCGTGGAGATACCGGACGCCTCGCATTTTCTGCAGGAGGACGCCCCGGACGCAGTGCTCGGAGCGATAGAGGGGTTTTTGGAAGACACTTGATAACTCATATTCCACTTCACCGGAATACCCCCCCTTCCTTGCTTATTCCCCCTCCCACGAACATAATATATCCCTACTCCCCCCGCCCGGTGTGAGGACCTCGGATGCAACTAGAGAGAGCTATATTTCTTGCGGTATCGATATCCCTGGCCGCGTCGTCCTGCTCGCGCGACAAGAAGCCCGATTTCAGGGACGTCAGGTGGGGCATGTCTAAAGAAGAGGTCAGGAAGCGCGAGACCGCGGAGCTCATGAAAGAGGGCAACGAGGTGCTGATTTACAGGATCGGCGGCGGGCTGTCGACAGTTGAATCCGAGGGCACGGTAGAGGTCGAGCTCGACGCGAAGCCCGGGGACGGCAGCGCCCGGGAGAGCCCGCGCGTAACCATAGAGGTCGAAACGCCCGAGCCCGAATACGACGTCGTCTATGCGTTTAAGGACGGCAGGCTGGGCATGGCCGTGCTCCACCTCCGCGATTCGGCGCAGGACCCCTCCGAATATATCAGGCTCCTCAGGGAAAAGTCCGCGGAGATATCGAAGGAGACGGGCACCCCCGCCTCGGGAGTCGCCGAGTACGGCGTGGGCGCGCCGAAGGACGACCCCTATTCCGCGCCCCGGGAGATTTGCGAGGGACAGTACTCCCTCAAACACGCCTGGCCGACTTTCAAAAACAGGACCGACGTCACCATAGAGCTCGACCAGAAAAAGTTTTCCCACGAGCCCGACTGCAACCTCTCCGTATTCTACGAGAGCGTGAAGTACCCGATCGACCCCGCCCTCTCCGGCGAGCTCCACGAAAAGCTCTAGCGCTGTGAAACGCAGCACGGCAAACTCGTCTTTCCTTCCCGACATTACACAATTTGCGGCAGGCACACACAATGTGTGTCTCTACGATTCTTCCGTAACTCCTCAGCTCAACCAACAAGCGAAGCCAAACCCGTTCGTGCTGAGCTTGTCGAAGCACGTTACCGACATTACAGAATTTGCGGCGGGTAAGCACCCGCGGGCATACGATCTCTAACATCCGCCTCAGCTCAACCCAACCCGTTCACCCTGAGCGCACACGAAGTGTGCTGTCGAAGGGTCCTCCTTAATTCCCTCCCCCTCAATAGGAGGGGGGAGGGTCAAGGGTGGGGGTGTACCTTAATCATTCTGTCATTGCGAGCAAAGCGAAGCAATCTCGCCTTTTCTTCCCCGACATTACAGAATTTGCGTCAAGAAAATCGCGTGTTTAAGCGTAAAGAAATCTTTGAGCAGTCCAATTGAAAGATTTTAGCTTAAACACAAGATTTTTAGCAAATTATGTAGTCGGAATGATTTTTGCTTCTTTTCATCAAGGAAAAGAAGAGATCAATTTCGCCTTTGCCTTTGCTTTTTCTTTGTCTTTTCGAAAGACCACACTACGTGTGTTCATCAAGGAAAAGAAGGATTAATCAAATAGCCTTTCACCTTTCTTCGTCATTGCGAGCCCTCCCGTTCGACCATCGGCACGCATCCCCCCTCTTGCGTCCCCCGCCCTTCCGGCACTATAATATCCGCAACACCCCGAGCGGGAGCGGAGACCCATGAACATCAAATCACTTGCCGTAATCGCCTTATTATTGCTATCCCCGGCGGCCCTGTGCTTCGCGTCGGGCGAAAAGCCCGACGTGAGGGACGTGAGGTGGGGCATGTCGAAGGAAGAGGTCATGAAGCACGAAAAGGCCGAGAAAATCAAGGAGACTGACAGCATACTCGTATACTTCATCAAAGGCGGGCCTACGCGCGAAATTATCCACACGCATCCCGACCTGGATGGGAAATCGATGGAGCTATCCATGGATATCGACGTACCCGACTACAACCTCGTCTACCTCTTCCCGGACGGCAAGCTCGGCATGGCCATTCTCCATATGGACAACCCCAAGGCGGACGCGAAGGATTATATCGACGAGTTCGACCGCCTGGCGGACAAGATAACCGATGAGACCGGGAAGGAGCCCGACGGACAGGCGAAATACGCCGAGAACGAGAGCGAGGACACCGTCTACGAGCACCCCGCGGAGATATGCACGGGGAGGTACGGTTTAAGGTACATCTGGCCCGCGACAAACGACAGGACTAAAATCATGATCGAGCTCGACGACAGGAAGTCCGCCGACGACAAGTCCGAATGCACCCTGGCGATATTCTACGAGAGCGTCAAATTCCCCGTCGACCCGGCGTCTTTGGCGAAGATGCACGAAGCATTGTAACGCGCGACACACAGACACATAGTGTCATTTTACGATCCTTCCGTGACTCCTACGCTCAAACCAGCAACGAAGCCCAACCCGTTCGTCCTGAGCGCACACGAAGTGTGCTGTCGAAGGGTCTCTTCCCTTCAATTTCCCCCTTAGAAAAAGGGGAACAATTTCGAACGAGTGAGGAATTGGTCGGAGATGATTAAATGCAAAGGACTTTCTTAATTGAAGTGACACTTTTGTCAAACCAGATTAAGGGGGATTTAGTTTTTTCTTTTTCCCCGACATTACAGAATTTACGGCGGGTGAGCACCCGCAGGCATACGATCTCAAGCATCTCCTTTCCTGTCATTTCGACCAACATGGAGAAATCTAGTCTTTCTGCCTTTTCTTCCCGACATTACAGAATTTGCGTTAAGAAAATCGATTGTACGAGCGTTAAGAATCTTACACGGGGTGGGGTGGAATTGGAAGATTTAGCGAGTACATGAGATTTTTAGCACAATTCTGTAGTCGGATGATTTTTGCTTCTTTTCATCAAGGAAAAGAAGGATTAAAACAACCAGTCTTTTACCTTTCTTTGTCTTTTCATTAAACACACTACGTGTGGATCTGCGGCCCTGGAATACCTCCTCCGCTCAACCCGGCAACGAAGCCCAACCCGTTCGTCCTGAGCGAATTCAAAGGATCGAAGGGTTGAACAGTATTACAGCGCTTCCCCCCTTCCCCCCAACCGAGGTTATAATTGTTAATCGTTATATTTTCGTGCTAATCTATGCCACTCGGTCTTTAAAGGAGGATATGGTATGAAATCAAGAAGAGCCTCGCTCGTCCTGGCGCTCGCAGTCATAGCCGCATTCGCCTTCGTCCTCGGCCGCAATGATAGCGCAGACTCCGCTGATACCGGCATCCCGCCCGGCATCAAGGCGATATTCGACAAGCCCGCTTACAAGAGCGCAACATGGGGCCTTCGGTTAGTGGACCTCGAAACGGGCAATGTGCTCATCGACGTGAAACCGGATTACAACTTCTTCATTGGCTCCGTACGGAAAGTATTTTCCGTTGGCCGGCTCCTGAATCAAATCGGTGCGGGACACAAATTCGTCACGCCGATATACAAGCATGGCAATGTGAACAGCTCAGGC
The DNA here is from genome assembly GCA_963825135.1 of uncultured bacterium. GTDB lineage: Bacteria > Desulfobacterota_D > UBA1144 > Nemesobacterales > UBA2774 > 2-12-FULL-53-21. The sequence continues at coordinate 190,619 of CAWGRW010000010.1, forward strand.
GTGCTGGACGGCGAGCTCATACTCGTCGCGTCGGGCGACCTCACCATGGGCGGACGCACGGAGGCTAACGGCAAGATTGCTGTAACAGATTTCGACCATAACGAATCGGACTCTCTCGGCAACTCCCAGCTCACGAAGCCCGACCCGCTCCAGGGTTACGAGGCTCTCGCCCGGCAGGTCGCGGCGGCGGGCATCAAGCAGGTTAACGACGTCGTCATAGACGACAGGCTCTTCCAGCCTTTCCCCTTCAGGAACGAGGGCAATTTCGCGATAAGACCGATATTCGTGAACGACGACTGCGTCGATCTCATAATCAATCCTTCGAGCCCCGGTGAGCCGGTATCCCTTGACTGGCGGCCCAAATCGGCCGCTCTCACTCCCGTCAACAAGGCGGCGACGAGCGGACCGGACACCGATTTTACGATCGGGCTCGAGCCGGAATTCCCGCCGTGCATCGGCAGTCCCGGCTGCAAGGCGGCTATCACCGGAGAGCTCCCCGTGAATTTCAAGCCCCCGCTCACCGGCGAGTTCCCGCTCATCAGGACCTTCAGGATAGTCGAGCCCCAGAACTACGCGCGCACGGTGCTCATCGAACAGCTCGAAAAGGCGGGCGTTAACGTGCTCGCCGACGCCGTGGCGCAAAACCCCGCGGCGCTTCTCCCGGCGAAGAACTCATACTCGCAGGACGACCTCGTAACCTCCCTCGTCTCACTCCCCTACGCGGAATACGCGAAGTTCATATTGAAGGTGAGCTACAACATAGGCGCGGACACGAGCCTCATCCTCTGGGGCACGACGCAGGGCCTCGACAACATGGACGACTCGCTTGAGGCCGAGAGGAAGAGCCTCACGGGCAAATACGGCATACCGGGCAATGAGTTCCTCTTCGTCGACGGGAGCGGAGGCGGGGAAACGACCGCGACTAACCCCGCCGTTACGAAATGGCTCGAAATAATGACGAAGCAGCCTGTGTTCGACGCCTTCTTCGCCGCCCTTCCGATACTGGGAGTGGACGGCTCTCTCGGGTTCGTAATCGATTTCGAGAAGGACCCCACGCTCGCGGGCGCAAAGGGGCAGGTGCGCGCCAAGACCGGCACGTTCGCGGCCGGTGACGCATCGGGTCTCGTGATAAAGGGACAGGCGTTCGGCGGCTATATCGACACGAAGAGCGGCAGACGCCTTATTTACCAGCTCGTCGTCAACAACGTGCCGATATCCGAATTCGATCAGCTGCTCGAGATATTCCAGGACGAGGGCACAATATCCGCGGTCCTCTGGCGCGACTATTGATTCGCGCGCACACACAATGTGTGTCTCTACGATTCTAGTGGAACTCCTTAGCCCGACCAATAATTTCCCTCCCCCGCAAGGGGGAGGATTAAGGGTGGGGGTGTACCTCAATATTTTTGTCATTGCAATGGTTCTGATGAATAAGAAGAACCGGTCGCTGCTGGCTGATTGCATTCAAGTTGCTATGCCATGGGACGAACCTGCCAAATAAAATCTGTGAGCGAAGCGAAGCAATCTCGTCTTTTTCTTCCCCGACATTACAGAATTTGCGTAAAGAAAATCGATTGTACGAGCGTTAAGAATCTTCCACGGGGTGGGGTTGAATTGGAAGATTTAGCGAGTACATGAGATTTTTAGCACAATTCTGTAGAGTCTTTTCGGAAACCACACTACGTGTGTGATTTTTGCTTCTTTTCATCAAGGAAAAGAAGGAATTAAATTAGCCTTTGTCTTGTCCTTCCTTAGTCGTGTCTTTTCGAAAGAGCACACTACGTGTGTTCATCAAGGAAAAGAAGGATAATATATTCGCCTTTTCTTTTTATTTATCTTCCTCAAAAGAGCAGGCAAAGCGCGGCAATCCCGTATTTTCCTCCCCCCATTTCCCATATACCTCCAACTAAGGTTATAATTGTTTATCGTTATATTTTCCTGATAATCCAAATCGCACTCTCTTAACGGAGGATAGTACATGAAATACCGGAAACCTTTACTCGCGTTCTTATTAGTCCTGACGGCCGTTTTCGGCCTCTACGGAGGCTGCTCGTCGGGCGGCGGCTCGAGCGTCCCCGCCAACATCCGCGCGATATTCGACAAGCCTCTTTACTCGGACTCTATCTGGGGCCTCCGCGTCCTCGACCTCGAAACGGGCGAGGTGCTCATCGACTACAAGCCCGATTACGACTTCTATATCGGCTCCGTCAGGAAGATATTCTCCACAGGCGAGCTTCTGAACGAAATAGGCCCCGATCACCTGTTCGTAACGCCTGTATATAAGGAAGGCGAGGTAGACGGCTCGGGCGTGCTCAACGGCAGCCTGATTCTCGTCGCGTCGGGCGACATCTCCATGGGCGGCAGGACGAAGGCGAACGGGCAGTTCGCGATTACAGACTTCGACCACAACGAGGCAAGCTCGTTCGGCAACGCCGAGCTCACGAAGCCCAACCCGCTCAAGGGCTATAAGGCCATAGCGGAGCAGATAGCGGCCTCGGGCATCACGCAGGTGGACGACGTCGTAATAGACGACAGGCTCTGGAAGCCCTACCCGTTCAGGGGAGAGTTCGACCTGAGACCGATATTCGTAAACGACGACTGCGTCGATCTGATTATGAACCCGACATCTCCGGGCATGGACGCATCTGTGGACTGGCGTCCCAAATCGGCCGCGTTCGGGGTCGTGAACGATCTCGTCACGTCGGGCCCCGGCACGGAGTTCGCACTGGAGCTCGACCCCGCAAACCCCGGGTGTATCGGCGAGCCCGGCTGCACGGCCGCCGTCACCGGACAGCTCCCGGTGGATTTCGCCCCCCCGTTCACGAGCGAGTTCCCGCTCGTCCAGACGTTCAGGATAACCGAGCCTCAGAACTACGCGCGCACCGTGCTCATCGAGCTTCTCGAGGACGCGGGCGTTACCGTGCTCGCGGATACCGTGGCCCAAAACCCTGTCGCTAAGCTCCCGCCAAAGAACTCTTATTCCGGGGACGACCTCGTGACTTCGTTCGTCTCTTTCCCGTATAAGGACTACGCGAAGCTTATAAACAAGGTGAGCTATAACCTGGGGGCGAACGCGGCCTTCCTCCTCTGGGGCATCACGCAGGGGGTCGATAATATGGACGCGGCGCTAGCCTCCGAGAGGGAGTTGCTGACGAACGTATACGGCTTCCCCGGCGACGATTTCCACTTCGTCAACGGCGACGGCGGCGGCGAGACCATGGCGAAGAACGAGGCCGTTACGAAATGGCTCGAGATGATGACGGAGCAGCCGGCGTTCGGGGCTTTCTTCGACTCGCTCCCGATTCTCGCCGTTGACGGCTCTATGGTGTTCGTTGACGGTTTCCTGTCCGACCCGACACTCGCCGGGGCGAAAGGGCAGGTGCACGCGAAGACCGGTACGTTCGCCGGCGGAGACGAGACGGGCTTCGTCGTAAAGGGTGAGGCGTTCGCGGGTTACATCGACACAAAGAGCGGGAGACGCCTCGTCTACCAGATCGTCGTCAATAATGTCAGGTTAAATACGTTGATCGATATTCTCGAAGTAATCCAGGACGAGGGCACTATATCCGCGATCCTCTGGCGCGACTATTGATGCGCGCGCACGCACACGCACGTAGTGCGTTTCTACGATTCTAGTGGACCTCCTTAGCCCGACCAATAATTTCCCTTCCCCCGCAAGGGGGAGGATTAAGGGTGGGGGTGTTACCTTAGTGTTCTTATCAATTCAGAAATTCTTTTTCTTCCCGACATTACAGAATTTGCGTTAAGAAAATCGATTGTGCGAGCGTTAAGAATCTTACGGGAACGAATGCAAGCGAGCGCGCATTCGGACACCCTCTCCTATCCGCACGACGTTAGTTAGCCACGGACATCGCTAAGCTATTGCTCCGATTGGGGCTGAATTGGAAGATTTAGCGAGCACATGAGATTTTTAGCAAATTATGTAGTCGGATGATTTTTGCTTCTTTTCATCAAGGAAAAGAAGGATAAATAAAACAGCCTTTCACCTTTCTTTGTCTTTTCCGTGTCTTTTCGGAAACCACACTACGTGTGTGATTTTTGCTTCTTCTCATCTAGGAAAAGAAGGATAAATAAAACCAGCATTTCTCCATTCCTTTGTCTTTTCTTTGCTTTTCCCCGACATTACAGAATCTGCGCGCGGGCAAAAAAAGCCCGGGGAATATTCACCCGGGCCTCGATTGTTCTTCAGCCGGTTGAAAATTTCACGCCGTCTTATTCATATACCGTCTTCATAACCCGAGCGCAGCGCACGTCGTGCCGGGACGGAACGTAGAATACAGCCATACGGTCCGCGCGGTGGGGTTATCGTTTGAAACGCTGCGTACATCGATCGATGCATTCGCAGCCAGATCGACGCATAACGCACTGGAACAGGTTGTCCCGGACGGCCCGCTCACCGTGCAGGTGACAGTACTTGCTATGCCGCCCGCCATCACCGTGAACGTATAACTGTTGGGTGCGGCGCCTATAGTATTGTCTAATATGATATTTAGACCCACAAGTGCGCCCGAAACGGGCAAGCTATGCTGAACTGCAGATTCAGTGGCACTGGAGTTCTCCAAAAACATATCTATGAATGTAGAAGTGGCCGCTGATCCGGTCAGGATATTAATACGAGACCCGCCTGACAATATAGTCACGCCGGCAGGTGCGGGATCACCCTTAGGCCCCTGAGGCCCTGTTGCTCCAGTAGCCCCTGTAGAACCGGTAGCACCGGTCGTTCCCGTTGGGCCGGCGGCCGGCTGGCCCCGCAGGTCCCGTAGCCCCGGTTGCTCCTGTGGGTCCGGCAGGCCCGGCAGGCCCCGTTGATCCCGCAGGTCCGATAGGCCCGATTGCCCCTGTAGTCCCCGTGGGACCGGCTGGTCCGATAGGCCCGGCTGACCCTGTAGGTCCCGCAGGTCCGGTAGGCCCGATTGCCCCCTCGGGCCCGTTGCATACGTAAGTCGTGCCGGAAACGATATTGTCCTGCCCGGATTCGACCTTTACGCCGCCGTCGGCGCAGTTAGGCCCCGGAGGCTCGGGCGTCGTGTTGACGAACGCGTTGAGCCCGTCCGTCCCCGCAGGCCCTGTGGGCCCCGTAGCCCCGGTCGCGCCTGTTGGCCCGATTGGACCGATGGGTCCTACTGCTCCGGTTGGTCCGGTTGGACCCGTTGCTCCTGTCGCCCCGGTTGTCCCTATCGGGCCGATTGGTCCCTGAGGCCCCTCGGGCCCGTTGCATACGTAAGTAGTGCTGGAAACTATATTGTCCTGCCCGGATTCGACCTTTACGCCGCCGTCAGCGCAGTTAGGCCCCGGAGGCTCGGGCGTCGTGTTGACGAACGCGTCGAGCCCGTCCGTCCCCGCAGGCCCTGTGGGCCCCGTAGCCCCGGTCGCTCCGGTAGATCCGATGGGGCCTGTAGGTCCGATCGGTCCGACCGCTCCCTCAGGACCGATTGGGCCCTGGGGTCCTTCCGGTCCCATAGGTCCGGGCGGTCCCTGTTCCCCGGCATTTACCTGGAGAGGAACCTCCTTTTCGAGACATTCCGTACCGGGGCCTCTGAAAGTCACTATTTGAAGAAAATCGTCGAGTACGCAAAAGGTTAATTCTTCCGAATTACTTGTACTTGCAAACAACAAAAAGCATAAAGCTAAAGATATCCCGATATCCCTTCTCATCATCTCCATTCTCCTGTAATGTGAATAAAAAAGGTCTTCTAGTCTATACTGTCAAGTTCTGTTCTACCTTAGTCAATTGCTGGAAAAAATATATCCTAATATAGATATTGTAATAACACTTGTCAAATTTTATTTTTTGAAGTACCATTTGTAATAGATAATGTTTACAGTTTATACAGGATAATTGCTAAACTCGTTTGTGATGTATTGCCGGTCAATGTTAGCATATAGATACATTGTTATTTATTTGTATTGCGATACGTAGACTGGTTAAATCAGGGTAATTCCAGTTCCGACGCTTTGTATCGGTTCCGGCACAAATATTTGAATATAATGAAGGGGATGATGATGAAATCGAGAAAAATATATGCCTTTATACTCTTTCCCGTAATTTTAGCCTTGATCTACGGAGGCTGCGGCGGATCGGGAGGGGACAACCCTCAGCCTACGCCCAGACCCTCGCCCACGCCCGCGCCTACCTCGAAGCCCACGGCATGTAATTCTCCGTCGTTGAATACGGCTTACGTGGACGGTGACGATACGAATGAGTTCTACGTCTATAATGCCGCGGGGAGCACGCTCGATACGCACCTCTACTCGGACGGAAAGAACGTGTTTGTGCTGGTGTCCGACGGCAGTACCACCTTCGGGTTCAGCGGAGTCCCCACTGGCGCGGGCACCGCGTGCGAATTCATCAAGGCGTCCGCCGATTACGATAACGACGGCGTGTTCGACGAGACGGCGAAGAGTTTCATCAGCAGCTGCCTGAGACTCGATGACGGGGGGCAGTTCACATACCTCGAGGGTCCGAGCAAGGTCGACGCCTCGCAGGAATTCGAGGACAGGCTTCTGTATCTCTACAACCAGGTCGCATACTACAACGTACTCGACACCCTCGGCTGCGACCAGACCGAGCCCGTTCCCGATAGCGGCATTTACGAGCCCCTTTTACTGCAGCTCCAGACCGAGATCAACGCCATCTGAGGCGTGCTCACACACATTGTGTGTTTTTACGATCCTGTCGAAACTCCTCTGCCATCGCCAGGCAATTAGCGCAACCCGTTCACCCCGAGCCCGTCGAAGGGTTCTTCCTTAATTCCCTCCCCCTTGAGGGGGGAGGGTACGGGTGGGGGTGTTACCTTAGTGTTCTTATCAATTCAGAAATTCTTTTTCTTCCCGACATTACAGAATTTGCGTGAAGAAAATCGATTGTACGAGCGTTAAGAATCTTACGCGGGGTGGGGTGGAATCGGAAGATTTAGCGAGTACACGAGATTTTTAGCAAATTATGTAGTCGGATGATTTTTGCTTCTTTTCATCAAGGAAAAGAAGGATAAATAAATAGCCTTTCACCTTTCTTTTGTCTTTCCGAAAGACCACACTACGTGTGTGTCGCGGCTGGAAGCCGCTCCTACGGCGAGTCGCCGCAGACGTAAGGGAAGGAAGCGAGGCAGAGGAGATTCGCAGGGACCGTATATGAGCACACTATGCGTGCCCCCCCTACTCCCCTTTCATCTTGAGCCCCGATTGGGAATAAGACCCTATCTCCTGCCCCGAATCGTTATCGTATATGGTGACGACATTGGAGTTCCTGTCCTCTGTGATGTAGTAAGACCATATGACGTTCAGGAGCGAGGACTGCTCTTTGACGTTGAGCCCGTAAAAGGCCTTCATCACGTAAACGAAAGGCTCGCCCGCAGGGTTCTCGATCCTCTCGGCTATCCCCCCGGAGACCATCTCGTCCATGATCTTCTTCCGCCTCGCCTGGAGGTGCTCGGTGCTCTCGATATTCTTCTCGAGCGTCTGCCGGGCGCTCTCCGTCTGCTGCGCCGGGGCGGGGGTCGAGGTCAGGCTATCGGCCGCTTGCTCTTCGACGTCGATATCGTCGTCAGACGCCTGCTGCCACTGAACGACGTAAGCCGCCATAACCCCGACGGCCAGCACCAGCAGCAATGCGAACGCGATTCCGCTCCTTTTCTTCATGCATTCTCCTTATTGAACGAGTGCGACGTACTCGCACGTTACGGAAATATCCCCGAGGTCGTCGGACGTCTGATTGAAAGCCAGCTGCCCGAACTTCTGTCCGTCTATAGTATTCACGGAACCGGCGATATCGTCCAGCGTCCCCGATTCGAGGGAAGTCGTCTCGAAATCGAGCGACTTGCACTTGGTCTGCTCCCACGTGAAGTCGCCGGCGTCTGACCTCGTCCCCGTCCCGTCGCCGAAAAACGCGATAGTGAATACGTCCTGGCCCCCGTTCTGACACTGCCATTCGGAGTCCTGCTCCGCCTGGGACGATCCGTTATAGAAAGTATTGAACCTTATATCACACGGGCCGCCGCCGCTGCCGCAGCCGCCGATGTTCCCGACGGATATAAAGGTAATCAGCACTGCCGGAATCAAAGATAGAATAATCCTCTTCATCGCGTACATCCTCCTTTCGCATATTTTTCAGACTCGTACCGACGGCCCGAAGGCGCATTCCCGGCATGGAGCCGCGAACGCCCGGGCCGCGTACACTATTATAAAGCAGTTTTAAGAAGGAAAAAACCGCGGACGGATTTAATCCCTGTTTCCGGAGCCGCCCATCAGGTCCCGGTTTATAAGCTCGGCCCCCGCGATGTCCCCGAGCGCGAGCACGACGTGAAAGAACGCGGGGGAGCAGTGCTCGGCCCTGAGCTCCTTCCTCTCGGCCCTGAGTTCCATCAGCTCCGCCCTCGTGAGCGAGTCCATCCTCGCGAGTATGCCCCTGAACACTTCGCCCGATACCTTATACCTATCGTCTGCCATGATATAACCCCCTCCTCCGACTGTCGGTAATTTGAAAGTAGAGCCCCGGACCCGGCCTTCCCGGGCGGGCACACCCGGAAACCGAAAAACCGCACGGGCCGCTGCATGAGCCGCCTGACAACCCGCGCCCGTTTTTGACTCCCGATCCCTGACCCTTAATTACAAACCGAAAAAACGCTTGCAAATACGCATTTTGTGGATTAATATTTGCATATTGCGTAATTATATTTCATTAAAACACAATTTGCGGAATTATTCAAGATACGATTTTTCATTTTGCGTAATTTGTAGAATCCAGCCGCCGGAAGGAAGGAGGACGCGAAGTTGAGAAAATCAGTGGAGCGGATAATCGATACAATTAAGTCCCTGAAGGGGTTTACGAACGATTACGAGGTCGCCGACACGCTCGGCCTCGGTCGTGGGGCGCTTTCGAGCGCGAAGTCGAGGGACAGCGTTTCGTTCCTCGACGAGCTGGTCACGTTCTGCGACCGGGAGAGGCTGACGCTCGATTTCATCAGGGAGACGCCGGTCACCGGCGAGGGGGTCAAGGCGGTATCCGCGCACTCGGGATACGCGGCGGGAGGGGAAAAGAGGTACGTCGAGGTCTCGGTTCTGTCATACGCGGGCGGAGCGTCCGGGCCCGAGGAGGTGGACACCGTAGTCATACCGAGGGACGTTTACGCCGAGGGGTCCATAGTGATTCAGGTGAGCGGCGACTCCATGGAAAAGCTGTTCATGAACGGGTCGAGCGCCGTCATAGACACGAACACGAAGGAGATAATCTCGGGATGCCTCTACGCGTTCAGGATGCCGTGGGAGGGATCGGTCGTGAGGGAGTGCGTCTCGGAGCCGACGGGGCTCTCGCTCATCCCCTACAACAAGAACTACCCGGTCTCGTCCATAAAATGGGGCGACTTTGACCCCGGCATGGTCATAGGCAAGGTCTCCTGCAGCCTGATAAACGTGTTCAGGTAGGCGCACACCTACGCTCGTATACGATTCTGCGAACTCCTCCGCTGCGCCGCTATCTCGTATGTCAGCCGCGACTCGCCGCTCCGTTCGTCCTGAGGCACACAATGTGTGCTCATATACGATCCTCCCGTAACTCCTCTGCCATCGCCGGGGAAGAGCCAAACCCGTTCGAGCTGAGCTTCTCGAAGCACGTTACCGACATTACAGAATTTGCGGCGGGTGAGCACCCGCAGGCATACGATCTCAAGCATCTCCTTTCCTGTCATTTCGAACGCATGTGAGAAATCTGTCTTTCGTCTTTCATCTTCCCGACATTACAGAATTTGCGTATAAGAAAATCGATTGTACGAGCGTTAAAAATCTTACGCGGGGTGGGGTGGAATTGGAAGATTTAGCGAGTACATGAGATTTTTAGCACAATTCTGTAGTCGGATGATTTTTGCTTCTTTTCATCAAGGAAAAGAAGGATATAAAAAATAGCCTTTGTCTTGTCCTTCCTCAGTCTTGTCTTTTCGGAAACCACACTACGTGTGTGATTTTTGCTTCTTTGTATCCAGACAAAGAAGAAAATAATATTGTCTTTGCTTTTTCTTTGTCTTTTCGAAAGTTCACACTATGTGTGTGCTTCTTTTCATCCCTGTCCTGAATTCATTTCAGGAAAGGAAAAGAAGGATAAAAAAAACAGCCTTTCACCTTTCTTTGTCCCTAAGAACATCGCCAAGCGCAGGCAATCCGATCGCGGACGCCGGAGCGGTTATTCACTCCCCCTTCGGCGTGACCTTCACAACCCCCCGCATGAAGTTATGTCTCCTGCAGAAGTACGGGTACTCCCCGGGCTCGTTGAAAGTGAAGGACCAGGTCTGCCCCTCGGTGAAGAAGCCTGAATCGAACGCGCCCGCGGGCTTTCCGGGCACGCCGTTCGTCACGCTGTGCTCAATCGCGTCCCCGTTCGTCCACACGACGGTGGTGCCGGCGGGGATTTCGAGGACCCCGGGGTTAAACGAGAAGAGCTTTATCGACACCTGAGCCTTCTCGCCTTCGGCAGCTCCGCCGCCGGGCGCGGCGTATGAGACCGCGTTCCCGGCAACGAAACTTAAGGGAAGTATGGCGAGAGCCGCGAATAAGAATAATAAGAATGCGTATAACGATTTCATTTTTCCTCCGGAGACAGAGAGACGGACGTCCCCGCCCGCCTCTCTACATTCCTCTAGTATTATCAGTTCTGGAACTTGTCCGGGAACTGCTGCACTATCGCCTCGGCGTGTGCGTCGGCAATAGACTGCATGTGCGCCGCGGCCTTCATCGTGTCCGTAAAGGCCTTCGCGTCGTCCCCTGCCGCCTGATCGTCTATGACGAGAAGGAACGACTTTCCGTGCTCCTCGACGAGGGCCGTGACCGCGTCAACGGGGAGCGACGGGCTCGCCGAGTGTATAAACGCGGCGAAGTCCCTGGCGTAGCCGTTCAAGTCGTCCATCGCCTTCTGCTTCTTGGCCATGTCGCCCGCCGCTACGGCCTGAGTGTAATCGACGAGGAACCCTATGTGCTTCCTCCACAGAGGGAGGAAAGCGTCGGCCGCGGCCTGTCCGTAAACCGAGCCGTTAGCCGCCGCGAGGGCCTGGGAATTGAGGTCGAGCGCCGCCGCCGCTGCCTCGAACTCCTTCTGGTTGCCGTTTAAGCGCGGCGTTCGTGGCCATCGCGCCCAGGTACACGTGCTCGGCCAGGAGCAGGTTCAGAGTCTTCCGGAGCGCGCACGCACTCGTAGAGGACGTGGGCGCGGGGCACATCATCTGCTTGCCCGTATCCATCATCTTGCTCTTCATATCCCCGTTCTGGGAATACCCCGGAGCGGCGGCCGCCGCCGATAAAGCCGCGACGACAAGCAAAAACGCAAACGACCTTAGAGCTTTGCTCATAACATACCTCCCTTGACTGTGTATTTTTTAAAGCTCCGCAATTGCATATACATTATTGATATTTGTATATGCATGACTACGGACTTACATATATACGCAGCGCAGGGGATTCCGGATCCATACTATTAAAAAATATTTAATAATCATCTCCGGGCGCCTATCCTGCCGTCGAGCGACCATTTGCCGCCGCCCCTCACAATCACGATGAGAGCGAGGCCGAGCGCGAGAAGGTGGTATTCGAACCCTTCCCCCTTCTGCGCGCCGAACCAGTTCATGAAGAACCCGTTCGGCAGATGCACCATGAACACCGCGCCAAGCATTATGAGGGCTATAGACGCGGCCGACACCCTGCTTATGAGGCCGAGAATCAGGAAGAGCGCGCCGAAAGACTCTCCCAGTATGATGAGCACGGCGATAAACGCCGGGACGCCCAGACCCGTAAAGAAATCCACGGTCGGCCCGAACCCGTCCCCTCCGAACAGGCCCAGGAGCTTCTGCATGCCGTGGGGCAGTATCACTATCCCGAGCGCGACCCTCGCTATGAGCGCCGCCAGATCGTTCCCGTCGGTTCTTATCAATTTCCTTAGCATTATATTTTTTCTCCTTTTATATTCTTATCATTCATTCCTTTGTATTTCCCTCTCCCTTGAGGGGAGAGGGCGTGGGTGAGGGTGATAAAATATTCTTTGCTCCGCATCAAACACGCCCCGGACAACGCCGGCCCACATCTATCCGTTCTCCGACACGACCGGAAGCCCCGCCTCCACCCAGTGCTTCTTCCCCTCGACGTACTCGTACACGTCCGTGTACCCGAGCGCCTCGAGGGTCCTCGCGGCCTTTGTCGAGTTCTGACACTCCGTGCTCGCGCAGTAAACCACTATCCTCGCCCCCTTGTCGGGGAGCATCGCGCCCGCTTTGCCCTCGACCTCCGTATAATCCATCTGTACGGCCCCCGGCAGGTGACCGTCCCTCCAGTACTTCTCTGGCAGCGCCTCGACGAGCGTTACCTCAGTACCGTTATCGAGCGTGCTCTTAAGCTCCTCCCTCGTAATGTGTCTCATTTCTACTACCTCCTGGTGTTTTGTTATATAGTTGCTATTGCAACTACTATTTTATAACATATGATGGTTGCAATTGCAACATGGATTCGGAATTCGGAAAAATAGCCGGGACCGGGCCCGCATGCGTCCTATGAGAAAGGACGAACGCCGGGCATACTTAGATGACGCGGACGGGCGGGGCGGAAGGTTTATCCGGGCCCCCGGCCGGCCCGGAAGAGGCGCAGTGCAATGGAGATTCTCGACAACCCCCGGCAGATCATCCAATACGCCCTCCTTTGCTTCATCCCGATATTCGTGGCCGTGGACCCGGTGGGGATAGTGCCCATGTTCCTAACGCTCACGAGGGGCTACGAGGCCCCGGAGAGGCGGAGGATAGTGCTCGACTCGCTCCTCACCGCGGCGGTGATCGGCATAATCTTCGTGCTGGCGGGGAAGACGATATTCCTTTTGCTCGGCATCACGATCCAGGACTTCGCCATAGCGGGAGGGGCGCTCCTGTTCATACTCTCCATCATCGACCTGCTCGGAGACGGGAGCGCGAGGGTGCACGGGGCCGAGCCTCGGGGCGCGCTCGGCATATTCCCCCTCGGCACGCCGCTCATCGTGGGCCCCGCGGTGCTGACCACGCTCATCATACTCGTCGATACGTACGGCTTCGTCCCGGCGCTCGCGGCCTTCGCGCTCAACCTCTGCGTGCTCTTCATAGCCCTCTTCAAGGCGGACCTCATATTCCACGTGCTGGGGGAGAACGGGACGAGGGCCTTCGCCAAGATAATGAGCATCCTGCTCGCCGCTATAGGGATCATGATGGTGCGCAAGGGGATAATGGCGCTGATAGGGCTATATCAGTAATGAAATCGAACCCCTTCGTACTTCGACAAGCTCAGCACGAACGGGTTATTCTTCCCAATTTTTCAGCGATCACTGAACGTCAGTACGTCCGCGGCGTCAATCCAATCCTCTATTAACTTCCCTCTCCCTTGAGGGGAGAGGGCCAGGGTGAGGGTGATATTTATCCCCCTCATCCTACCCTTCTCCCACACGGGGGAGAAGGAACTCTAGTTGCCCCCGCATCCTGCATCTTGCATCCTGAATCATGAATCGTGCATTCTCATCGTTGCATCCGCAACGAGGGCGCATTATATTATGCGTATGAAGAAAAAACCGGGCGTCACGGCGCATAACAAATGGACGGACACGGAGACCTCTGCCTGGACCGGGCTCGTGAGGGCGCAGCAGTACCTCATCGGCAAAGTCGAAGACGCGCTCAGGGAGCGGGGCCTGCCCCCCCTCCCCTGGTACGACGTCCTCTGGGAGCTCGACCGGGCCCCCGGCGGGAACCTCCGGTTAAACGAGCTCGGCAGGCGCGTGCTCCTCGACAAGTACAGCGTCACGAGGCTCTCCCAGAGGCTCGAACGGGAAGGACTCGTGAGACGCGTCCCATGCACTCAGGACGGGCGCGGAATATTCGCCCACATCACGGCCGACGGTAGGAAGCTCAGGAGAAAAATGTGGCCCGTGTACGAGCGCGCGGTCAAGGAGCACTTCCTTTCGAAATTCGGGAAGGAGGACATAGCCCGCATCGACAGGCTCATGGGACGCTTAAGCGAGTCCGGGATTGAGTAAGCGCGGCATCGGCTGTATAATGAATGTCGCCGGGATACGGTCACAGGGCCCGTCACAGGAGGATCATTCGTGAGGACATTTACAGCAGTGCTTATTATTTTATCGCTATCCGCGCCCGCATTCGCCCAAGACCAGTCGCAATACCCGATTGCCGCTATAAAGAACGGTTACATGTACGTCGGGCAGAAGCCCTACAAGATGCTGGGCAAATGCCCGACGTTTCAGGTAGGGGATATGATAACGTTCTCCGAAAACCCCATCACCTGCGAGACTGTAACGGCGATAGACACGGACGGGCTTACGACCTGCAACCTCGTGTGCCTCGACAACCTCGACGCGCCCGACCCCGACTGACGCACAGTGTGCGTTCTACGATCCTACCGTTACTCCTCTGCCCGACCGGCGGCTTTGGTTTGAATTGTCCGCGAGTCCCGCCCGCGCGCTCCGCGCAAAGGCTCCGTTAGCCGCCTAAAAATGAAGCTTGCCTGCTTAATTGTCGTGCAGAGCGATCGCCCTATCGTGCAAATCCATCGCGTAATTCCCGCGAGCCCGGCCCGCCCGGGAAATAAAATTATTTAATCCGTCGGCCGCGCTTTTATCCGCGCTCAAAGTAAACGGCATACGTATACGACTAAAGAAATCAAGACTTACGGAAGGTTATAAGAGAGATTAAAAAAAACTGACCGGCCGCGTCCGCGCGCCGGGATTTATCGAGTATCGGTATTGGACCGCCCGGAAAAAATTCCGGCTCCGTTCCGAGCCCCGATGGCATGCCTTTTGCTCTTTCCAGTCTTAACTCATTATAAGGGAGGCCACTGCATATGTTTCCGAAAAGGATGGGAATGAAGAGGGCCGGAACGGGCAAGACGGGGGTCATTGCCGGTTTCATTAATGGGCAAGTAAAGGTGCTGAGAGAATGTAAGCCGTCTAGTCTTATTTGTCTGCTGTTCATCTTGTGTCTTTTTGCGTTGCCGATTATGAGCTGGGCCGGCGACCCGAGCGGCGGCGCTACCGGGACCATAACCGACGTACCGGCCGCCGAGGCGGGCAAACCGGTGCTTGAAGAAATTGCGACAGCGGTAGGCCACAACAAGATCTCAATAAATATAGTATGGACCCTGATAACGGGGTTCCTCGTCATGTTCATGCAGGCCGGGTTCGCGATGGTCGAAACAGGTTTCACACGGGCCAAGAACGTAGCTCATACCATGGGCATGAACTTCATGGTTTACGCGATAGGTATGCTCGGCTTCTGGATTTGCGGGTTCGCCTTCATGTTCGGGGGCATCGGAGCCCTGGGGACGCTGGGAGGCGCCGTGCATCTCGACCAGGAAGTCACGGTCAACCTGTTCGGCCACACGTTCGGGCTTTTAGGAATGAAAGGGTTCTTCCTGTCAGGCGACACTTACGACGTGGGGGTATACGCGATGTTCCTGTTCCAGATGGTTTTCATGGACACCACAGCCACAATTCCCACGGGCTCTATGGCGGAAAGATGGAAATTCCTTCCCTTCGTAATATACGGGTTCTTCGTATCCATGATCCTGTACCCGCTCTACGGGAACTGGGTCTGGGGCGGAGGGTGGCTCGCGCAGCTCGGAGTTAATTTCGGACTCGGTCACGGGCACGTGGACTTCGCGGGCTCGTCCGTCGTGCACATGGTCGGCGGAGTGGCCGCTCTGGCGGGGGCTATGGTACTCGGGCCCCGCATAGGGAAGTTCAAGAAGGACGGGACGGCTCTCCCGATCCCGGGACATAATATCCCGATGGCTATAGTAGGCACGTTCATCCTGGCGTTCGGCTGGTTCGGGTTCAACCCGGGCAGCACGCTCGCGGGAACCGACCTGAGGATAGCGGTGATCGCGACCAACACGATGCTTGCGTCGGCAGCCGGGGCGTTTATGGCAATGCTTATCATGTGGGTTAAATTCGGCAAGCCGGATCCCAGCATGATGGCGAACGGGCTCCTTGCGGGACTCGTCGCTATAACGGCCCCTTGCGCATTCGTCAACAGCGTGTCGGCCGTAATAATCGGACTCATCGCGGGCGCTCTGGTAGTTGGAAGCGTGTTCTTCATCGAACGCACGCTCAAGGTGGACGATCCGGTAGGCGCTGTCTCGGTGCACGGGGCGTGCGGGGCCTGGGGAGTCCTGAGCCTCGGGCATCTTCGCCGACGGCGTTTACGGAGACGGCTGGAACGGCGTCGCGGGCCCGGTCAAGGGCCTTCTTTACGGCGACTCGTCGCAGTTCATGGCCGAGGTCGTGGGCGTGATCGCCAACTTCGTCGTCATCTTCGTTCTCAGTTACGTCTTCTTCAAGATCGTGGACGCGATCATCGGCATGAGAGTATCAGCCGATGTGGAAGTGCAGGGACTAGATATGCCGGAGATGGGGATAGACGGTTACGCAGCGTATACCGATTACCCTCAGCCTCATACGGATAGATAGAGAATACAAATAGAATACAAACAGCAGAGAGCCGCGGTTATTTAAGGCCGCGGCTCTCTCTTCTTTTCAAGTACAATAACAATACCAAGCGCGCAACTAATCGGCGCCTGTGCGGAAACGCAACACGCCTTAGTCTTTATGCCTCTACAGGTCAGGGTTTATACCGGGGCGCACGAGGCGACGGGCCCTTCCGGCCTCCGCAGTTTCCCTTTTTACAGACCTGTTAAATTCCACTACTTTCCACCCCGATTTGTAGTTATAGTTAATCCTTAATTCAAGACGGCGGCGGAGAGTTTTATGCCTCAGCAGGAAGAAAAAGAAATCAGCCTCCTCAAGAGGTTCATTAACCGCATGAGGAGCAGGAGGTTCGCCTATCTGACGAAGTCCCTCGTCCTCCTGATCATCGCGTACCCGTACCTCGAGATCGAAGTCGTCGGGCAGGTGGTAATGACCGTCATCACGATAATTGTGATGGTGTCCCTGATCATAGCAGTGAGCGACACGAGGCGCAGCATCGTCATCGCGCTCTGCCTGACCGTCCCGTGGTTCGTGACGCTCATGATAAACTTCCCGCTGTTCGAGGCCGAGCGCGGCATAGTCGTAAAGAAGGAGATAGTATTCGCGGTGCTCCTGTTCTTTTATACGACCATCACCATTTTCATGCACCTGCTCAAGAGCCGCGAGGTCACTTCCGAGATACTCTTCGCCTCGGTGTGCGTCTACCTTCTCATAGGACTCGCCTGGGCGGCCCTCTACGTATTCATAGACTTGGTATACCCGCACTCGTTCATCGACGTCGGGGACAACCTTGCCATAACCGCGCCGAGGTTCCTGTTCTTCAGCTACATAACCCTCACGACCGTCGGCTACGGCACAATGACGCCGGTGTCGGACCCCGCGCGCTCGCTCGCGCTGCTCGAGGCCATCATCGGCCAGCTCTACCTCGCCATACTCGTCGCCCGCCTCGTCGGGCTCCACATATCGAAGCCCAAGGCCGCGGATTAAAGGGGCTTGCGCGGAAACAGCCGGGGGACGGCTATCTTACCGGCCCCTTTTACACTCATCCCGGCGCATTATGTATATTAATACGGACAATCAACCGACGGAGGTCATATAAATGAGACTCGAAGGAAAGACAGCCCTCATCACCGGAGGGAGCGAAGGCATAGGAAAGGCGACCGCGCTCATGTTCGTAAAGGAAGGGGCGAAGGTGGCGATAACGGGGAGGAGGAAAGAAAAGCTCGACGAGGTAGTGAAGGAGAGCGGCGGGAAGATAACCGCGCTCCAGGGGGACGTGTCCGACGAAAAGCACGTAAAGGCGGCGGTGGACGAGTTCATGAAGAAGTTCGGGAGGATAGACATACTCTTCAACAACGCGGGCATTCTCGAGGTGGGCACGGCCGTGACGACGAGCATCGAAGCCTGGAACAAGATGATGAACATCAACGTAAACGGCATGTTCCTCATGTGCAAGCACGTCGTCCCCATCATGCAGAAGCAGGGCAAGGGGGTCATTATAAATAACGGCTCGGTGCTGAGCCACATCGGGTGCCAGAACGCAATTGCCTACAACACGACCAAGGGCGCGGTCATACAGATGTCGAGGAGCCTCGCTATCGACCACGCGAAGGAAGGCATAAGGGTCAACACCATATGCCCGGGGTTCATCAAGACTAAGATGAACGAGGACTTCATAGGCAACCCGCCCGAGGCGCAGAAGCTGCTCGACGAGATTGCGGCGCAGATAGTGCCCATGGGATACCGGGGCGAGCCCGACGACATCGCCTACGCAGTCGTGTACATGGCGAGCGACGAGTCGAAATACATGACCGGCGCGAGCTTAATCGTGGACGGCGGCTGGACGACCGGCTGATCCCGATTTACACATACTCCCGAACATATTTCCCTCCCCCTCCCAGGGGGAGGGTGCACACAATGTGTGCTCATGTACGATCCTTCCGTAATTCCTCCGCTATCGCCGGGGAATTAGCCAAACCCGTTCGTGCTGAGCGCACGCGAAGTGTGCTGTCGAAGGGTCTCTTCCCTTCAATTTCCCCCTTAGAAAAAGGGGGATTAAGGGGGATTTAGTCTTTTCTTTTTCCCAGACATTACAGAATTTGCGGAGGGTGAGCACCCGCGGGCATACGATCTCTCCCTCCCCCTCCGCTCAACCTGGCGTGTCATTGCAACGATTGCGAGCTAGTAAGCAATCGGTCGCCCTCCGCAAAACGCAAGCAAGCTACTGTGCCATGGGAAGGACAGACTATATACAAATCTGCTTCGCAGAAGCCGCGGCAATCTCATGAATAAAGCGAGATCGCCACGACCACACTACGGTCTCGCGATGACAGAAAAAGGGGTGGGGTAGAATCGGAAGATTTAGCGAGTACATGAGATTTTTAGCAAATTCTGTAGAGTCTTTTCGGAAACCACACTACGTGTGTGATTTTTGCTTCTTTTCATCAAGGAAAAGAAGGATAAAAAAAACAGCCTTTCGCCTTTCTTTGTCTTTGCTCTGTCTTTTCGAAAGATCACACTACGTGTGTTCATCAAGGAAAAGAAGGATAAAAAAAACATCCTTTCACCTTTCTTTTGTCTCTCTTCTCGACCGCAAAAAAAGCCCCTTTCCTCCGCCCCTCTTCTCATTTACGCCCGGTTTGTAATATACTATATGGATGAATTATCCCTCCGCCGGCTGCGCGCCGGACGCGGGGGGAAGGTGCGGAGGGAGGACATGGACCGCATGGACACGAACTCGGCAAGGATGGGGGACCTCCTGCTGACGATAGACGATATCAGCGTGGTGATGAGCGGCAGGATAATCTGCAAATTCCGCCTGAGCCACAGGCACGAGCCCGAGGGCACCCTGGCCGAGCTCTACGCCGAGCTCGGAGAGGACGGGGTACTCGAGGCCGTGTGCCGCACCCCGCTCACCCCGAGGCGCATGGAGATCGTCTCCCGCTTCCTCCACCTCTACGAATCCAACATCGTCAGGCACCTCAGGGACTCCGCGCGCGGCTTAACCCCCTACATGTTTAAACTCCCCATGACCTAGTCGTTCACGCGCGCAGCACACAATGTGTGTCTCTACGATTCTTCCGTAACTCCTCCGCTCAACCAACAAGCGAAGCCAAACCCATTCGCGCTGAGCGCACACGAAGTGTGCTGTCGAAGGGCACATCCCAATCCTGTCATTTCGAGCAGCGCGAGAAATCCATCTTTTGCCTTTGCTTTTGTTTTTCCCCGACATTACAGAATTTGCGGCGGGTAAGCACCCGCGGGCATACGATCTCAAGCATCCACATAAGCTCGACCCAACTCGGTCGCCCTGTACTCTTAATTCCTTCCCCCTGGAGGGGGAACTGCTTCGAGCAAGCGAGAAGTAGGACGCCCTGACCCTTTAGCCACTTGGGTAACTGTGACCATGCTCTCCGATTTGTCGAGCATGTGGTGAGGATGGGGGTGTCACCTTTCACTCATTCAATAATCCGGTAAGTTTTTCTCTTCCCCGACATTACAGAATTTGCGTATAGAAAATCGATTGTACGAGCGTTAAAAATCTTCCACGGGGTGGGGTTGAATTGGAAGATTTAGCGAGTACATGAGATTTTTAGCAAATTATGTAGTCGGATGATTTTTGCTTCTTTGTATCCAGACAAAGAAGGAAATAATATTGTCTTAGCCTTTGCCTTTTCTTTGCCTTTTCTTTTTCGAATGATCACGCTACGTATGTTCATCAAGGAAAAGAAGGATGAAAAAAACATCCTTTCACCTTTCTTTGTCTTTCTTCCCGACCGCAAAAAAAGCCCCTTCCCTCCGCAACGGAAGAAAGGGGCTCACAATTTCTCAGTCATCCTGAACTCGATTCAGGATCTCATCATTTTCTTATGTTCACCTTCTATGCCGCCTGCGCCCTCTTGCGCTTTATCGCGAAGAGCACTCCGATCATCGCTAATCCCGCAGCAGCCGCAATCATCCCCCACTCGGAGAGCGTCGGGATGTCTACGTTGGCTAAATCTCCGCACGGCCCGATAAACCTGCCGATCGAAGAAGTAAAATCTTCCCGAAACCGGATTTGGGTGACGATCGTACCGGTCAGCAGGTCCACGACCGACACGCCGCCCGGGATGCCGTTTACAACGTACAGGGTGCGGCCGTCCGCGGTCACATCGACGTTGCCGGGTCTCGAATCAGGCGAGGTCAGGATAGTGTCGACGACGGTGTTATCCGAGGTCCTGATTACTGCGACGCTGCCCAGATCCCCTTGCGTGACATACATGAACTGCCCGTCCGGTGAAGACACGATGCCCTGGGGCTGGCCCGGAACCGGGATAGTGAAAAGAAACGTATCGTTGGCTATTCTGATGACGGCTACGTTGTCGGATCCCCTTTCCGTAACATACAGGAACTCCCCGTCGGGCGTAAGCGCGCCGGAGAATACATCGGAACCGGGCAGGGCTATGAAATCGACTACGGCGTTGTCGGACGTCCTTATCACATAAACGCCTTCCGCTGTGAGATAAACGAACTCCCCGTCGGGCGAGACGGACAGTCCCCGGACCTGAGCCGGGCTGAAATCTATCGTATCGACGACGGTGTTGTCCGAAGTCCTGATCACGGAGACGGAATTTCCCTGGAAATTGGCGACGTAAAGAAATCTCCCGTCGGGCGTAACAACCTCGCCGTCGGGGCTGTCTCCCACGCCAATCGTCCCCAGTACGGAACCGTCCGATGTCCGGATTACGGAAACCGAGGCGCTGTCGCCGTTAGTGACGTAAAGTATGCTCCCGTCCGGACTGAACGCCGTCCCGCCCGGGATAGACTCCACGTTTATATCCCTTACGATCCTGTTAATGTCCGTAGGTATGACGCTCACTACGCCGTCCCCGGAATTGGGGCCCGTCGAATAATTCGGGACGAACGCGCATACCTGGGCCGAGGCGTACCCGGCTGAAACGGCTAACAAAAGAAGCGCAATAGACAACACTCTCATACATCCTCCTCCACGCACGGGCATACATATATTTAAGCTGTCCTCTAGATATACTATATTGATTTTATTGTTAATTAAAGTCAATAGTTGGGGACAATTAATATATTCAGGAAGATGGCGGGACTATCTCCGGGGGACAAAAAAAACCCTCCCCCCTCCTTAACTACAGATAACGAGGGGCGAGGGTTGAGAAGGGGATATTCACATATAAGTATACATATTATCAAAAAGTAACCAAGCAGAAATTTTCAGGGCGCGTAAAAAAAACAGCGGCACCCCCGCCGCGGCGGGCTCGTTTCCCCTTCTCGAAAACTCTGCCTCGGCCGGCGGCGGGGGGATGCCGTAAACTGCATCTCCCCAATGTAACGCCTCATTTATATCTACGTAACCCGCCCGCTTTCCGGATTAAAAGCCCCGGCTCCCCCCGAGAAAAATCCCCCTCCCCTCCCGTGCGGCGTCAGGTAAACTATTGCCCTTTAGCTTTCGGCAAACAGGAGGAAACAGATTTGAAAACGCATCTCGTCATAATATCCGCGCTGGTCTTCGCGCTCGCCGCCGCCGCTCGCTCGGACGAAGTAAAGCCCGCTCCGGCGCCCGCCCCATCGGCCGTGACCGGGACCGCGCCCGCGCTTTCCGTGAGCCCGGCGCCCAAGGGGTCTCAGGCGCCTCAGTCAAAACCGGTAGAGAATTACGAATTCATGGGCACGAAATGGGGCATGTCCAAGGCCCAGGTGAAGGCCATCGAGCACAAAAAGCCCAAAAAGGAGACCGACAACTCCCTCACATTCTCGGGCAGATATAAAAAGAGGCTCGTGTACATCACTTACCAGTTCAAGGACGACAAGCTCTTCCGCGCGGGGACCATACATGTCGAAAAGCTGGATAACGACGCAATGTACCTGCAGACTTACGAAGACGTTAAAAAAGAAGTGACGGACGCCTACGGCCCGCCGGTGATCGACGGGGAAAAGCAGCTCAACCCGAAAGCCGTCATCAACCCGGACAAGAAAGCGGAAGCGGTATGCAGGGGCGACCTGACGTACGGAGCCCAATGGAACATACCCGGATCGGTGGTGTTCCTGTCTATCCGCGGAGAAAACAAGAAGTGCCTCATCACGCTCATATACACGAGCGAAGAGGCCTTTAAATCACTCACCGGCCAGACCGAACCCGCAAACCCCGGCAGAATCAAATGACGCGCCCACACACATAGTGTGTTCCACGATCCTAGTGCGGCTCCTCCACTTCTATCAACTAATGTAGGAGCGGCTTCCAGCCGCGATTCCTTTTATTCCCTCCTTTGTAAAGGAGGGTGAGGGAGGATTTTGCCTTTTTCCTTTCCCCGACATTACAGAATTTGCGTTAAGAAAATCGATTGTACGAGCGTTAAAAATCTTCCACGGGGTGGGGTTGAATTGGAAGATTTAGCGAGTACATGAGATTTTTAGCAAATTATGTAAAGTCGGATGATTTTTGCTTCTTTTCATCAAGGAAAAGAAGGATAAAAAAAACAGCCTTTGTCTTGTCCTTCCTTAGTCTTTTCTTTTCGAAAGACCACACTACGTGTGTTCATCAAGGAAAAGAAGTAAATTATATATTCGCTTTTCTCTATCCTTGTCTTTCCATGTCCGCCGGTACGGTAGATATCCTCAAATCAATCTACTCCGCACCCGGAGAGCGCGCCCCGGCGGAATACCCGGTGAAATGGTACAATTAATTTATGTGCGGAAGATTCGCGCGTAACGAGGATATCAAGGAACTCGAGATCCGCTTCGGCATCTACCGCGCGTCGGGACTGCCGGCCGCGCCGGAATACAACATCGCCCCATCGCAGGACTGCCCCGTCGTCACCGTCGAGAGCGACAGGCGCGTGCTCGGCCTAATGCGCTGGGGGCTCGTCCCCGCATGGGCCGAAGACCCGAAGTCGGGGTACAGGATGATAAACGCTCGCGCCGAGACCCTCGCCGAGAAGCAGAGCTTCAAGCCGCTGCTTAAGAAATCCCGCTGCCTCGTCCCGGCCTCGGGCTTCTTTGAGTGGAAGAAGCTCGCGGGCGGCGGCAAGACCCCCTATTTCATAAGGCTCATGGGCGGCGGCCCCTTCGCGTTCGCCGGGCTCTGGACCACATGGCACGCGGGCAAAGACGACGAGCTCCGCACGTTCACGATCATCACCACGACCGCGAACGAGCTCATGGCCCCCGTCCACGACAGGATGCCCGTCATTCTGCATGAGAAGGACGAGGCGCGCTGGCTCGACCCGGAGCTTAACAAGCCCGAAGACCTGCTCCCGCTCCTCGTTCCGTATCCGTCCGGCGCGATGGAATGCTGGGAGGTCTCGCCCTACGTGAACTCCTACAAGAACAAGGGCGAGGAATGCGTAAAACCCGTTTCACCCCTTCCGTAATCGTCATTGCGAGGAACGGTTCTGAGCAAGCACAAGAACCGGTCGCGTCCGTTCACATTGCTGCGATGTTCATTAT
Source organism: uncultured bacterium (assembly GCA_963825135.1). GTDB lineage: Bacteria > Desulfobacterota_D > UBA1144 > Nemesobacterales > UBA2774 > 2-12-FULL-53-21. Next base: position 214,578 of record CAWGRW010000010.1, read on the forward strand.
CCCAGGGAAAGAGCATTGGATAATAGCGACCGCGGCAATCTCGTTTTTGTATTTAATTCCCTCCTTTCGTAAAGGAGGGTAAGGGTGGATTTTCCCTTATAGATTAAGTTATATTTCAATTGTGCTTCATTATAACAGCCATCTGAAACATCTTGCACGTGAGCTTAGAAAAAACATGACGGATGCCGAAAAGCTCCTCTGGTCCAGGCTCAGAATGAAGCAGCTTTCTGGTTGCCAGTTTTACAGACAAAAAATCATAGGAGACTATATCGCGGACTTCTACTGTCATAAGGCAAAACTAGTCATAGAAATAGATGGAGGAGAACATTATTCAGAAAGAAAGGCGCTCACTGATAAAGGTAGAGACAGGCATTTTGAATCTCTCGGATTAAAAGTATTGAGATTCTCAAATCTCGAAGTATTGAAAAATACGGATAGTGTTCTGGAACAAATAATTTTGTATTCAAATCCCCCTGAATCCCCCTTTACGAAAGGGGGAAAATGATTTTTCTGCTCCCCGGCTACGCCACGGGCCTCCGCTGGGAAGGGTCGAAGGGCGGGAGGGCGTCGAGCACACATTCCCCGAAACTTCCCCGAAACGAGTACGACAGGAGTCCGGTTTTAAGAATTGATCCCCTCCCCATCCTTAAAGCATATACCCTTTAGCAATATGCTACCTAGCCGGGCTATATTATATATGTATTATATTTATATAATGTCACATGAATCAGGAATACATAGAGGGGGGATTTAAATATTTGTCATTCCCGACACCGATCGGGGATTCCCTCTTTCCACCTTCGATTTCCTCGTTTATTTCTATTCCCCTTTCCTTTGAGAGGAGAGTGAATTAAAGAAAAACAAAAAAGCCCCTTCCCCCGCACCGGAGGAAGAGGCCCATAGTTGTTCTTCATTTGTCAGATTTTATACTATTGACGGCAAAAGATTAGATTCCCGATAGAAGCATTCGGGAATGACGACGAAAGAACAGAAGGATAAACTGGTGAAATTAAATCCTCCCTCCCCCTCCTTTTTCTAAGGAGGGAATAAAAAAGCAAGACGAAATTGCTGTGATCGCTGGTTTAGGCTAGGAGGTGCGGGAGTATCGCACATTATCATACTACGCGGTGCCCCCCTCCCTCCCCCTGCGGTCCATTCCCGGAGCGAGGCTTTGTCCGCGTCGTACTTAAACCGCAGCCTTCCTTCTCCCGATAACCATAAACCCGATGAGGCCCAGAATGCCGGCCATCGTTATCATCCCCCACTCGGAGAGGGTCGGTATTGTTGACCCGGTGGAGCTTAATATTCCGAACGTGAGATCCTGAAAGTTCCCTTCGTCCGCATTCGTATGAACCGACAGAGAGCTCACTGGACCCGTGAACTCAACTATCCCTTCCGCGAATATATCGTCCGGGACCGAGAGCCTCGTGTTTCCGTTCGAGACGATCGTGCCGCTCAGGCCGGAAAGGACAGTAAACGGCTGGTCGAAATCATAGGTGACGATGCCCGGGCCGCCTGCAACGCCTCTCCAGAAAACGACGTAAAGCAGGAGGTTGCCGACGGGCTGGCTGAACGATGCGGTCCAATCCGAAGTTGCTGCATACGTCAATATTATAGTGTCGGCCGAGAGCGGGGCGGCCGAGTAGTCAGGCCCGGTCAGGTCGACAGATTCAAGTTCCGGATTCGACATGCCTGATATAGTCACAGTCGTGCCGTCCAGGTCGCCTGTCGTGACCGCAGCAGTGTCCCATACCGTGGGGATGCCCTCGTCCGCCAGTGCGGCCGACATCCCGATCAGCACTGCGAGCATGGCGATTGTAACTATCCGGGCATTCGCAAAATACTTCATTTGTCGTCCTCCGGGACCCGCATTGAAAAAATCTCGCGCGAGTCCATTTTTGTACCAATTACGGACGATTATACTATATATATTCGGAATATTATACATTCCTGAAAAGAAAGGAGTCCTATTTGTCGATTCTCAGCCATTGCCGTTAGCAGAAGGCGTTAGCGCGTGAAGGTTAATGTCGTATCGATCGCGGCCCTCGATTACCGTCGGAGACCCCCGCTTCCCCCGCCGCATCAACCCGACACGGCGTCGGGCATCCTCCGCCCCCCCTACTTCCCTCCCCCTGCGGTCCATTCCCGGAGCGAGGCCTTGTCCGCGTCCGAGAGCTTGGCCTCGGGGTGCATTACAGCGTAATACCACTCGGGCATCTCGCCCTCGTTCACTTCCTCCCAAATCTCCTTCATCTTCTTCTCTTTCTTCTTATCCGGATAAGCGCTCCACTCGGAGAAGTTGAGCCCGTCCCTGCCCTCACCGACGTCGTTCGCGAGGAGCCAGGACGCGGGCGCTATGTAGGAGTACCAGGGCCACACCGTTTCGTTCGAATGACAGTCGTAGCAGGAGCGCATGAGTATCTCCGTCACCTGCGCCGGAGCGCCCACCTCGCCCGTAACGGGCGGATTCGGCCTCTCGACGGGAATGAACTGGATGCCTATGAACGCAACGATAATTACAGCCGCGATTATTTTTAAATACACCGCTCTCGGGACCTCCGGTTTTAGTTTGAGACCGCTTCTCTTAAACGGGGAATATTATAATGGACTTTCAGGCCTAATCCATACCGCGCCGGGAATAACCGCTCAGAACCCTTCCCGCCTGTACCCGGTCTTCCAGACCTTGGGCAGGACGTCCGATTCGAGCTCGTACGGGTTCCGGTCCCAGTCTATCTTCCCCGCCTCCTGACCGCCTAGCGAGGTGGTGAGCACGGGCACCGGGGGCACGGGCTCCGTCTTGTCCCTGTACCCGACGGGAAAGTTTGCGCTCACGGTCATGTTCTTCACGTCGTACCCGGCCGTATAGACGGCCCTGTACAACTTCGCCATGTCGGATGCGGCCTTGAGGCTGAAAAAGGAGGGCACCATCACGTCGTCTATGTTGTACTCGACCGCGACGTCGTACCCGCCCCCGGGCGCGTCCTTCACGTCTATCTTCCCCACGCGGTCGAGCCCCATGTTGTTCTGCCCCCTGAGCTCGGCGGCCGCCCTGTACTTTATCACGCTCACCGGGTCTGAGCTCTCGAGCTCCCCGGGCGGTATGAAGTACCTGGGGTCTATCTGCCTCGCCGCGTTCGCGTAGACCATCGCGCATATGAGGAGCACGGCGGGGGGGATGTAGAACATGAGTACGCCTTTTTTTGTCGGGTCCTTCGCCCAGGGCATCACGACCTTGGGGTATACGAGCCCCGCCGCGAGCGCGGCCAGGAGCAGGAAGAACAGGGCGTACACCCTGCTCTCGAGGTTAGTGCGGGGGAAGAATACGACGCTCAGCGCGACCAGGGCGAAAAACACGTACCCGTAAACGAAGGCCGCCCTCTTCCTGGTCTTTTCCCTCGACCAGGGGAGCGCGATCGCCGGGTCTATCAGGCCGAGCACTATCAGGATGAGCGACGCGATCGTCAGCCAGGCTATGATTATTTCCATTTACGAAAGGCGCTCCGGTGATTTCATTTCTCCCCTGCAGGCTCAGGCCTTACCGCTGCCGCGCCGCCTGTCCGCGGTTACAAATTTACCCTCTCGCGTGATTTACACAAACGGAGCCCCGCTCCGCCGTCAATCGCCATGAGGCCGGGGAATGCCGCCGAAAGCGGTCGAGCGCTCGTCCTGTCGCGCGTCCGCGTCTAAAACAGCACGAGCTCGCAGGTATAATTGAAGTCGCCGAGGTCGTCCGAGACCTGATTGAATTTCATCTGTCCGAACTTCTCGCCGTTAAACGTCCCGCCCGTGACCGTAAGGCTCTTGAGCGTGGCCGACTCTCCCGAGTCCGCGGTGAAGTCGAGCTCCTGGCACTTGGTCTGCACCCACGTGAAGTCCCCGATGTCCGACCTTTCCCCCGTGCCGTCGGCGAAAAACGCTATCGTGTATTCGACGACCCCTCCGGTTCTGCACTCCCATTCGGAGTCCTGGTCGGCCGCGTTGCCGCCGTTGTAGATCGAGGATATACCGAACCTGCATATATCGCCGCCGCACCCCCCGATGTTTCCGAATGAAATTACGGTGACGAGCACAGCCAGGGCTGAAAAAGATAAAAGTAGTTTTCTCACGGCCTTCATCCTCCTTAAGATGGTTCAGGCTATCGACAGGATTTCTTTCCCCCGGGCCGGTCCCGGCCCCGGGGAAAGTTAATCAATTATATATTAGTTTCGGCAAGTGAAAAACTACCCCGGGGCCGGACTTGAAAATAAACGCCGGGAGGGGCATGCGCGGGGAGCCGGTGCGGCCCCCCTCACTCCGCGTCCAGAAACGCAGCCGCCATATCGTGGAACTCGCCGCACCCGAGCACCGTCCGGTAGTCGCCGCCAAGCGCCGCACCCCTGCCGTCGGGGAAGTACGAGGCGGCTTCGGACGCGTCGAGCACGTCGTTCTTCCCGTTCACGACGAGTACGGGGATGCGTATGCTTCCGAGGTCGTCCCTCGTGAATTCGGGCAGCGCCGCTCCCTCGAGCCTCGCGGCGTAAGCCCTCCTGTCGCCCCCGTAACGCTCCGCCAGGACCCTGAAGGCGTCCCCCTTCCCGGACCTTCTGCTGAGCATGTTTTTTACCCGGGCGAGCCTCTCGGCCTCGTTATACTGCCAGCCCCTCTCGTACACATCGAGCCCGACGAGGACGAGCCTCTTTATTCCCGGGCACATGAGCGCGGCCTCTATGGCGACCTTGGCGCCCATCGTGCACCCCATGACGTCGTACCCGGTCAACCCGAGGAGCTCCGCCAGGGCGTTCACGTCCCTGGCCATCGCCCTGTTGCAGTATGAATAGGAGGCGTGGGGCTTGGCCGAATCCCCGTGGCCGCGCGCGTCGAGCATTATGCCCCTCCTGCCCCTACGGGAAAGCGCGCCGTACACCCCTGTCTCCGCCCAGTCGATACGGGACGATGTCGCGAAGCCGTGGAGCAGCATGACCGGCTCCCCACTCCCTCCCGGGTCGTGGTACGAGAGCTCGACCCCGTCGAAACTCCTGAACCTCTCCATATCCGCCTGCTCTAAAAATGTTTTCCGGCGTCGGGTGTGTGTGTTACATATGACGGCGCTTCGACTCGGCCGCGTGGTGGTTTGGAGGGGTGAGACTGTAGAACCGGACAAGTTGAGGACGCGTATTCCGCTTGCTTACTGCCGTACCGCAAATAATACCGACCGCCTGAATCTATTATACAACTTCGCGCACGGGAATTGAAGGGGCCGCACAGACACATAGTGTCATTTTACGATTCTCTCCAGCCTTACCCGGCATTCCGGATGCCCGCGGCGGCAGAGCCGCTATCAGACGGCGTTTGACCTTCTTCTTTTAACCGCGAAGAACACACCCACGAGCATCAATCCCCCGGCAGCCGCGGCCATACCCCACTCCGAGAGGGCGGGGATATTGTCGAACCGGCTCGTTTCGATAACCCGGAACGCGCCTATTACGCCCGTCTCGGTGTTTGAATAAGGCGGGAGTCCGTCAGCGTCCTGGTAATATCTCTCGACAAAAAAGCCGCTCGTATCCGGTTGGTTCGCATTTACCAAAACCTGGTCGCAGTCGCTATCGAGCGCGTACGACGCGGACGGGTTTGAGAAACGGATAATCAGCCCGCCTCCGGGGAAGTCGAACGGGGCCTCCACGGTAAACTGCATCTCGAAGTCGCCGACTATGTCATCGCCGTTCGGATTGAGCGGGGTATGCGTATTCGAAACTACCTTCACGAACGGCTGCGCGGGTAGATCGCCTCCGTTGACGGTCGTCGCCGCAAGCTCGATATCGAGCTCTACCGCCGTGTTGTTGAGCTGTCCGAGGTCAAACGCGAGAGTATCGCCCGGAACCAGATTGAACGCGGGTATGTCCTTATAAATAAAGCCCAAAAACGGGCCCCAGGCGGACCCCAAAACCCCGCCGTTCCCGAAAGGATAGCAGTTGGAGACTACGGGATTATCGGGGAAGATCGTAATTTCCTGCGCGGAGACAAATTTCGGACTGGCGAGAAGCGTGGAAATAGTAAGAACAGCGAATATAATGCTTTTCATATCACGATCCTCCATAATATAAAATTATATAATATATTTCCCCGTCATTGTCGTACAATTCGGGATAAAAGTCAATCATAACCCCCCTCGAACAAACCCGGTATTCACAGCGCCCGCGATGTAGTATTATAGGAACGGAGGGTAATTGCCGCGGCACGCCCCGGCGGAGGTGAGAGAGATGAAGAAAAAAGCGCTATTATGCTTCCTTTCCCTGTTCATGGCGCGCGCGGCCCTCGCAGCGCCCTTCGCCTACATAACAAACGAAATGGACGATACCGTATCGGTCATCGACACCGCGTCCAACACGGTCGTCGCGCTGGTCGCGACAGGGGACGAGCCTAGGGGCGTCGGGGTGAGCGCGGACGGGAGATTCGTCTACGTCACGAACTTCCTCGGCAACACCGTCTCCGTCATCGACACGTCGCTCAACCGGGTCACGGCGACGATCCCGGTCGGAGAGCAGCCCCAGTGCGTCGCGGTAAGCCCGGACGGAAAGCGCGTTTACGTCACCAATTTCAAGAGCGCCACGCTCGCGGTCATAGACGCCCTGGAGCACAAGGTCGTAGCGTCGGTCCCCGTCGGCAGCAGGCCCGACGGCGTGGCGGTCGCGCCCGACGGCAGGTTCGTTTACACGGCCAACTTCGACGGCGACAGCGTCACGGTCGTCGACGCCGCGAGTAACAAGGTCACGGCCACGGTCCCGAGCGCGCACAGACCCTCGGGCATAACGGTGAGCCCGGACGGGGAATTCGTTTACGTGACGAATATCGCGAGCGGCGACGTTTCGGTGATCAGGGCGTCCCTGGGCGAGGTCGTCCGGACGGTGCAGGCGGGGATGCTCCCCGCGGGCGTGGTCGTAAGCCCGGACGGCAGGTTCGTTTACGTGGCCAATTCGGGGAGCAGCGACGTGACCGTCATCGACGCGGCCGCCTATAAGGTAACGGCGACCATACCGGCGGGCCCGCTGGCGTCGGGCGCGGACATGACCCCCGACGGGAAATACCTCTACGTCGCCAACTCCGGGGACGAAACGGTCACGGTCATAGACACCGCGAAGAACAAGGTCTCGGCCACTGTAAAGGTCGGGAAGAGCCCGCTCGCCTTCGGAAAATTCATTACGCAGGGAAGCCCTCCTCCGGCAAGCCCACAGGCTCCCGAACAAACACCGGCGGCTCAATAAACGATTGCGAGTAACGGTTCTGAGCAAGCGTAAGAACCGGTCGCTGTCGGCTGATTGCAATTCAGCAAGTTTTCTATCCACCAAGCCTGATGAATCCTGCGACCGAAGCAGTCTTGGCTTTTTCTTCCCCCGACATTACAGAATTTGCGGCGGGAGAGCACCTGCGGTTATATGATCCTTCGAAGCTCTACGCTAAAGGAAACCTCGCCCAACCCGTTCACCCCGAGCGCACACGAAGTGCGCTGTCGAAGGGTCTCTTCCCTTCAATTCCCTCCTTAGAAAAAGGGGGATTAAGGGGGATTTAGTCTTTTCTTTTTCCCCGACATTACAGAATTTGCGTTAAGAAAATCGATTGTACGAGCGTTAAGAATCTTACGCGGGACGATTCCGAACTAGTAAGGAATCGGACGCCCTATCCTTATCAACAACTTCGGAATTATAATCACGCATCATTAACCTACATCACCATGCGGGGCGGGATCGGAAGATTTAGCGAGTACATGAGATTTTTAGCAAATTATGTAGTCGGATGATTTTTGCTTCTTTTCATCAAGGAAAAGAAGGATAAAAAAAACAGCCTTTCACCTTTCTAGTCTTTTCATTATCTTTTCATAGACCACTTTAGGTGCACGGTGTTTTCATGATCCACACCCGGCAATCCCCCTACTTGTCCGGTAGATATATGTCCTTCGCGAGCTCTATGAACCCCCGCCATATCCCGTCGGGCTCCCACACCTCGTCCATCGGCGCTCTCGCTTCGTCCTCGGTCACCCCGAGGCTCAGGAGCCTGTATAGGTAAACGAACGCGGACGCCCTCTTGTTGACGACGCAGTGCACCCAGACCTTCTTGTTTCGGAGGTCGTCCATGACCGAGAAGAAACGGTCGAGGTCGGACAGCCCGGGCGCTGTCCACGCGACGGGTATCTGGTAATAGGTCATGCCCGAGGCAGACGCGACGTCCCCCTCGTCCGGTATCGCGTTGGGGGACGTGCCCGTCGCGAGGTTCACGACGGCCGCATAACCCTCTTTCGCGATTTGTGCGAACTCCTCCCGCCCCGGCTGCCCGGACGTCGCGATGTCGTCGCTCACAATGACGCAGTTTTTGATATTGTTCATACGGGGAAAATATAGTCGCGATCATCCCCCATTCCACAATAAATTCCTTCCCCCTAAAAAGGGGGAAGGTACGGATGGGGGTGTCACATTTCATTTATAAAATCAATCATGCTGAATTAATTTCAGCATCTCGCTTTTAATATCTTACATATCCCTTCTATACTACCTGCGCTCTCTTGCGTTTCACAGCGAAGAACACGCCGACCAATCCTAATCCCGCCGCGGCAGCGATCATCCCCCATTCGGAGAGGGTGGGAACGATCTCGTCGTTACCGCCGAACCACACGTTGAGCACGCCGTTCCCGTGCTCCTGATTCTCCCCGTCCTGGTGATCGAGCAGGACGCAGCAGATGGGAACGTCGGACGTTATGCCCAGGAAATTATTGAACTTTTCGTTCAAACTTACTGTAGTCTGCCCGATCAGATTTTCGTGGGTATCGAGCACAGTGACGTCGGCGCTGCCATTGCAATCCCCCTGTGTATAGCACCCGACCGTAAGTCCTATCCGTGTCGCGCCGGGATTCACCGTGACGTCGAATGAGTCCTCGCCTGAACTCTCAATTAGTATAGGACCGGGCGGAGCGCCGGGGCCCGCGGCGGCCGTACCCAAAACACGCAGCCCTCCGACCGGGTTCACCGGCAGGTTATAGAACGCGAGCTCCGGAAGTATGTCGCCGGGAGAAAAACAGTCGTCGTCGCTCTCGGAATTGACCGGCACGTTGCACTGCTCCCCGTCTGTGGGCTGCACTTTGGTAGCGGAGAAGTCCTGGAATCGTAAATTCGGATTCTGCGCCAGGAACTGCCCCTGGTCGTTAGTGAACTCCACCTGCGCGAGCGCGGGCGAAAGAGAAATCAGAAGCGTTATTATAAATACGAAACCCGCAAGCTTGTGATGATTCTTCATATGCGTTCCTCCATGTTCCCCCGCTCTTTTTTAATTCCCTCCTTTCGTAAAGGAGGGTTAGGGAGGATTTATGTTTTTCTTTCTTTTCAGGAATTAAGCGCCCTTCTCTTTCTCTTGACCGCGAAGAACACGCCGACCATCAAGAGCCCCGCAGCCGCAGCGATCATCCCCCATTCGGAGAGGGTGGGGA
>CAWGRW010000011.1:0-8743 GCA_963825135.1 uncultured bacterium
GCACACGGTGTGTGGTCTTCCGAAAAGACAAGCTAAGGAAGGACAAGACTAAGGCCGTTTTTTTATCCTTCTTTTCCTAGATGAACACACGTAGTGTGATCTTTCGAAAAGACAAAAGATAGGGTGAAAGGCTGTTTTTTTAATCCTTCTTTTCCTTGATGAAAAGAAGCAAAAATCACACACGTAGTGTGGTTTCTGAAAAGACTCTACAGAATTGTGCTAAAAATCTCATGTACTCGCTAAATCTTCCGATCCCGCCCCATCCCACGTAAGATTCTTAACGCTCGTACAATCGATTTTCTTAACGCAAATTCTGCAATGTGGAAGAGAAAAGGCAGATTGCCGCGCTGCTCTCACATTCGTTCGTTACGCTCGCAATGACAGGATTGGGATATGCCCTTCGACAGCGCACTTCGTGTGCGCTCTGGGTGAACGGGTTCGCGGGCTAATTCCCCGGCGATGGCAGAGGAGTTACGGAAGAATCGTATATGAGCACACATTGTGTGCCGCAAATTCTGTAATGTCGGGAAGGAAAAAAGCAAAATCCTCCCTAACCCTCCTTTACAAAAGGAGGGAATAAGGATAAAGATGAGATTGCTTCGCTTCGCTGGCAATGACAGGATTGAGATACGTGCTTCGACAAGCTCAGCACGAACGGGTTGGGCTTGGGTTATCGATAAAGGCAGCGGAGTTAGAAGGGATCGTGGAACACACTACGTGTGTGCGTTACTGCGCGGGGGAGCAGCGGAACTGGCGGAGCGAGCTTTCCCTGCCCGTTTTGAGGTCGAACGACATTTTCTCTTCATACACGACGTCGAGTCCCTGCTTCTTCCATTCGGACGCCTGCGGGCAGGGTATCTTCGCCAGAACGCCCGAGACCTCGTCCCTCGATTCGTAATACGTCAGCGCCCCGTTCTCTATCTTCGCGTCCGAGTAACGGATCTCCAGGAGCGGGAAGGTCTTCTCCTTCATATCGAATATGCTGATCGTCCGGAAAGAAGGACCCGTGCCCTGGTCTATGAAGAGGTAGTCTCCCGAGACGCCTGCGAAGAAGTTCGTCCCTCCCGACCCGTCCGCCGGGATGGAGAAGTACCTGCCGCCCTTGCCCTCGCCGCACGGATCTGCGGGAGGGGACGGGGGTTCGTAGACGGATATGCCTTGCCCGGGGGACTCCGCGCTCTGCGTTACATATATAGTATATCCCTTATAGACATACGCCGCGCCGTCGGGGCACTGCGTCGTCCCGGGCGTATCGGAGCCGGGGAGGAGGGAAACCGACGTGTGCGCCGCGGGTTCTCCACCCGAAGCGGTGATGACGAATGCAACGAGAACGAGGGCCGCAGAGATGAACGCGCTTCGCATCCGGGAATTATACACGCGCCCGAACGGAAGGCGAAAGCGCAGCCGGGGGACCGGGAATCGCGGATACCTCGAAGCGGCTCTGTATCTTCTATAACTATTGTTAAAATTCATATAAAGTTGTACAATGTGCTCAGTGAATATCCGTAGGAGGATGACCATGGCTATGCGAGCTATTCAACTATTTCTATTATCTTTGCTACTTTCCGGTTTTATGGGCATGACCGCGCAGGCGGGGGCTCCATCCATCCCGGACGGTGATTGTGGATTTTTCATTTTTAAAGAGATACCCCAGACTGAGTCCGAGATACCATTTGAATTCATCAAGAATGTGAACGGGGTTGAAACCGAAATCACTGTGTCCTCGAATCAAATGTCTCCGCCCGATTTCGTGTTCGTGCGCGTCGGGGGCACTGTAAGCTTTACGGAGCTTCCGCAGGAAGGGTGGACACTCGAGGAGATTGGTTGTTCCGAGGGGGTCGGCGTAGATATTGAGAAGACCGAGGACAGCGTAACTTTCCATTGCGTCGAGCCAAGCGGACAAATTTCCGGAGCCGGGTGCGTCTTCGTCAACAGGATATCCGCGGACAAGATACCGACGCTCTCCGAGTGGGGAATGATCTCGGCTGCGGCCGGGCTTGGTCTGATCGGCGTGTTCTTCGCGGTGAGACGGAAGAGATCTGCGGCGTTATAATAGGGGACACCCGGGTATACAAAACGAAATTTCCGGTTATCGCGCATTGTGACAAAAGAAAAATCCTCCCTAACCCTCCTTTACGAAAGGAGGGGATGAAAGGATGATGACAAAAATACATAGGCCCCTTCCCTCAAACGGGAGAAGGGGCTTTTTTATTTGTGGGGCGGAAGTGGGACGCACGCGGCGCCGCGTGCAGTCAATATATACGCGATATACTGTATTGAGATATATAATTACTGTGCCCGCGAGCGGTAAAACAGGGGGCGGAGGGGATTATCGGGGGAGTGTTGAATCGCACCGGATAATATAGTAATATCGTGCGAGCAAGGGGAGTTATCAAATCCATTCAAGGGAGGAATTAAATTATGGAGAGCAGCAGAACATTGAACAAATTAGTCGTTGGGGCGATTTTCGGCGCGTTTTTACTGGCGGTCGGGACGGGGAGCGTTTTCGCGCAGCCCGTTTATCCGCAGCCCGCACCGTCGCTCCGGCCCCGGCTTCGCCGTGCTCGTCGACGGAAGGCATATCGTGCTCGAAGAAGTGCCAGCCCATGGTCGTCAACGTGGAGACGGTGAAGGCGAGCGGCGTTTCGGTATCGGAAGTGTCCGAGAGCCAGCAGGTGAGCATGCTCGCGGGAAGGGCGCTCGATTTCAGGGCGACCTGTCCGGCCGGGTCCTTCGCGATAGGCGGCGGTTATACGGTCATGCCCGAGGACTCGACTATAGACATGAAAGAGGTGAGGGTAACATCGAGCATAGCCGACAACATGAACCCGAGCGGATGGAACGGATGGAAGGTCTCTGTTTTCAGGAAGGTAGGCGCGGGGTCTCCCGACAACTGTCTCATGGTCGAAGTGCGCGCGTACTGCATACAGGGGCAGTAAGGGTTGACTCGCAGGGCACGGGCGGATACCGCCCGTGAATAGCTGATTGATTTATTTTGAAAGAGCTCTCCCCGCTCCGCCGTTTCCGGCGGGACGGGGAGTTTTTTTTTTGCGAGTGTCGGGTGTATGGGTTCGAGGATGGAGTCCGGGCTTCTCGATTTCGGAAAGAAAAAACAAAGGAAAGGCGAAAGGCTGTTTTTTTATCCTTCTTTTTCCTTGATGAACACACGTAGTGTGGATTATGAAAAGACAAAGAAAGACGAAAGGCTGTTTTATTTATCCTTCTTTTCCTTGATGAAAAGAAGCAAAAATCATCCGACTACATAATTGTGCTAAAAATCTCATGTACTCGCTAAATCTTCCGATCCCGCCCCATCCCACGTAAGATTTTTAACGCTCGTACAATCGATTTTCTTAACGCAAATTCTGTAATGTCGGGAAGAGATAAAAGAAAAGACAGATTTCTCCCGTTGGTCGAAATGACAGGGAATGAGATGCTTGAGATCGTATGCCCGCGGGTGCTCACCCGCCGCAAATTGTGTAATGTCGGGAGAAAACAAAAGCAAAGGCAAAAGATGGATTTCTCGTTTTGGTTTACGCGGATTATATACGATGTCGATTCAGGTTATTTGCAATCAACCAACAGCGACCAGTTGCGCGCGCACTTGCAACTGTTGCTCGAAATGACAGGAAAGGAGATGCTTGAGCTCGTATTCCCGCGGGTGCTCACCCGCCGCAAATTGTGTAATGTCGGGAGAAAACAAAAGCAAAGGCAAAAGATGGATTTCTCGTTTTGGTTTACGCGGATTATATACGATGTCGATTCAGGTTATTTGCAATCAACCAACAGCGACCAGTTGCGCGCGCACTTGCAACTGTTGTTCGAAATGACAGGAAAGGAGATGCTTGAGCTCGTATTCCCGCAGGTGCTCACCCGCCGCAAATTCTGTAATGTCGGGGAAAATTCAAGAAAAACTAAATCCTCCCTAACCCTCCTTTTTCTAAGGAGGGAATTAACTGCAAAAGACGAGATTGCCGCGCTGCTATGCAGATTTGTATATAGTCTGTCCTTCCCATGGCACAGTAGCTTGCTTGCGTTTTGCGGAGGGCGACCGATTTATTTTGTTTTCTGCAGCTGCAGGGAGAATCATTAAAATTGCTGCATTAAGCAAAGGGCGTCCGAATTCTCTCTCGCTCGAATTCGTTAATAGCTCGCAATCATTGCAATGACAGGGAAATGGTATGGATTCCCGATGAAGGCGTTCGGGAATGACAATATAATTGTGGAGAGCCTGGCGTTAGCTATACTCTCACAGCCTTCTATTGCGGAGGTATCCGACGCCGCGGTATAGGGTCTGGTAGATAAGCGGGAGGACCATGAGGCCGCCGATGAACCAGAGGTCCTTCCTGTTCGCCGGGGTCCTGGCCGTCTGCGCGATCATTACCGCGAGCGCGACGAAACACACTGCGGCGGCTATGAGCGATACACGCCTGCTGCCGCCCGTCACCCGGGCGAGCCTGGCGTTCGCCAGATTGACCGTGAGGAATATGACAATGAACCCCGTGCTGGCCGCGGCCGAGAGGGAGTGGAGGTCGAGGAAGTTCACGATCAGGAGGACGAGTATCGAGATGACGACGAGTCCCGCGGGATGCCTGCCCCTGTACTCGCGGAGGTATATGGGCGGGGCCTCGTTCACCCTGGCGAGCATAAGCGGCAGCTTCGCCGCGCCGAATAGCCCGGCGTTTATGGCGGACGCGGTAGCCAGTATGGCCCCTGCCGCGAGGAGCACGAACCCGGATCTCCCCATGAACAGCTCGGCCGCCGCCGAAAGCGTGTAATTGCTGGAGTCCGCGACCGCGCTGAAGCTCATGTGTCCGAGCACTACGACTATTATCAGCACGTAGAACACGAGCGCCGTCGCGACCGAGCCGTAGTAGGCGAGCGGGAGGTTCCTCTCCCTGTCCTTCACCTGATCGGAGACGTTCGCGATGAGCTCGAACCCCTCGTAGCTGAGGAATACCAGCATTCCGGCCGCAATGATATCCGGGGCAGGGACCCATTCCGAGGGCGCCAAGCGCTCGAATGTGAGTCCGCTTCCGGTGAGACCGAGCGCCACGAAGACGAAGAGTATGAGGAGCTTGCTCAGGTTGAAGAACCCTTCAGACCTTTCGACGAGCGCGGGTCCGGCGAAATTCACCAGAGCGAGCGCGACCACGACCGCCGAGACGAGCACCCTGTGCCAGCGGGCGTATTCGCCGTGGGGGAAGAACGTGGCTGCCGCGTAGTTGGCGAATGCGTAAGCGTAGACCGAGAGGAGCACGACGTAGCTCATGACGAGGAGGGTGTTGAGCGAGCCCGTGACGAACCCGGGGCCGAACGCCTTGTTGAGGAACGTGACCGTGCCGCCCTTGCTCGGATAGGCGAGGGAGAGTTTTACGTACGAATAAGCCGTAAGAAGCGCGACTATGCCGCCGATGAGGAACGACAGGAACGTCGCGCCCCGGGACTCCACCGTGGCGAGGCCGAGAGTGGCGAATATCCCGCCGCCGACTATGCCGCCGATGCCGATGGAGAACGCACCCAGGAACCCGATAGCGCCGGTTCCGGCGGAGATGTCCTCGGCCGGGTTGTCGAGCCGCCTGCTTATCCTCGATAGGAGTGCCATCGGTCCCCCGCAGAGTGCCTGATTGATTCGCGCGTCCGGTGTGCGCGGACCGCGCAAGGGAATTTATATAACACATGAGGGGGAAAAAGATAGCGGGGGACAGTGGATTTGAGGATTGCGCGCGGACTTCGCTTTATTGTACGGACAAAGGAAAGGCGCTCACAATGTATGCTCACATACGACATTATCGGAATCTCTATGCACTACCAATCACTTCACCGTACGAGCGGCTTCCAGCCGCGACACAAGCGTAACGTGATTTTTCGGAAAGACAAAGCAAAGACACAGAAAAGGTGAAAGGCTGTTTTTTTTATCCTTCTTTTCCTTGATGAAAAGAAGCAAAAATCATCCGACTACAGAATTATGCTAAAAATCTCATGTACTCGCTAAATCTTCCAATTCAACCCCACCCCGTGGAAGATTTTTAACGCTCGTACAATCGATTTTCTTAACGCAAATTCTGTAATGTCGGGAAAATTCAAGAAAAACTAAATCCTCCCTAACCCTCCTTTTTCTAAGGAGGGAATTAACTGCAAAAGACGAGATTGCCGCGCTGCTATTCAGATTTATATATAGTATGTCCTTCCCATGGCACAGTAGCTTGCTTGCGTTTTGCGGAGGGCGACCGATTTATTTTGTTTTCTTCAGCTGCAGGGAGAATCATTAAATTGTTGCATTCAGCAAAGTGCGTCCGAATTCTCTCTCGCTCGAATTCGTTACTAGCTCGCAATCGTTGCAATGACAAAAATATTGAGGTACACCCCCACCCTGGCTGTTCTGGCTTAGGCAACGTAAAGCCGGAAGTTAATGTACTTCGGTGACTTCGCTGAGAGAGTGACCAGTTGCGCGCTTGCTTGCAACTGTTCCCCCTCCCATAGAGGGGGAGGGAAGTAAAGAGGAAGGATGAGGTTGCCGCAATGCACATTTAGCTATGATAAAATATTGAAATAGACAATGTATGGACAAATGTAGTACATTGTATTATAATGGGTCCGGAAGAGGGAAGGGAGGATGATATGGGAAAGGACTCTACCTTATACATCAGGATAGACGAGGGGGAAAAGAGGGAGTTCGAGAGGCTGGTATCCGGCCTGGGGATGACCCCGTCGGGCGCGGTGAGGCTCTTCATCAGGAAGGCGCTGTCGCTGAGGGCGATACCGTTCAGGGTGGGGCTTACCGAAGCCGCCGGAGACGGGGCTTCGGAGGAGGAAGACTACGAGAGCCTGCTTTAAATGACCCGGCTGCGGGAATATTAACATTGAACTCGGGGCGGGAGTAAACTATAATTCTACATCTTCAATAAAGCATATAACGGAGGAAGTTCTTACATGAGAATCGCTTTTAAGTACCTGCTTGTTTTTTCTTTTGCGGTTATGGCCTTCGCCGGCGCGCGGGCTGAGGACGCAGTGCTCAACGTGACCCCGGGGAATTACCAGATCAAGAGGGAAACCATCTCCAATGATGACCCGAACGCCATCGTCAACAACGAAGAGAAGTGCATAACAGATAAAGTGTTCAATCCCGTTAGTGCGCTCCCGGCAAACGCGGGCTGCACGGCCAGCGACGTGAAGAAGGTCGGGGGGAATACCGTAAGATTCAACATCAACTGCACGGGCGGGGACCGCATGCCTTCGCTGACGGGCAAGGCGGAGTACAGCTCGAACGGAATGGCTATCGGCTGGAACATTGTGCTGAACGGGCAGTTCGAAGGGAAACCTGTGACCATCATAAACAAAGCCGAAGGGAAACGGGTCGGGGACTGTAAGTAATATCCGCTTCCGGCCGTGCATCGCGAGTCCTAAAAATAATGGCGTGATTCCGGCAGTGTTCCGTCCCGATAGATTATCCGGGAAGCGACTGCGCGGGAATTCAGTTGCAGATCGTGTATTTCGTGCAGAGGATGTTTCTGTAGTTGCGGCTGACGTAGAGCTGGTTCGAAAAGACGGGGGGTTTTAGATACGCTATGTTCACCCCGGGACCTGACGCCGATCCCTTACCTTCGGGCTGCAGGACGTATATATAAGAGATGTAGTTGTTCGGATACGCCGAATAGACTATGACGTTTTCCTCATGTTCCGTACCGGAAGACAACACCGGCGCCCAAAATAGTCCGGCAATTAATAAAACAAGCAATTTCTTCATAACCCTAAACAAATACCCCTTTACGAATTTTGTCAATATCTGTAACAATAATACGGCCGAAAATTGTAAACGGATTCAAAAAAATTGTTATGCGGGGATTGGGGGGAGGAGGTGGATTGGCATAAATGTGTGTCATTAGTGTGAGTTAGCGGCATGTTGAGTATAGAGCCGGGGTTTGGCGCATGCTTGCCGATTACTATGAGATAAGCAAAGACGAATATATTATCCTTCTTTTCCTTGATGAACACACGTAGTGTGGTTCTCGAAAAGACACGGAAAAAGCAAAGACGAAATTGATCTCTTCTTTTCCTTGATGAAAAGAAGCAAAAATCATCCGACTACAGAATTGTGCTAAAAATCTCATGTACTCGCTAAATCTTCCAATTCAACCCCACCCCGCGTAAGATTTTTAACGCTCGTACAATCGATTTTCTTAACGCAAATACTGTAATGTCGGGAAGAGATAAAAGAAAGGACAGATTTCTCCCGTTGGTCGAAATGACAGGGAAGGATGAGATTGCCGCGCTGCCTCTTCATTTCGATTCCTTCCCCCCTCCGAGGGGGAAGGGCAGGATCGGGGGGGGTACCTTGAAAAACTGTTGTTTGTTTGAGCGTAAGAGTTTCGGAAGGATCATAAAACACACATTGTGTGTGCCCGCCGCAAATTGTGTAATGTCGGGAAGGAACAGACGAGATTGCCGCGCTGCTATGCAGATTTGTATATAGTCTGTCCTTCCCATGGCACAGTAGCTTGCTTGCGTTTTGCGGAGGGCGACCGATTTATTTTGTTTTCTGCAGCTGCAGGGAGAATCATTAAATTGTTGCATTCAGCAAAGTGCGTCCGAATTCTCTCTCGCTCGAATTCGTTACTAGCTCGCAATCGTTGCAATGACGCTCATAGTTGCAGGAGAGGCTTCCAGCCGCGATCCGTATTATTATCCTCCCCCTTGAGGGGGGAGGATATAGGTGGGGGTGATAAACTCCCGCATTTCCGTC
>CAWGRW010000012.1:0-11903 GCA_963825135.1 uncultured bacterium
CCGGGATGTATTTGATTGCGTACCGCCGGGATTGACGGGGAATGGTTTACGCGGGGGGATGTTCAGCCGGGTTCTTTGTGCTTTTCGGCCTCCCCGGTCATCGGCACGAACCTGACCGGAGCGATTCTTTCCTCGTCGAACCCGTCCTTCCCCTTCGTGAGCAGGAGCAGCTCCTGCATTTCGTCGCCGAGGGGTATTACCATCCTGCCCCCTTCCTTGAGCTGGTCTTTTAGGGGCTCGGGTATTTCCTCCGGGGCCGCGGTCACGATGATTCCGTCATAGGGCGCGTGGTCCTCCCACCCGAGGTAGCCGTCCCCCGTTTTGAAGTGCACGTTCGTATATCCGAGCCCGTTGATGACGCTCCTTGAGAAAAGCGAGAGCGGCTCCAGTATTTCCACCGTATAGACCTCGGCCCCCATCTCGGCGAGGACCGCCGCCTGGTATCCCGAGCCCGTCCCTATCTCCAGCACCTTCTGACCCTTCTCCGGCGCGAGAAGCTCCGTCATGAGCGCAACTATATAGGGCTGAGAGATGGTCTGACCCATCCCTATGGGCAGAGGGGCGTCTTTGTAGGCAAGCTCGGTAAGGTATTCGGGAATGAATTTATGTCTGGGTACGGCGCACATCGCACTGAGGACCTCGGGCAGGGACACCCCTCTCGAAGCGATCTGCTCCTCGACCATGTCGATGCGTCTATGTCTATATACGCTCTCGGCGTCCGGTGAATTGACCGCCGCCGCGATGAAGAGGAAGGTCGAAAACAATAATATTATCGATACCGGTTCCATACCCCGGCTCCTTTGATTATGGATTTAACACGGAATGTCCCTCTCTCGATTGACGTATTTGCAAGTATGGTGCCATTCGGCAGCGTCCGGGCTAAAAAGCGGATTAAATAACGGGCGCGAGGCGGTTGGCGCATCCTGTTTCCCGCCCCGCCCGTCCTCGAATGCCTATTATAAAGGCACGGGAGTTAGAAATTACGGCAATACCGGGGCGCGCTGTATCAGCGGCCGCGACACGCCTGTCCTTTTTTAATGCATACGACATTCATCGGGCGCATCGTCCCTATGGGCCGCCCCCCTGTGGTAATATTCTCCCTTCGGAGGCTCGCCGCATGAAAGACGACATCCTGATAGGCCCGCTCGCGAGGCCCCTTGCGGGGGAGCTTCCGGCCGAGGCCGTGGAAAGGAAGGGGTCGGGACACCCGGACACGCTCTGCGACCTCATAGCCGAGGGCATATCGAGGGCCCTGTCGGAGTATTACCTCTCCGAATTCGGCTGCGTCATGCACCATAACGTGGACAAGGCCCTCCTCGTGGGCGGCGAATCGGAGCCGTCTTTCGGAGGGGGGAGCGTCGTAAAGCCCTTCGAGGTGATAGTGGCGGGGCGCGCGGTCAAGACGCACAAGGGCAGGGCTCTCCCGGTCGACGAGATTTCAATCGGGGCCGCGAGGCGCGTGATAACGGAGACCCTCAGACACCTGGACGTCGATGCGCACGTAAAAATAGACGTCAGGATAAGGCCCGGGAGCAGGGACCTCGTGGAGCTCTTCGAGAGGTTCGGCGCAGGCGAAGTCCCGCTATCGAACGATACCTCGGTCGGGACGGGTTTTTACCCCCTCGACAGGCTCGAACGAACGGTATATCTGGCGGAGAGATACCTGAACGGCCCCGCGGCCAAGAGGGAATTCCCCTTCATCGGCGAGGACGTGAAGATTATGGGCATTAGGAGGGGGGACGCGATAACGCTCACCGCGGCCATGGCCGTTGTGGACAGGTACGTCTCATCGGTCGGGGATTACGCGGACAAGGTGGAGGCCGTGAGGCGCGCCTTATCGGGGCAGGAATGGGCGCGCGGGGCGGGGGTCGTTATCAACGCGGCGGACGACTACGAAAAGGGGAGCGTGTACATCACGGTCACGGGCACGAGCGCCGAGCAGGGGGACGACGGGCAGGTCGGCAGGGGGAACAGGGTCAACGGGCTCATTACCCCTTACAGGCCCATGACGCTCGAGGCTGCCGCCGGGAAGAACCCCGTGAGCCACGTGGGCAAGCTCTATAACCTCTTCGCCGGAGAGCTCTCCAGGAGCATAGTGGAATCGGGCCTGGCCACGGAGGCCTCGGCCTTTGTGGTTTCACGAATAGGGAGCCCCATAAACGAGCCCCGGCTTCTCGATATTAAATTTGCCGGAGAAGGGGTCGATACCGGGTCGATAAGGGACACGGCCCGGCGCATGCTCCGCGAGATGCCCGGTATGTGGAAAAAGATAATCGGCGGGCGGTACGAAATCGCCTGACGTCTGTCAGCCCTGCCTCGTGGGCGGTTCCCTGTCGGGGTCGGGCACGTATCCGAGCGTGCTTAGGGATTCGAGCACTCTCTCAAGGAGGTCGCTCCCGCCTCCGGTCATGCTTTCGTCGTCCGCGACCTCGAGCTCCCTCGCGTCGTACTCCCATCTTCGGAGTATCTCTATCTTCTGCTCTCTCGTTATGTCGCCCGCCTTGAGCACGTCTTCGGGGGCCCTGAACACGCTCGTCGGGTCGAGCATCGCTTTATTTATATCCGTCATGGTGACACTAAGTATATCCCCAACCGCTCCGTCCACAAGCCGCGTTTTCAGAATGTCGGCCCTTCGTTCTCTATGACGCTCGCCACGTCGGCGATCTCCCTGCCGAGGAGCCTGATTATATCGTCGAGCGTGATTATGCCCTTGAGCTTCCCGTCCATGTCCACGACCGGGAACCTCCTGACGGCGCTCTTTCTTATCAGGTCGAGCGCTTCGAGAAGCCCCATGTCCTCCCGGAGCGTGAGCACTATGTCCCGGGTCATTATTTCCTCGACGGGCGTCCTTACCGGGTCAAGACACCTGTTCACCACCCTCAAGGCGATGTCCCTGTCGGTCACGATGCCGAACTCGCCGCCACTGCCCGAGACGATGACGCTCCCGACGTTCTTGTCCTCCATTATCCTCGTGACCTCGCTCACGGTCGTCCCGGGACCGACCGTGATTACGTCTGTCCTGCATATATGTCCCAAACTCATACGACTCACCTCCCCATGAGATTTTAGCTGTAACAGCCTTTGCCCTGCGGGAGTATATGTGCAAGCGGTATGCCAATCGCGGGCCGCTCCATAAACATTGGAGAATATTCGGGAGCGTGAATCCACGCCGATATATAGTGTCTGATTCCAGTACATGTTTAGTCCCGCTCCCCGCGCTTCCCGGCCCCGGTTTTCACCCTATTTCCTCATGCGCTTTGCTATCGTGCCCCGGGCAGTGTACTCTATATATATCAAAGCCAAACTTATATGCGGTAAATATCTAGCGATCTTCACAAAGACTGAAATCGGTTATTCCGCTTCATGCCCCGATCTCCCGTACCTCAAAATGACCGGCAACACACTCAAAGAGACCGAAAGGCTCGTCGACGTAACGGTCAGGAACTATATTCACAAATCGGACGTCCTTAATTTCGACCGCGGCGTGTTCATCATGGTGGACAAGCTATGGAAAGACGTAGTCGAGCCCGCGATGGACGAAGTAGGGCGCAAGGCCTCGAAGAAGGGCTGGGAGTTAAAGACGTTCGTAAACCGGAGAGGGTTCAACCAGATAAACCGGTTCACCAGGTCGTGCTCCATACGCACGGTCGGAGAGGACAAGACGACGAGGAAGCTTACGATAGGCTGGCGGGCGGGCTCGGACGCGTTCTCCTACGGCAATACACTGGCGGCGACCGGCTGGAAGGAAGCCCCGCACTCGATGCTGAGCATAGATAATCTCGTCGAAGACCTGTCGGCGAGGCTCCTTGTTTGAAGCCCGGGGGGTAGTGCGGGCTGTTCTACGGAATAATACGGACCGGGTTTTTTCCCTGATCTCATTCTTTTCTTTATAACGGGGCGGTTACGTCAGCCTCGATTGACTGTATTTTTATGGTATCCGATTGTGTATAATAGTCGTGTCACAAGTTATTGTGGGGGAGGTTTTTACGGATTTCTTGCATCCGCCTCTGTAAGGCTTGATGAACCAAATCGATTTACAAAAGGAGCAGCGAATGCAAGGTAAGAAACTTTATATAGGGAACCTGACCTACAATACGACGGTTGAGGAAATTACGGAGCTTCTGGCGCAGTACGGCACGGTTTCGGACGTCCGCGTTATAGGCGACAAGGGGTTCGGATTCGCAGAAATGGGCACGCAGCTCGAGGCGGAGAAGGCCAAGGACGCGCTCGACGGCTATGAGTTCAAGGGCCGCGCGCTCAAGGTTAACGAGGCCCGCAAGAACACCGGCAAGCCCGGCGGCGGACGCAGCGGCGGAGGCGGCGGATATGGCGGAGGCGGAGGCGGCGGTGGTGGTGGTTACGGCGGCGGCTACGGAGGCGGAGGCGGGGGCGGCAGGAAAAGATAGGTATACACGACTACGGCATAAACCGGTGTCCCGGTTAGCATTCCGGGACGCCGTTCACTTCAGTATTTTTCGAAATTTTCCTGTCATTTTTTAATCCTTATTCAAAATCCGCATTCCATGATTTATCGGAAAATCCGTTCTTCCTTCCGACGCCGGAGTGGTTTTAATCGGACTGATTCGATCCCTCATGTGAGATGAGCTGAAAATCAGCATCAGCGGGGCGCTATCAGGAGCGTGAGCGAATAGCTTATCGCTACGCTCACTACGCCGAGCGCTATGCCCTTCAATATTTCCCCTTTGTCCGTCTTCGTATGGACGAGGGCGTATATCATCCCGCACCAAACGAGTGTCGAGAAGACCGTGAAGGGGAGGGCCTTATAGTAAACGGACGTGAAGACTACGAGTATGAGCGCCCTCGCTATGTGGAGGTTCGAGCCCCTGACGGCCCTCGATAAGAGGTAGAGCGCCGGTAACGCGACCGCGACGTGAGAAAGGAACGAGAGATAGCCGCCTATCGACGCCCTCACGAGGACGAGGAAATAAAACGGGAGCCCGCCGAGTGCGATAAGGTCCCTCGTTATCTCCCCCTTCGCGCTCCCGGACAATTTTAACCTGTCACTTATATTCATTTCATGCTCTCCTTAATTTTCCTGTCATTCCCGAGCTACATTGAAAGCAAGCGCGTAATCGGACGCCCCACGCTGTTTGCTAATGACTTATGCAGACGCCTCCGCAGCACATGCCAAAATAATCGGGAATCTAGTCTTTGCCTTTTAAATCCTCCCTAACCCTCCTTTTTGAGGGAAAGAACGGCATTCCCTGAGCAAGGGGAAGTAAGGGGGACGCCATAACATCACAGGCGAGAGGAATAACATTTACTTCCGCGCGGAACATTAGCGAAGTTCAAATAGGTCAGGGAGGATTGTAGACACTTTGTCTTTCCTCGACTTTATCCCTAATATTAACTCTTGCCCTGTATGACGCACCCTCATTAATATTGTTATATAATGGACACAGGAGGTGTCACATGGCAAGGGTAAAGTACATAGAAGAAGAGACCACCGACAATCCCCTGGTAAAGGAAGCGTTCGAGAGGATGCGGAAGAAGAGGGGGAAGGTCACGAACATATATAAGGCGCTCGCGCACAAGCCTTCCATATTAGGCACGATAGGCCCGTTCGTCGCCGCAGTCCAGCAGCCGGACGAGCTCGACCCGAAGCTTAAGGAGAGGATCATACTCAGGGTGTCGAAACTTAATCGTTCGAGATACTGCTGCCACGCGCACGAGCAGATTAGCGCGAAGATGGGCTTTACGCCCGATGAGATTACGGAGATGAACGATCCGGGGAGCGCGCACATAAGCGACGCGGAGAAGGCGGCTTTGAATTACGCCGAGGCGCTTACGGTAAACCCCGGCAGCATCCCGGACACCGTGTACGGCGAGCTAAAGAAGCACTGGAGCGATTCTCAGGTGGTCGAGATAACGATGATCGCCGCGCTATACAACATGATCAACAGGTTCAACGAGGCGCTGAAGCTAGACCCCGAGGAGTATTGAGTCTCCGCTCCGTTCGTCCCTGTGTATATTAATTCCTTCCCCCCGGAGAAGGGGGAGGGTGAGGGTGGGGGGTTTACCTAAGTATTCAATCAATAACAAAGTTCTTCCCCGACATACACAGGATCACCGAAAATCCTACCCCCCCTCAGCTCTTGATCCTGTAGCCCGTCCTGAATATCCACCATACGGCTGCCACGCACAGGGCCAGGAACAGAACAGTCATGCCCAGGCTTATTTCCACGTTCACGTCGGAGACCCCGTACAGGCTCCATCTGAACCCGCTAATGAGATAGACGACGGGGTTAAAGAGGGTGATCTTCTGCCATATCGGCGGCAGCATGTATATCGAATAAAAACTCCCGCCCAGGAACGTGAGCGGCGTTACGATCAGCAGGGGCACTATCTGCAATTTCTGAAATCCGTCCGCCCATATGCCGATTATAAAACCGAACAGGCTGAACGTGACCGCGGTGAGGAGGAGGAACCCCGCCATCCAGAACGGGTGCAGGACCCCGTAGGGGACGAACAGGCGCGCCGTGGCCAGTATGAGCGTTCCCAGTATGACGGATTTCGTCGCGGCCGCGCCCACGTATCCGATCAGGATCTCGATGTATGAGACGGGCGCCGAGAGGACCTCGTAAATCGTGCCCGTGAATTTCGGCAGGTATATGCCGAAGGACGCGTTCGAGATGCTCTCGCTCATTATCGTCAGCATGGCGAGGCCGGGGACGATGAACGCGCCGTAGCTCACCCCTTCGATATTCCCCACCCTCGACCCTATCGCCGCGCCGAAGACCACGAAATATAGCGAGGTCGAGAGTATGGGAGACGCGATGCTCTGCATCAGCGTCCGCCACGTGCGCGAAAGCTCGAATATGTATATAGACCGTATCGCGTAGAAGTTCATCGTTTCTCGGTGACGAGGCTCACGAATATCTCCTCTAGAGAGCTCTCGCTCGAATGTATGTCCCTGTAATCTATCCCGTGCTCGCTGAGGCGCTTCAGGAGCGGCGCTATGCCCGTCTCCTCACCGTGCACGTCGAAGGTGTAGACGAGCTCGCTCCCGTCCGCAGAAAGCTCGAGGTCGAGACCGCCGAGCTCGAAGGGGATAGAGGTTATCGGGTTCTGGAGATATAACTTCAGCTGCCTCTTTCCTAACTTCCGCATGAGCGCCGTCTTGTCCTCGACGAGTATGATCTCGCCTTTGTTTATAATCCCTATGCGGTCGGCTATGAGCTCGGCTTCTTCTATATAGTGCGTCGTCAGTATGATGGTCACGCCGTCCTCCCGGAGTCCCCTGACCATCTCCCACATATCGCGGCGGAGCTCGACGTCCACTCCCGCCGTCGGCTCGTCGAGGAAGAGTATCGCGGGCTCGTGCGAGAGGGCCTTGGCGATGAGCACGCGGCGCTTCATACCTCCCGAGAGCGCCTGTATCTTCGTATCGGCCTTGTCGAGGAGCGACAGGTCGCCCATGACCTTCTCGATGTGGGCCGGGTCGGGCGGCTTTCCGAACAGCCCCCGGCTGAAGTTCATCGTGTCCCTGACCGTCTCGAACACGTCCGTCGTCAGCTCCTGGGGGACGAGGCCTATCTTCGAGCGTGCCGCGCGGTAGTCGGTAATGATGTCGTGGCCGTCTGCGTGCACCGTGCCCCCGCTCGGGTTCACTATGCCGCATATGATGCTGATGAGCGTCGTCTTCCCCGCGCCGTTCGGACCCAGAAGCGCGAATATCTCCCCCCTCCGTATATCCAGATCGACATTCCTGAGCGCCTGAAAACCGGAAGCATAGGTCTTGTTTAATTTTTTTACAGAAATGATTGTGTTCACGGAAGCACCTTGAATAACAAAAATTTATATTCTATCCGGTTATACGGCTATATACAGATATAGATTCCTTAACCGCCAGGAAGATTCATCCCCCTACATGTCCTTCTTTACGTGCTGGTCGCGGTGGAAATGGTATTCGAATGTTTTTCGTACGGAATCACCGGCGCCTGAAATATAACCCGTCATCTCGCCGATCGAGCTCGCGACTAGACCCGCCGCCATTATCGGATAGACATGCGGCTTTGTTCTAAATAGCCCGGCGCACCCGGAATAATTTCGCACTATCCTGTAAAACCGGATGAACGGTATCAGTACCGAGCCGAGAGCGAAAGAAAGGCGTTTCAATGCTGACCATGATTCCCGCCTGGTTGCGGCGAACGTTCTGCCCATCAGGAGGTTGACCTTGAGGAACGTCGATAGAACTCCGAAATTCAGATGACGTATCTTCGCCGCGGGGTCGAGATAGAGCTTGTGTCCTTTCGAGACGAGGTCCCAATGGAGAACGCTCTCCGCTTCGAGAAACCTGTCCATCTCGGGTCCGTACTCAAGCAGGATATTGCGTTTGTAACTGCTGTTGTGTCCGGGAAGATGATTCATTTCTCCCCCGGCGTTGGGATATAGCCACGGCGAGTAGCCGATCATTATATCCGCCCATCCGACAGCGCTCTCGGGGTTCGCGTTATAGATCACCGGCCCGACGGCGGCCCAGTTGTTCTTATGCGATCCGATCAATGCCTCGGCCCAGAGCGGGTCCGGGAAAACGTGGTCCTCGGTAAACGCCACTACGGGCGCTGACGAAGCACGTACGCCTTCGGCTAAGACGTGACCCAGCGAAGCCGAATCGCCGGGCTCGACTATCCTTACCGCCCGAAAACAGCCGAACTCGCCAGGCGCCGCTCCGAGATCGCCTGACGACAGTTTTACTATCACCAGCTCGAGAGAGTCATTGACGCTTTGCGATTTCAGACATTCGACCGTCCTGCGTATCGTTTCGTACGTATCGGGAGTTATTATCACGACCGACATCTTAGGAACGCTTGAATTGTTCATAATGTTCCGTGAGCATCCGATAATTTCACTGGCGCGCCTGAGTCCGCGGATTCGATCGCCGCGAGCGCTATTTCAAGCGCGCGGCTTCCGTCTTCGAGGCTGCATCCTGCTTTCTTGTCGTTAATCACCGAGTCTATGAAGCTCTCCCACTCCCGGTAGTAAGAATCTTTGAAAATCCCCCCGTGTTTGAGAGCCTCTGAGTTGTCTAACGCTTGCGAGATCTTGTCGGCCGCTCTCCTGACCCCGCTGATCAAACGGCCGGGTGGCATAGCGCATGGTCTGATCTCGAGCCCGGCGATGTCGTATAGCGATATTTTCATCATTCCTTTGATCCCGTAAATCTCGATCTCGTTCGCGTGACCGGAGCCGTATGAGAAGACGGAGGACGACAAAATTCCGTTTGACAATTTCATCGAGACGAGCGCCGTTTCGTCCTCGATTTCCCCCGAAACGCTCGTCGCGTGTACCGAGTCCGCGTCCGTATCGAAAAGATACCTAATCAGATCGAAATGGTGAATTCCCAGATCGATCAAGGATCCGCCGCCGAGTGCGCGCTTCTTTCTCCATTCCGCAAGACCCGGATCGTTCACGGTCATTGCGCTTCTCACGAGCTCTATAGGTCCCAGGGCGCCATTCCCGACGATTTTCTTCGCCTTTATCACACTGCGGTGCCAGCGGAGATTAAAACCGACAAATGCCTTGACCGAAGACTCTCCGGCTTTTTTTATTAACTGCTCGCTTTCTTCCCGGCTCAGCGCGGCTGGTTTCTCCATGAAAAGATGCTTTCCCGACTCGAGCACCGCCATACCCAGCGCGAAGTGATATTCGGTAGGCGCGCATACAGCTACGGCCTCGATCTCGCTCCGGTTTATGAGCTCGTAGGGGTCGGGGTACGTGTTCGCGACGTTGATGATACCTGCTAATCTCTCGAGCCTGCCTTTATCGGTATCCGATAGCGCGAGGACCCGGGCTGCGGGCAGCGATCTCAGGGAGGGCAGGTGTAATGTTTCTGTCACACTGCCGCAGCCGATTATTCCGATATTCAGAGTTCGGGGCATGTTTGTCCTTATCGCCGGGACGGTGCGTTACGGATAAAGCCCTCGTAGCTTCTTCGCCCGGGACACGTGGCTTATGCCGAGCATTAGAGCGGCGAGACGCATCGACACGCCCTCTTTCTCCGCGTACTCGGCTACCTTGATAAACGTACTCTTCATGCGCTTCTTGAGCTCGTCGTGCACGGCCTCCCTCGACCAGTAATATTCCTGGAGCCCCTGAACCCATTCGAAGTACGACACGATGAGCCCCCCGGCGTTCGCCAGTATGTCCGGTATCACGGGTATGTTCCTCTCCCGGAGTATGTCGTCCGCCTCCGCCGTGGTCGGGCCGTTCGCCCCCTCGACCACCATCCCGCATTTGAGCCCGGACGCGTTCTGCTTCGTTATCGCCCTCCCCAGCGCCGCCGGTATGAGCACGTCGCATTCGAGCGCGAGCATCTCGTCGTTCGTCACCTTGTCCCCGTTTGCGTACTCGTTCACCTTCCCCTTCTCCCTGACGGTTCGTATCAGCTCCTCGACGGAGAGTCCGTTAGGGTTGTATATGCCCCCGTAGACGTCGTTCACGGCGACGACATTGATCCCCATATCGTCGAGCTTGAGGGCGGTATGGCTCCCGACGTTCCCGAACCCCTGAATCACCACCTTTACCGAGTCCGAGTACCTCTTGAATCTCCTGAGCGCGTCCTCGGTCACGTAAGCGACCCCGTATCCGGTCGCCTCCTCCCTCCCGAGCGAGCCGCCTATGATGACCGGCTTTCCCGTGACGACGGAGGGGACCGTGTACCCCTGCGCCACGCTGTACGTATCCATGATCCATGCCATTACCTGGGGGTTCGTCCCGAGATCGGGCGCGGGTATGTCCTTGTTCGGGCCGATTACGGGGAGTATTTCGGCCGTGTATCTCCTGGTGAGC
The DNA here is from genome assembly GCA_963825135.1 of uncultured bacterium. GTDB lineage: Bacteria > Desulfobacterota_D > UBA1144 > Nemesobacterales > UBA2774 > 2-12-FULL-53-21. Next base: position 10,813 of record CAWGRW010000012.1, read on the forward strand.
CTTTCGAGCTCGCCCTGGGACAGCGTGCGCGGGTCGACCGACACGCCCCCCTTCGCGCCCCCGAACGGGAGCTCCGCGAGCCCGCACTTCCACGTCATGTTCATCGCGAGCGCGGCTACCTCCCCCATGTCCACGTCCGGGTGGTATCGTATGCCGCCCTTGTAAGGCCCGAGGGTCTGGTTGTGCTGCACCCTGTACCCGCCGAATACCTTTACAGTGCCGTCGTCCATACGCACGGGACAGCTCACTACGAGCGTCCTCTGAGGGAGTCTGAACCTGTTTTCGAGTCCGTCGTCCTCCGTCAGCAGCCTGCTCGCCCTCTCGAACTGGACTATCGCCTCCCTGAACGCGGCCGAATTGAATAGCTCGTACATATCTGTCCTCCCGTTTATATGGTTATGGCACGGAGGTCCATGGGGACTGCCTCGTGTGAAGCGCCCTCCGTAGAGACGCCTATGAGAATTATATAGATATTTAGGGTTATGGCGATAGGGGGTGTTTACGCGAATTTGTTGTTCTGTCATCGCAAGAACCGTTTTCAGCGAGAATAAATCCCCAACCCTGTAGGAGCGGCTTCCACCCGCGATGCACACGTAGTGTGATCTTTCGAAAAGAAAAGACTAAGGAAGGACAAGACAAAGGCTATTTTTTTTATCCTTCTTTTCCTCGATGAAAAGAAGCAAAAATCACACACGTAGTGTGGATTATGAAAAGCAAAGACAATATTATTTTCTTCTTTGTCTGGATACAAAGAAGCAAAAATCATTCCGACTACATAATTTGCTAAAAATCTCATGTACTCGCTAAATCTTCCAATTCCGCCCCACTCCGCGTAAGATTCTTAACGCTCGTACAATCGATTTTCTTGACGCAAATTCTGTAATGTCGGGAAGAAAAGGCTTTCTGGATTGATTTGGGTGTAAGGTGACACCCCCATCCTCACCTTCCCCCCTCCAGGGGGAAGGAATTAAGGAAGAACCTTCGACAGCACACTTCGTATGCGCTCAGGGTGATCGGGTTGGATTGAGCTGAGTGGGGATGTGAGAGATCGTATGCCCGCGGGTGCTCACCCGCCGCGTCAATCGGCGGTC
>CAWGRW010000013.1:0-22387 GCA_963825135.1 uncultured bacterium
CAACGACGAGTGCTTTACTCCCGGATTCATACTCCCGGGACTCGACCTCACAATAAATCTGCAGGATGGGATCGGCTTATTCGTGCTGTTCGGTCCCGATTACCGCGGCAGCGGCAGCCCCCCCAACGTGCTCGCGGCGAGTATTGTCAACGCGACCCTGGACGTTAGATTCCCCGTCCTGGGCGCAGACGCCGTCGGCGTGCTGCTCGGGTGCATGCAGTCGGAAAATGGGAACTGCGATACGGCTATGACAGTCGAGGTTTTCGGGCTGGACGGGGAGTTTCTCGGCCAGACCGTCGTACAGGGCAGAAGCCTGTTCGACTCGTTCCTGGGCATCGAATCCTCTGTGCCTATCGCCAGGGTCAGCATTATTGTGCCTGCCCCGTCGGAGAACGTGCCGGGCGTAACGCAGGTATGGTTTGATCTCGCGACCCGGAGTATCCCGACTCTATCCGAATGGGGAATGATGGCGGCCGGGGCGGGGCTGGTGGTTGTTGGCGTGTTCTTCGCTGTCAAGAGAAAGAGAAGGGCTGCGGTTTAATTTCGGCTGGTTTATCAATGAAAAGTTTCACCCCCACCCTATCCCTCCCCCCTCAAGGGGGAGGGAATTTATTGTAGAGCGGGGGAGCATGGAGGAACGCATATGGAGAATCATCATAAGTCTGCGGGTTTCGTATTTTATAATAACGCTTCTGATTTCCCTTACGCCCGCGCTCGCGCAGGTGACGTTCACTAACGACCAGGCGCAGTTCCTGGCTCGGAATCCGAATCTCCAGTTTCAGGACTTCCTCGGTAAAGTTCTCGCCATGCCTGAAGTATGTGCAAATCCCGCGAACTCGAGCTCCAACGACAATTGCTTCTCGCCCGGCCAGATACTCCCGGATATAGAATTTGTGGTGGACCCGGGACTATCCTCCAATGCACTGGTTCTTTTTAACGGCAATTTTTTTGGAAACAATAACCCGCCTAACGTATTGGCGTCCAACGTCGGAGGCGTCGGCGACGATTTCGATATAATTTTTACCGAGCCGAATATTAACGCAGTGGGGATTAATGCGGGATGCCTTTCAGAGAGCAACACGTGCATCAACGGGGACACAGTTCGCGTATCGGTCTTCGGCGGGAGCGGACTGCTTGGCACTATCGAGATACCGGTGACGAGCGCTTTCGACTCGTTCCTCGGTATTAAATACTGTGGAGCCGATTACGGAAATAAGCATACTGGACGGAGACGTCGATACGATTCAGGGGCTGCTGAACGTGTGGTTCGGGGCGCAGGTCCCCAATCATATTCCCACCCTCTCCGAATGGGGGATGATCGCTGCGGCGGCGGGGCTCATGCTCGCCGGAGTATTTTTCGCGGTCAAGAGGAAGAGAAGGGCTGTGGTTTAATATTGGTCGATTGATATATGTAATGTTACACCCCCACCCTGACCCTCCCCCCTCAAGGGGGAGGGAATTTATTGTAGAGCGGGGGAGCATGGAGGAACGCATATGGAGAATCGTCACAAGTTTGCGGGTTTCGTATTTATAATAACGCTTCTGATTTCCCTTACGCCCGCGCTCGCGCAGGTGGATTTTACTACGGACGAGGCCGAGTTCAATGCAAACAACCCTGGACTCGCATTACAGGACTTCGAGAGCGGGAACGTAGCGCCGAATTCCGTTATGCAGTGCAGTGCCGTTGTGAATGAAAATACAAGCGACGGCTGTTTCTCGCCCGGGGACATATTGCCCGGGCTAGAGTTCGCACAAGTCCCCCTCGGTGCTCATACATTGTTTATCGCGGGCCCCGGGGTTGAAGAGAACACGTTTGTTGTGCTGTATACGGACTTCAACACAGATACAATGGATATTACTTTCCCCGGCAATAACGTGAACACCGCCGGGCTTGTTCTGGGCTGTCTTTCGGAAGGACCGGGCTGCAGCGATACGTTGATTATCAGCGTATTCGGCACGGGGGACGAATTGATAGGTTCCACACAGCGGGCGGTTACGGGGCAATTCGATACGTTTGTCGGTATCCGATCTTCCGAGCTTATAACGAGGATCAATGTAGGTTCCCTGGCGGGGAACGGTTTCGAAGGCTTAGGCAGTATCAGCTTCGGGTTAGCGTCACCCGCGAACATTCCCACGCTCTCCGAATGGGGGATGATCGCGGCTGCTGCGGGGCTCATGCTCGTCGGAGTATTTTTCGCGGTCAAGAGGAAGAGAAGGGCTGTGGTTTAATATTGGTCGATTGATATATGTAATGTTACACCCCCACCCTATCCCTCCCCCCTCAAGGGGGAGGGAATTTATTGTAGAGCGGGGGAACATGGAGGAAAGCATATGAAGAATCATCACAAGCTTGCGGGTTTCGTATTCATAATCACTCTTCTGATTTCCCTTACGCCCGCGCTCGCGCAGGTGACGTTCACTAACGACCAGGCGCAGTTCCTGGCGGATAACCCGAACCTGCAATTCCAGGACTTCTCCGCTACCAAAGTGCAGCCCACAGACGGGATGCAGTGCAACGTGCCGGTCAACTCGCAGAGCGACGACGACTGTTTTTCTCCCGGAGACATACTTCCGGAGGCTGGCGTTCTATAACCTGCCGGTGAACCCGGTCGGAGGGCTGCGTGTTCTCGGCGAGAACGCGGACGGACTAGGCGATCCGCCCGGTCCCATACTAATTGAGTCTTCAGGCACAGACTCGTTCGACGTCACGGTGAATCCTGGCGCGACACGGATTGGACTGACGGTCGGGTGCTATACACAGGGGGATTGCAATGGCAGCGCCGACGTCACTGTGTTCGATATCCACGAAACTCCGATCGGGCAGACTACAGTAAGTTTGAACGACAAGTTCAATCAATTTTTGGGGATAACGTCCGACGTCCCCATCTGCTGCGTCGTCCTCGATCACCAGGCCGTGGAAGATCAGGAGCACGGGAACGGCGTGCTCAACGTGTGGTTCGGCGGTAACAACGCGGGCGTTCCCACTCTCTCCGAATGGGGGATGATCGCTGCTGCGGCGGGATTGGGATCGATCGGCGTGTTATTCGCGGTGAGGAGGAAGAGAAGGGCGATTACTGGAATTTAATGCGTCCATCGACAAGCTCAGGACGAACGGGTTGAAAAACGAGATCCTGAAACAAGTTCAGAATGACTAATAAGAGCCTCTTCCCTCGTTGCGGCGGAAGGGGCTTTTTTTTTCGAGGGCATGAGCGATATTAAAAATTATGTGAAAGTCAGCGACGACATCGCGACGTCGGGCCAGCCGGGGCGGGGGGAGTTCGCACAAATCGCTAAAGAGGGTTACGCGGCCGTCGTGAACCTCGCGACGGGCACGTCCCCGGACGCGATACCGGACGAGGGGGACGTCGCGGCTGCCTCGGGCATGACTTATTACCACATACCAGTCGTGTGGACGGCGCCAGAGATATCCGACCTCGACCGCTTCTTCTCGGTCATGGACGACCTACGGGACAAGAAGGTCTGGGTGCACTGCGTCGTCAACAAGAGGGCGTCCGCGTTCGTTTACCTCTACAGGCTCATAAATCTGGGCGTGCCGGAGGAGGAAGCCATTCGACCGATGAATGTAGTCTGGGAGCCCGACGGGATATGGCGGGGGTTCATAGAGCTCGCGAAGGACATATATCTGCCGGGGGTATAGGGGGATTGCCGAGTGTGGATTATGAGAACACCGTGCACCTAAAGTGGTCTATGAAAAGATAATGAAAAGACAAAGAAAGGCGAAGGGCTGTTTGATTGATCCTTCTTTTCCTCGATGAGAAGAAGCACACGCATAGTGTGGATTATGAAAAGACTAGAAAGGTGAAAGGCTGTTTTTTTATCCTTCTTTTCCTTGATGAAAAGAAGCAAAAATCATCCGACTACAGAATTGTGCTAAAAATCTCATGTACTCGCTAAATCTTCCAATTCTACCCCATCCCACGTAAGATTTTTAACGCTCGTACAATCGATTTTCTTAACGCAAATTCTGTAATGTCGGTAACGTGCTTCGACTAGCTCAGCACGAACGGGTTTACATATCTGGGTACACCCCCACCCTAACCCTCCCCCCTCCTATTGAGGGGGAGGGAAATAATTTCGCACCCTTCGACAGCACACTACGCGTGCGCTCAGGGTGAACAGGATTGGGCAAATTCCCCGGCGATGGCAGAGGAGTTACGGAAGGATCGTAGAGACACACATTGTGTGTGCCCGCCGCGAATTCTGTAATGTCGGAAGATAAAGAAAAAACTAGATTGCCGCGCTTCTCTCGCATTCGTTCGTTACGCTCGCAATGACAAGATCAAAGACTGGATTCCCGATGAAGGCTTTCGGGAATGACAGAAAGAAAAGATGAGATTGCTTCGCGTTGCTCGCAATGACAGGGTAAGTCGGGCGGAGGAGCGCAAGTAGAATCGTGGAAACCCACTGTGTGCGCGTGCGTCTGGTCCCGTTCAGATGGCGTTGATCTCGGTCTGGAGCTGCAGGAGCAGGGGCTCGTAAATGCCGCTATCGGGAACGGTCTCGGTCTGGTCGCAGCCGAGGGTGTCGAGTACGTTGTAGTATGCGACCTGGTTGTAGAGATACAGAAGCCTGTCCTCGAATTCCTGTGAGGCATCGACCTTGCTAGGGCCGTCGAGGTATGTGAACTGCCCCCCGTCATCGAGCCTCAGGCAGTTGCTGAAGAAACTCTTCGCCGTCTCGTCGAACACGCCGTCGTTATTGTAATCGGCGGACGCCTTGATTAATTCGCACGCGGTGCCCGCGCCCGTGGGGACTCCGCCAAACCCGAACGTGGTCAGGCCGTCGGACACCAGCACAAACACGTTCTTTCCGTCCGAGTAGAGGTGCGTATCGAGCGTGCTCCCCGCGGCGTTATAGACGTAGAACTCATTCGTATCGTCAACGTTCACGTAAGCCGTATTCAACGACGGAGAATTACATGCCGTGGGCTTCGAGGTAGGCGCGGGCGTGGGCGAGGGTTTGGGCGTAGGCTGAGGGTTGTCCCCTCCCGATCCGCCGCAGCCTCCGTAGATTAAGGCTAAAATTACGGGAAAGAGTATAAAGGCATATATTTTTCTCGATTTCATCATCATCCCCTTCATTATATTCAAACATTTGTGCCGGGACCGATTCCAAGCGTCGGAACGGGAAGCACCCTGATTTATCCCGTCTTTGTATCGCGATACAAATGATTAACTATATATCTATATGCTAATATTGACCAGCAATACATCACAAACGAGTTTAGCAATTATCCTGTACAAACTGAAAACATTATCTATTACAAATGGTACTTCAAAAAATAAAATTTGACAAGTGTTATTAGAATATCTATATTAGGATATATTTTCTCCAGCAATTGACTAAAGTAGGAAAGAATTTGACAGGATAGACTAGAAGACCTTTTTTATTCACATTACAGGAGAATGGAGATGATGAGAAGGGAGATCGGGATATCTTTAGCTTTATGCTTTTTGTTGTTTGCAAGTAGAAGTAATTCAGAAGAATTAACCTTTTGCGTACTCGACGATTTTCTTCAAATAGTGACTTTCAGAGGGCCCGGTACGGAATGTCTCGAACAGGAGGTTCCTATTCAGGTAAATGCCGGGGAACAGGGACCGCCCGGACCTATGGGACCGGAAGGACCCCAGGGACCAATCGGTCCTGAGGGAGCGGTCGGACCAATCGGACCTCAGGGACCCATCGGATCTACGGGAGCGACCGGGGCTACGGGACCTACGGGGACGGCGGGGACGGACGGGCTCAACGCGTTTGTGAACACGACGCCCGAGCCCGCGGGAGCTAACTGCGCGGACGGCGGCGTAAAGGTCGAATCCGGACAGGACAATATCGTTTCCAGCACTACTTACGTATGCAACGGGCCCGAGGGACCTCAGGGACCAATCGGCCCGACAGGGACAACAGGTGCGACCGGAGCAACGGGTCTAACCGGACCAACCGGAGCAGTAGGACCCATCGGTCCAATCGGGCCTACAGGCGCGACCGGGGCTACGGGACCTACAGGGCCTGCTGGTACGGACGGGCTCAACGCATTTGTGAACACGACGCCCGAGCCCGCGGGAGCTAACTGCGCGGACGGCGGTGTAAAGGTCGAATCCGGGCAGGACAATATCGTTTCCGGCACTACTTACGTATGCAACGGGCCCGAGGGGACAACAGGGCCTGCCGGACCTGCGGGACCAGCAGGGCCAGCCGGGCCTATCGGACCCGCCGGACCCACGGGAACGACAGGGGCTACGGGCCCTGCCGGGCCAGCCGGGCCAACGGGAACGACCGGAGCTACCGGTTCTACAGGGGCTACGGGGCCTGCCGGGCCAGCCGGACCCGCCGGGCCAACGGGAACGACCGGAGCTACCGGTGCTACGGGGGCTACGGGGCCTCAGGGGCCTAAGGGTGATCCCGCACCTGCCGGCGTGACTATATTGTCAGGCGGGTCTCGTATTAATATCCTAACCGGAGCATCTGCCACTTCTACATTCATAGATATGTTTTTGGAGAACTCCAGTGCTACTGAATCTGTAGTTCAACATAGCTTGCCCGTTTCGGGCGCACTTGTGGGTCTAAATATCTTATTAGACAATACTATAGGTGCCGCACCCAACAGTTATGCATTCACGGTGATGGTGGGCGGCATAGCAAGTTCTATCACCTGCACGGTGAGCGGGCCGTCCGGGACAACCTGTTCCAGTGCGTTATGCGTTGATCTGGCTGCGAATGCATCGATCGATGTACGTAGCGTTTCAAACGATAATCCCACCGCGCGGACCGTATGGTTGTATTCTACGTTCCGTCCCGGCATGACGTGCGCGGCGCTCGGGTTATGAAGACGGTATAAGAATAAGACGGAGTGAAATTTTCAATTAGCTGAAGAATAATCGAGGCCCGGGAGAATATTCTCCGGGCTTTTTTTTGCCCGCTGCCGCAAATTGTGTAACGTTCGGGGAAAGAGAAAAGATAGATTTCTCGCCTCAGGCGAGAAATGACGGGAAGATTCATGTAGGAGCAGCTTCCGGCCGCGACACAAGCGTAGTGTGATCTTTCGAAAAGACAAGACAAAGAAAGGTGATAGGCTGTTTTTTTTATCCTTCTTTTCCTTGATGAAAAGAAGCAAAAATCATCCGACTACAGAATTTGCTAAAAATCTCATGTACTCGCTAAATCTTCCAATTCAACCCCACCCCGTGGAAGATTTTTAACGCTCGTACAATCGATTTTCCATACGCAAATTCTGTAATGTCGGGGGAGATAAAAGAAAAGACAGATTTCTCCCGTTGGTCGAAATGACAGTAAAGGAGATGCTTGAGATCGTATGCCCGCGGGTGCTCACCCGCCGCAAATTCTGTAATGTCGGGAAGAGAAAGAACAAACTAAATCCTCCCTAACCTACTTGGACTTCAGAAGCATTGAGCCGGAAGTTAAGTTCCTTCTTTGCTCTTTAGAGTAGGGCGTCCGAATGCTCACCTATTCGCATCCGTTCTTTTTCTAAGGAGGGAATAGAGATAAAGACGAGATTGCTTCGCTTCACTCGCAATAACGGGAAAGGAGATGCTTGAGATCGTATGCCCGCGGGTGCTTACCCGCCGCGAATTCTGTAATGTCGGGAAGAAAAGACTCCCTGATTGATAGTAGTGATAAGGTAAACCCCCCACCCATACCCTCCCCCTCAAGGGGGGAGGGAGATAAGATTACCGTCCTTCGACAGGCTCAGGGTGAACGGGGCGGCGTGTCGCCGCTGACGTACGAAAACGTCACGATTGCCGGTTTGAGTGAGGAGTTTCGACAGGATCGTATATGAGCACACATTGTACACCCCCACCTTAATCCTCCCCCTTGCGGGGGGAGGGAAATTATTGGTCGGGATAAGGAAGTCCACTAGAATCGTATAGACACACGCCGTGTGTGCGTGCGCGCGAATCAATAGTCGCGCCAGAGGACTGCGGATATTGTGCCCTCGTCCTGGAATATTTCGAGAAGGTCGTTGAGCTGCTTAACCGGGACATTGTTGACGACGAGCTGGTAGACGAGGCGTCTGCCGCTCTTCGCGTCGATATAACCGCCGAACGCCTGTCCCTTTATCACGAGACCCGATGCGTCACCGGCCGCGAACGTGCCGGTCTTTGCGCGCACCCGTCCCTTCGCCCCGGCTAACGTCGGATCGGACTCGAAATCGGTCACGAAACCGAGAGAGCCGTCCACTCCGAGTATCGGCAGCGCAGCGAAGAACGCGCCGAACGCCGGCTTCCCGGTCATTATCCTGAGCCATTCGGTGACTGCTTTGTTAGTCGCCGTGGTCCCGCCGCCGCCGCTTCCGTCGATGAAGAAGAACTCGCCGCCCGGTATGCCGAAATTCTCCGTGAGATTAACCCTCTCGGCCGCGAGTGCCGCGTTCATGTTGTCTACCCCCTGCGTAAGCCCGAATAAAACCAGACTGGTATCCGCGCCGATGTTATAGCTCACTTTCAAAATCAGCTTCGCAGTCTCGGAATAGGGCAGTCCTTTGAGCTCTGCCAGTTTTGTTTGAGGCGTGTACGAGTTTCGGGCTGGAAGCAACTGCGCCGGGTTTTCGGCTACGGAGGATGCGCGGACCGTTACGCCCGCAGCCTTGAGCGCCTCGATGAATACGGTGCGCGCGTAGTTCGAAGGCTGTGTAATGCGGAAGGCCTGCACCAAGGGGTACTTGTTGGTGAGTGGAGGAATAAAATCAACTGGAATCTGCCCGGCTATGGCTGCCGTGCAACCAGTCTTGCCGATGCACTCAGGTGCTACCGGCTTTAAGGCGAGCGTATTCTGCGAATGCGCGGCGCTGGTAACCAGATTGTTCTCGACCCCGAGTGCTGCCGAGACCGGACGCCACACTACCGAGGCAGGTTTGCCCGGAGTCGTGGGCCGGATGCTCAGATCCACCAGATCGCCGTTGACGAAAATAGGTCTAACGTCGAACTGGCCTCTGAAGTTAAAAGGCTGAAAGAGCCGGTCGTCGATAATGACGTTGCCGGTAACCTCCTTTACCCCTGACTTCGCCACCTGCTGAGCTAACTGGATATACCCAGCCAGCGGGTTAGGCTTGGTGAGCGTAGCGTTCCCCAGGCTGTCGGCCTCGTTGTGGTCGAAATTGGCGACCGCGATCGTGCCGTCCGGATTCGTTCGTCCGCCCATGGTGAGGTCGCCTGACGCGACCAACACCAGGTCGCCGTGCAGCACGCCGGCGCTGTTCAACTCCCCGTGGCGATAGACCGGTGTGTTGTAGCGGTGGTCAGGACCTACCTGGTTCAGCAACTCTCCCACGGAAAAAATCTTGCGCACCGAGCCGATGTAGAAATTGCAATGCGGCTGCAGATCCATGAGTTCTTTGCCGGTGCCGAGATCTACGACTCGCAGTCCCCAGATAGAGCCTGAGTAAAGCGCCTTGTCGAATGTCGCGCGTATGTCGGCCGGGATGTTCGAGCCCGAGCCGCGAAGCCCTTGTACAGGACGAAACGGCAATCAGGACCAGTAAAAACACGAGTAGAGCTTTCCGGTATCTCATGCATTATCCTCCGTCAAGACAGGGTGATTTTGATTAACAGAAAATATAACGGTAAACAATTATAGCCTCGGTTGGGGGGGAAAGGGAAATGGGGGGAGGAAAATACGGGATTGCCGAACTTGCTTGCTCTTTTGAGGAAGATAAATAAAAAGAAAAGGCGAATATATTATCTCTTCTTTTCCTTGATTAACGCAAGCAGTGTGGTCTTTCGGAAAGACAAGACAAAGAAAGGTGATAGGCTGTTTTTTTTATCCTTCTTTTCCTCGATGAGAAGAAGCACACGCATAGTGTGGATTATGAAAGACGAGAAAGGTGAAAAGCTGTTTTTTTTATCCTTCTTTTCCTTGATGAAAAGAGAAAAATCATCCGACTACAGAATTGTGCTAAAAATCTCATGTACTCGCTAAATCTTCCAATTCTACCCCACCCCGCGTAAGATTCTTAACGCTCGTACAATCGATTTTCTTAACGCAAATTCTGTAATGTCGGGGAGATAAAGAAGAGCAATTTCTCCCGTTGGTCGAAATGACAGTAAAGGAGATGCTTGAGATCGTATGCCCGCGGGTGCTCACCCGCCGCAAATTCTGTAATGTCGGGAAGAGAAAGAACAAACTAAGTCTCCCTACCTACTTGGACTTCAGAAGCATTGAGCCGGAAGTTAAGTTCCTTCTTTGCTCTTTAGAGTAGGGCGTCCGAATGCTCACCTATTCGCATCCGTTCTTTTTCTAAGGAGGGAATAGAGATAAAGACGAGATTGCTTCGCTTCACTCGCAATAACGGGAAAGGAGATGCTTGAGATCATATGCCCGCGGGTGCTCACCCGCCGCAAATTCTGTAATGTCGGGGAAGAAATAATCTCCCTATTGATAGTAGTGATAAGGTAAACCCCCCACCCACACCCTCCCCCTCAAGGGGGAGGGAGATAAGATTACCGCCCTTCGACAAGCTCAGGGTGAACGGGGCGGCGTGTCGCCGCTGACGTACGAAAACGTCATGATTGCCGGTTTTGAGCGTAAGAGTTTCGGAAGGATCGTATATGAGCACACATTGTACACCCCCACCTTAATCCTCCCCCTTCGGGGGAGGGAAATTATTGGTCGGGATAAGGAAGTCCACTAGAATCGTATAGACACACGCCGTGTGTGCGTGCGCGCGGATCAATAGTCGCGCCAGAGAATCGCCGAGATGGTGCCTTCGTCCTGGATCACTTCGAGAATGTCGAGAAACGCATTCAACCTGACGTTGTTGACGACGACCTGATAGACGAGCCGTCTCCCGCTCCTGGTGTCGATGTACCCGGCGAACGCCTCGCCCTTCACGACGAAACCCGTCTCGTCCCCGCCGGCGAACGTGCCGGTCTTGGCGTGCACCTGTCCCTTCGCTCCGGCGAGGGTCGGGTCGGACAGGAAACCGTCGACGAACACCATGGAGCCATCAACGGCGAGGATCGGGAGCGAGTCGAAGAAAGCCTCGAACGCCGGCTGCTCCGCCATGATCTCGAGCCATCTCGTCACGACCTCGTTCTTCGCCGTGGTCTCGCCGCCGCCGTCGCCGTTGATGAAGGAGAAGTCGTCTCCGGGAAAGCCGTACACACTCGTCAGCATCTCCCTCTCGGCGACGAGCGCGTCGTCCATGTTGTCGACCCCTTGCGTGTTGCCCCAGAGGAGGAGGCTCGCGTTCGCCCCCAGGTTGTAACTCAACTTGTTGATCAGCTTCGCGTAGTCGGCGTACGGGAAGGAGGTGAACGACGTCACGAGGTCTTCCTCGGAATACGAGTTCCTGGGCGGGAGCTTCGCCACGGGATTCTCGGCCACGGGATCGGCAAGCACGGTGACGCCCGCGTTCTCGAGAAGCTCGATGAGCACCGTACGCGCGTAGTTCTGCGGCTCCGTGATCCTGATCGTCTGGACGAGCGGGAACTCGTTCGTGAACGGGGGGACGAAGTCCACCGGAAGCTGTCCGGACACGGCGGACGTGCAGCCGGGCTCGCCGATGCAGGCGGGGAACCCGGGGTCGATCCGAGGGTGAACTCCGTGCCCGGGCCCGACGTGACGAGATGGTTCACGACCCCGAGTGCTGCTGATCGGGGACGCCAGTCGACCACGGCGGGCATGCCCTCCGAGCCGGGACTCATGATGAGATCGACGCAGTCGTCGTTGACGAAGATCGATCTCATGTCGAACTCTCCCCTGAACGAGTAGGGTTCCCAGAGTCTGTCGTCGATGACGACGTCGTTCACCTGGATGATGCCCGAGGCCGCGATCTGCTGCGCGATGGCCTTGTAGCCCTCGAGCGGGTCGGGCTTCGTGAGCACGGCATTGCCAAACGAGCTGGCTTCGTTGTGGTCGAAGTCGGTGATCGCAAACTGCCCGTCCTCCTTCGTCCTGCCGCCCATCGAGATGTCGCCCGAAGCGACGAGGATCAGGTCGCCGTCGAGAACCCCCGCGCCGTCGACTTCGCCTCGCTTGTAGATGGGTGTGATGAAGAGGTGATCGGGTCCTAGTTCGTTGAAGAGTTCGCCGACGGAGAAGATCTTCCTCACCGAGCCGATGAGGAAATCGTAATCGGGCCTGTAGTTGATCAGGACCTCGCCCGTGTCGAGGTCCTGGACCCGAAGCCCCCAGACAGAGTCCGAGTAGAGCGGCTTGTCGAAGATCGCGCGGATGCTGGCGGGGACCTTCGAGTCCCCGCTCGACGAGCAGGCCTCGAGGCCAAAAGCGGCCGTCACGACCAATAAGAACGCGAGTAAAGGTTTCCGGTATTTCATGTACTATCCTCCGTTAAGAGAGTGCGATTTAGCTTATCAGGAAAATATAATAATAAACAATTATAACCTTGGCTGGAGGTGTATGGGAAATGGGGGGCTATTTCCGTCGTCGTGAACCATGTCCCGTGCCGCGCGCCGGTAGCTCGAACAAGGATTGGGAATATTCAGCGGTTGGAACTTCTGATTATTGACTCACAACGCTTCGTGCATCTTCGCCGAGGAGGCGGGGTCGACGGGGAATTTCACGCTCTCGTAGAAGATCGCCAGGGTGCATTCGGACTTGTCGTCGGCAGACTTCCTGTCGTCGAGCTCGATCATGATTTTAGTCCTGTCGTTTATCGTGGGCCAGATGTACCTTAAACCGTATCTCCCCGTGCATATCTCCGCGGGGTGCTCGTAGACGGTGTCCTCGCTCTCGTTCTCGGCGTATTTCGCCTGTCCGTCGGGCTCCTTCCCGGTCTCCTCGGTTATCTTGTCCGTTCGCCTGTCAAACTCGTCGATATAGCCCTTCGCGTCCGCCTTGGGGTTGTCCATGTGGAGTATGGCCATGCCGAGCTTGCCGTCCGGGAAGAGGTAGACGAGGTTGTAGTCGGGTACGTCGATATCCATGGATAGCTCCATTGATTTCCCATCCAGGTCGGGATGCGTATGGATAATTTCGCGCGTAGGCCCGCCTTTGACGAAGTATACGAGTATGCTGTCAGTTTCCTTGATTTTCTCGGCCTTTTCGTGCTTCATGGCACTCTTCTTTCGACATGCCCCACTTAACGTCCCTCAGGTCGGGCTTTTCGCCCGCCGCGAAGGACAGGGCCGCCGGGGATAGCAATAATAAGGCGATTACGGCAAGTGATTTGATGTTCATGGGTCTCCGCTCCCGTTCAGGGTGTTGCGGATATTATAGTGCCGGAAGGGCGGGGGACGCAAGAGGGGGATGTGTGCCGATGGTCGAACGGGAGGGCTCGCAATGACAAAGGAAAGGCGAAAGGCTATTTGATTTATCCTTCTTTTCCTTGATGAACACACATAGTGTGAACTTTCGAAAAGACACAGAAAAAGCAAAGACAATAGATTTTCTTCTTTGTCTGGATACAAAGAAGCAAAAATCATCCGACTACAGAATTGTGCGGAAAATCTCATGTACTCGCTAAATCTTCCAATTCAACCCCACCACGCGTAAGATTCTTAACGCTCGTACAATCGATTTTCCATACGCAAATTCTGTAATGTCGGTAACGTGCTTCGACTAGCTCAGCGCGAACGGGTTTACATATCTAGGTACACCCCCACCCTGGCTGTTTTGGCCTAGGCAACGTAAAGCCGGAAGTTAATGTACTTCGGTGACTTCGCTGAGAGAGTGACCAGTTGCGCGCTTGCTTGCAACTGTTCCCCCCTCCTATTGAGGGGGAGGGAAATAATGTTCGCACCCTTCGACGGGCTCAGGGTGAACGGATTGGATTGTGCCGAGGGGGGATGTGAGAGATCATATGCTCGCGGGTGCTCACCCGCCGCAGATTCTGTAATGTCGGGAAGAAAAGACTCCCTGATTGATAGGAGTGATAAAGGTAAACCCCCACCCATACCCTCCCCCTCAAGGGGGAGGGAGAGAAGACATGAGAGCCCTTCGACGGGCTCAGGGTGAACGGGGCGTCGCGTCGCCGCTGACAATCGAGAGCATTGCGGAAGCGGAGGAGTCGCACTAGAATCGTAAAAACGCACTATGTGCGTGTGTGCCCGCCGCAAATTGTGAAATGTCGGGGAAAGGAAAGACGAGATCGCCGCGCTGCGTTTCACTGCGCTAGAGTGTCTCGTGGAGCTCGTTCGAGAGGGCGGGGTCCATCGGGTACTTCACGCTCTCGTAGAAAACGGAGAGGTTGCAGTCGGGCTCGTGGGAGAACTTCTTCTGGTCGAGCACTATGGTGATGTCGGTGCTGTTTTTGAAAGTGGGCCAGGCGTGTTTGAGGGAGTACTGTCCTTCGCAAATCTCCCGGGGCGCGGAATAGGGGTCGTCCTTCGGCGCGCTCACGTCGTACTCGGCGACTCCCGAGGCGGGGGTGCCCGTCTCCTTCGAAATCTCCGCGGACTTTTCCCTGAGGAGCCTGATGTATTCGGCGGGGTCCTGGGCAGTATCGCGGAGGTGAAGCACGGCCATGCCTAGCCTGCCGTCCTTAAACGCGTAGACGACGTCGTATTCGGGCTCGGGCGTTTCGACCTCTATGGTTACGCGCGGACTCTCCCGGGCGCTGCCGTCCCCGGGCTTCGCGTCGAGTCTCGACCTTTACCGTGCCCTCGGATTCAACGGTCGCGAACCCGCCGCCGATCCTGTAAATCAGCACCTCGTTGCCCTCCTTCATGAGCTCCGCGGTCTCGCGTTTCCTGACCTCTTCTTTGGACATGCCCCACCTTACGTCCCTGAAATCGGGCTTCCTGTCGCGCGAGCAGGACGACGCGGCGAGGGATATCGATACCGCAAGAAATATAGCTCTCTAGTTGCATCCGAGGTCCTCACACCGGGCGGGGGGGAGAGGGATATATTATGTTCGGGGGAGGGGGAATAAGCAAGGAATGGGGGGTTATTCCGGTGAAGTGGAATATGAGTTATCGAGTGTCTTCCAAAAACTCCTCGATCGCGTTGAGTACGGCGGCGGGTGCGTCCTCCTGGAGAAAGTGCGAGGCGTCGGGTATCTCGACTGAGCGGGCGTGCGGATAGACGCTCTTCCAGATCTCGAGCAGGACCGGCGGGAGTATCGGGTCGAGCATGCCCCACACTATGAGCACGGGGATGTTCTCGAACATCCCAAGATTCTTTTCTATCGCCGCCATGTCGTCCCACGAGGGATCCCCTTCGTCGACCGGGATGTCCCTCGACCAGCAGAGGAGCGCCCGCCTCGATTCGGGCGTGGGGAAGGGCGCCATGTACGCGCCCATCACCTCGGGGGTTATCTTCTCCGGATAATTCACAGTGCCCGTGATCGCGCGGCCGACGTACCCGTTTTTCTCCAGCACGAACTGCTCCCCGCGCGGGGACCTTATCATCTCGACAAGTTTCGGGAAGGGCGCTCCGGGCCAGCGCGCGAAGGCCCAGGTGTTCGTGAGCACGAGGCGTTTTATGAGTTCCGGGCGTCTCACGGCGAAGCCCAGGCCGACGGGGCCTCCCCAGTCGTGGACTACGAGCGTGATGTCCGAGAGGCCTAACGAGAGGACGAGCGATTCGAGGTTGTCTATGTGGCGGCCGAGGCGGTAAGGGTAGGGCCCTTCGGGCGCGTCCGATTTGCCCATGCCCATGTGGTCGGGGACAATGACGCGGCGCCCGGCCGATAGAGCCGGGATGAACTCCCTCCAGAGATACCCCCACGTAGGGTCGCCGTGGAGCATGAGCACCGGCTCGCCCTCTCCTTCGTCGATATAATGCATATCGAATCCGCCCGCGCCAGAGAAGCGCGGAGCGAAGGGGAACGTGCCGCCGAATGTCTCGTCCCTGATGCCGGGCATGACGTTACAACCATACAATATTTATAAGCGGGGTGTCTATGGGGCGGGGCATTCACTCTCGTGAAACGCGGAGGGAGGTAATTACGTGTACGACGCACCCGCGCGGCTCAGGCGGAACGGGATTTTTCTCCGTGTATTTCCGCGGCCGATGAACACACGTAGTGTGATTTGTGAAAACACCGTGCACCTAAAGTGGTCTATGAAAAGATAATGAAAAGACAAGAAAGGTGAAAGGCTATATTTTTATCCTTCTTTTCCTTGATGAAAAAGAAGCAAAAATCGCATACATAGTGTGGATTATGAAAAGACAATGTTATTTTCTTCTTTGTCTGGATACAAAGAAGCAAAAATCATCCGACTACATAATTTGCTAAAAATCTCGTGTACTCGCTAAATCTTCCGATCCCGCCCCATCGGAACAGTAGCTTAGCGATGTCCGTGGTTAACTAACGTCGTGCGGATAGGAGAGGGTGTCCGAATGCGCGCTCGCTTGCATTCGTTCCGCGTAAGATTCTTAACGCTCGTACAATCGATTTTCTCAACGCAAATTCTGTAATGTCGGGAAGGAAAAGACGAGATTGCCGCGCTGCTATGCAGATTTGTATATGGTCTGTCCTTCCCATGGCACAGTAGCTTGCTCGCGTTTTGCGGAGGGCGACCGATTGCTTACTAGCTCGCAATCGTTGCAATGACAGGAAGATTAATGTAGGAGCGGCTTCCAGCCGCGATTTGTTTGAGCGGACAAAGGAGAGACAAAGGAAAAGCCCAATTTTATTTCTTCTTTTCCTTGATGAAAAGAAGCAAAAATCATTCCGACTACAGAATTATGCTAAAAATCTCATGTACTCACTAAATCTTCCGATTCAACCCCAGCCCACGTAAGATTTTTAACGCTCGTACAATCGATTTTCTTAACGCAAATTCTGTAATGTCGGGAATATAAAAACGAAAGACGGATTTCTCACTATTAGAATTTGATTCAGCGTTTTGCCAAGCTCAACAAATTCCGTTCTGGTTAGTGAGAGCGTCCGGTTCTTACGCTTGCTCGGAACCGTTGTTCGAAATGACAGGAAAGGAGATACTTGAGGTCGTATGCCCGCGGGTGCTCACCCGCCGCAGATTCTGTAATGTCGGAAAGAAAAAGAAAAAACTAGATTGCCGCGGTTTCTGCGAAGCCTCGCAATGACAGGGTAAATCAGAGAGAGGGGATTTATTTGCGGATTCTGTGCCTACTGCTGCGGTTCGTCGCCCGCGCCGGAGAGGAGGAATTTGATGGCGTCGGACGAGCGGGCGGGCGGGAGCTTGAGCGTCTCCGAGTATAGCTCCGCTATGGCGAAGCAGACCTTCTTCTTGTCCTCTTCGGAGAGCTCCGTCTGCGCCGTGTAGTCGATCTCCGGGCCGTACTTCGCGACGACGTTCGATGAGACGCGGCCTACGTCCCTTTTCGCCTGCTTCACGTCCTTGAGCTTCGCGGGCTCCGTGTGAGCGGACCTGATAATGAGCGCAATCGCCCTTAAGACCTCGTTCTGCTCCTCGGGCGTCATGAGGGTCCACATGCACTGCTCGTTGCCGTTTATGAGATCGACGCAGCACTCGGGGTCGCTGTTTCCGGCCTTCCGGAACACGCCTATGAAGGAAGTGATGAACGCCGAGGTCGCTTCGTGCGAGGCGAGGGGCAGGTCGTTTCCGAGGAGCGCCGCGATCTTATCGCCGTTGGACGCTATTATATCGTCCATCTTGCCGCCCTTGATAATCGCCGTTTTCGTATCGGACAGTATTTGCTTGTAGAGGTCGGGGTAGTATTCCTTTATCTCAGGGAACGCGGGGACTTCGAGCATGCGGGACTCGGCCGTGTAGTAGTAGTAGAACCTCATCATCTGGGGGTAGGCCCAGTAGTAGATTACGAGCACCGCGGCTACGACCGCCAGAATCCTTACGACAGCGCGAATCGGTTTCATCTTGCCTCAATGGGGAAAAATTGCCCGGGATAACTGAATTATACTCGGAGAATCGGGAGGTGTGAAATTTTTGCGCGGCGGGTTAAGAACCGGTGAAAAAGGTTTATTATTTCTTTTAATTATGGTATATTGGGCGTAGATTAAGCGGAAGGGTGATATGCCCTTATAGGAGGAGCTATATGAAACACATTATTAAAGCATGTTACGTACTATTGATTATTGCCGTTCCGGGAACCATGATCGTCCCCTCGCTCACCCGAAGCGCGGGCGCGCAGAGTTGCGAGCTGGTCATATGCAAGTCGGCCGAAGGCGCGGGGGATACGCCGTTCGAAGTAAGGTTCGAAGTGGGCGGTGAGGTGGGCAAGGGAGTGCTGGTCGATCAGGGACTGTGCATCCTGCAAACGTTCGATTCGCCCAATACGCTGACAGTCGCGGAATTGCCGACGCCCGGATGGGTGCTCGACGATGTGTTATGCCCCGGCATCAACGGAATTGAGATCACCGACACCAACGACGGGTTTGTGGCCGAATGCGTGTCGTCGAGCGCAGGCCACGTGCACGCTGGTCAACGTGAGGGAACGGCCGAGGCGAACGTCCCGACGCTCGGCGAATGGGGCGTGTTAGTATGGCCGCGGGCCTCGGATTGTATCGGGGTGTTCTTCGCGTTGAAACGGCTTCGGGCGGGCAGAGGCTCCGAGCAGGCGTAAGAACCGGAATCGCATCAACTAAGGAAATAGATGAGGCGGATAATTAAAGCCTGTTGCGTCTTATTGATTATCGCCGTTGCGGAATCATGATCGTCCCCTCTTTCGCGCGGAGCGCGCAGGGCTGCCGGCTGGTTATATGCCTGGAGGCCGACGGCGCGGGGGATGCGCCTTTCAATATCGGGATCGAGGACGGCGGAAAGACGGAGAAGAAAGCGCTGGTTGATATGGGGTCGTGTATCCAGGAGTCCCTCGTCCCGTCCGTTACGCTTAAAGTCACGGAGCTGCTGACGCTCGGATGGGTGCTCGACGATGTGGTGTGCACGGGCCTCAGGGAATAAAGATCACCAAAACGAAGGATGAGTTCGCAGCTAGGTGCGCGTCGTCCGGTGAAGGCGGGTGCACGGTTGAGAACGAGAGGGAGTGGCCGGATAATATCCGGCGGGGGATACGGCGGCCAGCGCGGTAAAACATTCGATAGGCGCTGACGTAAATGCGGAATAGGGAGACATACTATATGCGCGGTATATGTTCGCTCGGAGCGGTGATAATGTTCGTTATCCTGGCGGCGGTTGTCGGTGCGTCTCCGGCATTTGCGCAGGTAGATTTCCTGTTCGACAAAGGCGAATACATAGCGAACCATCCGACCAGCTCGTTCAGACCTTTCGAGGCGGGCAACGTAGCCCGGGGCGGCAGCCAGATCTGCGGTGACGTAGTGAACTCGTTCACAAACGACGTACTGTTTCCGCCGGCGGACATACTGCCGGGGCTCCAGTTCATGACCAACTTCGTCGGAAAGCCCCTGTATATCGAGGGCGAGCACGTAGGCGGCGAAGGGAACCCCGGAAAGGTGCTCGGGACGCAGACTGACGGCACTAACGAGTTTCTGGAGATAGAATTCCCGCAGGGCGGGGTACACGCCGCGGGGAATCGTTCCGGGATGCTTCGACGGATCACCCGGATGCGAGGCTACTTACTTGTTCAGCGTGTACGGCGAGGGTGACGTATTGATCGACGATACGAAGGTGGAGGTGACCGACAGGTTCGACACGTTCATCGGATTCGATTCGCCCGTGCCGGTGACGAAGGTCGCCATATCGGACCTGAACGGGACTACGACGTTTGAGGCGGTGGATGAGGTGAGGTTCGGCAGGGCGGACGCGAATATCCCGGCTCTGTCGGAGTGGGGAATGATAGCGGCTGCTGCGGGATTAGGATTGGTCGGGGTGTTCTTCGCGGTGAGAAGGAAACGGCTGCAAGCAAGAATTTCTACTTGAATAAAATAAATAATTTTCGAGGAGGATCGTATGAATAAAGTATTGAATTCGTTTTTGGAACTTTCGGTATTCATATTGGCGGCCGTCTGTATAGCGTCGTTCGGAGACAGCGCGAGCGCGCAGCCGCCGTGCGCGGTGACAATCTGCAAGTCAGCTCCGGGAGCGGGGGACCAGGGTTTTCTAATCGATTTCACCGATTCCGGTATGACAGAAACTGTAGAGCTCTTCGACGGAGGGGACTGCATTACGACGCAATTAAATTTTGACGCCGACGTCGATATCACGGAGCAGCCTACACCCGGCTGGACGCTCGACGATGTCCTCTGCGATTCCAGCACGGGGTTTGAGTTTACCGCTATACCGGGTGGTATTACCGCCCTCTGCACGAGTGAGGCTCTGTCTGAGACGACCTGCACATTCGTCAACGTTCCGGGAGTTACGAGTAATGCTATCCCGACTCTGTCCCAGTGGGGGATGATCGCGGCCGCTGCGGGATTAGGATTGATCGGAGTGTTCTTCGCCGTCAGGAAACGGTTACAAGCGAGCAACGAATTCGATGAATAAGAGAATTCGGACGCCCTGAGCTGAGAATCTCGAATGCTTGTGTTCATAGGATGATCTATTGAACCCGAAATAAACCGGACGCCAAAGGCTCATTGCGGAATTCTTATCGACACTGCATAGAAGTAATTGAAGCCAAAGTGAGGGCGCAGGCGGTATAGACGGGAAATAACAGCGAGATTCCCGATAGATGCTCACGGGAATGACAGAAAGGAAAAGCGGGACCCTGAAACCAGTTCAGGGTGACTTCGAAGTTGCCCCTTTCTTCCGCAATGGAGGGAAGGGGCTTTTTTTACGGTCGGAGAGAAAGACAAAGAAAGGCGCAAGGCTATTTGATTGATCCTTCTTTTCCTTGATGAAAAGAAGCACACACATAGTGTGAACATTCGAAAAGACAAGAGAAAGGAAAAGGCTAAGACAATATTATTTTCTTCTTTGTTCTGGATACAAAGAAGCAAAACTCATCCGACTACAGAATTGTGCTAAAAATCTCATGTACTCGCTAAATCTTCCAATTCCGCCCCATCCCGCGTAAGATTTTTAACGCTCGTACAATCGATTTTCTTAACGCAAATTCTGTAATGTCGGGGAAAAAGAAAAAACTAAATCCCCCTTAATCCCCCTTTTTCTAAGGGGGAAATTGAAGGGAAGAGACCCTTCGACAGCACACTTCGTGTGCGCTCAGCACGAAGGGGTTTGGCTTCGCTTGTTGGTTGAGCTGAGGAGTCACGGAAGAATCGTAGAGACACACAATGAGCGAGCGGGCCGGATGTTCTACGGCTGCTGATTGAGCTTCCGCCCCTCGACGCGCGGGTTTAACTTCACGCTGTAGTAGAGCACCGAGAGGATTGTGTTCACGTTCCCCTCCCTCGAGAGTCAGGAATATTTCGGTCTCGGGCGTTTTCCAGGAGGTCTGGAGCACCAGCTTCCCTTCCGTCACGGCCTTGCCGTACGCCTCGGGCTTTTCCTCCTGCTGACCCGGGCTCCAGGTCTTCCAGTCCTCCGCAGGCTTGCCGAATTGCCCGGCGAGGACGCCCTTTACCCTCTCGTAGTCCTTCACGTACTGCTCGAGGGTCCTCGTACTTGTTCGTCACGGCGTATCCGCCCAGGACAAGCTTGTCGTTCGTGAACAGGTATCCGATCTCCGCGTCGAGCCCCTCGTACTTCCCCCTGTAGCTAATGGCGAGGTCGTAGGGCGGCAGAGTTTGGTCTCGCTTACGGGTGTGCCGTTCTCCGTGAGCTTCACCTGCGCCGGGGTCATGCCCCAGCGGGTTTTCCTGAAGTCGTGGGTTTTGTTGTCCGCGCGGGATTCGGGGGCCAGGACGGTGAGTATTAGGCCGCGATCAGGGCGAGCGTGATAGGTTTCATCGGCGTGTTCTCTCCCTCCGTAGAATTATACATGCAGATCGGGCAAAAGGCGGGGTTCCGCTCTGCTTTGCGGCATTCGATGCGGGAGAAAAGGCAAAGGAAGGTGGAAGGCTGCTTTTTCATCCTTCTTTTCCTTGATGAAAAGAAGCAAAAATCACACACGTAGTGTGGATTATGAAAACACCGTGCACCTAAAGTGGTCTATGAAAAGATAATGAAAAGACAAGAAAGGTGAAAGGACTTTTTTTAATCCTTCTTTTCCTTGATGAAAAGAAGCAAAAATCATCCGACTACAGAATTGTGCTAAAATTCTCATGTACTCGCTAAATTTTCGATCCCGCCCCGGCCCACGTAAGATTTTTAACGCTCGTACAATCGATTTTCTTGACGCAAATTCTGTAATGTCGGTGACGTGTTTCGACTAGCTCAGCACGAACGGGTTTGGCTTCGCTTGTTCGTTGAGCTGAGGAGTTACGGAAGAATCGTATATGAGCACACATTGTGTGCCGCAAATTCTGTAATGTCGGGAAGGAAAAGACTTTCTTGCTTGATTGGAGTGTAATGTAAACCCCCCACCCTTAACCACATGCTCGACAAATCGGAGAGCATGGTCACAGTTGCTTAAGTGGCCAAAGGGTTCAAGCGTCCTACTTCTCGCTCGCTCGAAGCAGTTCCCCCTCCAGGGGGAGGGGAATATTTCGTCCTTCGACCATTCG
>CAWGRW010000014.1:0-6989 GCA_963825135.1 uncultured bacterium
GGTAATTCCGGCCGGCGACTACCCCAAAGTTTTAACGCCCCCGCCGGTTATTAGCCTTATCGTTATCGCCGCGGGCAGCGCCGTCGAGCCTGATACAGCCTCTCCGTTTCATAGACGGCCCCGCGAGATACATAGCGGGCGGGGCGCTCGTGCTGGTCACGGCGGTCATCATGTTATCCGCCTACTTTAAAATGACGCGCGCCGGCACGAACGTCGATGTGAGGAAGCCCGCGACAAAGGTAATCACGGACGGCGTTTACGCCTACACGAGGAACCCCATGTACGTATCCATGGTCGTTTTTCTCATCGCCATGTCGGTGCTCCTCAACAACCTCTGGATAATGATCCTCATTCCGGCCTTTATATTTATATTGCGGAAGGGAGTGATAGAGAGGGAAGAGCTCTACCTCGAAGGAAAGTTCGGAGACGAATACAGGGAGTACAAGAACCGCGTCCGCAGATGGCTTTAGCACACAATGTGTGCTCTATACGATCCTTCCGAACTCCTCTGCCATCGCCATGGAATTTGCCCATCCGTTCACCCTGAGCATGCCGAAGGGTATCACTTCGCCCGCGGGCATACTATCTCTAACATCCGCCTCTGCTCAATCAACTCCCGAAGCCAAACCCGTTCGTGCTGAGCGCACACGAAGTGTGCCGTCGAAGCACGTTACCGACATTACAGAATTTGCGTTAAGAAAATCGCGTGTTTAAGCGTTAAGAAATCTTTGAGCAGTCCAATTGAAAGATTTTAGCTTAAACACAAGATTTTTAGCGTAATTCTGTAGTCGGATGATTTTTGCTTCTTTTCATCAAGGAAAAGAAGGATAAAAAAACAGTCTTTCACCTTATCTTTTGTCTTTTCGAAAGACCACACTACGTGTGTTCATCAAGGAAAAGAAGGAATTAAATTAGCCTTTGTTTTTGTCTTTCCGAAAAGCGGAAAGCAATGCATTGCTTAAAATCCTCCCTAACCCTCCTTTACGAAATGAGGGAATTAAAATCTCTACGGCAATCCCGCCATTACTTTTAATACCGCCATCCCGGAAAATACGGAATACAGGCCGGATCCCGCATGGAAAATCGAACGTTTCCCGGACAGACCCCGAACGCGGCCCGAATGTACACCAAAAACAAGGCCCTGACGCACCCGTAGCAATCCCGTGCTCTCGCCCTAACCCACTGTGAAGACGTGAGATTAGTGTTATCCGGCAGTATTTTTCCCGCTTAATAAAATACCATATTGACATCATTACGTAATGATGTAATAATGAGTGCATGACAGCGGCAACCATACAGCAGCGGGCAAATCCGGAGAAGATGCACAGAGGTTCGCTATACATCCCGGCGATCCTCTACGAGAGACTGAGGCTCTTCTCGTTCGTCTCCAGAACAAGCCAGTCCAAGATAATCGAGGAGGCCATCGCCGAGTACCTCGAGAACCGCATGACCGGCAAGGAGTTCGATAACGTGCTGATGTACAGGAAGGAAGAACAATAAGGCGTCGCAAAAAATACCTAGCGAGAGGATGGGTGAGATGAAAGTGAGAGAAGTGATAAAGTTTCTGGTGGAAAACAACGGATGGTATCTCGTGAGGATTTGCGGAAGTCACCGTCAGTTCAAGCTCAGAAGCAAGAAGTCGAGGCTCACTATAAACTGCAAAATGGATAAGGAGCTTCCGGAAGGCGCTCTCTACTACTCACTCAAGCACTGTTTCGATTCGCAGGAAGTAATACATAAAGAACACTATGAAATTACAATAGAGCAGTCCAATGACTGTTATTCGGCTTACTGCCCGGACCTCCCCGGCTGCGTCGCCGTAGGGGACACGCTCGAAGAGACGAAAGAGCTCATGCTCGACTCCGTACGCCTTCACCTGGAAGGGCTCAAGCAGGACGGCGTACTGGTATCGGAACCGGGTAATACATCGGCATTTTTCGAAATCAGGCAAGCCTCCTGATGTCGGCAGCTTAACCGAATTAAACGGGCTGCCGACATCAGGGCCGTAAAACCCTGACAAGAGAAGCAGGCATTACGGCGTAAATAACGACATAACCCCATACCCCCCCTTAGAGCGTCAGGAATCGGTTCTCACGAGAACAAGATTCCTGGCGCTCCCTTTTTATGGCGCAGAACCTGCGCTCGTATTCGATCATTCCGTACCTCTTCTGCTCAACCGGCAACTTCGGTTTCGATTGTCCGCAGCGACTCGTCGCCCACCGTTTCGTTGACACCGCACCCCCCTTTGGTTACTTTATATGTTCTCAATAAAGAAGCGAAGTTACTTCATCGGATATGCAACGAGGAGAGGTGGCCGAGTGGTCGAAGGCGCTCGCCTGCTAAGCGAGTAAGGGGGCATAAACCTCCTTCGAGGGTTCAAATCCCTCCCTCTCCGCCACACACACATAGTGTGTTTCTACGATTCTTACGAAACTCGTCCGCTCAACCATCAACCGAAGCCAACCCGTTCACTCTGAGCTTGTCGAAGCATGTATTTATATTCTTCCCGACATTACAGAATTTGCGGCGGGTGAGCACCCGCACATTAATTTCCCTCCCCCCTTTTCAAAGTGGGGGAGGGTACGGGTGGGGGGTTTACATTACAATCCAATCAACCAAGAAAGTCTTCTCTTCCCGACATTACAGAATTTGCGTTAAGAAAATCGATTGTACGAGCGTTAAAAATCTTCCACGGGGTGGGGTGGAATTGGAAGATTTAGCGAGTACATGAGATTTTTAGCGTAATTCTGTAGAGTCTTTTCGGAAACCACACTACGTGTGTGATTTTTGCTTCTTTTTCATCAAGGAAAAGAAGGATAAGAGCAGCCTTTCTCCCTTCTTTGTCTTTTCATAAAACACACTATGTGTGTCGCGGCTGGAAGCCGCTCCTACAGATATAGGACTGTCACTAACCGCAAATTCTTATTGCCTTTCCCCGCCTCTGTGGGTATAAATCTCCCTTATGGCTAAAGAGCTCGTCGTAAAAAGGTCGCTCACGATCAAAGCCCCGGCGTCGAGGGTCTGGGAAATACTCACCGATCCCGGGCATACGACGAAATACATGTTCGGATGCGAGGTCGTCTCGGACTGGAAGATCGGAAGCCCCCTCTTATGGAAAGGCGCGGCCGACGGGGTAATTTACGTAAAGGGGGTACTTCTCGCGCTCGACAGGGAGAAGCTCTTTGAATTCACCACGTTCGATCCGAACTCGGGCATGGAGGACGTACCGTCCAATTACTCGACGGTGACGATAGAGCTGACCCCCGTGGACGGCGGGGCGGCGCTCTCGGTAACACAGGGCGATTTCGCGGGAATGGCGGACGGAAAAAACCGTTTCATGAGCGCCGAGGCGGGCTGGGATATGGTGCTGCCGAAAGTAAAAGAGATGGCTGAGCTGTAAATTTAACCGTTTGAAGTTTGTATGGAGCTGCGGAATTATCACGGAACCGAATAAATCTTCAACTCTCCAAACTCTGGAACACTCTCAAAAATAACACTCCGCTCGCGCGCGCGAACCGCACTACCTCTTGCTTCTGATTCACTGTAAGCTCGGGCTCGATCTTCCGCACGGTCTTCTTTATCGCGATAGAATGCCCCGGGTCCTCCTTCGCATGCACCTCGATGAACCCGGACGGGTAAGGCGGCTTCACGTATCCCGGGAACATTATCCCGGACGCGTTCTCGAACAGGTACGAGTGCCCCAGGATACCGAGCGGGTGTCTCTCGGCCTCGTCGAGAAGGAATTTGTCATATTCCCCGGCAAGCGGCAGCCGGGAAATATCCACTCCCCCGGCGTCCATTCCCGCGAGGTCGTCGAGCGCGATCTCTGCGTGCCCTTCTTCCCCGCGTGCGCACGAAATGAACCGCGAGGACAGATAAGGGTTCGTTTCCTCCATACGTTCGGCCGCCCTCAGCACGGCCTTACGGCTGATATATTCGATAATGTAGAAGGACGTGAGAAACTTTATATAGTCCTCCCGCGAAATCTCCGCCCGAGAGTAGCGCCTTCACCTCTTCCATCCCCCGCACCTTTCCCAGGTACTCGCCGACCTCTTGATCCAGCATCTCTTCGAGCTTTTCCATGGCAGGAGAATATCATATCCGACTTTCCCTGAATTTCACGCGGGCGCGTCATTTCCAAACCAAAAAGTATTACGATAGTCCGAATAGCTTATCAATAAATTGGGACTTTTTATGGCCTTTATTTTGACCACTCTCCATGATATTGAACTTAGTATAAATACCGTTTAACGCCGAATCAGGAGATCGAAATTTAAATGAGAATAGGAAACAAACAATACGGCATGGGATGGCTGCCGGACTATCCGGATTTTAGAGACTATTCGATTAACTATGACCGAGTATCCAAATTTAAAAAGTCATTGGGGCAGGAGAAGTCAATAAAGCAAATGCTTAAGGAAGTGGGCATCTTAAATAAATCCGGCAAAAAATTAGCTAGTTCAGCCGACCTTCGCCCGTGGTGCCCGCCAATCGAGGATCAGGAAAACCTCGGCTCATGTACCGCCCACGCGGGGGTGGGTATTGTTGAATATTTCGAAAGACGCGCATTCGGGAGGCACATCGACGCATCGAGATTGTTTCTCTACAAAGTTGCGAGAAGGCTCGCAAATTTGTCAGGCGACAGCGGGGCATTTTTACGGTCCACGATGGGCGCTCTTGCACTATTCGGAGTACCGCCCGAGGAATATTGGCCGTACAATATATCCGATTTTGAAGTCGAGCCCACCGCATTCTGCTACTCATTCGCTCAGAACTATCAAGCTGTAAGTTACTATCGCCTCGACAGCCGTGATGTAAGTACGGACGATCTGCTGAAAAGGATTAAATTATTCTTATCCGCAGGTCTTCCATCCATGTTTGGCTTCACGGTCTATCGATCCATAGATCAGGGCTATAACTCGGGGAAAATCCCCTATCCGTCTGAAAATGATATTGAAGATGGGGGGCACGCCGTTATTGCTGTCGGATACGACGACGCCATGAAGATCAAAAATAACAATCCGGGCTCGAAAGAAACAACCGGCGCCATATTGATAAGGAATTCCTGGGGAGCCGGATGGGGCGAGAACGGATACGGCTGGATGCCATATGATTATATCCTGAACGGATTAGCAGACGATTGGTGGTCGCTTCTGAAAAACGAATGGGTAGATACGGGGAATTTCCAAGTTTGATGATTCTCGCTATTTCATGGCCGAATTTCTTTAGCAAAGCGCAAGGTCAATTGGAGAACATTTACAATTCAGATCCAACAAGAACAAGATATGTAAAACAATCCTAAACAATGGAGGTAAGCAAAATGGTCTATATTCCAGAACCCGATATCATATACCGTCCCTCAGCGGATATTGAAAACCTGCGCATGTTCAATGCTATGCCAAAAAGAGCCGCAATGGCTTTAGAAGCAATAAAAGTGGACCCGAACATCACGGATATAGAAATGCGTTTGAAAAATGTATTCATTATCGATAATCGTGATCCGGGGAAGGGAGATATTTACATTGTTACTTTGGTAACTGACAATGTATCAAAAGAGCCTTTTTCTTTGAATATTAAGACATTCGAAGATATCCATGATAACGAAGCACTTCAGATTGCACCAGGTGGACTTACGATATACAGAAATCCGGCCAACACTCTTCCTAGGTACCTGGATTTTAGAATTCTAGTTATGGAATCCGACCAGGAAATGAGGGATGCAGGAAGTCTTATTTCAGAAATCACGAGCAGTGAACAATTTAAATCAGTTAGAGATGGGATTATCGGAATGGTGGTCAGTACCAACCCCGCAACTGCTCTTATAACAGCAGGAGCGGATATTGTGATAGGTTTGATAAGTACCATATTAAAAATGAATAGGGATGATCAAATAATATATATTGTCGGATCCTTCAATGATAAGATCGACCATTGGGGGGTAGATTACGGACCGATCAACCAAAAGAATACCTATTCTAAGGTATCGTATCAAGTTCTTGTTGTATAAGATATATATCAATCGAACTTTAATACTTAAGAATGAAGGAGTCGTATGCTTTCGGTGACTTTGTCCAACATCTTCCGATATCGCAAATTCTCGGCAGGCGCATAACGCATAATAAGCACACGGACCCCCCTTTTTAAACCAAGAGGTTGGGTGATACGATTGCGAACAAGTAACGTTTTCGACCAACAGTTCTGAGCAAGCGCAAGAACTGGTCGCTGACGGCTGATTGCTATTAGATAACTGTATTATGTACTAAGCATATCAAAACAAATTAGAGAAATCGGACTCCCCCGGCTGACTGCAATATTGAAAATTATATACTCGCCGACCATCCGAAACCAAAATGAATCGGTCGCCCTTGCTAACCTGGCTCGTCAGTCTCTTAACCCCGGCAAAGAACCTCCCCGTCAGGCGCGCAATGAGCGCCCCTCCCCTATTGATGAACCCGGCAATTTCGGTAAACTAATCTACTCTTTTTTTAAATAAATACGCGCCCGTAGCTCAATTAAAGGGCGAGAGTGCTTGACTACGGATCGAGAGGTTGGGGGTTCAACTCCCTCCGGGCGCGCCACTTTCCCGAAGAACAGTGACAGGGTTGCCATTTACCACCAGCGACCGGTTCTTGCGCACGCTCAGAACCGTTCCTCCGGGCGCGCCACTTTCCCGAAGAACAGTAACAAGCTTGCACTTAGCCACCAGTGACCGATTCCTTTCGGTTTCCGGGGATCTTTCCCAGAAACAGCGGCAGTCTTGCCATTCCACCAGCGACCGAATTCTCTTATCCATCGAATTCGTTGCTTGTTCGAAACCGTTCCTCCGGGCGCGCCACACTTTCCCGAAGCATAGCGGCAAGTGTTGCCATTTGCCGCCAGCGACCGATTCCTCTTATTCATCGGAAAACGGTGACGGCGTGCTCGACGATTCCCTCGACACGGACGGGGACGGGCTCGCGGACATCGTTCGATCGAGCTCCGGGGGCCGT
>CAWGRW010000015.1:0-7392 GCA_963825135.1 uncultured bacterium
TGAGGTGGGTAAGGAATACAGGCTCGCCGAGAGGAGCGACTTCACCCTGCCTTTCGGAGGGCAGTCGAGGACGATATTGGTCGTGGAAGGGCGTAATATCACCGCATTGGCGAATCGAATACCTTTCATAAAGCCGAAATATAGTTTAAGGGTCGTTTTTCGCAAGTCAGCAATTTGCAATAATACTATACCCCTGTATAGTATTATTGCGAACAATGGAATACAGGAGCGCTGCCGGTGTCTCACACAATTACGGATAAAAAAAGGCTCATCAACCGTGTGAGGAGAATCCGCGGGCAGATCGAGGGAATCGAGAAAGCTCTCGAAGATGAAAAGGATTGTTCGCTGGTCCTTCAGGATATTGCGGCGTGCCGCGGCGCTATAAACGGTCTCATGTCCGAGGTTCTCGAGGGCCATATCAACCTCCACGTGCTCAATCCCGATACCGCTCCGACAACGGCACAGCTGAAAGCGACTAAAGTCTTGTTAGAGTTGATAAGGACCTACTTAAAGTAGATAAGCTGTATTTCATACTTAAACCGGGAAAATGATTTTAGTTGCCGGGGGAATATAATGCACGACGGAGATAATAAACACGATCACCACCATGACCATTCGCATGACCATTATCATGAAGGCCATAGCGGACATACTCACGATATGCTCGATTACTCCGTCCTGGGTTCGGATAGAGGCATCCGGGCCGTTAAATGGTCTTTTGCAGGTCTTATGATCACCGCACTCCTGCAGGCTTTTGTTGTGGTGCTGTCAGGAAGCATAGCTTTGCTCGCCGATACCATCCACAATTTTGGAGATGCGGCAACGGCGATTCCGTTAGGGATAGCCTTTATATTAGCTAAATCGAAGCCGAGCAAAAGGTTCACATACGGCTATGGCCGCGTGGAAGACCTGGCGGGAATAATTATCGTTCTGATTATTTTATTCAGCGCATTGGTCGCGGGTTATGAATCTATTTCCCGCTTATTGCATCCTCAAAAAGTAGGGCATTTATCCGCAGTGATCGCGGCTTCTATTATCGGTTTTCTCGGCAATGAGGTCGTAGCGATTTTTCGGATCAAGGTGGGCAAGGAAATCGGGAGCGCCGCACTCGTCGCCGACGGATACCATGCGCGTGTAGACGGATGGACCAGCCTCGCGGTATTGTTCGGCGCTCTGGGCGTATGGCTGGGCTACCCCCTGGCCGATCCGATTATAGGACTGGTTATAACCGCAGCGATACTCGTTATAGTCTGGCAGGCCGCAAAACAGATATTCATTCGCGTACTCGACGGAGTCGATCCAAAAATCATAGATGAGATTGAAAAAACGGCGAGTAAGGTCGATGGAGTCGCAGAAGTCTCCGGGGTGAAGGCCAGATGGATAGGTCATAATCTCCACACTCAGCTCAGTATCGGGGTTAAATCAGCGCTTTCCGTCGGAGAAGGGGAAGAAATTGCAAGAGAGGTAAATCACAGGCTGCAGACCGATGTGCCTCATCTATCCGAAGCCGTGATTAATATCCTGCCCTCAAATTTTTGATCAAACCCTGACAATGAGGTAATAGATAAGCCCCGCGGCTGAGCAGAGCGCGAGGGTCCAGAGCATTCGGAGCCTGAAGGGGGACGTTATGCCCATATCTTCGTGTGTTCATAACGTCCCCGCGAGCTGCGCTGCTAACTGGTTAAGTGTGATTTTCTTTGACGCCTGCTGTAGGCGAATAATCCTCCGATCACCGCCAGTAACGCGGCCATGCCGATAGGTCCCCATTCACTGAGAGTAGGTATTCCTTCGGGCTGGATCCTACAAACGGGCGATTCCCCCGGGAAGAAGGTGATGCCCTTGGGATCGTCCCCCTCTGAGGGGAAGAAGCTGATAAGCGCCCCCGTGTCCCCGTTGTAGATATACACCTCCGTCGTATCGCCGCTTGTGACGTAAAGATTACCGTCAGGACCGAAAACGATCTTCTCGGGCTCTATCAGGCCCGTACCGGGGGGGAAGGGGCCGTTGGAATCAAGGAGACCATTCGAGGGCACGAATTCGTCGATGTTATCAGTGGCAGGGTTCAAACGGAATATGACATTGGGGTTTTCAAAATCTACTCCATTAAGTGTAAAAGACAACCCTTCACTGCTTATATAGAGGTTGCAATCGGGGCCAACAGTTATACCGTTGGGGTCGTATAAACCCATGAAGCCGGCCGGGAAAGGTGTATCGATGTAAATCCCGCTTTTGCTGAACCGCATGACACTGTAAGCGGAATTACCAACCAAATTGCTAGGGTCGTTGCCTAGATAGAAGTTGCCGTCCGGGCCGAAGGCGATAGCCATGGCTTCGGACAATATATTCGCGCCTCCGGCACCCGGGCCGCCTGCGCCGTTGGGTATGAAGTCGTCTATGAAGGCTCCTGTCTTGCCGTTGAAGCGCATGACCCTGCCCCCCTCGCCCACGACACCGGGCGGGCAAAAACTGTCACAGTTGGCGGCGATATACAGGTTGCCGTCGGGGCCGAATACCATGTCCTTGGCTTCTTCCAGATCGTTGCTGTTCTCCGGTATGAATACATCGATAAATACCCCTGTCGTACCGTTGTAGCGGATTACGGTGTCGCTTCCGGTCAATAGGTACAGGTTGCCGTCGGGACCGAATTGCACGGCCGTTGGCTCGTCCAATTCAGGACCGCCGGAGGTGAAATTGCCGATGAACGCACCGTTGTTGCTGAAACGGCGGACTTGGCCGTCTCCGGGCGGACCATCCGTACCCACGAGCACGTCTGCTCTCGCAACGGAAACAGCCATCAGCATGCTAATAATTACGAAGAAAAATATAGTGATACCGGTTTGTCTTTGAAATTCCATCGTGATCTGGTCCTCCTTTTGATGTATATAAAAGTCTCTTCGCGGATTATATCACGCGAAAATTGCGCCAGGCTTGCGCCAATATTAATTTATTTTAATGTTTACGAGTGGGGAGTAAGAACTATCACTATTGGGGAATATGTATGGAGAAAACGGAACCGTTGCCGGTTTTGCTTGTGACCTCTATGTACCCGTTGTGCGCCTGAATGATGGCTTTTACTATACTCAACCCCAGGCCGAGCCCTTTTTGAGAACGGCTTTTATCCCCTCGATACAGACGGTCCCAAATCCTGGGAATCTCTTCCGAAGGTATCCCGAATCCCGTATCCTTTATATTTACGATGATCTCATCTTTGCCTTTGTATGCCTC
The DNA here is from genome assembly GCA_963825135.1 of uncultured bacterium. GTDB lineage: Bacteria > Desulfobacterota_D > UBA1144 > Nemesobacterales > UBA2774 > 2-12-FULL-53-21. The sequence continues at coordinate 3,226 of CAWGRW010000015.1, forward strand.
TATTGTTACCCTTCCCCCGTCCGGAGTGTACTTGACCGCGTTATCTATGATGTTCGCGAAGAGCTGGCGCATCTTGTTGACGTCGATATTCGCCATGAGCGTGTCCGGCAGATTTGTCGTCATAAATATATTTTTCTCTCCTGCCACGAAATTGTAGAGCTCGACTACCTGCTTTATGAGCTCGGTAAGATTCGTCTCCCCGACTTCGAGTTTCATCACACCGCTCTCGACGGCGGTAATCGCAATCAGGGTATTTAGAATCGTGGTAATCTGCTCTGATTCTTCCATGCATTTATGAAGAGCGTCCCGGAGGGTATTAACGTCCGGTTCGGAATGTATCGCCAATTCGGCAAGACCTTTTAGTCTCGTAACGGGCGTGCGGACGTCATGGGCGATGTTGTCCAGAGCGCTTCGCAGCTCGTCTATCAGGAGTTCGTTTTTATTCAATATGGATTTGAACATCGCCGCCAATTCCTCGAATTCATTCCCCGGTTCTTTGACCGGGAGAAGCGGCTCGCCTGAGCTGACGACATATTTTGACTTTAGTTCATTGATTAGGGTTCGTACGGGCCTGATCGCGCGCTTCGCTATAACGGCGCCCCCCGTAAATCCGGTCACAATCATGATGACGATGACCCACGCGATAACTCCGCTGAACTTGTTAAGAAAGCCCGACCGGAGCTCGGTGCTTTTGCCGACTTGTATTATGCAGCCGTTATTCAGAGACCCGGATAAGATCTCCCAGTGATGCCGGCTGTCTGCCACCGGCAGCATTATCCATTTTCTATCACCCATGACCGCCGCGCTTTCGATTCTTTTAAAGTCGGTCTGCGATGATTTTGCCGGAAAGTTCATATAGACAGTTTCATTTCGCTGGTCAGCCACCCGGACGAAATATAAATTACTGCCTGTGACGAGTATCTCGAAATCCAGCTCCTCTTTTAAAGCATCTATGCCGCCATCCTGATATTTCAGCTTGAGCTCGTTCAATTCTATCGAGATGTCCTCTCTATCGTTATCTTTAATGGTTTCGGAAATAAAATAATAGGCGACCGCGAAGAGGATAAAGAAGCTGATTACGAATATAAACGTGTACCAGAAGGTCAGCCGGACGACGAAACTTTTTCTTGCTTGTTTAAGCAACTTTGAGCACATAACCGGCGCCCCTGATGGTCTGAATCATTTTTCTCTCGGGACTATCCTCCAATTTGCTTCTCAGCCTGCAGACCATAACTTCCACTACGTTTGTCTGGGGCTCGAAGTCGTAACTCCATAAGTGCTCGAGGATCATGTTCTTCGACACCACCTCCCCGTGGTGACGCATCAGATATTCCAGCAGCGAGAATTCCTTCGGCAGAAGCTCGATCCTCGCGCCCGCATAGGCCACTTCCCTGGTGAGGAGGTCGAGAGTCAGCTCCCCCTTCGCCAGGCGGGTGGGACTGGATGCAAAATTGGCCCTGCGTATAAGTGATCTCACCCGTGCGAGCAGCTCTAAAAAGGAGTAAGGCTTGGCCAGGTAATCATCACTCCCCGCGCTAAGTCCTTCGATCCGGTCGTCGACTGAGTTTTTGGCGCTTAAAATAAGAACGGGGGTGTATATGTTCTGACTTCTCAGCTTTCTCAGGATGCTCAACCCGTCCAGCTTGGGCAGCATTATATCGATGACCGCGGCATCGTAGTTATAAGATATATCAGTTCGAGTCCCTCCTCGCCGTCCGCGGCATGGTCAACGGCATAACCCGAACGTTTAAGACCGCTGGTAATGAAAGCGGCTGTTTCCTGGTCGTCTTCTATAACCAGTATTCTCATGCCTCTTACCTCCAGGTTCGATGTTGTGTAAGCATGTTCCATTCTCTAGTTTAATAAATAAAATCGCAAACGACATCACTTTCGACAATCGGTAAAGGTTATTTATCGGGATTGCGTTATTCGAATCCACAAGTATTTAGAGGCTTTGCACTCGTAATAGTCAACTTTTGTTTACTTGTCCCGGTAAAAGATTAAATAATTGTAATTCGACCGTAACGTTGGTGTAATAATGCTCATGTATTATTAAAAAACACTAAATAAAGTTAACCCATGGCTCAGTTTAATTGAACATCTCAAGGAAACTTCTATCCTTAGCTCTCTTTGCCGTCTTCATTATAAGTATCCCTCTGACCTCAAAGGGTGAAGATACGGTACCGCCCGTCAATGAGGGATTTCTTCAATATTTGTCAAAGACCCTTCCTAAAAACCTCCTCATCGGAACAAAATATAGCGTTACCGGATGGAACCTTGCAATTCTAGGGGCGGCAGCCGGGGCTGCTATAACACTTTCCCAAACAGATGCCGATAAAGAGGTTCAAAATTCGGTGGAAGGATCAATGGGTAATTTCGCGGAAATAGGGAATATAGGCGGCAGTGCTATCACAATTGCCGGTATAACGGTCACATCATACATAGTGGCCAAACAAATAAAAGATGAAAAATTCCTTCAAACGAGCGAGGCCCTCATCGAATCCGAGATAATAACCGCGGTCATGACGGAGGGAATAAAAGTCTCGGTCGGAAGGAAACGACCTAACGGAGATAACAACCGTTTTAGTTCGTCCTTCCCGTCAGGACACGTTTCTGCAAGCTTCGCGCTCGCAACCACCTTCGATTCCATGTACGGCTATAAAGTCGGGATTCCACTTTATGCATTTTCCTCTTTCGTCGGGCTCTCGCGTATATCGGATAACAAGCATTTTCTCTCGGACGTGCTCTTCGGAGCGGCCCTCGGCACAGCGGTGGGAAGGGGTGTGGCGCATATTCATAAAAATGATAAAGGAGGTAATTTTACAATTATGCCTTACTCGGAAGGGAGTAGTTCCGGGCTGGTATTAACAATGCATTGGTAAAATTTAGAGTATGGTTTATTGTCCCGCTTCTCTATAGGTTTAACAGTATTACTCCGTTCTTTAAACTCCCACAAAGAAATGGAAATGAGAGCTGTAAATGATTACAGCACTATTTTGCTATGAAGAAAAGGCTATAAAGCCAATGTGCTGTCCGGAAGACAAAGGAACGAAGAAAGAACAAATAAGCAGGTAATCAAAATGGCTGATGCCGATACTCTGATAACCGAAACCGTTAAAAGCTATGATTATGCTGAGTTAAATAAACTCCCTGAGATCACCATTTATTTCTGGATAATGAAGATATGCGCGACCACCCTGGGCGAAACGGCGGGTGATCTTTTATCCATGACCCTGAACGTAGGCTACGCCGTCAGCACCGTCATATTGTTAAGTGTGTTTCTAGTGACGCTCACGGCGCAGATGCTGTCGAAAAGATATCATCCCCTGCTTTACTGGACAGTCATCCTGACCACCAGCACTGCCGGTACGACGATGTCCGACTCATGGACCGCACACTGAGGCTTGGCTACATGAATGGCTCCGTTATTTTGCTGAGCTGCCTGGTGGCTATTCTCGCCTTCTGGCGATTGCGCATCGGCTCACTGTCCGTCAACGAAATCAGGTCGCGCAAGGTCGAATTTCTTTACTGGATCGCTATTCTGTTTTCAAACACGCTGGGCACCGCGCTGGGCGACTTCCTGTCTGATACATCGGGGCTCGGATTTACCGGCGGTGCGCTGCTGATTGCCGGTCTGCTTACGCTCGTGCTCGCTGCCGCATATTTCACCGAGATTTCCCGCGTAGCATTGTTCTGGATTGCGTTCGTCCTGACGCGGCCTTTCGGCGCACAAATGGGAGACATCCTTACCAAGCCGCATGAAAAAGGCGGCCTATAAATCATCGGCACGGTCGGCTCGTCGATTGTCCTAGCATCAATACTGCTAATTTTTATCGTATTTACGTCTCTCAATAAAGATGCGCGCGGAGCGGGGGGCGGGAAGCCTGCTTAAGGAGATGCAGGAGAGGGGAGAAGTTAGAAGGATGGAGCGGGGGCGTCCGGAAAAAGCCTCACACGATGTCGGGGATATTTCTGTGCCTCACAAAATAAAGGCCCGATTCAAAATCTTCAGGAATGCATAACCCACCCTACCGGAGCTCGTAATCGGATACCTCGCCGCCCTTGTCGACCGTAATTGGAAAGGGCGTATCTTCTGCCCCTTCGGCTGGCCCTCAGGCGTGAGTATCGGCGTTTATCCGCACGTTCCGTATAACTCCCCAGTCTCAC
>CAWGRW010000016.1:0-5333 GCA_963825135.1 uncultured bacterium
ATCGCTTTCCCGCAGCAGCGGTGGCGTAGAGTTGCCACTATCCAACAGCGACCGACTGCTCACTTGCTCGCAGTCGTTGGGGACGCATTTATTTCCCGGAGTACAGCAAAAATTCTGCCTTTGTTCAAAGGCGCTCCAATTCCTCGCTCGCTCGGAATTGTTGGGGACGCATATATTTCCCGGAGTAAATTTACTTCACTGCACTTTTTCAAGGGCGTCCGGTCCCTGAGTTTTTATTAATTCCTTCCCCCTTGAGGGGGGAAGGGTAGGATGGAGGTGATAAACCCTCCACTTTCACCTCACGAGCTTCGAGATCTGCTTGAACTCGTCCGTCCCCGCGCGCTCGAGCAGCATATGTAACGGAACGCCTCCGGTCAGTGCCGATGACGGCCCCCGCTTTATCCATGAGCTCCATCCCCTTCTCCCAGTCAAGCTCCCTTCTCGATACGACCGCGTCCGCGGGCACATAGACGTGATACCCCTCGTTCACGAGGTCGATCCAGCCGTCTGGAGGACACACACGTGGGTCTCGACGCCGCAGAGAAGCACGGAGCTTCTGTTAAGACCCTTCAGCTCGTCCATGAACTCGGGCGACCTCGCGCAGCTGAATACGAGCTTCTCTATGGGACGGAACCCCTCCCCGCGGACTCCCTTATATCGCCTATCGTGGGCCCGAGTCCCTTCGGGTACTGCTCCGTCACATGCACGGGTATATCCAGCATCTTCGCCGCTTCGAGTAGAATCTTCACGTTCTTCACCGCGAGCCCGCTCTCCGTCCCGGGCATTGCCGACATCAGCTTCTCCTGCATGTCCACTACGACGATAGACGTGTCTTCTTTCTTCAGAAAGTCCATAAACCGTCTCCTTTCACGGGCGTGTTATGAATAATCCATCTTACAACGGATGGATAAATTTATAAAGCTCGGTTTTGAGTATAGTGGTGAGTTCGGGATATAATCGGGTTCGCCCCGTTGCACGGCGCAGGCTCGGGGCTCCCTTTGCGGAAGGCGTCTATGAGCCCGCGAACCCGCTCGATTCAGGGTTTCGGCGGCCTCCGGCGTATGCGACGGCCGGCGATCGTCTTCGTAAACATGAGCGCGGGCCTATGCCTCACTCGCCCACATTAAACGGAGCCGGCGTGAGCACGGCGACGCAGGAGGTGTCAGGCGCGCCCGGATCGGACAGGAAGGAAGCGAACACTTCCTGCGCGCAGCTGTTCGACTGGATCACGGCGTGTCCGACCCCGGGGAAGGCCAGCACTATGGAGTTCGTGAGCGGCAAGGCCCCTTTCTGACCCGTGCTCGGCGGTGTCACGGTGTCGAAGGTGCCCGATAAGACCAGGGTCGGGATATCGCTCCCAGTGGCGGTGCGAAGGGCCTTGGGCGTCTTGGGGATATCCCAGATTCTGCAGTCGTCAAGCGCGTAGGTGAAGTGCAGGGCAGGCGCGAGCACCGAGTCCGGATAGTCCGGAAAGGCCAGCCGCCCCCGGTTGAGCACGCTGGCTTTATTGTCTTCGGCCACATATCCGCTGCAAAGCATACCGAAGGTCATGCCGTAGGCGAGTACGTTGGGAGGGGCAAACGCGGGTACGGCGCGTGTCCTGGCTATGTTCTCCGGCTGTCCGTTGTCGAGCTCGTCGATCCACGCGGGCACATTCGGGAAGCTCTGAGTATTGAAGGTGTTGTCTATCATCCCGTTCACGATAGCTCCGCCGTCGAGCACGACGTCCACCGGCGGATCACCCCGGTGAGACCTGCACGCTCGCAGTGACCGGATCCGCCTCGAGCTCGTTTACGAGGCGGGTGAGCGTCCCGGCAAGATCGGGATATCCGGCGGCGCACGCGGGCTGTGCCTCGCATGCGGCAAAAAAGTTGTCGAAGCCCTCTCGGCGTTGCGCGAAGCCGTGGAGGCCATGTCGGCGTCATCGAGCGGCTCTACGGAATCGAGCGTCACTGTGCGGATGCCTTCAGGATGCTGATACATGAGCGTCTGCGCGAGGTAGGTGCCGTACGAGACCCCGAGCACGTTCCATTCAGCGATACCGAGCGCCTTTCTCAGGTCGGCGAAATCGGCGGCGTTTTCGACCGTGGTTGTATGCGCTTAGCATCCTATCCCGCTCCCGGACAGGCGGAGAAAGCATGCCCGTGACGCGGCGATGTGCGCATCCCGGTTGTCCTGAGAGTCCAACGGGAAGTTGAGACTTTCTATATAGAATTCATCCAGCTCCTGGCACATCAGCTCGGGGTCGGCGAACACCGTCCCGCGCTGGCTCATGAGGATGAGATCGCGGTCCTGGTTCACGCCGGCTGCCGTGAGAGACTCAAGTTCAATGAGCGAGCTGCCGCCGGGACCGCCGGCCAGGTGCACGACAGGGTCTGGAAGAGGCGGCTGATTCACCGAGGGCACGATAATGACTGCAAGGCGGATGGTGCGTACGCCTGACTCGGCGCGGTTCTCGGCCGCGAGCGGCTCGGTGCGCTTCTCGGGCACGAACAGATAGCCGCACCGCGACACAGCGAGATCTTGCGGCGTTGGCAGCCCCTTCTCTGAAAACGGGGCCACCTCCGAGCACGGCGCACCCAGGAATCTCGGCAGATTTCTCGTTATTATTGTTGTCGTTGCAGCTTGCCGCGCCGGCGAGCAGGAGTGTAGTGATAATCACGGCAGCCGGCTTTATCCTGAACTCCGTTACATTACGTCTGTGCAAAGTCTTCTCCTCACTTGTTTGTTCTATCCGCACACATATCACTGCCTGTTCTTACTCACGATGGGAAAAGTCTCCAGGCTGGTTTCCGGCAGGTATGAATCCGGGAACTTGATTCTACTATTTAAACGCGAGAATATACTAAAACGCTTGTAAATACAAATGATTGTTACATTAATAAATATAAGCTGTATTTCGGCGAAAGAACGGAGGGAATCGTTTATGAGCGCAGGTTCCTGACCCCCATCAAAGAAGGAGTATAGGGCTGGCGGTGGGTAGGGGTGAAGAAAACGACACCCACCCCTTCAAAATTCTGAACCCCCCTGGTCAAATAATGATCCCCCGGGGGTCAAAATATGAACCCTAAGGAATACACAGTTAAAGGAAACACAGAGAGAGGAATACACAGTAAAAAAGAGGCACGCAAAAAGAAAAAACGCGTGCTTGAAGAAGCTCACGCTACTTCGTCTCTCCAATCGACGCAGCTCTTAAGAGAGAGACACCAACCGCTCTCCGGGCTTTGAACCGCAGGATAGCTTTAAGGAGGCGGCCCCGGCAGCCGTCAGAAGCATGCCCTCGAAGAAACTATTGAGCTTAAAGAGATGAGTGGTTACAATAATCGAGCTAACTCGAAGAGCCGACGTGAACGCTTTATCGTTCGGGACCGTATATGATGGAATTAAATGGATCTACAAGAAAAACCTCGCTCAACTTCGGCTAGAAGCCGCTTACATTCCTTTTACTCAAATGAGCACGCGTTTTTTATCTCGTAGGAATCATTATTGGAATTCTTGCCGGGTCGCGAACTTCGCTTATGTGGAATCTTACAGGTTCCTGTATTCCAAGGCCGTTCTACCCTACTGGGGTTCCCCTTTCGTCATAATGCCGCTTCTCTGCGGGGGGACTTATCTCTGCTTATTCTTTCTTATATATTCCCCAATCAGGTTCTGGGATACGGCTTTCCGAAGTTTCTGGAACGAATAAATTTGATGGGCGGCATACCAAAACCTGAAGAAACGATCGCAAAAGCGCTCGGCTCCTGCGTAACGCTCGGGTTCGGGGATCGGCAGGACAGGAAGGACCGATCGCACAATTATGCGGAGCAATCGGCAGCTTCATGGGACAGATCTTTAAAATATCGAGGGGAAAAATACCCGTGTTTGTGGCCTGCGGAATAGCAGCAGGCATCGCGGCGACTTTTAACGCCCCGATTGCCGGCGTTCTTTTTGCCGAGGAGGTCGCGCTTCTCAAGGATTTCAGGGTCGGGAGCTTCCTCCCCATAGTTATTTCAGCGGCTGTCGGAACGGTTGTATCCCGTTCTTTGAGAGGAAACGAGCTATATTCGTAGTGCCGCCTTATCAATTCGTTAGCGTCAAGGAACTTTTTTTCTATGCGCTGTTCGGCATTGTTCTCGGATTTTTCTCAGCCGGATTTATCAAACTCTTTTTCCTGGTTAGGGACGCTTTCTCTAAATTAAAGCGCCCTTCCCGGCTGCATCCCGTTCTTGGAGGGTTTATAGTTGGCGTTATCGGAATATTCTTCCCCTATATATTGGGGAACGGCTACGATCAGGTTGACAAGGTTCTGCAAAATCAGCTTCCGCTCTTAGTTGTTGTCGGATTGATTTTTCTAAAGCCCGTCGCAACCTCTATAACCATCGGCTCCGGATGGCCCGGAGGCATGTTTGCTCCGTCTATTTTTATCGGCGCCGCGATGGGAAGCGTATTCGGAAAACTCGTCGGCACGCTCTTGTCGAGTCCCGTAGCGCTAAGCGGAGCTCTACGCTACGGTCGGGATGGGTACTTTTCTCGCGGCGGTTACCCAGGCTCCCCTCACATCCATATTCCTGATATTTGAAATGACGCAAAGCTATCAGGTCTGTAATCCCGATTATGATAAGCTCGGTTCTTGGAAGCCTGACGGCACAGCTTCTTATTGGAGGCTCGCTCGAGAGTCTTGAGCTGAACAAGGCGGGAGTGCACATCGAGGAAGAGGTCGGCGGGCGAATCATACATTTAATTCAGGCTAGAAGACATAATGAAACGCGACATCGAAACGATCCCCGAGGGGATGACCCTCCGTGAGCTGATTGAATATATTCCCCAAAGCAGCTACACGACGTTTCCTGTCGTGGACATAGCGGGCAATCTTGTGGGCATAATATCCATACAGGATTTTAGAAAGTGGATATTCGAGGAATCGATTAAGGATTTGGTTGTAGTAAAAGAGCTGGCCACCTTGAACGTGGTGACGGTAAACCCGGACGACACACTCTATACCATTTTGAAGAAATGGGAGAAGAAACCGGTAGAAATCCTGCCGGTAATTGAATCGAAAAATTCAAAAAAGATCGTGGGAACGCTTTCAAGAAAAGACGTGATTGCAGCTTATAACGAAGCACTTTCCAATAAAACCATATGACGTCCGCTCGATCCTCCGATGAGTCGTAGACAGGCGCATTGCAAAGGGACGAACGGGTAGTTTCCGCCTCGTTGTTGGCAAGGGCAGCGGCGGAATGCAGTGACCCGCCTCACGCCTTATGCTTCGCGAACTCCTGCTCGAACCTGCTCTGGAGCTCCTTCGCCTTCACGTCGTACGCGGCCGGGTCTGCCCAGGTCTTCTTAGGTTC
>CAWGRW010000017.1:0-3211 GCA_963825135.1 uncultured bacterium
GGGAATTTCTAATTTACCCGCACCCCTCCGGCACTTCAACAGGGGGGGGCGCGAAGCGGCGGACTGAACCTCCCGGAAACAATAGCAGGGGCGCTTAGGAGGGAAAGGTGCGTGTCGGAGAGTGCAGCTTCGCGCCCCGGCTACAGCTTATTAGTCCGTAAATTCACTGCCGGCAGGCAAAAGGTTCCTCGATTCGGAATACAGGTGGCAGTAGGAAGGGATATTGCAGATATTGGAAAGGTCGTTCGGGTCCTCGTCGTGCGTCTCGCCGTAGAGCATGAAGTTGATCCAGTGTTCCATCTCGTGACCCAGGGCGTCGAGTGACGGAGATACGTCTATACGCGAGCCCCCCGTGTTCAACGTACCGGCGCGGCCCTTCTCAGAAAATTTACAGGAGAACCCTTCCCGCCCCGTCGAGGGGTGGTACTTGTCGGGATACCAGACGTTCACCTCAAGCTCGCTCCCGGGGAGGGATAGTATTGCATCCTCAAGCTCCGGGCGGGCCGACGACACGCAGTCGAGCGTATAGATTGTCAGGACTGAAACCAGGAAAAACCCCGGGCGACCGGTCCCCTTCCTGCCTTTTGGGAATAACCCCATATCTCTCCCCTTCCCTGTCCGAGATGCGGGGAAGACCGGACCGCCTCGGCCGCTCGATTCGGAGTCGATAACAGGTATTGACACGACTCCTATATGTAACTAATTTTAGCTTTGAGCCATACCTCAATGCCGGTGCAGACCAAAAGTATCGGCGTCAAGTCCTCCGAGAGACCATACTCTCGGGGGATTTTTTTTGTACAGGAATTGAGATTAACCTCCGGCCGTCCGGGCGACAATTGGACAAAGGTATATATTATCGCCGATACCAAGGTATTAAGGGAGAGAGCCCGGTATGGAAAAAGGCGTATGCCGGGCCGGGCCCGAAAACCCGGTCGGTAAGGTTCGTCACCGGCCGTTCTGCCGGGCATTTACCCGTCAGTTCAAGTCGAAGCAGAGCCTCGGACGGGAATCGGGTCTCCATGTTCCGAGTAAGGCTTCATTGACCGCCTACCGCTTTACGGGAAATACCGGCCGTGATATACTGTGAAATAAACATTCTCGTATCTAACCAGAATACAACGGAGGGTATTTCCATGAAGGACAAAAAATATTTGGACAACGTTAATCCCGAGAGGCGTGAGTTCCTTGAGAAGTTAACGAAAGGCGCTTTCATCATCCCGACGGTCATATCGGTCATGATGCTTAACCAGAAGCTCAACCTCACGACTGCGAACGCGCAGAGCAACGACGGGATGGGTGGTTGCCTATCATTTGACACGTTAATCGCCACACCACAAGGGAATATTCCAATGATTGAATTGGAGACCGGGGATGCCCGTATATACTCTGGACATGGACGGAAACAAGGTAATACAGCCGATGAGTTAGTATGGAAAGTTTCGGTGCCCAATAGTCATGTAGTATTTCATCTCATTTTAAATGACGGAAAAAAGCTGTACGTTTCAGGCAGTCATCCCACCGCAGATGAGAGAATAATAAGCGATTTAATTCCGGGCGATATTATAGATGGGGCGAAGCTGACATCGATAGAAAAAGTACTATACAGTGGTGGCTATACATATGATTTACTCCCCGCAGGAGATACCGGGTTTTACTGGGCTAACGGGGATCTGCTCGGGAGCACGCTTTCCCGGAATTCCGGCTTTTTTATCCGTAAGGTTCTTCAGCCGGAGATTCAACCTTTCTTCGGCTAACGCCTGGAGCAGGACTCTCCGCAGTAGAACGAGTTCATGCGTGCTCAAGGCGGAGACTGGTTGCTACGCGCAGATAAGCGCGAGCAGGGCCAGTGTAGAGCTTCCGGTCGGTCGACAGGATAGCATCAACCGGCTTCCTGGACAGCTTCTTGACACTGTTTCGGCATCTAGATGGTTACTGTAGAGATCCCGGTAATACTCGGTCCATCCGCCCCCGGTTACCGTGTTCTACGGCACGCTCGTCTGCGGGCCGACAGACAGGTAGGTTTGAGCGTTTGCATCCTGAGACCAGATTGCGAATGTAATAAATAGAATAACGCCGTAGGGAATGAATTGATTCCGCTTCTCGACATTTTGCCTCCTTTAATTCACGTATCGTTGCCGGGATTATACAAAACTAGGTGAAGATTGTTAAATTGTTGCTATAGGTTATCAGGATTTCAAGGAGGGAACGTTCGAATAAAACGGATTAAGCCCAATTCTTGTTTCCCGGGCAGTATCACATATTCAATGCCGATTGCACCCTTTTCCCGGTCATCCGCGGGGTATTAGGCAAACGATTGTAACGGCTCATGAGAAATCGTATAATGAATATTGGGTTATTCCTTTGAGGAGGATCGACATGAAAAGACCATGCAAGCTGGCGATAAGAGTGGGGAACGGTATTTTCAAGGTTTTATTGTTAGTAATTATTGTTTCGAGTTTTCTGGTCCTATCAACCAAAAGGAGCTATTTTCAGAGTGACTGTCTGATTAGAATTGTGAAAGAAGTGACAACCGCAAAGAACGTGGAATTTGAATTTAACCAGGTCTTAAACGGAATTGAATCTCCGCTCTCCGTTACCTCGAATCTGATACCCACGGATGTATTTATATCCAAGGGAGACAATATTACGATAACGGAAGCAGCGCAGGAAGGATGGGAGCTGGCGGATATCCAGTGCACCGCATCTCCCAATATGACGTTTACCAAGTTAGAAAACGGGTTTCAGGCGGGATGTCTCGTAAGCGGTACGGACTCGGGCGTTGTCTGCACTTTTCTTAACAGGCCGTCACCCGATAACATCCCGGTACTTTCCCAATGGGGATTTATAGCTTTCGGCGGCAGCTTTAGGGATTATTGGCGTGGTTGTCTTTAGGAAAAGAAAAGTGATTGCTTAAACCAGAATGTTGAAAAAAGAGTTTTCCATCATTATGTCCGGTTAGCCGACGCGGACATATGAGCGTATAACCCGTTCAATCCTTCGACACTTCGACTTCGCTAGGACAGATGCGCTACCTTGATTGATTAGCGGAAGCGAAGGAGTAGCATAGATGTCGTATATGAGCGCAGATTCTGCGCCTCGGGACGAACGGGGCGGCGAGTCGCCGCTGACAATCGAAATTATCGCAGTTGCTGATTTGAGCTTTGAGGAGATTCAGCAGGATCGTATTCGAGCGCAGGTTCTGCGCCACACG